>CAVWNM010000010.1:0-21855 GCA_963756345.1 uncultured Actinomycetota bacterium | reverse complement strand
TTGCGGGTACCCTCGACAGGTGACCGAGATCCCGTCGAAAGTGCTGTCCCATAGCGGATACCTCGCCACCATCGCCCCCGATCGGTGGGTGGATGGCGCGTACACGCTCACCGTCGACGGCACCCCGCAGTCCCAGGTCAACATGGATGACCCCTCCGAGCTGTTCTTCGAGTACGTGCGCAGAATGGGCCACGTCATCGACCAGCTCGGGATGCCCGGCGAGCCGATCACGGCCGTGCACCTCGGGGCGGGAGCCCTCACGCTCCCCCGCTATGTCGAGGCCACCCGCCCCGGCTCGCGGCAGCAGGTCATTGAACTCGAGTCCGACCTCATCGATTTGGTGCGCGCCGAGCTGCCGTGGTCGAAGTCGGCCTCGATCCGGGTGCGCCACGGTGACGCCAGGGTCGTGATGGAGAAACTCCCGCCCGGACTGCACGGCTCCGTCGACCTGCTCGTGGTCGATGTGTTCAGCGGCGCCCGCACACCCGCGCACGTGACGTCAGTCGAGTTCTACCGCAGCGCCGTCGCGCTGCTCTCGCCCCGCGGCATCCTGATCGCCAACGTCGCCGACGGACCAGGGCTCGCGTTCGCCCGCTCGCAGGCGGCCACCCTGTCTGCCGTCGCCGGCAACGTCGCGATCCTGGCCGAGGGACGCAGATCCTCAAGGGCCGGCGCTTCGGGAACCTGGTGCTCGTCGGCTCGGCCAGCGAACTTCCCTTCCACTGGATGCCGCGGCTGCTGGCCGCGGGTCCGCATCCATCCAAGATCGTCGCCGGCCCGGAGCTTCGGGAGTTCATCGCAAGCGCCAGGTCGTCACCGATGAGAGCGCCGTGCAGTCGCCACCACCGTCGAAGGGGATCTTTCAGGTCAAGTCAGGCGGCTGACAGGAGCGCGTGATGTGATGGATGCATGCGCATCCGTCGATCGCTCGCCGCTCCACTGGTCGTAGTGCTGCTCGCGGGGTGCACGACGCAGGTTCCCGGCGAGCTGACCACGCCGGATGCGGCCACCGCGACTCCCTCGGCGTCACCCGGCCCGACCGCTTCCGCGCGGTTGGCGAGCACGACCGTGATCACGACCGGGCTGGATGCTCCGTGGTCGATGGTGCGGCTCGACGACGGCTCGACTCTCATCAGCGAACGGGACGGCCAGCGGTGAAGGAACTGACCCAGACGGAACGCTGCGTGACGTCGGCTCGGTGGATGCCGCGGCCCCCGGCGGCGAGGGCGACCTGCTCGGCATCGAGGTCGCGCCCGGCGACTCCGCCGGGCTGTACGTGTATCTGACCGCTGCGGATGACAACAGGATCGTGAGGTTCGAGCTGGTCGGCGAGGCCGGTAGCTACGCGCTCGGGGCGAGCCGCGACGTCCTGACCGGCATCGACAAGGCCGGCAATCACAATGGCGGACGCATCAAACTGGGCCCGGACGGCAAGCTCTACGCGACGACCGGCGACGCCGGAGACCGCGACAGCTCGCAGGATGTGGCCAGCCTGAGCGGCAAGATCCTGCGCATGAACATCGATGGATCAGTGCCCGACGACAATCCGTTTCCGCATTCGCTTGTCTACTCGCTCGGCCACCGCAATCCGCAGGGCATCGCGTGGGACGGCGACGGTCAGCTCTGGGCTGCCGAGTTCGGCCAGAACACCTGGGATGAGTTGAACATCATCCGCCCTGGCGCCAACTACGGCTGGCCCGTGGTTGAGGGCGCGGCGGACGAGCCGGGGTTCGTGAATCCCGTGTACCAGTGGGCGACGGATGACGCGAGCCCGAGCGGCCTCGTCTGGATCGGCGGCACCCTCTTCATGGCCGCCCTCGGCGGCGAGCGCCTGTGGGCCGTGAACCCCGGCGTGCCGACCACCGCGGAGCAGTACTTCGCCGACACCTTTGGGCGCATCCGTGATGTCATCGAGGGGCCGGATGGCACGCTGTGGATGGTGACCAACAACACCGACGGCCGCGGCTCGCCGCGCGAAGGCGACGACAGGATCGTGCAGGTCGAGCTTGCGCCCGTGAGTTAGCGCTCGCGTCGCTCCACGAAGAACTCGGTGAACTCGCGACACTGGCCGTCGTCGTCGAATCGCATGAGGAAACAGTTGTCGTAGACGCGCACGATGGGCCCGTCGGCGACATCCCGATACTTCGATACCCCGCGCGCGACTGCGACGTCGCCGTCGACCGCGACGGGTTCGTACTGCGCCTCGAAAGTGCCGGGGGCATCGCGCGTTGACGCGTTATCGTCGGCTTCGCCCTCGTCGAGCCAGGATGCGACCACAGCCGCCTTGCCCATGATCGGCTCGTCATGAGGGTGGTAGCGGTACTCGATGTCGTCGCTGAACAGGGCACCGATGTCGTCGCGGTCGTACGAGACCCAGGCCGCGATGTAATGGTCGAGCCATTGCTGAACCTGTGCGTGATCCATGGTTAAAGGGTACTCCGCGGGTTGCGGAGGGGCCAGAGTGTGCGGTCCCGGCCTCGCGCGGCCCGCCCGCCGCCCGCGTCCTGCGCCCGCGCCGCCGCTCGCGCCCTGCCCGCGCCGCCCTGAGCCCGAAATGAAGGAGATTTCTCCGGAAAGGTGGCGTGGGCGGCCCGAATCCGGGGCATCCGGAGAAATCTCCTTCATTTGGGCGGATGACGCGAGCAACATGGGCTGCGCTACAGGAGCAACACGGGCGAGCAACGCGAGCAACACGAGCAACACGAGCGCCGCATGTGGATGCCGCGGCGGCGGCCTGTGCACAGCGTGCAGCCGGACGCGGCTCGAGCGGTTAACCTTTATGGGTGGCTGAGTTGAGCAGGGTACGGACGTGGGCGGCGGCCCTCATCGACCTGCACCTCGACCGCAGCTGGACCTTCGAGTTCGACAACGCGAAGACCCGCGCCGGACTCTGCAACTACACGCACAAGCGCATCAGCGTCTCGAAGTATCTCGCCGCGAAGTACGAGGACGACGAGATCCACCAGGTGCTGCTGCACGAGGTTGCCCACGCGATGGCCGGCACCCGCGCCGGTCACGGACCGCAGTGGAAGGCGATCGCCTCAGACCTCGGCTACGAGGGGAAGCGGCTGCACGATGGCGCTATCGCCGACGAGTTCGCACCATGGGTGGGCACCTGCCCGGCCGGCCACGTGCACTATCGCTACCGCAAACCGGTCAGGGCCCTGGCCTGCGGCAAATGCTCGAAGAAGTTCAACGCCGCCCACACCATCGGCTGGGTTAAGGGTAGCCCCTAGCCGAAGTGCTGGTCGAAGGCTGCGGCGATGTTCTTCCAGTGGCCGAGCATCATCCTGCGCTCGTCGCGATTGGCGAGCTTCTCCTGGTGGATGCCGATCGTGGTCCCCGTGATCGTCTCTTTGACGGTCAACTGGATGATGGCGTCGTGCGGCCAGTCGCTGGGCTGCCACGAGATGCGCAGCTTGGAGTTCTCGGTGTAGCTGCGGATGGTGCCCTTCACGCCATCCTTCGTGGCGTACTCGGCGCCCTTCTCGGTCGGCAGCTTGTCGATCTCGCCGAGCCAGGTCGCGAGGCCTTCGCCGAGCAGGTACTGCCACACGGCGGGCACGGGCGCGGCAACGGTCGTGCGCACCCCCAACTCCCAGCCGGCGTCTTTCGTCTTGCCCGTTGTGTCGCTCATGTAACCAACTGTATTGGTTACCCGCGCCCTATATTGGGAGTCGTGAGCGCACAGGCCGGACAGTGGTTTACCGCCGACGACGGCCACCGCTGGCACTTCGATGCGGGATCCCTCGCGCTCGACTTCGCGTACACCGGGGCGATGGGCGACAACCCGTCCTCGGAGGCCATGCACTCCCCCACTGACCTCGCGACCTGGCTCAATGAGCGATTTCCCGAGGTGGATGGCACGGCCACCGATCGCGACCTCGTCGACGCTCTCACCCTCCGTGCCGTGATCGCGCGCTCGGCGACGGCGATCAGCCGGGGGCTGCGACCGGCGGAGGACGACGTGGACGTGATCAACCTGTTTGCGGCGACCCCCGACATCCCGCCGGCACTCGCGGGTGGGCGCCGACAGGCCGGTCGCACGCGTGCGAGAGTCAGCCAGATCCTGTCGGTGATGGCGCGCGAGGTGGTCGAACTGTTCTCTGCAGACCGGGCCGATCGCATCCGGGAATGCTCAGCCGACGACTGCCAGCTCATCTTTTACGACGAGTCACGCTCCAACAACCGCCGCTGGTGTTCCATGCAGCGATGCGGCAACCGCGCCAAGGTGCGAGCACACCGGGCGCGGTTGCGCTAATCGCCTACGCGGAGACGGTGAACCCGACCGCGTGCAGCACCTCGTCGCGCGACTGACGGCCCGATGAGCAGCTCGAAGGCGCCAGGCTCGACCACACGCTGACCCGCGGCGTTGATGATCGAACAGTCGGCGACGGGCAGCTCCAGCTCGACGATGGTCGTCTCGCCCGGCTCGAGGTCGACGTGGCGGTATGCCTTCAGCTCCTTGTCGGCCCAGCTGGCCGAGGTCACAGAGTCGCGCACGTAGACCTGCACGATCTCGTGCGCCGGGCGTGAGCCCGAATTGCGCAGCCTGATCGTCGCCCGCACGGTGTCGGCCGCGGTCACCTTGGGCGTGACGATGGTCGCCTCGTCGTAGTCGACTGTCGTGTACGACAGACCCTCACCGAAGGCATACGCCGGGCTCTGCGTGAGATCGGCGTAGCGATCGCCGTGCTGGCCGCGAATCTGGTTGTAATAGGTGGGCTGCTGGCCGACGTGACGCGCGAACGAGATCGGCAGTCGTCCGGACGGCTCGATCTGGCCGAGCAGGAGCTCGGCAATTGCGCGGCCGCCCTCCATGCCGGGGTTGGCAACCCAGACCAGCGAGGCATCGCGCACTGCATCGGGCAGCACCAGCGGCTTGGACGCCAGGAGGACGATCACCGAGCGGGGTGCCCGTGGCAGCCAGGGCCTCCAGGAGCGCCCGCTGACTTCCGATGAGCTCGAGGGTTGCCGTTGAGCGTCCCTCGCCGACCAGTTCGATCCGGTCGCCGACGACCGCCACGACGACATCGGCGTCGGCAGCGGCCGCGACGGCTTCCGCGATCTTCGCCTCGTCGACCTCTGCAGGCACGACGACCTTCGGGCGGGGCTGCCCGTCGGGGAAGTGCGTTCCCGCGGGGTCGTCATCCAGAGTCAGGATGTCTGCACCCTCGTCGTGCGTGACGGTCCAGTCCGCGGGCACCAGTGCGCGCAGGCCGTCGAGCACTGTGGTGATCTGCGCGCGCGGCTGGCCGTTGTCGAGCCAGTCGACCTGGCCGGACGAGCCGGCCCAGTCGCCCAACTGGGTCTGTGCGTCGTCGGCGAGGGGGCCGACAACAGCGATCCGCCGTGCACGAGTCGCCTCCAGGGGCAGGCTGCCGTCGTTGCGCAGCAACACGAGCGAGCGGCGGGCGACGTCGAGGTTGAGCGACGTGTGCTCCGGTGCGGCCATCACGGACTCGATGACAGCGCGGTCCGGCAGGCGGGGGTCCTCGAACAGCCCGAGGTCGAACTTGAGGGTCAGGATGCGCGTAATCGCCCGGTCGAGATCGCTCTCGTCGAGCAGGCCCTGGTCCACGGCATCCAGTGCGCCCTGGAAGAAGTCCGGCGTGGTCATGACCATGTCGTTGCCAGCAAGGATGGCGGCCGCGGCGGCATGCATGTGGTCGGGCTGGATCTTCTGTTCCCACACCATTCGGCCGACGTTGTCCCAGTCGGTGATGAGGGTGCCGGTGTAGCCCCACTCGCCACGGAGCACGTCGTTCAGCAACCAGTTGTTCAGGGTGGCTGGCACGCCGTCAGTGGTCTGGTATCCGATCATGAAGGTCGCACAGCCGGCCCGGGCTACCCGCTCGAAGGGCGGAAGGAACCAGGAGCGAAGCTTGCGCTGCGAGATGTCGGCCTCGCTGGCATCACGCCCGCCCTGGGTCTCCGAGTACCCCGCGAAGTGCTTCGCCGTCGCGAGGATCGCGGTGCGGTCGCCAAGGCCATTGCCCTGGTAGCCGCGCACCATCGCCGCGGCCAGCTCGCCGATCAGGAACGGGTCCTCGCCGAACGTCTCATCGACCCTGCCCCAGCGCAGGTCGCGTGAAATGCACAGCACCGGCGAGAAGGTCCAGTGGACGCCCGTAGCCGCCACCTCGACGGCCGTCACACGAGCCACTTGCTCGACCAGCTCCGCATCCCACGTCGCCGCCATGCCGAGCTGGGTGGGGAAGATCGTGGCCCCCTCCCAGAAGGAGTGACCGTGGATGCAGTCCTCGCCGACGATGAGCGGGATGCGCAGGCGCGTCTGGTCGGTCAACTCCGCAGCACGCAACACCTTTGTGGGCGATGTGTGCAGGATCGACCCGGCGTGACGCTCGAGCACAATGTGCTCCAGGTCGTCGCGGGCATCGAACTGCATCATCTGGCCGACCTTCTCGGGCAGCGTCATGCGGCCGATCAGGTCGGTGACGCGCTGTGGGGTCGGGAGGGTCGGGTCGAGGTACGGGAGCAGATCCGTGGTGATCTGGATGGTCATCGTGCTTCTTTCGTGGTGGTGGTGCGTACTGCGGTGACGGTGTCGTTGATGTTGAGGCCCTTCTTCTTCAAGGCCCGTGCCCTCTCGCCCGCTGAGCGCAGGCGCGGGTTCACGTACTCGTCGATACCGAAGTTGATGAGTGACAGCGCGACACCGATGGCCGCGATGCAGAGTCCCGGCGGCAAGTACCACCACCACTGGTTCTGCCGGAACGCGCCCTGCGCTGCGGCCCAGTTGAGGATCGTGCCCCAGTTGTAGGTCGTCACCGGGATCACACCGATGTACGACAAGGTCGTGAGGCCAAGGATCGCGGCGGTCACCGTGCCGACGAAGCTCGCGGCGATGAGTGCCATGAGGTTCGGAAGCATCTCGACCGTGATGATCCGGCGCAGCGGCTCGCCATTGGCGCGGGCGGCCTGGATGAAGTCGCGGTTACGGAGCGACATTGTCTGCGCGCGCAGCACTCGTGCGCCCCACGCCCACCCGATGAGTCCGAGCACAGCAGCGATGACGAAGAGCGGTGGATTCTCGAACATCGACGCGACGATGATGATGAGGGGAAGGCCGGGGATCACGAGGAAGACGTTGGTGAGAGCCGAAAGGGCCTCGCTGCGCCATCCGCTCAGATAGCCGGAGATCACGCCGACGATGATCGCGATGAGCGTGGCGATGATGGCTGCCAGGAACCCGACGACGATCACCCCTCGGGTGCCGTAGATGACCTGGCTCAGCACATCCTCACCGATGTGCGTCGTGCCCAGCCAGTGCGCGAATGACGGCGGTTCGAATCGCGCGGTGGGGTCGACCTTGGTCGGTGAGTATGGCGCGAGCACATCCGCGAAAATCGCGACGAGCACGAAGAACCCGAGGATCGCGAGGCCCGTGATCGACTTGCGGTTGCGGAACATCGCAAACGCGGCGCCGAGGCGAGAGCGAGGGGTTGGCGGGGTGACGATAGTCATTGGAGCAGTCATGATTTAGGCACCTGTCTGACGTGTACGTGGGTCAAGGAACGCGTAGGCGACGTCTGCGAGTATGTTCGCGACGAGCACGGAGAGAGTGATCACGAGGAAGACTCCCTGCATGAGCGCGTAGTCTTTCGCGTTGGTCGCATCGAGCAGCAGCTTGCCCACACCTGGGTAGCTGAACACCATCTCCATCACGATCGTGCCGCCGACGATGAAACCGATCGACAACGCGAAGCTCTGGATCTGCGGGAGCACGGCGTTGCGGGCTGCGTAGCCCCACAGCACACGTCGGTGCGTCATGCCCTTGGCCTGCGCCACCATGATGTAGTCCTCGTCGAGAACGGTCAGCATCATGTTGCGCATGCCGAGCACCCAGCCGCCGAGGGAGGCGATGACGATCGTCATGGCCGGCAGGAATCCGTGATGGATGACCTGACCGATGAACTCGAATGACAACTCGGGACTCCACCCGACCCCGTAGGCCTTGCCGATCGGGAACCACTTGAGGTTGACCGAGAACAGTGCGATCGCGAGCAGCCCGAGCCAGAAGTAGGGGATCGTGCTGAGGAAGGTTGTGATCGGGATGATCGCATCGAGCCTGCTGCCGCGTCGCCAGCCGACGATCGCGCCGGCGATGGTGCCGATCGCGAACGAGACGATGGTCGCGAACCCCACGAGTCCGATGGTCCACGGGAGGGCCTGGCTGATCACTTCGGTCACCGGCCGAAGCCCGTGAAGGAGTGACACACCGAGGTCACCGCGCAGCAGGAGCGCCCAGTAGTCGATGTACTGCTGGAAGAGCGACTTGTCGGTGTCGAGGCCGAGGAGTGCGCGTAGCCCGTCCGCCGCTTCCGGGCTAATGTTCCGGTTGCGAGCGAGGTAGGCGGAGACGGCATCGCCCTTCATCAGGCGCGGAAGCAGGAAGTTGATGGTCACTGCTGCCCACAGCGTGAACAGGTAGAACAGGGCGCGTCCGCCGAGGAACCTCCACGGAACGTGCACGCTGCTCTTGCTGGCGGTCGTCGCGGTCGTTCCGACCTCGAGCGCGTCGTAGTCCTCCGTGGGCAACGGAGTCTGAATTGCATTCATCGCTCGCCTCCTTTGGCGTCGGATGTGGACGCGAAGAACTTCTCGGGGTCCGGGGATGCCGCCCGCAGCTCCTGCGTGTAGGGATGGGTGGGACGAAGGATGACGTCGTCGGCGGTGCCGCGCTCCACGATCCGGCCCTGATTGAGAACGATGATTTCGTTGCTGAAGTGTCGGGCGGTCGCAAGATCGTGAGTGATGTAGAGCACACCCAGTCCTTCCTCGCGCTGCAGATCGGCGAGAAGGGTCAGCACGCCGAGGCGGATTGATACGTCGAGCATCGACACCGGCTCATCCGCGACCAGGATTTTTGGTCGGGAGGCGAGCGCGCGGGCGATCGCGACGCGCTGACGCTGGCCACCGGAGAGTTCGTGAGGTCGGCGATCGGCCGCCGACAACGGCAGTTGCACGCGCTCAAGAAGGCGGCGCACCTCTGTGTTCAACCCTTCCTTGGGCACGACCTTGTCGAGGCGCAGCGGGCGCTCGATGTGGTGCCGCACCGAGTGGTACGGGTTGAGCGACGCGAACGGATCCTGGAACACCATGCGCAACTGCTGGCGATAGTGGCGCAATCCACGCCCGTGACGCGGGATCGGCCGCCCATCAAGGCGCACCTCACCGCTCGTGGGGGTCTCCAGTTGGGTGAGGATCTTGGCGATGGTGGACTTTCCGCTTCCGGACTGGCCGACCACGCCGATCGTCTGCCCTGACTCGAGCGTGAAAGACACGTCGTCCAGAGCCTTGATCTGACCTGCGCCGCGCACGGAGTACGCCTTCGTGATGGAGTCGAATTCGAGGAGGGTCATCGCGTGACCAGGCCTTTCTCGCCGGTGAGCCGCGGGAAAGACGCCAGCAGCTTCTTCGTGTAGTCGTCCTGCGGGTCGTTCCAGATGCGCTCGGCCGTCGCGAGTTCGACGATCTTCCCTGCGCGCATGATCGCAATGCGATCGCTGATCTCGAGCAGGAGAGGCAGGTCGTGGGTGATGAAGATGACGGAGAATCCGAACTCGTCTCGCAGTTCGGAGATCTGTCGCAGGATTTCGCGCTGGACGAGCACATCCAGCGCGGTTGTCGGCTCGTCCATGACCATGAGCTGCGGACGCAACGCGAGCGCCATGGCGATCATGACGCGCTGCCGCATGCCGCCCGAGAGTTCGTGCGGGAACGAGCGGCGACGCTGCCCGCCGACCTTGACGATCTCGAGCAGTTCGACGACGGCCTCCCGTCGCTGCGACTTCGTCATCTCCGGGCGGTGAACCTCGAACACGTCTTCCAGCTGCGACCCGATGGTCGCGACGGGGTTGAGCGCGTTCATCGCACCCTGGAACACCATCGAGATCTTGTCCCAGCGGAATTGGCGCATCTCCTCGACATCGAGGCTGCTGATGTCGATGTCGTCGCCACCGGCGTCGTGGAACACGACCGATCCGCTGGTGATCACAGCCGGCGCCTTGAGCAGACGCTGAATGCCGTACGCGAGTGTTGTCTTGCCGCATCCACTCTCGCCCGCAAGGCCGAGGATCTCGCCCCGCTTGAGTTCGAAATCGATGTTTGTCACGGCGTTGACCGGAGGTTCCACGTCGTAGACGACGGAGAAGTTCTGGATTGAAAGAAGTGTGTTTGTCATCGGCTTGATGCTCGCTTTCATGGATGCAGCCGGGCAGGCAGGGCGGACGTACGGGGTACGTCCGCCCTGCCTGCGTCGGATCAGTTGGCGAGTTTGAGCTTCGTCAGGATCAGGACGACGCCGGGCTGAGTCGGGTCTGCCGACGCGTACAGGTCATCCATGGTGGGGAAACCCTCGTAGTTGCGCGTGTTGTACTCGCCCAACAGGGGGTGGGAACCCAGCGGAATCGCTGGAACCTGCTCGACGAACGCCTTCTGCATCACTCCGAGCGCTGCTTCACGATCGCCCTCTGACGAGGTGTTCGCGTAGGTGTTGAGCGCCTCGGTCACAGCTGGGTCGTTGAAGCGACCGAAGTTGAACTGTGCCTTGTCTTCAACGATCCACTTCGGATCCATGGTGGAGGTGTACAGGCCGTATGCGTTGCCGGTGTCTTCGAGCCAGTGGATGATCGCCTGGAAGGTGCCCTCCTGGCGAGCGGCATCCCAGCCGCCCCAGTCCGGCTGGTCGACCTTGACGTCAATGCCGAGGCCTTCCTTGAGCTCTTCAGCGATGAGCGCCTGCTCGGTGTTCCAGTCGCTCCATCCCGCGGGAACGGAGAGGGAGAACGACACGGCCTCGCCATCAGGGTCGATGAGGTTGTCTGACTTCCAGGTGTAGCCGGCGTCGGTCAGCACCTGTCGGGCCTTCTCGACGTTGACCGAGTAGTCGTCGTTCTTGTATTCGGGGAGGATCTCGTCGCTCAGAAGGTCACCGAGACCTGTTGTGCTCCAGACCACCGAGCTCGCGCCTTCACGGGCGATGTCGACGTAGGCCTGGCGGTCGATCGTCCATGCGAGCGCCTGACGCAGTGCCGGGTTGTTGAACGGCTTGGTCTGGAGGTTCATGAAAAGCGTTCCTGCGCCCGCTGTAGGCGCGGCAACGAAGTGGTTGTTCTCATCGGCTGAGAGGTAGCTGCTCTCGATCTGCGGGATGAATGCCTGCGCCCAGTCGGCATCGCCGGAGACGAGCGCTGTCGTCAGTGCTGAGTTGTCACCGTAGGAGACGTAGTTCAGCGTGGGCACTGCGAGTTCACCACCCCAGTAGTCGGGGTTGGCGTTCAGCGTCACAGATTCGGTGGACCAGTTGCTGAGCACGTATGGTCCGGTGCCGACTGCGAGACCCTCGTCGGTGAGCGGGTCGCTGTTGGGGTCTGCGATGTTCTCCCAGATGTGCTTCGGCACGATCGGAGTGTGGAGCACGCGAGACTGTGCAGTGAACTTCGAGTTGCCGAACGTGATCGTGACAGTGTCACCGTCTGCGGCGATGTCCGTGACGTCGAGTCCAGAGCTGTCGGTGAGGGTTCCGCTCTTGTACATGTCGAAGGTGAACACGATGTCGTCGGCTGTGAACTCGGTGCCGTCGCTCCAGTTGACGCCGCTGCGCGGCACGACAACGAGCTGTGTGTAATCGTCGCTCCATTCCACGGATTCAGCGAGCCATGGTGTCGTTCCGAGGTCGCCGGTGGGGTTCACGAGGGCGAGCGATTCGAAGATGACCTTGCCGTACGAATACTTTGACGCGGACGAGTCCCCGAGGAACGGATTGTGCGACTCGGTGGTGATCGCTCCGTCTGGCTTAGCGATCGTGAGGGCGACACCCGACCCGGACGAGTTGGGTGCTCCTGAGCCGGCGCAGCCGGTGAGCATCAGGGTCGCGGCCAGTCCTACGGCGACGACGGTGGACACAAGCTTCATTGCTTCTCCTTCATGGAATGGATCTCCGCGCCGTTATTTTGCCGAAAGAGAGCCAAATCTCGGCGCTGAGAGTGATTGCGGGATAAACTTACAGTCCAGTAAGTAAGTTAATCAAGCACTTTAAATGAATCCAGTTCTGAACCGCTTGCTGGCTAGACTCGCTGACGTCAGGAAAGGAAGTGCCGTGGTTAGCTCCCGAAAGCAGCCCCGATCACGCCCGGAGACTCTGGTTCGGCGACTCGAGATCCTCGACGCGGCGATCGACATCTTCGGATCGAAGGGGTACACGGCTGGCACCCTGCAGGACATTGCGGACCAGGTGGGGATGACCCACGCGGGGATCCTGCATCATTTTGGCTCGAAGGATCAACTCCTTATCGAGGTGCTCGGGCATCGGGACAGGACCGATGTCGCGCACCTTCAAGGCCAGCACATCCCGGACGGGCTCCCGCTGTTCCGTCACCTCGTCACAACGGCGTTTTTGAATGCGCAGCGTCCCGGCATAGTTCAGGCCTATGCGGTTCTCTCTGCCGAGTCGGTGACCGACGACCACCCTGGTCGCGACTTCTTCCAGAATCGGTACAGGATCCTGCGTGGCGAGGTGGACCACGCGTTACGCGCTGCGTGCGCCGAGCAGGGGGTCGACGACGAGTCAAACGTCGACGACGCGGCCGCGGCGATTCTCGCCGTGATGGACGGGATGCAGGTGCAGTGGCTTCTCGACCCGACCGCGGTTGATCTGGGTCGCGCGACAGAATTCGCCATCGAGGCGATCCTCGCCGGGGTTCTACACCCCCAGCCGTCGGTGCTCAATGAAGCGGCCCACAGCTCCTAGAGGAGCCATGGGCCGGAATTGCTTTTACTCGGAGACCGTGACGTCTTTCCAGAAGGCCACGTAGCCCGAGAAGTCCTTGCCAACGCGCTGGAATGCCGTCTGGTGCGGGGTGGGGTAGCTGAACGCGCGGTCCTGCAGGAGCGTTTCGCCGTTCTTCACCGAGAAGTACTGGGCGTCGCCCTTCCACGGGCAGGTGTACGGCGTACCGCTCTCAACGAGGTGCTCGCCCTTCACGCTCGACGGGGGAAAATACCAGTTTCCCTCGATCTTGATGAGGTCTTCCTTCGGTGCTTCTGCGATGACGATGTCGCCCAGTGTTGCCTTCATGATGCCCTTCGTGAATCGGTCAATGTCTCTGCTGCAACGTGACCATCGCGGCTGGCATTCCCGCGCTAACCCGAAGTCAAGGCCCTGTCAGTCAATTGCCAGCGAGGCCACAATGGTGTGATGCGCATCCTTTTGAAGCTCGAACTCGACTGTGCTCCGGATGCCGCGTGGCGGGCGATCCGCGACCCAGCAGTGTTCCGTGCGGTCTCTGCCCCGTTCACCACCTTCGAATCGCTCGAGCCCGGCGGCTTCCCCGCCAGCTGGCCGGAGGGCGTGCATCTCGTGCGCGCGAAGGCCTTCGGGGTCGCCGTGATAGGCGAGCAGACCATCGATCTGGCCTTTCGGGAGAGCCGCAACGGCGTTCGATCCGTGCGGGACACGGGTCGTGGCCTGTCCGGGCCCCTGGCCGTCGTCGACCGGTGGGAGCACACAATGGCAGTGTCGGCGCTACCGGGCGCGCGCACCCTGTTCCGCGACCAGCTCAAGGTCGAGGCTGGGGCGCTCACCCCGGTGCTGTGGATCGGTTTCTGGGCGTTCTGGCAGTGGCGCGCCATCCAGCTGAGGCGACTCTCCCGCGACTGGAAGTGACCCTCACTCGAACGGCTGCCTGAGGATGGTCTTCAGCTTTGACGGCTCGACCCGGCGAGGATCGCTGAGGTAGATCTCATGATGGTGACCGCGCAGGCGGTGGCCGTTGTCCGCGATCCATTCGTGAATTGCCGCGATGGTTGGACCCTCGTCGTCGTAGCTGCCGATGTGCATCACCTGGGCGCTGGAGCCCTCTTTCACGGTCTCAAACCGCAGCTCGGTGAGCCCGGGCAGGTTCTTCTTCGCGGCCTTCGCGAGCGCTTCTGCCCGCACCTCCTCGGTCAGCCATTCGGGTTGGCGAATCATCATCGTCCATGCCCACTCACCCTTTGACCGATCGGTGAAGGAGTCGGGACGATCCGAGTACCAGAGCCCCTCGAGCGGGCCGACGACGTAGTCGCGTTCGAGCATGGCTTTGGCCGCGAACTTCGCAGCGTACGAGACCGCGTAGAGCGCCTGCACGGCCTCGGCGTAGTGCTGGCTCGTGTTCGGGTCGCCCCTGCCGTCGATGACCGCGAAGTCGAAGGCAGGTACATCCACCATCACGATGTGCCGCGGTGGAGAGTACAGATCCCTGCGCTCCCGGCGAAAGTCGATCTTCTCCACCCCGCAAGTGAAACATGCGGCCCCGACGGCGGTCTAGCGTGGGGAGATGACAGCCCTGGAAGTCGCCGACTGGCGCCGCCGCGTGTTCGCGATGTACGCAGCCGTGCGCGAATCCACTGACATGGTTTCCGCACACGACCTGTGGCGCCGCGAGCGCGACGAGCTGTTTGCGCGTCATCCATCGACTCCCCTGCTGCCCGAGGACCTGGCCGGGTTCACTGGCCTGCCGGTCGCGCCATACGATCCGGCCTGGCGGTTCGAAGTCGCGCTGGCTCCCGGCGATGAGCGACGGATGGAGGTCGAGACCGGCACCGACGGCATCGTGCCGTTCGACCTCATCGGGGTCGCCGATGTGCCCGGCGTCGGCCGGCTGGATGTGTGGCGCCTCGCCTCCTATGGCGGCGGCATCTTCATCCCGGTGAAGGATGCCTCGGCCGGGGCTCGCGGAGGAACCTACGGCGGCGGCCGCTACCTGCTGGACACCGTCAAGGGTGCCGACCTCGGCGCCGGTAGCCGCCCGGATTCTCTCGTGCTCGACTTCAACTTCGCGTACAACCCGTCGTGCGCCTACGACCCCATGTGGGCGTGCCCGCTGGCGCAGCCCGGCAACACTGTGGCGGTGGAAATCCCCGTCGGGGAGCGGTATTTCGGGTCACATTAGGCCGTCTGCTACGCTGGGGTTACTTGCGAAACCACGACGGTTTCCCTGCGTCGTAGAACGCTTCCTCTTCTCCCCGCCTCACAGTGAACATCTGAGCGGCGGGTTGTAGATACTTTCACGGCGAACGGATGTGGCCAAAGCCACCTTCGCCATTCAGCACCACTTCCAGATTTGACCGGATAAGTGCGTGCATCCTGATGCCCCGAAAGGCACTCGAAACCCGTATGTCAGAAAACACCTTCAGCACGCTCGGCGTGCCAGCTCGACTCGTCACTGCGCTCACCGCCAGCGGCATTCTCGAGCCGTTCCCCATTCAGCTCGACACCCTGCCAGACACCCTGGCCGGCAAGGATGTGCTCGGCCGCGGTAAGACGGGCTCGGGCAAGACCCTCGCCTTTTCGATTCCGATGGTCGCCCGCATCGGTGGCGCGCTCGCCGGCGGCAAGCGCCGTCCCGGACGCCCGCTCGGCCTCGTGCTCGCCCCAACCCGCGAGCTGGCCACCCAGATCACCGTGGCCATGGAGCCCCTCGCCACCGCGAACGGCCTCAACATCACCACGATCTTCGGTGGCGTCTCGCAGCAGCGCCAGGTCGCGGCCCTCAAGGCTGGCGTCGACATCGTCGTTGCCTGCCCCGGCCGCCTCGAAGACCTCATGAAGCAGGGCTTCGTGCAGCTCGACGCCGTCGAGGTCACCGTGCTCGACGAGGCCGACCACATGGCCGACCTCGGGTTCCTGCCCGTCGTCACCCGCATCATGGACAAGACCCCGCAGACCGGCCAGCGGATGCTGTTCAGCGCCACGCTCGACAACGGCGTTGACAAGCTCGTGCGCCGCTACCTCCACAACGAGGTGCTGCACTCGGTCGACGAGGCCAACTCGCACGTCGCCGCGATGACCCACCACGTCTTCGAGGTTGCCGGAGTCGACGAGAAGAACGAGCTCATCAAGAAGCTCGCCTCGGGCACCGGCCGTCGCATCCTGTTCATGCGCACCAAGCACCACGCCAAGAAGCTCGCGAAGCAGCTCACCGATTCGGGCATCCCGTCGGTTGATCTGCACGGAAACCTCTCGCAGGTCGCCCGTGACCGCAACCTCGCCTCGTTCGCTTCGGGTGAGACCCGCGTTCTGGTTGCCACCGACGTCGCCGCCCGTGGCGTGCACGTGGATGACATCGAGCTCGTGATTCACGTCGACCCGCCGGCCGAGCACAAGGCGTACCTGCACCGCTCTGGCCGCACCGCTCGCGCCGGCAAGGAGGGCGAGGTCGTCACGATCGTGCTGCCCGCCCAGCGCAAGGACACCGCAACGCTGCTGCGCAAGGCGCAGATCACGGTCACTCCGCAGCACGTCACTGCAGCTTCGGCTTCGGTAACCGCGCTGGTCGGCGAGGTCGCCGCCTACGTCACGCCGGCACCGCGCACCGCAATGCCCGCCCACGGCCAGTCGCAGGGCGGACGCTCGCAGGGTGCAAACGCTCTGCGCAAGCGCGCCAACCGCGACGGCGCACCGGCTCGCGATGGCGCTCCGCGTCGTGACCGCTCCGGCCGTCCGGCCCAGGCCGCAGGAGGACGCGGCTCGGGTCGTCCCGCCGTCAGCGGCGAGCGTCGCGGAGGCGAGCAGCGTTCGGCCCAGCCGCACGCACAGTCCTCGCACGCACAGCCCGCCCGTGCTCCCCGCGAGGAGCAGGCACCGTCGCGTCCGCGTGGCGGCAACGGCCGCGCCCAGGCTGCAGGTGGACCCATCCGCGTAGGCCAGGTCGTTCGCCCGAACGCCGCTGGCGGACAGCGCCGCGGACGCTAACTCTCACCATCGGAACGCCGCTCGAACTTCGGTTCGGGCGGCGTTTTCGCGCTCTGGCGCGGATTAGAGCGTCAAGCATATGAGCGCTCACCGACGGCACGGCTGCGCTGCACACGTAAACTCGCACTATGCCCGTCAGTGATGCAACGCAGTATCTGGAACGGCCTTTGCTCACCTCCCCCGGCCAGCCCCTGAGGGTGGCCGTCTACTCGCGAATCTCACAGGGCATTCGCTCGGGCTCGCTGGTGTCTGGCGCATTACTGCCGCGCGAGACCGAGCTTGGCGTGGCGCTCGGAGTGAGCCGGACCGTGGTGCGAGAGGCGATGCTCCTGCTCGAGGAGGACGGCCTGGTCGTCACCAAACGCGGCATAGGCCGGTTCGTCACCGACGTGCTTCCGCGGGACAACGGCAGCGGCTTTACGTCGCTTGAAGCGCTGCTCGCCGAATCCGGATCGCTGCTCGACACGACAGTCCTGGAGTTCAGCCTTCAGGAGACAACAGACTTCGTGTCCGACCATCTCGGCTCGTCAGTGGGTGGCACGTTCTGGTTCCGCGAATGTGTGGTGTCTCGCGACGGCCAGCCGCTCGCCCTCGTGCAGGAATACGTGCCGGATGAGGGCAGGCTCGGAGAGATCCACGAGCAGGCGGCAGCGCAGTTGCGCGACGCTGCTGCCGAGACATCCACATTGCTGCAGGCACTCAACCGACGACTCGGCAACCAGCTCACCGCCGGGCTCAGCTGGGTTGCGGCGAGCGCAGCCGGGCGCACCCGCGCTCAGCACCTCGGCACGAAGGCGAGCGATCCGCTGCTCGTACTTACGCAGACAGCGCGCATCGGGGATGTACCTGTGTACATCTCCAAATGCGCGCTGCCCCCCGCGTTCGGCCACCTCGCTGTTGTGCAGTGGCAGCCGGCCTAGACCGTCTGGAGCCGGTCAGATCTTCGGAGACGACGGCGAATCGACGACAAACGCGCCGGAGATGATGTCTGCCTTCAGCTTCTCCACCTCGTCGAGCAGCGCTGGGTCGAGCTTCGACTCCCAGTCGTGCGTCGGCGCGATGCCCACACCGTCGTTCTCAAGGGTGCCGATGTATGGCGTGTTGCTGAAGTCGCCGTCGGCCGCCGCCAGGGTGACCTCTTTCGCCGCCGTCGTCAGGTTCTTCATCACCGAGGTGAGGTAGTACTCCTTGTACTCGGGTGCGGACACGAACGCGTCGGAGTTGACGCCGATGATCGCGCCGTCGATCGAGCGGTCCTTGAACGCCTCGATTGACGACTTGAAGAGCGTGCCAGCGACCGGCATGACAACGTCGACGTTCTGGTCGATCAGACCCTCGGTGAGGGTCTTTGCCTGGTTCTGATCGTCGAAGCTGCCGACAAACAGACCGTCCTGTGCACCCTTGTCCCAGCCGATGAGTCTGACGCTCGCAGAATGCACCCTGTTGTACTCGGCGATTCCGTCGGCGAAACCGTCCATGAAGACCGTCACCGAGGGGAACGGCATTCCGCCGTAGGTGCCGACGACCCCGGTCTTCGTGGCGCCGGCAGCGAGGTAGCCGGCAAGCACGGACGCCTGGGCCGTGTCGAACAGCACCGGCTTGACGTTGTCGAGCTCCAGAGGACTGAAGTCGTCGTTGCTCACCGTGCTGTCGATAAGCGCGAAGTTCACGTCGGTGTCGACCAGGGCGGCATCCCGGGTGGCGGACGCCAGAGCGAAACCGACCGTGACGATGAGGTCGCACCCCTCGTCAACCAGAGCGCCAATGTTTCCCGCGTACTGGTCTTCGGAGGCGGATTCCGTGGCCTTGACCTCGACCCCGATGCTGTCGGCGGCCTCCTTCACCCCGTTGTAGGTGAGTTCGTTGAAGTCTTTATCGTCAAACCCGGTGAGATCTGACACCGCGCAAGGCACGAAATCAGACGTGCCTCCTGCCGAGGTCTCAGACGGGGTGGGCGCCGAGGCGCACCCGCTCAGGACGAGGGCCGTAATGGCCCCCAGCGCGAGCAGAGGGATGACTGGTGTGCGTGTGTGCATTGCTGTCTCCGTTTCGTTGCTGTGGTGCGATGAGGGTTGTGGTGCCGTGGTGCCGTGGTGCCGTGGTGCCGTCGTTAAAGAGAAAGAGTGGGGGCTTCGGTGGCGAGTTTCGCCGCCAGAAGGGTACGGGTCGATGGGTCGAGGAATGCGGCATCCACGCTCGAGCGGTCCAACTCGTGCAGGTCTGACATCGAGAAGCCGAGCTGGTCCCGCAGAACCACCCGTTCGCCAGCGAGATCGCTGCCCGTCTGGGCGGGGTTGTCGTCGCCGAGCGCGAGACGCACCCCCGCGTCACGGAAGTCGGGCGCCGGATGCCGCGGGATGCTGCGGATGGCACCCGTGTACCAGTTGGAGGTGGGGCAGACTTCGACCACGATCCCCTCATCGGCAATGAACCGCAGCGCGTCGGGGTCGTCGAGGATGTGGGCGCCGTGGCCGATGCGGGTCGCGCCGAGCAACTCGACGGCCTCGCGTGCGGCCGCGCCGGGCGCTGCCTCCGCGGCGTGACAGGTGATCCCGAGCCCGGCCGCTCTCGCCAGGTCGAAGGCCCCGCGGTGCGGTGCCAGCGCCGGGAACAGCAACTCGTCGCCGGCGAGATCGAAGCCGACGACCCCTGCCCCGGCCCAGCGGGCCGCGGCTCGCGCCACCGCAAGATTCGTCGCCTCGTCGTGGTGGCGAAGCGCCGCAACCACGGCGCCGCTCGGCATCCCTGTCTCGTCGGAGGCTTCGCGCATACCGTCGATCACAGCCTGGATGACGGCGTCGATACCGTGCTCATCCTCGGCGTGAGTTGCCGGCCCGAAGCGCAACTCGAGGTAGTCCAGACCCGCGGCCGCGGCATCCTGCACCGCCTCTCGAGCGATGCGGCGGGTGGCCTCGAGCGAACGAAAGAACGGGTAGGTCGACGCGACCTTTGCGAGGTACACGGTGAGATCCGCGGGACCGTCCAGCTGGATGGCCCGCTCCCAGCCGCCTTCGGGTTGCGGGCACGCCACCGGCAGCAGCAAGCTCCGCGGCCGTCGACGGCCGCACTCTGCCCTCGAGATGGCTGTGCAGGTCGACGAGCATGGTTTACAGCTCCAGCCGAACCGCAACTTCGAGCGCGGCTTCGATGCTTCGCATCCAGCCCTCTTTGAGTGCATTCTCCGTGCCGGAGTAGAGACTCGTGCCGTCGAACAGGTTGCTCGAGGTGGAGCAGATCATGCCTGAGCGCACGCCCCTCAGGCGCGCAACGACGTACAGGGCGGCACTTTCCATCTCGACGTTCAGCACTCCCGAGGCTGTTGAGCTCGGCGATCCACGCCGGGGTCTCGGCGTAGAAGGCGTCATCACTTGCGTTGATGCCGGAGTAGACGGCTGCGTCGGTGCCCGCGGTGAGTTCACGCGCAACCTTTGCCAGCTCGAGCGCGATCTCAAGATCGGGAACCGCGGGGAAGCCGTGGTGCGCATAGGCGGCAGTTGTGCCGTCGTTGCGCAGCGCTCCTTCGCTGACCAGGAGGTCGCCGGGCTTCACCCCCGGCTGCAGCCCCGCGGATGAGCCGACGCGGATGAGGGAGGTCACGCCGACCCGAACGAGCTCCTCGACGGCGATGGCGGTGGATGGGCATCCCATGCCCGTCGAGGTTGCGGTGATGAGCCGACCCTTGTACATGCCCGTCATGGTGAGGTGCTCGCGCTTGTGCGCCACGGTCTTCACGTCGGTCAGGAATTCCGCGACGAGGGGAACGCGGAACGGGTCTCCCGGCAGCAGCGCCACCGTGGACACCTCGCCGGGCGCGACTCCGATGTGGAACTGGCGCTCGCCGATGCCGGCGGAAGTCTTGTCTACGGGCTGGCTCATGCAGTCACTCCACAACGTCGGCGGTCAGTGAGTACGATGTTATACCTCTCCACCAGAAATGCGCGACGGGGCAACTCGCCCCGTCACGCACCAGTGGTTCTAAACGACCCGATCGAGGCGGGCGACACCGATTTTCGTGTCGGCCATGCCGTAGAAGACCCACAACTGACCGTCGATCTCCTCGATCGCGGTAGGGAAGACGACGTTCGGCACGGTGCCGCTGCGCTCCTCCTCCGTTTCCGCCTCAAGCAGCGCCTCCGACGAGCGCGCGACCACTCTCGACGGATCGAGCGCATCCAGGATCATCCCGCCCGCCTTGTAGTTCACGTTCCTCTGCTGCTCGAACGCGCCGTCGAGCTTTCCGGTGACGCCGTGGTGCAGAACGAGCCAGCCTTCCGGGACCCTCAGCGGTGGAGGACCGCCACCGATTTTCAGTGCCTCAAAGGGGAACTCGGGCCCCGCGACGAAGCGGTGCTGGCCCCACAGTGTGATGTTCCGGATGTCGGCCAACACGAGATCCACGGGGATGTAGCTGATCCAAATACTCTGTCGAGCGTCATCCACTCCCGCCGGCGTTCGCACGCCCTCCCCCGGGGCGGTCTCGCCGATGTCCCACATCGGCCGGTGCAGCACCGCGAAGCACTCGGTGCCGTCCGGCGCGGTGACGGGCTCGGGGAAGAACACCGTGTCCTTGTTGTGGAAGAGGCCGAGATCCATATCGAGCTCCTCCTCGTAGAGGAAGTGCGCTGGTCCGAGGCGACGCCATTCGCGCATGTCCGTGGACGTGGCGATCGCCGTGCGTGGCCCCAGCGGGCCGTAGGCGACATATGTCATCACGTGCAGCCCGAGGCGCGGGATGAACGTCACCCGGGGATCCTCCACGCCACCGTGGCCAGCGCCGAACTCGAAGCCGCGATCCGGCTCGAGTACCACGCCTTCGCGCACCACCGCGGTGGGAACGCCGTCGGAGATCACGACGCGAGCAAGCCCGATGCGACTGACATTTCCCTCGGCGACGATCCGGGGAAGCAGGTAGAGGTTGCCGTCCCGATCGCGACCGGAGCCGGGGTTGAGCACTCCCTCGACCTCCTGGGCATTGCCGGGTTCCGGCGACATAACGACGCCAACGCGCGTGAGTGTGTACGGGAAGGTCATTTTTTTACTCCTGATCAGAGGTCGAGGGTGCGGCCGCGGTGCCGCTGGAATTGGCGCGTGGTGGT
>CAVWNM010000009.1:0-37417 GCA_963756345.1 uncultured Actinomycetota bacterium | reverse complement strand
GCCACCGCATATTCGACGAGTCTGAGCCGACGATTATCGCCAGGTTTCCCTTTCCGCCCCGAAGACCACGCACCCCCACCTTGGCGAGCTTCTGGCAGACGTTGTCCAGCTTGCGGTTGAACTTGGTGCTGGTCCACCCCAGACGGTTGGCCGCCTCCTGGTTCGAGGGCACCGCGCGCTTGCCCACCACCGCGGAGCATGGGCTCGGCGAGGGCGACGATCAGCATCCGCTGGTCCGGCGTGAGCGGGAGCGGCCCGATCGTGGTCTCGCCATCCGAAGCGGGCTCGTGCCATGCCTCGTCGAAGGGCGGGGGTCGTCCCGATCGTGACCACCAGCCTCGTACGTCGTGGGACCGGCGGTGAAGCGGACCGATGTCCGGTGGAACACGAGTGGGAGTCTGGCGCCGGGGGCGAGCCAGGCCTGAACCTGCCCCGTGGCATCCGTCACCGTGGCAGACAGCAGGGTGCCGACGTTGGCCAGCCACCACATCCCGAAGTCTTCGTAGATGCGCAGGAAACGCCGGTGCAGGTAGGGGTTGTCGTCGATCACCAGGTCTGCACTCACGCCCGATGTGGAAATCGTTCGGGTGCGCCACCTCATACCACTCGCCGCAAAACTCGATCTTGAGCGGGCCGACCCGCGCCTCAGCGGTCACGGTGGTCCATGCGGGGTAGCAGGTCTCGTAGGGGTTGGCGGAGAGCTTTCCGGCCCGCGAGATGCTGACGGTGACACACACCGTCGAGCCGGGCGCGTAGTCGGTGATGACCACGGCGTCGCCATCGGCTTTGCGAACGGGCTCGTCCGCCGTGCGGTTGCTGATCTGCCAGAAAAAGGCGTCGCCGTCTTTCGGGTCCGGGTTGGTGAAGGTGAAAGTGACGGTGGCGCCGTCGACGACTGGCTCTCCGGCAATCTGCGGGGTCGGGATGCTGGCAACAACGACAGACGTCGGCGAGGATGTCGGGCTGGGGTCGGCGTCGCCGGAGCGTGCTGCTCCACCGACGATGAGTGCGACCGCGACTCCGACGGCGACGAGAGCCGCGACTCCCCCGATGATCCAGCCAGCGATGTTCCGCGCGGCTGGCTGTGCCGCGGGAGCCTCAGCCGCGACATCCTGAGGCGAGGCAGGCTCACGACGACGCACGATTGTTTCACCCGACAGCTCTGCCGTTCGGAGCCTGTCACCCGACGCGTCGGCGGGCTGAGCAACAACCACCCTGGCTCCGCGCAGCACAGTGGATTCGTCGCTGGGTGGCTCGTCGTTCGGTGCCGCGGGCGCAGCGACTGCGGGCTGGGCGTCGATGGTGGCGACGGTGCGAACCCTGGTCTCGTTGTCGTCGCCGTCGCTCTCGTCGCGCACGGGCGCGGCCACGAGCAGGTTGGGCACATCGATGGCGGTCGGCGCGTAGCCGAGCTCGAGTTCAACGCGCTGCAATGCGCGCGCGAAGTCGACCGCCGTCTCGAACCGCTCCGCCCGATCACTGGACATTCCCTTGTTGAGCACGGCGAGCAGCGAGCGGGGCACGTCGGTGCGGCTCATCGGTGTGATCGCGCCGCGTTCAATGCGTCCGATCAGGTCGAGAGTTCCGTTCGAGCGGCCTCTCACCTCGAATGGCGTCTGTCCGGCGAGGATTGTGTAAATCGTGGCAGCGAGCGAGAACACGTCGCTGCGAACGTCGGGCTGCGGGTCATCCTCGAACATCTCCGGGGGCGACCACGGAACACTCATGCCCACAGACGGGGCCGTGCCGCCGCTGGTGCCGGTCTCGCTCAGCGCCGCGGCGAGGGTCGTGGTGTGCAGCGGCAGTTCATCCTCGAGCGCCGAGGAGATGCCGAAGTCCGTCAGCGCCGGCCAGCCATAGTCGTTGCTCAGCACGTTCGCAGGCTTGATGTCACGATGCAGGATGCCGGCGCCATGGGCAGTGGCAACGGCGCTGGACAGGCGGACCCCGGTGCGCAGTGCATCTGCCACGGCGAAGGTCTCGGTCTTGTAGCGCTCGGCGAGGCTCGGGCCCGAGCAGTATTCCATCACGAAGTACGGGCGAGCATCCGAGGCCACATCGGCCTGGTAGATCGTGACGATGTACGGGTGCGCAGACAGTTGCGCCATCAGGTTCGCTTCGGCCACGAGGGCATCCCGGCTCGCGTCGGTGATGTCGTCGGTGAGCAGCACTTTTACCGCAACGCGACGCTTGGGCAGGTGCTGGTCGTACAGGAACACATCCGAGAACCCGCCGGAGCCCAGCAGTTTGACGAAGGTGTAGCCGGGAAGCTCGGGCGGGGTGGATGCCGGCCGCCTCACGCGTCGCCCGCCATCACGCCGGCCGGGGCCTCATCCTCGACCGTGAGGGTCACTCCGCTGCCCAGGTCAATGATGGTGCCGAGGATGACCGAGGTCGGTTCGCCAGCGCGCAGCTTCTGGGGAGACCTGCCGGGCAGCTCGACCATCGTGCCGTTGCGCGAGTGAAGGTCGGTCACCACCACGGTTCCACCCTCGAGGCTCACCTGCACGTGGTTTCGCGAGATGTCCTGCTCGGGAGTGCCCACCGTGAGCAGCCGAGGCATTTCGCCGCTGGAGATTTTGCTGACGCTGGGGCTGCGACCGACCAGGATCGGCTGGGTCAGTGCCTCGCGCGCACCGGTCGTTGAGACGGCAAGCACCAGCTGCTGCGCGGGAACGACGGCGGCTGCCATGGTTGCCGGGCGACGTTTGCCCCGCATCTTCGCGATGTCTGAGGTGAGCACGGTCTCGCCATCGTGCAGGGCGTCATCGACGACGGGAACTTCGTCCGTCTCGGGAGCCTCCGGTTCAGACGCGACCGCGTCAGCACTGGAGCGAACGATGGTGTCACCGACAAGGGAAACCCGCACCCTCGACCTGCGAGGGCGACGAATCGGCATCCGGCGCCTCGCGCACTGTCGCCTCGACATCCACCTCGACGGGCTTCGTGTCGACCGCCGCCCCGACCGAGACTTCGGCCACGAGCGCAACTCCGGCGCTCAACGGCAGCGTTACGGTGCCCACGGGCGTTGCCGTTGGCACGTCAAACCGGATGGCAGTGACGCCGGGGATGCTGCGTTCGACCCAGGTCGAGACACCCGAGGCCGACAGCGACTCGCCCCCCGAGGCATCCGTCACCACCAGAGGCGCGTCACCGCGAAGGATGATGCGGGCATCGGCTCCCTCACTCCACTCCACGAGCAGGAACGGCGGTGTCGCGGCGAGACCGTTGGCGGTGAGCAGGTCGAGGCTGAGCCGGAAACCGTCTGCGGCTGCGATCGCCGCCCACGCGGCATCCACCACGCTGTCTGCGCCCACGGGCGTCACCAGGAGCCTCGGACCAGACACGTAAGCGAGCCAACCGCCATCCCCCGATGGCCGAACGGTAAACGTCATACTGCTAGCCCCTCGGCCTGGTGTCTTCGAGCAGCCCGGAGAGGGCGCCTCGATCGAGCGTATCGTCGTCGTCGCGCTGCGTGCCCGTACCAACCATCTCCGATTCGACAACCACCACCGTTATGTTGTCTGACCCGCCCGCCGCGACCGCCGCGTTGACGAGTCTCTCGGCGAGCGTCAGGGGCGGCCTGTCAGTGTCGCGCAGGTTTTCGGCGTCGTGGAAGACGATGATGCGTGCAATCTCGTCGTCGCCGAGTTCCTTGGTCAACCCGTCAGAACACAACAAGAAGGTCTGGCGTGCCCGAACCGGCATCAGCCAGATGTCGGCGTCCACGGTGTCGTCGGCGCCCAGAGCTCTGGTGACGACGTTGCGGTGTGGATGCCGCTCGGCATCCGCCTTGGTCAGCGCCCCCGAGTCGATCAGCTCCTGCACCGCCGAATGATCCACACTCAGCTGGCTGAGCGTGCGGCCATCCCAGCTGTACGAACGCGAGTCACCGACGTTGAACGCCATCCAGTGATAGTTGCCGGCCGAGTCGACATCGACAAAAGCCACGCCCGTCAGGGTTGTGCCCGACAGCGCCCCGTCGTCGCTGTCCGCCGACAGCGACAGCACGGCATCGTTGGCCAGCCGGATCGTCTCGAGCACTCGAGAGGCGCTGGCGGGGCCCTCGCCCGGAAAAGAGTCGACGAACGTGGCGATGGCTGCCTGGCTGGCCATGTCACCCTGGGCGTGGCCGCCCATCCCGTCGGCAACCACAAACAGCGGTGCCGCCATCAGGAAGCTGTCCTCATTGATGCGTCGGACGACTCCGCGGTCCGAATGCCCCGAGTAGCGGAATCGCACGGTGGCGCCAGGCAGCGCGAACTCGTGTCTGACCTCGACCGACATCCGCTCTCCCTGGTTTTCCGGCGTCACGCTCGAGGCCAGTAACACACGGTACCAAGCTCGCGACGCAGTCGGGCTCATGGGCATGGGTACTGCTACCCATGCCCGCTGGCGTTAGCTGTCGACGGACTCGGTCGGTGCTGGCTCGCGGTCCTTGCCCTCGCGCTTGCTGTCGACCCGGATCTTGATGAGGCTGGCGACGACGGCGATCGTCATCGACGCGAGGATGACCGCAAGCGACGTCCACGTCGAGATCTCGGGAGCCCACTCGACGTGCTGCCCGTTGTTGATGAAGGGCACTTCGTTTTCGTGCAGGGCGTGGAAGAACAGCTTCACGCCGATGAAGCCGAGGATGAAGGCGATGCCGTAGTGCAGGTATTCCAGCTTGTCGATGAGGTCGCCGAGCAGGAAGTAGAGCTGGCGAAGACCCATGAGGGCGAAGATGTTGGCGGTGAACACGATGAACGGGTCTGTCGTGATTCCGAAGATCGCGGGAATCGAGTCGAGTGCGAACACAAGGTCGGTGATGCCGAGGGCGACGAAAACGACCAGGATCGGCGTGAATACCCGCTTGCCGTCGATGTTCGCGCGCAGCTTTCCACCGTTGTAGACGTCGGAGATCGGGATCCGCCGGCGAAGGAAGCGGATGATCCTGTTCTCCTCCTCCTCCATGTCGTCGTGCTTCTGCCTGGCCTGCTGGATGGCCGTGTAAATCAGGAATGCACCGAACAGGTAGAAGATGAAGCTGAAGTTCTCGATGAGAGCGGCGCCAGCCAGAATGAACAACCCGCGCAGTCCGAGAGCGATGAGAATGCCGACCATCAGCACTTCCTGCTGGTACTTCCTCGGCACCGAGAAGCGAGCCATGATGATGACGAACACAAAGAGGTTGTCGATGCTGAGGCTGTATTCGGTCACCCAGCCAGCAATGAACTCGGCCGCGTGATCGACCGAACCCTGCCAGAGCATCAGCAGCGCGAAGATCAGTGCGAGCCCGACGTAGAAGGTGACCCACAGGGCCGACTCTTTCGTCGATGGCACATGCGGCCGGCGGTAGGCGATGAAGAGGTCGAACGCGAGAATTGCCAGCAGAACCACGTATGACGTGACTTCAAACCAGACGGGCAGGGTGGCTTCCATAAGCATCCATTCAGGGAGTGTGGGTACGGCATTAGCCGAAAGTCTCTCCCGCACCCTTCCTCACTGAATCGTGAGACGGATGCCGCTGGCCCGGGCCTGCAACGATGCAGACCGTATTGACGGGCTCAACGAGGTGGGATACTCCCCTTCGCGTTGCCAATCATAGCCGGAGAAGGCCCGTGTCAGTCCCGAGCGAGCAACTCTCGCGCGACAGCGAGATCGGTAACCAGCGAGGTCGCGTATCTACCCAGAAGCACCGAGTGGATCGCGTTGACCTTCGTCAACCCGCCAGCGACCGCGATCACGGTGGGTATCTGCTGGAGTTGCTCACCGCCAATTGCGATAGTTTTTGCGGACACCTCGGGCATCAGCGGGTTGCCGCGGTCATCGAGGAGCACACCGCAGACCTCGGCATGCACGCCCATCTCGCTTATCCGACGCTGTTCGCCGCGATTGAAGGCCTCACGCAATTGCGAGTTTGGCGGAGTCCAGCTGCCGACAGACACGACTCCGATCGTGATCTTGTCGAACATCTCGAGCGTGGATGCGATCCCGGGTTGACGACGGAGCCCGTTCGCGGTCTCAACATCGGGCAACAGCAAAGGCGCAAAGAGCGGATAGGCCTCCCCGTGGCCGATCGCCGAGAGAATCCGCAAAGGTTCCATCGAATTCGTGCCGAGCGACCCCACGATGCCGCCCAATTGCACGATCGGGCACGCCGGGAGGGCATTGATCGCGGCGGCTGTCGCCGTGATGGATCGCCCCCAGCCCAGGCCCAGCACGTCGTTTTCGGTGGCTATGCGCATGATGAGCGCGGCTGCTGCGCGGCCGAGAAGTTCGCGCAATCGCTGTTCCTGCTTCAGAGTCTGCATGTCGACGAGCACTACGTGCTCGAGGTCATAGCGTGCCCGCAATTGGTCGGCAAGCTCGATGTTGCGCTCTCGGGGTGCTGCGATCGATATGCGCACGAGTCCTTCATCGAGCGAGCGCTGCAGGATTCGGGCCACCCGAAATCGCGAAACGTCGAGCTCTGCGGCAATCGTCAGTTTGCTCTGTTGCCGCAGGTAGTAGCGTTCTGCGATTTCGACAGCAAGCAGCATGTCGTCGTCGGCGGGGGCTTCATTGCGGGGTCTCTCGCTCATATGAGCAGTCTAGTTGCATGGCATTCGCACATTTGATTAGGCTCGCTCCGCCACCGAAACTACTGGCACATCTTCAGAAGAAATGAGTCGCTGACGACTATGAGCGTGACCGTCAAGGAACCCACCGCCTACACGATTGGCGTCGATTTCGGTACCGAGTCGGCTCGCGCTGTTGTTGTTGACCTCACCACTGGTGAAGAGCGTGGAGAGTCAACTTCGGCATATCCCTCCGGGGTGATCACCGAATCGCTGCCAGGCACTGGGGCCGCGCTCGAGGCTGGGTGGGCGCTGCAGGACGCCGACGATTACCTGACGTGCCTCATCGAAGCGGTGACGGGAGCATTGACCGCCTCCGGTGTGCCGGGAGCGTCCGTTATCGGCATTGCGATAGACGCCACCTCCTGCACGATCCTGCCGACGCTGGCAGACTCCACCCCTCTTAGTCGCCTCGCCGATCTGCGCACCCATCCACACGCCTGGGTCAAACTATGGAAGCACCATGCCGCCCAGCCACAGGCTGATCGCATCAATCTGGTCGCGACGGCCACAGACGGGATTGACCTCGCCCCATACGGCGGCCGGGTCTCATCCGAATGGCTGCTGCCGAAAACTCTGCAGGTCTATGACGAGGCCCGTGAGGTTTTTGAGCGGGCCGAGCGTTTCATCGAAGCGCAGGACTGGATCACCTGGCAATTGACAGGAGTCGAATCCCGCAGTGCCCAGGCCGCGGGGTTCAAGGCGAACTTCCGTGTCGAGGCCGGCGGGTATCCTCCAGCACTCGCTCTCGATTCGCTCTCCCCCGGCTTCAGCGCCGTGCTTGATCGGCTCTCGACAGACTTCAGCGATGCAGGAGCGCGCGTTGGTTCTCTTGTGGAGACGTGGTCTGAAGCCCTCGGTCTGCCAGCAGGCATCGCCGTGGCGACCGGGAGCATGGACGCTCAAGTCACGATGGTCGCCTGTGACGCCACCGCCCCCGGCCGGATGGTGCTCGTGATGGGCACGAGCGTATGCAACCTGCTGCACGACTCGACAGGAAACCCGGTCGAGGGGGTCGCCGGCGTCGTCCGAGACGCCATCGTCCCCGGAACGTGGACATATGACGCTGGGCAGGCTGGCGTCGGAGACATGTTTGGCTGGTTCGTGCGCAACAGCGTGCCCGCCGCATACGCCGAAAGAGCCGCAGAACTCGGAGTCGACGTTTTCAGTCATCTCGAGAGACTGGCCAGCGCAATTGAGCCGGGTCGAAATCCTGTGCTTGCGCTCGACTGGTGGAGTGGAAACCGCTCACCACTGGCGGACTCCTCGCTGAGCGGCGCCGTCATCGGTTATTCGCTCGGCACGAAGCCGGAAAATGTATACCGGGCGCTGCTCGAGGCGGCCGCCTTCGGCCAGCGCGCCATCATCGACACGTTTGAAGCCGCCGGAATCAACGTCGATGACATTGTCGCCTGCGGGGGGCTGCCCCAGAAGAGCCCGCTCTTCATGCAACTACTCGCGAACATCACCGGGCGAGAGATCCAGATCTCGCACAGCGCTCAGGCCGGTGCCCTCGGGGCAGCAATCCACGCGGCCGTTGCTGCTGGGCCCGGTGCCGGTGGCTTCGCCTCGCTCATCGAAGCGGGTCATGCGCTCGGAGCGAACCGATCACGCATCTACTCACCCCATCCGGCCGCCACCGCCGCCTACGAGTCGCCATACGCCGACTACCTGGAGCTTGTGGACTATTTCGGTCGCCAGAACGTCGGTGTTATGCACCGATTGAAGAGCCGTGCCAGCAATGGCACCGCGCCTTCGTAATCACACCCAGCACCACCACTACAGAGTTGTAAGGAGCATTTCATGAAGGTAACCAGAGCTGCCAGTGCAATTGCGCTCGGCGTCGCGTCAGCATCCGTTCTCGCCGGTTGCGGCGCCGGAATCGACGCCACTACCGACGGCACCACGTCGACATCAATGATCAATATCGTGAAGCTCTCGGGCGGTGACTGGTTCAACCGCATGGAGACCGGCAACCAGGAATGGGCGTCAGCGAGTGACTTCACCGTCACCCAGATTGCCGGCGATGATGCCAGCCCGGAGAAGCAGATCGCGGTCATCAGCGACACGATCCCCCAAAAGCCTGCCGCGATCACAGTTGTACCCAACGCCCCCGAAAGCATCGAAGCCGTTCTCAAGCGCGCCAGGGACGCCGGCATCGTCGTCGTCACTCACGAGGCCGCCGGAATCGTGAACACGGATGCCGACATCGAGGCGTTCGACGACAAGGCCTACGGTGCCCACCAGATGGACCTCCTGGCCACGTGCATGGGTAACGCTGGCGGGACTTATGCGCACTTCGTTGGTGGACTCACCGTCACCAGCCACAACAACTGGGTCAAGGGCGCGGAAGCTCAGGCCGGCGCCGAGTACCCGAAGGTAAAATCGATCGGCGACCCGATCTCGTCCGACGAGAGCGCAGACACCGCATACCAGCGCACCAAGGAACTTCTCGCAACCTACCCGGACCTCCGCGGCATCCTGGGGGCGGCATCCACTGACGTTGTCGGCGCTGGACGCGCTGTCGCCGAGGCGGGCAAGGAAGACAGCGTCTGCGTGATCGGCACTTCGCTGCCCTCCACAGCAGGCGATGCGCTCAAGTCTGGAGCCGTGGACACGATCACCTTCTGGGATCCAGCCCTCGCGGGTAAGGCCATGTTGACCATCGCGAAGATGCTCATCGGCGGCGAGAAAATCGTCGACGGCACGGACCTCGGCATCCCCGGCTACGAGAAGCTCACGCAGTCGCCCGACTCCGCCACCACGTTCTTCGGAACCGCGTGGGTCGATGTCACCGCCGACAACGCGGCCGACTACCCCTTCTAATCCCTCTCACCCGGTGGCCGGCCCGTCGCGGCCGGCCACCGCGGAAGGCTGTGAACATGACTGACCACCCGATAGTGCTTCGAGCCCGCGGAATCGACAAATCCTACGGCGGAGTTCATGCGTTGGCGAATGCCGATCTCGAAATCCGCGCTGGCGAAGTCCATTGCCTCGCCGGCGCAAATGGCTCAGGTAAATCCACGCTGATTAAAATCCTTTCCGGCGTAGAAACAGCCGATCGTGGCGAGATCGAGATCGCCGGCACGGTGGTGTCGAAGCTGACCGTGGTCGGTTCCATCAGTCATGGCATTCAGGTCATCTACCAGGACCTGTCGCTCTTCCCGAACCTCACCGTGGCCGAGAACGTCGCGATGACGACGCGAGTCGCAGGCAAGACGAAGATCATCTCGATCTCGGCAGCACGCGAACTCACCGCCGCGGTGATGAAACGACTCGATCTCGATATCGATCCCGACGCCCTTCTTGAAGACCTCTCGGTAGCCCAACGGCAGCTTGTCGCCATTTGCCGCGCGATCGCAAACGACGTCCGCGTGCTGTTCATGGACGAGCCGACCACCGCCCTCACCTGGAACGAAGTTGGCACGCTCTTCGCCGTGGTCAGTGCGCTGAAGGCCGATGGTGTCGCCATTGTCTTCGTCAGCCACAAGACCGAAGAAGTGTTTGCGCTCTCCGACCGAATCACCGTGCTGCGCGACGGGAAGGTGGTCGCCGTCGGCGAAGTCGACGACTTTGACCGCAACTCGCTTGTGGAGGCTCTCATCGGTCGTCAGGAACTTGAAGAGCGCATTGTCTCGGATGATGCGCACGACACGCCTGTCCTCACGGTCGACTCGATCGGGGCACCCGGCCTCTTCGCCGATATCTCCTTCACCGCGCATGCCGGGGAGATCATCGGTCTGACCGGCCTGATGGGCTCGGGCCGCAGCGAGGTGGCCGACGCAATCTTCGGCATCATCCCCTTCACGACCGGGCGCGTCTCCGTCGATGGTCACGACATCCGCAGTGGCGACGTAGCAGGCGCCATCGCAGCCGGAATCGCTTACGTGCCGTCCGACCGCCTGACGCAGGGAGTCTTCCTCAACCAGTCGATTAGCCGGAACCTGGTGGCCTCATCGATCTCACGATTCGCAAGCAGGCTCGGTTGGCTGAAAACGAAGGCGATCCGCATTGGCGTCGACGAGCTGATCGCCGATCTCTCAATGAAGGTGGGCTCGCCAGCGCATCCGGTCTCGAGCTTGTCCGGCGGAAACCAGCAGCGCGTCGTCATCGGCAAGTGGCTCGCGACGAACCCTCGAGTGCTTGTGCTCAACGGGCCCACGGTCGGCGTCGATATCGGTTCGAAGTCGGCCATCCTGCAGATCCTGCGTGAGAAGGCGGCTCAAGGGCATCACCATCCTGCTGATCTCCGATGACGTGCCCGAACTCGTGAGCGTCTGCCACCGCGTGCTGGTCGTGCGTCGCGGACGACTGATCGACGAGATCGCCTCAGACAATGTCACGGTCGAGGCCGTGCGCGAAAGGAGCATCGCGTGAGCGTTCTCACCCACGGTCAACGATTCGACATCGCGCGACTCCGTGGCCGCAACAACGAAGGAGTGCTGCTCGGCATCATCCTTCTGCTCATCGTCCTCATCGCGATCTTCAGCCCCGGCACCCTCTCGCTCGGAATGTTCGCCGACATCCTGCGCAGTTCCGTCGTCAATATGGCCCTGGCTCTTGGAGTGCTGCTCATCATCATCTCGGGCGGCATCGACGTCTCCTTCACAGCGATCGCCGTCTTCGCGGGGTATTCGTCGGTGCTGCTGATGCGGTCGATCGGGATCGACAACGGCATCCTGCCCTTCATCTTCGCGGTGGTGATCGGTGCGCTGCTCGGCACCATCAACGCTGTGCTCGTAGCTGGCTTCAAACTGCAGACACTCATCGCGACCTTGGGGAGCCAGGGCATCGTGCGAGGTGCGTTGCTCGCCTTCGTTGGCTCGGTCTATATCTCGTCGCTCCCGTCCGCGCTCGCGCAGATTGGCGACGCTCGGCTCGCCACGATCGGCGGATCAGCAGTGAGCATCCTGGTGATCCCCGTCGTCGTGCTGGCCATCGGCCTCGCCGCGGTATTGCGCAAGACGATGTTCGGGCGATCTGTCTACGCAATCGGCGGAGCGCAGGAATCAGCTCACCGTGCGGGTATTCGGGTGGGTCGAGTGCAGACCATCATTTACATCGCCGCCGGCGCCCTATCGGGATTCGCTGGCATGGTGCACGTCGCCCTTGTTGGCCATGCCTCACCATTCGAGCTGGTCGGCACCGAACTCACGGTGATCGCCGCCGTAGTGATCGGCGGCGCCTCGGAGGTCGGCGGACGCGGCTCGGTGCAGGGTGTGGCTCTCGGTGTGGTGTTGCTTGCCCTCATCCAAAACTCGCTCGTTCGATTGGGTGTGCCCGGCTTCTGGCACACCGTGGTCGTCGGCGTTGTCATCCTTGTCGGGGTCGCGATCCAGGCGCAGTCACGTCGTCGCCGCAACAACCGCTCATCCATCCTCGAGAGTTCGGCTACCGCATGATTTCTACATCCTCAACACCATCGTTCGGGGCGCGAGTGCGCCGCGCGCTTGACGCCGCCGGCCACACCGGAAACCTCGGTTTCCTGCTCCTGGGCGTCATCATCCTGTTCAGCGCCCTCAAACCGACCATCTTTCCGAGCCCACTGAGCCTTCAGTCCATCGCGTACGCGGTGCCCGAGATCGCGCTCCTCGCGCTCGCGATTGCGGTGACCATGTCGAGCGGTGGCATTGACCTCTCGATTGTCGCCACTGCAAACCTCAGCGCGCTGGGCGCGGCGACTGTATCGATCGCGCTCATGTCTGGCGGCACATCCGACGAGATCGCCGCCCTCGTGGGCATCGCTGTCGCCCTCGCCGTCGGCCTGGGTTGCGGACTCGTCAACGGGATGCTGGTGGCGAAGCTGCGCATCGCACCGATTCTCGCCACCCTCGCCACCATGACGCTGTTCAGCGGGATCGCTGTGGCGGTCACCCGCGGTACGCCGCTCTATGGCCTGCCGGACGCTATTCTCGCGCTCGGTGTGCAGACCATTGCGATTATTCCGGTGAGTTTCTGGCTCATGATCCTGGCCATCATCGTGATCTGGGCCATCATGAACCGCACGGGGCTCGGACTGCGGATCATCCTCATCGGCGCCAGCCCGGAGGCCGCCGACTACACCGGCATCCGCCGAAGCCGGGTGCTCCTGAGCACATACGCCCTGTCCGGAGCCATCGCCGCGTGCGCGGGAATCCTGATGTCAGCCCGGTCCGCCAGCGCGACCGCGGAGTACGGCTCGTCGTACCTTCTCCTCGCGATCACCATCGCCGTTCTCGGCGGCACGAATCCGCTCGGCGGTCGCGCACCCATCGTTGGCGTCGGTATTGCAGCAATCGTTCTGCAGTCCATCTCGAGTGGCTTCAACAGTCTGCACATCAGCCCGTACATCTACCAGATCGTGCAGGGGCTGATCCTCGTCATCGTTTTGGTTCTCGAGGTTCGGCGCGGTCGGCTCACCGGCTGGATAAAGCGGATGACGACCCGACCTCCCGGGGATGGCACGGCTTTTCCCGCCACCGAGACCGACACCGCTCCGGACACCACCACCCATTCCGATTCCACACACGCAGCAGGGACCGTACGCACATGACCAACCAGATGCTCTCGAACCAGGACGAAGCGCGCCAGCTCATCGTCGCAGAATCCGTAGCCGTGGCCGCGGTGGCAGCCCAAATTGACGACACTTTCGACGAAGCCGTGGAAAAATTGCTCGGGTTGCGGGGCAAGGTTGTCGTCATCGGGTCGGGAACCTCCAGCGCGGTCGCCCGGCGCCTGGCCCACCTTCTCTCCGTCTGCGGCACACCATCGTTCTTCCTTATCGCGGCCGATGGCCTGCACGGCACCGTTGGTGCCATCTCGGAGGGTGACCTCGTCATCGCGATCTCCAAGGGCGGGGAATCCACCGAACTTTCCTCGTTCGTGACCTTGGCGAAGGAACGTGGTGCGGAATCGATGGCGCTTACCGCGCATGTCGATTCCCCGCTGGGTCGACTCGTCGACCTCGCCATTCTGGTCGACTCATCCACTGCAGACCCGGGAGGTGTGATCGCCATGGGGTCGACGCTCGCCACAGCCGCCTGGGGCGACGCACTTGCCATGGTCCTCATGAAGCGGCGCGGATACTCCTGGAAGTCAGTCCTGCACAGCCATCCCGGCGGATCCGTCGGCGCCCATGCCGAGGAACTGCTTCTGAACGTCGACAAGCACTCGCTCGTCGTCTGACGACCTCAGGCCTTAGGGCGTTTTTGGCGCGAGCATCTGAGCAGAACCCATGATCTTGGTCACCGTGACGAGCATGGCAACCCGTAGCGGGTTGACGCGAGGCTGCCGATAACGCGCGGCGTACCGTTGCACGGCGTCGGCGACGGTCTCGGCGTCATCGTGGATGCTCACCGTTCCGCTGAGAGTCAGCCAGGTCGCGCGATCGACCTGGCTGATGGTCGCGATGCCCCCGCGAACCGCGTTCAGTACCTTCTGCGAACCACCGCTGGTGATCACCCTGGCGATTCCGTCCTCATAGGTGAATCCGACCGGGACCGCGTGGATGGTCCCGTCTGCCGACAGCGTCGACAGCGTTGCGAGGTGGTAATCGGTGACGAACTGCAGTCCGTCGGCGCTGAGGAAACGGTCGGGAGCTGTCGGGGAATCCGGCGCATTCTGGCTCATCACTCGACCCTAACCCGGCCGGGGGCGTACCGACTACGGGCTGCGCTTCCAGCCCGACCGGGTTACGCTGACGTCGGGCGCACCACCCTCGCGCCAGCACGACTGCACCACTGTTTCGCCCACAAGGCCAAGTCTCAGGAGAACATCATGACCCCGCACCCATCTACGATGCTGGATGCCCCATCAGCCGCCATCGCCAATGCCGAGTTCAGCCACGAAAACGTGCTCATCTCGACCGGCAGGCGTTCCGGCCTGATCATCACCGTCGCCGTCCATTCCACAGCGCTGGGCCAGGCCCTCGGTGGCGCCCGAATGTGGAACTACCCGCACTTCACCGACGCCGTCGCCGACGCGCTGCGCCTGTCTGCGGCCATGACGCTCAAGAACTCCGCCGCCGGCCTCAACCGCGGGGGCGGCAAGTCGGTCATCCATCTGCCAATGGGTGTGACCCTGACCGGCGCCGAAAAGCGCGACGCCATGCTCGACCTGGGCGATGCCATCGAGAGTCTCGGCGGCGCGTACATGACCGCGGAAGACGTGGGCACGACCGCAGAGTTGATGGCCGTTGTCGCCGAGCGAACCGCGCACGTGTGCGGCCTGCCCGCCGAGCAGGGTGGCGTCGGCGAGCCGGCGGATGCGACGGCCGCCGGGGTGTACGCCAGCATCCTCGCCACGGTCGAAGCACTGTTCGGCTCCCGCGAGCTTGTGGGCAGGCGTGTCGTGATCTCCGGGCTCGGGCAGGTCGGTGGTCGCCTCGCGCGTGCGCTGACCGTTGCCGGAGCCCAACTGACCGTGAGCGATGTGAATCTCGATCGCCAGCTGCTGGCCGCCGAACTGGGCGCGGACTGGGTCAGCGCCGACGAGGCACACCGCGTCGCGGCCGACCTGTATGTGCCGTGTGGCCTCGGCGGCGCGCTGAGCCCGCAGGTCATAGACGAGCTGAACGTCAGGGGTGTCGTGGGCGCCGCCAACAATCAGCTCGCCCGCCACGACGGCGCTGAGGCGCTGGCCGAACGCGGCATCCTGTGGGCTCCCGACTTCGTGGTCAACGGCGGCGGTGTCATCTACCTCGACATGGCGACCAGGCCCGACGCCGACGCCGACGTGATCTCGCGTCGGGTCGCCGCGATCGGTGACACCGTTGCGACCATCTTCCGCGACGCATCCGCGCAGTGCAATCACCACGCTGGAAGCCGCCGAGCGGCTGGCGCAGTCGCGACTGACGGCAGCGAAGCCGCGCTCGTAGGCGGGCACAAGCCACCCGACGCAACAAAAAAGGCCCGGACTCCAGTGTGAACTGGAGTCCGGGCTTGTTGTGACCCCAACGGGATTCGAACCCGTGTTACCGCCGTGAGAGGGCAGCGTACTAGGCCGCTATACGATGGGGCCGTCGCGACAACTACAAGAGTATGCCACACGATTGGCCCGACTCCCAAAACGAGTCAGGATGGCGCGAATATCCGCAGTGCTCCGGGCACCACAGTGACGTCGACAGGAGCCGGACCGATGCGCTCGCCATCCGCATAAACGACCGCGACATCCGATTCGATCCTGATTTCCCGGGCCCGATGGATCGCCACCCGCGGGTCGCTGACGTGCGTGCCCTTGAACACCCTGGGGAAGATCCGCAGAAACGCGATACGCGAGAGCGGCTGCACCACCAGAACGTCGAGAACACCGTCGTCGACCTTCGCATCCGGGGTGACCTTCATCCCGCCGCCCAGTGACACGTTGTTGCCGACGCTCACGAGCATGGCCTTCGTCTCCAGTGCGTTGCCGTCGAGAACGAGTCGATACGGGATGGGCTTGAGCCTCAGCAACTCCAGCCCGATGGCGATCGTGTAGCGGCTGGCGCCCTTCGGGTGCCGCATCCGGTTGGCCCGCTCGTTGACGACGGCATCGAATCCCGCCGAGACGGTGCCGGCAAACCAGCGGGTGGATGCGCGTCCAGACTCGTCGTCGACGAAGCTCACGCGTCCGGCGTCGATCGTGCGCGGTGATCCCTGCAGCAGTTCGCCGAGCATCCTGATCGCGGCTTCAGTGTTCTCGTGCGGAATGCCGAGCCCACGCGCCATGTCGTTGCCCGTGCCGGACGGAACAATGCCCAGCGGCACGTTCGTGGTCGCGAGCAGATTCACCCCGAGGCTGACCATGCCATCGCCGCCCACGACGATGAACGCGTCTGGGTTCGACGCCAGTGCCACGCGGCCCGCCGCGGCCAGCTGGTCGAAATCCGGTTCCTGAAGGCTGGTGACGTCGTGGCCCATCGCCCGGAGGGCCTGCACCACGGCCGGACCGACGTTTTTACCCTTGCCGAACGACGCCGTCGGGTTGATCGCCACTGTGAGGCGGAGCGGCTTCATCGTCACACGGCAAGTATGCCGCAGCGAACGTCAACCCCCTGCCGCTAAACGACGTGAGCAATAGTGTCGAGGTATGAAGATCACGAAGTACGAGCACGCGTGCATGGTCGTGCAGAAGAGCAACTCCTCGCTCATCATCGACCCCGGTGCGTACACGACTCCGCTGACCGATGTGACCGGGGTCGTAGCGATCGTGATCACCCACGAACATCCCGATCACTGGACCCCGGAGCACCTGAGGCGCATCCTCGTGAAGAACCCTGAAGCGCGCATCCTCGGCCCTGGCGGAGTGGTCGCGGCGGCCACACACGAAGACCTGGCCGTCGAATCGGTCGCGGAGGGCGACGAGTTGGAGATCGGCCCATTCTCGCTGAAATTCTTCGGCGGCAAGCACGCGGTCATCCACGAGACGATCCCGGTGATCGACAACGTGGCGCTGTTCATCGACGACAGCTTCTACTACGCCGGAGACTCCTTCACCCTGCCGCCCGGGCCGGTCGACACTCTTGCCGTGCCGATCAATGCCCCGTGGCTGAAGGTGAGCGAGGCCATGGACTACGTGCTGCAGGTCGCGCCGAACCGCGCGTTTCCGGTGCACGAGGCCCTCCTCTCGAAGATCGGCATCTCGACCTACGGCACCCGGCTCGAGTGGGCAACCCAGCGCGGCGGGGGCGAGTACCAGCCCCTGGCCGTCGGAGAGTCGCTCGACCTGTAGCGCCGCCCCCGGCATCCGCGCACGCTTGTCGCATCCGCGCACGGGCGCGCATCCGCGGATGCGACAGTCGTGCGCGGATGCGTTCGCGCGACTACAGCGGCAGCCGCATAAAGGCGAGGTCGAGCCAGCGGTCGAACTTGCGGCCAACCTCGGTGACGATCATGGGCTCGCCGAAACCCAGCGAGCGGTGCAGCGCGATTGACCCTGCATTGCCGGCCTCGATGGCGGCAACCATGACGTGGATGCCTCGCTCACGGGCCAGACGGATCAGCTCGATCATCAGCGCACGTGCCACGCCGCGCCGCTGGAAGCCGTCCGCGACGTACACGGAGTTCTCCACCGTGAAGCGGTACCCGGTTTTCTCGCGCCAGGGTCCGTAGGACGCGTAGCCGGCCAGCTCTCCGTCGATCTCGGCGACGATCACCGGATGCCCGGCAGCGTGCCGCGCAGCGAGCCACAGCTCGCGATCCCCCCGGTCGGCCTCGACGTCGGTCCAGATCGCGGTCGTCTCGCGAATCGCGCGATTGTGGATCTCGAGGATGGCGTCGAGGTCGGAGTCGGTCGCTGGGCGGATCTGCATGCATCCATGATCCAGCATCACCGAACCCGCCGTGACGAGGCGTCTGGCACACCCGGCAAATAAATCGCGCAGCCTCTTGTACATCGCTGTCGGCGAGAGGAACCTTCAACTATCGCAATCAACCCGAAAGCCGCGAGAAAGGCGTGCTGCGATGAGTGCTCCCCTGCCCGGTTCCGCCCCGTCGCCCACCGACAGCGCCCGGGAGCGCGGGCGGTTCGGGCGTCAGTTCATTCGCTCGTCGCAGCGGGTGATCCGCAGCGACGCCATCCTGATCACTGTGATCGCAGTCTCGATGACACTGAGCGCCTTCTCCATCTATCAGGCCACGCGCGCCTCGGACGAGGCCGGCGAGCTGTTAGACCAGGCCCGCATCGTGCATACCGAGCAGTCCAGGCAGGCCGGATTCCTGCAGACTCTCGTTGACCACGACGTCGACGTCCTTCGCCCGGCCTGCCAGGCCACCGTCGAGCGCGATGTCGCCCGCGTGTCGTTTCTCGACAACACCTTTCTTAACGACAGCTCGCGCCTGGGGGAGCTCGTCGCGGCGAATGTGACCCTTGACTCGCTCCAGCCCCTCCTCCTCGGTGACCGCACCGCGAGCTGCTCCCCCGCCGACGGTTCGACTGCGAACTACGTCATCCAGCGCGCACAGGATCGCCTGCTCGCAAGCGGCACAATTCCCGGGCTGCCCGATGCGTCGCGGCTTGAAACGCGTGCTGCTGGCTACAACTCGAACGAGCGATTCCTGATGGCGGCCGGCTTCCTGTTCGCGACGGTGGTGGCGGCGATCATCGTGATCGACCAGCTCGGGGCACGCCTGCACCGACCGGGAGGGCTGCGGTCGCGCGCCGCACACCGCTGGCAGTACGTCTTCGCGGCGGTCGCCACCGGCGCCTTCATTGCCGGCGTCGTCGTGCTGGCGGTGAACGCCGTGGACTGGATCTTCTCCCTGGTGCTTGGCGGCAGCCTCGTCATACTCCTGATCGGCCAGTGGCTCTGGCTCCGTCGCACCCGCAATCGGCCCCGGCAGACGGTGGATCGAATTCGCGCGCGATGGTGGGCCGAAGTGGTGGGTGCGTTCACGCTCGTGGCGTTCACTGCCGCGGCGGTCGGGCTCTCGCTGGCCTCGATTCAGGAGCGGGATGCCAACGCGAGGGCGAACCGCCAGGACGTGGTGGCCATGGATCTGCAGCGGGTCGGGCAACTGCAGGCGCTGCGTGATCTCACTGCCGTCTCATACGCTGCGAGCCTCGAAGCCGAGGACATAACGATCCGTCAGCTCGCCGCGCGGGGCTCCGATTCCGTTGACGACCCGGAGCGCCTCGCCGCGATGCGGGAAGTCTCGGACGAACGGATGCGCGACACCGACCAGGGACTGCGCGACCAGACGTCCGCCACCCTCTCCGACGCGGCATCCGGGATCTGCGCCGCGCCTCGCGCCGCCGACGCTCGTGCGCCGCAGGAGATGTTCACGGAATTTGGCCACGACCCGGACGCCGTGATGTGGCACGTTCTGTCGCAGCAGCTTCCGGCCAAATCCTGCGACGTTGTCGCCGCCCTGTCCAGGCAGGAGGCGCGCATCTGGTCGGATCACGCCTCGACCCTGACGGTGGCACTGGTGGTTCTCGGGCTCGCCGGATTCCTGCTGTCGCTGGCTGCCAGCTCCGAGCGGTCGGCGCGAAGCTCCCGGATGCTGCTGCTCATCGGTGCCAGCCGGTACGACGCTCGGCCTCGTGCTCGCGCTCGCACCCGCACCCACCTTCCTCGTGGGAGCGAGTGTGCCCGATAACTCGAGCGCGCAGCAGTTCGGCACCACCGTCGCGAGTGGGCTCAATGATCCATGCGCGGCAGATCCGGTCGAGCTCGACCGGGCGATCGCGGCCTTCGACGGGTACGGTCCCGCGTTTCAGGCTCGGGCCTACTATGCGAATTGCGAAGCTGCCGTGCACTCCTGGCCGGCGTTTTCGTCCGATGCGGATCCGGCGGCCCTTCCGGGCATCCTGGACGACCTCACCCGGGCGATCGATCGCGGACCAGTGACCCCGCAGTTGGTGGGCGAACTGGGCTGGTTTGAGATTCTGTACGGCATACAAAATGACGACGACCGCCAGCTGGGACGCGGCCTGAGAAGCACCGGATCCGCACTCGCACAGATCGAAGCCAGTTCGCTCCCGACGGGCCAGGGTGTTCATATTCTGCGCTTCAACCGGGCGCTTGCCATTGCGGCGCTCGGCGACTCGGCGGCGGCGCTGCGGGAGTATCAGAAGGCGGAACGCTGCCTCGACCCGGCCGAGGGATGTCTCGGCGGTGGCATTGTGAGCCCGGAGATCCGGGACGACCTCACCCTCGGGGCACTGGCCGACCTCGAGCTCATTAGTGATCGGGCCGGCATTGTTCCCAGCGATGTCGATAGTTACCGGTTTGCGGTTCTCGATCTCGAGGCCGCTGATCGTTCCATGTCGATTCCGGATGCCCGGCTCGACCTCTACCCGCAAGAGCTTCAGCTGACAGTGGCAGGCGGCGGTTACCGCCCGTCTGTGAGCGTCGTCTGGTACTACCGGGCCGACTCGAGCACCTCGTGGGCTGTGCTGCCCGCACCGAGCGCGACAACGATGCGGGGAGGCTTTTTCCTCGACAGGCCAGTCTCAGCACATTCCCTCCTCGAGGCAGGGAAGTATCGCGCCGACGTGTATTTGGGTGGGCAGCGCGTGGAGTTGCACGGTGCACACACCGCCGACGACGAACTCGCACGGTACGAGTCGACGCGCCTGGGCGTGAGCATCGTCGTCCCCGAGGAGTGGATGGAGTGGCGCAATGACGGCGTGGAGTGGCACATCGGCCCTGACGAAGCGACCGGCATCACACTGCGCAGAGTCGAGGGCATGATTCCCGACGACGTTGAGCCATACCTGCAGTCACAGCTGCGGGATTGGTCCGCCACGGCGTACGACTCGGGCATGTCCGCCAATCCGGCAAGCTATTTTCTCGGACTGCACAACATCGTCGTGAACGAAAGCGACAGCGTCATTGAGGCTGCCGGCCTCGCGCCGTACACGTCGCACTGGGGGTGCGGCGGAACTTTGTTCCTGGTCAGGGTGTCGGGCGATGCGACTTCGCCGTCCGCCTACGATCTCTTCAACTCCATCGTCTTGGAGCGCGAGCCCGATCGACTCCCTGCCAATACCGGGCCGATGGAGGCAGGCGGCATGTCGATGAGCATCCCCTTCAATTGGGACGGCGCGACGCGACCCGAAGGCGGCATCGGCAACCTCATCTCAGCGAAGGATTGCTCCTGGGATGCCAATCTTCTGGTCTCTTCAGACATCTACGAAAGCACCGTGGCCAGCCGCGTCGATGCGGGCCTCGCCGACTACTACGCGACATTTGCAGGCTTCGACCTGAAGTCCCGCGATCCGCTGGACGTTCCCGGCGCAACCGAGGCCGAGGTGATCCGCTACACCTGGCTGCCGGAGGGGTACACCGAGCCAGTGAACCAGTGGCAGATTTTCACCAGGAGGGGTAACGACCAGGGCCTGGCGACGATCACGATCCGGGAGTCGGATCTGGCGTACTACGCCGCGGACGCTGCGCTGATCATCGGATCGATTGCAATGAATGATGGGTGGTAGTCGCTGGCGCCACGACCGCCGCGACCGCCGCGATCACCGCGGCCGCCGCGACGGTCGCTCCAGTTGCCAGGATCGGTCCGGCGGGGCTCACGATCGACTGTCCCGCCAGCGCCTGCCAGGTCAAGACGGCAAGGGTGGCCGCGTAGGTGACGACGGCCACGCGCACCAGCCGAAGGCGCACCTGCGGGGACGCGAGCCGCGGAATCCGGCGCGACAGAATCTCGAGCGCAATCAGGAAGATCGGCAGCACCTGCAGGGCATGCATGCCCACGAAGTGCGGGATGCGGAGGTCGCCAGCCACGGTGCTCCAGCCCAGCAGGAACAGTCCGGCACCGCCATCCGGCACACCGACAGCGTGGGCACCGGCGACGCCCTGGAAGTTGTCGAGCTGACGGGCAGTGGGGCCCGTCATCAGGAACGCGAGGCCCATGCCGACAATCGCGATGATCACACCCGCCCTGATGGCAAGGGTTCGCGCCGGGTCGCCGAGCGGATTGCGGAACAGGCCGATCGCCACCAGCAGGGTCATCGCCCAGACGACCACGATGGAAGTAGCCATCACCGACCACAGCGCCGCGTGGAACGGTGTCGCCACGTTGAAATGGCTTGTGTCACCGAGAGCGGCGGCGCCGACGATGATGATCATCTCGACGACCAGGCCGACGACGCTGATGGTCCCGGCGATGCGCACGACTCTGCGCATCCTGTGCACCTGGCCGATGAGCCACGACAGCGTGATCGCATAGATGGCGATGGATATCGCGAACTTCAGCGGCTTGGCCCACGCGGGCGCACCAAGCACCTCGCGGGGATCGACGACCACGCCAATCGCGGCGACAACCGCGAGCACCCCCATCGCTGCGGCGAGCCAGATGAGTGGCCGGTGCGCGGTCATGATCGGTCTCCCGAGTACAGGCGGTGTGCAGCGTCCTCCTGCGCCATGCGACGCAGCCCGGCAAAGAGCGAGTCGCCCAGCACAGTGCCGACGACCACGGTTTCCGACATCCGGGCCCGATTGGGCTGAAGGCCGACCGAGGCGAGATCGCCGCGAGCGACGATGACAGCTGCCGCGGAGTACTCGGGCAATACGCTGAGCAGTTCTTCGTGGTCGAGTTGCAGGTAGGAGTCGATCACCTTCGCCGCCATCCCCCGCCCGGGGTTGTCGGCAGATACCTGCCACCCCATCTCCGCGATGACCCGGTCGATCTCGGTCACACCGCGGGTGGTCGTCTCCGGCAGCCCGACGCCACCCGGGATCGCGTGTTGCGCGACCCCCATCGCCCAGTCGAGCGGAATGTCGGCTTCGGCGGCGGCGAGCACCTTACGCACTGCGGCGACCGACAGCCCTCCGACGTCGACGAGGGCGCGAATGAGCCGCAGCCTGTCGACGTGGTTCGAGTCGTACTGCGCCTGGTTCGGGCTGGAGCGCTCGGGCTCCGGCAGCAGTTCTTCACGCTGATAGAACTTGATGGATGCGACGCTCACTCCGCTGCGCTCGCTCAGCTCCGACATCTTCATATCGGATAGTGTAACTATCGATAGTGCTGCTGTCTATATCTACCCGATTGCAAAACGCAGAGTGACGATCTGGAAGGGTCGGAGTGTCAGGGTGATCCCATCGTCGCCCACGGCGCTGACCGCCTCGCTGTCGATTGCACGCTCGAGCAGATCGGTCTCGTCAACGCGGGTCCAGCCGAAGCCCGGACGAAGCATCCCTGTGGACCTGGCGCCGAGTGCTTCGTAGAGCCTGACGACCACATCACCTGTGCGGTCTTCAGCGAGCTTGACAGCCTCCACAACGATGCCGGGCGTGTCGATGGAGACGAACGGCGCGGCGAGTGGGGCTGCCGCACCCTTCGCCTCCCGCAAGGGGAGGTTGAGCCGATAGCCCTCCTCGACAGCATCCACGATCTGAGCTCCAACCATCACCGAGAACCGGAATTCCTGCCGCCCCTGGTCGGCGTCGGGGTCGGGGAACAGCGCCGCGCGCAGTAGCGAGACCCGAACGACGGTGCAGCTGCCAGCCCCCGGCAGAGCATGCCGACGGATGTCGTACCCGTAGCTGGCGTCGTTGGCAATGGCCACTCCGAAGCCGGGTTCGCCCACATGCACCCAGCGGTGCGCCGAGGTCTCGAAGCGCGCAGCATCCCACGACGTGTTGGCGTGTGTTGGGCGATAGACATGCCCGAATTGCACCTCCGATGCCGCACGGTCTGCATGCACCTCGAGTGGGAACGCGAGCTTGAGCAGTTTCTGCGTCTCGTGCCAATCGATCACGATGGCGATTTCGAGCGCACCTGTCTCACCGTCAAGGCACAGAGTCTGCTCGACGGAGGATGCCCCGAAGGATCGTGCGATGCGCACGCCCTGGCCGTCTTCGGTGATCGCCACGGCGTCGACCTCCGTAAGGTCGCGGCCACTGTGCTTGTAGCTCTCATCGATATCCCACGCATCCCACTGGTTGGGGGTGTCACGGAACAGCTGCAGCAGGTTTGCTGTCTCTCCGGCAGGAATGGTCTCCCGGTCGGTCGCGCGATCGACCATCGAGACGATGAGTCCCCTGCGGTCGATAACAACGCGCACAGCGGCGTTCTCGAGCACGAATCCCTCCGCCGATTCCGAGACGTTAGGCGCGGAGACTGGATGCGCCGCCGCAGCTCCGAGCGGGGGTACGCCGTTGCGGCCGAACGGGCTGGCATTGAAGGTCAGGATATCGTCGCCATCGCCCGCGAGGCTGGCGATGGAATCGGCGATGATCTCCTCAAGAACTACGGCCACCTCGGCGTAATTGCGCTCCGCCTCCTGATGCACCCAGGCAATCGACGAGCCGGGAAGGATGTCATGGAACTGCTGAAGCAGAACCGTGCGCCACACCTCCTCGAGCGCATCGTATGGATAGGAGCGACCGGACAGCACAGCTGCGGCGCTCGCCCAGAGTTCAGCTTCGCGAAGCAGGTGCTCACTGCGGCGGTTGCCCAGTTTGGTCTTCGCCTGCGAGGTGTAGGTGCCCCGGTGGAATTCGAGGTAGAGCTCCCCGGACCATACCGGGGCCTGGGCGTATTCCTTTTCTGCGGTCTCGAAGAATCGCTCAGGCGTCGACAACGACACCCGCGGCGACCCCTCGAGGTCAGCGGTGCGCTTCGCGGCAGCGAGCATTTCCCGGGTGGGTCCGCCACCACCGTCACCCCAGCCGAAGGGCAGCAGCGACGTGGTACCCGTCCCCTTCTCGGCATACTGCCGCTCGGCCCTTGCCAACTCGCGTCCCGAGACATCGGAGCTGTAGGTGTCCACCGGCGGGAAGTGAGTGAACACCCTGGTGCCATCGATGCCCTCCCACCAGAAGGTGTGGTGCGGCATGCGGTTGGTCTCATTCCATGAGATCTTCTGGGTGAGGAACCATTTGGAGCCGGCGGCGGTGACGATCTGGGGCAGCGCGGCCGAGTAGCCGAACGAATCGGGCAGCCACACCTCGAGCGGCTCCACACCCAGCTCCTCCATGAAGAATCTCTTGCCTGCCACGAACTGCCGAGCCATGGCTTCGCCGCCCGGCAGATTGGTGTCGGATTCCACCCACATGCCCCCCACTGGCACGAAACGGCCCGCAGCGACCTGCTTCTTCACGCGCTCGAACAGTTCGGGGTAGTACTGCTTGAGCCAGGCATACTGTTGAGCGCTTGAAGCGGCGAACGTGAACTCCGGATCTTCCTCCATGAGGGCCAGTACGTTCGAGAACGTGCGGGCCACCTTGCGCACGGTCTCCCGCACCGGCCACAGCCATGCCGAGTCGAGATGCGCGTGGCCGACCGCCTGAAGCCTGTGAGCGCTCGCATACGCGGGCCGGGCGAGCACATCGGCGAGCGCGGCGCGGCCAGCCTCGGCCGAACCCGGCACATCTTCCGGATCGACGGCGTCGACCATGCGGTCCAGTGCCAGCAGGATCTCCATCCGCCGCGGGAGGGTCAGCGGAAGCTCGGCCATGAGACCACTCAGAGTCCAGACATCCTGAAGCAGTTCCCACACCGCGACGTCGAGAAGGCCGAGTTCGAGAGTCCGCAGTTCGTACGCATGCTCGGAACCCGACGTTGCCTTGTCCCCGAGGGTGGTCACCCCAAAGGTAAACGTGCCGGCCACGTTGGGATTAGCTGCGGCTTCGAGATAAATGTCGACGGCGGTCCCCGGCTCCCCCGCCGGAACGTAGCTGTTGAGTGGCTCGATAGCCTTGATGATCCGGCCATGCTGGTCGAATGCGGTGCCCTCCGCCTGGAATCCCGGCAACGTTTTGTTGTATCCGAGGTCGACAACCACCTCGGCGCGAGTGCCGTCGACCTTCCAGTCCGCTGGCACTTTCCCGGTCAGATGGAACCACACGGTGCTCCAGGGCCGGCCCCAACTGGAGCCGACCGAAAACGGCGCGTACGACTGTGTGCGCGCTTCCGAAAAGGGAACCGGCTCGTCGGGAACTTCCCAGGCCTCGATCTGCAGCGCAGCACGATCACGGTAAACAGCGGGCACGAGACGTTCCCGGGTGAAGCGCTCGATTCGGGCCTCGACGAGGGCTCTGTTGTCGTGCATGTCTTCTCCTTAGCTAGGACTTTGTCCCGCCTTCGCGGCGAGGATGGGGTCGAGCGGGGCCAATCAGCCTTTGACGGCGCCGGCGAGCGCGAACGATCCGCCGATGCCGCGGGATACGAGCACATACAGGGCAATGACGGGCACGGCATAGATGAGGGAAAACGCCGCCAGCTGGCCGTAGGCGATAGTTCCGTACTGCCCGAAGAAGCTGTAGATGCTGATGGCGGCGGGCTGCTTGCTGGGTGAAAGTAGCAATACGAACGGGACGAAGAAGTTTCCCCACGCCGCGAAGAAGACGTAGATGGAGATGACCGCGATGCCCGGCCTCATCAGGGGAACGACGATGGTTCGCAGTGCCCGCATGGCGGAGGCGCCGTCGACCCACGCCGCTTCCTCGAGGCTGATCGGCACCGAGTCCATGAAGTTCTTCGCCATGTAGATCGCCACCGGCAGCGACGTTGCGGCGAGGAATGCGATGGTGCCCGGGATCGAGTCGAGCAGGTTCAGCGCGACAAACAGCCCGTACACCGGCACCATGATCGCGGTGATCGGCAGAGAGGTGCCGAACAGCACCGAATACATGAACGGCTTGTTGAATCGCGCTTGATAGCGAGACAGCGGATAGGCCGCCAGAAGGGCGATAACGACCGTGATCACAGCCGTCGAAACGGAGATGACCAGACTGTTCCACATCGGCAGGAACGTCAGCTCGGGGGTAAGCACCGATGAAAAGTTGTCGAGCGACAACTCGGCTGGCAGTCGGGTCTGGTAGGTGGCCGCGGTGTCGAACGACGCGAAGATCAACCAGGTGAGCGGGAGCAGGAAGCAGGCGCCGATCACGATGAGCGCGAGGTTGACGAAGAATGCCGACATCCGCTTCGTTGGTGCTGCTACCGACCGCGGGCGTTTCCCCGGGGCGGTGGTCACGGCTGGCTCTCGGGTGGGGGTGGTGGTCATGGCTCTAATCCCTGGGTGAGCGAAGCGCTCGGATGTACACGATGGAAAAGACAGCACCGACGGCCAGCATCACCGTGGCGATTGCTGTGCCGTAGCCGATGTCGCTGAAACGGAAGGCCTCCCTATAGGCGAGAATCGGCAGCGTGGTGCTTGCGTTGCTCGGCCCTCCCCCGGTCATGACCCAGATGAGCGTGAAGAGCGACAGGGTCTGAAGCGTGATCAGCATGAGAGTCGTGGTTATCGACTGCTTGATCATCGGCAGCGTCACGTAGAACAGCCGATTCGCTCCCCCGGCGCCGTCGATCATGGCCGCTTCAGTGACCTCGGGCGGTACGTCGTTCAACGCCGCCTGGTAGATCATCATCGAGAAGGCGGCGCCCCGCCAGATGTTGGCGCAGATCACCGCGAACATGGGGAAGCTGTACAACCAGTTCGGACCGACCATGCCAAACATGGCCAGGATCTGGTTGAGAGTTCCGTTCTGGCTGAAGAATGCGTAGGCAACGAACGCCGCAACGATCTCAGGCAGGATCCACGCGGCGACGATGATGGTGCTGACGATGGCGCCGACCTTCTTGTTGGCCTTGTTCATCAACAATGCGAGCGAGAGCCCGAGCACGGTTTGCGCGATGACCGCAGACACGAGCGTGAATACGACCGTGAGCCACACGGACTGGGGGAAGAGCGGATCGGCAAAAAGCCTCGTGTAGTTGTCGATCCCAATGAACTGCGGGTCGGATGCCGCCCTGCCTGTGAGCGCTGCGTCGGTGAGAGAGCCCCACAGCGACCAGACGATCGGCCCGACCAGGAAGATCACCATGAGGATGATCGCCGGCACGAGTGGGATCATCCGGACCAGTGTCACGAGGCTTCGGCGCTTGCTGCGGCGGGATCCTTCCTGGGGATCCCGCCGCAGGCTCGGCTGCGGTGAGGGACTGAGCACTTCTGCAGTCAAGGTCGATCGCTCCTGTAGCTTGCGTTCTTATCTCTCACCGGGCCGAGTGCGCGCTCAGCCCTTGTCGATGACTCCGTCGGCTCCAACGATGCCCTCGACTGCCGCGTCGTAGGCCGCGGCAGCCTCTGCCGGGGTCGACGAACCAGTGATGACGGCCTCGGTGGCACGCTGAACTTCAACCGAGATCTGGTTGTAGTCGGCGGTGGCCGGACGGAAGTGCGTCACTTCCACGAGGTCGGTGACGGCCTCAACGAACGGATTGGCGGCCGTGTAGCTCGGGTCGGCGGCAACGTCGGCACGAACGGCGATCTGCGAATTCTCGTTGTCGTACGCGAGTGCGTTGTCCTTGTTCAGCGCCATAGTGAGGAATTCGAAGGCGAGGTCGGGGTTTGCGGATTTTGCCCCGACGGCCAGCGTCCAGCCACCGGACATGCTCACGCCGCCTGGCGCCTGGCCGTCCTGGGTTGGGAAGGCAACAGCGCCCATCTCGTCCGCATACTCGGGCCACTCGTAGGAACCGCCCTCAACCCAGAACGACGGCGTGTACGAACCCTCGACAGTCGCGCCCAGTGTGCCCTGCGGGAACATCGTGCCGAAGACCTCTTGCCAGATATTCGGGTCCAGTGCCTGGGCCGGCGTCAGAGCGTAGCCCTCGGTGTACAGGGTGTCGAGGAATTCCAGCGAGTCGATGAACCCCTGCGATCCGACAACCCACTTGGACGATTCCGAATCGTACAGTGCGTCTCCGCCCAGCTCAGTCCCGTACAGCAGCTCATAGAAGCCCTGCATGTTGGAGCCCTCCCCGGTGCCAGTGCCTGCGTAGAGGTTGAATGGCACGACCCCCGGTTGCGACGCCTTGATGGCCGCTGCAGCATCGAGGATGTCCTGCCACGTAGCCGGTGTCCACGGCACGGAGATACCTGCGGCCTCGAATACCGATTTCCGGTACCAGATCGCACGCGTATCTGTGCCGAGCGATACCGCGTAGATGCTCCCGTCATCGCCGGCACCCGCGCCCTTGGCTGCATCGCTGAACTGGTCCCAGTCCTCCCATCCGGCGACGTACTCGTCGAGGTTGAGCAGGAATCCTGCCTCGGCATCTGATCGCACAGCCGAGGTGTCTTCGTAGAAGACGTCTGGTGCGGTCTCTGCAGATCGCTGCGAGAGGGCGAGCTTCGTCTTGTAGTCGTCGTCGGTGCCGGCGACCGGCAGCAGTTCGACTGTGACGCCTTCGTTCGCCGCTTCGAAGTCGGCTTTCACCGACGTGAAGAGCGTGTCCAGCGCCGTGAACGCATCGGTTTTGATGTAGCTGATCTTGAGGACCTTGTCCCCGTCTGCCTGACCGGATGCTGTGCACCCGACCAGTCCAAGCATGGACCCGATGGCGATGGCCGCGATGCCGATTGCTGCTTTCGTGCGCATGGTGCTCCCTTGCTCCACTGTGCGAATGTGTCGATACCTGCCGGCACGCGCGAAGGGAATCGCTCCACATCGCTGTGCATTAGGTCGAGAGTACATCGAATTGACTTATTAACACCAGTCCGGCGTTTTTGCGCAGAATTACGCCAGCAGAAGCGACTTCGGGTTGGGGGTGAGTGCCCTGTCCAGCACGAGGCACGCCGCTCCGACTGCCGCGACATCCTCGCCAACACCGGTGCCCACGACGGCGATGCGATGGATGCTTCGGGCGACGCGTTGTTCCTCGAGAAGTGCGGGGATGCTCCGCATGTAGTGCCCCGCAAGCCGCGACCAGAAGGGGCCGCCGAACACAACCCTGTCGAGGTCAAGCAGGTTCGCTACCACCGAAACCGCCTTGGAGACGCGAACGGCCGACTGATCAAGAATGTCGATCGCAACCTGATTGCCTGCATCGGCCGCATCGCACAGCTCAGTGAAGCGCTCGTCGATTGACTCGGTGTCGAGAGCGACGGACGCGCCGCCGAACACACCGAGTCGATCGGCTTCCATCACCAGCGTCCTGGGCATGCAGGTGACGAATACGCACCCTCTCAGTCCACAGAAGCATGGCGGGCCATCGGGATCTGTGACGATGTGCCCGATCTCGCCGGCGTTGTCTGAGCTCCCCCGCACCACCTCGTCGCGGACGACGAGTCCCGCGCCGATTCCGGTCCCGAGGTAGAAGAAGACGAAACTTCCGAGACCACTCGCGCCGCCTGCCCACATCTCGGCGACAGCAGCCGCGGTCACGTCCTTGTCGAGAATGGTGGGAAAGCCAGTGCCTTTAGCGAGTGCGTCACGAAGCGCCACCTGATGCCAGCCGATGAGGTGCGGCGGGTCGACAACCGTTCCTCGCACCCGATCAATCGGCCCGGGCGCCGCAATCCCGACGCCAGCGATTCGATCGGGACTGATTCCCGAATCGGAGACGAGCTTGGCGATAGCGCTCACAAGGTTTGCGATTATGACATCGGGATCCGTCGAGGTCGGAGTTGCGTGACGTTCGTGGGCGACGACGGCCCCGGTCAAGTCGAGCATGACGAAGGTCATCACGGTGGGGTCGAGGTGCACCCCCAGCGCGTACCGGCCGCGCGGGTTGAGCCGCAGAATCGTTCGAGGCTTGCCGGGGCCGCTGATCTCCTTCCCGGCAGCAACGATGAACTCCTGATCAAGCAGCCGGCGGCAAATATTGGAGATCGTCTGGGCCGAGAGGCCGGTCGCACTGGCCAGCTCAACCCGGCTAAGACCACTACCGGATCGCCTAATCGCGTCGAGGATGACGGATTGGTTGAAGTCCCCCATGGCGGGCAGGTTGGTACCACGGCGCATTGCCGACTGCGATTGTTCTGCCACGGCGCACCCTCAACTTTCGACAACTGCAGGATAACTCTTGAGCGGGCCTTCGACTCCCCCGGATCCCCTCCCCATATTCAAGGATTCGAGCTCAAAGCCTAGATGAATATCTCCATCGAGTGTGTAAATTACTTCCTGATGGCAATCGCAGTATCGGCACCATAAATCCAGCACCGTCACAGAAATCGAGACGACCGATGACTCAAATTTCCCGACCACCGGCCTCCCCACCGCGGCTGCAGGAAGGAGCGGCTCCGAGTTGGAGTGCGGTCGACGAGCACGCCGACCCGGTGGGGCAGATCACTCATCCTGATGGCACGGTCGAACTCCACCCCCGCACGACAAGCGGTCACATTTCTTTCACGCTCGAGGGCACCCTCGCGTTTGCGCTCTTCGATTCCGGCGTGCTCCAGACGAGTCCGATCGATCGTGTAGAACGCACGATCACCCAACGACTCGAGCGCTTCTATTCGGTTGGTCGATATGCGGGATGCGTCTCACTCGACCTTCGCGACGCGCATGCGGTCGACGCTTCGATCATCCACCTAGACGATCAGCGCATTCGGCTTCGCATCTCTCTCGGGCCCGGCGACGCACCAGCCGTCATTCGAGTGTGGGCCGATCGAACAGCTGTTCCCGGTTTCGCCCGCGACAGCGCGGCATTCTCGAACCCCCTCGACGAGCAAACCCATCTCACGGCTCTCTGGGCGAACCAGGTGGGGACCCTCGGCAGTCTCGACGTGCCAGGTTCGGTGTATCCCACCTTGAAGCTGCCCGAGCACGAATACTGGACACTGAACTCGTTCTTCGACCCGGACTCGTGGAGCGTTGTGAATTGCCTCAGCTTCTCGGGCGACCAATACCTCGTCGATCAGGCACGCGCCGTGCTCGATCGGGTTCGTTCCGATGTCACCGCCGACGGCCGGGTGCCCCACCACTACGACGAACACGAACCCGTGTACATCGCGATCTCGGGCGCGACTCAACCCGGCCCGAACATTTTTTATTGCCTGGCGATGCTCGACCATGTTGCTGCGACCGGGGATGCGGATTACCTGCGCACGGTCTGGGCCGACACCCTGGTCCCTTGTGTTGAGGCTCTGCTCGACACTCTCGATCCCGCGTATGACCTCCTCCGCTCTGGGGGGCCATTGTGGATCGACGTGTTTCGGCGCGAGGGCATCACCCTCGACACGAATGCCGCAGTGGTGTTGCTCCTGAACAGAATGATCTCAGCCGCACGCCACCTCGGGGAGTCGGCTGTCGCCGCGCGGTGGAGCGACTATCGCGACCGTATCAGTGCGGCCATCGAGGGCTTCTGGCGCACAGACCACTACGCCACGGTGTTGCCCGGCTCGGGAGACGATCTCGACATGCTCGACTCCGATGACGTGCTCGTTGTACTCGCCGGAGTCAGCGACGATGCGCGAGCGCGCGCGATCTTCGATCGGCTGGACAGTCCAGAAACGCACCCGGGCGGTCGCGGCACGTGGGTGAGCGCACGGGAGTATGGCCCCGAGCTCTGTTACGAGCGCAACGTCGGCGATTCGAACTGCGCCTTCGCGCGGATCTGGTGGGCAGAAATGCGCGCACGCCGCGACCGCGGTGACGCCGCCGCGTTCATGGCCATGTTCGAAGCTGTTCGAGCGGATCTGATTGAGCACACCTGGATGGGTGAACGATACGACGTCAACGGCGACATGACCCGCGCCGACGGTTATCACGAATACCCGGGCGTCCTCGACATCCTGCTCCGGGAGGGCGTCTACGGGATCGTCGTCGACGTGGCGAGCGTCGATGTGCGCCCCCTTCGCGGCGGGGATCTGACCTATTCCGTGGGCGGCATCCGCCTGCAACGCGCTGGCCTTGACTGGCGGGTGCGCGTACCCGGCGAGGGACCACGATCGTTCGTTTTTCACGATCTGGTGGCGGGAGCCCGCTACCGCTGGGGTGGGGATATCTGCGTCGTCGAGGCGGACGGGAGCCTTGCACTTACCGGTCTCGCGGGAGTCGAACAGTCCCTCACGCACGACGGCGTTTCGATGGGAGCTGACGCTCTTTAGAAGGAGAAAACTTGCTGGGGTACCTGGACTCGAACCAAGAACAAAAGAATCAGAATCTTCCGTGTTGCCAATTACACCATACCCCACAGGGCTCAACCGAGGTCGAGCCGACTGTCTACTTTAGCGCATCTCAGAGCACTCCGAGTACATCACGACAGGGCCGCACGGAGCCTCTCGATGCGTTTCAGCGTCGATTCCCTGCCCAGCAGCTCCATCGACTCGAACAGCGGCGGGCTGATGCGGCGACCCGACAGGGCGGTGCGCAGCGGACCGAATGCGGTGCGGGGCTTCATTCCCCGTGATTCGATAAGTTCGGCGCGTAAAGCCGCCTCAATGTTCTCGGTGTTCCAGGGGGCTACGGCCGGCAGTACTGCCGATGCGGCATCCAGCACCTCTGCGCCGTCTGCCGATGGCATGGCGTCCGAGGCGAACTCGAGGTCGTCGTCTGCCGTGAACAGGAAGGCCAGCAGCTCGCGGGACTCCCCCAGAAGCTGCATGCGCTCCTGCACGAGCGGGGCGGCGGCGAGCAGCATCGCGCGATCGCCGTCGTCTTTCAGCATGTCCGCGACGTATGGCTCGAGGCGCTTCGCGAATTCGTGCACCTCGAGAAGCCTGATCTGGTCGCCGTTGATCGATTCGGCCTTCTTCACATCGAACCTGGCCGGGTTGGGGTTCACGTCGGTGACGTCGAAGGCAGCGACCATCTCGTCGATCGAGAAGACGTCGCGGTCTGCCGCGATCGACCAGCCCAGCAGTGCGAGGTAGTTGATGAGCCCTTCGGGAATGAACCCGCGATCCCTGTGGTGGAACAGGCTCGACTCGGGGTCGCGCTTCGACAGCTTCTTGTTGCCCTCCCCCATCACGTAGGGAAGGTGCCCGAAGCGCGGGATTGCGGTGGCTACGCCGATCTCGATCAACGCCGTGTACAGCGCGATCTGGCGCGGGGTCGACGACAGCAGGTCCTCACCGCGCAGCACGTGGGTGATTCCCATGAGCGCGTCATCCACCGGGTTGACGAAGGTGTACAGCGGTGCGCCGTTGGGCCTGACGACCACGAAGTCGGTGAACGAGCCGGCGGGGAAGGTGATCTCGCCGCGAACCAGGTCGTCGAAGCTGAGGTCTGAGTCCGGGACCCGCAGGCGCAGCGCGGCCTTGCGGCCTTCCGCCACATACGCGGCTTTCTGCTCTGCCGTCAGGTCGCGCTCGAAGTTGTCGTAGCCCTGCTTCGGGTCACGCCCTGCGGCGACGTTGCGCGCCTCGATCTCCTCGCCGGTGGCGTAGGACTCGTACAGGTGACCGCTGGCCTTCAGCTTCTCGATGACATCGAGGTAGATGTCGGTGCGCTGAGACTGGCGGTACGGCTCATGCGGCCCGCCAACGTCGATGCCCTCATCCCAGTCGACGTGCAGCCAGCGCAACGCGTCGAGCAGCTGCAGATAGCTCTCTTCGCTGTCGCGCTCGGCGTCGGTGTCTTCGATGCGGAACACCATCTTGCCGCCGGTGTGCCGCGCGTACGCCCAGTTGAACAGCGCAGTTCGAATCAACCCGACGTGCGGGGTTCCGGTGGGAGATGGGCAGAAACGGACGCGAACGTCGGCTCCGGTAGCGGTCGAGAATGAAGCAGTCATTGCCGATAAGTCTACGAGGCGACGAGCACCGCGACGGAAGCATCAGCGCAGTTGCGCTCACCGGCGATCTCAAGCCATGCACGCATGGCCCCGAGGTGCTCGCCATCGACCACCGCGATCGTCCACGCGCCTCCAGCGAGCTCCTCCAGTACCGCCAGCCAGCCCTCCTGCCCAAACTTCCCGCGAATCACCGGCTCGAGCTCCGCCACGACGAAGGGCGAGACCACGAGCTGCTCGAACTCGGCAACGAACTCGATCTCCCCGGCCACCTGCCAGTGGCCGGCGGCCCCGGCGTCGAAATACTCGGCCAACATCTTCGCGTCGAGGATCACAGAAACCCACCGCGCGGCGGCGGCCGGTGACCACCAACGGCCGCCTCCACGGCCGACCGAATGATCGCGGCAGAGGAGGTTCCGCGGCGCACCGCGACGGTGCGCACCCCCTCCACGAGCGATGACGGGAAAAGACGGTCGTTCGCGCCATCCGGTTCGCGTTGGTCAGTCGATGGTCGGGCTGGGGGTCGGATCTTCCATTTCAGCAATGTATGGCGTCACGCCATACGTTGTTGATTCGGGAGCCATGCCCGGGAGGTGACGTCGCCGTGGCCACCGGTGGAGGAGCGGAGGCGCCCGGGAGGGCAGCGGAGGCCCGGGAAAGGACGCGCAGGTCGGGGTGGACGGCGGAGGTCGAAGCGACGGGAAGCGGGTCGAGGACCTTAGCCGCGAACCGGGTTGCTGAGGGTGCCGATTCCGGAGACCTCGATCTCGATGACGTCGCCGCCGCACCATCTTGCCCACGCCGGCTGGCGTGCCGGTCAGGATCACGTCGCCGGGCAGCAGAGTGAACGCGGCCGACACGTAGGCGACGATGGATGCCACCGAATGCACCATGTCGGTGAAGGGCGGTCCTGGCGGGTCTCGCCGTTGAGGCGCGACTGCACACTGTTCGTGGCGACGTCGAACTCGGTCTCGATCACCGGGCCGAGTGGGCAGAAGGTGTCGAAACCCTTGGCGCGAGCCCACTGGCCGTCCGTCTTCTGCAGGTCGCGCGCCGTCACGTCATTCGCGACGGTGTAGCCAAAGATGACCGAGTCCACGTCGGCTTCGGCGACGTTGCGCGCGATGCTGCCGATCACGATCGCGAGTTCGCCCTCGAAATCGACGCGGTGGCTCTGGTGCGGAAGCACGATCGGGTCACCCGGGCCGATCACCGAGGTGTTCGGCTTGAGGAAGATCATCGGCTCCTTCGGAACCTCACCGCCGAACTCGGCCACATGATCGACGTAGTTCTGGCCGACGGCGACGACCTTGGATCGCGGGATGACCGGGGCGAGCAGCTTCGCCGTCAGACAGCGGAATCCGCTCATCGGTGGTGTCGAAACCGGTGAACATCGGATCGCCGTTCAGAACGACAATCGAGTCGCCGTCGACGATGCCGAAGCGGGGGTCGTCACCTGCGCTGAATCGTGCGATCTTCACTACTGGCCCTGCTGTCGAGACGGGTCAGCCAGCCGTGCGGGTCGGCGGCGGCGCCGTACTGGATGTCGGTGAGCTCCTGGCGCAGAGACATGGTGAGCTCGCCGGCTGGCGCATCCGCGTCGCCGATCGTGAAGCCGTCGGCCTTGAATGAGCGATCGGGGCGACGACCGCGGCGGTGCCGCAGGCGAACATCTCGGCGATCTCCCCGGATGCCACGCCCTCCGGATCTCGTCGATGGTGACCTTGCGACGCTCGACCTTGAGGCCGCGGTCGACGACGAGCTGCAGGATCGAGTCGAGGGTGATGCCCTAGAGAATGCTCGGCGATCGCGGAGTCACGAGGCGGCCATCTGTATAGACGAACATGACGTTCATGCCGCCGAGTTCTTCCAGATACTTCCCCTCCTGCGAGTCGAGGAAGAGCACCTGGGCGCAGCCCTTCTCATAGGCGAGTTCTTGCGGCAGCAACGAGGAGGAACCGTAGTTGCCGCCAGCCTTCGCCGCGCCCATACCGCCGCGGCCCGCGCGGTTGAACTCGGTCGAGAGCCAGATGTTGACGGGCGAGAGAACTCCCCCGGCGAAGTAGGTGCCGGCAGGCAAGGCTGGAGATCGCGTAGAAGCCGACCTTCTGCGCGGCGCGCACGCCGAGGAACGCCTCCTTCGCGAACATGAAGGGCCGCAGGTACAGGCTGGTCTCTGGCGGCTGACGGCACCCAGCTGCGCGTCGACCGCGATGAGCTGCTCTGAGCGACTCGATGAAGATGTCGGTCGGCAGCTCTGGCAGCGCCAGGCGACGCGCCGAACGCTGCAGTGCGTGCGGCGTTCGCGCTCGGGGCGGAAGGCCCAGATCGAGCCGTCCTCGTGCCGGTACGCCTTCAACCCCTCGAAGACCTCCTGCGCGATAGTGCAGCACGGCTGCGGCGGGATCGAGCGGATCGGTCCGTACGGCTGCACGCGAGCGCGGTGCCAGCCGCCCTTCTCGCTCCAGCAGATGTCAACCATATGGTCAGTGAAGTTCTTGCCGAAACCCGGGTCGGCCAGAATGGCGGCGTGCTCCTCCTCGGAGCGGGCCTTCCTGGTTCCTCTGCACCAGGAACTGGAGAGACGCGGGAGCAAGCAGGTTCTTCATGGTGGATCCCTTTGTGGCTTTAGTTGGACGTACTACTAATTCTGCGCTACTGCCGCCGCAATCGCGTCACCGACCTCGGCAGTGCTGCGAGCCGCAGTCCCGCGTGAGGCGAGGTCGGACTCCACTGCAGCGGTGACACGCGCCGCCGCATCCTGATGCCCGACATGCGAGAGCAGGAGTGCGATCGACAGGATGGCTGCCGTCGGGTCGGCCAGTTGCTGGCCTGCGATGTCTGGCGCCGAACCGTGTACGGGCTCGAACATCGACGGGAAAGCTCCTTCGGGGTTGATATTCCCCGAGGCCGCCAGCCCGATGCCACCGCTGATTG
>CAVWNM010000008.1:0-22962 GCA_963756345.1 uncultured Actinomycetota bacterium | reverse complement strand
GAGTGCGCCGATCGACTTGGCGAGCGGAGCGACGACGGGGGCTGCACCAGTGCCGGTGCCACCGCCGTGCCCGGCGGTGACGAAGACCATGTCGGCACCGGCCAGAACTTCCTCGATAACTTCGGCGTGTCCTCGGCGGCGCGGCGGCCGACCTGGATGGGTCAGCACCGGCGCCGAGTCCGCGGGTGAGTTCGCGGCCGACGTCGAGCTTGACGTCAGCATCGCTCATCAGAAGCGCCTGGGCGTCAGTGTTGATCGCAATGAACTCGACGCCCCGAAGACCGAGTTCGATCATGCGGTTGACGGCGTTCACTCCGCCACCGCCGATGCCTACTACCTTGATTACCGCCAGGTAGTTCTGATTTGATGTCACGTTCCGGCCTCCGCTGCCCCTGCGCTTGCACACTCTGCCCGTTGCAGACTCTCAACCTCTAGTTGAGGTCTAAAGTTATGCTCAGTATGCATTTCCTGTGTTGAGGGTAGGTCGGTCACAGGCACACATGCCGCAACAGTTCCAGCGTGTCGCATGAGAACTTCAGAAAGTCGCACGCAGAGTGCAGCTTCAGGCCCGTCAGCTCGGCCGGAAGACCCCGTTGCTCGGCGCCGAGACGTCGAACACGCCGGGCTGATTGGGGTCGGTGAGCTTGATCAGTGCCGAGAGCAAGCTCGCCTTCGTATCGGAATCGTCCGCGCTGCCCCACGTGACGCCCTGACCGACGCCCGTCAACACGAGAGCAACGTCATCCTGAGTGCGTGCCGTCACGCTGTCGACCTGGGCGAGCATGTCAGGCGGGAGCGCAAGAAGCACGGCGACCATCGACGCGAATGCGGCGCCGGTGAGATCGCCGTCCGGCAGCTCCAGCACCGGTACTCCCACAATGCGTTCGCTCGACTGCTCCAGCACGATCCCCGCCGGGTCGACGAGGTTGTACATCTCGCCCACCTTGACCGACCCCACCGGCTCACGCTCGGTGATGTGGATGAGAAGGGTGTCCGGCGGCACGATTTCGGTGACGTAGCTGCGGATCAGCGGAAAAACTGTGAGGTCTCTCGTGATCGTGTCGTAGTCGAGCAGCGCCAGCGGCGTGCCGAGCTGCCCGGAAACCGCCGATTGCACATCAGCCGCGTTGATGCGGGATGTGCCGTCGACCGTGATGGAGCGCAGCGCGAGGATGGGCGAGTATACGGCGATGAAAACCAGCCCGATCAGCGCCGCGAGCACTCCGACTCCGGTTGCGATGCCGATCTTCCTGTTGCGGGCCCGACGGGTAAACCGCCTGACCTCCGCTCGCTCGAATCTGCGCCTCGCGCGGGCGGAGCGGCGCAGCTCGGCCCGGGTGGCGGCATCGGGTCGCGGGGAGCGCCGTGATGCGCCACGAATGGACCGCGCAGCTCGCGATGGCTCCGCGATCGGGGGCGGCGATGCGACAGGTCGGGACTTCGTGGCATCCGGAGTCTGCGCTCGCTGCTGCGGTTGCTTTGGCTGCGCCGGTATAGCAGGCTGCGTCTTCGGAGAACCGGTCTGCCGCTTTCGGCCGGGAGGGGGCTCGCTGGGCTTTGGGTCGAAACCGTCTGGGCGTTTCACGCGCCTACGCCTGCGATGTGTCGTCGAGTGAAGCCAGCAGTTGCGGGACTATGCGATAGACGTCTCCGCAGCTCAGCGTCATGACGAGATCCCCGTCGCGTGCGATCGCGGCGACACGATCGGCTGCCTGCTGCCAGTCCGGCAGGTAGTCGACTTTGCTCTCATCGTGGAAACGCTCCGAGACTGTGGCACCGGTGACGCCGGGAATCGGGTCTTCCCTGGCACCAAAAACGTCGAGGACAATCGTGTGGTCGGCGAGGTGCTCGTAGGTCTCGGCAAACTGCTCAGCCATATCCCGCGTGCGGCTATACAGGTGCGGCTGATGCACGGCAATGATCCTGCCGCTTCCGACGACACTCCGCGCCGCAGTAAGGGCCGCAGCGACCTCGGTCGGGTGGTGCGCGTAGTCGTCATACACGCTGACTCCGCGCACGGTCCCGTGCAGCTCGAACCGGCGCTCGGTTCCGCCAAACGCCGCGATACCGCTTAGGGCGATTTCGGGGTCGAATCCGAGGCCGACCAGCACGGCGAAGGCTCCGGCCGCATTGAGTGCGTTGTGGTGGCCGGGAACGGTGAGCGTGGTCGAATAATCCTGCCCCTGCCACGCGATCGCGAATGAGACTGGGCCGTCAGTGACCACGGAGTGAAGGCGAACGTCGGCCGTGGCATCCTCGCCGAACGTCACGACACGGGGGTGGTCGAGCATGCCGGTCACCCGCACGGCGCCCGGATCGTCGCTGGAAACGACGACGAGCTCCGACGCCTTCTCGGCGAAGGTCACGAAGGCAGCGTCGAACGCGTCATGATCCCCGTAGTGATCGAGGTGGTCTGCATCGACATTGGTGATGAGCGCGACGGCGGTTTCGTAGAGCAGGAACGACCCGTCCGACTCGTCGGCCTCCACGACGAAGAGCTCACCTTCCCCGAATGACGAGCTGACCCCCAGCGACTGGATGACTCCCCCGTTGACGAAGCTGGGCGAGGCGTTCATCGCCAGCAGCGCGGTGATGATCATGCCGGTGGATGTCGTCTTGCCGTGCGCACCGGCGACGGCAACCAGCCTCTTGTGGTTGATCAACCAAGCGAGCGCCTGCGAACGATGCAGCACCGGGATGCCACGACGAACGGCCTCCAGATACTCGGGATTATCCGGCCACAGGGCACCCGTGTAGATGAGGGCATCAACGGCGCCAAGATGCGAGGCGTCGTGTCCGATCCACACCGTCGCTCCGAGCCCTCGGAGGTCTTCGGTGTTGTGGTTTTCGGAGCGATCCGACCCCGTCACGGGGTGGCCGGCGGCCAGAAAGAGTCTGGCGATTCCGCTCATCCCGCTTCCCCCGATACCCACGAAGTGCACGGCACCCAAATCGGCGGGCAGTGGCATGGTGAGGTCAGGATGGATCATTGGGCCGATTTTACCCGGTCGATCCTATTTAGCCGCGAGGGCGCGACCGATGAGCTCGACCATTCGATCGGTGCCATCGAGAGCGCCGGTGGTCGCCATCCGCACCGCCATGTCAGCGATCGCCGCCCTGTTGCGCAGCAGCGGTACGAGTCTGCCGCTGACCCACTCGGGAGTGAACTTGGCATCTGCAACGAGGATTGCGCCGCCAGCATCGACAGCACTTCGCGCGTTGAGGCGTTGCTCGCCGTTTCCGACGGGGTAAGGAACGAATACGGCCGGGATGCCGAGCGCCGCCGCCTCCGCAACCGTGGAGGTGCCGGATCGGCCCACGGTCAGGTCGGCCACAGCGAGAGCCAGATCCATCCTGTCCATGTATTTGACCACCATGTACCCCGCAAGGCGAGGGTCGGCAACGGCGTCGCGATATTCACCTGTGACATGGATGACCTGCCAGCCCGCCCCGAGGATCAGCGTGATGGACTGCGAGATCGTGTCGTTGATGCTCTTCGCGCCCGACGATCCGCCGGTGACCAGCAGGGTCGGCTTGCCCTTGTCGAGCCCGAAGGTGCTGAGGCCCTCGTGTCTTGCAGTGAACCTGTCGAGTTGCTCAATCTCGCGTCGCAGGGGCATTCCGACGAATGTGCCGCTGCTGATTTTCGTTCCCTCGAACGCGACACCCACGAACTTCGTGAATCGCGCGCCCAATCGATTGGCGATGCCGGGACGGGCGTTTGCCTCATGGATGGCCAAGGGAACATTCTCGGCGCGGGCAGCCAGGTAGGCGGGCGCCGAGACGTAGCCCCCGAACCCAACCACGATGTCCACGGAACGGTCACGAAGGATCTGCCTGACGGCCTCGATCGTGCCCTTCAGCGCACCGGGGAAAGCAAGCGCAGCAGCGTTCGGCCTGCGCGGCATGGGAACACGATCGATCGTGAGCAATTCGTAGCCGCGCTCGGGCACGAGCCTGGCCTCGAGCCCCTCTTTGGTTCCGAGCACGAGGATGTCGGCGAGCGGATCGCGCTCCCGCAACCTGTCGGCGACCGCGAGCAACGGGTTGACGTGTCCAGCGGTACCACCGCCGGCAAGAAGATATGTGGTCATGCGCGCGAGCGTACTCGCTGTGCGGCCAGCATTCGTGAACGGTCGGCGGGAGTCTGCCCTGCGGGCGCCTCAGGGGCGGCGCCCGAGCTGCGGGCAAAGGACAGCACGATTCCGATGCCGATCAGGTTCGCGATCAGCGCAGTGCCACCCGCGGAGATCAACGGCAACGGCACACCGAGCACCGGGAGCACGCCCAACACCACCGCGATGTTGACGAATGCCTGGCCGATCACCCACACCATGACTCCCGATGTGACGATTCGGGCGAAGCTGTCGGCACTGCTTCGGATGATCCTGACGAAGGAGATAGCCAGCACGACGAACAGCACCAGCACCACGATGGCGCCGATGAGTCCGAGCTCCTCGCCGATGATCGCAAAAATGTAGTCGCTGCTCGCGGCGGGCAGCCAGTTCCATTTCGCGACCGAGTTACCCAGACCCTTACCGAACCATCCCCCTGCAGCCAGAGCCCAGTTGGCGTGTTCGGGCTGCCAGCAGTATCCGGAATAGTCGGCGGCGGTGCATCCATTGAGCCAGATTTCGATACGCGAGGTTCGTGAGGAGTTGGCTTTCGAGAAGAGAAACGCAAGGAAGCCGACGCCCACGACACCGACGGCAAGATGGCGAAGTTTTACGCCACCGAAGTACATCAGCCCGAAAAGAATCAGGATCATGACCGCGGCGGTGCCCAGGTCACCACCGATGAGGACCAGGCCGATGGCTCCGGCAGAAACGGGCGCGATCGGCAGCAGGACGTGCCGCCATTCGCCGAGCAGGTGCTGTTTGGTCGACAGCATCCACGCGACCCACACGATGAGCGCGATCTTGACGAACTCGGACGGCTGAGCGGTGAAGGCACCGATGCCAATCCAGTTGCGGTTACCGCCCGACACGATTCCGATGCCGGGGACGAAAACGAGAAGCTGCAACCCGCCACCGATGAGCAGCGCTGGCCAGGCCCATTTTCTCCAGAACCCGGAGGGCATCCGCGCCGCCAGAAGCATCAGAGGGATACCGATCACCGCGAACATGCCCTGGCGGGTGAACCGCCCGAAGAAGCCCTGCTCCGCGCTGTATGACTCGATGGTGGACGACGACAGCACCATCACGAGGCCGAAGATGACGAGAAAGAGCGTGACGCCGAGCAGCAAAAAGTAGTTGCTGTTCTCGGCGGCAAAGATTCGGCGAAGAGGGATCCTGGCGCTTGACGGCCCGGGACCTGCCTGCGGGCTAGGGCGCTCCTGCTGCGGGGGGCGCGGATGCCGGGTCGTCGTCATCTGCGCCACCTTCCAGGTATTCGTTCACGGCCGCCGCGAATCGGGTGCCACGGTCGGCATAATCGGCGAATTGATCCATGGATGCTGCGGCAGGAGCCATCAGAACCGTGTCACCATTCAGCGCGATACGGGCGGCGGCTTTCACTGCCGCTGGCATCACGTCACCAGTGTCTGTCGCATCCACTTCGAAGACCGGCACCTGTGGCGCGTGTCGCCCGAATGCTTCAACCACAGGTTCACGGTTACGCCCAATGACGATCACGCCACGGAGCCGGGAGGCGTGGTCGGCCACCAGCGATGAGATGTCCACGCCCTTCAGCAGGCCGCCCACGATCCACACGACGGAGTCGAACGATCGCAGCGAAGCATCGGCTGCGTGCGCATTCGTCGCCTTGGAGTCATTGACCCAGAGCACTCCCCCACTCGCGACCACAACTTCACTGCGATGACTGTCGACCCTGAACGTCGACAACGCTCCCGAGATCGTGGCCGCAGGCACGCCGGCACTCCGCGCGAGGGCGGATGCCGCCAGAACGTTGGCGATCATGTGCGGGCTAGCGAGACCGGCAGCGACCAGTTCGCCGTGGGTCGTCAGCTCCAGCGCCGAGTTGTGCCTGTCATCCAGGAATGCGCGATCGATGATCAGATCGTCGACCATTCCCAGGTCGCTTGGTCCGGGTGTGTCCAGCCCGAACCCGATGGCGCGGCACCCCTCCTGCACCTCGGCGTCCTCGACCATCCGCATCGTCACGGCGTCTGCACGGTTGTACACGCACGCGATCTTTGTGTTCGCGTAGACGGTGGCCTTCGCCTCCACATAGGCATCCCGCGATCCGTGCCAGTCGAGGTGGTCGTCGGCGATGTTCAGGCAGACACTGGCAAGCGGCGCGATGGCGCCGGGGCCGGTTCGGGGCATCCAGTGCAATTGAAAGCTCGACAGCTCGACCACAATCACGTCGAAGCCCTGCGGATCGCGGATCGCATCGAGCACGGGCACACCGATGTTTCCGGCGGGCACCGCCCGGAGACCGCTGGCAACCAGCAGGTGCGTGGTCAGCTGCACGGTGGTGGTCTTGCCGTTGGTGCCCGTGACGGCAATCCACTCGGCCGGGGCACCGACCTTGTCGCGCAGCCTCCACGCGAGCTCGATGTCGCCCCAGATCGGGATGCCGCTGGCCTGCGCCCACGCCACCAGCGGATGATCCAGGCCGAAGCCGGGTGACACGATCACGAGATCGGCGTGCATCTCGTCGAGTTCGGACGGGACCTCCCCCTGACGCGAATGCTCGACGAAGCGACCACCGATCACGTCAAGCATCTGGCGCCGAAGCTCCCCCGCGGAGGACGCCACGACGAGAACTTCCGCTCCCAGTTCGGCCAGAGTGTCAGCGGCAGCGAATCCAGTGACTCCGAGGCCGAGCACGACAACACGCAGCCCGCGCCATTCTGAGTGCCAGCTGGTGAGGTTTTCGAGATCGCGCACAGCTACCGTGTGACCCATTCGAGATAGAAGAGACCGACGCCTGCAGCCACGAACAGCGAAGCGATGATCCAGAATCTCACGACCACCGTGATCTCGGCCCACCCCTTGAGCTCAAAATGATGGTGAAGCGGGCTCATGAGGAAGATGCGCTTTCCCCTCGACACCTTGAAATATGCCCTCTGCAGAATGACGGATCCGGTGACGAGGATGAACAGCCCGCCGATCAGCACGAGCAGCACCTCGGTTCGGGTCATGATCGCGAGGCCGGCGATGGCGCCGCCGAGCCCGAGGGAGCCGGTGTCGCCCATGAAGATCTGTGCCGGTGACGTGTTGTACCAGAGGAACCCGACGAGGCTGCCGACGATGGCCGCGGCGATCACCGCGAGGTCGAGCGGATCCCGAACGTTGTAGCAATACGCCTGGTTTTCGTCGAGCAGGTTCGTGTTGTAGCAGGCCTGGTTGGCCTGCCAGAACCCGATGAAGATGTAGGCGGAGAGGGAGAAGATTGCAGCGCCGGTAGCGAGCCCGTCGAGCCCGTCAGCCACGTTCACACCGTTGGAGGCGCTCACGATGATCAGGGTCGACCACAGGGCGAAGGCAATGGCGGCGCCGATGACGCCGAAGGTGGCGAAGTTGAGCCACTGCACGTCCCTCACGACGGAGATCATCGTCGACGCGGGAGTTAGTCCGTTTTCGTCGGGGAAGTTGAGCGCAATCGCCGCGAAGATCGCAGCCACGATCACCTGGCCGAGCACTTTCGACCAGCCACCCAGCCCGAGGCTGCGCTGGTTGCGAGTCTTGATGAAATCGTCAATGAAGCCCACTGAGCCCAGACCCACCATGAGGAAGATCACGAGAAGACCCACGAGCGTCATGTCGGTGCGGCCGACAATGTGGCCGACCACGTAGCCAACTATCGAACCGAGGATGAAGATGATGCCGCCCATGGTGGGCGTACCGCGCTTCGTGTGATGGGCCTGCGGGCCGTCATCCCGGATGAACTGCCCCCACTTGAGGCGATTGAACAGCTTAATGAACAGAGGCGTGAGGAACAGCGTGAACAGGAGTCCGGTGCCGCCTGCAACGAGTAGAGGAATCACGCGCTGATCCCCGCCAGTCGGTCACCGAGAAAACGCAGCCCTGCCGAATTGGATGACTTCACGAGCACAACGTCCCCTTTGCGCAGTTTGTCACGCAGCACATCGTATGCCTCATCGGCGGTCTGGACGAATATGGACTCCCCATCCCACGAGCCCTCGAGACCAGCGGCGTTGTGAATGTGGCGCGCGTTGTGCCCGACGACGATGAGTTGCTTCACGTTCAGCCGCACCACCAGCCGGCCGATGCGATCGTGCTCGTCGTCCGCGAATTCGCCGAGTTCGGCCATCTCCCCGAGTACTGCGAACGATCGCCGCTCGGCGCCGGTCACCTGGGCGAGTGTTTTGAGGGCAGCAGCCACCGAATCGGGGCTCGCGTTGTACGCATCGTTGATGACGATCACGCCATCCGGGCTCTCCGTGAGCTCCATGCGCCATCGTTCGGCCCTGGTAAGCGACTCGAGCGACCGAACAGCGTCGGCAATGGGGATTCCGAGAGCCCTGGTCGCGGTGATTGCGGCGAGGGCGTTCGTGACGTGATGTTCGCCCAGGATGCGCAGTCGCACCGGGTGGGACTCGCCATCAGCGACGACGGTGAAGGATGTGCCGTCCACAGTGGTGTCGACGTCGATGGCCCTGACGTCGGCAGCGGCATCCAGCCCGAACCAGGCGACGGGCGCCGTGGTGACCGCTGCCATCCTGCTGACTCGAGCATCGTCCGCGTTCAGCACCGCGATTGACGTGGGCGGCAGGCCACTGACCATCTCCGACTTGGCAAGCTCGATGGCATCGGCGCTGCCGAACTTGCCGATGTGCGCGAATCCCACCGTGAGAACAATTCCCACGTCCGGGGTCGCGACGGAGACGAGCTTCGTGATGTCGCCGATGGCGTCTGCTCCCATCTCGACCACGAGAAAGCGCGTGGATGCCTCGACGCCAAGGATCGAGATCGGGGCCCCGACCTCGTTGTTGAACGAACCCTGGGGCGCGACAGTCGAACCCTGGTCGGCCAGAATGGCCCGCAGCATGTTCTTCGTCGTCGTCTTGCCGTTCGATCCGGTGACGGCGACGACCTTGAGCTCGCCGCCGGCCCTGACGCGAGCGACGACCTCGCGGGCGAGTGCCGACAGCGCGATCAGCCCGTCATCCACGACGAGCTGTGGGATGGCGATCGGCAACTCGCGCTCCACCACGAGTAGTGCCGCACCCGCATCCACCGCGGACTGAGCGAAGAGGTGGCCGTCGGAGTGTTCGCCGGGCAGCGCGAAGAAGATCGCACCGGGGCCGACGAGACGTGAGTCGGTCTCTACAGAGCCGCCCACGACCAGGGCCGCGGCATCCACAAGTCCGACCACTCTGCCGTCAAGCGCTGCGGCGATTTCATCAACTTGGAGGTCAATCATCGAGCGACCATGCTCGGGCTGTCGTCGTGGTGGTGAATGTGTGAACGGTACATGCCTACCTGGTACTCCTGGCCGTCGAGTTGCTGTTTCTCACCAGTTGACGGGAAGATCCGGAGCCGGTGTCGTCGACGGCGGAACCCGGAATGTGGTGAGGGTCTGGGCCATAACATCGCGCCAGGTTGGGGCGATGAGTCCCGAGAACACCCTAGCGGGGATGCCTGCGGTCACCACGACCGCGTACTGGGGATCGTCGGCTGGAGCAACCCCTGCGTACGAGATCACCACGCTGTTGTCGGAATATCCGCCATTGATTGCGACCTCGGCGGTTCCACTCTTGACGGCCGTGCGATATCCGGGAATTTGGAGTTTCGGGGCAGACCCGCTCTTGTTCGCGACCTGCTCCATCATCGCGACGGTCTGGTCTGCTGCCGAGGTCGAGAGCACCTGCGTGCCCTCCGAGGATGCGACGTCCGTCATCGTGCCGTCAGCCTGCTCACAACCCTCAACGAGAGTCACCGGCATCCTGACTCCCTGGTTACCGATCGTCTGGAAGACACTCGCCATCTGCACCGAGGTCGCGCTCATACCCTGGCCGTACTGGACCGCGTAATTCGTGCGGCCAAACCACTGGTCGGCGTCGGAGAGCTGGCCGGCCGACTCACCATTGAACTCGACCTCGGTGTACTTCCCGAGCCCGAACGCCGACATGTAGTCGTGGCGCTTCTCAGCAGACAGCCTGTCCGTGAACTGGGCAACTGCCACGTTGGATGACTCCACCAGGGCCCCGGCGAGGGTGAGGTTCTGGGTCTCGTGGTAGAAAGCGTCGTGGATCGAGCTGCCGTCTGCCTGCAGAAGCTCGTATGGCACGACGACGCCGTCTGCGGGGCTCACTGCGCCCGAATCGACCAACGATGCTGCAGTGAGGGCCTTCATCGTGGACCCGGGCTCGTATGGCGTGCTGAAGGCACGTGATCCCAGTGCATCCCGCGATGCGGCATCAACATTGTTGGGATCGAGGGTGGGCCAGTCGGCGACGGACATCAGGTGGCCGTCTGCCACGCGGATGACGACGGCGGTGGCCCAGGTTGCACCGAGCTCGAGCGCGGTCTGCTCCATGCGCTGCTGCACGTAGAACTGCAGGTCGCGGTCAATCGTCAACCGAAGCGTGCCGCCGTCCTTGCTCTGTTCCGTCACAACCTCGCTGCCGGGAAGCGCAGTTCCGTCCTCCCCCCGCTCGTAGGTGAGAGTTCCGTTCTCGCTCGCCAGGCACTCGTTCTCGGTCAGCTCGAGCCCGGCCTGCGGACCATCCGTGCCGATGAACCCGACCAGGTTCCCCGCGATCTCACCGTTCGGGTAGCTTCGCGCCGACTTCCGTTCGGGGTAGACCCACGAAATGTTGAGCGCGTCGATCTTCTCGAACACGTCCAGAGTGACGCCCTTCACCAGATACATGAAGTCAGAGGTGGGGTCTGCGGTCATCGCCGCGTAGAGCGCCGCCGGATCCTGCCCCGACAGGGCCGCGATCTCGGCGAGCTGGGCCGGCACCGAGGTCGCGGCATCCGTCGGGAGCAAGGCGACTCTCGGTGATGCCGTGATGTCGTAGCGGAGCACGCTGTCGGCAAGCACAGCGCCGTTGGCGTCGACGATGTCGCCGCGAACGCCGTAGGTGGTGATGTCTTGTCCGCGCTTGTCGAGGGATGCCGCGTTGAATTCCTCCGCGCGTACCACCTGGATGTCGACCAGCCGGACGACGAACACCGCAACTATCGCGAAGACCATAAGAACAGCAAGCGAGATCCGGACACGGCTGCTTCGGGTTCTCATGTCGTGCAAGTCCTCGGGTTCAACGAATCAGGGTCAGCGGGTCACAGGCGCGGGAAGTGCGGTCGTGGCCGCCGGTGCGGTATCAGTCTGCGTTGCGGTGGTCGCCGCCACCGCAGGAGCAGCGGCGTTTCCCGTTGTCGCTCCCGCAGGGTCGACCAGCGGCATGCCCACCAGAAGCGAGTTGGCGATGAGGTTGCAACCGCCACCGCACCCCATCGGATCGGCGGTGCCCGGCGCTCCGTAGACAGATCCCGTATCGAGATTCAGCGTGAGGGGCGAAGGGTTCGGCACCATTCCGAGATGTGCCGCCTGCGTGGCGAGGTTCTGCGTCGAGCCGTACAGGTTCAGATTCTCGCTGAGCGCGTCCTGGGTGCGAAGCAACTCCTTCTGCTGCTGCTGGAGCGCCTCGATCTGGAAAGCGCCCTCCGACACCACGATGCTCATCATGAGCTGCGCCGCGAAGATGGCGAACAGGCTCGTGATCGTGACGACCGCGTACGCCAGCTTGGGTCGGGCCCGTCGCTGCTCGCGCGTGGTGACGATCTCGATGTGTGGGTGAGTCGTCGGCGACGGGGATGGCGCGACGAGTGGGCGGGCGAATGCAGCGGTGCCGCTCATGCGATCTCCCGTAGTTTCTCGACGGCTCTGAGCCGTACCGGGGTGGCGCGAGGATTTCGCAGTTTTTCATCATCCGTGGCGAGCTCTGCACCGCGTACGAGCAGCTTGAGTTCGGGTCGGTGCTGGGGAAGTTCGACGGGCAAACCCCGCGGCGCCGTTGACGCCGATCGGGCCTGCAACACCCGCTTGACGATCCGGTCTTCAAGCGACTGGTAGGAGAGCACGACCATGCGCCCGCCGACCTCGAGCGAGTCGACGGCAGCCGGAATAGCTCGTTCCAACACCGAGAGCTCCTGGTTCACCTCGATGCGAAGCGCCTGGAAGACCCGCTTGGCCGGATGCCCGGCGCGCTGTGCAGCGGCGGGCGTTGCCGCGATCACGAGTTCAACCAGCTCCGCGGAGGTTTCGAGTGGCCTCTCCGCGCGGCGCTGCACGATTCGGCTCGCGAACCGGGGAGCGAGCTTTTCGTCGCCGTACTGGTAAAAGATGCGGCGTAGCTCCTCTTCGCTGTATGTCGCGAGGATCTGCGCCGCAGTGCGCTCACTCGATGCATCCATCCGCATGTCGAGCGGGGCGTCCTTGGAGTAGGAGAATCCGCGCTCCACCCTGTCCAGCTGCAGCGAAGACACTCCGAGGTCGAAGAGGATCCCGGAAACCCTGGGGATGCCGAGACCGGCGAGCGCAGCAGCAAATTCGTCGTACACCGCATGCACGAGATGCACGCGGTCAGCGAAGGGCTCGAGCCGGCGACGGGCGATGGTGAGGGCATCCTGATCCCGGTCGATGCCAACAAGCGTGATCCCCGGGAAGCGCTGAAGGAATGACTCGGCGTGGCCGGCCATGCCGAGCGTCGCGTCGACGAGCACAGCACCCTCGCGTTCGAGCGCTGGGGCGAGTAGCTCGATGGTGCGTTCGAGCATGACCGGGGTGTGGATCGTGTTGTCTGTCATGTGCTATCCGGGAGACCCACCGTCACGGTGTCGTGGACACTGATCCCCATCCGGTGCGACCTGGCATCGGGGAAGAAAGCCAGGGCGTACGGCTGGGAGTCAGCGTCAACGTCGATGAGGTTGTGAATCAGAAGAGGCCCGGGATCACCTCCTCCGTTGTGTTTGCGAAGTCGGATTCGGCGCTTTCGTAGTAGGCGTTCCAGGCGTCGGTGTTCCAGATTTCGGCGCGGTCTCCGGCACCGATGACGGTGAGTTCGCGACCAAGTCCGGCGTATTCGCGCAGGTTCGCGGGGATCGTCACGCGGTTCTGGCTGTCCGGAATCTCCTGGGTGGCCCCGGAAAGGAAGAGTCGCAGGAAGTCACGGCTCTGCTTGCTCGTCAGGGACGCCTGGCGGACCTTGAGCTGAATGTTCTCGAACTCGCGCTGGCTGAACACGTAGAGGCAGCGTTCCTGTCCGCGGGTGACGACCATTCCCGACGACAGTTCGTCACGGAATTTGGCCGGCAGGATGACGCGCCCCTTCTCGTCCAGCTTCGGGGCATAGGTGCCTAGGAACACGGCAGCCTCCCCTCATTCTCCGGCCCGGATTCAGGTTTCCTCCACTTTACTCCACTTCCTCCCACCAAATCCATAAAATCGTCAAATTCTCTCCCTAGAGAGTGAATATTTCGCGCAATCAATGGGATGTGAATGGTGGAGGGAATTTTGCTATTTTTACCCCCTCCGATGCCCTGACCCCCGTTGGAGGCACAAAAAAAGGGCCAGCCCGAAGGCTGACCCTGTTTCGCGGTTGAAGTACGTAAAGCGGTTGATCTACTCGCGACCGTCCTGGCGCTTTTCCCAACGATCGTTGAGGTTTGACATAAAGCTCGATGATCCGCCGTTCGACTTCGGCGTCGTTGGGCGCGCTGTCGAGGTGGAAGCTGCTCCCTTGCGCGGCGGGGCAAAAATGAGCAGAACACCAGCGAACATGACGGCAAAACCGAGGATGCCGACGAGGGGCTGATTCACGATGACCCCGGCAACCAGCGTGGCGATTCCCGCGACGCCGACGAGCACACCGATAACCAGTACGCGGTAGTTGGTCCGGCCGCGATGGGGGTTGACGGTAGCAACGAAGTCAGCGTCGTTTTGATAGAGACTGCGCTCCATCTCTTCCAGGAGGCGCTGCTCCTGCTCGGAAAGTGGCATCCTGTTCCCCTCGAGTCTCGGGTTTCCCGCGCGGAATCTTCTCAGCGCTAGAAGTCAATTGTACGCCCGCCGCGATGGCTAGGCTAGACGAGTGGCTGAGAGTACGCGGTTAGTTGACCTTGTTCAACTGAGAATCGACGAATTTGTTTCCGAGCGAACCGCTGAACTGGCGACAATCGCACCCGAACTTGAACAATTCACCGACGTCACGCTCTCGTTCCTCTCGGGTGGCAAACGATTTCGGGCGCTCTTCTGTTATTGGGGATGGCAGTCGGTCACTCATACGATCGACAAGTTTGATCCCCTCGCTCCCCCGGCTGCTGGCGGAGTCCTTCCGGGGATTGTGCTCGCGGCCTCTGCACTTGAGGTCTTCCACGCTGCGGCGCTCGTGCATGACGACATCATGGACAATTCCGACACCCGCCGTGGCGCGCCAGCCGCTCACAAGAGTTTCGAATCCATCCACATCCAGAGCGGCTGGCGAGGCTCCGCGGCTACCTTCGGTCGCTCCGCGGGATTGCTGCTCGGCGACCTTTTGCTCGGCTGGAGCGATGAGCTTTTCGACAAGGGAACCTCCATGCTCGCCGACCGGGAAGCCGGATACGCCGGTCGCGCGGAATTCGCGCGCATGCGAACCGAGGTCACCGCAGGGCAGTACCTCGACATCCTGGAGGAGAACGCGTGGGCTTCTTATCCGGAGGCACAGGCTCTCCCCCGCGCACACCGCGTCATCGTCTATAAGTCGGCTAAGTACAGCATCGAGGCACCGCTGGCCATCGGGGCTGCTCTCGGCGGCGCCTCGCCAGAGCAGATGGCGGCGCTGCGCGCGTTTGGGCTCCCGCTCGGGGTTGCCTACCAGCTGCGCGATGACATGCTCGGCGTTTTCGGCGATCCCGTGGTGACCGGAAAGCCCGCTGGCGATGACCTGCGAGAGGGCAAGCGGACTGTGCTCATCGCGCTCGCGCGCACCAAGCTGCCGGCCCATCTGCGCAACGTCGTCGACGAGCTGCTGGGAGACCCCGATCTCGATGATCAGCAGGTCGCGATGATCCGTACCGCGCTCACCGAGTGCGGCGCTGTTGATCATGTCGAACGAATCATCGAGCACAACGTCGACCTGGCCAGGGCCGCCATTCGGGATGCCCCACTCGCGCCATCGGCTCGCGCCCAGTTGCTCGATCTCGCCGATACTGTGACACACCGGGTCGCATAAGCCTCGGGGTCGGCGACTGAATGCCGGAGGCCGGTCTCGACCTAGAAGCCGAGCGCCTGTGCGACGCGACGCACCTCGGCCTTGCGGCCCGCGGTGAGGGCGGCAATGGGACTCACGCCAAGACTGTCGTCGGGGTTGAGCAGCCAGCGCATGGCTTCCTCATCGCTGAAGCCGCTGTCGGCTAGAACGATCAGGGTTCCCTTCAACTCGGTCAGGGGCTCCCCATCCACAATGAATGCAGCGGGAACCTTCCAGATACCGTCGACCCGACTGGCGAGCAGGGCGCGATCTTCGATAAGCCGACGAACCTGGCTCACTTTGAGACCGAGCATCTCGGTCAGGTCGGGAATGGTCAGCCACTGCACATCGGGTGATTCGGTCACCCTCCAAGCCTCCCACGCCCGTTGGTGAATTTTCGGAGACACACCTCTGAACGGAATGTTTCGGGCATGTAAATTGGTTTCACATCTGCCACATTGGTTGACAGCAGTAGTCACCTGTGCCACCGTGTAGGCAATGCCACCGGGAGCGGTGGCCGGCATGCTCGCGGGGGCGAGGGGGCGGAGACAGCACGATGACAGGCATTCCGGACTCCATGGATGACACAGCCATGAGCGTCTTCGCCGGACTGACACCTGCCACTCAGTCCAGAATCGCCCACGCTCGACGCGTTTCCCCCCGCCGAAGCAGGGTCACCCAGTCAGCATTCTCAACCGGCTCAGTGCTGCTCGCTGGATCGATGGCCCTCACGCTCAACCTGACGGGCCCGGTCTCCCCCGCTGATGCCCGGCCCGCCCTCAAACACCGCGCTTCTGCGGTCGAACTGGGCAAGACCATCCGCGAGGCAATGTCCGCGGCAAACACCGCCATCAAGTCGACTGCGGCTTCGCTTGTTCGTTCAACCACCACAGCGGGGCCCGTGTCCTACACCGTCGCGGCCGGCGACACCGTCAGCAGTATTGCCGGTCAGTTCGGACTGTCCACGGCATCCGTACTCGCACTAAACGGGCTTGGCTGGTCGTCACTGATCTTCCCCGGTCAGGTGCTCACTCTGGGCAGCCCGGCCGCACCGGCACCCGCCGCCGAAGAAGTGGTCGAGGTCGCACCCACGGTCAAGTACACGATCGTCGCGGGTGACACCATCAGCTCCATCGCCGAGCGATTCGGTGTGTCGACGGCGACGGTCCTGAGCGCGAATGGCCTCGGGCCAGCGAGCCTGATCTTCCCCAACCAGAGCCTGACGATTCCCACCACCATGGTGCCCGCGGCCGCGATAGAGGCCGAGCTCGCCGTCGATCTCACCTCGCACACCTCTGCGCTGGCATCCGGCGGCACGTACACCATCGTTTCCGGCGACACCATCGGCGGCATCGCGGCCAGCCTGGGTGTCAGCGAAGCCGCGCTTCTCGAAGCAAACGGGCTGCAGGCATCCAGCCTGATCTTCTCGGGCGAGACCCTGACCATTCCCGGCTCGCTGGCTGCCCCGGCGTCGATATCGCCAGCGTCAGACGGCTCGAGCGTGACGCTTCTGAATGAGGAGATGCGTTCGAACGCCGCCATCATCGTTCAGGTTGGCCAGGAGCTCGGAGTCTCGAGCGAGGGAATCGTCATCGCTCTCGCCACCGCAATGCAGGAATCGACGCTGCGCAACCTGACCTGGGGCGATCGTGACTCGGTTGGTCTCTTTCAGCAGCGCCCGAGCGCCGGCTGGGGCACGGTCGCGCAACTCACGACGCCGTCGTACGCGGCCAGGCTGTTCTACGGTGGCGATTCCAACCCGAACGCCGGGCACACGAAGGGGCTGCTCGATATCCGGGACTGGGAGTCGATGCCCCTCACCGTCGCGGCTCAGGCCGTGCAGGTCTCTGCGTTCCCCGACGCCTATGCAAAGTGGGAAGCGTCTGCACGATCCTGGTACTCGCAACTCGCCTGATTCCACGTTGTGTGACCTCCCGATCTCGCGGCGAGCCGTGTCATCACCACGGACGTCCAGCCTCGATCTTTAGAATCATGGGGTGACCGTCAACAGCACCGACCCCATGATTGGTCGCCTTCTCGACGGTAGATACCAGATCCGTTCCCGGATCGCACGCGGCGGAATGGCGACCGTGTACCTCGCTACAGACCTGCGACTCGAGCGCCGCGTCGCCATCAAGGTCATGCACGGCCACCTCGCCGATGACAGCAAGTTCAAGGAACGCTTCATCCAGGAGGCCAGGTCGGCCGCGCGACTTGCCCACCCGAACGTCGTCAACGTCTTCGATCAGGGCCAGGACAGCGACATGGCATACCTCGTCATGGAGTACCTGCCGGGTATCACACTTCGCGACCTGCTGACCGAGCACAAGCTGCTCACGACCGAGCAGACCCTCGACATTCTTGAGGCCGTCCTAGCTGGACTCGCCGCCGCGCACAAGGCTGGGATTGTGCACCGCGACCTGAAGCCGGAGAATGTGTTGCTGGCCGACGATGGACGCATCAAGATCGGCGACTTCGGGCTTGCCCGCGCAGCATCCGCCAACACCGCCACCGGAGCGGCACTTCTGGGCACTATCGCGTACCTCTCCCCCGAACTTGTCACGCGCGGGATTGCGGATGCCCGAAGCGACATCTACGCCATCGGCATCATGATGTTCGAGATGCTCACGGGTGAGCAGCCGTTCAAGGGCGAGCAGCCCATGCAGATCGCGTATCAGCACGCGAATGATTCGGTACCATCTCCCAGTCGCAAGAACTCGAAGGTGCCCGCAGAGCTCGACGATCTAGTGCTGTGGTCGACCTCCCGCGAGCCGGACGATCGTCCTCGAGACGCACGCGCCATGCTTGACCGCTTGTATGAGGTGCACAGCGACCTGATGACCGCGCTGCCCACGACCGCAGCCACCTCCGTCCAGCGCACGATGGTCATGCCGACAGCGGTGTCCGCTGACGCCACTGCTGAAACCCAAATCATTGGCCAGCGCGGGCGGCTCGCTATGGCCCCCACCTCAGTTCACGCACAATCGGCGCTGACCAGGGACACACCGACCGGCTCCACTGCTGCTCTCGCTCTCAGGACCAAGCGACGCAGGAGGAGGGCCCCGCTCATTGTGGTCCTCATCCTCTTGCTGGTGGCTGGCGCGGGCGTTGCCGGTTGGTACTTCGGGGTTGGCCCCGGCGCATCGGTGGTTGTCCCCTCCAACCTGGCAGGAATGTCGCCTGAAGAGGCAGCCAACGAGCTCACCGCCCTTGGCCTCGAGGTCAATCCGGAGAATGGCGCCATCAGCGATCCGCTGATTCCCGTTGGCGCTGTCGCCGACACCGATCCCGCAGGTGGCACGACCGTCACGAAGGGGGAAGTCGTTCAACTGCTCATCTCGACCGGACCGCAGTTGCTCGACGTTCCCGCTTTCGCTGGCATGACCGAGGATGATGCGAGGGCCGCCATCGCTGCTGCCCCGTTCACTCTCGACGAGAACATCATCCGCCAGTTCGATGACGACGTCAGCGCCGGCACCGTGCTCGACGCCCTCGCCGGGGACGGGTCGAGTCTTACTGGCGTCGCGCAATACGGCGAGAGCCAGCCGGTGACGCTGATCGTGTCATCCGGTTCCATTCCGGATGTCTCCGGCCTCTCTGTTGGCGATGCCACCGCCACCCTGCAGGCGGCCGGTCTCGCCGTGGGCGAGGTTCGCGAAGTGGAGAACAGCGACACGATCGCGCAGGGATCCGTCATTCGAGCTACCCCCGCCGAGGGCGCCGAGGTGGTCAGGCAGGGCGACGCTGTCAACCTCATCACGTCCAAGGGAGTCGAACTGATCGAGGTTCCCAACGTTGTCGGCGAGACCTGGGCCTCGGCGAAAGGGCAGCTAATCGATGCCGGGTTCGACGTGCAGTACAACGGTGTGGCCGACCTGCTTCCCGAGTCATTCAAGGTGTCCGGACTCAGCCCGGAGGGCGGCTCGTTTGCCCCGAAGGGCAGCACGCTAAGGGTCAGCTTCAGCGCCTAGAATCCCGCGAGATCAGGGGACGATAACAGCGCGCCCGCGGATGGTGCCGGCGTGCAGCCTCTCGTAGGCGCTCGGCGCCTCGTCGAGCGAGAAAGTCTCGGTCTCGACCGAGATCGTGCCGGCGCGAGCGAGATCGAGCACCTCGATGAGTTCGGCACGACTTCCCCAGTACGGCGCGCGCACAGCGACGTCATACGGGACCGAGCCAAAACCGACGGGGAGCATTCCCCCGCCGATGCCGACGATCGTGAGGTCACCCTCGACCGCGACCACGCTCCCTGCCAGTTCGACGGTCGGCTGAGCGCCCACGAAGTCGAATACAGCCACTGCCCCCATCCCGCCTGTGAGGTCCCGGATCGAGGCAGCCGCGTCGCCGTCGCTCAGAAGTGCCTCATCCGCACCGACTGCGCGAGCGAGCTCGAGCTTCTCAGCGCTCAGATCGACCGCGATCACCCGCGCCGATGACAGTGCCTTGAGGATCTGGATGCCGACATGCCCGAGTCCACCGGCGCCGATGACCACGGCGGTGCTTCCCGCGATGAGCTTCGGCAGTGACATCTTGATCGCGTGATAGGGCGTGAGTCCCGCATCCGTCAAGGACACGTTCGCCACAGGATCGAGGTCGCCCAGCGGAACGAGGTGCCGGGCGTCATCGACCAGCAGGTATTCGGCCATCGACCCCGGTGCGCCCAGACCGGGCGGCTGGATACCGAGGCGCGCTGCCTCGGTGCAGTAGTTTTCCTTGCCCTGGGAGCACATGTGGCAGCGGCCACAACCCCACGGCCCGAAGACGGCCATCGACTCACCGAGCGTGACGCCGGTCACACCGGCGCCGACCGACTCGACAGTTCCCGCTCCCTCGTGACCCAGGGTGAGCGGAAGCCCAAAACCAAAGGCCTCGTACTGTTCCTGAGGCAGGCCCATTATGAACTGGTCGGAGTGGCATACGCCGCCAGCGGTGACCTTCAGCAAAACCTGGCCTGGACCTGGCTCGGGGGCGGGGATCTCAACGACGACGGGCGCTGAACCGATTTCGCGATACTGGAGAGCTTTCATCCCTTCACGCTAGGTCGCGAATCAGGCCGCACCCGGGCCGAAAGTCCCGCGAGCGTAAAAGAATTCCTGCGACACCTATAGGACTTTCGGCCCTGTGCAGCATGGCTGCCAGCGTCGAGCGTGGAAGCAATAGTGAGACCGGGAGGGAATCGGATGGCTAATCGTGCTAGCCAAGTGGAGCGTGCCGGCTCGTGGGGATTCCTGTTCCTGCTGGCCTATATTGGCGCCGCAATCTACTTCGTCTCACAGTCTGACGGAAGTTTCTGGGGCGTCGTTTTGGGACTCTTACAGGGAATCGTATGGCCGGTCTACGTGATGTTCCACGTCCTCACAGCGATCGGCGCTTAGCGCCGATCGGACGTGCTGGCTAGAACGCCGTGAGTTCCTCGGCCACCAGGAATGCCAACTCGAGCGACTGCATGTGGTTCAGTCGCGGGTCGCACAGCGATTCGTAGCGCGTCGCGAGCGTCGCCTCATCGATCTGCTCGGAGCCACCGAGGCACTCCGTGACGTCGTCACCGGTCAGTTCGATGTGGATGCCGCCGGGGTAGGTTCCCGCAGCACTGTGTGCTTCGAAGAATCCCTTGACCTCGTCGACGACATCGTCGAAGCGACGGGTCTTGTAGCCGTTCGGGGTGGTGAGTCCGTTGCCGTGCATCGGGTCTGAGACCCACAGCGGCGTGGCATCCATACCCTTGATCGCTTCCAGAAGCGGCGGCAGCGCGTCGCGAACCTTGCCAGCACCCATCCGGGTGATGAAGGTCAAACGACCCGGTTCGCGGTTCGGGTCGAGCTTGTCGATCAACCGCTCCATGTCGTCGGCGCTCGTCGACGGGCCGAGCTTGACGCCGATCGGGTTGCGGACGCGCGAGAAGTAGTCCACATGGGCGCCATCGAGGTCGCGGGTGCGCTCACCGATCCACAGGAAGTGTGCGCTGGTGTTGTACGGCGTTCCCGTCCGTGAGTCGATGCGAGTCATCGGGCGCTCGTAGTCCATGAGCAGACCCTCATGGCTGGAGTAGAACTCGACCCGCTTCAGTTCATCGAAGTCGGCACCGGCCGCCTCCATGAACTTGATCGCCCTGTCAATCTCACTGGCGACCTTCTCGTAGGCGTGGTTTGCCGGGTTTTGCGCGAAGCCCTTGTTCCACGAGTGCACCTGGCGCAGGTCAGCGAAGCCACCCTGTGTGAAGGCGCGAACGAGATTCAGCGTGGAGGCCGCTGTGTGGTAACCCTCAACCAGTCGCGCGGGGTCGGCCTCACGAGACTCTGGGGTGAAATCGAAACCATTGACGATGTCGCCCCGGTACGCGGGCAGCGTGACGTCGCCGCGCGTTTCGGTGTCGCTGGAGCGTGGCTTCGCGAACTGGCCAGCCATGCGGCCCATCTTGATGATCGGCTTGGATGCCCCGTAGGTGAGTACGACCGCCATTTGAAGGATCGTCTTGACCCTGTCGCGGATGTTCTGGGCTGTGGCTCCTGCAAATGTCTCGGCACAGTCCCCACCCTGCAGCAGGAAGGCGTCGCCCTGGGCAGCACGCGCGAGTCGCTCGCGCAGCACGTCTACTTCGCCGGCAAAGACCAGGGGCGGAAGGCTAGCGATCTTGGCGGATGCTGCGCCGACGGCATCCGGGTTGGGCCATTCCGGCTGCTGCTTAATGGGAAGCGTCCGCCAGTTGTCCATTCCCGCAATCACGTCTGGATCGGCGAGTACTACGGGTTCGGACGGGTCAACCACGAGATGATTCCTTAGCTGTGACGAATTAGTGCAATCAGACGCGAACTGGGCGCGAAGCCCCGCAAAGCCTATCGGCTTCGAGGAGCCTTCTTCTCCTTGACCGAACTGGCATAGACGTCCGCATATTCCTGTCCGCTGATCCTGCTGAGCTCGTACATGATCTCGTCGGTGATGGAGCGCAGGATAAACCTGTCACTTTCCATCCCCTGAAACCGGGAAAAGTCGAGCGGTTCACCGAAAACGACCCCGATGCGGCGCACCTTCGGAATCGTGCTTCCGATCGGCATGACCTTTTCGGTGTCGACCATGGCGACCGGCACCACGGGAACGTGACCCTCGAGAATCATGCGAGCGACGCCTGTGCGACCGCGATACATCTTGCCGTCAGGGCTGCGGGTGCCTTCCGGATAGATCCCGAAACCTTGCCCTGCTGGAGGACGGCCAATCCGGTATTGAGCGACGCCTCGGAGGCCTTGCCGCCCGAGCGATCGATCGGCAGCATGCCGGTGCCGAGCAGAAAATGCTTGACCGCCCAGTTCTTGAATCCCTTGCCCGTGAAATAGTCACTCTTTGCAAGGAAATAGATTCGACGATCGATGAGAAGCGGCAGAAAGACCGAGTCGATGAACGACAGGTGATTGCTGGCGAGGATGACCCCGCCGGTCTTGGGGATGTTTTCGAGCCCAACGACCCACGGTCTGAATACCGTCTTTATCAGCGGTCCAGCCACCAGATTCTTCATGAACCAGTAGAACATCGCACCAACCTCCGACCGGGAATTCTCTACTCTAATGCCGCAGACGAACGGCTCTTGCTCGTTGAGGTGGCTCAGGCGAGCAGGCTCGACCGAGCAAGATCTGCGGCACCGACCACACCTGCGTTATTGACGAGCTCGGCGATGACGAACTCGGGCTCGGGGTGGTAGCCGCGAGCCGGCAAATTCTCTCGGTATGAATCCCGAATCGGGTCGAGCAGCAGGTCACCGGCTACGGAGACTCCGCCGCCGAACACGAAAATCTCAGGGTCAA
>CAVWNM010000007.1:0-12271 GCA_963756345.1 uncultured Actinomycetota bacterium | reverse complement strand
TCTCACCCGCTGGCTGTCCATCGTCGTGGGTCGGGACGCGCCATCCTCACCCGATGGAATGCTGTCCGACCTGGCCGTCGAGTTCGCGCGCACACTGCTGCGCGGCGAGCTGGAAACCTCTGACGCGGCCGACTGGATTCGCCACCGACTGTGCGACTGAGCCTGTAACTGCCGCTCCGACGTAAGCTGAGATGGTGGAACCCTGGCTCGTAATTCTCATCATCGTTGGCGTCGTAGCCGTCTTCTACGTCGCGCAACATGTCGGGCTCATCGACCTCACCAACAAGAGCAAGACCTCGGGCGGCAGCGGTGGCGGTGGTATTGCCGGCATCGGTGACGAGGTTTTCAACCCGACGCGCCACGAGGCCCAGGTCGAGATGGACAGGCAATCGATCCTGCCGGCGCCCGCACCGCTACCCGGCGACGGTGACTTCGGTATCTACGACGGCCAGGTCAAGATCGACCTGACCGAGCGCGGCAGGCATCGCAAGGGCGACGACAAACCGCCGGCGACTAGCGACTGAGCAGGTCTTCATATTCCGGATGCTTCGAAATCCAGTCAGCCGTGAACGGGCAGCTTGCCACCACGCGGTAGTTGGTATCGGCCCGGATGAGGTTGAGGGCGCCGCGCACGAGCTCCCCGCCGAGTCCCTTTCCACGTTGCGAAGGATCGATCTCGGTGTGGGTTATCACGATCGAATTGCCGTCGATCCTGTAGTCAGCCTCGCCGACGCCGGCGCCGTCCACAAGCAGCTCGAAACGGTTCATGCTTGTGTCCTGCTGCACCTCTGTGGTCATGCTTCAAGCCTACGCGCTGTCGCGGAACACGATTCTGGCAGGCGCGATGCGCTTGTACCCGGAGGGTCGGGTCAGACGGAGCGATCCGCGATGACCCGACTGTAGGCGAGGGCGCTGTCCTTCGGGGTGCGCTTCTGAGTGTCGTAGTCGACCCGGACGATCCCGAATCGCTTGTCATATCCCCAGGCCCACTCGAAGTTGTCCATCAAAGACCAGTAGAAGTATCCGCCCACTGGCACGCCATCGTCGATCGCGTCGAGAATGGCCCGGAGGTGCGCCCTCAGGAAGGCGACGCGCTCGGTGTCGTGCACCGCGCCATCCACCAGCTCGTCGTCGTATGCCGCGCCGTTCTCGGTGACCGCCAGTGCGATGCCAGCCGGGCCGGTGTACTCATCGTGAACCCGCTTCAACAGACGGGTGAGACCCTCGGGCTGCACCTCCCAGCCCATTGCGGTCGTCGGCAGGTCGCGCAGGTGCCAGTGCACATCGTCGGCCGCCGGGAACGGCAAGCGCTTCGGCCTGACCGAGGGGGCCGCCGTCGACATGGCCGCCCCTTCCGCGGGTCGCGAGCTGACTGCCTCGCCGTGGTAATAGTTCACGCCGAGCGAGTGGATGGGCGAGCTGATGATCTCGAGGTCGCCGGGCTGCACGTGCTGCTCGAAACCCAGGTGCGCGACATCCTGCAGCACGTCGTCCGGGTACGACCCGCGGAAGATTGGGTCGAGGAAGAACCTGTTGAACTGGCCGTCGATGCGCCGCGCGGCGTCGAGATCACCGGCCTCGGTGGGATCGACCGGGTCTGCAACGGTGAGGTTCAGCGTGATGCCGAGTTGGAGGCTGTCGTCGCGCGCGGCGAGGTCCTTCACCGTCAACCCGTGGCCGAGCAGCAGGTGGTGGGCCGCCGCGAGGCCGGTGGCCGGGTCCTGGATGCCCGGCGCGTGCTCGCCGCCGATGTAGCTGAGGAACGACGCGCACCACGGCTCGTTGAGGGTCGTCCACGAGGTGACGCGGTCGCCGAGGGCGTCGTGCACTCCGAGCGCGTAGTCCCTGAAGCGGAACGCCGTGTCGCGATGGGCCCAGCCGCCGAGCTCCTGCAGCGCCTGCGGCAGGTCCCAGTGGTACAGGGTCAGCCACGGGGCGATGCCCTTGTCGAGAAGCTCATCGACGAGGCGCGAGTAGAAGTCGAGACCCTTGGGGTTGAACGCTCCGCCATCCGGCTGCACGCGCGACCACGAGGTGGAGAAGCGGTAGGCCTCCAGCCCGAGATCCTTCATCATCGAGACGTCATCGCGGTAGCGGTGGTAGTGGTCGCAGGCCACGTCGCCGTTGTCGGCATTCACAACCGCGCCGGGCTCCCGGCAGAACACGTCCCAGATGGAATCGGTGCGGCCGTCCTCGTGAGCGGCACCCTCGATCTGGAACGCGGCGGTTGCCGCGCCGAAGAAGAACGTGGGCGGGAAGGTTCGGGGCGATGCGGCCATTCCTCATTCTCGCACCAGCCCCGCCGCCCCTCCCCGTCCAAATGAAGGAGAAATGCCGCGGGGCGGCCGAGTTAGCGGGCTGAAGGGGCCTCGTCCGAGAAATCTCCTTCATTTGGACGCGGTGCGGGCGCGACCTCGGTGTCGGCGGCGGCCCCCGGGGTCACGAGGGCACCCGTGGCGTCGGCGGCATCCTGTGCCAGCAACGCGGCCTCGTTGTCCGCGTTTTCCTGCAGCGCCGACTTCGCGCGCAGCGGGGCCGCCTTCAGGAAGAAGCTCAGGATGAACGCCACGGCGACCACGCACAACGCCACCCAGTAGATGCTGACCGTGGCATTGCTGAACCCCTCGAGGAACGGGGCAGCAAGCCTCGGGTCCGAACCGTTGAGGAACGACGTGTCGCCATCGAGCGCGGTGCCGATGCTGGACGGGTCCTGCAGCAGCGCGAGGATCTGCGTGTTCGAGCTGTCGCTCAGCACCTCCGGATCGGCCGTCGCGGCGGCGATCCCATCCTGCACGGTCTTGCTCGAGAAGGCGGCGGCGATCGTCTCGGGGATGCGCGTGAACAGCACCGAGAACAGCACCGCGACGCCCAGGGTTCCACCGATCTGGCGGAAGAAGGTCGACGAGCTCGTCGCCACCCCGATGTCACGCGGTCCGACGGCATTCTGCGACGCGATGGTCAGCGTCTGCATGAGCTGGCCGAGGCCGAGACCGATCAGGAACATGCCGATCATGATCCAGATGAGGGGCTTGTCGGCCGTGAGGAAGGTGAGCCAGAAGAATCCGAGCACCATCAGTGCGGTGCCGGTTTTCGGGAAGATCGCGTACTTGCCGGTGCGCGAGATCAGCTGGCCGCTCACGATCGACGAGATCATGAGCCCCAGGATCATCGGCAGCATCAGGAAGCCGCTCTCGGTGGGCGTCGCGCCCTCGACCAGCTGCAGGTACAGCGGGATGGTCATCATCGCGCCGAACATGCCGAAGCCGACCAGCACACCGATGATGGTGGCCATGCGGAATGTCGCGTTCTTGAACAGCTTGAGCGGGATCAGCGCGTCATCGCCCATGAGCTTTTCACTCAGGATGAACGCCGCAATGCCGAGCGCACCGACGACGTAGCAGGCGACCGCGTAGCCGGAATCCCAGCCCCACTCCCGACCCTTCTCGGCCACCAGCAGCAGTGGAACGAGGCCGATCACGACCGTGGCGGCTCCCCACCAGTCGATGCGAACCGCGCGGCGGGTGTGCGGGATGTGCAGGAATCTCAGCACGACAGCCAGCGCCGCGAGGCCGATCGGGAGGTTGATCAGGAACACCCAGCGCCATCCGGTGATGAACAGGATCTCGGGAGTGCCGGCAAACAGGCCGCCGATCAGCGGGCCAATGACGCTGGAAATGCCGAACACGGCGAGGAAATAGCCCTGGTACTTGGCGCGTTCACGTGGAGCAAGGATGTCGCCCATGATGGCCAGCGGGAGAGCCATGAGCCCACCGGCGCCGAGGCCCTGAAGGGCGCGGAAGATGGCGAGCTGGTACATGGAGTCTGCGAAGCCCGCCGCAACGGATCCGACCAGGAAGATGACGATGGCGATGATGAAGAGCGGCCGGCGCCCGAAGATATCGCTGAGTTTGCCGTAGATGGGCGTCGCGATCGTCGAGGTGATCAGGTACGCGGTCGTGACCCAGGCCTGGAGCGCCAGCCCGTCGAGGTCGTCGGAGATCGTGCGCATCGACGTGCCGACGATCGTCTGGTCGAGAGCCGAGAGGAACATCCCCGCCATGAGCCCGAAGATGACGAACAGGATCTGCCGATGGGTCATCACGCCGCCGGCGTCCGCGATGGCCTGGGCCTGTTGTTTGCCCTTGGATTCGACGCGTGTCATGGGTCCTCGTTCAATGGTGGTCGTGCGGGAAGTGGGGCTGCGGAAGATCCGGGCAGAAACCTCATGCTCGGTGCAATCATTGCGCAGACTGCAAAGTTATACCTCATGCACGATTCTCGCAAGTCATTATCAGTGCCGAATGAGCGACATATGGAATGGCTATGAATCGTCCCGGGGAGTGCCTCGCAGGCCGATCCTGCGCGATTCCTCTGGGAGCCTGAGGGCATGACTTCTCGATTCACCTTCCGCCGCGTAGGGCTCTCCGCTGCCGTGCTGGGGCTCGTGGCCGGAGTGACCGCGCTCGTGGTCGCCGCGTCGCCCGTGGCCCAAACCTCGTCGGTGAGCCAGCCGGAGGAGTCCGCAGCGGTCGTCGCTCCGTCGTCGCAGGTGCACTCGGTCAGCGCGGTGTCCGGATCACTGTCGGGCGGAGAATCGGTCGTCATTGCGGGCATGGCGCTGGATGCCGTCTCAGACGTCACCTTCGGGGGTGTGCAGGCGACCGACCTCACGGTGTCAGACAGCGGGAGCATCACCGTGACGGTTCCGGCCAGTGTCGACTTCCAGCCGGCCACGGTTGCGGTCGAAGTGATCGCGGATGCCACGGCGGTGCCGTCTGCGGCGCCGCTCGAGTACACCTACGAGGCGTCCACCGCGGTGGATCGCCAGATGCAATACCTCATGACGTACTGGGAAAACTACAACGCCAGCGAGTTCGGAGACCTGAATTCGGTCGGCGGAGACTGCGCCAATTTTGCGAGCCAATCCCTGCTGCAGCGCGGCTGGACCATGACCGACGACTGGTACAACTACGACGCCGGGGCCGACTGGAGCGGTGCGTGGGGATACGTGCCGAGCTTCGAGAGCTGGCTGATCGGCGAACCCCCAACTCGGCGCAACCGAGTTGAGCTTTGATGAGCGCTCGCAGGTGAAGGTCGGAGATCTGGTCGTCTTCGACTGGAACGACAACGACTTCCTCGACCACATCCAGGTGGTCTCCGCCGTGACGACGGTCGATGGGGTGACCTCGATCAAGATGGTCGGCCACAACCTCGACACGAACTACCGGGATCTCGACGAGACCATCACGGTCGATCATCCGGGTGCTACTGGTCACTTTTGGAGCATTGCCTAGCCAGGGAACCACCGCACCCATCTAGGATCGTGGCGTGGATGAACCCGACAACCGAATCTCCGCGCGGAAGCTGGATCGCCGGCGCAGGAACATCATTGGCGCGGTGATCGCTGGCATTGCCGGGGCCCTCGTGGTGATCCTCGCGGTCGTCACCTTCATTTGGCTGCAGCCCCAGCCGGCCACCCCGGTCGCGACGAGCAAGCCTACGGCGACCCCATCGCGCACGCCGAGAGCAACCCCAACGCCTGCGCCCACCCCCACGCCGACACCCACCCCGACCTTCGATTCGACGGCGCAATCCATCGACGACCCGAACAGCTACTGGGTGGTTGCCGACAAGCTTCGGCCGCTCAACCCCATCGACTGGGAGCCGCCGGACCTCGTGGAGGTTCCCGTTGCCTACGCGAACCAGCCGTTCATGCGCCAGGTCGCATCGGATGCGGTGGTCGCCATGTTCGCCGCCTTCAGTGCGGAGAGCGGGGGACTCCAGATGCAGTCACAGAGCGCGTATCGCAGCTACTACAGTCAGCAAAACGTCTATGCGGGCTGGGTTTCCAGCCTGGGACAGGAGGCCGCCGACCTCACCAGCGCCCGGCCGGGCCACTCCGAACATCAGACCGGGCTGTCGATCGACGTCAGCGCCCGGCCCGCCAATTGCACCCTCGACCAGTGCTTCGGCGATACGCCCCAGGGCCAGTGGCTTGCCTCGGAAGCCTGGCGCTTCGGCTTCGTGCTGAGATACCCGAACGGCAAGACCGACGTCACCGGATACGAATACGAGCCGTGGCACATGCGGTACGTGGGGGTCGAGCTCGCCACAGAGCTGCGCAACACCGGCGTGCAGACGCTCGAGGAGTTCTTCGGGCTCCCGCCCGCACCCGACTACGCGTACTGAGCCGACGTCATGCCTCCGCGAGCGGCCAAACGATTTGTGTCATGGTGCCGTCCGGGTTGTCGGGATCCGGCTCGTTCAGGTACATCTCCCACATGACCGGACCGGGACGCAGACCCTGTTCATCGAGCCACGTCATCAATCGTCCATACGTCTCGGACAGCGAATCGTAGCTGCCAACGTGCATGACCTGCGCGGCTCGCCCACCGGGCAGAGTGTCACTCGTCACCGAGCCCGTCGCCTCGACGAGCCCGCCTGTCGGGAAGCCGCCGCCGATGTCCGCCGTTTCGGTCGGCGTCGAGTAGTAGACGGCCAGCGGTGGTCCCACCAGGGGGACGGACTGTTGCTCGGCTGCCTCCGCGCTGGCTTGGAAGGCGCGCCCGAAATACGTCGACAGCTCGTTCATCGGGACGACCTCGCGCACGACGACGACCGGCGTTGGCTCGATGGAAACGATCTCTGGATCCGTGCTCGGGTTAGACATCCGTGGCCTCGATTCGGTTGGGCGCCACGTTACTCCGGCGCGCTCTGTGCGCCAAGGGTCGGACGTGTTACTGCCACCGCCATGAGAGCGAAGCCCGTCGCCAGCGCCACCATCGCGACCGTGCCGAGCCCCAGGTAGATGTGGCCCTCCTGCACGAGGATCGCCCCGACGGTGGCGAGGATCGCGCCCGGAAGCGCCACGACGCCCGAGACGCGCACGGCAGCAACTCCGGCCACGAGGCATCCGGCGACCAGGCTGGCGACGCCGATGCTCCCGAGAATCCGGGCGATGGCGAACACTGATCCGGTGACGTCAGCATGGCCAGCTAGCACCAGCGCGCCGCCGGCAACCCCGGCGAGGATGTCGAGAGCCGTATAAAAAATGGCGAAACCGTAGCCGAACACCGCAGCGATCCGACCGAACCAGAGGCCGGCCCTGCGCGCGATGAGCCACGGCGCGAGGCCGACCAGCGGAAAGATCGGGATCAGGATGAGGTGCAGGTTGCGCCAGTGGGCGGCGCTCGCCATTGTCAGGTGGTGGGGGTGGGTAAGCCCCACGATCGCGCACGCCACGGCGGGCAGCGCGACCAGCAGCACGAGGGTGCGGCGTCTCATCCCGCGAGGGCGGCGTCCACGATCAGTTTCGCCTCGGCCTGCACCTGGCGAAGGTGCTCAGGGCCCTTGAACGACTCCGCATAGATCTTGTAGACGTCCTCGGTGCCACTCGGGCGGGCGGCGAACCAGGCAAACTCGGTCGTCACCTTCACTCCGCCGACCGCGGCTCCGTTGCCGGGTGCCTCGGAGAGCCTCGCGGTGATGGGGTCGCCCGCGAGTTCGGTGGCCGTGATCGCGGCGCCGCTCAGCTTGCCGAGCCTGGCCTTCTGCTCCTTGGATGCCACGGCATCCACTCGCTCATAGGCGGGGTCGCCGAACTCCTCCACCAGCTCCGCGTACAGCTGTGACGGTGTCTTGCCGGTGACCGCGAGGATCTCGCTGGCGAGCAGCGCCAGCAGAATGCCGTCCTTGTCCGTGGTCCACGCCGTGCCGTCCTTGCGCAGGAAGCTCGCGCCGGCGCTCTCCTCGCCGCCGAAGCCCACCGATCCGTCGATCAGGCCGGGGACGAACCACTTGAAGCCCACCGGCACCTCCCACAGTTCGCGGCCCAGTGAGGCGGCGACCCGGTCGATCATCGTGCTCGACACGAGTGTCTTGCCGATCGCGGCATCCTGGCGCCAGCCATCGCGGTGGGTATAGAGGTAGCGCACCGCAACGGCCAGGTAGTGGTTGGGGTTCATCAGTCCGCCATCGGGGGTGACGATGCCGTGCCGGTCGGCATCCGCGTCGTTGCCGGTCAGGATGTCGAACTCGTCGCGTCGGGCGACGACGGAAGCCATCGCCGACTTGGATGACGGATCCATGCGGATCTTGCCGTCCCAGTCGAGAGTCATGAACGCCCAGGCCGGGTCGACCAGCGGGTTCACGACCGTCAGGTCGAGGTCGTACTTCTCGGCGATCGCCTTCCAGTAGTTCACGCTGGCGCCGCCGAGCGGATCTGCACCGATGCGGATGCCCGCCTTGCGGATCGCGTCGATGTCGATGATGTTCTCGAGGTCGTCCACATAGTTGCTGCGGAAGTCGTACGTCTCCACCGCACTGGGCTCCGCCCGCTTCACGTCGTGGCTGCCCTCGGCGATGATCGCGTTCGCGCGATCGGCGATCCACCCGGTGGCGTCGCTGTCGGCGGGCCCGCCGTGGGTCGGGTTGTACTTGAAGCCGCCGTCACGTGGCGGGTTGTGGCTCGGGGTGATGATGATGCCGTCCGCCAGGTCGCCGTGGTCCTCGGCGTTGTACTTGATGATCGCGTGGCTGAGCGCCGGGGTGGGCACGTAGTCGTCGAACTCGTCGACAAGCACCCTGACACCGTTCGCCTCCAGCACCTCAAGCGCTGTCGTCTCTGCCGGCCGTGACAGGCCGTGAGTGTCGCGACCGACGAACAGCGGCCCGGTGACTCCCTGCGACGCGCGATACTCGACGATCGCCTGGGTGATGGCGGCGATGTGCGTCTCGTTGAACGCGGTATCGAGGGACGAGCCGCGGTGGCCGCTCGTGCCGAACGCGACGCGTTGCTCGGGGATCGAGACATCCGGAACAAGCTTGAAATAGGCCTGAACCAGTTCGTGCACGTCGATGAGGTCGGATGGCTGGGCGGCGGTGCCTGCGCGATCATTCATGGCAACAGTCTGGCACTCACGCCCCGCCGATACACTCATGACCATGCCAGATAGTGCCAAGCTCACAGATGCCGCAGCTCAGACCTACAGCTACCTGGGACCGGCAGGCACCTTTACGGAGGCGGCGCTCAAGCAGGTGCCCGCGGCCGCCGGCAAGACGTGGCACTCCGTCAACAACGTGGGCGAGGCGCTGGACGACGTGGTCGCCGGCCGTTCAGTGGCCGCGATGATCGCGATGGAGAACTCCATCGAGGGCGGCGTGAGCGCCACGCAGGACGCCCTGGCGAGCATCCCGAACCTTCGGATCATCGGGGAGTACCTCGTGCCGGTCAACTTCGTGCTCGTCGCCCGGCCAGGGACGGCGCTCGCCGACGTGAAGGTCGTCAACGCGCATCCGGTCGCCTACGCCCAGACGCACCTGTGGCTCGACGCGACGCTGCCCAGCCACGGGCACATCCCCGCCACCTCGAACGTCGCCGCCGCGGCATCCCTTCATCAAAACGACCTGGCCGACGCCGCCGTCGCGCCCCCCGGCATCACCGACCACCACGACCTGGTGGTGCTCGCCGAGAACATCGGCGACAACCCGAACGCCGTCACCCGGTTCGTCCTGGTCTCGCGCGTCGCGCCGGTTCCCGATCCGACCGGCAGCGACAAGACATCGATCATCGCCGAGCTTCCGGATGACACGGCAGGCCGCCTCCTCGACATGCTCGAGCAGTTCGCCACCCGCGGCGTGAACATGAGCCTGCTGGAGTCCCGCCCCATCGGAGACTCGCTCGGCCGGTACAGGTTCGTCATCGACCTCGATGGCCACATCCTCGATGAGAGAGTCGCGGATGCCCTGCTCGGGCTCAAGCGCTTCAGCCCCCGTGTCACCTTCCTCGGTAGCTACCCGCGCGCCGACAAGATGCCCATCCAGGTGAGCCCGCGCTACGACAACGACGCCTTCGTGGACGCCAGAGACTGGCTGCGAGGACTTATCGCCGGCGAGTAGGTGCCGCGCCGTCCCGCCGCGCCTCCGCTGCGCGCCCGCACCTGCGCCCCCACCCCCGCCGAGACCTCCACTTTTGCTGGGTCCAGCAGCGTGGAGGCAGCAGAAGTGGAGATCTCGACGCTCACCGCCGCGCAAGCACTCCCCGGATGCGCGCGACAAGCTCCGCCGGATTCGCGAGGTCATCCACGTTGATCTCCATCACGTACCACCCCGCGGCCTCGAGCCGGGAGCGTCTCGTCATGTCCCTGCGCCACTGTCGCGCGCTCCGGTGGTAGTCGCCCTGGTACTCCAGCACGAGCTTTTTGGCGGGAAAGGCGAGATCCAGCCGCACATTGCGCCCCGTTTCGGTGGAGACGACGACGTAGTTCACCGCGAAATCGTCAAGGCCGGCGAGCGTCAGGATGACCCGCAGATGTGATTCGCGACGCGACTCGGCTCGAGGGTCCAGAAGCTCAACGGCCTGCGCCGCGGTGCGAAAACCCCGACGGCCGCGGCGCTCGAGGGTGCGCTCGCGCAGCTCATCCTGAGTGCAGAGCGGGGAGCGAAAATGGATGAAGTGGTCACCGACCGCAACGAGATCCTCCAGTGGCAGCTGGGTCGCCAGGTCGATCCACGTGCGTGCCGCGGTCGTGTGCCTGATCGCTCCCCGCGAGGTGACGTCGGCGGGAGCGATGACAGATCGGTGGCCGATGATCCCGGCGGCGTGGGGCGCCCGGCGGGGGTGCGGCGCCGAGACGTGCAGCTCTGGCTCGTTTTCGTGCGCCAGCGGCAGCGGGGCGCCGAGGATCAGCGCGGCCGTGGTGTGGCTGAACACCAGCTCGGGGCCGAGCCTGACGGCAAACATGGCGCACCGGTCGAGCAGGGTGGAGCCGCGGGCGCCGCGTACTCCCCACACCGTTCGGTCGAGGTCGCTCGCGCGGAGGCGTGCCGGCGTGAGTCCAGAGTTGGCGACGGCGAACGGTCGGGCCGAGAGGTGCGGGGGCAGCGGCGCAGGATGCATCGGCAGATGGTCTCGCATCGAGCGTGACCTTCGTCCGAATCATCCACATCGTCGCCGAGGTCTCCACTTTTGCTGGGTCCAGCGGCGTGGAGGCAGCAGAAGTGGAGGTCTCGACGAGAGCGAGCGACCTCAGGCCGCAGGCACCCGCACCGTCAGCGCGCCGTGCTCCACCCAGGTGTGCACGCTCTTCGCCTCGCCAAAGTCGTCCCCGTCGAGCTGGAACTCCTGCGGGGTCTCCACCGTCATCCGCAGAGACTTCCCGGAAACGTAGGTCACATCCCGCACGTCCACCGACAGGTCGATGATTTTCCTGCCGATGGCCGACTTCCGCAGCACGCCGTTCTCCCACGCGATCTTGCGCCAGACCATCGCCCAGCCGAAAGGTCCACGGGGTCGGAGCGCCGCGACATTCAGGATGCCGTCGTCCGGCCGCGCGTCCGGCATAAGCAGGAGCCCTCCCGGCAGGAGCCCGCAGTTGCCGACCAGGATCGAGTGCGCCTTCATCGACTTTTCGGGGTCATCATCGAGCCGGTACGCCACCCTCACCGGTTTCAGCTCGGGGAGGGAGCGCGCAATTCCGTCGACATAGGCCAGCCAGCCCACCGCTTTCTTCAGCGCGCTGTTGGTGTTCTTGATCATCTTCGCGTCGATGCCGAGCCCCGCCATCACGAGGAAGGCGTGCTCCTCCGAGTGGCCGTCGTCGCGCACGATCCGAGCCATTCCGACATCGATCGCGCGGTCGTCGCCGCCGAAGGCAGCAGCCACACTGGCGGGGAGGTCAGACAGCGGCAGTTCGAGGTTCCTGGCGAGCAGGTTGCCTGTCCCGGAGGGGAGCAGCGCGAGGGCAACACCGGTGCCGCGCAGCACCTCGGCGACCGCGCGGGTTGTGCCGTCGCCTCCCGCGACGAGCACCACGCTCGCGCCCCGGCGGAGGGCGCTGGCCGTGGCATCCTGCCCGCCATCCTCCAGGGACGTTGCGAACCAGGCCGTTTTCGCCCAGCCGTGTGCTGCCTCAGCCGCATCGACCGCGGCCTGCAGCTTTCTGATGTCGACCTTGATGGGGTTGAAGACCACCGCAGCCCGCTCTTTGCGCTTGCTGGGGGCATGTTTCACGCCACCAACGCTACGGCACGGGCTGGGTAGGCTATAGAGGTGATTGACCCCCAGCTTCTTCGCGACAACCCGGACTCCATTCGACACTCGCAGCAGTTGCGAGGCTCATCCGTGACCCTCGTCGACGAGGCGATTGCGGCCGACTCCAATCGCAGGTCCGCCATCCAGCACTTCGAGAAGCTTCGCGCCGAACAAAACGCTTTCGGGCGCACGGTGGCGACGGCCCCGAAGGATGCCAAGCGCGCCCTAGTGCTGCAGGCT
>CAVWNM010000006.1:0-6722 GCA_963756345.1 uncultured Actinomycetota bacterium | reverse complement strand
CGTTCGGAGACGGTCTCGGAAGCACCCTCGGGCCGGTGCTGGTCAGCGAGCACACCGTCGAGTCGGACGCGTCATGGCTGAACCGGGTGCGCACCCTCGACGCCTCCCGGGTGCGACTCATCGGCGGCGATCCGCTTGCGCTCGCCGAAGCCGTCAACGGCAGTGTGGATATCGCGATCTGGAGCGGCCCGGTCACCACCTCCGGCCGCATCGAGCTGCTGCCATTCCTGCACGAGCAGGCGATCAGCATCACCGCTCACCGCTTCGGCAACCCCGACCCCGAAATGGCAGGGCTTCGGGTCGAGTAGCGACGCGACGGTCGGCTTGTATGGTGGAAAGATGATCCCCTCCATCCCGCTCAACGACGGTCACAGCATCCCGCAGGTCGGTCTCGGCACCTGGCCCATGACGCCGGATGAGGCGAAGGACGCCGTGTCGGCCGCCATCGGACTCGGCTACCGTCACATCGACACCGCCGCGCGCTACGAGAATGAGGATGGCGTCGGTGCCGGAGTGAAAGCCAGCGGTGTCGACAGGTCAGAGCTGTTCATCACCACGAAGCTGGACGGCACCTTCCAGGGCGATGATCGTGCGATCGCAGGGCTGGGCGGCTCGCTGCAGCGACTCGGGCTCGAGTACGTCGACCTGCTCCTCATCCACTGGCCGTTGCCGGCCCGGGGGGAGTTCGTTTCAACCTGGAGGACGTTCGAGAAGCTGAAGGCCGACGGGCTCGTGCGCTCCATCGGGGTATCCAATTTCCTTCCCGCCCACCTCGCGGTGCTCGCCACGGAGACGGACACGGTGCCGGCCGTGAACCAGATCCAGCTGTCTCCCGCGATCACCAGGACCGAGCAGCGGGCCTACAACGCAGCGAACGGCATCGTCACCGAATCGTGGAGCCCGATCAAGGGCATCCTTGACGAAGCGCCCGTCGTCAGGGTCGCCGAGAAACACGGAAGAACCGCGAGCCAGGTGGTGCTTCGCTGGCATGTGCAGCAGGGGCTCGTGGTGATTCCCAAAACGGCCCACCCGGAGCGGATGGTCGAAAACATCTCCATCTTCGATTTCGAGCTGGATGCCGAGGACTTCGCCGCGCTGGCAACACTCGACCTCGGGCCCGGCGCCGGCGTCGACTCAGACCGCGAGGGACACTAGCAACGCGGTCGCCGAGCTAGAGCCCGAGCGCCGACCTGGCGAAGCGCAGCGCATCCTCCGGTGGAATACCGAGTTCGGTTGCTCGCACGGCGTAGGCGCTCGCGGCGAGCTGCAGCGACTCCTCGGCAGTGCCTTTCGTGCCGCTGACCACGGTTCCGTTGCGGCCACGCGTCTCGACAAACCCGTCGTTTTCGAGAATGCGGTACACGCGGGCCACGGTGTATGGGGCGACACCCAGCTCGCTGGCCAGCTGTCGCACTGTGGGGAGCCTCGAACCGACGATCAGCTCGCCGCTTTCGATCTGCTCGATGATCTGCGTGCGCACCTGCTCGTACAGGGTCACGCTCGATGTCGGATCAATTTTCACGGTAATACGCTACCTCCGGGTCGAATCAACCGGCTAGTCGGGTCAGTCGTGATTCCGGTGGACGAGCCGTGACAGCACGATCGCGCTTCGGGTGTGGTCGACGTTCGGTGCGAGCCGCAGCCGCTCCAGGGCGACCTCGAGTGACGCGATATCCCTCGACCGCATGTGCACGATCGCGTCGGCCGACCCCGTGATGGTGCCGGCATCGACCACCTCAGGGATGCTGGACAGGATCCGCTTGAGCTCTTCGGGAGCGACCGTGCCGCGACAGAAGAGTTCCACGTAGGCCTCGGTCGACAGCCCGTCTACGGCCGGATCCACCTGAACCGTGAACCCGCGGATGACGCCATCGGCGACCAGGCGGTCGACGCGACGTTTAACTGCGGAGGCCGAAAGACCGATTACGTCGCCGATATCGCCGTAGCCAGCGCGCGCATTGAGCCTCAAAAGGTCAATGATGCCGTAATCGAGGTTGTCCATCCGGCCAGACTACGGCGAAAATCGCAGCTGAAGGAGTCTGAGACGCGCGATTTGTGCGCAACAAGCTCTGAAAGTGCGGATAGATGCGTGGAACACTGGACGGATGACCATGACTGACCAGCCAGCAGCCCCGGCCCGCATCGCCACACCCCGCACGGTGCTCATGTGCCGCCCCAGCTTTTTCACCGTCGTGTACCGCATCAACCCGTGGATGGATCCGGAGATGCCGACCGACACTGCCCTCGCCGTGCGCCAGTGGGAGACGCTGTACCAGACCTATGTCGACCTCGGCTTCGACGTGCACCTCATCGACCCGGTCGATGGGCTCCCCGACATGGTCTACGCGGCCAACGGGGGTTTCGTGATCGACAACATCGCCTACGGCGCGAGCTTCACCCACCCGCAGCGCCAGCCGGAAGGCCCCGCGTACATGGACTGGTTCGGGCAGAACGGCTTCGATGTGCGCGAGCCCGCCGAAGTGAACGAGGGGGAGGGCGACTTCCTGGTGGTGGATGGCGTCATCCTCGCCGGGATGGGCTTCCGCAGTGCATCCAACAGTCACCAGGAGCTCGCCGAGATCTCCGGCCGCGAGGTCATCTCGCTGAACCTGGTGAACCCGAGTTTCTACCACCTGGACACCGCGATGGCGATCCTGGATGACACGAACATCGCCTACTTGCCCTCGGCGTTCGACAAGCCGTCACTGGAGCTTCTGCAGGCACGGTTCCCCGATGCGATCATCGTGACCGAGGAGGATGCGGCCGTGCTGGGCCTCAACTCGTTCAGCGACGGCTACAACGTGGTCATCGCCGCCAGGGCCACCGATTTCGAGCGTCAGCTGCGCGAACGCGGCTACAACCCGATCGGCGTCGACCTGTCCGAGCTGCTGCTCGGCGGCGGCGGCGTGAAGTGCTGCACGCTGCAGTTGCGCCGCTAGGCGGGCCTCACCCCCGGATGGTTCGGACGAGGTGCCGTGCGTCGCGCCCGACCCCGGGCAGCGTGGCCGACACGATTGCGAAGAGGAACTCCTGCCCCAGGAAGTACAGCCCGGGCACAGCCGCGACCACACCGCGATCGTGAACTGGCAGGCCGGTGTCGTCAAACGCTGGCGCGTCGATCCAGGAGAAGTCGTCGCGGTATCCGGTGCACCACACCACGGTGGAAACGTCGAGAACCTCGCCGCCCTGCGTCACCGGCAGTCCATCGCGGACACCGGCGATTCGCTGCACCATGCGCACTCCGGATGCGGTGAGGTCGGCTGACCGCGTGCGGATGAGGGGGATGGTCGTCAGCGCCGCCGCCATTTTTCGCCCTGGTGGCGTTCGCAGCGTGAGCAAGTGCGTGCCGAGGAACCGAATGATCGGCAACACGAAGCGAGCCGTCACACGATTGTGGGGAAAGGGCAGCTCGGCTGGAGCGCGTGCCGCAACGATAGTGGGATGCGCACGACTAGCTTCGAGCGCTAGCTCAGCCCCCGAGTTGCCGAGACCCACGACGAGTACCGTGCCGGGAGCGAGTTGGCTGGGTGAGCGATACTCGCTCGAATGCAGTTGTTGGATGGATGCCGACAGCTCCCCAGCAAATCCCGGAAACCTCGGCGTTTGGCACCCGCCCGTCGCGACCACCACATTCTGCGCACTCCAGGCGTGGGAGCCGGAACGAACGACGAAGCCGTCGTCGTCGCGTCCGACGGAGTCGACCCGAACACCATTTTGAACGCGCAAGTCGAACCGTGCCGCGTACCGCTCGAGAAAGTCCGCCTGTTCGTCCTTGCTCGGAAACGCGAGCCTGTCTCCGGGAAATTTCATCCCCGGCAGCCCGTTGAACTTGGCTGGCGTGAACAGGTGCAGCGAATCCCAGCGGGTTCGCCACGCGTCGCCGACGCGATCATGCGCATCGAAGATCACGTACTCGACGCCCGCCCGCGCGAGGTAATACCCGAGAGCAAGCCCGGCCTGTCCTCCTCCTATGATGACGGTGTCGATCGTTCTTACCGCGGAATCGTCGTGCTGCTCCCGCCTTGCGGACCCGGTCATCGCGCCCCTGGCAGTCATCTCGTCCATGACACTTCCTCCTTCGATTCGTTATGACGGACTACATCCGGAAGGAGCGGTTCGCTACTCGCGCTGCGGTATCGCAACCACCACGTCAACATCAGCGCGGATGCCACGAGGTAGAACCCGTGCAGCACCCAGATGGGTCCGATCGGCAGCGCGAACACGTACACCGAGTGCACGATATTGGCGATGTTGATCGTCACGAGGTTCGCGAGACTGTACGACCCAAGATCGTGCGTGCGCGCGGCCTTGCGCAGCATCGGCACCATGCTCGCGGCGAACAACGCCGTCGAAACCGCTCCCGCAATCAGTGAAACGTCCATACCGTCACGCTACGGATGCGACCAACCCAGTTCATCGGGACAACGACCCAATTGTGCGAACGGGTCGATGGGTATTTTTACCCACGCCGCGCTCACCGCACGATATGGCGTTCGTAGGCGAAGGCGGTCGCCGCCGCGCGCGACGATACCGCGAGTTTTGCGAAGATGTTGCTCACGTGGCGGGCGACAGTCTTGTCGCTCAAGACGAGTTGCTCGGCAATTGCTCGATTGGTCTTGCCTGCCGCCACGAGTTTCAGTACCTCGATCTCGCGAGGCGTGAGTGCACCGGCAACGCCCACCGACTTTGCCGGGTCGAGTGCGTCCAGATCGGCGAGCGCGGGCATTGCTCCCAACGACTCAAATGCCGATCGGGCCGAGTCGATCTCGAGTCGCGCCGATGAGCTGTCACCGAGTTTGAGGCAAGCGCGCGCAGCAATGACACGACAGCGAGCTGCTTCGAATGGCACATCGAGCGCGTTCCAGACCGCGAGAGCGTGGCGGGATCGTTCGTAGGCGGCACTGGCATCGCCCTCGGCGAGCAGCACCATCGCAAGGGTTTGGTGCACCGTGGCCCGCACCATCGGCATCCGGTCGGCGGCCGTGATCGATTCGAGCTCATCAGCGGCGTCGCGGGCGGCATCCAGGTCGCCGAGCGAAAGAGTCACCTCGACGAACGCGGGAAGCACGTTGTGCTTCTGCCCAGGGGGAGCGTTCTGCACCGCGCGGGTGATGAGTGTCAGAGCCGCCTCGCCATCGTCCTGGGCGAGCCGGAGCAACGCAAGTCCGGGTTGTGGATCCCACCCGGTGTCGAGCGCGCGATTGTAGAACACCTCCGCCTGGGCGAATCGGCCTCGAAGGCGCTCGACATCTGCGCGTTGGTAGCTCGCCCCGTAGACGGCGTTGACGTCTCCGCGGCGCGCGCGATCTTCGGCCTGGAGAGACGCCTCGACCGCGTCGGCCCAGCGGCCGTGCATCGAGAACAGTGCGGCGCGGTGCATGTGGCACTGCCCGCTGAACACGACCATGTCGGGCTGGTGGTCGCACCAATGCTCGAGCGCCGACGTCCATTCCTGAGCGCGAGCGAGGTCGGAAGCTATCCAGCAGATGCCGATCACCGCGCAGTAGATGATCCCCGACGGTATCGGTCCGAGTTCACCTGTCGTCACAGCAACCATGACCTCATCGAGAAGTGTCATTCCCTCGGTGACCTCGCCGCGTTCAACGAGGGATTGGCCCTGCCCGAGCCGTCCGAGTTCGATGGCCTCGCGATCGCCCGCCTGTTCACCACTGGACGTGACCTGCTGGAACAACTTCATGGCGCCATCGGGGTCGCCACTGTAGAGCGTACCGAGCGCTTGAGGCACTAGTGCGAGACCGCCGATCGCGTTCGGGGCGGGGGCTTCGGCCGCCAGGCGTTGTGCGCGAGCAACCCAGCCTCCACCGGTCGCGAACTGGCCGTTTGCCGCGAGGAAGATGCCGATCCACACGGCCACACGCCCGGCTGCCAGCAGATCGCCCATCGCGAGAAAGCCTTCATGCGCGCGGGTCTGGGCGTCGACGCCTTCGCTGTCACGTCCCACCAGAAATGCAGCGGTGCCGAGCAAGAGCAGATCTGCGGGGGTGAGTTGGGTCTGGTTGTCGGCCTCCGACAATTGTTCGAGCGCATCGCACCACCGTCGGTCTGCATACGCGGACCGGCCCAGATCGAGTGAGGTAGTCATCCGGCGCTCCGATGTCAAGGCTACGCCCCTGCAGGATGCCCGACAAGGACGGGCTTGCGCCACTAGGCGAGCTTCCGCAGCACCCTCAGATCCGCGCGCAACTGTACGGCTCGGGAGTGACGGTCCATAGTGGCATCATGCACACCACGAACTATTTCGACACCCTGATCGCCGTCGCCGAGGATAGCGTCGCTCGCGAGGGCACCGTGCCACCGTCGCGAGAAAACCCGAGCATCGCCGAACTGACATACCGGATGATTGCCGAGAATCCATACGTCTTCACCTCCGATGACGTGATCTTCACTGTCTGGGCCGACCGCAAGGGCGTTCCGCCTGCCGACCGTGATGAGGCGCGCGCCGAGTTCTTCTCCAAGGGGCAGCCGTGTCTCCGTTCGAGTGACCTCGGCAAGCGCTATGGCTGGGGAGTGCATTCGGATGCCGACGGCCGCGTCGCCATCGTCGCTGTCGACTCGGACGAGTACGCGGAGCTCGCAAGCGGGGCCTCCGCCGATGGCGCTGAGGTCACGGTGACCCGGGCGATGCGCTCGCGGCGCTGAGGCGGTCCGGGTTCCAAAGTCAGCGAAACAAACGCCGCTAAGCGACCTGCGCCGAGGTTAGT
>CAVWNM010000005.1:0-12777 GCA_963756345.1 uncultured Actinomycetota bacterium | reverse complement strand
GATCTCCCGAGACACCCAGACGCTGGATCGCCCGCCACCGTCCGTCTCGGGAATGTCCCACGAGAAGGTGAACGGCTCGCCCCGACGAAGTTTGTTGACCATGACGTACTTGAAGATGTGCAAGTTCGCGGTCGCTGATGGTCACGGCGACGCGAGTGCCGTCAGCGTAGTAGAGGGTTCCCATGAGACTCGATTCCACCGCTCTGGGGTTGATGGGGCGATTGCAGCAAGCGTACCTTCACACTACGAGACCCGAGCGCTACCTACTACCGGATGACGGCAACCGTGGTGGGCATCGCGAGGATGAGCTCTTCGCTCGTCGAGCCCAGCCAGGCCTTCTGGAATCCCTGCCGACCGTGGCTGCCAACCACGAGCATCGCCGCATTCTCCGCCGCGGCGAAGAGCGTACTGCCTGCCCGGCCGAACCTGACCTCGGCGAGCACGATCAGGTCGGGATAGGTCTGCGCCAATCCGGCTACCGCCTCGGCGAGAACGCGGCGGGCCTCGTCTTCGGGCTCGGCTGGCCAGCCTTCAAACTTGCCGTCGGTCCACGGCCGCGGCGCGTACCAGGAGTGGATGACCAAGAGCGGCTCGCCGGTGCGGTCTGCCTCGCGGGCCGCGAATGCCAGCGGCGCGACCGACAGCTCTGAGCCGTCGATGCCCACGACGACTCCCTTGCCCGGCGCGGGGGTGCTGGGCACCACCACGGTCGACACGGTCACCTTGCTCGCCACCCGGAGGGCCCGGGTGTTGAACAGGGACTGTCCGAGGTTTTCCTTGCGTCGTGTGCCAAGCACGAGGATGTCGGCACCGGCAGCGTGCTGCACAAGCAGGGTGGCTGGATGCCCGACCAGCACATTCGCGTGGACCGTCAAGCCCGTGCGAGCCGAGCATCGGTTCGCGATGTCGCGCAACTCACGCTCGGCGACGAGCAGCGCGGCCTCGGCGAACGTGGTGGGTGTGGACCTCCAACTTACGTCGACGACGTGAACCAGCTCAACCTCCGCGTTAACGCTCTTCGCGTAGGAGAGTGCCCATTCGATAGCTGAATCGCTGAGCGACGGACCGCTCACTGCGACCATGACTGCTGGCTGATTGCTCATGAAACCACTGTGCTCCAGCCCGCCCGGATGCCACAGGGCCGAAGGTCCCGCACGGCCGAGGGACCAACGGCACTAGTGGCCCCCGCGCGGTAGATGCTTGGCTGGCGCTCATGCTGCGCTACCCCATCGTCCTGCTTACACTCGTGTGGGGCGTGCTGGGCGGGGCCCTGTGGCTCGCCGGTTTCGATGTCGTGGCCCGGTGGGGCTTCGGCATCTTCGCTGTGGTGATCGCGGGCATCGAAGCCAGGCACATGATCGTGCAGCTTCGCCAGAATCGCGTCGGCATCGACATCCTCGCGATCATTGCCATTCTGGCAACGGTGGCCGTCGGCGAGGTGATCGCCAGCATGATCATCGTGCTGATGGTGTCTGGCGGGAAGGCCCTCGAAGACTTTGCCCAGGGTCGCGCCCAGCGCGAGTTGAGTGCCCTGCTGCGCCGTGAACCACAGATCGCGCACCGAGTGGTGACCGGATCGACGCTAGTCGACGACATCCCTGCTGCCGAGGTGGCGGTCGGCGACGTGCTCCTCGTCCGCTCCGGCGAGGTGGTTCCGGTTGACGGAACCCTCACGTCTGCTGGCGCATCGTTCGACGAGTCGTCGTTGACCGGCGAGAGTCTTCCGCGCAACCGGCAGGAGGGCGAGGCGGTGCTCAGCGGTTCGATAAACGGCAACACCTCGGCAACCATTGTCGCCTCGGCGCTCGCCGCGGACAGTCAGTATCAGGCGATCGTCGCGCTCGTGAAGCAGGCATCCACCAACCGGGCGCCGGTCGTGCGGCTCGCCGACCGTTACGCGATCCCCTTTACCGTCGTTTCGCTGCTGCTCGCGGGGGTGGCGTGGGCGGTGTCGGGTGATCCGGTGCGTTTCGCCGAAGTACTTGTGCTCGCAACCCCGTGTCCCTTGCTGCTGGCTGCGCCCGTCGCGTTCATGGGAGGGATGAGTCGGGCCGCCCGCGACGGCATCATCGTCAAGGGCGGCGGAGTGCTGGAGCAGCTTGCGCGGGCCCGCACCGCGGTGTTCGACAAGACGGGCACGCTGACGCACGGGGTGCCGGTCATCGCCAGAACCCACGCCCTGCCGCCGTTCGATGAGGCCACCCTGCTCTCGCTCGTCGCCTCCGCAGAACAGTTCTCCTCCCATGTTCTTGCCGCCTCGATCGTCTCGGCGGCCCACGAGCGCGGTCTCACCCTCCACCCCGTTGCTGACTCGCACGAGGTCGCCGCACGGGGTGTTGTAGCGACGGTGGATGACCGGGTTGTGGCGGTTGGCACCCTGGCGTTCATCCGGAGCCTGGCCGCCGACGCGGTCGAGTCGCCGCTGTCCGGCGGTGAGCTGGCGATCTACGTCGCGGTCGACGGCGAGTTTGCCGGCACGGTTATCGCCACGGACGCCGTCCGCACCAACGCGGTGACCACTATTGAGCGGTTGCGGAGTCGCGGGATCACTCGCATCCTCATGCTGACCGGTGACGCGCAGGCGACCGCGGACCACGTCGCGCAGGTCATCGGCATCACCGAGGTGCAGGCGAACTGCCTCCCCATCGACAAGGTCAACGCCGTCATGGCCATCCAGCAGCGCCCCGTGATCATGGTGGGTGACGGCGTCAACGACTCACCGGTGCTCGCCTCGGCCGAGGTGGGAATCGCGATGGGCGCTCGCGGCGCGACGGCGGCCAGCGAGGCGGCGTCGGCCGTCATCCTCGTCGACGACATTTCGCGCGTCGATCGGGCCGTCGAGATCGGTCAGGACACGGTGCGCATCGCGCTTCAGAGCATCTGGCTCGGGATCGTTCTCAGCCTCGGCTTGATGGTGATCGCCGCGTTCGGCTTCATTCCGGCGACTCTCGGGGCGGGCATTCAGGAGATCGTTGACCTAGCGACCATCTTCAATGCGCTGCGTGCGCTTCGGCGGCGAGCTGACCGCTGACTGCGCCGAGGTGCGCAAATACCCCGGGGGGTATAGTATGGAACTGTTTAGTCATCAAGAAGGGAATGCCAATGTGCAGTGCAGTGACGTGTGAGATTTGTGGGAAGACGACGTGGGCCGGATGCGGTGAGCATGTCGCGCAGGTGATGGAGAACGTGCCAGCCAGCGATCAGTGCAAGGGTCACGACTCCACCACCAGCTCATGATGAAGGTCATCACCAGGCTCGTTCTCGCGGCCGCCGTGCTCATCGGCCTTGCCGGGTGCGCACCTGATTCCATCGAGGTCACGACCGATACTGTCGTCGTCGATGTGAGGACGAGCAGCGAATACGCGGCGGGGCATCTCGATGGTGCCATCAACATCGACGTACGTGCCGCCGACTTCGATGCCAGGGTCGCCGAATTGCCGCAGGATGGCCGATACGTCGTTTACTGCGCCTCGGGCAACCGCTCGGCCTCGGCTGTCTCCCGGATGGCCGACCTCGGCTTCACCGATCTTGTAGACGCCGGAGGCATGTCCAGCGCGTCCACCGCGACGGGACTCGAGATCGTCACCTAACCAGATTCACCAGTGGCGTGCCGGATGCGAGGTTCTGCAGATTGGACGCGACCAGCCCGCCGGCCCCACGAGGCCGGTTGCCCGCGGCATGAGGGGTGATGATCAGGTTGGGAGTCGTCCACAGCGGCGACGACGACGGCAGCGGTTCTTCGTGCATCACGTCGATCGCGGCGGCCCGGAGCCGACCCGTGTGTAGGGCATCCATCAGGTCATTTTCATTGACGGTCGTGCCCCGGCCCACGTTTACGAACAGGGCGGTGGGTTTCATCGCCGAGATCAGTGACGCGTCGAAGACGTTTGTGGTCTGCGGGCTCGCGGGCAGGATCGAAATCAGCACGTCGGTGGTCGCCAGCTGCGCCGGCAACTGCTCGGTCGAGACGACGGGAAAGCCGTGGCGGGTGCCGGCGGTCGTGGCGACCCCGGTCACCCGCGCACCGAGCAACTCCAGCATCGGCGCGAGGGTCGCGGCGATCGAACCGAATCCCCAGATCAGCACTTCGGCTCCCGAGAGCGTGTAGAGGGGGTCGGTCTCGGGGGTGCGCTGCGCGTTGAGGAAGCCGGTGTCCCACCGCGACTCGCGCTGTGCAGCGCCGAGCGTGTCGAGTCGGCGAACGAGGGCGAGGGTCAGCGCGAGCGCGTGCTCGGCGACCGGCGCGTCATGCAGTGAGCGACCCGATGCGATCGGAACTCCGGCGAAGCCGGCCCTGACCACGGCGTCGGCGCCAGCAGCCAGCGTCTGCACGAGGCGCAGCGAGGTGAGGCGGTTGGCCGCGTCTTGGAGGTTCGCCGTGGTGTTTCCCCACACGACGAGAACCTCGGCGTCGACGTGCTCGTGTGGGAAGGTCTCATCCGCCGCGTATTCCACGACTGTGTATCCAGACGGCAGCGTGAGTTCTATGGTGTTAGGAATCAGTACTTTCATCGCACGCGAAGTTTACCGACCGGTTCCGCGCCGCTGATCACGACCTGGCGGGAACCAGCGAAGGATCGCACTCATGAGCAAGTCTGAAAAGCCCCCGACCCTCCCGCCGAGATGGTTCATTCGTGTCGCCTGGGTGCTTCACCGTGCCCTCTACAAGGTCACCGGCGGCAGACGTGGGTTGTGGCTGCCGACGCCCACCAAATGGGGAGCGATGCGCGTCACCACGATCGGTCGGCGCTCCGGGCAGAAGCGAAGCGTCATCCTGGGTTATTACGAAGACGGCCCCAACCTCGTCACCATGGCGATGAATGGATGGGGCGAGGGTGAGCCCGCCTGGTGGCTCAACCTGCTGGCGCATCCCGAGGCGACGGTCGAGCTGGTGAACGATCGGCGGGTCATGACCGCGGCCGCGGCGGAAGGCGAGGAGCGCGCGCGGCTCTGGGAGCGGTGGCGCGACCTGGGCGACGACGTCGATGAATACTCGAAGCTGCGATCGACCGAGACGGCGGTGGTAGTGCTCAGCCCTTCCGCTGGTCCCGGGCGAGCATCACGATAGAGAAACAGGAGCATCCAATGACACAGAAATCGAATGAGCAGTGGCCGGCGGCCGTCGTCGTCATCGTGCTCCACCTCTGTTTCGCGGCATTGACGTGGCGCGACATAGCCCAACGTCCCGCCGAGATGATCCATGGACCGAAGGGAGTGTGGCGCGCTGCGAGCGCCATCAACTCCATCGGCTCGATCGCCTACTGGCTGTGGGGCCGAGGCGGCTCGCTGCGCAGTCCAGAGATCGACCGCTAGGACGCTGAATGGCCATCGACTCGGGCACGGCGACAGCGCTGGCCCAGATCCTGCCCCTCCTGCTGATCTCGATCATGGTGGAACTGCGTCGCACGAGACTTCACCTCCGGGGGCGCAGCCACCGCCTCAACAGAATCATGCTCGGGATGTTCTTTCTCGTCTTCGGCATCGCCGAGACGTTCATGGTCCTGTCGATCGACGCGCAGCTCTTCCCCCTGCTCTGGGGCGACGTCGTGGCGGCTGCTCTGATCTTCGGTCTGCTGGTCGCGCTCTTCCTGCTGTCCCTGATGGAACCCAGAAAGAACGACGACTAGCTCGACACCTCGGCGAGGTGGCGACCGCGGCGAGGTGTGATTCGACCCTCGGCGTGATCCCCTCGGCATGGCACGATGGATTTCATGGGCGTTGCGGACTTCTGGAACGCCGAGGCTGAGCGGTTCGATGACCAGCCCGACCACGGCATGCTCGACCCGACCGTGCGTTCGACTTGGGCCGAACTGCTGCTTCCATTGATGCCGCTCCCGAATACGCGTGTTGCCGACCTGGGTTGCGGTACCGGGTCGGTGAGTTTGCTCCTGGCCGAGGCGGGGCACAGGGTCTCAGGGCTGGACATCTCACCGGCGATGGTGGAAAAGGCTCGTCAAAAGATTGCGGCGTCTGGGGTTGAAGCCGTCTTTGCCGTCGGTGATGCTGCCGCTCCACCGTGGCCGCCCGAGTCGTTCGATGTTGTCATCACCCGCCACGTTCTGTGGGCGATGAACGACCCTGACGCGGCGGTGACGCGCTGGCTTCAGCTGCTCGCGCCCGCTGGGGTTCTTGTCCTGGTGGAGGGCCTGTGGTGGACAGGCGCGGGGATGGGCGCGGCGGAAGTGACCGACCTCGTTCGCCGTCACCGCGCTGAGGCCGAGGTCGTGACGCTTGACGACCCGGCGTTGTGGGGTGGCCCGATCAGGGATGAGCGTTTCGTCCTTGTCAGCAGGCGTTGACCCGCGGTCTCATAGGGCTGGATTGGAAACTACGACCCTGGATCCGTTGGGAGGCGGCCGTGGTGGTACTCGGCCCGCTGCACTAAATAAACAGCGTGGTAGTCGACTCCGCAGCTTCGCCGAGGAAGGTGGCCACACCGCCGAGTTCGACCCCGTCGATGAGATCGGATTCGGCGATCCCCAACAGATCCATCGTCATCGTGCAGCCGATGATGCGCGCACCTCCCGTCATCGCCGACTCCATGAGTTCCGGCAGGGTGTGTACCCCGTTCTTCTTCATCGTGTCCTTGATCATCGCCGTTCCTGCCCCCATCATGTGCATCTTGGAGAGGGTGAGCTTGTCGGCTCCGGCGGGCATCATCCCGGCGAAGAGCTTGTCGATGACCTTGCGTTCACGCTTCGGCGGCTTCTGCTTGCGCAGCGCGTTCAGTCCCCAGAAGGTGAAAAACATCGACACCTCTTCGCCCATTGAGATGGCCCCATTGGCGATGATGAACGCGGCGATCAGTTTGTCCAGATCGCCGGAGAAGACCACGAACGAGACCTTCGGAGTGGCGGGCGCGACGATCGTTCCCGTGCCGGCAAGGGCGAGCGCTTCCGGTCCAGCCTTGCGGATGGTCGCAACGTAGCCGGGCCCTTCCGGTTCGATCGAGAGCAGCTCATGGCCGTTGCGCCGCACCCAGGCTGGGGCGTCGCTGGCGAAACCGGGGTCGGAAACGTGAACCACGATCTCGTCGCCGACATTGAGGCCCTTCATCTCGGTGGCAAGCTTCATGATCGGGCCTGGGCAGGCGAGACCGGTGCAGTCGAGGTTCACAGAGACGCCTGTGCCGTTCGCAACGTGGGCGGCAACGCGAGCGGCGTTCAGGGTTTCGGCCGCCTCGGCGTAGGTGGTTTCCGGAGCGACCGGGCCGTCGGCCAGCGGCTGCACCTCATGCCAGGCGCGGAACGTCTCGGATCCGCCAGACAACGTCGCGACATCCGTGAACCCGAGCTGCACGAGGATGCGGTACCCCAGGTAGCTGCGGAACCCGACTGAGCAATACAACCGCAGCCCGGCATCCTTCTCCCAGTCGGCCGTCGCGGTGCGCAGGGTGGCGAGCGGCACATTCTCGGCTCCGGGCAGGTGCCAGATCGAGAACTCTTCAGCCGTGCGGATGTCGATGATGCGAGCGCCATCAGTCGCGTGAGGGAAGTCCTGCGCGTACCAGAGGCTCAGGTCGCCGAGCAGAACATTGCTGGCGACGAAGCCGGCCATGTTAACCGGGTCTTTCGCCGAGCCGAACGGCGGCGCGTAGGCAAGCTCGAGCTCTTGAAGATCCCACACGGTGAGTCCGGCGCGCAGCGCGGTGGCGAACACGTCGAGGCGTTTGTCGACGCCGTCGAACCCGGTCACCTGGGCACCGAGTATTTCGCCGCTGCCCGGTTCGAACAGCAGTTTGATGTGCATCATCGCGGTACCCGGGTAGTAACCGGCGTGGCCCGAGGGGTGCACGTGCACGGCGCGGTACGGAACATTTGCGGCGAGGAGCTGCCGCTCGGTGGCTCCTGTGCCACCGGCGACCATTTCGAACACCTTCACGATCGAGGTGCCCTGGGTGGACTTGTATTCCGTGTCACGCCCGCAAATGTTCTCGGCGGCGACGCGCGCCTCACGGTTGGCTGGCCCTGCGAGGGGGGCGAGCCAGGAGCCAGGCAGCACGGTATTTGGGGTTTCGACGGAGTCGCCGGCCGCCCAGATGTGCGGGTCGGAGGTGCGCATGTGGCTGTCGACGGACAGCCCGCCGTGCTCGCCGAGCTCGAGGCCTGCGGCACGCGCGAGGTCAACGCTGGGTCGCACACCCACCGAGAGGATGACGACATCCGCATCAAGGCTGGTCGAGTTCGTGAGTTCCACGGTGATTCCGCCGCCATCGCGACTCGTGAACGCGGCGGCTCCGGTGGAGAGGTGAAGGCTGATGCCCCGGCTGCGCAGATGATGTTCGACGGGAACCGACATCTCGTGGTCGAGCGGCGGCAGGATCTGGTCGCTCATCTCGACGACGTCGACGATTGCCCCGCGGTGCTTGAGGTTTTCGGCCATCTCGAGGCCGATGTATCCCGCGCCGATCACGACGCAGCGTACGGGCCCGCGAGCGCCGCTGGCCGCGAGCGCGAGGGCGCCGTCAAGCTCAGCCTTGATGGCGTCCATGTCGCCGATGCGGCGCAGCACGTGGATCTCCGGCAGGTCGATGCCAGGCAGGGGTGGTCGGATCGCTTCTGCGCCGGTGCACAGGGCGAGGTTGTCGTAGCTTTCCGTGTATTCACGTCCGGTATCAACCTCGCGGACGGTGACCGTTTTGGTTGCCCGGTCGATGGAGGTGACCTCGTTGGCGATGCGCACGTCGATGTTGAGCGACTCGCGCAGGCTCTGAGGGGTCTGAAGCAGCAGCCTGTCCCGCTCGGTGATGACTTCGCCGATGTGGTACGGGAGTCCGCAATTCGCGAATGAGACGTGATGCCCGCGCTCCAGCACGACGATCTCTGCGCCCTCGTCCAGCCTGCGTGCGCGAGCGGCAACGGACGCGCCTCCCGCGACTCCACCAACAACGACCAGCTTCATGTATGTCCTGCCCTTCGAGACGGCTGTCAGGATGCTGATCCTCGCAGCCACGGCGGTCACCGGACACGGCCAAAGGTCCCACGGCTGTGGACGACGGGCGCGTGGGTCGACATGAGAGACCCCTGCCTGAACCAGTCAGGCAGGGGTCAGAATGCGAGATCGGCTAGCAGCAGGTGCAGCCCTCTTCGCATTCCTCGGTGCAGCAACTCACGTCGCAACATTCGGCCATCGTGGCCTCCTTCCCCGTCCGTTCTCGTCGGGCGGTCTGGGGGATGCTCAGCTGCAGCATCCGGGAACGGCGCACGAATCGTCGAGGCACGGCGTGCCCTCATCGACGGCGAGCACGACGTTCATAAGCGAGGAGAGCGCGGCGGTCAGGTGCGCGTCAGCGATCTCGTAGCGCGTCTGGCGCCCTTCGGGTACGGCTGCAACGAGACCGCAACTGCGCAGGCAGGTCAGGTGGTTGGAGACATTCGGGCGGGTGAGTTGTAGCTCTTTGGCGAGCTCACCGGGATATCCGGGCCGCTCCAGGAGGCTCATGAGGATGCGGGAGCGGTTTGGGTCGGCCATCGCCCGGCCCAGTCGGTTCATCACATCGAGGTCGTGAAGCAATGGTCAGCATGCACTGACTATACAGTCATGACTGACCTATCGGGAAGAGATCTCGGAAGGTAATTCGGCGAGGAGCGATTCGACCCTGAGCGTGAGCTCGTCGCGGATCGCGCGCACCTCGTCGAGCGGCAGCCCGGCCGGGTCGGTGAGCTCCCAGTCCAGGTATCGCTTGCCCGGGTAGATTGCGCAGGCGTCACCACATCCCATCGTCACGACGACATCGGCGGCCTGAACCACGTCGTCGGTGAGCGGCTTCGGAAACTGTTCGTCAAAATTGAGACCGAGTTCTGCCATCACCTCGACCACGACCGGGTTGATCACGTCGGACGGCGACGACCCGGCCGAACGAACGTGCACGCGCGCGCCGCCGAGGTGTCGGGTCAGCACCGCCGCCATCTGAGACCGGCCGGCGTTCTGCTCGCACACGAAAAGCACCTCGGGCACAGCAGAATCGATGGCGCCCTTCGCCTGCGCGAGCGCCGTCAGCCGGTCGGTGGCGAAGCGAGTCGTCTGCGAAGCGAGGTGGGACCTGACCTTCGAGGTGCGCAGCAGCCCGGTATAGGACTCGAGCACGTACCTTTCGACGGTCTCGGTGCTGAAGATTCCCGCGAACCTCTCGCTGAGCTCGACGGCGAGGCGTCTGAGGTAGTCCTCCGGGTAAGCCAAGGCCGGGCATCCCGCGGCGTTCGGCAAGGTTGTTCAGGATGCCGCGGGAGTCCTCAGTCTCGGTCATACACAGAACCATAGATGATCATCTATGCATTGGGAGGACGCATCGGCCGAAGTTCACTCAGCGTTCATGTGTCATCCGCACTGCAGCCGGTGATGCGCGCACCTCTGTCATCGCGGTCATCTCGGAGCCACGACGCATAGATCGCGCCGCGTAAGGTTGTGTCATTGTCTGGTCGCGCATCCACGGATCCACGTGGAGAACGACCTCAGCCGCAGGCTCATATTGCGAGGAAACCCCATGAAGGCAACATTTCTCTACGGCGCAGGCGACGTCCGAGTCGAGTCGGTACCGGACCCGGTGATCCAACAGAAGACAGACGCCATTGTCCGGGTGGTTCGTGCGTGTGTCTGCGGGTCGGACCTGCACCCCTATCACACGCGTAAGCCGGGGCCGATCGGTGCTCCGATGGGCCACGAGATGGTCGGGGTAGTCGAGGAAATCGGCTCCGAGGTCTCCACTGTGAAACGAGGAGACTTCGTCGTCGCTACGTTTACGTACCAGGACAATACCTGCGTCTTTTGCCAGGAAGGGTTCCACACATCCTGCCTCCACGGCGGCTTTTACAATAAGCCCGACGTCGGTGGCTTTCAAGCGGAGTATGCGCGGGTGCCGCAGGCAGACGGCAGCCTGGTGACAGTGCCGGGCGTCGACGAGAAAAGTGAGCTGCTTCCGTCGCTCCTTGCCCTGTCCGATGTTTATCTCACTGGCTACCACGCCGCGCATATGGGGCGGGTCGGTGCGGGCAAGACTGTGACGGTGATTGGCGACGGCGCCGTAGGGCTGTCGGCCGTGCTGGCGTCAAAAAGGCTGGGGGCCGAGCGGGTCATCCTCATGGGTCGGCACCAGTCGCGCACCGATATCGGTGTCGAGTTCGGGGCGGACGAGATCGTGTCCGAGCGCGGAGAAGAGGGAGTCGCCAGGGTGCGCGAACTCACCCGTGGCGAGGGTAGTCACGTCGTCATCGAGGCGGTCGGTCACTTTCCGGCGTACCAGCAAGCACTGGGGTCCGTCCGCGCGGGCGGCACCATCTCGCGGGTCGGCGTTCCACAGTATTCCGAGGCTCCGATCGGCTGGGGTTCGCTCTTCAGCCGCAACATAACGCTCACGGGTGGACCTGCCCCCGTGCGCGCCTACATCGAATCCGCGCTCAAAGACGTGCTCGACGGCTCGATCGTTCCGGGTCGCGTCTTCGATCGCGTCGTGGGCATCGACGAGATAGCGCTGGGATACTCCGCCATGGACTCCCGCGAAAGCCTCAAGGTGATGATCGACTTCTAGCGGGCCGAAGACCGTAGCGAGCTGATCGCCCGGTCGAGGTACTCGTCCCGAACCGTCACGGCAAACCGCACGAATTGCTCGCCGCTCGGGCCGTAAAATTGCCGGGCGAAACGAGGACGCCGATGTCGGCGAGATCCATGGCGGTATCGACTCCACTTTCACCCCGCGTGGCCCAGAGGTACAGGCCGCTTTCCGACCCGTGAATCTGGAATCCGGCAGCCTCGACGGCAGATCGGAGACGCTCGAGTCGGGAAGTGTAGAGGGCGCGCTGCTCGGCTACATGCTCGTCATCGGACAGGACTGCGCTGAGCACCTGCTGCACGGGCGCAGGGACCATGAGACCCAGGTTGCGGCGTTGCGATGCAATTTTTCCGATCAACTGCTCGTCCCCGGCGACCATACCGCCGCGGTATCCAGCCATATTCGACTGCTTGCTGACCGAATAGCAGGCGAGGATCTGGCTCATGTCGTCGCCAACCACTCTCGGATCCAGGATGGAAGGTATCCGCTCCCCGTCGACCTCGTTCAACACGGCGTAACACTCGTCGCCGACTATCACAGCACCGAGCTCACGAGCTCGGGCGACGGCACGACGCAACTCCTCAACGGTCGGGTTCTGGCCGTCGGGATTGCGAGGGGAGTTCAGCCAAATGAGCTTGGTCGCTTCAGGCCACTGAGCAGGATCGTCCTCAGCCACGACGCCGGCACCCACGGCAACCGCCCCTGCTTCGTACGCGGGATAGGCGAGCGACGGGCGTACCACTACGTCGCCAGGACCCAGTCCGAGCAAGAACGGCAGCAAACCCAACAGCTCTTTAGACCCGATCGTGGGTAGCACACCCTGTCGATTGAGGGTGACGCCGCGTACGCGATCGAACCAGTTCACCATCGCGTCGCGCAGCTCGACGACCCCGATGGTCAATGGATAACCCGGCGCGCCGCCCGCCGCTGCCAGTGCATCGACAAAAACTTGCGGCGTCGGGTCAACGGGGGAGGCGGTGGCGAGGTCTCGAACTCACCGGATGGGCGACTGCGCGACGACGAAGCTCTGCCTGCACATCCTTCGCTGCCGGGCGCAGAGGAGTCGGAGACGACGCGGAGGCGGTCACGCGACAACTCCGGAGCGATGAATCGAGAGAATCGATACCGCCCGGGGATGGGGCGATCGGGCTCCGGTGTAGTTGAAGAAGGCATCCATGTCACCCATCAGAACCAGCGCTTCCTATGAAACCCATGGGTGCCGACGGACCCTC
>CAVWNM010000004.1:0-19731 GCA_963756345.1 uncultured Actinomycetota bacterium | reverse complement strand
AAGCTGATCAACCGGTCGTCGGTCGATTCCGGGATGGCGGCGCTGAAGCTGTGCTCCCCGGACCCGATAGCAAACCCCTCTCGGCCGGGAAGCTCCACGGTCGCCGTCGCTCCCGTCGGCACGACGACGTCGACGGTGAGTGCTAAATCAACGATGCGCCACGAGATCGACGCTGGGCCATAGGGGGTCTCGTGCGTGGCGGTGGCGTGGGTGAGTCCGCCCCCGGGTTGCGGACGGAACCGGATGCTGCGGTAGCCAGGCTCGGCCGCCGAGATGCCAGCAACCACCCGGTGCATCCAGTCTGCAACGGCACCGAGGGCATAGTGGTTGAAGGAGGTCATGGTGCCAGAGTTGACCGTGTCATCGGGAAGCAGGCTGTCCCAGCGCTCCCAGATCGTCGTCGCGCCTTTCTTGACCGCGTAGAGCCACGACGGCCCCGCCTCCTCCAGCAGCAGGTCGTATGCGGTGTCGAGCGCACCCGCGCGGGTCAGCGCGTCCGAGATCAGGTTCACCCCGGCGAAGCCCGTGGCGATGCGGTTTTCGCCCTCGGCAACGAGCTCGGCGAGCCTGTCGCCCGCGGCGCGACGCTGGGCGGCGTCAGGGATCAGGTCGAACTGGATGGCCAGGGAGTATGCGGTTTGCGCGTCACTGGTCATTCGCCCCGACGGCAGCAGGTACTCCCGGGCGAAAGCATCGCGGATCTGGCCGGCGAGTTCGAAATAGTGCGCGGCGTCAGCGGTCTTGCCGAGCACCTCGGCAGTTCGCGCGAGGTGCTGGGTCGACCAGGCGAAGTAGGCGGTGGCCACGAGGTACTTATCCGTCTTCGCATCGGCGGGATCCTGCACGGGCGCGGTGGGGTCAAGCCAGTCCCCGAGCTGGAAGCCCTCGTTCCACAGGCGGTCTGGCCCGGCCAGCCGGTCAACGAGATCGACCCACTTCTGGGCGCTCTCGTACTGCGCGGCGAGGATTCCGGCATCCCCAAACCGCTCGTACAGCACCCAGGGGGTGAGCACAGCGACGTCGCCCCAGACCGCGCCCGGGCGAAGCGGCGTCCACATCTCGTGCGCGGGGATGACCGGCACGTACCAAGGCACTGTGCCATCGGGAAGCTGCTCGACCGCGACATCCTTCAGCCAGCTCGACAGCATGCCAGACACGTCGTAGAGAAAGGATGCCGTCGGCGCGAAAACCTGGATGTCGCCGGTCCATCCCACGCGCTCATCGCGCTGCGGGCAGTCCGTGGGAATGTCGACGAAGTTCCCCCGCATGCCCCAGACGACGTTGTCGTGCAGCTTGTTCACGAGCGGATTGGACGATTCGAACCATCCAGTGCGCTCCATGTCAGTGTGGTACACCCTGGCCACGATGTCACCTGCCGCGACCGCGGCGTCGATGTCACCCGGCCACCCGCTGATCTCCGCAAAACGGAAACCGTGGATCGTGAACCGGGGTTCCCATTGCTCGCGGCCAGCGCCGCTGAGCGTGTACACATCGGTGGACTTCGCTTCCCGCAAGGGCCGCACGTAGAGCTCGCCGTGCTGCAAAACCTCCGCGGTGCGGATGGTCACAGTGTCACCCGCGATGCCGTTCACGGTGATGCTGACCCGTCCCGCCAGATTCTGCCCGAAGTCGATGACGCGCGCTCCGCTCGGCGTGGTGAGCACCGCCACGGGTGCGACCTCCTCGGTGCATCTCACCGGTGGGCCGTCCGGTGCCACGAGGGTCGCCGCATCTCGTGTCGACACGGCGACCGGTGACCACGCCGTGTCATCGAAGCCGGCGGTTGACCATCCGGCGAGCTCGTCCCTCGCGTCGTAGGTCTCACCGTCGTAGAGGCCGCTGTGCACGATCGGGCCGATGGCGGCGCGCCACGATCCGTCTGTCGCCACAGTCTGCCTGCTGCCGTCCGCGTAGTGCAGCTCAAGCTGCGCGATGAGGGACAGGTCCGAGCCGAACAGGTTGCGGAACCCACCTCGCCAGCCGAGCCTGCCTCGGTACCAACCGTCACCAAGCCACGATCCGATGGCGTTGTCACCATCGACGACCAGTGAGGTCACGTCGTAGGTGTAATACCGAAGGCGCTCGCCGTAGACGGTCCACCCGGGCGACAGGATGTCATCTCCCACCCGTTGTCCGTTGATCTCGACTTCGTACACACCGTGAGCGGAGGCATACAACCGTGCCGAGGTGATGGCGCCGCGGGTAGCGAAGGTGCTTCTGACCAGGGGAGGGCGCCGCACATCAGACTCGGCTTCTTCGGGCCACCCCGCACCCACGGGCGCGGCAATCCAGTCGCTCGCGTCGAGTAGCCCGACTTCCACGGTGGCTGCCTCGCTCCACTCCGACTCGGCGGAGCCCCCGAAGATGCGCACGCGCACCGAGGCGCTCTCGCGCGACGAGAGGGGCGCTGTCGGCCACGGAACCAGCACTGACTCGTGCGACTCGATGCGACCCGTGGTCTCGACGATTCCGTCGCGCACGGTCTCGATCTCGTAGGCCTGCTGCACCCATCCCGCGGGTGCCGTGGTCTTCCATGAGAGACGCGGGGCCGGATCGCCGATGCCCAGCGCACTGCGGTGGTGCTCGAAGCGAAGTGGTGTGATTGTGACCATCGTTGGGCACATTCCTTTCAGGTGCTGGGGCGCGCCGCGTGCGGGAAACTCCCAAACTGACACGTTTCAAAGCCGATGCTACAACGCCAGATAAGGCGTCCGCGACCATTTGCGTGAATTAGTTGACACGTTTCAAAAACTGCATGATGATGAAGTGCGCACCAACCAACTTCGCGACGATTCAACGGAGAGACTCAGCGATGGCTCACCCTCAGCCCACCGTGGCCCTGATCGGAACCCTCGACACCAAGGGGGCCGAATATCAATGGATGGCGGAACGCCTCAGCGACCTGGGGGTCACCGTCGTCGTGATCGACGCAGGCATCAGACCGCCGCACGGTTTTACCGGCGACATCGAGTTCGACCAGGCTTCCGTAGCTGAGGCGGCAGGAACCACCATCGGTGCACTCAGCGGTGGCAACGACAGGGGAGTTGCCGTGACGTCCATGGGCGAGGGGGCAGCGGTGGTGTCCGCGCGCCTCCTCGCCCATGGACGCCTTAACGGCGTGCTCACCCTGGGTGGGAGCGGAGGCTCGGCCATCGCCGCCCGTGCGGTGCGCGACCTCCCGATCGGGCTGCCGAAGCTCATCGTCTCGACCATGGCATCCGGCGACGTCGCGCCCTATGTTGGCGCCAGCGACGTGACCCTCATGTATTCGGTCGTCGACATCGCTGGAATCAACCAGGTGTCGCGGGCGGTACTGGGCAACGCCGCGGCTGCGGTCGCGGGGATGGCCGCCGCGCATTCGACACGATCGGGCGCCGAGAGCTCAGACCGGCCGCTCATCGGTGCCTCAATGTTCGGCGTTACAACCCCGGCGGTGGATGCCGCCCGCGAGCGACTCGACGAGCTCGGGTACGAGGTGCTCGTCTTTCACGCCACGGGATCGGGTGGGCGAGCGCTCGAGGCTCTGACGCGCTCCGGCATGCTGGCCGGTGTGCTCGACCTGACGACCACCGAGCTTGCCGACGAGTTGGTGGGCGGTGTGCTCAGCGCCGGACCGGACCGGCTGACGGCGGCCGCGGCATCCGGCACGCCACAGGTCGTCAGCCTCGGCGCGCTCGATATGGTCAATTTCGGACCAGAAGCCTCGGTGCCCGAAAAGTTCAGCGATCGCCAGTTCTTCGTGCACAACGCGACGGTGACTCTTATGCGCACCACTGCGGCCGAGAATGCCCAGCTGGGACGCATCGTCGGCGAGAAGCTCGCGGGAGCCGCGAATACTGTGCTCATCGTGCCGCGCGGCGGTGTCTCGGCGCTCGACGCCGACGGCATGCCATTTCGGGACGAGTCTGCAGACGCCGCGCTGTTCGACGCGGTGATCGCCGCCGCGACTGGAATAACCGTGATCGAGTCTGACGCGAACATCAACGATGCGACACTGGCCAGACGGGCGGCGGACGAGCTGCACGCCCTTATCGGAGGTGCATCATGATCGACCGCACAACGGCGCTGACGAGGTTCAGGGCGCAGATCGCCGCGGGATCTCCGCTCATCGGAGCTGGGGCAGGAACCGGAATCTCGGCCAAGTCGGCCGAAGCCGGCGGCGTCGACATGATCATCATCTACAACTCGGGCCGGTACCGCATGGCCGGGCGCGGCTCGCTCAGCGGTCTTCTCGCCTATGGTGACGCCAACCAGGTCGTCGTCGAGATGAGCAGGGAGGTGCTGCCCATCGTGCGCAACACCCCCGTGCTGGCTGGGGTTAACGGCACAGATCCGTTCCGCATCATGGAGTACTTCCTCGACGATCTGAAGCGCATGGGATTCACTGGCGTGCAGAATTTCCCCACGGTTGGCCTGTTCGACGGCAACTTCCGCCAGAACCTGGAAGAGACGGGGATGGGTTACGACCTCGAGGTCGACATGATCCGTCTCGCGGCCGAGCGCGACCTGCTCACCACGCCGTACGTGTTCACCACCGATGAGGCGGTCGTCATGACCGAGGCCGGCGCCGACATCATCGTCGCCCACATGGGACTGACCACGGCCGGCACCATCGGGGCGACCACCGCGCTGACGCTCGAGCAGAGCGCGGAGCGAGTGCAGCAGATCCGGGATGCCGCGACGGCAGTCAATCCGGACGTGATCGTCATCTGCCACGGCGGACCGATCGCCGAGCCGGAGGACGCCGCGTTCATCCTGCAGAACACCTCCGGGGTCGCGGGATTCTTCGGTGCAAGTTCTGCCGAACGACTGCCGACCGAGCGAGCGATTAAGCAGCAGATCGAGGACTTCAAAGCCATCTCGTTCACAGAGTAAGGAAGCTCATGTCACGCAAGCCCGACGACGTCCAGACCCGTGCCTTCGACTGGGGCACCATCAAATGGCTGGTCACCCCGCACCTTGATGCCGGCGCTGGTCTCACGACCGGCGAGGTCATCATCTACCCCGGCCAGGGCCATGCTCCGCACCAGCACCCGGGCGAGGAGGAGGTCATCTACGTGATCTCGGGCAAGGGTTCGCAGACCGTCGGTGACGGTGAGGCCTTCGACATCGCGGAGGGCGACGCCGTCTACATCCCTCGAGACACCGTGCACTCGACGTACAACACCACCTGGAGCCCCCTTCGCCTGGTCGTCGTGTACACGCCCGGTGGCGCCGAGACCGGCCTGGATGCGCTGCCGGATGCCCGCATCCTCGACGCCGGCGTCGCACCGCTGTGGAGCCAGGCGAACTAGTGGCGATCATTCCCCCGGGCTCCTGGCTCAACCCCGCCGAAAAACCGGAGTGGTGTGCCTTCAGTTCGGCGGGGCGTTTCGCCGTCCCGATGGAAGGTGGCCGCTTTGAACGGCACCACCACGACGAGGACGAGCTCTGGTTCATCTCGGCGGGCAAAGGAAAGATCTTTGTGGATGGGGCCAAGCAGTACGTGCAGTCCGGCGACATCATCCTCACCCGTCGCGGTGATGTGCACGACTTCGTGGAGGTGTACGAGCCGGTGAGCGGTTTCTTCACCGAGAGTGGACTCTCCGAGGGCGGCCAGTGGGGCCACCTTGGCGGGGTCGAGCACGACGTGCCCGGCCTGCCCCTGCCCGCTGACTTCCCGGTACGGTGACGACCATGCGCATCGCAGTAACAGGATCCAACGGCAAGCTCGGCTCGGCGACAGTGGCTCGACTGCGCGCCGACGGGCACGAGGTGCTGGGTCTCGATCTCAGTGGCACTCCCGGCCCCGGCTTCACAAAAGTTGATTTCACCGACTACGGGCAGACCATCGACGCCATGCTCGGCGTGACGGGCCGCCACACCGGCATCGACGCCCTGGTGCACCTCGCCGCGATTCCCGTGAACGGTGTGGTGCCAGACGCAACGACGTTCCACAACAACATGACGGTTTCGTTCAACGTCATGTTCGGAGCCATCCGGGCGGGCATCCGCACCATCGTCTACGCCTCGAGCATCACGGCGATGGGTTTTCCGTTTGAGGAGGATCCGCCGTACCTGCCGATCGACGAGAACGTCACTGCGGCGAACAACACCTACGGCCTCGGCAAGGTGCTCGAGGAGGCGATGGCGGAGCAGCTGGTTCGCTGGAACGCCGAGACATCGATCACCGCGCTGCGCTTCACCAACGTCGTCGCACCCGATGAGTACGGCACCTTCGCGCGGGCTTCGGAGCCCGACTACCGGCGCGACCTGATCGGCAGCTACATCGACTCGCGGGACGGCGCGCTCGCGGTCGCCCTGGCGCTGCAGCACGCGGCGCCGGGTTTCGAGGTCTACAACATCGCGGCATCCGACAGCGGTCACGCTCTGCCGACGGCGACCCTCGCGGAGACCTGGTTTCCCGGGGTACCGGTGCGGGAGATGGCCGAGTTTGCGCCGCTCATGTCGATCGACAAGGCCCGCACGCAGCTCGGGTTCGAGCCCGAGCATCGCTGGCGGAATGAGTACACCTCCCGGGCCATCCGCGGCTAAAACTCGGCTGAGACGGGGCGGCCCTCCAGCCAGGCGATCATGTTCAATACGAGGAAGTTCCAATTCTGGAAGCCCTTCGTCATGATCGGCTCTCCGGTGTCCGGGTTATAAAACTCGTGCAGGCTGCCGTTCAGTCCGAGATCCTGACCGAACAGCACGACGGTCTTCTCCGCGAGCTGCCGAGCGTCGTCGGTGAACCCATACTTCGCCAGCCCCCGGAAGACGAGGTAGTTGCTGATGCCCCAAATTGGTCCAAGCCAGTTCGAGGGATTGTTCGACGCCCTGAGGTTGAACATCTTCTCGAGCCGCGAGAGGGTTCGTACCCCGAAGTTCGCGTTGAATGTGCGGGTGTCGCGGTAGCGCTCAACCATGCGGCCGGCTTGCTCCTGCGAGGGGATCCCGGCCCACAAGGGCAGGAAGCTCGACCAGTTGTCGACACGCAGCAGCAGCGTCGACCAGGTGCGCGGTGCCCCGCGATGCAGCCAGTCCGCGGCATCCACTGGCCGAAATCCAAGATCGACGCTGTAGTAGGTGCCGTCGCGTTCGTCCCAGCAGTGCTCGTTGATCGCTTCAGCGAGATCCTGCGCCCTGCCCCGCCACAGGTTGGCTTCGGGCAGTCTCCCCGTCTCTTCCAGCAGGTATCCGAATGCGAGCAACTCCCGGTAGAGCAGGCTGTTCAGATAAATGGACGCTGTACTTTTCGCGGGCCGGTAATAGACGGAGGGGTCGTTGTCGACGCCGATCGCGAAATCTGTCTGCCAGTAGGCGAGCCCCGATTCCCGATGCATGTGGCTATCGAGGTATCGCTCGAGAAACCCACCGATCGTGTCGAGGTGGGGCGTTATCCAATCGGCGCTGCCCCGACGCTGTACGAGCATGGCGGCCTGCTGCGCGACGATCGGCTTGTGCATGTTCTGGGAGAAGTTGCCGTCGCGACCCATCGGACCATGCTCAAGCGAATCTTTCGCATTCAGCCTGATGGGCATCACGCCGTCGGCATCGGTGTGATCGAGAAAATTCAGGATGCTGCCCTGCTCAGCCTCGAAAAATCGCCCTGCCTGATCGGTGTCGATCTCGACCTGGCCGAATGCGACGCTGATGAACCACGAATCCCAGTCCCACAACGAGTCTGAGTAGTAGGGGGAATCCGGGCTCGACGGCACGGTGTACGGATGGTTCAGGATGCCAGAGGCGGGCCTGATCATCTGCTCACAATTCTGACGGATGTACTGCTCGAGTGCGCGCATCCACTGGTCATGCATGTGAGCTAGCCCTTCACCGCGCCGGCCGAGAGGCCCTTCATGATCCGCTGGTTCAGGAACAGGTACAGCACAAGGATGCCGCCGACGGTGATGCAGATAGCGGCGAACAGCGGACCGTAGTCGATCGCGCCGTACTCACCGCTGAAGTTCAACAGACCGACCTGGATCGTGTTGAGCTTGCGCTGGCCCGCGAAGATCAGCGCGATGAGGAGGTCGTTCCAGATGAGGAAAAACTGGACGATAGCGACGGTCAGCACCGCATTGCGCACCATGGGGAACCCGATGGAGACGAATGAGCGCAGAATGTTCGCCCCATCAATGGTGGATGCCTCGAATACCTCCCGTGGAATCGCCCGGAAGAAGGTTGCCATCATGAAGATGGTCAGCGGGAGGCCACCGGCGGTGTAAATGATGATCAGCGGGGTGAGCGATCCCACAAGCCCGATGCTGAAAAACGTCGTGAACAGCGGAAGGATGATCATCTGTCCGGGGATCATGATCCCGGCAAGCACGTAGAGCAGCACGTTGTTCTTGCCTCGCCAGACCATGACCTCGAGCGCGAAACCGGCAGCCGTTCCGAGTATCACGATGAGAAGCAGTGATGGCACCGTCACGATGATGCTGTTGGTGATGGTCGTCCCAAGGTTTCCGACCTCCCACGCCTTCGAGTAATTCTCCCAGACCCAGACTTCGGGAAGGGCGTACGAGGGATTCGCGAGGAAGTCAGTCTTGCCCTTCAGCGAGTTGATGACCATCCAGAAGAGCGGATACGCCGTTATCAGCACGAGAAAGGCAATGGTTATGAACGCTGGGAGCTTCCTCAGCAACCTCGCCGGTCCGGATTCCGAACGCAGGCGTGGAGCGAGCCGCAGGTCGGTGGAATGGTCAGCAGTTGTCGTCATGGTCGGCAGCCTTAGAGGGTGTTGTCGCGTCGCGATGAGCGGAAGAGCATGAGGGTGATCAGCAGGGACATGATCGTCAGCAGCAACGCGATCGTCGATCCGTACCCGTAGTCGCTGAACTGGAAGGCAGTTCTGTACATGTAAAGAGTGAGCGGAGTCGTGGAGTTTCCTGGGCCTCCACCCGTCAGGGCGAACACCGAATCGAACACTTTCACTGTGCCGTTGATGCTGAAAATGATGGAGGCGAACAACACCGGCAACGACATGGGCAGCACGATATGGCGCAGGAGTGAGAAGAATTTGGCGCCGTCAATGCGCGCGGATTCGATGACGTCCTCCGGAATGTCCAGCAGACCCGAGAAGATCAAAACGCCGTAAAAGCCCATCGACCGCCAGATGTCCATGATGACGATCACGATGAAGGCGGTGTCGCCGGCGCCGAGCCAGTCGACCCCGGACAGTCCAACATTGACGAGCAGCTCATTGACGAGACCATCGTTCGGCGCGGACTGAAACAGCTTCTGGTAGAGCAGCGAGATCGCCACGGTGGGCAGGACTACGGGGAAGAATACGAGCGTGCGAACGAGCGTCGACGATCTTCGGAGCACGAACATGTACAGCAGCGCGAGACCGTAGCCGAGCACCACCTGGCCGATCGAGGTGATGACGGCGTATTTGACGGTGAACCAGAACGCGTCGTGAACATAGGAGTCTGTCAGGAGCCGCTCGAAGTTCTTGATGCCGTTGAACTCGAAACCCTGCAGCGGATTTCCTTTGAAGAAGGTGAGAACGAACGACCAGATCACCGGCCCGATGGTGATGAGCGTGTACACCAACAGGGCCGGGCCAAGCAGTATGGCGATGGCCTTCTTGTCGCCTAGCACTGATTTCATGCGGTCCTTCAGATGATGTCGGCGCCGGTCGGACGCGGGGTTTATGGGCGGTCGAGACCGTGTGGCCGGGTAGGGCTGTCCGCCCTCCCCGGCCACACAATCCGATCACGGGGATCAGGCGTTGTCGATTGCATCCTGCACGAGGGCCATGAAGTCCTCAGCACTCAGTTGACCCGTGACGAGAAGCGCCGCGTTCGTCGATGACACGCTGCTCGCTTTTGCCGGGAACAGCGCCTCGAACCACAGCACCGAGTCGGTGCTGGTTGCGATGGTGTCTGCAACCGTCGCCGTCACGTCGTTCTGATCCACCTCAACATCCGAAATGAAGCCAGTGATCTGCCCCTGCTCTGCAGCTGCGTTTCCGTAGTTGTTCGCAATGCACTCAAGCCACCCGGCTACCTCGGGGGTGTAGTTCTTCGACCCGAACGTGGCAGGGAGCCCGACGTTGGCGGGGTACTGGTTGATGTCTCCCTTTCCGCCCTCAACCGCGGGGAAGGGCATGAATCCGACGTTGTCGGCACCAATCTCGTTCGAGTCGCCGTTGATGTTGCCGAGCAACCAGCTGCCCATGTAGATCATCGAGGCGTTGCCGGTGAGGAACTCGTTGGTCGCCGCGTCGTAGTCGAGGGAGGTCACGTTCTCGCCGAAGTATCCTGCGGCGCCGAGATCCGCGATGGCCTGAGCGGCCTCTACGTACTCGGGGTCCGTCAGCTTTGCTTCGCCGTCGGCGACCTTCTGAAGGGCATCTGGGCCGAGCGTGCGGAAGACGTATCCGCTCACCAATCGTGTGAGGGGCCACCCCTGCTCACCGGAAGCGGCGAAGGGCGTGAATCCTGCCGATTTGACCTCTGCTGCCAGGTCGGTCAGCTCTGCCCAGGTCTTGGGTTCATCCCAACCGTTCTCGGCGAACATGGCTTTGTTGTAGAAGATTCCTTCGATGTTGTACTGGAAGGGGAGAAAGCTGAATTTGCCGCCGTAGAGTTTTTCGATGGTGGAGACCGCGCCAGGGGCAATCTTGTCTCTGGCGCCAACGTCGGTGAGTGCCTTGTCAAGGTCGAGGACGACGCCCTGGTCGACTAGCTTGGCGCCTTCGGCAGGGTTGCCCCCGGCTGAGAACATAGAAGGAAGACCGTTCTGGCTGGCGAGCAACTGCACCTGTGCATCGAGGTCTGCTTGGGGTACCGAACTGATCTCGAGGGGAAGGACCTCCTGCTCGGCCTTGCACTCCCCGTCAGCGAGCGCTTGCAGAATTGGCTCGGTGGTGGTGTTCTCTGCGTTTTTCAGGAAGGTGAGTGATGTCGGGGCGCTTGCGCCTCCGCCGGCGCATCCCGTGAGGACGAGGGCGCTGGCGCTCAGAACCCCTGCCATGGTGATGAGTCCACGCCGTAGGCGGGGATGGTGTGCTGTGGTCACAATTCCTCCTTGAAGTGCGACGCCCCGTTTTGAGACGTTTCAATTGTGGATGTTAATCGCGCGATCAAGGCGGTGTCAAGCTAATGCGCACATTCCACCTGACGGATCTGAAACGTGTCAACTGAAATGTCGCTTGAGCTGTTCGCGTTCGGCCCGTCTACGCAATAAGTATCCCCTGCTTGTGCAGGGTTGGGTTGTCGATCGGGGGAGCGACCAGGCGGGAGGCCGCATGTCGGTGAGTCTGCGCCAGAGCGGTACTTGGTTCATTTCCCGGCGTGCTACGGTGCCTTTGAAACGTTCCAAACATGTTCCTTCAGAGAGGAAGAAACACACACTCATGACGTCAGCGAAGAATTCAGGTCGCCTGCAGGGAAAACGTGCCATCGTGACGGGGGCCGCGGGCGCGCTCGGACGAGTGATAGCCGAGACGCTCGCCAAGGAAGGCGCCGACGTCGCCGGGCTCGACCTCAACGGCGCTGGGCTGGAAGAGACTGCCACGCTCGTGCGCAGCCACGGCGTGCGTGCTCTCTCCGCCACCGCCGACCTCACCGACTTTGATGCAGTGCAGGATGCCGTTGCCGGCATCGTCGCCGAGTGGGGCGGAGTCGACATCCTGCTCAACGGAGCCGGTGGTGGGGCCGTCCAGTTCTTCCACGAGATGACACCCGAAACCTGGCAGACCCAGCTCGATCGCAACCTGACGTCGGTCTTCAACGTGACCAGGGCCGTGCTTCCCTCGATGCTCGACCAGAAATTTGGGCGCATCATCAACATCGCGTCGATCGCTGCCGTATCCGGCGGGCGACTCGTCCGTGGTGCGACGGGGTACGCGGCGGCGAAGGCCGGCGTCGTCGGGCTCACCAAGGCGCTCGCCATCGAGGTCGCAGAGCAGGGGGTCACGGTCAACGCTCTCGCTCCAGGCGCGCAGGCCACACCCGGGCGCGACAACGACACCCCCGAGCGTCGTGAAGCGCTGCTGGGCCAGATCCCCACGCGCCTTCTGGGTGAACCAGAGCACCTCGCACAAACTGTCGTCTTCCTCGCGGCGCCCGAATCAGTCAACATCACTGGCGTTATCCTGCCGCTTGACGGCGGACACTCGATCTAGGAGATCGGAATCGTGACCGAAAGACTCGACAACGGCAAGCAATGGTTCAACGCCGTCTATGGCGAAGGCAAGGCCGATGGGCTCGTTGAGATGCAGACGGGGCTCGCACAGGATCTCGCCCGCTTCGGCATTGAGTTCAACTTCGGCGAGATCTACTCCCGGCCGGGGCTCACCCTCGCGCAGCGTGAACTGCTGTCGCTGGCATCCCTCGTCACGATTGGCGGCCTTGAGCCGCAGTTGCAGGGACACACCCGAGGCGCCATCAACGTGGGGTGCACCCCCACGGAGATTCTCGAGACGGTCATCCACACCGTGCAGTACGCGGGATTCCCGAAGGCGCTGAATGCGATCAGGGTGGTCACCGACGCGCTTATCGCCTACGGCCAGGAAATTCCGCCCGCCCTCGGCCCGAACCCCGCCAGCCAGTAGCGGGGCCCGTCGGTCTGGCTACGGGCGCGCCGCGGCCACGGTGGTGGTGCGCAGCCGGTAGAGACTGCTCGTCGCGGTGATGAACAGGTCTGCGCCGTCGTCCCCGCCGAAGCAGAGGTTGCTGACGGTCTCGGGCATGGGGATGTCGAGCAACAGTTCACCTGCGGGGGAGAACACCTGCACGAGAGGCCCGCTCGATGTCCAGACCCGGCCCGCGGCATCCACCCTGAAGCCGTCGGCGACGCCGGCTGGCGTAACGAACACACGCCCGTTACTCGCGACCCCGTCGACGACGTCGTAAACCCGGATGTGACGCGGCGCGGCTGGCGTCCCACACCACGGCCGTGTCTGCGACATAGAGCAGCGACTCGTCCGGCGAGAACGCGAGGCCATTGGGGTGGACCATGTCCGTGATCGCGGCAGTTGCCACGGTCGACCCGGAAGCCACCCGGAACACGTAGCAACCGTCGTATTCCTGCACGCCGGGGTGACCTTCGCGTCCGCTCTCATGGATGCCGTACGGCGGGTCTGTGAACCAGATGGCGCCATCGGATGCAACGACCACATCGTTGGGCGAATTGAACCGCACGCCGCCGAAGTGGTCAACGACGACCTGCGGACGCCCGTCAACCTCCCGTTCGACGGCCCGCCTTCCGTGGCTGCACTGCACGACGGCGCCGTCGAGGTCGAGCGTGCGCCCATTCGCGAACTCGGCGTCATCGTCGTAGACCGACGTGCTACCGGTTTTCACGGCGAACTCGAGGATGCGGTTATTGGGGATGTCGCTGAAGCGCACCCGACCCGTGCCGGGAAGCCACACCGGCCCTTCGAGCCACTCGCCGCCGGTCCACAGCCGCTCGACTCCGGGGTGCGCGAGCATCACGGCGTCACTGATCCCGAGAGTCGCCTGCCCGCCGTGTGCATGTGCGTTGCCATGGCGGATGCCGCCGCATCCGGGTTCCTGGTGGCGATCGCCGCGTAGACCGCAGCGTGCTCTTCGATGGCGATGAGGGCCTGCTCCGGCTGCTGCACTGCCCGGTCGACCCACACCCGCAGAAGTGCCCGGATGCTCTGCAGCAGGTCAAGCAGCACGGTGTTGTCGATGCTCTGCGCGAGCTCGAGGTGAAACTGGAGGTCGGCTTCGACGAAGACCTTGAGATCGTCGATGGATGCGCGCATCTCGTCGACGTGTTCGCCGAGTCTGACGAGAGCGTCGGCCGAGATGCGGGTTGCAGCAAGTCGGGCGGCGTAGATCTCGAGCGCGCCACGAACCTCGATCAGTTCGAGTGTGCGAGGTTCACCCAGCATGAGCCCCCAGCTGAGGGTCTGGGGGAGCAGCTCGCTGGCGGCCCCGCGCAGGTAGGTGCCCGATCCGGCGCGCACGTCGACGATGCCGAGGATCTCAAGGGCCGCGAGCGCCTCGCGCACCGCCGAACGGCCGACGCCCAGGGTGGCGGCGAGCTGCCGTTCCGGCGGCAGCCTGGTGCCGGGTTCGATGCTGCCGTTGGTGAAGATCTCGAGCAGGCGCTTGGCGACCGCCGAGACGGCCGAGCCGCTTGACAGGCTGCCGATGGATGCGGCGATCTCAGCGGAGGAGTCGTTGGGGTAGGCCGGCATGGCTCAAACGTACCTGCCCGGGGTGGCGTTTGCCTTGTAGGCGCCGCGATGGTTCGCAAATTGGTCAACCGGTTGACGACTGCGCCACATTCGTGGATACTTGACGACGCGACCACCGGGGGTTACCGCTGGGGTTGCATTCATCCCCTTCCCTATAGGAGTCAACGTGGACACCACCACACGCGCTCGCCCCGTCCAGTCGGCGGTCGAGAAATCCGCGATCAAGAAGGTCGCCGTCCGGCTCGTGCCGTTCGTCGCCCTGATGTTCTTCATCAACTATCTCGACCGCACCGCTATCGGTTTCGCCGCCCCCAACGGCATGAACGACAGCCTCGCGTTGTCTGCAGCTCAGTTCGGATTCGCCTCTGGCGTGTTTTTCATCGGCTACATCCTGCTCGAAATCCCCAGCAACCTGGCTCTGCACAGGTTCGGAGCCCGCAAGTGGCTCGCCCGCATCATGGTCTCGTGGGGTATCGTCGCGTTGCTCTTCACGTTCGTGGGCAACTTCGAGCAGCTCGTGGGCCTTCGCTTCCTGCTCGGCGTGGCCGAAGCCGGATTCTTCCCCGGCGCCATTCTCTTCCTGAGCCTCTGGGTGCCGGCCGCGCACCGCTCCAAGATCCTTGCGCTCTTCTACCTGGCACAGCCGCTGACGACAGTGATCGGTGCTCCATTCGCCGGTATCCTCATTCAGCAGGACGGCCTCGTGTTCGGCCTCGAGGGCTGGCGCTTCATGTTCGCCGGGGTCGCGATCCCCGCGATCGTCATCGGAATCGTCGCATTCTTCTACCTGAAAGACCGCCCGGCCGACGCCAAGTGGCTCACCGCCGAAGAGAAGGTCTGGCTAACTGACGCGCTCGCGTTCGAGAAGAAGAACACCGAAGCGGCCAACGGGCACGCCCGCATCCGGGACGCCTTCAAGAGCGGCCGAGTGTGGATGCTCGCCTTCATCTACTTCGGATTCATCTACGGCCTCTACGCGCTCGGCTTCTTCCTCCCCACGATCATCGGTGGGTTCCAGGAGCAGTTCGGCACAGAGTTCGACGTCTTCCAGAAGGGCCTGATCACGGCCATCCCGTATATCCCGGCGGCCATCGCGCTCCACTTCTGGTCGAGAGACGCCTCGCGTCGTGGGCTGAAGACCTGGCACATCGCGATTCCGGCCTTCGTCGGCGCCGCGAGCATCCCGGTCGCGCTGTTCATGGGCTCGCCCGTCGCCACCATCGCGGTCATTGCTATCACCGCCATGGCGATCTTCTCGGCGCTGCCGAACTTCTGGACGCTGCCCACCCAGTTCCTCACCGGAGCTGCTGCGGCCGCAGGAATCGCGCTGATCAACACCGTCGGAAACCTCGCGGGCTTCTCCGCGCCGTACATCACCGGTGCGGTGGCCGACCTGACCAAGGTCGGTGACACGCCGAACTTCCAGGTGCCGATGTTCATCGTCGGCGGCTTCATGGCTCTCTCGGGTGTTCTCATGCTCGTCCTGTCCCGTCGCAGGCTCGTCGCCGTGGCCACAGACGACGCGCTCGTACAGTCACCCACCCTCACGTAGTCACCGGATGGCGGTCGTTCACGCGACCGCCATCCTCCATCCCAGGAGTTGCTCATGACCCGCCTCTTCAACGATCCCGCAGCGTTCGCAGACGAGCTGATCGATGGTTTCGTCGCCGCAAACGGCACCAAGGTGCGCAGGGTGAATGGTGGCGTCATCCGCAGCACCGTCTCGACGCCCGGCTCGACCGCCGTCGTGATCGGCGGCGGTTCCGGTCACTACCCGGCCTTCGGTGGCCTGGTGGGTCAGGGACTCGCACACGGGGCTGCGATGGGAAACCTGTTCGCCTCCCCGTCCGCGCATCAGGTGCAAACCGTTGCGACGGCGGCCGACCTCGGTGGCGGGATATTGCTCTCGTACGGCAACTATGCCGGTGACGTGCTGCACTTCGACCAGGCCCAGCAGAAGCTGCGGTCCGTCGGAGTCGACTGCCGCACCGTCGTGGTGACGGACGACATCGCCAGCGCGCCCATCGCCGAGAAGCACAAGCGACGGGGCATCGCGGGCACACTCGCGGTATTCAAGTCTGCCGCCGGAGCATCCGAAGCCGGATACTCGATCGATGAGGTGGAGCGCGTCGCCAGACTCGCGAACGAACGGACGAGGTCGTTCGGCGTAGCGTTCAGCGGCTGCACGCTGCCCGGCGCTGCTTCACCGCTGTTCACCGTGCCCGACGGTCGCATGGGCGTCGGGATCGGGATCCATGGCGAGCCCGGCATCGACGAGTCGGCCGTTCCCACCGCCGACGGGCTTGCCGAGCTGTTCGTCACCACACTGCTCGGCGAACTGCCTGACGGCATCGACGTCGCTCAGGGACAGCGGGTCGCGGTCATTCTGAACGGGCTGGGATCGGTCAAGTACGAGGAGCTGTTTGTCGTCTACCGCAAGGTCGCGTCGCTGCTCGATGAAGCCGGCATCACGATCGTCGAACCGGATGTGGGGGAATTCGTCACGAGCTTCGACATGGCGGGCGCGTCACTGACGCTGTTCTGGCTCGACGACGAACTCGAGGGTTTCTGGCGAGCCGCGACCGACACCTCGGCCTACCGCAAGGGTTCGGTCGTCGCGGCCGAGCAATCGCCGGTGGTGGAGGTCGTCGCCGATGTCGATGAGATAGTTGCTGCCACCCCCGAATCTCAGGCTGCTGCGCGGGTCGGCCTCGCCGCGATCGCCGCGATCGCCGCCGTCGTCGACGAGAACGCAGACGAATTGGGACGCATCGACGCCGTCGCCGGCGACGGAGACCATGGCATCGGGATGCAGCGTGGTTCACACGCAGCGCTCGACGCCGCCCGCGCCGCCCTCGAGGCGGGTGCGGGCGCGCAGACGCTGCTCGAACACGCGGCTGACGCCTGGGCTGACCGCGCTGGCGGCACCTCCGGCGCCCTGTGGGGAGTCGCGTTGCGTGCCGTCGCGGCCAGCCTCGGCGACTCCGTCGCACCGACCGGCGCTGACGTGGCCGCCGGAGTAGTCGCCGCGAACGACGGCATCCTCGAGTTTGGCGCCGTGCCCGGCGACAAGACCATGGTTGACGCGCTGGTGCCATTCAGTGAGACGCTCCGCCGCGAGGTCGACGGCGGCGCGCGGCTCGGCGCGGCCTGGGCACGAGCGGCAGAGGCCGCGACCGCGGCGGCCGCCGCGACATCCACCCTGCTGCCGAAGATGGGCCGAGCGCGGCCGCACGCCGAGAAAAGCCTCGGAACCCCCGACGCCGGCGCCCACTCGCTGGCGCTGATCGTGAACCGCGTTGGCGACGTACTTAATGACGTACTTAATAAGGAAGAGAACTAATGGGCAAGCTGCGAATTGTCATCGGCTGCGATGATGCCGGATTCGACTACAAGGAGATCCTCAAAAAGGATCTGCTCGCGAGCGACCTCGTCGAGAGCGTCACCGATGTCGGTGTCGACGCGGACGGGCACACCGCATACCCGAGGATCGGCGTTGCGGTCGGCGAGACCGTCGCGGCCGGCGATGCCGACCGCGGATTGCTGATCTGCGGCACCGGCATGGGCGTCGCGATGGCGGCGGGCAAGGTCAAGGGCATCCGCGCGTCGGTCGCGCACGACAGCTTCTCGGTCGAGCGGCTCATTCTCTCCAATAACGCACAGGTGCTCGCCCTCGGCCAGCGCGTCATCGGTGTGGAACTCGCCCGTCGCCTCGTGCGCGAGTGGCTCACCTACCGCTTCGACGAGACCAGTGCCAGCGCCGAAAAGGTCAGCGTGCTCGACACCTACGAAACGACCGGATCGTGCTGATGACGGGCGCGAGCTGATGACCGTCACGGTGGGGGTGAGCCTGAAGATGTACTTCGGGCATGCCGCAGCGCTCGACTGGTTCGGGCGGGTGGCCGATGTCGCGCGCGCGCACGATGGCGTCACGACCGGCGCGATCGAGTTGTTCGTCATCCCCTCCTTCACCTCGATCCCCGGCGCGATCGACGCCTTTGCGGGCACGAAGGTGGCGGTGGGTGCCCAGGATCTGTTCTGGGAAGACAACGGCGCCTTCACCGGCGAGGTCAGCGGAAGCGAGCTCGCCGAACTGGGTGTCGGCATGGTCGAGGTCGGTCACGCCGAGCGACGTCGCATCTTCAACGAGACCGAGCAGATCGTCGCAGCCAAGACCGCGGCCGCCCTGCGCAACGGCATCGCGCCGGTGCTGTGCATCGGGGAAGAGTCGACGTCGGCTCCGGATGACGCGGCGCTCACGTGCATTGCGCAGCTGCGAGCCGCGCTCGCCGATGCGCCGGCCGGCCGGGTCATCGTGGCGTACGAACCCGTCTGGGCGATCGGTGCGGCTCAGCCGGCGGAGCCGGGCTACATCCGTTCGGTGTGCCGCGCGTTGCGCCGTGCCCTGACGGAACTGCCCGGACGGGAGGGCAGCATCGTGATCTATGGAGGCAGCGCGGGCCCCGGCCTGCTCGGCCAGCTCGGCGGCGACGTCGACGGCATCTTCCTCGGGCGCTTCGCCCACGACCCCGCCGCTCTGAACAGTGTGCTCGACGAGGCCTTGGAGCTGACCCGATGATCGGCCTCGGCAGCTACGCATTCTTCTGGGCACACAAAGGGGGGCTTTCGCTCGAGGATGCCCTGCAGAAGACCCACGACCTCGGTGTCGGACTCTTCCAGATCTGCGACTTCGCGCCCATCGAGGTTCTGAGTGTCGACGAGCTTCGCGCGGTGAAACGGCGTGCCGACGACCTCGGGATCGGGCTCGAGCTGGGTACCCGCGGCCTCGACACGGCCCACCTGCGTCGGTATCTCGCTATCGCGACCGAGCTGGGCGTGACCCTGCTGCGATCCATGGTCAACACCCCGGTCGCCGAGGCCGAGGCACTGCTCGCCGCGATCATCCCCGAACTGGAGACCGCCGGCGTCACACTCGCACTGGAGACCTACGAGCAGATCCCGACCGCCGACCTCGCTGCCCTCGTCGAGCGTGCGGGGCATCCTCTCGTCGGAATCTGCCTGGATCCGGCCAACACCGTCGCCATCCTCGAGAATCCGTCCACCGTGATCAGCACCTCCGCGCCGTTCGTGAAGAACGTGCACGTGAAGGATTTCGAATTCTCCCGCCGCGACGGCTGGGTCGGATTCACGCTCGCGGGCTGCCCACTCGGCGACGGGCTGCTTGATCTCGACGCAGTGCTTGCGGTCGCGCCATCCACAAACCACATCATCGAGCACTGGTTGCCCTGGCAGGGCGACCAGGCGACAACAGCCGCGCTCGAGCTCGATTGGACCATCCGAAATCTCGAACAATTAAGGAGCAAGTCATGACGGATACAGCAACGCCCACAGGAACCGTGACGATTGCCGTCATCGGCGCCGGCGGCAAGATGGGCATGAGGGTGTCGAACAACCTCGTAAAGACCGATCACACCGTGTTCTACAGCGAGAACTCACCGGCTGGCCAGGAGCGCACCACCGCCGCCGGTCGCACCGTCACGCCAACCGCCGACGCCGTCGTCGACGCAGACGTCGTGGTGCTGGCCGTTCCTGATCTCGCCCTCGGCGCGGTG
>CAVWNM010000003.1:0-8463 GCA_963756345.1 uncultured Actinomycetota bacterium | reverse complement strand
ACGGTCCCGAGGGACTACAGCCATCCGTCAGATCTTCTCGACCGGTGCCACCAGTTCGGTGACCCAGGTCGACTGGACTTGTGCGAGGGTCAAGTGGAGTATCTGGTTACTCTTCTGGCGCGCCCCCCGACGCGGTGTCAGCCTCGACGTTGCCAGCTGCGCTGCCCGTCGTGTTGGCCTCTTCTGCTTCGGTGTTGTCGTCCGGCTGGGTGTTCTTGTCGTTGTCCATGCGTCAAGCCCAGCGCTCCGGCCATCCGCGGTCAAGGGGTTGCACTGCTCGGCCAGCACCTTGATCTGGTTCCGCTGCTCTGGACACCGCTCACCCCACGTGGATGGGCTCTGTCGATCGCCAGACCCGTGCCTAGGCCGTGCCCACATTTCACCCGTAGAACATCGGGGTCAACTCGCGGCATCGAGGTCGCGCCCAGTCGCCAGTATTTCCGCGGGCTTCGGCGACTTCCGCATAGTTCCGGGGAGCCGGCCTTCGACTACGGTTCAATAGGCCGGGGCGTCGAATCCCTCCGGGCGGGCCCGATCGAGAACACCTTGTACGGCCGGGTATCGCTGCGAATGGGCTTAACCCGTGATCGCTTCAGGAGCCGGTGAATGTCAGCGGGTCGGCTCCGATGCGGGCTTTTCGGTCAAGAGCGTCGACGGTCGCGATCTCTTCAGCTGACAGCTCGAAGTCAAAGATGTCTAGATTCTCGGCCATGCGTTTCGGGTTTACGGTCTTCGGGATGATGATATTGCCGCGGGACAAGTGCCAGCGAAGAATCACTTGCGACACCGTCTTTTCGTGGATCGAGGCTATCGCGGCCAACGTATCGTGCTCAACGATTGTCCCGCGCGCGAGCGGACTATATGCCTCGATGGAAATGCCAGCATCGTTGCAAAACGCGGCGAGCTCCCGCTCCTGGCTTAGCGGGTGCAGTTCGATCTGGTTGACGGCAGGAGGGATTCCGCCGTCCGAGAGAATCTCCTCGAGCTGGTTCTGTGTGAAGTTCGAAACGCCGATGGCGCGGGCACGTCCCGTGCCTGCGATTTCTTGTAGGGCAGCCCAAGTTTCGCGATAAAGGCCGAATGGGGGTGCTGGCCAGTGGATCAGGTACATGTCAACTCGGTCGAGACCAAGCATCTCCAAACTTTTCTCAAAGGCCGTGTGGGTTGCCGCAAGGCCCTGATCCGAGTTCCATACCTTCGTCGTGACAAATAGCTCGTCCGCACGGAGGCCGCTCGAGGCGATGGCGCGACCAACTTCCTTTTCGTTGCGGTAGATGGTGGCCGTGTCCAGGTGGCGGTAGCCCGCTGCGAGGGCGTTCTCGACGACGCCCTGCGCATCGTCCGCCGTCACTTTGAACACGCCGAATCCGAGCTGTGGGATGGTGACATCGTCAGTGATGCGAATGTTGGGGATGACGCTCATGCGGCGATGCTTCCGTTCTTGGAGGTTGTGCTGGCACTCTCGACGAGGTGCACAAACAGGGCGTGTGATTGGTTCTGGGTCGCAGAGAGTTCTTCGGGGTGCCACTGCACTGCGACGATCCTGGCGTCGTGCGTCTCTAACCCCTCGACGAGTCCGTCATCGGTGAACACTGTGGCGACTAGGCCTGCGCCAAGGTCTCGAACGGCCTGATCATGGATGCTGTTCACGGCGAACCGAGAGAGACCGACGAGGCTGCCGAGGACTCCGCCACGGGCGACGACCGAATGGCTTAGTGCGGTGCGTTCGGTCTCTGGCGCGTGGGCGTCGAGGAGGTCGCGGTGAGGGAGGTACTGCCACAGGGTGCCGCCGTGAAAGACGTTGAGCACCTGGAGGCCCCGGCAGATACCAAGGACGGGGATCTCTGCCGCGTCAGCGAGGATTCGAAACTCGAGTTCGTCGCGCAGCGGTTCCGGTGTGAACTCGACGCCCTGCTCGTAAGGCAGCCCGTACCGCTCTGGTGCGACAGAAGCGCCACCGGCAAGGATGAGGCCGTCGGCGTCCGCTTTCTTCCATCCCTCGATGCCGTCGGAGGGTCGGATGACAAAGGGATCGCCGCCCGCGCGGCGCACCGCGTTGACGTAAGGGTCAGCGAACTGCAGCTGGCCAGCAGCGATGACGATGCGGGGGGTTTTCACGGCATGTCGCTTTCGTGTGGATGAGGGCGGCCCGACGCGCGGACCGCCCTCGAGTGTGGAATGTTATGGGCGGTCGAAGACGACGTCTTCGGTGCCCGGGGTGAACGCCTCGGGGATCTCCGCGCCCGGGTAGAACTTCTCGACCAGCTCATACCAGGTGCCGTCTTCGACAACCTCATCGAGAGTCTCGTTGATGGCGTCACGCAGTGCGGGGTTGTCCATCGAGAGCGCGAACCCGAGCTGGTTGCGCGAGTTCAGCTGCGAGTAGACCATTGCCATGTTGGAGTCTGGGTATTCGGCGAGGTACTTGGTGGCCGTGCCGAACGGTGCGAGCCACGCGTTGCCTTGACCGGCAAGCAGAGCCTGGAATGCGCTCGTCTGGTCGGGGAAGCGGATCGGGTCCAGCCCGAGCTCGTTGGTGGCGTACTCGTCCTGCACAGTACCGGTGGCGACGAGAACACTTTCACCGTCGAGATCGTCGAAGCTCTCATAGCCGGAGCCAGCGTCTGCGACGATGCCGAGATACGCGAAGTAGTGCGGCGCGGTGAACAGCGAGGTCTTCAGGCGTTCGTCAGTGATTGTGATGCCGGAGGATCCGACGTCGAATTGGCCATTGTTTACGGAGGCGAGAAGTGAAGAGAATTCGATCGCGGTGAACTCGACCTCCATGCCCATGCGTTCGCCGATCTCGCGGATCAGTTCGTTGTCGAAGCCGGTGAACTCACCACTTGCGTCGATGAAGGCGTTCGGCGATCCGTCGGAAATCGTGCCGACAGAGAGAACGCCATCGCTGATGGTGGTGAACGCGGCGGCGTCAGCCGTCGGGTCGGTGGTCTCTGCCGGAGCGGCAGAGGTGCACGCAGCGAGGGTGGTGGCGATTGCGAGGCCGCTAAGCGCGACGGCTACTTTCTTGGAGAGTTTCATACTGTCAGTCCTTTTCTGCTTGGTGGTGGTGGGGTTGGGCTATGACTGAAACCGGCGGGGACTCATAAAAGTCACCTCGACCGCCTGTTCCTTTTCCTGCACGAAATCGGCCAGAATCTGGCCGATCCCTGCAGAGTGTTTTCCGCCGTGACCGCTCTCGCCAGTAGCGACGAACAGACCGGGGTTGTCGGGGGCCTCGCCGACGATGAACTGCTCGTCGGGGGTGCGGGTGCTGTGGCAGATGAAGCCGCGTGACAGCACCGGGGACAGCGATGGCAGGTATCGAGAGACGGCGGCGATGGCTGGTGCAGCGTCGGTCACTTCAAAGGTGCGGTCGAGCTGGTCTACGCCCGGCTCGTTGCCACGCGCGACTGCTCCGCGTGGGCCGACCTTGGCCGGTCCGCTGTCTGTTGCGCCGTGGCCCCAGTAACCACCGGTGTCGTCAATCTCGCGAATGAAGACCCCGGAATTCTCGATGCTGGCTGGCTCGCCCTGGTGGCCTTCGACGGGCTCGAACCACGTCATCGGCATCCGAGTGATCTTCAAAGGGATTTCAGGAAAGAGGTCGTTGGTCCATGACCCGAGCGCCACGACAACTTTCGGTGCCTTGAATACTCCGGCGCTGGAAGTGATGCGGTAGCCCCCGGGAATGCGGACGATGTCTGTAACGCGCACATTCTGAAGAACGTTGGCCCCAAGCGAGACTGCGATATCCAGTGCGGTGTCAACGGCATTCTCGATTTGCAGAGAACCAGACAGCGGATCCAAGACGCCGATGTCGTCGGGCGCCAGCTGAGTATGGAACGGGAATCGCTCCTGCAAGGCTGCACGATCGAGCAGTTCAACCGTGAGGCCCGCGCGCTCGGCAGCCGCGATTACACCGGGGATGGCGTTGCCCGAGGCCGATCCAATCGTCAAGCCACCGCACTGGTCGAGTACCGGCACGCCCCGCAGTTTTTCGAGATCCCGATACAGCTCGGCTGATCTCAGTGCGATCGCGCTGAGATCAGGGTGTTCCAGGCACGCTGCCCGGAAGAGCCTGGTGATGCCATGCGATGAACCTGTGGCATGCGGAGGGGCGTACCGGTCGAGAACGAGGGCTCGCACGCCGTCGGCGGCCAGGCGCCATGCAGCCATGGACCCCCAAGCGCCTGCTCCGACTACGATGACCTCGGAGTCCCAAAACCCGACGCGTGAGTTGATTTCCACGCCTAAAGAACCTGGGAGAGGAACTGGCGTAGCCGAGGGCTTTCGGGAGCATCAAAGATCTGCTCGGGTGTCCCAGCCTCAACCACGAGACCGGCATCCATGAAGGTCACGGTGTCGGCGACGTTTCGAGCGAATCCCATTTCGTGCGTCACGACGACCATGGTCATCCCGCCGCTGGAGAGCTCGGCCATCAGTGAGAGCACGCCCTTCACCAATTCGGGATCGAGTGCGCTTGTGACCTCGTCGAAAAGCATGACCTGTGGCTGCATGGCAAGCGCACGAGCGATCGCGACTCTCTGTTGCTGACCGCCAGAGAGGCGGCTCGGCCGGAAATGTGCCTTCTGGGCGAGCCCAACGTGTTCGAGCTGCCGCAGACCCTCCGCCTCGGCTGCTTCCTTTGACATCCTTTTTATGCGGCGCAAGCTGAGGGTGACGTTGCCGAGAACGGTCATGTGCGGAAACAGATTGAAATGCTGGAAAACCATGCCGACGCGCTGGCGGAACTGGTTAGGGTCGTCGCCGAGGATGCTGCGGCCGTCGAGGAGTACGTCGCCAGCGCTCGGCTCGGTGATGCGGTTCAGTGCCCGCAGAAGTGTCGACTTGCCAGAGCCGCTCGGCCCGATGATGCAGGCTGCCTGGCCACGCTCGACCGTGAGGTTGACGCCACGGAGGACCTTGTGCTGGCCGTAGGACAGGTGGATGTCGGAGGCCTCGAGGCTCACGGCCTGCTGGGCGATCGTCGATGTGGCGGTCATGGCTTTGCTCCTGCAGTATTCGTGGCGACGGCGGAATCAGCGAGTTCGAGCGGCTCGGGCTCGGCAGCAACCGTTCGGCCCTCGCGCAGTCTGCGGTCGATGAAGTTGACGAAGTGAGTGAGCGGCACGGTGATGATCAGGTAACAGATGGCCGCGGCGATGAGCGATGTCTGGTTACCGGTCATCGAGGCGAAGTCCTGGGCAATGCGGAAGATCTCGCGCTGGTCGGACTGGAGCCCCAGATAGAACACCAGCGACGAAAGCTTGATCAACTGAATGAACTGATTGACCGTGGCAGGCAGTACACGGCGGATCCCTTGTGGGATTACGACGAGTATCATCGCGGCGCCGTGTGAGAAGCCAAGGGCACGCGCCGCCTCCATCTGGCCTGGGTCTACGCTCTGGATGCCGGAGCGGAAGATCTCGCCGAGGTACGCCGAGGTGATGAGGGTCAGCGCCATGATCCCGAGCGGATAGGGCGACGTCGTTCCGAGCACGTCGCGAGCGAGCCAGAAGAGACCCTGCCCGATGATGACGATGATCAGGATTGCCGGTACCCCGCGGAAGATGTCGGTGTAAATGCGGGCGGGCCAGCGCAGCCACGGAGCGTTCGCCATCCCCATCACGGCGAGCACGATGGCGAAGAAGATCGCCAGGATGCCAGCGCAGATCGAGAGGAAGAGTGTGTTGACCACTCCGGTCCCCAGCATGGTGGGGAGCACCTGGACAAGATACTCCCAGTTAAAGAGATTGTTGAGAAGTCTCTCGATGACCTCCATGATTATCCAATCTCTTGATGAAACGCGTGTTGAAACAGGGCATGTATCAACTGCATGTTGAAAACGCTAGGCCAGCTTTCAACTCGCCGTGTTGCTGGAATGTAAACAACATGTTTCATTTTCCAAGTTTTGTTGCCTTTTCCTCGCTTCCGTATTCGAAATTCAACAAATGTGTGAAAGCATGAGCCACAGATGACGGGGCGTTGCCCTGTCGAAGTAATGGCGAACGCATCGGGACACACGGTCGTGTCGAGAAGCGAAGGAAGGCATCATGCAACTACCAGTCGAATCACCTGCGGGCGGGCTGACCCGCGACGAAGACGCGATCCTGCTCACTCTGCTCGCCCGCATCACCTCTACAGTCGGATCAGCGCTGCCGTCGAACGTCGAGATTGTCCTCCACGACTTGGCGAAGATTCCGAATTCGATCGTCGCCGTCTCAGGCGATGTAACCCACCGTCGCATTGGCGATCCGGCGACCGACGTGCTCTTGCAGGCTGTCGTAAACGGACAGGCAGACACCATGGTCGGGTACCAGACGCGCCTCCCCGACGGGCGCGAACTGCGGTCTTCGACGATGATCGTGCGCAACAGCAACAACGAGCAAATCGCCGCGTTGTGCGTCAACGCTGACGTAAGTGCCTGGTTGCTAATGCGAGACCTCGTGGCGAACGTGCTTCAACCGATGTCGACAATCGCATCACCTCCGGCGGCGCTGCCGAGGCCCGAGGGCGGCGAATCCGCAATCGAAGCCGATCCGGTGGCATTTCCCATTTCCGAGATCGTGACCAAGCCGACCGGCGAGACCTTCCCCAGGGACGTCGACGAGCTCGCCGCCCATCTGCTCAATGCGGCGGTCGCCGATGCTGGGGTGCCTGTTTTGGCCATGAAGAAGGAACACAAACTGCACGTGGTCGCTCAGCTTCGCGCTCGGGGCATGTTCTTGCTTCGGGACGCCGTCGAGATGGTTGCGGGGCATCTTGGTGTGTCCCGATTTACGATCTACAACTACCTCAACGAACTGGAGCGCGACGCCGAGCTCGACGAGGCCAGAGCCCCGGGGGAGAATTAGTTGACACTGGGGAATAGCACGTTTTCCGCGAGCTGGGACGCGATTACGGAGGTTCAGCTTCGAGCGCGTGGCGGGATGAAGTGGGATGCTGCCACGGGCGAACAAATCCCCGCATGGGTCGCGGAGATGGACTTCGGACTAGCACCCCCCATCGCGCGCGCCCTGCATGACCTGGTAGACCGTGCGGAGTTCGGGTACATCTCGCCGGCGAGGATCGAACAGTTTCGAGCGGCCGTCGCCGACTGGTACACGACTCAGTACTCGTTACCCGTCGGCGCCAATCACGTGCACCCGCTGGGTGACGTGGTTGAGGCGTACAGGCGAACGATAGAGGTGTTCTCCCCGGCCGGTTCGCCCATCATCGTTCCTGTGCCCTCGTACGCCCCATTCCTTTTCACCCCGGAGACAATGGGACGCCCAGTAATTCGGGTACCGCTCGCGCACGCCGAGGACGAGAATGTGCTCGATCTCGACGCTATAGACGCTGCGTTTGCCGCCGGCGGCCGACTTCTTGTCCTCTGCAACCCTTACAACCCGCTCGGACGGGTCTTCTCAACCGAGGAACTGCGCGCCGTGGCAGCCATCGTGGATAAGCACGGCGGTTTTGTCTTCTCGGATGAGATTCACGCCCCGCTGGTTTTTGACGGGCGGCACGTGCCCTATGCCTCAGTCGCGCCGGTCGCGGCTGCGCACAGCGTGACCGGGTTTTCTCCATCGAAAGCATTCAACCTGCCTGCACTCAAGGCCGCCGTGGTGATCACGAACAACGAAGACCAGCGCCGATCCTGGGCTGGTCAGGGACCGCTCGTCTTCCACGGTGCGAGCATCCCCGGCGTTGTCGCGAACACGGCGGCGCTCACTGAGGGACGTGCATGGCTGGCCGAGGTAACGGAGTATCTTCGGGGCAACCGGGACCTCGTCGCCGAAGCGGTAGCCGCGACCCCTGCCGCCCGCGCGACTCCGCCCGAGGCCACCTACCTCTATTGGATCGATCTGAGCCGCGCTGGCCACGACAGCCCCGTGGATACCCTCGCGGCCCGTGGGGTTTTGGCGAGCGGGGGAGCCGTATTCGGCAATCAGTTTGGGCAATTCATCCGCCTGAACTTTGGCCTTCCGCGGCCGATCCTCACCCGCGTGCTCGAGCGGTTCATCGACGCCTTCTGACCTGACAACACCTAACAGAAAGAAACGCACCTCTATGTCGCATTACACGGATCCCACCGACTCCCAGTACACGAAGGTCTACAAGAAGGAGTCCCCAGCAATGCTGAAGGCATTCCTCGACTTCGACCGCGCCGTATTCGCCCCGGAGGGAACCGCGCTCTCGCTGAAGACCCGTGAGTTGATCGCGGTTGCCGTGGCAATCACCACCCAGTGCTCGTACTGCATCGAGGCGCATACAAAGAACGCAGTGGAGGCTGGCGCCACTGATGGCGAAATCGCCGAATCGGCGTGGGTCGCTACTGCGATCCGAGCGGGCGGGGGCTTCGCGCATGGCCGAATGGCGTTCAAGTTTGCCAGCCACGCACACACGCCATAACCCGGCGGGCGCGGGGCCGCAGGACGGGTAACTGGTCCGTTTGCGCCTCCGCGCGCAGTGGGCGGC
>CAVWNM010000002.1:0-15570 GCA_963756345.1 uncultured Actinomycetota bacterium | reverse complement strand
TCGCAGACCCGACCGGGCCGATCGACCTCCACAAGGCTCAGGGTCACGTGCGCTTCGACGGTGTCGAGTTCTCGTACAAGGCCGGCCCGGTCATCCTGCCGCACTTCGATCTGGAGCTGCCTGCCGGTCAGACCGTGGCGCTCGTGGGCTCGACGGGTGCCGGGAAGTCGACACTCGCCAAGCTGATCGCGCGCTTCTACGATCCGTCGCCGGGCTCCATAGCGCTCGACGGTGTCGACCTCCGCAAGCTGCACCCGAAAGACCTGCGTCGTGCGATCGTGATGGTCACGCAGGAGGCCTACCTGTTCTCGGGCACGGTCGCCGACAACATCGCCCTGGGCAAGCCGGATGCGACGATGGATGAGATCGTGCGCGCGGCCAAGGCGGTGGGAGCGCACGAGTTCATCGAGGCGCTGCCGCGCGGCTACAACACCGACGTGAACAAGCGCGGCGGGCGGGTGTCTGCAGGTCAGCGCCAGCTGCTGTCGTTCGCGCGGGCCTTCATCGCCGACCCCGTAGTGCTGATCCTGGATGAGGCCACGGCCTCACTGGACATTCCCTCGGAACGGCTCGTGCAGCAGGGGCTGCAGACCCTGCTCGCCGACCGCACCGCGATCATCATCGCCCACCGGCTGTCGACGGTGGCGATCGCCGACCGGGTGCTCGTGATGGAGCACGGCGTCATTGTCGAGGACGGTACTCCCCACGACCTCATCGCCGGGACCGGTCGTTTCGCACAACTGCACGCCGCGTGGCGTGACTCGCTGGTCTGAGTTCACTACGCCGGAGGCTGGCGCATCCGGGACGCACCGGAGGATGATGGCGCCATGGTCACCGTCACCCCGTATCTGTGGTTCGACAACGACGCCGAAGAGGCGATCGAGCTGTACTCCTCGCTGTTTGAGGATGCCAGAACCACCAACCTGGTTCGCTACCCGGAGGGCACGCCGCTGGCCGGCACCCTCATGAACGCCGAATTCGAGCTGGCGGGCCAGAGGTTCATCGCGCTCAACGGGGGACCGCAGTTCCCGTTCACCGAGGCGGTCTCGTTCCTCGTGTCGGTGGAGACGCAGCAGGAAGTGGACCGGCTGTGGGACGGCCTCGTCGGCAACGGTGGCTCGGAGTCGCGATGCGGCTGGCTCAAGGACCGGTTCGGACTGTCGTGGCAGATCGTGCCAACGGCCCTGCCTCGGCTTCTCAGCGATCCCGACCCGGACCGGGCCGCCCGGGCGATGGCCGCGATGATGCAGATGAGCAGGATCATCATCGCCGATCTGGATGCCGCGGCCGCAGGCTAGGGGCCGCCGTCGCGCGCATCCCTCCCCTCCGCCGCTCGCCCTTCCGTCGCTCCCTTCCGCTCCTCTCTTCCGAAATGACGGATCCGCGCATGGTGCACTCCCGGAGCTACGGGGCCGAGTCATCGGAAACAGCCCCGATCTCCGTCATTTCGGAAGGGTGCGGGTGGATGCCGCGGCGGAAGCAACCCGTCAGACCAGGTGGTCGCAGCTCGAGAGGGCGGCCTCCACCGCAGCGATGACGACGCTCCACCGTTGGGTCACCTGGGTGTAGCTGAAGCGCAGCACGCGGTAGCCGAGCGCGCGCAGGAGTGCATCGCGGCGACGGTCCTCCTCGAATCCCTCGCGCGTCGCGTGAAATTCGGCGCCATCGATCTCGACAACGAGTCTGTCGCCGAGCAGAAAATCGACGCGCACGCCCGCCACGATCTGCACCTGCTGCGAGAACCGGATGCCGGCGCGGATGAACCCGAACTTCGCGAGTGACTCGCCGCCACTGCCGCTGGGGCGGTTCGCTCCGCGGAGTTGGCGCCGCGTTGCTGTCGGCAGCGACCGCGCGGCCCGGTCCCAGCCGGACTGGGAGATCAACCCGCGTTCGAGCGCGGACTCCACGACGGCAAACGCCACGTTGGCGGGCTGGGTCGAGGCGACATCCAGCACACATCCCAGGGCGCCGACCAAAGACCGGGTTCCCGGCGCAGAGCGGTCGGTCCAGTGCACCCGCACGCGCTGGCGGCGGCGCGTCGCGTTCAGTCGAACCGACTTGTTGATCGGGCTACGAAGTGAGCGGGCATCCGGAGCGACCGTCAGCTCGAGGGCCACGTGAGTCGGGGTCCAGATGCCGTGGCGGCGTGCACCGGCGAGGCCCGTGAGCCGACCGCCCACACGCACGGCCTGCACCTCAGCGTCGTCGAGTTCGGGCACCACGTAGTGCCCCTGGCGGGCCCGGATGATCTCACCGCGACGAACCGCCGCGGTGAGTTGGTGCGACGTGTGCCCATCCCGAAGTAGTTCGTAGGTGCGCGCAACGCCCCCGCGGCGCCGCACGTCGTAGTAGATCGTTCGCATGCCGACAGCATCCGCGCCCGCGGCCGGTCCCGGAGCCCGGCTGCGGCATCCGGTGCACAACCCGCCTCCCCTTCCGAAATGACGGAGAAGAGTGGATGTCACGGCAACCGCCTCCCGTAAACGCGGGGCGGCCCGCCGAGGTATCCGGGATTTCGGAAGGAGCTAAAGCGGGGAATGGGGTGAAGCGGAAGGCGGTGGAGCGGGGAAGGGGGTGCGGCGGAAGAGGACGGCCGCCGCCGCTACGGGGTGTGCCGCGCGACCGCCAGGTTCACGCGGAATACTCCGTCTCGCGACCAGGTGAGCGGGGTTCCCTCGGCGCGGTAATACTCGAGCGCGCGCTGCTCGTGATGGATTGCAGGATGACCGCTGGCGCGGACGACCCGCCACCACGCGGCATCCGACCCGTAGTGAGCCATGACCTGCCCGACGGCTCTCGCGGCGCGCGACCCCATGGCCGCCGCGACGTCGCCGTAGGTCATCACGGCGCCGGGAGGGATGCTCTCGACCACCTCGAGCGCCCTGCTGATGAAATCGTCTGGTGGTGTGGCCACTAGAGGCCGAGAACGCCGATGTTCTCGCCGTACTGGCTCTGGCCGGTGATGGTGAACCCCACGGCGAGGAAGAAGGCCTCGGGTCCGTCGTCGCCCGGCTCCCACAGGGCGGTGACGCGGTCGAAGCCCCGGCTCCTGGCCTCTTCCGCCAGCGCGAGCACGGCGAACCGGCCGACACCCTTGCCCTGCTCGTCGGCGGAGACTGTCACGCGCCAGATGCAGCTGCGGAACTCCTCCTGCGTCGATTCCGGGTCGAAGTTTCCGCGGATGAACCCCACGACCTCGTCGTCCTCGTTGAGCACGACTCGCGGCCATGACGTCACGGGGCTGAGGTATGCGTCGGCGATCGCGTACGTCGGGGGAGTGACGAACTGCTCCTGCCCGCGCCTTAACGTGAGGTTGTTCGCCGCGACGATGGTCTTGGCGGAAAGTTCTTCAAGTCTCAGCTCACCCATGCACACAGGCTAACGCCCGAGCGTGCACAGTGCCACAACCACCAGAACGAACTATCTTGATATCAAGATAGTTCGTTGAGCGAGTATGCTGTTCTCGGCCCAAAAACTAAGGAGTTCAGCTTGTCCAAGATCAAGGTAGAAGGCACCGTCGTCGAGTTGGATGGCGATGAGATGACACGAATCATCTGGCAGAAGATCAAAGACACACTGATTCACCCGTACCTCGACATCAACCTCGAGTACTACGACCTCGGCATCGAGCACCGCGACGCCACAGACGACCAGGTCACCATCGATGCTGCGCACGCGATCCAGAAGCACGGCGTTGGCGTCAAGTGCGCGACGATCACGCCGGATGAGGCACGCGTCGAAGAGTTCGGTCTCAAGAAGATGTGGCGCAGCCCGAACGGCACGATCCGCAACATCCTCGGCGGCGTCATCTTCCGCGAGCCGATCATCATCTCCAACATCCCGCGCCTGGTCCCGGGCTGGAACAAGCCGATCATCATCGGCCGTCACGCCTTCGGTGACCAGTACCGCGCCACCGACTTCCTCTTCAAGGGCAAGGGCAAGCTCACCGTCGAGTTCACTCCGGACGACGGCTCAGAGCCCATGAAGTTCGAGGTGTACGACGCACCGGGCGACGGAATCGCCCAGGTGCAGTACAACCTCGACGAGTCGATCGTCGACTTCGCCCGTGCGAGCCTCAACTACGGCCTCTCACGCAACTACCCCGTGTACCTGTCGACGAAGAACACCATCCTGAAGGCATACGACGGTCGCTTCAAGGACATCTTCGAAGAGATCTTCGTCACGGAGTTCAAGGAGAAGTTCGACGCCGCCGGACTGACCTACGAGCACAGGCTCATCGACGACATGGTCGCTTCGGCCATGAAGTGGGAGGGCGGTTACGTCTGGGCCTGCAAGAACTACGACGGTGACGTGCAGTCAGACACCGTGGCCCAGGGCTTCGGATCGCTCGGGCTCATGACCTCGGTGCTGTCAGTTCCGGATGGGTCAGTCGTCGAGGCCGAGGCCGCGCACGGCACCGTGACCCGCCACTACCGCCAGCACCAGGCAGGCAAGCCGACATCCACCAACCCGATCGCCTCGATCTACGCATGGACCCGCGGCCTCGCGCACCGGGCCAAGCTCGACGACAACCCGGCGCTCGCCGAGTTTGCGCACACCCTCGAAGACGTCGTCATCAAGAGCGTCGAGGCCGGACACATGACGAAGGACCTCGCTCTTCTCGTCGGACCGGACCAGAAGTGGGAGACCACCGAGGAGTTCCTCGACACCCTCGACAAGAACCTGGCGACCCGTCTCGCCTAGGTCTCGCGTCGAATGAAGGGTCGGAAGCTCACGCTTCCGGCCCTTCTTCCGTTTCTGCAGTGGTTTTCTGTGTGCCGGCCTTCTGGGGATAAATGGTCTCGCCCCTGGCCAGCATCTCAACGTAGGTTGCGACCTTTCGAGCGCGCGTCTCGGGTCGTTTCACATTTCCGATGCGAAACAGGATGGCGAACCTGTTCTGCACGGTCAGGGCGGCGAACATCGTGGATGCGGCGGGGTTCGCGTCCAGCGCGGCCTGCAGGTCGGCCGGAACCACGGCGTCCTTCTGCCGATATGCGGCGTCCCACCGCCCGTCTGCCTTCGCGCGATCGATCTCCGCGAACCCGGCCGGGCGCATCCTGCCCTCGGTGATGAGCCTCGCGACATGCCCCTGGTTGATCTGTGACCAGGGGCTGCGCGTTCGCCGCGGTGAGAACGACACGAAGTAGTAGTCGGCGTCGATCGAGCCGGACTGGCCGTCGATCCATCCCTGGCAGAGGGCGACATCGAGAGCCTCGGCGTAGGTGATTCCCGGCAGGGTCGTGCCCTTTTTGCGCAGTCTCAGTCGCACACCGTTGTGGTCGAGCTCGTCGGCGAGCCATGCCTCCCACTGGGCGACGACGTCGAACTCCAGCAGCGGACGATCGGCGATGGCGGCCATGCGGCCATCGTAGAACCGGCGACCGACGCGAGGCCAGCGGCTAGTAGCCCGAGAAGTAGTCGGAGTGCACGCGCCGCACTCCCTGCGACCGCAGCGCCGACCGCAGGTCGGTCACCAGCGCGGGCGGCCCTGACACGTAGACGCGGCGGCGCGCGAGATCCGGGACGGCCTCGGCAAGGCGCTCCCCGGTCACGCGACCGCTTCCGCCGTACATCCACCCTTCTGGCAGCGACGAGGGCACCTCGGGGGCGTACAGCACGACCCGGGCCCCGGATCGTTCGAGCAGGTCCCGGTACGGCAGCTCGCCCGCCGAGCTCATGGTGTACGCGACCACGACATCCCGCCGCTCCCCACTGGCGATGACGTGAGCCAGCTGGCTCGCAAAGGGGGTGATCCCAATGCCACCCGCGACGAGCAGCAGCGGCGTCGAGGCATCCCGCGGCAGTGTGAAATCGCCACCAACCGACGTGCCGTGCACGATCGCGCCTGGCGCCAGCCCGAGCAGCGCCCGCTTGAAACTGGAGCCCGTGGGCGGCACCGTAATCGCGAACGTGATGGGGCCGTCACCGCCGGGAGCGGACGAGATGCTGAAGTAGCGACGGGTGCCCCTGAAGTCTGCCTTTCGGTGCGGGATGGTGAGTTCCATGTACTGGCCGGGCGCGAAACGCACAGGGCGCGACGGTTGGAAGGTGAGCTCGACGCTGGCGGGCCCGATCTGTCTGCTGCCGAGAAAACTGAGCCGGATGCCACGACGCTGGCCGAATCCGAAGGCCACCAGATTCGCCACCAGCAGCGCCAGCAGGTACTTGTTCAGGTAGCCCGAGTTGAAGGGAACCGCGAACACGAGTGCCGCGATGACGGCAACGGTCAGCTGCTGCCACCGGCGCGGGGGGAGCGTGAGCGGTTCGCTCAGCATGAATCCGCCGAAGAAGAAGAGCGCAGACGACAGGAACGCAAAGCCGAGAGCCGACTCGAGTGTGCTGCCGCCCAGCAGGGATGCGGCGACGCTGACGGCACCGGCAACCGCGGCAAAGGTCGCGCCCATCGCGAGTCGTTGTGTTCGGTACAGCACCAGCAGCGCCCCGATGATGATCACGGGCTGCAGGTATGGCGTGCCGATCCACCAGACCGGGAACGCGAGGCCCACCGCACCGACCACGATCGTCCCGGCGGCTGCGGGGTTGAGAATGTGGCGACCGCGCACTGCGATGAGGTACTTGGATGCCGTCGCAATCGTGCCTGCGAGCGCGATGCCGCCCAGCGCCAGCGGTTCGGTCGTCGGCTCCATCACCATGAAGATCAGCAGGCCCGTGATGATGGATGACTCGACGTGCGCCGTTCTCTTCACGACGAGTGCGGCCAGCCTCCCCGTGAGCACCGTCGACCCGACAGCGACTACGACAGAGACGAGCAGCTCAAGCGGGGTCCGGCTGAGCTGCCCGAGGAGGGACAGCAGCACGGCGACCGCGGCGATGGCCAGCAGGCAGGCCAGCACGAGCTTGTACATGGTGACGCGGCCGGTGACGCGGTCGAGCACTCGTCTCATGTGAACAACTCCCCATCCCATTCCGGCGAGCTTTCGACTCGGCCGTTCGAGAGCATCCGCACCCAGGTGAAGTGGAACTCGCTGGCGATGCGTTCCGGTTCCGTGAAGAATAACGCGGTCGCGATCCCGTCGGCGTCGAGGGCGAGCGGCGCGACGGCCCACGTGGCGATCACGCGACGGGTGGGCAGTCCCGTGGTCGCGTCGATGACGTGATGGATGCCGTCGCCCCAGGTGCGCCGATTCGTTGCGGAAGCGCAGATCGAGCCGCCCCGGAGGTGTGCGATACCGATCGCTTTGGTCGGGTCCTTCGGATGCTCCAGCGCCACCCGGATGGGCTCGGCACCGCTCTGCCGGAGGTCGCCGCTGCCGTCGACGATGAACTCCGTGTGACCGGCATCCGCCAGCAGCCCGCTGATGATGTCGACGAGGTATCCCTTGCCGGCGGCGCCCACGTCGATCAGTGCCGGTCGCGCAGTGGTGAGGGTGCGGCCGTTCCACGCGAACGCCTCGTCCCAGCGCGGGGTCGGCCCCGCCCTGCCGGTGGGGCGCAACGAGTAGGAGCGGTCGTAGCCGAGATCCTCCATTGCCCGCCCGACGAGCGGCGACATGCGACCGTCCGTGGCGGCATAGAGGCGCCGATAGGTATCAAACAGTGCCGCTGCGTCATCCGGAAATTCGAACGTGCCGGCCGCCCGGGAGATTCGCGTCACGAGCGAGTCGTCCCGAAACCGGGAGTACGTGAGGTCGAACGCCTCAATCCGGTCGTGGATGCGCGTAGACAGCTCTGGCGAGACCGGCAGGGTCGTGTCGATCTGCCAGCTGGTGCCGATCGCGTCGAACTGCACGCTAGGAGGCAGCGTCTGCCTTGATCGCGTTCAGACGCGGCGTTGAATCCGCCGCTCGTCAGGGATGATCCTGCGACCTTGTCGACGGAGAGCGAGTCGATGTCTTTGCCCACGACCTCTGCGGCGATCCCGTCGATGAACTCACCCTGGTAGCGCCGGGAATCCGGGCTTTCGCCGAAGCCGACGACCTCGACGTCGGTGACGATGTCGTCCGTCAGGGTGACCGTCACGTCCACGGTTTCGGTGCCGTTGGGCGACTGGTAGCTGCCGCTCTCGGTGTACGTGCCGTCGGAGTATGCGACGTTCTCGGCTGCAGGATCCGTTTCGGTTGCGCCGGACCCGGTCGCGCTGCATCCGGCAAGCGCGCCAGCGAGCGAGAGGCCGGCGAACACCGCAACGGTGCCCTTGTGGTCATGAACGGATCGCATGGAGCCTCCCGGCATCGTGGGTCGTCGATCCCAGCATGGCGCATCCAGCGGGAGGTTTCCTGTAGGGCGGAACAACCATCTTTATTTCCCACCCAACCGGCCCTCGGTGTCGAATAGTGGACATGGGAACTCGAAACGATGTTGTGGTCGCCGTCGTGTCGGCCATGCTCGCCGTGGGTTCGGCCGTCATGCTCCTGGGTTGCTCGCCGGCGCTGCCGACCCCGTCGTCCGAGCCTCGTGACCCGAGCGCGACCAGGGTCGCGTTCTACGGTGACTCGTACACCCTGGGTACAGGGGCATCCGGCGCAGACAAGCGCTGGTCGACCATCATCTGCGACGAACGCGGCTGGAGCGAGTTCAACCCGAGCGTGAATGGACTCGGGTTCATCAACAACAGGTCCACTTTCGGTGACGGTGACCAGCCCAGCCAGATCATCGACGATCGTCCAGACATCGTCTTCATCACGATGGGGCTCAACGACAATTTCAGCTTCGACGCGAGGGCGGACGCCATCCGAGATCAGATCACCGACGACCTGGACAGGCTCTCGGCTGCGCTGCCCGACGCCCGTTTCATCGTGGTCGAACCCTTCTGGTACACGGACGCGCGTCCCGATTCCGTCGAGGTCATCAATGGTTGGGTGATGGATGCCGCAGCCGGGATCGGAGCCGACTACATCCCCGGCGCGTCGCGCTGGATAGAGGGTCACCCCGAGTGGATGGCAGCCGACGGACTTCATCCGAACGACGCCGGGTATGCGGAAATGGCCGCACGGATGAACGCCGAACTCGCCAAACTCGACCTCTAACCGGCACTAAACTGACATGGTGAGCAAACCCGTCGACGTCGCCCTTATCGGCGGGGGCATCATGAGTGCCACCCTCGGTGCCCTCCTCCAGCAACTCGAGCCGGACTGGGAGATCCAGATCTTCGAGCGACTCGATGATCTCGCCCTCGAGAGCACCAATCCCTGGAACAACGCCGGCACCGGCCACGCGGCACTGTGTGAGCTCAACTACACGCCACAGCGCCCCGACGGATCCATCGACATCGCCAGTGCGGTCAAGGTGAACGAGCAGTTCCAGGTGTCGCGCCAGTTCTGGTCTTTCCTCGTGGAGAACGGTGCGCTGCCCGAGCCGAGTGCGTTCATCAACGCAACGCCGCACATGAGTTTCGTCTGGGGCGAGAAGAACGTCGAATACCTGCGCAAGCGGTTCGACGCGCTGAAGGACCACCCACTGTTTGCGGGGATGGAGTTCAGCGAGGATGCCAGGGTCATCCGTTCCTGGGCGCCCCTGATGATTCCCGGGCGCAGCAAGTCGCAGCCGATCGCGGCGACCAGAATCGCCTCAGGCACCGACGTCGACTTCGGAGCACTCGCAAACCTCCTGTCGAAGAACCTTGTGGACGGTGGGGCGAAGCTCAACACGGAGGTGCTGGTCACCGGTCTCAAGCGCACCCGTGACGGTCTCTGGCGGCTGAAGATGCGGCACGATGTCGGTCTCACCCCGATCAGGCCGCTCGACGCACGCTTCGTCTTCGTAGGGGCGGGCGGTTACGCGCTCAACCTGCTGCAGAAGTCCGGCATCAAGGAGATCAGGGGCTTCGGGGGTTTCCCGGTCAGCGGCGAATTCCTTCGCACCGACAATCCCGAGATTGTCGCCAGACACAAGGCGAAGGTCTACGGCAAGGCGGCCACCGGTTCGCCCCCCATGTCTGTTCCGCATCTCGACCTGCGGGTGGTGGATGGCAAGGGGAGTCTCATGTTCGGCCCGTATGCCGGCGCCAGCCCGAAGTTCCTGAAGACCGGTTCGATCTTCGACCTGTTCGCGTCGCTGCGCTGGCACAACGTGATCCCGATGGTGGCGGCCGGTGCTCAGAACCTCAGTCTTGTGAAGTATCTGGTCAGCCAGCTCGCAGCCTCGAAGGCGACGAAGTTCGATGAACTGAAGCAGTTCTATCCTGATGCGAAGCCCGAGGACTGGTACACAATCACCGCCGGGCAGCGCGTGCAGGTGATGAAAAAAGACAAGCAGAAGATCGGTGTGCTGCAGTTCGGCACCGAGGTGGTCGCTGCGTCCGATGGCAGCATCGCCGGCCTTCTCGGAGCATCACCTGGCGCGTCGACCGCCGTTCCGATCATGCTGGGTCTCGTTGAGAAGTGCTTCCCGGAACGAATGGAAGCCTGGCGTCCGGAGCTCGAGCGAATGATCCCCACCTTCGGGCAACCGCTCGCCGACCAGCCTGACCTGGCGCGGGAGACGATCGAACGCACCGCCCGCGTTCTGAACATCAACCCCTGACGACGCTTCGGGGGACGTGAGACATTATCAATGTCCCCCGTCTTGTCCTCGCTTTTGCGTCGATCCGTGTACCCCGATTGTGGGCTGCCGGACCGTGGTAGCTATGTGTAATAGTGGGATGATTCACCGCTAGCGGGGCACGGTGAACCGCGTAAATGAAGCGGATGCCCCGCGCTACCCGAACACCATGCGCCAAGGAACCCGATGACAGTCACCGACCCAGTCCAGCTCGACACGAACGAGCAGGTGCCTGCCCGGGTGCGGCTCGCAGTCCTTGACGATCATGAGGTGCTCCTCGACAGCCTCGCAAGCTGGATCGCCACCAACGCACCAGACTTCGAACTCGTACTCAGCGCCAGCACCTGGCAGCAGCTCGTGCACAGCAGCAACTTTCCCACTGATCTCGTGTTCCTCGACTTCCAGCTGAAAGAGCCGGTCTCCATCGAAGCCCGGGTGCGTACGTGCCGGGCCGCTGGAGCCAAGGTGATCGTGCTGTCGAGCCTGGACACACCGGAGGCCAGCGAACGAGCTCTGGCAGCAGGCGCCGTCGCGTTCCTGTCAAAGACGCTGCCAATGCGCGAGGTGATGGAAGCGGCTCGCGCGGCCATGGGCGTGGCACCTGACCCTGGACAGCGCGACTGGCGGCCACTGCCCGATGGCGCGACCGCCCGTGTGCGCCCCAAACTGAGTGCGGGGGAGGCGGAGGCCTTCACCTTGTACGCCTCAGGGCTCAGCACGCCCGAGGTGGCCGAGCGCATGAATGTGCAGTATGAGACCGCGAAGACGTATCTTCGACGTGTACGAGAAAAGTATTCGAAGGTGGATCGTCCGGCCAGCAAGAAGGCCGAACTTATCCGGCGGGCGGCTGAAGACGGTTTCCTGCGCTAATCGAGACAGGACAATGAGCAAGCTATATTTCCGCTACGGAGCCATGAACAGTGGCAAGAGCACGGCGTTGCTCCAGGCAGCATTCAACTACGAGGAACGTGGGCACAGCGTGCTGCTCGCGAAGCCGCGGGTCGACACGAAGGGCGATTCCGACATCGTCTCGAGGCTGGGGGTCACCCGACCCGTCGATTTCACTGTGGCACCCGACGAAGACATCCTCCAGAAGTTTCAGCGCCAGCGCGCTGCCGTCATCGAGCGCACCGGTTCGACCGTGAGTTGCCTGCTCGTGGATGAGGCGCAGTTCCTTACGGAGGGGCAGGTGGATGACCTGCTGAGGATTGCCATCCTCGAGAATGTCCCCGTGCTGGCGTACGGCATCCGTACCGACTTTCAGACCGTCGCATTCCCGGGGAGCAGGCGTCTGCTGGAGATCGCGCACTCGCTGGAGGAACTCAAGACGATCTGCCGCTGTGGCCGAAAGGCGGTCTTCAACGCGCGGCGCGTCGGCGACCAGTACATCTTCGATGGCGATCAGGTCGCGATCGACGGGGTGGATGTCACGTACGAATCACTGTGCGGCGCCTGCTACCTCGGCGAGAGTGATGGCGTGCTGAACAACGGCTGGCGGCCCAGGGCCGAGTTCAGCTACGGCAGTGCGCCGGATCCGGACTTCGCCTAGAAAAACACATCGCCCTCCCGAAGGAGGGCGATGTGTGGTCACTCTGTGGTGGCCATGTGTCGGGGTAGCGGGATTTGAACCCACGACCTCTTCGTCCCGAACGAAGCGCGCTACCAAGCTGCGCCACACCCCGATCGCTGACGCCGAAGCGTCAACTCATCAAGAATAGCTGAAATCTCTGCCGGTTAATGTCACGACGACTGCTTCGGGTGGGCAGGCAAAGCGGACGGGTGCGTAGATCGAGGTGCCGATCCCTGCGCTGACGTTCAGATACGCGGCCTTCCGAGCGTGCTGCCAGATGCTCAGGCCCTGAGCCTGCTCGCGAGGGATATCGCAATTTGTCACCAACGCGGGCTGGCCGGGGATGCGGACCTGGCCGCCGTGCGTATGCCCGGCGAAAATAATCTCGGCACCGTAGTTGACGAATGAGTCGAGCACCCGCCGGTACGGCGCGTGAGTCACCCCGATCGACACAGACTCGGGGCCGGAAGGCTCGTCCTGCCATCCCACGTTTTCACGCATCTCCTCGATGGCGCCCGGAAGCTTGTCCAGTCGGTCCCATCCGCGATGAGCATCGTTCGTTCCGAAGAATTCCAGGCGGGAGCCGCGCATCTCGATTGCGCGCGCGGCGTTGTTCAACGAGAGCCATCCCAGCTCGTTCTCGAAGTACGCCTCGAGTCGTCGCCGTGTCGAGCGCAACCGCATCCTCCGGCCTGGCGGAGGGGCCGGCAAAGTAGGCGAACGGATTCTTGAGTTGCGGCCCAACGTAATCGTTCGATCCATGGACGTAGACCCCGGGGACGCCGGCGAAGACGTCGAGTCCCTGCATCACCCCATCGATACCATCCGCATGTCCGAGATTGTCACCGGTGTTGACGATCAGATCGGGCTCGATCAGTGCCAGGGAGCGAAGCCAGTCCTGCTTGCGAGTCTGCCAGGGCGCCATGTGCAGGTCAGACAGGTGAAGAACGGTGATCGGGCGCGCGCCAGGTTCGAGCACAGCAGCAGTCTCGTAGCGGACGGTGAAGCGATTGCGTTCAACCAGAGCGCCCCACGCGAACGCGGCAACACCAGCCGCCGCCGCGACGCCGAGGGCTGTTCCGGTCACCCGCCCGGGACTGGGACTCACGGGCAGCTGATCTTGCCGACGCCGAGCGTCACAGGTACGCCGGGAACCGTCGGCGTACCAGCCGCCGGGTCACTCGACTGGACCTTGCCCACGCGTGGGTCTGTCGCCAACACGGGTCCAGGTCCGGACGTTGGGGCCAGGACGACACACTGCTGGCTCACCGACGCGTACCCTGCCGCCTGCACCTGACTCTTGGCATCGTTGAAGTCGTTCGTCTTTCCGTCACCCACAACGTCGGGGAACGGAATCTGGTTGCCCTTGCTCGTGTAGACGGTGATGGTGACGCCCTTGGCCGAAATGGTGCCGACGGGAGGATCCGTGCCCACGACCCTGCCGGCTTCGAGGCTTGAGTCGACTGGACCCGCCATCGGCGTAGGAGAACCCGAGCCCCTCGAGGATCGTGCGGGCCGCGCTTACGGTCAGTCCCTCGACCGGCGGCACTGTCTGCCCGCCGCCCGTCAGCAGCTCTGGATCGGCAGCGGGCCAGTCGGCGCCGCCGTACTTGTTGTTCAGGGCGGTGACGGTCGGGTTCATGATGTAGTGCCTGAGGCGGATGCCCGAGACGCCGGCATATCCGGAGTCAAGGATGTCGTAGTCGCCGATGATGTTTCCCACCCAGACGACGGTGCCCGCCGTGGACGTTCCGGTGGCCATCCAGGTGTGGTTCGCGCTGTCGGTCGTGCCGGTCTTGCCGAAGATCGGAATTCCGTCGCCGGGGTTCGAGTAGACCTGGTTTCCGCGTCACCATGACGCCCTTGAGCACGTCGATGGCGGTCGCCGCAATGTTTGCCCCGATCGCCTGGCGGCAATCCGGGCTCTGTCCGGCGACGCTCGAACCATCGGGCATCGTCACCTTGTCGACGATGATGGGCTTGCAGTACAGGCCGTTAGCGGCGATGGCAGCGTATGAGGCCGCCATGCTGAGGGGCGTAACGGTGTTCGTGCCGATGATCGAGGTCGGGTTGGTCTCCAGCGGCTCGCCGTCGGCGCGCTCAACCCCGAGGCTCGCTGCGACGTCGCGGATGTCGCACAGGTCCAGCTGCTTGGCCATCGAGAAGAACACACCGTTGACCGAGTTCACCGTGCCGTTTCGCACCGTGTATGTGCCGGCTTCACCTGCGTTGTTCTTGAACGAGAACGTTCCGCCGCTCAGCTTTTCCCCGCACGCAGTGTACGAACTGAACGGTTCTTTGGAGTTTGGACTACCGCTCACCCGTTCCTCGACGCCGTTGCCCGCTTTCAGCCAATCGAGCAGGGTGAAGACCTTGTAGGTCGAGCCCGGCTGGAAGCCGGATGATCCACCGTATTCATAGCTGGTGTTGAAGTTGACGGCTGTCGCAATCGAGCCGGCGCCCTCTGCGGTGTCATCGAAGAGCTTGTTCTGCGTCATCACCAGCACCCGACCCGTGCCGGGCTGCACGGTCGATGTGGCGCTTCCGAGGGAGAATCCCGGTCTCGGTGTTGGGGGCGTAGGTCCAGGTGGCGTTCTGGGCCGGGATCTGAACATCCATGTCGAGCGTGGTGTAGAGCTTGTAGCCACCGATCTTCCAGTTGGCCTTGCGCTCGGCGGCGGTGTTGCCGAGGAACTCGAAGTCGCCCACGCTCTTGACGACGTAGTCGCAGAAGAACTTGGCGTAGTCGTTGGCGGCGAGGCATCCATTCACCGCAGGTTTCGGGCTGATGGTCGTCTCATCGACGGGAGTGGCCAGGGCTTCGTCGCGTTCCGCGGCGGTGATGTTGCCTGCGCCATACATGGCGTTGATGATGTAGTCGCGACGTTCCTTGTTCGCCTGGAAGTTCTCGGGGTCACCGAGGTTACGCACGTTCGGGTACTGCACGATGGCGACGAGGCTGGCCGATTGCGCGATGTTCAGGTCGCTGGCGTTGATGCTGTAGTAGCGCTGCGCTGCCGCCTGGATGCCGTAGGTCGCGTTCCCGAAGTTCGCGATGTTGAGATAGGCGGTGAGGATTTCCTTCTTCGTGTACTTCTTCTCGAGCCCGATCGCCTGCTTCATCTCCTTCAGCTTGCGATCGAACGACTCTTCCTTCGACTTCTCGTACGCGGCGTCGCGTTCCTCCTGCGTGGGCAGGTTCTCGGCCTCCGCGGTGCCGATGTTCTTGACGAGCTGCATCGACAGAGTGGATGCCCCGCTCTCGACCTGGCCGGAGCTCAGGTTGGCGAGCGCCGCCCTGACAACGGACGACACGTCGACGCCACCGTGCTCGAAGAAGCGGGCATCCTCACCGTCGACCGTGGCATCGAGCGCGAACTTGGAGATCTCGTCGTAGCTGACCTCTTCGCGGTTTTGGTCGAAGATGGTCGCGATGAGAGTCGAGCCGTCAACGTTGCCTTCGCCCGTGTAAGTCGCATAGATCTCGTTGCGCTGTG
>CAVWNM010000001.1:0-2852951 GCA_963756345.1 uncultured Actinomycetota bacterium | reverse complement strand
CGCCGCCTGAACGAAGACCCCCCGTGAACACGTGGCCATGGAAGGCCCGATTAGGGACTAGTCGTCCTCGATCGGCGCGCCGAAATGCGTCGAGACGGCGTACCGATTTCCGCGGATGCGGCTCTGCCGGAACTCGAACGGCGCACCCGCGTGCCTGCCGAGTCGCTGGATTCGCAGGATCGGCTCACCCGGACTGCAACTGAGGTACTCGACGTCACGCGCGTCGGCCAGGTCGGCCCTGACTTCCTCCTGCCCGCCTTCCAGGGTGATGCCGCAACGCTCCCGAAGCTCCTTGTAGAGGGCGGTATTCGAGAAGTCCACCTTCAGGAGGGGCTCGACGAGATGGTTCGGCAGCCAGACCTCATCCCATCCGAGAGGCTCGGCATCGGCGAATCGCACACGGGCCAAATAGAAAAGAGGGCTCGACGGGTTCATACCGAGGGATGCTGCCGCCCGCGAATTCGTCGTCACGGTCTGGGTGAGGACCGTGCTTCGCTGCGTCATTCCCGCTGCACGGACTGAGGCAAACAGGCTGTGCAGCGGCCCAAAGAGCAGTCCGTCCTCCGATTCGATGACGCGTTGGCGGCGTCCCCGTTGCGCGGTTATCGCCCCACTCTCGCGCAGCGGTCGCAGGGCGTTGCGTGCTGTTCCCCGGCTGACCCCATATTCCTGCGCGAGCTCCATTTCCCCGGGAAACCCGTCCGCGAATTCCCCGCGCGCGAGGCGTTTACCGATGTCGGCCGACATCACCCTCCACAACGGCCCGGCAGATTCGGGATTCGGAGATTCAGCCTCGATCACGTCGCTCACTTTCTTCTCCGACTAAATGTATGTACATTTTACTGTTCATGACATTTTCCGACATGAGAGGAGTCTGATGTCGTCTTCAGGCAGTAAACGTAGTTCAGCAGGCCGATCCTGGAAAGGGTATGCCATTGCTGCGGCTCTCCTGGTGCTCGTTGCCGGGGTCGTGGGAGTTGGAGTCGCAGCGCAACAGCCCGCGGGTCCGGAGGCCGGGGTTCCTGGTTCGTCGGCGAGCAATCCAGCCGGATCCGGTGGGGAACCAGAGTTCGACCTGTCCCGTCGGATAGACGGGGACCCCACGGCCATCGGATCCGTCGATGCTCCCGTCGTACTGGTCGAGTACGCCGATTTTCGCTGTCCGTTCTGCGGGGTCTACGCTCGCGACACGATGCCGCAGTTGATCGATGAGTACGTCGAGTCCGGGCAGGTGCGGATGGAGTGGCGGGACATGCCGGTCTTCGGTGACGAGTCCCTCGAGGCCGCTGTGGCCGCGCGTGCGGCGGGTGAGCAGGGGCTGTTCTGGGAATTCAGCGAAGCAGTCTTTGCAGACGCGCCCGAGCGCGGCCACGTCGCGCTGCCACCCGAGCGCGTGCTTGAGATCGCCGAGCAGATCGGGATACCGGACATGGCTGCGTTCGAAGCGGACCTGAACAACCCCGAACTGCGGGAACGGGTCGACGCGGACTTCGCGGAGGGACGGTCGATCGGAGTCACCGGCACACCGACGTTCCTCGTCAACGACACACCACTGAGCGGAGCGCAGCCCCTCTCAGCGTTCCAGGCAGCTATCGAGGCCGAACTCGACCAGGCCGCACGCTGATGCAGATCGGCTACGCCGGCGCGCTCATTGGCGGCATCCTGACTCTTTTGAGCCCGTGTTCCGTCATGCTGCTCCCGGCGTTCTTCTCCTACGCATTCAGCTCTCCGACGCGCCTGCTCGCACGGACGGGGGTCTTCTACCTCGGTTTGATCGCCACCCTGGTGCCGATTGGCGCTCTTGCCGGATCGGTCGGCGCCCTGTTCAGCGAGAATCGCGCAGTCTTCGTCGTAGTCGCCTCGGTCGTGATCATCGCTCTCGGCCTGGTGCAGCTCTCCGGCATCCGGCTTCCGAGCTTCACGCGAGGCGCGGGCGCTGAGGGGACCTCCGCGGCCTCGGTATTTCTTCTCGGAACCGTGTACGGGGTCGCCGGTATGTGCGCCGGGCCCATTCTTGGGTCCGTCCTCACCGTCGCCGCTATCGGCGGGGATGCTCTCTACGGCGCGATTCTCCTGGCCGTCTATGCCCTCGGCATGGTGATCCCGCTCGTGATTCTCGCGCTCGTCTGGGATCGCGCCAGGCTCGGCGAGCGGTCATGGCTGCGACCGCGCACCCTCCACATCGGACGGTGGCAAAACTCCTGGCTGATGATCGTCGCCGGCGCTCTCTCCATCGGGATCGGCATCCTCCTGCTCGCGACCGAGGGCACGGCCGGCCTCGGCGGAATTCTGACCATCTCTGACCAATTCGCGACAGAGAGCTGGGTGCTGGACCTGGCATCCGGCGTATCCAACCTCACCTTCAGCATCGTTGCAGTGCTGGCCCTCTCTCTCGTCGTCGCTGGGTTCAGTGTGCGTTCCTACCGGATGCGGCGCGCAGCCGCGACGGAACATGAGAGTGTCAAGTGATAACGCGGTGCGGTTTACGAAAGGCAGTCCAATGAACGAGCGACTCTCAACCCTGAGCCGAAACCTCCGCGGCTGGCCGATGCGGCGATGGCTGGTGGCGGCTGGCACCGCAGCGGCGACCTATCTGATCGTCGCCATTCCGACGGATCTCATCGACACGCCCCTGTTTTGGCGCGAGATTCCCCCGACCTGGTGGGCGCAGCCGGTGTTGATCGTCACCGCCGTACTCGCCGGACTCCTGACCGCCACGTACGTGTCCCGCCCAGATGCCCCAGCCCGAAAGACCACAGCGCGGCTCGGCAGCGCCGGGGCGATCGTGTCGTTCTTCGCCGTAGGCTGTCCGGTCTGCAACAAGCTCGTCCTCCTCGCGTTGGGCACAACGGGCGCGATGCAATTCTTCGAACCGATCCAGCCGTACCTCGCTGCCGCATCAATCGGTCTCCTGCTCTGGGCGCTTATTCGACGAATGACCAGCGAGGATTCCTGCCCGGTTCCGCGGTCGAGGCAGACCGAGGCGGCGCTGGTGAACAGTGGACCGGTCGATGGCTGAGCTCACTCTGATCCACCTGGGTGACCTTCATGGTCACCTGGTCCCGCGGCCCAACCTCAGAGCCGACGGTACCGGCCGCCTCGAGGGTGGTCTCGCCCGCATGGCCACCCGAATTCGCGAGATCCGTGAGGCGCACCCGGCGAACCTGCTCATCAACACTGGCGACACGATCCAGGGCGGAGCCGAAGCCCTGTTCACCCGGGGCCAGGCGATGGTCGATGTCATAGACCGTTTCGGGGTGGACCTCTTCGCGCCGGGCAACTGGGACTACCTCTATGGCAAGCAACGATTCCTCGAGCTGTTCGGCGAAGGCAGCGGTGCGGATGGTGTCGGCTGTCGGTGGGGGGCGCTCGCTGCGAATGTGTACCACGAAGACTCCGCGACAACGCTTCTCCCCCCGCGCACCGTCATCCACGTCGGCGGGCTTCGCGTAGGCGTCATCGGCCTGTCGAGCGAGCGAGGTATCGCCGTCGGTCGCGGCCTCACTGACGGCATCACCTTTACAGCGGATGCCCGCGAACTGCCGGATCACGTCGCGGCCCTAAGCGCGGATCAGGTCGATCTCATCGTCCTTATCTCGGAATTCGGGTTGGCAAAGAACGTCCTCATCGCCGACCAGAATCCGGGGATCGGAGTGGTCCTCTCCTCCGACATGCACGAGGAAACCCGACACTGCGTCGTCACCTCGACCGGAGCCCTTGTCTCCGAAGTCGGCCAGGATGGAACCCGTCTGGGCCAGTTCGACCTCACCATCGAAGACGGTCGCATCACCGCGTGGAACTATGTGCTCCACGTTGTGGACTCCTCCATCGAACCCGACGCCGACATCGACCGTCTCGTCGCTCAAGCCCGACTCCCGTTCCTGGCCGGATCGGGATTCACCCCACACCGCAACCCGATCAACGGCGAACTGCTCGACCAGCCGATTGACACGGCCATCGGCACCACCGACGTACCGCTGCATCGGTCGAACTTCTGCGATCACGATCGGCCGGCTGCGGTCAGCGGCACTTCTCACGACGCGCTGGCCAGCGCTATCCGGGATGTCTCAGGGGCGGATGTCGGACACCTGCGCGGATTCCGTTTCGGGACCCACGTCCCGCCTGGCCCGATTCTGCTGGGAGACCTCTATCACTACCTACCGGTTGGAGCGGAAATCGGCCGCATCGAGATTCGTGGAGAGCAGCTCAGGAAGAGCATCGAACAGTCCGCGGACGGCACGTTCAATCCCGACCCGTTCGCGTGGGCCGGCGGCTGGCTCTCGAGCTATGCCGGAGTGCGATTCGCGCTCGATGTGCATAGTGGCAAAGGTGAACGCATCTCAGACGTCCAGGTGAAACGTCACGATGAGAGCGAGTGGAGCGATCTCGATCCTGAGGCCACCTATTCCTTCGCCGGCTTCTGGTTCCCAACGGATCCGGGCAAAGTCGGCGGACTGGAGGGCTCCACCGTCGCCACACCTATCCGGACCGCCGATCGTTCCCGCGGAGATGCGGCGACCGTCATTGCGGAGTACCTCAACAATCACGTGGTCGTGGAAGAAACATCCCGCGTTCGGCTGGTCAGCCCTCTTCCCGCCGCATCATTCGCGAACCCTGAACTTCAGCCCCTGCGCGGGGCCCGCTGAGAGCCCAGCCAGCGAGTCGCCCGTGCCGCTTGCGGCTATACCCCCGGGGGTATAATCTTGACCCATGCCGATCATCGATCTCACAGAGAAGAGCCTCCCCGAAGTAGTCTCGACCCACGCAATAGTCCTCGTGGACTTCTGGGCCGACTGGTGCGGCCCGTGCCGCATGTTTGCGCCGGTTTATTCCGCGGCGGCCGAGAACCACCCCGACGTCACGTTCGGCAAGGTCGACACCGAAGCCGAGCAGCAACTCGCCGCTGCCGCCCGGATCTCATCCATCCCTACCCTGATGGCGTTCCGCGATGGCATTCTGGTGTTCTCGCAGCCGGGCGCCGTGCCGGCACCCACGTTGGAAGAAATCATCGCCGCGGTTCGCGCGCTCGACATGGACGCGTTCCGCGCCCGGGTGGCCGAGCTCGACAACGCATCCTCGCACGCTGAGCAGTAAACGAAAGGACACGACAATGCATGTATCCGTCATCGAAACTCCGCAGCTCGGGGACCGTAGCTACCTCATCCACGACGGCGAGGTCGCGCTCGTCATCGACCCCCAGCGTGACACCGACCGCGTCTTGGCAGCTGCCAGCGACGCTGGCGCCCGAATCACGCACATCGCGGAAACCCATATCCACAACGACTACGTCACCGGCGGCCTCATCCTTGCCGCTGCGACTGGCGCGGCGTACCTCGTCAACGCGGAAGACTCCGTCGAATACGAGCGCCAGCCCATCGCGGACGGCGAGATCGTCACCGTCGGCGAGCTGAGGGTCAAGGCCGTCGCAACCCCGGGGCACACACACACGCATCTCTCATACATCGTGACGCACGGTGATGACCAGGCCGTCTTCTCCGGCGGAAGCCTGCTGTTTGGATCGGTCGGACGCACCGACCTCGTACACGCCGACGACACCGTCAAGCTGACCCGCGACCAGTACGCCTCGGTGCGACGGCTCGTCGACGAAGCAGAGCACGATGCCGCGCTTTACCCGACCCACGGTTTCGGTTCCTTCTGTTCCTCCGGGCCCGCGAGCGGTGCCGGCGCGTCGACGGTCGGGGAGCAGCTGGAGTCCAACCATGCCCTCACCGACCCGGACGAAGAGCACTTCGTCCAGGAGCTGATCGCGAACCTCACCAATTACCCCTCCTACTACGCACATATGGCGCCGGCGAATCTCGCCGGACCGACCGCTCCCAACCTCATGGTTCCCGAATCGCTGGACGCCGAAGAACTCAGCAAGCGCCTGGCCGACGGCGAATGGGTCGTGGACCTTCGCAACAGAGTCGCCTTCGCCAGCGACCACCTGGAGGGCACCGTGAGCTTCGAATATGGCGACGGATCCTCCTTCACGACCTACCTCGGCTGGGTCTTGCCGTGGAAGGAGCAGCTGACGCTCGTCGGGTCCCGTGACGACGTCGAGAACGCCATCCGCGACCTCTCGCGCATCGGCATTGATTCACCGGACGCGGCCGTCGGCACCGACCCTGCCGCGCTGGCTCCGGACGTGACCGTGAGGTCGTACCCGCGAGAATCGTGGGCCGGATACCTGGAAAACCGACACGAGGACGAGACAGTTCTCGACGTGCGCCGGGTTGACGAGCACGCTGCCGCATACCTGCCCGGAGCGGTCAACATCCCGCTGCACGAACTTCTCGGACGCCTGGCGGATGTTCCCACCGGTCGCCTCTGGATCCACTGCGGCTCCGGATACCGTGCGGGCGTCGCTGCCAGCCTCCTCGAGCGCGTGGGCCATGACGTGGTACACATCGATGCGAAGTTCGACGACGCCGAGGGTGCCGGCGTCCCGATCGTTCGCGGCTAAGCGGCCACCAGCCCACTGTGATTGACATCCAGGTCAGCCCGCCGCGAGTACACCCTCGCGGCGGGCTCAGGATTCCTGCGACCATCATCCTGTTGCACGTCCTCGGCTGGGGCGCGCTGTTCGGCGCCATTTTGCCGATGCAGCGTGCCGCGGGCGGCGACGGTGCGGCTCTGCTGGCTCTGTCGCTGGGTGCCTATGCGCTTGGGATACGCCACGCGTTCGATGCCGACCACATCGCTGCGATCGACAACGCAACCAGACAACTTATCGCTCGCGGTCGACGCTCAGCTTCCGTGGGTTTCTGGTTCGCACTGGGGCACTCGAGTGTTGTCGCCCTCGCCGTGCTGCTCATCGCCGTCGGGGCGAACGCTTTCACCGACGTGGTCGCCGATGACAGCTCCTCCCTCCGCCACATCGCGGGGATCTGGGGAGGAACAGTCTCCGGCGTGTTCCTCCTGGCAACAGGAATCCTGAACCTGCCCGCGCTAGCGTCGTTGACTGCCGCTCGGCGAAACCTGCGGCCGGGGCAGGCCCACCAGTCCGAGGACGTTGCAAAGGCCCTGAACGGCCGCGGCCTGATGGCCCGACTCCTGAGTCCGGTGACGAAGCTTGTCGACCGACCGACGCGAATGTATCCGGTCGGCGTTCTGTTCGGGCTAGGGCTGGATACGGTCGCTTCCATCAGCTTGTTCGCACTCGCCGGCACGTTCTCCCAGGCCCTGCCCTGGTACGCCGTGCTGGTCCTCCCGATTCTCTTCACCGCCGGCATGACCCTCTTCGACACTTTGGACGGAGCGCTGGTCTCCCGGGTTTACCGATGGGCGTCCTCAGACGCGAAACGTACCTTGAACCACAACATCGCGACAACATCGGTATCGGTGGCGCTCGCGTTCGTGGTCGGCACATCCGGGCTGATCGCCGTCCTCGGCGAGATCGTCGGCGCCGATTTCGCACTCACATCCATCCTCGAGTCGGTCGACTTCAATATCCTCGGGATAGCGGCGGTCGCCTTCTTCGCTGTGGCCTGGTTGGCGACGGCATCCCGTCGCCGCCAGCGTGCTGTCTCCTGACCGCCAGACCGCCCCTTCTGGCACCCCCCCAGCCTCGAAAGCAGACCAATGTCCTCACTCATCGCGATCCCGCTCGGGCTCATTATCGGCGCACTCCTGGGTCTCGTTGGGGCGGGCGGTTCCATCATCGCCGTTCCTGCCCTGGTCTACGGGGTGGGATTCAGCCCGTCTGAGGCCATCCCGGCTTCGCTCATCATCGTTGGGCTTGCGTCACTCTCGGGCGTCATTCCCCGCGTTCGTACCAGCATCGACTGGCCGACCGTCGGGATCGTGGGCATCGCCGGCATCCCGGCCGCGTGGGCGGGTGCCGCCGTCAACCGCTTGCTGCACCCGGACGTCCTCCTGCTGATCTTCGCCGGGCTGATGATCGTCGCCGCGGTGCGCATGTTCGCCAGCCCCGCCGCCGGAACGGCGTCCGGCACGGCGAACCGCACCCTGAAGACCTACCTGCCCAAGGTGCTACTCGTTGGCCTGGCCGTGGGCTTCTTGACGGGCATGCTCGGCATCGGCGGAGGATTCATCATCACGCCGGCGCTCGTTCTGCTGCTAGGGCTCCGCATGAGCGTCGCTGTCGGCACGTCGCTGGCCATTATCGTGATCAACTCGGCGGCCGGTTTCACAGCGCATCTCACCGACAGTGCGTTGGACTGGCCGCTGATTTTGACGTTCTCAGCGGCCGCGATTGTCGGATCGCTCATCGCAGGACGATTCGCGAAACGACTGCCCGAACGCGTGGTCAAGGTGGCTTTCGCCATCCTGATCCTCCTGATCGCTGCCTTCGTTCTGACCCAGAGCATCACATCGCTGATCGCGGGCGCCTGACCCGAACGCGGTCGCCCGCACATCAGGGGCCGGCGACCGCCGCGAGCACGCCGTCGAGCAATTCTGAGACCTCGGATGCGACCGCAGCAATTTCGGGGGCGTCGCTGAGTTGTTCCATGGTTTGGGGATCGATCGCCTGAACGGTTGTTGCCTCAGCGTCCTGGCCGCGTCGAACGACGATGTTGCACGGGAGGAGCGCACCGATGTTGGGGTCTGCGGCGATCGCGCGCTGTGCCAGCTTCGGATTGCAGGCGCCCAGGATGAGGTAGTCACCGACGGCGTCCGCGCTTTCGGCGCCGAGCTTCTCCGCGAAGGTCGCCGTCACGTTGATTTCCGTCAGGATTCCGAATCCGTGTTCAGTCAGGCTCTCCCGGGTGCGGGCGACGGCGTCGTCGAAGTTCGAGGCGACCAGCACGGTTTTTGTATAAGGCATGAAGTACTCCTGTCAGTGGCAGCGAGGCACCTTCGTGCCCCGCCGTCCATGGTTCCTGGTTGGCATGATTAGCGGAAGGCTAGAAGAAAAAACGCCGCCGCTGCGGTTTCGACCGAGCGGCGGCGTTGGGATGAAACTCCCTCGTCGGCTTAGCGCCCGAAGAGACGGGACAGGAACGAGCCGCTTCCCGGCTCCTTCACATGTCCTTCGCACCGATTGTTTTTGGGGACGTTGCGCATGACCTGGTCCACGTGCTGGCCACAGCCCGCCCACGTCGTCTTGCCACACTTACGGCAGGTAACTGCACTGCACATGAATCTTCCTTTCACCGATGACTGGTACTCGACTTAGTATACCCCCGGGGGTAATATGTTGTACACCGAGATTACGGAGCGCCGGGCCGGGTATTATTTCGCTCGGCCGGCTCGAACATTGATCAGGGCGGAAAACCGCGGAAGGAAAAACGTCTCATGCAACAGATCACGGTCACAGAACTCGCCTCCCTCGCGCCGTCGGCACTCATCGATGTCCGCGAACCGGATGAGTATGCGGGCGGCCATGCGCCTGGGGCAGTGAATATCCCGCTCGGTGACATCCAGTCGCGGATTGCTGAAATTCCGTCGACAGGAGGCGTCTACCTCATCTGCCAGTCGGGCCGACGGAGCGCTCACGCTGCCAACGTCCTGACCGGGCACGGAATGACGGCCATCAATGTCGAGGGCGGTACGACCGCGTGGGTCGAGGCTGGCTTACCCACCGAACCGGCGAGCCGATAACCCGTGCACCCCTCACTCAACCCACGAAATGGAAGCACCACAGCATGAGTACTCCTGACACCGCCGCACTCACCGCGGCCGACCAGACCGCGGCCGACCTCGCCCAGGCCGCCGCAGAAACGAAGAAGATCGTCAACCGTCTCCGCCGCGCCCAGGGTCAGCTGAACGCGGTCATCACCGCGGTCGAGAACGGAGGCGACTGCCGCTCCGTCGTCACACAGCTCGCTGCCGTCTCGAGCGCGCTTGACAAGGCAGGCTTCACCATCGTCTCCTCGGCCATGCGGCAATGCATCGCCAACCCGGAAGACCCCGACAACAAGCTCACCGTCGACGAGCTCGAAAAGCTCTTCCTCACCCTGGCCTGAGCGAAACCTGCAGCGTAGCTGTGGCCCGAAATCGGGATTTCCACTAGTTTCTCAGCGTTCGAGTGATGTCAGAAACCTGCTGTGTCCATTCAGTCGGATTGCTGCCGGCCGTGGCGCTCAGCCAAACCACATACTCGTGATTTCCCGCGTTTCCCGCGATGGGGGAAGGGATGACGCCCGCGGTGCCCAGCGTGAGATCCCACGCGGCCCACAGCACGCCCATCACGGCGTCGTCGCGCAGACCCGCCTCCCGCACGATTCCCTCACGGATGCCCGTGCGACCGACCTCGAACTGCGGCTTCACCAGCAGCACGAAGTCTGCCGAGAGCCCCACGGACTCCACGAGCGCTGGCAGCACCGTCGCGAGCGAGATGAAGGAGAGATCCCCCACCACAAGAGTCGGGGTTTCGCTCAGCCCACTCTCGGCGGCCAGGGTGTCAGCCGTCATGTACCTGGCGTTTGACCCCTCGACGACCGTCACCCGCGAGTCCTGCCTGATGGATGTCGCGAGCTGGCCATGACCGACATCGAGGGCGATCACGTGCCGGGCACCCCGCTCCAGCAGTACCTGCGTGAAGCCACCGGTCGACGCACCTACGTCGAGGGCGAGGCGATCCGCCGGATCCACGCCGAAGCTGTCCAGCGCCGCGACCAGCTTGTGCGCCGCACGGCTCACGTAGTGGTCGCTGCCGGCAACCGCAATCACCTGAGCGTCGGATACCTGGGCTGAGGCCTTGACGACGCCGGCACCGTCGACGGTGACGAGTCCGTCGGCGATCAGCTTCGCGGCGTGCGTGCGCGAACGGGCAAGCCCTCTGCTGGCGAGGGCGGCATCCAGTCGTTGACCGGAGTCACCCATGTGACGCCGGCGAGTCTCCACCCTCGAGCCTTCGCTGCAGGCGATCGTGCACCTGCACGAAGGCCGCGGCTCGCGACTCCAGGGGTTGGTCTTCGATGACCCTCAGTTGCGACATCAATGAATTCGTTTCGAGGTCATCGACACCGCCGGTGGGTTCGGCTTTGTTCGCGGCTGCTTCGCTCATGCTCACGAATATAGTTCGGGTGGCACTTCGAGCGCATAGATCGCGAGTCCCGAGTTCCAGATCGCGGCGGCTCCTGCCCTCAGCAGATCGATTCCATCACCCGAATCGACGGTGAGCACGTTTCCGACGCGACGGACGGCGGCTGTGCCGACAACCGTGACGGTGCCGCCCTCGATTTCACGGGTCTGCGTTGCGGGGTACGGATCATGCAAACCTCGAAGGTCATCGAGGATGAAGGTGGGACGCTCGGCCTCGATCGCGGCCAGCACCTGCTTCGGCCCGTCGATGCCGGTCAACACCAGTACCGAGGGCATGCCGGCGCGGTTCGCCCCGAGGATGTCTGTGTCGAGTCGGTCCCCGATCATCAGAGGCGTCTTCGAGCCGTACCTCAGCAGCGCCTCGGTGAAGATCGCAACCTCGGGCTTGCCGGCGACCACGGGCAGTCGACCGACGGCCGTGTGCACAGCAGACACGAGAGTCCCGTTGCCGGGGGCCGTGCCGCGCGCCTGGGGGATGGTCCAGTCGGTGTTGGTGGCGATCCACGGCAGGTCGCCGGTGGTCCCGTCGCCGTTGAGGGCGAAGGCTGCTTCGGCGAGGTGAGTCCAGCCCACCTCAGGTGAAAATCCCTGGATGACAGCGGCGGGCGCGTCGAGGGCAGACCTCGTCACGACGAATCCGGCCTTGCTCACCTCGTCAACCAGCCCGTCGCCGCCCACAACCAGGATGGTCGAGCCGGCATCCACCGTCTGCTTGAGAATGTTGACCGCGGCCTGCGGCGAGGTCACGACATCATCCGGCGCGACGGTCAGGCCGAGCTCGGTCAGATGTTCGGCCACCGAGACGTCGGTGCGCGACGCATTGTTGGTGATGTACGCGACTCGCGCGGCATCCCCAATCCTGTTGATGCTTTCGATGGCGTGCGGCAACGCGGCTGGCCCGCGGTACACGACCCCGTCCAGATCGGCAAGTACCAGATCGATCCCCGCCAGCGGCGAGGGGTCAGTCATCGACGTGGTCGTCGTCCGCCTGAACAGGCTCAGTAACCGCTGCATCACCGGGGGTTTCCTCGATTTCTTCTTCGATGACTTCGATCATGTCGTCATCGCCGTCTGCTTCTTCGAGCGCGAGTCCCGCGCGCTCGGCGCGGGAGTACCACTCTTCAGCCTCATCGGCACGCCCGAGCTCCTCGAGCACGGTCGCGTATGCATCGAACAGCCCAGGGCTGTACGAAAAAGCCTTCTTGGGATCCAGTTGGGGAATCTCGAGCTCTACGAGCGCAGCATTCGGGTCGTTGAGATCGAGGCGGGCGCCAGACATGGCGATCGCGAGCTCGACCTGCACCGGAACGGCCAGCGACGAGCGGGAGACGGATCGTCCGAGCTCGAGCGCCTTTTCCGGCCGCCCGAGACCGCGTTCGCTGTCTACCATCATCGGAAGCTGGTCATCGCGGCCGGTGATGCGTCGGTAGGTTCGCAGCTCCCGCAGTGCGAGGGCATAGTCCTCGATCGCATATGCCGTGATCGCCAGGGTCTCACGAACGACGCCGATGCGGCCGGCCCTGCGGGCTGCGGAGATGGCATGGTTGTGAGCCAGTTGCGGATCTTCCTCGATCAGGCGCGCGGCCATGACGAGGTGCTTCGCGACGCCCTCGGCGTTCTCCTTGCTGAGGGTCTTCAGCTCGTTGAGCGCGACGCGATCGAGCTGCTTCGGCGTGACGTCATCCGGAATCTCGGGGGCCTCGTGATAGGCGCGAACAGCGCGAATACCGAATGGATCGCGGTCTTCGGGAAGCTCACGCTCTCGCGCGTCGCGGTCGCCGCGGGCGGGAGCGCCGCCCTTGGTCCAGAGCCGCTTCTCCCCCGGCTTTGAGCCCGAACCGCTATCGGTCCGCTTGGCCCACGGCTGCTTAGCGCCGCGATCGGAGCCGCCGCGATCGGATCCACCACGTCCGGCGCCGCCAGCACCAGCGCGACCGCCCGCGGGGCGGCCATCTCTGGATGGACCATCGCGCCTGGGGGTATCGCTCACGGTGCTGCCTCTTCCTTGGTCTTGGCCGACTTCTTCAGTCCTGCCTGAGCCTAAATCTGAATGACTTGATAATGGTGACTTAACGCAAGATGGCCACACCACAGTACTTTTCAGCACTGGGTGTGGCCATCTCACAATTTAAGTCCGGCGGTGTCCTACTCTCCCACAAGGTCCCCCTTGCAGTACCATCGGCGCAGAGAGTCTTAGCTTCCGGGTTCGGAATGTAACCGGGCGTTTCCCTCTCGCTATGGCCGCCGAAACACTATGGATTTATGTTTCGTTCGTTGGTCTGATGCGAATCAGAACCAGTTCCCGACCGTAAATCGGGAACCACAAAGTGGACGCGAGAATCATTCTCATTCACCATTCGACACCCGAGGGTGCCCAGTGAGGTGGGGTGTTATCAATTTATCGGCTTATTAGTACCGGTCAGCTCCATGGGTCGTTAGTCCCCACTTCCACATCCGGCCTATCAACGCAGTAGTCTAGCTGCGAGCCTCTCGACCTAAGTCATGGAAATCTCATCTTGAAGCCGGCTTCCCGCTTAGATGCTTTCAGCGGTTATCCGTTCCGAACGTAGCTAATCAGCGGTGCTCCTGGCGGAACAACTGACACACCAGAGGTTCGTCCATCCCGGTCCTCTCGTACTAGGGATAGCTCTTCTCAAATTTCCTGCGCGCGCAGAGGATAGGGACCGAACTGTCTCACGACGTTCTAAACCCAGCTCGCGTACCGCTTTAATGGGCGAACAGCCCAACCCTTGGGACCTACTCCAGCCCCAGGATGCGACGAGCCGACATCGAGGTGCCAAACCATGCCGTCGATATGGACTCTTGGGCAAGATCAGCCTGTTATCCCCGAGGTACCTTTTATCCGTTGAGCGACAGCGCTTCCACAAGCCACTGCCGGATCACTAGTCCCGACTTTCGTCCCTGCTCGACTTGTCAGTCTCACAGTCAAGCTCCCTTGTGCACTTACACTCGACACCTGATTACCAACCAGGTTGAGGGAACCTTTGGGCGCCTCCGTTACTTTTTGGGAGGCAACCGCCCCAGTTAAACTACCCACCATGCACTGTCCCTGAACCGGATTACGGTCCGAAGTTAGATATCCAGAGTGACCAGAGTGGTATTTCAACAATGACTCCACCTGAACTAGCGTCCAAGCTTCACAGTCTCCCACCTATCCTACACAAGCCACACCGAACACCAATACAAAGCTATAGTAAAGGTCACGGGGTCTTTCCGTCCTTCTGCGCGTAACGAGCATCTTTACTCGTAGTGCAATTTCGCCGAGTTCGCGGTTGAGACAGCTGGGAAGTCGTTACGCCATTCGTGCAGGTCGGAACTTACCCGACAAGGAATTTCGCTACCTTAGGATGGTTATAGTTACCACCGCCGTTTACTGGGGCTTAAATTCTCAGCTTCGCCTTGCGGCTAACCGTTCCTCTTAACCTTCCAGCACCGGGCAGGCGTCAGTCCGTATACATCGTCTTGCGACTTAGCACGGACCTGTGTTTTTAGTAAACAGTCGCTTCCCACTGGTCTCTGCGGCCGTCAAACGCTCCAGGAGTAAATCCCTTCACGCCTCAGGCCCCCCTTCTCCCGAAGTTACGGGGGCATTTTGCCGAGTTCCTTAACCACGATTCTCTCGATCTCCTTGGTATTCTCTACCTGACCACCTGAGTCGGTTTGGGGTACGGGTAACTTGAACCTCGCGTCGATGCTTTTCTTGGCAGCATAGGATCACTGATTTCGTCCGTGAGGACTACCCATCGGGTCTCAGGCTTATATGAACGACGGATTTGCCTATCGTTCGCCCTACATCCTTAGACCGGGACAACCATCGCCCGGCTCAGCTACCTTCCTGCGTCACACCTGTTAATACGCTAACCGCACCAGCATAGGGTCGTGTGCTAGGCCCAACGCTTCACCCCGAAGGGATCCATCAAAGGGATTCAGACACTTAGCATCACTGGATTAGTTTGGGCGGTTCTTCGTCAGTACGGGAATATCAACCCGTTGTCCATCGACTACGCCTGTCGGCCTCGCCTTAGGTCCCGACTTACCCAGGGCGGATTAGCCTGGCCCTGGAACCCTTGGTCTTTCGGAGGACGGGTTTCTCACCCGTCTTTCGCTACTCATGCCTGCATTCTCACTCGTGTGGCGTCCACGGCTGGTTTACACCGCCGCTTCACTCGCCACACGACGCTCTCCTACCACTCCATGCGCCTGGACACCTAGGGTGCCGGGCTAATACATGAAATCTACAACTTCGGTGGTGTGCTTGAGCCCCGTTACATTGTCGGCGCGGAATCACTTGACCAGTGAGCTATTACGCACTCTTTCAAGGGTGGCTGCTTCTAAGCCAACCTCCTGGTTGTCTGTGCAACTCCACATCCTTTCCCACTTAGCACACGCTTGGGGACCTTAGTTGGTAGTCTGGGTTGTTTCCCTCTCGACGATGAAGCTTATCCCCCACCGTCTCACTGCTGCGCTCTCACTTACCGGCATTCGGAGTTTGGCTAACGTCAGTAACCTTTTGGGGCCCATCAGCTATCCAGTAGCTCTACCTCCGGCAAGAAACACGCAACGCTGCACCTAAATGCATTTCGGAGAGAACCAGCTATCACGAAGTTTGATTGGCCTTTCACCCCTATCCACAGCTCATCCCCTCCATTTTCAACTGAAGTGGGTTCGGTCCTCCACGACGTCTTACCGTCGCTTCAACCTGGCCATGGATAGATCACTTCGCTTCGGGTCTAGACCCAGCGACTAAAACGCCCTATTAAGACTCGCTTTCGCTACGGCTGCCCCACTCGGGTTAACCTCGCCACTGAGCACTAACTCGCAGGCTCATTCTTCAAAAGGCACGCTCTCACCCCTACTAAGGAGGCTCGAACGGTTTGTAAGCAGACGGTTTCAGGTACTATTTCACTCCCCTCCCGGGGTACTTTTCACCTTTCCCTCACGGTACTTGTCCGCTATCGGTCATCTGGGAGTATTTAGGCTTACCAGGTGGTCCTGGCTGATTCACACGGGATTTCTCGGGCCCCGTGCTACTTGGGATACTCTTCGAACCATTGCAACATTTCGACTACCGGGCTGGCACCGTCTATGGCTGGGCTTTCAATCCCATTCGTCTATATTGCGTTGTAATTCTTGCTGTACGGCAGTAACAGCTGAAAAGTCCCGCTACCCCGACCATGCAACGCCTGCCGGCTATCACACATGATCGGTTTGGCCTCTTCCGGTTTCGCTCGCCACTACTAACGGAATCACGGTTGTTTTCTCTTCCTGTGGGTACTGAGATGTTTCACTTCCCCACGTTCCCTCTACCCGCCCTATATATTCAGGCGGGAGTCACTGGGTCGTCTTGCAACGCCCAGCGGGGTTTCCCCATTCGGAAATCCTCGGATCACAGCTCTATTATCAGCTCCCCGAGGCTTATCGCAGATTTATACGTCCTTCTTCGGCTCCAGATGCCAAGGCATCCACCGTCTGCTCTTAGAAAATTGATATCACATGAGTTTGAATCGATCGCCAGCCCGAAGGCTGGAGATAGACCAATGATTTGTTGGATAAATCCAACAGTCATCGTTTATGTGATCCGACCCTTTCGGGTCGAATCTAAGATGCTCGCGTCCACTGTGTAGTTCTCAAAATACGGGCGGTATCCCCCGCGCCTGGCCACAAGCCAGTCACAACAGGATCCGAAGACCGTTGCACCTTTCGGTGCGGTGGTCCAGAGGTCCGATCGACACCCGAACCATAAAGATTCAAGCGCCGGCCCGGTCCCTCAGGACCCAACAGCGTGCAAAAGACCAGACTCCACTCGAGCATCCGTTCCTATCCGCAAGCGGATGTACTGAGAGGCAAGAGTCTTACCTGGCCACAATGTCAATGTTCCACCCATGAGCGCTGTCCAACCCGAACAGGTTGGTACAGCTTGGCAACTTTTATCTCCCTGTATACAGAGGAGAGTTGCACATGCTCCTTAGAAAGGAGGTGATCCAGCCGCACCTTCCGGTACGGCTACCTTGTTACGACTTAGTCCTAATCACCGATCCCACCTTCGACAGCTCCCTCCTTGCGGTTGGGCCACTGGCTTCGGGTGTTACCGACTTTCATGACTTGACGGGCGGTGTGTACAAGGCCCGGGAACGTATTCACCGCAGCGTTGCTGATCTGCGATTACTAGCGACTCCGACTTCATGAGGTCGAGTTGCAGACCTCAATCCGAACTGAGACCGGCTTTTTGGGATTCGCTCCACCTTACGGTATTGCAGCCCTTTGTACCGGCCATTGTAGCATGCGTGAAGCCCAAGACATAAGGGGCATGATGATTTGACGTCATCCCCACCTTCCTCCGAGTTGACCCCGGCAGTCTCCTTTGAGTTCCCACCATTACGTGCTGGCAACAAAGAACGAGGGTTGCGCTCGTTGCGGGACTTAACCCAACATCTCACGACACGAGCTGACGACAACCATGCACCACCTGTTTACGAGTGTCCAAAGAGTTGACCATTTCTGGCCCGTTCTCGTATATGTCAAGCCTTGGTAAGGTTCTTCGCGTTGCATCGAATTAATCCGCATGCTCCGCCGCTTGTGCGGGCCCCCGTCAATTCCTTTGAGTTTTAGCCTTGCGGCCGTACTCCCCAGGCGGGGAACTTAATGCGTTAGCTGCGACACAGAAACCGTGGAATGGTCCCTACATCTAGTTCCCAACGTTTACGGCATGGACTACCAGGGTATCTAATCCTGTTCGCTCCCCATGCTTTCGCTCCTCAGCGTCAGTTACGGCCCAGAGATCTGCCTTCGCCATCGGTGTTCCTCCTGATATCTGCGCATTCCACCGCTACACCAGGAATTCCAATCTCCCCTACCGCACTCTAGTCTGCCCGTACCCACTGCAGGCTGGAGGTTGAGCCTCCAGTTTTCACAGCAGACGTGACAAACCGCCTACGAGCTCTTTACGCCCAATAATTCCGGATAACGCTTGCACCCTACGTATTACCGCGGCTGCTGGCACGTAGTTAGCCGGTGCTTTTTCTGCAGGTACCGTCACTTTCGCTTCTTCCCTACTAAAAGAGGTTTACAACCCGAAGGCCGTCGTCCCTCACGCGGCGTTGCTGCATCAGGCTTGCGCCCATTGTGCAATATTCCCCACTGCTGCCTCCCGTAGGAGTCTGGGCCGTGTCTCAGTCCCAGTGTGGCCGGTCACCCTCTCAGGCCGGCTACCCGTCGTCGCCTTGGTGAGCCATTACCTCACCAACTAGCTGATAGGCCGCGAGTCCATCCCAGACCGAAATTCTTTCCAGCTCCTAGCCATGCGGCTGAAGCTCGTATCCGGTATTAGACACCGTTTCCAGTGCTTATCCCAGAGTCTGGGGCAGGTTACTCACGTGTTACTCACCCGTTCGCCACTGATCCAAAGAAGCAAGCTTCTCCTTCACCGTTCGACTTGCATGTGTTAAGCACGCCGCCAGCGTTCATCCTGAGCCAGGATCAAACTCTCCATAAATGTTTGATTGCTCGACTACAAGTAGCCGGCACATCTAGCGCAGGGATCAGCCGGAATAGGCATCAACCCTGCAAGTTTGAAACTGACAGAACAAATCAAAACTGACTTGCTTTGTTGTTTATATCTTTTTCCAAAGGAATCCGCTGCACCCACGATCCTGACCCGAAATAGGTCAATCACATAAAGCACAGTCGGGTTTTTGGCATTTGACATTGTGCACGCTGTTGAGTTCTCAAGGATCGGACGCTCCTGACCTCCACCGCAAAACGGCATCACCCAGGGCTACAAAACCTGTCAGCCACCCCCCACAAACCTGCAGAAGGCAACCTGTCTAACTTACCAACTTCTACGAGTCTGTCAAGTCGAGCGGAGCGAGCTAGAAGCGCGCGCCGAACTGGTTCGACATGACTCACGAGGTGGGTTCTACACCCTAAGATCTGAAGACGAAATACCTAACGAGTAGGTCTTCCGCTGTGTGACTTAGGATTTGGTCCCTCTTGAGGCCGGAAACCTAGCAGCAGAACTGACTTGGTTTTCCGCACCTTTGGGGTGACAAGAGATGACTTTACGTGCAAATCTCGCGCCCCACCAAACCACGCCGCATCCCGGGCGTGTCGCGATCGCACTCCCGCTAAAACACTGGTGTGCAGCCCAACGCTGAGGTGAAAGTTGATGGTTTAGCCGGCGGGGGGCGCGACCGAATACACCAGGTGCGCATACTGGCCGACGGCCTTCGCGGACGTCAAACGCAGCCGCTCAGACCCGAGTACCCGCGGAAACAAAGGCGATCCGCCGGTCACCGTTGCCGGAGCAACGGACACCGAGATCTCATCGAGAGCGCCCGCGTCGAGGAACTGTGCTGCGAGCTCACCGCCGCCCACCACCCAGATGTCGCCATTACCCGCCGCGTCTCGGATCGCGGGCAGGGCATCCGCAACCGGACCCCGGACAAACCGCACGTCCGCGCCCGTCGGCACGGGAAGATCGCGTGTGGTGAAGACGAAGGTTGGTTTTTCGCCGAATAGCTCGGTCCACCTCTGCGGGTGCTCCAGCAGGTGCTCATAATCAAGAACCCACTGGTAGGTGGTTGAGCCTTCCACCAACACCGTCGCCCGCGGGGCGACCGGGGGCTGCACATCACTGACAACCGCGAACAACCAGTCGAGCGAGTTGTGCTGGTCGGCGATGAAACCGTTGAGCGTCGACGCTGTCTCAAAGACGATTCGAGTCATGCGGCTACGCTACGCCCCGCTCCCGACAGCGCTACGAGGTGACGAAGATCCCTGCGAGGGTCTTCTTGCCGCGACGGAGCACCGCCACGTTTCCCGGCAGCAGGTCGCTGCCAACGATGGCCTGATCATCCGCCACCGCTACGTTGTTGAGGTAGACGCCGCCCTGAGAGATTGCACGACGTGCCTCGCTCGCGCTCGAGACCAGCGACGTATCAACCAGCAGCTGCACGATTGTGGATTCCGCCGCGGTCTCGACGTGCGCGAGCTCGCGCAGTGCGGCCGCGAGAGTTTCGGCATCCAGTGATGACAGCTCGCCCTGGCCAAACAGAGCGGCAGACGCCGCAATGGCCGCCTCCGTTGCGGCGCGCCCGTGCACCAGCGACGTCACTTCGAAAGCGAGAGTCTTCTGCGCTTCGCGCCGGAACGGCGCATCGGCGACGGCCGTCTCGAGTTCGGTGATCTGGTCCCTCGACAGGAACGTGAAGATCTTCAGACGCTGCACGACATCGGCATCGTCGGTGTTGAGCCAGAACTGGTAAAACGCATACGGGCTCGTCATCGTCGAGTCGAGCCAGATCGCGTTGCCCTCGCTCTTGCCGAACTTGGTCCCGTCCGAGTTGGTGATGAGGGGCGTGCCTATCGCGTGGGCACTGACACCTTCGGCCTTGTGGATGAGGTCGGTTCCGCTGGTGAGATTGCCCCACTGGTCGCTGCCTCCCGTCTGAAGCACGCAGTCGTAGCTGCGGTAGAGCTCGCGGAAGTCCATTCCCTGCATGACCTGGTAGCTGAACTCGGTGTAGCTAATGCCGGCGTCGCTATTGAGGCGGGCGCTGACGGCATCCTTCTTGAGCATGGTGCCAACGCGGAAGTACTTGCCGACATCGCGCAGGAAGTCGATCGCGCTCATCGGCGATGTCCAGTCGAGATTGTTGACCATGCGAACCGCGTTGTCCCCCTCGGTGCTGAGGAATTTCGATACCTGCGCCTGCAGGTAGCTCACCCATTCGGCGACCGTTTCGCTGTCATTGAGGGTTCGTTCGGCAGTGGGGCGCGGGTCCCCGATGAGCCCGGTTGCTCCCCCGACGAGTCCGAGCGGTTTGTGGCCTGCCAGCTGGAGGCGACGCAGCAGAAGCAGCTGTACGAGGTTTCCGAGGTGCAGGCTGGGTGCCGTCGGGTCGAATCCGCAGTAGTAGGTGATGGGCGACCCGGCGAGCAGCGCTTTCAGCTCGTCAGCGTTTGTCGACACGTGCACGAGGCCGCGCCAGTTGATCTCGTCCCAGACATCGTCGAACGATGGGTCGTTGCGCTGGGCGGACAGGGATTCGGATGCTGTGGCTGACACGCATCCCACCGTAGCGGAGGATGAAACCTAATCCCGCAGCGGTCGAACGGTCGCGCGGCGTCGATGCGCTGCCGCTAGTCACTCGCCGAAGGTGAGACCGTACTTCTCCATCAACGGAGCGGTCGCCTCCATATCCAGATCGCACTCGTAGTCGGATGCGAGGGACAGGAACTCCTCGTCGGTGACGCCGAGGTCGATCGTGCGGAAGAGTTCCTCCAGGCCGCCAGGACTGATCAGCTCGAGGAGTCGCGCCGGCTCAGAACCGGCATTCCAGAAGGTATGCCACTCTCCCCGCGGCTTCAGAATCAGTTCGCCCGGCGCAGCGAAGACCTCTTCGCCATCGAAGTACGCGCCGATTCGCCCGGACACGATGAAACTTATTTCGTCTTCACGATGATGGCGGTGAATGGGAGCAGCGATGGCGTGGGGTGCCAGGAGGTGCTCCACGACAGCCAGGCGTCCGTCGGTGTAGTTCGCGTCAATGATGAAGCGGTCGCGCACGCCCTGAGGTGGCCCGAGGATCTCGCCGTCAAGCGGCCGGATGATGCGTTGCGTATTCATATATCGACAGTGAGGCACACCCAGTGGAGCTGTCCATTCCACATTTCTGGTGTTTTTGCCGAGGCAATCTGCGATTCTGACTATGTGGCATCCGATGTGCTGAGTCGCAGTGCGACGAAGATCCATTCGCTAGCCAGCCAGGGGCTGGATGTGGCGCAATTCTGGCGCGAATGCGGCGACGTGATCAGCGAAGCGGTGCCGCACTTCATGGCTCCATGTTGGTTCACGCTGGACCCTTCGTCATGCATCGTGACAAGCCACTTTGACCCCCAGATGCCGGAGGTCTCAAGCGAATACCTGACTCATGAGTACAGCAGGGACGACGTGTGGAAGTTGGCATCAGTCGTTCGATCCGGCGTCGACAGTGTGACCGTTCATGAGGCGACGAATGGGCGACCTCAGGACAGCGAGTGTTGGCGTCGATTCGTCGCCGCATACGGCGGCGACCAGGAACTGATTGTCCCCTTGCGTGGACGAAACAGGATGCCGTGGGCGACCCTCTCGTTGTACCGGGAGGAGGGCCGCGCGCCCTTCAGCCGCATCGAACGGAATTTTCTGGTGACCATTTCCCGATCATTGGCTGACGGTGCTCGCCGTGGATTGCTTATCGGGGAGATGGAGGAAGCGACCGATCCCCACGGGCCGAATCTGCTCGTCGTTGCCGATGATTGGTCGATCGAGTCAATGACTCCGGGCACGCCCGAGGTCTTTGGTCGGCTGCCGGGCGGAGGGGACATGCCGACTGTTGTTCGGTCGGTAGCGGCGGCCGTCCTGGGGAGTCGTCGTGCCGTGGATGCGCAGATTCGGGACATGTCCGGTCGGTGGTTGAGCCTTCATGGGGTCCCGCTGCTGAGTGATGGGCGGTGTCGGGCTGCGGTCATCATCGAGCATGCGGACCCCGATCTTCTGTCGCCGCTGCTGATGGACATCTATGAGCTAACGGAACGCGAGAAGGACGTAACGCGGTTGGTGCTACAGGGGTGGCCCACGCGAGACATCGCTGCACAGCTGTCGGTGGCGGATCAGACCGTGCAGCAGCACCTGAAGAACGTGTTTACCAAGGCCGGGGTCAACAGTCGGCGTGAGTTGGTGAGCTCAGTATTCTTCGCGCACTACGAGCCGCGCCTACGAGACAATGAGCGGCGAACCGCCGCCTCCCTCCCGATCCGCGGCGGACCGATTCGCTGAGCCACCACCGGATCCACTGGGTCGCGACGTGGAGGAATTCGACGGTCGGGGTGGGTAGACCCACGCCACCAGCACCACCGAAATGATCATCAGCAAGAACCATGAACCGAGCTTGGCGATGGACACCAGCTGCCAGCCGGCCTCCTGTCCCGGATACTGCCAGGCGTCTGCCCAGGTTCCGATGTTCTCCGCGATCCAGATGAACGCGGCGACCCCGACGAAGATCGCGAGCAGCGGCATCCGGAGCGTGTGGCGGAAGATCCGGAAGCTCATCACGCATCGACCGAAGATCACCGCCGTCGCCGCCATCAGCAGGTAGCGCGCGTCCGGCAGATAGTGATGGGCGAAGAAGTTCAGGTAGATGAGTGCGGCCAGGATGGCCGTGACCCAGCGTCGCGGGTAGCGATCGAACCGCAGGTCGAACAGTCGATAGACACGCACCATGTATGAGCCGATCGCCGCATACATGAAGCCGCTGTAGAGCGGCACTCCCCCGATCTGCAGCAACCCCTCCCCCTCATACAGCCACGAACCGACGCTGGTCTTGAAGAGTTCCATCCCGGTGCCGACCAGGTGAAACAGGATGATCACCCTCAGCTCGCGGAACGACTCGAGCTTCGTGGCGACCATCGCCACCTGAATGGCCACCGCCGCCAGCACCAGAAAGTCGTTGCGCGCAAGGATCGCATCGTCGGGGTAAAACAGCTTCGTTGCGATGATGACGGCGAGGATCGCGGCGCCGAAGACGCAGGCCCACGCCTGCTTCAGCACGAACACGACGAACTCCACCACGGAGGATCGCGCACCCCTGGTCGGCGCCCCGGCAAGAAGTCGATGCGCCCAATCGTCAATGCGCTGCTCGACGGGGGTGAATCGTGACATCAGCTGCGGTCCGTGCTGCCCTGACTCAGAAGAGCGGGATTCCGTTCAGAGCCATGATGATGAACCCGCCGACGATCAGGGCGACGCTGACGATGACGACGATCTTGATTGCGCGCGTCGACATGCCTCGACGCCACCAGCCGGGATCCTGATCCTTGTGCAAAGTCATCGTGTAACCGTAGCGGAGGATGTTCAGCCGGTTCGAACTTGTAGTGTTCAGCACACAGCGTTATGAGCCGCAGCGGCCTAGCGCCGCTTCGGCACGTGAGCCTTGTACGGCGAGACTGACGGCTCCCCGGGCATCCAGAACCGCCATGAGAACTGCGTTCCGCCGCCGTCGCCAGACACCCCGGTGCGCGGACCCTGTTCGAACCCGGAGACCCGGTCTGGCAGGGTCAGTCGCACACGTGAGGTCGCAAGGTCTGCTCCCCCGTCGGCAAGGGTGATTCCCAGCGCGACGCACAGTCGAGCTGGTCCACGTGCCAGGTCGGCGTCGGAACGGCTGGTGGTGCGGCGCTCCCGTGCCGTCTCGATTCCCGCGACCACCTCGCCGGCCCGGAACAGGACGGCGGATGCCACGCCCTCCGGTCCGCAGACGACGTTGGCGCACACGTGCATGCCGTAGGTGAAGTACGTGTACAGGTGTCCGGGCGGGCCGAACATCACCGCGGTGCGTGGCGTCGGACCCCGGAATGCGTGGGAGCCCGGATCTTCCTCGCCCTGATACGCCTCGACCTCGGTGAGGCGCACAGTCACATCGCCGACCGTGATCAGGCCGCCCAGTAGCTGCGGCGCGACCTCGGTCGCCGGGCGGGACAGGAACTCGATCAGAGCAGTCGACCCACAGCAAGAGCGCGAACCCGGGCAGTCAGTTCGATGCGCTGTTCGGCCACGCGGTCGGGTGCGGTGCCGCCCGCTCCGGTTCGGCTGGTCACGGAACCCCGAATCGTGAGCACCTCCCGCACCGCGCCTGTCAGGTGCGGCGAGATGCTCAGGTACTGCTCATCGGTCGGTTCGTGCAGTTCGAGCCCCTCCTGCTCGCACAGGCGAACGAGGGAGCCACTGATTTCGTGGGCCTCACGGAATGGCACGCGCTGGCGCACAAGCCAGTCCGCGACATCCGTCGCCAGCGAGAACCCCTGCGGAGCGAGTTCGGCCATGCGATCGATGTCGAAGGTGAGGGTCGCCACCATGCCGGTGAACGCCGGCAACAGCACCTCGAGAGTCTCCACCGAGTCGAAGACCGGCTCTTTGTCTTCCTGCAGGTCGCGGTTGTACGCGAGCGGCAAGCCCTTGAGCGTGGCGAGCAGCCCGGTGAGGTTACCGATCAGTCGACCGGACTTGCCCCTGGCGAGCTCGGCGATATCCGGATTCTTCTTCTGCGGCATGATCGACGAACCGGTCGAGTACGCGTCGTGCAGGCGCACGAAGCCGAATTCCCGGGTGTTCCAGATGATGATCTCTTCCGAGAACCGGGACAGGTCGATCCCGATCTGGGCGGTGATCCACGCGAATTCGGCGACCACGTCGCGGCTGGATGTCGCGTCGATGGAGTTCTCGCTCGGGCGACTCAGGCCAAGCTCCCTCGCCACGAGCGTCGGGTCGAGCCCGAGGCTGCTTCCGGCGAGAGCGCCGGCACCATACGGCGATGTGGATGCGCGAGCCCGCCAGTCGCGGATGCGCTCGAGGTCGCGCACCAGCGGCCACGCGTGCGCGAGCAACTGGTGAGCGAGCAACACGGGCTGAGCGTGCTGCAGGTGGGTGCGACCGGGAAGGATCGCCCCGCCTGCCTTCTCGGCCTGCGCGTTGATCGCGTCGATGAGGTCGACCAGAAGATCGCCGATCACCGCGGCGTGATCCAGGAGGTACATCCGCACGAGGGTGGCGATCTGATCATTGCGGCTTCGGCCGGCCCGGAGGCGACCGCCCAGGTCGGCGCCGACGACATCGATGAGGGCGGCCTCCAGCGCGCCGTGCACGTCTTCGTCGTCAGGCGAGGCGACAAGCTCGGCGGTCTCGACGCGGCGCAATACCTCGTCGAGACCGTCGTGCATGGCCTGTTCCTGGTCGGCATCGAGATATCCGGCCGCAGCGAGCGCTTTCGCGTGCGCGTGCGAGCCGGCAATGTCGTAAGCCGCAAGCTGCCAGTCGAAATGCGTCGAACGACTCAGCCTGACAAGCTCAGCCGACGGGCCGCTGGCGAATCGAGCACCCCACAGCGCTCCATCGCCGGTCTTGCCTTCGCTGGAATTCGACACAACCACTCCTGACTAGCCCCGAAGGTCGCGGCGAGCGCTGATCTTCGACGGCAGCGACCAGATCTCGATGAAGCCCTTGGAAAGCGACTGGTCGAAGGTGTCGCCCGTGTCGTAGGTGGCGAGGCTGAAGTCGTAGAGGCTCTGGTCACTCTTCTGGCCGGTGACGGTGGCGCGGCCACCCTGCAGCTTCAGGCGGATCTCGCCGCTGACGTACTTCTGGGTGTCGTCGATGAAGACATCCAGCGAGCGCTTCAGTCCCGAGAACCACAGGCCGTCGTAGACGAGGTTCGACCATTCGGCCTCAACACCGCGCTTGTAGCGGGCCACGTCGCGCTCGAGAGTGAGCGCTTCGAGAGCTTCGTGGGCCTCAATCAGTGCGACGGCACCGGGCGCTTCGTACACCTCACGGCTCTTGATGCCGACGAGGCGGTCTTCCACGACGTCGATACGCCCGACACCGTGCTTGCCGGCGAGAGCGTTCAGCTTCTCGATGATGGCGAGCGCGCTCAGCTGAACGCCGTCGATGGCGACGGGGATACCCGAAGCGAAGGTGATGATGACCTCGTCGGCGTCCCGAGCGACCGCGGGGTCTTCGGTGTACTCGTAGAGGTCTTCGATGGGGGCGTTCCACGGGTCCTCGAGGAACCCGGTCTCGACGGCGCGGCCCCAGACGTTCTTGTCGATCGAGTACGGGTTTGCGGCGGACTGGCGAATCGGCAGGTTGTTCTCTTCCGCGTAGATGATCGCCTTGTCGCGCGTGAGAGCCAGGTCGCGCACCGGTGCGATGCTCGTGAGCTCGGGCGCGAGGGCCGCCACTGCGGCCTCGAAACGCACCTGGTCGTTGCCCTTGCCGGTGCATCCGTGGGCGACGCTGTTCGCGCCGAGCTGCTTGGCGGTGATCGCGAGGTGCTTGGCGATGACCGGACGGCTGAGGGCCGAGACCAACGGGTACCGCTTCTGGTACATCGCGTTGGCCTTCAGGGCTGGCATCAGGAAGTCGTCGGCGAACTCTTCCTTCGCATCGACGACAATCGACTCCACCGCACCACAGTCGAGCGCGCGCTGGCGGATGTCGTCCATGTCTTCGCCACCCTGGCCGACGTCGACGGCGAGAGCCACAACCTCTTTGCCTGTGGCGTCTTTCAACCACCCGATGCCTACCGATGTGTCGAGGCCACCGGAGTAGGCGAGGACGACGCGTTCTGTCATGATTCTGTGTTCCTTTTCTGGGGGGATGCGGGGTCAAGCCTATCGGCGGGCACCAGTCGCGATGCGCCGCGTGCGGATACGGTCACGAGCCACTCGAGGGGTCCTCTGCCGATGAAGTACTTCCAGAGCGGCGCCACGGCGAGCGCCACCGCGACGAAGACGAGCCACAGGGCGTTGTCGCTGTCGCCGGGGACTTCCGCTCCGATCAGCGCAATGGCCACGATCTGCAGCGAGTATGCGCTCAGCGCCATCGATCCGACGGCCTCCACCGGATACAGCGGGCGATGGATGACGCGGCTCGCCAGCAGGCACAGCGCGAGCACCGCGACAGCGAACCCCAGCGAGCCGATCACCTCGAACGGGCTTCCACTGTGCGGTTGCGTCGTGATGAGGTCCGAGGACCCGAACGCGGAGACCGAGAGTTCGCCCGCTCCGTACCCGAGCACGGCCAGCGTGATGCCGGCAAGGAGCAGACGCACCTGGAGGTTGCGGGCGGTCAGGTTGAGTCGACCGATTCCGAGTCCGGCGAGCACGAACACGATCCACAACAGCGCCGGATAACTTCCCGTGAGGAAGAAATAGGAGATCAGGGCGATTCCGATGTTAGGCGAATCCTCAACTGCCGGACCCACCGCCGCCAGCAGCACGGGAACGGCGATGGCCACCCCCAGCGCGATCGCGAAGAGCGCCAGTGGAGGCATCCGGAGAAATGGCAGCGCCATCAGGAACAGCACCGCGTAGACCGGGAGAATCACCGCGACATTGGTGCCGAGCAGCACGAGCAACAACCCGATGATGAACACGAGGATCGCGCGCGCCCCTATCCGGAATCGGATTCGCGACAGCTCGACCCCCGACGCGGGCACCCTTCGACCGGAGATGATGGCGATCGAGACGCCGGCGAGCATCGCGAAGAGAATCGATGAACGCCCATTCACAACACCGGTCCACGTGTCGGGCTGGAGCCAGTCGAACGGGCTGATCACGCCGACGTGCGCACCGAACATCCCGAGCACGGCAAGGCCGCGCGCGATGTCGATCCCCACGATCCGCGTGGCGGGAGTCAACCGGTGTGCTCCAGCAACCACACCATGAGCGCCTTCTGCGCGTGCAGCCGGTTCTCGGCCTCGTCCCAGATCACGCTCTGCGGGCCGTCAATGACTTCCGAGGTCACCTCGTAGCCGCGATCGGCGGGCAGGCAGTGGAGGAAGATCGCGTCATCCTTCGCCAGAGCCATCAGGTCGGCGTCGACCTTGAACGAGCTGAGGGCTGCCACTCGAGCGGCTTTCTCGTCTTCCTTGCCCATGGATACCCAGGTGTCTGTCACCACGACATCCGCACCGGCAACGGCCTCGAGCGGGTCGGTGAACAGGGTCACGGATCCGCCGGTCTGCACGGCGATCGCGTCGGCATCGGCGACTATGCGCTCATCCGGCATGTAATCGGCAGGGCAGGCAACGCGCACGTGCATGCCGGCCGTCGCTCCGGCGAGGAGGTAGGAGTGCACCATGTTGTCTGCGCCATCGCCCAGGAACGTGACGGTGAGTCCCGCCAGCTGGCCCTTGTGCTCGCGGATGGTCAGGAAGTCGGCGAGCAGCTGGCACGGGTGGAACTCGTCGCTCAGGGCGTTGATCACGGGCACCGTGGTGTCTGCCGCCATCTCGATGAGCCCGGACTGGGCGTACGTGCGCCACACGATCGCCGCGACCTGGCGCTCGAGTACCCGCGCGGTGTCTGACGGGCTCTCTTTGCCGCCGAGCTGGCTGTTCGCCGTCGAAATGATCAGCGGCACGCCACCCAGGTCGGCGATTCCCACGGCGAACGAGACCCGGGTGCGGGTCGACGACTTGTCGAAGATGACGGCGACGGTCTGCGGCCCGGCCAGCGGCTTGCGGCCCCAGCGGTCTGCCTTGATTTGGGCGGCAAGATCCAGGATCTCTGACTGCTCGGCCTGCGTCAGGTCGTCGTCACGGAGGAAGTGGCGGGTCACAGTGTTCCTTTCGATGCGCCGGACTGCAGCGCGCTGGTGAATTTCTCGATGAACTCAGACACCTCGGTGTCGCCGATGATCAGCGGCGGCGCGAGGCGAATGCTGGAGTCGTTGGGGGCGTTGACGATCAGTCCCAGCCGCGCGGCTTCGGCGACGATGGCCGGGGCGACGGGCTCCGACAGTCCGACTCCGATCAGCAGGCCCTTGCCCCGCACCTCATCGACAAGCGGCAAGCCTGCAACCGCGGAGCTGATCTGGGCGCCACGCACTGCGGCGTTCTCCACCAGACCGGCGCTCTCGATCTCGCCGAGCACGGCGTTCGAGGCCGCGGTGACCAGCGGGTTTCCGCCGAACGTGCTTCCGTGCTGACCCGCGATGAGCAGGTCGGATGCCGCACCGAACGTGATGAGAGCGCCGATGGGCACGCCTCCACCGATTCCCTTCGCGACCACGATCGCGTCGGGCGTGATGTCGTGGTGCTGGAACCCGAACCAGCGGCCGGTGCGCCCTGCACCAGTCTGGATCTCGTCGATGATGAGCAGCGCTCCGTGTGCTGCGGTGATCTCCCGCGCCGCCGCGAGGTACCCGGCGGGCAGGTCGATGACCCCGGCCTCACCCTTGATCGGTTCCACGACCAGAGCCGCGACATCCGGGCCCATCGCATTCTCGAGGGCCTCGATGGTGGACTCGATGTGCGTCGACGCTCGGGAGCAGCGGTTCGAAGGGGTCGCGCAGGGCCGCCTTGCCGGTCAGCGACAGGGCACCCATGGTGCGCCCGTGGAAACTGCCGTGCAAACTCAGGATGCGCGGCCGTCCGGTGCGCCTGGCGAGCTTGATCGCCGCCTCGATGCCCTCGGCTCCTGAATTTCCGAAGTAGACACGGCCGTGCTCCCCCGCGCCGGACAGGCGGCGCAAGCGCTCAGCGAGTTCGAGCTGTGGCGGCGTCGCGAAGTAGTTGGAGACGTGGGCGATCGTGGCGATCTGCTTGCTGACAGCCTCGACGAGCGCGGGATGCGCGTGGCCCAGCGAGTTGACGGCGATGCCGGCCAGGAAGTCGAGGTACTTGTTGCCCTCGGAGTCCCAGACGTATGCTCCCTCGCCGCGGACGAGTTCGGCGCTCGGCAGGGCGGCGGACTTCATGATCCGCGCTGAATAGTCGTCTTGCCAGGTCATGCCGGTACTACCTCCGTGCCGATTCCGCTTTGGGTGAAGACCTCGAGCAGGATCGAGTGCTTTTCGCGACCGTCGATGATCGCGGCCTTCGCGACTCCCCCGACGACCGCGTCGAGGCAGGCCGTCATCTTCGGGATCATGCCGGATTCGAGGCTCGGCAGGAGCGCTTCCAGTTCGACAGTGGAGATGACGCTCACCAGCGAGTCACGATTGGGCCAGTCGCTGTAGAGGCCGGCGACGTCGGTCAGGATGACGAGCTTCGCTGCCCCCAGTGCGACGGCCAGCGACGCTGCCGCGGAGTCCGCGTTGACGTTCAGCAGCCCATCCGGTCCGTTGGCTACCGTCGAGATGACCGGGATGTGGCCCTTGTCGAGCTCGGAAATCACACTGGCCGGGTCAACCTCCGTTACCTCACCCACGAGCCCGAGGTCGACGCTTTGGCCGTCGACGATTGCCGCTCGCGTCACGCCGGTGAACAGTCCGTGGTCGTCGCCGGAGATGCCCCGGCCGAGGTCCCCGTGCTCGTTGATCAGCCCGACAAGCTGGCCACCGACCTGCTCGGCGAGCACCTGCCGGATGACGCCGATGCTCTCTTTGGTCGTAACCCGGTAGCCACCCCGGAATTCGCTCGGGATGCCGCGACGCGTGAGTTCCGCGGTGATCTGCGGCCCGCCGCCGTGCACGACCACGGGCTTGACCCCGGCGTAGCGCAGGTAAACCATGTCCTCGGCGAAAGCACGCTTGAGGTCGTCGTCGATCATGGCGTTGCCGCCGAACTTGACGACGATGATCTCGTCGTGGAATCGCTTCAGCCACGGGAGTGCCTCGATGAGCACCGCGGCCTTTGCTGCTGCCTGATCCTGGCTGACCATCAGCTTGAGTACGCGCTGTTCTCATGCACGTAGTCGTGCGTGAGGTCGTTGGTGAGGATCGTCGCGGTGGCGCTGCCCGACTTCAGGTCGAGCAGCAGGTCGACCTTCCGAGGGGTGAGATCGACGTCGGTGCGCGGGCGGTCTGGGGCACCCAGATGGCAGACACGCACCCCGTTCATCGAGACGTCGACGTCGTACGGGTCGAACTCGGCGTCCGTGGTTCCGATCGCGGCCAGCACGCGACCCCAGTTGGGGTCGTTGCCGAAGATCGCGGCCTTGAAGAGGTTGTTTCGGGCGATGGAGCGTCCCACCTCGACGGCGTCGTCTTCGGTTTCAGCCCCGACGACCTCGATGCGGATGTCGTGGCTGGAGCCCTCGGCGTCGCCCTGCAGTTGCTCGGCCAGGTCGAGGCAGACCTCCGTGAGCACCGCGGTGAATGCCGCAAGCTGCGGCTCCACGCCCGAGGCGCCGGACGCCAGAAGTGACACCTGGTCGTTGGTCGACATGCAGCCATCCGAGTCGAGTCGGTCGAAGCTCACCCGGGTTGCCTTGCGAAGAGAAATGTCGAGCTCGGCCGACGAGAGCACCACGTCGGTGGTGATGACCACGAGCATCGTCGCGAGCCCCGGCGCGAGCATCCCGGCACCCTTTGCCATGCCGCCCACCGTGTAGCCGTTGCCCGCCCTGACCGAGACCTTCGGCTTCGAGTCCGTGGTCATGATCGCCCTGGATGCGTCGTCGCCGTGATCGCCGAGGGATGCCGCGGCCGCCGTGACCGCGGGAAGCAGCTTCTCCAGCGGCAGCTGGTCGCCGATGAGTCCCGTCGAACACACCAGAACGTCGCCGGGGCTGACATCGAGTGCTGCGCCGACCGCCTCGGCGGTGGAGTGCGTCACCTGGAAACCCTGGGCGCCGGTGAAGCAGTTTGCGCCGCCCGAGTTCAGCACGATCGCTGACACCGTGCCGTCGGCGATCACCTGCTTCGACCAGATGATCGGGTTCGCGAGCGCCCGGTTGCTGGTGAACACCGCGGCGGCGTTCGCCAGAGGCCCCCGGTTGACCACGAGTGCGAGGTCGAGTCCCCCGCTGGTTTTGAGTCCAGCCTCAACGCCGGAGGCCTCGAAGCCTTTCGCTGCCGTCACACTCACGGTGCCACCCCATCCACGGAAAGTCCTGTTGTTTCTGCAAAACCCAGGGCGATATTCGCGGACTGGATGGCGGCACCGGCCGTGCCCTTGACGAGGTTGTCGATCGCCGACACGACGACGACCCGGCCGGCTGCCTCGTCGACAGCGAGCCCGATGAGCGCCGTGTTGGCGCCGACAGTGTCCGCGGTGCGCGGGAAACTGCCGGCCGGCAGAACGTGCACGAACGGTTCGTCGGCGTAGGCCGTCTCCCAGGCGCCTCGCACCTGGGCCTCGGTCGTTCCCGGCGCGAGTTTGGCCGTGCTTGTCGCGAGGATGCCACGGCTCATGGGCACGAGCACCGGGGTGAATGAGATGCTCACGTCGACGCCTCCCGCAGTCTCGAGATTCTGTTTGATCTCGGGGTTGTGCCGGTGGACGCCGCCGACCTGGTACGCGCTGGCGGAACCCATCAGCTCGCTGGCCAGCAGCTCGGTCTTGAGGCTCTTGCCAGCACCGGATGGCGCGACAGCCAGCACAGACACGAGATCGTCGGCGAGGATGACGCCGGCCCGAATTCCGGGAGCGAGGGCAAGCGTGATGGCCGTGACGTTGCACCCGGGAACGGCGATGCGGGTGGCTCCCCGCAGCTCGTCGCGCTGGGTGCCGCTGGGGGTCACAAGTTCGGGCAGACCGTACGTCCAGGCGCCGAAGTACTCGCCGCCGTAGAACGCGGCCCAGTCCTCTTCACTCGAGAGACGGTGGTCTGCACCGCAGTCGATGACGATCGTGTCGGCAGGCAGTGCCGCCGTCACCTCGCCCGACTTGCCGTGCGGAAGCGCGAGAAACACCACGTCGTGGCCAGACAGGGTCTCAGCGTCAGTCGGCTGCAGCACGAGGTGGGCCAGTGAGCGCAGGTGGGGCTGCACTGCAATCAGGGGCTGGCCCGCGTTCTGGAAGGCGGTGACCGTGGTCACCTCAAACTCGGGATGAACGGCGAGCAACCGAAGCAGCTCACCGCCCGCGTAGCCACTGGCACCGGCCACGGCAACGGATAAAGACATGGCTCTACCTTAATGATGAGGAGGGACGAAAGGGATGATGCGGCGACGGTTCACCGAGACCGACCCCGTTCACGCGGAACGGGTGGCTGCGAGGTTGAGCGTCGCCTATCGTCGCTCGTCGGGCTGGCGTCGCAGCCCCGGTGCACGGCGCGCCGACAGACGCAGCCTGAGGCGTGCGTCGGTGTCGGGAGTCGTGGTCACGTTCTCGACAGTACTGCACCGCCACGACTACGGCGAATCGCCGACCGGTCGCCCGCGTCCGCTACTCGCGCAGCACAGCTCCCATTCTGGATGCGGCGAGAGCAACGGCGGCGGACTTCGCCTCGGTCGCCTCCCCCGCGGTCAGGGTTCGGTCGGTGGCGCGGAAACGCAGCGCGAAGGTCAGCGCCTTGCTGCCCTCGGCGATTCCGGTGCCTCGGTAGTCGTCAACGAGCGACACATTCTCCAGCAGCTCGCCGGCACCCTCGACGAGCAGCGCCAGAAGCTCACCGGCCCGCACCGCCTCGGGCACGACGAGAGTCAGATCCTGGGTCGCGGCCGGGAACGACACGATCGGTGTCGGCGCGATGTCGACCGCGCCGAGTTCGATGAGCGCATCGAGGTCGAGCTCGAGTACCGCCACGACACGAGGAAGGTCGAGTTCTGCCGCCAACGACGGCAGCAGCTCGCCCGCGTAATCCGACCACTCGGTCGCCCGAGCGCAGTTCGGCCGTACGGCCGGGGTGCATGGCCTTGTGAACTCCGGTGCCGACGGTCAGAGGCGATGCGAGCACAGCCGCGAGGTGTTGTGCTGCGCTGATCGCGTCGGACAGTCCACGCTGGATCGCCGGCTGCCCCGGCTGCTTCGCAACGGCGTCGCCGACGAAGAGCGCTGCGACATGCCACGGCTGTGCAGGAATGCTGTCGCGGAGCTTGTTCAGCAGCTCCGTCGACGGAAGCGTGTCGCCCGCCGGCAACGAGTCGACACCGTAGGTTCGGCCGGACTCCGGCAGGAATACCGTGCCGACCTCGAAAATGGCGAGATCGGTGAGACCACGCGAAAGGTTGCGCCTGGCAACCGAGACCAGTCCGGGGAGCAGGGAGGTTCGCAGCAGCGCGGCTTCGGAGTCGATCGCGTTGGCGAGCTTCACGGCGGGCACCGGGCCCTCGACCGGCGAACCGAACAGGTCATTCGACGTCTGGCTGAGGAACGGATACGCGAGCACCTCGGTGAGGCCCGCCGATGCCAGCGACGCTGACGCCGAGCGACGCAGTCGCTGCTGCCGCGTGAGTCCACGGCCGGGAGGAGCCACCGGAAGCACTGACGGAATCCGGTCGTAGCCGACAATGCGGGCGACCTCTTCGGCAAGGGTGGCGCGGTCGGTCAGGTCGGGGCGCCAGGTCGGTGGCGTGACGGAGAGACCCGTGCTCGTGGCATCCACCACACACCCGATGTCGACCAATGATGTGGTGATCTCGTCCGCGCGGAACTGCACGCCGATGAGCCCCTCGATGTAGCCGTTCGCGAGTTCGATGGGTGCGGGCGACACCGAGGTGTCGAGCACGGAGCCCAGCTCGTCGGCGGTTCCGGCACCCAGTTCGACGAGCAGGTCGACGACCCTGGCGGCGGCCACCTGGGCTACTGCGGGGTCAACACCGCGCTCGAAGCGACGGGATGCCTCGCTCGGCAGTTTGTGACGGCGAGCGGTTCGCGCGACCGAGGTCGGATCGAAATTTGCCGCCTCGACCAGCACGTTTGTTGACGTCGGGTCGATCTCGGTTGACGCACCGCCCATGACGCCGGCGAGCCCGATGGGCCCTGAACCGTCGGTGATGAGCAGGTCTTCCGTCGAGAGGGTGCGCGACTTGTCGTCCAGGGTGGTGAGAATCTCCCCCGCCGTGGCCCTGCGAACGACGATGCCGCCCGAAAGCTTGTCGAGGTCGTACGCGTGGGTGGGCTGCCCCAGCTCGAGCATCACGTAGTTGGTGATGTCGACGGTCAGCGAAATGCTGCGGATGCCGGCGAGCGCGAGCCGCGCGATCATCCACGACGGGGTCGGCCTGCTGGCGTCGATGCCGCGCACGACGCGGGTCGTGAACACGCTCGCGCCGATCCTGCCGCGAATCGGGGCGACGTCGTCGACCGTCACCGAGAATCCGGTGCCAGCCACCGGCGATGCGGCGAGGGCGGGGTCGCGGAAGGTCGCACCGGTGGAATGGGCGTATTCACGGGCGATCCCGCGAATCGAGAACGCGTAGCCGCGGTCTGGCGTGACGTTGACCTCGACGGCGAAGTCGTCGAGACCGAGCAGGGGTACCGCCTCGGCGCCGACCTCGGGGTCGAGCCCGAGGCTCTTCAGCAACAGGATTCCGTCGTGCTCGTCGCCCAGGCCGAGTTCGCGGGCCGAGGCGATCATCCCGTCGGACACGTGCCCGTAGGTCTTTCGCGATGCGATCGGGAACGGGCCGGGAAGCACAGCGCCCGGAAGCGACACGACGACCTTGTCTCCCACGGCGAAGTTGTGCGCGCCGCAGACGATGCCGCGGGGTTCGGCCTCGCCGACATCCACCTGGCACCAGTTGATCGTCTTGCCGTTCGACTGTGGCTCTGGCGTGAACTCGAGCACCTGGCCGACCACGATGGGGCCGCTCAGGTCGAAGTCGTGCACGTCCTCTTCCTCAAAACCGACCTTCACCAGGGCGGCGTGAATCTGCTCGTGACTGACGTCGAGCGAAATGTCGACGAACTCGCGCAACCAACCGATCGGAACGCGCATCAGACCACCATCCCAAACTGCTGAGAGAAGCGGATATCGCCCTCGACCATGTCGCGCATGTCATTCATGTCATTGCGGAACTGCAGGGTGCGCTCGATACCCATGCCGAATGCGAAACCCTGGTACACCTCGGGGTCGATGCCAGCAGCGCGCAGCACATTGCTGTTGACCATGCCGCACCCACCCCACTCGACCCAGCGCGCGCCGCCCTTGGCGTTCGGCTGCCACACGTCCATCTCGGCGCTCGGCTCGGTGAACGGAAAGTAGTTGGGGCGAAGACGAATCTGGGCGTCGTCGCCGAACATCGCCCTGGCGAGGTGTTCGAGAGTTCCGCGAAGGTGCGCCATCGTCAGGCCCTTGTCGATCGCGATGCCCTCGATCTGGTGGAACACCGGAGTGTGGGTGGCGTCGAGCTCGTCCTTGCGGAACACCTTGCCCGGGGACACCACGTACACCGGCAGATCGCGGGTCGAGCAGCGACCGGATCTGCACGGGGCTGGTCTGCGTGCGCAGCACCAGGTGGCTGTCGACCGGGTCGACGAAGAAGGTGTCCTGCTCGCTGCGTGCGGGGTGGTCCTCGTCCATGTTGAGCGCGTCGAAGTTGAACCACTCGTTCTCGAGCTCAGGACCCTCCGCGATCTCCCAGCCCATGGCGATGAAGACGTCGCTCATCCGCTCCATGAGCAGGCTGAGCGGATGCCGCGCACCGGCGTTCCAGCGCGACGCCACCGCCGTGACATCCATCGCCTCGTCGGCGAGACGCTGGTTCTCTTCGGCGACCGCCAGCTCCGCCTCACGGGGAGCGAATGCCTGCCCCACGCGGGCTCTGGCCTGCCCCACGAGCTTTCCGGCCGCGGCGCGATCGGCCGGATCGAGAGTCTTGAGGCTGCCGTTCAACCGGGCGAGCGGGGATGACTCTCCCGCGTGCTCGGCCCGAGCGGACCGCAGCTCTGACATGGTCGTGGCCGAGGCGACTGCCGCGAGGGCGGCATCTACGGCCGCCGCAACGGCGCTTTCGGTGATGGGGGTGGATTCTGACACAATCACCGAGTTTAGTCAGGCTACGGCTTATCCCCGGTGTCGCCGTCAGATCTGCCGCGCGATTCGCCGGCACCCGTGATCCCGGCACCACCCAGCTGGGCGATCACCTTCTCGATTCGCCGTGTCTTTGCGCCACCGCGGCCGGATGCCGTTCGACGGGCCACGAGGCGCGCGATCCACGACAGCACCATATTGACCGTGAGGTAGACGGCCCACACCACAAAGAACAGGGTGAACAGGTAGGTAGCGCCAAACGTCGTCGGCCCCTGCTTGAGAACGACGTTAAGAAGCTCCTGGTACCCGAGGATGAAGGCGAGCGACGTGTCCTTCAGCAACACCACGAGCTGGGCAATGATGATGGGCAACATCTGGCGGAACGCCTGCGGATACTCGATGGAGAAGCGCGTCTGCAGTGGGGTCAGGCCCACCGCGAGACCCGACTCACGCTGGCCCTTGGGCAGCGAGGCGATGCCCGATCGCAGGGCCTCGCCGATGACAGCACCGTTGTACACCGCGAGGGCTCCGACGCCGGCCCAGAACTGACCGGTGGAGAAGACAAGGAGCACGAAGAACATCATGAGCAGCACGGGCATCCCGCGCAGGAACTCGATCAGGACGATCGCCGGAATCCGGATCGCGGCAGTAGCGGCGGTGCGCGCCATCGAGAGCAGGACGCCGACCACCATTGCGAGCACAGCGGCAACTCCGGCCATCTGCAGCGTCGCCGAAAGTCCACGCCAGATCGTCCGGTACAGCGCGCGGTCGCCCAGGATGTCCCACCTGCTGGCGTCGAAGATGCCGGGCTGTGCCACCCCACCGGCATTGACCCGCGGTTGTGAAAGGAAGATGAAGATTGCGATCAAGAATGCCGCGATCAGCACGCCGCCGATGATCGAGAGCAGGAGTGAGAGACGACGGGCCTTCGGCCCGGGAACGTCGTACAGAACGTTTGTCATCGTCGGGCCATGACCCTTCGCTCGAGATAGTTGGCGGCCTGCCCCAGCGGCACCGTGATGACGAGGTAGAAGACGGCGACCGCGAGCAGGATTGTCACCGTCGCGTTGCCGTTGAACTGGATCACCTGACGCGAAACGGCCACCAGTTCGAAGACGCTGAAGCCTGCGGCAACCGATGTGTTCTTGGTGAGGGCGATCAGAACGTTGATGAGCGGAGGAATGACCATCCGGATGGCCTGGGGAAGGATGACGAGGCTGAGGGTTTGGCCGAACCCAAGGCCGATCGCCCTGGCTGCCTCTGCCTGCCCCACCGAGACGCCGTTCACGCCGGAGCGCACGGCCTCAGCCACGAACGGAGAGGTGTAGAGAGTAAGCCCGATGGTGGCAGCAGTCGTGAAGTCGAAACGCACTCCCAGTTGGGGAAGCACGAACGCGCAGAAAAACAACACCAGGGTGAGGGGTGTGTTTCTCAGCACCTCGGTATACACCGTTGCGAATCCGCGAAGGGCCGGTACCGGCGAGATCCGCATCGCGGCAACAAAGGTGCCGATAATCAAAGCCCCGATGCCAGACACAACAAGGAGCCGAAGGGTCACCAGGAACGCGTCGATGAAATCCGGGAAGTTCTCGATGATGGCGTCCATGTGTCTCCTCTCATGTCGTATGCCTGCAAAAAATTTCGACTACCGGGGAAGTGGCTCACCCTGTGCAACAGGATGAGCCACTTCGACCGTGACGTGCCTTAGCGCGACTCTAGTAGCGGTTCACTGCTGGCGGGTCGGGAAGCGGAAGCTCGGCTCCCGCTGTCTTGTCCCACGCAGCGGCCCAGTCGCCACTGTCATACGCCTCTTCGAGAACATCGTTGATGAACATGCGGAAGTCGGTGTCGTCCTTCGCAAGACCGATACCGTACGGCTCCTCGGTGAAGGGGTTGCCCACTACCTCGAACTCACCGCCACTGTTAGCCGCGAGACCCGCGAGGATCACGTTGTCGGTCGTGAGTGCGGCAACCGTGCCAGCGCTTACCAGCGGCAGGCACTCGGCGTAGCCACCGAGTGAGGTGATCTGGTCGGTGTACTCAGCGATGTTCTTCTCTGAGGTTGACCCGGCCACGGTACACACCGGCTTGCCTGCGAGGTCGTCCGGTCCGGTGATTCCGTCGGGGTTGCCCGCGAGAACCAGGATGTCCTGACCCGCGTTGTAGTAAGGACCTGCGAAGGAAATGACTTCCTTGCGCTTGTCGTTGATCGTGTACGTCGCCACGACGATGTCGACCTGGCCGGACTCGATGAACGGCTCACGGTTTGCGGAGACGGTTTCCGTCCAGGTGATTCCGCTCTCGGGAATGCCGAGCTTGGCCGCGATCAGCTTGCCGATCTCGACGTCGAATCCCTGCGGGTTGCCGCTGCCGTCGACCTGACCGAAGAGAGGCTGGTCGAACTTGGTGCCGATCGTGATCTTGCCCGCTTCGTTGAGCGCTGCCATCGTGGAGCCTGCCTCGAACGAGACTTCTGCCTCTGGCGCGACCGTCTCGTCGGCAGTGGGTGCCGATGAGTCGGTGCAGGCGCTGAGCGCGAGCACTCCGGTAAGGGCGATGGCTGAGATCATTAGACCCTTTTTGAGTCTCATGGTTTCCTCCTGGTTGCTGTGTTTCTTAGTCCACTGGCTAGTGGGTAAGTACTTTCGAGAGGAAGTCCTGCGCTCTCGGGCTCTGGGGGTCTGTAAAGAACTTCTCCGGGGTGGCTTCCTCGACGATCTCGCCGTCCGCCATGAACAGCACTCGTTTCGCCGCCTTGCGTGCGAAACCCATCTCGTGCGTGACGACGACCATGGTCATGCCGTCTTTGGCAAGCCCGACCATGACATCCAAAACCTCGTTGATCATCTCGGGGTCGAGCGCCGAGGTCGGCTCGTCGAACAGCATGACCTTGGGATCCATCGCAAGCGCGCGAGCGATCGCGACGCGCTGTTGCTGTCCTCCCGACAGCTGAGAGGGCATCTTGGCGGCCTGATTTGCCACTCCAACGCGATCCAGCAGCTCCATGGCTCGCTTTTCTGCTTCGACCTTGGACCGCTTGCGCACCTTGATCTGCCCGAGAGTGACGTTCTCGAGGATCGTCTTGTGGGAGAAGAGGTTGAACGACTGGAACACCATGCCCACGTCGGCGCGCAAATGCGCGAGCGCCGCGCCCTCGGCGGGCAACTCCTGGCCATCGATGGTGATCGTGCCATCGTCGATGGTCTCGAGGCGGTTGATCGCCCGGCACAAAGTCGACTTGCCTGACCCACTTGGGCCGATGACGACGACCACCTCGCCGCGGTGAATGGTGGTGGTGATGTCCTTCAGCACGTGAAGCTCGCCGTAGTGCTTATTCACGTGATCAACGACAACCAGAGGTTCCATGACCCCACCCAACCACACCGGATCAAGGGGGGTCAACAAGACACGGTGCTTCGTGACCGACGCGTAACTCCGCGGAAATATGGGATTTCTGCTATGGGGTTCGCTGGGCGAACGCGCTCTCGTACAGGCACACCGATGCGGCCGTCGCCAGATTCATCGATTCGGCGTGTCCGTAGATGGGAACGGTGATGGCCCGGTCGGCGAGAGCGAAATGTTCGTCGGACAGCCCGCGCGCCTCATTGCCGAACAGCCAGGCGGTCGGACCGCTCAAGCGTGCCTGCCGTGCGCTCCACCAGCAGGTCGACTCCCTTGATGTCTGCCGCGATAATCTGAAGCCCGGCATCCTTCGATCTTTCGATGACCGATCTCGAGTTCGACCCCGACCGCAACGGGAATGTGGAACAGGGAACCGGTGGTCGCCCGAACCACCTTGGGGTTGTAGAGATCGACGCTGCGACCCGTGAGGATGACGGCGTCGGCCCCGGCAGCATCCGCGGCACGGATGATCGTGCCGGCATTGCCTGGATCGCGAACTTCCTCGAGGATGGCGATGAGCTTCGGCTCACCTCCGAGGATGTCTTTGAGCGAGGTCGGGAACTGCTTGCAGACAGCGATCACGCCCTGCGGAGTGACGGTGTCGGCCATGGCGTCAATGACGGCTTCTGTGACGAACTCCACCTCAAGCCCGACCTCGGTCGCCATCCGCGAGATGGCGCCGTAGCGCTCGGAAGCAGTTGGGGTGGCGAAGAGCTCAACGAGCAGCTCCGGCCGGAACTCCAGAGCCTCCGACACAGCCTGCGGGCCCTCCAAAAGAAAGAGCCCGGTCTCGGACCGGGCATCCCTTCTGGCCAACTTCGCTACGGCTCTGACCCTGGGGGAACGTGGATTGTCAATCATGGTTACAAGTTTAGGCTGCCCAAAATGACAATAGCCCCGGCGCGCTGGGCGCGACCGGGGCTATTGCTGAAGCTGGATGAATCAGGCGACGACGCGCGGTGCGCTGGTGTCGGCCGGCAGTGCTGCCTTCGCGGTTGCAACGATCGCCGCGAACGTCGCGGGCTCGGTGACCGCGAGGTCAGCGAGGATGCGACGGTCGACCTCGATGCCAGCCAGGTTCAGTCCCTGGATGAGGCGGTTGTACGTGAGGCCGTTTGCGCGCGATGCAGCGTTGATGCGCTGGATCCACAGGCGACGGAAGTCACCCTTGCGGGCACGACGGTCGCGGTACGCGTAGACGAGGGAGTGAGTGACCTGCTCCTTGGCCTTGCGGTAGAGGCGCGAACGCTGGCCGCGGTAACCCTTGGCACGTTCGAGGATGACGCGACGCTTCTTGTGGGCGTTTACTGCCCTTTTTACTCTTGCCATTGTTCTGTTCCTGACCCTTACTTACCGAGAAGCTTCTTGATGACCTTGGCGTCCTGCGGAGCAAGGACCTGTTCCTGGTTCAGTGAGCGCTTGCGCTTGCCGCTCTTGACTTCCAGGTTGTGTCGCATGCCGGCACTGCTGCTTCATGACCTTGCCGCTACCGGTCAGCTTGAAGCGCTTCTTGGCACCGGAGTGCGTCTTCTGCTTAGGCATCCTTTTCCTCTTCTTTGGTTGATACTGCTGCTGCGGCCGGGGCGGGAGCCGCCTCGGCTACGTCTGGTGTGGTCGGGGCTGCAGCCTTGGCTGCAGCATCCTGCGCACGTGCTGGCTTGTTGGCCACCTTGCGGGCGTCAGCCTCGGCTTTCGCCGCAGCCTTCGTCTTGTGGGGGCCGATAACCATGACCATGTTGCGTCCGTCGATCATCGGGGTCGACTCAACCGAACCGAACTCCGAAACGTCTTCGGCAAATCTCTGAAGCAAGCGCACGCCCTGGTCGGGGCGCGACTGCTCGCGACCGCGGAACAGGATCATGGCCTTGACCTTGTCGCCTGCCGCGAGGAATCCCTCTGCACGCTTGCGCTTGGTTTCGTAGTCGTGGGTGTCGATCTTGAGACGGAAACGAACCTCTTTGAGGATCGTGTTCGCCTGGTTGCGTCGAGCTTCCTTGGCCTTCTGGGCCTCTTCGTACTTGAACTTGCCGTAATCCATGATCTTGGCAACGGGAGGCTTGGAATTGGGAGCAACCTCAACCAAATCCAGGTCGGCCTCCACAGCCAGACGAAGTGCGTCTTCGATACGGACGACGCCGACCTGCTCGCCGTTGGGGCCAACAAGACGGACCTCCGGAACGCGGATTCGGTCATTGGTACGGGGATCGCTGATGCGTGTTCTCCTTCTAGTGCGTGGGATGTGCGACGGATGTCGCGTGGCACGGAAAGAGGAAAACTTCACATGATGCACCCTGCTATTCGCTCGGCGCCTGCCCTGTCACGTGCGTGACAGTGGCGCAAACGCACCGATCGAACGGGGTGTAACTACCCGGTAACCTTAAGAAGCGGTTGACAGGTGGGAGAATCTCCACTTTCGTAGCCGGGGCAAGCCCCGGAGCCTGTAGAAGAATAGCAGATACTGCGCCAAACGACTAAGGGCCTACACTAAGGGATTTATGAGCGACGCACAATTCGACACCGACAACGAGATCAGGGACATCTCCGAAGTGCCCGCGGTCGAGTTGATCAACACCGTCGCCGTGCATCTCATGAGCGCCGCTGCGGTCAAACTCGGGCTCTCAGACAGCCCGGATGCCACGGCAGACATCGATCTGGACGAAGCCCGCAAGCTCATCACCGTCCTGGCGGGACTCGTCATGGCGGCGGCGCCGGAGATCGGCGACCAGCACGCCCGACCGCTGCGCGACGGCCTGCGGTCGCTGCAGCTCGCCTTCCGCGAGGCATCGACCTTCCCGGATGCCCCGGGCAAGGGCCCTGGCGAAAAGCTCACCGGCCCGGTGAACTGACGCAGCGTTACTGCTGCACGCTCACCAGCTGCAAGGCGAGCGAGTCGACGCGCGCGGCGATGAGTTCGTCCTCCGCCCAGCGCTGCTGGAGACGGGCGACCACGTCATCGAGTGCCGATCGGTCCAGCCCAGGCACGAGGGACAGCCGCACAATCAGCTCGGGCCCGGCAAGCCTCGCCCCGGGGTCACCGGGAGCCAGCTGCACTGCAGCGACCGAGGGCTCGGGCTCTGCGGCATCCATGAACGCAGACAAGCACCTCCTCGTCGAGGTAACTGGGCGTCCAGGACTGCGACTGGGCGAGCGCCCACAGCGCCGGCCGTCTCAGCGCAAATTCGGTCTCGCTGGTCGGATCGAGCACGACCAGATCCGTGTTTTCACTCGCCGCGGCAAGCGCCACCCGAGCTGCCGTCGCCGGCACCGGCCGGGCGGCAGGGTTCCACAGCGACATGGCGGAGACGGACGAGAACGCCGGCAGCACGCTTCTGCCATCGGGACCCATCACCGTCACGATCGACAGCTCCTGGCTCTTGTCGATGGCATGCCCGTGTTCGTTGGTGCCGAGTTCCCCGGCGACAGCCACGAGCGGGATGAGCAATCGCGAGTCGCGCAGGGCATCCACCACGGCGGATTCGCCGACGATGCCAGCGCGGAAGGCGCGGATGCGCCTCGACCAGGGCGTGTGGCGCCGAGCCGTCATCCGACGAGGGCTGGTTGCTGCCGAAGCTGCGTCCAGCCCACGGCACGCCCGCCGAGTCGCTCATTCCACTACTTGGATGCGACGTCGATGGCCTCGGCGAGGGTAAAGGCTTTGGCGTAAAGCGCCTTGCCGACGATCGCACCCTCGACGCCGATGGGCACGAGCTGGCGCAGGGCGGCAATATCGTCGAGGCTCGCGACGCCACCCGATGCGATGACGGGTCGGTTGGTGCGATCGGCGACCTGGCGAAGCAATTCGAGGTTGGGGCCCTGGAGGGTGCCATCTTTGGTGACGTCGGTGACGACGTAGCGGCAGCAACCTGCCTCCTCGAGCCGGTCGAGGACAGTCCAGATGTCGCCACCCTCCTGAGTCCAACCGCGGGCGGCGAGCGTCGTTCCGCGCACGTCGAGTCCCACCGCGATGGCCTCCCCGTACTCGGCGATCACGTGAGCGGCCCACTCCGGGTTCTCCAGCGCTGCCGTGCCGAGGTTGATGCGCTTGGCGCCGGTGGAGAGCGCGGCCTCGAGGCTGGCGTCGTCCCGGATGCCACCGGACAATTCGATGTTGACGTGCTTTGGCGTGTTCTTGATGACCTTGCGGATGACCGCATGGTTGCTTCCACGCCCGAAGGCTGCGTCGAGGTCGACCAGGTGGATCCACTCGGCACCCTGGTCTACCCATTCCTGGGCGGCGTCGACCGGGCTCCCGTAGCTCGTCTCGGTGCCGGCCTCGCCCTGGGTGAGGCGGACTGCCTTGCCTCCAGCCACATCGACGGCGGGCAGGAGGACCAGCCCTGGGCTCTTTGCGAACTCACTCATAGCGTTTCCAGCCAATTCTTCAGAAGTCGGATTCCAGCTTCACCAGACTTCTCTGGGTGGAACTGTGTTGCGGTTAGGGGGCCGTTCTCGACGGCGGCAAGGAATCTGCTGCCGTGTTTCGCCCACGTGAGCTTAGGCTGCGGGAACGGATCGTGCACCTCGAGCGTCCATTCCTGAACGGCATACGAATGCACGAAGTAGAAACGCTCGTCACGAATCCCGGCGAAAAGTCGCGTGTCGTCGGGCGTCTCGACGGTGTTCCACCCCATGTGGGGCAGCACCGGGGCATCCAGCAGGGTGACCACGCCTGGCCACTCGCCGAGTCCGGGAGTATCGTTTCCGCGCTCGACGCCGTGATCGAACAGCACCTGCATTCCCACGCAGATGCCGAGCACGGGGCGACTGCCCGTCAGGCGCTTCTCGATGATCGCTCCACCGCGCACGGTTGCGAGCTGCCTCGCCACCGCCTCGAACGCACCGACGCCCGGCACGAGGAGACCGTCGGCGGATTCCGCGACGGAACGATCGGAACTCAGAGTGACTTTGGCACCGGCCAGCTCGACCGCCTTTGCGGCGGAGTGGACATTACCGGAGCCGTAGTCGAGGATGACGACGGAGGGGCTGATCACGTCAGAGCGCACCCTTAGTCGACGGGATGCCGCTGACACGGGCATCCGGCTCAATAGCGGTGCGCAGCGCGCGGGCGAAGGCCTTGAACTCGGCCTCGGCGATGTGATGTGGGTCACGCCCGCCGAGCACCGTGATGTGCACGGTGAGGCCAGCGTTGAACGCGATCGCCTCGAAAACGTGCCGCACCATCGACCCGGTGAAGTGCCCGCCGATCAGGTGGTGTTCGAAGCCTGCGGGCTCACCGGTGTGGACGAGGTAAGGGCGACCCGACACGTCGACCACCGCCTGCACCAGCGCCTCGTCGAGCGGGACAAGAGCGTCACCGTAGCGCGAGATTCCCGCCTTGTCGCCCAGGGCCTGCTTGAGCGCGGTGCCAAAGGTGATGCCGATGTCTTCGACGGAGTGGTGCACGTCGATGTGGGTGTCGCCCGTCGCCTCGACGGTCAGGTCAATGAGGGAGTGCTTGGAGAGCGCGGTGAGCATGTGGTCGAAGAAGGGCACCCCGGAGTTGATGGAGGATGCGCCAGTGCCGTCGAGATCGATGCTCAGCTCGATACTGGACTCGCTTGTCGACCGGCTCAGGCTAGCCGTGCGGGGTGCAGTCATCCGTCAATCCTACCGATGCTGTCGGTCGCAGATCGCGTCGAGTGGCCGACAAGGCTGGTCAGTGCGTCGAGGAAGATTTCGGTCTCCTGCTCGGTGCCGGCGGACACCCGCAGGTGGTGCGGGATGCCCACATCGCGGATCAGGATCCCCTGTTCAAACAGCGCCTCAAAAGTAGCGTGCGGGTCAGCGACCCCACCGAAGAGAACGAAATTCGACTGGCTCGGCAGCGGCGATGTACCCGAGCGACGGGAGGGTGTCGATGATCCGGTCGCGCTGCGCCTTGATGTCGTCGACCATCGCCAGCATCTCGGGCGCGTGCGCGAGCGCCGCGACCGAGGCAGCCTGGGTGAGCGCAGACAGGTGATAGGGCAGCCGAACCAGGCGCAAGGCATCCGTGATCGCTGGGTCGGCGGCCAGATAGCCCAGCCTCGCGCCGGCGAAAGCGAAGGCCTTGCTCATGGTTCGCGAGATGATCAGCCTGGGCCTGCCTTCCAGCAGGGTCAGCGCGGTGTCGCCATCAGCGAATTCCGCGTACGCCTCATCGACGAGCAGGATGCCCGGGGTGGCGTCGTACGCCGCGACGATGGTCTCGAGCGCAAGCGCCGTACCCGTGGGGTTGTTGGGAGAGCACAGGAAGACGATGTCTGGCTGCTCGCGCTCGATCGCGGCGACCACCGTTTCTGGCGAGATCGTGTAGCCCGCATCGCGCTCGGCGGTGACCCAGCGCGTCCCTGTCGCATTGGCGATGATCGAGTGCATCGAATAGGTGGGAGGAAAGCCGAGAACGCTTCGACCAGGCCCCCCGAACACCTGCAGGGTCTGCTGCAGGATCTCATTTGACCCGTTGGCCGCCCAGATATTGTCGGGAGTGAGCCCGTGACCGAGATACGCCGCCAGCGATTCCCTGAGTTCGGTGAACTCGCGGTCCGGATAGCGGTTGACGCCCATCACGGCCAGGGCGAGCGCCCTGACGATATCCGTCGCCACCGCTTCGGGGATGGCGTGGGTGTTCTCGTTGACGTTCAGCTGGATGGGCACGTTCTCCTGGGGAGCGCCATAGGGGCTGAGGCCACGGAGGTCGTCGCGGATCGGAAGATCAGAAAGGCTAGTCACCAGACAAGCCTATGGGTGTTGTGCGGCGTGCTACTTCTGCGTGTACTGGACGGGAATCGCGAGTTCCTGCCCGGCGAACACGTCGGACGACTCGAGCTGGTTGAGCCTGACGATCTGGTCGATCACCTCGCGGGGGTCTGCGGTTGGCGCGAGCTCGCCGGCAAGCTGCCACAGGGTCTGGCCGGACGCGACTGTCACGTACTGGAAGTCGACACCAGACCCGCCCAGCGATGCGGTTGCCTGGCCCCCGTTGAGCGCCACCATCAGGGCAACGATAACGAGCGGAGTCGTCACGATTGCCGTCAACACTGACCGCCCACGCTTCGTCATCCGCAGGCGCGGCTGGCTCGGTGTGGTGCCGAACGACGCGGTGGTGAACGACGTGTGTGTTGCGATTGCGGTGCTCATCATGTGCTCCTTACAAAATTTCGTATCCGGCACTCGGCCGGGAGTGCCGGATACGAAGCGCGTGACCTATGAGGTAGTAGCTCAGTTAGAAGATCTATTCCGAACATACATTCGAACTAGCCTGATATCAAGCACATATTCGAACCTTCCACCGACATTCGCGGCGAAACACTAGAACAGGTGTTTGTTTTCGGGCTATCCAACGGATACAGTTTCGAATGAGCCACTGACATTCAGTCGAACGGCCCGGAGATGGGGAGATCATGAGCGCTGACACACGCGGTGGCGGCACACGCCGGCGAAAGAGCCTGAGTGACAAGCAGCTCGCCATTCTCGACGTCATCCAGCGTTCTGTCTCGGGCAGGGGCTACCCGCCGAGCATGCGCGAGATCGGTGACGCCGTCGGGCTCTCGTCCCTGTCGAGCGTCACCCACCAGCTCAACCAACTCGAACTGAGCGGATACCTGCGCCGCGACCCCAATCGGCCCCGCGCGATGGAGGTTCTCATCGACCTGCCGTCGATCGACGGTGGCTCAGAGGTGCCTCCGGAGAGCACGGTCTCGGTTGGCGACGCCGTCATGGTGCCACTGGTCGGTCGCATCGCCGCCGGCATCCCAATCACCGCCGAACAGCACATCGACGAGGTCTTCCCGCTCCCCCGCCAGCTCACCGGCAAGGGCGAACTGTTCATGCTCAAGGTCGTGGGCGAGTCGATGATCGATGCCGCTATCTGCGACGGCGACTGGGTCGTCGTACGCCAGCAGAACACGGCCGAGAATGGCGACATTGTTGCGGCCATGCTCGACGATGAGGCTACGGTCAAGGTCTTCAGGCAGCGCGACGGTCACACCTGGCTGCTGCCGCGCAACTCTAACTTCGAACCGATCCTGGGCGACCACGCACAGGTGCTCGGCAAGGTCGTCACGGTTCTGCGCTCCATCTAGATCTCGTCGCCGCGCGCAGCGGCGGTATTGTCGGGTCATGCGCCGTGCGCCGCTCGTACTCGTCGCGGTCCTGCTGCTGTCAGGATGCTCGACCGCCGTATCGCAGGATGCCCCTGAAGGCCTCTCGCTGAGCGTGTACCAGAACAGGACTGACGTCGAGGCCCGGAAGCTCGAGGTCTCCTTTCTGAACGAGACGGGGAGCGCGCTCACCGTCACACGCCTCGAGTTACGCGCCGGCCAGTTCGATTCGGCGGCGATCTGGCCCAAGGATTCGACGGTGATCCCTGACGGCGTGACGATATCGCTACCCGTTCCCCTCCCCGAGCCAGCGTGCGATGCGACCCCCACGGACCCGGTGGTCGAATTCGACTATGCACTCGCCGATGGACGCGCCGGTACCGCCGTCGTGACCCCCGTCGACACGCTCGAACGCCTGCCCGGCATCCGTGAAGACGACTGTCTGGAACGCTCCGTGGCATCGATCGCCGAAATGCGGGTGGATGCCGCGCCTCGGCTGATTTCCATGGCGGGGCGCACGGTGATCGAGGTCGACCTTGCGCTTATCCCTACCGGGGCTGCCGGCTCAATCCACGTCAGCAGTGCGGCCAGCACGACGCTGTTCACCCCTGTGGGACCGGACGGAGCGACGCGCCCGAGTACGACATCGACGTGACCGTGGCGGGCACCGACCCGCCATCGATTGTGACGCTCCGCTACACGCCCAACCGGTGCGACGCGCACGCGATCGCCGAAGACAAACGCGGGACCGTCATCCCTGTGGCCGTGAGCACATCGGATGGATTCGACGGCAGGCTCTATGTCAGCGCACCCGACGGCGTCCGTGACGCTCTCTACGACCTGGTCCGCATGGCGTGTGGGTTGCCGACCGGCTAGCCGACCTTCGACGGGGCCGGGAGCACTCCCGCGCCGTGGAGAACCTCAAGCACAGGCTCGTGCTGGTTGAAGGTGTACAAGTGCAGCCCGCTCGCGCCGCCGGCGAGCACCTCGCTGCCGAGGGCAATCGCGTGATCGATGCCGATGCTCCGCTGTGCCGCAGCATCCGGGGCCGCCGCAAGCTGGCGCTCGAGGTCGCGTGGAGTGGATTCTCCCGTCAGCTCGATGATTCTGGCCAGACGCTGCGAACTGAGCACCGGCATGATGCCCGGCAGGATGCGCATGGTCACCCCGGCCTGCCGCGCCGAGTCGACAAAACCGAGGAAGTCGTCGGCGTGGAAGAAAAGCTGGGTGATCGCCAGGTTGGCACCGGCCGCTTCCTTGGCGAGAAGAGTGTCCAGATCCTGCGACACCGACCTGGATCGTGGATGCCCGTTGGGGAATGCCGCGACGGCGATGGTGACCTTCCTGCCGCTCACGATGCGCCTGGCTGCGGGGAATCCGGGAACCTCGTGGAACCCGAACTGCTCCCGCTCCGACTGCACCCGGTGGATCAGCTGGACGAGCTCGCCAGCACTTCCCAGATCACCGAGAAACGGGTCGGTCTCCAGCGATCCCTCCGGTGGGTCGCCTCGCAGCGCGAGGAAGCTGGTGATACCGGCATCCAAGAACTCACGAATCAGCTGGCTGGCCTGAGCGTAGGACGACCCCACGCACGTCAGGTGCGCCATCGCCTGCACGCTCGTACCCTCGAGGATGCGCCCAAGAACGCCGAGAGACGGCTCACGCGAGCTGCCGTTCGCACCATAGGTGACGGAAATGAACTCGGGGCCAGCCGCCACCAGGTGGGCCAGCGAAGCGTAGAGCGCCTCCGCGGCACGCTCGGAGCGCGGAGGGTACAGCTCAAAGGAGAACGTGGTCACTCGATCCCCTTCGGTTAACTGATCCGAGTGGGCGGGTGCCGGGCTCGGCTGTCGCTCGCGTCAGGCACAGTGCCTGAACCTCATCAAGTCTAAGCATGGTCGCGCTGTAGCGCCGTCGTGTTACGCCGGGCTACTTCACGAACTCCTGAAGTTCGGCGACCCGCGCTGGATGCACCATCGCCTTGACCACGGTGCCGTCCTCCTCGTAGTCGGTCGAGATCACGCGCCCCTGCACGTGCAGCCGCGAGATCACGTCGCCGCGGTCGTACGGCACCAGCATCGTGAGTTCGACCTCGGGGGCCGGCAGCAGCTCCGCAATGCGGGCAAGCAGTTCGTCGATGCCCTCGCCGGTGCGCGCTGACACGAAGATGCCGCTCGGCTCGAGGCCCCTGATGAGCATTCGCTGATCTTCATCGGCAAGGTCGCTCTTGTTGAAGACGACGATCTCGGGGATGTCCCGGGCGCCGACATCGCCGATCACGTTGCGGACGGTAGCCAGTTGTGCTCCGGGATCGGGGTGCGAGGCATCCACGACATGCACGATGACGTCGGACTGGCCGACCTCCTCAAGGGTCGAGCGGAACGCCTCGACCAGCTGCGGAGGCAGGTTGCGCACGAACCCCACGGTGTCGCTCAGCGTGTACAGGCGACCGTCGTCGGTGGTGGACTTTCGCACGGTCGCGTCCAGGGTCGCAAACAGGGCGTTCTCGACCAGCACGCCGGCGCGGGTGATCCTGTTCAGCAGGCTCGACTTTCCGGCGTTGGTGTAGCCGGTGATCGCGACGCTGGGCACCTCGAAACGGTTTCGGTTCGCGCGCTTCGCTTCACGGGCGGGAGCAAATCCCTTGATCTGCTTGCGCAGCCTCGACATCCTGGTGTGGATGCGGCGACGGTCGAGCTCGATCTTGGTTTCACCCGGTCCACGGCTACCCATTCCGGCGCCGGCACCACCCACCTGGCCACCGGCCTGGCGGGACATCGACTCACCCCAACCACGCAGGCGCGGAAGCAGGTATTCGAGCTGGGCGAGTTCGACCTGCGCCTTGCCCTCACGGCTGCTGGCGTGCTGGCTGAAAATGTCCAGGATGACCGCGGTGCGGTCGATCACCTTCACGCCGACTATGTCCTCAAGGGCGCGACGCTGGCTGGGCGCGAGCTCGGTGTCTGCGATCACCGTGTCAGCACCGGTTGCTGCGACGACTCCGCGCAGCTCCTGGGCCTTCCCCTTGCCGAAGAACGTGCTCGGGTCCGGGTTGGCGCGCTTCTGCAGCAGTCCATCGAGGACGACGGCGCCGGCAGTCTCCGCCAGCGCGAACAGTTCGCGGAGAGAGTTCTCGGCCTCCTGCAGGTTGCCCTGGTTGTAGATGCCGATAAGCACCACGTTCTCGATGCGCAGCTGCCGATACTCGACCTCGGTGACATCCTGCAGCTCGGTCGACAGGCCAGCCACACGTCGAAGCGACTGGCGGTCTTCGCGATCGAACTGATCGCCGTCGCGGTCGCCCTCGTAGTGATTGTCGGACTGCAGTGCCTGGGCGCTGCCGGAACCGAACAGCGTGTATCCGGCCGAATGGGTGTTGCTGCTCGCGAGCACGCGGTCGACCGCATCGGCACCGGCGCCGGAGGTCTGGTCTGTCGTAGCTTCAGTCATTGGGTTAACCCTACTTTCGTAGTCTTCGGTAAGTTTCTCTGCATGACCAGTGAGCATTATTTCTCCTCCGCGCCGGGGAGCGAGCTCAAAACCCGCACAATTCGTGCACGGCTGGCTGGTCGGGATGTCGAGTTGATCACGGCCAATGGCGTGTTCAGCCCCGAACACATCGATGTTGGAACGCAGGTTCTGCTATCGAACGTGCCCGCTCCGCCTCCCGGCGGGAACCTGCTGGATCTTGGCTGCGGCTGGGGCCCGATAGCCCTCACCCTCGCGCTTGAGTCACCTCATGCGACGGTGTGGGCCGTGGACGTCAACGAGCGCGCACTTGATCTGGTGCGGGCGAACGCCGAAAAACTGTCCATACGCAACATTAACGCAGTGACCCCTGAGAATGTTCCCGACGACGTGACATTCACGACGATCTGGTCGAACCCGCCCATCCGGGTCGGCAAACATGAGTTGCACGGGATGCTCGAAAAGTGGCTCCCTCGCGTGGACAGCGAGTGCGACGGCTGGTTTGTTGTGCAGCGCAACCTCGGCTCGGATTCACTGCACCGGTGGCTGCAGTCGACCTTTGCTGACGACTTCAGCTTCGTCCGCGCTGCGACCCACAAGGGCTTCCGCGTCATCCGCGCACGCCGACGCTGAGGCGTCAGACCTCGAGCTCTCCCACGAAAACCATGTCGGCCGGACCGCTGAGCGAGACGTGTTCGCCGTCCTCGGTGGGGAACATCCGTACACCGACTGTGCCGCCGGCGACATCCACCCTCCACTGGTTGGGAGCGCCTGCTCCAGCCCAGTGACGGGTCGCGAGTGCTGCGGCGACCGCACCGGTGCCGCAGGACAGGGTCTCGCCGCTGCCACGCTCGTGCACGCGCATCCGGATGTGTCCGACGCCATCCTTGACCATGGGGTCGGCCGCAACGACGAATTCGACGTTTGCGCCGAGCGGCTGTTCCGGCTCGATCACGGGAATGTAGGTGAGGTCGGCGCTCTCGAGTTCGTCGATGCTCGCCAGCGCAACCACGACGTGCGGGTTGCCGACGTTGATCCCCAGGCCGGGCCGGGCTACGGCCAACTCTTTCGCTCGCACCAACGGCTCGCCGCCATCGAGACGCCAACGCCCGAGGTCCGCCTGGAAGCCCGTCGCGTTCCGCTGCACATCGCGAACGCCACTCCTGGTGCCGATCGGCAGGGTGTCCCCCGGTTCGAGCGCGGCCAGGCCGTTGTCGATGAGAAAACGGCTGAAGACCCGGATGCCGTTGCCACACATCTCCGCGATCGACCCGTCGGCGTTGCGGTAGTCCATGAACCATTCGGCGTGGGGGTCCTCGGCGAGGGCCGCCTCCCCCTCCGGCAGGTTGCGCGACAACACGGCCCGAAGGATGCCATCCGCTCCCACCCCGAAGTGCCGATCGCAGATCGCGGCGACCTGCTCGTCGGTGAGGTTCATGGTGCCGTCAGCGTCAGCGAAGAGCACGAAGTCGTTGCCGGTGCCCTGGCCCTTGGTGAAGTGCAGTGTTGCCATGCCTAATTGTCTCCCATCACGAGGGAGAGCGCGGTCGCGTGCCTCGCGGGGTCGTCGTAGTCCAGCCAGTGCGCCGTTGCGTACCGACGGAACCAGCTCACCTGGCGCCGCGCGTACCGTCGGGTGAGAGATGCTGTTTCGCCGATCGCTTCCGCCTCGGTCATGTCACCGTCCAGTTGGGCAAGCGCCTGGGAGTATCCGATCGCGCGCGCGGCGGTGACCCCGAGCCCCGAGGCACGCAACGCCGCGGCTTCGTCCAGGATTCCGTCGGCCCACATCGACTGGACCCGTGCGTCGAGACGGGCCACGAGCTCGTCGCGAGGGGCGCGCAGGGCAAGGATTGTCGCCTCCCTCCACGGCACGGCGTCCTCCGGAAGCCCAGAGCCGAAAGGTTCCCCGGTCATCTCGATGACCTCGAGCGCCCGCACGAGCCGCCGCCCGTTGTGTGCCCCGATGGCCGCCGCAGCGCCCTCGTCGAGCTGCCGAAGGCGTGCGTGCAGGATGCCCGGACCGAGCTCCTGGAGTTCTGCTTCGAGCCGCTGCCGGATGACGGGGTCGGTGCCCGGGAAGCGAAAGTCCTGAATGACGCTGGAGACGTAGAGTCCGGAGCCTCCCACCAAAATCGGAACCGCGCCCCTCGATTCGATCTCCTCGATCCGGGCGCGTGCGTCGGCCTGATAGTCCGAGACGCTCGCCTCCTCGGTCGGGTCAAGCACGTCGAGCATGTGGTGCGGGATGCCGCGCCGCTCAGCCACGCTCAGCTTCGCTGTGCCGACATCCATCCCCCGATAGAGCTGCATAGCATCCGCATTGACGATTTCGGCTGGCTGGCCAGCCGCCGCGAGGGAGGTCGCCAGTTCCAGCGACAGCTCGGACTTGCCCGTGCCCGTCGCTCCGACGATGACGACGAGCTGCGGCACCGGCTAGCGCAATCCGTCTGCTGGGTCGTAGATGCGTCCGGAATCGAGCGCGGACGGCCCCACGCGCAGCGAGGGAAGCCCCAGAGAGACCCGCGCCGGCTCGCCGGTGGGCGTGGCAGACGGCACGGCGCAGGATGCTGCTTCCGCACGATCCCAGGCGTCACCAGCCGTCGTCCGACGAACGATCAGGGGGGCGCCATCGATGGAGTCTGCAACGAGGTGGAAGGTGGATGCCTGCGTGATCTCGACGGCCACGACGTCGCCGGGGCGCGGGACAGCGCTTCCGGCTGGGACGTCGAAATGAACGAGTCTGGAGTCTTCGGCCCTGCCGGACAACCGGTGGGTCTCGCTCTGCTTTCGGCCCTCGGCCGCGGTTACCAGCACCTCGACCCTTCGGCCGACCTGCTTCTGGTTTTCTTCGCGGCTGATGTGATCCTGCAGCGCCGCCAGTCGCTCGAAGCGCTCCTGCACGACCGCCTTGGGGATCTGGTCTTCCATCGTCGCGGCCGGGGTTCCCTCCCGGATCGAGTACTGGAATGTGTAGGCCGATGCGAAGCGAGCAAGCTCAACCACCCGCATGGTCTCCAGGAAGTCTTCCTCGGTCTCGCCGGGGAATCCGACGATGATGTCTGTGCTGATCGCCGCATTCGGGATCTGCGCCCGCACCCTGTCGAGGATTCCGAGGAACTTCTCCGACCGGTAGGAACGGCGCATCGCCTTCAGGATCCTGTCGGAGCCGGACTGCAGAGGCATGTGAAGCTGCGGCATCACCGTGGGCGTCTCCGCCATCGCGTCGATGACGTCGTCGGTGAAGGCTGCCGGATGCGGGCTGGTGAACCGGATGCGCTCGAGGCCCTCAATGCGCCCGGCCGCGCGCAGCAGCTTGCCGAAGGCCCCGCGGTCACCGAATTCGACGCCGTAGGAGTTGACGTTCTGGCCGAGCAGGGTGACCTCGATGGCACCGTCGTCGACGATCGCCTGAATCTCGGCGAGCACGTCGCCTGGCCTGCGGTCTTTCTCTTTGCCGCGAAGCGCCGGGACTATGCAGAAGGTGCAGGTGTTGTTGCATCCCACCGAGATGGAGACCCAGGCGCTGTGGGTGGATTCGCGCCGGGTGGGCAGCGTCGAGGGGAACACGTCGAGCGACTCGAGGATCTCGAGCTGAGCCTCACCGTTGTGGCGCGCACGCTCCAGTAGCGCTGGCAGGGAGCCCATGTTGTGAGTTCCGAAGACCACGTCGACCCATGGCGCCTTCTCCAGGATTGTCGACTTGTCCTTTTGGGCAAGACAGCCACCGACGGCGATCTGCATGCCTTCGTGCTCGCGCTTGATCCGCGCGAGCATGCCGAGATTGCCGTACAGCTTGTTGTCGGCATTCTCACGCACCGCGCACGTGTTGATGACGACGATGTCAGCCTGTCCATCGGTGACGCGAGCGTATCCGGCCGCATCGAGGGAACCGCTCAGTCGCTCAGAGTCGTGGACGTTCATCTGGCAGCCATACGTGCGCACCTCGTAGGTACGTGGTGCGATTGCCTGCTCAGTCATGTGCTCAATCTTAAGCCTGCACCGGGAAGCGTCCCGACGGGCGGGGCGACTCCCCCAGCAGCGCCGGGTCGGCCGAGCCTCAGCGGAAAGTGGGCCCAGCGGGCGCGAGAGCCTCGTGGACGGCCTTGGACACAACGGACCCCGAGTATCCCCTGCGCATCAGAAAGTCGCCGAGTCGACGTTTCGCCGTGGCGGCGTCCAGGGAACGCAACTGGCCCGCGCGCTTCACGGCGATCGCCGTCGCCCGCTCCAGTTCATCGTCGTCGTCGAGCACAGCCAGAGCAGTCTCGATGGCTAGCTGATCGAGGTTGCGACGCCGAAGCTCCGCTGTGAGAGCAGACCGCCCCAGCCCCTTTCGCGCCTGCAGTGTGCGGATGAGGGTCTCGGCGAGGGCCTGGTCGTCGAGGAGAGCTACGTTTTCGAGCCTCTCGATTTCTACGTCGACATCGGACTCTTCGAACTCTCGCCCCAGCAGATAGTCGCGCATCTCACGGGAGGACATTCCCCGGCGAGCCAGCGCGTACATGCTCACATTGTTGATCCGGTCGAATGAGCCCTTCGCCTTGCCGGAGGCACTCTTCGCACTGCCGGTGGCACTCTTCGCACCGCCGGAGGCACTCTTCGCATTGCCGGAGGCGACCTTCGGCTTCCCGGAGGTGCCTTTCGCCTGTCCGGAGGAAGCTTGCGGTTCTTCGCGGAGCCCGGAACGCTCATCGTCAGCCAGGTCAACAAAACGCGGCCCGGATGGTTCGACTGCATGCTGGACTGCCGGCGACGGCGAGAGAACCTCGGGAGCCTTGTCATCCTCCTGTGCCTCTCGGGCACCGAAGAGATAGGTGACTGGCGCGATTCGCTCGCCGTCGACGGCATTCACAGTTATTCGCCCACGGCCATCTTGAGCTTCGCCGCGGATGCCTTGCTGGCGGCCGCGGTTGCCTTGGTCGGCGCTGCGGGAGCTACGGCCATGACAGGACCGCCGCCCGTTGCAGCGGCTTTGGCCTCGGCCGCCTCGGCGGCGACGGCGGCGTCGATGATGGCCTTCGCGTCTTTGGCCTGCTGTGCCTTGGCTTCGGCACCGATGCCGAGCTTGACCATGATGCGCTGCTCGATTTCCTTCGCGATCTTCGGGTTCTCGAGCAGGAACTTTCGCGAGTTCTCTTTGCCCTGGCCGAGCTGGTCGCCCTCGTAGGTGTACCAGGCTCCCGACTTGCGCACGATCTCGTGCTCGACACCGAAGTCGATCAGGCTGCCCTCTCGCGAGATGCCGATGCCGTAGAGGATGTCGAACTCGGCCTGCTTGAACGGCGGAGCCATCTTGTTCTTGACGACCTTGACCCTGGTGCGGTTACCGACCGCGTCCGTGCCGTCTTTCAGGGTTTCGATGCGACGGATGTCGAGGCGGACCGAGGCGTAGAACTTGAGCGCCTTACCGCCGGCGGTGGTCTCGGGGCTTCCGAAGAACACACCGATCTTTTCGCGCAGCTGGTTGATGAAGATCATGGTGGTGTTCGTCTGGCTCAGCCCACCGGTCAGCTTGCGGAGCGCCTGCGACATCAGTCGCGCCTGAAGTCCGACGTGCGTGTCGCCCATCTCGCCCTCAATTTCGGCACGAGGAACGAGCGCTGCGACGGAGTCGATGACGATCAGGTCGATGGACCCGGAGCGCACGAGCATGTCGGCGATTTCCAGCGCCTGCTCACCCGTGTCGGGCTGCGAGACGAGCAGGGAATCGATGTCAACTCCGAGCTTGGCTGCGTACTCGGGATCGAGTGCGTGCTCTGCGTCGATGAATGCGGCGATGCCGCCGGCCCTCTGGGCGTTGGCGATGGCGTGGAGGGTGAGCGTCGTCTTACCCGATGACTCAGGGCCGTAGATCTCGACGATGCGGCCCCTGGGAAGGCCACCTATGCCGAGCGCGACGTCCAGCGCGATGGACCCGGTGGGGATCACCTCGACGGGAGCCCTCTCGTCGCTGCCCAGTCGCATGACCGAGCCCTTACCGAACTGGCGATCGATCTGAGCGAGTGCGGTCTCGAGTGATTTTTCGCGGTCTGCTGCTGATGGCATTGAGGTCTCCCTGCATAGTTGGTGGCTGCCCATAGGCTGTCGCTTTGCTGAGGCCCGATGGAGCAAGGGCCGCAGCCTCCCGACAAAGGCTGGTGTCTCAGTTCGAAACAACTGTTCGTCACGTTACGCTCGGCGACCGACATTTGCTGCCGGAGTGGGAACGTATGTGAATAACAACCGTCTTCGACAAGACGTTATGGAGGAGACTAGCAAGATACGAACACATGTTCGATAGGAAGAAACGGCGTGTTGCGACTATTTCTTCGGCTCGCGCTGGCCAACGCCGTGCCAGCGCGCGGGCGGGACATCCATTGCCCTGCACAATGCGAGCCAGATCTCCCTGGTGTTGGTGCCGGCCCGGATTGCCTGCTCGGCCGTGAGGCTGCCGACCTCACCCAAAACCAGGTCGTGGGTGAGGATGCGACCGTAGGCGTCGCCGAATTCGTCGGCAACGGCCAGCCAGAACTCGCTGAGCCTCATCGAACACCTCCCGTGGTCATACACAGCACCCGGACAAAACTACCCCGGACAACGAGAATGCCCCGACCACGAGGCCGGGGCATTCGCATTACATCGTTATGGAGCGATCACCGTGAAACGAGATCGGCATCGAACTCGGCAACCAGATCGTCCGGAAGGGTATCCGGAATCGGGTTGAGCCCTTCGATGATGGCGAGTCGGTCTCCCACTTCGCGCATGATGACGGAAATGGGGGTATCGAGGGCCTCTGCGACCGAAGCGAGGATCTCGGAGCTGGCCTCTTTCTGGCCCCTCTCCACCTCGCTCAGGTAGCCAAGTGCAACACTCGCCTTGCTTGCGACCTGACGAAGGGTACGGCCCTTCTGCAGACGGAAGTCACGGAGAACGTCGCCGATTTCCTGACGAACCAGAACCATTGGACCCTCCTTCTACTGACTAATCGTGTGGCTAGCTTAGGAATACTCTAGCCACTCATATCTGTGCGGTACTTGTGAATTCTGTGGTTGTAACGAGATCGAAACGAGCAATATTCCCGCCGTTAGGTGAGAAGCGCTTCGAGCTCTACTAGTGATTCGTAGACGACGGCCGACCGGATGGCTTCCCGGCTGCCTTCGAGTTGCAGATGCTTCGTCCTGACCTCATGGCCGATCGCGAAACCGAGGTAAACGGCACCAACCGGCTGGCCATCCTGTGGGTCAGGGCCCGCTACCCCCGTCGTTGAGATACCGATGTACGCCGGCTGGCCCGCGACGGCGAGATGACTGCGAACCCCAACCGCCATCTGCGCGGCGACATCCGGATGCACGGCGCCATGCAGCGCGAGAACCTCTGCACTGACGCCGAGGACCGTGTGCTTCAGCTCGGTGTTGTAGGTCACCACTCCCCCGTACACGACTGCGGACGCTCCCGGGGTGCGGATCAGCTCGGCCACCAGGAGTCCGCCGGTCAACGATTCGGCGACCGCGATCGTGTAATGCCGCGCTACGAGCAACTCGATGATTCGGGCGCTGAGGGCTGCGGCATCCTGATCGTTTGAGGTGTTCATGACGATGCGTGCGGGAGCTTGCTATGGCGCCGTGCCTGCCAGAGGTACTCGAGCCCGGTGTACAGGGTGAGGGCGACGGCTACGCCCATCACGGCCCAGCTGACCCAGCCTGCCCACGCGCCAAGGAAGGTCCACGGCGCGACGAGGAAAAGCGCGATGGCCACCGACTGGATGACGGTCTTGAGTTTGCCGCCGCGGGAGGCCGGGATGACGATTTTCGAGAGGAACGCGAAGCGGAAGATGGTGATGCCGAATTCACGCAGGAGCACGACGATGGTGATCCACCACGGAAGTTCTCCGAGGATGGAGAGTGCGACGAGCGCGCCACCAATGAGGATCTTGTCCGCGATCGGGTCAAGGATGATGCCGAGGTCGGTGATGAGGTTGCGCCCGCGCGCAAGATGGCCGTCAACCGTGTCTGTGACGATCGCGAATACGAAGAGTGCGGCCGCCAGGTAGCGGACGACTCCGTATTGGCCATCGTCAGCCAGCAGCATCCAGATGAACAGCGGGGCGAGGAAGATGCGCGCAACCGTCACAATGTTCGCGATGTTCGCGATGCTCGCGCGGCTCTCACCCCTGCTCACAATGCGGCCGGCGAAGAAACCATCCGATGGGCCCTGAGATTGGTCGGTCACGTCTGGGTCACTCTCGATCGGTCAGGCTCCAGGCGTCCTCATCGGAGTCGCCACTGATTTCATCGTACCCGGCCAGTGAATCGGCGACCGCGTCCGACTGCGGCGCAAACGGCGAGCCGTCGGCCGGGGCGACGGTGAAGTCGGTCGGGCCGTCGTCGCCGCGCAGCCTCGCGAGCACAGCCGGCAGCTGCTCCGCGGTGACCAGGACGTCCCGCGCCTTCGACCCCTCAGAGGGGCCAACGATCTCGCGAGACTCGAGCAGGTCCATCAGCCTGCCGGCCTTGGCAAATCCGACCCTCAACTTGCGCTGCAGCATCGAGGTGGACCCGAACTGCGTGCTGACAATGAGTTCGGTCGCCGCGAGCAGCAGCTCGAGGTCGTCGCCGATGTCGGCATCGATGTTCTTCTTCTCCACCGACACCGCGACGTCTTCGCGATACTCCGGCCTGGCCTGCGCAATGACATGCTGCACCACCGCCGCAACCTCTGACTCCGTGACCCAGGCACCCTGCACCCGGATCGCTTTCGAGGTGCCCATGGGCAGGAAGAGCGCGTCCCCCTGACCGATCAGCTTGTCGGCTCCAGGCTGATCGAGGATGACGCGGCTGTCGGTCATGCTCGACACCGCGAAGGCGAGCCGCGACGGCACGTTCGCCTTGATGAGTCCGGTGACGACATCGACCGACGGTCGCTGGGTGGCCAGCACCAGGTGGATGCCGGATGCCCTCGCCAGCTGAGTGATGCGCACGATCGAGTCTTCGACATCCCTCGGGGCAACCATCATCAGGTCGGCGAGCTCGTCGACGACGACGAGCAGATACGGGTACGGCGACAACTTTCGCTCACTGCCCACGGGAAGCACGATCTCGCCCGCGACTACCGCACGGTTGAAGTCGTCGATGTGGCGGAACCCGAACGACGCGAGGTCGTCGTAGCGCATGTCCATCTCTTTGACGACCCAGGAAAGCGCTTCAGCTGCTTTCTTCGGATTTGTGATGATCGGGGTGATGAGGTGCGGCACGCCCGCGTAGATCGACAGCTCGACGCGCTTCGGGTCGATGAGCACCATTCTGACCTCGGCGGGCTTCGCGCGCATGAGGATCGAGGTGATCATCGAGTTCACAAAGCTCGACTTACCGGAACCGGTGGAACCTGCCACGAGCAGATGCGGCATCTTGGCAAGGTTTGCCACGACGAAACCGCCCTCGACATCCTTGCCGAGGCCTATGGTCATGGGGTGCACACTCTTGGTGCTCGCGCTGGAGCGCAGAACGTCACCCAGCGACACGATCTCGCGATCCTTGTTCGGAATCTCGACACCGATTGCACTCTTGCCCGGGATGGGAGAGAGGATGTTGACCTCGTTGCTCGCGACGGCGTAGCTGATGTTGCGGGCCAGGGCGGTCACCCGCTCGACCTTCACACCGGGGCCGAGCTCGAGTTCGTACCGCGTGACCGAGGGCCCGCGGCTGAAACCGGTGACCTTCGCATCGACCTGGAACTGGTTCAGCACCTCGGTGATGGAGGCAACTACTTCGTCATTGGCGGCCGAGCGCGACTTCGGCGGGGTGCCAGGGGTCAGCATCGAGGGAGCGGGCAGACGGTAGGCAGCGGCCGGCTGCTGCGGGGCGGGGATGGCCGGCGCGGCAGGCGTTTCGTCGTCGAACTCGCCGGCAACGCCCTTCTCACGGGCGGTGGTCGTGAACCCGGGAAGGCGCTCGGGAGCGGGGATGCCGGCATCGTCGTCTCGCAGGCTGGTCGAGCCCGGCTCAACCTCACCGGTGAAGCGTTTGACCGCATCCTCTGCCCTGAGCAATTCGTCGATGAGGTCGACGCCGTCAGACTGAGCGCTCAGATCGATCACGTCGGTGACCTGGTCTCGAGACACGACGGGGCTGTCGAAGGCGGCAGGCTCGTCGGCGTCGGCTCGACTTGTTCCTGCGCCACCACGGAATCGTGGCAGGGTCTTCGTCGAGACCCAGGTCGGTGAGGGATCCGAACACAACCGAATCGTTTTTGGTCGAGGATGCCGCGGCACGCTCATTCTCTTCAGGCAGCTGGGCGCCGAAGAGGTAGGCGTACAGTTCACGCAGCCGAGGCCCGATCTTGTTCGGCGGCGTCTTGGTGATGATGAACAGCGAGAGCACCAGCAGGAGCAGCACCACGGGCACGGCGAGTAGTGCGGTGCCGAGGCTGAGCAGGGGCTGCGCAAGAATCCAGCCGAGCAGTCCGCCGGCCCGGGCGAGCGCCTCCATGCCGCCGGTCGGTTGAGGCGCGCCGCCGAAGATGTGGCACAGGCCGCTGATGGTGATCACGAGCAGGCTTGCCCCGATACCGATGCGGCCGTTGTCGTGCACGCTGGAGGGATGGCGGAATAGCCAGATCGCGAACAGCAGCATGATGACGGGCAGAGCGAAAGCAACGCGCCCGAAGATCCCGCCGAAGGTGTACGCGTCGAGCGCAAGCGCAACGGAGTCGGTCGGGTTGAACCATTCGACGACCGCGCCGGCCACGGCAAGGAGGAAGACCAGGAACGGCACTCCGTCGCGGCGCTCCTCTTTTGCCAGCGTCTCTTTGCCCAGCACCCGGAATGCGCCACCGGTGGCATGCGCCAGCGCAAACCACAGCTTCGTCAGGGGGCCGTCCTGCTCAACGACGAGCTGCTGTTTCGCGCGCGGAAGTTTCTTCGTTGCCTGATTGGCGCGTGACGACGTCGTGGACGTGCGGGCGCGCGACGTCGACCTGGTGCTCGTAGCCATGCCAACACGGTACCCGCGAGGACCGTCAGAACCGGGGATGCCCGGGCGCGTGTCAGACGCAGCTAACCCCGAGCGGGTGGAAGTCGGGGGCGAAATCCCTGATGCCATCGACGGACGCCATCATTTCCTGCACAGTGTCGTGGGCGGTCTCCGGCAGCCCGCTCCCCGCTGCGCTGTTGACGATCGCCATCCGAAGCCAACTGCCCTGGTCCTGGATGACATAGGTGTCGAAGCGGTAGTCGGAGGCGACGACGTCGATGCCGGGATAAGCCTCGAGCACCTCCGCTCTCGTGCTGCCGATAGAAATACCATGCGCGGTGGCGATGAGGTTCGAGTAGACCTCCACCGCGGTCACCACTCCGTCTTCAGTGGTCTCAACCCCGAACGCGCTGAATCGTGTATTCGGGTCAAATTCGACGGCCTCCCAACCTGACTCGACCCGATCTTCACCACAATCGACGGTCTCGATCTCGACCACCGAGGTTGCCGGATCGAACGAGGCCGGCGAGGAACCCAGGGGCAACTCAGCGAACCCCGTGGTCGTAAGAACGAGCTGGTCCAGCGGTGTTCGCGACGCCGGGCTGGCCGTCGGCTCAGGGCTCGCCGACGGAGTCGCGGACGCGGCCGAGGGGGTCTGTGTGGACGGGCTTGCGTTGACCGAAGCGCATCCAGCCAGGACCGACACCGTGACTGCAACCGCGAGGAGGCTGACATCCGTCACAAGCAGCTCGGACCGAGCGGATGGAAGCCCGGCACGAAGCGCCGACCGTCGTCTTCGGCCGCCGTCATCTCGAAAACGGTGTCCTGCTCCGATTGCACGGCTGTGTCGGCGGTGTCGCTCCTCGCCAACGACATCCGCAGCGTACTGCCAGCGCCCTGAACGAAGTACGAATCGAAACGATCACTGGAGGCTGTGACCTCGATCCCTGGGTACGCCGCGAGCACATCGGCCCGCGTGCTTCCCACAGCGATCCCCCGCTCGGTCGAAATGAGCGCCGAGTGCACCTGAATCGCGCGCAAATGACCGGAGTCGCTCACGTAAACCCCAAACGCACCGGTCTGCGTGCTCCGATCGATACCGAGGGGCTGCCATCCGGACACCACGGTGCCGCCGCCGCAGTCGAGATCCACGAGTTCTACGATCGCGGTCGCGGGGTCAAGCGAGGCTGGGGATGAGCCAAGGGGCAGTTCAGCGAAACCCTCGGGGGTGAGCACCAGCTCGTCGAGCGTCGGCCGGGTCCCAGCAGCGGCGCTCGTGGCCGACGGGGTCGGCGTTGAGGAGGGCGTTGCGCTGGCGGTGGGCACGGCGGTTGGCGTTGAGGACTCGCTTGCGGTACATCCGCCCATCGCGAATACCAGCACCAGCGCCGCCGCGGAAGAACCCCACTTGATCATGAGTACATCTCACAGCATCGCGGGCGTGAACGGATGCATCCCGGGTCTTCGTTGCGAACTTGGTACGGAGGCCGGCGTCGCACGCGCGCGACGCCGGTCGGGTGAGCTAGGCCTCGATGACCACCGGGACGATCATCGGACGGCGACGGTGCTGGGTGTTGACCCAGCGACCGACCGTACGACGCACGACCTGCGCGAACGAGTGGGTGTCGCGTGTGCCGTTCTCCGCGGCATCCGTGAGCGCCTTCAGAATGAGCGGGATGACCGCATCGAAGACCTTCTCGTCCTCGGCGAAACCGCGGGACTGAATCTCGGGGCCGACGATGACCTTGCCGGTCTGAGCATCCACCGCGACGAAGATGGAGATGAAGCCCTCTTCTGCGAGGATGCGGCGGTCCTTCAGGTCGGCGTCGGTGATCTCTCCGACGCTCGAGCCGTCAACATAGACATAGCCGAGGTCGAGCTGGCCGACGACGCTGGCGACTCCGTCGCGCAGGTCGATCACGGTGCCGTCCTCGGCGATGATCGTGTTCTCTTCCGGGATGCCGGTCTGGATGGCCAGGTTCGCGTTGGCGACGAGGTGGCGGTACTCGCCGTGGACGGGAAGCACGTTCTTCGGCTTGAGGATGTTGTAGCAGTACAGCAACTCCCCCGCCGCGGCGTGACCCGAGACGTGCACCTTCGCGTTTGCCTTGTGCACGACGTTTGCGCCGAGCTTCATCAGCCCGTTGATGACGCGGTACACGGCGTTTTCGTTGCCGGGGATCAGCGACGAGGCCAGGATGACCGTGTCGCCCTTTCCGACCTCGATCTGGTGCTCCATGTTGGCCATACGCGCCAGCACAGCCATCGGCTCGCCCTGGCTGCCTGTCGACATGTACACGAGCCGGTTGTCCGGCAGATCTGCGGCCTTCTTGGCATCCATCAGCACGCCCTCAGGCACCTTCAGGAAGCCGAGGTCTGCCGCGATGCCCATGTTGCGAACCATGGAGCGACCCATCAGCACGACCTTGCGATTGTTGGCGGCCGCGGCATCGAGCACCTGCTGCACGCGGTGAACGTGGCTCGAGAAGCTCGCCACGATCACGCGTCTGGGCGCCCTGGCGATGACGGATTCGAGAACCGGCCCGATGTCGCGCTCGTTCGGGGTGAATCCTGGAACGTCTGCGTTGGTCGAATCCGGGAGGAAGAGGTCGACGCCGGCCTCGCCGAGGCGCGCGAAGGCCCTGAGGTCGGTGATGCGGTCGTCAAGTGGAAGCTGATCCATCTTGAAGTCGCCGGTGTGCAGCACGACCCCAGCCGGGGTGGTGATGGCAATGGCGAGTGCATCGGGGATGGAGTGGTTCACCGCGATGAACTCCAGCTCGAACGGACCGAGCTTCTCGTGCTGTCCCTCGCGAACCGTCAGCGTGTACGGCTTGATCCTGTGCTCTTTGAGCTTCGCCTCGATGAGGGCGAGAGTCAGCGTGCTGCCGATCAGCGGAATGTCCTGGCGCATCCTCAGCAGGTATGGCACCGCGCCGATGTGGTCTTCGTGACCGTGGGTGAGCACGATGCCGAGCACATCGTCGAGACGATCCCGGATCGGGCTGAAGTCGGGGAGGATGAGGTCGACGCCGGGCTGGTTCTCTTCTGGGAAGAGCACGCCGCAGTCGACGATCAGCAGCTTGCCGTCGAATTCGTAGGTCGTCATGTTGCGACCGATCTCGCCGAGTCCACCGATGGGGGTGACGCGGAGAGTGCCGTGCGGGAGTGCTGGAGGGTTAAAAATGGAGACTGGCATCTGAACCTTGCGTAGGTGCGGTGGGGCCTCTAGCCCCCTGGATAAGTCTGTTGTTAGCGCGTTGTGCCGGCGACCTTGGGCAGTGCTCCCCCGGCGGCCGCGTTGCGGTCTGGCCGGAAGTTGCCGAAGTCGACTCCTGGAATGTTGCGCACGAGGTTGAGGTCGTCCTCGATGATCGCGGCCTCACCGTCTTCGGGGCCGACCAGCGGCAGTCGAACGCGCGGGCTCGAGATTCGCCCGAGTCCGTGCAGGATGTACTTCGCCGCGACGGTGCCGGGAACGTGGGTCATGACGGCGCGGACGAGAGGTTCGAGCAGCTTGTGGGCCGCGGTAGCCGTGGCGAGGTCGCCGGCGTTGACGGCATCCACGATCTGTCGGTACGGGGCCGCCGCGATGTTGGCCGTGACACCGATGAGTCCCGTCGCGCCGATCGCGAGGTGCGGCAACACGTTGGCGTCGTCGCCAGAGAAATACAGCAGGTCGGTGTTGTTCAGCACGCGGCTGACCTCGCTGAAGTCGCCCTTCGCGTCTTTCACCGCCCGGATGTTCGGGTGCTTCGATGCGCGGAGAATGGTCTCGTACTTGATCGGGATTCCGGATCGGCCGGGAATGTCGTAGAGGATCACCGGCAGGTCTGTGGCGTCGGCGATCATCCGGAAATGCGTGAGCACGCCGGCCTGGGTGGGCTTGTTGTAGTACGGGGTGACGATCATGACGGCGTCGGCGCCGGCCTTCTCGCTTGCCTTGTGAAGTTCGATCGCGTGGGCAGTCTCGTTTGAACCGCCGCCCATGATGATCTTTGCGCGTCCGGCGGCAACGGTCTTGGCGACCTCGACGAGCCTGAGCTTCTCGGCGTCGGTGAGGGTGGATGTCTCGCCCGTCGTGCCCGAAATCACGATGCCGTCGGCACCAGCGGTGATCACATCGTCGATGTGCTGCTCGACGCCCGGCCAGTCGACCTCGCCCTCTGCCGTGAACGGCGTAATGAGGGCAACGAGCACTTGTCCGAACGGGTTGTCTATAGCCACGTACTACAGGTTATCGGGTGTCGGTTCGTCGATAGGTCAGGAAACGGTAGTCGAGCCCTTTGCGGGAGCTGTGCCAGCCGGATTCGGGGTCAGAGGCCACCAGCATCCAGCCGCCGGGAATCGCCGGTGCAGTCGTGTCGCCCTCCACCTCCGCGTCGATCTCCGTCACCTCGAGTCGACCCGCGGACCCGAGCAATTGCTCGTACAGGGTGGCCCCACCGGTGATCCACACCGTGTCCACGGCGCCGTCCGCCGCGAGCGCGAGGGCGTCGTCGGCCGAGTGGGCGACCTCGGCGCCCTCCGCCTGCCACCCGGTGTCCCTGGTGACCACGATGTTGCGACGGCCCTCCAGCGGCCGGAACCGGGGAGGAAGCGAATCCCAGGTCTTTCGGCCCATCACAACGGGAGCGCCGGACGTGAGTTGCTTGAAGTGGGCGAGATCTTCGGGAACATGCCACGGCATGGTTCCGGCATTGCCGATGACCCCGCCGCGAGCCTGGGCCCAGATCATGGCGAGCTCGGGTGTGGAGGTCATACGGCGACGGCGCCGCGGATCGCGGGGTGGTGCTGGTAATTCTCGATGGCTACATCGCCAAACTCGTAGTCGAAAATGCTGTCGCGCTGGGTCGTGATCGCCAGTGTCGGAAGCGCGAACGGCTCACGCGAAAGCTGCTCGGTGACCTGCTCAACGTGATTGTCATAGATGTGGCAGTCGCCGCCGGTCCAGACGAAATCGCCGACCTCGAGTCCAACCTGAGCCGCCACCAGGTGGGTGAGCAGCGCATAGCTGGCGATGTTGAACGGAACGCCGAGAAACAGGTCGGCGCTGCGCTGGTAGAGCTGGCACGACAGCTTGCCGTCGGCTACATAGAACTGGAAAAGCGCGTGGCACGGCGCGAGGGCCATGTTCGGGATGTCGGCCGGGTTCCACGCGGAAACGATGAGCCTGCGCGAATCCGGATTGGTCCTGATCGCCTCGATGACGTCGGAGATCTGGTCGATCTGCTCGCCGCTGGGGGTGGGCCAGGAGCGCCACTGCACTCCGTAGACGGGACCGAGTTCGCCAGCGGCATCCGCCCATTCGTCCCAGATCGTCACGCCGTTGTCGCGCAGCCAGGCGACGTTGCTCTCGCCTCGCAGGAACCAGAGCAGTTCATACGCAATCGACTTGAAGTGCACGCGCTTGGTGGTGATGAGCGGAAAGCCCTCGGCGAGGTTGTACCTCAACTGGCGGCCGAACACGCTTCGCGTGCCGGTACCTGTGCGATCCCCCTTGTGCACGCCGTTGGCCAGGGTGTCACGCAGAAGGTCTTCGTATGGGGTTTCGATCGCGGAGTTCATCGCGTCGATGCTACTGCGAAGGGCCGTCACCCGCCGCGTAACAGTCGGCAACACTCGGTTTTTTGTCGACTGAGCGGGTTAGCGTAGCCAGATCATGAACCCGACCTCCATCGCCGCAACACTTCTCGGCCTCGTCGCATTGTCGACGGTCGCAGGACTCGTGTGGCGCCACGGCCAGGGCAGAGTCGTGCGGGCGAGCGCCATCACCGTGATTCAGCCGTCGACTCTTGGACTCGATTCGTTCACACCCGGGGCGACTCTCGTCCAGTTCTCTACCCCGCTGTGCTCCCCATGCAAGACCACCAGGACCGTGCTGAGCGCGGTGGCAGGCGATCATGCGAGCGTGAGTCACGTCGACATCGACCTGAGCGAGCGGCCAGAATTGGCGACACTCTTCAACATCGCGCAGACCCCCACCACGTTCATCCTGGATCGGGATGGTGCACTGCGCGCCCGCATCGGCGGCGCGGTGAAGCGTGACGCGGTCGTCGCAGAACTCGACAGCATTCTGGTCGCGGCATGACGACGGATCGGTCATCCAGCGTTCGCACCCGGGCGTCGGTGCTCATCGACCCTCGCAGCCCACGCTTTGGCGCCGGCATCACGGCCGTGCTTCTGCTCGTCGTCATCGCGCTCTCGCTGGCAGACACCCAGACCGCGACGCTGGCACAACGAGCATCGGGTGCGGGATTCCTGCTGTTCGTTGCCATTACGGCCCTCTTCGCCTGGGGTGCGGCCGCGGGCGTGCAACGCCACCCGTACGGAGCGATCTTCCGCAGGTTCATCTCCCCCAGGCTGACCCCGCCCACCGAACGCGAGGACTCCGCGGCGCCGACGTTTGCGCAGGGCGTCGGCTTCGTCATCACCCTGGCCGGGGTCATCCTGCACCTGGCGGGTGTGCCGCTGGCGCTGGTGATCGCAGCGAGCGCCGCCTTCGTCGCCGCATTCCTCAACTCGGTATTCGCGTACTGCCTCGGCTGCCAGATGTATCTGATTCTGGTCAGGGTTCGCCACGCAAGGGGTGACGCTGGCTGACCTGCGCACATAGTGTTGATGCGACGAAAGGTTCATACATGCCAGTTACCAGCGAAGCAACCACCCTGTGGTTCGGCGATCTCCTCACCGGGAAGGGCACGACGTCACTCGACTCGTCGGACGTTGCCGAGTTCCCCGTCACCTGGGCAGCCAGGTCCGTCGGCACCTCGGGAATGACGAATCCGGAGGAACTGCTCGGGGCCGCTCACTCTGCCTGCTTCTCCATGGCATTCTCCAACGGCCTGGCTGGCAACGGCACACCCCCGGAGAGCCTTCAGGTCACCGCAGCAGTCACCTTCGATCCGGCCCACGGTATCACCGGGCAGCCACCTTCTGGTCAGCGCCAAGGTCGCAGACATCAGCGAGGAAGACTTCCAGCGACTCGCCGAGGAAGCCAAGACCAACTGTCCGGTGTCGCTGGCGCTCACTGGAACCCACATCACCCTGGAAGCCAGCCTCGCCTAGCCGGGGAGCGCCATGAGGATCCTCATTGCCGGCGCCTCCGGATTCATCGGCACCGAGCTCACCCGCCAGCTCAAGGCTGACGGCCACACCATCACGACGCTGGTCAGGTCGGCACCGCAGAACAGCACCGAATACCTCTGGATGCCGTCGGAACTGACCGTCGACCCCCGGGCAATCGACGGCGCGGACGTGGTCATTAACCTGGCTGGTGTGTCGACCGGACGCATTCCGTGGACGACTAAGTACAAGCGGCAGATCCTGTACTCACGCGTGAAGGGCACGCAGACCATCGCCGAGGCGATCGGTCGCTCTGCCACCCCACCCGCGGTGTTCCTGAACGGGTCGGCCGTGGGCTACTACGGTGACCAGCCCGGTGTCGTCCTCACCGAATCGTCGCCCAAGGGCGAGGGCTTCCTCAGCGACGTCGTCGAGGCATGGGAACATGCCGCCAGGCTCACACCGGGCTCGACCCGGGTAGTGATGTTCCGCACCGGGCTCGTCGTGGGCAAGGGCGGCGCGTTCACCCCACTGATTCCCCTGACCATGGCGGGCCTTGCTGCCAGCTTCGGGTCTGGCGAACAGAACTGGCCATGGATTTCGCTCCACGACGAGGCAGCCGCCATCCGGCACCTGCTCGACTCGAGTATTGAGGGCGTGGTCAACCTGACGGGTCCGATTGCAGCGACGTCACGCGAGATCACCGATGGCCTCGCGGAGGCTATGCACCGGTGGCACAAGCTCACCGTGCCACAGTTCGCGGTCAATGCACTCGGCGACGCCGGGAACGACCTGCTCATGACCAGTGAGAACGTCTCGCCCCAGAAGCTTCTCGTAGACGGGTTCCGGTTTCGGCACCCCACCGCAGAGTCGGCACTGCACGAGCTCGTGGAGTCGTTGTAGCCAGGAGGGCCGGAGCCTCAGCGGTCAGGCGTCGTTCGCCCGGTGCAGCGCGATGGCCTTCCGGGTAGCCCAGCGCGCACGCCGGCGATCCCCGCTCGCGTCGTAGGCGAGCCCCAGCCTCAGCCAGGCACGCCACGACTCGGGATCGGCGTCGACCTCCGCCCGGTAGCGCGGAAACTCGGCGTCGGCGGCCACCGGGTCGGCGCGACCGCTGGGGAGTCTGGGCAGATTGTCGACGGGAAGCCCGCCCTCGCCGCCGAGCTTCGCCAGCAGCTTCTCCCCCCGCACCACGAAGACGAGGTCTGCGACGAGCACCCACGCGCCGAGGCAGGGAAGCACGATGAGCGCGAAGCCGAGGGCCTTGGCTACCGGCTCCACCGAGTTGATCAGCAGAATCGCGTAGTTGGTGACGAAGACGAGATACAGCGCCAGCAGCGCCGCCATCACCAGGGTCGCGATGCGCGCCTTCACGAGGTCAAAGTGTCTGAGGCGCGATCAGGGTCCAGACCGAGGTCGATGAGCTTGTCGAGACCGACGACAACGCCCCGAGCCGACCGTGCTGCACGCAGCGCGAGCAGGATTCCCGCCTCGTAGGCGGTGGGGGCCAGCGTGTCGTGGCTGATGGTCAGAACCTCGCCGTTGCCGCCAAAGATGACGTCCTGCTTGGCGACGACCCCCTGCATCCTGAGGCTGTGGATCGGGATGCTCGATACCTGCTGCCCGCGGGCGCGCTGGTCGACGTGCGGGGCCACCACGGGCCCCAGGACGCCTCGTGCCGTGCCCATCAGCTCCGCCGTGCGCACCGCGGTGCCGGACGGTGAGTCGATCTTCGACGCGTGGTGCGCCTCGATGATCTCAATCGAGTCGAAGAACCGCGCGGCCACCGTCGCGAACGAGGTGGCGAGCACCGATCCGATCGAGAAGTTGGGGACGATGATCACTCCCACATCGAGGTTGCCCGAGATGGTTCGCTCCAGGGCGCTGATGCGCTCGCTCGACCACCCAGACGTACCCACGAGCACGTTGATGCCGTTTGCCACTGCATACTCGACGACCCGCTGCGAGACGGCCGGGATCGTGACATCCATCGCAATGTCCGCGCCGAGCATGTCGCTCAGTTCGCCCTTGGAATCTATCTGCGCGACCAGCTCGAACTCGTCGGAGGACTCGATGATGCGGGAGGCAAGCTTGCCCATCTTGCCGGTGGCGCCGATTACAGCGACTGTGGTTGTCATGGGGCAAATCTACCAAGCCGGGTGCGCCCGCCGACCGAGGCCGCAGGTTCTACGCTCGACCTATGCACACATTTGTCGAAACTGACGTTTCGGATGCCACGGCGCACGCCCTGCTCGCCGAGTACTTCGCGTACCGTGAGCGCACCTTCCCGAACGCCGAAGGGTACGTGACGACCTTCCCGTCTGACGCGGACTTCACGCCGCCGCACGGAGTGTTCCTGGTCGTGCAGCTGGATGACGCGGCCGTCGGCTGTGGCGGCATCCGGTCTCTCGGCGACGGACGCCTCGAGGTGAAGCATCTGTGGCTGAGGCCAGAGGTGCAGGGCCGCGGACTCGGCCGCGCGCTGCTTGCCGAACTCGAACGACGAGCAATTCAGTTTGGCGCCACCGAGCTGGTACTCGACACCAATTCGAGCCTTGCGGCTGCTGGCGGGCTGTATGGCTCGAGCGGCTATGTCGAGATCGAGCGCGTACAACGACAACCCGAACGCGACCACCTGGTACTCCAAGACGCTGCCCCTCTAGAACGGCTGAAGTTCCGGCATCCCGGTGCGGAGTTCGACGGGAAGGTGCCCGAGGTCGTTGTGGGTGACGAGCACTGGAGGCTTTGCGCTGCGAACGCGAATGATCGTGAGCCCGCAGTTTGCCTGGTTGATGCCGAGCCAGCGCCAGCTTGGGGCGCCGAAAACCTCACGCACAAACCACGCGATGACAAAGTTGTGGGTGATCAGAAGGTCATGCTGGTCTTCTCGCGCCGGCGCGAGGAACTCCGCAACGGCGTCAGACATCTGGGCCTCGCCCGCCTCGATCTCCTCCGGTGTGATGGCGCCGAAGAAGGGATCGAACGAGTGTGGCATGTCGGTGCTTGGCCCCGAGGGTATGCAGTCCATCAGCAACGCGCTTGGCAGCGACTGGAGTGCCGGCATGCGCTCGGTCATGATGATCGCGGTCTCCTCCGCACGCTGCAGCGGGGAATGCCAGGCCCGGGTGAACGGCACCCCGCTGAGCCGCTCGGCGATGGCGCGCGCCTGACGCTCGCCCTTGCCGGACAGCGGGCCATCCGGGAGTCCGTACTCGGCGTCCTGCTGCTCGCCGTGACGCACGAGGTAGAGGTAGTGGGCCATGAGTGGTACCTGGTTCCTACTGGCTGATCGTCGTGTGAAGTGCGGGAATTCCCGCGAAAGCGTTGTCGTCCATCGTTCCGACTGCGGCCACTGACATCGGGCGTGAGACCAGCTCTGCCGCCAGCTGCTGAACCGCATCCGCGGTGACGAGAGACAGTCGCCGCAGCGACTCGTCAAGGTCAACGAACTCACCGAGCGTCAACTCGCTTCGCCCCAGTCGCGACATCCTGGTGTCTGAATCCTCGAGCGCGAGAGCGGATGCCCCACTCAGCTGGCCGATGGCACGACTCATCTCCTCGCCGGTGACGCCATCGGTGGCGAGTCGCGAGAACTCCGAGACCATGAGCTCCGCCACCTGGGGAGCCTTCGCCGGCGAGCATCCCGCGTAAATGCCGTACAGCCCTGCGTCCGAGTAGCTTGGCGCGAAGGAGTAGACCGAATAGGCCAGCCCGCGCTTCTCGCGAACCTCCTGAAACAGGCGGCTCGACATTCCTCCACCGAAAATCGCGTTCATCACCGTGAGGGTGGCGCGGCGCTCGTCGGCGGCGGCAAGACCCGCGACGCCGAGCAGGATGTTCGCCTGCTCGATGGGTCGCTTGACCACGACGAGCGGGTTGCCACGCTCAACGAGATCGTGTGTCGAGGTTCGTCGCGCAACCGGAGCTGCTTCGGCGGTCAGATCCCAGCCTGCACGCTCCAGCGCTGCAGACACCCTCGCCACCAGATCATCGTGGTCGACCGCTCCGGCCACGGTGATGACGAGATCCTGAGCGCGATAGTTGGCGAGGTAGTGACGCCAGACCGCGTCGCGCGAGACCGCACCGATCGTCTCGGCGTTCCCGCCGATCGGCCTGCCGAGCGGATGACCGCCCATCACTGCTTCGAAGAACCGTTCGCTGGCGACATCCGAAGGGTCGTCGTCTGCCATGGCGAGTTCTTCGAGAATCACATCGCGTTCGGTCTCAAACTCGTCGGGGTCGATCACCGACGAGGTGAACATATCGGCCAGCACGTCGACCGCCATGGGGAGATCGCGATCCTGCACCTTCGCGTAGTAGCAGGTGTACTCCTTCGCCGTCATCGCGTTGTGCTCCCCACCGACGGAATCGAAGGCGACCGCGATATCTAGAGCAGCGCGCGTGGGCGTGCCCTTGAACAGCAGGTGCTCGAGGAAGTGGGTCGATCCGTAGGTCTCAGGCAGCTCATCCCGTGAACCAACCGCCACCCAGTAGCCGATCGTCGAACTGCGGGCGCCCGGCACCGATTCACTCAGGATGCGCACGCCGCTCGGCAACACCGTTCGGCGCACAAGCGCTTCACCAGATGCTGTGAAAGAGAGTTGCGGAAGGTCGAGCGGGAGAGGCACAGCACCGTTCATCACCTCCCGAGCCTATGTCATCGCGTTGGGATGTTTCTGGAGGCGTGATTGTGTGCCCCGCAAAGTGGGGGGACAGAAAGTGGACAAACAGACTGGTCTGTCTGTCCTCATCCTGCTACGGTATATCGCAGGCACCCGAAGCCTACGCACAACCACTACCCCGACAGTGGGCGTGCACCATGAGTCGCTACTCCGTAGCGACTGCGTCATGACCAACAGGTCATTTCATAAGGAGTCGCGCTGTGACGGTTTTAGAAGCAATCAACGTTATTGATGTGGTTGCACCCGAGCAGCGCGCTCCGGCGAAAGGACGCATCCTCGACACAGTCGACGTGCTCTTCTACGAGGACGGCATCCGTAACGTCGGAGTAGACCGCATCATCAGCGAGTCTTCCGTCACCAAGGCCACCTTCTACAAGCACTATGGCGCGAAGGACAACCTCATCGTCGAGTACATCTCCCACCGCCACACCCATGTGCGCGCCGAGATGGAGGCGCTCATCGCCGCCGCCGCCACGCCTAAAATCGCGCTTCGAAGGTTCATCGCAGGGATCATTGCCGAGGTCGACAGCGCAGGATTCCGCGGCTGCGCGTTCATCAATGCCGCCGCCGAATTTCCCCAGCATGACCACCCGGTCCGCAAGGTCGTGACAATGCACCGTGAGTGGCTCACCGACACGCTCGCCGACCTGTTGCGCCAGATGGGCCACCCGGTTCCCGGCGATGGAGCTGACGAGTTGCTGCTGGCCAGGGATGGCGCCTTCACGGGCGGGTATGCGGGTGACGCGATCGCGTCATCGGCTGCACTGTCGCGTATCGCGGACCGCGTGTTTGCGGAATCTTCCGCGGCTTAGTCTTCCGGCGGCGCTCGATGCCGCCTTAGCGAGACACCCGGTCGAGTTCGCTGACCTGGTGGCGTGTGAGCTGAAGTCGTGTAGCGGCCGCGAGGTCAGCCACCTGATCCGCCTGAGACGCGGACACGACGGGAGCCACGACGTTCGGCTTGACCAATAGCCACGCCAGCGCAACCGACGTAACGCTGGAGTTGTGCTCCTCCGCGATCGAATCGAGAGTCGACAGAACGCGAAGCCCACGCCTGGTCAGGTATTTCGCCACCTCGTCACCGCGACTTCCCGTGGCGAGATCCGCCTTCTGTCGGTACTTTCCGGTGAGGAAGCCGCTGGCCAGAGCGAACCTCGGCATGACGCCGAGGCGCTGCTGGGCGGCAACATGGGCAAGATCACCCTCGTATTCCTTGCGATGCATGAGGTTGTAGTGATTCTGGAGAGCCACCATGGGCGCCACCCCGACCATTGCCGAGGCGATTCGGGCCTCGATCAGCCGGTTGCCAGTGTGGTCGGATCCGCCAAAAAATCGCACCTTCCCCGCCCTGATGAGTTCGTCGACCGCGAGCAACGTCTCTTCGAAGTCCACTTCGGTGTCGTCGATGTGCAGGTACAGAAGGTCAATGTGATGCACTCCGAGTCTCGCGAGTGAGGCATCCACTGCCCGCGTCAGCACCCGGGCCTTGAGTCCGGGATTTTCCGCACTCTTGCCAACCTTTGTTGCCACAACAAGGTTCGACCGATTGCGGCGTGACTTCATCCAGTTGCCGATCATCGTCTCGCTGCGCCCTGCGGCATACGAGTCGGCCGTGTCGATGAAGTTGCCACCGTGCGCTGCGTAGGAATCAAGGATCCGGAATGCGGCGCCCTCGTCGGCCGTCCAGCCAAAGACGTTGCCGCTGATCGCGATCGGGTAGACCTTGAGATCGGAATTTCCAACTACTCGTAGCCGGGTCGGACCGGTAGCGATAGACGCGGTGGTCGTGGGCAGCGGAGTCGGCCCGGTCGCATCGATGACGTCCACGTGGGCATGACTGCGAGCTGCGTCGGTCTTCCTGACGCCAAATTGCTTCTTCTCGAGCCGGGTCACTCGTTCTCTCCAAGTTCAATTCACTGTATTGCCAGCCGGCCGTCACGCGAAATATTGCGCAGCTAATCGTTACCTCACCGTGCCGGGCACTGGGCGTTCCGGCGCGCAAAAGGGCCCACCCCCGAAGGGATGGGCCCTAGTGTCTTACGCGAGCGCCTGGCGAGAGGCCCCGCGCAGATCTATTCCGCGTTACGGACCCTGGGGGTGCCGGCGCAAGCACCGGGACCCCCACGGGGTAACGCTGGCGCGTTACCCTTCGGCGGGTGCTTCCGGACCCTCTGACGCGGCAGCAGAGCTGTCGGTGTCAGCGGAGTCAGCAGCATCGTCGACGGGAGCGAGCGAGAGCTTTCCACGGTCATCGATCTTGGTGATCTCGACCTGAATCTTCTGGCCGACAGCGAGCACGTCTTCGACGTTCTCGACGCGCTTGCCACCGGCGAGCTTGCGAACCTCGCTGATGTGCAGCAGGCCGTCCTTGCCGGGGGTGAGCGAAACAAACGCACCGAAGGTCGCGAGCTTGACGACGGTTCCGAGGAATCGCTCACCAACCTCGGGGTTCAGCGGGTTCGCGATCGCGTTGACCGCGGCACGAGCTGCCTCGGCCGACGGACCGTCAACGGCACCGATGTATACGGTTCCGTTGTCTTCGATCGAGATGTCAGCACCAGTGTCATCCTGGATCTGGTTGATCGTCTTGCCCTTCGGGCCGATCAGCTCACCGATCTTGTCAACCGGGATCTGAACGCTGATCACGCGAGGCGCGGTCGGCGCCATCTCGTCAGGTGCGTCGATCGCGGCGTTGATGACGGCGAGGATCGCGGTGCGAGCCTCCTTCGCCTGCTTCAGCGCGCCATCGAGAACGCTCGACGGGAGGCCCGCGAGCTTGGTGTCGAGCTGGATCGCGGTGACGAACTCGGAGGTACCTGCGACCTTGAAGTCCATGTCGCCGAGGGCGTCTTCGGCTCCGAGGATGTCGGTCAGTGCCGCGTAGCGGACCTGTCCATCAACGTCGTCGGAGATGAGTCCCATGGCGATACCCGCTACCGGTGCGCGCAGCGGCACACCAGCGTTGAGCAGCGACAGGGTCGAAGCACAGACGGAACCCATCGACGTGGAACCGTTCGAGCCGAGAGCCTCGGACACCTGGCGGATCGCGTACGGGAAGTCTTCACGCGAAGGAAGCACGGGGACGAGCGCGCGCTCGGCGAGGAAGCCGTGCCCGATCTCGCGGCGCTTCGGCGAACCAACACGACCGGTCTCGCCCGTCGAGTACGGCGGGAAGTTGTAGTGGTGGAGGTAACGCTTCTTCGTGACGGGGTTCAGCGAATCGATCTGCTGCTCCATCTTGAGCATGTTCAACGTGGTGACACCCAGGATCTGGGTCTCGCCGCGCTGGAAGATCGCCGAGCCGTGAACGCGCGGGATGACCTGCACCTCGGCGTCGAGCGCACGGATGTCGCTCAGGCCACGGCCATCGATGCGGATGCCCTCGGTCAGCACGCGGTTACGCATGACCTTCTTCGACACGCTCTTGTATGCAGCGGAAACCTCGGCGGTGGCTGAGGCGGGAAGGCGCTCGGCCTCGACCTCGGCTGCGACGTGGCTCTTGACGCGGTCCTTGAGCTGATCGTCGGCGTTCTGGCGCTCGATCTTGTCTGCGATCTGGTAGACGCTCTTGAGCTCTTCCCATGCGAGACCGGCGATGGAATCGTAGGTGGCCTGCTGGTAGGGCGGGAACAGCTGGAAGTCCTGGATGGGCTTGGCCGCGGTAGACGCGACCTGCTGCTGTGCCTTGATGAGCTGCTTGAGGAACGGCTTGGATGCCTCGAGGCCCTGCGCGACGATTGCCTCATCCGGCTTCGTTGCACCTGCCTTGATGAGCTCCCAGCTGCCCTCGGTCGCTTCGGCCTCCACCATCATGATGGCGATGTCTTCGTTGCCGTTCTCGTCTGTAACGAGGCGGCCGGCGACGGTGAGGTCGAACACGGCGTCAGCAAGCTGGCTGTGCTTCGGGAACGCAACCCACTGGTCGCCGATGAGGGCGAGGCGGATGCCACCGACCGGTCCGTAGAACGGAAGGCCGGAGATCTGGGTGCTGAGCGATGCCGCGTTGATGGCAAGCGCGTCGTAGAACTCGTCAGGTGCAATGGAGAGCACCGTGATGACGATCTGGACCTCGTTGCGGAGGCCTTCGACGAAGGTCGGGCGAAGCGGGCGGTCGATCAGACGGCAGACCAGGATGGCCTCCGTCGACGGGCGACCCTCGCGACGGAAGAAGCTTCCCGGGATCTTGCCTGCTGCGTACGAACGCTCTTCAACATCCACCGTGAGGGGGAAGAAGTCGAACCCTTCGCGCGGGTGCTTTCCTGCGCTTGTGGCTGACAGGATCATGGTGTCTTCGTCGAGGTACGCGGCAACGGCACCCTGTGCCTGCTGAGCGAGTCGACCTGTTTCAAAACGGACCGTGCGGGTGCCGAACTTACCGTTATCGAGAACGGCTTCGGCTGACGTGATTTCTGGACCCTCCAAGGGGGGTTTCTCCTTTGTTTAATGTCGCTGGCCCGTGTGGCTGGCGACTCATCGGCGTTTTTCCAAACGCAGAGCAGGAGCGGGTTTGATGACACGTGACCGTGGTCAACACGGTGTGTACGCGCGCACGTCAATATCGACGTAGCCCAAGAGTGGGGGCGCATGTCTGGCCAACAGTAGAAAGTCACTGAGAGTCGCAACCTCGTGGTCGCTGCCGTTCAGTAATTCACCACCGGTGACCAGCTTCTTGCCTGCCTGCTCCGTTTGTAACGGACCAAGACTACCAGTGGAGTGGCCGTGAGGCCTAGGAATGCCATTTTCGGCGCGGCGCGTGACCCCCGAAGTGGGTACAAACCAAAACGCAATCCGGCACGGAACACTTGTACATCAACACAGTGGCAGGCTCGGGGCCTGGCACTTCAAAAAATTCTCGCTGCGGCAATTTCGGGTCCGCTGATCGAGAGAGACCGGCGGGGGCCGGTCGACTCGGGTGGCCGGTCGTGCAACACGACCGGCCACCAAGTCTTCACCTAACGGGTCAGCCCCATGAGCAGCTCGACCCTCCACAGGCCCTTCTTGCGCACAATCTCCACGGGGATTCGCTGGGCCTCACCGTTGATGTCGAGCCTGGACAGCGCCTCGTCGATGACGGATTCGAGTCCTCGTGGCACAACGCCGACCGGGCCGCTCACCCTGGTGCCGGTAAACAGCCGCACTTCGATTGCGGCGTCTGCGCCCTCCTGCTGCTGAGTGCGTCGACCCATCGCTGTTGTCAGCGGGGTCTCACCGCTGTCAACGATCCTCTCCAACTCGTCCTGACACGGGTTGCTTCCCGCGAGTTGAAGTCGCACCCGCTTGTTGACGGGAACAAGCACTCCGCGGTACTGGCTCATCGAGCCCTTGCCAAGGTCGTTGCGATCGAGTTCAGCCATGAACGGATCGTATCCGGTGCAACGAGCGGCTCAGGAAAGCTTGCCGCGGATGATCGAGTCCCCGCTGTGTGCGGGGTTGCCGTCGTACGGCTCAGCCGAGACATCGACCAGGTCGTAACGCGAGAGGTCGAGGCCGTCCGGCACCGTGAACGTTCCCGACGCGCCATCCACCACCCCGAGGCTCACCAGCTCGCTCGCATCGGACGTGATCAGCCAGACCTCCCGATATCCAGTGATCTCACCGGAGGTCGCTCAGAGTCAACTCGATCACCGCGCTCGCCGCCGGGCAGCTCCTCGACCAGCGCCTCGCCCGTCGAACCCGACCAGCCGGGGAAGGCCTCCAGTTGGGCGCTGGCGAGCACCGTCACCGGCACGGGGCGAAGCGCAAGCCAGACGCCACCGACCCCGCCGATCACTAGCGCGAGCGCGGCGGCCACCGCTAAGCCAGCGAAGCGGCGACGTTTGCTGCTGCCGATCGCCGTCACCGGGGCCAGACTCGTGGGCCCATCTGCGGCGGGGAAAAGCTCCTCGCTGATACGCGACCACACCCGGTCTGGCGGGTCGATAAATTCACCGGCGTGGATCGAGGAGCGAGCAACGAGTGCGGCGTACTCGAGCTCGGTGAGCTCACCGCGGCATTCTTCGCAGGATTCCAGGTGCGCGCGATCATCCGGAGACTCGACATGCTCCCCAAGGGCGAGCAGCGCAAGGATGTCAGGATCGACGTGTGGCATAGGTCGCCTCCAATCTGGTTCGCATCTTCTGCAGGCTGCGTCGGATGTGGCTTTTTACGGTGCCAAGAGGTAGTTCGAGGCGGTCGGCTATTTGGTAGTGGGTGAGATCGTCATAAAAGGCGAGTCTGACAACGTGCTGAGCATCTGGTTCGAGGCGAGCTATCTCATCGGCGACCACAAGGGTGTCCGCCAGGTCGATATCGTCCGCTACCTGTTCGTGAGGATTCGAGGTCGCCGCAAGCTCCTGCTGAAGCCGGCGGATGCGGGCGCGAGCCTCATGGGTGTCTGCGATCTTGTTCTTCGTGATTCCCACCAGCCACGCCCCCAGCGGCGAACGGGACGGATCGAAACTCGCGCGGCTCGTCCAGGCAGCCACGAACGCCTTTTGCGTGACATCCTCAGCGTCACCGACATCACCCAGCGACCGGATGGCGAGCGTGTATACGAGGGATGCCCATCGCGCGTAGACCTGAGCGAGAGCCTTCTCGTCGCCTGCCGCGAAGGCGCGAGAGAGAACCATGTCCTCGTCCGCGTCCGTTGCGGTCATCACGGCTCCACTCATGGCGTTCAGGCCGGGTTAGCGATGACGATGATGTTATCGGAGTAGTTGAGTACGTTGTCGTCGAACTGGCCGCCGCAGGTGATGAGAACCAAACGTGGCGCTCCATCCCGATCAAAAACCTGATCGAGAGGCAACTGGGTCTTCTCGACGTTCTGAACCGATTCCACGGTGTAGTTGACGTCCACACCGTCTGCCGTCGTGACCACGATGGCAGCGCCTGCCGACAGCTGCTTCAGGTAGGCGAACGGTCCCAGTCCCTGTTCGAACGAGTCGACGTGCGCGGTCACCACCGTCGATCCTGTAGTGCTGGAAGGCACCGGCCCGTATTGATACCACCCGGCGGTGCGGATGTCGGACGGAATTTCCATGAGTCCGTCGGGTTGAACCCCAACCGGCCCGACCGGGATATCGATCTGTACGGATGGAACCTGAATGCGCACGGGGGGTATGACCGCGACCGGCGCCGTTGGCGCCGAGCTTGTGACAGGTACGTCGATAACCGCGGTCGGCGCAGGTTTGGGCGTTGCTGCTGGCGACGGCTCCAGCTTTGAAAGATCCGCCGCCGGCGCTGCTGAACAGCCAGCAAGGAAGAGCAGCATGACCGCTGCGGTGAACAACCGGGCGATCATGCTGCTCCCTGTTTTCTTGTTTCGGTTCGGATGTGATTTAGCGTTCCTGGCGAGCAACGCGGAGGCGAGTCACCGTCAATGCAGCAACGGCAAGCAGAGCCATCAGCCCAGCGAGGCCCCAGGCGATCATGCCGGAGTCGGCATCAGCCGCAAGACCAGCAGATCCAGCATCCACACCACCAGGTGTCGAGTGCAGGCCATCGATGGTCTGCACGGCGATGTTCAGGTTGCCATCCTCGGCACTGCCCCACGCGTAGACGATCGTGTTGACGCCTTCAGCAATGGCCACATCAGCCGGGCCGATGACGGGGTCGGTCGTGCCGGTCAGTGCAACTGCGGCAGAGATCGTGCCGACGGGAAGGTCAGCCTTGACCTCGTCAGGGTTGCTCAGGTTGGTGAAGGCCGCTGCGCCGTTGGCGAGCACATCCACCGCAGGTGCGGCCGCGGTGTGTCGAACCGTCAACTTGCCCTGGCCCGCCGCGATCGTGGCGAGGTCATTGGTGAAGAGCGTCGCCGTCGGCGTCCCGTCTTCCTTCAGGTGGGCTACAGCCGTGTAGCTCATTCCGGCCTCGAGGGTGAGGTCGATCGGGCCAATTGCCGGCGCGGAGTCATCTGCTGCGTCGGCGGCGGTGATCGCGACCGTGTACACGCCTGCAGGGAGGTCGAGCGGGCCGGCAAGGTCGCCGGGCTGGAAGTCGTCGAGTGTCAGATCGCCGTTGACGTAGACATCGACAGGGAGGTCGGGAACAGCATGAAGCACCGACAGGTCGGCGGTTGTAGTCGAGATTGCCTGAGCCGGCATTGCCACACCCACGGCAGCGAGTACACCAATGGCGGCGCTCGCAACAATTTGGTTTCGCATTTTGTATCCTCTCGTCGTCGGGCGGAAATCGCCTGACATTGAGTACTTCTCTCCGAGTGGGCGATTTGGATGCACCAGAATGAAAATGTTTTCTGGATGCCGCCACAGGTGCCGCGATTAGGCTGGAACGATGAGCGAAAACATCATCGTCAATGCGGCCGAACGCTCCCCCATCGACAAGCGTCGAGGAATCGGCTTCGGCGTGGCATCCTTTGTGCTGGCAGTCATCACCGGCTTCTGGGTGATCATCCTGTGGGCGGTGAGCATAGGAGCCAGCGAACCCGGCTCCGGCAGGCCGATCGCGATCGTTTTCTTCACGTTCTGCGCCATCATCGCGTTCGTGTTCCTCGCGCTCACCGCGATCACCGCGATCTTCTCGTTTGGGCGCAATCTGCGACTCGGCCGCGTCTGGGCGGTGCTGGCCTCTGTGATTGGCGCTGGCGCCCTCATCGCGGGAGTCGCACTCGCCGTCGCAGTCGCAACGGCCTGAGACCGCCGCCCGACGAGCGCTACTGCCTACCAAGCACTACTGCGTGACGAGCACGATCTTTCCACGAAGGTGGCCCTCGATGAGTCGCGCGTAAGCCTCTGACGCCCGTTCGATCGGGAAGACGGAATCGATCGGGGCTTCGACTGCGCCGGCGGCCACAAGCAGGGCGAGCTCGCGCAGGTCGTCGAGAGTGGCACCTGTTGCGCCGACTGCTCCAACGCCGTGCTTCTCGGGAGACTCGTAGTCGGCGATGGTGTTGATGCGGGATGCCGGTACGCCGAGCTCCAGCGCGACATCCACGAAGCCGTGACCATAGTTGTCGAGTGCTGCGGTGATTCCCTCCGGCACGAGTGCACGCACGTCGTCAGCCATGTTGTCACCGTAAGCGACGGGAATAACTCCGAGCGTGCGCAGGAAATCATGATTCGACTCTGAGGCCGAGCCGATGACCGTCGCGCCGGTGCGCTTTGCGAGCTGAACCGCGATGACGCCGACACCACCGGCGGCCGCACTGACAAGCACAACGTCGTTCTCATCGAGCTGCAGCGACTCAACGCTGGCCCACGCGGTGCGCCCAGCGGTGTTGAGCGAGCCCGCCTGGTCGATCGGCAGGCCCTCCGGAACGAGGATGACCCTGTCTGCTCCGGCGATCACGAAATCGGCCTGGGCGTGGTAATTGCGACCGCCCATCACGAGGTCACCGAGCGCAAGGGCGCTCACGCCCTCCCCGAGCTCGTCGATCGTTCCCGCGAAGTCAGAGCCGTTGCCCATGGGGAACTGCACATTCTGCTTCGTCGCGGTGGGCAGCCCCCGGAACACCTTCGCATCGAACGGGTTGATTCCCGCGGCGAGTACACGAACGCGCACCTCCCCCGGGCCTGGGTGTGGAGGCTCCACATCAACGATGTGAAGAACCTCGGGCCCACCGAGCTTGCTGTATTCGACGCGACGACTCATGTGTCAAGGCTACGCGTGCTCGGGGCGGCCAAATGAACACTGGAACCCGGGTGGATGCTGCCAAGATGGACACGGATAACCCACGACCGGAGGACCTCATGACGAACCCAGATATGGCCGGCTCCACACTCCTCCCGCCGGGACTGCTCAGGGTGCACCGCGGCCAGCTCATCGGCGTGGCGGTTATCGGGCTGGCGCTCGGGATCGTCGCCATCCTGTTCCCCTCGGCCACGCTGCTGACCGTCGCGCTCGTCTTCGGCGTCTACCTGATCGCCTCCGGGCTGTTCCGCATCACCGCGGCTTTTGTCGCCGCTGGACTGGGCACGACCATGCGCTGGCTCACCGGTCTCGCGGGGCTGGTGATCATGATCGCTGGCATCATCTGCCTGTCGAACCCGTTCCAGTCACTCATCGCCCTTGCGATAGTCATCGGTGCCGGGTGGGTGCTTGAGGGCATCGTGGACCTGGTGGCAGGTGTGCGCGGAACGATTCATCCACGGTGGTTCGGCTGGGTGAGCGGCATCGTCTCGATCGCGGCCGGCGTCGCGATGTTCGTTCTGCCGGCAGCCGGCGTGGTTGCGCTCGTCTCGATTGGTGGCATCCTGCTCATCGTGGTCAGTGCCACCACCCTGCTGGGGCTGCCGCGTCGCTCGAAGTCCGACTCTTAAACGTAAAACGGGCCGCCACCCCGGAAGGTGACGGCCCGTTCGTCAAGTTCGACGCGATCTGGGACTAGCGACGCAGTCCGAGACGCTCGATCAATCCGCGGTAACGCGAGATGTCGATGTCCTGGAGGTAGCCCAACAGGCGACGACGCTGGCCAACGAGCAGCAGCAGTCCACGACGTGAGTGGTGGTCGTGCTTGTGCTCCTTGAGGTGCTCCGTCAGATCCGTGATGCGGCGCGTCAGCATCGCAACCTGGACCTCGGGGGAACCCGTGTCACCTGGGTGGGTAGCGTACTCGTCGATGATCGCCTTCTTGACACTGGCTTCTAAAGCCATAAGGTGATCCCCTTTCTCCTCGTTGCGCGGCGCCCACCTCGAAGTGAGGGGGCTCTCTTTATCCGCGGCCGTTAGACGGCAACCTTGGGAGTTTAGCAGAGGGAACGGGTGGGTGTCTTTACCCACGGCTTCCGTGGGCCTTTCGGCCCTTCCGAATACGAGCGGTGGGGCGTGTACTTCAACTGTCGGCAATGAGGCCGACAGGAAGGGAGCACCGTGGACGAGAACCAGGTCAGCAATCTTACGGACACCGAGATGTGGTCGCTGCTTGAAGCGACCCAGATGGGGCGGCTCGCTGTGTCTGCCGGCGGCGAACTCGACATTTTCCCGGTGAATTTCATCGTGGATGACGGGACCCTGCTGTTCAGGACCGCCGAAGGCACCAAGCTCGTCGAGCTGACTGTGCACTCGGGGGTTGCCTTCGAGATCGACGGATTCGATGACACCAGCGCGTGGAGTGTGGTGGTGAAGGGAACGGCCGCGAAGCTCGATCACCAGAGCGAGGTCGATCGCGCAGACACCCTGCCGCTCACGCCGTGGATCCCGACGCTCAAATACATCTACGTTCGCATCACCCCCACCTCGATGAGCGGGCGGTCGTTCCGGCGAGATCCCGAGCCAGAGCGGTATCTCGTATAGCCGTCTACTCCTCCACAGGGGCGTTTCCGGCGGCTTCTCCACAGCGCTAATCGGCATGTGACCAGCACAAATGCAATGTCAGTGGGTGCTGCGAGAGTGTGGATATGGCCGAATCGACGCAGATGCTCGCAAGGGTGAGTTCCATGCTCGCCGCGCTCGCGCGCGACGGGATGGTCGGCCTCGACGACACTGCGCTGCTCGAGATCACGCGCGAGATCGAGCAGGTGGGCCGGCTGACGGATGCGCTTCGCGCCGTGGCCGCCGCCGAGGTGGATGAACGCTCCCGCTACGAACTGGGACAGGCTGGGCTTGCCCAGAGTCTTGGCGAGACCCGGGGCATGCACCTTATCGAGAAGCTCACCCTCGTATCCCAGCGCGAAGCAAGTCGACGGGTGATGCTGGGCCGCGCGATTCGGGCCCGAGTGTGCCTCGACGGCGAGGTCATGCCCGCCGACTATCCCCTGGTTTCTGCCGCTGTGATCTCGGGCCGACTCGGAGTGGATGCCGCGAGCGCCATCATCCACGCGCTTGCCCAGGCAGCGGGGCGGCACGCGCCGGCCGAGCGCCTCGAGATCGCCGAAACCGCACTCGTCGACGAGGGGTTGACCCTCTCGGCTGACCTTCTCGCGGTGCGTGCGCGAATCTGGCGCGAGGTGCTCGACCCCGATGGTGCCGAGCCTCGCGACGAGTCACTGCGCACGCGACGAGCGTTCTGGATCGGACGGGAAGAGAACGGACTGACCCGGTTCGGCGGACACGCAGACCCGACCAGCGCTGCGCTGCTCAGGGCGGCGCTTGCTGAACGCACAGGGCCGAAGGTGTTGCCGCGCTTTCTTGACACTCAGGATGCCCCTGCCGACGCCGAATCGCTGACGGGCGCCGCGCGCGACCCGCGAACCCTCGAGCAGAAGCAGTTCGACATCGTGATGGGGCTGCTCACCGCTGGACTGCGATCGTCGGAAGGCGAGCCGGGCAGCATGCGCAGCCTCACCACCGTGATTGCCGTCGTCACGTTGAGCGATCTCGAGAACGGTACGGGTGTCGGGTGGCTGGACGGTGTCGAAGAGCCGGTCTCAGCGGCAACCGTGGGCGAGCTAGCGTGCGACGGTGGCGTGAAGGTGTTGACGGTGGGCGCCAACGGCGAGGTGCTCAACCTCGGGCGCACGCAGCGGCTCTTCAGTCGCCACCAGCGGCTTGCACTCGCGGCCGTCGACGGCGGGTGCATCTGGAACGGGTGCCACGCTCCGCCTGGTTGGTGTCACGCCCACCACGTCAAGGGATTCGCGGAGGGCGGAGAAACCAACATCGACAACGGGGTACTGCTGTGCCCGGAACACCACCATCTGCTGCACGCGTCCGGATATCGGCTCACCATGCAAGACGGCAGGCCGTGGTTGCTGGCACCGCCCTGGCTGGACCCGAGTCAGACCTGGCAGCGGGTCGGAAAGTCGAGGGTATTCATGGCGGCGTGAGAGAACCGCTCGCGGAGACTCGCTGAGCACTCGCTAATACTCGCGGAGACTCGCTGATACTCACTGAGCACTCGCTAGGAGAGGACGGAGTAGGCCGGGCCCCGCGTTTGCAGAGATGGCCCGGCACTACTCGTCACGTCTTGGCTCCCCCGAGCCAGTACATTCGCCTGGATCCCCCGATCCTGACAAGGAAGACATTACCGATGAGGCTTTCTCGAGAGCTATACCCCAGATAGGGGCACACGAGATAGGGGCAAACGCCAGGCGCGATGCGCACCTACGCTGGAACCATGGCGAGGTCATCCACAAGTCCTGAGGGCAGGCGGCAGCGAGACCACACCGCCTCCGGCTTCGAACCCGTCTACAGCACGGCCGTTGCTCTAGGCCGGGCACTGTTCGGGTTCTGGAGGCTCAAGCCCACCGTGGTGGGTGCGCACAACATCCCCGACCATGGCGGTGCCGTGCTCGCCATGACGCACTTCGGCTACTTCGAGTTTGCGCTCGTGCAGTGGATGACCTTCCGGCACAATCGACGTCGCATCCGGTTCATGGCGAAAAAGGAAGCATTCGACAAGCCCCTGGTGGGCGGCCTCCTCCGAGCCATGAAACACATTTCGGTCGATCGCAAGGCGGGAGCTGCTGCATACGCGGATGCCGTTGCCGCGTTGAAGCGCGGCGAGCTGATCGGTGTCTTCCCCGAGGCGGGGGTGAGCGCATCCATGATCGTGCGCGAACTGAAGACCGGCGCCGCCCGACTGGCCGCCGAAGCGGGCGTGCCACTCATTCCGGTCTCCGTCTGGGGCGGCCAGCGGCTGATGACAAAGGGCCATAAGACATCGTTCTCCGAGAGATTCGGGGTAGACATCAGCTTCACGTTCGGCTCGCCGATTGAGGTCACCTCCGAGGACGACGTCGTTCGTGCAACCACTGACCTGCGGGAGAAACTTCAGCGGATGATCGACCAGGAGCAGCAGGACTATCCGGTCGACGGCACGGGGATGTGGTGGCATCCGCAGAACCGTGGCGGCACGGCCCCAACGCCTGAGGAGGCGGCTGCATCGGAAGCCGAACGAGCGCGCCTCAAGGAGATCCGCAGCAAAGGTTAGGTCCCTCCGGTGATTCGCGGTCTCAGCAAGCTCGTTGGCGCGCTCAGTATTATCGGTGAGGTCGCTTTCTTCCCGCCCAGCAACCAGTTCGGATGCCCATGACCGAATCCATCGTGCTCGACATCATTCTCGCTGTCGTGCTGCTCGCGTACGTCATCTACGGCTTTCGTAACGGGCTCTCGCGTACCGGATTCGTGATCGCGGGAGTCGTGGTCGGCGTAGTCGCCGCTTTCTTCCTGGCACCGCTGGCTGCCACGTGGGTGAGCGTGCCATTCCTGAGACCCGGGGTGACGATCTTCGTGGCCGTCGTGCTCGTGGCTCTCGGACATGCTGTGGGAAGTGTTATCGGGCGCAGCGTTCGTCGAGGCGTGGCCAGAAGCCCGCTGGGCGGCTTTGATCGTGTGCTCGGTGCCCTCGTCGCCGGCGCCGTTGCTGCCCTCGTGGCATCCGTCGTCGCCTTCAGCGCTGGCCAGCTGGGAGTACCCGTGCTCTCGCAGGCACTCGCCGGGTCGACCGTGCTGCGAACGATCAACACCTACACCCCATCGCCCGTGCAGAGTTTCCTCGCTCAGGTGCGTTCAGCGGTGGTCGATGGCGGAATCCCCCTGATCGCTGATGCACTCGACGGTGAAGCCGCGGTCATCCCGCAGATCGATACGGGCAGCCCGGCACTCAATGAGGCAGCGCAGTCGGTGGTTCGCATCACCGGCAACGCCTACGCCTGCGGCCAGTCTCAGGTCGGAACCGGATTCGTAATCTCAGACGATCGCATCGTTACCAACGCTCACGTCGTGGCCGGCGTCAGCGAGCCGGTGATCGAATCCCCGGACGGTGAGGTCATCACCGGCAGCGTCGTCTACTTCGACCCGATCGATGATCTCGCGGTTATCGCGGCACCTGGCCTCACCGCGCCGGCACTCGGCTTGAGCGACACACTCGCGGCCGGCACCGACGCAGTGTTCGAGGGCTACCCGTATGGCGGTCCGTTCTCGTCCGGTGCGGCCGACGTCATCTCGGTCACGACACCTACGGTGTCCGACATCTACGGCTCCAGCTCGAACCAGCGAGAGGTTTATACGCTCGCCGCTGCAGTTCGCGAGGGCAACTCCGGCGGGCCGCTGCTCACCCTGGACGGTAGGGTCGCCGGCGTGATCTTCGCCCGCAGTTCCGACAACGACCAGGTGGGATACGCCATGACCATGGCCGAACTCAGCCCCGTCGCGTCGCAGGCGCCAGCGCTGACTGCCACCGTGTCGAGCGGCAACTGCACTACCGGCTGAGGACGGGCCCTCACCGCGGATGCCTCGCGGTTAGTGCGTTACGCGCTGAAGACGGGACTTCGTGGCGACCCTGTGGCGATGCTCCCGCGCCGCGGTCAGCGCGAGCGCGAGCAGAACGCCGACAACCGCTCCGAGGGAGTTGGCCACGAGGTCACGCACATCGGTGACCCTGCCGGGGATGTACTGCTGGACGAACTCGATCCCCACGGTCAACATCATCCCGATGACGATTGCCGCCCACCAGAATTTACCGCCGAACAGCAACACCAGAAAGACGCCGAGCGGCACAAACATGGCGATATTCGCGATGAATTCGAGCCTCAGGAAGGTGAACCACTGGGTCTCGGGGTAACGACCGAGCAGTCTGGCCAGCCTCCAGATCAGTCCGGAGTCAAACCCGGTCGACGACGGCGTGAGAGTGAGCCAGCTGACAAGGGCAAGGTATGCCACGGTCAGCGTGCTCAGTATCGGGTGCCGGAGGAACATCCAGCCATCGTGCCGTACACGGCTTTGCGTAAGCTGGATGGCCACGCTAATTCATCACTATCGATACGAGAGCGGCGATAACCCCGCACACCGAGACGTACACGGCAGTCGTCGCGGCGGCCGCCCAGGCCGTGCGGCGAAGCAGGCCAGCGCCAGCGGATGCACGGATGACGTTGAAGTCGCGATGAAGTTTCTGGGTGTCCAGCACTGCGGCGCCGGCGACCGGCCAGGTCTCGTCCAGATCGGCGATATCCGAGATGTGAGCCACCTCGTCGCCGTTGAGAGTCGGAGGCGCGGCACAGAGTTCCCTGTGCAGGTGCGCGGATCCGATGATCCCCACATCACCGGAGTCGGCCCTGACGATCAGTCGTCGCGGATTGACGATTACCAGCAGCGGCTTCACTGTGATCTCCCGCCCTGCGGCGACGCTCAGGATCTCAGCGACCTCCCTGGCCACGGCTCGTGCGATGGGAATGTCACCTCGAGCCTCGCCGACGACCAGCAGGGCGTCGTCGTCGATGACGACATCCACACCGTCGCAGTTTGCCGTGTGGACCGTGAAAACTCCGGCAGGACCGATGAGGAGATGCTCCAGCGAGCCCTCTCCCAGGGGAAGATCATGCAGCACATCCCAGCGGTGGCCAAGGTTCTCGAGCACGTCACCCACCAGCAATTCGGCGAGCGCGGCCCGATACGAACTTCTCGCCGCCGGCGTGAGCGGGCTGATCCCAAAAAACCGGGCAAGGGGTGTCTGTGGCCGGGCCTGCTGCTGCGCAGACACGACACGCCACATTGCGGATTGGCCGGCCACCCTATCGCGAAGTATGCGAGTGGGTGGCATGCAGTCCTCCAAACAAGTGCTCACTAATTACAAATTAAATGCGTCGGGCAAGTTAAATGCGTCGGGCCGGAGACTCCCCCGCCTCCGGCCCTTCTCGCTACGACGAATCGCATCAAACGAATTTTCCTCCCCCGAGGTCTGTTCGTAAGGCAATACTGCCCAGCGCTCAGGCGCACAGCAATCCCCCACAGGGGGTCACACCCGAGTGGGGGTGCCCTCAGCGAGCCTGCCCAGACTCGATGCCAGCTGGCAGCTCCCCGGTCGTGACCAGATGCAGCCGCTGGGTTGATCGCGTCATCGCCACATACAGGGCGGCAGCCCCTCGCGCGATCTCGTCCACCATTCGCTGAGGCTCCACGACCACAACCGAATCGAACTCGAGACCCTTTGACTCCTGTGGCGTGAGCACGGCGATCGCGCGGGTGAGCCCGGCAGCACCCCGTCCGATGTGCCCAGCGAACTGCTCCTGGAGCGTGGGCCAGACTGACCCCACCAGGCTCTCGCTGACGATGACGGCGAGAGTGCCCCTGCTATCGATGTCGCGATCCGCGTGCACGGTCGACACCACGGCCTCGGCCAGATCGGCGGCGACCACGATCCCCACCGGCCATTCGCTTTCACGTACGGCCCGCGAGCTCGTGATATTCACCCCGTGCGCGATGGCCATGGATTCGGCAACGGCCGAGATCTGAGCCGGTGTGCGATAGTTCACCGTCAGCTCTTCCAGACGCCAATTGTCGCCAACGTGGGTTTGCAGTGCCGCCGCCCAGCTCATGGCGCCAGCGGCCGCAGAGGCCTGCGCGATATCCCCGACGATGGTGAATGACTTCAGCGGATTCCTCCGCATCAGGAGCCGCCACTGCATGGGCGAGAGTTCCTGGGCCTCGTCGACGACCACGTGCCCGTATGCCCACGTGCGGTCTGCGGCGGCCAGCTCGGCCGTGGTGTTGCGCTCCACGGATGCTTCGAATCCCTCGGCAAGCGTGGCAGCGTCCACAAGCCCCTCAACCTGCATGTTCTGAATCGCAGCCTGCGCGTTCTCGAGGTCACGCTTTCGCTGTTGCTTGCGCTCACGCTTGTCAATGTCCGCGCCAACATCCACCTCGCCGAGCAGTTCTGCGGCTTCATCCAGCAGCGGCACGTCACTGACGGTGAACGGCGCGTCACGATCGCGGGCAAGCAGCGCGCGCTGCTCGTCCGACCAGCGCGGGGTGAGGGAGGCGAGCCACTGCGGGCGGGCGTACAGGTCCTGGAGCAGCTTCCTGGGCGTCAGCGGCATCCATGCCGTATTGAGCGCAACCTTGACGTCGTGCGACGTGCGAATGTCTTCTCGCAGCCACGACTGATCGTTGTCGTCGATGGTGCTGCCGTGCGATCGAAGCTGTTCGGCGAGCATTCGCGCCAGCGACGAGAGCGCCGCCTTGTTGAACGCCACCCTCGCGAGGTTGTGGGGCTTCTTCGAGTCCCACGCCTTCTGCATGGCGCTGTGGATGACACTCGCCGGGACCGTCAGATACTCACCGTTGATCTCGACTACCGTCGACTCCCTCGGCACTACCTGGCGTGAGCGCACGGCCCTGGCGATGAGCGCCGACATCTCGAGCGATCCCTTGAGGGACGCCACCTCGGCCGAGTCGTCCCTGGATGTGTCGACCCCGGGGAACAGCTGCCCGACACTCGACAGGACAACGCCGGTCTCGCCGAGGGAGGGCAGCACGGCCTCGATGTACTGCAGGAATGAGCGGCTTGGCCCGACAATGAGCACTCCGGATGACGCGAGCCGATCCCGGTGCGAATACAGCAGGTAGGCGGCGCGATGCAGGGCCACCGCAGTCTTTCCTGTGCCGGGGCCGCCTTGCACGACGAGCGTGCCACGCAGCTCCGAACGGATGATCGCATCCTGTTCAGCCTGAATGGTGGCGACGATGTCGCCCATTCGTCCCGTGCGCTGCGCGGTGAGGGTAGCCAGCAGTGCGGCCTCACCCTGAAGGTTGCTGACATCGCCGGAGAGCAGGTCCTGATCAAAGATCTCGTCATCGATCCGCACGATGTCGCGTCCCTGGCTCTGCAGGTGTCGCCGGGCGCGGGCGCCGAGCGGTGTGGCGGCCGTTGCCTGGTAGAAGGCGCGAGCCTGCGGCACACGCCAGTCCAGCAGCAGGGGCGCGAGATCGTTGTCGCGAAGCCCGATCCTGCCGATGTAGCGGTGCACGGGAGGCTCACCGTCGTCTGCCGTGAGTTCCAGCCGGCCGAAGGCGAGTCGCTCGTCGATCTGGCGTAGCTGGCTGATCCGGTCTTCGTAGATACGGGCGAAAGCATCCCGCTCCGAGCGGTTTTGATGCGTTCCACCCGGGTTGCTCCTGCGCACCGCCTCCAGCTGTGACTGTGCTTCATCCCTCAGCACATCGAGTCTTGCGTACAGGGTGCCGACGTAGTCTCGTTCACGCTCAAGCTCGCCTTGCGGCATGGAACATTCCCTTCACAACGCCGGCCCGAAATCCAGCAATCCATTCTACGGGTCAGATCATTCAGCCTCGGGACAGCCGATTTCCCCGAGCGGTTGACGTCGCACCCGCCATGCAGTGAACTGGACTGGATGTGCCTGCTCGTGTTGTTGGGGGTATGGAAATGGAGTTCCCATGCGCCCCCCACTTCCCGTAGCGTCGGCTCTCGACGCGATCGGCAACACGCCGGTGGTGCAACTTCAGCGGCTCGTTCCCCCGAATTCAGCCGCGGTGTTCGTCAAGCTCGAGGGGTTCAACCCGACCGGCTCGTACGAGGACCGTATGGCCCTCTCCATGATCGAAGAGGCCGAGAATCGCGGCACCCTCACCCGGAATCTCACCGTGATCGAGTACACCTGCGGGAGTACGGGCTCGTCGCTTGCCTTCGTCTGCGCGGCGAAAGGCTACAGGTTCCACGCCGTTTCCTCGGATGTGTTTGCGGCAGCAAAACTGAACACCATCAGGTCATTCGGTGCTGAGCTGACGATAGTTCCCAGCATGAGCGGCCTCATCAGCGCCGAGCTCATCGCAGAAATGATGTTGGTCGCTGCCGAAATAGCAGGGCGGGGTGGCTACTATCCCACCGATCAGTTCAATAACCGCGACTCGCTGATCGGGTACGCCGGCATCGGGCATGAATTGACAGCCCAGTTCCCCGAGGGCATCGATGCCTTTTGTGGAGCGGTTGGTACGGCGGGCATGCTGATGGGGGTGGCCAGCGTCCTGAAGGAGCTGGCACAGGACACCAGGATCATCGCGCTCGAACCCTCGTCAACACCGATAATCAGCAAGGGATACTCCGGAGAACACCGCATCGACGGAATAGGCATCGGTTTCGTCCCGCCCCTGTTCGACCCCGAGCTTTACGACGAGGTTCATGTCATCGATGAGCAGGTCGCCCGCACGATGTGTCGGCAACTCGCCGAACAGGAGGGACTGCTGGTCGGGCACTCATCCGGAATGAACATTGCCGCGGCAATTGAGCTTGCTCGAGAGCTGGGGCCCGGCAAGGTTGTGGTGACCGTGGCCTGCGACACCGGCCTGAAATATCTCGACGATGGCGTGTTCGCGGCCGTGGGCGAACGCACGCGCAGCAGAGGTCTATCGAATGTTTGAGTCGGGTATTGCGCGATTGGGGGGACAGTGACACCCTAGAGACAGAACAACTTATCGCCCGGTCTGAGTCGCAGGCATTGCCGCACCGCCGGGCGATCAGTTGTTAACGGGGTCTTGATAACGGGGTGATGTGGCCCGCCAACTCAGACGAGCGACTTGCGCGTCTCCACGATGGCGCTGAGTACCGCGGACTCGTCCGCAGTGGCCCCGATTCCGCCGCGTCCGGTGATGATGCGCTGACGCGTGAACGCGAGCGCCGTGGCATCCCGAATGTAGCGCTTCATGGCGTCGCCCTTACCGTTGCGCCGCGCCCATGCCAGGGCCTGACGACGCCCCTGTCTGGTCGCCAGCGCAGGGATCTCATCCTTCGAAAACCAGCCGACGCTCGCGTATTCACTCAGCCGGTCGAAGGTGAGCTTCGATTCCTGCTTGCGGAGGAACCTCACCAGAACTATCGCGAGCACGAAGAGTGGAAACTGCACGATGGCGTAGTAGCCAAAGAAATCGTCGACGAAAAACAATGCGCCGTTCCACAGCGCGTGCATCAGTATCGCCGGAATGAGTCCGACGAGGAAGAATCCGACCACGCCCAGCGCTCCGAGCCCGCGACGGGCGGCGAACCCGAGGGCCAACCCGGTGAACATGGTGAACATTACGTGGGCGAACGGCGACATCACACCGCGGACGAAGAAGATGAAGGCGACGTCGGGCGAGAAGGCGGTGCCTGCCTCAAGCAACTGTGAGCCGAAGTAGAGGATGTTCTCGGTGAATGCGAACCCGCCGGCCACCCACGCCGCGTAGACGACGCCATCGACGGGCCCGTCGAAGTACTTTCGAGCCGCCAAGAAGATGATGAGCAAGCCGAGGCCCTTTGCTGATTCCTCGACGAGCGGCGCCTGAATGGCCGCGCCGACAAACTGGTAGACGAAGTTGTTGCCCTGTGCGACCAGCAGCACGACCGGGTCTATCCCGCCACCGACGACCAGAGAAATCACGACCGCGACCGCGGCGCCCCACAGAAAAGCGAAAACCACAGCCAACCGGGGTTCGGGCTCCCAGCGGTCGATCCATCTGACGCCGAAAAAGACTATCGCCAGGGGAATGAACGCCATGATGCCACCGATGACGACGGCATCGCCCCCGAGCCCGAGAATGAGATATCCGGCAACCCCGAGGGCCAGGATCGAAAGGAGGCTCACGCCGACGATCCCGAGCACAAGCGACGCATTGGCTGGTCGCGGCGTCGCCACCATGGCAGGCACCGTCGAAACCGCCTCCCGGGCGAGGTCAGCGGAGGCCGGTGCTGGCGCGCTCGCTGAGACTCCGGCTGATGCGGTGAGGTCTGGTGTAGACGACGTCGGGTTCACCGGGGCAGCGTGGCCCGTGGGGTTATTCATGCGAAAACCATAGCGGGAAATCCCCACGAATCAGGGGCGCTCGGCCTGCTGTTCGCGGAGGATTTGAAGAGCGCGAGCCACCCGGTCGCCGAGGCCGGCTACCTTCTGGCGCGAGGCCTTTGCGGCGAGCTCGATCAGCTCGACAATCTCTGCCCGCTGCTGTGCGTGCAGGGTCGAGCGCGCCCCAGCTGCGGCGACGGATGCCCGGGCCACCGCGAGCGCGAGCACGTAGCTGATCACCGGCAGCACCAGGCCAGCCAGCACGACCGCCACGTTTGTTGGATCACTCAGCAGCGCGGCCAGCATAGGCAGCAGCGACAGCGCGACGGCGGCAAGCTGCCACGGGACTCCCCTCCAGAGGTGGTCATTCGCTCCCCGTGACGGTGGCACGACCCGCGCCGCTTCGCGCTTGTCCAGAACGACGAGCCTCTCCCGGAATTCGACAAGCTGTTCGGCGGAGAGACGGGCGGCAATGGCCTCCTGCAGGTCGTCGCGAAGCAGGCTGTAGGCCGAAAGCTGGGGCACTCTGCTCGCCGTAAGGGTCAGATCTGCCAGCTGCAGCGCGACGACGCCGATCCAGACGGCCAGACTGATGAACTCGAAACTCGACATGATCCGACCTTAGCGGCGGGGTCAGGCTGCGAGCGTCACCTCGGTCGGGTGCACCAGCACCGGCGAGCGGGAACCCTGGCGGGCCTCCTCCGCCGTGCTCAGGCTGATCGAGTCGAAAGCCCCAGCCCGGATGGCTGCAAAGACATCGGCGGCGGCCTGCTGGGCCAGCCCGTGATTCGACTTGACCTCAAGGGCAGAACGGATGCTCTGGCCCGTCACCACAACATCAGCGCCGGAGTCATCATCGGTGATAGTGGCACCAAGATGCGCGACCCAGGCAGTGGTGAACGGGGCGACGACCGAGACGTCGGTGACGGCAACACTGTTTCGGCGCCCGACGGCGTGCACCTGCCTGACGACGGTTCGAGCCAGCAGCGCACATGGGAAGATCGCGGCGGCGGCATCCAGACTCACGTCCGACGGGATGCCGATGAGGTCACGCTCGGCGACGACCACTGACACCGATCCTGCGGGTGACTTTGATCGAAAAACCACCCGATCGTTCTTGGCGAAACCGGCGCTGTCTGGGCCAACAGCATCAATCGTGCCGGCGACCTGGGTTCCCAGCGCGGTGATTCCTACCGCGCCGACGCGCACACGAACATCCCCGTCGGCCAGCCGCGGGGTGGTCACTCGAGGGGTTCTGGTGGAATTAGCCATACCGGTAGAACAGCCGGTCGGCCGGGCTTATTCCCCGCCAGGTATGGTCAGAACACCTTGCCAGGATTGAGAATCCCCAGCGGATCGAACACGTTTTTGATCTGCCGCTGAAGGTCAAGCTGGTCGTCGCCGAGCTCCTCGCGAAGCCAGCGGCGTTTGAGAAGCCCGACGCCGTGTTCGCCTGTGAGCGTTCCACCCAGCCGGAGAGCCGCGGCGAACAGCTCGTCGGCGGCGGCCCAGATGATCGCCGGCACGTCTGCGCCATCCTCCCCCTCAGCGTCGAAGACGAAATTGGGATGCAGGTTGCCGTCGCCTGCATGGGCGACGGTGGGAATGACGATGCCGTATTTTTGCTCGATGTCGCCGATGGCCGCAAACATGGCGGGCAGTTGGCTGCGTGGCACGCAGACGTCCTCGATGAGGACGGTTCCGAGCGCGGCCATCGACGGATGAAATGCCCTTCTGACGGAGAAGAGCCTCTCCCCCTCCGCTGGATCGAGAGAGAGTTCAGCGACTCCACCCAACGAGGTGACGATCGCGAAGATCGCCGCTGCCTCGTGTTCGGCACCCGGACCGTCGGTCTGGATGATGAGCTGCGAACCACCCGGATGCTCGATCCCCAGGTGTGCCGAGATGCCGGCCATCGCGCTTTCGCCGATCAGTTCCATGATCGCGGGCCTGAGTCCGGACGAGGTGATGACTGCCGCGGCCCTTGCCGCGTCATCCACAGTCTCGAATCGGGCGCTGACCACCGCGACGATTCCGGGGATGAGCCTGCGGAGCCTCACGGTCGCTCCCACGATCACGCCCAGAGTCCCCTCGGAGCCGATCATCAATGCCGTGAGGTCGAGGCCGGTGACACCCTTGACTGTGCGATGCCCGACTTCCACGAGCCGACCGTCGGCCATGACCACCGAGAGACCGAGGATGGATTCGCGCGTAACGCCGTACTTCGCACACAGCAGCCCACCGGCGTTGGTCGCGATGTTGCCGCCGACAGTTGAGATTGCCCGGCTGGCCGGGTCCGGGGTGAACCAGAGTCCGTGTGGCGCGAGTTGCTCGTTCAGGTCGGCGTTGATGATGCCGGGCTGAACGACCGCCAGTTCATCGTCGACCGATACTTCGAGCACCTTGTTCATGGCAAGGGTGGAAAGCACGATTTCGCCCGAAGAGGCGATCGCTCCCCCTGCGAGCCCGGTGCCGGCGCCTCGCGTGACGACCGGCGTGCGCGTCGCCGTGGCGATACGCATCACCGCCTGCACATCCTCGATCGACCGGGCGGAGACAACCGCGAGGGGAGCCCCTGATGAGACATGCCCGGACTTGTCGGAGCGGGTGACGCCAAGGGCGCCTGCCTCCGTGGACACTGCATCGCCGAGGCCCTCGATGAGTTGCGCGAGCACTTCGCGGGAATCGACTCGAGCGGGTGCGGTGACGGTCATGCGGCAATTCTGCCATGCACCGCGATCGGCACCGTCGTCAACGAATCAGGACCCCTCGGGATCCCCGGACAGGCAGCCCTAGACGGCGCAGTTGATGCAGAACGCTGCGGCGGGCCTGGCGTCGAGCCTGGCCTTCGCGATCATCGAACCGCACCTTTCGCACGAGCCGTAGGTTCCAGCGTCGAGACGCACCAGGGCAGCCAGGATCTCGTCGATGTGGCGCCTCGTGTGCTGGACCATCGCGTTGGACTGCGCTCCCTCGAAGGCGGTGTTCGCGCCCTCGGGGTCGTCCACCTCGTCGTTCGTGGATCCTCGTCGGGACGCAATACCGTCTGCAACATCGTGCTGCAGGCGCGATTCGAGTTCGCGGGCCTCCTGCAGGTCATCCACCAGGCGCGCACGCATGCGTACCTGTTGCTGGGTTGTCAGGGGTCGGCCGGGACTGGCCTGCGGGTTGGTCACTTCTGCGCTCACCAGCACAGTCAATCCGACGATGCGAAATCGAGACAGGGCTTGACGTCTACTCAACAATGAGTTACATCGCCGAAGGGGGCGATGCACACCGTTTTCCTGCGGCAAAAGTGGTGTCCGAATTTCGCTAGTGCATGTCGGTGGGCCGTGGAAGGCTGGGGACATGGTCACCCAGACATCCCCGGATCCGCGCTTCGCTGAGCGGTACCGCGCGCTCGCCTCCCGCGACTCCAGATTCGATGGGCAATTCATCACGGGCGTGCATTCGACGGGCATCTATTGCCGCCCCAGTTGTGCCGCGATGACCCCCCACGCGAAGAACGTCAGCTTCTTCAGGACCGCCGCTGCCGCGCACGAGGCCGGCCTGCGCGCCTGCAAACGGTGCCAGCCCGATGCCGTGCCCGGCTCGCCCGAATGGAACCTCAGCGACGATCTGGCGTCACGCGCGATGCGACTCATCACGGATGGGGTCATCGAGCGGGAGGGCGTACCGGGACTCGCCAGCCGTCTCGGCTACACGACACGGCACCTCACTCGCGTGCTTCAGGCTGAGCTCGGCGCCGGGCCGTTGTCTCTCGCCCGCGCCCACCGCGCCCAGAGCGCACGGCACCTGCTCGCCTCCACCGAGTTGCCGGTGGCCGATGTCGCATTCGCTGCCGGCTTCTCGAGCATCCGGCAGTTCAACGACACCATTCAGGCGGTCTACGAGACAACCCCGACCGCACTGCGGACTCTCGCGAGGCGGGGTCGTCCCGGGCACGCCACGCACGCGGCATCCGAATCCACGAGCATCACCCTGAGGCTGCCGGCTCGCGCTCCGTTCGACGGCGCTGGGCTCATGACCTTCTTCGCCGACCACGCGGTTCCCGGTCTGGAGGTGGGCGACGCTACGTCATTTGAGCGGAAGCTGCGGCTGCCTGCCGGCGTGGCCGACGTTCGAATGAGCCTCGACGGCGACGGCATCCTCTGCGTTGCGCGGCTCCATCATGTTTCGGATGTCTCGGCGCTCGTCTCGCGTGTACGCAGGCTGTTCGACCTCGACGCAGACTCCGTCGCCATCGACGACGCCCTGGGCAGGCACGCCGAGCTCGCACCACTCGTCGCCGCCAGGCCCGGCCTGCGCATGCCGGGCTCGGTGGACGCGGACGAAGCGCTGTTCCGCACCCTCGTCGGGCAGCAGATCTCGGTTGCCGCGGCCAGGACGGTCCTCGGCACCATCACTCGCGAGCTCGGCACCGACGGCATGTTCCCGACGGCGGAACAGCTCGCGATGGGCGGAGGTGGGGTGCTTCGCGGGCCCGCCACGAGGGTCGCCACTATTCTCGGGGCGGCTGAGGCGATAGCGAACGGCACGCTCGTGCTCGACATCGGCCTGCCCGCCGAGGAGCTCATGGCGCGACTCGTGGCGATGCCCGGGATCGGGCCGTGGACTGCTGGCTACCTGGCCATGCGCGTGCTGGGCAACCCAGACATCATGCTCTCCACCGACCTCGTGATGCAGCAGACTGCTGCGCATCTCGGGCTCCCATCGACCGCGTCGGGCCTCGCGGGGTACAGCACGGTATGGGCACCGTGGCGCAGTTACGCGGGGATGCACCTGTGGCGAGCACGCCCACCGGCGGTCCCGAGGCGAACCCGCCAGACGGGTAATACGATCACAAGATGACCCGCGATATTCATCCAGACGCAGACCCGGGCGACGGACGCGACGAGACGGCGAATGAACGCCACGATCGCAACTGGAGCGAGATCCTGCAGGAATTGCGTGTCATTCAGACCGGAACCCAGGTGCTCACGGGTTTCCTGCTCACGCTCGCCTTCCAGCCCAGGTTCGCCGACCTTGAGCGCTACGAGGTTGTCATCTACCTCTCACTGGTGAGCGTGGCCGTTCTCGCCACGGTGCTTGCCCTCGCCCCCGTCTCGCTGCATCGCACGATCTTCCGCCGCAAGGCAAAAGGTGATCTGGTCCGCATCGGAAACCGATTGCTCATCCTTACCCTCATCGCCATTGCGATGACCCTCGTGGGAACTGCGGTGCTGATCTTCGATGTGGTTGCCGGTCACACCGCGGGCGTGATCGCCGGAGCCGTCACCAGCGTCGCGGTGCTTATCGCGTGGGTTGCCATCCCCGCTCGAGTGCGGCTCGGGCATCCCATTGACTGAAACGGGTGGTGCGGTGAGGCCGACAGGGTGGACGTACGCGATCCGCAGAACCTGGCACGGTTTCATCCGGCATCGCGGAATTGATTCGGCCGCCGCCCTCACCTTCTACTCGGCGATCACTCTCTTTCCGGCCGCTCTGGCAGTGGTGTCGGTCCTGGCGCTCGCGGTCGGAAAGCAGGAAGCGACCTCCACGATCCTCGATATCGTTCGCAGGGTCGCCCAGCAGTCGACAGTCGATACGCTGCGTGAGCCGCTTGGCCAGCTGTTCACGATCGGCAATCCGGGAGTCGCGTTCGGTATCGGCCTGCTGCTGTCGATCTGGTCGCTGTCTAGCTACTCGACGGCGTTCGGCCGCGCCGTCAACACGGTCTACGAGGTTGAAGAGGGGCGCCGAATCTGGAAGTTTCGCGGGCTGATGGTGATCCTCGCGGCCTTCCTGCTCGTCATCTTCGCCGCAAATGTCGCGCTCATTCTCATCAACCCGACAGTGGCCGCGGCCATTGGGGATTCGATCGGCATCGGGCAACCGTGGCTCACCGTGTGGACTTTCGCCCGGTGGCCGAGCCTGCTGATCCTGCTGACCCTGACCATCGCCCTGCTCTACCAGTTCACGCCCAACGTGCGGCACCGGAAGGTGCGCTGGGTCGGATTCGGTGCCGTGTTTGCGATCGCGACGTGGGCGCTGGCCACCGTCCTGTTCAGCCTCTACGTCAGCAACATCGGTTCTTATGATCGGATTTACGGATGGCTCGGCGGCGGCCTGGCGACCCTGGTGTGGTTGTACATCAGCAACCTCGTACTCGTGATGGGCGCCGAGGTCGATGCCGAGGTGGTGCGCCTGCGCCAGCTCGATGAGGGCATCGCGGCCGAAGAGACTGTGCAACTTCCCATGCGCGACACGCAGCCGCAACCTCCTGCTGGCTCGGCGTCGGGCGCGGGATATCGCCGACGGACGGGCCATCCGCGAGAATCCCGACGAGAAGGACTGACCCGCGGAAGGGCCGATCTTGTATGTGCAGTTTGTGGTTACGAGTTTGTAGACGCAGTTCACAGGCGGCATCGTCCGCACCTATGGTGGAGGAATGAAGCGCAAACTTTTCGTTGTCGGTGTCGGGGTCGCAATCGGTTACCTTTTCGGGTCGCACGCGGGCCGTGAACGGTACGAAATGATTAAGGCCAAGGCGATCAAACTGTGGGAAAATCCGCGCGTCGCTAAGACCCGACACGACGTTGAGGCCTACGCGCGCCAGCAGGCCCCGGTCATTCGTGATCGGGCAGAAGCCGTCGCGAAGGCTGCCCCAGGTGCCGCGCGAGATGTTGCCGAGAAGGTGGCTGGCACCGCAAAAGACGTAGCTGATAAGACCTCGTCGACCGCAAAGGATGTGGCCGACAAGGTCGCCGTCACTGCGAAGGACGTCGCCGACAAGACCGTTAGCACCGCGAAAGACGTCGCCGACAAGACCGCGACCGCGGCGAAGGACGTTGCGGACAAGACGGTAACGACAGCGAAGGACGTCGCAGGCAGGGCCGGCGACGTGGCCTCGGACGTGCGCCGCACGGCCGACAAGGTCGCTGGGGACCTCAAAGAGCGTGGCGAGGCCGCCGTTGACAGCGCCGTCGTCAGCGCAGGAATGGCACGGGACACGGCCCTGGACGTGCTTGACGACGAGGACGACAAGCAGTCCTGACCCGCGGTGCGCTAGTCCTGCTGGGTTGTCGGGAACACGGGAAGCGTGATGGCCGAGGTGTTCGCGACCATGCCACTCAATCGCTCCGGTGACAACACCAACGCGACCTTCTCGGGAGTCATGAGCCCTGCCGACACCACCAGGTCTGCAATCGACTCATTGGTCGTGAGCGCGGTGTGCGCGAGAGTCGCGGCCGCTGCGTAGCCAATGTACGGAGTGAGGGCCGTGACGACCCCGACGCTCGTCTCGACCTGCATCGCAAGGCGCTCGATGTTGGCCGTTATGCCATCCACGCAATTGACGCGCAGCGTGTAGCAGGCGTTCGTCATCCATGACAGTGACTGCAGGATGCTGTGGGCAATGACGGGCTCGAATGCATTCAGCTGGAGCTGCCCGCCCTCGGCGGCCGCCGTCACCGTCGCATCGGCGCCAATCACGCTGAAGGCCACCTGGTTGACAACCTCCGGGATCACGGGGTTCACCTTGCCCGGCATGATCGACGACCCCGCCTGACGGGCAGGGAGGTTGATCTCGCCGATTCCGGCCTGGGGACCGCTGGAGAGCAGCCTGAGGTCATTGCAGATTTTGGACAGCTTCACGGCTGCGCGCTTCAGAGTGCCGCTGACGGTCATGAAGATACCGGCGTCGCTCGTGGCCTCAATGAGGTCCACCGCCGTCTCCATGTGGATGCCGGTCACCTCGATCAGGTGCCTGCACACCACCTCGGCGTAGCGGGAATCCGCGGTAATGCCCGTGCCGATCGCCGTCGCGCCCATGTTGATCTCGTTGAGCCACGGGATGGTCTCGTTGAGCCTGTCGTAGTCTTCGGCGAGGGTGACCGCGAAGCCCCTGAACTCCTGCCCGAGAGTCATCGGGACTGCATCCTGCAGCTGAGTGCGACCGATCTTCAGGATGTGGTTGAATTCACGGCCCTTGGCCGCAAAAGATCCCGCGAGAAGCCTGTGCTCGGCGAGCAGGCGCTGGACGCCGTACACCATCGCCAGCTTGATGGCTGTGGGGTACACGTCGTTGGTGCTCTGGCTGCGGTTGACATCGTCGATCGGGCTGAGCTTCGCGTAGTCGCCCTTCTCAAAGCCCATCAACTCGAGGCCGCGGTTGGCGATCACCTCGTTGGCGTTCATGTTGGTGGATGTGCCAGCTCCGCCCTGAATCACGCCCACCCTGAATTCGGCGTGCAAAGCGCCGTCGAAGATCTCCTGGCAGACCTGATCGATGATCGCTGCCTTGTCTGCCTCCATCACGCCGATCTCGGCATTGGCCCGGGCCGCCGCCTGCTTTACCTTGGCGAGGGCGCGGATCAGGTCGGGATAGTTGTAGATCGCACGTCGGGTGATGGGGAAATTTTCGAGCGCCCTGGCGGTGTGAATGCCCCAGTACGCCGAGGCCGGGATGGTCATCGCACCCAGCGAGTCTCGCTCTTCGCGAGTCCCGTCCGTCAGCTCGAGCGCCGTTTCGAGCGCCCGCCTCGGGGAATTCTCGTCTCCGGCGATACTTTGCGCCGAATCGGTGCTGCGATCGTGCTGGCTGTGGTGTGGCTGAGTACCATCTGTTGGGCGCGGCGCTTGTGGCATGCTGTCCATCGTCTAATCTCCCTTGATTGGCGATACACCCACTCTAGGTGGGAGAGGCTCGTGGCCGTGGCGCCAATACACCCATCATGGTGGCAATGATTTGACCGGCCCACTCATCGCGTGGCTAGTCTGGAATATGACTCAACTGCCGACCGCCGCCGAGAACGACACTTCCTTCCTGGCGTTTCTCTCCCCGTGGATGACGCGGCAGAGGTGGTTCGCGAACAAGGGAGCCGCTCCGATCCTCGAACAGATCGGCACCTGGGACCTGCCATCGAATCAGGATGGCGTGACGGTGGTCACGCATCTTCTGCTCGACCACACAGTGGGAAAGCCGGCGCTCTATCAGGTGCCGCTCACCTATCGCCGGGAACCTCTCGCGAATTCAACGGCGCTCGTGGGTGAGCTCGATGGCACCTGGGTCTACGACGGACCATACGATCCCGCGTACACGACCGCGCTTCTCGATGTCATCACATCAGGCACGGAATCGAGGGGCGACCGCATCTGGACGATCGGCAAGCGCACTGCCCATGCCGTGGGATCCGGGCTTGTGTCGAGGGTTCTCACGGGCGAGCAGTCCAACACGTCCATCATCTTCGAGCACGAGGGTGAGACCCCCGTCATCTGCAAGGTGTTCCGTGCGCTTCACGATGGCGAGAATCCCGATGTCGTGTTGCAGACCGCGCTCGCGCAGGCCGGGAGCGCCGCCGTGCCGGCACCCGTTGGCCATGTCCTTGCCGAGTGGGATGACCGTGGCGAGGCAAGCGGAAGGGCCACCGGGCACCTCGCCTTCGCGCAGGAGTTCCTGCCGGGCGTGCAGGATGCGTGGCGGGTTGCCCTTGCCGCCGCAGCGTCCGGAACCGATTTCACCGACGAGGCGCGCACTCTGGGAATCGCGACTGCCGGGGTACATGCCACTCTCGCCGCCAGCCTGCCGACCAGAGAAATCAGCCAGGCAGACATCGATGCCGTGATTGGGTCGATGCACGGCCGGCTGGCCGCGGCGATCACCGAGGTCCCGGCCCTGGAGCGATTCGCGCCAGCGATCCGCGAGGCCTTCGACCGCGCGAGCGTTGCAGCATGGCCCGCCCAGCAGCGCATCCACGGCGACTACCACCTCGGGCAGGTGCTGGCCGTTCCGAATCACGGCTGGGTGCTCGTCGACTTCGAGGGCGAACCGCTCAGACCCATGAAGGAGCGCAGCAAGCTCGACAGTCCGCTGCGCGACATCGCAGGCATGCTTCGTTCGTTCGACTACGTCTCGGGCTCGCTCGCGGTGGGCGGATCCGCTCCGGCACCCGAGTGGAGCGAATCAGCCAGGGCCGCGTTCGAGGATGGTTACAGCGAAGCGTCGGGTCGGGACATCCGGCACAGTCGTACACTCGTGGACGCCTTCGAGCTCGACAAGGCGCTGTACGAGACCGTGTACGAGGCCCGCAACCGACCGGGCTGGCTGTCGATTCCTGTGGATGCCATCGAGCGTCTCAGTGCGCGATCGGCGGGCTAGGCGGCCTGTGGCCGCACGGTGAACTGTGTATGAACGATTCTGGGAATCGCCGGTGACCTCCGGGCCCGACAGCCAGTGTGCTGGTCGACTTCACTACAGTTGGTGCGTTTGCACCGAACACATCGACCTACCGAACGCACCCAAGCGAATGGACGCAGCGTGATCTTCCGAACGGCTGAGCATCCCCGGCCGGACCACTTTCTCCTCCACCTCAGCGACACTCACCTGCTCGGCGGGGGCGGCAGCCTCTACGACACGGTCGACGCCGAGAATCACCTGCGGCAACTTCTCGATCAGATCGAATCGTCCGAGGGTCGCCCTGAGGCCATCATCTTCACCGGCGACCTCGCCGACAAGGGGGAGCCTGACGCGTACGACAGGCTGCGCCGGATGGTCGAACCGGTCGCCGCCCGGCTGGGAGCCCAGGTCATCTGGGTCATGGGAAACCACGACAACCGTGGTGCCTTCCGGGAGCACCTCCTCGCCGAACAACCCACGAGCCGTCCCATCGACCGGGTCTACGACGTCAACGGGCTGCGCATCATCACACTCGACTCGAGCGTGCCTGGTCACCACCACGGCGAGGTCACGTCGGAGCAGCTCGACTGGCTGGCCGAGGAGCTGTCGACCCCGGCACCCCACGGCACGATCCTCGCTATGCATCATCCCCCGCTCCCGAGCGTGCTCGACCTGGCTGTGGCCGTCGAGCTGCGGGATCAGGCGGGGCTTGCCGAGGTGCTGTTCGCCACCGACGTGCGCAGCATCCTTGCCGGGCATCTGCACTACAGCTCGACCGGCACCTTCGCGGGCATTCCTGTCTCGGTGGCCTCGGCCACCTGCTACACACAGGATCTGACTGTGCCAACCGGCGGCACCAGAGGGCGGGACGGAGCGCGCGCCTTCAATCTCGTGCACGTGTACGACCAGACCGTGCTGCACTCGGTGGTGCCGCTCGGCGAGTACGCCGCGCTCGACTACGTCGATGCGGCCGAGACCGCGAAACGGCTGGCCTCAGTGGGCATCCGCATCGCGGACAAGGTCAACCCGCCGGTAGCTCCTGAGCCGCAGCTGACCCTCTTCGTCCCCGAAAAGGTGTAGAGCTGGCCGGTGCCGGCTTCTCCCAGACGGCCGGAATGCTGAAGTAGCGCTCGAGGAACACGCGCACGTTCTTGGTGCGCTTCTCGACCGAGATTTCCGGCTTGCTTCCATCGTTGAGGCAGAAGAAGTCGTAGTCCCTGTCCTTCAGGATGGTGTCCATCTCGCCAGCCGCGTTGGCGAGGGTGGTCTCGACGTACCTCACCCGCGCGTCCGTCTGCAGGACGGCTCGGCCGGTCATCAGCGCGTAGTAGTGGTACAGCGAGTTCGTGACCGAGATGTCTGAACTTGACCGGAAAGCACTCGCCGCGGTGCGGGCGAAGTCCTCCGGGAATTCGCGCTCGAGTTCGGCCATCACGCTCTTGCGCAGCGGCGTAGCGGCGTGTTCCAGGTGCCGGGTGGTGATCCGACCGAAGCGCCGGTGCAGCAGTGCCCGGTTGACGCGGGCGGCGTTCTCGAAGCCGCTGCGTTCCGGGTTGGGTTCACCCAGTCCGATGCGGGTCGTCGCCTCGACGAACTTGGTGATACCACCGGGAGAGAAGAACATGTCGGGCCGAACGGGCCTGCCGAAGAACATGTCGTCATTGGAGTAGATGAAGTGCTCGCTGAGTCCTTCGATCCTGTGCAGCTGGCTCTCGACAGCGTGCGAGTTGTGGGTCGGCAGCACGTCCAGGTCGGCGAAGAATTCCTCGCTGCGCACGATGGTGACCCTGGGGTGGTCGGCAAGCCAGCTGGGTGTCGGAGAGTCGGTGGCGATGAAGATGCGACGGACCCACGGAGCGTAGAGGTTCACGCTGCGCAGTGCGTACTTCAACTCATCGATCTGCCTGAACCTGGCATCGGAGTCGTCGCCGTCGCCGACGACGTACGATTCCATCCGCTGCGCCCGAGCGCGCTGGAACTCGGACGAGGTGCCGTCAACCCACGAGAAGACCATGTCGATGTCGAAGGTGACGTCGCTGGCGAGCATGTCGAACATGCCGCCCAGTGTCGACCAGGTGCGATCGTGCAGGTCGACCGTTGCGTCGATGGCCTCGGTGCGGGGCAGGCTGCGACGCATGAGCGCGTTCTCGGCCGGCGCATGAATGGTGTCAGGCTCGAAGTCCCAGAATTCGAGCCTCACCCCGGTGGCGGCGCCATAGCGCAGCCCACCCTTGCCCGTCGTCCTGGGACGATACAGCCTGACGATCCGGTGGTTGCCAAGGTTCGAGAGCCCGCCCTCGGCGACGAGGACTGCCGGTTCGTTGCCAACACGTGCATAGAACGGTTCGACAGCGAATGAGGCCGACAGTGCAGCGGCAATCTCGGCGACCTGCGCGTGGTCGACCGCGATCACGGCGTGGTCGTCGTCGCGACGCACGAGCAGATGCTGGATGTCTGCGCGGTCGAGTGAGTCGTGGATCGCGACCAGGTCGGCGGCTGTGGCATCCCGCGGAGACATGGTCTCGTTCAGCAGGGTGAAGCGTCCCTTGCGCAGCACCACGTCGGCTCGGGCGAGGAGCCGGGCGTGGGCGTCGGAGTTCACGCGGCTCAGTGGGGCGTTCACTCGTTGGATCCTTCGGCGATAGCGTCGCGCAGCAGGCTCGACAGCGCTTCGAGCTGGATGTTGGATTCGGCTGCGACATCCTCGTCAGAACCGTCGAGAGCGCGGGCTGCGAGGCCGGCCTTGCTGTCGATCAGCTCCGCGATCCGCGCGTCGATGGTGTGCGCCGCGATGATCCGCCACGCCGTCACCGGCAGCTCCTGCCCGATTCGATGCACCCGGTCGATCGCCTGGGTCTGTTCCGCGCTCGTCCAGCTGAGCTCGGCGAGCACCACGTTGGACGCGGCCTGAAGGTTGAGGCCGACACCGGCCGCGGTCAGTGATGCGACGACCACCGACACGGACGGATCGTTGGTGAAGGAGTCGATGGCGGACTGCCGCGCCTTGGCGCTCTGGTCTCCGCGAATCGAGACCGACGTCAGGCCGACCTTGGCGAAGTGCTCCTCCGCGCGGTCCATGACGTCGATGTGCTTCGCGAAGTACACAACCTTGCCCACCGAGCGGGCGAGCTGCGCCGTGTAGTCAGCGGCGAGGGTCGCCTTCGCCTGACCGATGCGACGAACCATGGTGAAGACGTTCTCGCCGGTGCTCGCGCCCTTCGACTCGTCCAACTCGGCATGGGCAACCACGCGGATCAGGTCATCGTCGCTCGCATCCGGCTTGAGGCCGCGCACGCGCTTGAACCGCTCGACAAGGCGAGCGGTAAGGGCAGCCTCGGCCGCACGGATCGAACGCCCGAGGTCGTCGTCGAGCTCAACCGGGATGTCCGCGATACGGCGTGCGGGGATGTCGGCCGCGACATCCACCTTCTTTCGACGCACGATGCCCATCTCGACGACCGCATGCCTGGCCTCGGAGAAGAAGCCCATGTCGGCCGGGGTGAGTCCGGTGTCTTCGAGCTTGTCCATGAGGGTCGCGAGTGGCTTCTTGTCGTCGATCCACCCCAGAAACTGCCAGATCGCGCGGAAGTCTTCGATCGAGTTGATCAGCGGCGTTCCGGTGAGCGCCATCAGCAGCGCCCTGGGGAAACTGGCCCTGATGCTCCTCGAGAGGGCCAGGACATGCTTGGAGCGCTCGGACTTGAGGTTCTTGATGAAGTGCGCCTCGTCGACGACCATGCCCTTGAACCCGAACCTGCCGAGCCAGCCGACGTGCCGATCGAGGATTTCGTAGTTGACGATCACGACGTCGCTGAAGGCGTCGACGTCCTTGCCGTCGCCGTGCACCACGGTCGCTGTACGGCCCGGCGTCCACAGTTCGACCTCCCGCGCCCAGTTCGTCTTGACGACGTTGGGCACGACGACCAGCAGCGGGTATGAGTTGGATGCCTCGGCGGCAAGCAGCGCCTGCGCGGTCTTGCCGAGCCCAGGCTCGTCCGCGAGCAGGAAGGTGCGGTGACCCGAACGGACCTCCTCGACGAACCGCGCCTGGTGACGCATCATCTCGAGATTGCCGCGGGTGCGCAGTGAGGTTGCCTCTGGCAGGTCCATGGTGGCGGCGCCGCCGCCAGCGCCGTACTCGAAGGAGCGGAACAACGGCTCGATGAGTTCCCAGTTGCCGAGCCTGTTGACCCGGGTCGGAGCGGCTGTCATGTTGCTGAAGTCTGGCGCGAGGAACGGGTTCGACATCTGCATCTGACGCACCGAGGCAGGTACGACCTGCTTTTCGACCTGCTTGTCGACGGGCTTCGGCTCGGTGGCGATGACGAGCTCGTCCGCGCTCAGCTCGACGCCGGCAGCGATGAGGAGGTCCCGCCTGAGCGCCTTCGCTGCAGCGGTGACGGGGGCGTCATCGCCCAGCATCACGATCAGGCTGGTGTCGCGGGCCGCGGTCTTCGCCAGGATTCCGGCGAGGCCATCCAGCCGTTTCTGCTCGTTGGCTCGCTCTGAATCCGTAAGGGTCTTGTCGGCTTTCACCCTCGCGCGCTCTTCTCTGAGCAGCAGTGTTGCCACCTGGAACCTGGCGCGGTTGGCCGGCTTGAGCGGGCCCTTCTGCACTGCGGTCTCGACCTCTCGGGCGGCGCGAGCGAGCACCGGGATCACACCAATGTCGTCCCCGGGGCGCACACGGCGGCGCTGCTGGCCGCCAGACTGGCGCTGCCCCGAAGCCTGCTGGCCAGCACCCTGCTGTGAGGATCGCTGGCGCTTCTGGCGCTGGCCGGGTTCGATCTGTCCCGAAGGTGTCAATTCGTCTCCTGTGCAGGCACTGACTGGTGATGTGGATCTAATGCAATGGGTATGGACCCTGTGCATGTGCGAGTGTCGTGAATCGAACGATTCGACGGCGGCGCCTACCGAGTAATCCAGACCCAGTCGCGATGCGATTGGTGGGCCAGGCGGGCGTTACGCCTATTCTATGCTGCTTTGCCCGAAACCTTGATTCGAACACCCGCCGCGATGAATATGAGGGACGCGATGAACTGCAACCCCAGCCAGAGATCCGGCAGTCCCACATCGATCGGCAGCACCGGATTCCACAACACGGCGATCGGCGCGAGACCGATAATCCACCACCACTGTGCGGCCTGCCACGCGAAGACGGCGACGATCAACGCGAGGATGCTGACGATGAAACGAATGACCGTGAAGGTGTCGCTGGTGATCAGCGCGCTTCCGATGAGCAGGGCCATCGCTGCGAGCATGGCTGGCACGAGGGCGGTGCGGCGCGTCTCGGACGGATACTGTGCGCTCACCCGCCGATTCTATCGATCGGTGCGCTCGGTCGGCTCCACCGGTGCGAATAGTTGAAGCGGCAATCATCTGGTTAGAGTCGGATCATGTCCCACGATGCAGCCATTGCCCGATTCCAGGCGCTGCTGCGCATTCCGACGATCTCCCGGATCGATGAGTCGGAGGTCGAGTGGGAGCACTTCGACACGTTCGTGACCCAACTCCAGGAGCTCTTCCCGCTGGTTCACCGCAAGCTCGACCGCGAGGTGGTTGCGGGCTACTCGCTGCTGTTCCGCTGGCCGGGTCGCTCGTCGACCGAACCCAGCGTGCTCATGGGCCACTACGACGTCGTCGCTGCGACCGACTTCGGCTGGAAGCATCCACCGTTCGCCGCCGAGCTCAGCGGCAAGGGTGAAGACCAGCTGATCTGGGGTCGTGGCACCATCGATGACAAGGGCGCGGTCGTGGGCATTCTTGAGGCAGTCGAAGCCCAGATCGAGGCGGGAATGCAGCCCGCGCAGGACATCTACCTGTGCTTCGGACACAACGAGGAAACGAGTGGGGATGGCGCGAAGGCGGTCGCCGCGCTGCTCGAGAGCCGTGGCATCCGGCCGTCGCTCGTGCTCGATGAGGGCGGCGCAATTGTCGAGGGAGCCTTTCCCGGAGTGACAGTTCCCGTCGCGGTCGTCGGCGTGACGGAGAAGGGCAGCACGACTGTGCGGCTGGTCGTCGATCAGCAGGGCGGTCATGCCTCGACTCCCCCGAAGCTGAGTGCCACGGTACGTCTTGCCGAGGCCATCGTCAGGCTCAACAAGCGGCCGTTCCCCGCATCCTTCAATCCAGTCACCATCGACATGTTCAGGACGATCGGTCCGTTTGCCGGTGGATTCATTGGATTCCTGTTTCGGAATATACGGTTCACCAAGCCGCTGCTTCTGCCGGTTTTCGGTCGCCAGTCAGTCGAAACGAACGCCATGGTTCGCACCACTCAGGCCGTCACCATGCTGGAGGCCGGCCACGCGGTGAATGCGCTCGCGGAGCGAGCAACGGCCACCGTGAACCTTCGAGTCGCTGTGGGCACGAGCGTTGACGACGCCGTCAGGCACGTCGTCAGGGCGATCGCGGACGACGCGGTGCGCGTGGAGGTCGTCACCCCGGGAGAGGCCTCCCCGATCTCCCTGGTCTCCGGCATCTCGTGGGAGCTGCTGCGGTCGACGATCGAGAAGGTATACCCAGGCACCGTCGTCACGCCGTATGTACAAAATGGCGCGACAGACAGCAGGCACTTCACCGGCATCAGCCGCGGCGTTTACAGGTTCACGCCATTCGAGTTGACCCTCGAACAGCGCGAAACTCTGCACGCACGGAACGAGCGGATGCACGTTGCCACGTACCTTCGCGGAATCGAGTTCTACAAGGCGCTCATCGCGTCGCTGTAGCCGAGCTCAGGCCTCAGGCTTCGGGCCGGATGATCGTGATCGGTCGGCTCATCGGCGGTGCGTCGTCGAGGCGCTCCAGCCCCGGGCGGAGCTCGCTCAGCCAGCGTTCATAGCCTTCGTCGGTGAGGTGCAGCCTGTCGTCGGAGAGAGCGGGGTCGATCTCACCATCTTCCTGCGCGAAAGAGGGCCACAGGTCGAGGTACTGCGCCTTGACCGAGGGAGCGAACTGGCGGAGGTGCCGGTTCGCGTCCTGGATCTGCGCCGAAAATTCCCGGCCACGAGGCATGATCGACTGCACGAGCATCCTGGTGCCCGGCAACGCCTTGCGAAGAGCGACCAGCACAAATTCGATATTGCGCACCAGGTGCTCCACCGACTTGCGGGTACCCAGATCGTTGGTGCCGATAAGTAGAGAAATAGCTTCCGGCCGCAACTCGACTACGGAGTCGAGTCGCGCGACCACATCATCCGTGGTGCTTCCACCGACCCCAAGGTTGTGCGTCTGGCGGTCGGGGAACCAGTCTGCCCACTGCCCCCGTTCGGTGATGCTGTCACCCAGGAAGACAATGCTGGGGCGGGATTCAAACGATGATTCGTCGGTCATGAGCTGTGTTCCGATCAGAGAGGTTCACGTCCGTCTCAAGTCCATCATGGGGCCTACGGCTTTTCGTTTCCAGTCGGGAGCGCCCGATCGATCGCCGCGCGGTGCGGGATGGACGGTACCGCGCCGGGGTGCTGAACCGACAGGGATGCGGCCACGACGGCGAATCGCAGCGATTTCTCGAGGCCCGAACCCTCCGCGAGAGATGCGGCGAGCGCTCCACAGAATGTGTCTCCGGCGCCGGTGGCATCCACAGCGGCGACCCGGGGAGCAGGCACGCTGATGTCGTCCAATCCGCGCTGGTGGAGCACCGCTCCCTCAGCGCCGAGGGTCACGATCACCACAGGGGCGAGGGCGCTGACGTCCCCACGTCCCGCCAGGTGGGCGGCCTCGTGTTCGTTCACCACGAGGATGTCGATGTCGTCGAGCAGTGCTCGCGGCAGGTCCCTGATGGGAGCGGCGTTCAGGATGACCGTGGTGCCGCCGACGCGAGCGGCACGGGCCGCGGCCGCCACGGTTTCCAGCGGGATCTCGAGCTGCATGACGAGCACGTCAGCACTCGTCAGGGCGAGGATGTCCGTCTCGGTCAGCCCGGTCAACTCGGCGTTGGCCCCGGCTTCGACAATGATCGTGTTCTCCCCACGATCATCCACGGCGATCAGGGCCGTCCCCGTCGGCGCGATACTCGTGCGCAACAGCGTCAGGTCAATGCCGTCCTCGGCGAGTCCGTCGCGGGTGCGTCGTCCGAAGTCATCGTCACCGACCGCCGCGAGGAAGACGGTGGATGCCCCAGCCCGAGCCGCGGCAACCGCCTGGTTTTGCCCCTTGCCGCCCCGGGCTACCGTCAACCCTGCCGACATCACGGTCTCCCCGGGCGACGGGATTCGTTCGACTCGAAGTACCTGGTCGATGTTGGCGCTGCCGACAATCACGACAGCACTGACGGACCGCGGTTCCTGAGCTGTATTCACGCGTCCAAACTAGCGCGCTCGACGCCCGGCGCCTGCTCGTCGTTCTCGTCGGAATCGGCGAGCCTGGCGGCAGCCGCCGTGATCCGGTTGGCCATCCCGCTGAAGATCACGCCGTGGAACGGAAGAATCGCGAACCAGTACAGCCGCCCACCCAAGCCGCTCGGAAAGAACACGGCGCGCTGGCGATACATGCTGCCGCCAGCGGGATCCGCGGTTGTCGTCATTTCAAGCCAGGCCCGCCCTGGGACCTTCATCTCGGCGCGAAGGCGAAGCAGATGGCCCCGTTCGAGAGTCTCGACCCTCCAGAAATCGAGCGCCTCCCCCACCGCCAGAGTGGAGGCATGTCGGCGACCACGGCGCAGGCCGACCCCGCCCACCAGCTTGTCCGCCCAGCCACGCAGGGCCCAGCCAAGCGGGAAGGAATACCAGCCGTTGTCGCCGCCGATTCCCTCGACGACCTCCCAGAGCCGCTCGACGGGCGCGGCGGAATGCTGTTCACGCAGATCGACGTAGACCGTGTGCCCGGACCAGTCGGGGTCGCTCGGGATGAGGTTGCTCGGTGCGCCGGCGACGGTGGAGTTCTGCCAGCTCGTCTCGACCTCGCCATCCTTCATCTTTGCCAGGGCGAGCCGCACCGCGGCCCGATATCCGAGGAGACCTCCGTCGGGATCTGCGATCAATGACTTGATGTCACTCTCGTTCACAACGCAGTCGAACTGCAGCGACTCGATGATCGGCACGGCGAGAGCTCGGGGAATGGGTGTGACGAGGTTTACCCACTGGGAGGCAAGCCAGGGCGTGAGTACCGGAAGACTGGCGATCGGCCGCTGGTGCAACCCGGCCTCGAGGGCGTACCCGTTCATCATCTGCCCGTAGCGAAGGACGTCGGGGCCGCCGATGTCGAAGGTGCGGTTCACCTCGTCAGGCACGACCGCCGCCTCGGTCAGGTAGTACAGCACGTCGCGCACCGCGATGGGCTGGATGAAATTTCGCACCCACTTGGGCGCCGGCATGTACGGCAGCACCTCGGTGAGGTGGCGGATCATCTCGAACGATGCCGACCCCGAGCCGATCACGACCCCAGCCTGGAAGGCAATCGTGGGCACGCCCGAGGCGAGCAGTATCTGCCCCACCTTCTCGCGACTGCGCAGGTGGCGGCTCAGCGTATCTGCAGGCACATCGGGATGCAGTCCCGCCGAGGTAAACGATTCGCTTCACACCGGCGGCGGCAGCAGCTGTCGCGACGGTGTTGGCGACGAGGAGTTCGGTGCTCTCGAAGTCTCCGCGCGCTCCCATCGCATGCACGAGGTAGTAGAGCACGTCGATGCCGTCGACCGCCCTGGCAACGTCGTTCGGATCGGACAGATCGCCCGTCATGACGTCGACGTCGGCCGCCCACGGTGCATCCCGCAGTTTGAGCGGGTCACGCACCAGCACCCTGACGTCGTGGCCAGCCTCCACCAGTCGTGGCGCGAGGCGCCCACCTATGTAGCCGGTCGCTCCTGTGACGAGGATTCGCATCCACTCACCCTAGGCACGAAACCCGTGCAACTGCTGGGCCTTGACATCGGACCCGAGCGCACGGGCTGCACTTTCTAGATGAGCGACTTGGTGTGCCAGACCGTCTTGGTCTCGGTGAAAGCCACAATCCGTTCCAGCGACGGCGCCGGAGCACCATCCACCGGCGCCAGCACCCGCTTGAGCGTGTCTGCTGCGATCACCTGAAGGTCGACCCAGTCCAGCAGCTCGGCACCGGCCAGGTCGATGGCGTTCACGTCGGCATGCCCGGCGAGCCACGGCGCGATCTCGGCAGGAGAACCGGTGAGGATGTTCACCACTCCCCCGGGAACGTCGCTGGTCGCCAGAACCTCGGCGAGGCTTATCGCGGCGAGTGGAGCGGCTTGGCTGGCGATGACCACGACGGTGTTGCCGGTCAGGATCGCCGGCGCGATGACGCTCGCAAGCCCGAGCAGCGCATTGCCTGACTGGGGCGCAACGATGGCCACGATCCCGGTGGGCTCGGGCGTCGAAAGGTTGAAGTACGGCCCGCTCACCGCGTTGGCGTTACCGGCCACCTGCACGTACTTGTCGGCCCAGCCCGCGTACCAGACCCAGGCGTCGATCGCCGTGTCGACCTGGCTGGCCGCCGCGGACTTCGTCAGGGACTCAGAGTGGATCAGCTCGTCGATGAACTGGTCGCGACGCCCCTCGAGCAGCTCGGCGATGCGGTACAGCACCTGGCCACGGTTGTAGCCGGTGGCCGAGGACCAGCCAGCAAAGGCGGAGCGAGCCGCGACGACGGCATCCCTGGCATCCTTGCGGCTGGCAAGCGAAGCATTCGCCAGGAATGCGCCATCCTTGGTCGACACCTCGTAGGTGCGTCCGCTCTCGCTTCGGGGAAACTTGCCGCCGATGTAGAGCTTGTATGTCTTGGGTACCGCGAGCCGGGTCACGCGCTGGCCTGCTTCCTGGTTGTTGAGCCGGTATTCGAGGTGGTCGCCGGGGAGCCCCAGCCTGCGCTCTCGAGGTATGCAGCGAGACCATGCCGGCCGCCTTCGCGACCGTAGCCGCTCTCTTTGAAGCCACCGAAGGGGCTGGCCGGGTCGAAACGGTTGAACGTGTTCGCCCAGATCACACCGGCACGAAGCCCGTCGGCTACCGCCAGGATTCTGGACCCCTTGTCACTCCAGATGCCAGCAGAGAGTCCGTATGGCGTGTTGTTGGCCTTGGCGATCGCCTCGGCCGGGGTGCGGAACGTGAGCACGCTCAATACGGGTCCGAACACCTCTTCCCTGGCGATCGTCGACGACGTGGAGACGTTGTCGAAAATGGTCGGCGCAAACCAGAAGCCGTTCTCCGGGATGGCGCAGGGGGCGGTCCAGCGGTCGGCCCCCTCCTTCTCGCCGATGTCGCTGAGCTCACGGATGCGCTCAAGCTGCTCGCGGGAGTTGATCGCCCCAATGTCGGTGTTCTTGTCGAGCGGGTCACCCAGTCGCAACGTCATGAGTCGCGATTTCAGACGCTCAACGACCTCACTGTGAATGTTTTCCTGCACCAAAAGTCGTGAACCGGCGCAGCAGACGTGGCCCTGGTTGAAGAAGATCCCGTTGACGATGCCTTCGACTGCCTGGTCGATCGGGGCGTCATCGAAGACGATGTTGGCCGCCTTGCCGCCCAGCTCAAGCGTGACCTTCTTGCCGGTGCCGGCAACCGACTTGGCGATTGCCCGTCCCACCGCGGTGGATCCGGTGAAGGCGACCTTGTTGACGTCAGGGTGGTTGACCAGCGCTTCGCCGGTGTCTCCGGCGCCCGTGATGATGTTCACGACTCCCGCGGGAAGGCCGGCCTGCTGAAGGATCTCCGCGAAGATGAGTGCGGAAAGCGGTGTGGTCTCCGCGGGCTTGATCACGACGGTGTTGCCAGCCGCCAGCGCGGGGGCAACCTTCCACGCGAGCATAAGCAGCGGGAAGTTCCACGGGATCACCTGAGCCGCGACGCCGAGCGATCGCGGGTTCGGCCCGAGACCTGCGTAGTCCAGCTTGTCGGCCCACCCCGCGTAGTAGAAGAACCAGGCGGCCACGAGAGGCACATCGACGTCGCGGGACTCCTTGATCGGCTTCCCGTTGTCGAGGCTCTCCGCGACCGCGAGCTCCCGCGCGCGCTCCTGCACGAGACGAGCGATGCGGAACAGGTACTTGCCGCGGTCGGCTCCCGAGAGCTTGCTCCAGGTGCGGGTGTATGCGTTGCGCGCGGCGGCGACCGCGGCATCCACGTCAGCGGCATTCGCGTTTGAGATTTCGGCGATCGTCTTCTCGGTCGCCGGTGAGATCGAGTGGAACGAATCGCCGTGGCCATCGACGAATTCCCCGTTGATGAAGAGTCCGTAGCTTGGCTTCAGGTGCAGGATGCTGGTCGACTCCGGCGCCGGGGCGTAGTCCAGGAATCGGCTTGTCGCGTGTGGGTTTACGTCGGTCATTGTCAGTCCATCGTCACGTAGTCGGGGCCCGAGTAACGGCCGGTGGTTAGTTTCTGTCGCTGCAGCAGCACATCGTTGAGCAAGCTGGATGCTCCGAAACGGAAGAGGTGCGGGGTGAGCCACTCCTCCCCAACGGTCTCGGCCACGGTCACCAGGTATTTGATCGCGTCTTTCGACGTGCGGATTCCGCCAGCCGGCTTCACCCCGATCCGCTCGCCGGTGAGGCGGTGCCAGTCGCGTACTACCTCGAGCATCAACAGGGTGACGGGCAGGGTGGCGGCGGGCGCCACCTTTCCCGTCGAGGTCTTGATGAAGTCCCCACCCGCGAGGATGGCGAGCCACGATGCCCTGCGCACGTTGTCGTAGGTGTTGAGTTCGCCCGTTTCGAGAATCACCTTGAGGTGTGCGTAGGTTCCGTCGGCGCGGCGGCAGGCTTCTTTCACCGCCACGATCTGGTCGAAGACGAGCCCGAAGTTGCCGGAAAGAAAGGCTCCGCGGTCGATGACCATGTCGATTTCGTCGGCCCCGGACGCGACGGCCTCGGCCGTGTCAGCGATCTTGATGGCGAGCGAGGAGCGTCCGCTGGGGAAGGCGGTTGCGACCGCAGCCACGTTGATCCCGCTGTCCGTTCCGCGCGACCAGGCGCCTCCGAGGGCCTGAACCGCGTGAGGGACCATGTCGCCATACACGCAGACCGCCGCAACCCGTGGGGTGGTGACATCCGATGGGTCAGGGTTGACGGCCTTGGCCACCAGCGACCTGACTTTTCCGGGGGTGTCTGCACCCTCGAGCGTGGTCAGGTCGATCAACTCGATGATGGTGTCGAGAGCCCAGGCCTTCGACGTGGTCTTGATTGATCGGGTTCCCAGAGCGGCTGCTCGCTGTTCGAGCCCGACGGCGTCAACGCCAGCAAGCCCTTCGAGATGCAGCCTCAGGCTCTTCTCAGTCAGATCGCCACCGATCATGCTGAGTGCCCGTTCGGCTGGAGCCAGTGCCTTCGCCTGGAAGGTTTGGGCTGGAAGACCCTGCGTCGTTGCGTTCACCCAGTAATTCTACCCATGCGGGAACCGGTGCGACCTGAGCTTCGTCCGTGACAGCTGGCTTCCAGTCAACGGGATGACCGCGAAGCAGCTCGGTGAGCTGGTCGAGACCGTTAAGCCAGCGGGCTTTCAATCCGTGCGCGAAGGCCTGTTCGAGCGGAGATTCGATCTCGACAGTCAGCACGGTGCTCGTGCCCCTGTTGCCTCCCGTCACCTCCGCAAGAGTGAACCGAGTGGTTGCGCCATCCGCGCCGGTCACCTCGAGCGCCGTGCGCGGCTCGAATCGGGTAATTGTCCCGACGCTCACGCCGGCGGATTCCCGGTCATGCCAGCGAAGGATGAACTCGCCACCCCGCCTGGGGTCGACCACGGCCTCGGCCAGCCAGCCCGACACCAGGTCGGCATCCACGAGTGCGTCCCAGACGATGGCGGGGGCAAATTCGTAGGTTCGCTCGAAACGCAGGCTCGTTGTACTCACGTCCCGAGCCTACGACGCGCCACCGGCCGCGGACTCGACGACTGGCGCCTGCTCGGAAGCCATATGCTGTCGGGGTGAATGCCTCCCCGGATGCTCCCCGCCGCAGTGTTGCGCGCCTCGTCATCGACATCGTCGTCTCCGTCGTCCTGCTCGTTTTCGGAGCCGTACTGTCGCTGATCGTCCTCGGCTACGCGACGTTGTACAACGGACTCACTGCAGATTGCGGAAGCGGACCGTTCGACGGAATCCAGTGCAACGCGACAGTGCTGTCGATCACGGTATTAGCGCTGATGGCCATCACGATTCTCAGCTACTTTCTGGCGTTCGGAATGGTCATCGTGTCGCTGATCCGCAAGAGACTCACCTTCTGGTGGCCGCTCGGCGGGCTCATCGTGATCGTCATCGCGTTCTATGTCGCCACCTGGATCGCTGGAATGGTCGCGCCTGGCGGAGCAGGAGCGTGAGCGGCGGCGTTTTCGCGCTCGGGGTCGACCTGGGGGGCACCAAGATCGAGGCGGCGCTCGTCGATCCGGACGGCGCCGTCCTTCCCGGCAGTCGGTTCAGGGCGCCCACCGGCGCAGCATCGTCGAGCGAACAGCTTGCCGCGAGCGCCGAGACCGTGGTGCTGCAGTCCATCGCCACGCTTCCGGATGGAGCAACTCTCATCGGCGCCGGCATCGGCAGCGCCGGGCCGATCACACTCGCTGGCGGACTGGTGTCGCCTCTCAATCTCCCGAATTGGCGGGAGTACCCGCTTCGCGACCAGATCGCGAGCCTCATTCCCGGTGTGCCGGTCACCCTGCGGATGGATGGCGAATGCATCACTCTCGCCGAGCACTGGGTTGGAGCGGGCAAGGGTGAATCGAATCTGATGGGGATGGTCGTATCGACCGGCATCGGAGGAGGGTTGATTCTCGGCGGCCACGCCATCGCGGGACCGTCAGGCAACGCCGGTCATATCGGGCACGTCGAGGTCGGCGGATTCGACGACCCGTGCCTGTGTGGCGGCACCGGCTGTGTCGAAGCAATCGCGTCAGGGCCCAGGACGACGGCGTGGGCGCAGCGTCAGGGTTGGGTCGGCACCTCGGGTGAGGACCTTGCCGTCAGCTACGCGGCCGGAGACCCCATCGCGATCGCCGCGGTCGAGCGCTCCGGTCGCGCCATCGGCCAGGCCATCGCGTCATCCACCGCTCTGGTTGACCTGGATGTCGTGGCGATCGGTGGCGGCTTTTCGCACGTCACACCGGATCTCTTCGGCTACATCCGTGATGCGATCGCGCTTCGTGCGCCGTTCGGGTTCGTTGCCAAGGTGCGGGTCATCCCGTCCGGTCTGTCTGGGGAGGGCCCGCTGATCGGCGCGGCCGCCCTCATCCATCGCTCAGGTCTCGTCGACTGAACGAGCTCGCGCGTCGAGTTCGTCTTCGACCGTCCTGGGGCGGGCCAGCGCGACGGCCGAGACGAGGGTGAGCATTGTCGTGGCAACGAGGAAGACCAGCGGGAGCATCCACGCACCGGTGAGGTCGTGCATGAGTCCGATCAGCAGCGGACCGAGCGCTGCGACTCCGTAGGCTATGCCCTGAACAAACCCACTCAGGGCGATCGAGCCCTCGTGCGAGCGCGTGCGCAGGTTGATGAGCAGCAGACTCAGCGGAAACACGATCGGCCCGGCCCCGATCAAGGCGACCCAGAGCCAGGTGGCCGTCGCTGGCGCGAGCAGCAGACCGAGATATCCGCTCAGGTAGCAGCCGACGGCTCCGACCAGTATCCAGGCGACGTTCCTGACCCGCGCGACGAGCAAAGGCGCGATGAGACCGAGGGGAAGCCCCATGATTCCGTACAGGGCCAGGAGCGCGCCAGCCTCGGTGGGGCTGGTTCCTGCGATGTTGATGACGATCTCGGGCAGCCAGGCGAACATCGCGTAGACGTTGAGGGCCGTGATTGACAGCGCCAGGGCCAGCGCACGAGCGACAACGGAGTGCCGCATCTGACCAAGCAGCGCCGGCTCGGCAACCGCGAGAGAGCCGTCCGCCTCGGCGCGCCGGTGCATCCCGCGGTGCTGGACAAGCACGACGATCCACGGCACGAGAGCCCCCACCGCCAGCAGCGCCCACATGCCCACCGCGGGGCGCCAGCCGATCGACGTCGCCAGTGGCGAGGCGATCAACGGGGGCACCGAGGCGCTGATGGACATGAGCGTGACGTAGATGCCGGTGAAAAGCCCAATCCGATCGGGAAAGTACTTCCGGATCACGGGCGGCAGCAGGATATTCGCGAAGCCCATCCCAGCCATCACGAGCACACTTCCGGCGACCAGCATCGGGTACGAGAAAGCCGTGGCGCGGACCAGGGGCCCGAGAACCATGCCGAGACAGGCCACAACCAGGGTGGCCTCTAGTCCGATGCGCCTCGCGATCATGGGCGTGATAAACCCGGATGCCGCAAACGCGAGCGGCGCGAGCATCCCGAGCAGTCCGATTCCGGTGCTGTCCAGCGGGATGTCGTCAGACACCAGCGAGAGGATCGGGGCGAGCACCGCCACCGCGGTACGCAGGTTGAGCGCCAGCAGAATAATTCCGAGAACGGCCGCCGTCCTGCCCAGCCACAGCGGGCGGGCAGGCTGTGTCGTCACCTCCCGAGTCTACGATGGGGCGTGCCGGCACCCTTGCCGGCCCGAGAGGGAGAGCACATTATGGCTGGATTCGATCTGGGCGGTATCGGCGACATGGCGGGCGGGCTCCTGTCAGGCAAGGGCCTCGACCTGACGGCGGCTCAGCCCCTCTGGGAGCAGGTTCAGCCGACACTGAAGGGACTGCCCACCGACGACATCATCGACAACGTCGCGAACTGGGCCAAGGGCCTCAACCTGCCGCTCGTCGACAAGATCCCGAGCAACGTCATCGACGACATCAAGAACGGCGTCAAGGTTCCGCTGAACAAGCTGCTGAAGGGCTAGCGCGTCGGCTCAGCTTTTGGGGCTACGCCGAGGATTGACCTGACCTGGAGCTCATCGGCGGCCATGCGGTCGATGAGTTCGGCCACGTCGTCAAACTTCAGCATGCCGCGCACAAACTCGACGAAGGCGATCTCGGCCACCTGGTCGTACATATCGACGTCGACATCGAGGGCGTACGCCTCGACCTGCTTCTCGGGCACGCCGTCGAACGTGGGATTGTTGCCGACGGAAACCGCCGCCGGGTATCGGTTGCCTCCGACCGTAAGCCACGCCGCGTAAACGCCATCTGCTGGCACGAGACCCTCAAGCTGAGGCGACAGGTTGGCCGTGGGATACCCGAGCGCGCGACCGCGCTGGGCTCCGTGAACCACCACGCTGCGCACGGTGTGGAAGGCCCCGAGCAGCTCCGCCGCCTCCGCGACCCTGCCATCCAGGATGTGCTGGCGCACGGCGGTCGACGACACCCTGAGCGACCCGTCGTACTCGACGTCGTCGATGACAATGACCTCGATCCCGTGGTTTCGACCGAACTCTCGCAGGGTCTCGACGGTGCCCTCGCCACCATGCCCGAACCTGAAATCGTTGCCGACCAGAACCAGTGCGGCATGCAGTGAATCAACGAGAATCCGCTCCATGAACTCGGATGCCGGCATCGCGCTGAAGTCGTGGTCAAAGGTCACAAGCAGGGTCGCATCGACCCCGACGGCGGCCAGCGACTCGCACTTCTGCGCGTTGCTCGCCAACGCTGGAGGACACTTTTCGGGGCGAAGCAGGCTCAGCGGATTGCGGTCGAAGGTCAGCACCGTGCTCGTGAGTCCTCGCTCGCCTGCGAGAGCGAGCAGCCTCGTGACGACGGCGCGGTGACCGAGATGCATGCCATCGAACTTGCCGATCGTCACAGCACTCGGACCAAAGTCCGCGGGTACCTCCGAGGGGGAATGGAAGATCTGCATGCTAGCTCGCTGTAGCGGGGACGACGACTGCCGGCCGCAGTCGATATAGCCAAAGCATGCCGAGGATAGGCAGCACCAGGGGGATGAAAAGGTACCCGCGGCCGAAGTACGACCACACGGTGTCTGCGGGGAAGAGCACGGGATCGAAGACGCTCACTGTGCCAACGAGGAGCACACCGACGAACTCGAAGATGATGGTGACCCAGGCGATCCGGTACCAGGTGTTGCCCTTCCGGAGCAACGCTACGGTGGCGAGGATGTAGACGATGCCGGCCAGTCCGCTCAGCAGATACGCGATGGGTGCTACGTCGAATTTTCCGACGATCTGCACGAAGGAGCGTGCCGTCGCCGCGAGAGCGAGAATCGCATAAACGGCGATGAGTACGCGCCCCACCCCGACCGCGCGAGAAGATCCGTTGTTTGCCATATCGACTCAACTTTAGGCGAAAGTCGCCACGCGCCCGCTCACGCGATCTGCACGAACCAGATCTGGCCCATCCTGACCAGCATCACCGCTACGGCCAGGCAGGCGACCCCGAGAATGGCCGTGCTCCAGCGGTTGCGGTCGATGAGCGCCCACAGAATTGCGGCCGGTGGGATCAGCACGGCCGACACGAGATACACCCAGAATTCCAGTCCGCTTCCGGTGGGCAGGTTGCCCGTGGCCGGCGCCACCAGGGCGACGACCAGCTGGGCGATCAGCAGTACCTCGACGAGCAGTGTTGCGCCGAGCGTGTAGTCGTTGGGGGCGCGACCGGCAAGGCCGAGCACGAGACACAGCAGGCCGGCGGCGATCGCCACAACGACCTGCACATTCTCGAACCACTCGATCATTCGATCACCGTGTCGGTTGCCGCTCGTGGAGCATCTGGTGGGAAGTTGACGAGCACGTGCGCCCTGCCCTCGATGTTCTCCACCAGTCCGATGAGCCTGCCCTCGGGCGACACAGCCGCGATCGGCCCCGGCGAGTCGACGGTGAGCGCGATCCGCTTGCCGTGAGCCAGGTCGACCGACTCCTGTGTAGTCAGGTCGAACCGATCGAAGAGCGCGGTGGCGACCGCGGTCGGGTCGAGCATCGCAGCCGCAAGATCAACGTCGATGCTGGATGCCTCCCCCACGGTGAAGGGTCCGATGCGCGTTCTGCGCAGCGCCGTGAGGTGTCCGCCAACGCCGAGCGCTTCTCCGAGGTCGCGTGCGAGTGCCCGGATGTACGTGCCGGTGGAACACTCGACGCGCACGTCGAGATCGAGCCACTCCCCCCGCCTCGTGGCGATCACATCGAAGGCGACAATGGTGACCGGCCGTTCGGCGAGCACCACCTCTTCGCCCTCTCTGGCCAGCGCGTATGCCCGCTTGCCACCCACCTTGATGGCGCTGACGGAGCTCGGTCGCTGCAGGATCGCTCCGGTCAGCGCACGCACACCCTCGGCGATGGAGTCGTCGGAGATCGCGGCGAGAGTCGCGGCATCCACTCGCTCGCCCACCTCGCCGTCGGCGTCGTCGGTGTTCGATGCCGCCCCGAGGCGGATCGTCGCCGTGTACTCCTTATTGAGTCCGACGATCCAGGTCAGCAGGCGCGTGGAATTGTTCACACCGAGCACGAGCAGGCCCGTGGCCATGGGGTCGAGGGTGCCGGCGTGGCCGACCTTGCGTGTTCCGATGGAACGCCGGGCGCGAGCCACGACGTCGTGGCTGGTGATGCCCTGCGGCTTGTCAACCAGCACGATCCCGCTGGTCGGGTTGCTGGGCGGCTTCATGCGTTATCCGCGTAGTGCATCACCCAATCAGGCTACAGTCATGTTTCGCAGGCCACCGGCGGGGTGCGTGGCACCTAGGATCTGAGAATGCGAATAGCCGTCATCGGAGTTGGGGCCGTGGGCGGAGCAATCGCCGCACTGCTGGCACGAGCCGGCCACGATGTGGAAGTGATCGCCCGTGGAGCCAACCTCGAGGCAATTCGTGATGGCGGTATCCGCCTGACCGGTGCATGGGGCGAGTACACCGCGCCGGTACTCGCCAGCGAGGTGATGACTCGCGGCGCCGAACTGGTCATCGTCGCCACGAAGGCTCAGGATGCGTCGGCGGCCATCGCCGGCAACTCGAGGCTGATGCGCGGTGTGCCCGTCGTCGTCATCCAGAACGGGCTCGAGGCGATGGCTGCCGCTGGCGAAGCCTCCCCGCGGTCGGACATCGTCGGCGGACTCGCGACATTCGCGACCTCCTATCTGACCCCCGGAGAGGTGCGCGTCACGACGGCGGGCCCCACCTACCTCGGCGTGACGGCCGGCCTCAGCGACATGCCCGCCCGCTACGCGGCGAAGGTACTCGCCGAGGTGATGCCGACCACGGTGGTGGCGAACTTCCTCGGGTGCCCAGTGGACCAAACTGGTGATCAACCAGGTCAACGCGCTGCCGGCGATCACGGGGTTGAGCGTGCAGGCCGTGATCGGGGATGCACGGCTCAGGCGAATCATGACCGTGAGCATGCGCGAGAACGTGCGCATCGCGGCGCTGAACAGGGTGCGCTTCGAGAAGCTCCAGGGGCTCAGCCACCGCGGCCTGCGTCTGTTCTCGAGGCTGCCGCTGTGGCTGGGTCAGCTGTTGCCGATGATGATGAGTGCCCGCGTGGGGTCGACCCCCAACCCCGGATCGACGCTGCAGAGCATCCGACGCGGCCAGCCAACCGAGATCGACTATCTCAACGGGGCCGTGGTGACGGCGGCGAAGGCCGTCGGTCGCGATGCACCCGTCAATGGCGCGCTTGTCGCGATGGTGCACGAGGTCGAGGCGAGCGGAGAGTTCCTCTCGCCCGCCGAGGTGGTCGAGCGCGTGAGGCAGCTGCTCCTGACTCACCGCAGTCCTCAGCTAACAGCTGTCGGCAAAGATCCTTCGGGGCATTCGGGGATCCGAGTTGTCGATGATCGCCGTCGCCCGTGTCCTGGGGCTGCACTCGGCGGCGTACAGGGCGTGCGCGCCAGCGATCCTCTGGTCGGTGACGACATCGTCCCTCCGATTCGAGCCAGACTGAGTAGTGCCACAGGCCCCGCAGCTCGGCGCGATTCAGGAAGGCTCCGTCGACGATGAGCGTGGCATCCCGCGGTCCCGTCTGCCACTTCATGTCGATCTGGGCGTTGCGTTGAACATCGAAGGCCGCCGTCACAAAGCCGGCGCTCCCGCCCATCCTGAACGGTTCGACCAGCACCCGGCGGAAAAGGTCGTAGTCGAACGAGTCCCGGTAGAAGCCTTCTGCGGAATCGGCCAGTCGCGGCGTCCCTGGCCTCGCGGGACCGGTGGAAGTGGTCGATGGATGCGCGAAAGGCGGCATGCCCGCTGCGGTTCATTCGCGTCGCAAGATCGTCCGCGAAGGTCGAGGTGGCGGCATCGTCCGGGCCGTCGATAGCCAGCAGGGTTCGGCCCTTGGCATAGTTGTGGACGAACTCGGCAGACAGCGAATCGAGCAACTCGCGCTGGATTGGATCTGCCATGTCAACCAGTCTAGGTTTGCCACGTGAGCATCGCCGGGGCCGTCAACGACTGGTTCGTCGAGAACCAGCGCGACCTGCCGTGGCGCCGGGATGGATTCGGCGCGTGGGGCATCCTCGTGAGCGAGATCATGCTGCAACAGACCCCGGTCGCACGCGTCGTGCCGCGGCTGGAGCAGTGGCTGAAGCGATGGCCGACCCCGGCCGCTCTCGCCTCCTCCCCACCCGGCGACGCCGTGCGCGCCTGGGAGCGACTCGGATATCCGCGTCGCGCGCTCAGGCTGCACGCCGCGGCCGTGGCCATTACCGAGCAGCACGGCGGCGAGGTTCCGTCGGACGTTGAGAAGCTGCTCGCGCTGCCCGGCATCGGCGACTACACAGCGCGGGCCGTCGCCGCGTTCGCGTTCGGTCTGCGGCATCCTGTCGTCGACACGAACGTGCGCCGGGTCATCGCACGCGCCGTTCTCGGCCAGGGCGAGGCGGGGCCGGCATCGACCCGCAGGGATCTCGCAGCCATGGAGGCCATCCTCCCCCGCGACGACGCCGAAGCGAGGGTGTTCAACGCGGCGATGATGGAACTCGGCGCTGTGGTGTGCACAGCGCGAGCACCGCGTTGCGACGAGTGCCCTCTGGCCGCCAGCTGCGCCTGGCGAGCCGCGGGCTACCCCGCGTACGACGGGCCGAGGGCGGCGACGCAGGCGACATTCGAGGGCAGCGACCGCCAGGTGCGCGGGCTGATCCTCGCCGAACTCCGCGGCAGCGACATCCCGGTCACCGCCGACGAGATAACGTCCCTGTGGCCGGATGCGACGCAACTCGCCCGTGCCCTGGCCAGCCTCGAAGCCGACGGCCTCGTGGTTGCGGACGGATCGGGCGCGTTCGAGCTCCCCTGACCTGACTGGGCCGGCGGTCGCTCCAACGACGGGGTGGACGGATGATGCCCGCGCCGCGCACACTGGGAGGCATGCCTGAACTTCCCGAGGTGCACGCGCTCGTGAGCGATCTGGGCGGGCGGCTGACGGGTCGAGTCGTCGACAGGTTCGACATGATCTCCTTCGCCGCGTTGAAGACGTTTGACCCGCCGATCAACTCGCTCAACGGGCGCACGGTGGGGCCCATCAGCCGCCACGGCAAGTATCTCGATATCGCCTTCGATGACGGCGACGACAGGCTTCACCTGCTCGTGCACCTGGCCCGCGCCGGCTGGATTCGCTGGCGAGACGCTGCACCCAAGCCATCGACAGGCGCCGGTCGCGGTCCACTGGCCGCCCGACTCGTGCTCGACGATGGTTCAGGCATCGACATCACGGAAGCCGGAACGAAGAAGTCACTGGCCATCCATCTGGTGCGGGATGCGGCCGATGTGCCACGGGTGGCGAGCCTCGGCCCGGACCCGCTCGACCCCGCCTTCACCCAGAGCGTGCTTGCCGGCATCCTGGCTGGCGCCGGTCGCTCGCAGATCAAGGGACTGCTGCGCAACCAGGGGATCATCGCGGGCATCGGAAACGCGTACTCGGACGAGATTCTGCACGCCGCACGGATGTCGCCATATGCGCCGGCATCGATGGGGCCGGTGGAGGTTGCGCGTCTCTATGACGCGATCATCTCCACCCTCAGCGCCGCTGTCGCTCGCGCGGAGGGGCTCGCTGCTTCCGAGCTCAAGCAGGAAAAGAAGTCACACCTGCAGGTGCATGGCAGGGCTGGTCAGTCCTGTCCGGTGTGCGGGGACGTCGTGCGCCAGGTGCGGTTCGCAGACTCGACACTCGAGTACTGCGCGACGTGCCAGACGGGCGGCAAGCCGCTCGCCGACCGCGTGCTGTCCCGGCTACTTCGGTGACTCGTCCTCGTCGTCATCGTCGTCGTCGTCGTCAAAGCCATCTTCTTCCTCGATGATGGCCCGCGGCTTCACGTAGGGATCTTCGTCGCCTGCGTACGTCGCGGTCTTCTTTTGCGTCTCCACAGCAGCGTCGCGCGCCGCAGCTTCGGCGAGCAGTGACTCGATGAGTGCGGCGTTCTCCGGGATTCCGTCGGGAATGAACTCGAGGCTCGGCGTGAGCCTGGCTGTGAGGTTCTTGCCCAGCTCGCTGCGCAGCATCCCGGTCGCCGACTTCAGCGCGGCGGCGCTGTCAAGGCGTTCCTCGTCCGTGCCGTAAACCGTGTAGAAAACAGACGCGTGTTGAAGGTCGCCGGTCACCTTCACGTCGGTGATCGTGACGAATCCCATGCGAGGATCCTTGAGCCCTCGCTCGAGCGTCTTGGCAATGATGACCTGGATACGGTCCGCCATTTTCGCGGCGCGCGCTGCGTCAACCATGAGCTATCTCTACTTTCGTTCACCAACGGGACTTACTCCAGCGTAGAGGCGGGGAGGGATTCATTCTCCGGGCCGCAGGCTGGGTCTGGCAGCGGCGCCACCCGAAGGGTGGCGCCGCCGGAAGCGGCCCGGAGAATGAATCCCGGACCGCCTCACACCACGGGACTAGACCCGCGGCTTCTCCTTCATTTCGATCGTCTCGATCTCGTCGCCGATCTGGATGTCGTTGAACTTGCCAAGGCCGATTCCGGCCTCGAAGTCCGTACGAACCTCGGTGACGTCATCCTTGAAACGACGCAGTGATTCGATGGCGAGGTTGTCTCCGACGACCACACCTTCACGAATAACGCGAGCCTTCGCGTTCCTGGTGATGATTCCGGAGCGCACGATGACACCGGCGACGTTTCCGAACTTGGAGGAACGGAACACCTCGCGGATCTCGGCAACACCAGACTGCACTTCTTCGAACTCGGGCTTGAGCATTCCCTTGAGCGAGTTCTCGATCTCTTCGAGTGCCGCGTAGATGACCGAGTAGAAACGCACGTCCACACCTTCACGCTGCGCACGTTCGCGCGCCTTCGTGTCTGGTCGCACGTTGAACCCGATGATGATCGCGTTGTCGATGGTCGCGAGGTTGACGTCGCTCTCGGTGACAGCACCCACACCGCGGTGGATGATGCGCAGCTGAACGCTCTCGTCGACCTCGATCTTGAGCAGCGAGTCCTCGAGCGCCTCGACGGCACCGGAAACGTCACCCTTGATGATGAGGTTGAGCGATTCGACCTTGCCGTCTTCGAGCGCCTTGGTGAAGTCTTCGAGGCTGATGCGCTTGCGGGCCTTGGCCAGCAGCGCGTTCCTCTCGACGGCTTCACGCTTCTCGGCGATCTGGCGAGCGGTGCGGTCTTCCTCGGTGACGATGAAGGTATCGCCGGCGCGGGGAACACTCGAAAGGCCCTGCACCTGAACGGGTCGCGACGGGAATGCTTCGAGCACGGGGTCGCCGTTCTCGTCCATCATCGCTCGCACGCGGCCGTGGGCCGTTCCGGCAACGATGGAGTCACCGACGCGCAGCGTTCCCGACTGGATCAGCACCGTAGCAACGGCACCACGACCCTTGTCGAGCTTCGCCTCAATGGCGACACCGCGGGCATCCTTGTTCGGGTTGGAGCGCAGGTCGAGCCCGGCATCCGCGGTCAGAAGCACAGCGTCAAGCAACCTGTCGATACCGAGGTTGTTCAGCGCGGAGACGTCGATGAACATCGTGTCTCCTCCGTACTCTTCCGCGATGAGACCGAACTCGGTGAGCTGCTGGCGCACCTTCGCGGGGTTTGCACCCGCCTTGTCGACCTTGTTTACCGCGACAACGATCGGAACGCCCGCTGCCTGCGCATGGTTGAGCGCCTCCACCGTCTGCGGCATGATGCCGTCGTCGGCGGCGACCACCAGGATCGCGAGGTCGGTGACCTGCGCACCACGAGCACGCATGGCGGTGAACGCCTCGTGACCCGGGGTGTCGATGAAGGTGATGGCGCGCTCGTAGCCCTCGTGCTCGGTCCACACCTGGTAAGCACCGATGTGCTGGGTGATGCCACCGGCTTCACCAGCGACAACGTTTGCCTGGCGGATCGCGTCAAGCAGCTTCGTCTTACCGTGGTCGACGTGACCCATGACCGTGACGACCGGCGGACGGATCTCGAGGTCTTCGTCTGTCTCGTCCTCAAGCTCCTGGTCGAGGTCGAGGTCGAAGCCTGCGAGAAGCTCGCGGTCCTCATCCTCGGGCGAGACCATTTCGATCTTGTAGTTGAGTTCGCCCGCGAGGATCTCGAAGGTGCCCTCATCGAGCGACTCAGTGGCCGTTGCCATCTGTCCGAGGTGGAATAGCGCGGTTACCAGGGCACCGGGCTGCACGGAGTAACCGGTGATCGTCTCCAGCTTGTCGGCAAGATCCGAAATGGATGCGCCGCGACGCAGACGGATGACCGTCTTGCCGTCGCCACGAGGGACGCTGACGCCACCAAGCGACGGAGCTTCTCTCAGCTCGAATTCGGCGCGCTTCGTGCGCTTCGACTTACGAGCCTTGCTCTTTCCACCACCGCGACCGAACGCACCAGCGGTTCCACCGCCGGGACCACGACCGCGACCACCCGCACCACCGGCGGGCGGACGGTTCGGGCCGAAGTTGTTGGCTGGGGCTCCACCTGGTGCTCCACCGGGACGGAATCCGCCAGCACCGGCAGGACGTGGTCCGCCGGGACGCTGCTGGAAGTTGCCACCTGGACCACCGGGGCGCTGGCCGAAGCCGCCCGGACGTGCGCCCTGGCCTGGACCACCGGGACGCGGTGCTCCCGGGCGCGGGACGGCACCGGGTGCACTTGTACGCCCCATGCCCTGGTTGGACGCGAAAGGATTGTTGCCCGGGCGCGGGATACCGGGGCGAGACATGCCCTGGTTCGACGCGAACGGGTTGTTGCCGGGGCGAGGCTGGCCCGGACGCGGGATGCCGGACGGGCTCGGTGCTGCTGCACCTGGAGTCGCATCCTTCGCTGCGCCGGACTTGCCTGCGGCCTCGGCGGCCTGAGCCTGAGCCTGCTCTGCGGCGTGCGCCTCGGCCTGGGCCTGGCGCTCCGCCACCGTCAGAGGTGGCGCTGCCGGAGCGTGATGGTCGTGATGGTCGTGATGAACCGGCTCTGCGACCTCAACGGCCACAGGGGCCGGCGGGGCAGGGTTGAACGGCTTAGGCGCAGCCTTCGGTGCGGCCTTGGGCGCCGCCTTGGGCGCCTCCGCTACAGCGGGCTTAACACCGTCGGCCAGCAACGCGGCCTTCAGCTTGCGTGCAACCGGCGGTTCAATGCTGGATGAGGGGCCCTTGACGAATTCGCCCATCTCTTTGAGCTTCGCAAGGGCAATTTTGCTATCGATGCCGAGTTCGGCAGCGACTTCGTGTACGCGTGGTTTGGCAGCCACAATTCTCCTGTCTGGGTCTGCACCCGGACAGGGGCAGACCTAATTACGGACGGAACTCATTTCGAGCCGCTCATTAGTTGTCCATAGGTCAATCAGCCTTTTGGTTGGGGAATCTCAGATGAGATCCCGACTGTTTCTTGCTGCATTAGTGCTGTAAGTCGCTGTAAATCCAGGCCCACGGTCACCCTCAGGGCCCGGCCGAAAACTCTGCGCCGCATGGCGCTTTCGACACATTCCGCTGTGGGATGAACCCAGGCGCCTCGACCGGGAAGAGTTGCGGACGGATCCGGAACCACGTCGCCGTCTCGCGCGACAACCCTCAATAACAGGGTGGTCTCAGCGCGGGTGCGGCAGCCGATACAAGTTCTTACTGGAACCATCCTACGCCCTCGATTCAGATCGGACACCGATCGGCTCCGCTATACGCTACCCAGTATGACGAAAAGCCTCTACGCCGAGTTCACCGCCCTTCCCGGCAAGGAGGCCCGCGTTCGCGAAATTCTCCAGATCCTCGCCGACGAAGTGCGCAAGGAGGAGGGCAACATCGCCTTCCAGCCCTTCACGCTGGAGTCGAATCCGAGAAAGTTCTTCGTGTTCGAAGAATATGTCGACGACGACGCATTCACCGCACACATCACCGCCGAGTACGGAGCTGTCTTCAACGCCGAACTGACGGATCTGATCGAGGGATCCGGCTCGGACCTCACCTGGCTCACCGGCCTGGACGGCTAGCCGCCGGCTGCGACCACGTCAGCGAGCGTTGGCGGGTTGGCTCCGGAACGCGACACCGTGATCGAAGCACACAGCGTCGCCCTCGCGATGATTTCCGTCGTCGTGGCAACATCGATCTCGCCGAGAGCCGCACGGTGGTCCGCGCCAAGTAATCCGTGGGTGCGAAGCCCGTCGATGAGACCGGCCATGAACGAGTCGCCGGCACCGATGGTGTCCGCGACCTCGACGACTCGCGACGGCACATGGAAGACGCCAGCACGCGTGGCCACGATGGAGCCTTTGGACCCGTTCGTGATCACGACGAGAGCTGGGCCCGAATCCAGCCATCGGCTGGCGACGGCACGAAGGTCAGCTCCGGGATACAGCCATTCGACATCCTCATCGCTCGCCTTCACGATGTCGCTGCCCGCGACGTGGCTCTCGACAGAGGCCACCGCCGCGTCATGGTCTGGGAGAAACTGTGGGCGAATGTTGGGGTCGTAGCTGATTGAGGCGGTGTGAGCCACTCGCTCCAGGATCTCCTGCACAGTGGTCGCCCCAGGCTCGAGGAATGCGCTGATCGAGCCGAAGTGGACGTGCTCGAAACCTGACAGGTCCAGCTCGCCAAGCTCCAGGCTCCACTGAACGTCGAAGCGATAGCTCGCCACTCCGCTCGCGTCGAGGGTGACCGTCGCAGACGACGTCGACTGGCCATCCAGAAGCGCTGGCGCAATGTCGACCCCGGCTTCGCGCAGGTGCCGCTCAATGGCACGACCACGGTCGTCGGAGCCGAGTCGCGTGCCGAACAGAACCGGGACCGTCAACCGCCCGAGCCCGAAGCTCACATTCATGGGGCTGCCCCCGGGATGTTCGCGCGACTGCCCTTCGGCGACGACGACATCCGTCAGTGCTTCGCCTACAACGAGAACTGGATGAGCCATGTCAATCCTCTTCGAGGATTGAATCTGGCTGGATGTCGATTCTCGCACCCGTCAGCTTTGCGGCGAGGCGGGCGTTCTGGCCCTCCTTGCCGATCGCCAGCGAGAGCTGGTAGTCCGGAACGAGTGCCCGTACTGCCTTGGTGGCCTGGTCGATGATGAACGAGCTGGTGACCTTGGCCGGCGAGAGCGCGTTGGCAACGAACGTCGCGAGGTTCTCCGAGTAGTCGACGATGTCGATCTTCTCGTTGTTCAGTTCCGTGGTCACGGCACGAACACGCTGGCCCAGTTCGCCGATGCAGGCGCCCTTGGCGTTCACGCCGGGTTCCATGGCGCGAACGGCCATCTTCGTGCGGTGCCCGGCCTCACGGGCGAGCGACGTGATCTCGACGATGCCGCTGGCGATCTCGGGAACCTCGAGCGCGAACAGCTTGCGCACGAGAGCCGGATGCGTCCGGCTCACGGTGATCTGCGGACCCTTCAGTCCCTTGCTCACGGAGGTCACGTAGACCCGGATGCGGCGGCCGTGCGAGTAGTCCTCGCCGGGCACCTGCTCCTCGGGCGGGAGGATCGCCTCGATGGTTCCGAGGTCGACGTGGATCATGCGCGGGTTCGGTCCCTGCTGAATGACGCCGGCAACAATGTCACCCTCGCGACCCTTGAATTCGCCGAGAACCTTGTCGTCGCCGATGTCACGAAGACGCTGGTTGATGACCTGCTTGGCTGCGAAAGCCGCAATCCGGCCGAAGTCGGTTGGGTTGTCTTCCGCCTCGCCGATGACGGCGCCCTCGTCATCAAGCTCCGGAACGAAGATGGTGACCTTGCCGGTCTTGCGGTCAAGCACGACTCGTGCCGGGGCCTGGCCCGTAGCGGTGGTCGAGTCCGGGTCGTCGATGTGTTTGAGATAGGCCGTCAAAATGGCCTGTTCGATGATCTGCACGAGTTCCTCGAAGGGGATCTCGCGCTCGCGCTCCATAAGGCGCAGTACGCTCAGGTCGATGTCCACTGAGGGCCTCCGCTATTCAAATGTTGGTGTGGTGTGCGCAGTCACACTGCGCGAACACAGTTTACCCGTGACCCAACCCGCACGATGCCAGCCGGCGCCTCACCACGGCTTCTCGACCGAGAATCCCCCACCGTCTTCTCCCCTGTCCTGCGCAAGCTCGTCGGCTTTCTGCTGGTCAGCCTCTGACTGCTGGTCCTGCAAATCCTGCAGCTGCTGCTCCAGATCGTTGGGTTGTTCATTTCCGTCGTCCGGCTGCTGCGAGTCCCGCAGTTCCTCCGCCTGCTCGATCTTCTGCCTGACGCGGTCTTTCGAATCGTTCAGTTGCTGCTGCTTCTCGGGCGGGTCGCACTCGGGCCCCGCAGCATCCAGCACCGCCTGTGATGCCTTGTACAGCAGCACGCCACCCTGATAGAAACCGTTGGCGATGTAGATGTCGCCGAAGCGCTCCCACGTGAGCGCGAGATTAAGCCGCACATCACACTTCCGATCTTCCGGGGCGAGCTCGAGGGCCTTCTCGAAGTCATCGGTCGCCGGTCCGTAGTACTGGTCAGCGGCAAACGCGTCCCCACGGTTGAAATACGGCAGGTACGGCTCGACGATGTTGACATCGAGCAGGGACCCCGAGATCTGCTCGCTGCTCACGTACCGTCCCTCGTCGTACGCATCGATTGCCAGCTGCGCGGTCGGGGCCAGACTGAGCAACTTGGCCGCAGCGACGAGCAGAACGAGCACGATCGGCAGCGAAATCCAGAACATCAGGATGCGGCGACGCCGAAGCCCGGCGACGGTCAGGGCCGGCGCGGCCGGGGTCGGGTCCTTCGTCACGCTCATGATCGCCTCCTGCCCGGACGCAACTCGGCAACGGCCCCGCCAATCGCGACGACCTGCAGCAGCGCGAGCAGCCCGAACGGAATGGCCGCAATCCAGTAGAGCTCGGTGACGGTGCCTGGCTTGCCGTCGCTCGCGGTGAGCTCGCCCACCACGATGCCGGTCGTGGCGAGCGCCGTGGAAGTGGCAGCAGTGCGGTGCTCGTAGATCACACCGAGCCCACGGGCAACCAGCCCGAGGGCCGTCTCATCGATCACCGAGATGGCGTCGACGGGGGCCGCACCCGAATAGTCCTGGATGTACCGTGGTTGCTCCTCAACCGGAGGAGCCTGATTCTGGTCCTGACCGAAGTAGCGCTCATCCACGCCGTTGAACTCCAGCATTCTGCCGCCATCCTGCGTTCCGTATCCCAGCACGGCACCGCCCTGAAGGTACGGAGCGAGAACGTCGAACGGACGCGGCTCCGCTGAGGACGTCTGCTCGCCGTCCCCGAAGTAGAACAGCACTCGGCGCTGCTCCGGGTTCAATGTGGCGGCATCCTCGAGAATTTCGGTCATCAACGCGATGGGCTCGTCGATACTGCTGCCCCTCGAATATGCCGACACCTCCTGCCGAAGCACCGAGGCGGCCGAGAGCACAGCCGAACTGTCGCTCGTCAGCGGAACCCGCTGCACGGCCACCGCGTCGAACGTGACGAGCGAGAATTGCGCTCCGGCGAGGTCATCCACAATCGAATCGATGTCGGCCTTCACACCGTCAAGCCTGGTTGGCGCCGCCGTGTCTGAGCCGCTGCCGTCGACTGCGGCACCGTCCCAGTCCTCGGCTGCCATGCTGCTGGTCGTGTCAACGACGAAATACACCTCGAGGCCACCGGAGACGCTCGGTCCCTGACCGTCGCCGAGAATCGTGGGACGTACCGCGATCACCAGGAGCAGCACGATCATCAGCAGCCTGGATGACCACATGAACACGAGGCGACGTCGCGAGCGGTTCGCCAGAATCTGCCAGACGAACAACGCCGCGAACGCGATACCGAGAAGAGCAAGCAGCCAGATCGGCAGCACGGGATTGAGGGTCATCGCTTGAGCCTCCATCCGAACCAGGAGAGCCCGGCCAGGGCAACTATCGCCAGCCAGATCCAGGGCTGCGGGCGCTCGGAGATCTGCACCTGAGGGATGCCCGGCAGCACCGAGGCCTGCTCTGAGGTGATTCGATCGACCACGGCAGGGATCACCGCCGGGTCATCGAGCGGGTAGTAGGCGCCTCCCGATTCGACGACGGCGGTTTCGAACTCCACCGCGAGGTCGTCGAGATAGTCCCTGGCCTCGGAATCACCCGGGTTGATTCCGTAGACGCGCACCCCGCGCTCGACGGCCAGTTTTGCGGCATCCGGGAGTGTAAAAATCTGCTCCCCCGCGACGAAGTTGTCGGTGACGAGGATCACCGATCGTGACCGCTCGGAGTCCGCATGATCGAAGCGAACCACACAGGATGCCAGCCCGTCGCCCACCAGCGATGAGCCGTTCCCGACCAGGGTTCCGCCGTAATACGGCGCGGTTGGGTCGTCGAATTCCGCCGCCAACCGCGCCAGTTGACCAGAGATGTACGCGTAGTCCGCGGTGAGCGGGAAGTAGGTGACCGCCGAGGCGTTGAAGACGACCAGGCTGATCCGCTCGCCGGTGAACTCCTCGGAGAGCCGATCGAAGACCTCGAGTACGGCCGCGTCGTAGTCGACCATCGACCCGGAGACGTCAAGGCACAGCACGATGTCGCGGTTGTTGAGGTCGGGGGTGACCAGCGCCACCGTGGCCGGTCGCGCGGTGATCATCGCTCCTGACGCAATCAGCGCCACGAGACAGAGCACGAATCCGGCCACCAGCAACCTGTAGCGCGCCAACGCACGCCTGTACGCGGGCAGCTCGGTGAGGCGGTCACGATGCGCGACCGGGATGCCCGCAGCCGCCGAATCCCGGTGCCTCCGCCGATACCAGACCACCGCTGCCACCACGGCACCCGTCGCCGCGAGCCAGAGCAGCGGCGCCCACCACGCGATCAGTGCCATGTGGACACCAACCGTCTGGCCTCGTCGACTGCCCTGTCGACGCTCGCGACTGTCCCCGTGCCGAATGCGCCGGGGTAGAGCCGTTCGACGGCCTGGATCAGGGGGGTGAACCGGGTCGCCCTGAGGTCCTTGAGGGTCATCTGCATCGTCTGCTGACCCTCGCGCTCAGACACGAACGCCCGAACGATCTGACTGAGCCGGTGGTGAGCCTCGCGGGCATCGATCGATCCGCTGGCATGCGCCCGCCGGGTCTGGTCGATGAGCTGCAGGTACTCGGACCGCACGGTCTCGGTGGTCCTGTTCAGCCACGCCGAGTTTGCCGTCGGCATTGGCGCAGGCGCCGGAACACGCCCGGCTCTCGTGGAGACGAACAGGAATACGTACCAGGCCACGATCGCGAGCAGCATGACGCCCCCGATGATGCCCCACCACGGCAGGTACTGCACGGGCGGAAAGAACTGGCTATCGTCTGGCATGCTTGTGCGCCTCCAGAAGCCTGAACATGCCCGGCACCACACCGGCAACGGAGGTGATGCGCCTGCTGCTGACGGTGAGGCTCTCGAAGATCTCCTCAGACCGGATGGCGGCCTGGGCGATGCTCGCCGAGAAGGCGGCCCGCAGCGTCTCGTCGTCTCGCACGAACTCCGGGAGCCGTGCCGAGTCTGCGACGTCGTACATCTCGCTCCCCGTCCAGTCCACCCGCATCAGGTCGGCGTCCCCGATGGTGACCCACAGGATCTCGTGCTGCACCGAAAGCCTGCGCACGAGACGTTGCTCGAGGGCGGTCAGCGGCCGGTCGTCCGCGATCACCATCACGATCATCCTGCGCCTGAAGGTGCGCGCGACGTACTCGAGGTGCCGCGACAGGTCGCTCGGCTCGCTCGTGAGCGTCGTCGATGAATGGATGCGCTGCAGCACCCGCTCGAGATGCGACTCTGTCAGCTCCGGTGCCATGTAGTGGGTGCCGGCCGAATTGCCTGTGACGAGAGCAACCTGGTCGCCGTGACGGATCGCGAGGTACCCGGCGGTGCCAGCGGCGAGGATCGCAAGGTCGCGCTTGGGCTCCCCGCTTTCGGCGAGCGCGGCCATGTCACGACCGGTATCGACGACGAGAACCAGCGTGTGTTTCCGCGACGCGATGTACCGTTTCGTCAGCGGGGATCCGTGGCGAGCCGTCGCCTTCCAGTCGATGTCCTTGAACTCGTCTCCTGGCACGTACGGTCTCAGGTCGTCGAAGTCCATGCTTCGGCCGTGGAACACCGAACGGTACTCCCCCTCGATCAGCCCGCGCACCTTGCGATGGGCGTGGATCGACAGCTTCGACTTGACGCGACGCAGCAGGCTATCCACGCGTCGGTCCGCCAGTCGTTTCCGCCGTCACCGCTGGGCCACCTGTCAGGGAGCCTTCACTGATTCGAAGATGGCGTCGATGACGGTCTCTGGCGAAATGTTGTCGGCGATGGCCTCGAAATTCAGGATGATGCGGTGCCTCAGCACCACGTGCCTGAGCTCTTTGACGTCCTCCGGAATCACGTGGTCCCGTCCTTCGAGCAGGGCCAGGGCGCGCGCCGCCTTACTGAAGGCGATGCTGGCGCGGGGACTCGCTCCGTATTCGATGCCGTCGGCCAGCTCCTGGGTGATGTAGGTCGAGGCATGACGTGTCACGTAGACCGCGGAGACTATGTAGTTGATGATCGATGCGTCAACGAAGACCTTCTTGACGGCATCCTGCAGGAACAGCACGTCGTGGATCGACACCGATTCGGTGGCTGGTGCGTCATTCTCGTAGACACCCGCGTCGATTCTGCCGATGATCTCGATCTCTTCGGCGAATTCCGGGTAGTCGAGCACCTCCTTCAGCAGGAATCGATCGAGTTGCGCCTCCGGCAGGTGGTACGTGCCCTCCTGCTCGATCGGGTTCTGGGTGGCGAGCACCAGGAACGGAGTGGGCAGCGGATAAACGGTGCCGCCGATGCTCGTCTGGCGTTCCTGCATGGCCTCGAGCATGGCGCTCTGGGTCTTCGCGCTCGAGCGGTTGATCTCGTCCAGCAGCACGAAGTTCGCGTGTACCGGCCCCAGCTGTGTCTCGAAACTCTGGCGGGTGTAGTCGAAGATCTGCGTGCCGATGATGTCGCTGGGCAGAAGGTCGGGGGTGCATTGGATGCGCTTGAACGAGCCGTGCACAGCGTCAGCGATGGCCTGCGCCGCAGTTGTCTTGGCAAGGCCAGGCACACTCTCCAGCAGAACGTGCCCACCGGTGAGCAGTCCGATGAGCAGGCTGCGTTTCAGGCTGGCCTGACCGACGACCTTCGTGTCGTACGCATCCCCGATGGTCTTCAGGATGGCGGTGGCCTTCGCCAGGTCCTCTGCCGGACAGGGTGCTGGTCACGCCTGTGCCGCCAATGCAGACCCCAGCTCGTCGATGGCAACCGAGGTTCGCTCTCCCGTCGAGCGGTTCCAGAGCTCAACCTTTCCTTCCGCCGCGTCTCGACCCACGATGACGATGAGAGGGACGCCCAGCAGCTCGGCATCGCCGAACTTGACGCCGGGAGACACCTTGGGGCGGTCGTCGAAGAGCACGTCGAGTCCGCCGGACTCGAGCGACCCGACGAGGTTCTCCGCGATCTCCATGACCGCGGCATCCTTACCGGCTACGACAACGTGCACGTCGAATGGCGCGATGTTCTTCGGCCAGATCAGTCCCTTGCCGTCGTTGTTGCTCTCGGCGATGACGGCCATGATGCGGGTCACACCGATGCCGTACGACCCCATGGTGACCGTGACGAGCTTGCCGTTCTCGTCGAGCACCTTCAGCCCGAGGGCGTCGGCGTACTTGCGGCCGAGCTGGAAGACGTGACCGATCTCCATGCCACGAGCGAGTTCCACGGGCCCCGATCCGTCCGGAGCGGGGTCGCCAGCGACGACAGAGCCGACCTCGACGACGCCGTCACCGACGAAGTCACGTCCGGCGACGAGCCCGAAGACGTGCTTTCCGTCTTCGTTTGCGCCGGTGACCCATGCGGTGCCCTCTGACACCCTCGGGTCGAGCAGCAGCCGGATGCCCGTGGTCGAGCGCGCAGGCTCGCCGTCGGCCGCGCCGCCGAGTACCGCGCCGGTTGCCGTCCATGGGCCGATGTAGCCCTTGATGAGCTCGGGATGCCTGGCAAAATCTGCCTCGTTGGCTGCCTCTACCTCGGCAGGAGCGAACGCCACCTCGGCGCGCTTCATGTCGATGTCCCGATCGCCGGGAAGAGCCACGACCACCAAGTTCGCGGGTTCCGTCGAGTGCGGTCAGGGCGAGCACTACGCACTTGAGCGTGTCGGCCGCGGTGAAGGGCCTGCCGTCGGCTCGAGCGTGCAGCTTGTTCGATACGTCGACGAGAGTGGCGATCGTCGGGGTATTCGGGGTGTCCAGGACCTCCGCGGGCGGCAGTGAATCGAACGGGACAGGCTCGGCCGCGTGCGTCGTGAATGCCTCGACGTTGGCGGCGTATCCCCCGGCAGAGCGGACGAAGGTGTCTTCGCCGACGGGCGTCGGGTGCAGGAACTCCTCGCTGCGCGAGCCACCCATCGCACCGGCATCCGCCTTCACGATGACATAGTCGAGACCCAGTCGCGTGAAGATGCGCTCATACGCGTCTCGGTGCTGCTGGTACGACAGATCGAGCCCGGCGTCCGTGTAGTCGAACGAGTAACTGTCCTTCATGGAGAACTCACGCCCACGCAGCAGACCGGCACGGGGACGCGCCTCATCGCGATACTTGTCCTGGATCTGGTACAGCGAGAGCGGCAGGTCCTTGTAGCTCGAGTACAGGTCTTTCACCAGCAGGGTGAAGACTTCCTCATGCGTCGGGGCGAGCAGATAGTCGGCACCCTTGCGGTCCTTGAGGCGGAAGATGCCATCGCCGTACTCGGTCCAGCGGTTTGTCACCTCGTACGGTTCGCGGGGAAGAAGGCCCGGGAACAGCACCTCCTGGGCGCCGAACGACTCGAGCTCATCGCGGATGATCGCCTCGATCTTGCGGCGCACCTTCAGGCCAAGCGGAAGCCACGCGAACACGCCGGGAGCCTGGCGACGGATGTATCCGGCGCGCACGAGAAGGCGATGGCTGGCCACCTCGGCATCGACGGGATCTTCACGGAGGGTGCGGACAAAAAGCTGCGAGAGGCGAGTAGACACGACCTCAATGGTATCCGGCGAGCGTCAGGTGGTAATGACCTGCGGCGAGCCGACTTCTCCCGCCGGCATTTCGGCTGCCAGCCGGTTCGCTTCCTCGATGAGGGTCGCGACGATGTCGGCCTCGGGCACGGTCTTGATGACCTCACCCTTGACGAAGATCTGGCCACGGCCGTTGCCGCTGGCGACTCCAAGGTCGGCCTCTCGTGCTTCTCCTGGCCCGTTGACCACGCATCCCATCACGGCCACGCGCAATGGAACTGTCATCTTCTCGAGCCCGGCGGTCACGTCGTTCGCCAGCTGGTACACGTCAACCTGGGCGCGTCCGCAACTCGGGCATGACACGATCTCGAGCTTGCGCTCGCGCAGATTGAGTGACTGCAGAATCTGCAGTCCAACCTTGACCTCCTGTGCGGGAGGAGCCGACAGTGACACGCGAATGGTGTCACCGATCCCCTCAGACAACAGGATGCCGAACGCCGTTGCGCTCTTGATGGTGCCCTGGAACTCCGGCCCTGCCTCGGTCACGCCGAGGTGCAGTGGCCAGTCGCCGCGTTCGGCCAGCAGACGATAGGCCTTGACCATGACGATCGGGTCGTTGTGTTTGACCGAGATCTTGAAGTCGTGGAAGTCGTGCTCCTCGAAGAGGCCGGCCTCCCAGACGGCGCTCTCCACGAGCGCCTCTGCCGTTGCCTTGCCGTACTTCTGCAGGATGCTCGGCTCGAGTGAACCGGCGTTCACGCCGATACGGATGCTGACGCCTGCTGCCTTCGCAGCGGCCGAGATCTTGCCGACCTGGTCGTCGAACTTGCGAATGTTTCCCGGATTCACCCGCACTGCACCAACGCCGGCATCGATCGCGGCAAACACGTAGCGAGGCTGGAAGTGGATGTCGGCGATCACCGGGATCTGGCTCTTGGATGCGATGATGTGCAGCACATCCGCGTCGTCCTGATGAGGGACGGCAACGCGCACGATGTCGCAGCCTGTCGCGGTCAGTTCCGCGATCTGCTGCAGGGTGGCATTGATGTTGGTGGTCTGCGTCGTCGTCATCGACTGGACGCTCACCTGCGATTCGCTGCCGACGCCTACCTTGCCGACGTGAATCTGACGGGTCTTGCGACGAGGGGCGAGGGTTTCGGGGACCTTCGGAATACCGAGATTGATGGCTGGCACAGACTCCACCTTACGCGGGCAAACCGGACGCTGCTCCTCAGCGCAGAGCCGCTACAGGATCGAGATCGGCTTGACGATATCCGCATAGATCAGGATGGCGCTCATCACGATGAGCACCGAGGCCACGACGAATGTGAGGGGGATGATCTTGGCGACGTCGACGGGCCCAGGGTCCTTGCGTCCGAACAGCTTCGCAAAGAACCTGCGGATGCCTTCGAACAGCGCCCCGGCCACATGCCCACCATCCAGCGGCATCAGCGGGATGAGGTTGAACACCATGAGTGCGACGTTGAGCGATGCGACCAGTCCGACCAGGGCCGACGCACGCTCGACCACTGGGATCGCGTTGAGGCTCGTGATCTCCCCAGCGAGCCTGCCGACGCCCACGACGCTGATCGGACCGTTCGGATCGCGCTCGGTCGGGCCGAAGGCCGCGTTGACCACGTCGATCATGCGTTGCGGAAGGTTCAGGATGAGGTGTGTCACGCGCGAGATGTTGTCGCCGACCGCGGGCAGCACCGCGGTGAGCGGCTGCTGAACGACCACCGTCGCGGGGCCGATGCCGAGAAATCCGACCTCCTCCGTGATGGATGCGCCACCGGCGTCCTTCTGAATCACGCCCTGCGCGTCGTACACGTACCGTTCGGTCAGGAGCGGAGTAGCCGTGAGCGTGACGTTCGACCCTTCGCGATTCACCACGATCGACAGGTCGTCAGATGCTGACTCCCGAATGATGGAGGTTGCCTGCTCCCAGCTCGTGATGGCGGTGCCGTTCATGCTGACGAGCAGGTCGCCCGGCTGCAAGCCAGCAGCCAGGCCCGGCGACGGGGCTGACGACGCGTCGCACTCCTGCTGCTGACTCGTCGCGGGAACCACACACTCAGAGACGCTGCCCACTGTCGTGCTGGCTTGCGCGATTCCGAAACCGCTCAGAAGCACCGCGTACAACACGACAGCGATCACGAGGTTCATGAAGGGGCCGCCGAGCATGACAATGACCCGCTTGAAGACCGGGAGCTTGTAGAAGGAGCGACTCTCGTCGATAACAGCGGTCTCGCCGTCGATGGGCTCGTCGATAGCCAGCGCAGTCTCTGTGGTGTTGGGTTGAGCGTCCTGCACCAGGGTCTGCATGACTCCGGTTGTCGCCGTACGAGACCTGTCACCCTTCTTTGCCGGCGGGAACATGCCGACCATGGAGATGTAGCCGCCGAGTGGGATGGCTTTGACGCCGTATTCCGTCTCGCCATACTTTCGGGAGAAGAGTGTGGGGCCGAAGCCGATCATGTACTGGTTCACCCGCACTCCGAAGAGCTTGGCGGGGATCAGGTGACCCAGCTCGTGGAGGCCGATCGACAGTGCGAGACCAACGACGATGATCACGATGCCGAGAATATAGAGCAGGACGGTTTCCACGCGCTTATGTTAGCGGCGCGATGCCGATAACGCGCTGTGCGCGCGCTGGGAGCCCTGTGCGTCAAGGGGGCGATTCGTGGGCCCAGCGTTGATACGATCGGAAGGGTGAGCACCATCGAAGACGACCCGACGGTCGAATACTCGGATGACGAGCATTCGGGCGAGGACCAGGCCGAGCCCGAGCGGGTCGTCGCCGGTCGCTACCGACTGAAGGAGCTTCTCGGTCGCGGGGGAATGGCATCCGTGTTCAAGGCGGTGGACGAGTCTCTCGGGCCGCACCGTCGCGATCAAGATCTTCCATGCGGGGCTTGCCCACGCACAGGATGCCAAGCGCCAGCAGGAGGAAACCAGCCTGCTGGCCAGCCTCAACCACCCCAACCTCGTCACCCTGTTCGATGCGGCAACGGACGGCGATGAAGGCTTCCTGGTCATGGAATTCATCGACGGCGACGACCTCAGAATCCGAATGCAGAGCGGCGCGCTCGAGCCGAGGGCGACAGCCCTGATCGGTGCCGATGTCGCCGGAGCTCTCGCCTACATCCACGGTCGCGGCGTCGTGCATCGGGATGTGAAGCCCGGGAACATCCTGCTCGCCAGATCAGCAGGTGCATCCAACCCCGTGCACGCCAAGCTCGCCGACTTCGGGATAGCCCGCCTGATCGATTCGACCCACCTCACCGCGACCGGTTCCCTCATCGGTACGGCGAGTTTCCTGAGCCCGGAGCAGGCCGGAGGCGGCCCGGTGGGGCCACCGAGCGACGTTTATTCCCTCGCCCTCACGCTGCTGGAATGTCTCACCGGCGAGCGTGCCTTTCCCGGCTCGGCCGTCGAATCAAGCATCGCGCGGATCAACCGCGACCCAACGATTCCCCTCGACCTGGAACCGGGATGGATCGAGGCGCTTCGTGCAGCCACCTCGCGCGAACCGGGCGACCGGCCGTCTGCTGCCGACTTTGCTCGTGCTCTGAAGAACCTGTCTGACGCCGAGACCACGCTCGTGATGCCCGTCGCTTCGCCGGCGTCGGTCGATCAGCCGACACAACCGATGAGCCAGCGCTCCGCCTCGTCATCCCCGCGTCTCGCGAGCACTCGGTCGCCGCGGCAGAAGGTGATCGCTGCGGCAGCGGTCGCCATCATCGCGATCGCCGTCGCAATCGGTGTCTGGTCTGCGCGTCCGGGCCAGGCGACCGACACCAGCCCCGAGGTCAGCTACCCCGCGGTCGAAGGTGACCTGGGCATCCATCTCAACCAGCTTCAGGAAAGCGTGGCACCATGATGCGCCGAATCGCAGCGGTCGTGCTCGGGGTGAGCCTGCTTCTTTCCGGGTGCGCCACCCAGCCGGAAAATCCCTATGCCGGCGCGACCGCGGAGTCGCTGCAAACCAGCGTTCTGGCCGTCACCGAAGCCTCCGCGGCTGGCGACCCGGCGGCCGCGCTGGCAAGGCTCGACGAGTTGCAGGCGGCGTTGCTCGACGCCAAAGCCAAGGGAACAGTCGAACAATCCCGATTCGACAGCATCAACGCTGCGATTGCGCTGGTGCGCGCAGACCTCGAACAGGCGATAGCCGCGCAGGTCGAGGTCGTCGACCCGAGGTGAACCAGGAAGCCCCGATGACGGACGAAGACGCCGACAAAGAGGCCAAAAAAGCCGCCGAAGAGGCCAAGAAAGCGGCCGAGGAAGCCCAAAGAGAGGCCGAAAAGGCGGCCGAGGAAGCCCAGAAAGAGGCCGAAAAGCAGGAGAAGGAAGACAACGACGACTAGTCGCGAGTCGTCAGCAGCCGATCTGCGTGTGCACGCGCCCACCGCTCGGCTTCGTAAACCGCATCGAGACTCATCCCGTCCGGCTGGTGCGCATCAACCACTGCTGCCACGGTATCCAGGATGTCGAGGTAGCCAATCGACCCGGCGTGGAAGGCGAGCACGGCCTGCTCGTTCGCCGCATTGAACACGGCGGGATAGGTCGAGCCGGCCTCCCCTACCTGCTTCGCCAGCGCCACGGCGGGAAAGACCTCGGAATCGAGGGGTTCGAACGTCCATTGGCTCGCGGTGGTCCAGTCGAGCGGCGCGCCGACCCCCGGCACCCGATTCGGCCAGTCCAGTCCCAGCGAGATCGGAAGGCGCATATCCGGGGGGCTTGCCTGGGCGATCGTGGAACCGTCGACGAACTCGACCATCGAATGCACGATCGATTGGGGGTGCACAGTGACGTCGATGCGGTCGTATGGCACGTCGAACAGGATGTGCGCCTCGATCACCTCGAGGCCCTTGTTGACGAGAGTCGACGAATTGGTGGTGACCACGAGGCCCATGTCCCAGGTTGGATGCGCCAGCGCTTCGCGCGGCGTCACGTCACGAAGTGACTCCCTGGTGCGCCCCCGGAACGGACCGCCGGAGGCCGTCAGCACGAGTCGCCGCACCTCGTCGGCGGTGCCCGAGCGCAGCGCCTGCGCAATCGCGGAGTGCTCGGAGTCGACGGGAACGATCTGCCCGGGAGCCGCGGCAGCGGTTACGAGATCGCCACCGACGATGAGGCTCTCCTTGTTCGCCAGGGCGAGAGTGGTCCCGGTCGCCAGCGCGGCGAGAGTGGGGCCGAGTCCCACCGAGCCGGTGATGCCGTTCAGGATGACGTCAGCCGCGACATCCTGAATCAGCTGGCAGGCTTCGTCGGCACCGAGCGCTGTGTGCTCAACGCCAAAGGCGGCGGCCTGCGCCATCATCGCATCGCGATTACTGCCCGCCGCGAGCCCCACGACCTCGAAGAGGTGCGGGTTCGCGGCGATCACGTCGAGCGCCTGGGTTCCGATGGAACCCGTCGACCCGAGGATGATGACGCGGCGCACGATGACCGCTAGCCGAGGCCGAGGATGTCGACGACAAACACGAGAGTATCGGTGCCGCCGATCGACGGCTCGCGGCCCTCAGCGCCGTAGCCCTCCGACGGCGGGATGATCACGATGACCTGTGACCCGACGGTCTGGCCCTCGATTGCCTTTGTGAATCCGGCGATGACCTGAGCCGTGTTGAAGGGCGATGGCTCGCCCCGCGCCCAGCTCTCGTCGAAGATCTCCTTGGTGTTCCAGTTGATGCCCTGGTAGTGCACGATGACGTCAGCGGCCTCGGGCACCACTTCGCCGTCGCCCTTCTTGAGCACCGCGATCTGCAGCTCGGTGGGCGGAGCCTCGTCCGGGATCGTCACGGTCGGTCGGCCGTCCTCGGCAAGGACAACCGTGGGGAAGCCGGGTGTGGCCGGCTGGTCGACGCCGTCTGCCTTCGGCAGGGCTGGCACGGCAGGCTCGCTGGTCTCCTCGGGTTCGCTGATCGAGACGATGTCTGCGACAAACACGACATCCTGATCCGATTCGATGCCGAGATCGGGAGAACCGGCCTCACCAAATGCGTCGACCGGGGGGATCACGCCAACCACGCGAGAGCCGACGGTCGAACACGCCAGTGTCTTCACGAAGCCGGGCAGCAGGTTTTCGTTCAGCGGGAAGGCACTGAGCGTTGCATCCGTGTAGTCCGTGCCCGCGATATTGACGCCGGTGCCGCCATTGAAGATCGAGTAGTGCACGTTGATGGTGTCGCCTTCGACGGCGAGGTCGCCATCACCCTTGATCGCGACGGTTCGCTCCGTTGTCTCGGCGGCGGTAGGCGAATCGAAGATGACGATGGGCAGAGTACCAAGGTCGCCAGTCGCCTCCACCGCGTCCGAGATCGACCCTGACGGGGTCGGTGTGCAGTCGGCCGACGCGTCGCCCTCTGAGGTCGGTGAGCACGCAGCGAGCGTGACGACGAGCCCGGCGGTGACGAGCATGGTTGTAGCGATGCGCAAGGAGGCACCTTTCTGATCGGAGGTCCGGAGCAATACTTACGCAGTTTTCCTGAACGAACTGTGAACGCTCACGCTTCGACGCGAATGGTCGGTTCGTGCCGCACGGGGAAGTTTACCGAACTGGCGATGAAGCACAGCGCACTCGCTTCCGAGTGGATCTCCCGCGCGAGCGTGGGGTCACCCTGGGAGATCACGACACTCGGGCGCAGGGTGACTGACGTGAAGTGGCCACCCTCTCCCGACTGCTGCATGACCCCCGCCGCGTCATCCACGTAACTGGTGACGACGATGCCGTGCTTGACGGCGACGTGAAGGTAGCTGAGCATGTGGCACTGGCTGAGCGCCGCCAGCAGCAGTTCTTCGGGGTTCCAACGCTCAGGAGTTCCACGAAATGGGGTGTCTGCCGAGCCCAGGATTGGCGGGTTGCCTTCGGCCGACACCAGGTTGTCCCTGGCGTATTCGCGATAGCCGGTAGTGCCTGTTCCGGTGTTGCCGGTCCACTGAACGCGCACGGCGTAACTGTGATCAAAATTCATCGGGAATGCCTCCGTAGCCTCGCGGGATTCCTGCGCCTAGGCTCGACTTATTATGACTGACACCATCTCTACGGAGCCATCGCCCATCGTTCAGGAGCGAAGGATCATCACCGCCATTCCCGGCCCCAACTCGATCGCACTTCAGGAGCGCCGCCAGGCCGTGGTGGCAGCCGGGGTAGCGTCGGCGCTGCCCATATTCGCCGACCGCGCCCATGGCGCAATCCTGGTCGACGTCGACGGCAACCAGTTCATCGACCTCGGCGCTGGCATCGGCGTGATGACAATCGGTCACACCGACGCTGCAGTAGTCGCCGCGGCATCGCAGCAGCTCCGCGAGCTGACCCATGCCATGTTTACTATCACGCCCTACGAGTCGTACGTACGCGTGGCCGAGTTGCTCGCCCAGCACACCCCCGGCAGCTTCGCGAAGAAGTCGGTACTGCTCAACTCCGGCGCCGAGGCGGTTGAGAATGGCGTGAAGATCGCTCGCTCCTACACCGGTCGCGCAGGTGTAGCGGTGCTGGATCACGCCTATCACGGCCGCACGAACCTCACCATGGCCATGACGTTCAAGGCGATGCCGTACAAGACCAGCTTCGGACCGTTCGCGCCTTCGGTCTTCCACGCACCGGGCTCATACCCCTTCCGCGACGGGCTCAGCGGAGCGGATGCCGCTGCGCGCACGATCTCGTACCTCGAGAAGTCGATCGGCGCCGCCGACCTGGCCTGCGTGGTGGCTGAGCCCATCCAGGGCGAGGGGGGCTTCATCGTTCCGGCGGACGGATACCTTGCAGCGCTTCAGGACTGGTGCACTGCCAACGGCGTCGTGTTCATTGCCGACGAGATTCAGAGCGGCATGGCCAGAACCGGCAAGTACTACGCGAGTGAGCACTCCGGCGTCGAACCCGATATGGTGCTCACCGCCAAGGGCATCGCCGGCGGCCTGCCGATTGCGGCAGTGACCGGTCGCGCCGAGATCATGGACGCTCCCCACAAGGGCGGCCTCGGTGGCACCTTCGCCGGAAACCCCGTCGCGGCGGCCGCCGCGATCGCCGTGTTCGCCGAGATCGAGAGCAGGAATCTGCTCGCAGAGGCAGGCAGGATCGAGTCGATCCTGAAGCCCGCAATGCGAGCGCTGGCGCTCAAGTACCCCATCATCGGCGACGTCCGCGGTATCGGCGCCATGATCGCGATCGAACTCGTGCAGCCGGGTTCGCTCGACCCGAACCCCGCCGCCGTCGCCGCGGTGACAGCCTTCGCTGCCCAGCACGGCGTCATCCTGCTGTCGGCGGGAACCTTTGGCAACGTGATCAGATTCCTGCCGAGCCTCGCGATCAGCGACGACCTGCTCCGCGAGGCAATCGGTGTCATCGATGACGCCTTCGCCACCCTGTGATGGTCAGCGCTCTCGGGCCTGATGGGGTCGTCGAACTTGCTGTGCTTGAGCGGTCGGGGATGATCGAATCCCGGCACTTTGGGGCGGCCGTTGTCGCCGCACCGGACGGATCGGTATTGCGGGAACTCGGAGATGGCGCTTCGCTGATCTACGCTCGTTCAACCCTGAAGTTCATGCAGGCGATCACCATGATGCGCACGGGCGTGGCTCTGGACGGCGAGCAACTCGTGCTCGCCGCCGCGAGCCACCTCGGCACCCCGCGACACGTGGCTGTTGTCGAGAAGATACTCGCTCGCGCTGGGCTGAGCGAGGACTCGCTGCAATGCCCGGTCGACTATCCGCTGGATGCCGCATCGAGGCACGGCGCCACCGGGAAGCGGCGCATCACCATGAACTGCTCGGGCAAGCACGCTGCCTTCCTGCTCGCCTGCAAACACAACGGCTGGCCGACTGAGACTTACCTGGATCCTGCGCATCCCCTGCAGCTGGCCATCAGGGCCACCGTGGAGGAGTTCACCGGCGAGACCATCCAACACAGCGGCACTGACGGTTGCGGCTCCCCCGTGTTTGCCGTGACCCTGCGTGGGCTTGCCAGGTCGATGACGGCGCTGCACAGCGATCCCGACGGCGTGAGACTGTCCGACGCGATTCGGGCCGATCCCTGGGCGCTCGATTCCGCCGCGATTGCGGAGGTCATCGGCGCACTGGGCTTGGTCGCCAAGTCCGGGGCCGAAGGCGTGTTCGTCGCGCTCGCCCCGGACGGCACCTCGGTGGCCCTGAAGGTCATCGACGGCAGCATGCGCCCGTCGATCGCCGTTGGGCTCGCGCTGTTGGCGTCGGTGGGTGCTGTGGATGCCTCGGACGCCGCTGCCGTTGCGGCCACCGTTACCGAGCCAGTGCTCGGCCGCGGCGTCCCCGTCGGCGGACTGCGCGTCGTGGACTCGGTCGCCAACGCCAGCTAGAGCATCGCCAGCTGGAGAGCGCCGCCAGCTACGACACCTGTGCGAGCCGTTTGCGACGCATGGCCGATGTGAGCTGGCTCACGACCACCAGAACGAGAGCGAACAGGAACACCGCCGACGCAATCACGTTGGCCTCTGGTGGCATCCCCTTCGCCGCCGCCGTGTAGACGAAAACCGGGAAAGTTTCGACGCCACCGTTGTTGAAGCGCGTGATGATGAAGTCGTCGAAGCTCAGCGCAAACGACAGCAGGGCAGCGGCAATGATGCCGGGCATGAGAAGCGGCAGTGTGATCTTCATGAAGACCTGCGCCGACGAGCCGTACAGATCGCGTCCCGCCTCCTCGAGGGCGGGGTCGAGGCTCGCGACTCTCGCCTTGACCGTCACCACCACGAAGCTCAGGCAGAAGAGCGCGTGAGCGATGATGATCGTTCCAAGCCCCTTCGGCACTCCCGCGCTGAGGAACTGCGCTGCGAGCCCGGCGCCGAGCACGACCTCGGGAGTCGCCATCGGCAGGAACAAAAGCAGACTGACCGTGGAGCGGCCGCGGAACTTGAACCTCACCAGCGCGATGGCCATTGCGGTACCCAGCGCTGTAGCGATCACCGTCGCCACGGCGCCCACGAGGATGCTCGTGCCGAATGCAGCGCACACGCCCTGGGCCTGGCAGACGTTGGTCCAGTTGTCGAGCGTGAAGCCGACCCACACGATGTTGGACTTGACCGAGGCGTTGAACGAGAACACGAAGGTGTACACGATCGGAATCATGATGAAGATCAGCGCGAGCGCGCTGTACAGAGGCAGGAGCCACTTGCCGAGAGACAACTTCACAGCAGTTCCTCCGTTCCGGAGCGCTTCACGTACAGCGCCACGATGAGCAGAATCAGTCCCATCAGCAACACAGACAGGGCGGAGGCCTGCGGGTAGTTGAGCAGCGAAATGAACTGCGACTCGATGACGTTTCCGACCATCTGCGTCTGGGACGACCCGAGGAAGCTCGCACTGGCGTTGATGTAGTCGCCGGACGCCGGGATGAAGGTCAGCAGCGTGCCCGAGACAACGCCGGGCATCGACAGCGGCACCGTCACGCGCCAAAAGGTGGTGAAGGGGCTCGCGTAGAGGTCCGCCCCGGCCTCGAGGTACCGGGTATCGAGTCGCTCCAACGTCGTGTAGATGGGAAGCGTCATGAACGGCAGGAAGTTGTAGGTCAGCCCGAAGATCACCGAGAACGAACTGCCGAGGAGATGCCCGTCAGGAGGAAGGATGGTGAGCGCCCTCAGCGCGGACACGAGGCCAGAGTCATCGGACATCAATTGCTTCCACGCCAGCGTGCGCAGCAGGAACGAGATGAAGAACGGCGCGATGACCAGAGTCAGCATGACTGCCTGAAGCAGCGGCCAGGCGCGCGCCTTCACCCCGATGAAGTACGCGAGCGGATAGCTGATGACGAGCGCGAAGAAGGTCGCGGCCAGTGCGTAGCCGAAGGCTCGCAGGAAGTGCGGCCAGTAGGCTCCGACCACGATCGCGTAGTTCTCGATCTGGAATCCCGGCTGATACTGTCCGACGTCACCAAACTCCACCGGAGTCTGAAGCGACGTCAGGACCAGGGAGATCAGGGGCGTCAGGAAGAACAACCCGAGGTAGGCAAGCCCGGGCAGCAGCAGGATGAGTGCCACCTTCGACTTGCGCCGCGGCGACTGGTCCGTGTGGGTCGACGACCCGATGGCTGCGAACGCCACTAGCCTTCCTCGATCTCCGCAAGCAGGTCTTGCCTTCTCTGAGTGGCGATCGTGGCGGTGTCGTCGTCTGCGGAGAATCGCGGGACCTGGCCCGGCTCATCAGCGAGACCGAAGCTGTGATCCACGGTCCACGACACCCAGACCTCTTTGCCGATGTGAGCGACAGGGCCGGACTCCATGTTTTGCGCGAACACGGTGATGACGCCCAGCCCGGGCACCGAGACCAGATACTGGGTGCTGACCCCGCTGAACGAGGCGTCGGTCACACGGCCCGGCCCGAGCACGTTGACCCCGGGCTTCGTCGGCGGCGCTGACGTGTGCAACTTGAGCTTCTCCGGCCGGACGCCGATGGTGACCTCGCCGCTGTGACGCTGTGCACGGGCGGTTGGCACCTCGATCTTCACACCGCTGACCTCGACGATGATCGATGATTTCTCGCTGGACGTGACGTTCCCGGTGAAGAGGTTCGACTGGCCGAGGAAGTTTGCCACGAAAGCCGTCTTCGGCAGTTCGTACAGCACTTCCGGTGCGCCCATCTGCTCGATTCGACCCTTGTTCATCACGGCAACGGTGTCGGCCATCGTCATGGCCTCCTCCTGGTCGTGCGTGACGTGGAGGAAGGTCAGGCCGACCTCGCTCTGGATCGACTTCAATTCGAGCTGCATTTGCCGCCGGAGTTTGAGGTCGAGCGCTCCGAGCGGCTCATCCAGCAGCAGAAGGGCAGGACGATTGACCACGGCTCGAGCCAGTGCGACTCGTTGCTGCTGACCGCCAGAGAGCTGCTGCGGCTTACGGGCCGCGAGATGATCGAGCTCCACGAGGCGCAGCGCCTCATGCGCCTTGGCGCCAGCGTCGCTTATTCCGCGACGGCGAAGGCCGAACGCCACATTCTCCAACACCGTCATGTGCGGAAACAGCGCGTAGCTCTGGAAGACCGTGTTGACCGGCCGCTTGAATGACTTGATGTCAGTGACATCCTGTCCACCGATCAGGATGCGGCCTGACGTCGGCTGCTCGAGACCGGCCACCAGCCTCAGGGTCGTCGTCTTGCCACATCCCGATGGACCAAGCAGCGCGAAGAACGAGCCAGCCGGAATGAGCAGATCCAGCTCATCGATGGCGGTGAACCCCGGAAATCGCTTGGTGATGCCTACGAGTTCGAGGTCGGCACCCGCCTCGGCGAAAGCACTTTTGGCCATCACGCCCCCAGCTTCACGCGCTGGAACTCGGCGTTGAATGCCTGGTCGTCTGCGGTGTCGAGCGTGCGGAAGATGTGGGCGTTGCTGAGGGTCTCTTCGTTGGGGAAGATCAGCTGGTTGTCGGCAACTTCCGGGAACTTCTCCGCAGCGACCGCCTGTGCTCCCTCCACGGGAGTGATGTAGTTCACCCACGCGGCGACCTCGGCTGCGACCTCGGGCTCGTAGTAGTAGTTCATGAGCGTCTCGGCGTTCTTCTTGCGTGGTGACCCCATCGGCACCACGAAGGTGTCGCCCCACAGGGTGCCGCCCGAATCTGGCAGCGCGAACTTCCACTTCTCGTAGCCGGCCTCCGCGTTCAGCACCGTGATGTCACCCGACCAGGCGATGGCGGCCGTTGCGTCGCCCGACACGAAGTCCTGCATGTACTCGTTGCCCTTGATGCCGGAAATCTGGCCGGAGGTGACCTGCTTTTCGAGGACATCGATTGCGCTGGAGTATTCGTCCATTCCCCAGTCGGTCGACGAAATGTCGACGCCCTGGCTGAGCATGAGAATTCCCATCGTGTCGCGCATCTCGCTCAGCACCGTCACCTTGCCCTTGAGGCTCGGATCCCACAGGTCGTCCACGCTCTCGAGTCCGTTCGGCAGCGCCTCTGTGTTCCATGCAATTCCGGCGAAGCCGTTTTGCCACGGAAGAGACATCATGCGACCCGGGTCGAAGTCAGGGTCGAGCAGGGCGGGAGTGAGGTTCTTCTTGTTCGGGATGTTGGCAGCATCGAGTTCCTGCACGTACTTGAACCGGATGAGTCGAGCGACCATCCACTCCGTCAGGCAGAACGTATCCGCGCCGGTGTCCTGTCCGAGAGCGAGCTGGTCTTTGATGGTGCCGTAGTAGGTGTTGTTGTCGTCAATGTCGATCTTGTACGCGACCTTGATCCCGGTCGTGCTCTCGAAATTGATGAGGGTCGGGTAGTCCCCGTTGTCGTCCTCGTCGATGTACGCCGGCCAGTTCGACCACGTGAGGGTCTTGTCGGTATCCGAAATGTCGGTGGCCGGCTGAGGTGCGTTGCCGCCCGACGGGGCGCACGCTGCAAGCGCGAGCGCCGTGGCACCGATCCCGGCTCCCTGAAGTAGGTGTCGCCTGCTCAGCTGCGATTTTCTGGCCTGCATGACCAGCTGGCGGATGATCGGATCTTCGGGAAGTGATTTCGGCATTGATGACATCTGTGACAGCTCCTTCGCGCGTTGGTCGATACTTGCACACCACCGGCGTCAGCCACAGCCCCTGAAGACGAAAGCGGCTATTTCGTAACAAGGATTTCACGAAATCAGCACCCAAATGCCGATTTGGGTGCGGAATCAATGGCGGACACCGATCATCACGACTGTCTGCGGTGCGAGGGCGTCGGCGACGGCAATCGCGCCCGCCGCACGCCGTCGTCGCCCTCGATCCACAGCGCGTCCTTGAGGCCGACCAGTGGGGGTGGCAACTCACGTGATCGCGTCAATGATCGGTAGTCAGCGACGCTGCACCGGTCGAAAAGAATCTCTGCACTGGAGCGCAGCGCAGGCAGCAGCCCCCACCGCGACTGCCATTGCTCTACATCGCCGACGATCGCCTGCCCGGCGCGCGGCGGCGCCTCCCATTCCCCCGCGCCCTGCGTCGATAGCTCAAGCACCTCGAGGCCGCTCGAGATCAGCCGGACGGCGAGCGCCGACACGCGGGTAGTGACAACCGCCCACGGTCTGGCGCGAGGCGGCACCACGGGGGCCTGCGGGGCATAAACGCGAAGCGGGTCGGGATCGCTGGCCACCTGCACGCGCGCGCCGCGCCACGTTCCGCCTCCCGGCGGAAGCAGCCCGTCGAATGCCGAGCCCTCGCCACCAGCGAGCACGAAGTCCGACCGGTTCGCATGCCGCAGCATCAGTCGCGACGGAACAATGGCGGCGAGCGTGTTGAGATCGGCGGTCAATCGCTGGGCGGCCAGTACAACACTGACACCGCGGGCTGGGCCATCCCGGAGAATTCTGCCAAGCCGCTCCACAAAAGCGTCCCTGTATTCCGCGGGAAACCGCGCGAGCAACGAGTCAAGATCGTCAATGGCCGCGACGGTGTGTGCAGCCGATTCGAGGCTGTCGATCGCATCCCAGGCGCCCGGAACGTCGGCGGGGACGAGCAGTCCCCCACGCGCAATGGCCCGCAGCGCGGTGGATGTGCCGCTGCGTGCCGCGCCCAGCACGAGGACGTGTCCATCGCGACGCGCGTCCCACTCGGCTATTGAACGGCGTTGCTCGTCCGGCAGGTCGGAGAGCCCGAACGACACCGAAGAATCGCCTCGACCGGGTCCGGATTCAACCACCTCCCGCAGTGTCAGCACCGCAGGCAGCGGGTCGCACCACGGCCGCCGCGGCGCATCCGCTCCTGCCCACTTCTCGGCAATCGCAGCGACATCACCCTCCTCCGCGATCGCGAACTGCACCTGGCGCGGCGCTGCGCCTGCCACCGCCAGCAATCCCCTGCCCACGGGGTGGGCGGAGAGCTCTGCCGCGGCGTTCGACCCCACGACGGCCGCGCTGTCTGCGCCATTGTTCACCCTCAGTGAGATACGCAGATCGGCATTTGCCAGCACGCCGTCCCTCACAATCCCGGCCGGGCGCTGCGTACACAGGATGAGATGCACCCCGAGAGACCGGCCTCTCGATGCAATGTCCGTGAACAGTGGATGCAGATCGGGATGTTCGGCCAGCATCGCGGCGAATTCATCGGCCACAATGACCAGCCTCGGCAGGCTCACGTCACTCGAACCATGAAGATTCCGGATGTCGCGAGCCCCCGCCGCCGCAAGCACCCGCTCGCGATGCTTCAGTTCGGCGCGCAGACTCGCGAGTGCTCGAGCCGCCGCCGTGGCATCCAGATCGGTGATGATGCCCACGGAGTGTGGGAGCTTTGCCAGCGGATCGAAGGCCGATCCGCCCTTGAAGTCGAGCAGCAGGAAGGTGACCTGTTCGGGAGAGAAGCGCGCAGCGAGCGCCAGCACCCACGAGATCAGGAGCTCACTCTTGCCGCTTCCCGTGGTGCCACCGACCACGGCATGCGGGCCGTGCGCCACGAGATCGATGGTGACCGCGCCCGCGCCGTCGGCCGCAAACTGCGCGGCCAGGGTGTCGCTGTGCTCGTGATGATTGGCGATCGGCAGCATCGAACCGAGCAACACGACCGTGGGCAGATCGGTGCCAGAAGCGATGAGCCCCTCCCGCTCCGCGTCGACGGACGCACGGTTGGCCCAGTCGATCGCGGCCTCCCGACGACAGCACCCCGGGGAAAACGGCTCGTCGGTGCGCTCGGTCTGGGTGCCTGACAATCTCGGCACCGGAGTCGTTGCCGACGAGGATGACGATGCGGCACTCCCCCGGCAACTCGCCGGGGGTTTGCGCACGGGCAACCACTGCGGCAGCGCGGTCACTTGCGTGCGAGCCGAACTCCGCGCAGTATCCCGGTCTGGCCTTCCGTCGAGCAGGGTGGGGCAGGGCATCCATCCACAGGGACGCCCCGGCCGACGCGGCGGCCCAATGGTCTGCTGGCGACAACGCCCAGCCCAGTTGGACGATGATCGCTCTCGTGAGTGCCTCGGCCAGCGCGGGCGCCCCGCATACCCCGATCCCCAGCCGCGCGTCGACAAGCACCGGAGCGTTCGAAACCACCGCCGCGACCCTGTCGATTTCGTCGAGATCGTCGTCGACCGGGGACGACACCGTGCGGGATGGGACATCGAGACGCAGTCCGCTGGGAATCACACCGGTGCCGACGGTGACCATGACGGGCGAAGCCACCGATGCCGTCCATCGATAGGGATCAGCACCATCACGAGCAACGATCGCCTCCGCTCCCGGTGCCAGTTCGGCGAGGTCGGATCGTTCAGCCTCGTGCGCCTCGCCGATTGCGCGGTGCGTGTCGAGAAGCTCACGTGCGAACCTGGCGAGTTCCTGCTTGCGCGACCTGCGCGCGCCGATCCTCGAATCAGCGAAGCTCGCGAGTGCTGCGACCGGGCCGAGCACGGCAAAGAGCAGAGCGAAGGGCGAACTCGTAATCAGCCAGAGCGCCAGGGCGGCCACGAGCGGGGCAATACTCGCGATGATCGGGAAGCGGAAGGGCGGCGCTGAGGCGGGTGGACGCGGTACGACGACGCGTGGCGGACCAGGGGTGCTCACCCATGAAGGCAACCACGAGCGCGGTGGTCAGCGGCCCTCCCGGCCGCAGCAGTGGATTAGGTGTCTCTCCCAGACGGGGTGGTGGAGTGGTCTGCAGCTATCCACCGACTTGAGTCGCTGTGGTCCCTAGCGCTCCATGACGATAAAGCACACGACGACAACTCCCTGGAAGCTGTTTCCCAACGTCAGCTGATGGCTCAGCTGACGATGAAGAACTGCTCGCCGATCTCGACCCTGGTGCCACGCACGATCCGGTACCGCTTTCCCGGTTCACACCGCTTTGGCACGGAATCGGGTTCGCGCACGACGGTTCCGTTTCCCGAATACCTGTCGCTCACCCAGAAACTGCCACCGCTCTGTCCGAATTCCAGATGTGTCTTCGAGACGGACTTGCCTGGATCGACGATCGTTACAAAGGTGTCGAAGTACTCGCCGGGCTCGGCCAGAGGGTGCCGACCGACCATGCCGGTGCCGAACACGGTCACGCTCTCACCCGTGCTGAACTGAAGCACGAATCTATCGCCACCCGAGTTCCGACCGACGATCCGCGTTTCCTCGACGTCTGCGAGCTCACTGTCGGTCATTGGTACTGCGTGTCGGCTCAAGGGTTTGTCGACGGGAGGAGTGGAGGCTGACCACGATTCGGTTGAAACAGCCTCGGATGCGGCGCCAGCCGGCTCGGGGTTCGCTCCCGTGACATGGGGGTGGGCTGGCACGGTCTCGGTCGAGCGCGGAAGCCCCCAGGGGAAGGGGTCGTACGCCACTGTGTCGCTCGGACGCTGTGTTGGCTCGCGACGTGGGCGAACGAATCCACATTCCGAGCAGAATATGTCGGATTCCTCGAATCGTTGGCCGCACTGCGCGCAAAGTTCGTCGGCTTTCCCGCCGTCAGTTTCGGGCTCGAGATCCACTTCAACATCCGGCTCGGCCTCGGGAAGCTCGGCCTCGGGTGCTCGGCTCGGGATGCTCGGCTCGGGATGCTCGGGCTCGGGATGCTCGGCCTTGAGGAGCTCGGGCTCGAGAAGCTCAGGTGCTCGGCTCGGGATCCGCGTTCTCGACTCGGTTCCTCAGGAGAGGGCTCCTGCTCAGGCTCTGGCTCTGCCTCCGGCTCTGGCTCTGAGTCCGCCTCGGGCTCCTGCTCTGGCTCTGCCTCCGGCTCCGGCTCGGGCTCGGGCTCGCTCGGCTCAGGCTCCGGCTCCGGCTCGACGTCGGTTTCCGGTTCCGCGTCTGCATCCAGTTCGACGTGAGACTCGACGTCAGATTCGACGTCAGCTTCGCCGGCGGCTTCCAACTCGGGTTGCTGCAGGGATTCGGGTTCCAACTCGGGTTCTGCTGCTTCGGGTTCGGGCGAGGGATCCTCGCGCCGGACGTCGACAGGAACGTGCGCGGGCCGCGCACCGGTGGAACGACCGCATTCACCACAAAACATGGCACCCGCGGGAAGATCGGTACCGCAATAAGAGCAGGTCACGGCACGCACTTTCTATCGGTTGAACAGCTTCTTGACACTATAACCACCAAGGGAACGTAGGGAGATTCGGGCCTTGAGCCGCTGCCACCGGCTCAGACCGTCGTCGAGGGAGGCCCGCAATTCGTCGACTGCACGCCACACGTTGTCGGCATCCAGCCTCGACGACTCGTCGGGCGCGAATGTGGCGCGGTCGGCGATGGCCGCGAGAACCTCAGACTGTACGCCGCCGGCCACCGATGCAAATTCGGTTCGGGTCGACGACGGAGGCGGGGTCAGCCCGTGATCGATTACGGCGTTCTCGAACTCCTGCCAGCCGCCCGTGATGCGCTGGGTTGGGGTGGATGCGCGGCGACGCAGCCGTCGCCGGCGCACCTTCGCTGCCACGACGAAGATGAACGGAGCAAGCAGGATTGATGCCGCGAGAGCGACCCAGCCCAGGACGCGCAATACCGCCAGAACCGCCTGCAACACCTGGTTCACCTCGGGCGCCCGGTCCTGCTGCGTGTCTGGGGTGATCTGCCTGTCGAGGGCTTCTGATTCAACCAGGGGCGGCGGCACGATCGTCTGCGGCCTGGCGATCTGGGATCTCTCTTCAGGGATTTCTTCAGGGATGTCCCGTACCGGTGGGTTCGGATCGATGGTCACCCAACCGAATTGCACGGTATTGACCTCTATCCACGCGGAGACGTCGGAGCCAGTCACGCGCTGCCCCTGTGGCACAAAGCCCAGCACCACCCGGGAGGGAAATCCGATGTCGCTCGCCATAAGAGCCGCGGCCACGGCGTACTGCTCAGCGTCGCCAATCATCCGTGGATCGGTGAACAGCTGCGCGATGCGATCAGAGGCATGCCCAGAGCGGCTGACTGGCTCGTCTGCTTCCACCCCGTGGCTGATGTAACCGTCGGCCTTCAACCCGGCAAGGGCTGCAACCAGGCTGTTGCCGGCTCCGGAAATTCCCTCGGTGTACTCCTCGAGCCGAGCGGTGAGCTCAACCGGTATCTCACGCGCTCTGGGCACGGATGCTGGACCCGGGCTGAGATCCGCCAGTTCACTTTCCGTCGGCTGGACTGGATCGATCGCAGTGAGCGAGTATGCGTCGCCGCTCGACAGTCCGTCGACCACGGCGGCCGTACCGGAAACGTCGTTGTAGTAGAAGCCGTCACGAAGATCATCTGCGTCGGAACCGTCGAACTCGACGGATTCGAACTTGCCGACCGTGGGCATCCACACTCCGGAGTAACCATCGATCGTGATGTCGAGCGATTGCTCCGAACCCTCGACAGCAGACTGATCGAAAACCGAGGGAACCCGTGTGAACGAGCCGGACTGACTCGTGACTCGGTCGCTGCCCACCGAATACACGACGCCGTTGTAGGTGTCGAGGGTGGCGAGCCTGACGCGGTCCCCCACCGCCAGCCCGGACACCTCGAACAGCGTCGCACTCGCGAGTGCTGGCTGCCAGTAGCTGCGGAAAGCCGAGAGGGGGCTCACGTACTCGCGGGGGTCGAACGGCTGCACGATGGTCGTGCGAAGCACCGAGCGGTCGGCCGAAGGCGGGAGGAAGGTTACCGCGCTCACGGCCGCGCCGGAGGCGACGGCCACGATGAGCGCGGCGCTAATCGCCGTGCGCAATCCCGCGAATCCCGAATCCGATGCACGGCCAACGGTGGTGACGGCTGTGGACTGCGCGAGGAGCGATCTGACGGCGACACGTCTGCGGTACCAGCGGAACCACACGAGCCACAGCAGGGTCACGGCGAGCAGGGCGATCGGGGTAACCAGCGGGCGCTCGGGGAATTTTGGCCCAAAGGCGGTCGCCACCAGGAATACCAGCACGGGGAAAAGCACAGCGACCTCTGCTCGCCTCGCTCTAACCGCCACGCTCAGACCAATGACGGTGGAAACGAGCAGCAGCACAAGCGCCGGAACCAGAAGGGCCTGATATTCGCCGACGGGGAGTGTGATCGTAAGAAGCTGCTTCCACCCCAAGGCGACCCCGGTCACCAGATCGAGAAGTCCCTCGGGGGTCGGCAACACCGAGTACTGCGTCTTGGCGGGCACCGCGAGGGGCACTCCGACGGCGAGAAACGTCACAACTGTCAGCAGCATGACGACGGGAGACGGCCAGCGGAAGTATGCGCCCAGGATGGCGATAATCGTGCCGACGGCGAGCGATACACCCACCAGGATCAGCAGCGCCACACTGCGATAGATCGGCCAGAGTGCTGTCGCGGCGATCGCGGTCGCCAGCCAGAACATGGCGACGTTGACCACGACAAACAGGGGCGTCGCGCGCACGAAGCCACGCGAGATCTTCCTTCGCCTGCTCATGCCGCCGCCGCCCTGGCGAGGGACTGTTTGAGGTCTTCGAGGTAGCCGATGGTGAGTACGCTCAGGCCAGCGATCCGTCGGAGCCCCGGCGCGCTCTCCGGGTCGCACACGACGGCGACGACCTCGACTCCCATTCCGAATTTCGTGGATGCCGCCCGAAGCTCCTGACGCGTGACGCGCGAGCCGCACACCAGGAACGCGACGGATACCCCGCTCGCCTGCTCTCCCGCGACACGTGCGACATCGGGCATGGTGAGCGCGGACTCGGTGTGTTCGACGAGTGCGAGATCATCGAGCAGCCTCGTGCGAGTCAGGGTCGAGAGCAGCCGCACCGCGAACACCTTGCGTTTCGCGAATTGTGGAGTATCTTCGCTGGCCACGACGGTGACGGTTCGGGTGTCCCTGATGGCCCTGACCCCGAGCGAGCCGGTAACGCTCACCGCGAGTTCAAACTCATCGTCGGTGGCGTAGTCGGAACTGGCGAGGCTCAGCGCGATCATCAGGTGGCTTCGACGCGTCTCCTCGAACTGGCGCACCATGTATGTGCCTGTCCTCGCCGTGGATTTCCAGTGGATGTAGCGGCGTTCGTCGCCCGGCATGTACTCGCGAAGCGCATGAAACGACACGTCGTTGTTCGACAGGTCTCGCGTCGGGTTGCCCTCGAGATCGCGGATGAACCCGGTGCTCATGCTCGGGATCCCGACAGTGCGTGGGTGCACGAACAGCTCCTGCACATCGGCCCAGAGCAATTCGCGGCGCACGAGCCCGATCGGGTCAGCTCGCACGGTTCTCACCGGGCCAACCGGGATCACGCCTCGACGAGCGGTCGGAATGGTGAAGCTATGGGTGAACCTGGCACCCTTGCGCAGGCTGGGCAGTGCAACCTCTGCGAGCCCATGGCCGACCGGGATTTCGATCGTGATACCGAGTGTGCGCCTGCGCCCCGTGTTGGAAATCTCGATCTCGCCCAGCGCTTGCTCACCGGCGACGACCCTGCGATGCGGGATGCTGAGGCCAATCTGGATGGTGCTCCGCCCCACGAGGTAGATAACGGCGATGACCACCAGCGCCACGCCAGCAAATCCAACCACGATCAACTCGACCCAGCCGATGAGGTATCCGGCCAACAGCGCGCTGGGCACCAGCGCGAGGATCGACCAGCCCAGCGGCGTGACTACAGCCGCCACTCTCGAGAAGATACGGCTGAGGAACCCCCCGATCGCGCGAGCCAGCAGAACTGTGGCGATGATGGTGTCAGCCAGGAACCCGGTTCGTTCCCCCACGATTCGCGTGCGCGCGTTGGTGAGACCGCTCGTACCTGTGGTGAATTGAGAATCGAAGCGCGCCGATACCGTCGACGCGGTCGATCTACCCGGATTCCTCGAGTGCGGCGCCGCGGCCCCGTTCGATTCTGTGACTCGATCCGCCATTACACGGATTGCCGCTCGCTGGGTGGCGGGGTCTCCATCAGGATTTGGCTCATGATGCTCGGAGCGGTCACCCCGTCAAACTCGGCCTCAGGGTCAATAACGAGCCGGTGCGCGAGAACGGGCTCGGCCAGCGCCTTCACGTCATCCGGGATCACGTAGTGCCTGCCGCTGGCCGCCGCGAGAGTCTTTGAGGTACGGATGAGCGCGAGCGCGCCTCGCACGCTGGCGCCGAGACGCACCTCCGGTGAGGTGCGCGTGGACTCGACCAGCCTGCCCACGTAGTCGTTGATGGTGGGGTCGACGTGAACCGTGCGCGCGAGGTGGGACATCTCGGCGACCACATCGGCTGTCACGATCGGTGGCACGGTGGTTTCGTGGGCCTTGACCCCAGCGCCCTCGAGGATTCGGAGCGTGGATGCGTGGTCCGGGTATCCGATCGACGCCTTCATGATGAACCTGTCGAGCTGAGCCTCTGGCAGCCGATACGTTCCTGCCTGTTCGATCGGGTTCTGTGTCGCGATGACCATGAATGGCGCGCCGACGGGGTGAGTCACGCCGTCGACCGTGACGTTGCCTTCCTCCATGACCTCCAGCAGGGCCGATTGGGTCTTCGGGCTCGCGCGGTTGATCTCATCAGCGAGCACGATGTTCGCAAAGATGGGTCCGCGGTGAAACTCGAAGTCAGAGACGGACTGGTTGTAGATGCTCACGCCGGTGATGTCTCCGGGCAGCAGGTCCGGAGTGAACTGGATGCGGCTGCTCGATCCGGCGACACTCTGCGCCATGGCGCGCGCAAACGACGTCTTGCCTGTCCCCGGGAAGTCTTCAAGCAGCAGGTGGCCGTCGCTGAGCAGGGCGGTGAATCCGAGGCGGATGACGAACGTCTTGCCGAGCAGCACCTGGTCGACATTGGCGACCAGCCTGCTGAAAATGTTGGAGAACCAGGTGGCCTGTTCCTGTGTCATGGTCATGCTGGTACTCCCCTGGTTGAATTCGGGCGGGTGCTCATCGGGTGGGCGTTAGTCATAATCCGGCCCGTCGTAAGTCTTCGTGTAAGTCGTGCCATTGGCCGTAACGCGGATGGTGAGTTGCGGAACCTGCAGCGGACCCGCATCGGCATGACAGGTGTTCTCGGTTCCCGCCGGCGCGAAGGTGCTGGGCGGGGCACCACAGGCAATCTCAACGAGGCTGTATCCGACCGGAAGTCCATCCCACTGGAATGTTCCCGAATTCGAGACCAGCACATCGTCAGCCACGAACGTCAGTTGGCCTGTGACCCGCGGATCGACGGGCATGCCGAGGTTGAACGATGCCGACCACGATGACTGGCACAGCGGCACCGAATCCCAGGTACGGCAGGCTCGCACCTGCACAGCAACGTTGTGGCCGTACTGCAGACCGTCCGCAGTCAGGAACGTACCAAGCGGGACCGGTCCGGATTCGGTCGCAGGAACCCCGGAACCGATCAGCCTGTAGATGATCGAGTAATCGCCGGTGAGTTGCTCTGCGCCGATGGATCCGCCGAGCAACTTGTAGTCAAAGACGTCGCCGTTCGCCACGGGACCGGTGCCGGTGTCGACAGCGGTCACCACGCCGGGAGCGGTGTGGGCGATAACGGATGGGCTGGCCGTGCAGCCCTGCCCATTGAACGCGAAAACCAGCAGCGAATAGGCGGCGTTGGCCTGCAGACCGCTGAATTGAGCGGATGTCCCGGTGCCGGCATCGATCACCACGGCGCCGTTGCTCGTTACCGAGCCGTCGGCAGCACACGTGGGAGCCGAACCCGTGTACGCGGCGGCCCGGAAACTCGAGATGGACCTGCCGTTGTCGGTGAAGACTCCCGGCCAGTCCAGACGCACGCTCGCGTCACCTGTCACCGTTGCGAGCGGCGATGCGACGGCGATCGGTGGTCCTGCGGGAACGTCGGATCGCGGTTCGCTCGCATTCCACACGGACAGAGCCGTCAGCGCAGCGTTGCGTGGGCTCACCGTGTACGTGACCGCCACACCGTTGTCGAGCGTCCATCCTGCGGTGAGGGTGTTGACCGTGCAGGTGCCTCCGCTGCAAATAGCGGCAGGAGCAAAGTCTCCCGAGAATGCGCCGACCGTCAACCGGTACCGGTCCACCGGCGACGCGCCAGCCGGCGAGGAGACTGCATTCCAGGAGATGCTCAGGCCGCGATCGAGTGGCGCAGAGGCGAAGACGGTGGGGGCAGGTGGGATGAGGTCAGACCAGATCGGGTCGGCGAGCGTGACAGGATCCGATTCACCGATCGAGTTGATGGCCACCACCGTGACGGTGACGGCGTTCGATGGGCCGTTGCCGAGCGTCGGGATCGCGCAGGTGGTGCCCGTGCAATCGGTGGTGCTGACGACGGTGTCGCCCTGGTTCGCGGTGACCCGGTACATCGTGATGGGTGAGTTGTTGAACGCCCCCGCGTTCCAGCGCATGGTGATCGACTTGTCGGCGAAGCCGGTGGGGGCGATGTTGGCAACCGGATCCGGCCTGTCCTGCACAGAGACGGCGATGGAACCCCAGACGTAGCGATCCGGGTCGTTTGTCGCATCGGCGACCTGGTACTGAAGGTTCACGTCGCCTGGCAGAGCGCTGGCCGACACCGTGACGGCCAGCTTGGTGTTGTCCGCGTTCGGGCTGATGACAACCCCGGCAGGAAGCGAACCGCCATCCAGCCCTCTGATGCTGACGACGCGCAGGGGGGAATTGGGGAACGGATTGGTCGCGGCATCGTTGAGGAGCACATCCACGGCTGTCGTGCCACCGCGTCGAGCGACCGCCGAATCGGCCGCCGGTATGAGCAGAGGTCGCGTGGACTGCACGATCGTAAGCTGAATGCGGCCGGAGTCGCCCTGGTTGATTCCGTCACGAACTCCCAGCGAGATGGAACTCACCGCACCCTTACGCGCGTTGGTGTCGGCCTTCAGGGTCAGGATGGTGCCCGTCAGGGTCGCTCGGAATCCGTCGGGCTGGGGCGCCAGAATCGAGTACACGAGTTCGTCGATGTCATCCGGGTACGGGTAGGTCGTCAGCTTCACGAGGTCGATGTCACGCTCCTCGCCGGGCTCGAAGTCGATGACCGCTCCGTCGAAGGCCGGTGCCTGGTTCGCCCGGGGATCCACGGTGATGGGCAGCACGAGAATCGAGGTGCGACCGTTCGGGTCCTTTGCCGACGTGCCGTCCGTGACCTCGAACGAAATCGAGGCTGGCCCGAAGTACCGGTCGGCCGAGGTGAACCTCAGCGTGAACTGGTCGGCGACCAGGCTGCGACCATTCGAGTGGGTTGCCTGAACCGTGCTGGAATCCGTGAGTCTGACAGTCTTGCCGCCGACGGCGATCACGTAGTCGTTGATGTCGATCACGAGCTCGGATTCACTGTTCACCCTAAGGGCTGGAGCTCGGCGATCGATCTGCGGCAGCGCGTCATCCAGACCCGGCACCCTGATGAACGCGTAGCTGAACACGTTCGAATCGTCGGGATGCGTCAGTTTGAAGGGGATGATCTGACTCTTGTTAGCGACCGTTACTTCGATGCGCTGGTCAGAGGTGACCCTGGCGTTGCTCGAATATCCTGGATAGATCGACAAACCAAGTGACCGTGATTCGCCGTCAGCGAAGAACACATTTGCCAGGACGTCCACGGTGACCTGCGGGCGGTCGAGCACATCAGACAGGGTCAGCACGCTGTCGGTTGCGATGGGATATGACAGCGGGGCATTGGGGTCGACGGTCACCCGGATGAAGTTCTGGCTCGTGCCGCCCTTGTCGTTCTCGATCGTGTAGATCACGCCATAGTTGCCGGGCGTAGCGGGAGGTGTGATGTCCACGACGTCGATACCTGCGATCTCCGCGGTGGTGACGTCGTCGTTTGGCACGGCGCTGGTGATGGTGAGCGGGCTGCCGTCAGGATCGGAGTCGTTGGCCAGGGCCTGCACCGACACGGTAACGCCCGGACGCACAGTGACCTCGTCGACTACGGCGATGGGATTTCGCGCACCCTCGAGTCGAGGACTGATGCCAACACGCACGAGACCGGTGGCTCTGGCGCCCAGCGAATCGATGACCGTATAGGTAAAGGAATCGGTGCCAGCCGAATACGTGCCCGCCGTGTACAGGAACGTGTCGTCTTCAACCCCAGATACCGATCCCTTCTCCGGGTTGGTGGACTGACCGATCAACTGCACTGAATCGCCATCCGGGTCGATGCCACTGAGCGGGATCTGCACGCGAACTGTCTCGCCTGCGAGCACTCTGGCCGTCACCGTGGTCGGCACCGGTGCGTGGTTCGTCGCGGTGTCAGGCTCGCGCACAGAAATCCGCACCAGTCCCGTCGCTGCCTGGCCGTCCGGTCCGGTTACGCGGTACGCGGCGGTGAAGTTTCCGGTCTTGTTCGGAGCGAGGTACCGCAGCACGCGTCCCGACGCGAACAGCAGGCCCGAGCCCTCCGGCAGCGCCTGATCCAACACCGGCTGCAGCGTGAGAGTCAGGCCGTCAGGGTGCTCGTCGTTGGCGAGCACCGGGATATCGATCGCCTCGCCCACTCGCACGGTGACGCTGTCGTCATTGGCGATCGGCGGCTGGATTCGCGTCAACGCGGGAATCTCGATGACGGTGATCACGCCTTCGGCCTCGGCAAGGCCGTTGCTGATTCGATAGTTGAACGACACTGGCCCGTTATCAAGGGGCTTGTCGAGGCTGACCCGCACGATGCGCTGGTCGAGGATCTCGGCCCGCACCCCGGAGTTGCTGGCGATGTTCATCAGGCCGGTGACGAGCAGAACCCCGCCTGCGGGGTCGACGTCGGTGCCGGCGACATCGATTCTCTCGTTGCGCAGCGTTCTCACGAACACGGTTTTGGGAACGGTGATCGGCTTGGTGCTCGGATCGGGTGGCGACACCACATCCACCCGCACCATGCCGGTCACTGTCAGCGTGCCGTCCGTCACCACATACTCGAGGTAGTGGCTGCGTACCTGGCTGCTCGTGAAGCGGAAGGTGCCGGTCTCGTAGCTGGGGGTGAGTGTCACATCGGGCTTGGCCGGCACGCTGTTCAGCCTCAGGATGCCTGATCCGCCGTGGACGTGATCGAGGGGTGAGATTGTCGTCTCCTGCCCTGCTGACACCAGCACGACAAACGGATCCGCGACGATCGGCACTTCCCCGCTCGCCTTGACCTCCACCGACAGTGAGCCTGTGCCCTCGGCAGCACCATCGGAGACCAGAAGTGTCACGATTGCGAGCTGACCGCCGGATCCGGCATCCGAATAGATGACCGTGCCGTTCGGCTTGTATGTCACGGCGGCGGGGGCGGCCACCGTCGCGTTGGTGAGATAGAACGCGTCGCCGTCCGGGTCGATCCAGTCGGACAGAACCTGAGTGGTCACACGGCCGGATGCCACCACAGAGGTCTTGCTCGAACGCACCTGCACCGGCGGCGAGTTTTCGCCGGCGCTGCGAATCGTGACCGTCACAATAGCCGCAGCGCTTCCGCCCCTGCCGTCCGTGATGCTGTACGGAAACGAGATCTGGCCGGTGGCGCCCTCGCTCAGGGTCAGCTGAATCTGCTGGCGCTCATTGATGAGGTCGATTCTTCCGATCGATTCGTCGATCGGAGCCAGGTCGCTGACGACGAGCACATCGCCGTTGGCGTCGTAGTCGTTGAGCAGCACCGGAAGCACCGTGGCTCGTCCGGGTCTTGCGCCGAACTGATCGTCGATCGCGACCGGGGGTTCCTGAATTTTCTCCACCTCGGGCGGCACCGAGTCGTCGTTCTGCTGCTCCTGGGGTTGCTGATCATCGGTGATGATCAGGTCATCCCAGTTGTTGATCAACTCGCCCGCACGCTGCACGGCCCACGTGCGGCCGGTTCGCCGGTCGTTGAGCACTGCGGTGTCACCGTTGGTGACGAAAGACAGTTGAGCATTGGCGGTAACGGATGCCAGGGCGAACGTCGATCCATCACCGCCGTCGTCCAGGCAGCGGCGCCAGCTCGTGCCGTTCGTCCACGAAGCGAATTCGCAGCCGTCGAGCGCGAGCGGCCTGGCCGCGATTCCGGATTGCCCGTCGGCGAGATTCACCGCTGCTGCGCCGCTGAGGGGGACGCTGATCAGTCCTCCGGTGTATCCGACAAGCACCCTGTCGCCGTCCGAACTTGCCCACTGCAGACTCACCAGGCTGGAGGTTCCGACGAGCCCCGCGAGGTCGACCGTTCTTTCGGCCAGGTAGAGCTGGTTGGCGTCGAGGTCCAGAATTGCCCACCGTCCACTGACCGATGTGATGCTCACGGCCGCGTCGGCAACCGCGAGGTTGGCACGCTCACTCGACTCCACTGCTCCGGTTTCAGCGGCATCCACTCGGTACACCAGGGACGTGACTGGTGAGTACGCGAAGAGAAGGCCATCCGGATCCACGCTCACGGCTGCCCCCTTGCCGAGACTCAGGGTCGATTCGGATTCGGCATCGAAAGTCGTGAAATTCTCGACCGACACGATCCACAGTTCGCCTGTGCCCTCGGCGAAGACGACCACATTGTTGCCAGCAAGGAACACCTCGGGCTGATCCGGCGGCAGCGGCACGCTGTCAGTGACCTGCGAGGTCGCTGGATCCACGATGTCGATCTTGATCTCGGACCTGTCGAAGAGCATGACGGTTTCGCCGTGCTGCAGCACGTCCACGTCGTTGCCCGTCGTCGACACCACGGTATTGAGCTCAAGGACCTCGGGATTGGCCCGGCCGATCGCCTGCTGCTGGCTGTTCGCAACCCACACTGATCCGTCGCCGAGATCAAGGCGTTGCGCCGAATACCCGGTGGAGACGATGGCGACAGTGGCGACGAGCGCAGCGATCACCACGCCGCTGGTCAGACTGACGACGGAGGATGCGTGTGAGGCAAGCCACTTCCTCAGCATGGGGCACTCATCATGCTGGAATGTCTACGCACTTCTCGCCGCTGGCCGGACCGTCTTTGCCCTCGCGGTTGACGATTACCGTGATGCAGACCCGCTCGCCGGGGTCGCCGTCGTAGGTGAATTCGGGGCTGCGCTGAATGCTCGACTGTCCGGCGCCGGTCACAATGCGATAGGAATCGCCTTCGTTGATGCCCGGATCCTGCCAACTGAACGTCACAGCGCCATCAGACACCGCCGACTGAATATTGGAGACGGTCGGGACGCTGCCCTGACCCGTGGTTGCAAGCGAAAACACGAGTGCGGCGACAAGTCCAAGAACGAGCAGGGCTCCAGCCGCTGCGGCAGCCCAGATGAGGCCGCGACGCCCGCCCGGATTCTTTGCGGTGCCCGTCCCGGTAGCTCTCGGGCTGGAGCGAGACTCGCGCGCCACCGTACCGACACCGGCGTATGGCTCGTCGGCCGCGCCACCTCGTCGACGACGCCTGCGCTCAGAAACCGACGCAACCGGCGAAACCCCGCCACGAATTCGCGTGCGATCCTCGAGGTCCGAAACGGTGGCGAGCGCCCAGTCATCGATCACGGATTCGACTGCTGTCTGAGCCAGGCCCATCTCCGACTCGATTGACTGCAGTTCGTACACGAGCTCAATGATCGAAGCCTGACGCGCCTCAGGCTTGCGCGACATCCCGCGAATGAGTGCGCGCTCAAGATTGGCGGGCACATCACTGCGGCCGATCGGCTGGGGCTTTGCCCGGTTGATTCGCGAGATCAGGTCCGTCGACTTGTTGGACCCACCGGGAACTTCAAACGGCGAGCGACCAGCGAGGAGAGAGTAGATGGTGGCGGCGAAGGCCCAGACCTCAGAGGGGACGTTTCCGGATGTCTCGTCCATGAGCACCTCGGGGGCAGACCAGGGAATCGACATTCCCACTGCCTCGACGCTCTCGGATTCGCCGAGGGTCGCCGCGATGCCGAAGTCCGACAGCACCGGATTGCCGTATGCGGTCGTGAGAATGTTGGACGGCTTGATGTCCCGGTGCAAAACACCCGCGCGGTTTGCGGTGTCGAGGGCGCTGCCAATCTTGACGGCGATGCGCAACACCTCGGAGACGGGAAGGCGTTCGGTTCGGTATCGCTGGCTCAGCGAGGAGGAGCACAGCTCCATCACGAGGTATGGCCGTCCATCGGACGAGACGCTCGCCTGATACACAGTGAGGATGGAGGGATGCGCGCTCAGCTGCGCCATCAGGTTCGCTTCTGCCTGAAACATCTGCCTGACCTGATCATTGACGATCTCGCTGAGCATCACCTTGACTGCGACCTGGCGGCGGGGCATGTTCTGTTCGTACAGGAATACGTCGGCGAAGCCACCGGAACCGAGCACGTGGATATGCGAAAATCCGGGCAGGATGGGAGGCGAGGACGGCAATCTACGCGCCACGATCACCTCCTGGATTCGGGTCCGATCCCCAATTGTAGGCAGGTACATGCGCCAGCAAGCCGTTATAGCCCCCTAACGGGGGGCGTCTGGCGACCCCCCATTCCGAGTAGCGCCCAAACGTGCTACAAGCGATGAGTGCGCGGTGCCGTGTCGTCGAAGTCCACTGAATCCGGTGCTTCGAGCACGTCAACGACGACCGCGGTGACGTTGTCCCTGCCCCCGGCCGCGAGCGCGGCGTCCACGAGCGCACCGGCCGTTTCGTGGGGGCTCAGCCCCGCGGCCATGTGCATCCTCAGCCGTTCGTCGCTGACCTCCTTGGTCAAACCGTCCGAGCAGATCAGCAGCCTGAGTCCCGTGCGCAGCGGAACCATCCAGAAGTCTGGGTACGGCCGCGAACTGAATCCGACCGCCCTGGTGATGATGTTGCTGTCAGGGTGACTCTCCGCTTCCTCCCGCGTGAGAGTGCCGGATTCCACGAGCTCCTGCACGACCGAGTGATCGATCGTGACCTGGGCGAGTTCATTTGCCTCAAATTTGTACACGCGGCTGTCACCGATATTGAACACCGCAAAGTACAGGTGCTCGTCGTGTGTGACGATCGCGGCTCCGGTGACCGTGGTGCCCACTCCGAGTTCGCTGTCTTCCGCGATCGTGCTGATGTCATCTGTGGCCAGCTGGAGCGCGTCCTCGATGGATTGAGGTTCGAGCACTCCGGTACTCACGATCTCAGAGAGTCGTGTGACGACTGCAGCACTGGCGAGGTCTCCGGCGGAGTGTCCCCCCATGCCGTCCGCAACCGCGAACAGCGGGGACCGCGCGACGTAGCTGTCCTCATTGACCTGGCGCCGATGGCCAACATCGGTCGCTGATGCCCACGCCAGGCGCAGTGCATCCTCAGGCAGGCCGGGAATGGACACGGCGATGCCCTCATTGTTCGGGCCGATTTCAGTCACGGCTACCTTTCTGAGTTGATTAGCCGAGGCGCTGCATCGGGAGAATCTGGAGAATGTTCTTGTCACCAATATCCACCAGCGCGCCCGGCGAGACGACCACCGACTCACCCTGACGCAGTTTTCGCGGGATGCTTCCTGGCTGCATGACCACGGATCCGTTGGTAGAGCGCAGGTCTGTAACGACGACGGACGACCCGACCTGGCGCACTTCCAGGTGAGTACCTGACACCTCGTGGCTCGGTGAGTCGACACATATTAGCGCGGGCTCAACACCGGTCGGTATCCTCGGCGCAGCCGGCGCCCGACCCACCCTGGCGGGCCTGTCGAGCATGACGGGCGATGCGTACGGACCGATCTGGAAACTGTACAGGCCGGTTTTCGGTGTCGATTCACCACGCGGAAGACCAAGCACGGCCTCGACGTCTTCCCGCGATACCACCGTGCGCGCCGGTTCGACGAGGTCCGCGACCACCCTGCGCGAGGTCATGACCGTATTCGCCAACTCGTCGACCACAGCATCGTCACGCCCGCTGGCACCGGCGGGCTGGCGCCGCGACGGCCTGGTGTTCGTGTCTTCGAGTTGCTCGGCCATGCGCTTACTTTAGGGTCTAACCACCGATGTAGCTCATGACGTGCTTGACCCTGGTGTAATCCTCGAAGCCGTAGCTCGAGAGATCCTTCCCGTATCCGGAGTGCTTGAATCCGCCGTGCGGCATCTCGGCGACTAGCGGGATGTGCGTGTTGATCCACACGCACCCGAAGTCGAGGTATTTGGCGCAGCGCATGGCGCGGGAGTGGTCTTTCGTCCACACACTCGACGCGAGGCCGTACTGCACGTCGTTGGCCCACTGCAGGGCCTGCTTTTCGTCGGTGAACTTCTGCACGGTGATCACCGGGCCAAAGATCTCGTTCTGGATCGCGTCATCCGTCTGCTTGAGCCCCGAGACGATTGTGGCCTCGTAGAAGTAGCCAGTCGTGCCCTGCCGCGCACCGCCAAGCTCGATCGTGGCGTTGTCCGGCAGTGAATCGACGATGCTGGTGACCCGCTCGAGCTGGCTCGCGTTGTTGACGGGCCCGAACAGAATGCCCTCCTGATCCGGGGCACCAGTCTTGGCGTTCTCCCTTGCGTACGCTGCGAGCGCTGCGACGAACTCGTCGTGGATGCCAGCCTGGACGAGCACTCGCGTGGCCGCAGTGCAGTCCTGGCCGGCGTTGAAGTATCCGGCGATTGCGATGCCCTCCACTGCGGATTCGATGTCCGCATCGTCGAAGACGATCACCGGCGCCTTACCCCCAAGCTCAAGGTGCACGCGCTTGACGTCGTTCGCCGCTGCTTTGGCGACCTCCATGCCTGCACGGACTGAGCCGGTGATCGACACCATCTGCGGGGTGCGGTGATCGATCATGAGACCGCCGGTCGTACGGTCGCCCGTGATGACGTTGAGGACGCCCTTAGGAAGAAACTCTGCGGCAACTTCGGCAAGAAGAAGAGTGGATGACGGCGTCGTATCGCTCGGCTTGAGCACGGTGGTGTTGCCAGCCGCGAGCGCAGGCGCAAACTTCCACACCGCCATGTTCAGCGGATAATTCCACGGCGTGACCTGCCCGATGACACCGATCGGCTCCCTGCGGATGGAAGAGGTGTGATCCTTCATGTACTCACCGGTTGCCATGCCCGAGAGATGACGGGCCTCGCCCGCAAAGAACCGGATCTGGTCGACCGAGAGCATGATCTCGTCCTCGACGAGTGAACCACGCGGCTTGCCTGTGTCTTTCGATTCCGCGTCAGCAAAGTCCTCGGCACGAGCCTCCATCGCGTCGGCGATGCGGAACAGGGCGAGCTGTCGTTCTGCCGGCGTGGATTCGCCCCAGCCCTCGAAGGCGGCGGATGCCGCACTGAATGCCGAATCAACGTCGGCGGCGCCGGAAACCGGGGATGACGCGTATGTCTGCCCGTTCGCGGGGTCGATGACGTCGAAACTGGAATCGGCTCGCGCCGACACATACTCGCCATTGATGAAGTTCTGAATCTCGTGAGATGCCATGTACCTAACCTACCCAAGCGATTAGCTCAGTATCCAGCCCGAGGCACTACCGATTTCGTTGATTCTTACCGAGAATTGATTCGGAATCACTTGTCAGCGCCCGACTGCGCTGACAGAATCGACATATGTGCCCGTCGCCTCGCCAACCCGGATCTCGTCCGCTGCAGCTGGATGATGTCTCAAAGGGGATCATCGAGCAGCTGCAGGCCGACGGCCGACGCTCGTACGCGGAGATCGGCAAGGCCGTGGGTCTCAGTGAGGCTGCGGTCCGGCAGCGCGTTCAGAAGCTCACCGATTCCGGCGTCATGCAGGTCGTGGCGGTCACCGATCCCATGCAGCTGGGCTTCTACCGCCAGGCCATGATTGGCGTTCGCGTGAGCGGCGACACCACGGTCGTCGCCGAAAAGCTCAGCGGAATGTCGGCCGTCGACTACGTCGTGCTCACCGCGGGAAGCTTCGACATCCTCGCAGAGGTCGTCTGCGAAAACGACGACGATCTCATCAATCTGCTCAATAAGCAGATCCGCTCGATCGATGGCGTGCAGTCGACCGAGACCTTTGTGTATTTGAAACTACAAAAACAGTTCTACAACTGGGGAACAAGGTAACCAGAATGACCACCACAGACATGACAGCAACGCAGACCTGGAACGAAGCCGACCTCCAGCAGAAGGCGAAAGACCACCTCTGGATGCACTTTTCCCGTCAGTCGGTCCTGGAGGACGGCCACGGAGTCCCGATCATCACCAAGGGTGAAGGTCACCACATCTGGGACTCGAAGGGCAAAAAGTACATCGACGGGCTCAGCGGCCTTTTCGTGGTCAACGCGGGTCACGGACGCAAGCGTCTCGCCGAGGTCGCGGCGAAGCAGGCCGAGGAGCTCGCCTTCTTCCCGATCTGGTCATACGCGCACCCGAACGCGATCGAGCTGGCTGACCGTCTTGCCGGCTACGCGCCAGGCGATCTCAACCGCGTGTTCTTTTCCACGGGCGGCGGAGAAGCCGTAGAGACCGCCTTCAAGCTCGCCAAGTACTACTGGAAGCTGCAGGGCCGGCCCACCAAGCACAAGGTCATCTCGAGGGCTGTCGCCTACCACGGCACACCGCAGGGCGCCCTTGCCATCACCGGCATCCCCGCCATGAAAGAGATGTTCGAGCCGATCGTTCCCGGTGGATTCCGGGTGCCGAACACGAACTTCTACCGTGCCGAGGAGATGGGCTTCGTTGCATCTGCTGCGGCCACGGACGTCGAAGCCGAGTTCGGCGTGTGGGCAGCCAACCGCATCGAAGAGATGATCCTGTTCGAAGGCCCTGAAACCGTGGCAGCGGTCTTCCTCGAGCCCGTGCAGAACTCCGGTGGATGCTTCCCGCCCCCGCCCGGCTATTTCCAGCGTGTCCGCGAGATCTGTGACCAGTACGACGTGCTGCTGGTCAGCGACGAGGTCATCTGCGCCTTCGGCCGCATCGGACACATGTTCGCCTGCGACGAATACGGCTATGTGCCAGACATGATCACCTGCGCGAAGGGGATGACCAGCGGGTACTCCCCCATCGGCGCGACGATCATCTCGGACCGCATCTACGAGCCGTTCAAGCACGGCACCACGGCGTTTTACCACGGGTACACCTTCGGCGGTCATCCGGTCTCGTCTGCCGTCGCGCTGGCTAACCTCGACATCTTCGAGGAGGAGAAGCTCAACGAGCACGTTCGCGAGAACTCGCCGATCTTCAGGAAGACCCTCGAGAAGCTGCTCGACCTTCCGATCGTGGGCAACGTGCGCGGCGCTGGTTACTTCTTCGGCATCGAGCTCGTCAAGGACAAGGCGACCAAGACGACCTTCGACGACGACGAGGCCGAGCGCCTGCTCCGCGGATTCCTCTCCAAGGCCCTGTACGACGCCGGACTGTATTGCCGTGCCGACGACAGGGGCGACCCCGTCATCCAGCTGGCTCCGCCACTGACCATCGGGCCCGCCGAGTTCGACGAGATCGAGGGCATCCTGCGCTCGGTACTGACGGAGGCATGGTCGCGGTTGTGAGTCGCGGTCTCGCGTGACCGACTATCGGGGCCTGAGCTTCTGGCACGACACGGCGCAGGATGACCTCACCCCGCGCCCGGCGCTGGGCTCAGACCTCGAGGTCGACGTCGCCATCATCGGCGGCGGGCTGACCGGGCTGTGGACAGCCTGGTACCTGGGCGAGCGCGACCCCTCGCTCTCGATTGCCGTCATAGAGAAGGAGATCGTCGGGTTCGGTGCCTCCGGCCGCAACGGTGGCTGGTGCAGCGCACTGTTCCCGCGCTCCACGGCATCGCTCGAGAAGGCTCACGGTCGCGAGGCGGCCCTGGCGATGCGGCGGGCGATGATCGACACCGTCGACGAGGTCGGCCGGGTGGCGGCATCCATTGGGCTTGATGTCGACTTCGCCAAAGGCGGCACCGTGGCGTTCGCGCGGTCGCCGGTGCAGCTTGCCGCCGCCGAAGCCGAGGTGGCTGAGGCTCGCGAATTCGGTGTCGACAGCATCGAGCTGTGGGGTCCCGACCGGGTGAAGGCCGCCGGAGCGCTGGGTGCGACCTTCGACCCGGCCTGCGCCAGACTGCACCCGGCACGGCTGGTGCGCGGCCTCGCGCGGGCGCTCGAGGCGCGCGGGGTGACGATCTACGAGGGCACCGAGGTGCTCGACTACTCAGCGCACCGCGTCAGCACCGCGAACCATGCCGTGCGCTGCGACAAGGTCGTCGTCGCGACCGAAGGGTACGGAGCCACGCTGCGGGCAACCCGGCGCAGCGTGCTGCCGCTGTATTCGCTCATGATCGCCACGGAACCGCTCCCGGATGCCACGTGGCATGAGATCGGCATCGAGCACGGGCAGACCTTCACCGACTTCAGGCACCTGCTCGTGTACGGACAGCGCACGGCAGACAACCGTTTCGCGTTCGGTGGACGCGGCGCCAGATATCACTGGGGCAGCGCCATCAGGCCCCAGTACGACAGGGTGCCGGCCGTTTTCGACCACCTGCGCCGCACTCTGGGCGAGATGTTCCCGATGATCGGCGACGTGTCGGTCACTCACCGCTGGGGTGGCCCGCTCGGCGTCGCCAGAGACTGGCACGCGACCGCCAGCTACGATCCCGCGCATCGGTATCGCCAGAGCGGGCGGGTACGTCGGGGACGGGCTGAGCACCACGAACCTGGCCGGCCGCACCCTGGCAGACCTGATGACTCAGACGCACTCGGCTCTCACCGAGCTTCCGTGGGTGAACCACCGATCACCCCGGTGGGAGCCGGAGCCGCTGCGGTTCCTCGGCGCCAACGCCGGGCTCATGGCGATGACCCTGGCCGATGCTGAAGAACGCCTGACCGGACGCCCATCCCTGGCCGCGCGGCTGATGGGGCCGCTGACCGGGCACTAGGCCCGGTCACCGCGTCGCGGCACCTCAGTCGCGGCATCCAAAAAATAAATGTGACATGTCACCAATTTTGGGAATATCTGCGAGGTCCATGCAATTGCATGTAACTATGACTACCTCAACTGACATTCACCCCGGATACGTCGCCGGCACCTGGAAGCTCGACCCGATCCACTCCGAGATCTCGTTCTCGGTGAAGCACCTCGCGATCAGCAAGGTGCGCGGCTCGTTCAAGAGCTTCGATGCAACCATCGTGACCGGCGAGAACCCGGCCGACTCGACGATCGAAGCGACAGTCGATATCGCCTCCATCGACACCAACCAGAAGGACCGCGACGCACACCTGCGCACGAGCGACTTCTTCCTCACCGAGGAATACCCGACGATGACCTTCACCTCCACGGCAGTCGAGACCTCCGGTGACGAGTTCACGATCACGGGCGATCTCACGCTGCGAGGCGTCACCCGGTCAGAGGTAATCAAGGGTGAATTCGGCGGAATCGTGACCGACGGCTACGGACAGACCAAGGCAGGCGCGACCGCGTCGACCGTGATCAACCGCCAGGACTACGGCGTCAGCTGGAATGCTGCCCTCGAGGCCGGCGGACTTACCCTCGGCGACAAAGTCACAATCAGCCTTGAATTGCAGGTTGTACTGCAGCCCTGATCTTCATTCCTCGTCGCCCCGGGATAGAGTCTCTGCCGTGACATTCATCGAGCCCGCCCCGCTGCCTGAGCAGCCGGTGCGGGCTCGACCCAGTTTCGGGCGCGTCCTTCTGGCCGTGCTCGGCGCCATCCTCGTGCTCGCTTTGGGGGCGGCCGGAGTGTGGGTGCTCACCCACCAGCAGCGCGTCAGCGACCAGTTCACCGTCTGGCAGTTCGAACCAACGCCGACTCTCGTCTCCTATGCGGAGCGCGCCACCATGACCGATGAGGGCAGGTTCCTGTTCTATGCCAGTCGTCCGTCGATCGAGTCGACGGCGTCGTTCGACGAACACTGCGCGAGCGAACTCGAAGACGTGGGCATCCTCGGATGCTACGTGCACGGCGAACGCAAGATCTTCCTGTTTGACGTCACCGACATTCGACTCGACGGCATCGAAGAGGTCGTCGCCGCCCATGAAATGCTGCACGCTGTGTGGGATCGGATGTCGGATGCCGACCGCGAGAAGTTCGGCACGTTGCTCGAGTCCGAAGCGTCCACAACGCGCAGACGACGCCGCCTTCGTAACGACCATGGACTACTACGCCACCGCAGAGCCCGGAGAACGGCTGAACGAGCTGCATTCGATTGTCGGCACCGAGTTCACCGACATCAGCCCCGAGCTGGAAGAGTACTACGGCACGTTCTTCACGGATCGGCAGGCCGTCGTGCAGCTGCACATCACCTCTGACGCGGTATTCACACAGCGCCAGGCCCAGATCACCGACCTGGTCGACCAGATCACTGCGCTGAAGACGAGCATCGACAGCGACTACGTCGCCTACAACTCCGGCTACGACTCACTCAACGCCGACATCACCACGTTCAATCAGCTCGCTGACGAGGGCGGCCAATTCACCCAGCGGGAGTTCGACACACAGCGCGAGTCCCTGGTCGCGCGACAGGACGAGCTTGACGCTCTCTACGTATCGATCGCCGATCGAGTCACCCAGTACGACGACCTCGTCGCGCAGCTCGACGCGCTCAACGCCGAGGTCGCCGAACTCAACGAGAGCATCAACATTCAGCCGCGCACCGAGGGCGACTCCTAGCCGATCAGGCGAAGATCGCCGAGATCTCCTCGATCTGGCTCTCTGACGGCACCCAGGCCGTTGCTGCCGCCGCGTTCTGCCTGAGCTGCTCTGGCCGGGTAGTTCCGGCGATGACGCTCGTGAGACCGGGCTGGGCCAGCAGCCATCCAAAGGTTGCCTCGAGCATGGAGATGCCCGCCTTCGCGCAGAAGGCGTCGTACGCCTCGAGCGCGTCCCACGGCGCGTTTTCGGCGATGTGCGGGCGCTGGCGCATGATCCGGGAATCGGCGGGCCGTTCGGTGCGGGTGAACTTGCCGGTGAGCAGGCCGTTTTGGAGCGGGAAGTACGGCAGCAGGCCGAGGTGGTGACGATTGATCGCGGGCAGCACCTCGGCTTCGATGTCCCTGGCGAGAAGGCTGTATTCGTTCTGCGACGACACAAACTTGCCACCGGCGGCCGCTGCGGCATCGATCTGATCGGCCGTGAAGTTCGAATGGCCGTAATGGATGACCCTGCCCTCGGCCACGAGTTCATCGAGGGCTGCGATCGTCTCCTCGATGGGCGTGTGGGGATCCGGAGTGTGCAGCTGGTACAGGTCGATGCGATCGGTCTGCAGGCGTCGCAGTGATCCATCGATGGCCTCCCGGATGTAGGCCCGCGATCCCTTCCGCTCCCCCGCTGCGATGCCCATGTCGAAGCTGTCATGGCCAAACTTTGTGGCGAGGAACACGCTGTCCCGCCTGCCCCTGAGCGCGACGCCCATGAGCGTTTCGCTCACGCCCGGCGCACCGCCGTACATGTCGGCGGTGTCGAGCAGGGTCACCCCGAGGTCCACCGCTTCGGCGATGAGGGCATTCGTGCCCTCCTGACCCTCGGTGGCTGTGCCCTTCCTGCCAAAGTTGTTGCAGCCCAGCCCGATCGTTGAAACCAGCGGGCCGCCCAGCCCCAGTGCGCGAAATTCGATGTCAGCCATGCTCCTATCCTCCACCGTCCCCGACGCCGGCCGTTTCACACCGATGTCCGAAATTCGCCAGAAGAGCGCAGGATGCCACGGCTACAGTCGTGTCATGACCTCAGTAACTCTCGCCGCTGGCACCGGCCATGGCTCCTCATCAGGCCGGGGCACTCCCGCATTTCTGCGCCGCACCGAATCCCCCATCGGGCGCATCGAGCTTCAGAGCGACGGTGAGTCGATCACCTCGCTCGCCATCGAATGCGACGGTTCACTTCCCCACGACGACCTCCCCGAAAATAGCGCTCCGGTTCTCGAGACCGCCGTCACCCAGCTCAGCGAGTACTTCGCAGGCTCGCGCACCGAATTCGATGTGCCGGTCGCGGTGGCGGGCACCGAGTTCCAGAAAACCATCTGGTCTGAACTTGCCAGGCTCCCGTTCGGCGCCGTGGTCTCCTACGGCTTCCTCGGCAACGCCACGGGACGCGCTGGTGCCGGCCGGGCCGTGGGTGGAGCGGTGGGGGCTAACCCCGTACCCATCATCGTGCCGTGCCACAGGGTGCTGGCCACAAATGGTCGCATCACCGGCTTCAGCGCCGGGGACGGCATCGCCACGAAGGCCTGGCTGCTCGACCACGAGGGCATTGCGCATCGCTCGTGACCGATCCTGAAAGCGGCGAGGCCGACCGCAGTGTGCTCGTGGGCACCGACGGCATTTCGCGGTGTCACTGGGCGGGCAACGACACCGAATATCAGCGCTACCACGACGAGGAATGGGGCCGGCGGCTGCACGGAGACCAGGCTCTCTTCGAGAAACTCAGTCTTGAGGCGTTCCAGGCGGGCCTCTCGTGGATCACCATCCTCCGGCGTCGACCGGGCTTCCGCGCCGCGTTCGACGGATTCGATCCGGAGCGCGTCGCGCTCTACGGCGACGACGACATCGAGCGGCTCATGGGCGACGAGCGGATCATCCGGAACAGGGCGAAAGTGCTCGCCACCATCGGCAACGCCCGTCTCGCACTCGAACTCACCGCTCGTACGCCCGGTGCGCTCGACGAGTTGATGTGGAGTTTCGCTCCCCCGGCGCGAGCCGTGCGCCTGACCTCGATGGCGCAGATTCCGGCGATCACCCCCGAATCGACGGCGATGAGCGCAGAGCTTCGGCGCAGGGGGTTCCGGTTCGTCGGGCCCACCACCATGTATGCCCTGATGCAATCGACGGGGATGGTCGACGACCACGTAGTCGGATGCTGGCGGGCAGACTAGCCGGTCACACCACGAGATCCAGGCCGGCCTCGGTGGAGTCGAGCCTGATGCCCGAGCTTGATGCCCACTCCAGCAGCGAGTCGACAGTGCTGTGGACGACCCCGGCCTCGACGACGGCGCGAGCAAACCTGCCCTTGCCCGCCTTGTTGAAGTGGCTGAGAGCCACCCGGCGGCCACGGGCATCCTCCGAGACGACGCGAATCGCGACGGCAGACGGTGCGGGCCCGAGAGCTATGTACGAATCGGAGCGCAGGTCGAGGATGAGTCCGCCCTCGGCGGCAAGCGCCGCCGTGACGGCCTCGCGCCAATGCCTGCGCAGCGACAGCCCCGGCAGCCGCGAGTCGTGCGACAGCCTGTACGCGGGAATCGCGTCGTCCCCTCGCACCAGGCCGAGCAGCGCGGAGTGGATGGCCAGGTGCCTGCCGGCGAACGCACGTGCCGGCTCGCGTCAGGGATGCGACATCGAGGGCGTCGTACAGCACGCCGGTGTAGCGCTCGAGCGCCGGCATGACCGGCGAGGTCGCGAGCGCACGGTTGCGATCGACCTCGAACCGCTGCGTCGGGCCGAGCGACAGCGCGGTCATGGATCCACCGACGGAGCGCGACAGTCGTCGCAGGCCAGCGACGACGGGCGCGCGCTGCGTCGTCAGCGTCGAGAAACTGAGTCGTCCGAGATCGAGCGCCGAGCCATCCATTCCACCGTCACGCTTGGTCTCAGACGGTGGAAGAAGCAGCAGCACCTACGACTCGATGAACGCCATGGCGCGTTCGATGTTGGCGCCGAGCGGCTGCGACGGAGTCGAGGGTGATGCGTGCGACTCCCGCGCTCGAGCCGGACCACTCGGCGTAATCGTCGAGACTCTGCTCGACGGCGTGCCAGGTCAGCTGCAGGTGCGGCAGCTGGCGTTCGCGGCTTTCGATTCGCTCACGATGCACCTCGGGGTCTGAGCAGACCACCTCAATGAACTTGAGCTGTTCGTTGCGCCGCAGGGCGAGATTGATCCACTGCTCGCGCGCGGGATTGACCGCATTCACGGCGTCGATGATGACGCTGCGGCCTGCCGCGAGGGTCGTCTCGGCGTGCATCTCAGCCACCAGGTACGCGGCCAGTCCGGTCGGCTGATCGATGTCGATCCCCGCCTTCAGAATCGCCGACTCGATCGGATCGACCGAGATCACGGGCAAGCTCGAGGCGTGCGCCCAACACCTGCGCCGATGGTGGACTTCCCGGAACCGGGAAGTCCAGCCATCGCGATCAGCATGGTGAACGCCGTGCGCTCATTGCAGGCTAGACCAGCTCTGCGTTTCGAGCGACGACCGTAACAGTGTCGTTCTCGACCGAGAGGAAGCCATCGTTCGCCTGGGCGGTGATGACGTTGCCGTCGACGGTCGTCACGCGAACCTCACCCTTGGCGAGGATTGCCAGCACCGGTTCGTGGCCTGGAAGGATTCCGATCTCGCCCTCGGTCGTGCGCGCGATGATCTGCTTCGCCGTGCCCGACCACACCTCGTGATCGGCCGAGACAACGCTGACCTTGAGTTCGGCCATTGTTAGCCGTTCTCCTTCTGGATCTTCGCCCACTGCTCTTCGACGTCGCTGATCGACCCGACGTTGAAGAACGCCTGCTCGGCGACGTGGTCGAACTCGCCCTTGACGATCGCGTCGAACGACTCGATGGTGTCCTTCAGCGGAACCGTCGAACCCTCAACACCGGTGAACTTCTTCGCCATGTAGGTGTTCTGCGAGAGGAACTGCTGGATGCGGCGTGCGCGCGACACTGTGATCTTGTCTTCCTCAGAGAGCTCGTCAACACCGAGGATCGCGATGATCTCCTGGAGTTCCTTGTTCTTCTGCAGGATCGCCTTGACGCTGGTGGCGACACGGTAGTGGTCGGCACCCAGGTAGCGGGGGTCGAGGATGCGGCTGGTCGAGGTGAGCGGGTCGACGGCCGGGTAGAGGCCCTTCGACGCGATCTCACGGCTGAGCTCGGTCGTTGCGTCGAGGTGGGCGAAGGTGGTCGCCGGAGCCGGGTCGGTGTAGTCGTCAGCGGGCACGTAGATGGCCTGCAGCGACGTGATCGAGTGACCACGGGTCGAGGTGATGCGCTCCTGGAGGACACCCATCTCGTCGGCGAGGTTCGGCTGGTAACCCACGGCGGAAGGCATGCGGCCGAGAAGGGTCGACACCTCGGAACCGGCCTGCGTGAAGCGGAAGATGTTGTCGATGAAGAGCAGCACGTCCTGGTTCTGCACATCGCGGAAGTACTCCGCCATGGTCAGCGCCGAGAGTGCGACGCGAAGACGCGTTCCCGGCGGCTCATCCATCTGGCCGAAGACGAGGGCGGTCTTGTCGAAGACGCCGGCCTCATCCATCTCGGCGATGAGGTCGTTGCCCTCACGGGTGCGCTCGCCAACACCGGCGAACACCGAAACACCACCGTGGTCCTGAGCAACGCGCTGGATCATCTCCTGGATGAGCACGGTCTTGCCGACACCTGCACCACCGAAGAGGCCGATCTTTCCACCGAGAACGTACGGCGTCAGAAGGTCGATGACCTTGATGCCGGTCTCGAAGAGCTCGGTCTTCGACTCGAGCTGGTCGAAGGCCGGGGGCTTGCGGTGGATCGGCCAGCGCTCGGTGATCTCGATCTTCTCGCCACCGATCGTGCCGTCGCTCTGCGTTGAGCACCTCGCCGATGACGTTGAACACCTTGCCCTTGGTGACGTCGCCGACGGGAACCGTGATCGGCCCGCCGGTGTCGCGCACCTCCTGGCCGCGAACGAGTCCGTCGGTCGGGCTTCAGGGCGATGGCGCGAACGAGGTCGTCACCGAGGTGCTGTGCAACCTCGAGCGTGATCTCGTGTGCGTCGTCACCGACGGTGATCGTGGTCTTCAGCGCGTTGTAGATGCCGGGAATCGAGTCGTGCGGGAACTCGATGTCGACGACCGGGCCGGTGACGCGGGCGATGCGGCCGACGCCGGTCGGCTTCGGAGCGTCTGAGCCTTCGTGTCAGGAGCGGTAATGTCATAGCTTCTCTTTCTCTCTCACTACTTGGCCGAGCTCAGGGCGTCTGCGCCGCCCACGATCTCGGAAATCTGCTGCGTGATCTCGGACTGGCGAGCGTTGTTCGCCAGCCGGGTGTAGTCCTTGATGAGCTTGTCGGCGTTGTCGCTGGCCGACTTCATGGCCTTCTGACGTGGCTGCGTGCTCTGACGCCGCCGACTGCAGCATCGCGTTGAAGATGCGGCTCTCGATGTAGACCGGCAGCAGCGCGTCGAGCACGTCGTCGACCTCGGGCTCGAACTCGTAGAGCGGCAGCAACTCGCTGGCTCTGCGCTTTCGACGCCCTCGACGACCTCGAGGGGCAGCAGGCGAACGACCTCGGGAACCTGGGTGACCATGCTGACGAAGCGGTTGTAGACGATGTGGATCTCGTCCACGCCACCCTCATCCGTCGGCTGCACGAACTTCGCGACGACTGCCTCACCGATCTCCTGTGCCGTCTCGAACGCGGGCTGATCGGTGCCGCCGATCCAGCTCTGCCTCGAACGCACGCTTGCGGAAGGCGAAGTACGCCGACTGCCTTGCGACCGACCAGGTAGTAGACGACCTCTTTGCCCTCGCCCTCGAGACGAGTGCGAAGCTCCCCCATCTCGCGGATGATCGTGCGAGTTGAACGCGCCGGCGAGTCCACGGTCCGAGGTGAACAACACGACGGCGGCGCGCTCGATCTTCTCTGGCTCGGTGGTGAGCATGTGGTCGACGTTCGAGAAGGTCGCAACGGCCGACACGGCGCGCGTCACGGCGCGAGAGTACGGCCCGGATGCCGCCACCCGCTGCTGCGCCTTCTGAATGCGCGACGCGGAGATGAGCTCCATGGCCCGAGTGATCTTCTTGGTCGTCTGGGCAGACTTGATCTTCTGCCGGTAGACCCGAAGTTGCGCTCCCATGTGGTGTGCTCCCTGGTTTCGTGTGTGAAAAGTGGCTGAGTGGCTATCGCCCGGAATCTAGCGCTTGACCTTGACGATCTTTTCCTGGTTGATGTCTTCGTCGGCGAGTCTCGTCGAACTGCTCTCGATGCCGGACCGAGATGAGCGACTTGCCCTCGCCGGTCTGGAACTCGAGCTTGAACTTGTCGACGGCCGCGTCGAGCGCGCTGACGGTGTCGTCGTCGAGCACGTTCGTGTCGCGGAGAGTGTCGAGAACCTTCGTGTTGCGGGCGAGGTAGTCGTGCAGCTCGCTCTCGAAGCGCAGGATGTCCTCGACCGGCACCTCGTCGAGCTTGCCGTTGGTGCCTGCCCAGATCGAGACGACCTGCTTCTCGACGGGCATCGGCGAGTACTGCGGCTGGCGCAGCAGTTCGGTCAGGCGAGCACCGCGAGCGAGCTGGCGACGGCTGGCGGCATCCAGGTCGGATGCGAACATCGCGAAGGCCTCGAGCGAGCGGTACTGGGCGAGCTCGAGCTTGAGCGTTCCCGATACCTTCTTGATCGACTTGACCTGGGCGTCACCACCGACTCGCGAGACCGAGATACCCACGTCGACCGCGGGACGCTGGTTGGCGTTGAACAGGTCGGACTGCAGGAAGATCTGGCCGTCGGTGATCGAGATCACGTTGGTCGGGATGTAGGCGGACACGTCGTTGGCCTTGGTCTCGATGATCGGAAGACCGGTCATCGAGCCGGCGCCCAGCTCGTCGGAGAGCTTGGCGCAACGCTCGAGCAGACGGGAGTGCAGGTAGAACACGTCACCGGGGTATGCCTCACGTCCCGGCGGGCGACGCAGCAGCAGCGATACGGCACGGTAGGCCTCTGCCTGCTTGGACAGGTCATCGAAGATGATGAGAACGTGCTTGCCGTCGTACATCCACTGCTGGCCGATGGCCGAGCCGGTGTACGGCGCGAGGTACTTGAAGCCGGCGGGGTCGGAAGCGGGAGCCGCGACGATGGTCGTGTACTCCATGGCTCCGGCATCTTCGAGCGCGCCCTTGACGGCCGCGATCGTCGAACCCTTCTGGCCGATGGCGACGTAGATGCAGCGAACCTGCTTGTTCGTCGTCGCCCGAATCCCAGTTGGCCTTCTGGTTGATGATCGTGTCGATCGCGATGGCCGTCTTACCGGTCTGGCGGTCACCGATGATCAGCTGGCGCTGGCCACGTCCGATCGGGATCATGGCGTCGATTGCCTTGATGCCGGTCTGCATGGGCTCGTGCACGCTCTTGCGCTGCATGACGCCGGGCGCCTGGAGCTCGAGTGCACGGCGGGTGTCTGAGGCGATCTCGCCGAGGCCGTCGATCGGGGCACCGAGCGGGTCGACGACACGACCGAGGAACGCGTCTCCCACGGGAACGGACAGAACCTCTCCGGTGCGGCTGACCTCCATGCCCTCCACGATGCCGGTGAACTCACCGAGCACGACAACACCGATCTCGTCTTCGTCGAGGTTCTGCGCGAGGCCCAGAGTGCCGTCAGCGAAGGTGATGAGCTCGTTCGCCATGACGCCGGGGAGTCCCTCGACGTGCGCGATGCCGTCAGCCGCGTCGATGACGTGACCGATCTCCGTCTTCGACGCCTTGCCGGGCTCGTACGCCTTGACGAAGTCCTTGAGTGCGTCACGGATCTCGTCCGGGCTGATCGTGAGTTCTGCCATTGTGTCTTCCTGTTCAGTGGAAAAGTTTTGTGCTTGTGCCGGTTTTGTGTGCCACCGGTACGAAACTGTTGAAAATCTTGTGGTGCAACCCTGATGGGTTAGGAGGCGAGTCTCTGCCTGAGTTCGTTGATTCGAGTCGAGACGCTGCCATCGATGACATCGTCACCGATCTGCACCCGAATGCCACCGACGATCGACGGATCGACGACGAGGTTGACCTCGAGGTCACGGCCGTAGCTCTTCGACAGCCCGGCACGGAGCCGGTCGACCTGTGCTGCGCTGATCGGCGATGCCGACGTGATGGTGGCAACCGCCAGCCCTGCTTCGTCAGCGACGATGGCTGCCGCGGTGCGAACGAGACCACCGATGCGGCGGCCGCGAGGCTGCTGCACGAGGTGGTCGAGGATGGCGAGGGTCTGCTCGCTTGCCTTGTCCTTGAGCAGCGCCGAGACCAGAGCAGACTTAGCCGCATTGGTGCCGAGCTTGCTTCCGACGGCCAGCTCGAGCTCAGCATCTGAGGTGACAGCCGCACCGAAGGCGAAGAGTTCGCCCTCGATCGACAGGCTCTTGGGCGCCGATCGCGCCACAGCGCGGATGCCGATCTCCTCAATGCCAGCCAGAAGCTGATCCTGAGTCGACCAGCGAGAGGCGACGAGCCCTGCGAGCAGGCCACGTGCCGGAGCGCCGAGTGAGGAGAAGAGGCTGTCAACGACAGCCTTCTTCTCGCTGGCGGCAACCGCCGGGTCGGCGAGCATCGAACGCAACTGCGCAGAATCCCCGATGACACGGCCAGCGCTGAAGAGCTGCTGCCCTGCCGCGAGTGCGTCAGTCACCTTGAGCGCACCGAGCGCCGTGCGGGCATCCGCCAGCGCCACCCTGGTTGCCGATCCCATTACTTAACCGCCTTGGCCTTGTCGTCAGTTTCGAGCTCTGCAAGGAACTGGTCGACGAGGGTCGATGCACGCTTGTCGTCGCTGAGGCTCTGGCCGATGACTCCAGACGCGAGGTCGATCGCGAGCGACCCGACCTCGGCACGCAGCGAGACGAGGGCGCCCTGGCGCTCTGCCTCGATGGTCGCCTGAGCATTGGTGGTGATGCGGGCAGCCTCGACGGCGGCCTGCTCCTTGAGCTCGGTGAGGATCTTCGTGCCGTCGGCGCGAGCCTGGTCGCGAATCTTCGCGGCCTCGGCACGACCCTCTGCGAGCTGGTCCTTGTACTGCGCGAGCGCAGCAGCGGCCTCAGCCTGAGCGATCTCGGCCTTCTTGATGCCACCCTCGATCGCCTCGGAGCGAGCATCCAGCGTCTTCTTTACCGCGGGAAGGAACTTCTTCCAGAAGACGAACAGGATGATCGCGAAACAGACGGCCGACCAGATGATGTCGTACGGCTCGGGCAGGAGCGGGTTCGGCGTTTCTTCCGTTTCCGCTGCCGCAGCCAGGATTGCGCTAAGCATTCCTGCCTCCTCTTTGACTGGTGATTATTACGGGAACGGGATGAACGCGACGGCGATCGCGACGAACGCGAGGGCCTCGGTGAACGCAATACCGAGGAACATGAGGCCGGTCAGGCGCCCCTGCAGCTCAGGCTGGCGAGCAACCGACTCGACGGTCTTTCCGACGACGATACCGACACCGATTGCCGGGCCGATGGTCGCGATGCCGAAGGCGATCGGAGCGATGTGGCCGGTGAGCTCGGCGACGTTCGTGATGGGGTCCACGTGTGTTTCCTTCCAGGGTGGCGAACTGGCGAGTGCCAGGTTCGTTTAGTGATCTTCAGCCAGCGCGAGCTGGATGTAGGCGGCAGTGAGAAAAGCGAAGACGTATGCCTGAAGCACGGCAACGAGGATCTCAAAGATGGTGAAGATGAATCCGAACGCGAGCGTTCCGACGCCGAACAGGGCGTACAGCCCGCCGGCGCTGAAGAAGAAGAACTGGGTTGCCGAGAAGCAGAGCACCAGCAGCATGTGCCCGGCGATCATGTTCATCAGAAGTCGAAGGGCGAGCGTGACCGGGCGAAGGATGAAGGTCGAGAGGAACTCGATCGGCGTCACGATGATGTAGAGGCCGACGGGCACTCCGGACGGGAACAGCGCCGTCTTGAAGAATCCGGCTCCGGACTTCTTGACACCGGCGTAGATAAAGGTGACGTAGGCGACGAACGCGAGCACCAGCGGGAGCCCAATGACGGCCGTTCCCGTGATGTTGATACCCGGGATGATGCCGGTGATGTTCATCCCGAGAACGATGATAGAAGATCGAGGTGATGACCGGGAGGAAGCGGGCGCCGTCTTTCTTGCCGAGGTTTCCCTCAACGATGTTGGACTGCACGAAGCCGAGGATGAACTCGATGATCGACTGGCCGCGGCCGGGAATCATCTTCATGCGCCTGGTGCCGAGCCAGAAGACCAGCACGATCAGCGCAACAACGAGGAGTCGGACCAGGATGATGCGGTTTATCTCGAACGGCGTTCCCGCGAAGAAGAGCACCGGGGGAAAGAAATCGTCGAGGGTAGGCCCGTGGAAACCACTGTCGCCCGATCCGTCATCGGTGGCGAGGGCAAGAAGGTTGAGAGCGTGGTGTAGCAGCGCTGGCTCCAGAATCGGGGCGTGCGAACACGCGGCGATGAAAGGTGGGGGGCGATCTCTAAGACTCTACCAACACTTCGACACTGTGTAGAACCGGAACTACTCTTTGGCGCCGTTATTCGGGGAGTCGGTGAGAACTTCGTCGCCCACATACGGCACCCTGGCGCCCACGAAAGCCACGACATCCACCACCAGACTGCCGATGACGGCAGCGAGGATGGAGAAGAACATGATGAGCGGTTCGATGAACGGCTGGTCGCGCAGGATCACGAGGATCGCGATGAAGACCACGAACTTCAGCAGCCACACTCCGAGCACGATTCCGAAGAAGAGCGTGCTTGACGGCTCGTTGTGCGTCACCTTCGCCGCCAGAACGATGCTCAGCGCGGTGAATCCCATGAAGAGCGCAGTCAGGCCGGCGCCCACGAGCGCGCTGACGAGTCCGGAGGTGCCGGCGACGAGATATCCGATTACCGATCCGACGAGCGCAATAACCGCGGTGAGAATCGCGCCGTAGACGATCGCCCTGGCAAGGATCGTTGCTGTCTTCATGCTTGTGGCTCTTTCGGTTTGTGGTGTGTAGCTGCTGTGGTCAGAATCTCTTCGTCTGCGGCAGCGTCGAGCCCGTCGTAGCGGACGTCAGCGACGCCATCACCGGGGCCGGCCGATTGCGCGAGGGCCTCAAGGGCCTTGCGCTTGCTCAGAGGCGAGAGCGTGATGATCGCACAAATAATCAGGCCGACCACGATCAACAAGGTCGCGACATACCAAGGCACGAAACGATAGGCGAGCACACCGACCGAAGCGACGAAAGTCCAGGCGTAAAAGATCAGCACGGCATGGAGGTGCGAGTGCCCCATGTCCAGGAGCCGGTGATGGAGGTGCTTGCGATCAGCGGAGAACGGCGACTTTCCTGCTCGGAGGCGACGAACAATCGCGAGACCGAAGTCGAGTAGCGGAACAACCAACACCGCGAACGGCAACAGGATCGGAATGAACGCCGGGAGCAATGAGGCAGTGAACTGGTCAGGCTGGTCCAAGGCGTCGGGACTGACCTGCCCGGTCACCGAAATAGCGGAGGCCGCCATGAGCAATCCCACAAGCAAAGAGCCGGCGTCACCCATGAACAACTTTGCCGGGTGGAAGTTCAGGGGCAGGAACCCGATGCACGCGCCGATCAGCACAGCCGAGATAAGGGAGGCAAGGTTGAAGTACTCGGTTTGAGCGCTCGACTGCAGCACATATGTGTAAACGAAGAACACGCCATTCGCGATCAGGGCGACGCCGGTAACCAGTCCATCCAGCCCGTCAATGAAGTTGATCGCGTTCATCACAAGCACAATCGCAAAGATGGTCATGATCAGAAGCACGTATGGCGAAAGGATGGTCCGCCCGAAGATCGGGAGGGTGATGATCTGCACGCCCTGCCACGCGAGCAGGCCGGCCGCGACGAACTGGCCGGCGAGCTTCGTGACCCAGTCGAGGTCCCAGATGTCGTCGGCGACACCGATGAGCACGATGATCGATGCTGCTCCGAAGAGCCCGAGCACCTTCCCCGGCTCGGTGAATACGATGCTGAAGCTCTCGATCTGTGATGCGACCACGAACGCCACGAGCATCCCGAGGAACATCGCGACCCCGCCAAGCCGCGGCGTCGGCCTGGTGTGCACATCGCGGTCGCGGATCTTGGGATACAGCCGGTACTTCGTGCTCAGCTTCCAGATGACGATGGCGAGGCCGAATGTGACGATGGCCGAGACCCCGGTCACCAGGATGTAGAAGACTATTCGCATCGATCCGCCCCCACTACGGCTTGGATCTGCTCGCGCGAGATTGCGCCCTCGCGCACGATGCGCAGCTTGCCGTCGGGCAGCATCAGCGGCGTGGCATCCACGATCGTTGATGGGATGGAGCCGCCCTCGCCGTCGTCGAGATAGACACTGACCGCGTCGCCGAGCATCGTCTCGGCGCCGGGGGCCGTGGTCGCGGCAGGCTCGCCGGTCAGGTTGGCGCTGGAGACGGCGAGAGGTCCGGTTTCCGATAGCAATTCGAGCGCGATCCGGTTCGACGGCATGCGCAGGGCGACAGTGCCTCGCGTCTCCCCCAGGTCCCAGACGAGTGACGACTGGGCGGGCAGGATGATCGTCAGCGCACCCGGCCAGAACTTCGCAACGAGGGCGCGCACCTCGTCCGGCACGCTCTCGGCCAGGGCGTCGAGGGTCGGGATGCCCGGAATCAGCACGGGCGGAGGAGACTGCCTGGTGCGACCCTTCGCGTCGATCAGCTTCTGCACTGCGGCGGGGTTGAACGCATCTGCGGCGAGACCGTAGACGGTATCGGTCGGCATCACCACGAGGTCGCCACGGCCGATGGCGACTCGAGCGAGACGCATGCCGGTGAGGAGCTCGGCTTCAACCGAGCAATCGTAAATGGGGGCCATGTCGCGTCTATGCTACCCGTGCGCGTCACTGAAGCTCCTGAACCACGGCGCCTGCCGGCCGTGGAAGACTAAAAGCCCGTGGACACAAACATCATCGACCCCGACACCGGCCAGGGCTTCGCCCGATGAGCCTTCTGTTCATCTTCGACATGGACGACGTCCTGTACGACTACGACTGGCGCGTACGCATGGACGGGCTGACCGATCTCACCGGCATCCCGCTCGGCGAGCTGCGGGAGCTCTGGTGGCACGACGACGGCGAGTGGGCGGGCGAGGCCGGTGTCTTCGAGACGCCGGATGCCTACCTCAGCGCGTTCACAACCGCGATCGGCGCCCACGTCAGCGAGGACGACTGGGTGCGGGTGCGCGGTTCGGCGATGGCGGTGCGACCCGAGGCTATCGCGGCGGTTCGCCGGGCATCCGAGCTCGGGACAATCACCCTGCTGACCAACAACAACGCGCTCACCGCCAAACACATTCGCACGCTCGCACCCGAACTGATCGAGGTGTTTGGCGACCACATGCTGACCTCGAGTCACTACCGGGCGCGCAAACCGAATCCGCTCGTGTTCGAAAGGGTCCTGGCGGCCTACGAGACAGCGGCGGCCGACGCGTTCTTCGCCGACGACATGCACGAGAACGTGGATGGCGCCCGCTCGATCGGGATCACCTCGTACCACTACGGCAGCGCGGCGGGCATGCTCGACGCGATCGAGGCCTTCGCGGCCGCTCGCGGCTAGCGCGGGCTCCCCCGCGGCTGCTCCCGCGCGGCTGCCGCGCGCTCCGCTGGTCCTGCCGCGAACCGCCGCCGAACTGCGGCAGATGTGCGCTCTACCGCCTCACGGGCGCAATATGCCGCGGTCCATCCGGAGGCGTGGAGTGCCACCGCGCGATCACGAGCCGTCGTGAGCCGCCCGATAAACGGGTTGGGGTCGCCGAACACGTGCGCCCGCGTGCGACCGGAGGGCGAACCATCGCCGTCCGCGTACCGCTCGATGCGGGTGATGTCGCGTTGGAACTGCGCTCGGGATGTTCGATGGTCGTCCCCCGTCGTACTCACCACGAGCGTGCGAACTCGTCCCACACCGCATGAGGCATCGCAATCCGAGAACCCCGCGTCGTCGGTGACGACGACGTTGAGCTGCGGTTCCGGGAGCTCGCCCGCACGCATCAGTTGCAACCGCTGAGCGATTCGGGCCGGGCGAGTCAGATCCGACCGCACGAGCCCGACGCACCGGCCATCGCGCGAGCGCTCCTCCTTCCGCGCCACGCCAGCGACTGCGCCCTCAGGTCGTCGATGGTGCACAGTGGAGTGCTGTCCCGAAACGAGAGCGTCAGCCACCACGACAAGATCTCTTCATCGACGCGAGGCCGCGCAACTGCAGCCAGCCGCGATCGGGCGCCAGGACCGGGAGTTCGAAGAGATCGAAATTCTCTGGATCACGGTGCAGGATGGGCTGGGTCATCCAGCTCGGGGGAAAGTTCATGAACCCCGCCGTCACGGCCTTCAGGGGCGACTTCCTGTCGAGCGAGTCACGTGCACGAGTTCTGCGCTCGCATAGCGCGGGCAGCGGCAAGCCCGTAGAGCGCGGCGCCGTCACTGGCTGAACGAACTGCCTCGCCCGCCATGCGCGACGGTACGCCCTGCACCGCCCGCCACGGAATCCGGGCTCCTCACCGCACGATGCACACCATGGAATGGATGATCGACATCGGGCGCACGCAGTCGGGAGGGTGATACTGCGGCGGCCACGCTCTGCAGGCGCGTGAAGGGTACTAACCGAGCTCGGCGGGGAGGACGGATCGACGGCGCACACGTCACCGTGGCAGCCTCTGCGTGATGATCTACGCCGGGTCGGAGCACCCGGTCGGGTTGGCGCGGCGCGAGCGGCTGTGGACGAGCGGACAACCGGCATCCACCGCGGCAATGCCGCCGCGTCCCGCGGGCCGAGGTCGCGCGAACCGCGGCGAATGTGCGGAACTCCACCGTGAGTGCGACGTTTGCCGCAGTTCGGCGGCGGCGGGGCGGGCGTGGCGCGCGGCGCGGCCGCGGGGTGGCTAGCGCAGGGCCGTCGTCGCGCGATCGCGGCCGAGCAGGTCGCGGTGGTGGGCTACGGCGCTCCATCCGTCGTCCCTGAGCAGCGCGGCAATCTGCGCGGCCTGCAACTCGCCATGCTCGAGGATGAGCGTGCCACCCCGACGCAGCAGGCGCAGTGCCGTCGCCGAAACCTGGCGCACGACATCCAGCCCATCGTCTCCGCCGTAGAGAGCGATCTCAGGGTCGAAAAGCCGAACCTCGGGATCACGCGGAATGGCGCCGAGCGGGATGTACGGGGGGTTTGAGATGACGACATCGACGCTGCCGTCGAGGTCGGGCAGCGCATGGGCGAGGTCGACGAAAATCTCGGTTGCGTTCGGGGCGCCGACGTCGCGGAAGTTCTGACGCGTCCAGACGAACGCCTGGGGCGACACCTCGACGCCGTATACCCGGGCGTGACCCACCTCGGTGGCCATGGCCAGCGCAATGGCGCCGCTGCCGGTGCCCAGGTCGACGCCCACGGGCTCGGGTGAGGCGGTGGCCCGCAGCGCGTCGATCGCGAACTGCGCCACGAACTCCGTCTCGGGCCGCGGCACGAAGACTCCGGGCCCGACGGCGAGATCGAGCTGACGGAATGCGGCTCGACCGGTGATGTGCTGCAGCGGTTCCCGGGCGGCCCGGCGCTCCACGAGCCGGTCGATCGCAGCGGAGTCATCGGTTGACACCTCGGCTCCCGTGACAGCTTTCGCCTGGACGCCCCCGCGACTGAGCCCCAGCACGTGGCCGACGAGCAGTTCCGCGTCTACAGCGGGGTTGGTGATCCCCGCTCCGGAAAGCGCGCCGATGGCGCGTTCGAGCAGGTCTGTAATGGTGATCATGATGTCGGCGGGCAGGAGCCCAGGTGAATCAGTCGTCGGCGCCGAGAGCGTCGAGTCGCGACTCTTCATCCGCGATGATGCACGACTGGATGACCGGCTCGAGTGCTCCGTTCATGACGGCGTCGAGGTTGTACGACTTGTACCCGGTGCGGTGGTCGGCGATGCGGTTCTCGGGGAAGTTGTACGTGCGGATACGCTCCGAGCGATCCATGGTGCGGATCTGGCTCTTGCGATACACGGAGGCCTCGGCATCCGCTATCTCCTGGTTGTGAGCCAGGATGCGCGCCCGCAGCACTCGCATACCGGCCTCGCGGTTCTGCAGCTGCGATTTCTCGTTCTGCATGGCGACGACGATGCCGGTCGGAAGATGGGTGATGCGCACCGCGGAGTCGGTGGTGTTGACCGACTGGCCGCCGGGGCCGCTCGAACGGTAGACGTCGATCTTCAGATCGTTCTGGCTGATCTCGACCTCTTCGGGCTCGTCTACCTCGGGGAAGACGAGCACGCCGGCCGCGGAGGTGTGGATGCGTCCCTGCGACTCGGTGGCCGGCACGCGCTGCACGCGGTGCACACCACCCTCGTACTTGAGGTGCGCCCAGATGCCTTCGGCGGGGTCGGTCGAGTTGCCCTTGAAGGCGACCTGCACGTCTTTGACACCGCCGAGATCGCTCGAGGTCTGCTCGATGATCTCGGTCTTCCACTTCTTGGACTCTGCGTAGTGCAGGTACATGCGAAGAAGATCTCCGGCGAAGAGGGCCGATTCGGCGCCACCCTCCCCCATCTTGATCTCCATGATCACGTCGCGGGCATCGTTGGGGTCGCGAGGAATCAGCAGTCTGCGCAGTTTCTCCTGCGCCGAATCCAGCGACTCCGTCAGCGCCGGAAGTTCTGCCGCGAAGGACTCGTCCTCGTCCGCCATCTCGGTGGCAGCAGCGACGTCATCCGTCAGCTGGCGCCATTCGTGATACGCAGCGATGATGCGAGCGAGTTCCGCATAGCGCCGGTTGACCTTCTTGCTCCTGGCCGGGTCTGAGTGCAGTTCAGGGTCAGCTAGCTGATTCTGAAGCTCATCATGTTCGGCCAGTAGCGTCTGCACTGACTCGAACATGATTAGTCCTCTTTGGATCCGTTGGCACCGGGCATCGACTTCTGCACCTGCATGAGGAACTCTACGTTCGTCTGGGTCTCTTTCAAACGACCGAGGACGATCTCAAGAGCCTGCTGGTGGTCGAGGCCGGCAAGGGCACGACGCAGCTTCCACGTGACCTTGACCTCGTCGGCGCCGAGCAGCATTTCTTCGCGGCGGGTTCCGGATGCGTTGACATCCACCGCAGGGAAGATGCGCTTGTCTGCGAGCTGGCGCGACAGGCGAAGCTCCATGTTGCCGGTGCCCTTGAACTCCTCGAAGATGACCTCGTCCATCTTGGAGCCGGTCTCGACGAGCGCCGTGGCGATGATGGTGAGCGAGCCACCCTCTTCGATGTTGCGCGCTGCGCCGAAGAAGCGCTTCGGCGGGTAGAGGGCCGACGAGTCGACGCCTCCGGACAGGATGCGGCCAGACGCGGGTGCGGTCAGGTTGTACGCACGGCCGAGACGGGTGATCGAGTCGAGCAGCACGACGACGTCGTGGCCGAGCTCGACGAGGCGCTTGGCGCGCTCGATGGCGAGCTCGGCAACCGTGGTGTGGTCTTCGGCGGGACGGTCGAAGGTCGAGGCGATGACCTCACCCTTGACCGTGCGCTGCATGTCGGTGACCTCTTCAGGTCGCTCGTCTACGAGCACAACCATGAGGTGAACCTCGGGGTTGTTCTTCGAGATGGCGTTGGCGATGGCCTGGAGAACGAGCGTCTTGCCTGCCTTGGGCGGTGAGACGATCAGTCCGCGCTGGCCCTTGCCGATCGGAGCAACGAGGTCGATGATGCGGGTGGAAAGCTTGCCGGACTCGGTCTCGAGGCGCAGGCGCTCCTGTGGGTAGAGCGGCGTGAGCTTGCCGAATTCGACGCGGACTGCTGCCTCGTCGACGGGCAGCCCGTTGATCGAATCGATGCGCACGATGGCGTTGTACTTCTGGCGTCCCTGGCCCTGGTCGCCTTCGCGCGGCTGGCGGATGGCTCCGACCACGGCGTCACCCTTGCGCAGGTTGTACTTCTTGACCTGGCCGAGCGAGACGTAGACGTCGTTGTTGCCGGGGAGGTACCCGGAGGTGCGGACGAACGCGTAGTTGTCGAGTACGTCGAGGATGCCGGCAACCGGGATGAGCACGTCATCTTCGGTGATCTCGGGCTCGAAGTCATCGCCGACCGGTCCACGGCCACGCTTGCGGTCGCGGTAACGGCTGCGGCCGCTGCCGCCCTCGAGGTCGCCATCCTGGACGCGCTGGTTGTCGCGACCCTGGTTGTCACGACCCTGGTTGTCACGACCCTGGTTGTCGCGGCCGTTGCGGTTCTGGTCGGCCTGCTGGTTGTCGCGCTGCTGGCCGCCCTGCTGATTGTCACGCGGCTGGCGGTTGTTCTGCTGGCGACCGTTCTGATTGCCCTGCTGGCCGTCGGCGTCGGCGTTCTGCTTGCGGTTGCGGTTGCGGTTGCGTGAGGAACGGGTCGAGCCGCCCTCCTGCTCGCCGCTGTTGTCTGCGGATCCGGCGGAGTCGTCGCTGGATGAATCCGAAGCCTCCACCGCGACGTCTGCCGGGGTGGGATCTTCCAGACCGGACTCGGCCTTGGCCGTGTGTGAGCTGGCGCGACGCGGTGCCCGGCGAGCGGCGGGAGCCGAGGCTTCCGGAGCGTCTGTGCCTGCGGAGGCGGGAGTCTCGACCGAGGCTGCCGCGGAGACGGCTGCGTCATCCACGTCCGGTGCGCCGGCCAGAGCCGGTGCAGCAGCGATCGCTTCGGTGTCGGCGCTGGTCACGCGGCGTGAGGTGCGCTTGCGAGCGGCGGGTGCCGCCTGGGGTGCATCCTCGGCGGGAGCTGCCTCGGCGGGAGCCGCCTCGGCGGATGCCGACGCGTCTGCCGAATCTGCTGAGTTGCCAGCGCCCTGCTTGTCGTTGATCGCGGCCACGAGGTCTCCCTTACGAAGTTTGGATGCGCCACTGATGCCGAGCGAGCTGGCGAGTGCCTGCAGCTCGGGAAGTTTGAGTGCGCTCAGGTCTGAGCTTGAGTTGACGATAGTCACGTGCGGATTTCCTTTCCCCTGCCGAAAAGTTGCTAATCGCAGGAGAGCTGATCATCCCGGGCTGTCTGCGCGGGTGCGCAGGAATCGAATGCCACGGGGTGAGGGTGATGGTGCAACCGGGAAGCTACTGCTGGGGCTTCACTTCTACCTGGTGCGGTTTCACTGTAGCACCTTCGACATCGACGGCCGTCATCAGCGCGTGCCAGGGGTACTCGGCATGTTCGGCGACGAGCGCCGCGGCTGCCTCGCGCTGGGCCGGCTGGTTGGCGAGAACGAGAATGGATGGCCCAGCCCCCGACACGACCGCCGCGAAGCCATGCTCGCGCAGCAGGTGCATCAGCGAGTTGGTTTCGGGCATCGCGCTGGCGCGGTATTCCTGGTGCAGCCTGTCCTCGGTGGCTTCCATCAGCAGTTCGGGGCTCTGGGTAAGTGCGGCGATCAGCAGGGCCGCCCTCGAGACGTTGAAGACGGCATCTTCGAAGGGGACCAGCGCCGGCTGCAGGCTGCGCGCGAGCGCCGTCGAGACGGAATGGTCCGGAACGAAGACCAGCGGAAGCACGCCGTGGTGCACATCGAGCTTTCTCGCCAGCGGGCCGGACTCCGCAGTCCACGCGATGGTGAGGCCGCCCAGCAGCGCTGGTGCCACGTTGTCTGGATGACCTTCGAGTTCGGTCGCGATGACGAGCATCCGCTCGTCGTCTATCTCGACTATGCCGTCGAGAAGGCCCTTGGCTGCCATCACGCCAGACACGATTGCTGCCGCGGACGATCCGAGTCCCCCACCGTGCGGGATGACGTTGTTGGCCACGAGATGCAGCCCGGGAACGGGCTGGCCGACGTGCTCGAAGGTGTACGCGATAGCTCTGGCGACGAGGTTGGACTCGTCGGTCGGCACGTCGCCGTCGCCGACACCATTCACGTCGACCAGCACCCCCGGCGTCGCCGAAGCCGTCACGATCAGCTCGTCATAGACGGCAAGCGCGAGCCCCAGCGTGTCAAAGCCTGGACCAAGATTGGCGGATGTCGCGGGCACACGCACGATCACGGATCGCCCGGCGACTGTGGCCCCGAGGGTCAAGCGCCTTCCTTGGCCAGTCCGAGTACGCCCGCGATCTCATCGACGTCGACCGGGACGACCGTTGGCGTGATCTCGTCGCCGTCTGCGGTGCGCAGCGCCCACTGTGGGTCTTTCAGACCATGACCGGTCACTGTGAGCACCACGGTGGAGCCCTTGGGAATCACGCCGGCTTCCGCCTGCTCGAGAAGCCCAGCCACGCTGATGGCGGACGCAGGCTCAACGAAGATGCCCACCTCCGACGACAGGATGCGGTACGCCTCAAGAATCTTTTCGTCGGTGATTGCTCCGAAGTACCCGTTGCTGTTCTCGTGAGCGGCAATGGCCAGCTCCCAGGATGCCGGGTTTCCGATGCGGATCGCGCTGGCGATGGTCTCGGGGTTCTTCACGACGTGACCGAGGACGAGCGGCGCACTGCCGGCCGCCTGGAATCCGAACATGCGCGGCAGCTTCGTGCTCGCGTTCCTGGCCAGATCTTCGGTGTAACCACGGTGATAGGCGGTGTAGTTGCCCGCATTGCCGACCGGCACAATGTGGAAGTCCGGCGCATCCCCCAGCACCTCGATCACTTCGAATGCCGCGGTCTTCTGCCCCTCGATGCGGTCGGGGTTGACCGAGTTCACCAGGTGAACCGGGTAGTTGGCCGCCAGTTCGCGCGCCATGTCGAGACAGTCGTCAAAGTTGCCCTTGACCTGGATGAGCTCGGCGCCGTGAGCGATCGCCTGGGCGAGCTTGCCCAGCGCGATCTTGCCCTCGGGCACGAGCACGGCTGCGGTGAGACCGGCGTGGGTGGCGTAGGCGGCGGCGCTGGCCGACGTGTTCCCGGTGGAGGCGCAGATGACGGCCTTCGCGCCATGCTCGGCGGCCTTGGACACCGCCATGGTCATGCCACGGTCCTTGAACGACCCGGTGGGGTTCATGCCCTCGTACTTGACCCAGATCTTTGAGCCGGTTCGGTGCGACAGTGCGTCTGCCGGGATGAGCGGGGTGCCACCCTCACCCAGTGTGACGATCGGAGTTGCGTCCGAGACATCGAGGCGGTCGGCATATTCGCGGAGAACTCCGCGCCACTGGTGGGCCACTGGTTACTGTCCTTCAACTCGTAGAACGGAATCGACACTCGACACCACGGGACTCGCGGCGAGCGCTGTCACGGTTGCGGCGAGAGAAGACTCTGCGGCGCGATGCGTGACTATGACAAGGGTAGCGGTGGGGCGAGCTTCGTCGCCGCCGTCCCGGATTGATTGGGAAACGGCCTCGACCGATACTCCCTGGTCGCTGAACTCGGTGGCAATTTTGGCAAGCACACCGGGCTCGTCGACCACCGTCAGGGTGATCTGGTACTTGGTGATCACGCTCGACATGGGCAGCACCGGCAGGTTGGCCTGCGTCGACTCCGCGACTCCGGGACCCCCCGCGAGGTGACGACGGGCAGCAGACACGACGTCGCCCAGCACGGCAGACGCGGTCTGGATGCCGCCGGCGCCAGCGCCGTAGAACATGAGGCTGCCGGCGGCTTCCGCCTCGACGAACACGGCGTTGTTGCCGCCGTGCACAGCCGCGAGCGGGTGGTCGATGGGCACCAGTGCGGGGTGGACGCGCGCGGTGACGCCCTCGACGCCGGTGCTGACATCCGTGATCCGCTCGCAGATGGCCAGCAGCTTGACGACGTAGCCGGCCTTGCGGGCAGCGACGACCTGCTCGAGCGTGACGGTGGTCATGCCTTCACGGTGGACGGCGTCGAGCGGCACTGTCGTGTGGAACGCGAGGCTCGCCAGGATCGCCGCCTTCTGCGCGGCGTCGTAGCCCTCGATGTCTGCGGTCGGGTCGGCTTCGGCGTACCCGAGCCTGGTCGCCTCGGCGAGGGCGCTCTCGAGCGAGTCGCCTTCGACATCCATGCGGTCGAGGATGTAGTTGGTGGTTCCGTTGACGATTCCCAGAATGCGGGTGACGCGATCACCGGCGAGGCTGTCGCGCAGCGGTCGGATGATCGGGATGGCGCCACCGACGGCGGCTTCGTAGTTGAGCTGTGCGCCCAGCCTCTCGGCGGTGTCGAACAGTTCGGGGCCGTGGGTCGCGAGCAACGCCTTGTTGGCCGTGACGACGTCTGCTCCGGCATTCAGAGCCTGCAGGATGAGGGTACGTGCAGGCTCGAGGCCGCCGATGAGTTCGACGACGATGTCTGCCCGCTGCACGAGAGCCTCGGCATCCGTGGTGAGAAGGTTCGTCGGGATGTCGCCTTCGCGGGGAGCATCGAGGTTGCGCACAGCGACGCCGACGACCTCCAGCGTCGCTCCCGCGCGGGCGGCGAGCTCGTCACTGTGCGTGATCAGCAGGCTCGCCACCTGTGACCCCACGCTGCCACCACCGAGAATTGCCACTCGCAGCGTGCGATTGTCGGTCATGATCATGCTCCCTTGGTTGTGCTGGCCGGGACGGCAGTGCCTGCCCGAACCCCGGCGTCCCGGCTGAGAAGATCTTCCTCGGTTTCGCGGCGCACAATGACTCGCGCCGCCCCGTCGAGGACTGCCACCACCGGCGGCCTGCCGAGGTAGTTGTAGTTGCTGGCCATCGCCCAACCGTATGCGCCGGTCGCCGGCACGCCCACCAGATCGCCCGGCGTGACGTCGCCGGGCAGGTAGTCAGCGTGGACGACGATGTCGCCGGACTCGCAGTGCTTGCCGGCGATGCGGACGAGCTGCGGAGCCGCGTCGGAGGTACGGTTCGCGATGCGAACCGAGTAGTCCGCGCGGTAGAGGGACGGCCGGATGTTGTCGCTCATGCCCCCGTCGACGCTGACGTATTTGCGCACGGCAGTGCTGTCCACGACCACGTCCTTGATCGTTCCGACCGTGTAGAGCGTGGTGGTGGAGGGGCCGACGATGGAGCGACCGGGCTCGATGGCCACCACCGGAAGAGGAATACCGAGGGCGGCGGCACCCTCGGAAACGATCTCGGCGAATCGTGCTGCAACCTCGGCGATCGGCAGTGGCTCGTCGACACTCGTGTAGGCGATGCCGAAGCCTCCGCCGAGATTCAGCTCGGGAACCGGTCCCCCGGAAAGCAGTTCGGCGTGGAGCGCAAAAAGTCGGCGCGCTGCCTCGGCGAAGCCGCTCGACTCGAAGATCTGCGAGCCGATGTGTGAGTGCAGGCCCAGGAACTTGAGCGACGGTTCCGCGCGGATGAGCGCGACGTGAGCCGCGGCATCCACCAGCGGAATTCCGAACTTCTGGTCTTCGCGGGCGGTCGCCAGGTATTCGTGGGTGGACGCGTGTACTCCGCTGTTGATGCGCAGGCGCACCGGCTGCACGACGCCGTGGCGGGTGGCCGCCTCAGCGATCCGCGCAATCTCGATCTCGCTGTCGATCACGATGGCGCCGATTCCGACACCGACCGCCCTGTCGATCTCGGCGAGCGACTTGTTGTTGCCGTGCAGCCCCAACCGGGCGGGGTCGACGCCTGCCGCGAGCGCGACGGCGAGTTCTCCCCCGCTGGCCACGTCGATGTTGAGCCCGGCGTCATTCATCCATGTTGCGACGTCGATCGAGAGGAAGGCCTTGCCCGCGTAGTAGACCTTTACCGTGCCACCAACCTTGGCGAATTCGGCATCGAACGACTGACGGATGTCGAGGGCGCGACTGCGAACGTCGGCCTCGTCGACGACGTACACCGGGGTGCCGAACTCGGCGGCGATGGCGGATGCTGCGACACCTGCGACGGTGATCTCACCCGAGTCGTTGCGGGTGGCGTTCTTCGACCAGACGGTGGCGGCCAGTTCGTTCGCGTCCGCGGGAACGACGAGCCACGATGGGGCGAGTGGATTGCTGGTCACGAAACCTCACGAAGAAAATACGAGTGGGCGGGCTGGACGATGATCTGCCTTCAAACCCATTGAGCTTACCGGGGCGGGGCCCGAGAACCACGGCTTATGACGGCGGGCAGGCGCCCTGAACTGTGAGATCGGGACCGTCGAGAGCGACGCCATCGCCGTTGATCGATACGACCAGGTCGGTGCCGACGACTTTCACGTCATCGACTGTCAGCCCCTGGGGCAGGTAGCTCGCGACACACACGGTCTGCGACCCAAGCAGGCTGCCGACGATGCCCGAAATTCCCGGGATCGCGCTCAGGTCAGCAACTGACACCTCCTGGTCGCCCAGCAACACGGTGACGGGTTCGAAGCTGATGCCCCCGTCCGTCGCGGACGGCGCCAGGTCTATCGCTACGGGGATGCTCGCGAAGAAGATGTCGATACTCGAGCCGATCCGGATGAGGTTGTCAACCAGGACGATGGAGGAGAGCTCGACGCCGCTGAGGTAGCCAGACAGCTTCTGGACGTTGGTCTCGTTGACCGTCACCTCGATGCCCAGGGTCTTGAGCGGCTCCGTCGTGTCAATCGGCACGCCAGTGGCAAGAATCTCGGCCTCGCCCGCGATCTCGCCGAGGCTGAACTCGGGGATGAGCACGCTGACTTCGTCGATGCTGCCGGCGGCAGCCTGCAGCAGGATGGAGCCGTCTCCGAGGTTCACATCGATCTCGGTCTCCGGGTCGAGATTCAGTGCGGCAACCAGTTTCTCGCGCACAAGACCCGTGGCGTACTGGCGGGCGAGAGCGTCTCCCACGAAGAACGCGATGAGCAGCACGATGACGAGGATCACGAGAGCGATAATCCACCCCGCCCGTCGTCGCCGACGTGCCGGCTTCTCGGGCGGAAGCTCGATGACGAGGGTCTGCGAGGGCTGGTCGCCCGGCTGGTCGCTCCTGGGAACGATTGGCTCGGCCACGAGCTACATCCGCTCCGGTGCGCTGACACCGAGCAGGCCGAGGCTGTTGCGAAGCACCTGCCCTACCGCGTCGTTCAACCAGAGCCGGGTGCGGTGCAGGTCGCTGACCGCGTCGTCCGCCAGGGGCGTGACGCGGCAGGCGTCGTACCAGCGGTGGTACGCGCCGGCCAGCTGCTCGCTGTAGCGAGCGATGCGGTGGGGCTCCCGCAACTCGGCGGCCTGGCGCACGACCCGCGGGAACTCTGCGAGCACGCCGAGCAGGATGCTCTCCGTCTCATCCGACAGCAGGCTCGCCTCGAAAACGCTGCGGTCGACTCCGGACTCGCCGGCGTTGCGCGCCACGGAGTGGGTGCGAGCGTGCGCGTACTGCACATAGAAGACGGGGTTGTCGTTAGTCTTGCGGCCCCACAGGTCGAGGTCGATGTCGACCTGGGAGTCGATGGAGCTTCGCACCAGGGCATAGCGGCCGGCATCCACTCCCACTGCCTCGACGAGGTCCTCGAGGGTGACTACCGTGCCCGCACGCTTCGACATGCGCATCGGTTCGCCGTCCCGAACCAGGTTCACCATCTGCCCGATGAGCAACTCAAGGTTGACGTAAGGCTCGTCACCGAACGCCTTCGTCATCGCCATCAGCCGCTTGACGTAACCGTGGTGGTCGGCGCCGAGCATGATGAAGTTGCGCTCGAAGCCACGCTCCCGCTTGTTCAGGTAATAGGCGAGGTCGCCCGAGATGTATCCGAATTCGCCGTCGCTCTTGATGACAACGCGATCCTTATCGTCGTCGTAGTCGGTCGAGCGGAACCAGGTCGCGCCCTCCGCCTCATAGATCGCACCGAGGTCGCGCAGTCGCTGGATCGCCTTCTCGACGGCACCACTCTTGTGCAACTCGTTCTCGTGGAAGTAGACGTCGAACTTGACACCGAAGTCGTGCAGCGCGGCCTTGATGTCACCAAACATCAGCTCCACACCGATGGCCCTGAACAGCTCCTGCTGCTCGGCGCGCGGAATCGTCTCAAGTTTGCCGGGGTAGGTGGCGAGCACCCGGGCGGCGATGTCTGAGATGTACGCTCCGCCGTAGCCGTCCTCCGGGGCAGGTTCGCCCAGGAAGGAGGCGAGCAGGCTTCGTGCGAACCTGTCGATCTGCGCGCCGTGGTCGTTGAAGTAGTACTCGCGGGTGACGATTCCGCCCTGCGACTGGAAGATGCGCGCGAGGCTGTCGCCCACGGCGGCCCAGCGCACGCCGCCGATGTGGATCGGCCCGGTCGGGTTCGCGGAGACGAATTCGAGGTTGATGGTGACGCCGTCGTAGAGGTCGCCGCGCCCGTAGTCGTCGGCCCGTTCGACGATGGTTTTGGCGAGTGCCCCGGCGGCAGCGGCATCCAGCCTGATGTTGATGAACCCTGGCCCGGCCACATCGACCGAGGCGACGCCGTCGAGCTGCGCCACCTCAACCGCGATCTCGTCGGCGAGCTCCCTGGGGCTCACACCGAGAGACTTGGCGAGCTTCATGGCGATGTTGGATGCCCAGTCGCCATGGTCACGGTTGCGCGGGCGTTCGAGCAGAAGATCGTCGACGGTGAGCACACGGGTGCCCCCTCGTTCGGTTGAGATTGCCGTCACTACGGTTAACAAGGCTGCGGAGAGATCGGCGGGGTTCACGAGAATCAAGTTTAGCTGGGGCACAATGGGGCAATGTCCGCTCGCCGTATGCTCCTGATCACCGTCCCGCTGCTCGCTGCAACCCTGGCACTGTCGGCCTGCGGTTCCGCGGCGGATCCTGCGTCGACGGCGACCGCGACGCCGAAACCCTCCGCCACCGGGACCCCGACGGCAACGGCAACGGCAACGGCAGTACCCGATCCCGCGCCCACTGACGAGGTCGAGACCGGTCAGCCGGTGGGGGTCTCGTGCGACGACGTCGTCAGCCCCCAGCAGATGTACGACTTCAACCCGAACTACGGACTCCTCAATGGCTTCGTGCCAGACGGCGGGTCGCTTGCCGGTCAGGCGGTCGCCGCGAACGGCATCGCCTGCCGCTGGCTGAACCAGTCGAACGGAGCGACAATCGACGTCTCCGTCGCCTTGCTCGACTCGACATCGACGTTCGAACCGCAAGCAATTCCTCGCCGCCAACAGCACCTCGGTGTCGGATTTCGGCCCAGACGGCTACTTCGATCAGGGCGACCTGGGATCGGCCGCTCAGGCGTTCCCCGGCAAGTACTGGGTCACCGCAGCATCCATCGCCTTCTTCAGCGCACAGGATGCGGCCCGGATCATGGGGCCTGCGACGGACGCCCTGGGCTAGGCCGAGGTCTTCAGCCGAGCTGAACCAGCTCGGTGCCGTCGTCGGTGGGCAGCTCGTCGACGATGGCGAGCACGCTCATCGAAGTGAGCACCAGGTCCGCCCAGTGGTTGGTGAGGAAAGCGGTGTCTGCTGCGTCGCGCCCGGTTGAGATGCGCACCATGCTCTGGCGAGGGGCGAGGCGCGTGGCATCCACCACCCACCATGCACCGTCGACGTACGCCTCGGCGACCGCGTGGAAATCCATCGGGCTGAGGCCGGGCGCGTACACGGCCACCATGCGGGCGGGCACGTCGAGCGCGCGCAGCAGCGCGATCACCAGATGGGCGTAGTCGCGGCAGACCCCGCGCCGGGCGATCAGGGTCTGCTCGGCTCCGTCGGTGGGCAGGCTCGAGCCCGGCACGTACCGCAGCTTGTTCCAGACCCACAGGGTCACTGCGTGCAGCAGGTCGTGGCCCTTGATGCCCGCGAACTCCGATCGGGCGGTCGGGATGAGGCTGTCTGATTCGCAGTAGCGGCTCGGCCGCAGATAGGTGACGAGGTCGAGGTCGACGGGGGTCGCGGCATCCGAGCGTCCGGCGATGTCTGCCGAGTATTCGACGATCATCTGGCCCGGTCCCGAGACGAAGGTGTGCAGCCTGGTGCCGTGGCGGTCGGTCAGCTCGGTGGCACGCTGCGGCTCGCCGTCCAGAACGAAGCTGAGCATCTCGGACGTCACGGCCGAACCCTGTGCCGCAGCAATACTGAACACCATGTTGGTGGTGCCCTTAATGTCGAGCTCAAGGCGGGAGGTAACGGTTCTTTGCATCCTTCGATCCTCCCACGGTTGTGGCGAATGCTGTTACGGCCAGAGCACCGCCGTTGCCCAGCCCTCCGGGATGCGGGAGTATCGCAGCCGCACCTGATCGCGCTCGCGCGAAGCCTGCCAGAATTCCACGGCGGTCGGCCTGACGACGTAGGCCTTCCAGTCATCGGGAACGGTCTCAGGATGCTCCGCCACCAGCTCGCGCGCGGCGCCGACAGCGCGCTGCACTTCTGCCTTCCCCGGCATCGGTTCGCTCTGCCGGCCGGCGATCACGTTCGCCCGCGCCTTCGGATGCCGCGCCAGGAAGTCGAGTTCGGCCACCTGCCGCGGACCGACGCTCGCCTCCCCCATCACGCGCACCTGCCTGCCCTGCTCGCGCCAGTAGAACGTGAGCGCAACGCCCGGGTTGGCGGCGATATCGCGGCCCTTGGGGCTGTCGCCGACGCTCGCGAACCAGAATCCCTCGGGCGTGACATCCTTCAACAACAGCGTGCGAGCGTTCGGCGACGCGTCCACCCCCACGGTCGACAGCACCATGGCGTGCGGCTGAGCCACGCCGACGCCGACGGCCTCGGCCAGCCACGACCTGAACAATTCGAGCGGGTCCGCCGGAGCGGCATCCGTATCAAAATCGGGCAGGTCGGCCGCGAACGGCGGAAGGTTGCGCAGGATGTCACGGATGCCGGGCTCGCTCACATCCCCACACTACGGAACTGAGCACTCAATACCGCTGGTAGCCTTGACCTCGAACTCCTGGCCCCCATAGCTCAGGGGATAGAGCACTGCCCTCCGGAGGCAGGGGCCGCAGTTCGAATCTGCGTGGGGGCACTGTGTGATAGTGCAGGTCAGAGGCCGAATTCACCGGTCGTGACCGCGACGGTCCGATCCTCCCCGCCCGAGCAGCGTCAACAGCAGGTGCGACGGCGCTAGTGCCTCGACGGAATGCGGCACGTTTGCCTCGACCTGGATGATCGCTCCGGCGGACATGTCGATGCGTTCCGTCCCGACGCCAAACGTCACGCTTCCGGTCAGGACCTGCACAAGGATCGGCGTCGTGGCGACATGTTCCTTGAGCGTCTGGCCAGCATCCATCGAGAGACGGACCAGCGTCACCCCCGTGCCGACGAAGACGCGTTGGGTGCGAAGCTTCGCCGCCTCGATCGGCAGCGCATCGAGTAACGCCTCGGCGTCCTTCGCGATAAGCGTGTACGTTGCCTCGGTCATGCTGCTCCCTCGATTTCGAACGTGCTCTGGAAGTACCATCTTGCTCTCGGAGTTCTCCATCGTCGGAGATCGGCAGCACTCAGACCGCGGCCCTCGCGCCGCGCACGACGTGACTTCTGGCGTGCTCCACGGCCGCGGGCAGGTCGGTGAAGAGGTGATTCTGGTGTCGAAGCGAGGTGATCACTCCGACGCGCGTTGCCACCCTGAGGTGGCTGGGCTGGATTCCTTTGATCAGCACGGTGATGCCGCGGCGCTCGAGAGCATGGACCATTTCCGTGATGACGCGGGCCCCCGTCGCATCCAGCACCTGCAATTGCGACATGCGCAGGATGACGACCATCACGTCGTTGACGCTCGTGACCCGTTCAAGCACGCGGTCAGCTGCACCGAAGAACAGTGCGCCGTCCAGGCGGAACAGCGCGATGTGCTCGTCACCCGGATGGGCAGGTGACGGCAGTTCTTCGCGGTGCACTCCCCCCGACCTCGCCAGCGCGCGAAGGGCGAAGAATGCGGCAACGGCGATCCCGATGCCCACCGCCACGATGAGGTCGACCGAGACCGTCACGATCGCGGTGACCACGAACACTATCGCGTCAGAGCGAGTCGAACCGATGACGATACGCACCGTCGAAACAGAGATCATGCGAACGGCAGTGACCATGAGCACGCCCGAGAGCGCAGCGAGCGGCACCTGTGAGATCACACCAGTCGCGAGGTAGACGATGGCCAGTAGCACCAGCGAGTGGGTGATCGCCGCAAGTCGGCTCTTGCCCCCTGACCGAAGGTTGACGGCGGTTCTCGCGATGGCTCCGGTGGCAGGCATCCCGCCAAAGAAGCCGGATGCGACAGATGCGAGGCCCTGGCCGACGAGCTCGCGGTCCGCGTCATACGGCCCGGTGTCGGAGATCGAGGCGGCGACTCTGGCCGACAACAGCGACTCAATCGCGGCGAGCGCCGCCACCGTGAGCGCTGGCCCGATCAGCTGCTGCAGGATGGCAGGGTCGAGTTTCGGAAGGCTCGGGGCTGGTAACGACGCTGGTAGTTCGCCGATCTGGACCAGAGGAAGCACGAGCAACGATGCGACCACCGAGACGAGAATTATGGCGATGATCGACCCGGGCAGCTGCCTGTGGATTCGCGGCGCCACGACCATGATGACGGCGACTGTCGCAACGACGGCCAGGGGCCATCCGACTGTGGACCAGTCGACCTGTCCGAACGACTCAACGGCCGCTACGAAGGCATTGCTGCTTGAGCCGGGTTGGGAGCCGACGGCGGCCGGAACCTGCTGGAGGAAGATGATGACGGCGATGCCGAGAGTGAACCCCTCAATCACCGGCCACGGGATGTATGACACGACCCGCCCCAGCTTGGCTGCCCCGGCAAGCAGAACAACAAGCCCCGCCATGACACTCACCACAGCGACGGCACCAACCCCATGGGCAGCGACGATGGGTCCCAGCACGACGACCATGGCCCCGGTCGGCCCAGACACCTGAATGTTTGACCCGCCGAATACCGCCGCGATGAGCCCCGCGACAATGGCGGTAATGAGCCCGGCCTCAGCACCTGCTCCGGAACTGACCCCGAACGCCAACGCGAGTGGTAGCGCCACAATTCCGACCGTAACCCCGGCCAGCAGATCCCCTCGCCAGGTGCGCTCGATCGATCGATAGTCGGCCCAGCTGGGCAACAGCGACGTGATGTAGCGCACGGCTTTCATGGGGTCACGCTGGATGCAAGCTGCTGCTGGGTCGTCTTGAGCACCTCGATCAGCAGTGAACGCGAGACCGCCAAAAGGTCGGCCACCTGCGGGTATGCCAGGCGATAGAAGACCTGGCTGGCACGTCGCTCGGCAACGACCAGGTTGTGGCGCCGCAACACCGCAAGGTGCTGCGAGAGATGCGACGGCTCCATCCCGGTGTCTGCGAGCAACTCGGTGACCGAGACATCCGGGCGCGCTGACAGCACCTCGAGGACTCGCACGCGCACGGGATGGGCCAGTCCCTTGAAGAGGTTGGCCTTGACTTCATATAGCGGGCGCTGGGAGTCCGTGAACTGATCCATGTTGCGATCATTTCACGATTTTACAAATCCATCAAGTCACCATATCGGTCGAGGCCTGGTCGAGCGATAGATTCATGTCATGCGACTCGGCGTACTCGACATTGGTTCCAACACCGTGCATATGCTGCTGGTGGACGCTCATCCCGGCGCGCGTCCGATCCCGTTCAGCTCACACAAACAGCCGCTACAGCTGATCAAGTTCCTCGAGGACGACGGTTCCATTTCGGACGCTGGCCAGAAAAAGCTCATCGAATTCGTGAGCGAGGCAACATCCATCGCGAAGAAGGATGGTGCTGAAGACATGCTGGCTTTCGCCACCTCCGCTCTGCGCGAGGCCACCAACGGGCAGGCGGTCATCTGGCGCGTCTTCGAGGAGACCGGCACTGAGCTCTTCGAATTGAGTGGACCCGAGGAAGCCAAGGCCACCTTTCTCGCGGTGCGCCGTTGGTACGGCTGGGGATCGCGGCACCATCCTGAACCTCGACATCGGTGGCGGATCATTCGAGCTGGCGATGGGCGCCAACGAGAAACCAGACCTCGCGCTCTCGGTGCCCCTCGGAGCGGGTCGACTCACCCGGGACTTCCTCGCAGAACGACCCGCCCACCGCAAAGAGCGTCAAAGAAGTGCGCAAGCACATCCGCGCCACGCTTGAGGAGCCGATGGAAGAGATCGAGCGGCTCTGGGCGCACCGACGCTCGTCGCGGGCACCTCCAAGTCATTCCGCTCGCTCGCCCGAATCTGCGGGTCCGCGCCATCCGCCGACGGGCCCTTTGTGCGCCGGGAACTGCGGTTGCCGGATCTGACCCTGTGGGCTACGCGACTATCCGCGATGGCCTCCGACGACCGAGCCGAGCTCCCGGGGGTGTCAGCGCTTCCGCGCGCGCCAGCTGCTCGCGGCAGCACTTGTCGCGCAGGCGGCGATGGAGGGGCTGAATGTCGAATCGATGCAGATCTGCCCATGGGCACTGCGGGAGGGGCTGATCCTAAGGCGTTTCGACCACCTCATGACCACCTAGCCGGCCACCTCGATCCCCTATCCTGCGCAGATGACCACCGCTACGCCGCTCAACCGCAGCCTGGGCACCTCAGACGCGGTCTTCATCGGACTCGGCTCCATGATCGGCGCCGGAGTGTTTGCCGCCTTCGCCCCCGCCGCCCAGGCGGCCGGGGCCGGACTAATCGTGGGCCTGGTGGTTGCAGCGATAGTGGCAGGATGCAACGCGCTGGCGTCTGCGCAACTGGCTGCCGAGCATCCGGTGTCTGGCGGCACTTACGTCTACGGACGTGAGCAGCTCGGGCACTGGTGGGGATTTTTCGCCGGCTGGAGTTTCGTCGTCGGAAAGACCGCGAGCTGTGCGGCGATGGCGCTCACCTTCGCCGCCTATGCGGCTCCGGTCGGGTGGCAGAAGCCCGTGGCGATTGCGGCAGTCGTAGCGCTTGCCGCGGTGAACTACCGCGGCGTCACGCGAACCGCCCGACTGGCGCGCATCATCGTCGTCATCGTGCTCGCGGCACTGGCGGTCGCGGTCGTCGCGGCGGCCTCGGGCGGATTTCGGGGCGCAGCCGCGTCCATCGACTCCCCCATCCTCGCCTCCGGACCCTACGGAATCCTGCAGTCCGCCGGGCTGCTGTTCTTCGCGTTCGCCGGCTACGCACGCATCGCGACCATGGGAGAAGAGGTGCGCGACCCCTCGCGCACCATCCCGCGGGCAATCATCATCGCCCTGTCCATTGCGATTGCGGTCTACGCGATCATCGGCGTCACGCTGCTCGCCACTCTCGGCCCCGCCGCCCTCGCCGAGTCCACCGCACCAATTCGGGATGCAGCGGTCGCCGGCGGATGGTCGTGGGCCGGGCCGGTCGTCACCCTCGGCGCGGCGTTTGCCGCCCTCGGCGCGCTGCTCGCGCTCATCGCGGGCATCGGTCGCACGAGCCTGGCCATGGCCAGGGAGGCCGACCTTCCGCGTTGGCTCTCTGCCGTGCATCCGCGATTCCAGGTTCCACACCGCGCCGAGATCGTGGTGGCCCTCGCCATCGTGGCGCTCATCCTGATCGTGGATCTTCGCGGCGCGATCGGGTTCTCATCATTCGGCGTGCTGCTCTACTACTTCGTCGCCAACCTCTCCGCCGTCACGCAGACCGCAGGCAACAGACGGTTTCCGCGAGCGCTGTTCGTGCTCGGCGCGGCAGGATGCCTCGTGCTGGTTGCCACGCTGCCGCCGGGCTCGATCGCGGCTGGCGCTGCCGTGCTCGCGCTGGGGCTGCTGTACCGGGTGATCCGGATGTCACTGGCCAGACGCACTACCGGCACCGGGGAATTGCCCTGAGCGCGCTGAAGATGATTGGCTGAGCGCATGACCGTTGAACCTGACGCCGCGACGCACCCGAACGAACCCCACGGTGCGGGCATGGCGGGCAGGCTCAACTGGCTGCGCGCGGGAGTGCTGGGCGCAAACGACGGCATCGTGTCTGTTGCAGCGATCGTCGTGGGTGTCGCCGGGGCGACCAGTGCGGTGGCCCCCATCCTGACCGCGGGCCTGGCAGGACTGGTCGGTGGGGCGATCTCTATGGCGCTCGGGGAATATGTCTCGGTCAGCAGCCAGCGCGACAGCCAGCACGCCCTCATCGCAAAGGAACGTCGGGAGCTCGAGGAGATGCCCGAGGAGGAGCTGATGGAGCTCGCGGCCATCTACGAGTCGAAGGGGCTGTCGGCGCATACCGCCATGACCGTGGCGGAAGAGCTGACCGCACACGACGCCCTCACCGCGCACCTCGAAGCCGAGCTCGGCATCAACGAGGAGGATGTCGTCAGCCCGTGGCAGGCGGCAGGCGCATCCGCCCTCGCGTTCTTCATCGGCGCGGTGCTGCCCATGCTCGCCATTCTTCTTCCACCCGAGCCGCTGCGAGTCCCGGTCACGTTCGTGGCCGTGCTGCTCGCCCTGGCCATCACGGGAGCCACCGGGGCTCGCATCGGTGGCAGCCCGTGGGTTCGGCCCACCCTCCGTGTGGTGATCGGCGGGGCGATCGCGTTGGCCGCGACCTTCCTGATCGGCACGCTCCTCGGCACGACCGGCGTCGTTTGATTCCTGGCCGAAAGCCGCTGCATGCGCAGGCATATCCTTCAGCCTCAGCGCCGCGCTTTCCAGCGCGTCACCTCGGGAGTAGCATCCGCCTATGGATGACACCGACCCCACGATCACTGATCCGGAGCTCTATCGCACGCTCTGGGAAAACGACGACGTCCGGGTGCTCGAATACCGGGACGTCCCCGGTGACCAGACCACGCCTCACGCACACCCCAACACCGTGATGGTCACGCTCAGCGACTTCGATCGCCAACTCACCGTCGGCGGGAACACTCGCGACGTCAGCCTGGCGGCGGGCACCGCGGTCTGGTTGCCGAAGCAGACGCATCAGGGACGCAACACAGGCAACACGCCGACCCACACGATTCTGGTCGAGCTGAAGCACAGTTCGACCACCGTCGAATCCGGGGTGCTCGGACCGGCGACCCAATAGGACCCGGCGGGAGCGGCTAGCCTTCGCCGCCGAGATTGCCGGCAAGCCGCTCGTGCATCTTCGTGCTGGCGTCGTTCATGCCCTCGATGACGACGCGCTTTCCGTGCTTCTCGTACTTCGTGGTGATGGCGTCGAGCGCCGCCACCGTCGAGGCATCCCAGATGTGCGAGTTGGACATGTCGATGACCACCCGCTCCGGGTCATCCGCGTACTCGAACTGGGTGGTCAGGTCGTTGCTCGAGGCGAAGAACAGCTCGCCAGACACCGTGTAGTTGACGGTCGGCGTGACGGCCTTGGTGTCGACTTCCCTGGTGACGGTGGCGAAGTGAGCGACCCGGCGGGCGAAGATGATCATCGCCGCAATCACACCGATGAGCACGCCGATCGCGAGGTTGTGGGTGATGACGACCACGGCGACCGTGGCGACCATGACGATCGTCTCGCCGAACGGCATGCGCTTCAGCGTGGCCGGACGGATGCTGTGCCAGTCGAACGTTGCGACCGACACCATGATCATGACGGCCACGAGGGCTGCCATCGGGATGATCGCCACGACGTCGCCGAGCACGAGGATCAGGATCAGCAGGAACACGCCGGCGAGGAAGGTGGAGATACGGGTTCTGGCGCCTGACGCCTTCACGTTGATCATGGTCTGGCCGATCATCGCGCAGCCGCCCATGCCGCCGAAGAGACCCGACAGCATGTTGGAGATGCCCTGGCCGATCGATTCACGCGTCTTGTGGGAGTGGGTGTCTGTGATGTCGTCGACGAGCTTCGCGGTCATCAGCGACTCGAGGAGCCCGACCAGCGCCATAGCGATCGCGAACGGCGCGATGATCGTGAAGGTCTCCCAGGTCAGCGGCACGTTCGGCACGAAGAGCTCGGGGAGGCTCTTGGGCAGCTCGCCCTCGTCGCCGACGTTGGGCACGTTCAGACCGGTCACCACGACCGCGACAGTGATCAGCACGATGGCCACGAGCGGCGCCGGAACGACCTTCGTCATCCGCGGCATCCCGACCATGATGATGATGCCGACGGCAACCAGCGGATAGACCAGCCACGGGCACACCGATCAGGTGCGGCAGCTGCGCGGCGAAGATCAGGATCGCGAGCGCGTTGACGAACCCGACCATGACGCTGCGCGGGATGAATCGCATCAGCTTGGCCACACCGAGCAGGCCGAGGGCCACCTGGAAGATACCGGCCAGGATGACCGTGGCGATGAAGTACTCCATCCCGTAGTCGCGCATCACGGGTGCGATCACGAGCGCGACGGCGCCCGTCGCCGCGGTGATCATCGCGGGACGCCCGCCGAGGAACGCGATCGAGACGGCCATGACGAACGAGGAGAAGAGCCCGACCCGGGGATCGACGCCGGCGATGATCGAGAAGGAGATCGCCTCGGGGATCAGTGCCATCGCGACGACCAGACCAGCGAGCACCTCACGGGTGAGGATTTTCGGCGACCTGAGGGCGGTCAGAACCGAAGGGTCGGCCTTGTAGCGGTTTTTCTCAGACGTTTTTGCGGCGATAGCCATAGAGGGCCTCCAGAGGATCCGGCCTTCTACGCGAAGACGGTTGCGGTGGTATGGGTTCAGCGCAGCGTCGCGCACAGCATCCGGCCCAGCCAGAGTGACGGCCGCGGACCAGTGTGAAGAGGAAAAGGGCGCCCGGTTAGGGCAACACTGAACTCTACCCTAACGTAAGGGTTGAATTGAAAGAGGGAAAGCGTGAGTGAAGCGTCGGGAACCATGCACATCGGTGAGCTTGCCGAGCGCAGCGGCCTCTCGTTGCGCTCCCTCCGCCACTACGACGAGATCGGGCTCGTCTCGGCGTCAGGTCGCACCGAGGGCGGGTTCCGCCTGTACACCGACAGCGACTTCGACAGGCTCATCCTGATCCGACGGATGAAGCCGCTGGGCTTCAGCCTCGAACAGATGGCCGAGCTGCTGGAGATCATCGATGCGCTCGCCGACGCGTCGGTGGACGATGCGAGAGAGCTTCGACGCAGGCTCGCGGCATTCGTCGAGGAAACGATCGCCAGGCGCGAGACCCTGCGCACCCAGTTGGGAATGGCCGACGAGTTTTTGGCGCTGCTCCAGGCGCACGAGCACACCGCGTAGCCGAGGATCGCCGTGTCCCGCACCGTCATCATCGCCCCCGACTCGTTCAAGGGATCGCTTTCTGCGTCAGACGCCGCCGAGGCGATCGCCGAGGGCTGGCGAGAGGTGCGGCCGCAGGACACGCTCATCCTGCTGCCGCAGGCCGACGGTGGCGAGGGCACCATCGACGCCATCGAGGCGAGCGTTCCCGGCGCGATTCGCCACGAGCTCGGAAACGTGACCGGCCCCGACGGCAGACCAACACCGGGCGTCTGGCTCGAACTGCCGGGGGCGGTTGCCGTGGTCGAGCTCGCCCACTCCAGCGGGCTGCCGCTCATGGCGACTCCGGATGCCACGGGCGCGACCACGCGCGGCCTCGGCGAGGTGATCCGTTCTGCGCTCGATGCGGGTGCGACCTCGCTCGTGATCGGGTTGGGTGGTTCGGCCTCGACCGACGCGGCATCCGGCGCGCTGATGGCCCTGGGGCTTCGGCTGACCGACGCCAGCGGCCGACCTGTCGCGGATGGCGGCCGGGCTCTCGCGACCATCGCGAGCATCGATCGGCGCGACCTTGTGCAGCCAGCCAGCGTCATCCTGCTCACCGACGTGGACGCTCCCCTGCTCGGGTCGCGCGGCGCCGCGGCCGTCTTCGGTCCGCAGAAGGGCGCCACCCCAGAGCAGGTCAGCGAACTGGATGCCGCCCTCGCTCACTTCGCCGGGCTGTTCGGCGGGGACCCTACCGCCCCTGGCGCCGGCGCGGCCGGCGGGGCCGGATGGGGCTTTGCCACAGCGTGGGGAGCAACCATCATCTCCGGCGCCGACTACATCTCCGAGCTCGGTGGCCTCACCACGGCCATCCATTCCGCGGATCTTCTGCTCACCGGCGAGGGACGCTTCGACTCCCAGTCGCTCGGCGGAAAGGTGGTCGGTCAACTGGTTGGGGCCGCCGCGAGCGCGGGAGTGCCCGTGGGGGTGATCGCCGGCCAGGTCGCCGTCGATAGCGCACTGTGGACGTCATCCCTCACCGAGCTCGCCGGATCGGCAGACGCCGCGATGAGTGACCCCGCGCGTTGGCTGAGGGTCGCGGGCGGGCTGGCTGCACGCGAGCTAGTCGGCGTGTGACTCCAGGAACTCGTAGAGCTCGCGATCGTCGACGCCGGGGAACGTGCCTGCCGGCAGTGGCGACAGCACGTGCGCGTGCAGCTTCGCGCTGGACCACGCCTTCCCTGCCCATCGCTCGGTGAGCTGGGAGTCCGGACGCCTGCAGCAGGTTTCGTCCGGGCAGGTTGACGACATGCGGTTGGTGGTTTCCCGACCACGGAACCACTTCGAGTGGGCGAATGGCACTCCGATCGAGATCGAGAACTCGCCCGAATCGGTGGTGCCGGTCTGCGTCGAATCGAAGAACGTGCCATCCGGGGTGTCCGTGTACTGGTAGAACTCGGTCGTGCGATTCGTGCGGGTGAACGCGGTACGGGCACTCCAGTTTCTGCACACGAACTGACCCTCGGTTGAGCCCGTGACATCCACCGGAAGCCGCAGCGAGTCGTTCTCGTACGCCTTGGCAACCGCGCCGTCATCGCCGACGCGCAGAAAATGCACCTCGAGCCCGAGATGCTTTGTCGCCAGGTTGGTGAACCGGAGCGCCGCGGCCTCGTGGGTGACACCGAACGCATCGCGGAAGTCCTCGACGGCGATGTTGCGATCGGCCTTCGCCTGGCTCAGGAACTCGACAGACTGTCGCTGCGGCATCAGCACCGCTGCCGCGAAGTAGTTGATCTCGAGTCGCTGCAGCAGGAAGTCGGCGTAGGTGACGGGCACCTCGTGACGGAGAACGCGATGCCCCATCGCCTGCAGTGCCATGCCGCGCAGACCGTGGCCGCCGGGAATGGAGGCCGGTGGCAGGTAGATCCGGCCATGCGAGAGGTCGGTCACCGACCGTGCGGAATGCGGCAGGTCGTGCACGTGCACGAGCTCGAAACCGAGCTTCTCGGCCATTCTCGTGACCGTGCGGTGGGTCAGCGCTCCAGTCGTGTGCCCGACGTCTGCCAGCAGCTCTTCGCTGATCTTTTCGATTTCGGGCAGGTAGTTATCGACGGTGCGCATGTGCTGACGCAGTTCGGTATTGGCGCGCCTGGCCTCCTCGGGAGTAGCGATCGCATCCCGGGCCCGACGTGCAAGCTCGCGGTGCAGGCCCACGAGAGCCTCGAGCGTCTCGTCGCTCGTTCCCTTCGACGGCCGAATCCCGGGAAGCCCGAGGGAGGCGTAGACGCTGCTCTGTTGCGCACGGTCGAGCTCGATCTCGAGCGCCGCCCGCTTGCTGGGCGGTGTTTCGTCGAGCAAGTCCGCCAGTTGCACACCGACAACACCGGCAATGGACGAAAGCAGCGTGAGTCGCGGCTCACGTCGTCCGTTCTCCATCAGCGAGAGCTGGCTGCCCGCGATGCTGACCTTCTCACCCAGTTGATCGAGCGTCATTCCTGCGGCGGTTCGAAAATGGCGGATGCGCTGGCCGAGTGTCACAAGATCATTCACAGCTTCACTATAACTAAAGATTTCAGCATCTTTCTCCACAAAGTCCGACACAATGCGCCAAATGTTCGCCGATAGTGGAAGAACTACACATTATTGATCGGGAAGGCACAGCATGAGCATCGCAGAGCTGACGTCAATCAAGTCCGCAGCACCCGATGGGGCCCCGGATTCCGTCACCTCGTGGGTCGCCGAGATCGCCGAACTCACGATGCCGGACAAGATCGTCTGGTGCGATGGCTCGCAGGCCGAGGTCGACGCCCTGACGCACATGATGGTCGCCTCCGGCACTCTGACCAGGCTCAACGCCGAGTACCGCCCATACAGCTTCCTCGCTCGCAGCGACCCACAGGACGTCGCCAGGGTCGAGTCACGCACCTTCATCTGCTCGCAAGACCCCGATGACGCGGGCCCCACCAACAACTGGTGCGATCCGGCCGAGATGCGATCCACGCTCGACCCCCTCTTCCTCGGCAGCATGCGCGGTCGCACGATGTACGTCCTGCCCTTCTCGATGGGACCGCTCGGCTCCCCCCTCTCGCGCATGGGCGTGCAGGTCACCGACTCCCCCTACGTTGCCTGCAGCATGGGCATCATGACCCGGATGGGGTCAAAGGCGCTGGCGCTCATCGGAGAAAACACCAAATGGGTCCGCGCCATCCACAGTGTCGGCGCGCCGCTCGCGGTCGGCCAAAAGGACGTGGCCTGGCCCTCCAACGACACCAAGTACATCAGCCACTTCCCCGAGACCCGCGAGATCTGGTCGTTCGGATCGGCCTACGGCGGTAACGCCATCCTCGCGAAGAAGGCCTTCGCGCTGCGTATCGCGTCGGTCATGGCGCGCGAAGAGGGATGGCTCGCCGAGCACATGCTCATCATCAAGGTCACCAACCCCCGCGGCCGTGTGTTCCACGTCGCCGCCGCATTCCCGAGTGCCTGCGGCAAGACGAACCTTGCGATGCTCCAGTCGACCATCCCCGGCTGGACCGTCGAGACCGTCGGCGACGACATTGCCTGGATGGGTCGCGGGACGGACGGACGTCTGCGCGCCATCAACCCGGAGGCCGGATTCTTCGGAGTCGCTCCCGGTACCGGCTGGAAGAGCAACCCGACGGCGATGGACACCATCTGGGGCAACACCATCTTCACCAATGTCGCACTGCGCGACGACGGTGACATCTGGTGGGAGGGGATGAGTGACACCGTCCCTCAGCACCTGATCGACTGGGAGGGCAAGGACTGGACTCCGAACTCGGGTCGCCCGGCCGCTCACCCCAACTCGCGATTCACCGTGGCAGCACGGCAATGCCCGAGTATCTCGGATGACTGGGAAGACCCCAGAGGCGTCGTTATCGACGCGATAATCTTCGGCGGTCGCCGCGCGACCAACGTGCCGCTAGTGGTGGAGGCACGGGATTGGGAGCATGGCGTCTACATGGGCGCCACGATCTCATCCGAGCGGACGGCGGCCGCCGAAGGCACCGTTGGCGAACTGCGGCGTGACCCGTTCGCCATGATGCCGTTCGTTGGGTACAACATGGCCGACCACTGGGCGCACTGGCTGAAGGTGGGAGCAGGACTTCGCACATCTGGCAGCGTTCCACGCATCTTCCAGGTGAACTGGTTCCGCAAGGGAGCGGATGGTTCGTTCCTGTGGCCCGGCTTCGGCGAGAACTCGCGCGTTCTCGAGTGGATTCTCGAGCGTGTCGACGGCCAGGTCGCCGCCAAGGACAGCCCCATCGGCTACCTCCCCATCGAGGGCTCCCTCAACGTCGACGGCCTCGATGTGTCAGAAGACGACCTCGCCGAGCTATTCGCGATCGACAAGGAGCTGTGGCGCTCCGAGGCGGACTCGACCGAGGAATTCTTCGCGACATTCGATGGGCGAGTGCCAGCGGCAGTGCAGAAGCAACTGGCAATCCTGCGGGAGAAATTGGCCTGACCACAACGTTTACCGCCGGTCGGTCGTCTTAGTAGGTGTGAGCACTACTACATTCGATTCGACCACCCCATTCGGGGCGGCATTCCCGAAGGGGCGTGGCGTGGCAAAAATCTCCGGCGACGCGCCTGGCTGGGAAACGATCCTTGCCGGGCTCGTCGCTGAGCGTGGGGATGCCCTCACCCGCTACGCCTACCTGATTTCCGGCAGCGAGGATGACGCGTCAGATCTCGTTCAGGAGGCGTTGGTCAGGACGTTCGGTCGTCTCCGCAACGGCTTCACGATTGCCAGCGCCGAAGCCTACGTGAGGCGCGCCATCCTGAATACGTTTCTGGATGGCGGACGGCGCACCAGTCATTGGCGAAAAATCGCACACCTGCAGGCTTCGCCCGAGGTCACAGAGCCGGCAGATGCCTCGACCGATGTCAGCGTCGACCTGCAACACCAGCTTGCGCGCCTGACACCGCGGGAGCGCGCCTGTGTGGTGCTGCGCTACTACGAAGACCTCACGGTGGCGTCCATAGCCGACGAACTGCAGATCAGCCAGGGTGCGGTGAAGCGCTACCTCAGCGACGCGCTTGCCCGGATGGCCGTATCTCTCACCAGCGAAACCGAGCGCTCCCTCCGGGACGAAACACGAGACTCAACGACGGGGGCGACTCATGCCCAGTGAACAAGACCTGCGCGACCTCTTCGCATCGAGCGAAGGTCCACGCAGCACCATTAATACACAGCGGGTGATCGCCAGAAGCCGCGGCAGGCGCCTCCCCCGGCAGATCGCCGCCGGTGCTGCTGGCGCGCTCACGATCATCGGGCTCACCACGGTCGCAGTGCAGACCTCCCAATTTTCGACGCCCTCGATGATGACCACCCAGGGTGAGGCAGAAAGTGGCCCATCCATCGACGCCGGGGCGCCGCCAGAAGCCGCCGATTCTGCCATCAAGCGCGCGCCCGCCGAAAGGCTCAACCTCTGCGAGGGCACGCTGGCAGAGACGGCGCCCAGCTTCTACGGACTGAAACTGGATGTCGCATTCCCGGCCGAAGCGTCCGTGGGCACCGACCCGGTGTACGGAACCGTTCGGCTCACCAACACGAGCCAGACGACGGTGGTTGGCTACACCAACGCGACGCCGGCGCTGACGCTGTCTCAGGACGGAATCGTGTTGTGGCACAGCAACGGCCCGATGATCATGTCGCTGGCCATCGTCGATCTGGAGCCAGGGGAATCCATGGAATACCAGTCGATGTTCACCCCGGTGAGGTGCGAAGTTGCCGACGATCTCGAAGCATCATTCCGCGAGGACCTGCCCGCAGTCCCCGCGGGCGAGTACGACCTCTCGGCCGCGATCGACTTCACTGCGGATGAGTCGATGAAGCAGCCGGATACACCCGAGCTTGATCTGGTGAGCGGACCGTTGTCGCCGATTACCCTTCGCTAGATGCTCTTACAGCTGTAGGTTTTAGGGGGGCTTTCGCTCGACCGCCCGACCACCCGAAAGGCACACACCATGGCAAAGCAATCAATCCTCGGACGCATCTCGCAGCTGCTCAAAGCCAACGTGAACAACCTCATCGACCAGGCTGAAGACCCGCAGCTCATGCTCGACCAGCTCGTGCGTGACTTCACGAACAGCATCGCCGAGGCCGAAAGCGCGGTGGCACAGACCATCGGAAACCTGCGCCTCATGGAGCAGGACCATGCTGAGGATGTCGCTGCCGCCTCCGACTGGGGCCGCAAGGCGCTCGCTGCCAGCAACAAGGCCGACGAGCTGCGCGCTGCGGGCAACGCCGGCGACGCTGACAAGTTCGACAATCTTGCGAAGATCGCGCTGCAGCGCCAGGTCTCGGCCGAGAACGAGGCACGCGGCGCCGAGCCCACCATTGCGACGCAGACGACCACGGTCGACGCGCTCAAGAAGGGCCTCGACGGCATGCACGCCAAGCTGTCGCAGCTCATCTCCAAGCGTGACGAGCTCGTTGCCCGCTCCAAGACTGCAGAAGCCCAGGGTCAGGTACTCGACGCGATCAAGTCGATCGACCTCCTCGATCCCACCAGCGAGCTCGGGCGATTCGAAGACAAGATCCGCCGCGAAGAGGCAAAGGTCGCCGGTCAGCAGGAGCTTGCGGCATCCCGCCTCGACGCCCAGTTTGAGGGCCTGGAGGACATCAGCGAACAGGCCGAGGTCGATGCGCGCCTCGCCGCCCTCAAGGCTGGCGGAGCGGCTCCGCAGGCCATCGGCCAGTAGCTGCCGGTCGAATCAGGACGAGCGTCGTGAAGGCCGCGCGCTAAAGTTCTCGCCATGCCAGCCACTTTCGTTCGTCGTGCCCCAGTGGCAGGGCTCCGGCTCGTCTCGCGCCATGCGTCTGGTCGATGGTGCCGAGGCGATCAGGGGCGACCTGCCATCGTCATCGACGGTGATCGTCGAGGTTCCGCTCGAGGCCGGTGACGCCCAGGGCACTGGCGTGCATCGGCTGAGTTCGATCATGATGGTTCGTGATCGGCACGCCCAGTCGCTGCGTGACGCAACCGGCATCGTCATCACGATCGGCGGCGACTGCGGAGTCGAACTGGCGGCGGTCAGTCACGCCAACCAGGCTCCGGATGTCGCGGTCGTCTGGTTTGACGCGCATCCCGACCTCAACACACCGGAGTCGAGCCCCTCCGGTGCCTTCACCGGGATGGTGCTGCGCACCCTCATGGGCGAAGGCCCCGCCCAGCTGGTGCCGGCGGCCGCGCTGCTGCCGTCCCGGGTGGTGCTGGCTGGGGCGCGAGCCTTCGACCCCGGAGAGGACCTGTTCATCGGCGAGCACAACATCGCCTGTGTCGAGCCCAACAACGTCAGCGCCGCGGCACTCATCGCCGCCGTCGAGGCGACGGGAGCGGCATCCGTCTACATCCACATCGATCTCGACGTCATCGACAGTGCGGACTTCACCGGGCTTGGCTACCCTGAGCCGTTCGGAGTGACGGCAACCGTCCTCGTCGAGACGGTGAAGGGCCTGCTCGAGCGGTTCCCGCTCGCGGGTGCCGGCGTGACCGAGTTCGCGCCGGCGTCCGTTGCCGAGTCCGCTCGACGACCTGCCCACGATCCTCAGGATCATCGGCGCCCTCAGCTCGGCAGCCTGACGGCCGGCTCGCCACCCTTTCGACGGTCGCGGCGCGGCCCGTAGTCTGGCGGTATGACTGCCAACGACGTCGACACTTCCGCCACGCCCCGCATCACCGTGGAGCGTGACGGTCACATCCTGCTGATCGGCCTCAACCGGGTGGAGAAGCGCAACGCCGCCGACCTGCGCGATGCTGCAGGAGTTGGCGCTTGCGTACGGGACGCTCGAACGCGATCCCGAGCTTCGGGTCGGTTTCGTTTTTGCCGCACGGCGATCATTTCACCGGGGGTCTCGACCTCGCCGACGTCGGCCCACGCATCGGCGCCGACGGCCTCGACAGTGTTCCCGACGGCGGGATCAACCCGTGGCAGGTCTCCGGCGAACAGCTCACGAAACCCGTCGTCATGGCCGTTCAGGGCACCTGTCTCACGCTCGGCATCGAACTGATGCTCGCCAGCGACGTCGTGATCGCCGCGGACAGCACGGTGTTCGGGCAGATCGAGGTCGGGCCGCGGAATCCTGCCATTCGGCGGCGCCACCATCCGGTTCCCGCGGGCGGTCGGCTGGGGCAATGCGATGAGGTGGGTGCTCACCGGCGACTCGTTCCCCGTGGCCGAAGCTCACCGCATCGGGCTGGTGCAGGAGGTCGTGCCGCACGGTGAACAGTATGCTCGCGGGCTCGAGATCGCGGGCCGTATCGCCGCCCAGGCTCCCGCTGGCCGTGCAGGCCGCCCTCGCAGAACGCCCGCACCGCCATCAGGCAGGGGGATGCCGCGGCAGAGGCCGCACTGCAGCCCGAGTTGGTGCGTCTCGTGCAGACGGAGGACGCCCGCATCGGCATGGAATCGTTCATCACCCGTCAGCCCGCCACCTTCGTAGGACGTTGAACATGAACACCTCACCCCAGACCCACTTCGACGTGATCGTCATCGGCGGCGGTGCCGTCGCCGAGAACGTCGCAGACCGAATCGTGCAGGGCGGGCTCACCGCAGTCGTCGTCGAGAGCGAGCTCGTCGGCGGCGATTGCTCCTATTGGGCGTGCATGCCGTCGAAGGCGCTGATCCGCAGCGGCATGGCGCTCAGGGCGGCGAAACGGCTCGGTGGCGCGAAGCAGGCGGTGAGCGGCGAGCTGGATGTGGCGGCGGTGCTGGCCCGCAGGAACAGCTTCACGCACGACTGGAACGACCAGAGCCAGGTGGACTGGCTCGACAAGCACCGGCATCGCACTCGTCCGCGGCCACGGCAGGCTCAGCGGCGTCAAGGAGGTCACGGTCACCGCCGGCGATGGTGCCGAGACGGTGCTCAGCGCCACGCCACGCCGTGGTCGTCTGCACCGGCTCAGACCCGATGCTCCCGAACATCGACGGCCTGAAGGATGCCGGGCCGTGGACTCCGCGCGACGCCACGAGCGCCCAGACCGCCCCGGCCAGCCTCGCCATCATCGGCGGTGGCGTCGTCGCCGTCGAGATGGCCACCGCCTACGTGAGCTTCGGTACCGAGGTCACCATCCTCGCCCGCAGCGGACTCCTGAAGGGCATGGAGGACTTCGCCGGCGAGATGGTCACCGAGAGCCTGCGCGAACTCGGCGTCAACATCCGCACGGCGTCTCCCTCGAGCGGTGGAGTCGACCGCGGACGGCTTCGCGATCACGGTCGACGGCGACGTACTGCTGGCCGAGAAACTGCTCGTCGCGACGGGCAGGGTGCCACGGTCATCCGATATCGGCCTCGACGTTGTTGGCCTCACTCCCGGCGACTGGATCGAGGTGGATGACACGATGAAGGTGCCGGGCAGCGACTGGCTGTATGCGGCGGGCGACGTCAACCACCGCGCGCTGCTGACCCATCAGGGCAAGTACCAGGCCCGTGCCGTCGGCGATGTGATCGTCGCCAGGGCGCTCGGCAACGACCGTGGATGACGCCCCCTGGGGCGCCCACGTGGCGACGGCGGACCACGAGGCCGTGCCCCAGGTGACCTTCAGCGAGCCCGAGGTCGCCTCGGTCGGCCTCACCGCGCAGGCCGCACAGGATGCCGGATACGAGACCAGGGTCGTGGACTACGACCTCGGCTGGGTTGCCGGCGCGAGCCTGCAGGCCGACGGCTATGAGGGCAAGGCGCGCATGGTCGTCGACGAGAAGCGCAAGGTGATCCTCGGGGTCACCTTCGTCGGTCAGGATGTCAGCGAGCTGGTGCAGGCGGCAACCGTCGCGATCGTCGCGGAGGTGCCCATCGACAGGCTGTGGCACGCCGTTCCGGCCTACCCCACGATGAACGAGATCTGGCTGCGTCTGCTCGAGACCTACGGTCGCCCCGGCGGCTAAGCGCTCGCGCGGCGCTGCATCCGCGCACGTTGTCGCGTCCGCGGGTGCGCGCCCGTGCGCGGATGCGACAGGCGTACGCGGATGGCGGCGGGCGCCTATCGGAGACAGACTCGGAAGCAGGATCACCGACCGAAAACATCGTAAGCCGCTCACATCGAACCACTTAGCTGTGGCTACTGAAGGGGACGGTAGAGCACGTGAAGTCCCACCCGGCCGCGTGTAGGTGACTCGAAAGCTTCGGGAACCGTTCCGACGGTCACAAATCCGAGTCTCTTGTAGAGGTTTTCGGCAGCAAGATTCCCTTCGACCACTGCGTTGAATTGCATCCCTGAAAAGCCGCTGGTCGTGGCCCACGCCAAGGCGTCTTCGACCAGGGCTCGACCCGCTCCCTGACCGCGGGCAGTTCCGCTAACCATGAAACTCCCGCTCGCGATGTGCTTTCCGGGGCCGGGCCGATTGGAATACATATTCGCGGAACCGACGACAATGCCGCCTATTTCTGCCACGGTTGTTCGTCCGGGTGGCTCCGTAATCCACATCGAGCGAGCATCCAATTCAGTCATCGACGGCTCATACGGGAAAGTTTCTTGCTCGACGATGATGTCGCGAATAATGGGCCACAGCGACTCCCAATCTGAATTCGCATAGGCCCGCACGTGTACCTGAGGCGCAGAAAGTTGAGTCACCTCCCCATTTAATAGTTGAAGGGCGTTGCCTGTCCATCCAGGGATTCGCGCCTAGAAGTCGCGCAGGTTGCCGCGAAGTCCTCCGCCGCCGAACTCGGTACGCAGGATGCCGCGGCGGCGCAGAATCGGAACCAGCTCGTCGAGCATCCTGTGTACCGTCACGGGGTGCAGGTCGCCCCAGAGCAGCACGCCGTCGTTGTCGGCGTTCTCCCCCAGGTCTTCGATGAGGTCGGCGAACTCTTCCGCGGTGCCCACGAACCCGCTGCGGTCGTTGATGCGCCCGAGCCGCGCCTGCTTGGCCAGCATCGCCCGCAGCGGAGTGGTCGCCGGGTCGTAGCCGCCCAGCAGGCGCTTGATGCTGCCCTGCGAGACGTGGTCCCCGAAGACGGAGAGGTCGAGTGGCTTGTCGAAGTCGAGCGCGGTGAGGTCGGTCTCGAGGTCGCTCGACTGCCGCTCTGCGACGTACCGGATCGCCGCGTCATCCGGATTAGCGGATGCCGCCACCAGCCGATCGGCTTCCTCGGCGCTGGACACCAGCACCGGCTGCACGGCGAACAGGATCGTCACGTCGGCCGGGTCGCGTCCCTGCTGCCGGGCCGCGTCGTGGATGCGCGCCCGGTAGTCGCGGATGCTGGTCGCATCGAGCGGCGCGAGGGCGAGCTGCACGTCGGAGTTGGCGCCGGCGAATCCCAGTCCGCGCCCGGAGCCGCCCGGCGAGACGATGAGCGGCTCACCGTCGGTGAACGGGATGCTGTTGAGCGGTCCGTCGAAGCTGAAGTATTCGCCGCGATGGGTGACCGGGTCGAGCAGCGAGCCGTCGGCGTATCGACCCTTCGCGGGGTCGGCGATCAGGGCGCCCTCCGGCCAGCTGCGCCACAGGTCCCGGATGCCGCCGAGCCACTCCTCGGCGCGATCGTACGCGGCATCGTGGCTGAGCGGCTCCGTGCCGAAGTGGCGCGCGCTGCCGGTGTCGGTGACCACGTTGAGGCCGAGCCGGTGACCGCTGAGGTGGTGCAGGCTGGCGAACTGGCGCGCCGCGGTGTACGGCAGGTACGCCGCGGGGTTCACCGTGGGCGCGACGCCGAGGTTCGAGGTCGCCGCGAACAGGTACGGCGCCAGCAGCAGCGGGTCGAGCTTCGGCCCGCCGAAGGCCTGGCGCACGCGCAGGTCGATCGTGGACGCGTTGCCGAGCGACAGCGCATCCTCGATGATCAACAGGTCGAAGCCGGCCTGCTCGAGCTCGCGGGCGGCCTGCTGGTACAGCGCGGGATCGGTCCAGCGGTAGTTCCATTCGAGGTACGGATGCCCCCAGCCCTGTGGTCCGAATCCGCGGGCCAGAAACCACCCGAGGTGCTGCTGCTTAGTCACGACATCACGTCCTTACGTCTCGATCTTCCGCACCGCGGCGAGCCCTCGCTCGAGGTCACGGGTGAGGTCGGCGAGGTCCTCGATGCCGATCGACAGCCGCAGTGTGCCCGGCCAGATCCCGCTCGACTCCAGTTCCTCATCGCTTCGCAGATTGTGACTCGTGGTCGCCGGGTGCAGGATGAGCGACCGGACATCACCGAGGTGCGTCATGTGGGTGAAGGTCTCAAGCGCGTTCACGAACGCCCGCGCCGCATCGAGCCCGCCGTTCAGCGTGAACGAGAAGACGGCGCCCTGCCCGTCGGGAAGGTAGCGCTGGGCGAGCGAATGGAACGGGTTGGATTCGAGCCCCGAATAGTCGACCGAGTGCACCTCCGGCTGTGCCTCGAGCCAGCGGGCGACGCCAAGCGAGTTCTGCGACTGCCGCTCGACGCGCAGCGAGAGGGTCTCGATCCCCTGGGCGATCAGGAAGGCGTTGAACGGCGACGGCGTCGGGCCGAAGCGCAGCGCCATGACCTCACGCAGGTAGCCGATGCGCGCGCTGCCGCCCGCACGTTCGGCGAAGCTCGGGCCTCCGAGGCGTCCGCGCTCGACGAGCTGCGGAAACAGCCGGCCGGATCGCTCGGCATCGAAGCGACCGTTGTCGACGACGATCCCGCCGAGGGCAGCGCCGTGACCCGCGAGGAACTTGCTGGCCGAGTGGATGACGATATCGGCGCCGTGCTCGAGCGGCCGCAGCAGGTAGGGCGTGGCCAGGGTGTTGTCGATGATGAGCGGGATGCCGTGGGCGTGAGCGACGGCGGCCACCGCGGCGATGTCGAGGATGTCGTTCTTCGGATTGGGGATCGACTCGGCGAAGAGCGCGCGCGTGGTGGGCCGGATGGCTCGTTCCCACGCGTCTGGATCGTTGGCGTCATCCACGAATGTCGTGTCGATGCCGTAGCGCGGCAGGTTGTCGATGAGGAAGCCGCGCGTGCCCTCGTACAGGCTCGATGCCGAGACGATGTGGTCCCCGGAGCCCAGCAAACCCAGCAGTGTGACGGCGAGCGCCGCCTGCCCGCTGCCGACCAGCAGCGCCTCAGCGCCGCCCTCGAGGTCGGCGACCGAGCGCTCGACGGCCTCGTTGGTGGGGTTGCACACCCGGGTGTACGAGTACCCGTCACCGGAGCTGAAGAGTTCGGTGGCCTGGTCGAAGTTATCGAGCACGAACCCGGCAGTCATGTAGATCGGCGTTACACGGGGGTTCACCGAGCTACCGTGTGCGGCAGAGCCCGAGTGAAGTTGACGCGTGGCGAACCCATCGCGTTCGTGCGTTTCGTCGTGCCCTGTCATTGCCGCCGTTCCGGTGAAGTACTTCCCAACCCCATTGAGGGTGCCATGCCGACCGGTTCGTCTCCTGATTGCTAAGCACTGTTACGGCTCGTGCCCTCAGCGCGCCACCTCCGAGTAGATGCCGAGCAGACTAGCCGCTGCCGTGGCCCAGGTGAAGCGTTCGGCGTGAGCGCGTGCGGTCAGCGCCATCGCCTCCCGGCGCTCGTGATCCTCGATCAGGATGGCGATCTCCGACGCCCAGTACCGCGGATCCCTGGTGCCCAGCAGCAACCCGGATGCCCCGTCGCTGACCGACTCGGCGAGCCCGCCGGTGCGATACGCAATAACGGGAGTTCCGGCGGCCGCAGACTCCAGCGCCACCAGCCCGAATGTCTCCGAAAACGACGGCATGATCGTCACGGTGGCGGCCGAAAGCAGATCGGCGAGCGCGTCCCGATGCACCGCGCCGACGAATCTGACATCGGATGCCACACCCAGTTCGTTCGCGAGTGCCTTCAGTTCGCCCACAAACGCCTCGTCACCGGGGGTGACCTCGCCCGCCACGACGAGGATGGGAGTCCAGCCGCGCATCGCACGCAACTCGGAGAGCGCCCGCACCGCGAGTTCGTGCCCCTTCAGGGGCTGTACCCGGCCCACGATCACGACCACCGGGCGATCATTCTCAATGCCGAGGGCCGCCAGTATCGCCTCCCTGGCGGTGGCGCTTCGCGGGCCGAACAGCCCCAGATCGACACCGGGCGGCACGATCCAGGTGCGCTCGGCCGGGGCCCCGGCGAGGTCGATGAGGGCTGTCGCTTCCGCCGATGACGCGGCGATGATCGCATCGGCCTGGTTGGCGATGAACATCTCGCTCCGCACGCGCTGCTCGGGTTCCGGCGTCGCATTCGGGTCTGCGTGAACGTTCTTCATCGCCCCGAGTGTGTGAAAGCTCTGCACCAGCGGAAGTCGCAGTTCGAGCGACACCGGCAGCACGGCGATGCCGCTGAGCCAATAGTGCGCGTGGATGAGGTCCCAGGGCGTCTCCCGGCTTCTGGCCAGGCGCGCAACGGCCTCGCCGAACTCGTCAGTGACCTCGGGCAGTCGGCTCTTGGGAAGCACCTCTGCCGGGCCTGCGCGAAGCTCGTGAAGCATGACCCCTGGCAGCAGCTGACTCGACCGTTCATCGCCAACGGCGCGGGTGATGAGATCAACCTGCACGCCGCGCACAGCGAGCTCGGCGGCGACGCCGAGGATGGCGACGTTCAGTCCGCCAGCGTCTCCCGTCCCCGCCTGGGCGACCGGAGAGGTGTGCATCGAGATCATCGCCGCGTGCTGGATGCTTGCGCCCATGCAGCCACTGTATTCTGCGAACCATGCCGCCAGATGGATCCCGCTCCGCCGAGCCGCCGGCCGGTGTTGCGGTGAGGATCGTGCGCAGCCTCAGCCGGCTCCGCTGGCTGCGCGCCATCCTGCTGCATCCGCTCGTGGCACGGCCCGGCTTCTGGTTCGCGACGGCCTGCGGGTGGGTCTGGGGCGCGGTGCTCGGCCGCTTCAGATTGCGGCGCGCCGGAACGCTTGTCGTGGCATCCGGACTGCCGAAATGGGCATACGGTCGAGGTGGGACGACGATAGGCGCGGTGTATCTCACGACTAACAACGTGAGCCCCCGGGTGCTTGAGCACGAGGCTGTGCACTGTGCCCAGTGGAAGAAGTATGGCCTTGCGTTCATCCCGCTCTACCTGGCTGCGGGGCGGGATGCGAGGTTCAACCGTTTCGAAATCGAGGCGGGGCTGGCAAAGGGGGGCTACGGGCGATGATGAAGACTGCCGTGATCACGGGGGCGAGTTCCGGAATTGGGGCCAATGCCGCAGGCAGGCTCGCCGCCGAGGGCTGGGAGGTTGCCGTCGTTGGCCGCAACCCCGAGCGCACCCGCAAGGTGGCCGCCGACATCGGAGGCACACCGTTCCTGGCGGACTACGACCGCCTCGACGATGTTCGCGCCCTGGCGCGCAGGCTGCTCGAGCGTTACGAGCGCATCGATGTGCTGGCGAACAATGCCGGCGGGCTAATCCACCAACGTGGTCTCTCCGCCGACGGCTTCGAGCGCACCATCCAGCACAACCATCTCGCGCCGTTCCTGTTGACCAACCTGCTGATGCCGAAGCTCGAGTCGAGCGGGGCCAGGGTGATCGGTACCGCGAGCGTGGCCAACACCTTCGGCAACCTGCGCGTGGATGACCTGCAGTGGAAGCGGCGGCCGTGGCTGGCCGGATGGCAGGCGTACGGCACCTCGAAGATCGCCACCATCCTGTTCGCCCAGTCACTCGCGGCGCGCGGGATCGAGGCGTACAGCTTCCACCCCGGCTTCGTCGCCACCCGCTTCGGCAGCACCTCGCCGCTGATGAAGATCGCGAACGCCGTGTCTGGCGGACAGCTGGGAATGTCGGCCGAGCAGGGTGCAACGCCGCTCGTTCACCTGGCGACCGTTGACTCGGTCGGGGCCGAGAACGGTACGTACTTCGACGGGCTGAAGCCGGAGGGCCGCACGCACAAGAGCACAAGGACTACGGGTAACGCCGAGGCGCTGTGGACGGCGAGCGCTCTGCTGGTCGGCATGCGACCCCAGGCGGCTGGACTGGTTGCGGCCGGGCCGAGCTAGTTCGAGCTGAGCAGTCTGGCCGGGCCGTCTGACGCGATCCACGAGTACACGGTGCTCTCGCCGAAGGCGCTCACCGGCAGCATCTCGGCGAGCCAGGCGTCGACCGAGCGCCGCATCGACTGACCGCGATCGCGAACCAGCCAGCACACCGCGAACCGGCCGGGAGCGGCGATGTGCTCGATGTCGCCCTCTGACTGCACCTCGACAAAGACCTGGCCACGCGATTTGGCGGGCAGTGTCGCGAGGATCGTCCTGATCATGTCGAGCGCGTGCTCATCCCCCGCGAGCAGCAGCCGGTCGGCGTCTCTGGGGTTCCAGGCGATGCTGGCGGCGAAGGTCTCAGGGCTGAACATATGCTTCCAGTATAGGCATGCCTAACCTAACGTTGGGTGCCCTAAGTTGATTCACAGAATCGGCGGAGTCACCACTGCTCGGGGTGCCGGTGTTGCCAGCCGCAGCGCCGCTCCAGCTGCGCTCCGATCGCCAGGAGCACGTCTTCGCGCCCCGGTCGGCCGATGAGTTGTACGCCCATCGGCAGCCCCTCGGCCGTCATCGACAGCGGCAGGCTGATCGCCGGAAGGCCGCTGACGTTCACGAAACTGGTCCACGGTGTGTACTGCACCTGCTGGGCAAAGTTCAGCTCAGGATCATCCTGGCTGTACCAGCCGACCGGCCGCGGGGTCATCGCCAGCGAGGGGGTCAGGATCGCATCGTACGACGAGAACTGGTGGATGACGCTGCGTTCGAACATCGCGAGCTGCTGCAGCGCGGTCGCGAGCTGACGGGCATCCAGCTCCCGCCCGCGTGCGACCAGCCATCGCGTGAGCGGTTCGAGCAGCTCGAGCTGCTCGCCCTCGGCGGGGATATTGGCGGCCCCCGCCTGCCAGATCGTGCGGAAGGCCGGAGCGTAGCTGGGGTCGCTCCGCAGCCGGACCTCCTCGAGGCCGTGGCCGAGCGCATCCAGGTGCTTCGTCGCGTCGGCGAGCGCCTCCGCCGCCTCCGGCGACACCGTGATGTCGTAGGCGTCATCCCACGGCGAGGTGGTCATGACTCCGAGCTGGAATCTGCCCTCGCCGCGCACCGCGGCGTTCAGCAGCGCGCCACCGTCCCAGCTGGGCGGACCGACCGACCACGGTGACGGGCCGGAGAGCGCGTCGAGCAGCAGCGCCGCATCGGCCACGGTCCGGGCCAGCGGGCCGGCGGCAACCAGGCCCGCCGAGCGAGAGGAAGCCAGATCCGGTGGGAACGCGACCCCTCGACGGCTTGAGCCCGACCAGCCCGGTGGCTGCCGCCGGAATGCGGATGGAGCCACCCCCGTCGGAGCCGGGGGCGACGGGAAGCAGTCCGGCGGACACGGCGACGGCCGCTCCCCCGCTGCTGCCTCCCGCGCCGAGCGTCACGTCCCACGGGGTGCGCGCCGGAGGCCCCACGAGCGATTCCGTGTAGGCGGGCAGCCCGAACTCGGGTGCGCTGGTCTTGCCGAGGCTGATCGCCGCCGGCCTCATCCATGGCCACGACGATGTCGTCGGATGCCTCGGGCACGAAGTCGTTCATGAGTCTGGAGCCGAACGTGGTGCGCACTCCTGCTCGTTGCCACAGGTCCTTGTCGCCGAGGGGCAGCCCCCACAGCGCGGCCGACTTCGGCACGTGCTGCTCGATGTGACGGGCGCGCTCGAGTGCTGCATCCGGAGTGACCGTGGTGAAGGCGCCCAGACCGCCGTCGAGTCGCTCGATGCGCTCGAGGTAGTGCGTGACGAGCTCGGTGGGCGTCACTTCGCCGCGGCGCAGCCAGTCGAGTTGTTCCTGAGCGGTGAGGTGATGGAGTTCGAACACATTTTTCAGCCTAGGTCTTGACACGCATGAACTGTGGTGGTTGGTTAGTTACTGAACCAACTAACCAACCCACCGGAAGGAGGGTCACGTGGACGAATCCCGCCCGATTTTCACTCAGGTTGCTGAACAGATCGAGAACGACATCATTTCCGGCGTCATGGCTGAGGATGCCCAAGTGCCGTCCATCAACGAGATCGCCGTGTTTTATCGCATCAACCCGGCGACCGCCCTCAAGGGTGTGAACCTGCTCGTCGACGACGGTGCGATCTACAAGAAGAGAGGCATCGGCATGTTCGTCGCCCCCGGCGCCAGACAGCGCCTTATCGAACAACGACGCGAGCAGTTCGCGACAGATTTTATCCGCCCCCTGATCGCCGAAGCATCGAAGCTCGGCATCACCGCAGACCAGCTCACCGCCATGCTCACCAAGGAAGGCACATCATGAGGTCCATCATCGAGGTAACCGGCCTCACCAAGCAGTTTGGCAAGCTCACCGCAGTCAACGACGCCTCGTTCTCTGTCGAGGAGAACACGATCTGCGGCCTGCTCGGCCGAAACGGCGCGGGGAAGACCACGCTGATGCAGCTTCTCACCGGGCAGCAATTCGCCACGGCCGGCGACATCAGGGTCTTCGGCCAATCGCCCGTGGAAAACGCGTCGGTGCTGCAGAACATCTCGTTCATCAAGGAAAGCCAGCGATACCCGGAAGACTTCCGCGCCAAGCACGTCTTCAAGAGCGCACCATGGTTCTTCGCCAACTGGGACGCCGAGTTCGCAGAGAGGCTGATCGCTGACTTCCGGCTCCCCGTTGATCGAAAGATCAAGAAGCTCTCGCGCGGGCAGCTGTCATCCATCGGCGTGATCGTCGGTCTCGCCTCGCGCGCGCCACTGACCTTCTTCGACGAGCCCTACCTCGGCCTCGATGCCGTCGCCAGGCAGATCTTCTACGACCGTCTCCTCGAGGACTACGCCGAACACCCACGCACGGTCATTCTCTCCACCCACCTGATCGACGAGGTCGCCAACCTGCTTGAACACGTGATCGTGATCGACGAGGGGCGCATCATCATCGACGAGAGCTCAGACGACCTGCGCGGCAGCGCGACAGCCGTCGTGGGGCCGAGCGGCGCCGTCGCCGCATTCGTCGCCCACCGGGAGGTTCTGCATCATGACCACATCGGCGGTCTCGCGTCGGTCACGGTGGCTGGACTCTCGGCCAGCGAGCGAGCGGATGCCGCGGCATCCGGTCTCGAACTGTCGCCGGTGTCCCTCCAGCAGCTCATCATCCACCGCACCAGCCTGACGGCCGTTGACGATAGCGAGAAAGAATACGAGGCAAGCAAATGACTACGACAACAGTCCACGCACCGGCAACCCCGACCCGGCGCATCCTGAACATCGTCCGCCTGAATCTGGCCAACCCGTGGACAACAATCGTGCTGCCATGGATCATCCTGGGGGCAATCTTCGCCGCCAATCTCGTGATCTGGGCCCTGATCCTGAGTTCGGCCACGACGCCAGCCGCACAGGCAGAAATCCGGGAGGGGTTCCAGTATTCCGGCGCAACCTTTTACATTTTCGTCTACATGCTGGTGGTTGCTGTGCAAATAATCAGCATCACGTTCCCTTTCGCCCTGGGCTACGGGGTCACGCGCAGGGACTTCTATCTGGGCAGCGCGCTGACGTTCGTGATGCTGTCCGCCGCCTACAGCATCGCGCTCACAGCGCTTTCGATCGTTGAGGATGCGACCGACGGATGGGGCCTCGGGGGCAGAATGTTCACCGTCGCCTTCTTCGGAGACAATCCAGCCGAGAGGCTGCTCATCTTCTTCCTCGGGTTCCTCTTCTTCTTCTTCGCGGGTGCTCCCGCGGCGGCGATCTGGGTGCGCTGGAAGGTGACGGGCCTCGCGATGTTCTTCATCGTCCTCGGTCTCGTCCTGGTCGGACTAGTCGCACTGATGATCCTCACCGACGGAGGTCCCGCCGTCGGCGAGTTCTTCGCGACAGCCGGGCTGGTCGGCTCGCTCCTGTGGAGCCTGGTGATCACGGCGATCGCTGGGATAACGGGGTTCTTCATCCTGCGCCGGGCCACACCGACCGCCTGAGGCTACTTGCGCAGGGCCAGCCTCATGGTCACGGTTCCCAGCCAGCGGTCGAACTTGAACCCGACCCTGCCCATGTGTCCAACGTCCTTGAAGCCGAGCTTCTCGTGCATCCTGATCGAGGCATCGGCATTCTTGTCGGCGATCACGGCGATGATCTCCCGGACGCCGGCCGCACGTGACCTGGCGATGAGCTCGATCATCATCGCCTTGCCCAGGCCCTTCCCTGCAGACGCCGGCCCGAGATAGATGTGGTTCTCGACGCTGAACCTGTATGCGGCCTTCGCCTTCCACGGGTAGACGTACGCGAAACCAAGAAGCTGACCACCGGGGCTGACGGCCACGATGAAGGGGAAGCCGCGCTGGGTCACATCCTCGAATTTCTTGCGCAGCACCGGGAACGTCCAGGCCACGCTGTCGAAGGTGATCGACGAGTTGAGCACGTAGTGGTTGTAGATCTCACGGATGCTCGGCAGGTCACCAAGCTGAGCGGATCGCAGCGTGTACGAGAACGGGGCCTCGGGCACGGGAGCCGGTCGAAGGTGAGGTGGCAGCCGACGTCGCGGCTGATATTCCTCTTCGAGCATGGTTCGAGCCTACTCAGGCAATCGACCAATCGATGGCGTTGGCGCCCTGCTCGGCGAGCAGTTCATTGGCTCGGCTGAACGGTCGGGAGCCGAAGAAGCCGTTGCGCGCAGACAGCGGGCTGGGATGCGCACTGACGATGGCGGGGATCGATCCGAGCAGCGGGCTCAGGCTCGCGGCATCCCGGCCCCACAGGATTGCCACGAGTGGACGCGGTCTAGCGACGAGCGCACGGATCGCCGCCTCGGTCACGGCCTCCCATCCCCTGCCCCGATGCGACCCGGTCAGCCCGGACTGCACGGTCAGCACCCTGTTGAGCAACATGACGCCATTGGACGCCCAGGCCCCGAGGTCGCCGTGATCCGGAATGTCGATGCCGAGGTCGTCGTGCAGCTCCTTATAGATGTTCTGCAGGCTGCGCGGCACGGGTCGCACCGCGCGGTCGACCGAGAACGACAGTCCGACGGCGTGGCCGGGCGTCGGGTACGGATCCTGCCCGACGATCAGCACGCGAACATCGTCGAGCGGGTAGCTGAACGCCCGCAGGATGTTCCGATCTGCCGGAAGATAGTCGCGTCCTGCTGCTGCTTCCTCGCGCAAAAAATCCCCCATCGCCGCGATCTCGTTCGAGATCGGCGCGAGGGCACGCGCCCAGCCGGGGTCGAGCGATCCGGCGAGCGGTCCGGCGAGCGGTCCGGCGACCGGCCCGTCGAGCGGCCCGACGAGGGGCTCAGGCATCAGGCCGCTGCCTCCTCCGGCGTGACCGGCGGGAGCGCCGACCACGGGAAGGTGATCCAGCGGTCGGTCTTGCGCCACGTGTATGTGGGCTCAAGCACCGTGCCCGGCTTCGAGTAAAGGCACACCGTGCGCACCTCGGCGCCGCCGAGTTCAAGCAGCTGCACGACCATCGCCAGTGTGCGTCCCGAGTCGGAGACGTCATCCACGAGCAGTACCTTCTTGCCGACAATGGATGCCTCATCCAGCAGTGGTGGCAGCATCACGGGTTCGGGCAGCCTGGTGCCGACGCCCGTGTAGAACTCGGCGTTGACGGCGCCACAGCTCTTCACGCCCAGCGCATAGGCGATCCCCCCGGCGAGCAGCAGGCCGCCGCGGGCGATCGCGACGACGACATCGGTCTCAAATCCGCTGCGCACCACCTGGGCTGCGAGCTCACGCGACGCCGTTCCAAAATCGTTCCAGGTCAGGGTCTCTCGCGCGTCATCAGCCATGTGACAACGGTACCGGCACCTCGAAGCACTACGATCCGTTCATGAGCATTGTTCCGGGGCCCTCCGCGCTGCGAGGCAAGGCGGGTGCTATCACCTTCGGGTTGATCGGCTACCTCTTCCTCGTCGAGATCGTCAGTGGTGTGCTGCAGGGGTACTACGTGCCGCTCATCACCGATCTGGTGACCTATCTCGGCATCAACGACGCCGACTTCAACTGGTTCGAGGCCGCACAGCTGCTTCTGTCGGCACTTGTGGTGCCGATCCTCGCCAAACTCGGCGACATGTACGGCCACAAGAAGATTCTGCTCATCTCGACTGTGCTGACGGCACTGGCGAGCTGGGGGCTGGTTTTCGCCGACAACTTCGTGACCTTCCTCATCGCCTGGGCGCTGCAGGGCTTCTACGTGGTGTGGCTGCCGCTGGAGGTGGCACTGATCTTCGACAGGGGACGCCGCACCGGGCGTGGGGCGTCGCAGACGCGCAAGGCCGCAGGACTGCTCGTGGTCGCGCTTGAGGCCGGCGCCATCATCGGCGCGCTGCTGGGCGGCAGGGTATTCGGATGGACCGGCGAAAACGTTCCGGTCACCCTCATGATTCCCGCCATCGCGGTGACCCTCGTGTTCTTCGTGATCCTGTTTGGCGTGCCGGAGTCGAGCCCGCTGCCGGGGCGTTCACTCGACTTCGTCGGGTTCAGCATCCTGACCATCGGTCTGCTGCTGATCACCTCCGGCCTCACCTTCCTCAGGCTGAACGGGCTCGAGGCCTGGTGGGTCTACCTCCTGATTGCCGCGGGAATCGCCACCTTCATCCCGTTCACCCGGTACGAACTGAAGCAGAAAGACCCCGCGATCGACCTGCGCGTGCTCGCGCAGCCCAACATGTGGCCGGTGCAGCTCACCGCGTTCCTGATCGGCATCAGCCTGCTCGGCGCTCAGGCGCCCCTCAGCGCCTACGCGGGCACAGACCCCGCGAATGGATACGGTCTCGGTCTCGACTCGACCGACCGATCCACCCTCATCGGCGTGTACCTGATCTCGATGATCGGCGGGGCACTGCTCTTCCCGCTGGTGTCCCGCTGGCGCTCCCCCAGGTTCGCGCTCATCATCGCGGCATTCTTTGTGGCCGCCGGGTACCTGCTGTTCATCCCGTTCCACCTCGAGACGTACCAGGTCTTCATCAACATGTTCATCGCCGGCGTCGGCTCCGGTGCCCTGGTCGGCGCCATGCCTGCTGCGGCCGCGGCCGCCGCCCCCGCCGGGCAGACCGGCATCGCCGCAGCACTCACCAACACCACGAAGACCATCGGCGGATCGTTCGCCTCCGCGATCTTCGGGATCGTGCTGGCGATGGGAGCGGTGACCGTCATCGGCAGCACAGCCTCGAGCCTGATGGGCTACATGACCGTGTGGGCCATCTGTGGCATCGGCGCCCTGGTCGCCGCCGTGCTGCTGTTCCTGGTTCCCAAGCTCGCGTTCGCCGACATCGACGACGCCCTCGAGCCCGGCGAGGTCAGCGAGGCTTCAGTTCGCCCCTGATCACCTTGTGCGGGGCGGCCTGCGCGACCGGCTTGATGGTCACCAGGTCGAGGTTGACGTAGAACGGCAGCTCGAGCATGTGCACGATCGCCACGGCGATGTCTTCGGCAAACAGCGGGTTGGGCACGTTGTCGTAGACGGCATCCGCCTTCGCCTGGTCGCCGCCGAACCTCACGAGCGAGAACTCGTCGGTGTGCACCATTCCGGGCGCGATCTCGGTGACCCTGATCGGCTCGCCCGCGAGTTCGAGCCTGAGCACAGCGACCATGGATGCCACGGCGTGCTTGGCTGCGACATAGCCGCCGCCGCCCTCGTAGGCGAGGTGCCCCGCGATCGACGTGACGGTGAGGATGTCCGCACTGGCGCCGGGCACGACGCCGGCCCGCAGCAGCGGCAACAGCGCGCTCGTGACCCTCTTGACTCCGACCACGTTCACGTCGAACATGCGGATCCAGTCGTCGGCGTTGCTCGCCTCGACGCTGTCGAGCCCAAGCGCGCCGCCCGCGTTGTTGACCAGGGCATGGATGGGCCCCAGTGTCGCGAGAAAGTCGCGCAGGGCATCCACGTCGCTCTGGATGGTGACGTCGGCGACGAAAACGGCAGCACCTGTCTCCTCTGCGAGCGCCTCGAGCCTGTCGGCACGCCGGGCCACGCCGACGACCTCCCAGCCGTGCTGGCGAAGCAGGCGGACGGTGGCGGCGCCGATGCCGGAACTCGCCCCGGTCACGACGGCACGCCTGATCGCATGGGTTTCGGTCACGGCGGAATCGGTCGCAGGAGTCATGGAACAAAAGTAGCGCGGCTACTCTGGGTTGGTGACGACCTCAGCCCCCGTAATCCCCGATTCCGCAACGAAGAAGCGTGTGCCGATGTGGGACAACGCTCGCTTTCTCGCGGTGACGCTCGTGGTCGTCGGGCACAGCATCCAGCGTCTCACCGGTGCCTCGGACAACGCGTACGTCGTCTATCTGTTGATCTACTCGTTCCACATGCCCGCGTTCGCGGTGATCAGCGGCTACTTCTCGAAGCCGGGCCCGCCCAACGCCTCCCAGATGAAGAGGGTGCTGACCGACATCCTGTTGCCGTATTTCATCATGGAGGCGATCTGGACAGTCGTGCAGTTCCTCGTGACGGGGAGCCAGGATTTCAACCCGACAAAAGCGAGCTGGACCCTGTGGTTCCTACTCGCGCTGGCGATCTTCAGGCTCGTGCTGCCGTACCTGGCGCTCGTCAAATTCCCACTGCTGGTGGCCGTGGCTGTGTCCATCGGCGTCGGCTACTTCAGCAACGTTGACAGCACGTTTTCACTGTCACGGGCCATCGGCATCCTTCCCTTCTTCGTGCTCGGGTGGCAGTTGAAGGGATGGGGACTCATCGATCGGTGGAACGAGGCGACCGCCCGCACCAGCCTGTGGATCCGCGCTGGCGCCGTGCTCGTCTTCGGAGTGTGGCTCGCGGTGATCATCGCGAATGTGAGCCTGTTCAAGGAGATCCCGCTGCACCACTGGTTCTTCTACGACGATTCGTACTCCGGGATGTCGGCGGATGTCTGGTGGGCGGGCGCTGTCAGGCTCGGCGGGATCGCACTCACGACGATTCTCATCGCGGCGTTCATCGTGCTGATCCCGCGAAGGAACACGCCCATTACCGCGCTCGGCCAGGCGACGATGTACATCTACCTGCTGCACACCTTCGTGCTGTACCCGATCCGTCAGTCGTCACTGCTCACGGGCGACAACCCGCCCGCATTGCTGCTTCCGGGAATGATCCTCGCGGGAATCGTGATCGCCCTGGTGCTCGGCTCCCCTCTCGTGCGCAGGATCTTCCGCCCGCTGATCGAGCCGCGGGCAGCGTGGCTGTTCGTCGACAAAGAGGGCCTCAAGACCTGAACCGAGCTGGCCGGGTTCGGGCTAGTGGAGGTTTACCCGCTTCGGCAGTGTGAACACCAGCACGAGTGCGACGAGCGCGAAGATCGCACTGACGAACATGGCGATCGTCGCTCCGTCCATGAAATGCGTCTCCAAAACCATTTTCGAGATCGCCTCCCCGGCAAGTTCGGGGGTGGCGTACGTTCCCTCCTTGACGGCGGCCGCGACTCGCGCCTTGATCTCGCCGGCAACACCAGCGAGATTCGCCACCCCGAACAGCACGCTCGAGACGATGGCGATTCCGATGGCACTGCCGATGCGCTGCATGGTGCCGAGTACTCCGCTGGCTGCACCGGCCTCGCGGCCGTCGACCGTCGCGACGATGAAGCGACTGTTCGGGGCGATAAAGAGTCCGTTGCCGAGTCCGGCGACCACCAGCGGCCCGAGCAGGATCCAGTTGGTCAGGTCGGCGCCCGACACCGTCACCAGGATCAGCCAGAGTGCAATCAGGCCGACGAACACCATGGCCGCGCCGAGCACCAGCACGCCCCTGCCCAGCTTCTGCGCCAGGCGATCGCTTTGCGATGCAGCGACGATGTTGCCGATAGCGAACGGGATCGTCACGAGACCCGATTCGAGAGCGGTATGGCCGAGTCCCGCCTGCCAGAGCAGGGAGATGGTGAAGAAGATGCTGGTGAAGGCCGCGAAGTAGACGAGCGCGAGAATCGTGCCTCCGGTGAATGCGGCGTGCGAGAACAGGTGCGGTGGCACCAGCGGGGATGCGCCGCGAGCGGCGACGCGTCTCTCCCACAGCGCGAAGAGCACGACGAGCACGAGTCCGCCGGCGAGCGAGACGTAGGTCCACAGCGGCCAGCCCTCATCCTGGCCCTGGATGAGCGGCACGAGGATGGCGACGAGGGAACCGGCGAGCAGCACGAGCCCGAAGAGGTCCATCGACGCCTTGACTCCCGGGGCCAGTCTCGGCAGCACGATCGCCGCCGCGACGAGACCGGCAACGCCGATCGGGAGGTTCACGAAGAAGATGTAGCGCCAACCGGTCTGCTCCCCGAAAGCCTGAATAAGCAGGCCACCGACGACCGGGCCGAGGGCGGACGAGACGCCAAGCACCGCACCGAGAATCGCGAAGGCCTTGCCGCGCTTCATCGGTGGGAACAGGAGCTGGATGAATGCGGTCACCGGGGGGAAGAAAATTCCGCCGCCGAGACCCTGCAGAACCCTGGCCACGATGAGCTGGGTGGGGTCCTGTGCGATTCCGGCGAACAGGCTCGCGGCGGTGAAGAGCGCAAGACCGATGAAGAACACCCACTTGTGTCCGATGCGGTCGCCGACCCGACCGGCGGGGATCAGCGCGAGGCCGAACGCGAGCGCGTAACCGGAGATGATCCAGGCGAGAGTCGCCTCGTCGGCGTTGATGCTGTCGCGGATCGATGGCAGAGCCACGTTCACGATCGTGGTGTCGAGCAGCGACATGAAGAGGCCGACCAGCAGGACGGCGAGCGATGCCCACGCGCGCTTATCGCTCACTCCCGGCTGCGGAGTCCACAGCGGGCGACCGGCTGGGGCGCCCGTGGGTGCTGGAAGATCGGTGGGTACGGATTGGCTCACGGAGTTGTGCTCTTTCTAGGTAGCGAAGACACTCACTTACTCTCGCATGACTGCTCGCGCCGATCGACATGGTCGTTACGCCATGTTTCGGCTTCCATTGAAGTCACGAGGTGTCGAACGTAAGCTCCTTCCGTGGTGCAGGATCCCTAACCTGCGTCCCCCATGCATAGCGAAGGAGACCCGATGAGTGACTGGAAGTTCGAGACTAAGCAGGTCCATTCGGGAGCCAGCCCCGACCCGACCACGAACGCTCGCGCGACGCCGATCTACAAGACGACGTCATACGTCTTCAACAGCACCGAGCACGCGCAGAATCTCTTTGCCCTCGCCGAATTCGGCAACATCTACACGCGACTGATGAACCCGACCACCGACGTGCTTGAGCAGCGGGTGGCCGCACTCGAGGGTGGAACCGCGGCCCTCGCCGTGGCATCCGGCTCGTCGGCCATCACCTACGCCGTGCTCAACATCGCCGGCGCCGGCGACCACATCGTGTCGTCGTCCTCGATCTATGGCGGCACCTACAACCTGTTCAAGTACACGCTCAGCAAGCTGGGCATCGAGGTCACGTTCGTCGAAGATCAGGATGACGCCTCGGAGTGGGCCGCCGCCGTTCGCCCGAACACGAAGCTGTTCTTCGCCGAGACCATCGGTAACCCGAAGATCAACATTCTCGACATCGAGGGCGTCGCCGCGGTTGCGCACGAGAACGATCTGCCGCTCATCGTCGACAACACGATCGCGACCCCGTACCTCATTCGCCCGTTCGAATCCGGAGCTGACATCGTCGTTCACTCGGCCACCAAGTTCCTCGGTGGGCACGGAACCGTCATCGCCGGCGTGATCGTCGACGGAGGCAAGTTCCCGTGGGCAGCAAACGCCGACAAGTTCCCCGGGCTCACCGAGCCAGACCCGAGCTACCACGGCGCGAGCTACACCACGGTGCTGGGCGACGCGATCGCCTTCATCATCAAGACGCGCGTCACCATCCTGCGAGACACCGGCGCTGCGCTCTCGCCCGACAGCTCGTTCGCCATCCTGCAGGGCATCGAAACGCTCAGCCTGCGCATCGAGCGCCACGTGCAGAACGCGCAGCACATCGCGGAATGGCTCGAGAACCACGACGACATCGCGTCGGTCAACTACTCGGGATTGCCGTCCAGCCCCTGGTACGAGGCCGCCAACAAGTACGCCCCGAAGGGCGTCGGCGCCGTCGTCTCATTCGAGCTCAAGGGTGGGGTCAACGCCGGCCGCGCCGTGGTTGAGAACGTCGAGCTGTTCAGTCATCTCGCCAACATCGGCGATGTGCGCAGCCTGATCATCCACCCGGCCTCAACGACCCACTCGCAGCTCACCCCCGAGCAGCAGCTGACCACGGGTGTCACCCCGGGTCTCATCCGGTTGTCGGTCGGAATCGAGAACGTCGACGACCTGAAGGCAGACCTTCAGCGCGGATTCGATGCCGCCCGCAGCATCACAGCCGCCGCGAGCGCTTCTGTCTAGATTTCAGACTGAGTCTTGCCACGCCGGGGCGGCGTCGTTGTAACAAACGACGCCGCCCCGGTTTGTTCGTAATACTTGGAGAGACATGGACTGGCAAACCCCCGAAGACACTGTTCCCTCGGCCTTCATCACCGAGGCCAACACGCGCTCTGTGGTGGGCAAGCCTCCAGCGTCGGGCGCCTGGCGTGAGGGCGACCCCGCGGGATCCCGTCGCTTCCTGTCGATCGGGCACACCAGACTCGAGCGTGGCGGCGAACTGCCGTCAGTGCGCATCGCCTACGAGACAGTCGGCACGCTCAACGCGGACTCCAGCAATGCGATCCTCATCGCGCATGCCCTCACCGGCGATAGCCACGTCACGGGCCCCCCAGGACCTGGGCACGCCACCGGCGGCTGGTGGAACGGGCTCGTCGGCCCCGGCAAGGCCATCGACACCGATCGCTGGTTCGTGGTCACGCCCAACATGCTCGGAGGCTGCCAGGGCAGCACCGGCCCGGCCTCATACGCCCCCGACGGCGCGGAGTGGGGACCACGCTTTCCCTTCATCACCATCCGGGACCAGGTGGATGCCCAGCTCGCGCTCACCAATGCGCTCGGCATCGACCGCTGGGCCGCGGTCATCGGCGGCTCGATGGGCGGCATGCAGTCGCTGGAGTGGGCAACGAGTCATCCGGATCGTCTCGAGCGGGTTGCCGTGCTCGCGGCCCCGGCGTTCTCCAGTGCCGACCAGATCGCCCTCAACTCGGTGCAGGTGGAGGCCGTCAAGGTCGACCCTGCCTTTGCGGATGGCGAGTATTACGAGGCAGCGGACGGGGATGGCCCGCACCGCGGTCTGGCGCTGGCCCGCCGCATGGCCCTGCTCAACTACAGGTCGTCGAGCGAGCTGAACGACAGGTTCGAACGCAGCGCCCAGAGCGAGGTCAGTCCCCTCGGCGACGGCGGACGCTACGCCGTCGAGAGCTACCTCGACTTTCACGGCAACAAGTTCACCCGCCGGTTCGATGCCAACAGCTACCTCACCCTGCTCGGAGCAATGAATTCGCATGACGTCGGCCGCGGCAGGGGCGGCACGGTCGAGGCACTCGCGAAAGTGACGATGCCCGCACTCATCCTGGCCATCGACAGCGACAGGCTGTTCCCGCCGGTGGATCAGGATCACATCGCCGCGTACGCCCCCGGCAACATCGATGGCGACCACCCGCACCTGATCACCTCACAATTCGGGCACGACGGTTTTCTCATCGAAGATGCTCTCGTCGGCCCACAGATAGAGCGACTGCTCGCCCTGTGAGAGTGACATCCATCGCATTCGAGGGGCAAGTGCCCCAACTCGGTCATGACCTGCGGTGCGCCACCCCCTTTTTAGGGCCAATTTATGGAACTATGAGCGATATATGGACCTCATAGTCAAGGAGCGCAATCGCCTGCTCCAGCGCACAGCCCGCGTTTTCGGCCTGAGCTTCACAGTCGTCTCCCTCATCTGCCTTAGCCTGCCGGGCGCAGTCGAACTCGCAACGTATCTGATCTGCGTGCCGCTGTACGTTGTGCTCGGCCTGCTTCAGTTCATGATGGGTCGAAGCCGTTCGCTCGGGTGGGTCGCAGCCGCCTTTTTCGCCGGGCTTTCCCTGATCGTGCTCATCACCACCCTTGGCCTGACGACCCCGAGCGTCTCTGCAAGCTCCGCCGTCTCGCAACTCGCCGCAGGCTCCCTCGCCGCAACCGCCATCGTTCTCACCAGCGATGCCGTGCGCCGAGCTGCCCTTATCACCGGTTTCGTCATGGTCAGCCTGACCACGGCTCTGCTCACCTCGGCCTCTCAGTCCATCGCGCTCACCCTCGCGGCCATCGTGCTCGGCTGGACCATCGCGGCGGTCATCGGATTCTGGATCAGCGCCGGGGTGCCGCAGGTCGCCCGCAGGATCGCGAGCATCGGCAGGGCACACCGCGCCGAGAGGCAGGCCAGCGAAACCGAGGCGCAGCGGCGGCAGGGCGCGAGATTGCTGCACGACACGGTTCTTGCCACTCTTACGTTGCTCGCGCACTCCGGAGTCGGTGTGGCTCCCGATGCCATGCGCCAGCAGTCGGCTGACGACGCGAGACTGCTTCGCCAGCTCAGGCTCGGCGCGACCCCCACGCCGCAGTCGTCGGGTAATTACAACCTCGAAAAGGTCGAGGAGACGGTGCTCGGCACCACCCTCGAGTCTGTGAAGCAGCGTTTCGGCCGCATGGGCCTCGAGGTCAGCTGGCACGGCACCGGCCAGGTGCTGCTGCCGAGTGAGGTGCTTGACGCCTTCCTGCTCGCACTCGCCGAATGCCTCGAAAACGTTCGACGCCACTCGGGCGTGACCGAGGCGCACGTCACCATCACCGATGACGAAAACACAGTGCGAGCCATGATCACCGACGCCGGCGTCGGTTTCCTGCTCGACGACGTCGATTCGGCCCGTCTGGGGTTCAAGGAATCCGTGGTGGGTCGACTCAAAGAGGTTGGTGGCAGGGCGCGGCTGTTCTCGTCGCCGGGCTCCGGCACGACTGTGGTCCTGGAGGTGCCGCGATGAGCTACGCACCACCAGAAGAAAACACCCTCGGTGTCATCCTCGGCCGCGGCAAGCGGCGTGAGGCCGACGCCACCCGCCGGGTCATCCGGGCCGCCACTCCCCTCAGGTCGAGCCTCGGCATTGGGTTCATTGGAGTGGGAGCCATCGTCGTCGCCGGCCTGCTCGTCATCTACAGCCTCGTCGGGCTTGTGTCCCTGTGGAACGTTTACCCTGACCCCATCCCGACCGTCGCCGCCTGGGTGGTACTCCTCGCGGTGCTGACCGCAACGATCATCGTGTCGCGAGCCGTCGTCGGCGAACTGCCGAACTGGATGTTCGCGCTGTTCCTGGTGGGGCTCGCCGCCACCATTGCCCTCGACTTCTATTCCATCTGGACGCTGCACGACATCGGTCGCTATGCCACGGCCTCCGTGGCGGCCGGCATGGCACTCGTCGTCGTTATCGTGACGAGGCGCGCAACCGACATCGTGCTTGCGGCCGGAGCAATCGGCATCACATTCGCCGTATGCATGGTGCTCAATTCCACTCTCACGCCGGACACCCTCGCGCCGCAGGTCACCACCCTCGCGCTGACGGTGGTGCCGACGCTGATCGGAGTGGTTGTCGTCAGGGGATTCCGCAGCCTCGTGCAGGTCGAACTCGACCGGGTGCTCGTGCAGAGCACGGTGTCGGCTCCCCGATTCGCCGTCGGGATGATGGCGTCAGAAGAACTGGCACGACTCGACCTTGCCGCAGAAGAACTGCTCGACTCGGTCTCGACGGGTCGCACCACGCTGCCGCTCGATCCCAAGACCGCCTCGATCGCGGCATCCCTCGCCACCGAGCTCAGGCTGCACCTCATCGAGGGCCGCCGCGAGACGTGGCTGTACCACGCGATCACCGAGTCAGACCTCCTCGGAAAGACCGTCACCCTGGCAGACAAGGCGAGCCTCGCCGGGTTGCTCGACCCGCAGCAACGCGATGGCCTCCTGTCGTCCGTCTGGTTGCTGATCAATGACGCGGCAAAGAGCGCAACCCGCAGCGTGCAGATCGCCGTGGGGCCCGTCACGCAGTCAGTGGAGACCGGCTACGGGCGAAAAATCACGATTCCCATCGTGCTCACCATCACAGGCGTATCTCGAAATAGGGTCGACCCCGCCACGTGGGAAGCTCTGAGCAAGATCGGCCAGTACAGTGACTCAACTCAGAATTCCACGTTGCAGGTAGAGATCGCCTGTCTCGTCGACAATCCAGCAGACCAGTAATCGAAAAAGGGGACCATCGTGACTGACCAGATCAATCGCATCCGTGTTGCACTCGTCGACGACCACAGGATGCTGCTTGGCGCGCTGACCGAGTGGATCACCAACGCCGCCAACGACATCGACATGGTGGTGGCCGTGCCCACCTGGCCAGAGCTGATCACCCACCCCGAGTTCCCGGTCGACGTCGTGCTGCTCGACCTCGACCTCAAAGACAACATCCCGGTCTCGCTGAAGATCAACACGCTGCGAACCACCGGCGTCAAGGTCGTGCTGATGAGCACGTACTCCGAACCGAACGTGGTGCGTGAGGCGCTCGGCGCTGGCGCGCTCGGCTATCTCGTCAAGAGCGAAGACGCCGGAATGATCGTCGAAGCCATCCGCGCCGCTGCCAGCGGCGAGTCATTCATCTCGGCAGAACTCGACCTGGCGCTCAACGCGGGCGAGGTCGGCGGCTCCCCCAAGCTCAGCGCCCAGGAGCGCAGGGTCATGGCGCTGTACGGCGGCGGCGAGCCCGTCAAGGCCGTGGCCTTCCAGCTCAGCATCTCCGAGGAGACGGCGAAGAGCTACCTCAAGCGGATCCGCGAGAAGTACCGCGTCGCCGGCTTCGACGTTGGCACCAAGGTGGCTCTGCGCAAGCGAGCTCTCGAAGACGGCATCCTTGTCGAAGCGGACCTGCCCCGCCAGTTCTAGACCCGAGCGTCGATCTCAACGAGCTCCTGCGCGTTCGACTCGAGGTCGGCCTCGAGCTGCGCGTCGCGGCGTGCGGTCGCGCGCTGGGTTGTGAGGCTGATGATGGCGAGCGCCACACCGGGAACGCACAGCAGTAGTCCCACCCACGCCGGTGAGATGTAGCCGAACCCGGCAGCGATGGTCACCCCGCCCAGCCATGCGCCAAGACTGTTGCCGAGGTTCAAAGCCGAGTGGTTGATGGCGGCGGCAAGCGTCTGGCTGTCGCCTGCGACATCCATCAGCCTGGTCTGGATGGCCGGCGACAGCGCCGCTGCAGCCCCACCCACCAGGAACGCGAAGACGAACAGCCCGACCGGGTGTTGCCCGGTCAACGCGAGCCCGGTGAGCGCGGCGGCAAAGACACCGAAACAGGCGAACAGGGTGCCCATGATGCTGTGGTCGGCCGCCCTGCCTCCCACGAAGTTGCCGATCGTCATGCCGATGCCGATGGCGGCCAGCAGGAAGGGAACCATCCCGGGTTCGAGCCCGGCCACGTTTGTCGCCATCGGCGAAATGTACGTGTAGACCGCGAAGAATCCGCCGAAGCCGACGGCACCGATCAGCAGCGCGAGCCACACCTGGGGCCGCGCGAGTGCCGAGAGCTCACGCTTCATCGTCGCGCTGCGGTCACCACCCTGCATGGGCACCGCCAGCAACACCGCGACGAAGGTCAGCACGAACACGGCGGCGACCGCGAGGTACGCGATGCGCCAACCCGACTGCTGGCCAAGGTAGGTGATGGCAGGCACGCCGATGACATTGGCGATCGTCAGGCCCGACAACACGAGCGCAACCCCGCGGCCTCGCTTGCCCGGTCCCATCAGCGACGAGGCCACGAGGGCGGCAATGCCGAAGTACGCCCCGTGCGGCAGCGCAGCGACGAATCGCGCGACGAGCACGAGACCGAAAGTGGGAAGAAGCGCCGACGCGACGGTGCCGAGCACGAAGAGCCCGACGCAGGCCAGCAGAAGTTGTTTGCGGGGGAATCGGGCAGCGAGAGCAGCAATGGTCGGAGCGCCGACCACGACGCCGAGCGCGTATGCCGTGATCAGCCAGCCGGCCTGCGCGTTCGCCAGCTCGTGGGACTGCGCCCACAGCTCGGGAAGCAGGTCGGCGGCGAGGTTCGGCAGCAGGCCCATGGCGACGAATTCGGTGAGCCCGATTCCGAAGCCTCCGAGCGCGAGCGCGAGCAGCGCGAGCCGAACGCGAGAGGGGCTAAGCGGGGTGACCGCGGGCGAGGAAAGTGCCACAAGTGAACCGATCGACGAGAGACATGGGGTTGCGCTCGCCGTTGAGCTCACTTCATCTTACGAGTGCGGTCGCCCAAAATCGAAACGATTCGAGTCAATCCAGGTTGGCGTCAGCTATCGCCCGCTCGAGGCGCTCGACCTTGCTGGTGAGCTGCCCGGTATGACCTGGTCTGATATCTGCCTTCAGCACGAGCGAGACCCTCGTGCCGTAGGCGGCCACAGCCTCGGTGGCGCGCTTGATGACGTCAAAGACCTCGTCCCACTCCCCCTCGATGGTGGTGAACATCGAGTCCGTGCTGTTGGGAAGACCGGAGTTTCGCACCACCTGCACGGCGGCCGCCACGGCGGCATGCACCGAATCGCCGCCCTCCGCCCCTCCGCTGGGCGCTACCGAGAAAGCTACGAGCATGACAACTCCTTCATGAGATGGCCTGCGGCTGCCGAATCGGCGACACGAGCGCCCGGATGGCCCAGCCGAGCAGCACAAATTCAAGGATATTCCGCAGCGTCAGTGCCACCAGCATGCCCGGCTGAAGCGTCACCAGATCGAAGTACAGGTACGGATAGATGACCTGGGTCAGCGCAGCGATACCCAGCGCGAGAATGGCGGGCGTGCGGAACGCGCGGCCGTCCATCGCCAGCCCGAGCACGACCGGCACCGCGATCCAGCCGATGAACTGCGGCGAGCCCACCTTGTTCACGGCAATGAGTGCAACCACCAGGGCCAGCGAGAGCGCAGGCAGCACCTGCGTCACCGAACTCCCGGCTCGCACCGCCCTGACGCCGAGCACGAGGATCACCGCCACCACGACCGCCAGGAGCGGCGTCATGACCGCAGCCGCGGCATCCACACCCGCTCCCGTCACCTGGTACGTGATGATCTGCTGGTCGAAATAGACGGAGGCGCCTGGCTGGCCGGCGAAGGCCGCCCACAGCCACGGGGTGGTCACGGGGGCTTCGATCTGCAGGCCGCGACCGGCCTGCTCCGTGATGAAACCGAAAATCCGGGGGCCGCTTCCGAGCAGGAGCGCGCCACCCACCACCACTGCCGTCACGGCCGCGCCGGCGAGCGCGATTCGCCAGCGACTGCGCATCGTCACGACCGCGGCGGCGATGAGAACGGCGGGCCAGACCTTCACCCAGGTCGCCACCGCGAGCATGACGCCGGCCAGCCGCGGCCGCGTCGACAGCATGAGCACGCCGATGATCCCGAAGGCGACGGTGACCGCATCGATGCGGGCGAGGGCGATGGGTCCAAGCGCGAACAGGAAGGCGAGCCACCACCACGCCGCGCCGACCCGGGCGCCCCGGACCATCACGGCGAAGGCCACCGCGTTGAGTGCGACGATCATCCATACCCAGGTGGCCAGATAGTTGGTGATGCCGAACGCCGCCGCTGCGAGCATCGGCACGATCGCGAGGATCGGGTAGACCCACGCTGTGTCGATCCCCACGATGATGCCGGAGTTCAGCGCCTGCTCGACCCACTGGCGGTACACCACGGCGACGTCGTTCATACCCTCGTGTCGCCCGAACAGGCAGAGCCACGCGAGCCACGCGTGCACCAGCGCGAAACCGAGCCAGACGGCCACTCGACTGCTCAGGATGCGGGCGACGCCACTCGGCCGCGGCGTGGGGTCCGTCATCCCGCAAGCGTAGCCCGGCACCGAAGTGGCCCGCCCGCGCCGCCGCCGCGCCCGCCGCCGCGCCCGCACCGAAGTGGCCCCGAAACTCCAGTTGTCTGCGCTTCCGCCGGGGGTCGGATGCCAAAACTGGAGTCTCGGCGGCGGGGGCGGGCAGCGGCGGCGGCTTAGCCGGCCAGCAGCTCGGCGATAGTCGCGGGCACGGCGGCCGCCAGATCGAGAATCGTGAGCGGGCCGCCAGCCGAGGCCCGTTCCGCCGCGAGACCATGCACCACGGCCGCGGTCGCCGCCAGTCGCGCAAGCTCCGCCGGGTCATCCTGAATCTGCTGCGAATGCGTAGCCACGAGCGCGCCGAGGATTCCGGCGAGCGCATCGCCGGAGCCGGCGGTCGCCAGCCAGGTCGGCGCTGACGACGCGCTCAGCGAGATGTCGGGGCCGGCGATGTAGGTCGTGTGGCCCTTGAGCAGGACCGTCACGCCCAGCTGGTCGGCGGCCGTCCGGGCCCATGCCGCGGGATCGCTGGCGATCGCGTCGACGTCAGCACCCAACACCCGTGCCAGTTCGCGGTAGTGCGGGGTCACAACGACCGGACCGCCAGCGCGCGCGTAGAGGTCGAGCGCTCCCCCGTCGAGCACTACCGGGACGGGCTGCGCCAGAGCCGAGGTCATCTGCGGCAGGTTGTCGCGCTCGATGTGGTCCATTCCCGAGCCCATCAGCCACGCCTGCACCCGCCCCGCGCTCACCACGGCCTCCGGCCGACGCTGCAGCACGAGATCCGCCGCACGTTCCGGGCCGAGGTACCTGACCATTCCCACCCCGGTGCGCAGCGCGGCCTCGACGCCGATCACCGCGGCACCCGGATACATGGTCGAGCCCGTGATCACGCCGAGCACGCCTCGCGAATACTTGTCATCGGCGATGCCGGGCACCGCGATCCGGCCCGCCGCATCCCGCGCGGTCCATGACGTGTAAGCACCCATGGGTCTCACGATAGTTTGGTGCGATGGCTATCAGCATCCCGAATCGCACGGTCGTCTTCGACTATGGCGAGGTGATTTCCCGTTCGCCAAGCAAACGCGACACGGATGAGCTCCTCACGATTGCCGGATGCGACGCCGAGCCGTTCTGGGAGTCCTACTGGTCACACCGCGACGGTCTCGACCAGGGCACCACGAGCGTCATCCAGTATTGGGCCATGGTCGCTGCCGACCTCGGAGTGCAGTGGCGCGCATCCCGGGTGCACGAACTCTGGGTCGCCGACTTCCGCAGTTGGTGGAGTATCGAGCCCGCAACCGTGGACCTCATCGAGGAGCTGCACGAGGGCGGCACCAGGCTCGCGATCCTCTCGAACGCCGGCTTCGACTTCTCCAGCGGGTTCCGTCGCTCACCGATGGGCAGCTTCTTCGAGCGAGTGTTCGTCAGCGCGGAGATGGATGCGATCAAACCCGATCCCGCGATCTACGAGGAGGTCGCGCGCGAACTCGGCATCCAGCTCGACGAGATGATCTTCATCGACAACAAGTCGATCAACACCGATGCTGCGGCTCTTCTCGGAGTGACGACGCACCATTTCACGAATCCGGAAGGGCTGGACGCCTTCCTGCGTTCACTCCAGTCATGACCTCACTCTTTCTCCCCGCTCACCCTTCGCGGTGTCACCCTCCGCAACCGGCTCTGGGTTGCGCCGCTTTGCCAGTACTCGGTCGAGGAGCGGGATGGCGTGCCCACCAACTGGCACCTCGTGCACCTGGGCTCGTTCGCCATCGGGGGCGCTGGCCTGGTCATGACCGAGGCGACCGCGGTGAACGCCGATCGGACGCATCTCGCCGCAGGACACCGGCATCTGGAATGACGCGCAGGCGGCGGCCTGGGCGCCGATCGCCAGCTTCATCCGGTCGCAGGGAGCCGTCGCCGGCATGCAACTCGCCCACGCCGGCCGCAAGGCGTCCACTGCCCGCCAGTGGGATCACCACCGCGGCACCTGGTCGGTGGAGGACGGCGGTTGGGAGACCGTGGCGCCGTCCGCCATCGCCTTCGAGGGCTACGCGACGCCGCGTGCGCTCGACGTTGCCGAACTGCCGGTCATCGTCGGCGACTTTGTGGCGGCGGCCCGTCGGGCAATCGACGCAGGATTCCAGTTGCTCGAGATCCACGCAGCACACGGGTATCTCCTGCACCAGTTCCTGTCGCCGCTGTCCAATCTGCGCACCGACGAGTACGGCGGAAGCCTCGAGAATCGCGCACGCCTGCTCGTGGAGATCGTGACGGCCATCCGTGCCGCGGTCTCGCCGAGGTGCCCATCCTGGTCCGTTTCTCGGCCACGGACTGGTCGGAGGGCGGATGGGACGAGCAGCAGACGTCTACCGTCGTGGGCTGGGCGCGCGACGCCGGGGCCGACTTCTTCGACATCTCGTCCGGCGGTCTGGTGAGCGGTGTGAAGATCCCGCTGAGCCCCGGATACCAGGTGCCGCTCGCGGACTTCGTCCACGAGCACGCCGAAGCGCCGGTGAGCGCGGTTGGGCTCATCACGGAGGCGCACCAGGCGAACGACATCATCGAGTCCGGCCGCGCCGACGTGGTGATGATGGGGCGCGAAATGATGCGCGACCCACACTTCGCCTGGCGGGCCGCAGCCGAGCTCGGGATCGAGCTGGACTACTACCCGCCGCAGTATGAGAGGGCGCGCTGGAGCTTAGAGAAACGCGCCAGCGTTTCCGCAGGCGCGGCGGAGCCCGCCGTGCCAGCGCCGAGGGAGCCTGCGACCGAGGATTGAAACTAGCGTCGTCGTCGCGTGGCGTCCTGAACCTCGCCGACGAGTTCCTCGATGATGTCCTCGAGGAACAGCACTCCCTGAGTCGATCCGTTCTCGTCGAACGCGCGGGCCACATGCACCCCGGAGCGACGCATGCTGGCGAGGGCGTCCTCGAGGTCGGAGCCGCGGTACACCGAGATGAGTTGACGGATTCGCTTCGGCAGCACGGGTTCGGTGAACTCGCTGTCCTCGACTCCGATGACGTCCTTGAGGTGGAGGTACCCCGTGGGTTCCCCCTCATCGTTGACGAGGATGTAGCGCGAGAAACCGTGCTTCGACGACTGACCTCTCGACGTCGGCGGGGGTGGCGGCCTCCGGCAGCGTCACGATGTCGGTCATCGCGATCGCGACATCCTGAACCTTCTTGGAGGTGAACTCGAACGCGGCATTGAGCGTGCCGCCCGCGTCGGTGAGGATGCCCTCCCGCGTCGACTGCGCCGCGATGGTCGCAACCTCGTCGAGAGTGAACACGCTGTTGGCCTCGCTCTTCGGCTCAACTCCCACGAGCCGCAGCACGCCGTTTGCCACCGCATTCAACGAGACGATGATCGGTCGGAAGATGGTCGCCACGAAGACCAGCGGTGGCGCGAGAATCAGCACGGCCCGCTCCGGGATCGAGAACGACATGTTCTTGGGCACCATTTCGCCGAGCACCACGTGCAGGAACGACACGATGAGCAGTGCGAGAACGAAGGCAATCGTGCTGATTACCTCTTCAGGCAGCCCGGTGAGGGCCAGCGGGATTTCGAGCAGGTGATGGATGGCCGGCTCTGACACATTCAGAATCAGCAGCGATGCGACGGTGATGCCCAGCTGGCAGGCGGCGAGCATGAGCGTTGCATGCTCCATCGCCCACAGCGCGGTCTTGGCCGCCCTCGAGCCGGCCTCGGCCCGCGGTTCGATCTGGGAGCGCCTCGCCGAGATCACCGCGAACTCCGCGGCGACGAAGAAGGCGTTCACGGCCAGCAGCACGAACAGCCAGAAGATTCCCCACACGTCCATCAGGCGTCACCCCGCTCTGCTCGGGCCACGTCGATGGCCGGGGCCGGTGTGTAGCGCACGCGGTCGATCCTGCGGCCGTCCAGTCGCTCGATGCGGAAGACTCCGGCCTCGATCTCGATCGTGTCCCCCACCTTCGGCAACCTGCCCAGTTCGCTCATCAGCCAGCCTGCGACGGTCTCGTACGGTCCTTCTTCCGGTACGACGACAGACGTGCGCTCGCGCAGTTCATCCGGCCTGAGTATTCCGGGGAAGGTGAACCAGTCCCTCGAGCGCACGACATCCGCCTTGGTGCGGTCGTGCTCGTCCGAGACTTCGCCGACGAGTTCCTCGACGAGGTCCTCAAGCGTTGCCACCCCGGCGGTTCCGCCGTATTCGTCGAGCACGACGGCCATCTGGTAGCCGCGGCCCCTGAGTTCGGCGAGCAGCGAATCCAGTTTCATCGTTTCGGGAACCCTGAGCGCGTCGGACTGCAGGGCAGACACGGGCACCTTCGAGCGTTTCTTGCGCGGCACCGACACTGCCTGCTTCACGTGCACGATTCCCACCACATCATCGATGCTGTCGTCGAGCACGGGGAACCGCGAGAACCCGGTGCGACGGGCGAGTTCGATGACGTCCTGCGCGGAGTCCGTGCGATCGATGCTCGCCAGTCTCGGGCGGGGCGTCATGACATCCTGCGCGGTGTGATCGGCGAAGGCCAGAGTGCGGGCGAGCAGGGTGGCGGTGTCGTTGTCGAGGCTGCCCTCGCTGGCCGAGCGCCGAACGAGCGAGATGAGCTCTTCCGCGGTGCGTGCGCCCGACAGCTCCTCCTTCGGCTCGATTCCGATCGTGCGCAACAGCCCGTTCGCCGTGTTGTTGAGCAGGCTGACCGCAGGCTTGAACACCGCGGTGAAGACGACCTGGAATGGCGCCACTATCTTGGCCGTCGCGCGCGGTACCGCCAGCGCGAGGTTCTTCGGCACGAGCTCGCCGATGATCATCGACAGCAGGGTCGCAATGACGATCGCGATGATCGTCGACACCACCGAAACGGCGCCCTCGGGCAGGAAACCGGCGAACACGGGACTCAGGAACGCGCTGAAGGCCGGCTCCAGGGTGTATCCCGTGAGCAGTGTCGTCAGGGTGATGCCGAGCTGGGCGCTGGAGAGATGGGTCGATGTTCGCTTGAGCGCTGAGATCACCACGCCAAGACCGCGTTCTCCGCGGGCCTCCCGGGCCTCGAGTTCGGAGCGATCGAGGTTCACGAGAGCAAACTCAGAGGCAACGAAGAATCCGGTGCCGATAGTGAGCAGGATGCCGACCCCGAGAAGGATCAGTTCATTCATGCGGGACCAACGGGAGGGCGGCTACTGGGAGGGTCGTCCATTATTCGACTAAGTGTACCGGTGATCCCGCGGGGTCCGACACCGGAAATGACTGCTACCAGCTGACTGGCAGGGCCTTGCCCTCCTCATATCCCGCTGCGGACTGGATGCCCACCAGTGCCCGCTCGCGGAACTCGCCGAGGGTGGTGGCTCCCGCATAGCTCAGCGAACTGCGCACCCCGGACGTGATCATGTCGATCAGGTCTTCGAGCGAGGGCCGCAGCGGGTCGAGATAGATCTTCGAACTCGAGATGCCTTCCGCAAAAAGCGTCTTTCTTGCCAGCTCGTACGCATCGAGCCTGTCGAACCGCTCTCGCACCGCCTTCGTCGATGCCATGCCCCAGCTCTCCTTGTAGGCACGACCGTCCTCGTCGCGTGCCAGTATGCCCGGCGCCTCGATGGTTCCCGCGAACCAGGATCCGATCATGACGGATGCCGCCCCAGCGGCCAGCGCCAGAGCGACGTCGCGCGGGTATCGCACGCCGCCATCGGCCCACACGTGAGCCCCGAGGCTGGTTGCCTCCGTCGCAGTCTCGAGGACGGCGGAGAACTGGGGTCGGCCCACCGCGGTCATCATGCGGGTGGTGCACATCGCGCCCGGTCCGACCCCGACCTTGATGATGGTGGCACCGGCGCCAACCAGGTCACGCACGGCGGCGGCCGAGACCACATTGCCGGCAACGATGGGCAGGCCAAGGTCGAGCGCGGCGACGGCGGCGATGGCGCGCACCATCCCGTCCTGGTGGCCGTGCGCCGTGTCGATCACAATGATGTCTGCGCCCGCCTCGGCGAGTGCTCTCGCCCTGCCTGCGACATCCCCGTTGATACCGACGGCGGCGGCGACTGAGAGTCGGCCGAGCGAGTCGAGCGCAGGCGTGTACAAGGTCGAGCGCAGCGCGCCCAGTGCGGCTGAGCGTTCCCACCACGTGCCGTTGTGCATGATCGGGGCAAACTCGATGTCTGCCTCCACCATCAGGTCGAATGCGGCCCGCGGGCCATCGATCTCGTCAATGTCGATCGAGGTCAGCCTGCCGCCGAGCAGGTCGCCGATGGGCGCATCCGGCATCGCGTGAGCGAGGCGCTCCGCCGGGATAACGCCCATGAAAACGCCGTCCTGGTCGTGGACCACGATTCCGTGTCCGACTGTCGGCGGCAGCTGCGAGAGCGCCGTCGCGACGGTGTCGTGCGGTGCGAGGCTCACGGCGGCATCGAACGCGATCGGCTGCGACTTCACCCAGCGGATGGCGGCATCCGTGTCCTGCAAATGCATGTCCTGGGGCAGCACCCCAAGGCCACCTCGCCTGGCCAGGGTTGCGGCAAGCCGAGGCCCTGTGACCGAGTTCATGTTTGCGGACACGATGGGGATGGTGGCGGCGCTGCCGTCGTCCGGCGCCAGGGAAACGTCGAGCCGGCTGCCGACCGCGGATCGCGACGGCACGAGAAACACATCGGAGTATGTGAGGTCGTGAGTAGGCGCCGTTTCGTAAAATTGCATGAAAGTAACGCTAGACCCCTCGCATTGAGGCCGCGGGCCGTCGGAAAAACCGATTAAGCTTGTGGCGGTGTGCTCCACGTCGAGCACCGTGTATTACGACCTCAAGTTGAAGCGAAAGTGGGCGGTCTGCCGTGTCAAGCCAAGTGACCGGAATCGCGCCGGAGGGTGACTCTTCGGGCGAATTCGGAGCCAACGAATGGCTCGTTGACGAGATGTACGAGCTGTACGTGCAGGACAAAAACCTGGTCGACAAGTCCTGGTGGCCGGTGCTCGAGAACTACCACAGCACCTCGACCACGACTGCACGACACAGGATGCCCCGGCAGCACCCGCGGAGGCTGCACCAGCGGAATCCGCGCCAGCGGCCGCCGCGACCACTGCCCCGCCAGCGGAACCCGCAGCGGGAAACCACGCCAACGGCAACCAGCCCGTAGCCAAGACCACCTCGGTGCAGGCCAAGCCTCAGCCCATTCCCGCGGAGGCGCCGGCAGCCGCTCCCGCTGCCGCACCCGCGGAGTCCGAGAACACGGTCGCAGCGCTCAAGGGTGCCTCAAAGGCCCTCGCGTCCAACATGGATTCCAGCCTCACCGTGCCGACCGCCACGAGTGTGCGCACCATCCCGGCCAAGCTGATGATCGACAACCGCATCGTCATCAACAACCACCTCAAGCGTGCCCGCGGTGGCAAGGTGTCGTTCACCCACCTGATCGCGTGGGCCATCGTTCAGACGCTCAAGGAGTTCCCGAGCCAGAACGTCTACTACGACGAACCAGATGGCAAGCCGTCGGTTGTCACCCCCGCCCACATCAACCTGGGTATCGCAATCGACATCCCGAAGCCGGATGGCACCCGCTCACTCGTCGTGCCCGGCATCAAGCGTGCAGACACCATGGGCTTCGGCGAGTTCCTCGTCGCCTACGAAGACGTTGTGGCCCGCGGACGCGCCAACAAGCTGACCGGCGCCGACTACGCGGGAAACACCATCTCGCTGACGAACCCCGGCGGCATCGGCACCGAGCATTCCGTGCCCCGCCTGATGCGTGGCGCGGGAACCATCGTGGGCGCCGGCGCGCTCGAATACCCGGCCCAGTTCCAGGGAGCCAGCCCCAAGACGCTCTCCGAACTCGCCATCGGCAAGACCATCACGCTGACCAGCACCTACGACCACCGCGTCATCCAGGGCGCTGGGTCCGGCGAGTTCCTCAAGAAGATCCACGAACGCCTCATCGGCGAGAACCGGTTCTACGAAGACATCTTCGCCGCGTTGCGCATTCCGTATGACCCGATCCACTGGGCCGCCGACATCAACGTCGACACCGCAGACAGTGTCGGCAAGGTTGCTCGCGTCCAGGAACTCATCAACTCGTTCCGCGTGCGCGGCCACCTGATGGCCGACACCGATCCCCTGGAATACCGCCAGCGATCGCACCCCGACCTCGACATCTCGAGCCACGGCCTCACCTTCTGGGACCTCGACCGCGAGTTCGTCACAGGTGGATTCGGCGGCAAGCGCTCGGCACTGCTGCGCGACATCCTCGGAATGCTCCGCGACGCGTACTGCCGCACCGTGGGCATCGAGTACATGCACATCCAGGATCCCGAACAGCGCCGCTGGATCCAGGAGCACGTCGAGAAGCCGTACTCCAAGCCCAGCCATGACGACCAGATGCGAATTCTTGGCAAGCTCAACGAGGCCGAGGCCTTCGAGACCTTCCTGCAGACCAAGTACGTCGGCCAGAAGCGCTTCAGCCTCGAGGGTGGAGAATCGACCATCGCGCTGCTGGATGCCGTCATCCAGAAGGCAGCCGAGGTGAATCTCGAGGAGGTCGCCATCGGCATGGCCCACCGCGGTCGCCTCAGCGTGCTCACCAACATCGCAGGCAAGACCTATGGACAGATCTTCCGCGAGTTCGAGGGAACCCAGGATCCCCGCACGGTTCAGGGCTCCGGCGACGTGAAGTACCACCTCGGCACCGAGGGCACCTTCACCAGCGCTTCGGGCAAGCAGATCCCCGTGTACCTTGCGGCGAACCCCTCACACCTTGAGGCCGTCGACGGCGTGCTCGAGGGCATCGTCAGGGCCAAGCAGGATCGCCGCCCGGTCGGCTCGTACACAGTGCTTCCGATCATGGTTCATGGCGACGCTGCGATGTCCGGCCAGGGCATCGTGGTCGAAATTCTGCAGATGTCACAGCTGCGCGCGTACCGCACAGGCGGAACCGTGCACGTGAACATCAACAACCAGGTCGGGTTCACCACCCCGCCTGCCGAGGGTCACACCTCGACATATTCGACGGATGTCGCGAAGACCATCCAGGCGCCAATCTTCCATGTGAACGGGGATGACCCGGAAGCCGTGGTTCGCGTAGCCGAGCTCGCGTTTGCCTACCGCCAGGAATTCCACCGCGATGTGGTCATCGACCTGGTCTGCTACCGCCGGCGCGGGCACAACGAGGGTGACGACCCCTCGATGACCCAGCCGCTCATGTACAACCTGATCGAGGCCAAGCGTTCGGTCCGAACCCTGTACACCGAAGGTCTCGTCGGCCGTGGTGACATCACTCAGGAAGAGTACGAGGCCAGCCACCAGGACTTCCAGGATCGGCTGGAACGCGCCTTCGCCGAGACGCATGCAGCGCAAACCGGTTCGATGCCGGTCATCACGAGCGACGGAACTCCCGTTGGTGACCTCGAAAAGCCGGGTTCGCAGCGCGAGGAAGCCGCCGGGGAACCGGCAACCACCGGAGTGGATCTGTCGGTCATCCACCTGATCGGTGACGCCCACGAGAACCCGCCAGCCGGGTTCACGGTCCACAACAAGCTTCAGGCGCTGCTCAAGAAGCGGTTCGACATGACCCGCAACGGTTCAGTCGACTGGGCCATGGGCGAGCTGTTCGCGATCGGTTCGGTGTTGCTTGAGGGCACCCCGGTTCGCATGGTCGGCCAGGACACCAGGCGCGGCACCTTCGTGCAACGTCACGCCGTGCTGCATGACCGCGAGAACGGCCAGGAATGGCTGCCACTGCTCAACCTCTCCGACTCGCAGGCGCGACTGTGGATCTACGATTCGCTGCTCAGCGAGTACGCCGCGCTCGGGTTCGAGTACGGCTACTCGGTTGAACGGCCGGACGCCCTTGTGCTCTGGGAAGCGCAGTTCGGCGACTTCGCTAACGGCGCCCAGACCGTCATCGACGAGTTCATTGCCAGTGCCGAGCAGAAGTGGAGCCAGCGCTCCAGCGTTGTCATGCTGCTGCCACACGGCTACGAGGGCCAGGGGCCCGACCACTCGTCGGCCCGCATCGAGCGCTACCTGCAGATGTGTGCCGAGAACAACATGACCGTCGCACGACCGTCGACCCCAGCCTCGTACTTCCACCTGCTGCGCCGCCAGGCGTACATGCGACCGCGTCGCCCGCTCGTGGTCTTCACGCCGAAGGCCATGTTGCGCCTTCGCGGTGCCACGAGCGAGATCAGCGACTTCACCCACGGCCGCTTCGAGCCCGTGCTCGACGACAACAGGATCGAAGACAAGTCGTCGGTCAAGCGCGTCGTGCTGACGTCGGGGAAGATCTACTACGACATCATCGCGGAGCTCGACAAGCGCGAAGAGAAGTCGATCGCCGTGGTGCGCATGGAGCAGTACTATCCGTTGCCCGTCCAGGAAATCAACGCTGCGCTCAACAAGTACCCGAACGCCGACATCGTCTGGACGCAGGATGAGCCCGAAAACCAGGGTGCCTGGCCGTTCATCTGCCTCGAGCTCGCCCGCTACCTGAAGGGACGCACCATCAAGGTGTCTTCCCGCAAGGCGTCGGCGTCTCCGGCGACCGGGTCATCCAAGCGCAGTGCTCAGGAGCAGGCCGAACTGATCGAGCGTGCGCTCACGCTGTAGTTGAGGGGCGAGTCAGGCGTTAGAAAGGCGCTGGCGCACGGCGTCGAGAAGATTCTCGGGAGCCTGCTCCTGGCACGCCTGGCGAACCTTGAGGGTCAGCGCGAGACCCACGAGGTGCTCAGCTGAGCAGTCGTCGCAGTTTTCAATGTGTTCGGCGACGTCGGCGGCATCCTGTTCGCTCAACTCACGGTGAAGGTATTCCTCGAGTTCGGCTTTGGCCTTTTCGCAACCACAGTCGGTCATGATGTGCTCTCCTTGGTGGATGCGACGGGCGCAGCGGCATTGATGCCCCGGTCGCGTGCGTAGTCTGAAAGTAGGTCGCGCAGCATCCGTCGGCCGCGGTGAAGGCGGCTCATCACGGTGCCGACGGGAGTCTTCATGATGTCGGCGATCTCCTGGTACGAGAACCCTTCGACGTCGGCGAAGTAGACGGCGAGCCTGAAGTCCTCCGGGATCGCCTGGAGTGCATCCTTGACCGCGCTATCCGGCAGGTGGTCAATGGCTTCGGCTTCAGCCGACCGTGTCGAGGTGGTCTGGGTGACCGACTCGGCGCCGCCAAGCTGCCAGTCTTCGAGTTCATCGATGGTGCCCTGGTATGGGTTGCGCTGGTTCTTGCGGTAGCTGTTGATGAAGGTGTTGGTCTGGATGCGGTACAGCCACGCCTTGAGATTCGTCCCCTGCTGAAACTGCCCGAACGCCTGAAAGGCCTTCACGAACGTTTCCTGCACGAGGTCGGCGGCGTCGGCTGGATTGCGGGTCATGCGCATCGCTGCGGCATACAGCTGATTCATGAATGGCAGCGCCTGCTCTTCGAACAGCTCGCGCTTTACGGTCGCCTCATCAGCGGTCACGCCGCTGATTTGCGATTCGTCGGCTACTACATCGTCGTTAGGCATCGGGGCCCATTGTAGGACGCCCAGCTTGACGGGGGCTGGTCGCTCGGCGAGTGCCAATGCCATTCCTGACCCACCTGCCCTTCGATTTCTGCCGGTTCACGTGAAGACCACAACCTCGATATGCACCGTCCTATTCCAAGGATGCGCCCGGTCTTTTGGCGATACTCTGGGCATGATGGCGATTTCGAAGACTTCACAGCCCCAGTTCAACCCGTACGGCGACGATGCCCCCGTGCCGCAGGACGCTGGCGGCGCGTGGACAGCACCCCGGGCATCCGGGCCGCTATCGGCGACGCTGCGTCTGCCCGGATCCAAGAGCCTGACGAACCGCGAGCTCGTACTTGCCGCTCTCGCCGACGGCCCTTCGCTGCTGCGCGCTCCCCTGCATTCACGCGACAGCGCGTTGATGATCGAGGCCCTTCGCACCCTGGGCACCAGCATTGTCGAGGTCGCCGGATCGGGCAGCTACGGGCCAGACCTTCTGGTCACGCCCGGCGAACTGGGCGGAGGTTCGATCGACTGCGGTCTTGCCGGAACAGTCATGCGCTTCATCCCCACGGTGGCCGCCCTCGCACTCGGCCCAGTCGCGTTCGACGGCGACCCTGCCGCGTACCGACGCCCGATGCGCACGACGATCGACGCGCTGCGCGCGCTGGGGGTCGACGTCAGCGATGACGGCAGAGGCACCCTTCCGTTCTCCATCTTCGGGGCAGGTGCAGTCGAGGGCGGCGAGCTGGAAATCGATGCTTCGGCCTCGAGCCAGTTTGTCTCTGGATTGTTGCTCGCCGCTCCACGATTCACCAGGGGCCTGACTCTGCGCCACACCGGTGAAACCTTGCCGAGCCTCGCGCACATCGAGATGACGATCGTTGCGCTGGCAGCCCGCGGGGTCACCGTCGAAAATCCCGAGCCGGGGCTGTGGATTGTGCCACCAACACCGATCAAGGCACTCGACGTCGACATCGAACCCGACCTCTCGAATGCCGGACCATTCCTGGCCGCAGCGCTCGTCGCCGGCGGATCGGTGACGGTCACCGGCTGGCCAGAGCACACCACCCAGGTCGGGGCGAGGATGGCGGACATCCTTGAATCGATGGGCGGCGACGTGACTTTCGCCACCACCGGTACTGGCCTCGGCGATCTCACCGTCACCGGCACCGGCGTCATCCATGGCATCACCCTCGACGAGTCGAGCGAGCTGGCGCCCACCGTTGCCGCCGTCGCTGCCCTCGCAGACTCCGAGACGGTACTGACCGGCATCGCACACCTGCGAGGGCACGAGACCGACCGACTTGCCGCTCTCGCGAACGAGATCAACGCCCTCGGCGGTGACGTCACCGAAACGGATGACGGGCTCATCATTCGCCCGGCGACCCTCCATGGTGGTCCCTGGCAGAGTTACGAAGACCACCGCATGGCGACGGCCGGTGCGATCATCGGTCTCGCCGTTGACGGCGTAGAGGTCGACGACATCGGCACCACAGCCAAGACCCTTCCGCAGTTCGCAGAGCTCTGGTCGACCATTCTGGGCATCACAGAACAGCCCTCCGAATCGATCGAGATCCTGTGAGCGTTGCCCTGTGAGCTGGCTCAACGACGACGATGACGACGGCGAGTACTCCGAGTACGACGAATCGTCGGCGAAGGTCAGGCCCAATCCCAAGGCCAACAAGCCGCGAAGCAAAAACCGGCCAGAACATTTGGATGCGGTCAGCGGCCGGGTATTCAGCGTCGACCGCGGGCGATACGGCGTGTGGGTAGCCGAGGGAAGCCCCGAAGAGCGCCAACTCGTTGCGGCAAAGGCACGGGAGCTCGGCAAGAACCAGGACGGCAAGGTTTCCGTGGTCGCAGGCGACTGGGTCGACCTCGTCGGGGATGTGACGGGTGACGAGGGCAGCCTCGCGCGCATAGTCCGCATCCAGCCTCGCTCCACGCTGCTCAGACGAAGCGCCGACGACACAGATGCCGTCGAGCGCATCATCGTCGCCAACGCCGACCAGATGCTCATCGTTGTCGCGGCAGCCAACCCGGAGCCGAGGCCGAGGCTGGTCGACCGATACCTCGTCGCGGCATTCGACGCCGGCATCACCCCCATCCTGTGCATCACCAAGACCGACCTCGCCGACCCCGCCGGTTTTCTCGCGAACTTCGCTGGACTCGACCTGCGCATCTTCGAAAGTCGCTCAGACGACTTCCCGCTCGACGAGATCCGCGCGGCTCTGGAGGGCCACACCACCGTCGCTGTCGGTCACTCCGGTGTCGGCAAGTCCACCCTCGTGAATGCGCTGGTCCCCGACGCGAACCGTGCCGTCGGCAGGGTCAACGACGTGACGGGACGCGGACGCCACACGTCGTCGTCCACGATCTCGTATCGCATCGGCTCGGGATGGATCGTCGACACCCCCGGGGTGCGATCATTCGGGCTCGGACACGTCGACCCCGCCAACATCCTGAAGTCCTTCACCGACCTCGCCCTGCTTTCGGAGGAGTGCCCCCGGGGCTGCACGCACCTGCCGGATGCGCCAGACTGCAACATCGTCGGCCGCGTGAAGGCGGGAGATCTGGGCGAGATCGGCAAGCTTCGGCTCGACTCGTTCCAGCGACTCATCACGACCCTCGGCAGCACCACCAACTGAGCCCCGGTTTCGGGAGCACCGCCGATACGCTTGAGGCGTGACCACTGAGCCCGAATACACCCTGAGCGACGACCTTGCTCTCGCCCTGCGCCTCGCCTCCGACGCCGACCTGATTTCGCTCGACCGGTTCAAGGCCGTCGACCTCATCGTGACGACGAAGCCGGACCGCACCCCCGTGACGGATGCCGACCAGGCCGTCGAGCGGAGCATCCGCAGTGGAATCGAGGCCGCGCGGCCGACCGACTCGATCCTCGGCGAGGAGTATGGCACCGAGGGCGACTCGCGCCGCCAGTGGATCATCGACCCGATCGACGGGACTGCCAACTTCCTGCGTGGCGTGCCCATCTGGGGCACGCTCATCGCGCTGGCAATCGACGGGGTGCCCGTCGTGGGCGTGGTCAGCTCCCCCGCACTTGGCAAACGTTGGTGGGCGGCATCCGGCCACGGCGCATGGTCGAAGGCGTCAGGCGAAGAGGCCAGGCAGCTCCGCGTCAGTGCCGTCGGAGAACTCGGCGATGCCTCGCTGAGTTACAACAGCATCACCGGCTGGGACGACGAAGGTCGCCTCGACGACATCGTCGCGCTGACGAGGAAGGTATGGAGGTCACGAGCCATCGGCGACATGTGGTCATACATGCTGGTCGCCGAGGGCGCCCTTGATGTGGTGGGAGAGTTCGACCTGAAGCCTTACGACATGGCGGCCCTGATCCCCATCATCACCGAGGCTGGCGGTCGTTTTACGTCGGTGGATGGCGTCGACGGCCCCTGGAGTGGCAGCGCGCTGGCGACCAACGGGCTGCTGCATGACACCGTCCTCAAGCACCTCAGCGGCGCGTGACGCTAGGCTTCCAAGCAACCCAAACTTGTGACAGAAAAGTGAGGACACCCGATGACGACCAGCACTGACAAGATGCGCATCCGGGCGCTGGCTGTCCTCTCCATCACCACTTCGGTCGCCCTTTCCGGGTGCAGCCTTCTCGGGTCCCGGCAACGACGTCGACCCGCGGGCACCGACGACCGATGTCTTCACGATCCAGGTCGGTGACTGCCTCAACGACGGACATGTCACCGGCGAGGTGAGTGAGGTCAAGGTCATCGACTGCGCGGTCGAGCACGACAGTGAAGCGTATAAGAGCATCATGATGACGGATGCAGACTTCCCCGGCGAAGCGGCCGTTGACGACAGATCGCGATCAGCGAGTGCAAGAGCGCCTTCACCGCCTTCGTCGGCCTCGACTACAACGACTCATCGCTCGACTTCTACCTACTACTACCCGACCGAATCCAGCTGGTCGCAGGGTGACCGAGAAATCCTCTGCCTCGTAAATGACCCGGACGGAAAGACCTCTGGGAGCCTCGCGGGCGTCGCGCAATAGCGTCAGCGCCCACGCGAAAGGGCGCATCCTGATGGACGCGCCCCGTCGGGATCAACAACGCGATAGTGACCTCATGGTGGAGATGCGGGGAATTGAACCCCGGTCCACTGCTGTAATTCCACGCCTTCTACGGGTGTAGCTCGCTAAGCGTTCTGCTCGGCCTTGACCTTTGCAACGAGCATCCAGGTCAACAGGCCCAGCCTCAGTTAAAGTCCCGCGTGCCCCTGAGACTCAGGAACGCAGCAATCTCTCTAGATGACGCCAGGGTCCGGGTAGAGAGCATTCCCGGCCTGACGGTTTCTTTAGTTGCGGAGGAGACTACGCCGCGAGGGCGAGGTCTGCCTTGGCAGAAACAGTGCGAGTTGAATCGGCACTTGTGTTTTGCACGGATCGTTTACGAGTTAACCGTGCGTCCTCGACCCGCTTCTCGCAGTTTTGCAGGCAATGTCGAAACCGATCATCCCCATGCGGGTCACTATCGCGCTGTTGAATTACCAAACCGCCGGTATAGGCAGCCCTTAAGCATACGCCGAAAAGGGAGGGAGTGCGATGGTGCGGCACTACTGCCGGTTCACGGAGCAATGGCTCGAGCGACAAGATCCCGCCGGCTTTGTGCACCGGACTTGGCGAAGATTGCCTTTAGGTGATCCTGAACTGTGTGCTCGGAGAGAAACATTTTTCCCGCGATGGTGCGCGTGTCAGCGCCGGTCACAAGCAGTTCGAGCAGCTCAGCTTCCCGGATGGTCAGCCCTGCCGATCGGCTGAGCAGGTCGAGTCGCTCGGTCGACGAGCAGCGCTCGATCGACACGGCGATGTCCGCGCCAATGCGTCCGGCGCGGAGGGTCAACCAGACCCCCTCGCTGAGGTGAACCCGAGCCGCGGGCTCGTGATCGTCGACCCTCGTTTCCGAGGCGAGCAGCTGAGCCGCAACGTTGTATGCACCCGCCGGTATGGGCTGATGGTCGGCTGCGGGTGGCACCAGAGTCCGGAGATAGTGCTCCGTCTCGGGAGTCTGTGACAGCACATCCAGCCGGCTCGACAAGACTAAAACGTGCGGACCCGGGTCTGGGTGACGGTTGCCGGGATGGGTGGGTTCGGAGAGTGTCTGAAGCGTGCACCGTCGAAGTGCGGTCGTGATGGCATCGACGTTCTGAGACAGGATGCGAGCGTCCGCGTCGGTAAAGATCGCACCGCAGCGCCATAAATCGAGGAAGGCCCAGCAGCCGAATCGGTCGCGAAAGACGATCGATGCAACGTCACTGACGTTGTGGTCGACGAGAAACTCCCGCCAAACGAGGCTCTGGTGGAGTTCGCCGCGGGTGGCAGCGTGGAGACGGGCAACTGGCGCGGTTTGATGTGTCCAGCGGTTGACGTCCGTGGCGTACTTCAGACGGATCAGCCGCGGCAGATCCGACAGGCGGGGAACGTGAGCGATGGGAGCGGCCCCCACTTCGCTGCTCGGATCGGTGAGAAGCCATGCGAAGAAGTCGAACGGAACGAGCCCGCGCAGCTCCTTCAACAGCGCCAGTCGCAGTGCCCGCTCATCGTCGATACTGTCGCACAATTCCTTCACCGACATACGCAAACAATACGACTCTCTGAGGTGCACGGAACCCCAACTTTCTGGGATACCGGCCGAGGTCGACCGGTCGTAATTTTGCAGCTATGTCAACACTTCACATCGAGCATCCGATAACAAATTTTTCGACATGGGCGACCGCATTCGACAAGTTCGCTGCCGCACGACGCGACGCTGGCGTGCGGTCTCACCGGGTCATGAGACCGATAGATGACGATCGCTATGTGGTCGTCGATCTGGAATTCGACTCGGACGAGGCTGCACTCTCGTTCCGAGAGTTCCTGCGGACTGTGGTCTGGGCGGTACCCGAAAATGCCCCGGCACTGGCGGGAGATCCTCAGGCAGTCGTCCTGCGTTCCGAGCACTGGTAGCAACGCGCGTTCCCACGCTCCACCCTCCGGCCGTCGGCTACGCTGTCAGCGACCGAAGGAGATCACGTGGCCGAGACAACTATCACCGTGCGCGGCGAGTTCGCGGCCTGGTATCCCGCCGAGCGCGCGACGGTGGCAGCCTCCGTCACCGTCGACGGGGACGATCGGGAGATGGTCTTCGCCAGGGCGGTCGAATCCTCGGATGCTGTGCGCGGCCTCATTGAGGGCATCCACGACAAGGCGTCAGGGCCAGTCACCTGGTGGTCGTCGGGAGGCGTGCGGGTCTGGAGCGAACGCCCATGGAACAACCAGGGAACCCAGCTCCCGCTCGTGTTTCGTGCGGCGGTCGATTTCAGTGCCAAGTTTCGCGACTTCGAGGCGCTGGCGCGCTGGGTCGAGTCCGCCGCCGGCAATCGACGGTGTCACAGTGTCGTCGATCGAGTGGGCGCTCACCGACGCGACCCGCACCAGCGCCACGGTGGAGGTGCGGTCTCGCGCCGTGAAGGATGCGGTCGCCAAGGCCACAGTCTTCGCCCAGAGCATCGGGCTCGGCTCAGTGACCGCGATAGCGCTGGCCGACCCCGGAATGCTCGGCGATCCGTCCGGCGCGGGTGGCCAGCAGCCCGTGATGGTTCGCTCGGCGATGATGTCGCGGATGGCTGGCGACTCAGGCGCGCCTCAACTCGCGATGAAGCCCGAAGAGATCGTCGTGGAATCCGTGGTGGACGCCCGGTTTATCGCGAGGTAGCTACTCGTTCAGGTTCTTGCGTGCCGACATGGCGCGATCTGCTTCGCGCTTATCGGTGCGTTCCCGGAGGGTCTGGCGCTTGTCGTATTCGCGCTTGCCCTTGGCGACGGCGAGCTCGACCTTCGCGTTGCCGTCCGAGAAGTAGATCGACAGCGGCACGAGGGTGTATCCGCCCTCTTTGATCTTGTTGTGGATCTTGAGAATCTGCTCCTTGTGCAGCAGCATCTTGCGCTTGCGGCGCACGGGATGGTTGTTCCACGACCCCTGATTGAACTCGGGAATGTGAACCGCATCGAGCCATGCCTCGCCGCCATCGATGAAGCCATAACCATCAACAAGGCTCGCGCGACCCGCACGCAGCGACTTCACCTCGGTGCCCGTGAGAACCAGACCGGCCTCATAGGTGTCTTCAATGGTGTAGTCGTGGCGCGCCTTACGGTTGCTGGCAACAACCTTTTGGCCGCGATCCCTGGGCATGACGGTAACTCTCTCTTCGGTACGAAACGACGCCACGAGGGCCCCCGTGGCAGCCCATTAGTCTAGCCCAGCCCGGGCGCTGCGATCAGACCTTGAGGTAGCGGCTGATCGCGACGCCAGCCGAGGCGGCGGCAAGGGCGGCACCGACCACGACAAGGATCGGCACCACCGTCACCGCGTCACTCAAGCCGACGAGGGTGGTGGTCGAGCCGAGTGTGCGTGACAGGTATCCCTGCACGAAGAAATGCACGATCGCGAGGATCGCCCCGCCAGCCATCAGGGAGCCGATCAGCGAGGCGAACACTCCCTCGAGAATGAACGGGGTCTGGATGAAGCGGTTGGATGCCCCGACCAGCCTCATGATGCCCAGCTCTCGTCGACGCGAGAACGCACTCAGCCTGATCGTGGTCGCGATGAGCAGCACCGCCGCCACGAGCATCAGTGCCGCCACTCCGATCGCCGTGTACGACGCCGCGTTCAGGATGGAGAAGATCTGGTCGAGAAGCCCGCGTTGGTCTTCGACCGCCTGCACACCCGCCGAGCCAGAAAGGCTCTCGATGATCACATCAGCGTTGGTGGGGTCGATCAGGTTCACCCTGAAGCTCTCGTTGAGGTCGCCGGGGGTCACGAAAGCCGCGATCGGGTTGTCAGCAAACTGGGTCTGGAAGTTGGCGAAAGCCTGGTCGTGACTCTCGAACTCGTACTTTTCGATGAAGGGTGCGAGTGTCGGCGAGTTCAGCTGTGCCTCGACGTTGTCGATCTGTTCCTGCGTCGCAGCAGCCTGGGTGCAGTTTCCCGTGTTGTCGACGTCGGTGCAGAGGTAGACCGCCACCTGCGCCCGGTCGTACCAGTAGCCCTTCATCTGGCCGATCTGCATCTGGAGCAGGATCGCCGCGCCAACGAAGGTCAGCGAAATGAAGGTCACGAGAATGACGGAGATGACCATCGAGACGTTGCGGCGGAGCCCGCTGCCTGCCTCACCCAGAATCAGGCTGAGCCTCACTTCGAGACCTCCCTGGTTCCCGTTGCTGCATCGAAACTGCCGAAGCCCTGCACGGGAATCGCCTGCGTCTGGTACCCGCCCTGGCGTTCGTCACGCACGATCTGGCCGGAAATCAACTCGATCACGCGTCGTTGCATCTGGTCGACGATGCCGGCGTCATGGGTGGCCATCAGCACGGTTGTACCGCCGAGGTTGATCCGCTCCAGCAGGGTCATGATGCCAGCGGACGTCGCCGGGTCGAGGTTTCCGGTCGGCTCATCCGCCAACAGGATGGCCGGCTTGTTCACGACCGCCCGCGCGATGGCCACGCGCTGCTGCTCACCACCGGACAGCTCGTGCGGAAAGCGGTTGGACTTGCCGGCGAGCCCGACCATCTTCAGGGCATCCGGAACCGCTTCCTGGATGAAGCCACGGCTCTTGCCGATGACCTGCAGCGTGAAGGCCACGTTGTCGGCCACCGTCTTGTTGGGCAGCAGCCGGAAGTCCTGGAAGACGACGCCGAGGTTGCGACGGAAGTACGGCACCTTGCGATTCGACAGCGAATTCAGGTGCTGGCCCAGCACGTGGATCTCGCCCTTCGTCGGCGTCTCCTCCTTGAGGATCAGGCGCAGGAAGCTGGACTTACCCGAGCCCGATGCGCCCACGAGGAAGACGAACTCCCCCTTGAGAATCTCGAGGCTCACCGTGTTCAGGGCGGGTCGAGTTGTACCGGGGTAGGCCTTGGAGACAGAGTCGAAGCGAATCATTTCGGTGCAAGCCTAGGTAGACAGCACGGTTGCGGCAGCAGCGACACCCGCGGCGCCGGTTTTCACAGCAACGCGGGCCGCCATTGCGATGGTGGCGGGCCTAGTCTTCGATCGCTCGCTTGCGCCATTTGATGCCGGCGTTGATGAACCCGTCGAGGTCTCCGTCGAACACGTTCGAGGGGTTGTTGACCTCGTAGTCGGTGCGCAGGTCCTTCACCATTTGGTACGGCGCGAGCACGTACGAGCGCATCTGGTCTCCCCAGCTGGCGGTGATGACGCCCGCCAGTTCCTTCTTAGCCGCCGCCTCCTGCTCGCGCTGCATGATGAGCAGGCGCGACTGCAGCACACGCATCGCGGCAGCGCGGTTCTGGATCTGGCTCTTCTCGTTCTGCATCGAGACGACGAGACCGGTCGGAAGGTGGGTGAGGCGCACGGCGGAGTCCGTCGTGTTGACCGACTGGCCACCGGGGCCGCTCGAGCGGAAGACATCGACGCGGATGTCGCTCTCCGGCACCTCGATCGCGCCAGCCTCCTCGATCAGGGGAATGACCTCGACCGCGGCGAAGCTGGTCTGGCGCTTGCCTGCCGAGTTGAACGGGCTCATGCGCACGAGACGGTGGGTTCCTGCCTCCACGCTGAGCGTGCCGAACGCGTATGGGGCATCGATCTCGAACGAGGTGGACTTGATGCCCGCCTCCTCCGCGTAGCTGGTCTCCATGATGGTGACGCTGTAGTTGTGCTGCTCGGCCCAGCGCAGGTACATGCGCTGCAGCATCTCGGCGAAGTCCGCGGCATCCACTCCACCGGCGCCGGCGCGGATGGTGATGACGGCGGGGTGGGCATCCCATTCCCCGTTCAGCAGGGTCTGTACCTCAAGGTCGCCAAGCAGCTTCTGGATGCCGGACAGCTCGGCGCGCGCGTCGGCGGCGGCCGAGGCATCCTGCTCCTCATTCGCCAACTCGACCATGATCTCGATGTCATCGAGGCGGCTGGCGATGGAGTTGATCTTGGCGAGCTCGGCCTGGCGGTGGCTCAGCGCGCTGGTGACCTTCTGCGCCTTCTCGGGGTCGTCCCACAGGTCGGGCGCTCCCGCCTGCTCGCTGAGGTCGGCGATGTCGGCTTCGAGTCGTTCGACGCCAACCACCGAACGGATGTCAGCGAACGTTGAGCGCAGCGCCGCGATGTCTTCCGAGATATCCAGTTCGTCCATGTCGTCAGCAAGCCTACCGGCGTGCTCCTGTGCGCCCGCCCGCGATAACGTTGAGGCAATGTCCACAATCGAGCCGCCCTTCCGCTGGAAGTCGATTGCCCTCCCCGCGTTGCTGCCCACACTGCTCTTCTCGACCGGCGAGGGCGCGATCATCCCGATGATCCCCATCGCGGCCAACAATCTCGGCGCGACGCTTGCCATCGCCGGGTTGATTGCGGGCATCCTGACCATCGGTGAGCTGTTCGGCAACATCCCGAGCGGCTGGCTCATCGCCAGGGTCGGTGAGCGGCCGGCGATGATCGGTGCGAGCGTGCTGTCGGTGATCGGCCTGGTGATCTGTGTCATCGCCCCCAACCCCGCCGCCCTGGGATTCGGCGTGCTGCTCGTCGGCCTCGCGACCGCCGTGTTCGCCCTTGCGCGGCACGCGTTCATGACCAGCTTCGTGCCGGTCGTCTACCGCGCTCGCGCTCTGTCCACGCTCGGTGGCACCTTTCGACTCGGGTACTTCATCGGTCCGTTTCTGAGCGCTATCGTCATCCACCTGACCGGAACCGTGAGTTCGGCGTTCTGGATTCATCTCTTCTTTTGCGCGGCAACCGCCGTGATCCTGATCACCCTCCCGGACCCAACCGCGACCTTCGGCGTCGTGCGTACCGTGCGGCTCGCCGGACGGAACATGCGCGAGGGCGAGGCACTCGTCGAGTTGGAATCGTCAGGGCTGTTCCAGACGATCTACCGCAGTCGGGCCGTGCTCACCCGACTGGGCGTCGGCGCCGCGCTCATCGGTGCCCTCCGCGCGAGCAGGCAGGTGGTGCTCCCCCTGTGGGCGGTGAGCATCGGGATCAGCGAACCGAACACCGCGCTGATCATCGGCATCGCGGGGGGCGTCGACTTCGCACTCTTCTACGCGAGCGGGCAGATCATGGACAGGTTCGGTCGCCTCTGGAGCGCCCTGCCGTCGATGATCGGCCTCGGCGTCGGGCATCTCGTGCTGGCATTCACCCCCGATCTGGACTCAAACGTGAGCTGGTTCATCGGGGTAGCGATGTTCCTCTCGGTGGCGAACGGCATCGGCAGCGGCATCCTGATGACCCTCGGGGCCGACCTCGCCAACAAGGACAACCCCGCGCCGTTCCTCGGCGCCTGGCGATTCACCGGCAACCTTGGCGGTGCCGCGGCACCCCTGATCGTGGCGGGGATTACCGGTGTGGCCTCCCTCTCAATCGCGGCGGCCACTCTGGGGGTTCTCGGGCTGCTTGGCGCTGGCGTCATCGCTCGCTACCTTCCGAGGTTCTCGCCGCACGCCGGACGCGGGCCCCGGGGCTGACCGGGTAATCCGCCCCGGGTTCAATCAAAGACGGACCGGCCGACCGACGTGACCTCGATGCGCAGGCCGTCGGGCACCAGCATCGAGATGACCGGTGGATGCCACGATGACGACAGTGTGACCGTCGCGCTCCTGCCGTCGAGCGTCCCGGATCGCTCGACCGCCAGGTCGTCGAAGGCCGCCCCCGGTGCGCTTGCAACGTAGGACCGCACAGCCTCCGCGACCTCGGCGTTCTTCAGTGTTGGTCGCGCTCCCCCTTCGGTGAGTTGCACGCTGTCGAGCGTGAACGCCTCCGCTCCGACCAGTGCCGCACCGTCGGCGAGCGTGAACAGTCGCTTGCGTTCCAGGTAGAGCGACGTCGCCGACACCACCAGAAAGATCAGCACCATGCAGAGGAAGCTGAAGAAGATGATGAGCGGCATCGTGGAGCCGGAGTCGTCGGCGAGCCTCTCGCGCAGCCGGGTCATCCACCGCTCCAGAATCGGGAAACCTGCTGTGTCGAGGTCGCCGACAGGGGCACCGCGATGGGGAAATCACCGATCAACACGGGCGGCACGAGGGGCAGCGGTGCGGACAACGTCACCGTCACTGTGACGAACCCCCGGCGGGTGAGACACGTCGACGGCTCTGGCTCGCACGCGACGGCGATCGAGGCCGCCTGCGGATCGATGCCGTGGTCGGCGAGTGCGAACTCGACCGCCCTGACCGCGCTGGCCTGGGCCGTTCCGGCATCGCGAGACTGAACGAAGACCCGGGATGCCTGCCGCGCGGCACCCTCGACCGCGAGCGCCCCCGCCTGGATGGCGCCATCGACAGCACCAGGTAAACGAGGGGCACGAGAAGCACGAGACCGACGGTGATGAACTCGAGCGAGGCCGATCCGCTCTCGTCTGCCCACCCGCGCGGCCGCTCAGTCGAGCGACTCGATCGCGGCATGGCCAGACACCTCCAGTCCCCGCTCAAGGCCGATCAGCCCGATAAGCGGAAGCGGCGCATGCACCGTGACAGTCATGGCCGGGAACCCGAGATAACTTCCCGACGAGGCAGTCACGTCGCGAGCGTAACCCGGCCCGAGCGCCGTCGAGATGAGGTCGACCGCCCGTGCGATGCCGTCCTCGGCGGAGTTGTCCGCGAGCGCCCCGAAGCGGGCTCCTTCGGCGGCGGCATCCACGACCGTGTTGCGGATGAAGAGCACCAGCCCGAGCTGGATGACGCTCAGCGTGAGGATGGTGAGCAGGCCGCTGACCATGACGAATTCGGCGACCGCGGAGCCATCCTCTGATGCCCACCCCCTGCCGCGACTCATGGCGGCTGCGCCTAGAAGCCGCTGACGCGGTCGATTGCCTGCTCGAAGACCGAGCTAAGGGCGGGGCCGGCGAGCCCCCAGATGATAATGACCAAACCGGCAGTCATGAGAGTGATGAGCACCCAACCGGGGACGTCGCCGCGTTCCTCGGTCAATGTGAGTGCAAGGCGTCGTTGTCGGGTCATTTCGGCCTCCGGATGGTGATGATCACGAAGGACATCCTGCGCCGATCGCGAAAGCCGCGCTGAGGTTTTCCACAGGCTGGTCAGAAACCGACCTGCAGCACGAAGATGCCCGGATAAATCGCGAAGAGGATCGTCACCGGGAGGATCAAAAACACCAGAGGAAAGAGCATCGCAATCTCCTTCTTCCCGGCAGATTCGAGCAGATCGCGCTTGGCGTCGTCCCGCGAATCCTGCGCCTGAGCTCGCAGCACCTCGGCCAGAGGCGTTCCGCGCTCGAGCGCACCGACCACCTGCTCCACACATCGGGAGAATGCCGGCAACTCCAGATCATGCGCCAGGGAGGTCAGGGTGTCGGCAAGCGGCAGACCGGTGTTGACGGATGCCACCACCTCCGCCAGTTCGCGTGACAGCTCCCCCGCGCTCACCTTCGAGATGCGCCGCATCGCATCGAGGATGCCCTCCCCCGCCGACAGGCTCAGCGTGAGGAACTCGAGGATCACCGGCAACTCGCTCGACAGGCGCGCGAGCCGCTTCTTCGCCGCCCGCTGCAGGAGGTAGTCACGCCCAAACACTCCGGAGACCGCGAACACCACCACGATCATCGCCTGTATCGGAATGGCAACCGACTGGGCCTGCGCGGCGACGATCGCGACGGCCACCCCGGCCGCCGCACCGGCAAGCCCCCACAACAGCTGCTGCGAGCGAAACGTCTCCACGGTCGTCGCAGACCCCGCCTGCCGCAGCCGTCTGGCCACGGTCTCCGCCCCACCCAGTGTGCCTTCCAGCGCACCCCTCGCCCTGGACGCGAGCGGCTCGACGAGCATCCCGAGCACGGGCAGCGGGCCCGGCGTCGCGGGTGCCAGCATCTCGCGAGCGTGCGGCGAGATGTCCGCGAGATACGGAGCGACGCGGCGGGCGAGTCGTGGGCGGCTCATCCTGGGCAGGACGCTGGCCAGGCACCACAACCCGAACCCGAGACCGGCGCCTGCCACCACCGCCCACGCGACGACGGACGTCACGCGAACCACCGACGTTCATCCGGAATCCTGCCGATGCCGATCATGACGCGGTAGGCGAAAAATGACACCACCAGCCCCACGACGATGAGGGTGGCACCGCCCGCCGAGTTGTAGGCGGCGGCCGCCTCCGGCCGGGTGGCCAGCAGAACAAGCACCACCCACGGGGATGCGACGCCGAGCCGCGCGGCGTTCATCACCCACGACTGGCGTGCCTCGACCTCCGAGCGGATCGCGCTCTCCTGGCGCAGATAGGCGCTGAGATTACGCAGAACCGTGGTGAGCTCGCTGCCGCCGACCTCTCGGGACATCCGCAGAGTCTCGAGGATCCGGTCAGCGACGGGATCCGCCAGCCGGGACTTGAGGCCATCGACGCAGGAGGCGAAGTTGCCGGTGGCGCGATACTCGGCGGCGAACACCGCAAACTGCGCCCGCGTCGCGGGCGGCCCGGTGTTCGCGAGGGCCATCACGCTGTCCGGCAGGGCAAGGCCGGAACGCACGGCCGACACGAGCTGGTCGACCACATCCGGCCAGACGACGCGATTCTGCTTTCGCTGCGCGCGAGCTCGCCAGCCGATCAACAGGAACGGCACGAAGAATGCGACGACTCCTGTGGCGATCGCCAGCACCACGACTGAGAACAGGGCGAAAATCAGCGAGGCCGACACCACCGCCAACAGCGACGCCACGGTGAAGACCGTAGCTGGGCTGATGCGCGCCAGCCCGGCCTGCACGAGCCGCTCGCGCTGCCGAGCCATGATCGCCGACGGCTTGGTCTCGCGCACGCCCCTCGGCCACAGCAGGGGCGACACCACCAGCAGCACGCCCGCTCCGAGCAGCAGCCCCAGCAGGGCGCTCACCGGTAGCCCGCCAGCACCGTCGACGGGTCGAATCCCGCCGCCGTGAATTTCACCACACGGCTGGGGTACCCACCGGTCGGCGCCAAGCCACCTCCGTCGAGGGCGAAGATCGGGCTGGCCTCGATGACCCCGGAGGTCACCTGTCCGCTGGGCGCGACGATCTCGACCACCCTGCGTCTGCCGCCCCGGTCAAGCTCGCAATGCACCACGATGTCGATGCAGGAGGCTACGGTCGGAACCACGAACGATGAGTCGATGTTGCGCCCCGCCAGCAACGGCAGGGTCGACAGCTTGATCAGCGCGTCGCGGGCGCTGTTGGCGTGGATGCTCGACATGCCCGGCAGCCCACTGTTGAGCGCGATCAGCAGGTCGAGCGACTCCGCTTCGCGCACCTCCCCCACCACGAGCCGGTCTGGGCGCATCCGGAGCGACTCCTTGATGAGGCGCCGCAGGCTGATTTCGCCGGTGCCCTCAAGGCTCGGCTGCCGGCACTGCATCGCGATGGAGTCGCGCGAGGCGACCGACAGCTCGAACGTTTCCTCGACGGTGATGATGCGTTCGGTCGGCCGGGTCGCCGAGAGCAGCGCGTTGAGCATCGTCGTTTTGCCGCTCTGGGTGGCGCCCGACACGAGAATGTTCTGCCCCGAGAGCACGCACATCCGCAGAAACTCCGCCGACTGGGTGGTGATGCTGCCCAGCGCCACAAGCCGCTGCAGATCCCGGATGCGCTGGCTGAACTTTCGAACGTTGACTGCCCAGTGCTTGCGGGTGATGTCGGGAATCACCACGTGGAGCCGCGAACCGTCGGGAAGTGACGCGTCCACGAACGGGGAGCTCAGGTCGACGCGGCGGCCCGAGCTCTGCAGCATCCGCTCCACCAGGTCGCGCACCTCGCTGTCGGTGAGCGTGATTCCGGTGCGTTCCGGCACGCCATCCCTGGCGATGAAGATCGCGTCGGGTGCGTTGATCCAGATCTCCTCGACCTCGGCATCGTCGAAATACGGTTGCAGCGCGCCGAAGCCGGTGAGGGTGGCGACGAGCAGCCGCGCGGCCTGGGCCTCGTCGGGAAGCAGCGGCACCGATCCGCCGAGCGCACGCTCGCTGTAGCGCCGCACCTCGTCGTGCACGTATCGCGCCGCGAGCTCACCGTCGGTGCCGAGGTCAACCCCGTCACGCCGCACCCGGTCACGAACCTGCTCCGCGATCTGGGCGAGGGCGTTGGACATTCGCCGATCATCCGCGATCGCGGTCTCAAGCGTCGGCGGTTATCCACAGGAGGGCGCGCGGAGCGCCCAGCATCTCCACACCCACAACGACTAAAATTGAGGGATGAACAACCGCCGCCGCACTATCGCCGCAGTCCTGGTCGGCCTCGGTGCCCTCGTCTACGGCATCTCGCCGGTCGACATCATCCCGGAGCTCATCGCCGGCCCGCTCGGACTCACCGACGACCTCGCGGTGCTGGTCGGCGCCGGGGTCGGCATCTGGAAGCTCCTCAGCGGGCGCCGCCCCAACCCGGGCACCTCCGCCTCGGGCGACGCGCGCCCCTGACGGCCGTCACCCTTCGACGCTAGAGGTGGGCCCAACGGGCTCGACGGACCGCGACATCCCGACCGATGGTCACCAGGCCATAGACCGGTGCCACCAGCAGCAGCAGGCCCACAAGCGCCCCAAAGGTTGTGGCGACGACCGTGATGATCGCGGTCGCTGCCAGCGCGAGCAGTGCGATCACGAGCCAGGGGGTTCTGTCCGGTGATCGCGAACGCCAGAAGCGTCGCGAGAATGAGGCCGTAGCGCAGCAGCGGCTCCCACACACCCCAGCTCGGCGCACCGCCGTAGATCGACACGAAGATCGCGAAAACGGCGACCCCTGCCCACGCCACCAGCAGAAGCGGGCTGCGTGGTCGGGGACGCGAAAACTCGACGGGAGCGCCGACTGGCTGCGCGATTCCCAGTCGCGAAACGAGCACGGCGTGAGCCTCCGCCACCGCGATGAACTCGTCGGCCGGCTCGTGCGAGAGCGACGCATCCGCGATGAGATCAGGATGCGTCGAGCGCGCGCGACGACGGTACGCGTTCTCGATGTCAGCGGCCGATGAATCCAGCGAGACGCCGAGGATTGCTGCGGCCTCATCCGGACTCATTTTCGAATCGTACCCCCGCCGACTGACCGCGGGCCCGCGAGCCTAGCTGTAGACAGCGGCCACCGTGCGGCGGTCATCGAGAAGCTGCGGCCACAGGCGGCGGCGGTCGCGCACGACGAACCCGCGGGCGATGAAACGGTCTTTGCCGTCAAATCGCGGGGTGTACATGGAGCGACCGTGCATGGCGCGAAGGTTGTCGAGCATGAGGAGGTCGCCGGCCTGCAGGTTGTGGGCGTCGCGGTGCTCGATGTAGACCTTCACGACCTTCTGCAGCAGCTCCTGCGCCGCAGCGGTGATGCCGTGCATGAGGTCCTGGTCGACGAGAACGTACGGGTCGTCATCCGGGCCATTGAGGATCGGGAACGGCCCGCGGATCGCCTCGGGGTTCGGGATGTACGGCTGGAATGACTCGTCGATGGTGGTCGCCCACAGCGGCTTGCGCAGCATCGCGACCTCCTCCGGAGACATCAGCTCGGCGATCTTGCGGCCCGAGAACGCGTAGGTGAGGGCTTCGGGGTCGCCGCGAAGCGCACCCAGGATGACGTAGTCCGGCTTGAAGTCAGAGAAGCACTGCTCGGTGTGAGCCTCGAGCTCAACCTTGGAACCCTGCGACTGCTGGGTCGTGGCGAGCTTCGGGTTGGGCACCATGTCCTGGATGAGGTGGCCGTTGCCCTCGGCCTCGTACGCGACCATGCTGCCGAGCACGTGCGCGAGAACGGCCATCTCCTTGGCGAAAACGGTCTTCGCGCCGGAGCCCGACGAGTTATCGAGCGGGGTGTCGATGAGGTCGGCGTCGACGATCAGTCCGCGGACGACGAGGATGCCCGTGTCCGAGCCCACATCGGAGAAGTTCAGCAGGGCCGCACGAACCTCCTCGGGGAGGAGAAACGATGCGGCAAGAGCCTGACGGCCGAACTCATCCGGATCGGTGTTCGCGTCGGCGGTAACGGTCAGAGCCGCGTCGCGGATGGCTTCGGCGGTGGCTGTGTCGAGTGTGAAAAGGCTCGGCTGGAGCTCGTGAACGCTGATGTCGTTCTCCTTCATCGTGGGGCGGTGCCTGTTAAGCGGCGCTCTCTCCAAATTACACCCTGTTATCTGAGAACAAGCAGGGCCGCAGCCGACAAAGCGGCTCCCGTGTCGGCGCTAGAATCGTCCAGCCAGCGGGAGTGGTGAAATTGGCAGACACGCAGGATTTAGGTTCCTGTGCCCGAAAGGGCGTGCGGGTTCAAGTCCCGCCTTCCGCACAGCTACGAAGCTCCATTCTGTGACGCTACGCGCGCCCCTTCAGGATCAGGTTCCAGTAGACCCACGGCAGGATGTGCCTGTCGAACACCCACGTCAGTCGTCGCTCCCTGGCGAGCCCGGGCCAGAACGGAATCGTGGGCTTCTGTCGGTACTTGTCATCGAATTCCGCGAAAACCACAGTGCCCCGCGAGACGGTGAACGGCGCGACCGAGTACCCGCTGTACCGCGCCGATGGCGTCTTTCCCGCCCTGACGTCACGAAGATTGCCGGCAAGCACCTTGGCCTGTTCTCGAATTGCACCGCCGGATTTCGAGTTGAGAGTGGCGGCAGCGTCACCGAGCGACCACACGTTGCGATACCGGCGGTGGCGCAGCGTGTACGGGTCGACATCGACAAACCCTGCAGCGTCATCCGGTGCTGGAAGACTCGAAGTCTTGAGCCAGTCGGGAGCCGACTGCGGCGGAACCACGTTCAGCACGTCGTACGAAAGCCGTTCGGGCTCACCGCCGGACGTACGGATCACGATCTGCCGCTGATCCCCATCCACCTCAATCAGCTCGGTGCTGGTGCGAAGCTCGATTCCGTACTCGTCGATCTTCCGTTCGAGCTCAGAATCGATGGCGGGAATGCCGAACACCGTCGGATCCGGCACCAGCATGACCACCCGGATGTTGTCGAGCACACCCATGGCCCGCCAGTAGGCGCACGCCAGATACATCGGCTTCTGGGATGCCCCGGCGCAGGTAGCCGGTCCAGCGGGTTGCACAAAAACGACAGTGCCTCCGCGCACCGCCCGCAGCAGTCGCGACGTCTTGGCGACGTACTCGAACTCGTAGTGCGACGACACATCTGGCGTGGCAAGCGCCTCGACCAGGCCGGGGATCCGGTCGAAATCCTTCTGGATGCCTGGGCACACCACGAGGTGACCGTACGTCATCCGTGTTCCGAGAGCGAGCACGAGCTCGGAGGCCTCGGGGTTGATGCTGACCACCCGATCCTGCCGCCACGTGACTCCGCGTGGCGTGACGTCCCCTTGCGGGCGGAGAGCCTGGCTGGCCTTGGCCGTGCCACCGGCAACGTGCGAGAACAGCGGCTGGTATCGGTGGTGTGAGCGCGGCTCGATCACGGCGACATCCCTCATGCCGTACCGGCGGAGCCGACCCGCCACCGACAGTCCGGCATTGCCTCCGCCGATAACAACCACGTCATGATGCGCCAGGAGCTCATTGTCAGTCATGTCATCCACGCTACGAGTTGAGCAACGAACAATGGCAGGGCTTGACGAATCGGGCCCGACCGTTTTGGGGGTATTGCCTCAGCCTTGTTGCAACCGGGAACGAGTACCCTGTAAGGGCAACACCTAATTGCCGCCGATTGACGCTCACGGCAACCGACGACTTGGAGTTCCTTCCTTGGCACCTACCGCCCTGATCCCCTGGCTCGACCCGGCAAACCTCATCGACGGCTTCGGCCCGTTCGCTTTGCTCGGCGTCTGCCTCATCGTCTTCGCGGAGACGGGCCTGCTGCTCGGCTTCCTGCTGCCCGGGGACACGCTGCTGGTCATCACGGGCCTCCTCACGTTCACCGGCACCATGGTGGTCGGTGGTCAGGGCATCCAGATTCCCATCTGGGTGGTGTGTATCTCGATCAGCGTCGCGGCATTCCTGGGCGGGGAAGTCGGCTATTTCATCGGCCACAAGGCGGGTCCCCGCATCTTCGAGCGCAAGGAAACCGGGCTGTTCAGCGTCGAGAACGTCAAGCGCACCAACGGCTTCTTCGAGCGCTTTGGCGGCCTCGCCGTGATTGTTGCCCGGTTCGTACCGATCGTCCGCACCTTCGCGCCCGTGGCCGCCGGTGTGGGGCACATGAACTACAAGAAGTACTCCCTGTACAACGCCATCGGCGCCATCATCTGGGGATCAGGACTGACCTTCCTCGGATTCGTGCTCGGCTATATTCCGCCGCTCAGCCGCTTCGTCACCGACTACATCGATGTGATCCTGCTCGGGGCGATCTCCATCGCTATCGTGCCGACGGTGTACCACTACATTCAGGCGATGCTGAAGGCGCGCAAGCGCAACGCCGCCGTCCTCAACGATGCCGAGGCCGAAGCACTCGTGCTCGACGAGAAGAAGTTCGACCAGAAGCTGGGCGACTAGCTCGCGTCTGGCGCCGACTCTTCGGTCGACGGAGCGGCCGGCGCTGGTCGGCGCTTGCGGATGGCGTCGATGCCCTGCTGGGCTCCGCGGCGCACCTCGATCTCGGGGTCTTTCAACAGCGGCCGGATGACCTCCACGTCGTCCCCGATCGCACCCAGTGCGCGCGCGGCGGCCGCGCGAACCCGGGCCACGTCGTCGGTCAGCAGCGCGCCGACCTCATCCTGAAGCTGCAGTTCGCGGGTGGCAGCGACCCTCGTCGCCATCTCGCGGACTCGCCATGCCTGGTTCTGCAGTGCCGCGGTGACGCCGGCGATCGCGCTGTCGTTCCAGACGTACAGCAGCGCACGCGTGCCCCACAGCTCCGGCCAGTACAGCACAGGGGCACCGTCGAGGATGCCCTGGGCGTGCTCCCCGCCGACCACGAGCAGGAACTCCTCGCCCTCGTTGTTGCCGGCGAGCAGCGAGAGCGCACGCAGCACAACGGTGTCTACGCCGAGCTGCTCAACGGCAGCGGCGATGCGGGCTTCGATCGGAAGGTCTACTGGAGTCTCATCAGGCACCATGCAACCCTACGTGGCTGCGACCCAGATTGACGCGCGGGCCTCGATCCCGAGCCCGTCCCGCCCGCTGGCATCGATCACCGCGTCGAGGACGATGCCCTCGGCTTCGAGCTGCCGCAGCAGTACGGGATCGCGGTCGCTGATGCGCACCACCACACCGCCGTCCGGTGCATCTGACAGCAAGACCGCGCGAGGCATCTGAATGGACCCGTCGGCTGCGGGGATCGGGTCGCCGTGCGGGTCACGACTCGGATGACCGAGCTGGGCATCCAGCGCATCCAGCAGCTTGTCGCTCATCGCGTGCTCGAGCACCTCCGCCTCGTCGTGCACCTCGTCCCAGCCGTAGCCGACCTGCTGCACGAGCCAGGTCTCGATGAGCCGGTGACGCCTCACCATGCGAAGGGCCAGCGCCGTGCCATCCGGAGTCAGTTCGATCGCACCGTACGGTTCGTGCACCGCGAGACCCTGAGCCACGAGCTTCTTGACCATCTCGGTGACGGATGACGCGGCAAGCCCCAGGCGGGCCGCGAGCAGCCCCGTGGTGATGTGCTCATCCTGCCACTCGGTGTGCGCGTAGATGACTTTCACGTAGTCCTCAACCGCGGTGGGAGCGATGGCCATCAGTTGCCCGTCGCGACGAGCACGATCAACAGCACGTTGAGCACGGTGATGGCGCCGGCGGAGATCCAGCCGCTCCAGCGCAGCCAGGGTGGGTTGACGAATTCACCCATCATCTTCCTCGAACTCGCGAACAGCACGAGCGGAATCAGTGCGAAGGGGATGCCGAAACTCAACACGACCTGGCTGAGAACCAGAGCGCGGGTGGGGTCGAATCCAACCGCGAGTACCACCAGGGCCGGCACCAGCGTGATCGCCCTGCGCAGCAGCAGCGGAACCTTGAGCTTCAGCAGCCCGCCCATGATCGCGGAACCCGCGTAGGTGCCCACGCTGGTCGATGCGAGACCGCTGGCCAGCAGGCCGATCGCGAAGATGACACCGATGGCCGGGCCGAGCGTCGCAACAACCGCGGCATGGGCGCCCTCGATCGAGTCGGTTCCCTCGACCCCCCTGAGCGCGGCGGCAGCGAGCAGCAGCATGGAGATGTTCACGGCCCCCGCAACGAACAGCGCGCCTCCGACGTCCCATCGGGTAGCCCGCAGCAGACTGCGGATCCTCACCGGATCGGTGGTTACGCCGTGCCTGTCCCGTGCCAGCGCTGAGTGCAGGTAGATCACGTGGGGCATGACCGTCGCGCCCAGCATGGAGGTGGCGAGCAGCACGGAGTCTGTGCCCTCGAAGCGCGGGACGATGCCGGCGACGGCCTCGGCTGGGTTCATCCCGCTGAAAAAAAGTCCGCTCATGAAACCGATCACGATCACGCCGAGCAGCGTGATGATGACGGCCTCGAAGGAACGCTGGCTTCGGTGGGTTTGCAGCAGCAGAAGGCCCATGGATGCGAGCCCGACGATCAGTCCGCCCAGCAGCAGCGGCACCCCGAACAACAGGTACAGCGCGATGGCACCGCCGAGCACCTCGGCGATGTCGGTCGCGCCCGCGACGAGTTCGGCCTGGATCCAGTAGACGCGCCTGGGGCCGGTTTTGAGCTTCTGGCCGAGGATCTCGGGGAGGCTCAGTCCGGTCACGATCCCGAGTTTCGCCGACTGGTACTGCACGAGAACGGCGATCCCGTTGGCCAGCACGAGCACCCAGAGCAGCAGGAAGCCGTACCTGGCTCCGGCCGTCAGGTTCGCGGCGACGTTGCCGGGGTCGACATACGCGATGGCTGCCACGAAGGCCGGGCCAAGCGCGAACATCGTGGCGCGGGCTCGGCTCGGGCGACCCACCAGCATCGGTGCAGATTTCGGCATACCGAAACCATACCGGCAGGGGCCCCCTTCCGCTGCCCTACCTTCCGAAATGACGGAGATCCGAAGGCCGACTCGCGCGCTTCCGGGGGTGGGGGAGCCAGCAGCCGCCGGATCTCCGTCATTTCGGAAGGTTGGGGGCGGCGTGACGGGCGCGGGGGCGCGGGCGCGCAGCGGGCCCGGATGCGCCCGGGGCTACTCCCCCAGCAGTTGCGCGCGGACGGTGGGCATGATCGCGGTGAAGGCAAGCGCGCGGTGGCTGACCTCGTTCTTCTCCACGGCGCGCAGCTCGGCCGCACTGACCGACATGCCCGACGGCTTGAAGATCGGATCGTAGCCGAACCCGTTCGGGCCGACCGGTTCGAGCAACACGGAGCCGTGCCACAGTCCGACCTCGACGAACTCGTCCGCCTCGGCCGCCGAAGGCGGTCCGTCCGGCCCGAGCGACCCGACAGGCGGCGGCACCACCAGGGCGGCCGCGCACGTGAAGTGCGCAGCGCGGTTGGGGTTGGTGCCGAGGTTGCTCAGCAGCAGCTCGACGTTCGCCGAGTCATCCCGTCCGCCCGCGTACCGTGCAGAGTGGATGCCGGGAGCCCCGTCGAGCGCATCGACCGAGATCCCGGAGTCATCGGCAATCGCCGGCAGCCCGGTGAACGCCGACGCCGAGCGAGCCTTGATCAGCGCATTCTCCTCGAAGGTCTCGCCATCCTCGATCGGCTCTGGCCCGTCGTACCCGATCAGCTCGATGCCGTCGAGCGCACTGCCAAGGATGAGTCGCAGCTCAGCGACCTTGTGCGCGTTGTGGGTGGCGAGGACGAGTTTCATGATGCGAGGGTGGCTACCTGGAGCGCGGTCAGGTCGGTGGCGCCGCCCAGGGCGAGATCGAGCAGCGCGTCGAGTTCGCGTCGGTCGAAGGGCGCAGCCTCGGCGGTGCCCTGCACCTCCACGAACAGCCCACGACCCGTCACCACGACGTTCATGTCGGTTTCCGCGCGAACGTCTTCGGTGTACGCCAGGTCGAGCAGCGGGACTCCGTCGATGATGCCGACACTGACCGCGGCGACCGAGTCGATGATCGCCTTGGAGTTCTTGCCGATGAAGCCCTTCGCGCGGCCCCACTCGACGGCGTCAGCGAGTGCGACATACGCGCCCGTGATCGCTGCGGTTCTGGTGCCTCCGTCAGCCTGCAGCACGTCGCAGTCGATGACGATCGTGTTCTCGCCGAGGGCCTTGGTGTCGATCACGGCGCGAAGCGAGCGACCGATCAACCTCGAGATCTCGTGGGTGCGGCCTCCGATCTTTCCCTTGACCGATTCGCGATCCATGCGGTCGTTGGTGCTGCGCGGCAGCATCGAGTACTCCGCGGTGACCCATCCCTTGCCCTTGCCGTTGAGCCAGCGCGGAACGCCGTTCGTGAACGACGCGGTGCACAACACCTTCGTGCGTCCGAACGAGATGAGCGCCGACCCTTCGGCCTGGTCGCTCCATCCGCGCTCGATGGTTACCTCGCGCAGCTCGTTCGCCTCGCGTCCGTCAATTCTCGGCTTCGATGTCATCTCAGTGATATTCCGTTCTCGGTATGTGTATGGCCCCGGTGTCGTAGGTGTTGACTCTGGCGACCTCGGGGCCGAGGAATCGCGAGGCCAGTGCTAGAAAAGCTGCCTTGTCGGGGCCGGTCGCCTCGAAGGCGTAGGTGGGGGCATCCGTCGATCGACGCTCGAGATCGTGAGCCACGAGCGTGCGGTAGACGTCGTACGCCGTCTCATCGGCGCTCGACACCAGCGCCACCGAATCGCCCATCACGTATTGGATCGCAGCAGACATCAGCGGGTAGTGCGTGCAGCCGAGCACGAGGGTGTCGATGTCCGCGGCCTTGAGCGGCGCGAGGTACTCCTCGGCCACCGCGAACAGCTCCGCTCCGCTGGTGACGCCCGCCTCCACGAATTCGACGAAGCGGGGGCAGGCCTGGGTGAACAATTCGAGGCCGGATGCCGCGGCAAAGGCATCTTCGTACGCCTTCGACTTGACCGTGCCGACCGTGCCGATCACCCCGACACGGTTGTTACGCGTCGTCCTGACTGCTGCGCGCACCGCGGGCTGGATCACCTCCACCACGGGAATCCCATAGCCATCGGTGAACCGCTCACGGGCATCCCGAAGCATTGCCGCCGACGCCGTGTTGCAGGCGATGACGAGCAACTTCACGCCGTCTGCCACCAGATCGTCCATGACCTCGAGCGCGTAGCCGCGCACCTCGGCGATCGGTTTGGGGCCGTACGGCGAGTGCACGGTGTCGCCCACGTAGAGGATCGATTCGCGCGGCAGCTGATCGATGATGGCGCGCGCGACGGTGAGGCCGCCCACACCACTGTCGAAGACTCCGATCGGCGCGTTACTCACGCTTCGAGGGTACTAGTGCTTTCACCGCTCCCGGTCGTCGAGTGGAGCGGCCGGCGCACGCCACCTAGGCTCGGCACATGAGCACAGCACTGCTGACTGACCGCTACGAGCTGACGATGCTGGATGCCGCCATCGGCAGTGGCACGCACGACCGGGAGTGCGTGTTCGAGGTGTTCACCCGGCGGCTGCCCGATTCGCGCCGCTACGGGGTCGTCGCTGGCACCGGACGCCTGCTGTCGCTCATCGAGGACTTCCGTTTCGGCGACGCTGAGCTGGGCTGGCTCCGCGACAACGCAGTGGTGCGACCGGAGACCATCGACTGGCTCGCGGACTACCGGTTCACCGGAAACATCATCGGATACCGCGAAGGCGAACTGTTCTTCCCCGGCTCCCCCATCCTCGTCGTCGACGGATCGTTCGCCGAAGCCGTGCTGCTGGAAACCCTCACGCTCAGCGTGCTCAACTACGACTCGGCTGTCGCCTCCGCCGCGGCCAGGATGGTGTCGGCTGCGTCCGGCCGTCCGCTGGCCGAGATGGGGTCGCGACGCACCGGCGAGAACTCCGCGGTTGCTGCGGCCAGAGCCGCGTTCATCGCCGGGTTCAGCGCCACCAGCAATCTGGAGGCGGGCAGGAGCTGGGGCATCCCGACCATGGGCACAGCCGCCCACTCGTTCACCCTGCTGCACGACAGCGAGGAGGCGGCCTTCCAGGCGCAGGTCGACGCTCTCGGCCCGTCGACGACCCTGCTCGTGGACACGTACGACATCAGAGCGGGGGTCGACCTCGCGGTGAAGGTTGCCGGCACCTCCCTCGGAGCCGTCCGCATCGACTCCGGTGACCTCCCCGTGCAGGTGGCCGCGGTGCGCGCCCAGCTCGATTCGCTCGGCGCCACCGACACCCGCATCACCGTCACCAACGACCTGGATGAGTACGCGATCGCAGCTCTCAGGGCTGCCCCTGTCGACTCGTACGGCGTCGGCACCGCGGTCGTGACGGGCTCCGGGCATCCTGCGTCTGGCATGGTCTACAAGCTGGTTGCCCACCGGGACTCAGCGGGCGAATGGATCAACGTCGGCAAAACATCCGAGTCGAAGGCCACGGTCGGAGGTCGTAAGTTCCCCGTGAGGTCGCTCGGCAGCGACGGCATGGCCATCGCCGAGACGATTTATCGGGATGCCCCACCCGCCGCCAGCGCCACCGAGCGCGTGCTCTTCACCGACCTCGCCACGGACGGGGTATCCGACGAGTCGTTCACCGGCGCGGCGGGCGCGGTGGCTGCTCGAGCGCATCACGCGACCGCGATCGCGGAGTTGCCAGCCGAAGGGTTGCGCCTCAGCCGGGGCGAGCCCGTCATCCCGACCGTGTACCGGTAGTGAGCTACTTCAGAGTTTCGTAGATCTCTTTGCAGGTGGGGCACACCGGGAACTTCTGAGGGTCACGGCCCGGCACCCAAAGCTTGCCGCACAGGGCGAGCACCGGCTTGCCAGACAGCGCCGATTCCATGATCTTGTTTTTCGGTGCGTAGTGCGAAAAGCGCTCGTGGTCACCCTCTTCGACCTGCTCCTGCTGGAGCAGCTCTTCAAGTTCTCGGTCGAGGGTGTCAAGGCCGCCGCCGCCGCTGCCCGCGCCGGGATCTGACATGCGATGCGAATCAACCATGGGTCAATTGTAGTTGCGGCGCCCTAGTTGCGCAGGGTGAATGCGAGCAGCTCCGGGCTGCGTTTGTCGACAATTCGCCCGCCCAGCAACAACCCGGAGATCAGCACGACCAGGCCAATCAGGATGCCGGCCGCCATCGCCTGCATCTGCAGCCCCTCGTCCGGCTGATACAGCGACAACACCATCAACCAGACGACGGGCGCCGACAGGGCGATGGTCGTGAGGAACGAGACCGATTGCACTACCGACCCCGTCGCGCCGACCGCCTGTGGTTGCGCGAACGGACCATCGCCGGGGTGCACCGCGGGATAGGGGAACGCAGCCGAGATGATGCTCGAGATTCCCAGCCCCACAAACAACAGGCACGTGCTCAGCCCGATGAGGCCGGGAAGTCCGCTGAAGTCGCCCGAGATCAGGACGCTCACAAAGCTCCCGATGCCGATGAGCGGAACTCCCAGCAGCAGCGCGGGAACGATCCGGCCCCAGCGGTCATCCAGCCCTCGTGTGTTGGAGGAGACATGCATCCAGAACGCGGAGTTGTCGTGGGCGACGTCGTTGTGCACCGTCCAGCCAAGGAACAGGCACATCACGGGCACCGGCAGCCACATGATGTATTGCCCTGGCACGCCGCCCACCATGAGCGCCGCGATCATCAGGACGGGAACGACAGGTATGACCGCGAGCGAGACCCCGTAGCGGGAATCGCGGGCCCAATACGTGAGGCTTCTGGCCGCGATCGCGCCGGCCGGGCTGTCCGGAAGGGCCGAAAACCAGCCAAGGCCGTAGCGGCGTCGTGCGCTGGCATCCCGGTCCGGCCGGGCAAGCATGTGGCCCACGAGTGCGCGCCACACCAGCGACAGCGCAACGAGGAAGGCGACCCCGATCAGGAGCTTCAGCGCCGCCTGATCCCCGAACCCGAGCACAACATCGCCGGGGGCGCTCCAGACCGACCCGACCGGCGTCCATTCGGCGACGGCGGCGATACGACGCATGATCGGCAAACCCTGGCTCTGCCAGTCGAGAGTCGCCATGATCGCCAGCAGAGTCGCTCCGACGACGGAGATCAGGGCACCAGCGTTTCCTGCGCCGTCCCGTGCCTTGCTGGCAGAGAGGAACGTCGACGACAACGCCGTGGCGACCTTCGCCGCGAGAACGCAGGTGGGCACCGCCACCAGGCCGCTGAGGATCGCAACGAGTGCTGCGAGCGGTGACCGGCTCCACGTGACGACGTGAGCAATCGAGAGCACGATCATGATGAGCGTCGGCACGCTCGCGCCGGCCGCAATCGCGAGCCACAGGGCCAGCCTCGTGGGCGAGATTCCCAGCAGGGCGAAGCGGCGGGGGTCGAGCGGATCCTCGATGGAGAACAGCACCGGCAGCAGGAGAAAACCCAGCACGATGGCCGATCCGACGACGACGATGATGACCCTGGCGACATCCGGGGTCGACGACCGCAGGTCAACGAGACCCGCCGCGAGCATCGCGGTCAGGCCGAGCCCCGCGAGCAGGGCGAGAGCCATGCCGAAGAGTTGCGCTGGGCCGCGCCTGATGGTGTTCGCGAAGATGGTCAGCTTCAGGTGGAGAAACTGTGCAACCACGGCAGCCCCTCTGCGACCTCGAGCCCACCGGTCAGCTCGACGAAACGCTCTTCGAGCGACTTTCCGGCTCTGACCTCATCGATTGTGCCGTCCGCGAGGATCTGGCCGTCGACGACAACCGCGACGTGATCGCAGATTCGCTGCACCATGTCCATGCTGTGGCTCGAGAGCACAACAGTGCCTCCCGCTGCGGCGTACTTCTTCAGGATGTCGGTGACCGTGGCCGCCGACACGGGATCGACGGACTCGAACGGCTCGTCGAGTACGAGCATCCGTGGCGAATGGATCATCGCCGCTGCCAGCGCGATCTTCTTGGTCATCCCGGCCGAGTAATCGGTGACGAGGCGCCCCATGGACTCCTCGAGGCCGAACGCCTGTGCCAGGTCAGCGCTTCGTTTGCGCACCACAGCGGCGTCGAGGCCCCGCAGGATGCCCGCGTAGTACAGCAGCTGCCATCCGGTGAGTCGATCGAAAAGCCGCAGTCGGTCTGGCAGCACGCCCATGTATCGCTTGGCCGCGAGCGGGTCGCTCCAGACGTCGGTGCCGTGCACGGTCACCGTGCCGGCATCCGGTCGCAGCAGCCCCGTGATCATCGACAGGGTTGTGGTCTTTCCCGCGCCGTTCGGCCCGACGATGCCGTAGAAGTCACCGACCCTCACCTCGAGGTCGATGCCGGCAACGGCAACGGTCTCGTCGAAGCGCTTGGTCAGTCCGGTGACGGTGAGCATGACGCTGTGCGCAACAAGCTCGGTGGAAGTCTTGGGCAGCGTCGCGACGGTTTTCGCGGGCGGGGCCGCCTTCGCAGTGGTCTTCTGCCCGGCGAACCCGGAGTCGGAGGTCTCGACATCCGGATCCTGTGTCGTCTTCCTGAGTCCGGCAAGCGCTATCGCCGCGGCGACCCGGGTTGCCCTGGCGTCCCTGGCGGCGGCGAGAGAGTTTCGCAGCTCGGTGACGCGCGAATTGGATGCCGTGGCCGCCCGCTTCGACCAGTCGCTCGCCATCGACAGCAGTGACGGGCCTGCGTGCGGGAGGGTGGCGTCGGGTGCCAGGGTTTCCTCTGCCGTCGCCTCGACAATGGGAGTCTCGACATCGGGGGTATCGACAACTGGAGTCTTCGCAATGGGAGGCTCGACAACTGGAGTCTCTGCAGCCGGAATCTCTACAACCGGAGTCTCGGCGACCGCCTTGGGGGTTGCGACGGACTTCGGTGTCGCCGGCTTTGTCGCAGCGGTTTTAGGTGTGGCGGTTTTAGGTGTGGCGGTTTTAGGTGCGGCAGGTTTGGTCGCAGCAGGCTTGGTCGCAGCAGGCTTGGGGGCGGCAGCCTTTGTCGAAGACAGCTTGGCGGCGGCCGGTCCGGGTGCGGTCGCTTTGGGTGCAGCGGGTTTCTTTACGGCAGAGCTCGCCTTGGCAGCCGAGGGCTTCGGCGCGGCAGCGCTTGCCCCAGCAGTCGTGGACTTCGCTGCTGGCTTGCGCGGCGTAGTCGTTCGCGGAGCGGCAGGTTTGCGCACCGGCTTCGGTGTCGCCGCAGAATCATCGGTCGAGTCATCCACCGGTGTCGTGCTCGATGCAGCGCTTGCAGCGGTTTTCTGCGCCGCCGTGGTGCGAGGGGCGGCGGGTTTGCGAGGCGCAGTTGGTTTCGCGGCGGCGGGTTTGCGCGGCGTGGCGGGCTTTCGAGCTGCCGCCGAACGAGGCGTGGTGGAGGCCGTCGCGGCCTGCTCAGACTCTGAATCGTGCGGACTTGCGCCTTGGTCGGGTTCAGGGGCGTTTTCCACCTAGCTAATCTATCAATCCAGCATGAACGCCGATCACGAATAGACAACGACCGCAAATTTTGCCATGGGAATCTCAGCCTTCGGAGGTACTGTGAAGTGAGCACAACGGAGTGTCCTGACAGAAGATCCCCGATGAACAGCGAGCAAACGGCTCTGTTCGGGGAAGACTTGATTCTTTTCCAGCGACAACCAAGGAGTTCTATATGACCACGCAGATCGTCATTCTTGCGGCCGGCATGGGTAGCCGACTCGGTCGATCCCTCCCGAAGCCCCTGACCGAGCTTGCCGATGGCCGTACGATCATGCGTCAGCAGTTCGACAACATCCGCCACGCATTTGGCAACGCCGCCCAGGTGACCGTCGTCGTTGGATACAAGCTCGAGCACATCATTGAGGCGTTCCCGGAAGCATCGTTCGTCTACAACGAGCAGTACGACCAGACCAACACGTCGAAGAGCCTCATGCGTGCACTGCAGGCATCGGCACCCGGTGGCGTGCTGTGGATGAACGGCGACGTGGTCTTCGACCCCACCGCCCTTGAGCGTGCGGCACGCCTCGTGGCCCGCGACCAGTCGTTCGTTTCGGTCAACACCTCGAAGGTGTCTGACGAAGAAGTGAAGTACACGACCGACGCCGAGGGTTACATCCACGAACTCTCCAAGACCGTCAAGGGCGGACTCGGTGAGGCTGTCGGAATCAACTACATCTCGCGCGACGACAAGGCTGTGCTGCTGCGTCAGCTCAAGCGCGTCGGCGACCAGGACTACTTCGAGCGCGGCATCGAGCTCGCCATCGAACAGGACCGCCTCCTGATCGAACCCGTCGACATCTCCGACCTCTACGCGGTCGAGATCGACTTCGCCGAGGATCTCGAGCGAGCCAACCTCTTCGTCTAGCAAGACCACGCTCGGCCTGCGGGTCGAGTGTGCCGAAACCTCACTTGCTGTCGGCTCGTGGGTGAGGTGTCGGCAGGCTCGATCCGCAGGATCACGGCAATTCGCCCGAGAGACCATACGATAGAGCCCGTGTCAGCCATAGGGGCCCCACGCCGATCACGATCGCCGTTTGCCCGATATCGCCAGTCGTTGTGGCTGTTAACCGTTCGCGACCTCCGGGTGCGGTACTCGACATCGATCCTCGGCTACTTCTGGTCGATCCTCGATCCGCTCGTCATGGCGGGCATCTACTGGTTCGTCTTCACCCAGGTGTTCGACCGCACCGTCGGTGCCCAGCCGTACATCGTGTTCCTGCTGTGCGCGCTACTGCCCTGGATGTGGTTCAACGGCGCGGTATCCGACACCACCCGCGCCTACCTCCGGGAAGCCAAACTCATCCGGTCGACCAAGATTCCGCGCACCATCTGGGTCGCACGACTCGTGCTATCCAAGGGGATCGAGTTTGTGGCGAGCATCCCGGTGCTGGTGATTTTCGGCATCGTGACCGGCGCCACCCTGCACTGGCAGGCTGTCTACTTCATTCCGGCGATCGCGATTCAGACCGTGCTCACGATGGGTGTCGGGCTCATCGTCGCACCGCTCGTTGTCTTCTTCCGCGACCTGGAGCGCGCCACGAAGCTCGCTCTCCGGTTCCTGTTTTACGCGAGCCCCATCATCTACGGCCTCCCCGATCTGCAGAGGCTCGGCCTGGAATTCCTGGCGTCGTTCAACCCGCTGGCTGGCATTTTCTCGCTCTACCGCGCCGCATATTTCCCCGAGCAGCTCGACGGCTACCCGGTGCTCATCGCTGCGCTCATGAGCGCGATCATCCTCGCCGTCGGAATTCTCGTGTTCAACCGCACCGAGCGCGCCGTGCTGAAGGAGATCTGATGCCCGAGCAGCTCGAGCCGGTCATCCGGGTGCAGGATGCGGGGATCCGTTTTCGGCGCAATCGCCGCTCCCGCCGAAACTTCAAGGACCTGTTCGCCGGACGTAAACGCCGCGCCCGCGCCGATGAATTCTGGGCTCTGCGCAACGTCTCCTTTGACGTGCGTGCCGGTGAGGCAATCGGGGTGGTCGGCCGGAACGGGCAGGGTAAATCGACACTGCTGAAGCTCGTCGCCGAGGTGATTCTGGCCGACGAGGGCGGCGTCAGCGTGAACGGTGGAGTTGCTCCGCTCATCGAAATCACCGGCGGCTTCGTCGACGACCTGACGGTGCGCGACAACGTCTATCTGACAGCAGGGCTGCACGGGATGTCGCGGGCCGAGATCACTGCGCAGTTCGACGAGATCATCGCCTTCGCCGAGATCGGCGACTTCATGGACACCCCGTACAAACACCTCTCCAGCGGCATGAAGGTGCGTATCGCGTTTGCCGTCATCTCGCGACTCGAGGAGCCGATCATCCTCGTCGACGAGGTGCTCGCCGTCGGAGACAAACCGTTCAGGGAAAAGTGCTACAAGCGCATCGAAGAACTGCTCGCCGGCGGGCGCACCCTGTTTTTCGTGTCGCACAACGAACGCGACCTCAAGAGGTTCTGCACCCGCGGGCTGTACCTCGACAAGGGAGCACTGGTGCTCGACGCCCCCATCACCGAGGTGCTGGCACGCTACAACGAAGACTACGGAACCTAAACCCCCAGATTCATTCCGGCCCTCGGGGTACGGTGAGGGCATGGCGAAATCCACAGAGATCACGGTCTCGAACCCCATGGTGGTGCGGGGCATCGACCGCGTTCTCACCGTGCAACGACCGGTCGTCCTCGCGCACATCCGGGGCATCCGCCGGGGTCACCCGCAGGCCAGCCCGGAGGCGATCATCCGGATCCTGGAGCGTCGCTATCTCGCCGCGGTGACCACGGGCGGCGCTCTGGTTGGCGCAAGCGCCGTGGTACCCGGCATCGGTACGGGCGCGTCGCTCGCGCTCTCGGGCGCCGAGACAGCGGGGTTCCTCGAGGCGAGTGCGCTGTTCGCGCAATCCGTCACCGAGATCCACGGGATCGTGATCGATGACCCTGACCGCGCCCGCGCACTGGTCATGACCATGGTGCTGGGCACAGCCGGCAGTGATCTCGTGAAGCAGCTGGCGGGCCAGGCGACGGGCTCCGGTGCTGGCAAGTCCGTGTTCTGGGGCGAGTTGATCACGAAAAACATGCCTCGCACCGTCATCGGGCCCATTGCCGATCGCCTCAAGGTCACCTTCATCAAGAAGTTTGCGGTGGCCCAGGGCACGAACATCGTCGGTCGGATGATCCCATTCGGCATCGGTGCCGCGATTGGCGGAGGTGGCAATCACCTGCTCGGGCGGCAGATCGTGCGCAGCTCGCGCGAGGCCTTCGGCCCGCCCCCGCCGGTCCTTCCCGGATGGCTCGAGCCGGTTCTCAAGCTTCCCAAGGAACCCAAACCACCTCGCGCCCCAAAGACTCCACGACCGGAGGGGAAACGTCGGGAAATTCGCATCCCGCTACCGAACATCCGCCTCCCGAGGCGCAGACGGGATTCTCCCCCGCCGATCGCTCCCCCTCAGTAGTACACCGGTCTAGGTCGCGTCCCGCGTGGTGACGGCCAGATCGTCGAACGGATCGAACTCGTCGTCATCCTCATCGTCGTCTTCCGCGTGAATGGCGTTGTGGGTATCCCATTCGGTCATCAGCCTGCTGATGGCGTCGCGGAACCGTTGCGTTGCGACACCGGGGGTCGTGTCACCGAAGTGCCGCTCCACCCAGTAGTGCAGCCGGCGATGGGCTTCCTCGTCGACCTGCACGCGCTCGACGAAGGCCACGACATCGCTGGCGTCGCTGCTGTGCAGCCACTCCGCAGCACCGAGGTAGCCACTCTCATCCACATCGGCCTCGGTGGCGGCGGGACGCGTCACCAGCAGGGGACGGCCTGTCGCAAGACGGTCATAGACCATGGCCGAGATGTCGGTGATCGCGACATCAGCCGCGCCAAGCTGCCATCCGAGCTGCGAGCTGTCGTCGTAGACGTGCTGCGCGCCAGGGTCGGCCGCGTTCGCCTTGGCGATTGCGGCGATGATCGCCTGGTTGGCCGCCCTGTAGGCGTGGTCAACCACGCCGCTGCGAGGATGCGGCCGGTAGATCACTCGATGCTCGCCGGTGGCCAGTAGCGCCGAAACGAGTGCCTCCCCATGGCTGGCGATGGACCCATAGGCGGCGGCAGCCCGGTCGCCCTCCCAGGTTGGTGCGTACAACACGACAGTGCGGTCATCCGGGGTGAAGGGGAGATCACCATCGAGGTGGTCGGCCTGGGGCCGGCCGATGGAAATGGCGCGCTTATCCATGTCGAAGTCCCACAGCTTGTGGCTGAGGCGTTCGAGGGCAGCCTCACCCGCCACGAAGCTGTAGTCGTAGGCCTTGAATTGGTTGGTCGACATGTACATCTTGTCGCTCTCACCATGGTTGATGAAGACATGCCACATGCGTCCATACCGGAACATCTGGAAGTTGCGCGTGTTCTGGTTGACGTAGAACACGATACGAATCTGCTGGTTGTGAACGAAAGTCTCGAGGTCTGCCACGCTGCGCAGGTAGTAGGTCGGCACCGGCGACTCCTCCCAGAGCGCAAGAGCCGCGCTCGGGGCCCGCGCGATGATGGCGACCGGCCACGTCTTGGCGATGTCGGCGAGAGGAGCGAACCACTGCCGCACCTGGTACATGTTGACCTTGGCGTCAGCGAAATACACCGCGATCTGTACCGATCCCGGCGCCGGCTGTGGATGCAGCCTCACCAGGCGAGAGACCCGGGACCTGTCGCGTCGCGAAGCAAGAATTCTTCTCACCAAGCGTCGAGCCGTGCGAATGTCGCGACCAAGTGGCATTGAAACCTCCCCAGGGGTCGTGACCATTAAATCAGGGGCGGACGCCCCGCACGCGCCATGCGCCACACCGTTACCCACTTGATGCGTCTGCGGCCACCGGGATTCTCGCGCCAGCCGGCGACCCAGCCCCCGAACCATGCCCGCAAACCCGCCGGTCGACGCACGGACCTGATCAGCTGGATGCCGGTCCAGCTGCCGACGTAGAGCGGGACGAGAACCCACGGAAGGTTGCGTTTGGCCAGCCAGACGCGGTTGCGGGCGTTCAGCCTGAAGTAGTACTCGTGGCGGGTGGGCTCGATGGCAGGATGATGCGCCACGAGGTCGCCCGCGTACAACACGCGCAGCCCCTGATCCCACACCCGCCAGGCGAGCTCGATGCCTTCATGCGCATAGAAGAATGGATCCGCCCAGCCGCCCGTCGCATCGAAGACCGCGCGCGGCAGGAGGGTGGCACCCTCCCACACCGAGAAGACGTCCCCGGACTGGTTCGCCTCCCCCTTCCGGATGCGAGGAATCCAGCGCCGCGGGTTCTCCACCCCGGTCGGGTCTTCCACCCTGGGCTGCAGCAACCCGATGCTCGGGTCGGCCGTCATCTTCGCGATGGCGTCGGCAAGAAATGTCGGAGACGGGATGCTCGCATCATCGTCGAGGAAGAAGATGTACTCGCCGCCGACCACCTCGGCTCCGCGATTGCGGCCAGCAGGAATCCCCACATTCTCGGGGAGGTACAGCGACGCAACACCTGCCGGCAACCCCGAGGGCTGCCACGAATTGCCCACCACCACCACGTCGAGGCGCACCCCGGTTTGCGCGGCGAGGCTGGCGAGGCCCCTGGCCAGGTCATCCGGACGCTTTCCCATCGACAGGGAAACCACGCCGACCGTTGGCACGTCGAGGGAGGTCAGGATCGCACCCGCTTCGACGCCATGATGGCAACGAAATGCCCGAAGAGCGCCAGCACTGCCAGCGGAAGAAGGATGAGCAGCAGCCAACGCTCCGCGACGAGCGCGGGCAGGAACAGGCCGACGATGGCGGCGGCGAACGCCAGCATGGTCAGTTCGACCGAGTGGTACAGCCTGTGGAAGGGCACGAAGCGGGCGAGACTGCGCAACCTCGCGACGAGTCGCTGGCTCGGCTCGGCCTCACCCTTGCGGTCGCTGAGCTTGTCGAGCCCCGCATTGGCCCTCGCCACGTGCACCATGTCGTTGAGAGCCTTATTGAGCACGATCACGAGCGCCAGAGCAAACCCGGCGGTTGTCCAGGCGAAATCGGCGGGGAACTCGAGGGGCCAGCCTGCCGCCCGGATACCGAGGGCGATCGGGATGAGCGCCTCGGTGGAGTAGTGGCCCACCTTGTCGAGGAAAACACCTGCCGGCGAGCGCGTGTTGCGCCAGCGCGCCACCTCGCCGTCCGAGCAATCCACCAGCATCTGCAACTGCCCCAGGACGAGCGCGAGAGCCGCTCCCCCGATTCCGGGAATCAGCAGCGCCGCCGCGGTCGACCATCCGACCAGGATCATCAGCCCGGTCACGCCGTTGGCGCTGATGCTCGTCTTCAGCAGCATCCAGGTCAAATAGGGCGACACGTCGCGCAGGTACAGCGATGCCGTCCAATGCTCGGCGTTCGCGCGCAGACGCACCTCCGGGGGTTGCGTCACCTCGCGGAGCTGGCTGATCGACGTCGGGCGGCCGTCCATGGTCACCTTCCCGTGCGTTCCGTGATGTTCCTGGTGAGTTTCAGAAACCCGAGGAGAAATCCAATACCCCATCCAAAATGGATGCACGGCAAGACTATGAGATACCAGAGCCCCGTGCCGACACCATGTCGCGCTGCCCTCAGGGAAGCCCCGACGACCACGAGCGCGTAGAAGGCGGGCACCACGAACGCCAGCATCAGTGCTGTCGCTCCGGTGGCGGCGCCCACGATCCCGAGGATGAGTGTGGCGACAATGCCCAGCACGGCGGCCGGCGGCACGAAGTACCGCAGTCCGTTGGCGGCACCGAATCGGCGAGCGAGTTCGCCACGCCAAATCCCGGTTGCAACAAACTGGCGGATGAGCTTGCGCAGACTCGATCGAGGTCGGTACACGACGGTCAACTCCGGGGTGAACCACACTGTGCCCCCGGTGGCGCGCAGTCGCCGGTTCAGCTCCCAGTCCTGGCCGCGCTTGATGCCCTCATCGAACAACCCGACCTCAACCAGCCGATTCCGCCTGAAGACACCGAGGTAGGCCGTGTCTGCTGGTCCCGCCTTGCCGCCGACATGGTGTTGCGTGCCGCCCAGGCCCTCGGGCGAGCCGTACGCGTGCGCCACGGCCTTCTCGAAGGGGGTCTCGCCGACCGCCTTCATGATCCCGCCGACGTTGTCGGCACCGGTCTCGAGCAGGGTAGCTACGGCGACGCGCGTGTAGTGGGGTGGCAGCACTGAGTGCGCATCCACCCGTACGACGACGGGGTGGCTCGACGCACGAATCGCCGCGTTCAGTCCACCCGGCGTAGAGCCGAGCTCGTTCGGAATCCGTCGGATCCGCGGGTCAACGGCGGCCATCGCCGCAATCACGTCGTTCGTGCCATCCACACTCGGTCCGAGGGCGAGAACGACCTCGAAATCGCCCGCATAATCCTGGGAAATGAGGCTGTCGACCGCCGCCTCGATGTGGTCGACCTCATTCAGAACGGGCATCACGTACGAGACGCCGGGAAGGGCGTCGGGCTGCTGTGCCATGGGTTCCAATACGTCAGTCGATAAGACTTTTGAGCCTACCAGCGCGACATAAAAAGGCGCGGGACCATCGGCAAGCCGACGATCCCGCGCCTGATGTGAACTAGTTCAGTTGCCCCAGCGTGACATCGACCTCGGCCGCCTTGCCGTCACGCACGTAGGTGACAGTTGCCTCGGAACCCGCGGCGAGCGCGCGAACCTGAGCGGTGAGGTCGGTCTTGCTCGTGACTGGGATGCCATCCAACTTCGTGATGACGTCGCCGACCTGCAGCCCGGCCCCGGCTGCCGCACCGCCCGACGAGAGCTCCTTCACGACGGCACCGACAACCTGGTCGCCATCACCGGAGGTGGCCTCATCCGTGACATCGCCGACGGACGCACCGAGCAGGCCGTGGGTCGCGACGCCGTTGGCGATGATCTCGTCGGCAACGCGCTTCGCGAGGTTCGACGGGATGGCGAAACCAACACCGATGCTGCCCGACTGGCCGTCAGCGCTCGAGCTGCCGGCGGAGGCGATCGCGACGTTGACGCCGATCACCTCACCGTCGGAGTTGAAGAGCGCGCCACCCGAGTTTCCGGGGTTGATGGCGGCATCCGTCTGGATCACCGACAGCGCAATCGTCGCCGAGGATGACGCGCTGGGGGTCTGCCCAGGCATGTCGAAGTTGAACAGTCCATACGGGTCCTGCTGGGTGTCGGGAGTCTGTTCGTTGTCGCCGGTGTCTGGCACTGCCGACGACGCGATGGTAATGCTTCGGTTGAGTGCGCTGATGATGCCGTTGGTCACCGTGCCTGCGAGGCCCAGCGGGGCGCCGATGGCGATCGCCGAGTCGCCGACGTTGAGATCCGAGGAGTCGGCGAAGTCGGCCGGCTGGAGGTCGGTGGCACCCTCGATCTTGATGACGGCGAGGTCGGAGATCGGGTCGGTGCCAACGATCGTGGCATTCAGCAGCCGTCCGTCGTTGGTCGTGACCTGGACCGTTGCGTCCCCCGTAGCCCCGTCGAGTGTGACGACGTGGGCGTTCGTGAGCACGTAGCCGTCGTCGCTGAGGATGATGCCGGAGCCGGTACCGCCCGAATTGCTGGATGCCACGCTGATGGTGACGACGGACGGCGATGCCTTTGCCGCCACTGCAGTGATCTCGTTGACGTTCGCGGTGTCGTTGACCGTGATTGTCGTGGGGTTTGCGCTTCCCGATCACCGGCGTGGATGCGCCATTCGAGGTGGCCCACAGCGTGGCGCCTGCGCCGGACACACCGCCAATCAGGGCGCCAATGGCGAGGGCAGCAACCAGGGCGATGGGAGCGTTGCGCTTCGGGGCGCTGGCTGCCGGAGCGCGGAACGACTCACCGGTGTGCGGTGGCGGCGGCGGCCCCTGCGGGGTGACCGGCGGCAGCGGAGCGAGTGCTGACGGAACAGTTGGGGTCGCAGCGACCGGAGCCGATGCCGGAACGGCGGGAGGCTGCGGGGCAGTGGGCACCTGCGGGGAATCGTGCTGCTCGGCCGACTCGTGGTTTTCTGCTGGGACCTGGGGATTTTCGGTCATGGGAACTGCTCCTTTCAACGGTGCAAGCATCCACCGTGAACCTGAGCATTATATTTGGGCTGGCTGTGAGCGGGCCAAAGCTTTGCGGTAGAGGGTCAGCAGCCGGGACCGCGAGGGTTCACCGTGCATTCGCGCTCCACCAGAACGGTCGTTGCGCTGCCTGCGGTAGCCGTGAGCCGGTTCGACGGTAAAGCGAGGGTGCCGTCGATCCGGGTCCAGCCCGCTGGCCCGAAGCGGTACTCCAACGTGTAAACCACGGAGAGATCGATCACATAGGTGCCCGCCGATCGAAAAACGTGGCTTCCGGATGTTGGACTGAACTCGGCCACACCCAGCGCCGCCCACGAACCGCCGGGAGTGCTGAGCGTCGCGGCAGTGCCGTCACCGTAGCTCCAGCGCCAGGCGACGGGAGTGAACCGCACGGAGGCCGGCAAGCCGAGCAGTGTTCCGTCGACGACCTCGGTGGACGCCGTGGAGAAGAAGTTCGTGTCGAGTCCCACGATCATCCACCCCTTGGGTTCCATGCCCGAGACACCGGTCGTTGGGCGGAAGCTCGCCACATCGGCCAGGGTGATCGGCTGCGCCGGCGGCGGCACCATCGTGATTGTGAACGGATCACGGAAGCCCGGGCAGCTGCTGTTGGATGCCGGAGTCGCGCAGTCAACCGGCGCGGGCTCGGCGTCGCCGTCGGTGTCGGTGTCGCCGCCACCAAGCCGCGGGCCCGCGGGGGTTCCGGGCTGCGTGACGTCGATGCCGAGGGTTACGTCGTCGGTGCCGATGCTTGGCGTTACGCACAGCCGGTACTGAGATCTGCAGTGCCGAGCAGTCGCAGCCGCACTTGCAGGTCGCGCACGGATAGTGAGAAGTACGAGCCGAGTGCAGCAAGACAGCGCCAGCTTCACTGTGCGGCAGCAAGGACTTCGGTCCCGACCACGGCTCGCGCCTCGCAACACGAGCACTGACCGTCGAACCGACCGATTCGAAAGCCGACTTCAGAAGAGTTCTCGCTGGCGCGACTCGCGGAGTCACATCCGACGCCCGTCGCATCGACAACGTCGACATCCGGACACGTCCGCGCAGAGGTAGATACGACGACGCGATACTCGTCCGTTCGAGATTGAGTGAATTGCTGCGAGTCGACACTGTCGAAGACGTCCGTCGGCACTGCGACATCCCGTTTCATACGAGATCATCGAAACTCGCAATCCATGCTTCTCAGTAATCCGCTACGTCGCTACGGTCGCAGAGTCGCTCTCGGGATTAGCCTCCGCCCTCAGCGAAAATCTGATCCGACATCGCGAGGTACGCGGCATAGGCCGCAGTGGCAGCTGCGAGCGCCTCCTCGTCGGATGCGAAGACCGGCGCGGCGGTCGCCTCAGGCGTCGGTGTGACGGTTGTCTGCGGCGGGAGGCATCCACTCAAAAGCAGCACGGCAAGCGCAACCAGGGCGATCGAAGTGGGCGCGCGCATGACCACACGCTAGCGCCGTTGGGCAGCCCGCGCCCAGACTTTCCACACCCCCAGCTGCCGCAATTGGCCACACCCGCCACCAAATGAAGGAGATATCCCGGGAGACCACCGCGGATCCCCGGAAACATCGCGCGCGAGCAGGAATCTCCTTCATTTGGACGGCCCGTAAGCTTGCGGGATGAGTGTCACCGGATCCTGGGAACGCGCAGCCAGAGGTGCGATGCTTCTGGGCTCCGACGGCCAGCTGCGCCAAACGATCTTCGGCGAAATGTCTGCGCTTGCCGCGCGCACGGGCGCGATCAACCTCGGTCAGGGTTTTCCCGACGAGGACGGCCCCATTGAGGTTCTGGATGCTGCCCGCCAGGCCATCTCGGACGGCGTCAACCAGTACCCACCGGCGCTCGGCATGCCGGTGCTGCGCGAGGCGATCGCCGCGCACCAGCAGCGGTTCTACGGGGTCAGTGTGGACGCGGACCGCGAGGTGCTCGTCACCGCTGGCGCCACCGAAGCCCTCGCCGCGACCATCCTCGCGCTCACCGTCGAGGGCGACGAGGTGCTCACCCTCGAGCCGTTCTACGACGCATACGGTGCCCTGATCGCGTTCGGCAAGGCGACACACGTGACCGTGCCGCTGCGGGCGCCGCACTTCCAGCCCGACCACGACGACCTGCGCGCAGCGGTCACCGACCGCACCCGGCTCATCCTGATCAATTCGCCGCACAATCCGACCGGATCGGTGCTGCCGCGCGAGACACTCGAGCTGATCATCGAACTTGCTCACCAGCACGACGCGATCATCGTGACCGACGAGGTATACGAGCACCTGACTTTCGGGGTCCCGCATATCCCGATCTCGAGCCTGCCCGGCGGTTTCGAGCGCACGGTCACCATCTCGAGCGCCGGCAAGACTTTCAACACCACGGGCTGGAAGATCGGCTGGATCGTCGCTCCCGAACCGCTCGTGCAGGCGATCCTCGCCGTGAAGCAGTACCTGACGTTCGTCAACGGCGCCCCTTTCCAGCCGGCGATCGCGGTCGGACTCGGGCTCGGCGACGAGTTCTTCAGCACTGCGGCATCCACCCTCGAACACAAGTGCCGCATCCTGAGCGCCGGGCTGACGTCGGCAGGGTTCACGGTCAGCACCCCGCAGGCGGGCTACTTCGTGATCGCGGATGCCGCAGCGCTCGGCGTGAGCGATGCAGCCGAGTTCTGCCGCGAACTGCCGTCACTTGCGGGCGTCGCCGCCGTGCCCGTGAGCGCTTTCGTGCATCCCGACCGCCGCGAGGGATTCGAGACGCTCCTGCGCTTCGCCTTCTGCAAGAAGGTGGATGTGCTGGAGCGCGCAGCCTCCCAACTCGCCGACCTCCGTCGCTGACGCCACGCGAAACTCCAGTTTCGACGGCGGGGCGGGCGGCTGCCCGCCAAAAGTGGAGTTTCGGCGGCAGGGGCGGACGCTAGAGCGCGTGCGTTCCGAATCTGCGCAACGACAGCGCCGGATTGACCTTCCGCACGCTCGCCACCCGCTCGACCGACACCTCGGCCACGGCGACGCCGGCGGTCTCGCCGATGGTCACCAGCTCGACGCCCATCGGGTCGACGACCATGCTGTTGCCGACGCCGATCGGTGGCGCGTGATCCGCGGCGGCCACGTAGACCGTGTTCTCGAGCGCGCGCGCCGTGACGAGAGTCCTCCAGTGGTGCTCCTTCAGCGGTCCTCGCACCCACTCGGCCGGCACGAGCAGCAGGTCGGCACCGGCATCCACGAGCTGGCGCGACACCTCCGGGAAGCGGATGTCGTAGCAGGTCTGCATGCCGACGGTGAATCCCTCCCACGCGAAGGTCTGGGGCGGCGCGATATCCCCGGCCCGCACGAAGTCAGACTCCCGCTGCCCGAACGCGTCGTAGAGGTGCAACTTGCGGTACGTGGCCTCGACCACCCCGGTCGGCGAGACGGCGACGAGCGTGTTGGCGAAGTGGGTGGCATCCATTGTTTCCAACATGCCGGCAACAAGGTGGATGCCGTTGGCCGTCGCAATCTCTTTCAGGGAGCCGACGAACTGTTCATCGAGCGATTCCGCCGCCGCCACCGAGGCTGGCCCGATCTCGGGTTCGAAGAACGACGAGTATTCGGGAAACACGGCAAGCGTGGCGCCCCGCGCCGCCGCGGTCTCGGAGAACGAACGGATCACCGCAAGGTTTGCCGCGACATCCGTGCCCGGAGCGAACTGGCAGACCGCAACGAAACTCATGCCGACTGCCACCAGTCATCGAACGGAGACACCGGCACCGTGCGCTTGTGGCGGGTGTTGATGTAGCGCGTCTCGATCGCCACGGCGACCTTCTCGGCAACCTGCTTGCCCTCGAGGTAGTCGTCAATATCGGCATAGCTCAGGCCCAGATTGGCCTCGTCGGTCTGCCCCGGGGTGTCGTCGAGCAGGTCGGCGGTCGGCGCCTTGAGGTAGAGCCGTTCCGGCGCTTCGAGGTGCTCGAGCAGCGCGCGGCCCTGCCGCTTGCTGAGACCACTCAGGGGCAGGATGTCAGCACCACCGTCACCGAACTTGGTGAAGAACCCCGTCACTGCCTCTGCGGCGTGGTCGGTGCCCACGACGAGAAGGCCGGACTGCCCGGCGAGCGCGTACTGCGCCACCATGCGGGAGCGCGCCTTGACGTTTCCCTTGGTGAAGTCGAGCATCTCCTCACCCGTCGCATCGAGATATTCCGCCTCGAAGCCGTCGACGGACCTGTGGATGTTGAAGGTCACCAGCTGGTCCGGGGCGATGAAGGTCAGGGCGAGCTGGGCGTCATCCTCGTCGGCCTGCACGTTGTACGGCAGTCGAACGGCGGTGAACTCCGCGCCGACTCCCTCAGCGCGCAGCTCCTCGGCCGCCAGCTGGCACAGCCGCCCGGCGAGGGATGAGTCCTGCCCGCCGCTGATCCCGAGCACGAAACCTTTCGCGCCACTGCTGCGCAGGTACTCCTTGAGGAAATCGACACGCATCCGCACCTGATCGGCCGGGACTATGGTCGGCTGCACGTTCAGGTCATAGATGATTCGCGCCTGGAGGGGTGTCATCCTCCGAATCTACCGTCGAGGCGGGGGTGGCGGCATCCTGAGCGGCCACCCGCCCGCGAGGGATCCGCAAATGCCGCGCTAGATGCGAGAGACTGCCAGTGGGGATTCGACTTCAGATCCGATTCAGATTCAGGGAGACATCAATGGCATCAAGCAAGAAGGCCCAGGCAGAGTCGAAGAAGGCTGCCGAAGAGGCTGTGGAGAAGGTCACGCGAAAGACCAACAAGAAGCTGGAGCAGCTCGCCAAGGATGCCGAGGCGATCGTGCACAAGGCCGTCAAGAAGCTGAAGGAGATCGCCGCCACGTCGGCAGCGCAGGCCAAGGGCGCCGGTGAGAAGGCGAAAAAGGCGACGGCAAAGAAGTCAGATTCCAAGAAGGCGAAGGCCGACGCGCCGACCGCGGTCGAAGCTCCACCGGCCGCTGCCGAAGCGCCGAAGCAGAAGGCCGCTGCCGCCAAGCCGTCGGCGCCGAAGGCCGCCAAAGCTGCAGCCGCGTCATCCCCCGACGCAACCTGGACTGTCGCGGAACTGCGCGATCACGCCCGCTCGCTCGGTCTCACCGGATACTCGAAGCTCACCAAAGACGCCCTGCTCGCGGCCATCGCCGAGAAGAAGTAGCTCAGGCGAGCGCGGGCATCACCTCGCGCTCGAACAGCTCAATGCCGCTGCGGTCGTACGCTGCCTCGGGGAAGTAGTGGATCTGGTATCCGAGCCCCCTGGCTGCCATATCGGTGAAGCGCTCGACGAGCTGCTCGGGGGTTCCCACCCCGAGCACCTTGCCGCCGCGATACTCGGCCACGAACTCCGCGGCCTTGGCCTGCCCGATGTACGGCGTCACCCTCGCCTCGATCGCATCGATGCGGTCGGCGACCTCCGCCTCGGTGTCCGCCACGATCGTGTTGTAGTTGGCTGAGCGCACGATCGCGTCGAAGTCGGTGCCGACGTCGGCGCAGTGCTGACGCAGCAGCTCGCTCTTGGCGTCGAAGGTCTCGGGGTCCCCCGCGAAGTTCGTGTACTGCGCGTACTCCGCCGCGATACGCAGCGTCACCTTCTCGCCACCGCCGGCCACCCACATCGGCGGGCCACCCTGCTGCAGTGGGAGCGGCCTCACGATCGCGCCATCCACCTGGTAGTGCTTGCCGTCGAGCGTCGCGGTGCCGGTCGTCCACGCCTGGCGCATGATGTCGAGGCCCTCCCGCAGCCGTGCGAGGCGTTCGCCCGCTTTCGGGAACCCGTAGCCGTACGCCTTCCACTCGTGCTCGTACCAGCCCGCGCCGATGCCCATCTCTGCGCGTCCGCCCGAGATGATGTCAACGGTGGATGCCACCTTCGCAAGGTATGCGGGGTTGCGGTAGCTCATGCAGGTGCACATCTGACCGAGCCGAACGCGGGAGGTGGATGCCGCGAAGGCCGCCATGAGCGTCCACGCCTCGTGAGTCGCCTCCTCCGTCGCCACCGGGACGGTGTGGAAGTGGTCGTAAACCCAGATCGACTCCCACTGGCCCTGATCCGCGTACGTGGCGAGATCGCTCATCGCGCGCCACTGGTCGGCTGGCTCGATGCCGACGAGGTCGTGACGCCAGCCCTGGGGTACAAAAAGTCCGAATCGCATACTTTCCAGCTAACCACGCCGTGGAGCGAGTAAACGCCGTCAGCTGGCAAAGGATGCTCCACCCATCCTGGGTTGGAGCTGGATGTGACGATGGGCTGGTCCCCCAGGCCGCATTGACGCCCGCGATCGTTCCATATTTGGAGATCGCCCACTGCTGGAAGCTCTTGATCGCGAGTGGCGAGTACGACTGCAGGGCGCCACGGGTGGGGTAGCCGGCACCCGAATCGTGACCGTTGTATGACGGATACCGCAGCTCGCCGGCGGGGCCGAGCGAGACGTTGATCTCCTGCATGCGCGAGGCGTAGGTCGAGCCGTAGCGGGCGACGAACGCCTGCGTGAAGGCCTGGTATTCGTTGGCTACGAGCTGGTCTGCCCACCCCTGCACCGTCTCGTTCGAGAAGTTGCCCTGCTCGCTGCGGTGCTTGAGCCCGTTGCCATCGAGGGTGATGCCGTTGAGTGTCGCACCGGTGTACTTGCCATTCAGCCACGCTGGCAACGGGATGTTGCAGGTGTCGCCGACATTGCCGCCGCACTGATGGAACGAGAAGATCGGCACGATGTCGAGTCCACGGCTCGTGATGGTGCTGAACACCTGGTCGTAGTAGCTCCAGTTGAACTGGTTGTCGCCAGCGGCCTCGACCTTGCCCCACCAGACATCCACCGTGACGGCGTCGACACCGTATGCCTTGACCGTGGCCAGCTGGTTGCCGAACTGGGTGAAGTCGGTCACCTCCAGCGGCGCCATCACGTTAGCGGTGAAGTCCGGATTGTTGGTGGCTGTGGCGGCGGTGGCCGTGGTCGGCCCGGCAATGAGTGTGGCGATAACCGCCAGTGCGAGGCCGATGGCACCCGCCACCGTGCGCCGTCTTCGAATCTGCATGAGCATGATCTCCAAGAGGTGGAGCGACACCGTTGTCGCTGAGGGCCGACCTCCGTCTCATCATCGCGCAGCTGACGGCAGCGATGCAAGCGCTTACACAGATTGACCGGGCCCGGTGATGTTCGGGGCCTGACACAACACGTGGATGCCGCGAACTGCGCCGAATCGCGGCAAGAAGCTGCGCAACTCGACATTTGCCGCAGTTCGGCGAGGATTTGGGAGATGGCGCGGGGCGACAGGCGCGGCGCGAGGCGCGCGACCGCGTTAACGACGAAACGCCCTCCCGAAGGAGGGCGTTTCGTGTGATTCTGCGTTGCGGGGACAGGATTTGAACCTGCGACCTCTGGGTTATGAGCCCAGCGAGCTACCGAACTGCTCCACCCCGCGGCGTATTACAAGCGTAACACAGCGCGGGGCGGAGGCCTGCCGACTAGGTCGTTGCGGCGATCGCCTTCCGGATGGCGGCGACCATCTTCGCGTCAGCCTCGGCCGCCGCAACGAGGTCGCCGGCCGCGTATGCGTCCTGTCGCTCGGTGAGTGCCGCCTGGTATTCCGACAGCGCCTGGGTCAGCGCGGCGTTGTCCGTCGGCGTCGTCGGGTCGGTCGGAGTGGTCGGGTCAACCGGATCGGTCGGATCGGTCGGGTCGGTCGGGATGACCTCGCCGTCACCGGCATCCGCTCCCGAGTCGCCACCGAACAGGGTGTCGAGCGCCTGGTCCAGGGTGTCTTCGAAGGCGATCTGATCACCGAAGGAGACGAGCACCTTGCGCAGCAGCGGGTAGATCGTGCCGCTGGTGGACTGCACGTAGACGGGCTGGACGTACAGCAACCCGCCACCAACCGGCAGCGTCAGCAGGTTTCCCAGCCTGACCTCGGTCTCACCGCGCTGGAGCAGGGCGAGCTGGTTGGCGACATCCGTGTCAGTGCGGAAGTTGGTCTGCACCTGGCCGGGGCCAGGCTGCGTCGTCTGCTTCGGCAGGGTCAGCAGCGTCAGCTTGCCGTAGTCGTCCCCGGCGTCCGAGTTCACCGCGAGGTATCCGGTGAGCACGTTACGGGTGGAGTCGGCGCTGGCCCTCGGGATGAAGGTCGAGTACAGCGAGAACGCGGGAGCATCCGTTCCAGGTACCTGCATCGTGAGGTAGTACGGCGGCTGCAGGGTCTGCGCGGTTCCCACCGGGTCATCCGGGGTGATCCACTGGTCATCGCTGGAGAAGAACGATGCCGGATCGGTCACGTGGTACGACCCGAGAATCGCGCGCTGCACCTTGAACAGGTCGGCCGGGTAACGCACGTGGTCGAGCAGCTCCACGCTCATGTCGCTCATCGGCTTGACCGTGGCCGGGAAGATCTTCTCCCAGGTCTTCAGCACTGGATCTGCGTCGTCCCAGCTGTAGAGGGTGACCGTTCCGTCGTACGCGTCGACCGTGGCCTTGACCGAGTTACGGATGTAGTTCACGTCGTCGACGGCGAAGGCCGGCTTCGGCGTGTAGGTGTCAGAGATCATGTCGCTGAGCTGCTCGACACGCGAGTACGGGTAGTTGGTGCCCGTGGTGTATCCGTCGACGATCCAGACAATCTTCCCGTCGACCACCGCGGGGTACGAGTCGTTGTCGAGCGTGAGGTACGGAGCAACCTTCTGCACGCGTTCGCGCGGGTTTCGCTCGTAGAGGATCTGCGACTGATCGGTGACGGCATTCGACAGGAAGATCTGCTCCGACTGGAACTTGATCGCGTAGATCAGCTTCTTGAACACATTGTCGAGCTTCGGACCGCCATCGCCGGCGAAGGTTGTGGTCGCGTTCTGGTTGCTGTCTTCGCCACCCGACGGGTAGTCGAGCTCGATGGACTTGCTGCCCTCGGGTCCACCGACGATCGAGTACGCGGGAGACTCCTCGCCGAAGTAGATGCGGGGCTCGAAGTCACCAAGAGAACCGACGCTCGGGATGCCCGACTCCAGGAACACGGGTTCACCTTCAGACGATCGCTGGTTGCCAAAGGCAGCAACGAGGCCATAGCCGTGGGTGTAGACGAAGGTGTTGCTGTAGTCGGTCTGCGAGTCACCGAGTCCGGCCTGGTTCAGCTCGCGAACGGCGATCACGGTGTCCTGTGTCTTGCCGTCGATGTCATAGCGGTCGACGTCGAGGTGCGTGGCGAACTGGTAGTACTGCTTGAACTGCTCGAGCTGAGCGAAAGCCTGTGGCGCGATCGCGGGGTCGAGGATACGGATGTTCGCGGTCGTCTCGGCGTCTTCGCGGAGCGCGCCCGGTGTGGCATCCGTCGTCGCGCTGTAAGGCACCTCGGTGACGTCGGCGACGCCGTACGCCTCCCGGGTCGCGTCAATGTTTCGCTCGATGTATGGAGCTTCGTAGGTCTGCGCGCTCGGCTCGACCTGGAAACGCTGGACGATCCAGGGGTAGAGGCTGCCGACGACCAGTCCGCTGACCAGCAGCAGCGCGGTTCCGATGATCGGCAGGCGCCAGCGGCCGATGATGGCCGTCACGATGAACAGAACAGCAACCACCGCTGCGATGCCGGCGAGGATGGCACGCCCGGGGATCGTGGCGTTGGCCTCGGTATATCCGGCTCCGGTGACAAGGAATCCCTGAGCCGAGGAGTACAGGGTGGTGTACTGGTCGAGCCAGATGCTCACGGCCTGAAGCGCGATGAAGACGGCCGCGGTGATGGAGAGCTGGATGCGCGCGGAGCGCGAGATGCGCACCTCACGACCGTTGAACCTGAGGGCTCCATACAGGTAGCTCGTAGCAAGAGCGCCGATAGTCGAAATCAGCACGACGGCCGAGGCGAAGCCGAGCGCTCCGTGGAACAAGGGAAGGTCGTAGAAGTAGAAGGACACGTCGAGCCCGAACTGCGGGTCGGTCTCACCAAACGGGGTCTTGTTCAGCCACTGCAGCACGACGGGCCAGTGGGTGGCCGTCGATACGCCGCCGAAGAGTCCGAGCACAACCGGGATACCGACCATGGCCAGGCGACGCAGCGGCTCGATGACCTGCTGGTAGCGGTCGAGCTGCGAGTTGAGCTTCGCGTACACGGGCCTGGCGCGGAACGCGATCAGGATGCTCAGGTAAACCGGGATGGACATGCCGAGGAAGCCGACGAGGAACATCACGGCCCCGGCGATCCACTGCGTGGTCAGAACGTTGAGGAAGCCGACCTGGTCGTACCAGAGAACCTCGGTGTAGAGGTTGGACACAGCGAAGAATGCGATCACCAATACGGCGATGACCACCGCCGTGATGGTGAGGGTGACCCTCGTTCGATTGCTACCGGCCGGTGAGGATTGAGTCGACACTGTCTATTGCTCCTGCTGTTGGGGGGCGTCCAACTATCTTAAAGGGCAATCCTGCAAAGCATCCGACCAGTGACGGCGGCTACCGGGCGTGCTATGACGCTGGGCAGGCGGGCAACGAGGCTGGTGGATGCGCCAGCCTCGATCGCGGACAGAGCTGCCAGCGCGTCATCCAGAGTCTCCACCGCCAGCACGGTCAGGCCATCCGGGATGTGTCCGGTCACCTCGTCGCAGTTGGATGCTGGTGCCAGGAACCACTCCGCACCCGCGCTGCGAGCCCCGTACAGCTTCTGCTGGATCCCCCCGATCGCCCCGACCTCGCCGGTTCCGCTGATCGTGCCCGTGCCCGCGATCTGCTCCCCGCCGTTGAGCTCACCCTCGGTGAGCTTGTCGATGATGCCGAGAGCGAACATCATGCCTGCACTTGGTCCGCCCACGTTTTCGAGCTGGATGTTCACATCGATGGGGAAGTCGTAGTCTCCCCCAACGGAGACGCCGATGACCGGCGCGGGATCTGCGCCCGCACTGAGCGTCGGTGTGATGGAGGCGGTCTTCGCCTGACCGTCACGGCTGAACGCGACGACCGCAGCCTTGTCGACCCCATTGGCGGCGATCTGCTCGCGCAGGCCGGTCACATCCGAAAACGAGACGCCGTTGACGCTGAGCAGCACATCGCCGGAGGCGAGCACCCCATCGGCGGGAGAGCCAGTGGATGCCTCGACAACCCGGACCGTGCTCGAGAAGGTGTACCCCAGTTCGCTGAGCGCTGCCGCGACAGCTTCCTTCTGGGAGTTGGCCATGTCGATTCTGCCCTGAGTGGTTGAATCCTCCGACGAGACCCCCGCCGGAAAGATCAGGTCGACCGGCACAACGGCCTTGCTCGGATCGAAGTACGCGGAGGCGATCTCGAACCAGCTCGGGAGCTCCTCCCGGTTGCCACGGATACTGACGGTGAGCATGTCGAGGGTGCCGTCGACCGGGTAGGTCGTCTCATCCGGAATCTGGATCATGGGCACCTCCTCGCCGTTGATGCTCACGTTGCCCAGCGTGTTGTAGACCGGGCCGGGCTGCTCGATGACGAACGGGGCAGGCACGAGCGCGACGGTCACGACGCCGACAAAGCCGATGCCGAGGACCGTCCAGCTGAGCCACCTTCGCTTGGGGCTCGGCTGGGGATCTGGAGAGATGTCGGCGAAGAGGGCCACCGGTTTGTCCTTACGCGCGAGATGTGAGATCGGCTGTTCGCCACGGGCGCACAGAACGAAAAGGCCAGCCTAGTGAAATCCCAGCCCGTTCGAACGTGCAGCGGCTAGCGTAGTTTGCATGGCTGAAGATTCGCGGGACGACGGTAGCGCAGGCAATCCGGAGGACGAATTCCGGGACATGATGAGGGACTTCCTGGCTGGCAACACGAACATCGATCCCGCCAAGCTCGCGGGCGCCGCCGGGCTGCCGAACGACCCTGAACTGATCGCTCAGCTGATCGGCCAGCTGCAGGCCGCCATGCAGAACAGTGGTGATGGAATCAACTGGGATCTCTCCCTGCAGCAGGCAAAGGGAATCGCCGAGCGTGGCACCGTGGTGTCGCTGCCCGCGGAACGCTCACAGCTCGAGCAGGCCCTGCACGTGGCATCCCTTTGGCTGGATGAAGCAACCACAATTTCTGAACTGACAGGTGTTCCCAAGCTGATGAGCCGGCAGGAGTGGGTCGCCGCCACAATGCCGGTGTGGACGCAGCTGGCCGAGCCGGTCGCCAACTCCATCGCCATCTCCCTCACCGATGTGCTGAAGCAGAGCGCCCCGGAAGACGGCGAACTCGACGACGTGATCCAGGGCGCCAGCAAGATGATGCGCAACGTCGGCGGCACGCTGTTCGCGATGCAACTCGGACAGGTCGTCGGGCAGCTTTCGAGCGAGGTCGTCTCGGGTGGAGACATCGGAATTCCGCTGCTCGACGGCGAGAAGGCCGCCATCCTTCCCCAGAATGTCGCGGGATTCGGGACGGGACTCGACATCCCGACCGACCAGGTGCAGCTGTACCTCGCGGTGCGCGAACTCGCGCACTCCCGGCTGTTCCACCACGCCAGGTGGCTGCGACTGCAGCTGCTGACCTCGATCACGGAGTTCGCCAAGGGCATCAGGATCGACACGGATCGGCTGCAGCAGCTCGCGTCCGACTTCGATCCGGGCAACCCGGAAGAGTTGCGCGAGGCCATGACGTCGGGCGCCCTGATCCCGCCGAAGTCAGACGAGCAGCTCGCCGCGCTCGGGCGCCTCGAGACCGTGCTCGCTCTCGTGGAGGGCTGGGTCGACGTGGTCACCGCGGAGGCCACGAAACGCCTGCCATCGAGCGCGGCGATCGCCGAGACCGTGCGCCGCAGGCGCGCATCCGGGGGTCCGGCAGAGAGCGCGTTCTCGACACTCGTCGGCCTCGAACTTCGACCGCGACGCCTGCGCGAGGCGGCCGCCATGTGGCAGAAGGTGACGGATGCCGTCGGCAGCGACAAGCGCGACGAGCTGTGGTCGCATCCCGACCTGGTGCCCACCGCCGCCGACCTCGACGACCCGACGGCGTTGATCGCGAGGATCACCGCCGGTCAGCCCGAGCCCGACGACATCGACCAGGCCATCCAGGACCTGCTCAACGACGACACCTCAGATCGGCCACGCGAAGAGTAGCTGTGGACGGTTCGCTCGACGAATCGGCCCTTGTGGTCACACTGGGCGCATGACGCTCAGACTCGATCCCCGGCTGCCGCTCGTGTGGCGATCACCGTTCGACATGCAGGTCGGCGTTGACCCTGCCGTCGTGCGCATCGACGATGTGACGGTGGCCCAGCAGAAGATGCTCGCGGCCCTCGCGGTCGGCACGAGCGCCTCCGGACTCGCCATGATCGCGGGCGGCCCTGCGCCCGAGGCGGCCACGACCAGGGACGACCTGCTCGACATCGTGTCATCGGCGCTCGAACCCACCCAGCGGCCGCGGCTCGGCACCGTGGCCATTTCGGGCAGTTCGACGCTGGCCGGCGCGATCGCTGAGGTGCTCGCGGGCCACGGTGTGGACGTGCTCATTGCAGTGGATGCCGCTGACCTGACCGAGAGCGCACCGGACCTGGCCATCGTGGTGGGCCACTTCGTGCTCGCGCCGCAGTTGCACGCGGTCTGGCTGCGCCGCGACATCCCGCACCTTCCCGTGGTGGTGAGCGATTCTGCGGCCGTCGTCGGTCCCGTGGTTCGGCCGGGCGCGGGGCCGTGCCTGCTCTGCCTCGAGCTGCACCACCGCGACGCAGACACGGCGTGGCCCGCGATCGCCTCGCAGCTGCTCGGGCGGCGAAGCGGTGCTGAGTCCGCGATCCTCGTGTCCGAGGCGGCGGGGGCCGCGTCCAGGATGGCTATCGAGCAGCTGCAGAGCCCGGCAGGGGGTGGCGTGGCAGAGGCCGTGCGCATCGACGGCGCCACGGGCGAGCGACGGTGGCGCGTGTGGCAGGCGCATCCGGAGTGCGGATGCCGCGGCATCCCGAGCCAGGCCGACCGGTCAGTTCAACTCGGCCAGGAAGCGACTGGGTGACCGCTGACCGGCGCGGCCCTGCTGGGGACTCGTCGACCAGCTGAGCGCGAGCGCGCGGCGAGCGCGCGTCACCCCCACGTACAGCAGCCTGCGTTCCTCCTCGATCGCGGCGGGATCCTTCGCGTAGCTGATCGGCACGAGACCCTCGGCGAGCCCCACGAGGTACACCGAATCCCACTCGAGTCCCTTGGCGGAGTGCAGGGTCGCCAGGGTCACGGCGGCCATGGTCGGCTCGTGCTGGCCCGCCTGTCGCTCGAAGAGCTCGTCGACGAACTGCCGCAGGGTCGTCGCGGCCGGCGCCTCCTCCGCGAGCTGCATCAGGGCGTTGAGCGAATCCCAGCGGTCGCGCACGGCACCGCGGATCTCGGGCGGGTCCTGCGACCAGCCGATCGAGCGCAGCACGTCGCTGACGGTCTTGAACAGCGGCTCGACGGCGGTGTTGACCGTCGCACCGCGCAGCAGCATGAGCGCCTCCTTCACCTCCCGCTGGTCGAAGAACCGGCTGGAGCCACGCACGATGTACGGCACACCGGCATCGCCGAGAGCGGTCTCGAGGGCCTGGGACTGCACGTTGATCCTGAACAGGACGGCGATGGATTCGGGCTTGGTGCCGCGAGCGATCTCCTCCGCGATCGAGTTCGCCACGGCGCGGGCCTCGGCACTGTCGGTCGGGTACGCGGTGGTGGTGGGCGCAGGTCCCGTGCGCTCACTTGCCGACCGCAGCGTGAGGGCGCCAGGCCGCTCGCGCATGAGTCGGTTGGCGCTGGCCACGATGGATGGGGTCGAGCGGTAGTTCTGCTCAAGCCTCAGCACGACGGCATCCTGATGCTCCGAACCGAACCCGAGAAGATAGTCCGGGCTGGCGCCCGCGAAGGAATAGATGGTCTGGCTGACGTCGCCGACGACACACACGTCATTGCGAGGACCGAGCCACAGCTGCAGAAGGTCGTGCTGCAGCGGCGAGACGTCCTGGTACTCGTCGACGACGAAGAACCGATACTGCTCACGCACCTGCTGGGCGACACGAGGCTCGGCCTCGACCATGCCGGCCGCGGCGAGCAGGACGTCCTCGAAATCGATCTGCCGGCGTTCGTCCTTCACCGTCTCGTACGCCCCCTGCAGGGCCACCATCTTGTCGAGGGTGAGCGCGGGCGACACCGGCCGGTTGCGTTCCGCGTACTCCTCGATCGACAGCCGTGACGTCTTTCGCCACTCGATTTCGGCCGCGACATCACGCAGGGTCGCCGTGTCGAGCTTGAGCCGAAGGCTGTCGGCGGCGTGGGCGATCACCTTCGCTTTGCCCTCCAGCAGCCTCGGCATCGTGCCGCCGATCACCTGGGGCCAGAAGAAGTTGAGCTGCGAGAGTGCGGAGGCGTGGAAGGTGCGCGCGGATACTCCCCCGGCGCCGAGCGCCCTCAGCCTGCCGCGCAGCTCGCCGGCAGCGCGGGCGGTGAAGGTGAGCGCCATCACGCGACCGGGAGGGTAGACGCCCGTGGCAACGCCGTACGCGATGCGGTGGGTGATCGCGCGGGTCTTGCCGGTGCCGGCTCCGGCAAGCAGGCACACCGGACCGAGCAGCGACTCGGCGGCCAGGCGCTGCTGGTCGTCGAGACCGTCGAGCAGGGATTCAGCGGTAACCAAGGTCATTGACCGTCTGGGATGGGGCCGCCGTACCACTCCTCGATGATCGCGCGGGCGATCGAGGTCGGTCCGGGCAGCTTGATGTCGGTGAGGGCTGTGGTTAGTTCATCCCGACTGAACCAGCGCAGGTCGAGAATCTCCGTGCCATCCGGGGTCGTATCCGTGCCGAAGTCTGGGTCGACCTTCGCGATGAAGCCGAGCATCAGCGACGCAGGGAACGGCCAGGGCTGGCTGCCGAGATAGACGGGGTCGATCACGTGGATGCCGGACTCCTCGAGCACCTCGCGCTGCACAGCGGACTCGAGTGACTCCCCCGGCTCGACGAATCCGGCCAGCAGCGAGTAGCGGTTGCTCTCCCACAGGGCGTTCGAGCCCAGCAGCAGGCGATCGTCGGCATCGGTGATGCCGACGATGATGGCGGCATCGGTGCGGGGAAAGACCTCGGTGTTCGAGATCGGGTCCCGCCGCACCCATCCACCCTTCTGCACGATGGTGGGCTCGCCGGTGCGCGGAGAAAACCGGTGCGATGCGTGCCAGTTCAGCACCCCCAGCGCCTCGACCAGCATGCCGGCATCCCGATCGCTGAGCGTGCTGCCCAGCGAACGGAGGTTGCCCCATTCCGCCTCGGCAAGGTGGCCGGCGTCGGCCAGCAGCACGGCGACGATCGGCGTGCCGACCGGTTCCGGGCTCGTGGTCGACAGCGATCGACCGAGATAGACCTTCAGCTCGCTCACCGGAATCGCATCGACCGGAAGAAGCGCGAGGCTCGTCGGCGACGACAGCAGCGCCGAGCCCTGGAAGATCGGAAGCAGGCGCGTGGCCGGGTCTGCCCACAGCTCCTCGAAGAGGTCTTCGCGTTCGCGGGCGAGGTGATCCCTGTCCATCTCGAAGCGCGAGAGCGGCAGTCGTGAAGAAAAAGAATGTGACATGTAAGAGGCGACCCCGTCAGAAGTGCGTGGCGTGCAGCGATTGCGTGGGGTGGGCGACCTACCCTGTCTGGTATGGCCAGATCCCATCTCACTCTAGCCGCGCTCGCCACCTCGGCTGTGCCGGGGCTCGACGTCGCAGGCGTCGCCCACTTCGGCGCGATCGAAGCTGGCGATTTCGACTCAGCCCTCCTCACCGGACGCGACGGCAGGCACTGGATCATCCGTGCTCCCCGCAACATCCGTGCCGAAACCGAACAGTCCGCCGACCTCGTCGCGCTGCGCGCACTGAGCGCCGGCGTGCGCACGCGGCTGCCCTTCAGCGTGTCCACCTTCGTGGGGCAGGCGCCGCTCGGAAACACGCGAGCGTTCGTCTACGAATTCCTCTACGGCGCCAAGATCTCGCTCGGGTCGATGAATGCGGGACCCGACTCGCTGGCAGCGTCGATCGGCACCGCGATCGGCGCCATCCATTCACTGCCAACCAGCTTCGTCGCGGATGCCGGACTTCCGGTGCTCAGCTCCGGAGAGTGCCTGCGCGCCGCCATCACGGTGATGGACCGCGCCGCCGCGACCGCGCTCGTGCCTGCAGCGCTCATCGCGCGCTGGGAGAAGGCCGCCGAAGACGCCAAGCTCTGGCAGTTCCAGCCCACCGTGATCAACGGCGACCTGACCGCAGCATCCTTCCTCAGTGCCGATGAGGCCGTCACCGGCGTGCTCGGCTGGCAGGAACTGCGGGTTGGAGACCCCGCCCGCGACCTGCAGTGGGTGATCTCGAACGACGCGGTCGCCGACAGCGTCTTCGACGCATACTCCCGCGCCCGTGGGGCGACCGACCGTCAGGTGCGCCAGCGCGCCATGTTCTACGCGGAACTCGAGGTCGCCAAGTGGCTGCTGCACGGCACCGAGACGCGCAACACCGAGGTTGTCGACGACGCAGTTCTGATGCTGACCGGCCTGGTCGACAGCATCCGGAACGACGTCATGAACCCGATCGGGACGCAGACCATGCCGACCATGGCCGTGGACGAGGTCGAGGCGTTCCTCGACCGCAGCGAGAGGGCCGTCTAGCCCGCGGTCTCGGGCGCGGCTCGGCTACTGCGCGGGCTTCGCGGTGGCGGACACCCGGCGCTTTGGCACGATCGCGACCCATTTGCCGCGCTTCGCGGTGACCACGACACGCAGCTTTCCGGTGCGCGACAGCAGGATGGCGATGACGATTGCCGCCAGCATGGGCACGGCGCCAGAGATGACCATCGCGGTCTTGGCTCCCAAATTCTCGGCGAACCAGCCCATGAGCGGCCCGCCTATCGCCTGGCCGCCGACGACGACCATCACCCAGAAGGCCATGACCCGACCCCGGATGGCCATGTTCGACGACAGTTGCATCATCGTCTCGCCCGCGGTCATGTACAGCAGCCGTGCCAGTCCGATCGCGGGAAGAACAATCAGGAATAGCGGATAGAACGGCGCCAGCCCCGCGGTGATCAGCATGAGCCCGTAGACGATTGCGCCGATCATGATGGTGCGCAGCCGCAGGGTGGCCCGGCGGGTCGAAGCAAGGGCTCCGATCAGCGCACCGATGGCGGCCAGCGAGTTGTACAGGCCGTACCCGGTGGCGCCCGTCATGTACACGTCGTCGGCCATCCCGGCGAGGAGCGCCGGCATCGGCATCCCGAAAATGGCGACGAACGCGACCATCACGAGTGTCCAGAACAGGGTCGGCTTGCTCATGACATAGCGGGCCGCCTCACGAATCTGCCCCTTGTGGCGTGGCGCGCGCGGTGCGATCAGCAGATCTTTCGTGCGCATCGCGATGACCAGCGCGATGCCGATCAGGCCCGCAATCACGTTCGCGCCGATCGCCCAGCCGGAGCCGACCGCGACGATAAGAATGCCGCTGAGGGCGGGACCGATGAGCGCACCGAGGTGGAAGATGGAGGCGTTCACACTGATCGCGTTGCGGATGTGGCGGGGCCCGACCATCTCGTTGACGAACACCGATCGCGCAGGATTGTCGAACACCTGCAGGGTGCCGACTCCCAGCACCAGCACGTAGACGACGAGCAGGTTGGCATTCCCCGAGATGGCGATGATCGCGAGCACCAGGTTGAGTGCCGCGATGATGGCCTGGCAGAAGATCAGCACCGACCGCTTCTTGAACCGGTCGGCAACCACCCCGGCGTGCGCCCCGAGAATCAGGGTGGGGAGGAACTGGAGTGCAATGGTGAGCCCGACGAGGGTGACGCTTCCGGTGATCTCAAGTACGAGCCAATCGACCGCGATCCGCTGCGCCCACCCCGCGGTGTGCGCGATGAACTGGGCGATCACATACAGGCGGTAGTTGTGCACCTTCAGCGCCCCGAAGGTGTCCCGCCAGGCCGGCCGCTGCATCGAAATCGCGATGGGTGTGGTCGGTGGGGCCTGGTCGGGTGTCAAAGTCACCATTCCACGCTACGTTAGGCGTAGTCATACCAGCAGCGAATCGACCCTATAAGTACCATTCGGTTCTGTAATGAGAGAGGGATGGGATGTTCGACCCGGTGCTCCTCACAACCTTCGTCGCCGTCGCCGAGACCCTCAGCTTCACGCAGGCCGGCGCCCGCCTCGGGCTGAGCCAGCCGACCGTGAGCCAGCACATCCGCAAGCTCGAGCAGTCGGCTGGGCGCAACCTCGTCAACCGCGACACCCGTGTCGTGTCGCTCACCGACAATGGGGACGCATTGCTGGGATTCGCGCGCACGATTCTCGCCGCCCACGATCAGGCAGCGCACTACTTCACCGGTTCGGCCATGCGTGGGCGACTCCGGTTCGGCTCGGCTGACGACCTCGCCCTGACCCAGCTTCCCGGCATCCTGCGCGATTTCAGACAGCTGTACCCGGCAATCAATCTCGAGCTGACCGTGAACCAGAGCCCGGCGCTGGTGCGCCGGCTGCAGGCGGGCCAACTCGACCTCGTCTTCATCAAACAGGATCCCGGAACGCAGGAGGGGCGGCTCGTGCGCCGCGACCGGATGGTGTGGGTCGGCCACCGCAGCGTCACGATCGACCCGGCTCTGCCGGTGCCGGTGATCGCGTACCAGGCGCCGAGCATCAGCCGGGACTACGCGCTGAACTCGCTGCAGAGTCTTGGACGCACGTGGCGGATCACCTGCAACGTGCGTGAGGTCAACGGCGTACTCGCGGCGGTGCGGGCCGGGATCGGCGTCGCGGTGTTTCCGCAGTCGCTGATCCCGCCCGACCTCGCGCAGGTGTCTGCGGCACACGGGCTGCCCGCGCTGGGCGACATCGACTTCGCGCTGCTGCACAACCCCGGCAGCAACCGCGAGCCCGTCGAAGCGCTGAGCGCCGCCATCATGAGCCGACCGGTGCAATAGCTCCCCGCCAGGACGCCAGCAACTCCTCCTCGTCGAAGAGGCGCTCGGGCCGGATGATCGCGTCGTCAGACACGTAGTAGAAGACGGCGTCGATGAGCGATGGGTCTATCCCCTTGAAGCGCGCGTACGCCAGCCGGTACAGGGCGAGCTGCAGCTGCTTCTGCTCCAGATCCTTCGCGCTGCTCGGGGCCTTGCCGGTCTTCCAGTCGACGATCTCGAAGCGACCACCGTCTGCCGCGTACACCGCATCGATCTTGCAAATCACGATGCGCCCGTCGAAGGGAAGATGGATCTCGATCTCGACGTCGACGGGACGCAGCGCCGCCCACGGTGACCTCTCGAAGATGCCCTTCAGCCGCTCCAGCTCGGCGAGGTCGAGCTCGTCGCCCTGCGGCTCGTCGTCGAGCTCCGACCACGAGGCATCCACCAGTTCTGACGCCGACGATGCCCCGAAGCGGGCCTCGACCCAGCCGTGGAAGCGCGTGCCGAGCCTCGTGGCCCGGTACGGCTTCTCCGGCATGGGCCGCCGAAGCGCCCTGGCGACCCCAACTGGGTCTGTGACGAAATCCTTGAATCTGGATGCCGGAATCCGGTCGGGCAGCGGGGCAACCGCCGCCGCCCGGGCAGCGGCATCCCTCTCCGCCAGCAGCAGGTCGAGATCGTGCTGCCACACGCCCGCCGAACGAGGATTATCGATCTCAGCGGTCACGAGCGCCGCCGCCCGCTCGACCACGCGACGGCGTTTGCCCAGCGGATCGAGAGGCCAGCTTTCGATCTCGGCCTCTCCCATCAGCGGGTTGTCCTCGAAGGCGCTCTCGGTGGGAAGCTCATCGATCAGTCCGGCGCCCGCGAGCTCGGCGAGGAACACCCCGGGTGGCCGCGGCTTGCCCTGGCCTCCCCAGAATGCGCCGGTCAGCAGCAGCGCATCCTGTGCCCGTGTGATCGCCACGTACCCGAGTCTGCGTTCCTCGGCCTGGTGGCGCTCGGACAGCTCGGCCTTGAACTTCTTGAGCGCGGCATCGAACTCCGCCTGGTTGTCGACCGCCTGCCAGTCGAGCCTGGGCAACTCGCGCGCATCACCCCTGAACTCGAAGGGAAGCTGCCCGGGACGAACCCAGCCGGTGCCCTCACGCGATGCTGCCGGAAGCTCGTCTGCCGTCATCCTCGGGACCGCGACAATCTCCCACTCGAGCCCCTTCGCGCCGTGGATGGTGAGCAGCTGAACCGTGCCGCGTTCGGCATCGTCGCTGCGCGGGCCCATGGTGTCGTCCCGCTCCGCGCGCGCAAGCCAGCCGAGGAATGCGCCAAGGGTCGCCTGCTCTTCGGCCGCGAGAAAGCCCGCCAACTCGTCGCGGAAGGCGTAAAGGTTGGCGGCGCCGAGCCCGGAGGACTCGTTGGCGATGACCTCGATGTCGAGCATGAGCTCCTGCTCGACCAGACGCACCAGATCGGGCAGAGCGAGCCCCGCCCGCGACCGGAAGAATGCAAGCTGGCGGGCGGCGGCGCGGAGCCGTTCGAGCCCGACCTCGGTGAAACCGGCGAGCTGGCCGTGGCCGGCCGGAGCCTCCCCCACGAAATCGAGGGCGTCGACTATCGAACGGCCGTCGTCGACCGCGACGGAGTCGCGCATCCGCTGCTTCACCTCGTCGCTCAACGCGCCCTGCGACCAGTGCCTGGAGTGCAGCCACCCCGCGACTGCGGCGAGGGCCTTGAGGTCGAGCGGGCCGATTGCCCAGCGCGCACCGGAGAGCAGACGAATGAGTTCGGAGCCCGCGGTCGGGTCGTGGATGACCCGCAGCGCGCTGACCAGATCCACGATTTCGGGGGTCGACAGCAGCCCGCCGAGCCCGAGGATGTGGTGCGGCACCCCGACGTCGTCGAGCGCGCGCGCAAACATGCCCATGTGGCGTCGCTGACGAAACAGGATGGCGGCGGTCCTGGGCAACCCATCGGCCGCGGGCCGCCCGAGCTCGGTCTTGAGCCATTGCGCGACGGCGCGCGACTCGAGGACTATGTCATCGAAGTAGGCGCCGGTGAGGGTTCCGATGGGGGCGGCAGGGCGCGGCCGCAGGGACTCCACGTTTACCGGGGACGCCGCGCTCAGCGGGGCGACAACCAGGTTCGCCGCGTCGAGGATGGTCGTGGCGTTGCGCCAGCTCGTCGACAGCGCGTATTCGCTGGCCGCACCGAAGTCGGCGGCGAACCGCGCGAGGTTCGCGGCACTCGCGCCGCGCCATCCATAGATCGACTGGTGCGGATCTCCCACGGCCATCACCCCGTGGTCTGCGAACAGCGCGGAGAGCAGCTCGGTCTGCACGACGCTGGTGTCCTGGTATTCGTCGAGCAGCACGACCCGGTAGCGGTCGCGGTACGCCTGGACGGTGGCGGGTGAGCGCCGGCTGATCGCGAGGGCGAGTGCCACCTGATCGCTGAATTCGAGGAGCCCGCGGCGACGCTTCTCCAGGGCGTACTGATCGGCAAGCTCCAGCAGCGGGCCGAGAGCGGCGACGTCGGAGACTGCCTTTGTGACGCTCGCGTACGGCGCCGACTTCGGCTTGCCGTTCGTGTACGGCAGCTCCCCGATGCCGACGAACCGCTCGGCGTAGAGCCCGACCGCGGAGGAGTCTGCGACGTTGTCGCTGAGTTGATGGCTGAGATCGAGCACCTTCTCGGTGATGGTGTCGATGCTGCTGCCGAGCCCCACGAGCCTCTCGTCTGCGCTCTGCACGACGATGTGCCGCGCGAGCTGCCAGGACGAGGCATCGTTGAGCAGCGCCGACTCCGGTTCCCGCCCGATCAGCAGGGCGTTGTCGCGGAAGAGCGCACTGGCGAACGAGTTGTAGGTCGACACGGTGGGCTGGTCGAACTCGGCCCGCTCCGGATCGCGGTCAGCCGCGCTCATCAGGTCGGGTCGCTGGGACTGCACGAGGCGCAGCTGGGTGATGCGTTTGGCGATCCGCTCGGCAAGCCCGCCGGCAGCCTTCCTGGTGAATGTCAGGCCCAGCACCTGGTCCGGCGAGACGAGGTCGTTCGCGAGCAGCCACACCACCCGGTTCGCCATCGTCTCGGTCTTGCCGCTGCCCGCCCCGGCCACGACGAGGGCCGGGGTCAGCGGCGCCTCGATGACGCGCTGCTGCTGCGTGGTCGGCTCAGGCAGGCCGAGCAGCCGAGCAAGTTCGAGCGACGATACGGTCACGAGCTCACCGCCTGCACGACGTGGATCTTGCAGCGTCCGAAACTCCACGGGTCGAGGCAGTGTGATCCGAGCTGGGCCACGAACACCGCCCCCGCCATGCCACTTGCGTCGTCGGTAACTCTGGCGCGGAACGCCTCGAGCTGCTCGGCCGTGAACGCCTTCTGGTGCGGCGCCGCATACTGTGCGCCGCGCGCGCCCTTGGAGACGATCACGAGTTTCGCTCCCCCATTCGTCAGCCCCTCGGGCACGTTATCGATGGCTGCCGACGCGAATGCCAGTTGGTAGGCGCCGAGTTGCGCGTGATCGATCACCGCGTCGTCACTCGTCGGATCGTGCTTACCGGTCTTGAGGTCGACGATCACCGCCGTGCCGTCGGGGTAAGCCTCGACCCTGTCGATCTTGCCCCTGAGGGTCGCGCGGCCGACCTGCAGCTCGAATGATCCTTCCCGGCTCACCACCGAACCACCCGCGGCGTCGAAGTCGCGCAGGTAGGCGGACAGGCGGGAAGTCAGCTCCCGTGCCCGCGCCTTCTCTGCCTCGGAATGCCAGCTCGCCTCGAAGCTCAGCTCGCCCCAGCGCTGCTGCACCGCGGCGAAGAGCGCATCCGGTGAGGTGTCTGTCGCGGTCTCGGCGATCGAATGGATGAGCGTTCCGAGGTTTGCCGAAACGCTCGACGAGCCACCACCCACCTCGTCGATCAGCCAGTGCAGGCCGCAGGTCTCGAACGATTCCATGCGCGAGGGCGACACGCGCACCGAGGCGTCAGCGTCGTCGAGGTCGACGAGCGGCGCTGTGGTGCTGGGGTCGGCCATGCCGTACCACTGGTCTGGATGCGCGCCGGGCACGCCTTCCGCCGCGAGCCTGGCGACGCCGGATGCCGCATCCGCCGATCCCGTCGACGTCAGCTCGCGCCGCATCCGCCCGACCATCCCCCTCAGGCTGAGCGGATGCCGGGGCAGCCCCACCACGGAGCCCTCCGGCAGCAGCCGAAGGAACGGGGACGGCAGGTTGTCGTCGCCGGCGACCGCGGTGACGACGACCTCGGTTCGGGCTCGCGAGACGGCCTGCGCGAACATCCGCAGCTCGTCGTGCATGACGTCGAGTCGTTTGTCGACGGTCGTCGGGTCACCGCCAGCCATCACGACGGGCAGATCCTGCGAGCCCAGGAGCGAACCCCTGATGCGCATGTTCGGCCACACGTTCTCCTGCATGCCGGCGACGACCACGACCTCGAACTCGCGGCCGACGACCGCCGACGGAGTCCCCACCGTGACGGAGTCGAGGATGGCGCGCGGCGCCAGGGTGTCTTCGGCCACGTCTGCCGCGCGCCAGGAGTCGATGAACACCGCGGCTGGCACATCCGGGGTGCGCTCGACGAATCTCTTGGCCGCGGAGAACAGGGCGACGACGGCATCCAGGTGCCGGTTCGCTTCCTCCGCGACGATGCCGGAGCCGAGCGCCTGATCGAACCAGGTCTTCTCCAGAGAAGTGCGCTGCCAGGCACCCCACAGCAGTTCTTCGATGCTCTCGCCGCTCAGCGCCGCAGCTGCTGTGGCGTGCAGGTTCTTCGCGACGGACTGCGCGGCCCTGCCGACACGGGTGTCGACCGTCACGAGACCGGCGGGATGCCGCAGCGCCTCGACCACCAGCTCGTCGGCTCCGCGATCGCCACCTCCTGCCAGCTCCTCGTGCCGCAGGGCCGCCTTCAGCCGCCGCAGCGACACCGCGTCGAGCCTGCCCACCGCACCGCCGAGCAGGTCGAGCGCGGCAGTCGCGTCGAGCACCCGACCCGACGACATCCCCGCGATACCGAGTGCCAGTTCGACCAACAGGATGAGGCCGTCCACCGCGTACTCGTCGCGCACCGCTGTCCGCGCGCTCGACACACTCGTCGTCACCTCGAGGGCACGCAGCTCTCGCGCCAGCGACGGCACGAGACTGCCGGAGCGCACGACCACCGCCATCTGCGACCACGGGATGCCGTCGAGCAGGTGGCGTTCACGGAGACGACGGGCGATGAACGCCACCTCTTCGGCCGGTGATCCGAGTCGAAACGCCGCGGCGGTGCCGGACGCGTCGCCCGCCGCCGCCTGCCGCTGCTGCCCCGCCGCGGCTGAGCCGATTCGCCCGGTGATGCCTGACACGACCTCGCGCAGCTGCTCGCCATGCCTGTGCACCTCACCCAGGTAGAGCGAAGCGACGGGTCGGCCGAGTGCTGCGCCGAGACGCCCGAGCAGGTGCGGCTGCGCCCCGCGGAAACCGCCGGTGGTGACATCCGGATCGCCGAAGGCAATCACCGAGATTCCTCGAGCGACGAGCGCGCGGAGCAGCGTCACCGTCGATTCCGTTGACTCCTGTGCGTCGTCCACGATCACGAGCCTGAGCCCGTCGATGGTGAGCGGCGCACCCTCGGCGATGATCGCGGCGGCCTCGCGGATGAGCTCCGTCGAGTCGAAGTGTCCCCCGCGAAAGCTGGACTTCACCGAGTCATAGACGGCAATGAACTGGGATGCGGCCACCCATTCGTCGCGGCCGTGCTGGCGCCCGAGCGCCGCCAGTGCCGCCGGGCTCACACCGTGCTCGACGGCCCGCATCATGAGGTCGCGCAGCTCGGTCCTGAATCCGCGAAGCCGACGAACCTCGGCGTCGAGGTGGTCTGGCCAGGCCGCGCCCGCGCCGTCGTCGATCTCGCCGGCGAGCAGGTCGGCGATGATCTGGTCCTGCTCGGCGCCCGTCAGCAGCGTCGGCGCAGGGCCACCCGCCGCAGCCGCAGCAGTGCGCACGACCTCGAACGCCAGCGAGTTGGCCGTGCGCGCCATCGGCCCCGGGGTCGCAACCCCGAGCCGCTGCGCGAGCCGGTCCCTCAGCAGGGTCGCAGCCGCCCTGCTCGGGCTGAGGATCACGATCTCGCCGGGCGACCAGCCGCGCGTGAGAACCCGGTCGGCAACGAGCTCGATCATGGTCGTGGTTTTTCCGCTGCCGGGGGCGCCGATCACCGCAGCGCTGGCATCATCCGGCAGGTCGACGACCCTGCGCTGGGAGGGATCGAGCCCCACCGAGGCCAGGGAATTGAGGCGATCGTCAATGTCTTCTCTCGCCAACTTCGCCATGGCTCCACGGTAGCGGGATGCGCTGACAGTGAACGGCGCCGAACGCCCCTCGAGTTGTGTCGTACCCTGTGATCGTGGACATTCGCATCGGCATCGCCAACAGCCCCCGTGAGATCAACTTCGAGACGTCGCAGAGTTCGAGCGCGATCGAGAAGACTGTGTCAGACGCACTCGAGTCAGGCTCGAAGTTCGTCAAGCTGACCGACTCCAAGGGAAACGTGTACCTGGTTCCCGTCGACTCGCTCGCCTACGTCGAGATCGGCTCGGAAGAATCCCGTCGCGTCGGATTCGTCGCGTAACGATCAATGGAACTGCTTTTCGTCATCGTGATCAGCGCCTGCCTCGGCGCGATCGTGCGCTACAGCCTGCCCCAGCGCACCATGTACGGAGCGTTCCTGCTGCCAGCGGCAGCAGCGGCCGTATCGGCCACGGTGTGGGTCGCTCTGCTGTGGCTCGGCCTCACCTTCGACGGCACCTGGATCTGGGTCGCCAGCCTCGGGTCTGCGGTTGTCGCGTCGCTCGTCATCGCACTCGTGCTGCCTCGCAAACGCGTCCACTCGGATGCCGCAAAGCTCGCCACCCTCATACCGCGCTGATCGGCCTCAGGCGGTTAGGCCCAGCGCATCCATTCGGCGGGTGTGCGCCGCAATCAGCTCGGTAAACACGGGCTCGATGCGCGCCTCATCCGAAATGTGGTCCTCGGTGTACTGCAGCGCGGATCGGGCCACGAGCATCGTGTCGCCAACCAGCCGCCGGCCCCACATCGCCAGCCGGGATGACAGTAGTGGGTTCTCGTCGATCGCCGTCGTCAGGAGCCCCGCCAGCAGCGCCTCGCCCGATTCGCCGGTGAAGATTGCAGCGATGCGCTTTCCCGTCTCATCGCCGAGCCCACGGGCGAGTCGCGCGAAGAAGTCATCGAGGAATCCGGCGGTGAGATAGCAGGCGACGACTGTCTCAAACCAGTCACCACCGCGGGTGTCGCGCTCGAAGTCGTCGACGGTTTTCGTGAAGGGCGTCATCACGTCGGCCGGGTCTTTGCCAGCGCGCTCGATTTCGAGGACGAGCTTGCGGTGCTTGGCGAGCGACAGCTCGGCGGCGCGCCCGATGGCGGTCTTGCCTGCGGTGGATGGGGCGGTCGACAGTGCTCTGGAGAGGTTCTCGAACTGCATGAGTTGCACATAGGCGGCACGCCCGAGGAATCCCATCAGGTCAGGCGTCAACTCCACGAGTTCGACTTTCGTCGTCGTCTGCTCTCCGCCGCGAGCGCGCAACCGGGGTGCATCGTCGTGTCGGGGGGTACGCGAGAACCGTGAGAACCAATTAGCCACGGGGTCAGCTTATTGCCCCACAAAACGGGCTATTCACGAGGCATCCGCTAAACTGTGCCCATACCTCCCATTCTGGCGGAGGTCCTGCGCCCCAGGACAGAACGGGCGTACCTCTGTTACCTGCTAGGCCACGCGCCAATTGGATTTTTACTACATTGACTTTCGCAGAACTCAACATCGATCAGGACATGGTCGAAGCACTTGCAACCAAGGGCATCATCGAGCCCTTCCCCATCCAGACCCAGACGATCCCCATGGGACTCGCGGGCCAGGACATCATCGGACAGGCCAAGACCGGAACGGGTAAGACCCTCGGATTCGGGCTGCCCCTGCTCCAGTCCCTCGGCAACGACCCCGAGCCCGGCGTCAAGGCCCTGGTGGTCGTACCGACACGTGAGCTGTGCGTGCAGGTTGCCGAAGACCTCGTGCTCGCGGCATCCAACCGCAAGACCAAGATCGCTGCCATCTATGGCGGCAAGGCGTACGAGGGCCAGGTCGAAGAGCTGAAGGCCGGCGCGCAGGTCGTCGTCGGCACGCCCGGCCGCCTGCTCGACCTCGCCTCGCAGCGACTGCTGTCGCTGAAGGATGTCAAGGTCATGGTGCTCGACGAGGCAGACAAGATGCTCGACCTCGGCTTCCTCGCCGACATCGAGAAGCTGTTCGCCCAGACCAGCCCGACCCGCCACACGATGCTGTTCTCGGCCACCATGCCTGGCCCGATCGTGGCTCTCGCGCGTCGCTTCATGAACAAGCCGATCCACATCCGCGCCACCGACCCCAACGAGGGCCTGACGCAGGCGAACATCAAGCACGTCGTGTACCGCGCTCACAACCTCGACAAAGACGAGGTCATCGCGCGCATCCTGCAGTCCGAGGGCCGCGGCAAGACCGTCGTCTTCACACGCACCAAGCGCGCGGCAGCCAAGCTCGTCGAAGAACTGAACGACCGTGGCTTCAACGCCGCCGCCGTGCACGGCGACCTCAACCAGGAGCAGCGCGAGCGCGCCATGGCCGCGTTCAAGGCCGGCAAGAAAGACATCCTGATTGCTACGGATGTCGCGGCTCGAGGCATCGACGTCAACGACGTCACCCACGTCATCAACCACACCATCCCCGACGACCACGACACCTACCTGCACCGCGCCGGCCGAACCGGCCGCGCTGGCAAGACGGGAATCGCCGTGACGTTCGTCGACTGGGACGACATGCACAAGTGGGCGCTCATCAACCGCGCGCTCGACATGGGCATCCCGGAGCCGACCGAGACGTACTCGTCGAGCCCGCACCTCTTCACCGACCTCGACATCCCCGAGGGCACGAAGGGTCGCCTGCCCGGCGCTCCGCCCGCCCGCGCGCGCGATGCCGCACCGTCCTCGGCCAGGAACGACGGTCGTCCGCCGCGCTCCGGTGACCGCGGTGGTCGCCCGGCGCAGGGCTCCGGCTCACGCCCGGCCCGCCAGCACTCGACCGACGCCGTGCGCGACAGCGCATCCGGCGGCGGCACCCACGACGGCGCAGCGCCGTCGCGTCGCAGCCGCACGCGCACCCGCCGTGGTGGCGCGGCTGGCGCACCGGGCCACACTCCGCCCGCGAACTAGTCGAACGACGGCGGTTCCCCGCCCGAGCTGCGGCAAATGTACGGTTCCGGCATCCGGAAACCTGCATGTGCCGCAGTTCGCGGCCTCGGCCGCGGGCGTCAGCCGCCGAACGGCGTCGCACCCGTGGCCCGAGCGATGATCCGCTCCAGCACCTCGGGAGCCGTGGAATTCTCGGCGAGCCGGTTCGGCTTTCCCTCGCCGTGGTAGTCGCTTGAGCCCGTGATCTCCAGTCCGTACTTCTTCGCGATCTTCAGCAGCCACCGCTTGCCGTCATCGGTGTTGTCGCGGTGGTGCACCTCCAGCCCGAACAGCCCGTTGTCGACGAGTTCACGGATCACCGAGTTGTCCATCGACCGGTACTTGCCGTGCGAGGCGGGGTGCGCGAGCACGGGCACTCCCCCGGCCGCCACGATCATCTGCACGCCTTCCAGCGGAGTCGGCGCGTAGTACTTCTCGTAGTAGCCGCCCTGCCAGTGCAGAATGCTCTCGAAGGCGGCGCTGCGATTAAGGACGTGACCCTTGCGTACCAGGGCGTCCGCGATGTGCGGTCGGCCGAGCGTTCCGCCGTCCTGCGACTCAGCCAGCACGTCATCCCAGCTCAGGTCGTAGTCCGCGGCGATTCTCTGCACGATCCGCTCGGCCCTCATCAAGCGCCCATCGCGGATGCGCGCGGTCTCGGAAATGATGTCGGCATTGAGCGGATCGAACAGGTACGCGAGGATGTGCACGCTCGCCGCACCGAAGTTCGTGCTCAGCTCCATGCCGGGAATCACGGTCAGGCCGGTTCCGGATGCCGCGGCAAACGCCTCCTGCCAGCCGGCAGTCGAGTCGTGGTCGGTGATCGCGATCGTGCCGAGGCCCGCCGTCTCGGCGGCCCGCACCAACTGCGTCGGAGTCTCGGTGCCATCGGAGACCGCGCTGTGCGTGTGGAGATCGATGGGTCGCTCGGACATTCTCAAAGCCTATTGGCATAGGCTCGGCGCGCCATGTTTCGTCAAATCCTCGCTGCCATTGTCATCCTGGCGACCGCGCTCGTGCTGCTGGTCGTCGCGTGGCCGCAGTTGTTCGGGGCCGCGCAGCTCCCGGGCCTGGCGCAGCTCGTGTCGCTGCGTGCGGCCTCGACCAGCGTGGGGCTCGGCATCGTGGCGCTACTGGTGCTCGTCTCACTGATTTTCGTGTCGGCACGGCGGTTCGCAGCATCCATGGCCGTGATCGTGCTGGTCTTCTGCCTCATCAACCTGGCCGTGCTGTCTGCCCGGGGTTTCGGCAACTCGACCTTTGCCGAGGCATCGGAGGGGGACGTGACGGTGCTCAGTTGGAACACTCTCGGTGACCTTCCGGGGGCTGACGCGATCGCGCAACTGGCGGTCGAGGCCGGCGCCGACATCGTGGTGCTGCCCGAGACCTCCCGTGCCGCCGGCGAGGCTGTCGCGAGCCGGATGGGCGAAGCCGGGCTGCCGATGGCCGCACACACCGCGTCATATGACGAGATCTCCAAGGCACGCTCAACGACGCTGCTGATCAGCGCCGCTCTCGGCGAATACTCGGTTGACGAGCTGGCCGAGACCACCACCGTGCTGCCGTCCGTGGTTGCTCGCCCCGCCGACGGGAGTGGCCCGACGATCATCGCCGTGCACGTGGTCGCCCCCATCCAGGGCGAGATGGAGAACTGGCGCGAAGACCTGCAATGGATCAGCAACGCGTGCACCGGTGGTGACGTGATCATGGCTGGCGACTTCAACTCGACCCTCGACCACTTCGCCGGGCTCGGCACGACCGCAGGCGCCGCCGTCGGTGAATGCGTCGATGCCGCGGTCACAACCGACAATGCCGCGGTAGGCACCTGGCCAGCCAACCTGCACGCTCTGCTCGGCGCTCCGATCGATCACGTGATGTCTACGCCGAACTGGCTGGCTACGGGGATGCGCGTGGTTGAGGCTCAGGACGACTCGGGCAGCGATCACCGCCCGGTTATCGCCCAACTCACACCAACGGGCTGACCGGGTGGACAATGGAAGGTATGGCCGACTCCACACCATCCAGCGAAGCTCCGCGCGCAACCGCCAACCGCTCGACAACCCCCGACTCGTCGAAGTTCACCGACTACATCTCCTCGCAGTGGGCAGATCGGCCGGTCGAGACTCCGGAGCCACGCGAGCAGTCCGCCTTCGCGGCCGATCGACGCGCTCGCATCTCGGCACTTCATCCGGGCAAGCGGCTGGTCGTTCCGGCCGGCGACGCGAAGGTGCGCTCCAACGACTGTGACTACCCGTACCGCGCTCACTCTGCGTTCGCGCACCTGACCGGCTGGGGTTCGGACTCCGTCTCGGGCAGCGTGCTCGTGATGGAGCCCACCGACGATGGCCACACGGCAACCCTGTACTTCCGCGAAGCGGCCGGGCGCGACACCAACGAGTTCTATGCCAACTCCGACGTCGGCGAGTTCTGGACCGGCCCGCGCCCCTCGCTGGCGCACGTCGCCGCCGATCTCGGTCTCGCGACCGCTGGGCTCCCTGCCTTCTCGTCGGTACTGGACAGCGTGGATGCCACCACCCTCGTCGTGCGCGAGGCGGACCGTGACATCACCGACCAGATCGACGGGCGCAGGCTGCTCGCCGCAGACAGTGAATCGCTCGAGACGGACGGCGACACAGAACTCGCCAGGGACCTCAGTGAGATGCGCCTCGTCAAGGACGCCTTCGAGATCGCCGAGATGCGCGCTGCCGTCAACGCGACGAAGCTCGGATTCGACGACGTGATTGGCGACCTGCCGCAGGTGGTTGCCCACACCCGCGGCGAGCGCCTCGTGGAAGGCACGTTCAACCGTCGTGCGCGCGCCGAGGGGAACACCGTCGGCTACGACACGATCGCCGCCTCCGGACCCCACGCGTGCATCCTGCACTGGACCCGCAACGACGGCCCCGTGGTGCCGGGCGACCTGATCCTCATCGACGCCGGCATCGAGCTCGACAGCTACTACACGGCAGACATCACGCGCACGCTGCCCGTCAGCGGCACGTTCACCGAGGTGCAGCGTCGCATCTACGACGCCGTGCTCGAGGCCGCTGATGCCGCGTTCGCGATCGTGCGCCCCGGGCTCACCTTCCGCGAGATCCACGCCGAGGCGATGAAGGTCATCGCCGCGAAAACGGCGGAGTGGGGCCTGCTGCCTGTCAGCGCCGAGGAGTCACTGGAGCCCGACAACCAGTTCCACCGCCGCTACATGGTGCACGGGACATCCCACCACCTGGGCATCGACGTGCACGACTGCGCGGCCGCCCGTCGCGAGCTCTACCTCGACGGCGTGCTCGAGGCGGGAATGGTGCTCACCATCGAGCCCGGCCTGTACTTCCAGCCCGACGACCTGAGCGTGCCTGAGGAATACCGGGGCATCGGCGTGCGCATCGAAGACGACATCCTCGTCACCGAATCGGGCGCCGAGAACCTGTCTGTCGGCATCCCGCGCACGGCGGACGCCGTGGAGGAGTGGCTGCTGCGCGGTGGAGCTTAGGTAACCGCGCCAGCGGTTACGCGACCCCAGCGCCGAGGGAGCCTGCGACCGAGGACTACTCGCGCGGGTGCTCCTGCAGGGCCTGCTGGGCCTTCGCGGTCAGCTCCGGGTCGATGATGATCTGGTAGTTCGACGCCAGCACCTGGTGCGTCGAGGTGAAGTCCCGGCGACGACGGCTGATCGTGTACGTGACGATGCTGAAGATCATCCCGAAGCCCGCACCGATCAGCAGCGCTGCTCCCACGATCCCGAACGTCTCGGGGCTGGGTGGCGTGAACAGCGTCAGGATGAGGCCGAGAAAGAGTCCCAACCAGGCTCCGGATGCCGCTCCCGCGAGTGCGGCACGGCCGTAGGTCTGCTTTCCGGTGACGCGCTCGACCGTCTTGAGGTCGTTGCCGACGATCGAGAGTTTGGCGACGGCGAAATCGGCCTTCGACAGCCGGTCGACGATGGACTGCGCCTCCAGATAGGAGTCATACGTGCCCAGAATGTCGCCGCGGGGGATGCTGGGAAGTGATGGGCCACGCCGGCCGAACATGCTCTGGTTGGTCACCCGGCCATTGTGTCACGCAGCGGTAGGGTTTTACCGTGAGCACGTCGAGAGTATTCGCCGCCCGCCTGGTCGGGTGCTCCGTTTTCGACCCCAACGGAGACAGGGTCGGCAAGGTCCGCGACGTGATGGTCGTTTACCGCTCTCAGGGTCGACCCCGCGTGGTCGGCATGGTGATCGAGGTACCAGGAAAGCGACGGGTGTTCCTGTCGATCGGGCGCGTCACCAGCATCGCGTCAGGGCAGATCATCACGACCGGGCTCATCAACCTCCGTCGCTTCGAGCAGCGCGGCGGAGAGGTCAGCGTGATGGCCGAGATTCTCGGGCGAAACGTGCGACTGCGAGACGGCTCGGGCGAGGCCACGATCGAAGACATCGCGATCGAGGAGACCGGGCTCGGCGAGTGGGAGGTCACCCAGGCCTTCCTGCGTCGCCCAAAGACGACGACCTTTGCCAAGGGCGCCACCCTGTTCATCGCCTGGTCGGACATCATCGAGAAGACCGAGACCGGCGAATCCCAGTCGGCGACCCAGCTTGTCGCCAGCTACGCAGACATGCTCCCCGCCGACCTCGCGACGGCGATGCTCGACCTTCCCGAGCAGCGCATGCTCGAGGTAGCCGACGAGCTCTCGGACGACCGCCTCGCCGATGTGCTCGAAGAGATGCCGGAGAACGAGCAGGTCGACATCATGAACCGGCTCGCCGACGACCGCGCTGCCGACGTGCTCGACCAGATGCAGCCCGACGACGCGGCCGACCTCATCGCTCACCTCAGCGACGAGCGCGGCGAGACGCTTCTCGACCTGATGGAGCCCGAAGAGGCCGAAGACGTCCGCTTCCTGCTGTCGTATGCCCCGGATACCGCCGGTGGCCTGATGACCACCGAACCGATCATCGTCTCGGCGGAAGCGACGGTGGCCGAGGGCCTGGCCCTGATCCGTCGCCACGAACTCGCGCCTGCCCTCGGTGCCGCGATCTGCGTGACGCTTCCGCCGTACGAGCCGCCGACCGGCCGGTTCCTCGGCATGGTCCACTTCCAGCGGATGCTGCGATACCCGCCCAACGAGCGACTCGGCACCCTTGTGGATGCCACGCTCGAGCCCGTGCACTCCGGCACGAGCGCGGCGGAGGTCTCGCGCATCCTCGCCAGCTACAACCTCGTGTCCGTGCCCGTCATCGATGACAACAACCGTCTCGTCGGGGTGGTGACCATTGACGATGTGCTCGACTACCTGTTGCCGGACGACTGGCGAAGTTCGACGAATGAAAGCGACGAACCTGCCGCCTTCACCAACACCTCAACCTCATCCGTAACGCTGAGAAAACCCCAATCAGGCAGGAGGGCACCTCATGGCTCGCGACCGTAGCTCCCGCCTCAGCCGGGCAGAATCGCGCCTGGACTCCCCCCGCGGCCTGCGCTCAACCCCATCACTGTTCCAGAGCCGCGACCGCTTCGGCCGTTTCACTGAGTCAATCGCGCGCGGGATGGGCACGCCCTGGTTCCTGTTCGGGCTGTCGATCTTCGTCATCCTGTGGATGATCTACAACACCGTCGCGCCCGAGGGCATCCGGTTCGACTCGGCCGCGATCGGCTTCACCGCCCTGACGCTCATCCTGTCCCTGCAGGCCTCGTACGCTGCGCCCCTCATCCTGCTCGCCCAGAACAGGCAGGATGACCGCGACCGCGTGCAGATCGAACAGGACAGGCAGCGCGCCGAGCGCAACCTCAACGACACCGAATACCTCGCGCGCGAGGTCGTCGCGCTGCGGCTGGCGATGAAAGACCTGGCCTCGAAGGAGTTCATCAGGTCGGAGCTGAAGTCGCTGCTCGAGGAGCTTGACGAGAAGAAATCCGGTGAGTGAGCAGCTCGAAGCGTTAGTCCGCCAGCGCCTCGCCGGAGTCATCGATCCGGAGATCCGGCGCCCGGTCACCGAGCTCGACATGATCGGCGGTGTCGTCGTCGACGCCGCGGGCGTGGCATCCGTCGACCTGAAGCTGACGATCGTGGGATGCCCTGCTGCGCGGAGCATCGAGCGTGACGTTCACGACGCCGCGTCAGGCACCCCCGGGGTCACCGGGGTGATCGTGAACGTCGGCGTGATGACTCCGACCGAGCGGGACAGCCCTCACCGCGAAGCTGCGCGGCGGACGCCCCAAGACCATGCAATTCGGGCCGGAGTCGCTGACCCGCATCTACGCGATCACGAGCGGGAAGGGTGGCGTCGGCAAGTCGACGCTGACCGCCAATCTCGCGGTCGCCATCGCCGAGCGCGGCCTGCGGGTGGGGCTCGTCGATGCCGACGTCTTCGGCTTCTCCATCCCCGGCCTGCTCGGAATCGCGGGAGCGAAGCCCACCCAGGTGGGAGAGATGATCCTGCCTCCGGTCGCCCACGGCGTGAAGGTGATCTCGATCGGCATGTTCGTCGACGACCACACGGCCGTGTCGTGGCGCGGGCCGATGCTGCACCGCACCATCCAGCAGTTTCTGACCGACGTGTTTTTCGGCGACCTGGATGTACTGCTGCTCGACCTGCCTCCCGGCACCGGTGACATCGCCATCTCGCTCGGGCAACTGTTGCCGCAGGCCGAGGTCATCGTCGTCACCACACCGCAGGCCGCGGCCGCCGAGGTGGCCGAGCGCAGCGGGCTCGTCGCACGCCAGACCGGGCAAACCGTGATCGGCGTCATCGAGAACATGGCCGGTCTTGCGCAGCCAGACGGCAGCGTTCTCGAGCTCTTCGGCTCGGGCGGCGGGGCGGATGCCGCGGCTCGACTCTCGACGCCGGAACAGCCGGTGCCCGTGCTCGGGTCGGTGCCGCTCAGCCTCGCCCTGCGCGAGGGTGGGGATTCGGGCGTCCCGGTCGTGCTGGCGCAGCCGGATGACCCGGCGGCCACGGTCATCCGCGGCATCGCCGAGACCCTGTCCACCCGATCGCGGGGCCTGGCGGGCCGCAAGCTCGGCCTCAGCACCCGCTGAGCCACCCCCTTAAACAGAAACGCCCCGGCTCACTGGCCAGGGCGTTTGGGGTACCGGAGATCCGGCTCGCGAATCAGACGCGACGGGTGGGCATGCGACGGTAGCCGTCGCGCAGGATCGCTACGGTGGTGCCGGAAACGGCTGCCGCGATGAGCCCTGCAGTGATGAGGAGTTCGTAAGTCATAGTTCTATTGAAGCCATGTCAACCATTTAGAACAAGATGATGCTTCTTAGGTAACGATGTAGTCTATCTTTATGGACATTCGCCGACTCGAGCTGCTTCGAGAGCTGGCCGATCGAGGCAGCATCACGGCCGTCGCGGCCGCCACGCACCGCACGGCCTCGGCGGTGTCCCAGCAGCTCAAGATCCTCGAGCGGGAGGCTGGCGTACCGCTGACCGAGCGCTCGGGCCGCGGTGTCGTGCTCACCTCGGCCGGGCGAGCGCTCGCCAGGACGGCTACCGATGTCGCCACCGCGATCGAACGTGCCGAGGCGCTCTGGGCCGATTTCCGCTCGCTCCCCCAGGGCGAGGTCACGCTCACCATCTTCCCGACCGCAGGGCAGATGTTCCTGCCCGGCCTGCTCGCGCGCATCGACGAGCTTCCCGGCCTCAGCGTGATCTGCAGCGACCTCGACAGCTTCGTGAGCGACATCGCCGATCTCACCGCCGACTTCGACATCGTCATCGCGGATGCGCCCGGCGCTCTCCCCGGCTGGGCCGAACGCGGACTCACGGTGGTGCCACTCATGCGCGAGCCGCTCGATATCGCGATGCCCGAGGGTCATCCCCTGGGCGCGAAGAAATCGCTCACCCCGGCCGATGTGATCGACGAGAACTGGATCGGCGTGCCGTCAGACCTCCCGTTCGACCGCATCCTGAGGGGGATCGAGGCCTCGAACGCGACTCCCGCCCACGTCTCCCAGCGCATCGCGGACAACCGCATAGTCGAGTCGCTCATCGCCGCCGGGCATGGCATCGGCATCCTGCCCCGCTACACCACACGTGATCGCCAGAACGGTCTCATCACGCGCCCACTCGTGGGTGTTCGGTCGTCACGGCTCATCAGTGCGCTCGTTCGTCCGGACCGCGCCCAGCGGCCATCAGTGCGTGCGGTTCTTACCGCGCTGCAGGCCGAGGCGACCGAGTTCGAGCAGCAGCACAAGTCCTGAGCCGCAGCGCCCGCACCTCCGCCTGGCACCCGCCCGTGTCCATAACTCCTGCAGATCGGGCTGAGTCGAGGCGGGAAGCCCGGAATTGCGCGCATCCCATCCGCCATCAACGGCAGATTGCAGGAGTTATGAACATTGGCGGGTGTGCGACCCCGACCCCGCCCGCGCTATTCGAAGGTGCGCGCGACCAGCTCGGTCAGAAGCCGTTCTGTCACGTGAGCCGGCAGCGCGGCGATGAGGGCGAGGAACGGCGCCATCCGCTCCGGGAGCCCCGCGTCATCCGAGACCAGACCAACGTCCCTGAGTACACGCAGCGCCGATTCGGAATCGAGACCGTCGCCGAGCGAATCGACGAGGCCGTCCGGCAGGGACGCGAGCGCGTCCTCCGTCGACACCGCTGGCACCCCGCGAACCTCCGCGGCCGCGGTCATGAGGGCATCCGCGAGGCCCGCCATCACGCTCTCGGTCACCGGCGTGACCGTGATGTGCGTGGTGTGCGGCAGCGTGACGCCGAAGTTCTGACTCAGCCCGGGCTGCAGCTGCAGCATCCAGCCGTGCGTCCGCACCTGGTCTGCCCAGTGGTGCGGGTCGACCCTCTGCTCCTCCGGCAGGCTGTCGTCCGTGGCGATGGCCAGCAGCGGACCGACCGGCGACCCAACCACTTTGAGCCCGTCGATGAATTCGATGAGGTCGATCAGGAACGCGGTGGAGCGAGCACAGGATGCCGCGAGCTCGGCGAGACCGTCACGACCGAGTGCCCGTGTGATGGCCCAGCCCGCGGCGAGCGCCCCCGCCGACTTCGAGCCGAGCATGGTCGGGTTGACGACCGGATACCCGGGCCACTGTGTCGTGGAGAAATACTGGGCTCGCTGGCGGTCGCGCCCGCGGGTCAGCAGCACCGATATGCCCTTCGGGGCATATCCAAACTTGTGCAGGTCAGCGCTCACGCTGGTCACGCCGTCCACGCGGAAGTCCCACGGCTCGAGGCCCTCCCAGAACGGCAGCACCCATCCACCGATGCAGGCGTCGACGTGGCAGTCGATGCCGCGCTCGAGGGCTGCTGCGGCAATCCTCTCGACGGGGTCGATTGCGGCGTGTGGGTAGCTCGGCGCAGACACGACGACGAGGGCGACATCCTCCCCCATGCGTTCGATCATGACATCGGCATCGACGACGCCATCAGACAGCACGGGCACGAGGTCCAGTTCGAGACCGAAGTAGTGCGCGGCCTTGTGGAAGGCAGCATGCACCGAGACAGGCGCGAGCAGCCTCGGCTTCGAATCGCCAGACCAGTTGTCCCGAGCCGTCTTGACGGCGAGGAGACAGCTTTCGGTTCCGCCGGTGGTCACGCTCCCCACGACGTCGTCACCACCGTTCAGCAGCTCCCGCGCGAACGCGACCACCTCCCGCTCCATGACGGCGACAGAAGTGAAGGTGGTGGGGTCGAGTCCGTTGACCGGCTGCACCATGCGGATGGCTGCCGCCGCCAGCTCGTCGAGCTCGGCGACCCCCGAGTCGTAGACGTACGAGAGCACGCGGCCACCGTGAGTGGGAGCATCCGCATCCCTGAGTTCGCCGAGCCTGGCGAGAATGTCTGAGGGCTGTTCCTGCAAATTCACGAGGTAGTCCTTTCTTGCAACCGGTCAATGTCTGCTTTGCGAAGCGGGTAACGGGAGAACGACCACAGGGAGGCCGCGACGATTGCGGCGGGTACAACGCTGAAGCTCAGCACAATACCGACAATTGCACCCGGCGGCTGCACGACAACCTGACCTGCAACAGATTCGAGATAACCGGATGCCGCGAGCACGATGGTCAGTACCGTGGCGCCGAGCGCCATCCCGGTGGTCTCCCCCGCCGTCCACACCCCGCCGAAGGTCCCTGCCGTCCCCGTTCCATTCGCCTGGGCGTCGTGTGAGATGACGTCAGGCAGCATCGACATCGGCAGCGACTGCATACCGGCGTATGCCGCGCCCGCGAGCGCTACCGGCGCGTAGATCCACTCGCCGGGCATCCACACCTGCAGCACCATCAGCAGCGCGGCGAAAGCGAAAACCAGCGATGCCAGGCGGAACGCGCGCTCCTTGCCGACGCGCGCCGCGACGATCGCCCACAGCGGCGCGAAGATCACCGCGGGGGCGATCAGTGCGACGAACAGGATCGTCACCCCGGTGTTCAACACCCAGACCGCGACATACTGCGCGCCGGCGAGCATCATCCCGGTCGCCAGCCCCTGCAGCAGGAAGGTGAACAACAGCGCACGAAACGGCTGGCTGCGGCGTAGCGCCGAGATGCCGGCACGATAGGTGTCGGCGATGGACACCCGGGCGACCAGGGCCGTTTGCCCGAGCGGAGCGACAAAGCTCGAGACGAGCAGACCCAGACCAATCACGAGACCGGCGACGATCGCCATCACGAGGTAGCCGGTGTGCTCGTCCGCGAAGGAGTCCCTGATCTCGGGGGCGCCAGCGCCGAACAGCAGAATGGCGATGGTCAGAACGACCACGCGAGCCGAGATGAGTTTGGTGCGCTGGTCGTAGCCGTCGGCAAGCTCGGCCGGCAACGCGATGTACGGCACCTGGAACAGGCTGAAGGCGGTGGCGGTGAGGAGGAAGGCGACGAGCACCCAGAGACCGGACGCGAATGGTCCGATGCCTGCCGGAACGGCGAAGGTGAGGATGAAGAAGACCGGCAACGCGATGGAGCCGAGCACCATCAACGGCCGCCTCGAGCCTCGCGCCGCCAGGCTCCGGTCGCTGCGGGCGCCGATCACCGGGTCGATGATCACGTCCCAGATCTTGGCCATCGTCACCAGGATTCCCGCACCGAGCGCGGCGATGCCGAGGGTGTCTGTCAGGTAGAACACCAGCACGAGCCCAGGCAGGGTGGCAAATCCACCGGTACCGAGGGAGCCGATAGCGTATGTAGCGATTGTTCTTCGGGTAAGAACCCGCTCCGGTGCGGTCATTTTCTGAGTGTACTGATTGAGACACCGCGCAGCAGTCAGCCATGCCGCGAGCGTAGGCTGGCGACATGCCCGCACTGTCGCGAACAAGCAGCACCCGAGCCATCCCGATCAGCAGCCCCAGGATCTCTCAGCTCGTGTCTGACCTGACGGCAACCAGCGGCACGACCGCAGAGGTGATCGCCCCATTCTCCGGCACGGTGCTGCACGATCTGCCGCTGTCGACCCCCGGTGACGTGGCGGATGCCGCAGCCGCCGCCCACGTCGCGCAGGCGTTCTGGCGTTCCGCCGGCTTCTCCTATCGCCGCGCGGTGCTGCTGAAGGCCCACGACCTCCTGCTGGAGCGCATGGACGAGCTACTCGACATCCTGCAGACCGAGACCGGCAAGACCCGCGGGCAGGCCTTCGAGGAGGTCTTCGAGGCGGCATCCGTGACCCGCTACTACGCGGTGGCTGCGCGCAGCGTGCTGAAGACGCGGCGCCGCAGGGCCGGCATCCCCGTCGTGATGCAGACCCGTGTGAGCTACAAGCCCAAGGGCGTGGTTGGCGTCATCACCCCGTGGAACTACCCCATCGCGCTGTCGATCATGGATGTGATTCCCGCTCTCGCCGCCGGCAACGGCATCGTGCAGAAGGCAGACAACCAGGGAGCACTGTCGATCCTCGCCTCGCGGCAGCCGTTCATCGACGCCGGGGTCCCGGCCGAGCTCTGGGCCGTTGTCGCGGGCGACGGCGCCGAGATCGGCAACGCCGTGGTGGATGCCGCCGACTACGTCTGCTTCACCGGATCCACCGCCACCGGCACCAAGGTCGGGGAGCGCGCAGCCTCCCGCCTCATCGGGGCATCACTGGAACTCGGCGGGAAGAACCCGCTGATCGTGCTCGACGACGTCGACCCGGTCGAGACCGCGGCCAGCGCCGCGTACGCGGTCTTCTCGTCGATGGGCCAGCTGTGCATGTCGGCCGAACGCATCTATGTCGTGCGGTCGATTGCCGCCGAATTCACGCGCGCGTTCGCGGAACGCACGAAAACCCTCAGGCAGGGCTCCGCGCTCACCTTCACCACCGACGTCGGCTCGCTCACCACCGCCGCCCAGCTCGAACGCGTCAAGAAACATGTGGATGACGCCGTCGCTAAGGGCGCCACCGTGCTCGCCGGTGGCCGGGCTCGCCCCGACCTCGGCCCGTTCTTCTTCGAACCGACGGTGCTCACCGGGGTCACCGAGGCCATGGACTGCTACGCCGACGAGACCTTCGGGCCCGTCGTCTCCATCACCGTGGTAGACGGCGAGGCCGAAGCCATCATCGCCGCGAACGACACCGAATTCGGGCTCAACGCGTCGGTCTTCACGCGTTCACGGGCCAGGGGGCGCCGAGTCGCCGACCTGCTTGACGCCGGCAGCGTCAACATCAATGAGGGCTATCGCGCATCCTTCTCGAGCATCGATGCCCCGATGGGCGGCATGAAGCGGTCGGGGATGGGACGACGCAACGCGGCCGAGGGACTGCTGCGCTTCGTCGAGCCGCGCACCGTCGCCGAGTCGACCGGAATCATCCCCCTGCCTCGCACCGGCAGCGAGTTCGGTCAGATAGTCGGCATGATGACGGCCACGCTGAGGGTGATGAAGGGCCTGCGGCAGCGCTAGCGGGGCCTAGGTCGATTCCGTGTCGTGCGGAGTCGGCTGGTTCTCGCGGAGCATCCGCTGCCGCTGGGCGTACGCGGATTCCGCGGGTGGCCGCACGACTGCCGGTGCTGGCTGCTCGTCTGGGCCGTCGAGCAGGGCTTCGCGGATGATGCGGCGGGGGTCGTACTGCCGCGGATCCATCTTCTTCCAGTCGATGTCGTCGAAGTCCGGGCCCATCTCCTCGCGCATGCGCTGTTTAGCGCCATCCGCCATCCCCCTCAGGGATTTGACCAGTCGGGCGAGCTGTGATGCGTAGTAGGGCAGGCGCTCCGGACCGAGCAAAAATACCGCAATGATCCCAATGACGAGAAGTTTGTCGAAAGTGAGACCGAATGACACTCGCTCAGGATAGCCGCTGTATCCGGGAAGTGACCATAGAGTTGGGCCAGTGAGGAGCACCCCGTGTCAGACAAGCTGTTGAGCTGGAAGTTCGCCGAGGAGTTTGCCGTCGAGCGCGCAGACATCGGTGCGGCGCGCCTGCATTCATTCGAGCTCGGAATCGAACCGATCTCCCCCTCGATGGGCGCGCAACTTGCCGTGATCGCCGCGGCGACCGGCCCCACCAACATGATCGAGATCGGCACGGGCCTGGGGGTCAGCGGAATGTGGCTGATGCACGGCGCGCCGGAGGCCGTACTCACCACCATCGACTCAGAACTCGACTACCAGCAGCAGGCCCGCAGGGTCTTCGGCGACGCAGGCATCCCGGCCAACCGCATCCGTCTCATCTGTGGCAGGGCGCTTGACGTGCTTCCGCGGATGAACGAGGGCAGCTACGACCTCGTGTTCATCGACGCAGACCCGCAATCCGTCATCGAGTACGTCGAACACGGACTACGGCTGGCCCGTCGCGGCGGCACGGTGATCGTCGCTCACGCCCTCTGGAAGGGCAGGGTGGCCGACCCGGCCCAGCGCGACGACGTCGTGGCAAACTTCCGCTTCCTGCTCAACGAGATCGCAGGCTCCGACGACGTCATCTGCTCGCTGTCGCCGGTCGGCGACGGCCTGCTTCAGCTCACCAAGCTCACGGACTGACGCGACAAAAAACGGACGCCGCCCGAAGGCGACGTCCGATTTCTGGAGCGTTCAGACTGTAGCGACGACTCCCGCAAGAGCGTCGTGGAGTTCCTTGGCCTCTGCATCGTTGACGGAGACGACGAGTCGCCCTCCACCCTCGAGCGGCACGCGGACGATAATGAGGCGACCTTCCTTGACAGCCTCCATCGGCCCGTCACCGGTTCTCGGTTTCATGGCAGCCATGATGGGTCCCCTTTCACAAAGATTCATCTCTATTATCGTTCATTCCCCGCCTAACGAGAAAACGAGGGAAACACGCTTACGGTCACGGTGGCGTCCAGTCGGCGCCATCCACCCACCAGCCGATGTCTACCCACACCACCTGGCCCACTATGCACAGGGCAACCAGCAGTGCCCGGTACGTCTTCGACTTCGGAAGTGCGAGCAGGCCGAGCGCCGGGAAGAGCGGCACGAGTAGCCGAAAAATGCTCGACTGGGGAAAGAACACCGCGAGCAGATAGAGAGCGTAGCTGGCGATCCACAGCCGCAGGTCGACGCCGATACGGCGCGACCACGGCGACAGCAGGACGGCGAAGAACCCGGCGACGATAATCGCGAGCAGAATGAGCAGCGTCTGCTGCGGCATCCCGAGCCAGGGCGCCCAGAAACCCGCAGCACTCACCCAGGCGGTGAACGGCACGAGCTCGCCGTAGCCGATGTAGGCCGCGCGCCACGCGAGCTCGGTGTCTGTGTATGCGCTCAGCGAACCGGTGAGGGCCCACGCGATGAGGAGCCAGGCGACGCCGGCAAACGCGCTGAACAGGCCGACGACGATGGATGCCACGCGCTCCCGGCGAGGGAACGCCTGCCTGTTGCGTGCCCCCGGTCGCTGCATCCACCACCGGTATGCGACGTGCAGCAGCATCGTGAGGGCGAACGCCAGACCGCTGGGGCGGGTGAGCGACATGACGGCGATCACCGGAATGAGCGTCCAGTAGCGGCGCTTCACCAGAAGGTACAGCGCGAGGGTCAGCAGCAGCAGGTGCATCGGCTCCGCGTACGTGACCTGAAGGATCGGCGACAGGGGCGCCACACAGAACAGCACGACCGCGAACATCGCCGTGCTGCCGGGCACCACGAGCCTCATGAGCCTGTAGAACACGAGGGCGGCTGCCAGCGAGCACGCCACGGAGACGAACACAGCGACGACGGGGAAACCCTGGCCGGTGAGCTCCATGAACAGCCTGACGACCGCGGGATACGCCGGCATGAAGGCCCAGGCGTTCTCGGCGACGTGGCCATCGGCCGTCATCGGCAGATCGGTGGGATAGCCGACCACGCTGATGATGTAGTACCAGTGGCCATCCCAGATGGCGGCGAAGTCGAAGTAGTCGGGGCGGGCGGCGGTCCACGCGTTCGTCTCCTGCCTGGCCGCGAACCACAGCATGATCGCCGTGGTGATCACCCGCGACGCGGCGAAGATCACGATGACCTTCACCCACCACGGCGTGAGCCGGTACCGGGCCTTGAGGGTTAGGGGGCGCTGAGCCACGCCCGCAGCCCCCGCTCGCACTCCAGGATCTCGCTGACGGCCACCCGCTCGTCGTCGGCATGCGCCTTCAGCGGGTCGCCGGGGCCGTAGTTCACCGCCGGAATGCCGAGGGCCGAGAAGCGGGCGACGTCGGTCCAGCCGTACTTGGGTGCGGCAGCGCCACCGACGGCGGCGAGGAAGTCCTGGGCGAGAGGCGCGTCGAGTCCGGGCCGTGCACCCTCGGCCATGTCGGTGATCTCGAGGTCGAAGCCTGCGAAGACCTCACGCAGGTGCGCCTCGGCGTCCGAGGCGCTGCGGTTCGGAGCGAACCGGAAGTTGATGCTGACCGTGGCCAGGTCCGGGATCACGTTGCCGGCCACCCCGCCCGAGATTCCGACGGCGTTCAGCCCCTCGCGGTACACCAGTCCGTCCACCTCGGTGTGCGCCGGCTCGTACGCTGCGAGGATCGCCAGCACCGGAGCGAGGTCGTGAATCGCGTTGTGCCCAACCCAGGAGCGGGCGGAGTGCGCCCTCAGTCCGCGAAGTGTGACCGTCGCGCGGGCCGTGCCGTTGCATCCACCCTCGATCTGTGCGCTCGTGGGCTCGCCCAGGATCGCAAAATCGCCCTCGAGCAGGTCTGGCCGGTTGCGTGAGAGCCTGCCCAGGCCGTTGAGGGCGGCCTCGACCTCCTCGTGGTCGTACCAGATCCAGGTGAGGTCGACCGGGGGTGCCGTCAGCTCGGCCGCGAGTTTCAGCGCGACGGCGACTCCGCCCTTCATGTCGACGGTTCCGCGGCCGACGAGGAAGCCGTCGACCTCGACCACGGGCAGGTTCCTGTTGATCGGCACGGTGTCGATGTGGCCGGCGATGACCACCCGTTTGGCGTGGCCGAGAGTAGTGCGCGCGACAACCGCATCGCCATCGCGGATGATCTCGAGATGATCGAACCCGGCAAGGGCCGCGACGATCGCGTCGGCGATGAGTTGCTCGTCGCCCGACACCGACTCGATGTCGCACAATTGCCGCGTCAGCTCGACCGAGGTGGCCGTCAGATCGAGCTCGGGAATGGCCTTCGGTGCGACCTGGTCAGTATCGGTGATTGGCACCCCACCAGTTTAAGTACTCTTAAGGCATGACTTCGCGCGCCGCATGGGGCTACGGGCTTGCCACCGTAGCCGGAGATGGAACTGTACTCGACACCTGGTTCCCCAGGCCCACCCTTGGCGCTCTGCCGGGCGGCACCGATCCGCACATCGCCCCCGCCGAATTCGAAGACCTCGAGGGCGCAGACGAGCGTCGCAATGTCACGCTCGACTTCCGCACCGTCGAGATCGATCTGGATGCCCCACCGGCGTCCACCCCGGACGCGTACCTGCGCCTGCATCTGCTCAGCCACCTGCTCGTCCAGCCCAACACGATCAACCTGGACGGACTCTTCGGCCACCTGCCGATCGTCGTCTGGACGAACGCCGGCCCGGTGCATCCCGCCGACTTCGACCGGTTGCGTCCCCAGCTGCAGCGCGCCGGGATCGCCGCCACGGGCATCGACAAGTTCCCGCGACTGCTCGACTACCTCTCCCCGCCGCGCGTGCGCATCGCCGACGCGTCCCGCGTGCGCCTCGGCGCCCACCTCTCCCCCGGCACCACGGTCATGCACGAGGGCTTCGTGAACTTCAACGCCGGAACGCTCGGCACCTCCATGGTCGAGGGCCGCATCTCACAGGGGGTCGTGGTCGGCGACGGCGCGGACATCGGCGGCGGGGCATCCATCATGGGCACCCTCTCCGGCGGTGGCACCGAGCGCGTCTCGATCGGAGCCCGCGCACTGCTCGGCGCAAACTCCGGCGTCGGAATCTCGATCGGTGACGACACCGTGGTCGAGGCCGGGCTGTACGTGACGGCGGGCACCAAGGTGCTCCTGGCCGACGGAACCTCGGTGAAGGCCGTCGAATTGAGCGGGATGCCGGGGCTGCTGTTCCGGCGCAACTCCGTGACCGGCGCCGTCGAGGTGCTCACCCGCTCGGGCAAGGGCATCGAGCTCAACACCTCCCTGCACGCGTAGCAGGCCGGGCCCCTCCGCCGGCCCCTCCCGCGATCGAGAGTGCGCAAACTGTCGCCTCAGCTCGGGCTTAGCGACAATTTGCGCACTCTCGATGCTGGAATGCCGCACGCACAGGCACCCTCACACCTCAGCGGCTAACGTTCCACCATGAAGGTCCGCCGGGCGTTGCTGCTGGTCGCCACGGTCGCGGCTGTCGCCTCGGTCGGGCTGCTCGCGCGGCTGGGGTTCCCCGACCCCGTTCCCGGCGATCAGGTGTTCTCAGGGCTCTACGTTTCCGACACCGACATCCAGGTCACGAACCTGACGATCGACGGCGGCCGTGTAGACGCCGGCTACTCGGTGGATGTGCTGCTGATGCCACGCGAGCACGATGCGGGCATCAGGTGCCGGCTGGTTGATACGACCGGTCGGCTCGAGTTCTTCGACGCGAGCAGCATGGTGGTGAAGCCCGGCCGCTGGGCCAGCCTGACCTTCGAGGCCGCCTACGAACTGCCTGAACTCACTCTCGGCCTCCGGTGTGCGTCGCAGACCAGCGGTCCGCTGACCGTCCTGTTCCGCAACGCGCAGATCTACGCCGAAAGTGCCAGCGGCTAGCGCTGCGGCCAGTCCCTGACCTGGGAGCCCGTGTACAGCTGCTGCGGGCGCCCGATCTTGGTGCGCGGATCTTCGGTCATCTCGCGCCAGTTGGCGATCCAGCCGGGCAGCCGGCCAATCGCGAACAGGACGGTGAACATGCGCGACGGGAATCCCATCGCCTTGTAGATCACGCCAGTGTAGAAGTCGACGTTGGGGTAGAGCTTGCGCTCAATGAAGTAGTCGTCGCCCAGCGCCGCGGCCTCGAGCTCTTTCGCGATCTCGAGCAGGTCATCCTTGACACCGAGAGCGGCAAGCACCTCGTCGGCGCTCTCCTTGACGAGGGTCGCGCGCGGGTCGAAGTTCTTGTAGACCCGGTGACCGAAGCCCATCAGGCGGATGCCATCTTCTTTGTTCTTGACGCGCTCGATGAATCGCTCGACGCCCTCGCCCGATGCCTTGATCTCGCCGAGCATCTTGAGTACGGCCTCGTTCGCGCCACCGTGAAGCGGTCCGTACAGCGCGTTGATGCCTGCGGAGACCGACGCGAAGATGTTCGCTTCCGTCGAGCCGACGAGTCGCACAGTCGAGGTCGAGGCGTTCTGCTCGTGGTCTTCGTGCAGGATCAGCAGACGGTCGAGCGCCTTCGAGAGCACCGGGTTGACCTCGTAAGGTTCCGCGTTGGTGCCGAAGTTCAGTTTCAGGAAGTTGTCGACGAAGCTCAGGCTGTTGTCCGGGTACAGGAACGCCTGCCCGAGGCTCTTCTTGTGCGCGTACGCGGCAATGACCGGCAGCTTGGCGAGCAGTCGGATGGTCGAGATCTCGATCTGCTCCGGATCGCGAACGTCGAGCGAGTCCTGGTAGTACGTCGACAGGGCTGAGACAGCGCTGGACAACACTGACATCGGATGCGCGTCGTGCGGCAGCGCGTCGAAGAAGCGGCGCAGGTCTTCGTGCAGGAGCGTGTGGCGCCGAACCTTCTCGTCGAACTCGCCGAGCTGGTCTGCCGTGGGGAGCTCCCCGTAGATCAGCAGCCAGGCCACCTCGAGGTAGGTCGAGTTCTTGGCGACGTCCTCGATCGCGTACCCGCGATAGCGAAGAATCCCCTTGTCACCGTCGATGTAGGTGATCTCGCTCCGGGTGGACGCGGTGTTCACGAAACCCTGATCGAGGGCCGTGAAACCCGTCTGCTTCATGAACGTCGAGATGTCTATCGAGTCGAAGCCATCCGTGCCCCGGACCACCGGGAACTCAGCGCTCCCTCCGGGAAAATGGAGAGTGGCCTTCTCGGGGTCTGGAGCGGCAGCATTCACCCCTACAGCTTAGGGTGCGCCACAGACCACTGTCACATGGGGCAAAGGATGCGCCCGCGGGTTGGAGAGTAGCTACAGTTTCAGGCGCGCGACGGCCGCATCGATGTCGGCGTCCGTCGCGGTCAGGGCGATGCGCACGTGCTGGGAGGGCGTTTCCCCGTAGAAGGTGCCGGGCACGACGAGGATGCCGCGCTCGGCAAATTCGGCGACGGATGCCCAGGAATCCTGCCCATTCGTCGCCCACAGGTACAGCCCACCCTCGCCGTGGTCGACACGGTAGCCCGCGGCCTGCACCGCGGGCAGCAGCTTCGCGCGACGGGAGCGGTACAGCTCCCGCTGCGCCAACACGTGTTCTTCGTCGCCGAGCGCCGCGATCATCGCGTGCTGCACGGGCGCCGGAGGCATGAGACCGAGGTGCTTCCGCACGCCCAGCAGCTCGGAGATGATGCCGCTATCTCCCGCGGCGAATGCCGCACGGTAGCCCGCCAGGTTCGACTGCTTGCTGAGCGAGTACACGGCGAGCACGCCGCTGAGGTCGTCGCCAGTGACGCGCGGGTCGAGGATCGATGGCGTCGCCACATCCGATTCCCAGCTCAGCTCGGCGTAACACTCGTCGCCAGCGATGACCGCCCCCAGCTCACGAGCGCGCGCGACTGCTGCGCGCAACTCGTCGACAGTCAGCACCCGGCCGTCCGGGTTCCCGGGACTGTTTACCCAGATCAGCCGCGTGTTTTCCGGCCATTCCGCTGGATCGTCGGATGCCACGACGGTCGCCCCGACGATGGCGGCACCGATCGCGTAGGTCGGGTAGGCCACGGCGGGCTGCACGACGACATCGTCTTTGCCGAGCCCCAGAAGCATCGGCATCAGCGCGATGAGCTCCTTGGACCCGATGGTCGGCAGCACATTTGCCGCGCGGAGCCCGGTCACTCCCCGGCGGCGCTCGAACCACTCCACGATGGCTTCGCGCAGCGCGGGGGTGCCCATCGTCTGCGGGTAGGCGTGGGCGTCGGTCGCGGCAGCGAGCGCATCCCGAATCAGGGCGGGAGTCGCGTCGACCGGCGACCCGACCGAGAGATCGATCATGCCGTCCGGATGAGCCCTGGCCCGCTCGCTGTACGGCGTGAGGGCATCCCACGGAAAGTCAGGAAGCGCGAGGCTCATTCTGACGAGCCGCCACCTTCGGGCAGGGCTGAGATGAGTTCGTGGTCCTTGTGGATGACGCCGACCTTCGACGCTCCACCGGGCGAGCCGACCTCGTCGAAGAATTCGACGTTGGCCTTGTAGTAGGCCGCCCACTTATCGGGGAGGTCGTCTTCGTAGTAGATGGCTTCGACCGGGCACACCGGCTCGCACGCACCACAGTCGACGCATTCGTCGGGGTGGATGTACAGCATCCGGTCGCCCTCGTAGATGCAGTCAACCGGGCATTCGTCGATGCAGGCGCGGTCTTTGAGATCGACGCAGGGCTGGGCGATGACGTACGTCACTTGAGATCGGAACCTTTCGAAGCTGAAGCTTCAACATTACTCGCTCGAACACTGTGAACCGGTCGTGTGAAACGCGGCCAGGCGAGCACAATCGCCGCGATGATCACCGGGGCGTAGGTCCAGATGTACCCAGCCACGTTGGCGGGCACGAGCACGCTGCCACCGGAGGTCTGGATGGACAGCAACGCCGCTGCCCCGAGCAGGCCGGCGGCGGCGCATCCGGCGACGATCCGCGTCTCGAACACGAGTCGCAGTCCCGCAAGAATCGCGGCGGTCACGATCACCGCGGTGATGATCCCCCACGGGATGATCGCGGGGCCCACAGCGACGGTTGCCTGGTGAGCGGCGGTGAGGGTGACGCCGGCGAAGGCGCCGAGCACGGTGGCGACGACCATCGCGAGAACCCGACTGGCGAGACCCTGGTCGTGGAACTCGTTGCTGACGTCGGGGCGTACGCGGGTGTATGTCTCGACGGTGTCGATCGGACGCGGCGCGCCCGACGACAGCGAGAAGGTGTCGCCGTCGACTGTGACCTGCGTGCGGTGCGCCGCGAGCGCGGCACGCTTACGTTCCAGCACCGGACGCGACTCGACCCGCACCGCGCCGGGCTTCGCGCCGGGGCTGTCGACGACGTAGAAGGGAACTCGCACGACCTCGGCGGCGGCGCGGGTGGCGTCGTGTGCCCGCACATGGTCAGGATGCCCGTAGCCGCCGTCCGCGGCGTAACTCACCACCACGTCCGGCGTCCGGTCGATGATTACCGCGGCGATGTCTGCGGCGACGTCTCCGAGCTCGGCAGCTACAAGGGACTCGGGATCGATCGGATCGAGAGCCTCGGCACCCTTCGCCCCCCACTGCATGCCGGAGTCGCCGTAGCGACGAGGAGAGCGCCCATCCCAGCGCGCCCCATCGAGGCCGAGAAACAGGTGATCGGTGACCCCCAGCGCGGCCAGTGCCTCGGTGAGTTCCCGTTCCCGCTGCACGGCGAGTCCGGCGCCGGCGAGGTGCTGCAACTCGGGCGGGATGACCTCGCCCAGCTCCCCCCGCGTGCAGGTGAGCACCGTCACGATGGCACCGCGCTCGACAAGGGTCGCGATCGCGGCACCGGTGGCGATGGTTTCATCGTCGGGGTGGGCGTGTACGAATAGCACTCGCTCGGTCATGCGGCTCCTTGTTTTCATCCAACTAGACAGGATAGGCACACCCGGGTATCGTTTTCCCGGTTAGGTAAGCCTTACCAAACTAAGAACCGAAAGCTGTCCGTGCTCCCCAACCTGCTCCCCAACTTCCTCATTGGCCTGCGTGAGGGCCTCGAAGCTGGACTCATCGTCGGCATCCTCATCGCCTACCTCAACAAGATCGGGCGACGCGACGTGCTGCCCCGGCTCTGGATCGGCATCGGGGCCGCGGTCTCGATCTCCCTTCTGACGGGCGCCATCCTGACCTGGGGGCCGTACGGGCTCAGCTCGCAGGGCAAGGAGGTGCTCGGCGGCGGTCTCTCCATCCTCGCCGTGGTTCTGGTCACCTGGATGATCTTCTGGATGGCCAGCCATGCGCGCAGCCTCAAGGGCGAACTGCAGTCCAAGCTCGATGCCGCGGTCATGGGCGCCGGGCTCGGCATCGTCGTCGTCGGGTTCGTGAGCGTCGGCCGCGAAGGCGTCGAGACTGCCCTGTTCATCTGGGCGAGCGTCAACTCGGGCTCGAACGCCGCGGTGGGCACCGCGGCCGCGATCGTGGGCATCGTCGTGTCGTCGTCATCGCGTACCTGATCTACCGCGGGCCTCGTCCGCATCAACCTCGGCAAGTTCTTCACGTGGACGGGACTGTTCCTCATCCTCGTCGCCGCCGGCGTGCTCGCCTACGGGATCGGCGACCTGCAGGAGGCCGCCCTCATCCCCGGACACGGGCAGATCGCGTTCAGCCTGGCCACGGCCATCCCGCCCACCAGTTGGTACGGCACCCTGCTGAGCGGCCTCTTCAACTTCACGCCGGAGCCCACGTGGTTGCAGTTCATCGCGTGGCTCGCCTACCTCGTCATCATCACCACCGTCTTTTTGCGCAGGGCCGGAGGCGGCCGCGCGGTGACCACGACAGTGGAACCCACGGCCAACACCGCCGCCACACCGGTCGTTGTCGGCAGTCACCACTGACCTCCCACCACTCTCGCCAGCACACCCCAACCCCAGGAGCACAGCCATGCCCAACCGTCTTCTCATCGGCACCGCCTCAGCCGCGACCCTCGCTCTCGCCCTCTCCGGCTGCGTGCCCAACAACGCGGCATCAGCCTCGACACTCACGGTGGATGTCGCGAACGACACCTGCGCCGTCTCCGAGGCCACCGCAGCAGCCGGAGCCATCAACTTCTCGATCACCAATTCCGGCACGGGCATCAACGAGTTCTACATCTTCGCGGACGACAAGCTGCGCATCGTGGGCGAGAAGGAGAACATCACTCCCGGGCCAGACCGTCTCCTTCGTCGCCCAGCTCGACTCCGGCACCTACTACACGGCCTGCAAGTTTGAGAGCGTCGGCTCACCCATCGGCGTCGCCGAGTTCACCGTCACCGGTGGCACCGCCAGCATTTCCGCAGACGACCAGGAACTGGCGGACCAGGCGGTCACCAACTACGTCTCGTACATCACCTCGCAGGTCGACGAACTGGTGCCCGCTGTCGGCGCCTTCGCTGAGGCCTACGCGGCGGGTGACGACGACCTCGCGCGCTCGCTCTTCGCCAGCGCACGGGTCGCGTACGAGCGCATCGAGCCAACCGCCGAGGCGTTCGGCGACCTCGACCCCAAGATCGATTACCGCGAGGTGGATGCCACGGCCGAGGGCCTCGAATGGACCGGCTTCCACCGCATGGAGAAAGACCTCTGGGCTCCCGTCGCTGGTGACCTCAACTCGGACGGCGAATCAGCTCTGCTCGACTGGGCCCCATCGACCACGGAACAGCGCCAGGAGTTCGCGGACGGACTCGTCGAGAACGTGCAGGAGCTGGCCGACCTGGTCAACGCGGACGACTTCACCGTGTCGCTGGCCGACATCAGCAACGGCGCCATCGCGCTGCTGGATGAGGTCGCCGTCGGCAAGATCTCCGGCGAGGAGGACTGGTGGTCCCACTCCGACCTCTATGACTTCTACGGCAACGTGCAGGGAGCCGAGGTTGCCTTCGGCAACGTCAAGAACATCGCCACCAGCAAGGGCGCAGAGAGCAGCGCTCTCGTGACGGACATCGAGGGCGAGTTCGCTGCGCTCAAGGCCCTGCTCGGCACCTACGGAAGCCTCGAGTCCGGGTTCACCAGCTACGACCTGGTCACAGCGGCGGAGCGAAAGAAGCTGTCTGACCAGGTGAATGCCCTGGCCGAGCCGCTGTCGCAACCTCACCCACATTGTGCTGGGCGTTGCCGAGTAGGCGCTCGAGATGAACACACAGACACCAGAAGAGCCACAGCCCGCCGCGATCGGGTCTCTCGCGACGCGGGCTGTTCGGGCTGGCCGGCGCCGGTGTGGCCGGGGTCGCGCTGGGTGGGGCATCCGCCGCCGCCATCGTCACGGCTGGCGGCTCGGCCAACGCCCCCGGCGTCACGACCACGTACCCGTTCTACGGTGACCATCAGGCCGGCATCACCACCCCGGCACAGGACAGGCTGCATTTCGCGGCCTTCGACCTCTCAGACACGGCGACGCGCGATGACCTCATCGAGCTGCTGAAGGACTGGTCGTTTGCCGCGGCCCGCATGACGCAGGGTCAGGATGTCACGGAATCCGGGGCCGTCAACGGCTCCCCACTCGCCCCGCCGGATGACACGGGCGAAGCACTCGACCTGCCCGCGAGCGCGCTGACCATCACCTTCGGGTTCGGCCCCACGCTCTTTACGACGGATGCCGGAGTGGATCGGTTCGGGATCGCCGGCAAGAAGCCGGCGCTGCTCGCCAAGCTCCCGCGCTTCTCCGGCGACGCGCTCATCCCCGCTGCCGGCGGCGGAGACCTGTGCATCCAGGCCTGCGCCGACGACCCGCAGGTGGCGGTCCACGCGATCCGCAACCTCAGTCGCATCGCGTTCGGGCGGGCTTCGATTCGCTGGTCGCAACTCGGGTTTGGGCGCACCTCATCCACATCCACCTCGCAGGTGACCCCGCGAAACCTGTTCGGCTTCAAGGACGGCACAGCCAACATCAAGGCCGAAGACCCCACGACCGTCAACGATCAGGTGTGGGTCGGCAATGACGATGCAGCGTGGCTCGCCGGCGGGAGCTACCTCGTCACCCGCAAGATCAGGATGATCATCGAGGCCTGGGATCGCACCATGCTCGGCGAGCAGGAACGCGTCATCGGCCGCAGCAAGGGCGAGGGCGCGCCGCTGTCGGGCGGATCCGAGTTCTCGGACCTCGACTTCGAGGCGAAGGGTGCCGCCGACCAGCCACTCATCGACACCGACGCTCACGTCAGGCTCGCGCACTCCTCCGTCACCAACGGCTCGCAGCTGCTGCGCCGTGGCTACAACTACGTCGACGGCAACGATGAGCTCGGACGATTGGATGCCGGACTCTTCTTCATCTCATTCCAGCGTTCCCCGCAGCAGTTCATCGACGTGCAGTCGAATCTCAGCCGCGATGCGCTCAACGAATACATCAAGCACGTGGGGTCGGCGATCTTCGCGGTACCGCCGGGCGCGACATCCGGGAGCTACGTCGGCGCGAGCCTCTTCGGCTGACGACCGCCGCTACGAGTTTGTGGTGACCGTGTAATTGACGATGGTGCCATCGTCGTTGGTGGTCACGACAACGGCGACGGTATAGGTGTCGCTCGAGAATGTGGCGACGGATCCGGCTTCGCTCGACCCGCCGAGGCCGTCATTCGTCGTGAATCCCGCACCCGTGAGCTGCGAGGTGATGGTGTCGATGGCGTTTGCGTTGTCAGTCTTGATCGTGACGTTCCAGATCCGGGAATCGTCCGACGACATCCCCGCCCCGAACTGGACCTCGCCGTTGACGAGCGGAACCTCGTCAGGGAAGCCTTCCGGCACCGAAGGGCCCCCGAGATCCACGTCTCCGCCGGTTGCCTGCTCGATGACCGATTCGACCGGGTTGAAGCCGCAGCCGGCGAGCGCAGGAGTCACCGCGACAGCAAGTGCCAGGGCGAGGAGCGCGCGCAACCGGGAAGTTTTCACGGCCACAGCGTACCGCGCCCTCGCCGCTGACGGAATGGCAGGCGGGTGGCCGCGCATTAACGAGACAGCGCGCCGAGGGCTGTTCGCCCCCGACGCGCGGTCAGGTGAGTGCTGTTAGGCGTTCTGCTTCTTGCGCTGTGAGTATGCGCGGGCGCGAGCGTTGGAATCCAGCTCGACCTTGCGGATACGAATCACCTCGGGGGTAACCTCGACACACTCGTCTTCGCGAGCGAACTCGAGGCACTCCTCGAGCGTCAGCCTGCGTGACGGCGTCATGCGCTCGAACGTGTCAGACGTCGACTGGCGCATGTTGGTGAGCTGCTTCTCCTTGGTGATGTTCACGTCCATGTCGTCTGCACGTGAGTTCTCACCGACGACCATGCCCTCGTAGACCTCCTGGGTCGGCTCGACGAAGAACGACATGCGCTCCTGAAGGGCCGTCATGGCGAACGGGGTGGCGACACCTGAGCGGTCTGCGACGATCGAGCCGTTGGTGCGGGTCTCGATGGCGCCTGCCCACGGCTCGTAGCCGTGCGAGATCGCGTTGGCGATACCGGTACCGCGGGTGATCGTGAGGAACTCGGTGCGGAATCCGATGAGGCCTCGCGACGGCACGATGAACTCCATGCGAACCCAGCCGGTGCCGTGGTTCGTCATGGTCTCCATGCGGCCCTTGCGGGATGCGAGAAGCTGGGTGATCGCGCCGAGGTACTCTTCGGGCGAGTCGATGGTGAGGTGCTCGAACGGCTCGTTGAGCTTGCCGTCGATGTGCTTGGTGACCACCTGCGGCTTGCCGACGGTCAGTTCGTAGCCTTCGCGACGCATCTGCTCGACGAGGATCGCGAGCGCGAGCTCGCCACGGCCCTGGATCTCCCAGGCGTCCGGGCGTCCGATGTCGACCAGCTTGATCGAGACGTTACCGACCAGCTCGCGGTCGAGACGGTCCTTGACCATGCGCGCGGTGAGCTTGTGACCCTTGACCTTGCCGATGATCGGGGACGTGTTGGTGCCGATCGTCATCGAGATCGCCGGGTCATCCACCTTGATGGTGGGAAGCGGGCGAACGTCCTCCGGGTCTGCGAGGGTCTCGCCGATGGTGATGTCTTCGAAGCCTGCGACGGCGACGATGTCACCGGGGCCGGCTGATTCGGTCGGGAAGCGATCGAGAGCCTTCGTGATGAGCAGCTCGGTGACGCGCACGTTGTGCACGCTGCCATCGTGCTTGACCCAGGCCACGGTCTGGCCCTTCTTGATGGTGCCGTTGAAGACACGCAGCAGAGCGAGGCGGCCGAGGAACGGCGAAGCGTCGAGGTTGGTGACGTGCGCCTGCAGGGGGTGCTCGTCGTCGTAGGTGGGAGCCGGGATGTGCTTGATGATCGCGTCGAACAGCGGCTCGAGGTCGTCGTTGTCCGGCAGCGAGCCGTTCTCAGGCTTGTTCGCGCTCGCGGCACCGTTGCGGCCCGAGGCGTACACGACGGGAACGTCGAGCACGGCGTCGAGGTCGAGGTCGGGGAAGTCGTCGTGCATGTCGCTGGCGAGGCCGAGCAGCAGGTCCTGGCTCTCGGCGACAACCTCGTCGATGCGCGCATCCGGTCGGTCCGTCTTGTTGACGAGCAGGATGACGGGGAGCTTGGCCTCGAGAGCCTTGCGCAGCACGAAGCGGGTCTGCGGCAGCGGGCCCTCGCTCGCGTCGACCAGCAGCACGACACCGTCGACCATGGACAGTCCGCGCTCCACCTCGCCACCGAAGTCGGCGTGGCCCGGGGTGTCGATCACGTTGATGATGATCGGTCCGCCGTCGCCGTTCGCGGCTGCGTGGATGCCGTTGTACGAGATCGCCGTGTTCTTGGCGAGGATCGTGATGCCCTTTTCGCGCTCGAGGTCGTTCGAGTCCATCGCACGCTCCTCAAGGTGAGCGTGCTCGGCGAATGAGTTGGTCTGCCTCAGCATGGCGTCAACGAGGGTGGTCTTGCCGTGGTCAACGTGGGCGACAATCGCCACGTTGCGCAGGTCTGAGCGTGTGGCGATTGCCATGAGCGTGTTCCTTCTAGTTCTGGCCGTCCGAGGCCTTGGAGGCTGCGCGGGCTTCTCGCCGCTCGCGATGAGCGAGCGGATCCGGCAGCAGCACGGCAGCGAGGAGTCGCTGCGTGTGAGGTTCTTGGGGTGTCGCAGGGCCTCATCGTGAGTTCCCTGCTCAATTAGTCTACCGCGCCGCACGGCTCCCGTCCTGTGCGCGGGGATATCCACAGGTCAGGGCGTCTCCAGGCGCCGGGCTAGTCGCTGGCGGGGCTCCATTCCCAAATGTTCCAGAACACGGTGGGTGGCAGCGCCGACGATGACACATTCGCGACCTCGGCCGGGTCGAAGGCCGTCACGGATGGGTACTGGAAGATGGTGACGCCGTAGAAGTCGTCCAGCAGGATCTTGTCCAGCCTCTTTCCCTGCTCGATGCGCTCGAGCGGGTCGGATTCGGTGAGCAGATTGTCAGCGATCCTGTCCACTCTGGCGTTGCTGTAGTAGCTGAGGTTGTTCGAGCCGTCCGAAGTGAATGCCGCCAACTCGCTGCCCGTGACGCCGGGGCCCGTCGAGCGCCACCCGAACAATGCGGCATCGTAGGCGCCCGGGGTACCCAGGACGGCGGCCATGTCTGGGGTTGAGCAGTCGGTGACCGCGAACCCGGCTAGCGCAGCTGACTGCTGTATCAGCTGGAACGCGGCCACCCGCACCGCGTTCGTCGACGAGAAGAGCACGCACACCTCGGGATTGGTGACGCCCGCCTCGGCCAGGAGCGCCGTGGCGCCAGCCACGTCGATTCCGGCGAAATCCTCCGAGCCGTTCGCGGCAATCGAGTCGTCGTACCCTTCCGCGCCCGGCAGGAAGACCAGGGAATCGCGCGTGGTGGCACTGCCCTGGATCGGTTCGATGAGGTTCTCCACGATTTCCTGCCGGGGAACGACCTTCAAAAACGCCTCACGGATCAGCGGATTGTTGAAGTGCCCACTCCGCGACTGGTCGAACTGAAGATCGATGTGCTCGTAGGCACTGGTGAAGCCCTCAAGAACCTCCATGTCGAGAGTTGCGAGAAGCTCGGCGACGCCCGCGGTGGCTGGCGGCGCAATCACCTGGACCTCGCCCGTCTGCAACGCCTGGATGGCAGCCATGGGGTCGGCGATGAACCTGACGGTGACCGTCGCAAACTTCGGCTTGTGGGCGCCTCCGTAATTCTCGTTCGCGGTGAGGGTGACGTATTGGTTTGGCACGAGGTCCGTGATCCGGTACGGGCCATTACTGACGACGAGACTGCGATCGCTGGGCATCTCGGTGAAGTTGAACCCGGTGTTCCAGAAGGTGGCCAGCTTCTCCAGCGAGGCGGCGTTGTCGGTCAGGATCGCCGAGATGACCGCATCCTTTGCCCGCTGAGGATCCTCGATGCCCAGCGACTTCGCGGCAAGCACGTGGGCGGGTAGGCCCGCATCCGAGAAGGCGAGCTCCCAATCAGCGGATGGGGAATCCCACGTCATGGTGATCGACTTCCGGTCGTCGCTGACGGTCGGCAGTGCACTCACGAGCCTGAGCCCTGCGGTGGGCTCGAACCCCGAGTCGAAGTACACGACGTCGCCAGGGATCTCGGGAGCCAGTTCGCCGGTGGTGGGGTCCGCGCTTCGGGTTGGCTCGAAGCCGGGAGTATTCAGCGCTCCAGACAGCGACGCCCAGTTGAGCAGCAGATCCGCAGCATCCACTGCCGTGCCGTCGGACCACGTGACGCCGTCCGCAATGGTGTACTTCACGACCAGAGGGTCATCGGAGATCTTCTCGTAGCTTCCGAATGACGGATCCTTCTGAAGTTCCGGCGTGCCGTCGAAGTAGTTGAACTGCGAGTTGGTCGCGTACCTGATGTTGTGGTTGGTCGCGGCGTCGCCGAAGACCGTGTTGCTGTTGTACGAGGAGAACGGCTCATCCCAGGCCACCGCCACCGACGACCCCTCGATGATCTCGGAACGAGACACTGAGCACCCGGATAGCATCACCACGCACGCGACGACCGAGGCGGCGACGACGGCGAATCGTGGGATTCTCAATTTTCCTCCTGAGCACGCAGAAAGAACTCCGCGGCGTTGCAACTCACCTTCACACCCTAAACCGGGATGACCCTGCCGGCGTCAGCCGACAGGGTCAGGTGGTCCCGGATGCGCGAAAATGCTAGGCGCCGAGCGCGATGTCTGCGCCCGGAATGGCTGCCAGCAGTTCCTGTGTGTACTGCTCGCGCGGGTTGTCGAAAACTTCGCTCGTAGACGCGGCTTCGACGATCTTGCCCTTGCGCATCACGCACACGTTGTCGGCGATGAGCCGCACCACCGCGAGGTCGTGAGTGATGAACAGGTAGGTCAGGTCGAGTTCGGACTGCAGCTCGCCGAGCAGTGCCAGAATCTGGGCCTGAACGAGCACGTCGAGCGCCGAGACCGCCTCATCAAGCACGACGATGTCGGGCTTGAGCGCCAGCGCCCGCGCGATCGCCACTCGCTGTCGCTGGCCACCCGACAGTTCGTTGGGGTACCGGTCGACGAGCATCTCTCGGCAGGGAGACCTGATCGAGCAATTCCAGAACGCGTGCCTGCTGTTCCCGGGCGTCTCCGACGCGGTGCGCGACCAGCGGCTCGGCGATCGTCGCACCGATGTTGTACAGCGGGTCGAGGGATCCAAAGGGATCCTGGAACACCGGCTGCATACGTCGACGCAGCGCGAGCAGGTCCTTGCCGCGGGTCGTCGCGAGGTCGCTGCCGTCCACGATGATGCGCCCTGACGTGGGCTCGTCGAGCTTCAGCACAAGGCGCGCGACGGTGGACTTACCCGAACCCGACTCCCCTACCAGCGCCGTGGTTGTGCCCTTCGCGATAGAGAACGACACCGAATCGACGGCGGTGAACGGCTCGCTCCTGAACTTGCCGGAGTTGATGCGGAACACCTTGGTGAGGTTCTCGACCTGCACAGCGGGCGGTGCGGCCAGGGCTTTCGCGGCGTGAGCTGCGCGCTCCTCGGCGGTCCGAGCCAGGTCCACGTCGGCGCTCTCGGATTCGCGCAGGTCGCGAGCTGCGATCGATGCGGCACTGCCCTGCAGACCGCTGTGACGCCAGGCTTGGCGCGGCCGCGACGAGTCGCTTTGTGTATGGATGTTGCGGATTCTGCAGCAGCTCAATCGAAGGGCCGGCCTCGACGACGCGACCCTTGTACATCACGACCAGCTTTTGGGCGCGTTCTGCCGCCAACCCGAGGTCATGGGTGATGAACAGCACCGATGTGCCAGTCTCTGCCGTCAACTTCGCGAGGTGATCCAGGATGACGCGCTGCACCGTCACGTCGAGAGCGGAGGTGGGCTCATCCGCGATCAGCAGCTTTCGGCTTGGACGACAGGCCGATTCCGATCAACACGCGTTGGCGCATGCCGCCGGAGAACTGGTGCGGGTACTGGCGCATACGCTGCGCTGCGTCGCCGAGCCCTGCGTTCTCCAGTACCGCGATGGCCTTCTTTTTGGCATCCTGGCCGCGCTGCGCCTTGCCATTGGCGACGAGGGTCTCTTCGACCTGGAAGCCAATGCGCCAGACGGGGTTCAGGTTCGACATCGGGTCCTGAGGCACGAAACCTATTTGCTTTCCGCGCACGCCTTCGAGCTCCTTCTCCGAAAGTTTCGTCAGGTCGACACCGTCGAAGAGGATGCTGCCGCCGGTGATCTCTGCCGCACCGGGAAGGAGGTTGATGACCGAGAGCGCGGTGGTGGTCTTTCCGGAGCCCGACTCACCCACGATAGCGAGCGTCTCGCCCTGCAGCAGGGTAAGGCTCACGCCGTTGACGGCAGGCACCATCCCCGACTGTGTCGCAAAAGCAACCTGAAGGTCGCGGATCTCGAGCAGGGGTGTGCCGATCCGTCGCTTTTCGTTGGGGGCGCTGGTCGCTGGCTGGCTCATCGGCGTGCCCTCGCTTTCGGGTCTATCGCATCGCGGATGACTTCGCCGAGCACAACGAAGGCGAGAACCGTACTCGTCAGGGCGAGCGACGGCCAGATAAGGGTCATCGGGTTGTTACGCAAGTCTCGTTGGGCCGCGCTGATGTCATTACCCCACGACATCACAGATGATGGCAACCCGACTCCAAGGAACGACAGCGTAGCTTCGGCCACGATGGCCCCGGCGAGTCCAATAGTCGTGGTGACGATGACCGGAGCGATCGAGTTGGGCAGCACGTGGCGCCACAGAATTTTCATTCGAGACACACCAAGAGCCGTCGCTGATGTCACGTAGTCGGCATTCTTGACCGAGAGGATCTGGCCTCGGCAGGATGCGAGCTGTGCCCGGCCACGCGAAGAATCCGATCGCGAGCGCGATGATGAGCACGTTGCGGTTGCTGACGAACACCGACATGATCACCACTGCCGCAAGGAAGTACGGGATCGCGAAGAAGATGTCGCCGATGCGAGAGAGGATTGCATCTACCCACCCACCGAAGTACCCACCGAGAGCGCCGAAGATGACGCCGATGACGGTGATGATCACCGTCGCGAGCAACCCCACGGTGAGCGAGGTGGACGTACCGTAGATAATTCGGGCGAAAACATCGCAACCCTGCTTGGTGTACCCGAGAATATGCCCAGCCGACGGACCGTCATTACTGAACGCCAGGCTGCAAGAGCGCGGATCGACTTGAGTGAAGAGATTCGGAAACACACCGACGATGATGACCAGAAGGATGAAGAATCCCGAAATCCAAAACATGGGGCGTCGTCTTGCATCATTCCAGGCGTCGATGTAGAGATTGCTCGGCTTGGAATCCTCCGCAACAACGTCAGTCGCTTGAAGCGGCGTCTCGTCAAGAGGTGCGACGAAGTGGGTTTCGCTTAGTGCGGGGCGCGAACTCTGGCTATTTTCCATAGCGGATCCTTGGGTCGAGGAAGGCGTACAGGATGTCGACAAGCAGATTCGAGATCAGGTACACAATGACGAACACTGTGACGAACGACACCACGGTGGGGGCTTCGCTCAGCACGATTGCCTTGAAGAGGGTGTTGCCGACGCCAGGCACATTGAAGATTCCTTCTGTGACTGTGGCTCCGACGATGAGGAGACCGAAGTCGGTGCCAATCAGGGTGATCACCGGGATGAGGGAGTTGCGCAGCACGTGCACCCTGACGATCCGCTGTCGGCTCAGCCCCTTCGCGGTCGCGGTGCGCACGAAGTCGGCGTCCAAATTTTCAATCACCGAGGTACGAGTGAGCCGGATCACATTGGCTATGACGAAAAACGCCAGAACGAACGCGGGCAGGATCAACTCATTGAGGGGCGCATCACCACTGACGGTCGTTCGAGCCCAGCCGAGTTGGATGCCAAACACGAACTGGGCAAGGAAGGCCAGCACGAAGATGGGCATGGAGATTAATACCAGCGACAACAGCAGCGAGACGGTGTCGAAGATGCCGTTCTTGCGGAGCCCGGCGATGAGACCAATCAGAATGCCGAAGACAGACTCGATGATGATCGCCATAACGGCCAGACGGAACGTGACCGGGAAGGTTCGCGCGAGGATGTCTGACACCTGCTGGCCCGAGAAGGTCGTGCCGAGGTCACCCGTGAGAATGCCTTGCAAGTAGTAGAAGTACTGCACGAAGAACGGCTGGTCGAGGTGGTATCTGGCGCGAATCGCGTCGGCGACAGCCGGATTCAGTCCGCGGTCGCCGCCAAGCGCAGCGATCGGATCCCCCGGTAGGGCGAACACCAGAAAATAGATGAGGAGGGTCGCCCCGAAGAAAACCGGGATGGCCTGGAGAAGCCGAAACAGGATATACCGGACCATCTATCCAGCCTTCACTTCTGCCATGCGAGTATTCGCAAAATCAACACGGGGCACTCCCTGGGACGTACTCGAGATGGGCATGCCCTGGGGCGGCGACATTTCGTCGCCGCCCCAGGGTGCCGGAGCGGGCTCCGGCCGTGCAGGTTACTGCTTGGTGATCTCGTTATAGATCGGCACGGAGTTCCAGCCGAACTTCACGTTCTCCACGTCTGCGCCATAAGCGCCGGTCACGTTGGAGTACCAGAGCGGGATGGCCGGAAGGTCCTTCAGCAGAACCTCCTGGGCCTTCTGGAAGATCGCGTTTGCCTTGTCGATGTCGGGCTCGCCGGCGCCTTCCTTCAGGAGTGCGTCGAATTCAGCACTCGAGTAGTCACCGTCGTTCGAGCCAGCACCGGTCGCATAGATCGGTCCGAGGAAGTTGTACAGAGCCGGGTAGTCGGCCTGCCATCCGGTACGGAACGCGGTCGTGATCGTGCGGTCGGTTACGTCGGTGCGGAACGCGGCGAAGGTCGGGTACGGGTTACCCGAAGCCTCGATGCCGAGGGTGTTCTTGACGGCGTTAGTTACCGCATCCACCCAACCCTGATGTCCACCGTCGGCGTTGTAGCCGATCTGGAAGCTACCGTCCCACGGGGCAATAGCGTCGGCCTCAGCCCACAGCTTCTTCGCCTCGTCCGGGTTGTACTTGAGCACGTCGGCACCGTCGAGCTTGTCCGAGTAGCCGTCAATTACCGGCGACGTGAAGTCTGTAGCCGGTGTGCGGGTGCCCTCGAAGATCACGTCGGTAATCTGCTGGCGGTCGAACGACATTGAGATGGCTGCACGACGGAGCGCGCCTTCCTCACCGGTGAAGTGAGCCAGACCCTGCGGGATGGTGAACGACTGGAAGATCGCCGCGGGCTGGTTGATGGCCCGGTCACCGAACTCACTCTCAAACGACGCGTATGCGCTGTCCGGGACTGCGTCGAGCACGTCGAGGTTTCCACCCTGCAGGTCGGCGTATGCGGCATCCTGCGTCGCGTAGAAGATGAAGTCGACTCCACCGTTCTGCGCTACGCGGTCGCCCTTGTACTCCGGGTTCGGGATGACCTTCAGGCTGACGTCGTGCTTCCACGCGTCTTCGCCGTCGAGCATGTACGGGCCGTTGCCGATCGGGCTCTCGCCGTAGGCTGCCGGGTCATCCAGTGCACCTTCAGGCAGCGGGAAGAACGCCGAGTAGCCGAGACGCAGCGGGAAGTCAGACTCTGGCTGCTTGAGCTTCACGGTGAAGGTCGTGTCGTCGATGACCTTCAGTCCGCTGAGCTCGCTGTCTTCGTCGTAGCTGAAGCCCTCGATCGACTCGAAGAAGTAGCTGCTCAGCTGCTCGTTGCTCAGCAGGGCGCCGTAGTTCCAGGCGTCAACGAACGACGACGAGGTAACCGGCGAGCCATCGCTGAACTTCTGGTCTGACTTGAGCGTGATGGTGTAGTTCTGCGAGTCGTCGGTCTCGATGGACTCGGCGACGTCGTTGTGTGGAGCGCCTTCGGCGTCGTAGTAGACGAGGCCAGCGAAGATGGCGTCAAGGATCTTGCCGCCGCCGGTCTCGTTCGTGTTGGTGGGGACCAGCGGGTTCTGTGGTTCTGATCCGTTGACCGTGATCACCGCGGACGTGTCTCCGCCGCCGGTGTTGCCTCCACTGTCAGTTGCGCAGCCCGTGAGCACGAGAGCCGTGGTCAGAACCAGGCCTCCCAATGCTGAGCCAAACTTGATGGTTCTCAATTTTCCTCCTGGTGAAAGATGAGCGAACGCCGCAGCATTGTGCGCCACGACGCGCCTGATGTTCACACCCTAAGTCGGGCGTACATGCATCTCAAAACTGTAGACGGAAACGTTACAGCTCAGTAACTTGATGATGAATTTCCGAACCCAGCCGCCGAATATTTGCGTCGCGATCGCATCTCGACGCACAAATACTGCGTCAATATCAACGGAATACAGCGAACGCGCGCGACGATCGGCGTACGATCGGACGATGAGCAACGCTGGATTGTCGGAATCGTCCATAGCGCCGCTGCTGGTCTTCGACGGCGATTGTGCGTTCTGCACAACGTGGGTAGACAGGTTGGAACACTGGCTCCCCAACTTTCCGGCGACCTCGCCCTGGCAGTGGCTCGACCTGGATCAACTCGGGCTGACCCACGATGACGTTTCGGAGTACGCCTGGCTCGTGACATCCACCCATCAATACGCGGGTCACCTCGCGTTCTCGGCACTGCTCAGGATGCAGCCATCCTTCGTGCTTCGACTCGCAGGCACCCTCATCGCGACGCCTCCGGTGTCGTGGGTGGCCGCCCTGGCGTATAAGGCCGTCGCGAAAAACCGGCACCGCCTGCCGGGTGGGACCCCGGCGTGCGCGATGCCGCCAGCATCTGCACCGTGACCGACGTCGCCGCCGGACGGATGTCGCGGCGCAGGCTCGGCGCGGAGATCGGTGTCGTGCTCGGGCTGTCGTTCGGGGCATCCGCTGCGTATTCGGTCGTGTCGCTGGCCAACAAGCTCACGCGGGAACAGGCGCTGTCGCAGCAGACGACGTCGATGAACAACTCGCTCAGCGACCGGGAGGTCTTCGACCTCATCTACCAGCTGATGGCCATCTTCTTTGACCTGCTGCCGGTGGCGCTCGTCGCGTTCCTGCTGTGGCAGGGTTCACGGCCGCACCTGGGCGCAGCTGGGCGTCGACTTCACCCGGCCGGCCCGCGATGCGCTGTCCGGCGTCGCGCTCGCGCTCGCTGATCGGCGCCGGCGGCCTGGTGGTCTACCTCGGCAGCGTGGCGCTGAACCTCAACACGACCGTCAATCCGGCGGCGCTCGACACGTACTGGTGGACGGTGCCGGTGCTCATCCTGCGCGCCATAGACGCCGGGATCACCGAAGAGGTCATCGTCGTCGGCTACCTGTTCGCGCGGCTCGGCCAGCTCGGCTGGGGCCGCTGGCAGATCATCGTCAGCGCTGCGCTGCTGCGCGGCACGTACCACCTGTACCAGGGCTTCGGAGCGTTCGTCGGCAACGTGTTGATGGGCCTGCTCTTCGGCTGGCTCTACAGCCGCTTCGGCCGGCTGCTGCCGCTCATCGTCGCGCACGCGGCTCTCGACGCGGTGATCTTCGTGGGGTACCCGTGGGCGGCTGCCACGTTCCCGGAACTGTTCGGCCTCCCCGCGGCCTGAGCCGGGGCATCCTGCGCCCACACCGCCCCGAAACTCCAGCTGTTGCGCGCGAGCCCCGAGCCAGCGGTAGTTGCTGGAGTCTCGCGGCACCTGGCGAGCCGCGCGCCGGCGCGCCGCCGCGCCGCCGCCGGCGCGCGGCCGCCGGCGCGCATCCGGTCGCCGACGCCGCCGAAACTCCAGTTGCTGCGTGCGCGCGGTGAGTCAGCCGCAGTTGCTGGAGTCTCGGCGGCAGGCGTCGACCGCGCCCACCGGCATGCACCACCTCCTGAATGATGAAAGTGGGAAGGCGGGCGGAGGGGAAAGGCGTGCGTCAGTCGGCGAAGGCCTCGATCGGCGGACAGGCGCAGACCAGGTTGCGGTCACCGAAGGCGTTGTCGATGCGCCTCACCGGCGGCCAGTACTTGTGGCTGATCAGCGAGCGCAGCGGATACACCGCCTGCTCGCGTGAGTAGGCGTGATCCCACTCCCCCTCGATGACGGCCTGGGCCGTGTGCGGCGCGTTCACGAGCGGGTTGTCTGAGGCGGGCCAGACTCCGGATGCCACGGCATCGGCCTCATCCTTGATCGCGATCATCGCATCGATGAACCTGTCGATCTCGGCCAGGTCTTCGCTCTCGGTCGGCTCGACCATGAGGGTGCCCGCGACCGGGAACGACATCGTCGGGGCGTGGAATCCGTAGTCGACGAGCCGCTTGGCGACGTCGTTGTTGTCGATGCCGGTGGCCTCCTTGAGCGGCCGCAGGTCGAGGATGCACTCGTGCGCCACGAGACCGTTGTCGCCGGCGTACAGCACCGGGTAGTGGTCGCGCAGGCGCACCGCAACGTAGTTCGCCGCGAGAACGGCGGCACCGGTGGCGGCTTTGAGGCCATCCAGTCCCATCATGCGCACGTAGGCCCACGAGATGGGCAGGATGCTCGGGCTGCCGTACGGCGCGGCGCTGACGGGCCCGCCCGCATGTACGAACTCGCCCTCGCGGCCGCTGAGCAGGTCGAAGGCGGGGTGGTGCGAGCTCTGCGCCATCGGGTGCCCGGGCAGGAACGGAGCCAGGTGTGCCTTGGCGGCTACGGGACCAACACCGGGCCCGCCACCGCCGTGCGGGATGCAGAAGGTCTTGTGCAGGTTGAGGTGCGAGACGTCTCCGCCGAAGTCGCCGAACCTGGCGTACCCGAGCAGCGCGTTGAGGTTGGCGCCGTCGACGTAGACCTGGCCGCCGGCGTCGTGCACCGAGTCGCAGATCGCGCGGATCTCGTGCTCGTACACGCCGTGCGTCGACGGGTAGGTGATCATGAGCGCCGCGAGCGATTCCTCGTGCAGCGCGACCTTGGCGTGCAGGTCGTCGAGGTCGACGTTGCCGAGCTCGTCGGTCGCCACGACGACGACCTTCATGCCGGCAAGCACTGCGCTGGCGGCATTCGTGCCGTGCGCGCTCGACGGGATCAGGCACACGGTGCGGTGGTCGTCGCCGCGCGATCGGTGATACCCGCGGATCGCGAGCAGTCCGGCGAGCTCACCCTGGCTGCCGGCGTTCGGCTGCAGCGAGACCGTGTCGTAGCCGGTGACCTCGGCCAGCCAGGTCTCGAGGTGCGAGATCATGACGAGGTAACCCGAGACGTCCTCGGCGGGCGCGAACGGGTGGATGCCGGCAAACTCCGGCCACGTCACCGATTCCATCTCGGTGGCCGAGTTCAGCTTCATCGTGCACGAGCCCAGCGGGATCATCCCGCGGTCGAGCGCGTAGTCCTTGTCGGCGAGGTACTTGAGGTAGCGCATCATCGACGTCTCGCTGCGGTGGGTGTTGAACACCGGGTGCGTGAGGTAGTCGGAGGTGCGCGCGAGCGCCGCCGGGATGGACTGCGACTCGGTCAGCACGGTGACGCCGGCATCCAGCCCGAAGGCCTGCGCGAGATCGTGGGTGCCGGGGCCGGCTGCCCCGCTGTACGGCTGCGAGTTGACCTCGTCGAAGCTGAGCCGAACGGTGTCTGCATCGACGAGATGCAACAGGATGCCGCTGGCCCGGGCCGCGGTGACGATCGCCGCCGCGCGCGCCGGGGTACGAACCGTCAGCGTGTCGAAGTAGTTCTCGCTCTCGAGCTCGAAGCCACCGGCGACCAGTCGGGCGGCGAAGGATTCTGCGGCATCCCGAACCCGAAGCGCGATGCGCTTGAGGCCCTCGGGGCCGTGATAGACGGCGTACATCGATGCCATGACGGCGAGCAGCACCTGCGCTGTGCAGATGTTGGACGTGGCCTTCTCGCGGCGGATGTGCTGCTCGCGAGCCTGCAGGGTGAGGCGGTAGGCGGGGTGACCGACGGCATCCTGTGAGACGCCGACGAGCCGGCCGGGAAGCTGCCGTTCGAGCCCCTTGCGCACGGCCATGTAGCCGGCGTGCGGTCCGCCGAAGCCCATGGGGACGCCGAAGCGCTGGCTGGTTCCGACCGCGACATCCGCGCCGAGCTCGCCGGGCGAGGTGAGCAGCGTGAGGGCGAGCAGGTCGGCGGCGACGACCGCGAGGCCGCCGTTCTCCTTGACGGCCGCGATGGCCGCGGACGGATCGACGATGCGACCGGATGCGCCCGGGTACTGCACGAAGATGCCGAACGCGTCTGGCAGGTCGGCCGTCGTGATGTCGAGCTCGACCAGCTCGATGCCGACCGCCTCCGCGCGGTTCGCGAGGATCGCCTTGGTCTGCGGCAGGGCATCCGCGTCGACGATGAAGACGTTCGAGTCTGATCCGGATGCGCGCCTGGCCAGCAGCATCCCCTCGACGACGGCGGTGCCCTCGTCGAGCATGGACGCGTTCGCGGTGGTCATCCCGGTGAGGTCAGACACCATGGTCTGGAAGTTGATGAGGGCCTCGAGTCGGCCCTGCGAGATTTCGGGCTGGTACGGCGTGTACGCGGTGTACCAGCTGGGGTTTTCGAGCACATTGCGCTTGATCACCGCCGGGGTGATGGTGTCGTAGTAACCGAGACCGATCATCGAGCGATTGACCGTGTTGTGGTCGGCGAGCGTGCGGAGTTCGGCGAGCGCCTCACGCTCGGTTGCGGCATCCGGGATGCTCGAACCCACGCCAGGCGCCACCGCGATCGACGCGGGGACGGCGGCCGTCACGAGCGCCTCTACTGTGTCGTAGCCGACGGCGGCCAGCATCGCGGCCTGCGCCGTGGCATCCGTTCCGATGTGACGTTCGGCAAATCTGTCGGTCATTACTCGCCCGTCAATGCCGTGTACGCGGCCAGGTCGAGCAGCTCGGGCAGCTCGGTGAACTGCACCTTGACGAGCCAGCCCTCACCGAACGGGTCGCTGTTCGACCAGCTCGGGGCTGGTGGTGACGGCCTCGTTGGCCTCGACGACGGTTCCGTTGACGGGCGCGAACAGCTCACCGACCGACTTGGTGGATTCGATCTCGCCGACCACCGTGCCCTCGGTCAGCGTCGAGCCGACCTTGGGAAGTTCGACGAAAACGATGTCGCCCAGCTTCTCGGCGGCGTACGCCGTGATGCCGACCGTGGCGACGTCACCGTCGATGAGGATCCACTCGTGCTCGGCGGTGTACTTGAGTTCGTTCAGTTCAGCCATGGTCATGCCTCTCGCTTGTAGAAGGGAAGTGATACGACGGATGCCGCGACTCGCGACCCCCGCACGTCTATTGCCAGCTCGGTACCCGGCGCGCTCACCGCGGGGTCGACGTATGCCATCGCAATCGGGTGGCCGAGGGTGGGCGACAGCGCGCCGCTGGTGATCGTGCCGACCTCGGTGTCGCCGTCGAACACGGCGTAGCCGGCACGGCCGGCGCGCTTGCCCTCGGAGGCGAGTCCGACGAGTACTCGAGCGCCCTCGGGGGCTCCGGTCTCTGAGGCCTGCCGTCCGACGAAATCGACGTCCTTCTTGAGGTTCACGACCCGGCCGAGTCCGGCCTGCACCGGCAGCGTGTCCAGTCCGAGCTCGTGACCGTACAGCGGCATGCCCGCCTCCAGCCGGAGGGTGTCGCGGCTGGCGAGCCCGGCGGGCACGAGCCCGAACGGCTCGCCCGCGGTCGTGAGCGCCGCCCAGAGGGATGCCGCGGCATCCGCCTGAATGTAGAGCTCGAAGCCGTCCTCGCCGGTGTAGCCGGTGCGTCCCACCATGAGGGGAAGACCGTTGAACGTGCCGCTGGTGCTCCAGTAGTACTTCAGCGAGTCCAGTTCGATGCCGCTGATGCCTGCCGCCGCCTCCACGATCTCGCGCGACCGGGGACCCTGCACCGCGATGAGCGAGATCTCGTCGCTCTGATCGTCGACTGTGACCTCGAACTCCCCTGATCGATGATCGAGTGCCTCGGCGACGGGCGCCCGGTTGCCCGCGTTCGCGACGACGAGAAAGGAGTCGTCGCCCTTGCGGTACACGACGAGGTCGTCGATGATTCCGCCGGAGGTGTCGAGCAGCAGGCTGTACTTGGCCTGGCCGATCGCCACGGCCGAGAGTCTGCCCGCGAGCGCGAAGTCGAGGAACGCCGCGGCATCAGGACCGTCGACGGCGATCTCGGCCATGTGGGAGATGTCGAAGATGCCGGCTGCCGTGCGCACCGCGTGGTGCTCGGCGAGGTCGGAGCTGTAACGCACCGGCATCAGCCATCCGGCGAAGTCAGTGAAGCTGGCGCCAGCAGCGGCATGCACATCGTGCAGAGGCGACTGTCGAGGGTCGGGAGCATCGGTCACGGAGTTCTCCTGTAGGCGTGGCTGCGGGTGGAACTCCCCCTCTGTCATGAGCCTGAGAGTTTCGCGGCCCGGTCGCCTTTTAGGGCGGGGGTCGCTTTCACCGTCGGCGGAAGCTGGCTGGTGCCGTGCTTCACTTTTCAGAGTGGCCAGTCGATGCGGTACGTGAACCTGAGAGATTGGCGGGGAGGCTTGCTCCTTCGGTGCCGTCGGCTGCGCGTGGCTCTAAAGCACACGCTCATCCTCCGGCTCTCCCGCATCGTGTTGCGGCCAGATGTTCAGTTGTGCGGCCAGCCTAGCAAGAGAGGGCGGCAACCGGATGCCCCGACGGCAGCCGTTCATTCCGGCTCGTCGTCCTGCCACGGTGACGCGAGCGCCAACTCGACTCCGAGGGTGTGCTCGATGATCCCCTCCAGGAGCTCGCTCATCGTATCCGAGCCCAGCAGCGCGACCTGGTCGAGCGGCCCCAGCGGAGAGATCGCGGCGAGCTGCCAGGCATGGGCCACGGGATCCTCCGAGAGTTCGACATCGGGAGACCAGCTGGCATCCAGAAACTCGCTCGCCATCGCCAGAGTGCGACGCACCAGCTGCTCGGCACGATCCCGCAACGGCTGCAACGAGTCATCCCACTCAAGGTCGGGCAGCTCCCTCACGATGGCCCGCGGGTACGGGTCGTCGTCGAGCCACTCGTCGATCGCTATCCGTGCGCGCCCCTCCGCTGCCAGCCCGATGAAACCCTCGGCCGCCTCGAGCTGCACGATTCTGGCGACGGTGCCGACCTCGAACCGCTTCTCGCCGCCGCCAACCTCCTGACCCCGCTCGATGAGCACAACGCCGAACTCGGATGCCTCGTCCTGCAGCACCCGGGAGAGCATCACGATGTACCGCTCCTCGAACAGCCGCAGGCTCAGCGGCATGTACGGAAACAGCACTGACCCCAGGGGGAACATCGCCAGCTCGGACATTCCCCCAGACAAGCACGCAGAACGCCCCGATGCGAGGGGTTGTGATTCCGGTCCGGGTTTGCTTCCTTGCAGACCGCTGACAACCCCTGTACCCCACTTTTGGGGGGCAAATTTGTCTATGCTGAAGGGACGATGGAATCCCCCACCCATTACGAATTACTGTGCGTGACCCCCGAAGCCACAGACGATGAGATTCGTGCTGCCTACCGCCGACTGGTGCGGGCGTACCACCCCGACATCGCCGGTGCCGCGGGCACGGCGATGACCCACAGGCTCAATGAGGCGCAGCGCGTTCTGCTCGACCCGGATCTGCGAGCGCGAGCCGACAGGCACGGGCGCCACCGCGACGAAACCCACCCGGCTGCGGCCCCAGAACCCGTGTTCACCGAGCGCGACTTCCGATGGGAGCCTGCGTTCAGGACCGCCCGCCCCGACCCGATCCCCGTGAAATACAACCCTCTCTGGGACGTCCTCGCCATTTCGGCGATCACGACCATCGTGATCGCCACGATCGGGATCCTGACAACCACCTACTCCGGCCCGCTTGGGGCAATCTCGCCCAGGCTTGTACCACCCATGATCGTGGCGTTGGCGTGGCTCGCAGCCGGCCTGTCCCGCCCGCCGCGCATCGTCTATTTCCTCTTCGGAAGCTCGATGCTGTTGTGGCCTCTCGCCGCCGCCGGTGTCTGGCCATTCACCTTCATCGTTTCGGCAAGCCCAACCTGGATGTGGGCGATGCTCACTGCATCGTTCGTGTCGACGATCGTGCTGCGGGTCTCGATTCCCAGGCTGACCCCGATCCGCATCAAGGCACCGGCAACAGGGCGGGCATCCACCGTATAGCCCGGCCATTCACCCGGGTACATTCAATTGTGAAATGTACCCCATGACCGGCGACTTTTGTGATATACGCTGATCCCACAATGGAAACCCCGAATCCACTCCCTTCGCCCGGCGTATCCCCCGACGCCACAGCCGATGACGTTCACGCGCATCGTCACTCGGCCGAGCCCTCGTCCTTCGACCTGCACGGCACCCAGGCGTGGGTGCGCACGATCACCTCAACGGCAGACACCATCGCCCACGACGCCGAAGGATTCCAGAGCAGTTCCACCAATCGATCGGCTGCGCGCGCCCCGCTCGTCGTCGAACGCAGCGCCCACTGGAACGCTTTGGCAGTGCTCTCGATCGCGATCATCGTCGCAACGACGATCGCGGTGCTCGTCACGACGTACTCCGGTTCACTGGCCGAAGTCTCGCCGCGACTGGTCCCGGCGGTCATGCTGGTGCTGGTGTGGGCGGCGGCGGGACACCCGTCGCGTCACACCTTCAGCCTTCTCGGCATCTCCATGCTCTTCTGGCCGCTGGCCGCGCTGGGCGTGTGGCCGCTGACGACCATTGTGGCGGCAAGCCCGGAATGGCTCTGGGCGTTGCTCACCGCCTCCTTCCTCGCCACGATTGTCCTGCGAATCGCGGGCCCACGGATGAAGTGGTACCGGTCAGGGCGACCCTCCACCGCTTAACGGTTCGCGTGCTTGCGGTTTGTGCCGCAGTCTTGAGTGATGACACAGGATGCCGGCACCACCGCCGCACGACCCGGCTCCGTAAGCCGCACCATCGGCAGGGTGCTGCTCGGGCTGTTCCTCATCGGGGCGGGAGTGGGGCACCTCACCATCGCGCGGCAGGCGTTCCAGGCACAGGTGCCGCCATGGCTTCCGTTTGACGTGGACTTCGTGGTCGTGGCATCCGGGATCGTCGAGATCACCCTCGGTCTCGCGCTGATTCTGCTGGCCCGCTACCGGGTGGCGGTTGGCTGGGTCGTCGCGCTGTTCTTCCTGGCGATCTTCCCCGGCAACATCTCGCAGCTGTTCGAGCACACCGGCACGAATGGGTGGGATAACCCGACGGCCATCGCGCTCGGCATCCGCCTGCTGTTCCAGCCACTGCTGGTCGCCTGGGCGTTGTGGTCGACCGGCGCTTGGGAGGCCTGGCGAGCGAGGCGCTCCTAAGCGACCCGCACGTCGATCTCGCCCGGCTCCGCGCCGTCCGCGCCAAACACGAGGAACCGGTTCGCGATCTTGTCGGTGAAGAACCGGTCGTGGCTCACCACGACCACGGCGCCCGGGAAGTGAACGAGGGCGCGCTCCATCACCTGGGTGCTGGCCATGTCGAGGTGGTTGGTCGGCTCATCGAGCAGCAGCACGGATGCGCCAGACAGCAGGCACTGCGCCATCGCCACCCGGGCGCGCTGGCCGCCAGACAGGTTGCCGATGCGCTGCTTCAGGTCGGCCTCCGAGAACTGGAACATCGCCAGGAACCGGCCGACCGACTTGCGCGTCGCGGTGAGCGCGAGGCTGTCGGGCATCGCGTTGACGGCGTGAGTGACGGTGTCGTCGAGGTCGAGCTCGTCGAGCACCTTGTTGTAGGAGATGACGTCGCTGCCCTTGGTCCAGACCGCCTCGCCGGAGTCCGGCTTCTCATCCGTGAGCACGCGCAGCAGTGTGGACTTTCCGCTGCCGTTGGAGCCGAGGATCACGATGCGGTTGCGTCGACGGATCTCGAAACTGAGGTCGGAGAACAGCGTACGTCCGTCGTAGGACTTGCTGATCCGGTCGACCCGGCAGAGCACATCCTTGATGTGAAGGCCGCCGTAGATCTCGGTGATGATCTGGTCGACGGGCCGGGGCGCGCGGCTCTTCTTGATGTTCGAGAGCTGCTTGTCGAGACCGCGGCTCGCGGCCTTCGCCGCCTCGCGCCGGTCGGCGATGCCCTCGGCCTCGAAGGCGAGCAGCTCCGATTCGTGCACGAACTGCTGCTCGAGTGTCTTCAGCCTGAACTGCTTCTGGATGACGTACTCGCCGAAGTTGCCCGGGTACTCGTGCAGGTGAAAGTTCTCGACCTCGATGATGCGCGTGACCACGGAGTCGAGGAAGCGACGGTCGTGCGAGACGATGATCGCGGCGCCATGGAATTCGCGGAACCAGGCCTCCAGCCACTCGACGCCAGCGACGTCGAGGAAGTTGGTCGGCTCGTCGAGCAGCAGCACGTCAGGGTCTTCGAGCACGATCTTGGCGAGCGCAGCGCGGTTGCGCCATCCACCAGACAGGTCGTCGATCGCGCTGTGGCGATGGGCCTCGGTGAAGCCGAGTGTCGTCAGCGCCTGGTCGATGCGGCGCTTGTAGTCCCAGCCGTCGAGGCGATCCATGTCTTCGAACAGGTCCGCCTGGCGATGGATCAGCGCGTCGAGGTCGGCGCTGGGGTCGGCCGCGATCGTGGCATCGATGCTGGCGAGTTCGGTTTCGATCGCGTGAATGTCGACAAACAGGTCGTCGAGCACCTCGAGGATGGTGGCCGAACCGTTGAGCTCGGAGAACTGCGAGAAGTAGCCGAACTTCGTGCCGGGCTCGATGGTGACCGTGCCGCTCGTCGGCGCCAGCTGCTCGAGAACGAGCTTCAGTAGCGTCGACTTACCGGAGCCGTTGCGGCCGATCAGGCCGACGCGATCCTTCGGCTCGAGCCGGAAGAACGCCTCCCGCAGCACCTGCGTCTTGTCGAAGCGCAGCTCGACGTCGTTCAACCTGATCAGGCTCATGCGTGGGTCTCCCCCGGGTCGGTAGCTAGTTGTCGATCACGCCCGCTGCCGCCTCGATCTCCACCAATTGTCCCCGATCCCAGGGCACTGCTGCGCCACCGCGGCGCTGGCGGGAGTTCGCCCCATCCCATCCAAATGAAGGAGATTTCCCAACTTCCGAGGTGTTTATGGGCCGCACAGGCACTCAAGCGCGAAATCTCCTTCATTTGGACAGAACGGGGCGCGACGACGGACGGGCAGTGCACCGTGGCCTCAGCGCAGATGTGCGGTTCAGTCCGCGAGCCGGACCAGTGCCTCGTTGCGGCGAAGGAATCCCGGCTTCCATGGGGGGTCGTACCGCGCGAAGTACGGTGCTCCGACAGTGGCGAGCCCAGCGAGGGCAACCGCCGCGACGAGTTCCGTGGCGTTGTCCGTGTAGCGCGCCACATCCGCGCCGCCGCTGAACCGGCGCGCCGCCACGCGACTGGACGGCACCACCCTGGTGCGCACACCGGCGCCCGTCGGGACCGGGACGGATGCGGCATCCATGCCCTCGGGAAGCACGAAGCTCACCGTGTATTTCTCGCCGGCGGGTGTCTGGATCACGGGGGCGGTCATCGCTACTTTCGACTGGCTGGCGTTGGCGCCGCTGATGTAGCTGATGAGGGGCCGGAAGCCACGATTGCCGGCGTCGAAGAACTCGCCGTCGACGTCGACCTCGGCGAGAATGTGCTCGGGATAGCGCCGGATTTCAAAGCCTTCGTGCTCGCTCTCGACCTCGTACGGCTGCTTTTCGGTCATGATCTACTGTACGTCGCGCTCTCCCGCGCCACTTCGCCCGCCCAAATGAAGGAGATTTCGCAGATCCCGGAGTGCTTATGGGCCGCACAGCCACTCGGGCGCGAAATCTCCTTCATTTGGACGGAGAACCGCGCTACGGGGGCCGCGACGAGAGCCGCGCGACCCCGCAGCGCCCTAGACCATCACCGAGCTCAGGAGCAGGCTCGTCTCACTGTTGATAACGCCATCCAGCGACCGGATGCGCGCCAGCACCCTGTCGAAGTTGCCGAGTGTGTCGGTGCGGAGTTCGGCCACCAGGTCCCAGGCGCCATTGGTCGTGTGCAGCGAGTGCACCTCCGTGAACCCGCGGAGCTGGCGGATCACGTCGTCCGTGGTGCGACCCTCGACCTCGATCAGCGCGATGGCGCGGATCGTGTCAGGGTCGTTTTCGGCGCGCACCCTGGCCGAGAATCCGAGGATCGTGCCGCTGTCGAGCAGTCGGTCGAGCCTGCTGGTGACCGTGGTTCTCGTCACGCCGAGCTGCCTGGCCAGCACTGCCACGGGCTCGCGTGCGTTGGTCCTCAGCAGGCCGATGAGGCGTCGATCCAGGTCATCCATTGCCACCATGAGCATATTGTATAGGCACTCTGAGCAATCCGCACAGACGCTTGCCAAAAAGACCACTCTCTGGTCATTGTTCCTGCATAGTGCTCATTCGTAGGCTGAGCACACGAGTTAAGGGAGAAATCATGGTGCGCTTCGTCGACGTGGGAAACATGAGCCGCTGGATCGCCAGCACCGGGGTCGAGTCGATCATCACGGGCATGGTGACCTACCTCGAAGAGGACTTCGCGCGCTGGCCCATCTTCGACAAGTCCCCCAGGGTCGCGAGCCACTCGCCGCTCGGCGTCATCGAGCTCATGCCCACCAGCGACGGCGAGACCTACGCGTTCAAGTACGTCAACGGGCACCCCTCCAACCCGTCGCGCGGCCACCAGACGGTCACCGCCTTCGGCGTGCTCGCCGACGTCAACACCGGCTACCCGACCTTCTGGTCGGAAATGACCCTCCTCACGGCCCTTCGCACCGCCGCCACCTCCGTGTTTGCGGCGAAACTGCTGGCCCGCCCGGACTCCACGGTGATGGCCATGCTCGGCACCGGCACGCAGGCAGAGTTCCAGGCCCTCGGCTTCCGGGCCGGGCTCGGCATCACCACGCTGCGCATCTGGGACAACGACCCCGCCGCCCTCGACAAGTTCATCGCAAACGTCTCGCCGCTCGGCTTCGAGATCATTCGTGCGACGGATGCCGCTGACGCCGTCCGCGGAGCCGACATCGTCACCACCTGCACGGCAGACAAGACCAACGCGACGATCGTCACCAACGACATGGTCGAGCCGGGAATGCACCTGAACGCGATCGGCGGCGACTGCCCCGGTAAGACGGAGCTGGATGCCGCCATCCTGCGTCGCTCGGATGTCTTCGTCGAGTTCCCCGAGCAGACCCGCATCGAGGGTGAGATCCAGCAGGTCGAGGCCGACTTCCCGGTAACCGAACTGTGGCGCGTGCTGGTCGGCGAGGCCGACGGACGCACGAGCGACGAGCAGGTGACGGTGTTCGACTCCGTGGGATTCGCGATCGAGGACTTCTCCGCGCTGCGTTACGCGCGCGACGCCGTCGACGGAACCGACTTCTTCACGGAGGTTGACCTGATCGCCGAGCCCGCAGACCCGAAGAACCTGTACTCGCTGGTCGCCGCGGCGGCCGTCGTCAGCGCCTGACACGTCCATGAGTGTCCAGTGCCCGTCGGCGGTCGTGCTCATCCGACCGCACCACTTCTGCCCGAACCCGGCCACCGCGGCCGACAACGCGTTCCAGTCGATCGACCCCACGCGCAGCGCTGAGCAGATCTCGGCCGCCGCGTTCGAGGAGAGCACGCGGCTCGCCGAGACACTGGAGGCCGCCGGCATCCAGGTGTTGATGTTCGAGGACACCGAGAACGTGCGGCCAGACAGTGTGTTCCCGAACAACTGGTTTTCGACGCACCCAGGCGGCCGCATCGCGCTGTACCCGATGTTCTCGCCGAGCCGACGCAGCGAGCGTCGCCCCGATGTCATCGACGTGTTGAAGGCACGCTTCCGGGTGCAGGACATCATCGATTTCTCCGGACTCGAATACGACGACATCTTCCTGGAGGGCACCGGCGCGATGGTGCTCGACCACACCAACCGGGTTGCCTATGCCGCGAAGTCGCACCGGGCTGACCCTCTCGCGCTCGAGCGGTTCTGCGCCACCTTCGGCTACGAGCCGATGATGTTCGCGGCGAGCGACCCCAGCGGCACCCCGATTTATCACACCAACGTGATGATGTGCATTGCCACGGATGTCGCCCTCGTCGGGCTGTCGCTCATCGATGACCCGGCCAGGCGCGCCGAGGTCGCCGAACGCCTCACCGAGCCCGGTCGCGAACTCATCGACCTGAGCGCCGAGCAGGTGGCCGAGTTCGCCGGAAACGCGATCGAACTGCGCTCGCCCGCCGGTCGCATCCTCGTGATGTCCGGCAGGGCCGAGGCATCGCTGACGCCCGAGCAACGAGCCACCATCGAACGCACCTGCCGCATCGTCGGGGTCGAGATTCCGACGATCGAGCTGGCCGGGGGCTCCGTGCGCTGCATGATTGCGGGCATCCACCTCGACCGGCGACCGGTGGCGCCCGCCGTCGCGACCGTCACGGATGAGCCGCTGGGCGCGCCCGCGTTCGCCTAGGGGCGCCGGGTCGCCCCCGTTTGCGTAGGGCTCTCGGGCCACCCGTTGCGGCGCGATAGCCTTCTTCGCGACCGATCAGTCGACGGTCAGCACGAGCTTTCCACCAAGGGAACGGCTATCCAGCCGGTCTAACCCTTGCGCCACGCTGGTCCACGGAAGCACGTCCACCACACGAGGAGCAAGTTTGCCGTGTTCCACAAGGTCGAGCAGCCGGGCGATGTCCTGTCCAAATGGGGGTGGATCAAAAAACAGCTCGAACCCTAGAACTGTGACCAGTGCGCTGTCGTACAGATCACGGACGTTGAAAGTTGTGGGCTGATCCGAACTATTCCCAAACGCCACGAGCGTACCCCGCGGGTCGAGCATGGCAAGCACAGCGCCCAGGACGCTTCCTCCAACCGACTCGATTATTGCGTCGAAGCGCCCTGTCAACTCATCGGGGTCGGTGACCACGGAATACGCGCCGAGTTCGATTGCCGCTGCCGTGGAGGCGCTGCTCGTGCCCACAAGAGCAGTGACGCGTGCACCGCTCATCGCGGCGAGTTGAACCGCTAGTTGCCCCACGCCGCCGGAAGCTCCCGTGACGAGGACACGATCACCGAGGCCGGCTCCCGCAAGCCGAAGTGCGCGGAGTGCGGTGAGTCCGGCTGTGGGCAGCGCGGCCGCGTCGGTGAAGCTCACCGACTCGGGGATTGGGGCGATCCAGTCTTCTCGAACGACGACCTCCTCTGCCCAGGATCCGCCATACGAGAGCCCGGCAACGCGAGTTCCCGGTGGGAGGTCTGCGTTCTCGCTCGCCTGAACGACGCCGGCAAAATCCCAGCCGGGATTCATCCCCGCCGGGGCGCTGCGGATCATGCGCATCTCGCCGCGGTTGAGGGAGATGGCTTTCACTCTTACACGGAGTGCGCCGGGCACATCTATCGGCCGCGCGATCTCCCGGAGCCCGATTCGTCGAGAATCCTCATCGTTGACCACTAGTGCGCGCATACCACGACCCCGCCTTCCATAACTCGACTCACCAAGCCAACTGTTGATTGAAGCCGATCAGTCATGCACCGGGGAACTTTCGGCCTGAACAGCTCGGACTGCTTCCCGGATACTCGAACACTACGCCTCACCGCATTCGCCTAAGTTCGGGTCTGCGCCGCCAGCGAAAGTGCGACCCCATCGAGGATGTCGTGCTCACTCGTGGTGACGAACTCGAGCCGGTGCCCGGCGGCGGCCGTGGCATCCGCGACCCTCTGCACGACCGTGGACCAGATGACCGCGCCCGCGCCGATGACGTCGACCCGCCCCGGGTGCATGTACGGCAGCGCGGCACGCTCTGCGCGCGGCAGGCGGCTGAGTGACTCGCACGCGTCCAGGACGACGTCCAGCGGCAAACGACTGCCGCTGATGACGAGCGGGTCGTAGGAGTCCAGCCCGAGCGCGTGCGCCGTGATCGTCGTGACGGTGCCGGCCACCCCGATGATCTCGGTGGCGCGCGACACATCCACGGTCTCGGTCGCTGTGTCCAGCGCCACGGTGACATCGCGTCGGATACTGGCGAGCTCTGACTGCAGCGGCGGATCGTTGCGGATGTGTCGCTCGGCAAGGCGGACGCATCCGACATCCATCGAAAAGGCGGAATCCGGGCTACTCGCGCCCAGTACCAGCTCTGTGGACCCACCGCCGAGGTCGACGACGAGGTGCTGTGCTCCGTCCGCGGCGTCGAGCGACGTCAGCGCGCCGCGGAACGACAGCTCCGCCTCCTCCGTGCCGGGAATGACTTCCGCGGGCACGCCCAGGATCGCCTCGACGGCCTCGGTGAATTCGGCCCGGTTTGCGGCATCCCGCGTCGCCGAGGTCGCCACGAACCGGATGCGCTCCACCGCGTGCTCGCGGCAGAGCTCGGCGTACTCCCGGACAACGGCAAGGGTGCGCTCGAGAGCATCGGCAGCAAAGCGACCGGTGCGGTCCACGCCCTCCCCCAGCCGCACCAACCGCAGGGTGCGCACCACGTCTCGCAGTTGGCCCTGCTCGTCGACGTCGGCGATCAGCAGCCGGAGCGAGTTCGTTCCGCAGTCGACGGCGGCAACACGGGTCATCGAGTGCTACTCCCGGCCGTCCTCGAGCGGGATGAGCATCGTGCGGAACGGGCCAGCCTCGGCGTGCAGACCCCAGATGCGGTCGGCGACGTCGTCGATCCCGTTGGGAAGCTGAAGTTTGGGGATGCCACCGGGAATCACCAGCTGGCTGACGCGGATGCCCTCGTCCTGGAGTGCGTCGTGGAGCATCTCGCCGTATGCGCTTTCGGCCGGGAACGCGACCGAGGTGCCCGCGAAACCGGCGCGCGCCTTCACCGAGGTGCCGCCATTGATCAGGATGACGCTGCCATCGCCCGCCTCACGCATCGCCGGCAGCACCGCACGCACCGCGTGGATGAGGCCGAGCGCGGAGAACTGCAGCGCCTCGAGCGCCAGCTCCGGAGTCAGGTCGAGCACCGGCTTCAGGTAGTCGCGCGACGGGAAGCGGGCTGTACTGCAGCACCGTGATGGGGCCCAGCTCTGCCGCGGCGCGCGCAAGGGCGTCCTCGAGTTGCGCGGGCTCCAGCACGTTCGCGGCGAAACCGCTCGCGGTCACGCCGTCCTGCGTCGAGCTCGGCGGCCATGGCGTCAAGCTTCGACTGGTCGCGCGAAATCAGGGCAACAGAAAACCCTTCGCGTCCGAATCGGCGGGCAACTGCTGCGCCGAGTCCCGGTCCAGCCCCAATGATTGCGATGACCGGCACGATGTCCCCTTTGATCGATGTAGACGTGGTCCTTCCAGTCTGCACCTTGTGGGGCGCACTCTAAATCGCGAGCGTGAGCCTCACGATCGGGATGTCCGGTGAGCTCGTGCCCGCCAGTTCCGCCACCAGGCTGTGAAGCTGTTTCCACACCCAGGGGCGCTTTCGCGCGTAGTCAGCGAGCGCAGCCGCCGCGGCATCCCGATCCAACACCTGCGCCGTCGCAGGCGCACGCCGGATGCCGCCGATGCTGACGAAGCAGCTCGGATTCGCGCGCACATTCTGCAGCCATTGTGCGCTGGCTCCGAGCCCCGACGCGACCAGAACCACATTAGGCGCTGGTCGTGACACCGTTTCGAGCACGGCGTATCGAGGCTTGCCTGAGCTACGGCCCGTGTGCTCCAGCAGAAACAGCCGCCCGCCAAACAGGATGCCGAGACCGATGCGAAACATCCAGATCGGGGCGCGCATCAACCACCTGATGCGAAAGAGCCGAGCGACCACCGACATGCATTGAGCATGTCATGCCGGAGCGCGATGCGACAGTTTTGATGCGGAACGCCTTAGGCTGCCGCTGGCTCCCGCGGACGAAGCCGTGTCGATGACTCGATGACGCGCTGGGTCGTGGCCAGAGCCCAACTTGACCACACCAGGATGGCGGCAAGTTTCGACGCGTCCTCGTGCAACAGCAATGTCCCGTGGGCCATGATGTCTGCAACCACGGCGTGCCCGAGGAAGGCAGCACACAGCACGAGTACAGGCAGCAGTGGGTCGCGCAGCAGCTCCCGCCGAAACACGACTACCCAGGCGGCTGCGATCGAGAACCAGAGCAAAAGGAGCCACTCCTCGCCGAAGGTGATTGCTCCATCGTGGATCATGAAAAGGTCGTCTACGCCGAGCAGGAAGGACAACGACGCAGCCGCCCCAGTGAAGACGGCGCTTCGCCACTGTCGAGAGCCAGCGCAGACCCGGGCAGCAACGAACAGCGCAGCGGCGCTGACAAACCATCCGACGATTCCGATATTCGAGATCCAGCCCGTGAAGAAGGGCAGGGGAAGGCCATCCCGAGCGACGGCCGCAACGTCGCGGACGGCGAGCTTGAGCACCGGAAATGCTTCGATCGCGGCGGTCAGCCCAATCGCCACACCGCTGGATAGCGCCGCGACAATCAAAAAGGTGCCCCAATATCGCGGTGCCCGGTACCACGGTGGGACAGTCTGGTCCGCGGCGGGTCGCCGTTCTGTGCTGGTCAGCATGGGCGCACCATCCACACGCTGGAATCGGACAGGTCAGGCAGCATCGGTCTATTTCGTGGCATAGCTAGTTGTTGAAGCGGAACTCCACGACGTCGCCATCCTGCATGACGTATTCCTTGCCCTCGATGCGGGCCTTGCCCTTGGCGCGAGCCTCGGCGATGGAGCCGGTCTCGACGAGGTCGTCGAAGCCGATCACCTCGGCCTTGATGAAGCCCTTTTCGAAGTCGGTGTGGATGACGCCAGCCGCCTGCGGAGCCTTCCAGCCCTTGCCGATGGTCCAGGCGCGCGACTCTTTCGGGCCGGCGGTGAGGTAGGTCTGCAGCCCGAGCGTGTCGAAGCCGATGCGAGCGAGCTGGTCGAGCCCGCTCTCCTCCTGGCCCGTCGAGGCGAGCAGTTCTGCCGCGTCCTCCGGGTCGAGGTCGATGAGTTCCGACTCGAGCTTGGCGTCGAGGAAGATGGCCTTGGCCGGGGCGACGAGGGCCGCCAGCGTGGCGAGAGCCGCGGCATCCTGCAGCACGGCCTCGTCGACGTTGAAGACGTAGATGAACGGCTTCGTGGTCAGCAGGCCGAGCTCGCGGATCGGCTCGATGTCGATGGTGGATGACGACAGCGGGTTGCCCTCGTTCAGGAACTTCTGTGCCGCCAGCGCGGTCTCGAGAACGATCGGCTCGACGCGCTTGGTCTTCACCTCTTTCTCGTACCGGGCGACGGCCTTCTCGAGGGTCTGCAGGTCGGCGAGGATCAGCTCGGTGTTGATGGTCTCCATGTCGGAGGCGGCATCCACCTTGCCGTCGACGTGGACGACGTCGGGGTCGGCGAATCCGCGGATGACCTGGGCGATCGCGTCGGCCTCGCGGATGTTGGCGAGGAACTTGTTGCCGAGCCCCTCCCCCTCGGACGCGCCCTTGACGATGCCGGCGATGTCGACGAACGACACGGGAGCGGGCAGGATGCGCTCACTGGAGAAGATCTCGGCGAGCGCGTTGAGGCGCTTGTCCGGCAGGTTCACCACGCCGACGTTCGGCTCGATGGTGGCGAACGGGTAGTTCGCCGCCAGCACCTGGTTCTTGGTCAGAGCGTTGAAGAGGGTGGACTTGCCGACGTTCGGGAGTCCGACGATTGCGATAGTGAGAGCCACGGGGGTCAATCGTACCCGGCTGCGGCACGGGTCACTCCCGCCATCCCTCCGCCGACATTGCGCAAACTGTCGTTATGGCGCCTCGGATAGCGGCAAAGTGCGCAAGGTCGGCGGGCTGGTGTGCGGGCGCGGTGACCTGGATGCCGCTGCGCCGGGCCCACAGCGTGCTGATGCCGGCGGCCGCCAGACTCATCGCCATCGGAATCAGCATGATCGGGCCTCCGGTGCCCGCGCTGCGGTCGATGCCCTGGTCGAGCTGGCCGAGCAGCACCGCGGGGACGAAGATGAGCACGTTGTTGATGGCGTGAATCAGGATGGGCGCCTCCAGCCCGCCGGTGCCGCGAGCCGCCAGCGACATGGATGCCCCGAACACGAAGTAGTACGCGATCAACCAGGGGTCGCCCGCGAGATGGGCGAGCGCGAAGAGGGATGACGCGATCAGGGTCGAGACTACGAACCCGGTGATCGGACTCGCGAACCACGACCCTGCCGCACGCTGCACGAGACCCCGCGCGCCGTACTCCTCGCCGGCCGCCTGCAACGGCGTGGTGAGGATCACGATGGCCAGCATGAGCAGGACGGTGCCATCGATTCGCGCGCCGCCGGCCGGTTCGATGAGGAAGCTGCCACCGATGTAGACCAGCCACACGGGGACGATGATGAGGGCGAGCCGGCCCATCCATCTCCACCGGAAGCGACCGGCGACCGACGCCAGCCAGCCGACCCGCACACCGAACAACCAGCGCTGCAGCCCCATCGCGAGCGGGATGACCAGCGCGAGCGAGAGGTTGGTGGTGAGCAGCACCACCGGCGTGAAGGGCACGGTGCCGTCGTTGAGCTGGTCGAAGGTGATGGCGCCTCGAGCGACCTCGACCACGATGCCGACCCCGCCGATGACGACCTGCAGCAGCAGGAATCCCACCACCAGCAGCACGATGGCGACCACGCCGCGCCACGGCCCGCGGATCCGGCTCAGCGCGCGATCGTAGGTGACGCCTTCGACGCGCTCGGGTGCGGCATCCAGTGAATCGCTCATCACCTCACGCTACCCCGCCGCGCGCGACTACGGCGTGGGAGCCGCCCCGGTGTCCGGGGCCCGTGCGACCATCGTCTCGTGCCCCTGGATTTCACCGCGATCGACTTCGAGACTGCGAACGGCTCGGCCGCCAGCGCCTGCTCGGTCGGCATGGCGAAGGTTCGCGACGGCCGCGTCGTCGACACCGCGTACTGGCTGATCCGCCCGCCGCTGGGGCACGACGATTTTCTCGAATGGAACGTGCGCATCCACGGCATCATGGCGGTGGATGTCGCTGACGCCCCGCTCTGGAGCGAACAGCTGCCAGACCTGCTCGAGTTTGCCTCCGGCGACCACCTGGTCGCGCACAACGCCGGGTTCGACACCGGAGTCATCGCGGCCGCCTGTGCTGCGTCGTTCCAGCCGGTGCCTGCCTTCGACTACCTCTGCAGCCTGCAGGTGGCGCGCAAGACGTATCACCTCGACTCCTACCGGCTGCCCGTCGCGGCGATGGCGGCCGGCTTCGAAGACTTCGAGCACCACAACGCGCTGGCGGATGCCCTTGCCTGCGCCGCGATCATCGTGCACGCGGCACGGACGGCACGATGCATCCACCATCGCGGAGTTGAGCGCGGCGACGGGTGCGCGTATCAAGACTCTCGGCACACCGAGAATTTACGTTTAGCGACGAATGCTCGACCCTGCCGAATTGTTACTCGGCAGCAGATCCCCGCGTGGGAGAGTTCCGTTATGACCACGATCAAAGCTACGGTGCTCGCCGCTGCGGCCATCGCCCTCCTTTTGTCATTGTCCGGCTGTGTTGGCGAAACCAACAACACCGGCGCCACGACACCGTCAACGATCGGCACGCCAACACCGGATCCAGAGTCGGAATCGACAGTCGTAGCCGAGATCAGGATGAGCGCCGTAGGGCTGAATTTCGTCAACGAGAGCGGAACCCAGCTGAACATGATCCATGTCACCGACGATCCGGCGGCCTCCGTTGCCTTGCTCACCGAATCACTCGGGTTCGAGCCCGTCACGAGCTCCGCGGGGCAGATCGGGAGCTGGGGGCCTGCCACTCGCTACGGCTGGGACGGCCTGGTGCTCCAGGTTCGCCAAAATCCCGACAACCCCGCTGAACATGACGTGAAAGTGAATTTCGTGGCGTCGACTTCGGGGAGCGTCCGCCTTGTCGGGCCGGGTGGAGTCCGGGTCGGCGACCCGGCGCAGTCCTTGCCGCCGCGGATCAGTGTGGGCTCATACGAGGGAACCGAAAATCTTCCTCGCTATCTACTTGGCGACCCCACGCCCATCGACTGGGGTGCTGACGACATCTTTGACTACTACGTGGAGGCCATCGAGGGCTCTACTGGTGGGGCCGTCATCGAACTTTGGGCGCCGGCTTCGTCGGTTTTCCCGGGGTATACGGCCGACCTCATCACGTCCTAGGGCAACGCCGTCGCTCGCCCCGAAGCTCAGTTCTGCGGGAACCCCAGGTTGATTCCGCCGTGCGAGGGGTCGAGCCACCGGCTGGTGATCGCCTTCTCGCGCGTGTAGAACTGCACGGCCTGCGCGCCGTACGCCTTGGTATCGCCGAACAGCGAGTCCTTCCAGCCACCAAAGGAGTAGTAGCCGACGGGCACGGGGATCGGCACGTTGATGCCGACCATGCCGACCTGAATCTCGCGCTGGAACCGACGTGCTGCGCCGCCATCGTTGGTGAAGATCGCGGTGCCGTTGCCGTACGGGCTCGCGTTGATGATCGCGACACCCTCGTCGTAGGAGGCCACGCGCACGACCGACAGCACCGGTCCGAAGATCTCGTGCTTGTACACATCCGAGTCGGTCGAGACGCCGTCGATGAGGGTCGGGCCGAGCCAGAAACCGTCAGCACCGCCGTCGGCCGTCACACCGCGGCCGTCCACGACGACAGTCGCGCCATCCGTCGTCGCAATGTCGATGTAGGAGGCGACCTTGTCGCGGTGCTCCTTCGTGATGAGCGGGCCCATGTCGCAGCCGCGGGTGCCGTCACCGACGGTGAGGCCGGCGAGGCGTGAGGTGATCTTTTCGATGAGCTCGTCGGCGACGGGCTCGACCGCGACGACGACCGAGATCGCCATGCAGCGCTCGCCTGCCGAGCCGAATCCGGCGTTGACGGCGGAGTCGGCGACGAGGTCGAGGTCGGCATCCGGCAGCACCAGCATGTGGTTCTTCGCTCCGCCGAGGGCCTGCACGCGCTTGCCGTTCTTGGCGGCGTTCTCGTAGATGTACTTGGCGATGGGGGTCGAGCCGACGAACGAGATGGCGGTGATGTCCGGGTGCTCGAGCAGGGCATCCACCGATTCCTTGTCACCGTGCACGACGTTGAGCACGCCGTCGGGGAGTCCGGCCTCCTGCAGCAGCTTTGCCATCCAGATCGCGGCCGACGGGTCTTTCTCCGAGGGCTTCAGGATGACGGTGTTGCCCGCGGCGATAGCCACCGGGAAGAACCACAGCGGCACCATTGCCGGGAAGTTGAACGGGCTGATGATGCCCACGACGCCGAGCGGCTGCTTGACCGAGTACACGTCGACGCCGGTCGAGACGTTCTCGCTGTGCTCGCCCTTCATCAGGTGAGGGATGGATGTCGCCCACTCGACGACCTCCATACCGCGGGCGACCTCGCCGAGCGCGTCGGAGGTGACCTTGCCGTGCTCGTTCGTCAGGATCGCGGCCAGCTCCTCCTTGCGGGCGTTCAGCAGCTCGCGGAAGGTGAACATGATCGACTGGCGCTTGGCCAGCGAGGTCTCCGCCCAGGCGGGAAATGCCGCCTTGGCCGACTGCACGGCGGTGTCGACATCCGCCACAGTGGCCAGTCGCACCTCCCGCGAGACTGTGCCTTCTGCTGGGTTGTACACGGGCGAGGTTCGGGTCGAAACGCCTGCGAAGGAGGCGCCGCTCACCCAGTGATCAAGAATGTCCATGACCCCAGTGTGCAACGTGGGCGATCTGCATTCAAGAGCTATTCATGCACACCGGATCTGCGTTATCGCACAGGCGGCAGCAGCTCGTTTGCGCGGCTGCGCACCTCGTCCTTGAGCGCGTCCCGCACCACCCTGACGGCATCCACCGCAAGGCTGTCGCGGCGCACCGACAGCGAGAACTGCAGGCGGAAATCGACCTCGTTGGGCAGCACGCCGACCAGTCGGGCATCCGGCTCCCCCATGAAGGCGTGCAGCAGTCCGATGCCAGCACCCTGCCTCGTCGCCTCGAGCTGGGCGAACACGTTCGTGGAGCCGAAGCCGACGCGCATGCCGCTGAGTACGGGGGCCAGATCGAGGTCGCGCACCGTGAGCAGGGCATCCACATAGAAGATGAGTGGATGCCGCTCCAGGTCGGCCAGCGACTCGATGGGTGGATGCGCCGCCAGGTACGACGGTGCCGCGTACAACCGCAGCGCGTACGGCGCGAGTGGCTCAGCGGTCAGCCTCGAGCTCGTCGCCGAGCCGATGGTCACGGCGATGTCGTAGCCGGAACCGCGCAGGCTGAGCGGGCTGGTGGATGTCACGAGTTCGATGGCGATCCCGGGATGCTGCTGCTGCACCCGCACCAGGCACGGGGTCACGAAGGTGGTCGCGAATCCCTCGGGTGCCACGATCCGCACGGTGCCGCGCATGCCGTCGCTGCCCCCGGATGCCGCGCCGAGCACCTGCTCGACGACGTGTTCGAGTGGCGCGGCTCTCGCCGCGACATCCCGCCCGATAGCCGTCAGCTCCCAGCCGTCCGCCCCGCGATCGAGCAGGCGCACGCCCAGCGCGGCCTCGAGCCTGTCGAGCCTGCGGCGCACCGTGGTGTGGTCGACCCCGAGCAGGGTGGCGGCAGACACCAGCCGACCCGAGCGGGCCACGGCGAGCAGGTAGCGCAGGTCGTCGGTGCTCACATCCAGCGGGTCGGGCGCCTGTGAGCTCATGAACTCACCATAGTGTCGCCCGATCGGTGGTTCGCAGAGCCGGATTGTCTGCGGCCGATGCGACACTTCGAGCATGGAACCTCCAGTGACACTCATCCTCGGCATCGCGATCGGCATCGCCATTGGTCTCGTGCTGGGCGTGATGGTCGCACGCAGCCGAACGAGCGCGCACAACCCGGCTCTCATCGAGGCCAGGCACGCGGCGGCGCTCGCTCAGTTGCAGGCCGACGAGCGCGCCGTGCAGTCCGCGCTGATCGCCGACCTCGCTGCCATGGGCGCCAGGGCAGACGCCCTCGGCGAGCAGGTGGACGCCATGCGCGTGCAACATCGCGACGTCATCGAGCGTCAACGAATGGATGCCCAGGCCCAGGCCGATCGCGACCAGCGCGAGTCGCTCGTGCTGCAGGCCCTCACCCCCGTGCAGGAGACCCTGCGCGGGATGCAGCTGAAGGTGAGCGAGCTCGAGACCCAGCGCAGCCAGCAGTATGGCGAGCTGGCCGAACAACTCAAGCAGACGCAGGTCGCCGGTGAACAGATCCGCATGACCACCGAGTCGCTCGCCTCGGCGCTGCGCAGCAACTCGACCAGGGGCGTGTGGGGCGAGACCCAGCTGCGCAACGTGGTGCAGGCCGCTGGGCTCATCGAACGCGTCGACTTCGATCTGCAGCACAGCATCTCCAGCGATTCGGGTGCGGGCCGACCCGACATGGTCGTGCACCTTCCCGGCGGCAAGAACATCGCCGTCGACGCGAAGGTGCCATTCAACGCCTACCTCGAGGCGAGCCAGATCCCGCTCACGGCCGGAGGCGACGAAGGCGCAAGGCGCGATGCGCTCGTGAAGCAGCACGTGAAGGCGCTGCGCGGCCACATCGACGCCCTGGCGAGCAAGGCCTACTGGGCCGGGCTCGATGCCTCACCCGAGCTGGTCATCGCATTCATCCCCAGCGAGTCGCTCGTGTCATCCGCGCTCGAAGCCGACCCCGGCATCATGGACTACGCGTTCGGCAAGCGCGTTGCGCTCGCCTCCCCCGTCACCCTGTGGTCGGTGCTGAAGACAATCGCCTTCTCCTGGCAACAGGATGTGCTTACCGACCAGGCCAAGACCCTGTTCGACCTGAGCAAAGAGCTGTACCAGCGGCTGGCGACGCTGTCGGATCACGCCGACAAGCTGCGCCGCTCCATCGATTCGACAGTCAACAGCTACAACCAGTTCGCGAACTCCCTCGAGTCCCGGGTGCTCGTCACCGCGCGCAAGCTCAACGCGCTCGACGAATCGAAGGTCATCGGCACGGCTGCCACTCTCGAGCAGTCGGCCAGGCAGCTGACCGCCGTCGAGTTCGAGCAGGTCGGGGTCAGTTGAGGTGAGCGGCGCGACCTAGTGGTCGAGCCACTTCTCGGCGAGGTGGTCGGCAGACACCCGACGGATCGTGCCCGAGTGCGAACGAAGCACGATGCTTTCGGTGCGGATGATCGGACCGAGGCGCTTCACGCCGCCGACCAGGTTGCCGTCGGTCACACCCGTGGCGACGAAGAACGTGTTGTCGCTGGTGACCAGGGCGTCGGCGTCGTAGACGTGGTCGAAGAGCAGTCCCGCATCCATTCCGCGCTGGCGCTCGTCGTCGGACTGGGGGTAGAGCATCGTCTGCATGTAGCCGTCGATCGCTTTCACCGCACAGGCCGTTGCGACACCCTCCGGGCTGCCCCCGATGCCGACGCACATGTCGATTCGCGTGCCGTACAGGCAGGCGTTGATGCCGCCGGCGACATCGCCATCCAGCATCAGTCGCGTGCCGGCGCCGGTCGCTCGGATGTCCAGGATCAGCTGCTCGTGGCGGGGACGGTCGAGCACGGCGACGACGATCTCATCGACCGGCTTGCCCTTCGCCTCGGCGAAGGCCCGGATGTTCTCGCCGATCGGGCGACGGATGTCGATGACTCCGCGTCCCTCACCACCCGTGACGATCTTGTCCATGTAGAAGACGGCGGATGCGTCGAGCATTGTGCCCCGATCGGACACCGCAATCATCGAGATCGCGTTCCGTCGGCCGGCTGCGGTCAGCGACGTGCCGTCGATCGGATCGACCGCGATGTCGCAGGCCGGGCCGCGCCCGGTGCCGACGTGCTCGCCGTTGAAGAGCATCGGGGCGTTGTCTTTCTCGCCCTCACCGATGACGACCAGGCCGTCGAAGTTGACCGTGCCGAGGAATTTGCGCATGGCGTCAACGGCGGCGCCATCGGCGCCGAGCTTGTCACCCTTACCGATGAACGGCACGGCACGAATGGCCGCTGCCTCGGTCGCCCGCACCAACTCGAGAGCGAGGTTGCGGTCTGGGTTCTCTAGGAGTGTGCCGGTTTCTGGACTCACCTGGGGGCATCCTTTGTTGAGGGGTCGACTGGGGACGCGCCGGTGGTGGTCGGCACGCGCCCAGCATATCGGAGAGCGGCGATCAGGTTCGGGTCGCGGCGGCCTCGACGTGCGCCCGCGCGAGGGGGGTGGATAGAATCGACGCGAGCCGGACCAGAGCGGTGATCGGTACCGTACGAGGAGACAACAATGCCAGTCGCAACCCCAGATCAGTACGCCGAAATGCTCGACAAGGCGAAGACGCGCGGGTTTGCATACCCAGCGATCAACGTCTCATCGTCGTCCACCATCAACTCCGTCCTGCAGGGCCTCAGCGAGGCTGGCTCTGACGGCATCATCCAGGTCACCACGGGTGGCGCAGACTACTTCGCCGGCCAGACCGTCAAGGCCCGCGCCTCCGGCGCCCTCGCCTTCGCCGCCTTCGTCACCGAGGTCGCCAAGAACTACCCGGTCACCGTCGCGCTGCACACTGACCACTGCCCCAAAGACGCGCTCGATGGTTTCGTGATGCCACTCATCGCCGCATCCGAGGCGGAGGTCAAGGCCGGCCGCAACCCGATCTTCCAGTCCCACATGTGGGACGGCTCGGCCGTGCCCCTCGCGGAGAACCTCGAGATCGCCAAGACCCTCCTCCCCCGCATGAAGGCGATCAACGCCATCCTCGAGGTCGAGATCGGTGTTGTCGGTGGCGAGGAAGACGGTGTCAGCCACGACATCAACGACAGCCTGTACACGACCCTGGATGATGTCATCGCGACCGTCGACGCCCTCGGCCTCGGCGAGCAGGGCCGCTACATCGCTGCCCTCACCTTCGGCAACGTGCACGGCGTGTACAAGCCAGGAAACGTGAAGCTGCGTCCCGAGCTGCTCGGCGAAATCCAGGCTGGCATCGCCGCCAAGTACGGCACCGGCCCGAACCCGCTCGACCTCGTGTTCCACGGCGGCTCGGGTTCGACCGACGAGGAGATCGCCACCGCGGTAGCCAACGGTGTCATCAAGATGAACATCGACACCGACACCCAGTACGCGTTCAGCCGCTCGATCGCCGACACCGTCATGAAGAACTACGACGGATTCCTGAAGGTCGATGGCGAGGTCGGCAACAAGAAGGTCTACGACCCCCGCGCCTGGGGCAAGACCGCCGAAACCGCCATGGCGCAACGCGTCATCGAAGCCACCAAGCAGCTCGGCTCAGCCGGACACTCGGGCAACTAGGGTTCGAGCGGCAGGTCGCCCCGGTCAGCCGGGGCGACCTGCCGGCCCGGTCGGTCTCGCCAGAAGGCTATGGCGCCGTCGACTGCTGTGCGACGTATTCCGCGAGCGCCGGGTCTGAGATAACGACCACGAGCAGGCACACCGCGACCACGATGAAGGCCAGCACCCCTGCCGACAGCGGCACCCAGAACGCGATCTTGTTCTTACTCAGGCGCCACAGCCCGAAGACGATGGCGGCGAGCAACAGCACGACCCTGGCCACGTTGACCGCGGTACCCATGTCGTTGGCGATGGCATCGCTCGTAAACGTCCCCAGCCCCTGCTGCTCGTAGGCCTCACGCAGTGTGGCTGCGAGGTTGGCGAACCTCGAAAAGGATCCGGCGACATCCAGCACTCCGACGAGGATGAGCGCGGTGGTCAGCACGACGTCCCACGTTCGGCGCTTGGCGGGTGGGGCATCCGTCGTCTGAGGTGAGCGCCTCTGCAGCGCCTGACGCGATGCACAGGCTCGCTTGCGGCAGGGGTGGGCACGCTACCGATCGGCGCGTACTCGCCGTACTTTGGTCTGGGCCGGTCGTCAGTCATTGCTGGCCTCGCCGTTCAGCGGGATCGAACCCTTCTGCCAGTCCAGTTGGCGGGTGCGACCACCCAGCCCGCGCTCATCCGGGTTTCCCGATGCGTCCGTGCGCAGCTCTTTCGGCAGCGAGAACATCAGGTCTTCCTCGGCGGTGACCACCTGGCTGACGTCGCCGTAGCCCGCGTCCGCAAGATCCATCGAGCACCTCCTGCACGAGCACTTCCGGCACGGATGCCCCGCTCGTCACGCCGACTGTCGCCACGCCGTCGAGCCACTCCTGCTTGATCTCGCTGGCGTAGTCGACGCGGTAGGCTGCTGCCGCGCCATACTCGAGCGCCACATCCACGAGCCGAACGGTATTGGAGCTGTTCGCGCTGCCGACGACGATCACGAGGTCGGCATCCTGTGCCACCTTCTTGATGGCAACCTGGCGGTTCTGGGTGGCATAGCAAATGTCATCGCTCGGGGGGTCCTGCAAGTTGGGGAAGCGCTCGCGCAGCAGACGCACGGTCTCCATCGTCTCGTCGACGCTCAGGGTGGTCTGCGACAGCCAGACCAGATGATCCGGGTTTCTAACCACAATGTTGGGAACATCGGCCGGGCTGTTGACCAGGGTGGTGCGCTCTGGCGCGTGGCCCATCGTGCCTTCGACTTCTTCGTGCCCGTGGTGGCCGATCAGCAGGATTTCGAAGTCGTCCCGGGCGAACCGCACGGCTTCCCTGTGAACCTTGGTGACCAGCGGGCAGGTCGCATCGATGGCGTGCAGCTCGCGGTCTGCCGCGCCCTTGACCACGGCGGGAGAGACGCCGTGGGCGCTGAAGACGATGTTCGCGCCGACCGGGACCTCGTCGACCTCATCGACGAAGATGGCGCCCTTCTGTTCCAGCGTCGACACCACGTGAATGTTGTGGACGATCTGCTTTCGCACGTAGACGGGAGCCCCATAATTCTCGAGCGCCTTCTCGACGGCGACGACGGCCCGGTCCACACCTGCGCAGTAACCGCGCGGCGCGGCCAACACCACCCTCTTGGCGCCCGCGACGGGCAGGTCCTTGAGTCGGTTGCGCGCGGAGGGAACACGCGGCATCTCAAGATCCGAGACATTGCCGTTCGAGATGGTGGTCACAGGGACGATTCTACCGGGGAGCGGCTGGGAGCACTCCGGCGTCAGACGCGACGGCTACCCTTGGCACCATGTCGATCGAGCTCCCGCCGCCCACAGTCGATGCGCCCTGGGGAGTCGCGGTTTTCTCCGGCAAGATCCGCGGCTGGATCGAACGGCTCGGCACGGCGTGGGTCGAGGGCGAGATCACCCAGTGGGGTGTCTCCGGCGGCAACGTCTACGGCAAACTCAAAGACCTCGACGAAGACGCGACGATCTCGTTCACCATCTGGTCGTCGGTCAAGGCGAAACTTCCGTCCGACCTCAAGCAGGGCGACCGGGTCATCGCCCTCGTCAAGCCGAGCTACTGGGTCAAGGGCGGCACGCTCTCGATGCAGGTCTTCGAGATGAAGCACGTCGGCCTCGGCGACCTGCTGGAGCGCCTCGAACGCCTCCGCCAGAAACTTCTCGCCGAGGGGCTGTTCGAGCCGTCGCCGGCCGCTGCCGTTCCTGCCTAACTGCATCGGGCTGGTCACCGGAAAAGACAGCGACGCCGAGAAGGACGTGCTGCGCAACGCGCAACTGCGCTGGCCCGCCGTCACCTTCCGGGTGGTACACGCGGCAGTCCAGGGCGACAGGGCGGTCGGCGGAGGTCATCGCCGCGATGCGCACTCTGGATGCCGACCCCGAGGTCGACGTCATCATCGTGGCTCGCGGCGGCGGTGACTTCCAGAACCTGCTCGTCTTCAGCGACGAGACGTTGCTGCGCGCGGCGGCATCGTTGTCGACTCCGTTGGTCAGCGCGATCGGGCACGAGGCAGACAGACCGATGCTCGACGATGTGGCCGACCTGCGGGCATCCACCCCTACCGACGCCGCCAAGCGGGTGGTCCCCGACGTCAGCGACGAACTCGCGCGGGTGCAGCAGGCCAGAAGCGGGATGCGACTGCGCATCACACAACGCATCTCGACCGAGGTCGACCGGCTTGGTGCACTTCGATCCCGGCCGGTGCTCGCCAATCCCGCATCGATGATCGATTCACGCTCTGAGGAGCTGACCCGGTACGTCGCCAGAAGCCACGAGCTCATCGAGCGTCGGCTCGAGCGCGCCCACACCGGGGTCGCCGACCTGACCGGCCAACTGCGCGCGCTGTCACCGCAGCGCACCCTCGAGCGCGGGTACGCGATTGCGCAGCGCGAGGACGGCACGGCCGTTCGGGATGCTGCGGACGCCCCGGCCGGCACGCAGCTGCGGCTGACGGTGGCCGTCGGCAGACTGGCCGCCACCGTCACCGACACTGACCAGACCCGGCCAGCCGCCGTCTCCGCACAGAAGTCGGCTGGCACGGTCGATGCCAGCGGTCGCGGATAGACTGAAATCGTGGCTGTCGAACCGAAAAATGACGTGAGCGAATTCAGCTATGAAGAGGCGCGCGATGAGCTGATCCGAGTCGTGGGCGAACTCGAACAGGGATCCTCCAGCCTCGAGCAGTCGCTCGCGCTCTGGGAGCGCGGCGAGGCTCTCGCCACCCGCTGCGAAGAGTGGCTCATTGGCGCACGCGCCAGGCTGGATGCCGCCCGCGGCTCGAGCCCCGCATCCGACTAGGACTGTTTCGCCATGCCATCCAAAGAACCCGCAATCGTCGCCGAGCTCGGCAGGCCAGAGACCGCCGAAGAGACGGCGCAGCGCAAGGCCGCGTACTCCCGCAAGCATCGCGCTAGTCAGACGGCTCTCAATCTCATCGGCGCCACCCTCGCGTCGCTCGCAATCGTCGCGTTCCTGATCATCGTGGTCGTGCGTCCCGCCCCGGCTCCGGCGGAATCCATCGACTACGCGACCATCGCCAGCCAGGCCCAGGTCAACTCGCAGGAGCCGTTGCTGGCCCCAGCGCTGCCAGACACCTGGACGGCCAATGACGCCAGGTTCGAGACCTCCGAGCAGGTCCCGACCTGGTACATCGGGTTCATCACGCCCGCCACCCAGTTCATTGCGCTCAATCAGGGCATCGACGCCAACCCGACCTGGCAGGCCGCCACTCTCAAGAACGCCAAAGAGACCGGAACCGTCACGATCGACGGTGTCACGTGGACGGAATTCGATCACCGCGACTCGAGCGATGCCGGTAACTTTGCGTACTCCCTCGCCACTACCACGGGCGCCAGCACCATCGTGCTGCACGGCACGGCGGATGAAGCGGAATTCGTCGCTCTCGCCACTACGATCGCAGCTGAGGTGAATTCACAATGACCACTACAGCAACTCCGCGGCGTACCCCGGCCAAGGCCTGGGAAGAGATGCTGCGCGGCAATGAGCGATTCGTGCGTGGTGAGCCGCAGCATCCACGCCAGGACGTCGAGCGACGCGAAGCTCTCATCGAGCAGCAGGCTCCGCACGCCGCGCTCTTCGGATGCAGCGACTCGCGGCTGGCTGCTGAGATCATCTTCGACAAAGGCATCGGCGATCTCTTCGTGGTGCGAAACGCGGGCCAGGTCATCTCCAGCTCCGTGGTCGGCTCGCTGGAGTACGCGGTGAGCGTCCTGAACGTGCCGCTGATCCTCGTGCTCGGGCACGACAGCTGCGGTGCGGTTCGCGCGGCCATCGACTCGCAGGGGGCAGATGCGCCGGTGCTTCCGCCGCACATCACCACCCTGATCTCAAAGATCATCCCGGCAGTTCGCCGGGTGGGCGGCAGCGAAGACTCTCTCGACGTCAGCTCCATCGACGCCCAGGCCGTCGGCCGCGAGCATCTTCGAGACACCATTGCGGAGTTGCTCGAGAGCTCAGAACTGATCAGCGAAGCAGTCGCCGCCGGTACGCTGGCGGTGGTGGGCGCGAACTATCGCCTGCTCGAAGGCCAGGCCGTTCCCGACGTCATCGTCGGCTCGGTCTGACCCACCCAAAACCCACTCACCCAACCATGCCCTTTGGGCCCAGATAAGGACGACACAGCGCCGTGAGCAGCTCCATTACCCCAGACGGACAGTTCAGGATCGAACACGACACCATGGGCGAGGTGCTGGTGCCTATCGCCGCGATCTACGGGCCGCAGACTCAGCGCGCCGTCGAGAACTTCCCGATCTCGGGATCGGGGCTGGAGGCGGCTCACATCGTCGCTTTGGCCCGAATCAAGCGCGCCGCGGCGATCGTCAACGGCGAGCTGGGCATTCTCGACGCCGGAATCTCGGCGGCGATCGTCTCGGCCGCAGACACCCTCATCGACGGTTCGCACCACGACCAGTTCCCGGTGGACACGTACCAGACCGGCAGCGGCACCTCGTCGAACATGAACATGAACGAGGTGCTCGCCAACCTCGCGACCGAGTCTCTTGGCTCTGCCGTTCACCCCAACGATCACGTCAACATGTCTCAGTCATCAAACGACGTGTTCCCGACCTCGGTGCACCTCGCGGTGACCGGTGCCCTGCTGCACGACCTGATCCCCGCTCTCGAGCACCTCGCCGCCTCCCTCGACGTCAAGGCCGAGCTTTGGAAAGACGCAGTCAAGGCAGGTCGCACCCACCTGATGGACGCGACCCCAGTGACTCTGGGCCAGGAGTTCGCCGGATACGCCCGCCAGATCCGTCTCGGCATCGAGCGCGTCAACGCGACGATCGTTCGCGTCGCGGAGGTTCCCCTCGGCGGCACCGCCACCGGAACCGGCATCAACACCCCGGCAGGATTCCCCCAGCGCGTCATCGCCGTACTCGCCGAGAACTCCGGCCTGCCCGTCACCGAAGCCCTCGACCACTTCGAGGCGCAGGGCGCCCGCGACGGACTCGTCGAGGCCTCGGGCGCGCTCCGCGTGCTCGCGGTATCCCTCACCAAGATCTGCAACGACCTGCGCTGGATGGGTTCGGGGCCGAACACCGGTCTCGGTGAACTCAACATCCCCGACCTTCAGCCAGGGTCATCCATCATGCCGGGCAAGGTGAACCCGGTAATCCCGGAGGCCGTGCTGATGGTGTGCGCGCGTGTGATCGGCAACGACGCGACGATCGCGTGGGCTGGCGCCTCCGGATCGTTCGAACTGAACGTCGCCATCCCGGTGATGGGCACGGCTCTGCTCGAGTCCATTCGCCTTCTGGCGAACTCCTCGGTGGCGCTGGCCGATAAAACCGTGGACGGGCTCGAGGCGAACCTCGCGCGGGCGCGGGCACTGGCCGAGTCGTCGCCGTCGATCGTGACCCCGCTCAACAAGATCATCGGTTACGAGGCCGCTGCAAAGATCGCCAAGCATTCCGTCGCCGAGAGCATGACCGTGCGCGAGGCCGTGATCGATCTCGGTTTCGTTGAGCGCGGCGAAGTGACCCTCGAGCAGCTGGATGTTGCCCTCGACGTCATGTCGATGACCCACCCCGGCTAAAACGAGCTATTCGACGAGGAAGACCTCGCGCACCGGCTCGCCCGCCAGATTCTGTATAACGCGCTCGCCGATGGGAGCAGACAGAGGGATCGGGATGAGCACCGAGCTCGTCACGGCGCCCTCCGTCTGGCATCCCGCCGCATGATCCGGCGGATTGCCGGACAGGGAATCGGGAAGTCCGTAGTAGACGGCCAGCTGGACTGTCGTTTCGCTCTCGATCACCACGACGTCCCTCGGGATACACAGCAGTGGACCCCTGACGTTGACGACGAGGTCTGCAGCCCCTGTGGAGGTCTCGTCGAAGCGAGGCTCAGAACCGATGTAGCCGGGCACCCTGCCGTCGCCGAGCAGCGAGAATTTGGGCAGGAACCGCACATAGGCCGGTGTGCCTTCCTCAATATTCTGGTAGCCGAGCAGCGGCTCTTCGACGAGTCCCTCGGGAACGCCATCGAGTGGATCGGTCACGCGATCGACGAGGTGTGGCGTGGGAGACCCCCACATCTGCTCCTCTGCCGTTAGCGGCGGGCCGGGTATCGGTTTGCGCGCAAGGTCCGCGGAATACGCCGAACCGGCAACGATGAAGAGCGAAAGCAGGCCGACTCCGGAGAGGAACCTGCGCCACCCGTACGCCGAACCTCCCGGCTCGTTGGCGCCGGGATTTGAGACCAGCCAGGCGGAGAGGGTTCGCCACTGAGACCGCGGCGCGAAAAGTCCCCACAGGAACACAATCCCCAAAGTCACCGCAAGGGCCCCGAATACCCAGCTCACAAATTAGACCCTATGCGGTCTTCTTCGAAACCGATAATGCGACCCCTGCGGTGACCTCGACGAGAGCTAGTTAGGCCAATTCGTTGGATTCGAGCATCTCCGTGACGAGGGCGGCGATGGCCGAGCGCTCGGAGCGGCTGAGTGTGATGTGCCCGAACAGTGGATGACCCTTGAGCGTTTCGATCACGGAGGCGACACCGTCGTGACGACCCACCCTCAGGTTGTCGCGCTGCGCCACGTCGTGCGTGAGCACGACCCGCGAGTTCTGCCCGATGCGGCTGAGGACGGTGAGCAGCACGTTGCGCTCAAGCGACTGAGCTTCGTCCACAATCACAAAAGCGTCGTGCAGTGAGCGGCCGCGAATGTGCGTCAGTGGCAGCACCTCGAGGATGCCGCGTTCAACCACCTCATCGAGCACGTTCTGCGACACGATGGACCCGAGCGTGTCGAATACGGCCTGGGCCCAAGGGTTCATCTTCTCCGAGGCATCGCCGGGCAGGAAGCCGAGCTCCTGGCCACCAACCGCGTACAGCGGACGGAACACCATGATCTTGCGGTGCTGCTGCTTCTCGAGCACGGCCTCAAGGCCGGCGCACAAGGCGAGCGCCGACTTGCCGGTGCCAGCGCGACCGCCGAGCGAGACGATCCCGATCTCCGGGTCGAGCAGCATGTCGATCGCAAGCCGCTGCTCGGCGGAACGACCGTGCAGCCCGAAGATGTCGCGATCTCCGCGCACCAGCTTCATCGCGCCGCGCCCAGACACCCGGCCGAGTGCGGAACCACGGTCGGAGTGGATGATCAGACCGGTGTTCACGGGGAGATCCTCGATCACCCGCGAGTGCAATTCCTCGTTTTCGTAGAGCTGCGCCATCTGGCCCGATGACAGGTCGATGTCCTGCTGGCCCGTCCAGCCGGAGTCGACCGCGAGTTCGGCGCGGTACTCCTCGGCGGCGAGACCGATCGATGCTGCCTTCACTCGCAGCGGGAGGTCTTTCGAGACGACGGTGACGGAGAGACCGTCATTGGCGAGGTTGAGGGCGACGGCAAGGATGCGCGAATCGTTGTCGCCGAGTTGCAGGCCCGACGGCAGGACCGACATGTTGGAGTGGTTGAGTTCGACCCGCAGCGATCCCCCATCCCCGACGGCGATCGGGAAGTCGAGACGTTCATGCTGCACGCGGAGTTCGTCGAGGTTGCGCAGCGCCTGGCGTGCGAAGTATCCGATCTCCGGATCGTTGCGCTTGGCCTCAAGCTCGGTGATGACAATCACCGGCAGCACCACATGATGCTCAGCAAAGCGGAAGATCGCTTTCGGATCCGAAAGAAGAACTGAGGTGTCGAGAACGTAGGTGCGCTCGAGCTGCGATGTGCCAGAGCCTCCCGTTCGCGACTCGTTCAGCTTCGACGTCGGGTTTGCTAGCTCGGCCACGTGCACTCCATCCCCGGTGCTATGCACTCGGATCCAGTCTGCGAAGACGGCCAGTGAGTTACGAAGCGAACTTGCATGGCCGCCTCGACCAGGCGCCGTGCCTGATACATCAGACGCTAGGCGCTCGCCCACGCACGCCGCGAATCGACACGCCATGCGAATGTGTCAGGCAGGTAAAACTTGTCAGCCCTGCTACGACGAGAAATCCACCAGCGCGGCACGCAGGGTGTCGAAGGTGTCATCGTCCGTCGTGACATGCGGGCTGAGACGGACTGCGCCATCCCGAACCGTCACGGTAACGCCGTGGTTGTGAAGGGCAGCGGTGAGGGCGGTCATCCTGCCGGTCGGCGGCGTGACCACAACGATCCCGGCACGCTCGGCTTCGTCGCGAGGTGACACCACATCCAGCAGGAACTCGTCGGCGAGAGCAATGATCTTCGAGGTCTGCTGCACGATCCTGCCGTTGATGGCATGCACGCCCACCTCGGCGATCTCCTCGAGCGCGCCGGCGAGTCGCGCCTGCGCGATCGGATCGGGATGACTGACCTCGAAGGCCCCGGCGCCCTTGGTGGGAGGCAGCACGCTGTCGAGCGGGAGTTCCTCGGCATCGGTCGCGGAGAATCCCGAGAAGACGGGAACGAGTCGCTCGGCGGCGCGATCGCTCAGCGCAAGAAAACCGGTTCCCCACCCAGCGCGCGCCCACTTCTGGCCGCCGGACACGACGACATCCGCGGCCTTCCACGGGGCATCCACTACGCCGAATCCCTGGATCGCATCGACGATGAGCAGCCTGTCGCCGATGACCTGGCGGATGCCATCGAGGTCGGCACAGTATCCGGTCCTGAAGTCGACGGCGCTGATCGAAACGGCGACGATGTCGTCGGTGAGCTGGTCGCGGAGGTTGCCTGGGGTGACGCGACCGTGGTCGGTTTCCAGCCAGAGCGGAGACACAGAACCGAGCGCATCGGCGGCCCTGGTTACCGCGAAGGGGGCGCTCGGATAGTCGGAAGCGCTGATGGCGACTGTGCCGGAAAGCCCGAACATGACGTGCATCAGGCCCTGGCTGGTGTTGGGCTGAAACACGATCTGCTCGGCAGCAAAACCGGTCAAGGCGGCGACGGCCTCCCGCACGCGGAGATCCTGCTGCTCGAGGGTGGAGAGGGTGCCAAACCTCGATCGCGCCAGCAGGCTCATCATCGCCTGCTCCTCGCCGAGCACTGTCGACCCGACGGGTGCCACCCGCGCGAAATCGAGGTAGCCGGGTTCCTCCTCGAACCGGGCGACGAAATCCTCCATCGACAGCGGTGCGGTCACTGTCCGTACCGCCGCTGCCGCCGTGAGAAGTCGCGGAGCGCGCGCAGGAAGTCGACCTCGCGCAGGTCCGGGCCCAGAGCCTCCATGAAGTAGAACTCGCTGTGTGCGCTTTGCCAGATCATGAAGTCACTGATCCGCTGCTCGCCGGACGTGCGGATGACCAGGTCGGGGTCGGGCTGGCCGCCGGTATAGAGGTGCTCACCGATCAGCTCGGGGGTGAGGATCTCGGCGAGCGCGTCCAGCGTTCCACCCTCGCTCTGGTGCGTCTGGACGATGCTGCGCATCGCGTCGGCGATCTCCCGGCGTCCGCCGTAGCCGATCGCGAGGTTCACGTGCAGGCCGGTGTTGCTCCTGGTGCGCTCGGCGGCGGCCTCCAGCTTGGCAACCAGGGCGGCAGGCAGGCCATCGGTCGAGCCGACGTGCTGGATGCGCCAGTCGCGGAAGTGGGAGAGATCTTCAGCGAGCTCGCCGATGATCTCGAACAGCCCCTCGAGTTCGACGGCAGTTCGGCCGGTCAGATTGTCTGTCGACAGCAGGTAGAGGGTGGCGACCGAGATACCGAGGTCGTCGCACCACTCCAGAAACTCGCGGTACTTCGCTGCGCCCGCCCGGTGGCCGTGAGCCGCCGTCTCCATCTCGCGCAGCTTTGCCCACCGGCGGTTGCCGTCGATGATCATCGCCACGTGGTGTGGCAGCGTCGCTGTCGCGAGGAATCGACGCAGTCGGTTTTGGTACAGGCCATACAAGAAGCCTCGACCGAGTGTGTCCTGACGGTCTTTCACAGTCTTACGCTAGCCCAAAGAAGGCGCCCAGCCTGAGGATGAATCGCTCACGTACACTGGCGCCATGACCGCGCACTCCCCAGAATCTGTGCCTGCGACGCCATCACAGGATGAATCCGCTGCCGATCTGCCGAACATCCCGCTTCTCGACGACGCCATCACCTATGACGCCGTGGAGAAGAAGCCAACCTGGCGCGGCTGGATCCACGCGGGCACGTTCCCACTGGCGATCGTGCTCGGTATCGTCCTCATTGTCGCGGCCGACGGCGCCGCAGCCAAGGTGAGCACCTCGGTCTTTTTCGTGTGCTCCCTCCTGCTCTTCGGTACCAGCGCGCTCTATCACCGCATCGACTGGAGCCCGAAGGTCAAGGCGATCTTCAAGCGGCTCGACCACGCCAACATCTTCCTGCTCATCGCGGGCTCGTACACGCCCATCACGGTGCTCGCCTTGCCGCCGGAGAAGTCGACGCTGCTGCTCTGGCTGGTCTGGATCGGCGCCGGCCTCGGCATCCTGTTTCGCATCTTCTGGATCGGCGCACCGCGCTGGCTCTACGTGCCCCTGTACCTGCTGCTGAGCTACGCCGCCTTCGCATTCCTGCTCGACTTCTTCGCCTCGGCGCCCGTGATGATGACGCTGATCCTCGTCGGCGGCGTGTTCTACACCGTCGGCGCCGTGATCTACGGCCTCAAGAAGCCGAACCCCGTGCCCGGGGTATTCGGGTTCCACGAGATCTTCCACACGCTGACGCTGCTGGCGTTCCTGTGCCACTGGACAGGAATCTTCATCGTGGCGACTAACCCGCCGGTGTTTTAGGAGACTCGTCTTCCGCGGTCGACGGGCGCTCGGAGTCGGCATCCGCGATGGCGGACTCGGCCTGCTCGTTGGCGAGCTGCTCGCGGACCTCGCCGCGATAGCGCACGCGACGCACCCGTCGCGTCATGTCAAGCAGCAGGAAGACGGTCGCAAGCGCGATCAGGAACGTCACCGCGAACCCGACCACGCCGGGCGTGATCAGGTTCACGTCGCCCTCGTATGCCGGAAGCGGGGTCGGCGTTGTGTCCGTCAGCACCGTGACGAGCGAATCAAAGAAGATCATGCTGAAGCCTCATCAGTCAGGTCAATACCGGCAAAAAGGTCGTTCTCGGGAATCGGCGATTCCACTGACGAGTGGACGAGTTCGAAGTCCTCGAATGGCCAGGCGTCGCGCTGCACATCGTTGGGCCAGAAGAAAAACCGGCTGTCCGGTGCCACCTGGCTTGCGTGTGAGCGCAGCGCGGCATCCCGCGTGTCCAGAAAATCGCCGACGGCAATGTGGGTCGTGGCCCGCGGCGGGCGGTCGCCCATCCAGCTCTGCATTTCGCGCATCCCCTCAAGATCCGGATGCGACCGCGCCTCCATCACCTCGACCATCTTCGAGATCCGGTGCGAATTGAAGATCCGGTCGTAGTAGACCTTCGGGATGCGCCACGCCTCACCCTGCTCGGGATACCGCGCGGGGTCGGCCGCGGCCTCCCACGCGAACATCGAGATCTCGTGCGTGCGGATGTGGTCGGGATGCGGGTATCCGCCGTTTTCGTCGTAGGTGACGAGCACGTGCGGCCTGAGCTCCCGGATGATGCGCACGAGAGGTTCCGCCGAGATCTCCAGCGGGATCGTGGCGAAGCTGTTGGCGGGCATGGGCTCGGTGGGGCCCGCCTCGGTCCCGGTGCCCTCGGGTAGCCCCGTGTCCCGGAAGCCCAGCCAGCGATGCCCGATGCCCATGATGGCCTGCGCCCTGGCCATCTCGATTCGACGGAGGCCAGCGATGTCGCGCTCCGCCATCGCCTGCGGTTCGAGACCCGGGTTCAGCACGTCGCCCTGTTCGCCACCGGTGCAGCTGACGATGGTGACGTCGACGCCGTCGCCCGCGTAGAACGCGTAGGTAGCGGCGCCCTTGCTCGACTCGTCGTCGGGGTGGGCGTGAACCGCAAGCAGTCGCCGTGTCACCGAACTCCTAGGTTTTGCATCTAGCCTTGAAGCATCAAGCCTAACGGAGTCGTGCGTGCCTAAACCTGAGTCAACGACCGCCCCCGGCGACGGTGTGGATGCCACGGCCGCCGCGCTTGACGAGCGCTATGGTCGCTCCCGCTCGAGCACACGGCGCACGCGATTCGTCGGCGTCATCGTCGCTGCAGCCATCAGCCTCGTTTTCGTGGCATGGGCGATCTGGGGCGGACTCGTCGATTCACCCAACGCACAGTTCACGGCGGTGGATGCGCGTCACTCCATAGTGAGCGACAGCGCGGTCGATGTGACGTGGGAATTCACCGCCCCACCCGGCACGGCTGCCCGCTGCGCGGTACAGGCACTGAACTCGACCTTTGCCATCGTGGGATGGAAAGAGGTGGAGGTGCCGGCATCCACCGAGATCACCCGCGTGTTCACCGAGCGTGTGCTGACCACCGAACTGGCGGTCACCGGGTTGATCTATCGCTGCTGGCTCGCTTAGTCTGGGTAGTTCAGCATGGAACCGGCCAGACACGGCCGGTTCCTTTTTTTCAGGAGAGCACCATGGCCCTAGAACATTCGGAAACCTGGCTGACCCAGGAAGCTTTCGATCGCCGCACAGCAGAGCTCGAGCAGCTCTCGGGTGAGGGCCGCCTGGAGATCGCGAAGAAGATCGAGGCGGCGCGCGAAGAGGGTGACCTCAAGGAGAACGGCGGCTACCACGCCGCCAAGGAGGAGCAGGGCAAGATCGAGGCCCGCATCCGTGTTCTCACCGAGCTGCTCAGGCACGCCACCGTCGGCGAGGCGCCGGCGTCAACCGGCGTCGTCGAGCCCGGCACCGTCATCAAGGCGACCATCATGGGCGACGAGTCGACCTTCCTGATCGGCAGCCGCGAGATCGTCGGAGACAGCGACCTCGACGTCTACAGCGAGGCCAGCCCGCTCGGCACCGCGATCATCGGCCTGAAGGTCGGCGACGAGACCAGCTACACCGCGCCGAACGGCAAGTCGATCGCCGTGAAGATCATCAGCGTCGAGACCTACATCCCGTAACCCGGGAGCTAGAAGTCGATGCGGGGGGCGTAACCCTCGTCGCGCAGGCTGGCCAGCACCTCTTCGGCGTGCTCGGGACCACGGGTCTCGATGTGCAGCTCGAGTTCGACCTGGCTGATCTGCATTCCGTTGCTGTGCCGCGTGTGCAGCACCTCGACGACGTTCGCGTTCGCCTCGGCGACGATCGCGGCGGTGCGCGCGAGCTGGCCGGGACGGTCCGGGAGCGGGATGCGCAACCGCAGGTAGCGTTCCGAGGTCGACAGCCCGTGGCTGATGACGCGCTCCATCATCAGGGGGTCGATGTTGCCGCCACTCAGGATGGCGACGGTGGTGCCGCTGGCCTTGACCTTGCCCGCGAGGATGGCCGCGACTCCGGCGGCGCCAGCGGGTTCGACGACAAGCTTGGCGCGCTCGAGAAGCACAAGCAGCGCCTGGGCCATGTCGTCCTCTGTGACGGTGACCACCTCATCCACCATCTCCTGCACGATCTGGAAGTTCAGCTCACCGGGCCGCGCCACCGCGATACCGTCGGCGATCGTCGGCAGGATCGCGACCTCGGTTGGATGCCCGGACCGCAGCGACAGCGGATACGCCGAAGCGTTGGCGGCCTGCACTCCGATGATGCGTACGGTCCTGCCGTCGAGGGCTGCGCGCTGTTTGACGACGCTCGCGACACCCGAGATGAGCCCTCCGCCGCCGATGGGCACCACGATCGTGTCGACATCGGGTCGCTGGTCGAGAATCTCGAGCCCGACAGTTCCCTGGCCGGCGACCACGTCGACGTGATCGAAGGGGTGGATGAACACCGCCCCCGTCGTGCGCGCGAACTCGGCCGCGGCCCTCAGCGGCTCGGTGACGGTGTGACCGCGGAGCACCACGTCGGCCCCGTACGCCCTGGTTGCCTGCAGCTTCGGCAGCGCGACGCCGAGCGGCATGAAGATGGTGGACGCGATGCCGAGCTCGCGCGCAGCGAAGGCTACGCCCTGGGCGTGGTTGCCGGCCGAGGCCGCCACCACCCCTCGGGCCTTATCCTCGTCGCTGAGGCGGGAAATGCGGTTGTACGCGCCACGGATCTTGTACGAGCCCGTGCGCTGGAGGTTCTCGCACTTGAGGAACACCGGTGATCCGAGCACCTCGGCGAGGTAGCGGGAGCTCTCCATGGGCGTGACTTCGGCGACGCCGGAGACGCGATCCCGGGCCTCCTGGAACTCAGCCAGGGTGGGGCCAATGATGGGGTTAGGCATTAGGAAGAAGATCCTCCGCTGTGGGGTGCGGGTTGGTCTTCCAAGCTCCGCCTGCAATGTATTTCACCACGACATTGAGCACCGCGATGACCGGGACCGCAAACAGTGCGCCCGGAATACCCGCCAGGTACGACCCTGAGGCCACGGCGAAGACCACGGCGAGCGGGTGAATCTTGACGGCAGAGCCCATGATGAGCGGCTGCAGTACGTGCCCCTCGACCTGCTGCACCAGGAGCACTATGCCGAGCATCAGCACCGCCGGGAACGGCCCGAGGTAGATGAGGGCGACAAAGACGGCGAGCGTACCGGTGATCAGCGCTCCGACGATGGGGATGAACGAACCGAGGAACACCGCGATCGCGATCGGGAACACCAGCGGGAATCCGCCGAACACGAGCCCGAGGATCCACGCCCCGAGTCCGATGCCGGTGGCGTCCACGGCGGCCACGAAGATCTGCACCTTCACGAACGTCGTCAGGGTGATCCATCCGGCGTGTCCAGAGCCGTCGACGGCCGGCCTGGCAGTGCGCGGGAAGAGCCGCACCATCCATGCCCATATTCTCTTGCCGTCGATCAGGATGAACAGGGTCGCGAAGATTGCCAGCAACAGCCCGGCGAGAAGGTGGCCAGCGGTCACACCCAGCGACAGTGCGCCGGTCCACAGCACCTGCCCGTCCTGCTGGAACGCGGCGATCGTCTGATCGATGAAGCCGTTCAGCTGCTGATCATCGACATGCAGTGGCGAATCGGCCAGAAACTGCTTGAAGTTTTCGAAGGCGACAACTGACCGGCTCTGCAGGTCGGGGTATCCGATACGAATCTGCGTGACGACCACGACGATCAACCCGGTGATGACGGCGATGGACCCCAGCATCGCAACCGAGATCGCGAGGGGCTTCGGCCAGCGGTGCCGCATCAGCCACTGCACGAACGGCACGAGCAGCGCCCCGACGAGCACCGCGATCATGAACGGCACGAGAATCTCGCGCAGCTGTATCACCAGGAAGATGAGCACAGAAAGCACACCGACCACGAGCAGGATGCGCCAGGAGTACTCGCCAGCGATGCGAAGCGCCGGCGGCACGGTCGAGACATCGCTTTTGGGGACAACTACGGGCGCCTGAGGTGCTTTCCGGCGGCGGAACGTCATACCGCCAGTCTAGGCAAGCGGCGGGTGGGTGCGCGGCTGCGGGCGGGGGCCGGGTGTCGGCGCCGCTCGGTAGGGTCGGAGGGTGGTCGATTCCGTGTCAGCAGCCCAGGCGCGCCGCATCGCGCTGGCCGCACAGGGGTTCGGGCGTGCGACGCAGGGCCCCGTGGGCACGAGACAGCTGAACGGGCTCATCCGGCGCCTCGGAGTGCTGCAGCTCGACTCCGTCAACGTGTTCGAGCGCAGCCACTACCTGCCCGTCTTCGCCCGGCTGGGCGCCTACGACAAGACGCTGCTCGACACCCTCACCTTCGGCCGCCGCTCGAACTACACGGAGGCGTGGGCGCACCAGGCCGCGATCATTCCGGTCGAATCCTGGCCACTGTGGCGATGGGCGATGGATGCCCGGCGCGAGCCCACGAGCGGCTGGGGCCGCTGGGCCGAGGCCAACGGCCCCATGCTCGACTTCCTGCGTGCGGAGCTTGCCGAGAAGGGTCCGCTGCCCGCCGGGCGGATCGAACACGATGCCAACGTGCGGAAAGGCCCGTGGTGGGGCTGGTCCGACGTCAAGACGGGCCTGGAGTGCCTTTTCATGTTCGGGGAGGTCGTCACGGCTGGCCGCACCCGCTTCGAGCGCACGTACGCGCTGGCCGAGCAGCGGCTGCCCGCCGAGATCATCGGCCGCAGCATCCCGAAGCACGATGCCGTGCGCGAGCTGGTGCGGTCCGGCGCCGAGGCCCTCGGCATCGGCACCGTGCGTGACATCGCCGACTACTGGCGGCTGCCCCAGGCGCTCACGAAGGTCGCGCTCGCCGAACTCGTGGAGCTGGGCGACCTGCGCCCCGTGAGCGTCGACGGCTGGGGCGCCCCGGCGTTCCTGCACAGGGATGCCCGCATCCCTCGCCGCATCTCCCACACCGCGCTGCTGTCGCCCTTCGATCCGATCGTCTGGGAGCGGTCTCGCGCGCTTCGGATGTTCGACTTCCACTACCGCATCGAGATCTACACGCCGGCCCCGAAGCGGGTCTACGGCTATTACACGCTTCCCCTGTTGGTGGATGACGCGCTGGTGGGCCGCATCGACCTCAAGACCGATCGGCAGAACTGTGTGCTGCTCGTGCAGTCAGCCTGGCGCGAGGCCGGCGCCGCGGTCGACCTGGACCGCGTCGCAGCGCTGTTGCGTGAGACTGCGGCCTGGCAGGGCATGGAGCGCATCGAGGTGGTCGGCCGCGGTGACCTGAGCGCCGACCTGGCGGGCGCTCTGGGCCAGCCCCGTGGCTTTGGCAGGTGCCAATAACGATCTTGCCTCGTTTTCGAGGGGGGCCCGATTGTATTGCTCGCCACCCGTAGCGTTCTCGTCATGACCAACCGCGCTGTCGTTGCCGCATCCGCTATCGTTCTCGTCACTTTGCTCGCGGGATGCGCGACCGAGCCGTCGGTGGCTCCCGTCCCTTCCTCACCAGCGAGCGCAGCGCCCACCGCCGCCCCTGCGGCGGCCCCCGAAACCCGGTTCGACCTCACCTGCGATGACATCACGACGACAGAGACGGTTGCGGAGTTCATAAGCGAACCGATCGAGAAGCAAGACGCGCTCGCCGTCTACGCCCAGCAATCACAGGAGCTGCCGCGGCTCACCTACATCGAGGCGATGGGCGGACTCGTATGTAATTGGTCGAACGGGCTCGCATCGTTCTCAGAGCGAGGTGTAGTGGGCACCGATGCTGGCGTTACGGTATTGATCCTTCCGGAGGCAGACGAGCAGTACGCGAAGTATGAGGCCACTTATGGGTCCGACGCACCCTGCGGCGCGTCAACGCTGACGTGCGAGTTCGACAAACTCATTGATGGCTACTGGGTAAGCGTGTCGATGACGAGCGTCGTGTTCGATGACGCAGCGTCCGACGAGGCCCCTCCGCTGGTTTCGGCGTTCTTTAGCTCGGTGGAGACCCAGGTCGCAGCGCTCGCAGCACCTGCTGCTCGATGGACGCCCCCGGCGGGCACCGTGGAACTGGGGACGGAATGTGAGTCGATCATTACCGCGTCAGAGGCGCAGGCGGCACTTGAGATGTCGGGCGATGTCCAGCTTTCCGTGCCCCACGGTGGCTGGAGCATATGGGCGGCGGCTACCGACGAGAGCGGCGGAGGCAGCGGCGGATGCTCGTGGTCGAATCCGGATAGCGAATATTCGGATGGCGCGCTCAAGTGGCTCCCCGCCGGAGCGTGGGCGGCCGAGAAGATGCTGCCGAAAACCACCTACCCGACAGCGGTGTCTTCGGTCTCGGTCGCCAACCTCGCCGAAGATGACGAGGCTTTCGTGCGATGTGCGGACGATGAGTCATACTGCGTGGTCGACCTGATCATCGGCGGAAACTGGATCCAGGCGACGGGGTTTGCCAGTCCAGACTCAGCCCTTAGCGCGCAGGAGCGAGCAATTGCCCTCGCTGCTGCCGTAGCCGCAAATGTCTACAGCTGAGCGGTCCCCGCGTTTCAGCGATGTCAGTTCAGACTGACATCACTCTGAACTGACATCACCGCGTGCGAGCCACTGCCGCCGCCGAGATCGCCACTTCTGCTGCCTGGACGCACGAGAACCCAGCAGAAGTGGAGGTCTCGGCAGCGGCGAAGCCCAGGCAGCAACTCCTAGAAGCTGCCGCCGATCTTGTGCAGCCGCGCGACGCGGTCGGCGAGCGGCGGGTGAGTGCTGAACAGGCGATCCACGATGCCGGGCTTGGTCGGGTCCGAGATCCACATGTGGGCCATTGTCGAGTTCTGCTTGCGCATCGGCCGGCCGTACTGCGCGAGCTTCTGCAGGGCGCTGGCGAGAGCATCAGGATGCCGCGTGGTCAGCGACCCCGTGGCATCCGCGAGGTATTCGCGCTGGCGTGAAATGGACGCCTGCACGGCCGCAGCAACCAGCGGGGAGATGATCAGCGCGGCGATACCGATCACGATCATGATCGGATTGCCACCGCTGTTGTTGTTGCGGTTGCCGCCTCCGCCGAAGAGCGTGAAACGCAGCGCGATGTCCGAGATGAAGCCCACCGCGACCACGAGACCGAACACGATCATCGAGACCCGGATGTCGTAGTTCTGCACGTGGCCCATCTCGTGGGCCATCACGCCCTCGAGCTCGTCGTCGTCGAGCAGCTCCAGGAGCCCCGTGGTCGCGGCCACCGCGGCGTGCTGGGGGTCGCGGCCCGTGGCAAACGCATTCGGCGCCGGGTCATTGACGATGTAGACCTTCGGCATCGGCGTGCCCGTGGTGATCGACAGGTTTTCGACGATCCGGTACAGCCGTGGGTTGTCGGACTTCTGGATCTCGTGAGCCCCACTCATCGACAGGGCCTGCCCGGACGCTGCGAAGTACTGGATCACTGTGAAGATCCCGGCACCGATCACCGTGCCGATCGTCACCGTCAGCGGGTCGCCTCCCATCAGGAAGCTCAGCGCGAAGCCGAGAAAACCGATGATGATGACGAACAGGATGATGATGAATACAGTGTTGCGCTTGTTCTTCGCTATGGCGCGATACATCTGGGCTTCCTGGTCGAGCAGTTACGGGGGTGAAGGATTAGAACTGCACCCGGGGCGGCTCGGCGATGGACGCAGCGTCGGTGACCTCGAAGAACTCGCGCTCCTTGAAGCCAAGGCTGCGCACGAACAGCGTGTTGGGGAACACCTTGATCTTCGTGTTGAGCTCGCGCACTCCGCCGTTGTAGAAGCGACGGCTCGCCTGGATCTTGTCTTCGGTGTCGACCAGTTCACCCTGCAACTGCAGGAAGTTCTGGCTGGCCTGCAGCTGGGGGTATGCCTCGGCGACGGCGAAGATGCTCTTCAGAGCGGTCTGCATGTGGTTCTCGGCGGCAGCAGCATCGACGGGGCCCTGGGCGCTGAGGGTCTCGGCGCGGGCCTTGGTGACGGCCTCGAAGACGCCCTTCTCGTGGGCCGCGTAGCCCTTGACCGCCTCGATGAGGTTCGGCAGTAGGTCGGCTCGACGCTTGAGCTGGACAGTGATGTCGCTCCATGCCTCGTCGACTCGAACATTCAACGTGACCAGCGAGTTGTATGTCGACCACAGGTAGATACCCACGATGACGACGAGCAGGACGATTACGCCAACGACGATGAGGATTTCCATGGGCCAATCCTATCCGAGCATGGCTCGCTACCAAACGACGCGCACCGCTCTCACAGGCTCCCCCTAGGCTCTTCATATGCCGACAGCACGTGAGAGTTCCGCCGCCAGGTCTGTCGAAGAACTCACGGCGCTCGTGCACGACTTTCCGAAGCCGGGCATCCTGTTTCGCGACCTCACCCCGGTGTTCGCCAACGGCCAGGCCCTGCGTTCGATCACCGATGCGCTCGTCGAGCCGTATCAGGATCGGGTGGATGTCGTCGCCGGAGTCGAGGCGCGCGGATTCGTGCTGGCGGCGGCAGCCGCCTACGCGCTCGGCGTCGGCGTCGCGGTGATCCGCAAGGCGGGCAAGCTGCCGCGTGACGTGATCGCGGAGAGCTACTCGCTCGAGTACGGCGAAGCGACGCTGGAGGTGCAGCCCCACGACCTTGCTGCAGGATGCCGCGTGCTGGTGCTCGACGACATCCTGGCCACCGGCGGCACCCTGGCCGCGGCGACGAGGCTCGTGGAGCGCGCCGGCTGGACGGTGGCCGGCGTGAGCGTGGTGCTCGAGCTGGCCGGACTCGGCGGACGCGAAGCACTGCCCGGTCGCGACATCCGGTCGCTCGTTCTAGCCTGAGCGCCTAGCTTCGCGCGCGCAGCACCTGCTGAAGCCAGTGGTACGAACGCTTCGGGGTGCGCTCCTGCGTGTCTGAATTCACGTGGATGAGGCCGAACGGCTGCTCGAAACCTGCCGCCCACTCCCAGTTGTCGAGCAGGGTCCACACGTAGTAGCCGCGAAGGTCCACCCCTGGGGCACCGGCAAAGGCTGCCGCCAGGTGCTCGGCCAGGTAGCTCACCCGGTCAGCGTCATCGATGGAACCGTCAGCGGCGACGACGTCGTCGAAGCTCGCCCCACCCTCGGTGATGTACACGGGGGGCAGCACGTCCTTGTAGCGGGTGCCGTAGTCGCGCAGGGTTTCGGTGAGAAACTCGGGCGCAATCGGCCACCCGAATCCGGTTTGCGGGAACTCGGGCCACTCCGCGATGTGAAACGGCATCGAACGCACGTGCTCGGCCATGTGATCCGGTGCGGCCTCATGGTGGGCGCCGCCCGAACCGATGCGCGTGGGCATGTAGTAGTTGAGTCCGTAGAAGTCGAGCGGTTGCGCGATGATCTTCAGGTCGGCGGCATCCACTTCGATGAGGGGCTTGAACAGTTTCCGCGACAGGAACGGGAATTTCGGATACTCCCCGAGCAGCACCGGATCGGCGAAGATGCGGTTGTGGATGATGTCGAAGACCTCGACGTACGCTCTGGTCTTTATGTTGTCTTTGGCTGGATACACCGGCGAGTGCACGTTCGCGATGCCGATGCCTCCCTTCACGCCGACCGACCGCAGTGCCTGCACGGCGAGACCATGACCGAGCAACTGGTGGTGGGCCGAGATCAGTGAGTCGAACATGAGCGTCGCGCCCGGGGCGTGAAGGCCGAGGGCATAGCCGTTGAGCGTGACGGTGGTGGGCTCATTGATGGTGACCCACTTGTCGACCCTGTCGCCGAACGCCTCCCCGGCGATGAGGGCGAAGTCGGCGAAGCGATTGGCTGTGTCACGAATCATCCACCCGCCCTTGTGTTGCAGGGGTTCTGGCATGTCCCAGTGGAAAAGGGTCGCCATCGGCTTGATTCCCGCGGCCAGCATCTCGTCGATCAGGCGGTCGTAGAACTGGATGCCGGCGCGATTCGGTCCGCCCACTCCTCCGGGCTGGATGCGGGGCCAGCCGAGCGAGAACCGATACGAGTCGACGCCGAGCTCTTTCATCTGCGCGACGTCTTCGCGATAGCGGTTGTAGTGGTCGGTCGCTACCGAGGCATTTGAGCCATCCGTGATGCGACCAGACTGACCCATGAAGTCGTCCCAGGTGGACGGGCCGCGGCCGTCGGCGCGCACCGCGCCTTCGATCTGGAACGCCGAGGTCGAGACGCCCACCTCGAATCCGGCCGGCATGGTCGCCGAGAAACCCGCGGGATCGTGCAGCCATTCGCTCGGTCGGTTCGGCCGGGAGATCCCACGCGTGCTGTCGCTCATTTATTGAGCCTGTCACGAAACGGGCCAAGGTCGTAGATTCACGAGTTTCTGTCAAAACCTGAGTATTACGCAAAAAGTCCGTGTGTTGATTGACTTGTCACCCCATTTCGCGCTCAATTGATGCAGGGTGAGGTATTTCGACGAGCACGGCCAGCCATGGTCGGTCCGCCAGCGCGGGGCGGCTTTCGTCGTGCTGTCCGCAGCCTTGCTGCTCGCGCTGGTTGGCGGGGCTCCCGCGGCGGCCGCCACACCCGACTCTCCCGCGACCGCTGCCGCAGCTACGGCGCCCCTGGCCATCACGTCGCCGTCGAACGACGCCCTGTTTCCCACCGCAACGGTCACGATTGCCGGCACCAAGGATGCCGCGGGCCGGGTCGAGGTGCAATCACTCACGGGTGGCGACCCGTACTGTTCATTCTCAACCGGCACCGACTGGTCGTGCACGTTCAGCGCACCCACCGGCCGCAGCACTGTCACGGTATTCCAGTACTTCACCGACGCTCCGACCGAACAGTCGCGCATCTCGGTCAGGGTGCTGCCCGCGCCGACGATTTCGGGGAGGTCACCCATCGTGACCACCGGACAGATCTCCGGAACGGGATTCCCCGGCTCAGGCATCGTGCTGTCCGGCTCGGCGGTTGGGGACTGTCCGGGAATCGTGCAGCCCAGCGGGTTCTGGTCGTGCCCGTTGGACGTGAGTGCATCCGGTGACTACCCGATATCGGCCAGGCAGACGTGGGACAACAACGACAGCGAACCCGGCGGCGCCTCCGCAACGGTGATTGTGAGGGTCGACAAGGACCCGCCCGCCTACCCCGCCTTCTCCCAGCCGACGGCGGGTGAATACGCCGCAGGAACACCGATCGTGTTTGCCGGGAGCGGCGAGAACGGCGGCAGGGTCGAGGTTTTCGTCGACGGAACCCAGGTGTGTTCGAGCAGTGTGGGCGGTGGCCGCTGGACCTGCACAGCCGAACTCGCCAACGGCCAGCACACCGTGCAGGGCATCCAATGGGATGCTGCGGGAAACCCCAGCGGCGCATCCCCCGGCTTCCCTGTCTCCATTGCGGCGGCCAGCGCTCCGGTCGTCCCGTCGCCGACCACGCCGCGGCAGGGCTCACCCGTCACCCCTCCCGCCACCGTCGAGACGACTCCGGTTCCCGTGCCCGAACCGTCCCCGTCGAGAGACATGGCCGGCTCACCCGTCACGGTTCCGACGTTCCCCTTCTTCCCTCCGCCCGTCGGTGGCGTTTCCGGGCTGGCGCCGCTCGACACCTGGTCGACCCCGACCGAGTACGGTGCGGCCATCCCCTCGGTCGAGTCCACCGGTGAGGGCAACGCGTGGCTATGGGGGCTCGCGCTGGGCGCCGGCTTCGTTCTGCTGGTCGCCCTTCCCCTGCGGCTGGCACTTGTTGCACTGCGGGGCCGCTTCCCGCGGCACTACTTCGCGAGGGACCACAGCAGGTTGACGGCATCCCAGCTCCCCCAGCTGCGACCCAGGCTCACCCTGGCCGGCGCGATCGGCGCTGCCGCCGTGCTCGCGGCCCTCGCGGGCGGCATTCAGGGAGAGGTGCGCTACCTCAGGCTGGCCATCGCGGTCGGAGTTGCCCTGCTCATCCTGAACGGGCTCACTGTCGCCCTCACCACCACGCTCGCGACGAAGGCGCTCAACGGGGAGTCCCGGCTCAGGCTGGTGCCCGGATTCCTCGCGATCGCGGCCATCACCGCGCTCGTGTCGCGCGGCGGCGGAATCCAGCCCCCCGTCATTGTCGGGGTCGTGATCGCGGCATCCTTTGTGACGGGCATCGGCTCACGCCAGCGTGGAATGGTCGCCGCGACTCAGCTCCTGGTGACGATGATCCTCGGCGTTGCTGCATGGCTCGGGCACAGCGCGCTGGGCCCCGTGAGCGGATTGCTGCCGTCGTTCGCCAGCGAGACGCTCGCCAGCCCTCTGTATCGCCGCGATCGGCTCTGCGGTCATCCTGGCCCTGCCGGTGAGCAGGATGCCCGGGCGACTGATCTTCGAATGGTCCCGTGCTGCGTGGCTCGCCGTCGCCCTCGCGGCGGCCACCCTCGGCGGTGTCGTGATCGCGGGCGGGACTACCTTCCCCGTGCCGTGGCTCATCGGACTCGTTCTTGCATTCGCTGCGCTATGCCTCGCGCTGTGGGCGTGGATTCGGCTGATCGAGCCGTCATTCAGGGCGCGGGCGGATCAGCAGCCGCGGCCCACACCGGTGGCCGCTCCGTCGACCGCGTCGCTACGGGTTGACAAGCTCAGGCTGCAACGTCCCGCCTCAGGCAGCTGATCAGTTCGGCCGTCTCGCTGTCGCGGCCAGTCCAGTCGGAAACCCCAAGCGGCAGCGTGCGACTGAACTGCGGGTAGGTGACAGTGATGCGAAGGGTGCCCAACGCATCGGACACCTGCGTCACCTCGGCCGCGGATGACTCCAGACTGAAGCTGCTGAGCGAACGGCGCGCCGTCACTACAACCTCCAGTGGGCTGGCACCGGCCGCCGAATCCCCGTCGAAGTTGGCGTATGCGACGATCTCGTTGGTGAAGGCGACCACAGATACCGAACCGGTATCTGAGGTGCGCGACGGCACGTACTTTGCCGAGAAGTAGGTGATCGGTTCATCGCCGGTCGCCAGGATCAGGTCGGTCAGCAACTGGGAATACCACGCAGGATTTCCCTCCGTCGTACCTTCACGCCAACTCAGCTCTGCACTGAATCGGTCCTGAAGCCGCTGACGTTTTTCGCCATTTGATAGTGACACCATTCACCTCGGGTCTTCTATTTGCGAGATGCGGGTGTGCGGTTCTCTGCCGACACCATCCACGCAAACTGTTCGAGCTTCTCTATGACGCCGTGCAGGATATCTGCACTGGTCGGGTCTTCGTCGTCAACCTCGTCGTGAACCTCACGCATCGTCGCCACGGTCGACTCGAGTCGTACCGTCACCAGGTCCACCGTTTCTGCGGTGTCGATCTCGCCCGCGGGATACGAGGGCAGGCTCGTGGTCGCGGCGACGGTGTCGCTGCGACCATCCGGGATCGCGTGGAGCGCGCGCATGCGCTCAGCGACGTCATCACTGAAGGCGCGGGCGACCTCGATGATCTCGTCGAGAATGCGATGCGTGTCGCGGAAATTGCGTCCGACGACGTTCCAGTGCGCCTGCTTGCCCTGGATCTGGAGTTCGAGCAGGTCAACGAGCACCTTCTGCATGTTGTCGGTCAGGGCCTTCGAGGCCGTAAATCCGTGCTCGGCGTTTTGGCGCCGGGTAACTCGAGCCCCGGAGGAGGACGCAGTGGTCGAAGAGCGCGCAGTGGAGGTTGCCATTACGTCAGGTTAATTCCGCACACCGGATCCGACTAGGGGGTCGACGGCTCGCACTCAAAGTGCTACGGATGATCGGCTAGGCGTCGGGCTGTGGGTAGTCCGGCAGGGCGCGCGCCTCTTCCTCGGACATCCCCTGAGCCGACGATGACGGCGGACGAACTCGCACCGAATGCGCCAGCCGGCTCTGCTCGAGCACGACCTCGGGGGCCTGACCGGCATCGGACAACTTGACCGACGCGATCCAGATTGCCTCGGGATGAAGGTCTTCCCCGGCCCGCACGTCTTCGGCTGTTCGCAGCTTCGCCACGTCGTGGATGATAGTGCTGAAGCCGACCTTCACGACGATGTCCGTGATGCACAGAATGACCTGAATGGTGGTGGTCCACTCCCCACCGAACGCGAATAACTGGATGACCGAGGCGACCGGATAGATCACCCACCCGACCAGAAGAACGCACTGTTGCATTACGCAGCAGCCTGCCCGCCTCCGGAGTGAGTTCGGAGAATGACGACCTGACCGCACGGATCAGCACGATGTTGGTGAGAATCCAGAAAATGACGCTGACCCCGAACCACGAGCAACGTCGCGCCTGCGTTGCTGTCGTCGTTCAGCACGACGGCGCCGAGGAAACCGGCGAAGATCATGCCGAAGGCGAACGCGATGGCGAGGTACTGCGCCCGCTTGTACGCAAAACCCGCGAGTGCCGTTACCGCCAACAGTTCCGCGCACAAGAGCGGCACCGTCAGCGACCAGTCCGTGTAACGCAGCGCAAAGGTATTCACCGCGAATTCGTTCGGCACCCACCCGGTCGCCGTGGCGTCGTAGCCGAACACGAACGAGATGAGGAGCAACAGGTAGGAGACCGTGGCAGCCCCGAGCACGGCGACTCTGGCGACCGATGCCGACCTGTAGCGCACCCCCACCTCGCCGCGCGTGATGATCGCTCGCACGAACCCGGCACTCAGTGCCAGGAAGGCGACGCCCATGAAGTACAGGATCACCTGGTGGTTCGCCTCTGAGAGCGGCGCCTCCCACGGAGCAAGAATGCTCGGCGCAGCCCCTACTACCGAGATGCGGCACCTTCTCGCTGCGACTCCGGTTCCGCGGTGAAGACCAGCCCGCCGGGGTTGTTGGACGAGGCGGCGAGCACTTCGATCCACTCACGGTTGATCACCGGTGGCCTGCTGCCGGAATAGCGAAAGAACAGGGTGCTGCTCGGGTCGAGCCAGATCGCGCTTCTTCCGCTCCCGGCACCGGGTGAGCTCGTCCAGGAGAAAACAAAACCCTCACGTCGACGTAGCTTGGCCGTGATCACGATCTGAAGATGTGCAAGCGCTCGGTCATCGAACGAGATCTCGGTCCCGGAGCTTCCGTACAGCAATGTACCCACGAGTCGCCTTTCGCCTCCCCCTTGGTTCATGGAGAGATCATTCCCTACAGTATCGCCCGGCGGCAGAATCTCTCGTCTACCCGCCAAGGGAATTCCTTGAGCGCCGGAGGGTTCACACTAGTAGTGCGCGCATTTTCTCCCCGCGCGCCTGGCGCTGACCCCGACGGCGGAAAGGAATCGATGACCATGACGCACGCGACCCAGACCGCGCAGACGCTCTCCCCCGCCGAGATCGAGGCCATCCGCGCCGATTTCCCCATCCTTGCGACCGAGGTGAACGGGCATCCATTGGTCTATCTGGACTCGGGCGCCACCTCGCAGAAGCCGCTGGCCGTGCTGGATGCCGAGCGGAACTTCTCGCTGCGCCGCAACTCGGCCGTGCATCGGGGCGCGCACACTCTCGCGGCAGAAGCCACCGAGGAATTCGAGGATGCCCGGGAGACCGTCGCCCGTTTCGTGGGCGCCGCCGCCGACGAGATCGTCTGGACGTCGAACGCGACCGAGGGCCTCAACCTTCTCGCCTACGCACTGTCGAACGCGTCATTCTCGCCCGACTTCGCGACGCTGAAGCTCTCGCCGGGCGACGAGATCGTCGTCACCGAGCAGGAACATCACGCGAACCTCATCCCGTGGCAGCAGCTGGCGTTGCGCACCGGCGCGACCCTGCGCTTCATCCCGGTGGACGACGACGGCGCCCTGCGCCTCGACCTGCTCGACGAGATCGTCGGCGATCGCACGAGGGTCGTCGCCGTCACCCACGTCTCCAATGTGCTCGGCACCGTCAACCCGGTGGCCCCGATCGTGGCTCGGGCGCACGAGGTCGGCGCGATCGTGGTGCTCGACGCCTGCCAGTCCGCTCCCCATCTCCCCCTCGACCTGCATGCGCTCGGCGTGGACTTCGCGGTGTTTTCGGGCCACAAGATGCTGGCCCCGACCGGCGTTGGCGTGTTCTACGGCCGGCGCGAGATGCTGGGCGCGCTGCCGCCATTCCTCACCGGCGGCTCGATGATCACCACCGTGACCATGGAGTCCGCGCAGTTCCTCCCCGCGCCGCAGCGATTCGAGGCCGGCACCCAGCGTGTGGCCCAGTCCATCGCGCTCGCGGCGGCCGCCGACTACCTCAGCGCGATCGGCATGGAGCGGGTTGCTGCTCACGGCGAGCACGTGAGCCGCAGGCTGCTCGACGGCCTCGCGACGATCGACGGCGTGCGCGTGCTGGGCACGGAGGGTGAGCGGGTGGGGCTTGCGAGTTTCGATGTTGCGGGCATCCACGCGCATGATGTCGGCCAGTTTCTGGATGACCGTGGCATCGCCGTGCGCGTCGGGCACCACTGCGCGCAACCGCTGCACCGCCGACTCGGCCTGACCGCGACCACCAGGGCCAGCGGTTCCATCTACACGACGGACCACGAGATCGACCTGTTCCTGCAGGCCGTCAGCGACGTCCGGGGATTTTTCGGGGTGACCTCATGAGCTCAGACGAACTGAATGGGCTGTACCAGCAGCTGATTCTCGACCACGCGAAGAGCCCGCACGGCCGGGTCACGCTCGAGCACCCGACGGCCAGCTCCCACCAGCTGAACCCGACCTGCGGCGACGAGATCACGCTGTCGATTCAGGTGGATGCCGACACCATCGCCCACGTCGGCTGGGAGGGTCACGGCTGCACCATTTCGCAGTCGAGCGCGTCGCTGCTGTCGACCCTGATCGAGGGCCGCGAGGTGGACGACACCCGCCTGTTGCTCGAGGAGTTCCGCACTGCCATGCGCTCCCGCGGTGCGATCGAGCTCGACGAGGAGCGCTTCGAGGACGCGATCGCCCTCAACGGGGTCTCGCGATACGTCGCGCGGGTGAAGTGCGCGATGCTCGCCTGGGTCGCGCTGGAGCACGCGCTCGACGGGCGCTAGACCCTCAGGGAATCGTGTTCACGAGGACGTTCTCGCTGATCGCGATCCAGCCATTGCCGTCGCGCGCCGGTGCCGGAACGAGTTGTGCGCTGCGGATTCCGGAGGCACCGATGCCCATCGCGCCGCTGCCGTCTCCGCAGCCGATCATCGATTTCCCGCCCGCTGCAATTGCCAGACAGTATTCGCCGTCTTTGCTACGAAGCAAGAAATAGCCGACGTCGTCATAGTTGCCGGCAAATCGAGCCGTGCCCAGGTCGAAGCCCTCGGTGTCGAGAACATCGAAATCGGACGGCAGGGCATCCTGATCGGTGGCGGGCCTGTCGAAGTCCGGGTAGGCACTGGACGCGCATCCGGCCAGCGCCAGCAGCATTGCGGCGGACACGGGAATGCTGAGCAAATGTCGGCGCATGCCTGATGCTATCCGCTAGCCGGCGATCCGCGCCGGTGCGGGCTCTTTCAGGATTCGGGCGGCCACAGCGCGCACGATCGCCGAGACGAGCAGCGCCACGGAGGCCCCCAGCACCGCCCCGGCGATGACATCGCTCAACCAGTGCACGAGCAAGTAATTGCGGCTGATCGCCATCACCGGGATCCACACCGCCGCGAGCACCCGCGACCACACGTGCGGGAACGCGATGAGCAGGGCGATGGTGATGGCCGCCGCCGAGGTCGTGTGGCCCGACGGGAACGAGGTGAAGCCCAAATCGATCGCGTCCTCGCTCGGCCTCGGCCGGGCGATGATCGTCTTTATCAGGGTCGAGAGACCGGATGCCGCGCCCATCGTGAGCCCCACTGCTATGGCCGGCACGAACTTCCGGCGCAGGAAGAGCACGACAACGACAAGAACAGTGACGATCGTCATCACGAGCGTGCCACCGACGATGTTCAGGAAGTGGGCGGCTGCATCGGCCGGGCCGGACTCGCTAACCGTCAGGATGTCGAGCCATCCCTGGTCAAATCCGAAGGGCAGGCCTCCGCCGAGCCTGGAGATGAGGACGCCCACGACGAGTACGATCACGATGCCCAGACCGCCGGTGAAGGCTGCGTGTCGAGGTGAAAGCTGCATCCTTCGACGCTACCCGGCCTGACGCGTTGGTACCGCACCCGCGCGGCACCGGCAACCCGTGGATTTGTTGAGCGCGATCCTCCTAACCTTCAGGCATGTGGTTCGACAACTGGTCAGACGTCCTCCGCGTTCTCCTCGTGGGGATAGCGGCGTATGCGGCAATCGTCCTATTCATCCGCGTCTCGGGGAAACGTTCGCTCGCGCAATTGAACGCCTTCGATTTCGTGGTGACGGTCGCCCTGGGGTCGACGCTGGCCACGATCCTTCTCTCGTCGGATGTCTCGTTCGCGGAAGGCGCCACGGCGCTCGCGCTGCTGCTCGGGCTGCAGGTCATCGTCTCGTTCGGGTCATCCAGATGGCGACCGATACGCAGGATGACCACGGCCACTCCCACGGTGCTGCTGGCTCACGGACAACTTGACCAGGACGCGCTGCGGCGCACGCGCTTGTCTGAAGCCGACGTGCACCAGGCCGTGCGGAGAAGTGGCTACGGGGACCTCGGAGCAATCGCCGCGGTCGTGCTGGAGAGCAGCGGCGAGCTGAGCGTCATCCCGGAGTCAGCCTGGGGGAGCGGATCGGCGCTGCCCGGCGGCCGGCCAGGGCTTTAGTCGACGCCGACCCTGGCTCCGCGAGGATAATTGAGGAGCGCCTCAAGCGGCATCATCGCCGCTCCCAGGGCAACGGTGTCGCCACCGAAGTGGCTCGCCACAAGTTGGAACTGTGATCCGGGTCGCCGCAGCGCTTCCTCACGGATACGAGCCTCGATTCGGGGCCCAAGGGTCTCCATCAGGCGCAACCCCACCCAACCGCCGATAATGACGCGCTCAGGGTTCGTGAGGTTGACGAGGCCGCCGAGCGCTGAGCCGAGGGTCGCGACGAGTTCATCAACGAGGGCGACAGCGGCAGGGTCTGACGAATAGAGCAGGTCGCCGATGGCTCGCCAGCCCGAACCCTCGAAAATCCCACCGACCTCGCGCCAGGATTCGAGGATGGCGTCGGCACCGAGGTAGGCCTCGACACAGCCGTGGCCACCACAGCGGCAGAGTCGGCCATCCCGAACGATCTTGACGTGACCCCATTCCCCCGCGCTGCTGGTGAGACCGCGTGCAAGTTCCCCACGCGACACAATCGCGAGTCCGACTCCCCTGCCGAGGAGAACGACGAGGGCTTCGTCGATGCCGCGAGCGGAGCCATCCCACAGCTCGGCCATGGCCTGGGTCTTTGCGCCGTTTTCGGCGAAAACGGGGATGTCGTGCGAGACGAGATCAACGACCGGGATGGGCGGCCAGCCCAGGCTCTGCGCATGAAGCACCTGACGGCCGTCGGCATCCGATTCCACGATGCCAGGCAGCCCCAGGCCGATGCCAACCATGCGTTCCCACGCAAGCGGATTGCGCGAGCGCATCGCGTCAAGCGCCTCTTCGAGGTCGGTGGTGATCGCCTCGATTGGCTCGCCCTCGCGTCCGCCGCGGAACTCGCGGTCGATGCGCGTCATCGACAGGTCAAAGAGCTCCACCGCGACTCCGCGTTCGCCGACATCCGCGCCGAGGAAGAAGGCCCCCGCCGGGTTCGGAGCGAGCAGGGTCACGGGTCGACCACCGCTCGAGGCAACGGAGCCCGCCTCGATAATGAGACCTTCCGAGATGAGCTCCGCGACCAGGTTCGTGACCGATGCGACAGACAGGCCACACTCTCGCGCCAGTGCAGCGCGTGAGGTCTGCCCGGTCAGTATCACGCTGCGCAGAGCTAGCGAGCGATTGCGCTGGCGAACGTCGCTGACGGTGGCGGGAGTCGCCGTGTTGATGACGGAGCGCCTGCTCATGATTCAGCAGCCTCCCGGGGCTGGACGGCCCCCGGGTAGATGCGACTCACGGTTGTGTCGCTGGTCGCAACGATCCGGATGCCCCGTGCCGAACGCGTCACCAGCACTGATGAATCCTGCCCATCACCGTCTACGACTCGAGCCATCCCCACACCTTCGACCTCGTATTCGAGCCAATCGCCAACTGACAGATCGACCACCAACTCCTCGGCTGGGCTGTATGCGCGACCGTCAGACTGCTCGAATGGGTTGGATGGGTTGCCGCCCGCGCGGGCCCAGCGAACGGGCACTGGGTCGTCATCGCGAATGCCGTCCACTCCCCCGGCTACTGCAACCGAGTACGACTCTCCAGCCCCACGATATCCGTATCCCCATGCGGGGATAACCGCCGGGCGGGATGCGAGCAGTGCGGCGACGACCTCGGGCTGCCACCGGCAGTTCTCGATCTTCATGGCCTCCAGCAGGTCGTCGAATATGCGCCTAGCTTCACCGGTTGTGATCGCCGATGGGTCGTCGATGGATCGCAACGACTCGGTCCCAGTCCGTCGGCTGGATTATCGACGCAGGCGAGGTGCGGGTGTCGATCTTCTTCCAGGGCCAGAAGTTCCAGCCGATGTCGTGCGACTCGTACAGGCGGAATGCGGTGTACACCCACTCGAGAGTGTTCTCGCCACCCTCGCCCATGTAGATCGGCAGCCCGAGCCGGTCGCGGGTCTCGAGGAACAACGCGATGCTCGCGACACGTCGGGCGACGACCAGTACTTGTGAAACTGCAGAAGCGAGTTGTCGTCCCAGACCTCGGTGAAGATCTCCCAGTTGGTTGCCCAGTGCGAGCCCTCGTAGACGATGAGGTGGTCGGGATCGATGGTGCGGATCTCGCGCGTGAGGTCGCGATAGAGCTCGGCGAGGTCATCGGCGTAGACTGTACTGCCATTCGTTGGGCAGTGGCTCGTTGAGCAGGTCGTAGCCGAGCACGACCGTCTCGTCGCGGTAGCGCGTCGCGAGGTCGCGCCACAGCCGCAGTGTGAGCTCGCGGTAGCGGGGCTCGATGAACAGCTCCGGCAGGTTGCCGAGGGGAGTCGTCGATGTTCGTGCCGGTCTGCCCGCCCGGCGCACCGTGCAGATCGAGCAGCACCCACAACTTGTGTTCGCGGCACCACTCGATGAGCCGGTCGATCATCGCGTAGCCCGCCTCGATCGGCTCGCCATCGCTCGTCCTGGATGATCCGCGAGTTGATCGGCAGCCGCACGTGGTCGAAGCCGCTCGCCGCGATGAGCGCGATGTCGGCTTCGGCGATGAAGTTCTCGCGGAAGCCCTCCCAGAACCGTTCGGCGCCGTCAGGGCCCGAGCAGCCGTCCGGGTGAGCCCCTCGATCTCGCGCGGGGACTCCGCTCCCGGACCGAACCTCCACATGTACCCCTCGGGCAGCATCCAGTTGCCGAGCCCGACACCGCGCAGCAGCAGGTCGCGACCCGCGCCGTCGACGAGCCGAGCATTCTTGTGCGCGCACGAACCCGTCGAAGGTTGCGGGTCGTGCGATCGAACGCCGAGGTGGCGGGGAGCAGATCGGTCACGTGGTTTCTCTCTCACTTGAGACCGGAGAGGGCGAAGCCCTGGATGACGTAACGCTGGAAGACGATGAAGACGACGAGGATCGGCACGACCATCACCGACGCGGCTGCCATCTGCAGCGAGGGGTTCACCGCGAGCTGCTGATTGAGCAGCGCGAGGCCGACCGACAGCGTGTAGAGCTTCTGATCGCTCGCGATGATCAGCGGCCAGAGGAAGCTGTTCCAGCCGGTGATGAAGGTCAGCACCACCTGCACGGCGAGAATCGGCTTCGACATCGGCAGCACGATCTGCCAGAACGTGCGGAACTCGCCCGCGCCGTCGAGGCGCGCGGCCTCGAGCATCTCGGTCGGGAATGGTGGTCATGAACTGGCGGAACAGGAAGATGCTGAACCCGCTCACGAGCGTCGGGAGCGCGATGCCGACGAGGGTGTTGGTGAGCTTCATGCCGTTGAGAATCAGGTAGGTCGGGATCATCGTGACCTGGATCGGGATCATCATGGTCGCGAGCACGAGGAAGAACATCCATCGTGCGCCCGCGGAACTCGAACTTGGCGAATGCGTATCCCGCCATCGCCATGAGCAGCAGGCCGACGAATCCGATGAGCACGACGGCGATCGTGTTGACGAGGTAGCGCCCGAAGTCGAGCTCGGTGAAGAGCGTCTCGAACCACTGCAGTGTCGGCTCCTGCGGGAAGCATCGTCGGCGGGAAGTCGACCGACTCGCGCTGCGGCTTGAACGAGGTCGCGAGCATCCAGAAGAAACGGGAACGCGGTGATGAGCGCGCCGACGCCGAGAACGACCCCGATGGTGACGGGTGAGCGCCCGTCGACGGCTGCGCCTGGACGCGATTAGTAGTCATCGTCGGCCCTCCGCAGGCGCAGCTGGATGAGCGTGATCACGGCGATGATCGCGAACGAGCACGATCGGAGCCCGCGCTCGCGTACCCGAACTGGTTGAGCCGGAAGCCCTCCTTGTAGAGGAAGATCGACGCCGACGTCGTGGCGCCGAGCGGTCCGCCGTCGGTGAGCACGAACGGTTCGTCGAAGAACTGCAGCCACGCGATCGTGGTCGTGACCGCTCACGAAGAAGATCGCGAAGCGCAGCAAGCGGGAGCACGATCGAGAAGGTCTTCTTCCACTCGCCGGCCCCGTCGAGAGATGCCGCCTCGAGGTACTCCTTCGGCACCCCCTGCAGCGCCGCGAGGAAGATGATGATGTTGAGGCCCGGTCCGCGCCAGATCGCGACGAGCGCGACCGAGAACTTGGCGAGCACCGGATCGGAGAGCCACTGCACCTGCGGCACTCCCGACCAGCGAGAGCAGGTAGTTGAGCAGGCCGAACTGCGTGTTGTAGAGGTAGCCCCAGACGAGCGAGATCGCCACGATCGCGGTGATCGCGGGGATGAAGTAGAACGCACGAAGCGAGCGAAAGAACCAGCTCTGGCTGCGGTCGAGCAGCAGGGCGACTGTCGAGCGACAGGATCACGATCGCCGGAACGCCGAACACCGCGAACAGGCCCGTGTTGCCGATCGCCTGCCAGAAGTCGGGGTCGGCGAACAGCTTCGTGTAGTTGTCGACGCCGACGAAGTCGACGTTGTTCCAGTTGGCGAACGCCGAGATGTTCATGTTGGTCGTGCTGATCACGGCGGCGACGAGGATCGGCAAGATGCCGAACGTGACGAGCAGAAGCATCGCGGGGACACGAACAGGTAGGGAGTGAGGCGGTTGCGCACCGTGCTGCCTCTCCTGTTCGGTGTCGCGACGCTGGAGTGTGGGGCCGCAGTCGACGGCCCCACCGGCTTGCTAGTTGATGCGCAGAGCCCTGCGGTCTTGCGCGAACAGCGCCGTCGAGGACTGCTGTCGCGATCAGCCCCGGTGAGCACGATGGCGTTGAGCGCGTTGAGCAGCTCGGTGCCGACGGCGCCGTCCCAGTTGGAGACGAGCGGGAGCACCTTGGCCGTCGCGAGCTGGTCGGTGTAGACCTTGCACGTTCGGGTCGCTGTTCAGCTCGGCATCCTCGAGAGCGGACGCTCACCGTCGGCAGTTCGCCGGTCAGTCGCGTACCAGGCGAGCTGCTGCTCGGGCTGCGAGACGTACTCGAGCAGGTCGAGCGCGGCATCCTTCTGGTCGGTGTTGAACCAGACGCCGAGGTTCGAACCGGCGAACAGCGAGATCGATCCACCGTCACCCGCGGGCAGCGGGCTTGCCTGCCACTTGCCGTCGAGCTCGGGAGCCGAGTCGGTGATGCCCTTGCCCAGGTACGGACCGCTCACGAGCATCGGCGCGACGCCCGAGATGAAGCCCTGCGTCTGGTCGAAGTCACCGTTGGTCGGCACGCTTCCGTCGGCATAGAGACCGGTGTAGAGGTCGACCGCTTTCTGGAACTCCGGAGTGTCGAAGTCGACGTTGCCGTCGGCATCGATGACGTCGCCGCCGATGCTCCACGTCATCTCGATCGGCAGGGGTGCGTCCCACTGGGGAATGTAGTAGCCGTACTGGCCCTCGCCGCGCGCGGCGAGCGTCTTCGCGTCAGCACGCAGCTCGTCCCACGTGGTGGGGGGGGCGTCGATGCCCGTTCTCGGCGAGGATGTCGGTGCGCGTGAAGAGCACGCGCGTGTCGCTTGTCCACGGCACGCTCACGATCTCACCGCCGACCGACGTCGCGGTGCCCGACACGCCCTCCGGGAAGTTGGCCGGGTCGATGCCGGGGTGGTCGGCAATCTCGTCGTCGAGGGGCAGCAGCGCCCCCGCATCGGCGAAGGTGCGCAGCTTCGACAGGCCGATCTGCAGGATGTCGGGGCCCGCTGCCGGAGGCGACGGCCGTGGTCAGCTTCTCGTCGATCGATCCCACGGGATCGCGACGACCTCGACCTCGATCCCGCTGTCGGCGACGAGGTTCTCGAAGTTGGCGCCCGAGTCACCCATGACCCAGACGGTGAGTGGACCTTCAACATCGCCGCCGCCTCCGGTGGCCGCCGTGGTGGTTGAGCACGCCGTCACGCCAATAGTGAGCCCCACGCCGCAACGGCGGCCAGCAACGGAGGTTGCTGTTCTCTTCATTGAGATTCCTTTTCTCGTTCTGTTGTGGTGTGACATGGTCAGGGCGTCGTGTGCACCACGACTTCCTGATGTTTGGCAATGAGGCACCGATGCAACCCCGCAGCTGCATTCGGGTCCGTTTCGGGCGATTCGGACTTATTTCAATACTTACTATAAGCCTTGTCCGAAGCGTGTCAAGAGCCGTCAGCCAGTCCCGTCAGCCCTTATAAAGAGGGATTGTGCGGCACGTGCTGCTTCCAGAATGCGAAGAATGGGCGCGAGCCCACATACATGCTGACCCCGACGTAGGTCACCATGACCGCGCAGCCGACGAGGACGGCGATGATCGCCGCCCTCCACGCCGTCATGGCGATGGCCGCGCCGAGCAGCCCGACCAGTGCGCCGTTGACCGCGACGATGAACACCATGCTGCTCGCGAGGAGCTGGCTGCCTCTCGGGCGGGCGCCGAGGAAGTAGTACGTGGTAAATGCGCCGGCCCGATCATCGTGGGTCGAGGTCATGAAGGCCTCCTCGATGCCCGGCGCGAGTGCGGCGTATGCGGAGCGAAGCCGATTCATCGCGATGACGTAGCCCAGATCCTCCATTGCAACGTTGAACACCCTGAGCTGGGTGAGAAATCCAACGGCGGCGGCGAAGGACAGGATCGTGATGGCGAAGATCGGGAAGTTGGGCCCAAATCGTGACACCTGACCGACCAGAGCCAGGCTCACCAGGCTCGCAGATACCAGCGTCAGGAAGATGCTGATGCGAGTGAGGACCTCGTTCTGGGTCGAGGACCGTGACGCGAGCAGGCTCCAATGCTCGGTTGCCAGGATTTGGATGCGCAACGCCGTTGCACTTCCCCCGGCGGCCGGAGGCGGTGGAGGAGGCGGTGACTTCGGCATGCCCGACATTATCGTCGCCCGGGTGCGTCAGCAGAAGAGCTTGCAATCACCGTGCCCCGGCAGGGACTCGACGCCCCACCGGCACGGCCGCCAAACCGCGCAGTGACACGTCGGTGCGAACATCCTCACATGGCGCGATTCGTCGGAACCGGCGCGGCGGGGACCCCGACGCTCCGAGGTGCCACACCGGCGCACGGCGTCAACCGGGCCGCAGGCGGCCCACTTGCCACCGTGCCCCGGCAGGGACTCGAACCCTGACTGGGACGATTTTAAGTCGTCTGCCTCTGCCGATTGGGCTACCGGGGCTCGCGGAGCGCCGGTCGCGACAACCGGCGACTCCGTTACTTCTCTGCTGCTGCCGAGTTCTTCGCTGCTGCGGTGCGCGGCTTGGCCGGAGCCTTTGCCGCTGCGACCTTAGCCGGGGCCTTGGCGGCTGCGACCTTGACCGGAGCCTTCACAGCGGGTGCAGGAGCAGCCGGCTTCGGACGCGAAGCGAATTCCTCGAAGACTGCGCGCGGCTCGGCGCGAGCACTCAGCTCGACCTGGTCGCGACCAAAGAGGAACCCAATGATCCAGTTGCCGAAGACGCGAACCTTGCGCTCCCACATTGGCATCGCAAGACCGTGGTAACCGCGGTGCATGAACCAGGCGGGGAGGCCCTTGATCGCGATGTTTCCGGCCTGGAAGACACCGTTACCCACACCGAGGCCGGCGACGGCTCCCGCGTTCTTGTGGAAGTAATCGGTCGGAGTCTCGTCACGCAGCACGGCGACGACGTTCTTCGCGAGCAGCTTGCCCTGGCGGACGGCGTGCTGGGCGTTGGGCACGCAGAAACCTCCGACGCCTCCACCACTGAGGTCAGGAACGGCACTGACGTCGCCCGCAGTCCATGCACCCTCGACCACGCCGTCATCGTTGATGATGCGCATGTCTGCCTGGGCGCGCAGACGACCGCGCTCCTCAAGAGGAAGGTCGGTGTTGCGGATGAACGGGTTCGCCATGACGCCCGCGGTCCACACGATCAGGTCTGAGTCGAAGCTTTCGCCGGTCGACAGCTCGATGTGGCCGTCGACAGCGGACGACAGCTGGGTGTCGAGGTGGATCTTGGCGCCGCGCTCGTCGAGGTCCTTGATGACCCAGAGGCTCGTCTTCAACGAAACCTCGGGCATGATGCGGCCCATTGCCTCGATGAGGTGGAAGTGGACGTCGTCGAAGCTCAGAGTCGGGTAGAGCGGAAGCAGCGACGATGCGAGGCTGCGCATCTCGGCGAACGTCTCGATTCCGGCAAAACCGCCACCGACGACCACGAAGGTCAGCAGCTTGTCGCGCTCGGGGCCGGCAGGAAGGTTGGCAGCGGTGTCGAAGTTGGTGAGGAGGCGGTCGCGAACGGCCATCGCCTCTTCGATGTTCTTCATGCCGATGGCCTGGTCGGCAACACCGGGAATCGGGAAGGTGCGTGACACCGCGCCAGCGGTGACGATGACCACGTCGTAGTCGATCTCCCACGCCTCGCCGATGGCGGGCGTGATCGTGGCGGTCTTGCTCGCGTGGTCGATCTTCGTCACCTTGGCGGTGATGACGTTCGTCTTCTTCAGGTGGCGGCGGTGAGGTACGACCGCGTGACGCGGTTCGATGGTGCCAGCGGCGACCTCCGGAAGGAAGGGCTGGTAGGTCATGTATGGCAGCGGGTCAACCATGGTGACCTCTGCTTCGCCGCGACGCAGCCACTTCTCAAGCTTGCGAGCGGTGTAGAAGCCGGCGTAGCCGCCGCCGACGATCAAAATTTTAGGCACGAGTGGTGGTCTCCTGAAGGGAACGTTCTGGGACAAAGTTCGCCCCCTAATCTACTCCGTCTCGTCAGAGCGTCTGACCCGCTGAACTCCGAGCACAATCACAGCGGTGAATGTGCCGATGAAAAACAGCACCACGGCCAGCGGAATCCCCACATTTCGCAGCAGCGAAACTGTAGGCAAAATTGTGCCGAGCGGATTCTGTAGTCCCGAAACGACAGGCGTGTCGGGGGTGGGGGTACTGGACGGCGGCGTGCTCGGCTCCTGCGACGGAAGGGGCACGGCGGTGCTCGGCGCACGCCTGTGCACGGTGATCCACTCCTGAAGACTTCCCATCGGATTCTCAGACACGCGAGGCACGGATGCGGTCACCGCCGCCTTCGCGTCGATCAACCCGAACCCGTAGATCGCGTCGGCGCCGGCGACACCGGCATCCTTCGCGGTCTTCACAATCCGGTTGATGACGTTGGTGGCGTCGAGCTCAGGATGCGCCGCCCGCACCAGCGCGACGATACCGGCGACGATCGGGGTGGCCCCGCTGGTGCCGTTCCATTTGACGTGTTGCCCGTTCGGGATGACCCCGACCAGCTGCTCGCTGGGGGCGGACACGGCGATGGTGATGCCCTGGGATGATGCGTCGAAGCTCGCCTGGCCGTTGATGTCGACGCCGCCGACCGTCAGCACGCCCGGCATGGTGGCAGGAGCTCCGACCTCGGTGGTGCCGCTGCCACGGTTGCCAGCAGCGGCCACGATCACGACATCGTTGTTCATCGCATAGAGGAAGGCGCTGTCCCAGCTTTCCGGCCAGTCGATGGTGTTGCGCGTGAGCGACATGTTGATGACGTCTGCCCCGTTGTCGACGGCGAAGCGCACTGCGGCGGCGATCTGGTCGTCAGAGGTGGTTGCGCCCTCGCCGAACCCGATCGAAATCGACAGGATGGATGCCGCTGGCGCTGAGCCGATGACGCCGTCAGTGGCGGAGGTGCCCCGGCCAGCGGCGAGGGACGCGACCATGGTGCCGTGTTCCGGACCGTCGGCGCCCACCGGCATCTGGCCGTTCGATGAGCCGAGTCCGGAGAAGTCTGCTCCCCCCACAACCGCGCCGACCAGCTCCGGCACGCTGCCGTTCACGCCGGTGTCGATGATCGCGATCTTCACCCCGGCGCCCTGAGTCGTGCTCCACGCCGCACGGATCCCGTACGTGTCGAGCCAGTACTGGTCGTCGCGAACCGCGTCGGCTGACGCGGCAGGCCCGACGAAGAGAATGGATGCCGCGACCGCCGTGATGATCGCCGCCGCCGGCCAGCGCCTCATCACGAGTAGTCCGCGCACTGGCAGACGTTCGGGCTCCACCCGGAGCGCTCCAGGGCGATGTCACCGATCGGATTCACACCGGGCCCTGCCGCGAGGCTGTGGCCGACCAGCGCGTGCAGGCACTTGACGCGATCGGGCATGCCGCCCGCGGAGATCCCGTTGATCTCCTCGACGACCGCGAAGCTCTCCCGGTCGGCGATGTACGACTCGTGTGCCGCGCGATAGGCGTCGTGGATCTCCTCGTCGGCGAGCAGCGCCGCGAGCCCCGGCATCTCGCCGTCGGCTTCGAGGGTGGAGACCGCTGCCGTCGCGGCGGGATGCGTCAGGTAATAGAACGTGGGAAACGGTGTGCCGTCGGTGAGTCGCGGCTTGGTGGAGACCACCGTGGGCGCTCCACAGACGCAGCGCGCGGAAATGCCCACCACGTCGCGGGCGGGTCTGCCCAGCTGAAGGGAGACGATGCGCACATCCTCATCGGTGGGTGCGTCGAACGGCGGCCTCACGGGTTCACCGCGTCTGGCACGCCGAACGCCGGTGCCTCGAGTTCGGCGGGCGTGGCATCCGTCAACCCCGCCGTGAAGATCGATGACAGGAGTGTGCTGGTCCAGTCGACCTTTGTGGTCTGAATCTGGTCGCTGATCGGCAGGCCGTCTGTGGTCGTGACGGATCCAGGCTCGCCGATCACGAGATAGCTGACCTCACCGGGGAAGACGTAGAAGAGTCGCTCGCGAGCCTGCGACTTGATGTACGCGGGGTCGCTCCAGCGCGCGACATTCGCGTTGAGATCGTCGACCGACTGCTGGGCGTCGTCGACGTCCTGCTGCAACGCCGCGATCTGCTGGCGCTGCTCGATGAACACCCGGAGGTTCGGCGCCAGCACGATGACCGCGAGGATCAACAGCGACAGCATGAGGAACGTGAAGCCGGAAAGCCGGATGGTGCGAAGCCAGTGCTCGGGCGCGCTCTCTTCGGGTAGCGAGACCGCCACTCGAGTCGTTGTGCGCCTGGCCATGGGTTAGAGCTTAAACGACGCGACTGGCAATGCCGTGCCGCAACGTGGCACGGCGCCACGAAAAACGGGCGCCGCGACCGAAGTCGCAGCGCCCGTTCTGGCGAAACGTGATTAGTTGCCGAACCTCGGGAACGCGTCGCGGCCGGCGTAGACCGCGGCGTCGCCAAGCTCCTCCTCGATGCGCAGCAGCTGGTTGTACTTCGCGACGCGGTCCGAACGTGCCGGCGCACCGGTCTTGATCTGGCCGGAGTCGGTCGCCACAGCCAGGTCGGCGATGGTGGTGTCTTCGGTTTCGCCCGAACGGTGCGAGATGATCGCCTTGTAGCCGGCGCGCTGGGCCATGGCCACAGCATCCATCGTCTCGGTGAGGGTACCGATCTGGTTGACCTTGACGAGGATCGCGTTGGCGGCCTTCTCGTCGATGCCGCGCTTGAGGCGCGTCGGGTTGGTCACGAACAGGTCGTCGCCGACCAGCTGCACCTTGTCGCCGAGCGCGGCGGTGAGGTGGGTGTAGCCGGCCCAGTCGTCCTCGTCCAGCGGGTCTTCGATGGTGGCCAGCGGGTAGTCGTTGACGAGGCCGACCCAGAACTCGGTGAGCTGTTCGCCACTGAGCTGCTGCTTCTCGAAGGAGTAGACGCCGTCCTTGTAGAACTCGGTGGCGGCAACGTCGAGCCCGAGCGCGAAGTCGACACCGGGGGTGAATCCGGCGTTCGAGATGGCGTTGACGATGAAGTCGAGGGCTGCACGTGCTCCGGGAAGGTCGGGAGCGAACCCACCCTCGTCGCCGAGAGCCGGTGTTCTGGCCGGCCTTCTTCAGCTCGGCCTTGAGTGCGTGGTACACCTCGGTGCCCCACTGCAGTGCCTGCGTGAAGCTGTCTGCACCGATCGGCAGCACCATGAACTCCTGGATGTCCAGGGCGGTGTCGGCGTGCGCTCCACCGTTGATGATGTTCATCATCGGCACGGGGAGGGTGTGTGCGTTCGGTCCGCCGAGGTAGCGGAACAGCGGAAGGTCAGCGGAGTCTGCTGCGGCCTTCGCAACGGCGAGGGAAACACCCAGCAGCGCGTTCGCGCCGAGCTTGCCCTTGTTGTCTGTGCCGTCGAGCGCGATCATCTCGGCGTCGATCAGACGCTGGTCTGCCGCGTCGAAGCCCTCGATGGCCGGGCCGAGCACGTCGAGAACCGAGTCGACTGCCTTCAGAACGCCCTTGCCGCCGTAGCGCTTGGGGTCGCCGTCGCGCAGCTCGTAAGCCTCAAATGCGCCGGTGGATGCGCCGGATGGAACTGCGGCGCGAGCCACGACTCCGTCTTCGAGCAAAACCTCGACCTCGATGGTCGGGTTGCCACGGGAGTCAAGAATTTCGCGAGCGCCTACTGCCTCGATCAAAGCCACAGGGATTCTCCTTCAGGAATGGGAACTATGGACGAAGTGGTGGATGTCCGGTAGGAATCCTACTCGGGTGCCGTTCCGGCCGGTCAGCCGATCGGCTTGAAATCGAGCTCGTCGCCGATCGACGCCGCGGACACGTAGGCGAACTGCTGGTAGCCCTGCGCCTGCAAAGACTCCAGCAACGGGCGCATGTTCTTCGGGCGCGGCACGAGCGTGATCCTGCGGCCGCGCGCAACGAGGGCGGCCTTCAGGGTGAGCAGGGCGGCGGGCGACGTGTCGCTGTCGTAGACGATGGCTGCGGCATCCACGTCGATTGAACCGGGCAGCTCGACCAGGTCGACCAGTCGCTCGAAGCCCAGCGAGAAACCGGCTGCGGGAACGTCGGAGCCGAGGAATCGCCCGATCATGCCGTCGTAGCGTCCACCACCGCCGAGCGAGTAGCCGAGGGTGGGGTGGGCGACCTCGAAGATCGCACCGGTGTAGTAACCCATGCCGCGCACCAGCCACGGGTCGAACTGCACCATCGGCGACGTGGCGCCGTCGGCGGCCCTGGCCTCCTCCACCGCGAGGCCGATCGCGGCGAGATCGGCGACAGCTGCAGCATCGACCCCCTCCGGAAGGAGGGAGCGGATCGCGGCCTCGCCAAACGGCAGGGTCTCGTCCGCTGCCGGGCGTGCGAAGAACGCCTCGAGCGCGTCGACCGGGCCGTCCGGGAATCCGCGATTGCGCAGTTCGGTGATGACGCCGGCGGTGCCGAGCTTGTCGAGTTTGTCGACCGTGATCAGCACCGACTCGTGCGCCTTTGCCGGGAAGCCCAGCAACTCGAGCGAGCTGGCCAGCAGCCTGCGGTCATTGATCCGGATGCTGCATCCACTCAGTCCCAGTGCGTCGAGTGTCGCGGCGGTCGCCGTGATCAGCTCGACCTCGGCCATCGGCCCTGCTTCGCCGATGATGTCGATGTCACACTGCATGAACTGGCGGTAGCGACCCTTTTGTGGACGCTCGGCGCGCCAGACTGGCGCAATCTGGATGGAACGGAAGATGGTCGGCAGTTCGCCGCGGTGGCTCGCGTAGAAACGGGCGAGCGGCACCGTCAGGTCAAAGCGCAGGCCGAGATCGGCGAGTTCGATGGGCTCGGTTGCTGCCTTCAGGTCGTCGGTGGTGAGGGCGCGCTTCATTACGGCGAATGCAAGCTTCTCGTTGTCGCCGCCGAGGCCGGCATGCAAGCGGTCGCTGTCCTCCATGACCGGCGTTTCGATCTCGTCGAACCCGTGTGATCGGTAGGTGTTGCGGATCACCGCAAGGACGCGCTCGCGCTGCGCCTTTTCCGCTGGCAGGAAGTCGCGCATCCCGCGCGGAGGATTGACCGAAGATGCCATTGTTCGATTCTGTCGCACTTACGACGGTGCTCTGATCGCGGAGTCTGGCAATATCCTCCATCGGGGAATCCGTACCCCCAGAACGGGGTACAATTTATCCGCGGCAAAACCGTCGACGTGCGTCCGAAAGCCCGCCGCCTTTTAAGGGAAGACTCAGAAGACACGAATACTTCAGACAAGAAAACTTCTCACTAGAACGAATCGGTAGGTCGGGTAATCCTGCCGGTTCTGGGGTGCGCCCGTTCCCCCGGTGTCTCACCTGGGTTGAACTACGCGCTCCGGTGCCCTCTCCATTCGGGTTGGGGAGGGCACCATCACTCTGTGCTTGTGTTGCCGATCACTCCGGCATCCGACGCGGTCTCGACCTCGAACTCGCGTATCTCCTGCTGGAGGCCGCGCAGCGCCGATCGCAGCGCCCGCTCCGAGTCGAGTCCGTTGGCTTTGGCGGATGCCACGATCGCCAGCAACAGCGGACCGAGCTCGTCCTCGTCGGTGACGTTCACGGCTCCGGGCAGCGTGGCATCGATGAGCCCGACCTTGTGCGCGCGACCGAGCAGCTTGTCGGCGAGCGCGAGTGCCGGCATCCGCTGAGGTATTCCGTCGAGCGCGCTCGTGCGGTGCGGTTTCTCGGTCTTCTTCAGATCGTCCCAGACGGCCATCACGTCGTCGGCGGTCTCGGCCACCGCGTCGCCGAACACGTGCGGGTGCCGCCCGATCATCTTCGCCGTCATGTGCGCGGCAACGTCTTCGAGCGTGAACTTGCCGGCCTCCGCGGCGATGTCCGAGTGGAACACCACCTGGTACAGCACGTCACCGAGTTCTTCGATCATCTCGGTGGTGTCGCCGGTCTCGATGGCGTCGACCAGCTCCCACGTCTCCTCGATCAGGTACTGCACGAGGGATTCGTGGGTCTGATCGCGATCCCAGGCGCACCCGCCCGGCGCGCGCAGCCGCTGAAGCACCGCGACCAGTTCGTCGAGTTTCGGATTCGGCGGGCTGATTGGCTCGGTCATGCGTCAAGTGTGGCACTGTCGCTAGGATCTCAACTCAGGCATGTCGGGATGCTGGACCCGCCGCTACCCAGACGAGGAACCCGATGCAGACGATCGACGAAAGAACCGAGCCGAACCCGACCGATTCGTCCACTCCCCTGCCGCTCGCGTCGCCGGTGATGCAGTCGCGGATGCTGCTGGTGCTTCTCGATCGTGGTCGACGCCCTGTTCATCATCGCCAACGTGCTGCACTGGCGCATCGGGGACGCCGACCCCGTGTTGGCGAACCCGGCGTGGGATGGGGATCTGGACCAGTCGTTCATCGAAAGCTTCGGATACATCCTGCTGATCAGCGCCATCGTGGGACTGGTGTTCCTCGCCGTGCGGCGCCGCTCGTTCGTGCTGTGGGTGTGGGCGCTCATTCAGCTCGCGCTGGTCGCCGACGACCTGCTGATGATCCACGAGCGCGGGGGCGAGTTGCTCGTCGAGCTCGGCGTTGTGGGTGGCTTCGGGCTGCGCGGCCAGGACGTCGGCGAGCTGATCGTCTGGGGTGCGATGATCGTGCCGCTGGGCATCCTGCTGCTGGTGGCGCACTTCGCGGCGTCACCGCGGGATCGTCGCGACTCGTTGACACTGTTTCTGCTGACCGGCCTGCTGGCGGCGTTCGCCGTCGGCCTGGATGCCGTCAGCCACCCACTGGGTGATGTGCTGCCTCCGGCGCTCGGCACCGGCCTGACCCTGCTGGAGACCGCCGGCGAGCTTGCTGCGATGTCGCTCATCGCCGTCGCGGTGCACCGGATGACGCTGGGGCTCAACTCGCTGACGGGCAAGCCGAGCATCTAGCCCAGGGCTATCGGCTTTATTCGACGATGCGGTCATCTTTGTGCCGGGAGAGCATGGCACCGTAACGCTCGGTCAGCTGGACGAGCAGGTCGGGCGTCGCGCGGTCGAGCCCGAACACGTAGCCGGGGAAGTCGAGGTCTTTCTGGATCGCCCAGATCTCGTCGTGCCGATCTGGGGAGAGAATCTGCGCCGGGTCACCCACGGCGACCCACCCGATGGGAACCGTCGAGTTCTCGGCAAGTTCGGTGCGCAGGTGGACGACCGCGTTGATGCGGACCTCGCTGTGCGAGCCGATGTGGGCGCCATTGAAGATGCGGGCGCCGGTGGCGATGAAAACCTCGTCGCTGATGGTCGCTCCGGAGATCGAGGACAGCGGCCCGATCAGGCAGTTGTTGCCGATGTGCACTGGGTCTGCGGCGCTGGAGCGAATCACCGCCTGTTCCATGACGATGACGGACTCGCCGAGAGTGATGCTGCCGCCCTCCGCGGTGATCACGGCGCCGTGCAGCACCTGGCAGTCGGCGCCGATCGTCACATCGCCGCTGATCACGGCGGTGGACGCCACGACGGCGCTCGGATGGATCGTTGGTGTTGCCCCGCGGTGTTCCACAATCACGCAGTCAATGTACACCCGGGGTTGTCTGCCCGATAGGCGCGGCACCTAGCTCACCGCCCGCTCGTGCGTCGCTTTCCCGCAGGCCACCAGTTCTCGAACGGCGCGACTCTTCGATGGCATCGGGATTCGCTCGCGTGGAGCGCCCGCCGACGCTGGAGGCAGCAGCCAGTATTCGCTGCCCGTTCGCTCGATCTCCCACCCGTTGTTGTGCACCAGGAGGTGGTGATGTCGGCAGAGCAGCATTCCGTCTTTGACCGAGGTGTTGCCGTGATCCCGATCCCAGTGCCGAATGTGGTGAGCCTCGGTCCAGGATGGCGGCCGGTCGCAGCCGGGGAATCGGCAGCCGCCATCCCGCGCGGCGAGTGCGACCCGTTGCGCCGGACTGTGGAGGCGCTGCTTGCGCCCGAGCTCGAGCGGTTGGCCCGAGGCATCCACTCGAATGGTGAGCGTCTCGCCGGCGCACGCGAGGCGCACCACCGACTCGATGGAGATCGGGTCGGCCTGCCCTTCGATGAACCCATGCGTGGAGTCGGCGTGCACCAGAACCCGGACTGACGGAGCTCCGGACCCGAGTAGCTGGCTGTCGTCGGCGTCCGCTCCCTGCCGAAGCAGCTGGAGAAACACGTCGGATGCCAGCTGTTCCGTGGTGCGATCATCGTCCGCGATGCCCTGCGCCTGCTCTGAGTCCACGAACCGGGGTCCACCCCGGCGCGGCGAGGTGGCGCGGTCATAGAGGTCGGTGACGACGGCGGCGGTCTCCGGATCGAACCGCCACACCAGTTCGCCCGAACCATCGGCGTGAGTGCGCACCTTCAGGCTGCGACGAGCTCGACGCTCGGCCTCCCGGTCGGCGATGCCCCGTTCATCGAGCTCATCGCGCAGTTCGCGGGCGCGACGGAAGAGGCGATCCGGGTCGAGGGTTGCCGCCTCGGCACAGAGTCGGGTCGCGGCGTCGGCGAGCATCGACGACGTCACCGCGTCTTTCGGCACTCCGAGACCGCTGCGGACCGCGTCGGCGGACGCCACGGGCAGCAATCCCGCCGTGATCGCCTCAGAGAGCGGGAGCAACCAGGGCTCGATCGGCTCGGCCGAGTCTGTGGCCTCACGCACCATGCGCCCCACCCGAACCGCGGCTGACGCATCCCGAGCCGTCGAGCGGGTGGAGACGCGGATGAGCTCCTCGGGCGTGCGGTACCCCGAGCGTTGCGCAAGGCCGCTGTGCCCGAGGGAGGGTGCTGAGCGGTGAGCGATCTCGCCGGCCAAAACGACGGCATGGGCATCCACCAGTTGACGCTGGATGCTCGCCAAACGGTTGAGCTCAAGCAGGGCCGAATCGTCGAGCGATCCGGTAGTCCGCGGCATTCTTCGACACCCGCTCGAGCACATCGACCGCCGCCAGGAAGGCTGCGGTGAGAGCGTCGGTGGGGGTCATGAAGCAATTTTCCCACGTCGAACATATGTTCGAAAGTGCTGCACGGCGCGCCGCGACAACTTCTTTTTCGGGCGCCTGTGGAGGAGAGGAGGACGACCGTCACTCTGGCGGGCAGCCGAGCCCCTGGATCACCCGCGCCCAATAGTTGACCTGGGCGGAGGTCGTGGCGAGCACGACCAGCTCCCGCGGCGAGAACACCGCAGTGAGTTGCGCCCCATACTCCGGCGGGAAATCGAGCGGCGTCGCGGATGCCCGGCGCGCGTACTCGATCGCCATCCGCTCGAGCGGGTCGAAGATGTCGAGCGGTGCGAGCCCCTGCACCGCCGCGAGCTCCTCCGGCGTCATCAGCTTCTCCCAGCCCTCGGAGTTCAGCCCGACGCAGAACGGGCATGACACCGCGAACGACACCGCCATGCGCACCAATTTGAGGGTGCGCTCGGTGAGGCGACCATCGTCGTGAGCGACGAGCGATTCGAGAACGGCCGAGCCAATGGCAGCCTTCGGATACCACGCCAGCAGTTGGGCCGGCAGCAGCTCCGTGCCCGTGCGGCGTTGCGCGATTCGCAAACCCCAGCGCAGATAGAAGGGCATGCGGGGCGGCGGGCTGAGGTACGCACTCGTGCTCATACCTGCCATCATCCGCCACTTCGGTGGGCCGACGCCGTCAGGTTCGACCTGTCAGACTCGACACATGCCCCGCCTTTTCAGCCCGCGCATCTTCGTGATGCTCACCCTCGTGGCGATCGTCGTCGCGGTGCTGCTCGCGCAGCTCACCGGCGTCCTGGGCTCCACCTCGGGCACGTCACCCGAGCCGGGCAGCGCAGGGGTGACCGAAACGACGGCTGGTGGCATCCCGAGCGGTGCCACCGAGGCGACCGTGGAGTACGTGCACGACGGCGACACCCTGTTTCTTACCGACGGTCGCAAGGTCAGGATGCTCGGAATCAACACCCCCGAGATCGGCGACGGGCTCGAATGCTACGGCGACGAGTCCACCGCGCTGCTGCGTCAACTCCTCCCCGAGGGCACTCACGTGTGGGTTCTCCCCGACATTGAGCCGCTCGACCAATACGGTCGGTCGTTGCTGTTCATCTATACGGATGACGCGACCAACATCAACCTCGAAATGCTCAGGCAGGGCGCCGCCGAGGTGGAAATGTACAGCCCCAATCTGCTGTTCGAGGCCGAGATCGTGGCCGCCGAACGCTCCGCCGTAGCCGCGGATGTTGGCATCTGGAGCGCCTGCTGACGCAGCCCGCTGTCGCACGCCCCTGCAACACTGGGGTGTGACCGATACGCGAACTGCCGCCCTGGCCATCCTCCGCACCCTGGTCGGCCGTGACGACGCCGACTTCCACGAGGGGCAGTTCGAGGCGATCAGCGCGCTCGTCGACGATTCCAGCCGCGCGCTCGTGGTGCAGCGCACCGGGTGGGGCAAGTCCGCGGTCTACTTCGTGGCGACGCTGCTGCTGCGCCAGCGTGGGGCGGGGCCGACGATCCTGGTGTCGCCGCTGCTGGCGCTCATGCGCGACCAGATCGCCGCGGCATCCCGTGCCGGCGTGCGCGCGGTCGCGATCAACTCCACGAACCCGCACGAGTGGGCCGAGATTCAGCAGCGGCTTCGGGATGACTCGGTGGATGTGCTGCTCGTCAGCCCGGAGCGGCTCAACAACCCTGCGTTCCGCGAGACGCAGTTGCCCGCTCTCGTCGGGCGCACCGGCATGCTCGTGGTCGACGAGGCGCACTGCATCAGCGACTGGGGACACGACTTCCGGCCCGACTACCGCCGCCTGCGCGACCTGATCGCCGAGCTGCCCGCCGGGGTTCCGGTGCTGGCGACGACGGCGACCGCCAACTCGCGAGTGGTGGCGGATGTCGCGGCGCAGCTCGGCTCGGCCGACACCGTCCGCACGATCCGCGGTCCGCTCGCCCGCCGCTCCCTGCGCCTCGGGGTGCTGCGGCTGCCCGACGCCGCCGCGCGCCTCGCCTGGCTGCTGACCCACCTCGGCGACCTGCCCGGCAGCGGCATCATCTACACGCTCACCGTCAGCGCCGCCGAAGACACGGCCCGCCTGCTGCGCGATGCCGGCCACGATGTGCGGGCGTACACCGGCCAGACCGACACCGCCGAGCGGCAGGACGCGGAGCAGGCGCTGAAGAACAACGAGGTCAAGGCGCTGGTCGCCACCAGCGCGCTGGGCATGGGTTTCGACAAGCCAGACCTCGGGTTCGTGCTGCATTTGGGCGCTCCATCCTCTCCCGTCGCGTACTACCAGCAGGTCGGCCGTGCGGGCCGCGCGACAGAGAACGCTGACGTCTTGCTCCTGCCCGGCGTCGAGGACGAGGCGATCTGGCACTACTTCGCTACGGCATCCATGCCCAGCCAGGAGCGCGCGGAGGCGGTGCTCGCCGAGCTCAGCGACCAGCCGCTCAGCACCCCGGCGCTGGAGGCGCGCGTCAACATCAAGCGCACCCCGCTCGAGCTGCTGCTGAAGGTGCTCGACGTCGACGGGGCCGTGCAGAAGGTGCAGGGCGGGTGGGTATCCACCGGCAGGTCGTGGACGTACGACCGCGAGCGCTACGAGCACATCGCCACGGAACGCAAGGCCGAGCAGCAGCACATGCTCGACTACGAGAACCTTCCGGCCGGGGCATCCGGTTGCCGCATGCAGTTTCTGCAGCGCTCCCTCGACGACGAGACCGCGACCCCGTGCGGGCGCTGCGACAACTGTGCGGGCGCGTGGTTCGCCTCAGACCTGGGGGTGGATGCCACGGCGCAGGCCGCCTCGTCGCTCGACCGTGTCGGGGTGCCGATCGACCCGCGCGCGCAGTGGCCCACCGGATCCGCGGTCGCCCGCGGCAACATCCCCGCCGCCGAGCGGATGCTGGAGGGCCGGGCCCTCGCCCGCCTCACCGACCTCGGCTGGGGCGGCACCCTGCGCTCGGTGTTCGCCGTCGATGCTCAGGATGCGCCCGCCTCCCCCGCGATGCTCGCCGCGTGCGTCCGCGTGCTCGCGGACTGGGGTTGGGCCGACCGCCCGGTCGGCGTCGTCGCGATGCCGTCGCGCAGCCATCCGCAGCTCGTCGACTCGGTCGCCCGCGGCCTTGCCGCCGCCGGTCGCCTGGACTACCTCGGCGCGCTGGAGTACGCCGCTCCCCCGCAGGGTGGGCCGGGCGGCAACAGCGCCTTCCGCCTGGCGCAGGTGTTCGACGCCTTCACGGTGCCGTTCGCACTGCCCGCCGGGCCGGTGCTGCTGGTGGATGACCTGGCCGACAGCCGCTGGACGCTGACCGTCGCATCCCGCCTGCTGCTGCGCGCGGGCGCGGGCGGCGTGCTGCCGTTCACGCTGGCGCTGCGGTAGCTGGGCGGCGCCCGACCGCGCTCCCTCGGCGCGAGCGCGCCCGTGCGCACGGCCGCTGTCGCGCCGAACGGGCGCGCTCGAGCCTGGTTGCCCCGCGCGGGCGTGCGCGGCATGCCTCCGTTCACGCTGGCGCTGCGGTAGCTGGGCGGCGCCCACCCGCAGCGATCCGCGGCCCGCTGTCGCAACCGCGCATGCGCGCCCGGGCGCGCTTGCGACACACGTGCGCGCATACCGCCGGCGCTTCCGCGGCTCGTGGCGACTGCTGTACGCGAGCGCATACCCGGCACCCCCGAATAGGCGACTATCTCTCACGAAACCGTCACGGTAGCGTCGCAGCTGAGGCGGCATTCGGGCTGCCTGCTCTCGGGGGAGAACACATGTCTGCGGGTCATTCTGCTGTAACGGAGGCCGCTCGCTACCGCCTCGAGGCTGAGCAGTACGAGTTTCAGGCGTCCAAGGCGCGGGAGATGCACCGCAACTACCTGGCCGCGGCATCCACCGAAAGGCGCCTCGGAGAGATGCTCGCGCCGCTCGAAGACCAAGGTTTTCACGTGCTGACTGATCGGTCGTGGCCGGGATCGACCCGCGCGCAGGTCGACTTCGTGCTGGTCGGCCCATCCGGCGTCTTCGTGGTTGACGCGAAGTCGTGGGCAAACCTCTCAGTGCAGGGCGATCGAGTGTTCCAGGGGCAGGACGACGTCACCGACCGCTTCGAGAACATCGCTAGTCTCTCGCCCGGGCGTCGAGGCGGCTCTTGCCGACGTCGGTCTGCCCGCTGGCGAGGTGCGCACCGTCGCCGTCTTCATGAACAAGCGAGCGATCCAGGGCCGTGTCGGTGGCGTGGATCTGATCGGGGAGGATGCGGCTCCCAGCTTCTTCCTCAAACGTGGCGGTCGTCTCACCTCGTCCCAGGTCGACGTCGCGCTGGCTGCCGTCGAGAGCCATTTCCCGCTCTACGTCACCCGCGAGCAGCCATTCGAGACGACTCTCCCAGCGCCGGTGATCCCGATCACTCTCGACGACGCCCTCATCACGGTCGAAGATATCGAGAACGCACTTCTCGCGGGAATCCTGGCGAAGCCGATTGAAGAATGGATGGCGTTCCTTCATCCTGACCAGGCCCGGCTGGCCCGCCGATCGTTCAACGGGCCCTCCCGAATTCGAGGGGCTGCCGGCACCGGGAAGACTGTGGTGGGCCTTCACCGCGCCGCCTTCATCGCTCGCACCCGGCCCGGCAAGGTGCTGGTCACCACCTTCGTGAAGACTCTGCCCGCCGTGCTGAGCTCGCTTATCGAGAGGATGGCCCCGGAGGTCGCCGATCGCATCGAGTTCTCCGGCATCCATGGATTCGCTCTGAAGCTGTTGCGAAGCCGGGGCGTCAAGGTCAACGTGGACGGGAAGAAGGCGGATCTCGCGTTTGCTACCGCCTGGCGCTCCGTTGGTCTGAAGAGTGAGCTCGCTCGACTGGATCAAGGACATGGACTACTGGAAGGAGGAGATCGTCAGTGTGCTCAAAGGCCGCGGGCTGACCGATTTCGAACAGTACGCGGGCCTCGCCAGGGTGGGTCGCCGGCGAAGGCTTGCCACCAACCAGCGAATCGCGGTGTGGGACCTGTACTGCGCGTACAACTCGGAACTGCGGTCGCGCGATATCCACGATTTCGCCGACGTGATTCTCCTCGCCGAGCAATCGCTCAAGGCACGCCCCCTCGAGGGCTACAGCGCGATCGTGATCGACGAAGCGCAGGACCTCACGTGCGCGATGATCCGGATGCTTCATTCCATTGTTGGGGACAGGCCCGACGGATTGAATCTCATCGGCGACGGTCAGCAAACGATCTATCCGGGCGGATTCACGCTGACGGAAGCCAATGTTTCTATCGCCGGTCGCGGTGTCGTCATGACCAAGAACTACCGCAACACCTGCGAGATCGTGGAGTTCGCCGCGAGCATCGTGGCTGGGGATGAGTTCCTGGATATCGAGGGCGCCAGCTCCATCGGCGATAAGCACGGCGAGATCGTCCGTCATGGCGCGACACCGTCAATCAACACCTTCGCATCACGATCGCTCCACGACGCCTCAGCGGTTCAGCACGTTCGCGACCTCATCGAGTCGGGCACACGGCCTGGAGATATCGGAGTTCTGGCAGCCACCAACTGGGTCGCGCAGGAGATGTCGAAGGCTCTCGCTGCCGTCCGAATTCGATCCATAGACCTGCAGGAGTACACGGGACGATCGAGCGACATGGTGAAGGTGGGCACCATCAAGCGCGCCAAAGGACTGGAATTCAAGCAGGTTCTCGTCGTCCGCACCGCACCGCACCTGCTCGCCGCAGCCACCGGCAATGTGGACACATCGGACTTCGAAAAACGCGAGCTCGACCGGCGCGAGCTGTATGTCGCGATGACCCGAGCGCGGGATGGGCTTTGGGTGGGGGTGGCGTAGATCGCGATTCACTAGCGATTCGCCTGGCCCCAATAGTCTTGGCCGGAAGGTAGACGGTTTTTCTCATTCCGCCGTGAAATGACATAGATGGAGCCACGTGAAGAAGCAGATTGACGTCGTAGGAGCCGTAATTGTGCGCGATGGTCGGATCCTCTGCGCTCAACGCGGCCAAGCCGGTGCCCTTGCCGGAATGTGGGAGTTCCCTGGCGGAAAAATCGAGCTCGGTGAATCACCTCGTGAGGCCCTCCAGCGCGAGATCGTAGAAGAACTTGGCTGCAGTGTGGATGTCGGGCAGCAAGTGGCCGCAACGACTCATGAGTACGACTTTGGCATCGTGACCCTAACAACCTTTTACTGCGTGCTCACAGAAGGAACCCCTGAATTGTCCGAGCACGAGGATGTCGTGTGGTTGCTGCCATCGGAGCTCCAGTCGTTGGATTGGGCACCCGCCGATATCCCCGCTGTCGAAGTCATCGAGCTTAAGTTCGATTCGCTGTGACCCTTGATCTCAACGATCTCGAGCCATTCGGGAGGGACATCGGCTTCGGATACCTCGATAAGAACGTGCACTCTCCACGGGAGTTTCAACCGGCCCTTGTGTTGAACTCTGCGAACGACTCGATGTTAAGAGCCCTTCGATACGAGCTCAAACATGCATCGTCCTTCACGTTCTCGGTCGCATTCGTCTCAACTGCAGCGATCGCGCTGCTTAAGCAAGATCTCATTGACTTTGCTGGGGTCGGACGGATCATTACGTCTGACTATCTGGGTTTCAACTCCCCACAGGCATTCTCGGAACTGCTCAACCTCGCTCGGCTGGGAGTGGACGTTCGGATGCATTTGGACCCCGCGTTTCACGCCAAGGGCTACGTATTCCACCGACCGCAAGGCGTCACCGCTATCCTCGGCAGTGCGAACCTGACAGCCGGCGCAATCACTCGCAATCATGAATGGAATCTGCGAGTTTCCGCCTCACAGGACAGTGACTTAGCGGCACAATTCACTAATCTGCTTGATGACGGAATCGATCAATCCAGACCTCTCACGCAGGAGTGGATCGACGACTACGCGACGCGGTTCACGCCCCCGGCCACAACGAATCGGCACCCGGCGAGACACAGGGCTCATCCCAACATCCCTAGCGTTCAAGAGCTCCCCAACGCCGAAATAGTGCCCAACTCCATGCAGACTGAAGCACTTGCGGCAATTGCGCGAGTGCGCGAAGCTGGCGAGCGCAGAGCGCTCATTGTCTCTGCAACCGGGACGGGCAAGACGATTCTCTCCGCGCTCGATGTTCGGGCTGTCGGTCCGAAGCGGATGCTATTCGTCGCCCACCGTGAGCAGATCTTGGACCGCGCGATCCAGGAGTTCCGTCGCGTGCTTGGGGATGACGGCAATCGATTCGGAAAACTTGCTGGCTCGACAAGGCAAAGTGATCGCCAGTATGTTTTCGCGACGGTGCAGACCCTCTCACAGCAGCACGTTCTAGATCAGTTTGATCCGAACGCATTCGATTACGTGCTCATCGACGAGGTCCACCGCGCCGGAGCGGCGAGCTTCGATCGAGTGCTCGACCACTTCCGACCGGAATTCCTTCTTGGAATGACTGCGACCCCCGAACGCCCCGACGGGGTCAATATCTTTGAGCTATTCGACTACAACGTGCCCTATGAGATCAGGCTCAAGAGCGCCTTGGAACTCAACATGTTGTCGCCGTTCCACTATTACGGGGTGGCCGATGTCACTTTCGCTGATGGACAAACCACGACCGATGGCACGTCTCTCGGTCGGCTTGTCGGCGCGGAACGGATTGAGCACATCCTGGGTGCGCTCTCCACCTACGGACAAGCGGGAGTCGCACCGCGAGGTCTGATTTTCTGCAGCAGGAAGGAAGAGGCTCGCGAACTGTCCGCCGAGCTAAACCGCCGCACCCTTCATGGCTCTCCAATCCGAACGGTGGCGCTGACAGGGGATGATTCGATCGGCGAACGGGAGCGGGCAGTCGAACGCCTCGAAGCAGGAGAGCTCGACTACATCCTTACTGTCGACATTTTCAACGAAGGTGTGGACATACCTTCCATCAACCAAGTTGTGATGCTTCGCCAGACCCAGTCGAGCATTGTCTTTGTTCAACAACTCGGTAGGGGCCTCCGGCATGCGCCCGGCAAGAGATATCTCGTCGTGATCGATTTCATTGGCAACTACGAGAACAACTACCTCATCCCCATCGCCCTTTTCGGCGACCAGTCCCTAAACAAGGAATCGCTCCGCAAGAATCTCATTGCCGCTCAAGAAGTGGGCGTCATCGCCGGGCTCTCGAGCGTGAGGTTCGACCGAGTCGCCCAAGAGCGAGTGCTCCGTTCATTAGCCACCTCCAAGATCGACAGTCTTCAGAACCTCAAGGCGGCGATAGAAACTATCCGGGACCGCGTAGGTCGAACCCCGCTGCTTCTCGACTTCGTGCGATTCGACACGGTGGACCCGATAATCCTCGCGACAAAAGCGGGGAACTACCCGCTATTGCTTACCAAATTGTTCCAGGAGGCATCGGGGCTTTCCGAGGATCAGTCCAGCTATCTGTCGGTCATCTCTCGGGAACTGCTCACAGCCAAGCGGCCACACGAGCTCGCGCTTCTGAAGCTTCTCCTCGTCGCGGGCGCTCTCAGCCACGAGTCGATCATCCAGGAGTTGTCGAGATCAGGGCTGCTCGTGTCGGAGTCGACCGTGAGTAGCGCCATCCGGAGTCTCGCGCTCAGTTTCAATACTGCGTCGGAGAAACAACAATTTAAAGATTGAGCGGCTCGCCCACGCAGAGGCCCACGGGGGTGCGCGCCTGGATGATGATCTTGCCCGCGACTACCGCGATTCGCCAGCGTTTCGGCGCAATGTGGACGACGCGATTGAGACAGGCTTGGCCCTCATCAACGATCGCTACCTCCCGGATCGCCCGTTCACGCCGGGCATGCAGTACTCCCGAAAGGACGCAAGCCGACTTCTCAACTGGTCGTCCAATATGTATTCGACAATCTACGGATACAGGGTGGATCAGGCCACGTTCACTTGCCCGATCTTTGTCACCCTTCACAAATCGGACGAAGTGGCCGCAAGCACGGCGTACGAGGACGAATTGCTCGACCCCCGCACCTTCCTCTGGTATTCAAAGAGCAAGCGCACCCTCACAAGTCCCGACGTACTGCCCATCGTCGAGAATTCCGTCGAGTTGCACGTCTTCGCAAAGAAGTCGGATGCCGAAGGTAGTGATTTCTACTACCTAGGTCGAGCCCGCTCGGCGGATGCCGAACAAACAACGATGCCTTCGACTGACGGAAAACCACTCCCGGTGGTGCGCATGCACCTCCGTTTCGAGGAATCCGTCAACCCTGCGCTGTTCGACTACTTTCACACCACCGTCACCGACGGCAGCGTCTGACGATTTCTCGCAGCAGCTACCAGTCGCGCGGAGGTGCGACAACCTGCTGCGTCGGCCGCGTGCCGAGCTTGGTGCCCGGGTAGTAGAACTCGTGAAGTCCACGACGCACTGATCGCCAGATGATGGTGTGGATGAGCCAAATACTCGCCCCGACCAAAGCTGCGGTCACTGCGAAATAGAGCAGAAGCGCGAGGATCCCCGCGCCGATGAAGGGCGACAGGTCGGGCATGGTTTGGGTGATCATTCCTCGACATTAGCGACGGCTGAACAATCGCCGCCCACCCCAGTTCGGGCCCCCTTACGCAGCGAGTGCGTGCACGTACTCCTGCTCGACGACCTCGCTGAGGCTGCCGTCTTCGTTCATGTGCAGCGTCGCTGCAGGGCTGAGCTCAGAGCCAATCCCAACCCCGGTCCGCACGATGAGCACGAACACCAGCGCTACGAGAAGGGCGGCGACAAGGGGCATTCCCCACAGCAATAGGCCGTCCGCAACCGAAAATTCCAACATGTGATCCCCCATTTCGTCCCCCGACGAATATATTTGCGACGGTACTCGCGGGGGCGAATCGGCGCGATCCCCCGTGGGGGTGCCGCCGGAACGGGGGTGAGCCGCTAGCGCGCCACGCTCGGCTCGATGTTGTGGTTGTGGTGGAACACGTTGTCGGGGTCGTACTGGTTCTTCACCGCGACGAGGCGCTCGTAATTCTCGGCACCGAACCCGGCGACTGTCCGTTCCCGCCCCTCGTCGCCGATGAAGTTGAGGTACACCATCCCGGTCGCCCACTCGGCAACGTCGGTGCGGGCGTTGCGGGCGAACTCGCGCATCCGCTCATCGTCGGCGGGGTCATCCCAAATTCCGAACGGATGAACCACCCACGACGCTGCTCGCCACGGCACCGGGTACCCGCTCGGCCCACTGCCCACGGCACCGCCCTGTGGGAAAGACCGCGAGCTTCGACGGCGACGGCACGACCATGTCTTTGGCGCGAGCGCAGACGAGGTCGATGACCTCGTCCGGCAGCTCGTCGAGGTACTCCGCCGAGTAGTAGTTGCGCATGCCTGGCGGGTCGTCGAGCGCCGAGTTGAGGTCGGCGTACGGCATCTCGGCGATCATCTCGCCCAGATGCCCGTGCTGCAGCATCCCGTGCATGGCTGTGCGCGCGGCGGATTCCGGCCCGGTGAACACCATGAGCACCACCGTCGCGAGCTGGCCGCGCAGATGCTCGGGCACGAACGGCTCATCGGGGGCAGTGAGATGGATGAACCCACCACCGAGCGCGTTCGGCGCCGTCTCCATGAACGTGCGGTACGCGCGCCCGACCTCCGGCCCCGACGACGGATCCCAGAACAGCAGGGCCAGGGTGGCGACCGGCAGGGGGTGGACGCGCAGAGTCAGCGAGGTGACGACACCGAAGTTGCCGCCGCCGCCGTGCAGAGCCCAGAACAGCTCGGTGTTCTCTGTCGCGGTCGCTTGCACCCGCTCACCGCTCGCGGTGACCAGGTCGGCCGACACCAGATTGTCGCAGGCGAGCCCGAACGCGCGATCGATCCAGCCACCTCCGCCACCAAACACGAGCCCGCCAACGCCCGTCGACGAGACGCGGCCGCCCGTGGTGGCAAGCCCGAACGGCTTGCCCGCCTGGTCGAGGTCAGACATCGTCGCGCCGCCGCCAACAGTCACCGTCGACATCTTCGCGTTCACGGTGGCGCTGTTCATCAGTCGGAGGTCGATGACGAGACCGTCGTCGACGAGTGCTGCGCCAGCCACACCGTGTCCGCCGCCGCGCACGGAAATGTCCATGCCCGCACCGCGGGCTGCGGCGATGGCGGCAGCGACGTCATTCGCGTTTGCGCATTGCGCGATCACCGCAGGGCGCCTGTCGATCATCGTGTTGAAGAGTGTGCGGGCCTCGTCGTAGTCTTCGTCGACTGCGCGTGATGATGCGTCCCGCGAAATTTCGAACCTAGTTCGCTGACAACCGTTTCTGCAGTCCCCATGATGTGGGGTCCTTCCGATAGGTCAAGCCATGCGGTTGGATGAGCGCGATGGCTGTGCCGCCCACAACGCCACTCTGCTCCTGACCCTCGAGGGTGTCAACCGACGGTGGGCTGCTCCACCGTTCGCGCGACCGGGGTGCGCGGCATCACGACGACGGCGACCACCGCTGCCAGCGCGACCACCAGCACCGCAAGGAACACCGCCGCCGAACCGCTAATGATCGTCGCGGGCGCGAGGGAATCGGCATCCCCCTCGCCGAAGATCGAGTTGGCGATGGCGCCGAAAATGGCCACGCCGATGGCGCTGCCGACGGAGCGCGCGAACATGTTGGTCCCGGTGACGACGCCGCGCTCGTTCCACGGCACGCTGACCTGGGCGGCGATCAGGGTCGGCACCGCGACCAGGCCCATCCCGAGCCCGACCACGAAGCAGCTGATCGCCACGATCGCGACGGAGGGTGTGGACGCGGAGACGGCGAGGATCAGGGTGCCGAGCACCACGAGGCCGGCGCCGATCAGTCCGGTGTTCTTGAAGCCGATGCGCAGGTAGAGGCGTCCGGAATACCCGGCGGCGAGCGGCCAGCCGAGGGTGAGAGCACCGAGGGCGAGGCCGGCGACCAGAGGCGGGGCATCCACCGATCCCTCGAGATAGGTCGGCACGTATGACGTGAGCCCGATCAGGACCGCGCCGATGCCGAGGCCCACGAGTGTGGTGGTGAGCAGCAGGCGGCGCGAGAACACCCACAGCGGCAGGATCGGTTCGGCCGCCCTCGTTTCGGCGAGGACGAAGGCCGCCAGCAGCAGCCCGCCGACGCCGAATGCGGTGATCGACTGCGGGGAATCCCACGCCCAGGCCTGCCCACCCTCCAGCACCGCGAGGATGATCAGCGTCAGCGCGAGGGTCAACAGCACCGCTCCGAGATAGTCGACCTTGTGCTTGCGCGGCTCCACCTTCTCGTGGAACGAGCGGATGAGCATCCAGCCCGCGATGATGCACAGCGGAACGTTGAGGAAGAAGACCCCGCGCCAGGCGTCGAGCTGCGCGAACGTGCCGCCGAGCAACGGGCCCACCACCGACGAAACGCCCCACACGCTGGCGAGGTAGCCCTGCACTTTGGCGCGCTCGGTGACCGAATAGATGTCGCCGACGATGGTGATCGACATCGGCTGCACGGCCCCAGCGCCGAGCCCCTGCACCGCGCGGAACGCGATGAGGGCAGGCATGCTCCATGCGAAACCGCACAGGATCGACCCGAGCAGAAACACCGCGATGCCGAACAGGATGATCGGCTTTCGCCCGAGCACATCCGACAGTTTCGCGTAGATCGGCACGGTCACCGCCTGCGCGAGCAGGTACACGCTGAACAGCCACGGGAACAGCGCGAAGTCTCCCAGGTCGTTCACGATGGTCGGGATCGCGGTGGCAAGAACCGTCGCGTCGATCGCCACCAGAGCGGCAGTCACCATGAGCGAGATGAGAACTGGGCCGCGCTCAGAGCGAAAACCGACGTTGGAGGTCATTATGAGAATAAGTCTGCGGGATGCCCGTGCATTCCCGTGACAGCATGGTTCGCCAGCGCTGATAAGATGGCGCGATGCCCACCCCCGAAGAGACCGCAGATGCACAACGGAAACGCGCGGAAGAAGTAGTGCAACTGCTGGCCGCCGGTGGCGCAAACCTGGGCGAGGAAACCCTCAAACTGTCGAATGAGTTCACTGACAGCTGGACGAGCCGCATCAGCGCCAACCTGAAGCGCATCTTCCGGCGCTGAGCTCGCACGCGGCTCCCGGCCGCGCATGACAGCATGGGCATATGCTCGACCCGAATTGGGCGCTTACCCCGCCCCTGCTGTGGATCGCACTCGCAGCGATGCTCACGCTGCTGGTGGTGCGCACGATCCGCAAGGACCGCCGCGAGTACCAGCAGTTCAAACGCTTTCGCCGGACCGTGAAACGGCAGGCGATGTTCCGCAAGTGGCTGCGCGAATCCCTGCTCACGTTTGGCGGCATCGCCGTCGTCGTACTGCTGCTCGCATGGTCATACGTCGGCCCGCTGCTGACGGAGCTGCAAACGTGGCCGGGGGTGCCAGGCATCCGGGGTCTCATCTCGGATCCTGCTGCCCTGGTCGGCGGCATCGTCGTCGGCCTCCTTATCGCGGTCGGTGTCGTCACCTGGGTGGCGGCGCGGGCAGCACGCCGGGACGACGACCAGATCGTGTCGGTCGGCGACATCCAGGCGATGCTCCCCCACAACCGGCAGGAGCTGCAGCTCGGAGCGCTGCTATCGATCAACGCCGGGATGGTGGAGGAGCTCGCGTTCCGGCTCGCCATCCCCGCGCTGGTGTTCGGCGCGACCGGCAGCGCGATTGCGGCCGTGGTCTTCTCGTCGCTGCTCTTCGGCGGACTGCACCTCTACCAGGGCGCCGTCGGCATCATCGGCACCACCCTCGTCGGCGCGATCATGATGGCGCTCTACGTGATCTCCGGCAGCATCCTCGCGCCCATCGTGCTGCACGTGCTCGTTGACCTGCGCTCGCTGGTGCTCATCCCGGTCGCTGTGATGGGCGTGCATAAGGTGGATGCCCGGCTGCACCCCTGGCTGCCGGCCCTGCCGAGCAAACCGAAGCCGACCGCGGCCGAGGTGCCCGCGGTGGAGCTTCGGACTGAGGTTTCGCCTCAGCCGACGGGACGGGCTCGCCTCCGCAGCCACACTGCCACCACGAGGATCATCGCGAATCCGACGACGGTGATCGCGACATCCACGAACGGGAGAATTCCGATGCCCCAACCGTCGAGTGCCACGCCGCCGAGGAGCGCGCCAACGCTGATCGCGACGTTGAACGAGGTCGTGAAGTAGGCGGCGGCGGCATCGCGCACCCTGAGCGATGCCGTGTGCATCATGCGGGTCTGCATCAGAGATGGGAGCGCACCAAACGCGACGCCCCAGACGAAGATCGCCACAAGCACCACGCCCGACATCGACGAGAACATTCCGATCACCAGCACCGCGACCATGACGAGAAGCACCGCCACGATGAGCGTCAGCTGCGGGAACCTGTCGCCGAGCGTTCCGGCGAGCGCGAGGCCGAGCGCGCCCGCGAGCCCGTAGAGGAACAGCACTCCGGCGACGGATCCGGGATCGACGCCGACCGGGCCGATCAGGAACGGCGCGATGTAGGTGTAGAACAGGTTGTGGCCGAGCGCGATCAGGATCAGGATGACGCCGACCGCGATGACCGCCGGAACCGTGCGGTCCTTGCGCATCGGGATGGCGATCTCACCGGTTGACAGCTGGACGCCGTGCGAAACAGCCGGCAGCAGTTTGGCGGTGACCATGGTGAGGATGATGACGATCACGGCGATGCTGCCGAACGCCAGCCTCCACCCGACCGCGTGCCCGATCGCGGTGCCGAGCGGCACCCCGAGCACGAAGGCTGCGGTTCCACCGCCACCGGTGATCGCGATCGCCCGGCCGAGCTGATGTTTCGGCACCAGGTGCGCCGAATACGCGCCGACCACGGCCCAGAACAGGCCGTGCGCGAGACCACCGAGCACGCGGGCTCCGACGAGCCACTCGTAGGTGGGTGCGAGAGCGGCCAGCACATTGGCCAGCGCGAACACCATCAACACGACCACGACGAGAAACTTGCGCGAGTATCGGCGGGTGAGCACGCTGAGCGGCGCGGCGCTCAGCACAACGGTGCCGGCGAAGACGGTAACGAGCAGCCCGACCTGGGACTCCGAGACGCGCAGCTCTTCCGAGATCTCGGGGAGCAAACCGGTGGGGAGGAACTCGCTGGTGACCGAGGTGAAGATCAGTGCTGAAAGGGTGAGCAGACCCGCCCAGGGAAAAGTGGTTGGTTGAGTGATTCGTGGCGCGCCCATGAAGGCGAAATCCGTTCGGTGGAAGTGGTGCGTTCGCCGCCCGCGGGACGACGCGGGCCATGCGCCGTCGCGACAAGCCTACCCGCCGGACGGCGCAGCGCCCCGGCGGCGCTAATCTTGCCTCGTGCCTGAAACCTCCACCGCGACATCCACCCACTGGATTCTCACCCTGGTCTGCGACGACAAGCCTGGAATCGTGAACGCCGTCAGCGGCGCGATCGTGGCAGCGGCCGGCAACATCACCGAGTCGCAGCAGTTCTCCAGCTCAGACACCGGGCGCTTCTTCATGCGGCTGCAGGTCGAGTCGGACGCCTCGCGCGAGAAGTTCGAGACCGCCCTGACTCCGGTGACCGAGCGATACGGGATGACCTGGGTGCTCGACATCGTCGGACGTCCCCTTCGCACCCTCGTGCTGGTCTCGAAGGCGGGGCACTGCCTCAACGACCTGCTGTACCGCGAGCGGGCGGGCCAACTGGCGGTCGACCTTCCGCTCGTGATGAGCAACCACCCCGACCTGTCGAGCCTGGCCACGTTCTACGACGTGCCGTTCGAGGCGCACCCCGTCACGAGCCCCGGCCAGAAACTGGCCTTCGAGCAGCGCGTGCTCGAGGTGGTGGAGGAGCACGACATCGAACTCGTCGTGCTCGCGCGCTACATGCAGATCCTCTCCCCGGAACTGTGCGAGTCGCTGGGCGGGCGCGCCATCAACATCCACCACTCGTTCCTGCCCGGTTTCAAGGGCGCCAACCCCTACAAGCAGGCGCACGCGCGCGGCGTGAAGCTCATCGGCGCGACCGCCCACTTCGTGACGAGCGACCTCGACGAGGGCCCGATCATCGAGCAAAACGTGGTGCGGGTCGATCATTCGCGCAGCGCAAGCGAGCTTGTGGCGATCGGTCAGGATGAAGAATCACGCACGCTCACGCAGGCCGTGAAGTGGCTCTCGGAGCACCGCGTGCTGCTCGATGGGGCGCGAACAATCATCTTCCGCTGACGCCGGATCGCCGGAGAGTTACGCTTGGTGGTGACGATGAGCGGCGGTCAGCCGATCACCTCTCGTCGTTGATAGTGCCGTCAACGAGGAGGAAACTATGTCATCCGTCGCGAGAATCACCACGCTCAACGTCAGTTCAGATGTCGGATTCGACGATGCGGTCGCCACCGGAATCGCCCGGGCAGGCAAGACGCTGCGCGGGGTTACAGGCGCCTGGATCAAGGAACAAAAGGTCGAGGTCAGAGACGGAAAAATTTCCGCCTGGCACGTCGTGCTCGAAGTGACCTTCGTGCTCGACGACTAGTCCCGTTCTGCCGGGCTGGTCTGCGCTTGACCCGCAGGGTCGGAATTAGGCGACGCTGGCACTCAGCTTCGCGGCGACCAGTTCGGCGATCTGCACGGCGTTCAGCGCGGCACCCTTGCGCAGGTTGTCGTTGCTGATGAACAGCGCGAGTCCGCGTCCATTTGGCACGCCCTCATCCTGACGGATGCGCCCGACATAGCTCGGGTCTTTGCCTGCGGCCTCGAGAGGCGTCGGGATGTCGGTGAGCACCACGCCCGCGGCATCCTGAAGCAGCTCCTTCGCACGTGCCACGCTCAGCGGGTTTGCGAACTCGGCGTTGATCGCGAGCGAGTGACCGGTGAACACGGGCACGCGGACGCAGGTGCCACTGACGAGCAGCTCGGGCAGTTCGAGGATCTTGCGGCTCTCGTTGCGGAGCTTCTTCTCCTCGTCGGTCTCGAACGATCCGTCGTCGACGAGGTTGCCCGCGAACGGGATCACGTCGAAGGCGATCGTCTTCGGGAAGGTTGTGGCGTCGGGGAACTCGACGGCGGATCCATCGTGCACGAGGCTGCGCGGATCCTGGTCGATCGCGGCCTTCGTCTGCGCGTAGAGCTCCTCGCCGCCGACGAGGCCGGCTCCGGAGACGGCCTGGTACGTGCTGACGATGAGGCGCTGAAGCCCTGCCTCGGCGTCGAGCACCTTCAGCACGGGCATCGCGGCCATGGTGGTGCAGTTCGGGTTGGCGATGATGCCGCCCAGGGCACCGTCGATCGCGTGCGGGTTGACCTCGCTGACGACCAGCGGAACGTCGGGATCCATCCGGAACGCGGAAGAGTTGTCGATGACCGTCACTCCGGCGGCGGCGAATCGGGCTGCCTGCGCGCGGGAGGTGGTGGCACCGGCGGAGAAGATCGCGATGTCGAGGCCCGAGGGGTCTGCGGTCGAGGCGTCCTCCACCGTGATCTGCTCGCCCTTGAACTCGAGGGTGGTGCCGGCGCTGCGTGCGCTGGCGAAGAAGCGGATCTCGGCAATAGCGACGTCGCGCTCTACGAGAAGGCGGCGCACGACGGCACCGACCTGGCCGGTGGCGCCAACGACGCCGATACGAACGGGGCTGATGTTGCTCATGCGGATAATTCTCTCATGGCCGCTGGGGGCGTTACGGCGGGCGGCTGCGTGCGGCGCCCGCGGGATGTTCGTAACTCCTGCAGATCGGTGCGGCACTGGAGTGACTCCCCCGGAATTCCGGGCCCACGTTCCCCTGCGCGAGTCGATCTGCAGGAGTTATGGACGCGAGGGGGACCTGCGGCCGATTGACGGGCGGCTAGCGGCCGGTACCGCCGTGCACGATGGCCTCGTCGTCGCCGTCGAGTCCGAACGCGGTGTGCACCACGCGCACAGCGTCGTTGACCGTGTCGGCGCGGGTGACGACCGAGATCCGGATCTCACTGGTGGAGATCATCTCGATGTTGATGCCGGCCTCGAACAGCGCGGTGAAGAGCATGGCGGACACACCGGCGTTGGTGCGCATGCCGGCACCGACCACCGCGAGCTTCGCGATCTGGTCGTCGTGCTGCAGCGAGGTGAAGCCGATGTCGTCCTTGTGCTCGTTCAGCGTGGCCATGGCGGCCTGGGCGTCCGACTTGGGGCAGGTGAACGAGATGTCGGTCAGTCCGGTGCTGGCGGATGACACGTTCTGCACGATCATGTCGATGTTGACGTTCGCGCGCGCAATCAGGGTGAAGATCTCCGCTGCCTTACCCGGCATGTCCGGAACGCCAACGACCGTGATCTTGGCTTCGCTGAGGTCTGCGGCGACTCCGGTGACGATCGGCTCTTCCACGTTTTCTCCTTCGATCGGGTTCACGACCAGCGTGCCCTCGTTGTTGTTGAACGACGACCGCACGTGCAGCGTCACACCGTGCCTGCGGGCATATTCCACCGCGCGTATGTACAGGACCTTGGCGCCCGTCGCCGCGAGCTCGAGCATCTCTTCGCTCGTGATCCTGTCGAGTTTTCTGGCGGATGCCACCACCCGGGGGTCCGCGGTGTAGATGCCATCCACATCCGTGTAGATCTCGCACACGTCGGCGTCGAGGGCGGCGGCGAGGGCGACGGCCGTCGTGTCGGATCCGCCGCGGCCGAGGGTGGTGATATCCCCGGTGCCGCGGTTGAAGCCCTGGAAGCCGGCAACAATCGCGACGGCGCCATCATCGAGGGCCTCGCGGACCCGCTTCGGCGACACCTCCACGATCCGAGCCGACCCGTGCTGGGCATCCGTCACCATTCCGGCCTGGCTGCCGGTGTAGCTGCGGGCCTCGATGCCGAGGCTGCGGATGGCCATCGCGAGCAGTGCCATGGCGATGCGCTCGCCCGCGGTGAGGAGCATGTCGAGCTCACGCCCGGTCGGGATGGGCACTACCTGCTTCGCGAGATCGAGCAGTTCGTCGGTCGTGTCGCCCATTGCCGAGACGACGACGACGACCTCGTTACCGGCCTTGCGGGTCTCGACGATGCGCTTGGCGACGCGCTTGATGCTCTCGGCATCGGCGACCGACGAGCCCCCGAACTTCTGGACAATGAGGCTCACGTGGTTCTCCTGCGGGAAATTTTTTGGGCCTCGAAGACGGCCCAAAAGACGATTCTAGCGGTGACGCATGTGGGTGGGATGAACTGAGCGCGTGGGCTCTAGTTCTGCACGACCCGGCGACCCTCGAAGGCACGACCGAGGGTGACCTCGTCGGCGTACTCGAGATCGCCGCCCACCGGCAGGCCGGACGCCAGGCGCGTGACGCGCAGGTTCGGGTACTGCAGCAGACGGGTGAGATAGGTGGCGGTCGCCTCGCCCTCGAGGTTCGGATCCGTGGCAATGATGACCTCGGTCACCGAACCGTCGGCGAGGCGGCCGACGAGCTGTTTGATGCGCAGGTCGTCCGGACCGATGCCGTCGATGGGGCTGATCGCTCCCCCGAGCACGTGGTACAGCCCCTTGAACTCGCGGGTGCGTTCGATGGCCACGACGTCCTTGGCCTCCTCGACCACGCAGATCGTGGCGTGGGAGCGGCGCGGATCGCGGCAGATCGAACAGGTCTGCTCCTCGGTGACGTTGCCGCAGATGTCGCAGAAACGCACCTTGTCCCGAACATCCCGCAGCACCTCAGACAGCCGCGTGACATCGAAACTCTGGGTCTGCAGGATGTGGAAGGCGATGCGCTGGGCAGACTTCGGCCCGATGCCGGGGAGGCGGCCGAGCTCGTCGATCAGTTCCTGGACGATTCCGTCGTACATGGCCTAGTCGTCTTTCGGCATGGGAACCACGCGGGGAGCAACGGCCTGCTCCTCGATGAAGGTGGCTCCGAGAAGCTGACGCACCACGGCCTCGCCGTAGCGAGCGTTGGTGGATGGCGCGGCGGTGGTCTTCGGGCCAGTGCTCTTCGCGGCTTCAGCCGTCGGCGCGGCTGGAGCTGCGGGTGGCGCGGCCTGCGCCACCGGGGGCGCGGACCGCTGTCTTCTCGCCGAGCCCCGAGACCTCCGCGCGCTCCGGCATTGGCTCTGAGTCCGGGATGGATGCGACGGCCCAGCCGCCACCCTCCGTCGGCGGGAAATCGTCGGCGGGGGGCTCTTCGGTGGAGAGCGCGGGCGGCACGGCATGCTGGGCTGCTGCCGCGGCATCCACCCTCGCGATGAAGGCGGGCTCGATGCCGAGTACCTGAACGAACGCCTTCTTCAGCAACTCGCCGACACCCTGCCCGGGCGCGGCCTGCTGCTTGAGCGCGTCTACGTCCTTCTGGCTCGCGAACGACAGGACGAGCACGTTTCCGTCACGAAGCTCGAGCGGCCGGGCCGTGAAGACGACCATCCACGCGTTGAGCCTGGCGTTCTTGACGACCTCGAGAATCTCGGTCCAGGCGTCTTTGACCTGGGCGAGAGTGACGGGGCCGACAGGCACGGTCGGCGCGGCTGGGGCCTCGACGGGTGCTGCGGCGGGGCCGCGACAGGCGGGGCTGCTGCTGCCGGGGCGGCGAGCTGCCGCAGGCGGGGCGGATGCGGGCGCCTGGGCGACCGGGGCTGCTGCAGGCGGGGCTGCCTGGGCCTTCGCCGGAGCCGGAGCTGCAGCAGGTGCCGCGACAGCAGCCGGGGCAGCCGACGAACCAGCACCCTCGACGCCGATGCGGCGCTCGAGTCGCTCGACCCTCGCGAGCGCTCCGCGCTGGGTGTCGTCGCTGGCGGGGACCAGGATGCGCGCGACCATGAGTTCGAGATGGAGCCTCGGCGATGTGGCGCCGGTCATCTCCGTGAGGGCGGAGTTGACGGCATCCGCCGCCCTGGACAGTTCGGCCTGGCCGAAGGTCGCCGACTGGGCGGCCATGCGGTCGAGCTGGTCCTGCGGGACGCCGCGCAGCACCGAGGCCGCGTTGCCGGAGGTCGCCGCCACGATGATGAGGTCGCGAAGGCGCTCGAGCAGGTCTTCGACGAACCGGCGGGGATCCTGCCCGGTCTGGATGACGCGATCGATTGCGGCGAACGCGGCGGCAGCATCACGCGAACCGATGGCGTCGACGGCCTCGTCGAGCAGCGCACCGTGCGTGTAGCCGAGCAGGGCGACCGCGCGCTCGTATTTGACCTGCACCGCGTCGACGGTGTCGCTCTCGGAACCGGCCATCAGCTGGTCGAGCAGGGACAGCGTGTCACGCACGGAACCGCCGCCTGCGCGCACGACGAGCGGCAGAACGCCAGCCTCGACGTGCACCTTCTCGCTCTCGCACAGCTGCTGCTACGTAGTCGAGCATCTGTGCGGGCGGCACCAGCCGGAACGGGTAGTGGTGGGTGCGGGAGCGGATCGTGCCGATGACCTTCTCGGGCTCGGTCGTCGCGAAGATGAACTTCACGTGCTCCGGCGGCTCTTCCACGATCTTGAGCAGCGCGTTGAACCCCTGCGGGGTGACCATGTGCGCCTCATCGAGGATGAAGATCTTGAACCGGTCGCGGGCGGGCGCGAACACGGCGCGCTCACGGAGGTCGCGCGCGTCATCCACGCCATTGTGTGATGCCGCGTCGATCTCGACCACATCGAGCGAACCGCTGCCGTCGCGGGCGAGCTCGACACAGCTTGGGCACACGCCACACGGGGAGTCGGTGGGACCCTCGGCGCAGTTGAGACAGCGGGCGAGGATGCGGGCCGACGTCGTCTTGCCGCAACCTCGCGGGCCGCTGAACAGGTAGGCGTGGTTGACGCGATCAGTGCGCAGCGCAGTGCGCAGCGGATCGGTCACCTGCGACTGGCCGATCAACTCGGCGAACGTCTCTGGCCGGTAACGGCGATACAGGGCTGCAACCACGTGTCAAGAGTAGCCGCCACCGCCGACCTTGACTGCTGCCGGTCGCCAGGCCGCCGAACTGCGGTACGTCGCGCGAAACTCGTCGCCAGCGCGACATTGCCGCAGTTCGTGGAGTGGCGGCGGGGCGACGTGACGGCAAGGCGGGCGACGGAGGCAGCGGCAACGGAGGCGGGGCGACGGGGGCAGCGGCACCCGGCGACGCGGCGGGGTGGCCCGGCGACGACGGGCCGGCGAAGCGCACGGAACCCGTCGAACTGCGGCACATCGCGCGAAACTCGTCGCCAGCGCGACATTTGCCGCAGTTCGCGAGAGTGGGCGCGGGCAGGGGCAACGGCCGGGTGCGGCGCACGCCCTACCGCAGCGCGGCGACGGACTGCTGCGCGATCTCCAGCTCCTCGTTCGTGGGAATCACGAGCACCGCCACCGGCGAACCGTTGGTCGAGATGATCCTCGCGTCGCGAGAGTTCCGGTTGTTGGCGAACGCGTTGAGTTCGATGCCGAGCCACTCGAGGCCCTCGACCGCGGCGGCACGCGTTGGCGCGCTGTTCTCCCCGACGCCCGCGGTGAACACGACGGCATCCGCTCCCCCGAGCTGCACCATGTACGCCCCGAGGTAGTGACGCAGGCGGTGGTAGTAGACGTCGAGCGCGAGGCGAGCCGCGGCATCCCCCGCCGCAGCCGCCGCCTGCACGTCGCGCATGTCGCCGTTGCCTGCGACGCCGAGCAGCCCACTGCTGCGGTTGAGCAGGCGTCGAGCTCCGGCAGGGTGAGCCCCGCCCTGCCCAGATGGAACAGGATGCCGGCATCCAGGTCGCCCGAGCGGGTTCCCATCACGAGGCCCTCGAGCGGGGTCATCCCCATCGAGGTGTCGACGGAACGTCCGCCGTCGATCGCGGTGACGGATGCCCCGTTGCCGAGGTGGAACACGATGAGCTTCAGCTCCTCGACCGGCCGGCCCAGCATGGTCGCGGCCCGGCGAGAGACGTAGTTGTACGAGGTGCCGTGAAAGCCGTAGCGGCGCACGTGGTGCTCGGCGGCCACCGTCGCGTCGATCGCGTAGGTGTACGCGGCCGGCTGCAGCGACTGGTGGAACGCCGTGTCGAAGACGGCGACGTTGGGCACCCCGGGGAATGCCGCCCGCGCCGCCTTGATGCCGGCGAGGTTGGCCGGGTTGTGCAGCGGGGCGAGGGCCGACAGCCGCTCGATGGCCGCCTCGACCTCATCCGTCACGATCGTTGCCGAGGTGAACTCGCTGCCGCCGTGAACGACGCGGTGGCCGATGACGACAGGATGCTCGCCGCCAAGCTCCGCGAGGATCCCCTCCATCGCGTGCTCGTGGTTGGCCGCAGCACCCGCCTCGCCGATGCGCTCGACGATCCCCCCGCGCAGCCGGCGCTCGGTGTCGACATCGATGAGCTCCCACTTGATGGACGAGGAGCCGGAGTTGACGATGAACGCGATGCTCATGCTGAGACCCCCTGGGCCTGGATGGCGGTGATGGCGACGGTGTTGACGATGTCGCGCACGAGGGCGCCGCGCGACAGGTCATTCACGGGTTTGCGCAGGCCCTGCAGCACGGGGCCGATGGCGACCGCTCCCGCGCTTCGCTGCACGGCCTTGTAGGTGTTGTTGCCGGTGTTGAGGTCGGGGAAGATGAACACCGTCGCGCGGCCGGCGACCTGCGACTCGGGCATCTTCGTCTTCGCGACGGCGACATCGGCCGCGGCGTCGTACTGGATCGGGCCCTCGACGAGCAGGTCGGGGCGGCGCTCGCGCACCAGCACGGTGGCCGCGCGCACCTTGTCGACGTCGACTCCGGTGCCCGACTCCCCCGTGGAGTACGAGAGCATCGCGATCCTCGGGTCGATGCCGAACTGCGCGGCGGTTCCGGCCGACGAGATCGCGATGTCGGCGAGCTGCCCGGAGTCCGGGTCGGGAACGATGGCGCAGTCGCCGTAGACCAGCACACGGTCATCCAGCGCCATGAAGAACACGCTCGACACCACGTCGACGCCCGTCCGAGGTCTTGATGAACTGCAGCGCCGGCGTGATGGTGTGCGCCGTCGTGTGCGCGGCGCCCGAGACCATGCCGTCGGCGAGCCCGAGGTGCACCATCATCGTGCCGAAGTACGAGACATCGGTGACGATGTCGCGGGCGGTGTCGACGGTCATCCCCTTGTGGGCGCGCGCCGTGGCGTACTCCTCCGCGAACCGCTCGCGCAGTTCGGACTCCGGCGGGTTGATGACCGTCGCCGCGCTGATGTCGACGCCGAGGCCGGCGGCCCGCGAGCGCACCTCCGCCTCGTCGCCGAGGATCGTCAGCTCGACGACGTCGCGGCTGAGCAGGGTGCCCGCCGCCAGCAGGATGCGGTCGTCCGTGCCCTCGGGCAGCACGATGTGCTTGCGGTTCGACCTGGCTCGCTCGAGAAGGCCGTACTCGAACATGAGCGGGGTGACCGCGCTGGACTGGCCAGCACCCATCTGCGCGACCAGCAGGTCAGCATCCACGTATTTCTCAAACAGCGCGAGTGCCGTGTCGATCTTGCGATGGGATGTCGCGGTCAGCCGCCCGCGCGTCTGCACGATGCGCTGCGCGGTGGGGTAGGTGCCGTACTCGGTGGTCACGATCGGCAGGGACTCGTCGAGGCCCTCGATCAGCCGGCTGATCACCGGGGACAACTCGAATCCGCCGTTGAGCACGATGCCCGCGATCGACGGGAAGGTTCCGGATGCGTGGGCCATCAGTGCCGCGAGCACCATCTCGCTGCGGTCGCCGGGGATCACCACGACGCCGCCCTCGATCAGCCTCGGCAGCACGTTCTCCATCGACATCGCCGCGATCACGACGCCGAGAGATTCGCGTGCGAGCAGCGCGGTGTCGCCCTTCAGCAGCGTGCCGTCGACGGCCGCCATGATCGCCGCGACGGTCGGGGCCACCATGAACGGATCCTCCGGAATGGCCCAGGATGCCACGCCCGTGGCCTTCGCGGTCGCCTCCACGATCTCGTCAAGCTGGTCGGGGTCTGCGCGGTTCACGACCACCGCGAGAAGGCTCGCGTGGGCCGCGGTCAGCTCGGGCAGGCTCAGCTCGGCGACCTGGCGTGAGTTCGTGACGGCGGCGCGCGCGACGCGACTCGCTCGGCTCGCGCCCGGTCAGCACGAGCAGCACCGGGGCGCCGAGGTTGGCCGCGATGCGCGCGTTGAACCCGAGCTCGGTGGGGGTGGCCACGTCCGTGTAGTCGGAGCCGATGATGACCACGGCGTCGCACTGGCTCTCGACGGCCTTGAAGCGCTGCACGATGCGCGAGAGGGCCGCATCCGGATCATCGTGCACGGCCTCGTAGGTCACGCCGATGCACTCGTCGTAGTCGAGGTTGACGCCGTCGCGACCGAGCAACAGCTCGAGCACGTAGTCGCGCTCGGCGGTCGACCGGGCGACCGGGCGGAAGACGCCCACCCGCTCGACGGTGCGCAGCAGGGTGTCGAGCACCCCGAGGGCGATCGACGACTTGCCCGAGTGGCCTTCAGCGGAGGTGATATATATCGAGCGAGCCATGCTGCTCAGCCTAACGGCCTCGAAACCTCACGCTTCATGGGAGTCTCATACAAAGTTCCACGCAGTGGAACATCGAGCGTGCGAAGCACTTGCTCGAAAATGTAGAGACCCCTCGCGCACCCGCCAGAGCCCGGTTACCCTTGCTACGTTTCCGTCCTGGGGGAGTTGGCCAAGGTGGCGCCACGCGAGGAGCCACATCGATTGTAGCCCGTGCACGCGGCCTTGGCATTCTGCGGCTATGATTCCTTGAGGTCGTTGCAACGTCTGGATGACCAGCCAGGAGAATTCGCCTAGTGGCCTATGGCGCCAGCTTGGAAAGTTGGTTGGGTGCAAGCCCTCGGGGGTTCGAATCCCCCATTCTCCGCCAAATACCCCGCGGAACTAGCGCCGCTTGAGGGTCGAGAAGATCCCGCGCAGCACTTCGCGCACCACGGTTTGTCCCGTGCGTGAGCCCAGGATGTCGCCGATCGGGTTGTCGTCTTTTCGCGTGGTCGTGCGCGTCGTCGTTCTCGTTCGCGGCTTCGGGGCTGGGAGTTTTTGCCATGTCACGCATGGCCTTCTCGTAGTCGGCCTGCGCCTTCGCGGCCTCCTTGGCCTTCTGCGCTGCCTCCTTCTGGGCATCCACCTGGGCTTCGGCCGCTGCCGCAGCGTTCATCTTGGTCGCGAGAATCTCGCGGGCGGATTCCCGGTCGACGGCCGTGCCGTAGTGCGCGAGCAGCGGGCTGGCCGAAACGGTCGCCTGCATGACGGCGATCGGGGTCGGCGACATGGAGCCCTGCGGCGCGCGAAGTCGCGTCCACGACACCGGTGATGGGGCACCCTTCTCGTTCATCACCGTGATGATCGCCTCGCCGGTGGCCAGGGTGGTGAGCACCTCTTTCAGGTCGTAGCCCGAGGTCGGGTAGGTCGACACGGTCGCCCTGAGTGCCTTCGCGTCATCCGGGGTGTGGGCGCGCAGCTGGTGCTGCACGCGGGACCCGATCTGGGCGAGCACCTCGCTCGGGACATCCTTCGGCGTCTGCGTGACGAAGAAGATGCCGACTCCCTTCGACCGGATGAGCCTGACCGTCTGCGTGATCGAGGCGATGAAGTCTTTGGATGCGCCGTTGAAGAGCAGGTGCGCCTCGTCGAAGAAGAACACCAGCTTCGGCTTGGCGATGTCGCCGACCTCGGGAAGGTCGTTGAAGAGGTCGGCGAGCAGCCACATCAGGAAGGTGGAGAAGACGGCGGGCTTGTCCTGCACGCTGGGCACCTCGAGCAGGCTGACGATCCCCTTGCCGTCGGCGGTGGTGCGCAGGAACAGGCTCGTGTCGATCTCGGGCTCGCCGAAGAACACGTCGGCGCCCTGGTTGGAGAATCCGATCAGTTCGCGCAGGATGACCCCGGCCGTGGCGCTCGACAGGCCGCCGAGGTCTTTCAGCTCGGGTTTGCCCTCCTCGCTCGTGAGCCACTTCAGCACGGCGCGGAGGTCGCTCAGGTCGACCAGCGGGAGTCCGGCGCGGTCGGCGTAGTGGAACACGAGCCCGAGGCTGGACTCCTGGGTGTCGTTGAGGCCGAGCACCTTGCTGAGCAGCAGCGGACCGAAACTGGAGACCGTGGCCCGGATCGGGATGCCGGTGCCGAGGCCCCCGAGCGTGAAGTACTCCGTGGGGCTGGCCGCTGCCGCCCAGTGCTGGCCGATGCTCTCGGTGCGCTGCAGCAGTTTCGGGCTCGACGTGCCCTCGCTCGCGATCCCGGAGAGGTCGCCCTTGATGTCGGCCGCGAACACGGGCACCCCGGCCGCGGAGAGCTGCTCGGCGAGCACCTGAAGCGTCTTCGTCTTTCCGGTTCCCGTCGCGCCGGCGACCAGTCCGTGACGGTTGACCATGGAGATCGGGATGCGGATGGGCACGTCGGCGAGCGCGTCGCCGTTGACGAGGGCGCCCATCTCGAGGGCTGGAGCATCGAACGTGTAGCCGGCGCGGATCTCGTCGACCTGGTCGCCGAGAGCGGGCCGTCGAGCGGCGCGGCTGGTTCTCGGCGGGCGGGGCCGCCTGCTCCGCGGCCAGTGCGGCCTCCGCATCGGCGAGAGCTTTTCGTGCTGCTTCGACCTGTGCTGCTGCATCCGTCATGGTGGCCAGCCTATGACTCATCGGCGGGGCCTGCCGAAACAGCGATGTCAGTTCAGACTGACATCAGTGCGAACTGACACCACCGAAACGCGGGCACCCGCCGGCGAGGGGGCGGGCGGTTACGCCAGCCGATCCTCCATGCCCCAGATCTGGCCGAAACCGCCGTCGTCGACGGGTCGCGCCATCAGCGTCAGGAACGGCGTCGCATCGAACGCCTCGGGGCCGAGCACCCCGATCCCCTCCCAGGCGCCGGTCGCCAGCAGTTCGAGCGCGATGACGGGATTGAGGGCGGTCTGCCACACCACGCACTGCGCCTCGTACTCGGCCATCGTCCACTCGTTATCGCTCACGTGATACAGGTACACCTCGCGCGGCTCGCCGCTGACGCCGGTGCCTGTCACCCACAGCCCAGCGCAGGTCTTGCCGGTCATCCGGGGTCCGAGTGTCGCCGGGTCGGGCAGGCCAGCGGCCACGACGTCGCGAGGGGCGACCATGACGGGGCCATCCGCCGAACGCACGCGCACCGGCTCCGTCTTGTCGAGGCCGAGCTGGTTGAGAGTCTTCAGGATCCCGATGAACTCGTCGCCGAGTCCGTACTTGAACGTGACGCGTTTCGCATCGACCCAGCGCGGCATGAGCAGCACCTCCTCGTGCTCGACATTCACGCACTCGACCGGGCCGATGCCCTCCGGGAAGTCGAACACCTCCGGCTCGCTGAACGGCGCGGTCGTGAACCAGCCGCGATCCTTCTCCCAGATCACCGGCGGGTTCAGGCATTCCTCGATCGTCGTCCAGATGCTGAACGATGGCGCGAAGATCTCGTTGCCGGCCTCATCGCGCACCACCAGGTTTGCCCCGTCGCGCACGCCGAGCTCATCGATCTCGCTGAACAGGTGGTCGGCCGCGTAGCGCGCGAAGACGTCGCTGAGCCCAGGCTCCACACCCATGCCCACGAGCGCGAGCTTTCCCGCGGTCTCCCAATCGGCGGCCTGGGCGAACTGGTCGTCGCCCAGCTTCACCCCGGTCTCGGTGTGCGGATCGGTCGGATGCGGCTCCGAGAGGCTCATCGCCATGTCGACGTAGTTCGCGCCGGCGGCGAGCGCGCCGGCGAAAATGGTGGGCACGAACTTCGGCTCCACCGCATTCATCACGTAGGTCGCGCCATGCTCCTGCGCCACGGATGCCACGTTGTCTGGGTCAGACGCATCGATCTGTGCCGCCACAAAACGTGCGCCCTGGTCGCCGTGACGCTCGGTGATCCAGGCGACGGTTCGCTCGGCACGGGAGATGTCGTAGTCGCTGACGATCATCGTTTCGAAGAAGTCGCGGCGAGCTGCGATCTTCGCGATAGCGTCGCCGACGCCGCCTGCACCGACCAGAAGGATTCTCATACTCGTGACGTTATCGCGCCTTCGCGGCAGGCGCACTCCATTCCCGTCTGCAGCCTGGTCGCCAGCGGCGCCCACACCAGCACTGCCACGGCCGCCCCCAGCAGGAGTCCGCCGACGGTGTCGCTCAGCCAGTGCACTCCGAGGTAGGTGCGGCTGAGCATCATGAGCACGACATAGGCGGCGCCAGCCGCCCACACCCAGACGCGTTGCAGCAGGATCGCCAGCGCCACCGCCATGGTCGCAGCGTTCGCCACGTGCCCGGAGGGGAATGAGCCCGGGTCCGCGGTGACGAGCATGTCAAGCGGCCGGGAGCGCCCGAACAGTGCCTTGAGCAGTTGCACGAGCCCGGCGCTCACGATGGTCGCCAGCACGAAGAAGAGTGCAGACCATCGTCTCTTCATCAGGATGAAGGTGACGGCGATGGCGATGGGCACCACGAAGATGCCGAACCAGCCTCCGCCGAGAAAATTCATCGCCAACGCAGGGGCATCCCAGAATGGGTTTCGGCGCTCGACCAGCTCGGCAAGCCATTCCGCGTCGAAGCCGTATGGCCCCTCCCGGTAGGCGACCAGTAGACCGAGCGTGACCGCCAGCGCAACCGCGGTGCCGCCGCTGACAAGGGGCCAGCGTCTGGAGACCTTCCGCGCGGCCGCGGGAGTGATGGGGGCTGTCATGCCTTTACGCTAACCCCGCCCGCGGGCCAGGGGTGCCCCTTGCGCGGCTCAGCGGGATAGTGCAGGCACCGTACGAGGACGCACCACTATCCACATCACGACGATGGACACCACCGCGGTCAGACCCATGATCGACCCCATGGCGATGGCGTTGGAGATGCCGAAGAGGCCGACGACGGGCGAGATGAGGCCGGCGAGACCGAAGTTCGTTGCTCCCAGCACCGATGCCGCTGTGCCGGCCTCGCTGCCATGACCGTTGAGTGCGAGCACCTGAACCGCGGGAAACGAGAAACCGCAGGCCATGATGAAGAAAAACAGGGGCACGAGGATGCCGACCAGGCCAGCATCCACGATGTTGAACATGACGATGGTCGAAGAGGTCAGCAGCAGCACGATCCCGGCGCCGGCGAGAATCCACTGCGGCCCGACGAATCGCATGAGGAATGCGCTGATCTGCACCCCGGCGACAATCCCGAGCGAGTTGGCCGCGAAGAGCAGACCGTATTGCTGTGGGTCGAGGCCGTAGACATCCTGGAACAGGAAGGACGACGCCGACAGGTAGGTGAACAACCCGGAGAACGTCATGCCGCCAATGATCGCGACCCCGATGAACACCCTGTCCCTCAACAGCGCCGCGTAGCGCTGCCGAATGGTGCTGTGCCCGAGAGTCCCTCCGCCGGGCGGGAGGCAGGGTTTCGACGATGAAGAACACCGCCGCCAGCACGACGAGCACCCCGTACGCGGCGAGGAACAGGAAGATCCCCCGCCACGGGAAGAGCAACAGCAGCTGTGAGCCGATCAGCGGCGCAAAAATCGGCGCCAGCCCGTTCACGAGGGCAAGCCTCGACAGCATCCTGACCAGCGGAAGGCCGCCGAACAGGTCGCGCACCAGGGCCATGGCGACCACGCCGCCGGCCGCGGCCCCTGCGCCCTGCAGCACCCGGAACACCATCAGCCACTCGATGCCGGGCGCCATCGCGACGCCGAGGCTCGCAAAGACATGCACGGAGGTTGCCACGATCAGCGGCAGCCTGCGTCCGACGGTGTCACTCCACGGCCCGACGAGCAGCTGCCCGAGGGCGAACCCGAGGGTGGTGGCGGTCAGTGTCAGTTGCACGACCGCTGTCGTGACATCCAGATCGGCTTCGATGATGGGGAAAGCCGGGAGGTAGAGGTCGATGGTGAACGGGCCGAGCGCCGTCAGCGCGCCGAGCACGAGCACGTACACCAGGCGCTGGCGTGGCAGCAGCGAGTCACCGGGGTGAACTACGACGGTCATGCATGATCCTTGAACAGCAGTGGGGGCGTGACAGAGCGCCCGATGACCGAGCCCAAAACGGTGGTCGGCGAAGAAGGCAGGTGACGGCTGTGGCCCTGCCTCGTTAAAGACTATCGGCCGCCGCTGTCGACTTCGCGCTGAACGCCGCGGTGGTCGGCTCGAGGAGCGCGCCGACCAGCCCCGCGATGGGGCCCCTCACCACCGGGCGCGCACCCTGCCGTCCTCCGAGGCGATTGCGTCCCGCCCGGCGACCCGCACGCTGAACGAACCCGGACCACTCGCCGTGACCCCGTGATCGTCCGACTGGACGGAAAAGGCGCCGATCTCACCGTCGGGAGTCACGATCTGAACAGTCTTTGAGACGGAACCGAATACCTCAAGAACAGGGCGATCCAGGTAGTCGTAATCGGGGCGATCGTTGCGGGAGCCGCGCGCAATCACTGCCCCGTCGCGCGCATAGAGCGGCAGGCTCAGGAAGTCGTGACGTTCGCGACGCCACCTTCCCCCTCGACCGACTCGCCCGTCAAAAGGCTGGTCCACCGACCCGCGGGAAGGTAGAACTCGACGTCATCCTCGGCGCTGAACACGGGTGCAACGAGGATGTCCGCGCCGAGCATGTATTGCCGGTCGAGGTAGGCCACCGCCGGATCGTCGGGGAAGACCAGCGGCATCGGTCGCAATATCGGGATGCCGCGTTCGTGAGCCTCCTGACCGGCCGCAAACAGGTACGGCATGAGCTCGAGCTTCAGCTTCGTGAAGCGACGGGTCACCTCGACCGCTTCGTCGTCGAAGACCCACGGCACGCGATATGAGCCCGAACCGTGAAAGCGGCTGTGGCTGCCGAGCAGGCCGAAGGCCGTCCAGCGCTTGAAGACGCCGGCATCCGGCGTTCCCTCGAATCCTCCGATGTCATGACTCCAGAACGCGAAGCCGCTCATGGCGAGCGAAAGCCCGCCGCGAAGGGTCTCCGCCATCGATTCGTAGCTTGAGGTCGAGTCACCGCCCCAATGCACGGGCATCGCCTGGCCGCCCACGGTCGCCGATCGTGCGAACACGACTGCATCCCCTTCGCCACGAACCTCGGTCAGCAGATCGAAGACTGCACGGTTGTAGAGCTCCGTGTACCAGTTGTGCATTTTCTCAGGGCTCGAACCATCGAAGTAGTCCACTTCGAGAGGAATGCGTTCACCGAAGTCTGTCTTGAAGCAATCCACTCCCTGGTCGAGCAAGCGGCGAAGCTTGCTCTGGTACCAGGCAACGGCATCCGGATTGGTGAAGTCGACCAGGCCCATGCCCGCCTGCCAGAGGTCCCACTGCCAAACGTCGCCATTCTCGCGCTTGACAAGGTATCCCGCAGCAGCCGCCTCCGCGAACAGCGGCGAGCGCTGCCCGATGTACGGATTGATCCACACACAGACCTTCAGCCCCTTGTCGTGCAGTCGGCCCAGCATGCCCTCGGGATCAGGGAAGACTCGCGAGTCCCACTCGAAGTCGCTCCAGTTGAATTCACGCATCCAGAAGCAATCGAAGTGGAACACGCTCAGCGGAAGGTCGCGCTCCGCCATCCCATCGATGAAGCTCATGACTGTCTTCTCGTCATAGTCGGTGGTGAAGCTGGTGGAGAGCCACAGGCCGTAGGACCAGGCAGGGACGATGGACGGTCGACCGGTCAACGCCGTGTATCGTTCGAGAATCTCAGCAGGGGTTGAGCCAGCGATGATGAAATACTCGATGCTCTCCCCCGGCACGGAGAATTGCACTCGCTCCACCGCCTCAGAGCCGATCTCGAACGAGACATGGCCGGGGTGATTAACGAGCACACCGTAGCCGCGATTGGTGAGGTAGAACGGAACGTTCTTGTACGACTGTTCGCTGGAGGTGCCTCCATCAGCGTTCCAGACCTCCACGGACTGGCCGTTCTTGACCACGGGGCCAAAGCGTTCGCCAAGCCCATAGACCAGTTCGCCGACGCCGAGCGAGAGTTGCGCCGCCATGTACGACGACGCCGGCGCGGTGCGAACGCCCGCGCGCGCATTGCCCACGATGCCGGTGTCGACCTGAGCGTCGGGGCCGATCGCCATGTGAGCGAGCGACTTCGCGCCGGCCGACGTGATAACTCGCTCCCCCACCTCGAACGTGAGATCGAACGAGGTGCCCTTGCCGATACGCGCGACGAGTTCTCCACTGCGCAGAATGCCGCCGGACTCCGAGACGGAGGCTGTGCCCCCTCCCTCGACCGCGCCCACCAGATCGAACCCGCCTGCCCCACGCGTGCCGAGGAAGTGACCGGCGCGAACGCCGATCACCCCGGCCAGCGGCGACCTCACCTCGACCGTGATCGTCGCGGTGTTGAGCGTGTTCCCACGGGACTCGATCCGTTTCGTCGGTGCGGTGATGACGAGCGAGTCTGCCACCGCTTCGACGTCATACGCCTCCTGGGCATAAAGGGGCGTAACGCCGGGACGCATCTGCCAGAATCCATCGGTGAATTTCATTACTTGACGGCTCCTGCCGTGATGCCCTTGGTGAGGGTGCGCTGGAAGATGAGGAAGAAGACGAGGGTTGGGATCAAGCCCAGCAGCGCTGACGCACTCGTGGTGGTGACATCCATCAACCGTTCGCCCTGCAGTGTCGCTATGGCCACGGGCACGGTCTGGTTCGCGTTACTGACCAGGAAGGTGAGAGGAATGAGGAACTCGTTCCACGTCCAGATGAAGAAGAAGACCAGCAGCACTGACAGCGTGGGGCGACTGATCGGCACGATCACCCGCCACAGGATTTGCCAGCGGCTTGCGCCGTCAAGCGCCGCCGCTTCGAGGATCTCTTTGGGGAACGTGCCGTAGACCGCAGACAGCAGATAGGTCCCGAAGGCACTCTGGATGACCGTGAAGATGATAATCACAGCCCACACATTGTCGTAAAGGCCCGCCTCCTTGAACATGAAGTACAGCGGGTACAGCAGCGCCTCCTGGGGGATCGTGTTCGCGACGAGAAACAGGATGATGATCCACGTTCGGCCCCGAATTCGGCCGATGCCTATCGCGTAGGCATTGAGCACCGAGACCGTAACGGCGAACACCGCGACGAGGGAGCTGATCAGCACGCTGTTCCAGAGTTTCTGGGGGAAATCGACTCGATTCCAGAACGCGCTGATCCCGTCAACGTAGAGGGACGTCGGGAACGAGATGGGGCCGTTATTGGCGTAGTCCTCCGGGGACTTGAATGAGTTGACCACGATCAAGAGGAACGGCGCGATGACCAGCAGCGCCCCCACAATCGCGAGGGCGAGCACCACAAAGTCTGCCTTCGTGCGACGAGCAATCATCAGACTGCACTGTCCTTTCGCTCGACCCAGTACTGGGCCTGGATGAAGGCAACGGTGAGCAACACCACGATGATCGTGAGGGCCGTCGCGATGGTGGAGCCGTAGCCGACCTGCTGGCTCTGGAAGAACTGGCTGTACGAGTAGTAGCTGGGCACAATCGTCGACGTGCCGGGGCCGCCCCTGGTGAGGATGAAGACCGGTCCAAACACCTTGAGCGCTGCGATCGTGCAGGTCAGGGTGACGACGAAAATCTCGGGGCGAATGATCGAGACGGTGATCGATCGAAACCGCTGCCACCAGTTGGCCCCGTCAAGAGATGCGGCCTCGTAGAGTTCGGGATCGACCCGGGACAGTGCCGCCATGAAGATCACCACGGGGTAGCCGAGCTGCACCCAGACCAGCACGACCATGATGCTGATCAGAGCCGTGTCGGGGCTCCCGAGCCAGTTGTGGGCGAGATCCCCCAACCCGATGGCGCGCAGAATGTCGTTGAGCGCGCCATTTTCGGGGCGCAGTATCCAGCCGATCACGACCGCCGCGACCGCGATGGGCAGGATCTGCGGGAGGTAGTAGGTGGCACGCAGGAAGCTGGAGACTTTGCCGCCGAACTTCTTGGCAACCAGGTCAAAGAGCACTGCGGCGATGAGCAGGCCCAGGGTGGTGGGCACGATCACCATGGCGACGATCATCGCGATGCTGTTTTGGAACGACGTCCAGAATTTCTCGTCACCCATGAGCTTGATCCAGTTTTCGAGCCCTGCCCACTCCGGGGGCTTGATGCCCCGGTAATCCGTGAAGCTCAGAAACACGTTCCAGATGAACGGTACGAGGATGATGAAGGTAAAGAGAGCGAGTCCTGGAATAAGGTAAAGCCAGAACCCCTTCGATCTGCCGCCCGGGAGCATGCTCTCGACGGGTCGTGCCGTGCGCGGGGGCCGTACACGGTTGCCTTTGGTGAGTATTGCCATTGCCTTTCCTTTGATCGGAGGGGTCGGGGTGGGCGCCGTCATGGCGCCCACCCCTGTCAACGGGTGGTGCCAGAGACTTAGCCGCCGGTGATCTCTGCGACGCCCTCGTCGTACTGTTCGCCGAGCTGGGTGAGGATCTCCTTGGAGGTCTTCGTACCGTTCACGAGTTCCTGGAGCGCTGCATTCAGCTGGTCGTAGAACGTCGAGGTGGGCCAGTCAGGGTAGAAGGAGAGCCCGTCGCGATCATTGAGCGTGTTGAAGTTGTCGATGAGAACCTTGCTCTTCTCATCAGTGATGTCTGCCGCATCAGCCGCGACGGGAACTCCACCGTTGTTGCCGATGAGCGCCTGGATCTCGGGACTCATCGTGATCTCGATGAATTTCGCCGCCAGCTCGGGGTTCTTCGCCTTCGTCGGAATCACCCAGAGGTTGCCGGACGAGCCTGGAGCCAGCATCGAGCCTGGGAACAGGGCCGAGGTGAAGTCAAACTTCGCGTCGGTGTTGAAACGCCCGTACCACCAGCTGCCGGAGTAAAACATGGGCGACGTGCCGTTGATGAAACTCACACCGGCGTCTTCTGCCTTGAGCCCGGCGGATTCCGCCGAGATGTAGCCCTTCCCTACCCACTCCGCAATGGTGTTGGCCGCGTACGTAAGCTCAGGGCCCTGCCAGTCGACCGGGTTTTTATAGAGCTGGTAGTCGTTGACGAACTGGCGGTCGGCCTTGCTGAGGGCGAGCTGGTAGAAGAGCTGACCAAGCGGGTAGTCAACCGCAGACTCAGCGAGTGGCGTGATCCCCTGCGCCTTGAATGCGGCGAGGGCACTCTCGAGCCCGTCGAAGGTCGTGGGAATGTCGATCCCGTACTCGTCGAACATGTCCTGGTTGTAATACATCATGACGAACTCGCCGTAGTTGGGAACGCCGTAGTAGCTGCCTGACCCCATCACTCCCTCATCGCTGTAGCGCGCAGTGGCCTGCAGCGACGATGCGAGCTTGTCGCCCCATCCGTACTCGTCATAGGCATCATCGAGCGGCGACAGCAGCCCCTGGCTTGCGAGCAGGCCCGCGGTGGCGTTGCCTTTGTTGTATTCGAGGAGGTCTGGTGCGGCATCCGAGTTGAGGATCTGGCTGGCCGTGGAGCGGATCTGCTCGAAGCTCTTCTCCTCGAATGAGACGGTCGCACCCGTCTCTTCCTCGAACTTCGTGATCGCTGCATCCCAGGCAATTCCCATGGCGCTGCTGGCGCCTTCGTAGTGCCAGAGAGTCAGGGTGTTGTTGTCGTCAGACGAACCCTCGGTCGAGCATCCGGTCAGCAGCAGGCCAAAAATGGCCAACGCTGCGATGGATGCGGTCGGCTTAGAACGCATTGTTATCTCCCTTGATGACGGTGTCTGCTGGCCTGCGCACCGCAGGCGTGCTGACCATCTTTCGCATCGTGGGCTATTTTGTCAAGAGGTGCAACAAAATCAGTCAGTCGAGCTAGATCAGACTCCGCATCGCTGAGATGGCTGCGCCCCGCGCGTAATGGGAGAAGCTGAAGTCAGGCTGAACGATCACTACAGACGACGGATCCGCCTGCTCCAGGTGGTCGGAAAGACCCTCCATCAGCGCGCCCGGCGCGAGCTGCATCATGTGCACACCTTCGCCCGTGACGACCACCTTTTCCGGATCCAGAGCGTTGACCGCTTCCGCGATCACCATGCCCAGCGCTCGGGCGGCGAGCTCGAAAGCTCGCACCGATCGGGGCTCCCCCGACCGCGCCCCAGCCAACGCGGCCTCGTAGTCGTCGGCTCCCGCATTGGCGGTGATCGACCCCATCGTGACAAAACTGTGCACGCAGTCGACGTGCCCCTTTTCGCAGGCACGACCGACCGCATCCAACCGGGCATGGCCGACGTGACCGGCCCGGCCGTTGGCGCCCGTCAGCACCTCGTCGAAGGCGACAACCCCCGAGCCAATTCCTGCGCCCAGCCCGTAGACCACCAGGGATGCGTGACCCACGCCGGCCCCAAACCAGTGGTGGGCGGCGGTCAGCGCCACCACGTCATTCGTGACCGTGATTGAGTGCGGCATCCTCGAATCGAGAAGCGTGACCAGTGGCACCGCGTCCCACCCCAGAAACTGGGAATGCTCCACGAACTGCTCGCCGTGTCTCTCGAGAACATTTCCGGCAAGGCAAACACCGACCGCGGCAGGAAGAGTGAGGCCCGCGAAGAGCCGTTCGGCGGCCGCGGCAATCCGATCAGCCACATAGTCTGGCTCGCGCCGCGCCAGCGGCTCGGTGTATTCGTCGATAACGGTGGCGCCGAGATCTGTCACCACCGCATACAGGTGGTCGCCCGTCAGCTTCACCCCGACGAAGTGGGCCGCGCCAGCCTCGAGGTGCAGCAGCTCTGGCGGGCGTCCACGTGTGGCGCTGTGCTGGGGAGCTCCCTCGAACACAAGGCCAAGCTCGACGAGCTCCCTCGAGAGTCGCGAGAGGTTTGCACGCGACACCCCGAGCTTGCCTGCGATATCAACCCGCGACTGCGCCCCATGGATGATGAGGTCGCGCAGCACCGTGCGCATCCCCTCGTGCAATCTGGGCCACTGGCCGCCATCGGAACGAATCACGACTCGAGCCTAGGTCTCGACGAGGGCACCGACTCGCTAATCGCCTGCGGGGTTTGCCAGCAAGGGCGCGAACACGAGCTCGGCAGCGCCGATCAGCAGGAGGTCGGCGCCGAGTTCCGCCGAGAGGATCGACACGTCAGACCACGCGGCCGGCACCGTGGTCTCTGACACCAAGGCATCGAAACCCTGGGCGTCGATCGCACGCAGGTCCGCGAGAAATCCGCCCAGCACGACCTGAGACGGGTTGAGCACGTTGATGGCGTTGCTGATGGCCACGCTCAGGATGCGACGTTGCCGCCCGAGCTCGTCGAGCACCGCCGCGCTCGGCGACGCCAGCAACGCCGAGTGCAGCTCGAGTTGATCGGCGCGCGCAAGCCCCAGCACGTCGAGCAGACGCGAACGGCTGACCTCCATCTCGAGGGTCCCGTCAGCGGTCACCCGATCGAGCGAGCCGCCCCCCGGGCGGTTCTGGCCGAACTCCCCGGCGTAGCCGCCGACCCCTCCGAGCGGCTGGCCGCCCACGATCACGCCGCCGCCGATACCGCTCGCGCCTCCGTTGATGTACACGAGGTCGAGCACGTCCCGGCCGGCACCGAACAGGTGCTCGGCCAGCGCGCCGAGGCTCGCATCGTTTCCGACAACGGCCCGGATGCCCGTGGCCGACTCCACGAGTTCGGCGAGTGGCGCGTCGGTCCAGTCGAGGTGGGGCGCCCACCGCACGATGCCGTCCCTGGCCCGCACGAGCCCGGGAACCGCGAGTCCGATGCCGCGACGCGGCGGTCTCGTAACTCCGGCTCGAGTGACGCGATCACGTCCGCGATGACGGCGGCGGCCTCATCCGGTGTCGCGGGATGGTCCATCTCGTGGCGCACGCGGTGCTCGACCCGCGCCGACAGGCCCACCAGCGCCACGGTGATGGCGTCGACCTCCGGGTTGACGGCGATGGCCACGGGCTGTGGTCCGGGCCGCACCTGCGGCGAGGGCCGACCGACCCGCCTGGTGGGGTCTGCCGCGGCCTCGACCACGAGCCCGAGTTCGGCGAGTTCGGCCACGAGCGCGGCCGTCGTCGATCGGTTCAGCCCGGTGGCCGCGGTAAGCGCGGCACGGGTGAGACCGCCGCTTCTGTGCACCAGACCGAGCACGATCGAGAGGTTGTCGCGTCGAACGGACTCGTTGCGACTCCCCCGGGGATCAATGATGCTCACAGGCTCACCATACGCATTAGGTGGCGCACATCACGCATTGACGTCGGCTCGTCGCCGAGATAGGTTGTCAACAACAACATTTTATCGGTCCGCCGCAAAGGAGCCTCCGTGCCAGCGTTAACCCCCACCCGTGACGACAAATTCTCCTTCGGTCTCTGGACCGTCGGATACAACGGAGCCGACCCGTTCGGTGGTCCGACCCGCGCGCCCCTCGACGTCGTTCACGCTGTCGAGAAGCTCGCGGAACTCGGCGCCTACGGCCTCACCTTCCACGACGATGACCTGTTCGCCTTCGGCTCGACAGACGCCGAACGCCAGAAGCAGATCGACCGCCTCAAGCAGGCCATGGCAGACACCGGAATCATCGTTCCGATGGTGACCACCAACCTCTTCAGCGCCCCGGTCTTCAAGGACGGCGGCTTCACCTCCAACGACCGCGACGTGCGCCGGTTTGCGATGCGCAAGGCCATGCGTCAGCTCGAGCTCGGCGTCGAGCTCGGCGCGAAGACGTTCGTCATGTGGGGCGGACGCGAAGGCGCCGAGTACGACTCGGCCAAAGACATCCAGAGCGCCCTCGAGCGTTACCGCGAAGCGCTCAACGTCTTCGCGCAGTACGTCACAGACAAGGGTTACGACATTCGGTTCGCGATCGAGCCGAAGCCGAACGAGCCCCGCGGCGACATCCTGCTGCCGACGCTGGGACACGCCATCGCGTTCATCGAGACCCTCGAGCGCCCCGAGCTGTTCGGCGTGAACCCCGAGGTCGGCCACGAGCAGATGGCCGGGCTCAACTTCACCTCCGGAATCGCCCAGGCGCTCTACCAGGGCAAGCTCTACCACATCGACCTCAACGGCCAGCGTGGCATCAAGTACGACCAGGACCTCGTGTTCGGCCACGGCGACCTCTACAACGCCTTCTCGCTCGTCGACCTGCTCGAAAACGGTTCGCCCCAGGGTGGTCCCACCTACGACGGACCTCGCCACTTCGACTACAAGCCGAGCCGCACCGAGGACGAAAACGGTGTGTGGGATTCCGCTGCCGCGAACATGTCGAACTACCTCATGCTCAAGGAGCGCGCCGCGGCCTTCCGCGCAGACCCCGAAGTGCAGGAGGCGCTGGAGGCGTCGCGCGTGACGGAGCTCGCGACATCCACCCTCGCCGCCGGCGAAACGTACGACGACCTGCTCGCCGACCGCGGCGCCTTCGAGGACTTCGACTACAACGCGTACTTCAACGGCAAGGGCTTCGGCTTCGTCCGGCTGCAGCAGCTCGCGACCGAGCACCTGCTCGGCGCCCGCTAGTCCGCATCCGGCACGTGTCTCGCCGTCCTCCGATGTTCATAACTCCTGCAGATCGGCGACTTCGGTTGGACCATCCCGCTGAAACAGGCACTACCCGACCTTCGGCGGCGAGAATTGCAGGAGTTATGAACATGGGAGCACGCACATGACGCTCGTCGCCGGCATCGACAGTTCGACCCAGAGCTGCAAGGTGGTGATCGTGGATGCCGCAACAGGCGTCACGGTTCGCTCGGGCCGCGCGGCTCATCCCGCCGGCACCGAGGTTGATCCGGAACTGTGGTGGAGCGCCCTGCAGCTCGCGGTCGCCGACGCCGGAGGGCTCGACGACGTCGAGGCGGTGTCGGTCGGCGGCCAGCAGCACGGCATGGTCGTGCTGGATCACGGCGGTCGGGTCATCCGGGACGCCCTGCTGTGGAACGACACTCGTTCGGCTCAGGCCGCGCGCGAGCTGGCCGAGGAGTTCCCGGACATCGCGGCGCGCACGGGCTCCGTGCCCGTGGCCTCGTTCACCGCCACCAAGCTGCGCTGGCTGCGCGACAACGAGCCGCACAACGCCGAGCTGGTGGCTGCCGTCGCGCTCCCCCACGATTGGCTGACCTGGCGGCTGCGCGGTTTCGGCCCGGAGAATCCGCGGCTGGATGCGCTCACCACCGATGCGTCTGATGCCAGCGGCACCGGCTACTTCGACCCGGCGACGGGCGAGTACGACGTGGAGCTGCTCGCCGCGGCCCTGCGCCGCCCCTTCGGAAATTCAGGAGTTCAGCCGCCCGTGGTGCTGCCGAGGGTGGTGGATCCGGGCGGCCGGGCCGGCACGATGTCCGGATCTCCTGAATTTCCGAAGGCGGCGGCGGTGGTGGGGCCGGGCGCCGGCGACAACGCCGCAGCCGCCCTCGGTCTCGGCGCGCGCGACGGTGACGTGGTCGTGTCGATCGGCACGAGCGGCACGGTATTCGCGGTCACCGCGACCCCCTCGCAGGACGACACGGGAGCCGTGGCCGGATTCGCCGACGCGAGCGGCCTCTTCCTGCCCCTCGTCGCCACCCTCAACGCCGCGCGGGTGCTCGACTCGATCGCCGGGCTGCTCGGCGTCACCCACGATCAACTCGGCGAGCTCGCCCTCGAGGCGGAACCCGGCGCTGGCGGTCTCGTGCTGCAGCCGTACTTCGAGGGCGAACGCACGCCCAATCTGCCGGATGCCACGGCAACCCTGTTCGGCATGACCCTCGCCTCGACCTCCCGCGCCAACCTCGCCAGGGCCGCCGTCGAGGGCCTGCTCTGCGGTCTCGCCGACGGACTCGACGCGCTGAGGCGCCAGGGGGTGACCGCGCAGCGCATCCTGCTGGTCGGCGGAGCCGCCCAGAACCCCGCCGTGTCCGGGATCGCGGCCCAGGTGTTCGACGTTCCCGTCGTCGTGCCAACCCCGGGCGAGTACGTCGCGCGGGGTGCCGCCGTGCAGGCAGCGTGGACGCTGAGCGGCGAGCGCCCGGACTGGACGATGGATGTCGCGGCGGCGCCCGCGAGCGACTTCCGCCCCGTCATCCGCCAGCAGTACGCAGCCCGCACCTAAATAACACGAGCACAGCAAAAGGCCGGTCGGGGGCGAACCCCGACCGGCCTTCTTTAGCTAAGAGCTACTACTTGGTGAGCGGCTCGAGGCTGGGGTTGCCAGCGTAGACCTCGGCTGCGTTGTCCATGGTGGCAACGAGCGGGGCCAGCAGGTACGAAGGAACGACCTTGACGCCGTTGTCGTACGACTCGGTGTCGTTGACCTCGGGGTCGTTGCCCTTCTGCAGGTCCTGAACCATCACGATGGCCTGTGCAACCAGCGCACGGGTGTCCTTGTAGATGGTCATGTACTGCTCGCCAGCCATGATCGACTTGACGGACTCAACCTCTGAGTCCTGACCGGTGACGACGGGAAGCGGCTTGCCTGCGGCGACGACGCCCTCGATGATCGCGCGGGCGAGCGTGTCGTTGGGCGACAGCACTCCGTCGAGGTCAGTGCGATGCGTAGTTTCCGGCAAGCAGGGTGTCCATGCGGCTACGTGCGTTCTGTGCAAGCCATCCCTGGGTTGCGGTCTGGGCAACCTCGGTCTGGCCCGATACGACGACGAGGGTTCCGTCATCGATCTTTGGCTGCAGGACGCTCATCGCACCGGCGAAGAAGACGCCGGCGTTGTTGTCATCGGGCGAGCCCGAGAACAGTTCGATGTTGTAGGTCGTCTTGTCCGGGAACTTCGCTGCGAGGCCCTCGAGCAGTGCGCCGCCCTGAAGCTCGCCCACCTTGAAGTTGTCGAATGCGAGGTAGTAGTCGACGGCCTCGGTGTTCAGGATCAGACGGTCGTAGGCGATGACGGTTGCGCCGGCAGCGTTAGCAGCCTCAACCTGCGATGCCAGCTGAGCGCCATCCTTCGCGCCGATGATGATGACCTTGGCGCCGTTGGTGACCATCGACGAGATCTGGTTCTGCTGTTCCGGAACGGTGTTGTTCGCGGGTGCGTACTGCACGTCGGGGGTGAAGCCGGCCTCGGTGAGACCGTCGGTGAAGAGCTGGCCGGCAAGCACCCAGTTCTCCGAGGTCTTGTCTGGCAGGGCCACACCGATGGTGGCGTCAGCCGCGAATCCTGCTACGTCGTCCGTGCCGTCCGTGGCTACTTCGCCACGGGTCGAGCAACCGGCGAGGGTCAAGGCCGCAATGGCGGCGAAGGCCGTCGTCGCGATAACGATTTTCTTCATTGCTGTTTCTCTTTCCTGGTGCATTTATTAGGTGGAAACCGCTGGAATCAGCCTCTTGGGGACTGGTCCGGGGGACGAACGGTTTCTTCTACTCCACCCTTGGGGGTGGGAGTCTGTGAGCCGGCCGGTGCTGCGCCGGGGGCGAGGGGCTCGAGGCCCTCACCGCGCTTGCGAGTGAGCAGCCCGATGATGGACGGCTTGCCCTGTCGCTTGGAGTAGACGTCGATTCCGACGGCGATCAGCAGCACGAGGCCCTTGATCATCTGTACTCGGTCTGCACCGACACTGAGCAGCTGCAGACCGTTGTTGAGCACGGCGATCACGAGCCCGCCGATGATCGATCCGGCGACGGTTCCGATTCCTCCGGAGACCGCGGCCCCACCGATGAAGACGGCCGCGATGGCGTCAAGCTCCCAGCCGACGCCGTCGCCGGGTCCGGATGCCACCGACCGGGCGATCCAGAGCATGCCGGCGAGCGCCGCAATGATCGACATGTTCGCCATGACAAAGAAGTTGACCTTGCGGATGTTCACACCGGAGAGCTCTGCAGCCCTCCAGTTGCCGCCGACCGCGTAGATGTGACGCCCGATCGTCGTGTTGTGCGTCAGGAACGAGTAGCCGAGCACCAGTACCCCGAGGATCAGGCCGGCCACCGGGAAGCTGGTGCCGATACGTCCCGACGCAAACAGAAGCGTTGCGGCAACGACGACGGCGAGCACGATTGCCAGCTTGACTGCGCTGACCCAGATCGGCGCCAGGTCGGCACCCATCTTCGCCTGGTTGCTGCGGTGCCGGCGTTCCTGCCAGATGATCGCAAGGGCCACGAGGAGTCCGAGCAGGAGTGTGGGGTTGGAGTAGCCGAAGTCCGGCCCGAAGTCCGGCATGAACCCACCACCGATGAAGGCGAATTCGCGGGGAACGGGGATGGAGGTCGAGTTACCGACGAACTGGTTGGCGCCACGGAAGAGGAGCATGCCGGCCAGCGTCACGATGAATGCCGGCACGCCGACATAGGCGACCCACCAGCCCTGCCAGGCGCCGACCAGGGCGCCAATCACCAGTCCGACGATGATGCCGATGAAGACTGTGAGGAACGAGCCGATCCCGTCCGGAAGACCGGGGAAGCTGAGGCCCTTCATCACCTGTGCGACGACGATGCCGACGAAGGCGGCCACCGACCCGACCGACAGGTCGATGTGGCCGGCAACGATGACCATCACCATGCCTACGGCAAGGATCAGCACGTAGGCGTTGCCGTTGACCAGGTTGATCAGGTTCGTGGAGTCGAGCGTCTTGCCGCCCGTCAGCCACTGGAACAGCGCAATGATGACGATCAGCGCACCGAGGATGCCGAACTGTCGCCCACCGCCGCTGAACATCTTGCGCAGGTCGCGGAGGCCCCCGGACCTTTCCGTTTTGGTCGTTGCGTCGGTCATAGCGTGGGGGCTTTCTTCTCGGAGGAGGTCATGCTCTTCATCAGTGTTTCGGGGTCGGCGAGGTCGGCTGTTATTTCGCTTGTGATCGCGCCTTCGAAGATGGTGTAGATCCGGTCGGAGACGCCCAGCAGCTCGGGGAGTTCGGAAGAGATCATGATCACGCCCTTGCCCTGTGCGGCCAGCTCGCGAATGATCGTGTAGATCTCGGTCTTGGCACCGACGTCGATGCCGCGGGTGGGCTCATCCAGAATCAGCAGGTCGGGATCGGTGAACATCCACTTCGCCAGCACGACCTTCTGCTGGTTGCCGCCGGAGAGCTTGTTGACGCCCTCGTACACCGTGGGGGTCTTGATCCGCAGGCTCTTTCGATACTCCTCGGAGACCTGGAATTCTGCGACCTCGTCGACCACCTCGGCCTTCGAAATCTTGGAGAGCTTCGCCGAAACGATGGAGCGCTTGATGTCGTCGAGCAGATTCAGTCCGAGTGCCTTGCGGTCTTCGCTGACGTACGCGATGCCGTGATCGATGGCCTCCCCGACGTTCCGCACGCGGATCTCTTCGCCATCCTTGATGAGCTGCCCCGAGAGGAAGTTTCCGTATGAGCGACCGAAGATGCTCATCGCGAGTTCCGTGCGTCCCGCTCCCATGAGTCCGGCGAATCCGACGACTTCACCGCGACGCACCGTGAAGCTCGAGTTCTTCACAACCATGCGGTCGGCGGAGAGCGGGTGCTGCACGTTCCAGTTCTTCACCTCGAAGAAGACCTCGCCGATGTGCGGGTTGCGCTCGGGGAACCGGTTCTCGAGCGTGCGTCCCACCATGCCCCGGATGATGCGATCCTCATCGACCCCGTCGGCCTCAACGTCGAGCGACTCGATCGCCTGACCGTCGCGGATGATCGTGATCGAGTCCGAGATCTCTTCGATCTCGTTGAGCTTGTGCGAGATCATGATCGAGGTGATTCCGCGACCCTTGAGCCCGCGAAGCAGGTCGAGCAGGTGCTGGGAATCCGATTCGTTGAGGGCCGCGGTCGGCTCATCCAGAATAAGAAGCTTGACCGACTTGCTGAGCGCCTTCGCGATCTCGACCAGTTGCTGCTTGCCAACACCGATGTCTTTGATCAGGGTGTCTGGATCGTCGCTGAGACCGACGCGTGCGAGCAACTCGCGTGCCCGGCTCTTCGCCTCGACCCAGTCGATGACGCCGCGCTTGGTCGGCTCGTTTCCGAGGAAGATGTTCTCGGTGATCGACAACAGGGGAATGAGCGCCAGTTCCTGATGGATGATGACGATGCCGGCGTGCTCGCTCTGGCGGATGTTGCTGAACTGGACTTCGCTGCCCTGGAAGATGATCTTGCCCGAGTAGCTGCCGTGGGGGTACACGCCTGACAGCACCTTCATGAGGGTGGACTTGCCAGCGCCGTTCTCACCACAGATCGCGTGGATCTCGCCCGCACGCACCGTGAGGCTCACGTTATCGAGTGCCTTAACACCGGGAAACTCCTTCGTGATGCTGCGCATCTCAAGGATTGTCGGCCCACTAGCTCCTGCCAACTCCACGGTGTGACCTCCTCGTCAGGGCGGGGCGCACAGTGACACTGTGCTTGCCGCCAACGAGAATCTAAACCCCCCATGCCCTTGGCGTCAAATAGTGAAGCCAAGACTGTTCAAATCGTGATGTTCGCTCCGCGGAATATGAGAACACGGAACATTCCCCACCTCGCACATGCGCTAAATATCAGCCAAAAGTGTATGGTTCTCGATGTGCAGAGCCGACACCCAACGCCGGGTTCGCAGACTTCACTACGCGAAGCCAATCGCGCTCGAATCGTCGAATCCCTCAAACGCCACGGTCACCTGACCCAGGTGGAACTCGCTGGCGCGACCGGGCTCTCTGCTGCCACCATCTCCAACATCGTCAAGGAGTTGTCCGGCGCCGGGGTGGTCAACACGGCCGCAACCTCCCGAAGCGGCCGCCGCGCCGTGGAGGTCACCCTGGTGCGCAGGCAGGGCCTCGTGGCCGGGCTGCACATCTCGAAACGCCACATGCGGGTGGCTATCTCGGATGTCGACCGCACAGTGGTCGCCGAGAACCACCTGCCGCTGGCGCCCGACCATCGTCACGACAGAGAGATGGATCGTGCCGCGCTGCTCATCGGCGACATGCTTGATGCGCTCGACGCCACCATGAGCGACGTTCTGATTCTCGGGATGGCGGTGCCCCACCCCGTCGATCCCCTCAGCGGGATGATCTCGACTCCGGGGCTGATGCGCGGGTGGGACGGCGTTGCCATCGCGAGCTCGATGAGTGAGCGCATCCAGCTCCCGGTCTTTGTCGATACCGAAGCCAACATGGGTGGACTCGCCGAGCTGCGCACGGGTGCGGCGAGAGGTATCAGCAGCGGCCTATACATCCGGGTCGGCAATTCGATCGGCGGAAGCGTATTGATCAACGGTTCGTCCTATCGCGGGGCGAACGGCAGGGCCGGGGAACTCGGCCACGTAATGATCGACCCGCACGGGCCGCTGTGCGCCTGCGGCAACAGGGGCTGCCTTGAGGTTTTCGCAGCAGGCCCAGCACTGCTCGAACTGTTTCGCGATGATCCGGGCATCCATCGTCTTCGCGACATTCTGCTGCGCGCCGAGGCCGGCGACTCCGTGGCCACCCGAGTGCTGGCCGACGCCGGTCGACATATCGGTGCGGCGGCCGCGATCGTCAGCACCATCCTCGATCCGGAGTTGATCGTGATCGGTGGCGAGATGGCCGAGGCAAACGAGCTCCTGCTCGCGCCGCTGCGGCACGAACTCGAGCGAGCCACTATTGGCACGCTCGCCCCGACCGTGGTGACCGGCACGCTGGGAGACCGTGCTGCGGTGCTCGGCTGCCTTGCGGCTGCCATCGATAACGTAGCCGCGGAGTGGAAGCCGCAGATACGATGACGAACAGGCAATTCGATGGCTATGGCGACACGAAGGCGGCGCAGATTCGCACCGAGGAGAGACCGATGAGCGAGGAAGCGCGGTCCGCAATGACGCAGTCGCCCGTTTCGCCGCTCGTTGCCATGACCGGCATCAGCAAGAGATTTGGAGCCGTCCGCGCGCTCAACGGCGTGAACCTCGAGGTGTATCCCGGGGAGGTCGTCGCCCTGGTGGGCGACAACGGTGCGGGCAAATCCACCCTCGTCAAGATTCTCGCCGGGGTATACAAGCCAGATAGCGGCACGATTTCGTTCGGCGGCACGCCAACAAGCATCGCGAACCCCTCCGAGGCTCACGATCTCGGCGTCGCGACGGTCTTCCAGGACCTCGCCCTGTGCGACAACCTCGACATCGTGAGCAACCTGTGGCTCGGTCGTGAGTTGACGGTGCGTGGCGTGCTGGATCACGTCGAGATGGAGACCCGCTCGTGGGCACTGCTGCGCGAGCTGAGCGTGCGAATGCCGTCCGTGCGAGCGCGCGTAGCGACACTGTCGGGTGGGCAGCGGCAGACCGTCGCGATCGCGCGGTCTCTCATCGGCGAGCCGAGCGTCGTGATCCTCGACGAGCCGACTGCAGCACTCAGCGTGGCGGCTGCCGCCGAGGTGCTGAACCTGATCGAGCGCCTGCGGGAACGTGGGCTCGGCGTCATCGTGATCAGCCACAACATCACCGATGTGCAAGCGGTGTCTGACCGCATAGTTGTGCTGCGTCTGGGTCGCAACAACGGCAACTTCCGCACCGACGAGGTGACCAACGAGATCGTGATCTCCGCGATCACCGGCGCGTCCGTCTACGCGCACTGAGCACAATCCGCGCCGAAACAGCGGATGCCCGGCCGCACCTGGCGACCGGGCATCCGAATTCTGCTCGAGGTTAGCGACCGCCGTTGCGACGCTTGTTGAACACGTCGAAGGCGACGGCGAACAACAGCACGAGGCCCTTGACTGCCTGCTGCCATTCGATACCGATTCCGAGAATCGACATGCCGTTGTTGAGTACACCGATGATGAGACCACCGATGATGGCACCACCGATGGTGCCGACACCGCCCTGCACCGCCGCGCCACCGATGAAGGCAGCCGAGATCGCCTCAAGCTCGAATCCGTCGCCGGCCTTCGGACCTGCGAGGTTCAGTCGCGCCGTGAAGACGAGGCCGGCGAGCGCTGCCAGAACACCCATGTTCACGAAGATGTAGAAGTCGACCATGCGGGTCTTGACGCCGCTGAGCTCGGCGGCGTGACGGTTGCCACCGATCGCGTAGATGTGCCGGCCGAACACGCTCTTGTTGGTCAGGATGCCGTAAATCATCACGAGCACTGCGAGCACGATCAGCGTGACCGGGATGCCCTTGAAGGTGGCGAGCGCATAGGCGAAGGCCCCGACACCCAGCGTGACGATGACGAGCTTTCCGACGAACCACACCAGGGGCTCGACCTCCTGGCCGTAGCTCTCACGCGCCCGACGGGTGCGCAGCTGCTGGACGACGAACGCGATGATCGCGATGACGGCAATGCCCATGGTGAGCGGATCGATGTCGAACTCGCCAAACACATCGGTGAGGAATCCGTTGCCGAGCGCACGATATTCGGCCGGGAATGAACCGATGTTGGTGTTTCCGAGGACGACCAGCGCGAGCCCTCGGAATATCAACATGCCCGCGAGCGTGACGATAAACGCGGGTATCCCCACATACGCGATCCAGAAGCCCTGCCACGCCCCCACGAGCGCGCCGACGAGGAGCGCCAGCAGGATGGCAGCCCACCACGGCACGCCGGCATCCCTGATCAGCACTCCGGAGACGGCACCGACGAAGGCCGCCACCGAACCGACGGACAGGTCGATGTGCCCGGCGACGATCACCATCACCATGCCGATCGCCAGGATCAGGATGTACCCGTTCTGCACGATCAGGTTCGAGATGTTCTGCGGGCGCAACAGGATGCCGTTGGTCAGGAACGAGAACAGCACGACGACGGCGATGAGCGCCAGGAAGATGCCGTTCTTGCCGAGGTCGGTGACGATGTGGCTCAGTGACGACACAATGCGGGCCGGTGCCGGCCCGACTGCCTCGGTGGGCTTGGTGTTTGTTTCGGACATGTTCTTACTCCTTAGGCGGGTTCGGCGGCCCGCTAGCGGGGCGATTCCATGGTCATGAGCGTGAGGACGGCTTCCGGAGTCGCCTCGGCTATGGGCAGTTCGCCCGTGATGCGGCCCTCAGAGAGCGCGTAGATGCGGTCGCAGATCCCCAGAAGCTCTGGGAGCTCCGACGAGATCACGATGATGCCCTTACCCTCGGCCGCGAGCTTGTTGATGATCGTGTAGATCTCGTACTTGGCGCCGACGTCGATTCCCCGCGTCGGTTCATCCAGAATCAGCACGTCGGGGTTCGAGTAGATCCACTTGCTCAGCACGACCTTCTGCTGGTTGCCGCCCGAGAGCTTCCCGGTCTTCGCCAGCACAGAAGGCGCCTTGATGTTCATGCTCTTGCGGTACTCGTTGGCGACCTTGAACTCTTCGTTGTCGTTCACCAGTCCGAGGCTCGAGAGCTTGTCGAGGGCGGCCATCGAGACGTTTCGCTTGATGTCGTCGATGAGGTTCAGACCGTACCGCTTGCGGTCTTCCGTGGCGTACGCGATGCCGTTCTTGATGGCTTCAGACACCGTGCGGGTCTGGATCTCCTCGCCGTGCTTGAAGACCTTGCCCGTGATCCGGCTGCCGTAGCTGCGGCCGAACAGGCTCATCGCAAACTCGGTCCTGCCTGCTCCCATGAGTCCGGCGATTCCGACGATCTCGCCCCGTCGCACGTTCAGGTTGACGTTGTCGACCATGACGCGGTTCGGGTCCTGCGGGTGGTGCGCAGTCCAGTTCTCGACGCGCAGGATCTCCTCGCCGATGTGTGGTGTGTGGTCGGGGTACCGGTGCTCCAGGTCACGGCCGACCATGTCTTTGATGATGCGCTCTTCCGTGACGTCAGCCTTCTCGATCGTCTCGATCGTCTTGCCATCCCGGATGACCGTGACCGAGTCCGCGATCTTCTTGATCTCGTTGAGCTTGTGACTGATGATGATCGACGTGATGCCCTGCTGCTTGAGGTGCAGGATCAGGTCGAGCAGGTGGTCGGAGTCCTCGTCGTTGAGGGCGGCCGTTGGCTCATCGAGGATGAGCAGCTTCACCCGCTTCGAGAGTGCCTTGGCGATCTCGACGAGCTGCTGCTTTCCGACGCCGATGTCCATGATGCGAGTCATCGGCTTCTCGCGCAGGCCGACCCTGGCCAGCAGCTTGGCGGCCTCGTCGTTCGTCTTGTGCCAGTCGATCAGGCCAAAGGCGCCCTTGACCTCGTTGTTCAGGAAGATGTTCTCGGCGATCGAGAGGAAAGGGCTCAGCGCGAGTTCCTGGTGGATGATGACGATGCCCTCGGCCTCGCTGTCCCGGATGTCGTGAAACTCGACAGTCTTGTTCTCGAAGACGATGTCGCCGTCATAGGTGCCGTGCGGGTAAACGCCAGACAGCACCTTCATGAGGGTGGACTTGCCTGCCCCGTTCTCGCCGCAGATGGCGTGGATCTCGCCGCGCTGGACCTCGAGCGTGACATCCTGCAGGGCTTTGACGCCGGGGAATGTCTTGGTGATGGAACGCATTTCCAGGATGTTGGTCGTCACAGGCTTTTCCGGCTTCCTCGTCGAACGGCTTGATGTGGAGCGTAGTGGTCTGGGTGACCGGTGGCGGAGATTGGCATCCCCGCCACCGGTCGTGGCGTTGCTGGTTAGAGGCCGAGCTCGGCTGCAGTCCAGTAGCCCGTGTCAACGAGTGCCGACTGGACGTTGTCCTTTGTTACCGGAACCGGTCCGAGGAGGAACGACGGAACAACCTTGACCTTGTTGTCGTAGGTCTCGGTGTCGTTGATCTCGGGCTCTTCACCGTTCAGCACGGCGACAGCCATGTTGGCGGCAACCTTGGCGAGCTCGCGGGTGTCCTTGAAGATGGTTGCGTACTGCTCGCCATCGAGGATCGCCTTGACCGAGTCGATTTCGGCGTCCTGGCCGGAGATGATCGGCCATTCTGCGCCAACCGAGTATCCGGAGCCTTCGAGGGCGGAGATGATGCCACGCGAGATTCCGTCATACGGCGAGAGAACCGCGTTGACCTTGCTGCCATCGGAGTAGTTAGCCGTGAGGAGGTCCTCCATGCGGCTCTGTGCTTCAGCTCCATCCCAGCGGAGGGTTGCAGCCTGCTCGATAGCGTTCTGGCCCGACTTCACAACGAGTGTTCCGTCGTCGATCAGCGGCTGGAGGACATCCATCGCGCCATTGAAGAAGAAGAACGCGTTGTTGTCGTCGAGTGATCCGGCGAACAGCTCGATGTTGAACGGTCCGGCGGGTGCTCCGCTGATCGGGGTGCCGTCAAGTTCGGTGAGGCCGAGTCCGTTGAGGACCGTCCACGCCTGCTGCTGGCCGACGAGGAAGTTGTCGAACGTGGCGTAGTAGTCAACGTTGGGCGAGTCGACGATCAGTCGGTCGTAGGAGATCACCGGGATCTCGCCGTCTGCTGCGGTCTCCAGCACGCTGGTGAGCGTGGTGCCGTCGATCGCCGCGATGATCAGGGCCTTGGCGCCCTTGGTGATCATGTTCTCAACCTGGCTGACCTGGGTGGGGATGTCGTCTTCCGCGTACTGAAGGTCGACGGTGAAGCCCTGTGACTCCAGCGACTCCTTGAGGGCGTTTCCGTCAGCGATCCAACGCTCGGATGACTTCGTCGGCATGGCAACGCCGATCAGGCCGCCATCACCGCCGCCCTCTCCTCCGCCGCTGGATGCCGGCGAGCAGGCAGCAAGGCCAACGACGACGGCTGCTGCGGAAACGAGCGCGAGTGCAGTTCTCTTCTTCACTGTGGTTCCTTTCAATGTTGGATATCTGTGGTGGGTGTGGTGCGTGCTGTGCGGTTTCTTCGGTGAAAACCGCACCTCGTGACCGAGGACCGAAGTCCCGGTGAGTCTGTGGGTTCTGTCACGACATGGCGCCCTGGGGAGCCTGCCCGTATACGTTCTGGTAGCGGTGGAAGAGCGAATCAATCGCGGACTGTGGGATGGAGACTGTCTCGCCACCGGCCCTGGCCAGCTGCACGGTGCGAGCAACGTCCTCAACCATCACCGCGGCCTTGACCGCGTCGCGCGGGTTGAGCCCGATGGTGAACGGGCCGTGGTTCTGCATGAGGACAGCACGCGAGCGATGGCCATCGAGGGTGTCGACGATGCCTCGTCCGATCGAATCGTCTCCGATGATCGCAAAGGGTCCGACGGGGATCTCGCCACCGAACTCGTCTGCCATGGCCGTGATCACGCAGGGGATCGCCTCTCCCCTGGCCGCCCACGCCGTGGCGTACGGGGAGTGGGTGTGCACCACCCCGCCGACGTGGGGCATGTTGCGATACACGTAGGCGTGCGCTGCGGTGTCGCTCGACGGCTCACGATCGCTACCGACGGTGTCGGCAATGACCGCGCCGTCGAGGTCGCAGACGATCATGTTCTCGGGGCTCAGCTCGTCGTACGAGACTCCGCTGGGTTTGATCACGAAGGCGTCGACGCCGGGCACCCGGCCCGAGACGTTGCCGGCCGTCCAGACCACGAGCCCGTGCCGGACCAGCTCACCGTGAAGGGAGGCAACCTCATCGCGAGTCCTCGCGATGGCCACCTCGACCTCTGGGGAAAATGCGCTCATGCCACGAAGCTCGCTGGTTCGCTGAGGTGGGGCATGAGACTCCGTCGTCCGTGGGGATGCTGTGGTGAAACTAGAAATGTGACCGTTTCACATGAACAGGATCAGGATACATGCGAAACGGTCACATCTGTCAAGAGTGAATTTGTAACCGACTGATTACGATCCGGCTTTGGGTGCTGCCGTCGAGCGGCGAATCACCAGCTCCGGCGTGATTTGACCGTAAGTGGCGGTGTTGCCCTGCAATTCGGACAGCAGCAGCGAGACGGCCCGGCGACCAATCTCTGGGAAGTTTTGTCGCACCGTGCTCAGCGGTGGATAGAAGTGAGCAGACTCGGGAATGTCGTCGAATCCGATCACACTGATGTCGCCGGGCACGCTGAGCCCGGAGTCCCAGCAGGCGTGCATGAATCCAAGAGCCATCTGGTCATTGCTTGCGAACAGGGCGGTGAAATCCCTGAAGCGGAGCAGCTCGAGACCCGCGTAGTACCCGAAATGCGCGCTCCAGTCCCCCAGGATCGGAGCCCTGGTGCGGAGGTCACTCTCGTTGATCGCTTCCAGGAAGCCGCGCATTCTCGCCTCGGCCTCGATCCAGTCCTGCGGTCCGGAGATATGCATGATCTCGGTATGCCCGAGGTCGATCAGATGCTGGGTGGCAAGCTTCGCACCGGCGACCTGGTCGATCGACATGCTGTGCTCGCCGCCCAGGTCTGCGTTCTGGAGGGTGACGTATGGCACCTGGATGTCGAGTTCACGAATCGCCTCAAGCACTCGCACCTGAGGAGCAATGACGACTATCGCCTCCACTGCCTGCATCTGCAGCTGGTCGAGGCCGGACTTGATCGACGAATAGTCGTTCGACGCGATGCTGGTGATCGTGATCCGGTACCCGGCCTCGCGGGCGGCGTACTCGATGGCGGTAACGCTCGTATTGGGGCCGTAGTCCGAGGTCTGCGCGGTCAGCACCCCGATCGTGCGAGTGCGGCTGGTGACGAGCGCGCGAGCTGCCTGGTTGGGCCGATAACCGATCTCACGGATGACGTCGAGCACACGCTGCTTCGTGGACTCGCGAATGCTCCCGTGCTCGTTGAGCACCCTGGACACTGTCTGGTATGACACGCCAGCGAGTTTTGCGACGTCCCGGATGTTGGGAGCGCGAACCCTCTCTGGTTCCATGTGATCAGCCCCGCGCTCCGATAATTGTGTACGTTCACATTGCTGGTCCTATTATGCACGGACGTGAGCGCGGGCGCCGCTGCCGGGATCAGAGCGTCTGGTTGAGGCGGTAATACGCCGCGTTCCAGCGCACCTCCTTCTGAAACCCGCGCAGGGTCGTGTCTTCATCGATGACGAGCAACTCCGTTGAGGCCATGTCGGCGAAATCGCGAAACACCTCAACGCTCACCTGAGTGGTCATGACCGTGTGGTGTGCGGCCCCGGCTGTGAGCCAGGCCGCCGCCGATGTCGCAAAGTCCGGCTTCGGAATCCAGACGGCCCGGCCGACGGGCAGGTTCGGCATCGGGGCATCCAGTGGCACGTTCTCGACCACGTTGGCGACCAGTCGAAAACGGTCGCGCATGTCGCTGAGGGCGACGACGACAGCGGGGCCAGCGTCTGCGGTGAACACCAGGCGCACCGGATCCTCCTTGCCGCCGATTCCGAGCGGGTGGATCTCGAGGCTCGCCTTGGCTGAACTGAGTGCGGGGCTCACCTCGAGCATGTGGGCGCCGAGCACCTTCTCCTCGCCCGGGGTGAGGTGATAGGTGTAGTCCTCCATGAGGCTTGCTCCCCCGGGCAGGCCGGCGCCCATGACGCTCGCGACCCGCACCAGCACCGCGGTCTTCCAGTCGCCCTCGGCACCGAAGCCGTAGCCGTCGGCCATGAGCCGCTGCACAGCGAGCCCGGGCAATTGCCGGAGAGCGCCCAGGTCTTCGAAACTCGTGGTGAAAGCGGAGAATCCGCCAGCTTCGAGGAATGAGCGCAATCCGAGCTCGATGGCGGCTCCGTAGCGCAGCGAGTCATGACGCTCTCCGCCCCTGAGCAGTTCGGGCGCCACGTCATAGCTGTCGAGGTACACCTCGACGAGCTGATCGATGTCGGTTTCGGATGCCGCGTGCACGGCATCCGCGAGCTCGTTGACCCCCCAGGTGTTGACCTGGACGCCGAAGCGGATCTCGGCCTCCGTCTTGTCGCCCTCGGTGACGGCGACGAAACGCATGTTGTCGCCGAATCGCGCGAGCTTCATGTTCTGCGCGGCGTCCCAGCCCGCTGCCGCGCGGGTCCAGTCGGCCACCTGCGCGATGACCGCGGGGTTCGACACGTGCCCGACAACCGTCTTGCGGGCGATGCTCATCCTGCTCAGGATGTAGCCGTGCTCGCGGTCGCCGTGGGCCGCCTGGTTCAGGTTCATGAAGTCGAAGTCGATCTCGTCCCAGGGCAGGGCAACATTCGCCTGGGTGTGCAGGTGCAGCAACGGCTTGGTGAGCGCACCGAGGCCGTGGATCCACATCTTCGAGGGACTGAAGGTGTGCATCCACGTGATGACACCGACGACCGAGTCGTCGGCAGAGGCGTCGATCATCGCGCGGCGGATCGCGTCGCTGCTCGTCAGCACGGGCATCCACGTGATCGTCACCGGGATTTCGGATGCTGCCCCGAGCGTCGCGGCAACCTCCCGGGATTGCTCGGCAACCTGCCGGAGGGTCTCCTCGCCGTAGAGTTCCTGGCTTCCGGTGAGAAACCAGACGGTCTTCGTCTTGAGGTCAGGAATGATGCTCGTCATGGGAACGTCCTTGGTTCGGCTGTCAGATGGACTGGGCGGCGATGCGCTCGATGGCGAGGCCGGCACGATAGCGCTCGATGTACGTGGCGAAGCCGCTCAGATCGTCTGGGTGCGGCTCGACAACGGTGAAGCTTGCCCCGCTGAACACGCGGGCGCTGAGGTAGTCGGCGAGAGTTTCGTCCTTGCCGGAAGCGGCATATGAAGCGAGAACGGCGATGCCCCATGCTCCGCCTTCGGACGCGGTCTGCGCCACGGACACCGGGGCGCCGAGGGCCGCAGCCAGGAAACGCTGGGCGACTCCTGCAGTCCTGAACACCCCGCCATGCGCAAACATCTGGTCGAGTTCGACGCCCTCGTCGTCGAGCACCGCCATACCCAGGCTCAGGGTCGCGAACACCCCATACAGCTGCGCGCGCATGAGGTTCGCCAGAGTGAACCTGCTGTCGTTGCCGCGCACGACGAGGGGCCTGCCCTCGTCGACGCCAGCAATCGGCTCTCCGGCGAGCTGGTTGTAGGCGAGGACGCCGCCAGCGTCGGCATCTCCCGCCAGCGCCTCGGTGAAGAGGGCGGAATACGCGGCATCGGCATCGATGGGTTTTCCGGCTGCCTCGGCAAAGCGACGGAAGATCGATACCCACGCGGCGAGCTCGCTGGCCCCGTTGTTGCAGTGCACCATCGCGACCGGGTCGCCGGCCGGTGTGGTGACCACGTCCAGTTCGTCATGCACCCTGACCAACGGCCGCTCGAGCACCACCATCGCGAAGATGCTCGTGCCCGCGCTGACGTTGCCAGCGCGCGGCGCCACGGAATTGGTGGCGACCATCCCGGTTCCTGCGTCGCCCTCGGGCGGACAGAGCAGGATGCCCGGCCGCAGCGTTCCCGTGGGATCGAGCAGCGCCGCCCCTGCGGCCGACAGCACTCCGGCCGCTCTGCCCGGCGGGCAGCACCTGGGGCAGCAACTCGGCGAGTCGCGGCTGTCGGCGCGGAGTCGGCGACGATTGCGTCGAAGCGCGCGACCATCTCGGCGTCGTAGCCGCGAGTGGCGTCGTCGATCGGGAACATGCCCGAGGCGTCCCCGATGCCCAGCACTCGCTCTCCGGTGAGCTGCCAGTGCACGTAGCCGGCGAGTGTCGTCAGGAATCGGGTGTCGGCAACGTGCTCTTCTTCGTCGAGCACCGCCTGGTAGAGGTGAGCAATCGACCAGCGCAGCGGGATGTTCACCCCGAACGCGCTCGTGAGTGCCGTCGCTGCGGGACCGGTCGAGGTGTTGCGCCAGGTGCGGAAGGGCACCAGCAGCTCTCCCTCGCGCATCGAACGCGAGGTATCCGTGCATCATCGCGGAAACGCCGATGGCCCCGAAGGTGTCCGGACGCACGCCGAAGCGTGCCTCGACGTCCGAGACCAACGCGGCGTACGCGGCCCGCACGCCTGCCCAGACGTCCTCGAGCGAGTAGCTCCAGCGTCCGTCGACGAGCTGGTTCTCCCACTCATGCTCACCAACGCCCAGGATGACCGAAGGATCGTCGCCGACCAGGCACGCCTTGATCCGGGTCGAGCCCAGTTCGATCCCCAGGGCGGTGTTGCCCAGACGGATGGCTTCAGCGCTCATCGACGTTCGTCCTCACTCTGTCCGTAGACGTTCTGGTATCGATCAAAGAGTCGATCAATGGCTTCCTGCGGGATGGGGATAAGCGGGCCGCCGTCGCGCGCGATCTGGACGGTGCGCGCGACGTCCTCCACCATCACCGCGGCCTTGACCGCATCCCTGGCCGAAGCTCCGATGGTGAACGGGCCGTGGTTGCGCATGAGCACTGCGCGGGAGCGATGGGAGCCCAGCGTTTCGACGATGCCGCGCCCGATCGAGTCGTCACCGATGATCGCGAACGGCCCGACGGGGATGGGCCCGCCAAACTCGTCGGCCATCGCGGTGATCACGCAGGGGATCTCCTGGCCGCGGGCGGCCCAGGCCGTCGCGTAGGTCGAGTGGGTGTGCACGACGCCGCCCACCTCGGGCATGTTGCGGTACACGTAGGCGTGAGCCGCCGTGTCGCTCGACGGCGCGCGCTCCGATCCTGCGGTGCCCGGTACGACTGTGCCGTCGAGGTCGCACAGGATCATGTTCTCGGGCGTGAGGTCCGAGTACGACACCCCGGATGGCTTGATCACGAAGAGGTCGGCGCCCGGTACCCGCCCCGACACGTTGCCGCCGGTCCACACCACGAGTCCGTACCGCACGAGTTCGTCGTGCAGCGCGGCCACATCCGCCCTCACGGTGGCGATGGATGCCTCTACATCGGGGCTAAAGCTCTTCACGATCGCTTATGTTACCGTTCACATTGTTGGATGGCAAGCGGTTCGAGAGCGGGAGCGCGGCACTGCGAGGTGGCGCGGTGGAGGCTCGTACGACGAGCTCGGGTTCGATCAGCGAGCGCCTCGGCACCTCATCCCCCTCCAGTTCGGCGAGCAGGGTTGACACGCTCAACAGACCGAGCGCAGCGAAATCCTGCCGCACCGTCGTGAGTGGCGGCAGGAAGTGCCTCGCATCCGGCACGTCATCAAAGCCGACAACGCTCACGTCTTCCGGCACGCGAATGCCACGTTCGTGGAAGGCGTGGACGAGCCCGAGCGCCATCCGGTCGTTCGCCGAAAAGACGGCAGTGAAGTCTGGTTCGACTGTGCTCCCGAATGCGTAGCCAAAGTCCGAGGTCCAGTCGCCGACCACGGGCTCGCGCGCCGGCAGCCCCGCGCGTTCGAGGTGCAGCCGCCACTGCTGCGCTCGGCCACGGGCATCCAGCCAGTCCTGCGGCCCGGCGAGATGCAGAATGTCCCGATGGCCGAGATCGATGAGGTGCTGAGCGGCGAGGGATGCCCCCATCCCCTGGTCGACCGACACCGTAAGGAAATCCTCCTCCGGCGCCGCCTTCACGACCAGGGTTGGGATGCCGCTCGAGACCTCCCGCAACAGGTCGACCGACGACGTGCGCGGCGTGATCAGGCACAGCGCATCGATCCCGATGGTCATGAGGTTCATGAGGGCGTCGTGCGCGGTGATCGCGCGATCCTCCGAGACGGCGATCGACGACACCGTGTAGCCGCGATCGTGTGCTGCATCCTCGATCGCGCGGAGGGTGCTGCTGGGGCCGAACTCGACCACGCTGTCAACGACGACGCCGATCCTGCTGGTCTTGCGGCTCGCCAGCGCCCGCGCCGCGCTGTTGGGGCGGTAGTTGAGTTCTCGAATCGCCTGAAGCACCCGCTCGCGTGTGCCCGGCGAGATGCTCGGATGGTCATTGAGCACGCGGGACACCGTCATGTGTGAAACACCAGCGAGCGCCGCTACGTCGCGAATGTTTGCCTTCGGTCCGCCACGCAGCGCAGTCATGACCTGAAGCTTAGTTAGCGCGCGGCACGCCTACTTGACCGAACCAGCCGTCAACCCGCTGACGATGTACTTCTGCAGGTAGAGGAACAGCGCCATCACCGGCAGCGCCGCGAGCACCGCCCCCGCCGCAAAGATGCTGTAGTTCTTCGAGAACTCGTCAGATACGAATTGGTACAGCCCCACTGCCAGGGTCTGCTTCTCGGGCTCGATCAGAACGATCGAGGCGATGACGAACTCATTGGTGGTTCCGATGAATGAAAGCAGTCCAACGACGGCAAGAATCGGCGCGACCAGTCGCAGGATGATCGTGAAGAAGATCCTCGCGTGGCCAGCACCGTCGATCTTCGCCGCTTCGTCGATCGACGTGGGCACGGTGTTGAAGAAGCCGTACATCAGGTAGGTGTTCACTCCGAGCGCGCCACCGAGGTAGACCATGATCAGACCGATCTGGGTATCGAGCCCGATCGCCGGGAAGATGTCGCTGATGCCGTTGAGCAACAGGAAGATCGCGACCACGGCGAGTAGCTGCGGGAACATCTGCACGAGCAGGAGCGCGAGGAGCCCAACGCGACGGCCGGTGAATCGCATACGCGAAAAGGAATATGCCGCCATCGCCCCGAGGAAGACCGTGCAGATCGAGGTCGTGATGCCGATCACCAGCGTGTTGCCGTACCACGCCGCGTACGGCTGTTGCGGAAGATCGAACAACCTGACATAGCTGCCGAAGTCGAAGACGCTGAACAGCGCGTTCGCACTGATCAGTGTGCCGCTCGGACTGAGGGAGGCCGAGAGCACATACAGCAGCGGGAAGATCGCGAACACCGACATCACGACACCGATGAGGTGCCGCCATCCCGTCGCACCGAACCAGCGCCCGAAGTTGAAGCCGCGACGTGTGGTTGATGCCTTATCGACCGTGGTCATTAGTTCAACTCCTCAAGTGACTTGGTGGCCCGGAAACTCAGCGCGGCGATCACGCCAACCAGCACAAAGATGATGATCGAGAAGGCGCTGGCAAGACCGTAATCCCGACCGGCCCCCACGAACGCAACCTTGTAGACCATCGAGATCAGGATGTCGGTCGCGCCGACGTTGACCCCTGCCGCGACATCCCGGGGCCCACCGTTGGTGAGCATGTAGATCAGGTTGAAGTTGTTGAAGTTGAAGGCGAACGACGAGATCAAGAGCGGGGCTATCGACACCAGCAGCAGCGGCATCTTGATGAACCTGAAGACCGCCCACGGCTTGGCACCGTCCATCGTCGCCGCTTCCTGCAACTCTTCAGGGATCGACTGAAGTGCCCCGGTGCACACCAGGAACATGTAAGGGAAACCCAGCCACAGGTTCACGAGGATGATGCTCACTTTCGCGAGCCACTCGTTCGTGAGCCACGGTATCTCGGCCCCGCCGAACAACACCTGGTTGACGAATCCGAAGTCGCGGTTGAGCATGCCGGCCCACACCAGGGCTGACAGGAACGCGGGGAAGGCGTACGGGAGGATCATCATCACGCGATAGACCTTGCGTCCGCGCATCCGTCGATCATTGAACACCACCGCCAGGAACAGTCCGAGCAGGAAGGTGGTGGCCACGGACAGGAAGGCGAAGGCGAAGGTCCACAGGGTGACGCTGAAGAGCGGGCCGCGAATCGATTCGTCGCCGAACGCCCTGGCGAAGTTGGCGAAGCCGATCTCGATCTTCCACCCCGGCCGCAGCTCGGTTCCATCGCTGGCGGTGAACGCCCCCACCCCGGTATCGGAATACACGACGTTCGTGTTGGTGTTGGTCATCGTGCCAGCGGCTTCGTCGTAGATCAGGTTCGACCGGTAGACGAAGGCGCTGCTCCCATCGGGAGTGCGCAGCGATCCATCGTTCGGGTCGTCGCTGATCTGCACGGCGAGGCCGGCAATCGTCTGCTGTGCCGCCACGATCTGGGAGAAGTTGAGGCTGTTGTAGCCGGGGACCTCGACAGCCTTCCCTCCCTCGATCGTCGCGTTGTCGACAGGCGTGAGCGGGCTGTTCTCGTTGCCGATGCTCACATCCCCGTCGGGGTCTGTGACGAGGAAGCTATAGGTACCGAGGCTCTCCACGACCGTCAGTCCGTAGGCGGGGGAATCCTCGACGCGCTCCAGGGATGACCCGATGAGTGCGGAAACTGCGTCTTCCTTGGTGCTGTTGTGGCCGGTGCCGTAGTTGGTGAAGGCGATGTAGGCCGTGTAACCGATGATGAAGACCTGGAACACGCACGAGGAAGATGACTCCGGGCGTAAGGTACTTCGCCGGCAGCATCCGCTTGCTGAAGTAGACGACATTGACGATGATCGTGACGAGCAAAATCGCCCCGAACACAACCCAGTCTCGCTGGGCGAAAACGATGAAGAGTGCGTACAGGCTGATCGCATCGACGATCGCCAGCGCCGCGATCTTGACGAGCAGCACCCTGGTGCCGGTCGACGTTGACTCAAGGTTGCGTTTGGCGCTCGACGGGCGTTTGGCGCCCTTGCGTGCTGGTGTCTCGATGCTCATGCCATCCTGCTGATCTCGGGTGAAGGGCCAGGGCATTCGCGCCCTGGCCCTTCACGAGGTGAGTGCTAAATCGCGCCCTGCACGTCAGTTGCCATCTTCTGCCAGAGACCGACTGGATCGGGCTCTCCGCTGATGATCGCAGCTTCGGTGACGCCCCAGAACTGCCAGACCGAGCCCATTTCGGGGATGTTCGGCATCGGCACAGCCGTCGCGCCTACCGCGCCGAAGCCGGCGACGATCGGGTCAGCGCTTGCTGCCTCGAACGATGCGGTGAGCGCTGGTGCGCGTCCACCGACCTCGTACAGTGCGGTCTGAACTTCTTCGGTGGCGATGTAGTTCCGCAGGAACTCGCTGGCGGCAAGAGCGTTCTCGCTCTTGGCGCTGACGTAGAAGCCCTGCACACCAACGAACGGCTGGGCGGTGTTGGGGCCGGGAGCCGGGATCGGGTCTACCGCGACATCGATGCCAGCAGCCTGCGCGTCAGCGACATTCCACGGGCCGGTGATGAAGAAGGGCGATGCTCCCGCGTTGAACTTCTCCTTCGCCAGGTCACCGGTGAGCGAGATGTTCAGGTTGCCTGCTGCACCCTGCTCGGCCAGCCACATGGCGAATTCGTCGCCGCCAGCGTCACCGATGGTGAGTTCATCGGCGTTGTAGCTGCCGTCAGCGTTCGTGCCGAAGACCGGGGCGCCAAATGACGTCTGGAACGGGTACAGGTGGTACGGGTCGGACTCCGGACCCACCTGCACGATGAAGGGGAACTCGGTTCCCGCGGCCGTGCCCATGGCGATCATGTCGTCGTATGAGGTGGGCGCGCTCGGTGCGAGCGCGGTGTTGCGCAGCATCGCGATGTTCTCGATCGAGTACGGGACGCCGTAGGTAACGCCGTCGAAGCTCATGGCCGCTACTGCGACATCCTGGAACTCGCTGGCCTTCTCGCCCAGCTCGACCGGTGCTACGACGCCGTTGGTGACGAAGTTGCCCAGCCAGTCGTGGGCGCCGATGGTGATGTCGGGGCCCTTGCCGGTGGGAACCTGGGCGATGAACTGCTCCTGGATGTCGGCGAAGTCCTTCTGCACCAGCTTGACCTCAACGCCGGATTCCTGGGTGAACTCGGCTGCGGCATCCTTCAGCACGGCCGCGCGGTCTGCGTCGACCCAAACCGTGAGGGATCCAGCTGATGGGGTGGTGGTGTCATCCGTTCCTGCCGATGAGCAGGCGGAGAGGGCCAAGGCCGTCGTGAGCAGAACTGCTCCGGTGGCCATTCGACCGCGTGACTGCAGTGTCATGGGTATGCCTTCCTGTGTCGTCGATCAAACGGCCGGGGCCGATGATCGCCAGGATTGCCCGGTGCTGTGCCCGGGCGGGCAGTCATTCGCCGAAAGGCCGTTCTTTCGAGGGATCTCGCGATGTGCAAGCGCTTGCGACACTACCCCGTTCTGCGGGGGTAGACAACCCTACTGACAGTTGCGTCAGGTTTGCGCGGGAAAGCTACAGGCGGTCGAGCGATTCCAGGACATCGGCTAGTAGGTCATCGACACCTTCGATGCCCACCGAGAGCCGAACGACGTTCTCCGGAACCTCGAGTTCGGTGCCCCGAACCGAGGCGTGTGTCATCTCGGACGGATACCCGATGAGCGACTCGACACCGCCCAGCGATTCGGCGAGCTGGAACAGCGAGGTCCCCTCGGCGAACGTGCGGGCAGCAGCGGAACCGCCGGTCAGGGCGACCGACAGCATCCCGCCGAACGAGGCCATCTGCTTCGCCGCGATCTCGTGGCCGGGGTGAGTCGCAAGTCCCGGGTAGTAAACAGCGTCGAGCTTGGGATGCCCCACCAAAGCCTCGGCGATGGTCTGCGCGTTCGAGGAGTGCCGTTCGATGCGCACCGCCAGCGTCTTGATTCCACGCACGGTGAGCCAGGCATCCATCGGGCTGGACACGGCACCGACGGCGAACTGAAGGAATCCGACCTTTTCGGCGATCGCGTCGTCGTTCATTACGAGTGCTCCCCCGAGCACGTCGGAATGGCCGCCGATGTACTTGGTCGTCGAGTGCACGACCACGTCGGCACCCAGCGCCAGAGGCTGCTGCAGGTAGGGAGACGCGAAGGTGTTGTCGACGACAACGGTCACGCCGAACTCCTTGCCGATTGCCGCGAGCGCCGCGATGTCGCTGATCTTCATCAGCGGGTTGCTGGGGGTCTCGACCCACAGCACCTTCGTGGTTCCGGGCCGGATCGAGGCGCGCACGGCATCCAGATTGCCCATGTCGACCGTCGAGAGCGAGACGCCCCACGGCACGTGGACGCGATTGACCAGACGGTGGGTGCCGCCATACACGTCGTTACCCATCACGATGTGATTTCCCGGGGCGAGCAGTGCGCGCAGCAGGGTGTCTTCGGCCGCGAGGCCTGACGCGAAGCTGTACGCGTAGCGTCCGCCCTCCAGCGAGGCGAGCAGCGTCTGAAGCGAGTCACGCGTGGGGTTGCCGCCGCGAGCGTATTCGTACCCGCCGCGGAAACCACCGATGCCGTCCTGCACGAACGTGGAGGTCATGTAGATCGGGGGAACAACGGCTCCCGTGGTCGGGTCGAATTCCTGGCCGGCGTGGATCGCGCGGGTGGAGAAGGCGTGGTCGTCGTTCACGGTGCTCATTTCGAAAGTTCAGGCGCTGAGGAAAGTCAGCAGGTCATGCCGGGTAAGCACCGCGACGGGTTTTCCGCCCTCGGTGACAAGAAGGGCATCTGCCTTTGCCAGAGCCGCTCGTGCCGCACTCACCGGTTCGTTCACACCGATCAAACCCAGCGGCGCTCCCACGAATTCCCGAACCGCGTCTGTCATCTTCGCCCCGCCGCTGAACACGGCCTCCATGAGGGAGCGCTCGTCGATGGCGCCGATCACCTCACCCATTACCACTGGCGGCTCAGCCGTGAGCACCGGCATCTGCGACACCTCATACTTCGTCATGATCTCGATGGCATCGCGCACGGTGTCGGTGGGATGCACGTGCACGAGTTCGGGCAGCAGGCCGGCCTTCGAACGCACGATGTCGCCGACGGTCTTCTCCTCGGTGACGGAGGCGAATCCGTATGACCGCATCCACTTCTCATTGAAGATCTTGCCGAGGTATCCACGCCCGCCATCCGGCAGCAGCACAACCATCACGTCGTCGGCGCTGAGCGACCTGGCCGCCTTCAACGCGGAGGCGACGGCCATTCCGCTCGAGCCGCCCACGAGCAGGCCCTCCTCGCGAGCGAGCCTGCGGGTCAGTTCAAACGATTCGGCATCGGATGATGCGATGATCTCGTCGACGACGCTCGGGTCGTACGCCTCAGGCCAGAAGTCCTCCCCCACACCCTCGACGAGATATGGCCGGCCGGTCCCGCCGGAGTACACGGAGCCTTCCGGGTCCGCGCCGATGATGTGCACACCGCCGTTGGACACCTCCTTGAGGTACCGTCCGACTCCGCTGATGGTGCCGCCAGTGCCGACGCCGGCGACGAAGTGAGTGACCTTGCCGTCGGTGTCTCGCCAGATTTCCGGACCGGTGGTCTCGTAGTGGCTCAGCGGACCGTTCGGGTTCGAGTACTGGTCCGGCTTGAAAGCTCCGGGGATGTCGCGGGCAAGGCGATCCGACACCGAGTAGTACGACTCGGGGCTGTCGGGGGCGACCGCGGTGGGCGTCACCACCACTTCGGCGCCGTAGGCCGTCAGCACGTTGCGCTTGTCCTCGCCCACCTTGTCTGGCAGCACGAAGATGCAGTGGTAGCCGCGCTGCTGCGCGACGAGCGCCAGCCCGACCCCGGTGTTGCCGCTGGTCGGCTCCACGATGGTGCCGCCGGGCTTCAGCAGGCCCTTCGCCTCGGCATCGTCGATGATGCGGGTCGCGATGCGGTCTTTCGACGAGCCCCCGGGGTTGAGGTACTCGATCTTGGCGAGCACCGTGGCGGCGATGCCGTCGGTGACGCTGTTGAGGCGCACGAGCGGGGTGTTGCCGACAAGGTCGAGGATGCTGTTCGCGTACTTCATGGTGCGGCAAATCTACCAGCGGGCGCCCGCCCTGTTACGAGTGCGACGCCGGTCGACCCCGGGCAGTTCGCTCCCACCGGCTACACATGGTGAGACCGGTACGGTTGTAGGCACCGAGACCACCGAGCCGACAGGATGCCGTGCCCGATCCATCGAAACCCACCGTCAAGCAGCAACGCGACGCACGCAGAGCCGACAAGGTCGCTGCCCTCCAGAAGCGAGTGTCTACCCAGAAGCGCAACCGGCGCCTGGGAATCGGCGCCGCGGCGATCGGCGGAGCGGCGGTACTTGCACTCGTCATCGCGTTCATCGTGGTCGGCGCGACCCCGAAGCCGACCCCGGACGACATCGACGATTGCCGGGCTGATCGAGTATCCCGGGGCTCACCTCGGTGCACGTGGGGCCCGATCCCGTCGACTATGAGGCCGAGTACGACATGAATCCCCCGGCCGGCGGAGACCACTACGCGGCGTGGCTCAACTGCGGCATCTACGACGAGCCCCAGGAGAACGAGAATGCCGTTCACTCGCTCGAGCACGGCGCCGTGTGGGTGACCTACGACCCGGATGCCCTGAGCGACGACGAGATTTCCACGCTGCGCAACGAGGTGCCGAGCACCTACTCGGTGCTGTCGCCGTACCCGGACCTGCCCGCGCCCGTGGTGATCTCCGCCTGGGGTGCCCAGGTGCAGCTCGACGGCGTCGACGACCCAAGGCTGCAGTCGTTCATCCAGAAGTACTGGAAGTCAGCCGCAGCCCCAGAGCCGGGCGCCCTGTGCACCGGAGCAGTCGATGGCCCAGGACTCGTCTCCTAGCGCCACCGCTGACGGAGGGCGTCGCACCCGGCTCGTCATCGCCGCGGTGCTCACCGTGATCGGGCTGGTCGCGGCATCCCTCGTCATCGGTCGGCTGAGCGCTTCGGTCGACAGCGATCCCGTCGACTCCAGCGCCGAGGCGGGCTTTGCGCGCGACATGCAGGTGCATCACGAGCAGGCCGTCGAGATGGCGATGATCGTGCGCGACCAGACGGACGATCCCGAGATCAGGCTGCTCGCCTACGACATCGCCACCTCGCAGGCGCAGCAGTCCGGCCAGATGTTCGGCTGGCTCGCGCAGTGGGGGCTGTCGCAGGCGGCGACGGACCCGTCGATGACGTGGATGACTCTCCCGGCGCTCGACGAGACCGCACACGATCACACCGCCGAGGCGGCCCACGAGCCGGGCGCCACGATGCCGGGGCTCGCGACCCGCGAGCAACTCCAGCAGTTGGCAGCCAGCGACGCTGCCGAGGCCGAGCGGCTCTTCCTGCAGCTGATGATCGCGCATCACGAGGGTGGCGTCGAGATGGCGGAGGCTGTGCTCGAACGCACCACGAATCGTGTCGTGACCGACCTCGCGAGCAGCATCGTGCTGGCCCAGTCGAGCGAGATCGAGCTGATGACGCGGCTGCTCGCCGAGCGGAGCTAGTTAGCGCAGCTGCTGCGCGTAGAGCGACGAGTACATCCCGTCGGCCGCGAGCAGCTCATCGTGCGTGCCGCGCTCCACGACCCTGCCCGCGACGACCACGAAGATCACGTCGGCCGCGATGACCGTCGAGAGCCGATGCGCGACGGCGATCGTCGTGCGCCCTCGCGAGGCGGCGTCGAGCGCCTCCTGCACCACCCGCTCCGAGATCGAGTCGAGTGCGCTCGTGGCCTCGTCGAGGATCAGCACGGCCGGGTCCTTCAGCAGCACGCGCGCGATCGCGATCCGCTGCTTCTCGCCGCCGGACAGCCGGTATCCGCGCTCCCCCACCACGGTGTCGTAGCCATCGGGGAACGACACGATCGTGTCGTGGATGCTGGCACCCCGCGCCGCGCTCTCGAGCTCGGCCTGCGTGGCATCCGGCTTCGCGTAGCGCAGGTTCTCGCGGATCGTCGCGTGGAACAGGTAGGTCTCCTGGCTCACGATCCCGATGTTGCGCACGAGGGAGTCGGCCTCGAGGTCGCGCACGTCGTCGCCGGCGAACAGCACCCGGCCGCCCGTCACGTCGTGCAGGCGCGGGATCAGGTACGAGACGGTGGTCTTGCCCGCCCCCGACGGACCGACGAAGGCGGCGAACTGCCCGGGCTCGATGACGAGCGAGACGCCCTTGAGGGTGGCCGGCGAATCGTCGGGCGCATCCGGGTAGCGGAACACGACGTCGTCGAACTCGATCCTGCCCAGCTCGGTGTCCCTGACCGGCGTGGGCGTCCGGCTTGCTCGTGATGGCCGGCGACGAGGTCGAGGTACTCGAAGATCCGCGCGAACAGGGCCGACGACGTCTGCAGGTCGAGCGCGACCCGCAGCAGGCCCATCAGCGGGAACATCAGGCGCGCCTGCACGGTCGTGAATGCGACGATCGTGCCGGCCGTGACATCCACCCCGCCGGTGATCAGGTACGCGGCGACGAGGTAGATCACGGCCGGGATGATCGACAGGAAGATGTTGACCATCGCGAAGAACCACTGGCCGCTCATCTGCTGGCTCACCTGCAGCTTGATCTGGTTGCGATTCTCGGCCTCGTAGCGCCCGATCTCGGCGTGCTGCTGGTTGAAGCTCTTCGCGAGCAGGATGCCGCTGACGCTCAGCGCCTCCTGCGTGATCGCGGTCATGTCGCTGAGCGACTCCTGCGTCTTCGTGGCGATCCGGGCGCGCACCTGGCCCACCCTGCGCTGGGCGATCACGAGGATCGGCAGCAGGATGACCGCCACCACGGTGAGCTGCCAGCTCAGCACGAGCATGCTCACGAACGCCGCGATCACGGTGACGGTGTTGCCGATGACGCTCGAGATGGTGTTGCTCAGCACCCCGGCGACGCCGCCGACGTCGTTCTGCAGCCGCGACTGGATCACGCCCGTCTTGGTGCGGGTGAAGAACGCGAGTTCCATCGCCTGCAGGTGGCCGAAGAGCCGGATGCGCAGGGCGCCCATCACCTTGTTGCCGACGGTCGCCGTCAGCCAGGTCTGCCACACGCCCAGCGCCGCGGAGGCGACCCAGAGCGCGACCATGATCGACACGAGTTCGATCAGCACCGGCACGTTCGGTGTGCCCTCCGGCGGGAACAGCCCGAGGTCGAAGGCCTGCTTGGTCAGCAGCGGCGGCAGCACGCTGAGCGCGGCGCTGATGAGCACCAGCACGATCGTGACCGTGAGCGCCTTGCGGTGTGGCGCGAACAGCCCGGCGATTCGGCTGAGCAGGTGCGGGAATGCGCGGGGCCGTCGCGTTCGCAGCACGCTGTGCCGATGCATCCCCGCCCCGTATGCGGCCGCCGCCGTGCATTCCGCTCACGTTCGACTCCACGCTGTCATCGGCGGAGTACACGCGACGGTCGCAGCCGCATGCCGCGATCATCGCCCCAGCCCCGCGGCGACTCGACATCCCGAATGATGAGCGGACTTAGCCCTTCGTCGAGCCGGCGAGCAGCCCGCGCACGAAGAACCGCTGCAGTGCGAAGAACACGATCAGCGGCACGATCATCGCGATGAAGGCGCCCGACGTGAGCAGGTACCAGTCCTGGCCGCGGTTACCGGTGATCTCTCGAAGCACCTTGGTAATCGGCCCGACTGCTCCGTCCGCAAACACCAGCGCCACCAGCAGGTCGTTCCACACCCACAGGAACTGGAAGATCGCGAACGACGCGATCGCGGGCATCGCCAGCGGCAGCACGATCCTGAAGAACGTCTGGCCGTGACCGGCACCGTCGACCCGCGCCGCTTCGATCAGCTCCGCCGGGATCTCGGAGATGAAGTTGTGCAGCAGGAAGATCGCCAGCGGCAGCGCGAAGATCGTGTGCGCGATCCAGATCTGTCCGTAGGAGTTTCCGCCAGCGCCGAGGCCATCGAAGATCCGCACGTCACCGAAGCTGAGCCCACGCGCGAACAGGCTGAGCAGAGGCACGAGCGCCATCTGAATCGGCACCACCTGCAACGCGAACACCCCGATGAACAGGATGTTGCGTCCCTTGAATGGGATCCACGCGAACGCGTAGGCGGCGAGCGACGCGAGCACGAGCGGGAACAGTGCAGCCGGCAGCGTGATCGCGATCGAGTTGATGAACGACTGCCCCAGCGTGACGGTGGTCGCCGATCCGGTGAGCACTGCCTCGTAGTTGCCGAGGGTGAAGCCCGGGTTGGCGAAGATCGTCCACCAGCCCGAGGTGTTGATCTCGGCTGGCGGGCGGAACGACGTGATCAGCAGACCCAGCGTCGGGGTGGTCCACAGGATGGCGATGATGATCGCCGCGATGGTCGCACCCTTGCTCGTGAGCTTCTCTTTGGACTTTCGCAGCGTGGGTCGCTCCGAAGCCTTCTCACCTCGTTTGAGCTGCTTTTCGGTGCTCTTGTCGATGGGGAGGTCGATTGGGGCTACGGAGCTCATCGGATCTCCTTCTGCAGACGAATCTGCCTCACGTTGTAGATGATGATCGGCAGCACGAGCAGGAACAGGATGACGGCGAATGCCGAGGCCCTGCCCTCTTCGAGCTTCTGGGCGTACACCGCGTTGGCCAGAACGTTGGTGCCGTTGGCGCCACCGGTCATCGTCTGCACGATGTCGAACACCTTCAGCGACGCGATGGAGATCGTCGTCAGCACCACGATCAGCGAGCTCCGGATGCCGGGAACCGTCACGTTGATGAAGCGCTCCCAGGCGTTGGTGCCGTCGAGTTGCGCCGCCTCCATCTGCTCGGCCGGCACGCCCTTGATGGCCGCCGACAGCACGACCATCGCGAATCCGGTTTGCACCCAGATCAGGATGACCATCAGGAACAGGTTGTTCCATGGCGCGGCATTGATGAAGTCGATGGGTTGACCGCCGAAGCGACGTGATTATCGCGTTGAGTGAGACCGATCTGCTCCTGACCAGGCTGGTTGGCGTCGTAGACGAACTTCCAGATGATGCTGGCCCCCACGAAGGAGATGGCCATCGGCATGAAGACGAGCGCCTTCAGGAACTTCTCGCCGCTGCGCCTTGTCGACGAACACCGCGTAGGCCAGGCCGACGATGGTCGAGAACGCCGGGACGACGAGCACCCAGATGACCGTGTTGATGATCGCGACCCTGTTTTGACTCCTGGCCGAAGACGAAGATGAAGTTCTCGAGCCCCACGAACCGGGTGCCTCGAGAGTTCATGAAGGCCTTGAAGAAGGTGGCGACCGTCGGATAGACGAGACCGATGCCGAGGAGGAACATCGCCGGGCTCAGGAAGCCGATGAGCTGGAACAGGTAGCCGGCGCCGGCACGAGACCGGTAGTCGAGCAGGAAGAAGACTCCTCCGAGAATCGCGGCGACGATGGCGGCGAACCAGACCGAGCCGAGGACGAGAAAGACGGCCACCGGAGCGAGGACGCACACGAGCGCACGGATGACCGTGTACTGGCGTCCGGAACGCGGGGCGATCTCGATGAAGAAAATGAGCAGTCCGGCGACCAGGACGAACGCACCGATCACCAGGGGGATCTGTGCGAACGGATTAAGGTCGGCAAGCCATTTCAGGAACCCTGACATGAACGTCCTTTCGAGTACGGCAACGGACTCGCTTCGTGATTTTGAGACTAGGGGGAAGTGAGGGCCAGCGGAAGAGGATTCCGCTGGCCCTCACTCATGCTCTGCTAGCTAGCCGCTACTCGGACGGCCAGGTTGCCTCGATGTTGTCGAGCACATCCTGAGTGGACTGGCCGTTTACCCAGTCGACCATGCCGGTCCAGAACGAACCAGCACCGACGACGCCGGGCATCAGGTCAGAACCGTCGAAACGGAAGGTGGTGTCTGGGTCCTGAAGAACCTTGATCGCCTCCTGCAGGATCGGGCTTGACGCGCTGGCGGGGTCAAGGCCCTTGTTGGCGCTGATCACACCACCGAGCTTGACGCGGGTGTTTGCCCACTCGGGGCTGGAGAGGTACTCCTGCACCTTGATGGTGTCTTCGTCGTTCGAGAATGCGGCGACGATCTCTCCACCACCGGTGACGGCGCTTCCGCCTTCTTCGATCGACGGGGTGATGAATGCCCAGATGTCTGCGTCAGGACCAACGGTTGCGTTGCCGTTCGCGGGGTCCTGGATGAATCCGTCGAAGAACGATGCCTGGTGGTGCAGTGCACATGAGCCGTCACCGAGTGCGCGAGCCGGGTCACCGAACGGCGTGGTGTTGATCGACTTCACGTCACCGAATCCGGCGTTCACGTAGTCCGGGTTGAGCAGGATCTCGCCGACCGCGTCGAACGCCGCAGCGATGGCCGGGTCGTTGAACGGGATCTCGTGGCTGACCCACTGGTCGTAGACATCCGCGCCAGCCTGGCGCAGCACGAGGTCTTCGACCCAGTCGGTGCCAGGCCAGCCCGTGGCTGCGTCAGAGCCGAAGCCTGCGCACCATGGTGCCTCGCCGGTCTTTTCCTGAATCGTCTTGGTCAGGTCGAGAAGACCCTGGTACGTGGTGGGAACTTCGACGCCCCACTCGGCGAACTTGGCCGGCGAGTACCAGATGAAGCCCTTGACGCTTGCCATGAGCGGTGCGCCGTAGAGCGTGTCACCGCTGGTGCCGTAGCCTGCCCAGTCTTCGCCCCAGTACTCGGCAACGTTGGCCGCGACGCTCTCGGGTGCCGGCTGGACGTAGTCGCGCGACGCGAGGTCCGCGAGCAGACCGGGCTGCGGGAAGATCGCGATGTCGGGAGCGGTTCCGCCCTGTGCACGGGTGCCGATCTGAGCCTCGAACTCCTTCGAGCCTTCGTACTGGATGTCGATGCCGTTTTCTTCTTCCCAGGCAGCCCAGGACTCGTTGAGGAGCTCGGCTTCGGTGTCCTGGATGGTGCCATAGACGGTGACGACGCCGTCGGCATCTCCCGCGTCTCCCGGGCCCGCTCCGGCACCGGTGTCGCTTGAACAGCCCGCGAGTGCGAGACCTGCTACGGCGAGTACGGCAAAGGGTGCTGTGAATCTACGCTGCACGATGAAACTCATACTTCCTCCTCATTGAGGGTGGTCGCGAGCGCCACGAAGGACTCACGCGGGTGGGGGGGTGATTGCACGGAAGCGCTCTCCGAATCGGGAACCGGTTCCACAGGCCAAGCTAGGTGAAGATTCGCGAGCAATGCAAGCGCTTGTTACGAACTCGTGACTAACCAGCACGAAAACGCGAGCATCCGACCGTGGGAGCGCTCTCACAACGATCGGATCACGTTCGACCCTCAGGATATGGAACCGTTTCCACATTGCGCGGCGCGCGGCTAGTATGTGGCAGTCCGATCAGTGTGGAAAGGAGCATCATGAGCGCGCTCAGCGATGTCGCCCGCCTTGCTGAGGTTTCCAAGGCCACGGCATCCCGTGCGCTCAGCGGAAACGGCTACGTTTCGGACGAAACCCGCGACCGGGTGGTGTCGGCCGCCGCGGCCATGGGATACGTCGTTTCGTCCACCGCCTCCAGCCTCGTCACCGGGTCAACGCGGAACGTCGGGGTGGTCATCCCCCACATCAATCGCTGGTACTTCGGCGAGATTCTCGAGGGCATCGAGTCTGCGCTGATCGCCGCCGGATACGACCTCACGCTGTACCGCCTCAGCGAGGATCCCATCGAGCGGCGTCGAGTTTTCGAGTACTTCCTGGTGCGCAAACGAGTGGATGCCGTCATCGCGGTCGGCATCGAACTCACCTCCCACGAGGTGGGCCTGTTGCACTCGCTGGCCAAGCCGATCATCGGCATCGGCGGCCCGGTCGAGGGAATCGCGGCGCTCAGCATCGACGACGTGGCCGCGGCCGCGCTCGTGACCGACCATCTCATCAGTCTCGGCCACTCCCGCATCATGCATATTGGCGGGCAGCAACAGAATGAGATGGATTTTCACGTGCATTCCCAGCGCCTGGCGGGGTTCAGGCAAGCCATGGAGTCGGCCGGCCTGCCCTGCGACGATGACGCTTTCCACGCCACCGAAGTTTCGATGCAGGGTGGTTACGCCGAAGGTCTGGCGACACTCGCCGATCCGCGCTCCCGGCCCACGGCGATCGTGGCCGGATCGGACGAGGTCGCGATCGGCATCATCGTCGCCGCACGCCAGCTGGGAATTCAGGTTCCCGAGCAGCTTTCCGTGATCGGGATCGACGGCCACGACCTCGCGCCGATGTTCGGACTGACGACCCTTGCGCAGAACCCGAAGCAGCAGGGAACGCTGGCGGTGAGGCTCGCGATGGACGAATTGGCGGAGCATCCAGACCAGTCACCCCCGACCTGGCGGGCCTACCCCGTTCAGCTCGAAGTGCGGCGAAGCACCACAGCGCCATCGACGGCGTGAGAACGCAGGGCACTCGCGGCAGGCGCAGGGTTGAAAGCCCGGCCCACGAACAGTAACGAACGCAGACCGGACTCCCCGAGGTCAGTCCTCCCGCGTCCCCGAACGGCGCGAAGAAAGATTGAGCCCCGCGGGCACAAGCCCGCGCTGGAGGAACCCGAGCCCACCCAGCGCGAGAGAAAATGCGCCCGAGCGTAGGGTCAGAACCGTCGGCGAAGCGGGGCGGTTGCTGGCATGGCGAACCGTGTTACGGCTCGCAAAAGAGGGAACAGCATGAACATGCATGGGTGTGCACTTTCACATACGGGTTTACAGGTGCACTTGCATTGCCGGGTCGGTGCTAGCCAGAGGGTAAGACTGTCTAGTCCCGCATGGCACATCTCGGTCGGGTGCGAGTGCTTATCGGGGGTGTCCCCTTTTGGGGGGCATGGGGACAAAGCCAATTATGGAGCCGTCATGCGTCAGATGCAACTGCCGTAGACACATCCACTAACCTGCACAATAACCCGCTCGTTAACGCAGCGAAGGCGCCGCCCCCGGAGGGAGCGACGCCTTCGCGTGAAACCGAAGTTACTTGAGGGTAACCGTGGCGCCAGCCTCTTCGAGCTGAGCCTTTGCCTTCTCGGCGGTCTCCTTGTTGACACCCTCGAGCACTGGGCCCGGAGCGCCGTCAACGACTGCCTTCGCTTCACCGAGGCCGAGGCTGGTGAGAGCGCGCACCTCCTTGATGACCTGGATCTTCTTCTCGCCGGCAGCCTCGAGGATGACGTCGAAGGAATCCTTCTCCTCAACCTCTTCGACTGCTGCAGCTGCGCCACCGGCGGCCGCAACGGCTACGGGTGCTGCTGCGGTGACCTCGAAGGTCTCCTCGAACTTCTTGACGAACTCGCTGAGCTCAATGAGCGTGAGCTCCTTGAATGCCTCGATCAGCTCTTCGCTTGACAGCTTTGCCATGATGTATCTCCTTGTTTCGAAATTTACAGTCGCAAGAACGCGCGCTGTGCTTGTTTGTCGCGCTTACTGCAGCGGACGACTGCTTCTCGCGCAGCGCCTCGACCGTGCGAACGGCCTTTGCCAGCGGTGCGTTGAACAGATATGCGGCGCCGAACAGCGAGGCCTTGGCGGCTCCGGCAAACTTCGCGAGGAGCACCTCCCTGGTCTCAAGATCGGCGAGCTTGGTGACCTCTGCGGCGGTGAGCGGGTTACCGTCGAAGTAACCACCCTTCACAACCAGCAGAGGGTTTGCCTTGGCAAAGTCACGCAGAGTCTTCGCGACGGTGACCGGGTCACCGTGTACGAAGGCGATAGCGGAAGGCCCGACAAGCTCCTCGTCGAAAGACGAGATTCCTGCCGCGTTAGCCGCGATCTTTGTCAGCGTGTTCTTCACCACGGCGTATGTTGCGTGCTCACTCATTGACTTGCGCAGCGTCTTGAGCTGGGCAACGGTGAGTCCGCGATACTCGGTGAGCAGGACAGCGGTCGAGGAACGGAACTTCTCCGTCAACTCGGCGACTGATGCTTCCTTGTTCGCCATGGTGCTCCCTAAATTGTGGATTGGACTGCCTCAGACCAATGCACACCGGGAATCAAAAAAGCCCCGGCCTGCTGCAGGTTCACTCTGGAGTGAGCGCAGGGCACGGAGCTGAGAATCGGACTGGCCCTTCAAGGACTCGCCCGAGAAACTTCTTCACACACCTGCGCTGGCTGTCGCTTTCGCGGCACTTCGGTCTTCCTGCGCTTGCGCACACGAAAACCACCTGCGGTCTTTGGCTTCGGTAAGACTAGGCGAAACTGCCAGACGGCGCAAATCAGACGTGATCTCTCCAGCTGTGCTTCGGCACGAACCCGAGAATGCGGCGGGCCTTCTCGCTGGGAGCAAGAGAGTCCGTGCCCTCGACGGCAGAGCGGAACTCCACCCCGGGAAAGACCTCGGCCATGAGCTCGGCGCTGGGGCGCGACATCACGGTGTCTGCCGCAAAGATATTGAAGACGTCGAAACCCGGGCGGGCGGCATCCAGCGACAGCCTGATCGCCTCGGCGCCATCACGGGCGTCGATGTAGCCCCACAGGTTCCACGACCGCAGCGTCGCATCGGCGTCGTAGCCGGGGAATGCCGCGTAGTCGTCGGGCACCATCACGTTCGAGAAACGCAGGGCCGTGATGCTCAGCTCGGGATCCCAGCGCACGAGCTTCTGCGCCAGCTCCTCCTCGAGGTGCTTGACCACGGCGTAGGTCGACTCGGGCCTGCTCGCGTACTCCTCGTCGAGCGGCACATACGGCGGCGGCGTCTCGAACGGGATGCCCAGCAGCGTCTCGCTCGAGGCGTACACGATCGTGCGGATGCCGGCCCGGCGAGCCGCCTGGAACACGTTGAACGTCGAGTTCATGTTGTTGTGGAACGTCGCGCTGTCTGGTCGCAGCCCGCCGGACGGGATCGCGGCGAGGTGGACCACCGCATCCAGTCCATCGTGGCGATTGTCGACGCTGCTGAAGGCATCGACGGTCTGGCCGTAGTCGGTGAGATCGACGGCGATGAAGGTCGTCGCGGTCTGCGCCGACCACGTCGAACACGGTCACTGTGTGACCGGCATCCCGCAGCGCCTGCACCGTGACTCGGCCGAGCTTGCCGTTGCCGCCTGTGACGGCGACCCTCATGATCCGCACCGCGCTGTGGAGGAAGTTTTCATCCCTCCAGTGTGCCATCGCGGGACGGTGGCTCCGGTCCCCTCCCCCGGTGCCCGTCGCTGCCGGGTCTGCGCCGCCGGGCCCGCGCCGCCACGCCGCCGCCGCGACCTTCCGAAATGACGGAGATCGCGGCCGCGACATCCCGAATTCGGCATGAAACGCCAGTTTGGGCGCGAATCTCCGTCATTTCGGAAGGGGTGAGGCGCTGCGGAGGTCAGCGGGCGGGATTTCCCGCTCACGCCCCGCCGCGGCATCCATAGTGCGCTTGTTGTCGTTTCGCCTCGCTGGAAGCGACAACAACTGCGCACTCGATGAGGGGTGGATGCGCCCGGGTGCGCGGGCAGCCGTTGAGCGGGCGGCGCGGCGGGCGGCGCGGCGACTAGGCGATGAGACCGGGCAGGATGACGCGGAACACGGTGCTGCCCGGCTCGCTCGTGACCTCGGCCCTGCCGCCGTGCGCCTCGACCACGGCACTCACGATCGCGAGCCCGAGGCCCGTGCTGCCCTTGGCCCTGGACCGTGACCCATCACCGCGGACGAATCTCTCGAAAATGGTCGGCTGGAGAGCCTCGTCGATTCCCGGGCCGGTGTCCCGCACCTCGATCACGGCGTCACTGCCCTCGGGAACGAGGGTGGCCGTCACGCTGGTGCCAGCCGGGGTGTGGGTGCGGGCGTTGCTGAGCAGGTTGGCGATCACCTGGTGCAGTCGCCCGGGATCGCCCGCGATGAGCACCACCTCATCCGGAACCTCGACCGCCCACGTGTGGTCTGCCCCTGCCGCCTGCGCGTCGCTCACGGCGTCGACGAGCAGACGCCCGAGGTCGACTTCGGCGAGCTCCAGCTTGTTGCCCTCGTCGAGCCTGGCCAGCAGCAGCAGGTCCTCGACCAGCGACGTCATGCGCACTGACTCGGATTCGATGCGACCCATCGCGTGCACGACGTCGTCGGGAAGCACGTGGTTGCCGCGTCGCGTCAACTCCGAATAACCCCTGATCGACGCGAGCGGCGTGCGCAGCTCGTGGCTGGCATCCGCGACGAACGTGCGCACCTTGTTCTCGCTCGCCTGGCGCGATTCGAGGGCGGATGCCACGTGCTCGAGCATGTGGTTGAGTGCAGAGCCCACCGCGCCAACTTCCGTCGCGGGGTCGGCGTCGGCCGTCGGCACCCGTACCGCGAGCGCCACGTCGCCGCGGTCGAGCGGAAGTTCGGCCACCCGCGTCGCCGTCGCGGCGACCCGCTGAAGGGGCCGCAGGGCCGCGCGAACGATCAGGGCACCGGCGACGACTGCGGCGATCACCCCGAGCAGCCCGATGCCGGTGATGAGGAGCGCAAGACGCACCAGGGTGTCCTGCACGCTTTGCAGTGGAAGGCCGATGACCAGTGAATCGGCGGCCGAGTCGTTGGACTGTACGGCGACCCGGTACTGCCCGAGCTCCTCCCCGAGGTCAACGGTCACCGGCGTGCCGTCCGTGGGCAGCGCCAGCAGCACTTCCAGCGAAGCGGAATCGAGGGTCACCGGTTGTCCGTTGGCGTCGAGCACCGCCGCGTTGAACACGGCGCCCGAGTTGATGATGGCACCGAGCGTGCCTTCCTGCTGGCCTGACAAGGCAAGGAACTTCTGGGCCTGCGGCCTCTCACCGGAATCCCCGGGAATACCGTCCGGCGGCCTGACGGCGCCCTGCGAACGGCTGGTCGCGGCATCCAATTGCGAGTCGAGGCGACTCACCAGGAATCCCTGAAGCGCGAACACGCTCACCACCCCGATCATCACGGTCAGGGTGGCGAGCAGCACGGCGATGCCGAGGACGAGCCGTCGGCGCAGCGTCAGCCTGGAGCGGCGAGCGCTCACTGGTGCGGCTTCAGAACGTAGCCGAAGCCGCGCACGGTGTGAATCATCGCGGGGCCCAGGGAGTCGATCTTCTTGCGCAGATACGAAATGTAGATCTCGACGACACTGGAGCGGCCGCCGAAGTCGTAGCTCCAGACCCTGTCGAGAATCTGCGACTTACTGAGCACCCGTCGTGGGTTGCGCATGAGAAAGCGGAGCAGTTCGAACTCGGTCGCGGTGAGCTCGACGAGGGTGTCTCCTCGGCGAACCTCGTAGCTCTCCTCATCGAGCACCAGGTCACCCACCTCGATGATCGACTGCTCCTCGGCCGATGCGGTCACGCTCGAACGCCGGATGAGCCCACGCAGTCTCGCCACCAGCTCTTCAAGGCTGAACGGCTTGGTCACGTAGTCGTCGCCACCGACGGTGAGCCCCGCGACGCGGTCATCCACCGAATCCTTCGCCGTGAGGAACAGGATCGGGGTCTGGATGCCGTCAGCGCGAAGCCGTGACAGGACGGTGAGGCCGTCGATGTCCGGCAGCATGATGTCGAGCACGATGACGTCCGGGCGGAAGTCACGAACGGTGGAAACCGCCTTCTGCCCGTCTGCGGCGATTCGCACATCCCATCCCTCATAGCGAAGAGCCATGGACAGGAGATCGGTGAGCGAATCCTCGTCGTCGACCACGACGGCCCGGATGGGGCTACCGTCTGCGCGGGTGAGTTTCGGCTGGGCCACGGACGAGGTGTGACGGGAATCTGACATGACTCCAGTATCCGCATCAACCTATGAACCAGCTATGAGCCTCCAGTGCACCCGGCGGCATACTGTGGATATCGGCGCGGAGTGCGCCCACAAGACAGGCAAGGAAGCCCATGATTCGTCACACCGTAGCGTTCCGTCTCATCCATCCCGAGGGCTCGGCCGAGGAGGCGTCATTCCTCGACGCTGCCGGCCTTCTCTGCCGCATCCCCGGCGTCGAACACTGGGAGACGCTGCGACAGGTGGGGGCAAAAAATGACTACCGGTTCGGGCTCAGCATGGAGTTCGCCGACCAGCGTGCGTACGACTGCTACACCGAGCATCCGGAACATGTCGACTTCGTCGCCAACCGGTGGATGCCCGAGGTCGCCGCGTTCGTCGAGATCGACTACGCGCCGCTCGACTAGCTGGGGCGGGGCAAGGTCCCGCTGATAGCTAAAACACAGGTTCACCTTGGGTTGCTCATAGGCGTCGCGAATAGTTTCGCCGCAACATCCACCACTCAAGGAGCCTCAGTGTTCGGTACCTATCTCATGCGGGAACTCACCAACCGCAAGAAACACACAGCGATCATCGCGATTGGCATGGCCCTCGCGATCGCCCTCGTCATTATTGTCAACGGCGTCGCCGCCGGGGTGCGCGATGCGCAATCCAGCGTGCTCGCCTCGGTTTACGGGGTCGGCACCGACATCACCGTGAGCCAGACACCCGTCGCACCGACCGCCGACGGCGAAGGCCAGGCGGAGCGCCCGTCGTTCGACTTCGGCGCGGCAGACGGGCAGACCGTGGATGGGTCGACCTCGCTCAGCCAGTCCCGGCTTGCCGCCGACCGCGGCACCACGACCTTCGACGCCACGACGCTTGACACCGTGCTCGCCGTCGACAACGTCTCAGCGGGCACCGCGACGCTGTCACTGAGCAACACCAGCTTCAACGGCGAGATCCCCGAAACCACACAGACTCAGGATGCAACCGCCCCCGCTGCTGGCGCGACCGATGGTGGCGCCCCTCGCGGCGGCGGGCCGGACGGCGCCGGTGGAAGCTCCTTTGACGTCGACTCCTTCACGGTGGAGGGCATCGACGTCGCTGGCGTCGCCGTTGGCCCCCTCACCTCGGTGACGCTGACCGACGGCCGCACCTTCGAGTCCACGGATTCCGCCGCGAACGTGGTGGTCGTCGACTCCGCATACGCAACCACCGCTGCCGTCGCCGTCGGTGACACCCTGGCGATCGGCGGCACCGATTTCGAGGTCATCGGCCTCGTGTCATCCGGAACGTCCGACGCCGCGACCGCCTCGAACACCTACATCCCGCTCGGCGTCGCCCAGGCCGTGTCTGGCCTCGACGGGCAGGTGAGCTCGGTCTACGTGCAGGCCTCAACATCCGAGGCGATCAGCCAGGTGCAGTCCGACATCGAGACAGCGCTTCCGGATGCCACGGTGCAGACCCAGGCTGACCTCGCGTCGAGCGTGTCAGGGTCGCTGTCCACCGCGGCCACCCTCGTCGCGGGCCTCGGCACGTGGCTGTCGATGCTCGTGCTCGCCGCCGCCTTCCTGATCGCTGTGCTGTTCACGATCTCTGGAGTGACCAGGCGCACCCGTGAGTTCGGAACGCTCAAGGCCATCGGCTGGAGCAACCGCCGGATAGTCGGACAGGTCGCCGGCGAAAGCGTCGTGCAGGGTGCCATCGGTGGAGTGGTTGGTGTCGCAGTCGGACTCATCGGCCTGCTGGCGGTCAACCTCGCCGCGCCGACACTGAGCGCCGGCACAACCGCCGCCACGGCCACGGCCGCCGGTTTCGGTGGACGCGGAGGCGGAGGCGGACAGGCAGCTGTCACCCAGGCCGCCGCGACCACGGACATCGTGCTTCAGGCTCCGGTGACCATCCCCATCATCCTCGTCGCGGTGGGGCTCGCCCTCCTCGGCGGCATCATCGCCGGAGTGTTCGGGGGCTGGCGCGCAGCCAGACTCAGGCCAGCCGAAGCCCTGCGCAGCATCTCGTAGCCACCCGAACAGGAGTCAGAACATGTACGAACTAAAGAACGTCACCAAGAGTTACGCGACATCCAGGCGGACGGTGAAAGCGCTGGATGATGTGAGCCTGTCGATCCCGCGCGGCCAGATGGTCGCCATCCAGGGGCCGACGGGTGGCGGGAAATCCACGCTGCTGCAGATGCTGGGTGCACTCGAACGGCCGTCGACGGGATCGGTGTCGCTCGGCGACGACGACCTCTCGACCATGCCGGACTCGAAGCTCGGCGGCATCAGGGCCAAGGAGATCGGGTTCGTCTTCCAGGGCTTCAACCTGATCCCCACCCTGACCGCGCAGGAGAACGTCGAAACGGCCCTCGAGCCGCTCGGGCTGCCCTCCGCCGAGCGCAAGTCGCGAGCAGCGACCGCCCTCGCTTCGGTCGGTCTCGCCGATCGCGGCTCGCATCGCCCATCCGAGCTGTCCGGCGGGCAGCAGCAGCGCGTGGCCATCGCGCGCGCCCTGGTCAAGGAGCCGGAGGTGCTGTTGGCGGACGAGCCGACCGGCAGTCTCGACGAAGCCACCCGTGACGACATCATGGACCTCCTCGAGACCTCATGGCGCGACCGGGGACTGACCCTGATCATCGTGACGCACGACTCGGCCGTGGCCAAGCGTGCCCAGCGTCGCCTGCACATCAAGCAGGGCAAGGTGACCGAGAAGAAGTAGCGCATCCGGGTCGCTGTTCGGGGGTTCCCTCCCCCGGGCAGCGATCCTGTTCGGTTCCGTGAGGCGGCGACTCGGTGCCGGTGGAACGGGAGACAATGGTCACGTGAGCATGCAGCCCGAACTCGATCTCTGGGAGCTACCCGCCCCGAATCATCGGGATCGGGTCGTCGCCAGCTCCGACGACCGGGTGGCATGGATCAGGGCCAGGAGCCGCGGAGTCACCGCGACCGACGCCGCCAGGTTCTCCAGCGACAAAGCCATGCGCTCAGTCCTGCAGGACAAACTGCTCGGCTCGGGATTCAGCGGCAACGCGTACACCGACCACGGGAGGGCCCGCGAACCCGAGATCGCCCGCTGGGTGCGTTCGCGCCACAGCATCGAGCCGAGCTCCACACTGTTCCACGCGCACGGCCAGCCGCTGCACCTCGCAACCCCCGATGGCGTCTCGATGCTCGACGGCACGGTGGTGCTGTCTGAGATCAAGACAACGGGACACTCGTGGCGCAGCATCCCTCGCTCCTACCTTCGACAGGTGTGGTGGCAGCAGTACGTCCTTGGCGCCGAGCGCACCCTCGTAGTGTGGGAGCAGCACACCGACTTCGTGCCCGTGCATCCCGAGCCGGAATGCCGTTGGGTTGAACGGGACGACAACGAGATTCACATCCTGGTGGGGCTCGCCAACCGCCTGCTGGAGCTCATGAAGCGTTGAGCCAGCTCATCGCAAGGGCGTCAGAGTGCGCACACGGCTGACGGCCCACACCGCGGCACCGACGAGGGCAATGGCAACCGCGATGCCGACGCAGTAGAGCGCCACCACCCCGTAGCCGAGAGTGGGGCTGAGAAACGGGTACGGCACCCAGCCGTCGGTTGCTCCGCGCACGAGAACGACAACAAGCCACACGATCGGATACACCAGTACGAGCCAGAACCGGCTCCATGGCAGCGGGCCGCGATCCCCGAAAAAGATCCAGTCAACGGCGACGTAGATGGGCACGGCGATGTGCAGCACCGCGTTGGCCCACGCCAGCTCGACGCCGCCCCCGCCAGGTGTGCCGACCAGCAACGTGTTGTAGACGATGCCGACGATCACAACGTAGGTGGTCACGCACGCCCGGGCGATGACCAGCGCGGGAGACTGCGCCTTCCCGAGGAAGATCACCACCGCTGCCACGATCAACACGATGGCCGCCAGGATGTTGCTCTGCAGGGTGAAATATCCGAAGAAGTTGAACGGGTTGATGGGCGACCGAGACGCGGTGTCGGCCAGTGTCGCAACGACGGCTGCGAGCCCCGCCACCCCCACCAGAATGCGGAATGCGGCGAAAAGCAGATTCATCCTCGAATTCTAGTGATTGTTTGCAGCAAGGAGACATCGCCGAAACAACGATGACTCATTGGGGTCGTTTACTGGACAGTGAAGACTGCCGGGGAGGCCAGCACATGAGCACGATGCGAGCCATCGTTATGGATGCAATCGGGGCGCCAGACGTTTTGCGCGTCTCAGAAATCGCGCGGCCCATCAGGGTGAATGCCGAATTCCTGGTGAAGGTTGTTGCCGCCAGCGTCAACCCCATCGATGCCAAGTCGCGAGCCGGGACCGGAGTCTCGGCGGCCTTCGGTGCGTTCCCGATTGTGCTCGGCAACGATTTCAGCGGTCACGTGGTCGAGTCGCCCTACGAGGCACATCCGATCAAGGTCGGTGACGAGGTGTACGGGATGACCATGGTCCCCCGGTTCAGCGGCACCTACGCCGAGTACATCGTCGTCCCGTCCACGTGCATCACCAAGAAGCCCAAGTCCCTCTCCCACGTGGAGGCAGCAGCCGTGCCGCTCGCCGCGCTCACCGCGTGGGGAGCCGTCGTCGATGTCGCCAAGGCACACGAGGGCCAGCGCATCCTGATCCATGCTGGGGCGGGCGGTGTCGGGCATTTCGCGATCCAGTTCGCGAGCTACTTCGGCGCACACGTCATTACCACCGGTTCGACCCGCAACACCGGCTGGCTGCGAGAGTTGGGCGCGAGCGAGGTCATCGACCACACCCTCAGCCGGTTCGAGGATGTCACATCCGACATCGACGTCGTCATCGATCTGGTCGGCAACCTCACCGAGGAGACGGCCACACGGTCGCTCGCGGTGCTCAAGCCGGGCGGCCTCATCGTGAGCGTGCCGAGCGGAGCCTGGCCGACCATGGCGGAGGATGCGGCCGCCGCCGGAGTCAGGGCCACGGGCTACAAAGTACCTGCGGATGGCGCGACGCTCGGCGTGATCTCACGGCTGCTCGAATCCGGCGACGTGCAGGTCTTCGTCGACCAGGTCTTCGAACTCGACCAGGCCGCCGCTGCCCACACCGCGCTGGAGACCGGACACACTCGCGGCAAGATCGTGCTCAACGTCAGCCCCGGCTGAGACTCAGCCGAGCAGTCTTTCGCGGACGAAGTCGCTCTCGAGCCGCTCACCCAGGCGGAACCGCTTGGTGCCGACTTTCGCGAATCCACTCTTCTCGTAGAAGCGGTTCGCCCTCTCGTTCTGGTCGTTGACACCGAGCCACATCGAAAGCGCCCCACGCGCGGATGCTGCGCTCACTGCCGTCTCGACGAGGGCGGCAGCCACGTGGGCGCCGTGGAAGGCCGCACGCACATACAGCTTGCTCAGCTCCGCGGTCGGGCGAGTGCTGACGGATGCCACAACATCCGCATCCGTCGGGTCGCCGTGCACCACCATCGCGTACCCCGCCGCGGCGCCGTCGACCTCGGCGATGAACAGTTCCCGTGCCGGGTCGGCGAGGTAGCCGTCGAAGGCCGCCTCCGACAGATTCAGCGCGATGAAGGCCTCGATGTCCGCGAGCGGTGCGTCCGGGGGGCACGCCAGGGGGAAGGTTTCGGCGGCCACCCGCTGAAGCAGCGCCGCGTCATCCTGAACCGCGACCCGCACCTCCGCCCGCACCTCTACCGCACCTCCGCCTTCACCTCCGCCTTCCGAAATGACGGAGGCGGCGGGGTATTTGTGGCGTCTGGGGCCGATTTGGGTGCTTTTGTCACGAGATCTCCGTCATTTCGGAAGGGATGCGGGAGCGGAAGGGATGCGGGAGCGGAAGGGATGCGGGATGCGGGAGGCGAGCGGCGATATGCGGATGCCGCGGCGGGCGTCGGGGTGCAGAAAAGGGGCCGACCGAAGTCGACCCCTTTCCCGGAAGTGAATTACGCCAGCGAGTTGACGTCGAGCGGGATGCCCGGGCCAAACGTCGTCGAGACGGTTCCCTTGGTGATGTAGCGGCCCTTTGACGAGCTCGGCTTGGAGCGAACGATCTCGTCGATCGCAGCCTTGATGTTCTCGCTCAGCTGGTCTTCGGTGAAGCCGGCCTTGCCTACGACGAAGTGCACGTTGGAGTGCTTGTCGACGCGGAACTCGATCTTTCCACCCTTGATCTCAGACACTGCCTTGGCGGTGTCCTGGGTCACGGTGCCGGTCTTCGGGTTGGGCATGAGGCCGCGGGGGCCGAGCACCTTTCCGAGACGGCCAACCTGGCCCATGAGCTCCGGGGTCGAGACTGCTGCGTCGAACGACGTGTAGCCGCCGGCAACCTTCTCGATGAGCTCTGCTCCACCGACCTCGTCAGCGCCAGCCGCGATTGCGGCGTCTGCTGCCGGTCCCGTTGCGAACACGATGACGCGGGCGGTCTTGCCGGTTCCGTGGGGCAGGATGACGGTGCCGCGCACCATCTGGTCTGCCTTACGCGGGTCGACACCGAGCTTCAGCGCAACCTCAACGGTGGAGTCGAACTTCTTCGATCCGGTCTCGCGAGCGACAGCAACTGCCTCGGTAGCCGTGTAGAACTTGCCGTCTTCGATCTTGTCGGCGGCAGCCTTGTATGCCTTTGAATTCTTGGACATTATGCCTCCACCGTGATTCCCATTGAGCGAGCGGTTCCAGCGATGATCTTCATCGCGCCCTCGACGTCGTTTGCGTTGAGGTCAACCATCTTCTGCTCGGCAATCGTGCGAACCTGGTCCTTGGTGAGCTTTGCAACCTTGACGGTGTGCGGAGTTCCCGAACCCTTGGCAACTCCCGCTGCCTTCTTGATGAGCTCTGCCGCCGGCGGGGTCTTGAGGATGAACGTGAATGAACGGTCCTCGTAGACGGTGATTTCCACCGGGATGACGTTGCCGCGCTGCGACTCGGTCGCTGCGTTGTACGCCTTGCAGAATTCCATGATGTTCACGCCGTGCTGACCCAGCGCAGGCCCGATGGGCGGTGCGGGGTTGGCGGCGCCGGCCTGGATCTGAAGCTTGATCAGACCCGTGACCTTCTTTTTCGGTGCCATTGTTTTCCTTTTCTGTTCGAGCTGGCCGGAGTTGGACAGCTCTCCCGACATCCGATGGATGCGGTGCGGTTGCGCCCGAAGGGCAACCTGTTTATCTTACGGTAAATGTCGGTGGATGCCTATTGGCACCTCGCATCATGCCGATACGTCGCCAGGTCAGTCGAGCAGCCTGATCCAACGAAGAAGGGGCGCATTTCAGGTCTTTCAACCCGGAATGCGCCCCTTGCTCGGGAAAAACTACATCTTGGTGACCTGGTCGAAGCTGAGCTCGACCGGGGTCTCGCGCTCGAAGAGCGAGACGAGCACGATGAGCTTGCCGCTCTCGGCCTTGATCTCGCTGATCGAGCCGGGCAGGCCCGCGAACGAACCTTCCTTGATGGTGATGGTCTCGCCGATCTCGAAGTCGATTTCGGCGGGGATGACGCGCGACGGCGACTTGCTCTTGCCGGGCGCACCCTTGGCTGCGGGAGCCTCGACGATCTGCACGAGGCTCTTCAGCATGTTGAAGGCCTCTTCGAATCGAAGCGGGCGCGGGTTGTGCGAGTTGCCCACGAAGCCGGTGACGCCGGGGGTGTGACGAACAACAGACCAGCTGTCTTCGTTCAGGTCCATGCGCACGAGCACGTATCCGGGGATGCGCACGCGGTTGACGAGCTTGCGCTGGCCGTTCTTGATCTCGACGACGTCTTCCATCGGCACCTGAACCTCGAAGACGTAATCTTCCATCGCCATCGAGATCTTGCGGTTGTCGATGTTCTGCTTCACGCGCTTCTCGAAACCTGCATACGAGTGGATGACGTACCACTTGCCTGGCTTCTCGCGCAGCTCAGCCTTGAAAGCGTCGTAGGGATCGACGTCGTCTCCGTTGACGTCAGGTCCGTCGTACGGCGTGACGCCGGGCTTCTCTGATGATTCTTCTTCGGCCTCGATGTCGGCTTCATCGTCGGTTGCGGCAACTGATGCGTCTGCCTCATCCACCGAATCGACGTCGAGTGCGTCGTCGACGATCGAGTCAGCCTCGGGGTCGATCGCAGCGTCGAGCGCTTCGAGGAGACCTGCGAGGTCGCCCTCTTCGTCGTCGTTGATCACGTGCATCGCCTCGTGCTCAGCCGCATCTTCCGAGTGGGAGGCGGCGGCGTCGGTGTTACCCGTCTGCACTTCGTCGACCTCGCCGGACTGCTCTGCTGCCGTAGCGAGCTCGAAGTCGTCGCGGTGGTTCTCAGACACAAAATCTCTTTTCGTTGCTGTTGTTCACGTGGTGATACGTCGACCACCGGGAAGCTGTTGCGATCAGCCTGCGACTGACGGATCGCCAAACAGGAAGTTGACCAGGGCGCTGAAGCCGAAGTCGAGCCCTGAAACCAGGGCCATCATGATGACGACGAATACGAGAACCACGAGGGTGAAGCTCACGAGCTCTTTGCGAGTGGGAGTGACCACCTTGCGCAGTTCCCCGATGACCTGGCGCAGAAACAGCATGATGCCCGCGAACGGTCCGCGCTTTTGGGCGCGGGCGTTCCTGGCATTGGCTACGACGTCCTCGCTGGGATCGTCGACCACGTTTCTCGCCATTCGTTTACACCTTCCGATACCCCCACGCACAGAACTGCGCACGGGGATTTGCAGGGCGGACAGGACTTGAACCTGCAACCTGCGGTTTTGGAGACCGCTGCTCTACCAATTGAGCCACCGCCCTTTGCTTTCTGCCGAGCCACTCACCAGCCACGTTCACTGGGTCAGCCCTATTACTAGGGCAGGGCGCGCAAAAGCTTGGCAGATTTCAACTACCTCCACCAGTGTACGTCATCCAAGTTGAACACCAAATTCGCCAGACTGCGGCAAACTACTACTCGACCCCGACTGGACCCGACGAAAAGAGACACCATCAGACTTTCCGTGATCGGATGCGGCTACCTCGGCGCCGTTCATGCCGCAGCAATGGCCGAACTTGGGCACGACGTCGTCGGCATCGACGTTGACCAGGCGAAGATCGATGCTCTTTCGGTCGGACAGGCACCCTTCTTCGAACCGGGTCTTCCCGAGATTCTGGCGTCGGCGACCGCGACCGGTCGGTTGCGATTCTCGACGCGGATGGAGGATGCCAAGGGCTCGCAGGTCCATTTCATCGCCGTCGGCACGCCGCAGAAGCGGGGCTCATACGCCGCCGACCTCACCTATGTGAACGGCGCGGTCCGTGACCTCATCCCGTTCCTGAGCCCGGGCGACCTGGTGGTGGGAAAGTCGACCGTGCCGGTGGGCACCGCCGAAACCCTCGCCGCGATGATCTCGACCTCCGGCAGTGATGCGATGCTGGCGTGGAATCCCGAGTTTCTGCGGGAAGGGTTCGCGGTCAAAGACACGATCTCGCCCGACCGCCTCGTCTACGGTCTGCCCGCCGACGAGCAGGCCGCCGCCGCCGCGAAGGCGCTGCTGGATGACGTGTACGCCTCAGCACTGGATGCCGGAACCCCGCTTATCGCCACCGACTACGCGACAGCAGAACTCGTGAAGGTCTCCGCTAACGCGTTTCTCGCGACCAAGATTTCGTTCATCAACGCGATGGCGGAGATCGCCGAGGTCACCGGGGCCGACGTGACCCAGCTGGCTGACGCCATCGGGCTGGATGCCAGAATCGGACGACGCTTCCTGGGCGCCGGCGTCGGTTTCGGCGGCGGCTGCCTCCCCAAGGACATCAGGGCGTTCACGGCTCGCGCCGAAGAACTCGGCAGGGGCGAGTCCGTGGCATTCCTCAAAGAGGTGGATGCCATCAACCTCCGTCGCCGTCAGCGCGTCGTCGACCTCACCGTCGAGGCTCTCGGCGGTTCGGTCAACCTCAAGAAGGTCGCCGTGCTGGGCCTCGCGTTCAAGCCGTACTCCGACGACATTCGTGATTCGCCGGCGCTCGATGTCGCCATCCAGCTCCGGGGACTCGGCGCCAGGGTGGTTGCCACAGACCCGCACGCGATCGCGAACGCGCGGAAGGTGCATCCGCAACTCGAGTACGTCGACACCCTCGAGGAGGCGCTCTCCGACGCCGACGTCGTGGTGCTCGTGACCGAGTGGGAAGAATTCCGGCACCTGGATGCGGAATGGGCTGGAGCGCTCGTCGGCAACAAGAGCGTCGTCGACGGTCGCAACTGCCTGGACGCCGCCGCCTTCCGCGCTGCCGGCTGGACCTATCGGGGCCTCGGAAGGCCGTAACGCCGAGTCCGCGCTCCCCCAGCTCGCTGCAGCCCTGAGGGGCGGGCACTTCTGCGCGCCCAAAAACCCGGTGAAAATGTCTCATGATCCGCGTCATATTCGGCGTGGTGCGTTGTCTCTTCCTATAAGCAGCATCCGCTTCAGGATCAGGAAGGCACCAACCGTGTTCACATCACACTTTCCGCGCTCCGGTAAAAACACTGGGAGTTCTCCACGTTCTGTCGTCAAGCGCGTCGGGGCGTCGATCGGCATCTGCGCCCTCACTGCCGGATTGGCACTGGCCGGGCCGACCACCGCGTCGGCCGCCACCCTGCCAACCTCCTACGGCGAGGGGCAGTTCCTCTCGGGGACCGTCCTCGGCGTCGATCTCAACTCGATCGTCGAGCTCACCCCGGCCTATGCGAGCAACAACGGGTCTCAGGGCACGCAGAGCAGCAACGATCCGCTATCGGTGACGGTGCTCAACACGGTAGGCGTGAACAACTCGAGCGATGCGCGAGTGAGCCTCGGCGACATCCTGAACGCTGGCGCACTGCACCAGTTTGCCCAGGCAGCGCAGGACGGCTCGTCCATGGCGCGATCGGGAGCCCTTGTAAACAATGGCGGAATCGGGGTGGGCGACGTGCTGCCCAGCACCTCCGGAGATCTCGACCTCAACCTCGACTCGCTGCTCGGCAGCAAGTACGCCGCGGTCCTGACCGACCTGAACATCTCGCTCGACGCGGTAGCCGCCGAGGCGAAGGCGAGCCTGACCTCGGCGTCCGGCGACTACACGCTGGCGGGGGCGACGCTCACGTTCACGAGCCCGGCCATCGCCCAGTTGACTCCCAAGGTGAACACGGCGCTAGTGCCGGTGGATGCCGCGATCGCCAGTCTCGGCTCAGGCGACGGCATTCTCGGCAACGCCGTGGATGCCGTCGTCGACCCCGTGCTCGCACCGATCGGATCCTCGGCCAACGTGACCGCGGTCGTGACGGCCGACGTGCACGGCGCGGTGCAGCCGCTGCTCTCCGGCGACTACGGAAACGGGGCCGTGACATTCAATCTTCAGACCGGCGTCGTGTCAGTCGACCTTGCCGTATTGCTCGGCGGCAGGATCAACGACCTCGCCCCCGGGACGGAACTGCTTTCGGGTCCGGTGGTCGACCAGATCCTGAATGGCATCACCACCACCGTCTCGACGCTCAGCGACCAGATCGTCGCCAGGGTGAAGGCGACCCTGCTCGACGCCCAGGTGACAGTGCGCGCCGACCTCGACCTGCTGTCGCCCCAGGGGTCACGGGTCGGACAGGTCTGCAGGAACATCCAGGTGCCTGTCATCGGCGACATCGTTGCCCCGATCACCGGTGGCCTGCTGGGCGGCCTGCTCGGCACCGGCCCGTCGGGAACGGTGACGCAGGGCATCGTCGGGTACACGACCAAGTCGGTCTGCGACGTGGTGACGACCGCATTGCCGGCGCTGCGCAGCACGGTCACCGTCGACGTTCGCGGTTCGGTGAAGCAACTTCTGGCTGGCACGGCATCGACGGCCGCCGCGTCTGTCTCGCTGCTGGGCGGAACCGTCGCCGCGAAAATCGATGTTGACCTGATCATCGACGGCCTCGCGGCCGGGCTGACCGACTCGCTGTTCGACGCGGATGGTGCAGTGGCAAAGCTCGCTGATCGTCTCGACACGAGCCTGGTGAATCCGGCCATCGACGGGCTGCTCGGCACCACCAGCGTCCGCGCGGTGCTGACGTCGGTCGTCTCGGTGAAGGTGAATCTGCAGGAACTCACCACCGGCGCACACGGCAGCAAGGACGCCATGTTCACCCAGACCGCTGTCAGGGTCACCGTCCTCCGGGATGCCGGACCGTCCTCGGGCGCGACCCTCAATCTGGCGCAGGCCAGCGTCGGGCCGAATGTGACCAGGATTGTGGATGAGTGTGTGAGCAACTGCGGACACCGGCACCGGCACCACGAATCCCGACCCGTCGTGCACGTCCAACTGCAACGGAGGCGGCAGCGGAACGTCCGGAACCGTTCAACTCACCGGGGCTGACGGAAATGCAGCGACCTCGATGGCGTCGCCTTCGAATCGTCTCGCCTACACGGGCGTGGGAATTGCCACACTGATCGCCGTGATTCTCGCCCTGCTCGCCGCGGGTGCCTACCTCGCTCGGGAAGGTCATCGACGTAATCGCGCGAAAACCATCTCGGTCGACTGACGGCTGACGCGGCATCCGGTGGCCGGAACCAGGACCATTCGTCCCGGTTCCGGCCACCACTGCGTGTGCGCCCGACAGGGCGACCGCCGTAAACTTGACCCCGTGACTCAGACCCGCATCTCCCGTCGTATCGCCGCCATCGCCGAATCCGCCACCCTCAAGGTCGACGCGAAGGCCAAAGCCCTCCAGGCCGAGGGCAGGCCCGTCATCAGCTACGCGGCCGGGGAGCCCGACTTCTCGACTCCGTCGAACATCGTGGATGCGGCATCCCGCGCCGTGCTCGACCCGAAAAACTACCGCTACACGCCGGCGGCGGGCCTGCCCGAACTGCGTGAGGCCGTCGCGGCCAAGACCCTGCGGGACAGCGGATGGGACGTCAGCGCCTCGCAGGTCATCATCACCAATGGCGGCAAGCAGGCCGTGTACCAGTCGTTCGCCACCCTGCTCGATCCGGGCGACGAGGTGCTGCTGCCCGCCCCGTACTGGACCACGTACCCCGAGGCCATCCAGCTCGCCGGAGGGGTGCCCGTCGAGGTCTTCGCCGGAGCCGACCAGAACTACCTCGTGACCGTCGAGCAGCTTGAGGCCGCACGCACCGACCGCACCAAGGTGCTGCTGTTCGTGTCGCCGTCGAACCCCACCGGATCCGTGTACTCCCCCGAGCAGACCCGCGCCATCGGCGAGTGGGCGCTCGAGCACGGGCTGTGGGTCATCTCGGACGAGATCTACCAGAACCTGGTTTACGACGGCATCAGGGCCGTGTCCGTCGTCGAGGCGGTGCCTGCCCTCGCCGACCGCACCATCCTCGTCAACGGTGTCGCGAAGTCGTACGCGATGACCGGATGGCGGGTCGGGTGGATGGTCGGCCCGGCCGACGCCATCAAGGCGGCATCCAACCTGCAGTCGCACCTGTCGTCGAACGTGTCCAACATCTCGCAGCGCGCGGCGATCGAGGCCCTCACCGGACCGCAGGACCAGGTGGAGCAGATGCGCCAGTCGTTCGACCGGCGACGCAAGACCATCGTGGCCGAGCTCAACAAGATCGACGGACTCGTCTGCCCGAACCCCGAGGGCGCCTTCTACGTGTACCCGGATGTCTCGGGGCTGCTCGGTCGCACCTGGGGCGGGGTCACGCCGACGACCTCGCTCGAGCTCGCCGACCTGATCCTCGACCAGGCCGAGGTCGCCGTGGTTCCCGGCGAGGCGTTCGGCCCGTCCGGGTACCTTCGGCTGTCGTACGCGCTCGGCGACGACGCGCTGCTCGAGGGCGTGCAGCGGCTGCAGAAACTGTTCGGCTAGCGCGCGCGCCGGACTCCGCATCCGCGCACGCTTGTCGCACGCGCGTGTGCGCGCCGGTGCGCGGATGGGACAGGCGTGCGCGGACGCCGGTGGGCGGCTAGCGCGGCGCCATCCTGATCGCGCCGTCCAGCCGGATCGTCTCCCCGTTCAGCATGGGGTTCTCGACGATGTGGGCGACCAGCGACGCGTATTCCTCCGGCTTTCCGAGCCTGGCAGGATGCGGCACCTGCGCTCCGAGCGACGCGATCGAGTCCGCGGGCAGGGCGTCGAACATCGGCGTGTGAAAGATGCCCGGTGCGATCGTGACGACGCGCACCTTGAACTGGGCGAGTTCGCGGGCGATGGGCAGGGTCATCCCGACCACCCCGGCCTTTGACGCCGAGTACGCGGCCTGGCCGATCTGACCGTCGTAGGCCGCGACCGAGGCCGTGTTGACGATGACCCCGCGCTCCTCGTCGTCGGTGGGCCGGTCGGCCATGCTCGCCGCCGCAATGCGGATCATGTTGAAGGTACCGATGAGGTTGATCTCGATCACGCGGCTGAAGCTGTCGAGGGGATACGGGCCCTTCTTGCCAACGACCCTGGCCGCCGGGGCGATTCCGGCGCAGTTGACGAGGATGTCCACCCCGCCGAGTTCCGCGGCAGCCTCGACGGCCCGCACGGCGTCATCCTCGCTCGTCACGTCGGTGGGCACGAAGCTGGCGCGCGACCCGAGTTCGGCGGCGACCTCGACACCCCGGGAGGTCTCCAGATCCGCGATGACGACGGTCGCGCCGCCGTCCAGGAGCCGGCGGGCGGTGGCCAGGCCGAGCCCGGACGCGCCGCCCGTGACCAGAGCGACAGTGTTCTCTATGCGCATTGTTGAGCCATCCCCTCGCAACCACAGGTGTGAGTCTCACTATATGTCTCGGGAATAACGCGGTCATCCCGACGTTGAGTAGACTCATACGCAGTAAATACGTGCTCCGGGGTCGGTGAAAGTCCGAACCGGCGGTGATAGTCCGCGAGCCGCGGATGGGCGCAAGCCCTGAAGTGGTTGACCTGGTGAAACTCCGGGACCGACGGTAATGGGTTGGCAACAGCCCTCAGTCCGGATGAGAGGCAGCACGAGCGTCGCAACCAACTGGTCGCGCCGCGGGTCTCACGACCGTTAACCCGGAGTCCGTCTTTCACCGAGACGAGGACACCGGATGACCGCAGGGCCGCTAAGCGCAGAGCCGTCGGGCGCAGGACGCGCCTTCGAGCCAGCCATGCGCCGCGCCCTCGAACTCGCCGCACTGGGCCCCGCCACCGGCATCAACCCGCAGGTGGGCTGCGTGCTGCTCGACGCTGCCGGGACGATCGTCGCCGAGGGCTGGCACCGCGGCTCCGGCACGGCCCACGCCGAGGTGGACGCGCTCTCCAAGGTGGACTCCGCCGCCGGGCTGACAGCGGTGGTCACCCTCGAACCCTGCAACCACACCGGCCGCACCGGCCCGTGCGCCGAGGCTCTCGTGGACGCCGGCGTCGAACGCGTCGTGTACGCGGTGTCCGACCCTGGGGTGGCATCATCGGGCGGAGCCGCGCGACTCCGCGAAGCTGGCATCGACGTGATCGCGGGAGTACTCGCCGCAGAAGCCACGGAATTTCAGCGCGCCTGGCTGCTGTCGACACGACTCAGCCGCCCTTTCGTGACCCTGAAGTGGGCATCGAGCCTCGACGGCAGGGCGGCGGCATCCGACGGTTCGAGCCAGTGGATCACCGGCACGGCGTCCCGTCAGCGCGTGCATGAGCAGCGCGCCGCGAGCGACGCCATCCTGGTCGGCACCGGGACCGTGTTCGCCGACGACCCCTCGCTGACAGCCAGGGGCGACGCCGGCGAGCTGATGGCCGGGCAGCCACTGCCGATCGTCATCGGCGAGCGCCAGATCCCCGGCACAGCAAAGTTGTGGGACCACCCGCGCGGCGTGCTGGAGACCGGAAGCCGCAACCTGGGCGAGATCCTGAGCTGGATGTTCGAACAGGGAATCCGTCGCGCGTTCGTCGAGGGCGGCCCGACACTGGCGAGCGCTTTCGTCGCTGCCGGACTCGTCGACGAATACCTCATCTACCTCGCTCCGAAACTGCTGGGCGGCGACCGCCTTGCCATCGGAGACATCGGCGTATCGCACGTGGGCGACGCCCGCGAATTGCGCATCACCGCCGTCGAACACCTCGGCAACGACATCCTCCTGGTCGCAAGACCGACAACAGAAGCGGGTCACTAGTGTTTACCGGAATCATCGAAGAACTGGGCGAGGTCACGGCCTGGGTGGTCAGCGGCGACGCTGCCCGCATCACCGTTCGCGCGCCCCTGGCCGTCGGCGACGCCCGCCACGGCGACTCCATCGCCGTCAACGGGGTGTGCCTGACCGTCGTTGAGCAGGGAGCCGAATGGTTCACCGCGGATGTCATGGCGGAGTCGATCGCGATGTCGACACTGGGCGAAGCCACCGAGGGCCAGCTCGTGAACATCGAGCGCGCCGCACAGGTGGGCGACCGGCTCGGCGGGCACATCGTGCAGGGTCACGTCGACGGCACGGCGTCGCTGCTGTCGATCGACGAGGGCAGCGCCTGGCGGGTGCTTCGGTTCAGCCTGTCGCCGGATATCGCCCCCCTCGTTGCGCGCAAGGGATCCATCGCCGTGGACGGCGTCTCACTCACCGTCAGCGCTGTCGGCCCCGACTGGTTCGAGGTCTCGCTGATCCCGGAAACCCTGGTGGCGACCGTGCTCGGCGCCAAGGCGGTCGGGGATTCGGTCAACATCGAGACGGACATCCTCGCCCGTCACGTCGAACGCATGCTGAGTTTCACTGAAAGGTCACCACGATGAGCCTCACCAACATCCCGGCGGCGCTCGAGGCGTTGCGCGCGGGTCGACCAATCATCGTCGCAGACAACGAGAGCCGCGAGAACGAGGGCGACGTCATCCTGGCCGCGCAGACGGCGACCCAGGAATGGCTGGCCTGGACGATCCGCAACACCTCGGGATTCATCTGCGCACCCATGACGAACGAGATCGCTGACCGGCTCGAGTTGCCGCTCATGGTCGTCGAGAACCAGGACCCGCTGGGCACCGCGTACACGATCAGCGTGGATGCCGCGGACCGCCTCAGCACGGGAGTCAGTGCCGCCGACCGGGCGCACACCCTGCGCGTGCTCGCCGACGTGGAATCCACCCCACTCAGCCTCAACCGCCCAGGACACATCATCCCGCTTCGCGCGGCCGATGGTGGGGTTCGGCAGCGCCCCGGCCACACCGAAGCGACCGTCGACCTGCTGAAACTGGCCGGGCTCGTGCCGGTCGGCGCCATCGGCGAGATCGTCACCGATGATGGCGAAATGATGCGCCTTCCCGGCCTGATCGCGCTCGGCGAATCCATGGACATCCCGGTCATCACGATCGCGGCGCTCATCGACTACCTGCAGGAGTGGCACTGCGACTCCCAGGTTCCGCTCGCCGTCGAGATCCCGGAAACATCCAGGGTGATCTTCGAGGTCGAAACGACAGTGCCCACGGCGCACGGCTCGTTCCGCTTCAGGGCATACCGCGACAGGATGACCGGAGCCGACCATCTCGCGATCATCTCCGGCACCCCCACCGACGGGACCCTGCTTCGCGTGCACTCGGAGTGCGTGACCGGTGAGGTCTTCCACTCCGGAAAGTGCGAGTGCGGCCCCCAGCTCGATTCGGCCCTGGACATGATCAACGAGCACGGCGGCATCGTCGTCTACATGCGCGGTCACGAGGGTCGCGGCATCGGGCTCATCAACAAGCTGAAGGCATACCGGCTGCAGGAGGACGGGCTCGACACCCTCGACGCGAACCTCGCCCTCGGCTTCCTGGCCGACGGGCGCGACTACAGCGCGGCCGTCGCCATCCTCAATGACCTCGGCATCAGCCGGGTCAGGGCGATCACCAACAACCCCGAGAAGCTTCGCCAGCTCGAAGAGCGCGGCATCACCATCGAAGAGCGCGTGCCGCTCGTCGTCGGTGTCGGCGAGTTCAACGAGGGCTACCTCCAGGCCAAGCGTGACCGCATGGGTCACGTGATTCCCACCACAGAGGTGCTCGACGAGGCGCTGACCGCCTCCACGGCACGAAAGGCAGAAAACGCATGAGCGGCGAAGGACACCCCGTACTCGACACAGACGGCTCCGGCCTGAAGGTCACGATCGTCTCCGGACTGTGGCACCACCGCATCGCGGACGGCCTGCTTGCCGGCGCGCGGCGTGTGCTGCTGGCATCCGGTGCCGAGGTCACCGAGGTGCAGGTGCCAGGCAGCTTCGAACTGCCGCTGGTCGCCAAGGCGGCCCTCGATGCTGGCGCTGACGCCGTGGTGGCCCTCGGGGTCATCGTCCGCGGCGGCACTCCCCACTTCGAATACGTGAGCGCGGCCGCAACAGACGGGCTCACCCGCGTCGCGCTCGACACGGGCAAGCCGGTCGGCTTCGGCGTGCTCACCCTCGACGACGAGCAGCAGGGCATCGATCGCGCCGGCCTGCCGGGCTCGAAGGAAGACAAGGGCGCTGAAGCTGCCGAGGCTGCCCTGGCCACCGCGATCGTGCTGCGGGGCATCCGGGGCTAGCAGGGGGTGTGCGGGCACACCCAGCCCTGACAACGTACGCTCGTGGGTGGGCCAGCGCCGGATGGCTCCAGCGCCACGTACGACCGAAGGAATCATGAGCACCTCCCCCACCCGCAGCCAGCGCTCGCGCTTCGGCGCCAAGGATGACGGCGGCCCGCGCGCCACGTTCCGACAGCTTCTGCCGTACCTGGCCGAGCACAGGAAGATCCTGAGCGTCGTCATCGGGCTGAGCATCATCGGTGCTGGCGCATCCCTCGCGCAGCCGCTGCTCGTCAGCCAGGTCATCACGCGGGTGCAGGCAAACGATCCGCTCGGCATGCTCGTCTGGGTGCTTGTTGGGCTCGTGGTCGCTGCCGGCATCATCAGCGGATTCCAGCACTACCTCCTTCAGCGCACCGGCACCTCGGTCGTTCTCTCCGCCCGCAAACAGCTCATTCGCCGGATGCTGCGACTGCCGATCAGCGAATACGATTCCCGCCGCACCGGCGACCTCGTCTCGCGCGTCGGCGCAGACACCACGCTGCTGTACGCGGTGATCACCCAGGGACTCGTCGACGCGGTCGGCGGCGCACTCGTCTTCGTCGGCGCGCTCATCGCGATGCTGATCATCGACCCGTTGCTGCTTGGACTCACCGTGCTCGTGATCGCCGTATCGGTGGTGACCGTGGTGATGCTGTCGGGCCGCATCCGGGTGGCCAGCCGCCGACAGCAGGAGAAGGTGGGCGACCTCGCCGCCGCCGTTGAGCGTGCGCTCAGCGCGATTCGCACGATACGGGCATCCAACGCCACCGACCGTGAAATCGTCACGATCGAGAAGGACGCGAAGGGCGCCTGGGACATGGGCGTGGCTGTCGCGAAGATCTCCGCGCTCGTGGTGCCGATCGCGGGCATCGCGCTGCAGGTGTCGCTGCTCATGGTGCTCGGGGTCGGAGGGTTCAGGGTGGCCAGCGGAGCGATCACCATCGCGAGCCTCGTGTCGTTCATCCTGTTCCTCTTCATGATGATCATGCCGCTGACTACCGCGTTCGGGGCCGTCAACTCGGTGAACCAGGCGCTCGGTGCACTCGGGCGCATCCAGGAGATCATCTCTCTGCCCACCGAGAGCCAGGACGATTCGAGGATCGCGGATGACGCGCTGCCCCCGATCCCGTCCGTCGACGCGATCTCGTTCCACGACGTCCACTTCGAGTACGCGGTGACGCCCGTCGTCCCCGACGATGCCGAGGCGCCGGAAGAGACCGAACTTCCCGAGCCGAGAGGCGTGCTTCACGGGGTGTCGTTCTCAGCCGCGCGCGGCCAGCGCACGGCCCTGGTGGGGCCATCCGGGGCCGGAAAGAGCACCATCCTGGCGCTCATCGAGCGGTTCTACGACCCGCAGACTGGCGTCGTGAGGCTCGGCGGGGTGGACCTTCGCGCGCTCGACCGCACCGACCTGAGGTCACAGATCGGGTACGTCGAACAGGACGCTCCCGTGCTGGCCGGCACGCTCGCCGAGAATCTGCGGATCGGGGCGCCCAACGCAACCGATCAGGAATGCGTCGATGTGCTGCGTTCCGTGAACCTCATGGAGGTGCTGGAGCGGAACGAACTCGGCCTCGAGGCGCCGGTAGGCGAAGACGGTGTCATGCTCTCGGGCGGGGAACGCCAGCGGCTGGCCATCGCGCGTGCGTTGCTCGCGGCAGCGCCCATCCTGTTGCTGGATGAGTCGACCTCGTCGCTGGACGGGCTCAACGAACAGTTGCTGCGCGAAGCGATCGACGCCGTGGCCGAGAATCGCACACTCATCGTGATCGCCCACCGGCTGTCGACGGTCGTCGACTCCGATCAGATCGTGGTTCTCGACCACGGCCGGGTGGTTGGCATCGGCACGCACTCCGAACTCGTCAAGTCGACCCCGCTCTACAAGCAGCTCGCGAAGCACCAGCTGCTCGTGTAAACGGCGCTTGCCCTCTTGACGGATCGGTAACGCAAGCGTTACGGTAACAGAACGGTTACCGATGAGGCATCCGCTACCGAGAGGTCATACCGTGGAGTTCTTCGAGTCGTCAGCTGTCATTTCGGCCGCGCCCGCCGCGGTCTGGGCCGTGCTCACCGACGGGGACGGGTGGCCGACCTGGGACTCGGGCGTCGAGTCCGTCTCAGGCAGGATCGCCCTCGACAACAAGATCAGCATCGTCTCGAAGGTGGTGCCCGGTCGCGCGTTCCCCGTGAAGGTCGTCGCGTTCGATGCGCCCAACCGGCTCGTGTTTAGCGGCGGGATGCCCTTCGGCCTGTTCCGCGGAGTGCGCACCTATTCCCTCACCGCAGAGGGGGCGACGACGCTTTTCCACATGCGCGAGGAGTACACCGGGCCGATGCTCGGCGCGATCTGGAAGTCGATCCCGGATCTGCAGCCCTCGTTCGACCAGTTCGCACATGGCCTCAAGAGGCGGGTCGAGGGGGATGCCTGAGGCCGCCGCGCGAGCGGGCGATCCGTTCGACGCGCTCGCCGACGGTCACCGCCGCGAGATCCTCCGGCTGCTCGGCGATGGCGATCGGGCGGTGCACGAACTCGCGGATGCCCTGCCGATCAGCAGACCCGCGGTGTCTCGACACCTCCGACTCCTTGCTGACGCTGGGTTCGTTTCGGAAACCCGGGATGGCACCCGCCGCATTTACTCGCTGCGCGCCGAGGGGGTCGAGGCCGTTCATTCCTACCTCGACCGGGTCTGGGGCGACGCGGCATCCCGATTTCGGATGATGGCCGAGAACACGCGGAAGGAGTCAGACGAGTGATCGAACCCCTCACGCTGAGCTTCGAGGTCGCGGCTCCTGTCGACCATGCCTTTGATACCTGGACCAGACGCATCGATAGCTGGTGGCCGACGAGCCACACGGTCTCGGGCGAACCCGTCGAGATTGTGCTTGAGCCGGGCCTGGGAGGACGCCTGTTCGAGATCGGCCCCGATGGGGAGGAACACGACTGGGGAAGAGTCGTCGAATGGCAGCCCACCCACCGCTTCGGCTACACCTGGCACATGCGTCACGACGCTGCCGACGCGACGGACGTGTCGATCACGTTCACGAGCATCCGCCCCGACCGCACTCGCGTCGACATTGTCCACACTGGCTGGGAGCGTCTCGGTGAGGGCGGTCAGGACTGGCGCGACCGCAACCGTGGCGGCTGGGATGGCGTGCTGCCACACTTCATTGAGTTAGCCGAAAGGAAGAAATCATGAGCGACGGAACGAAAGACAGCCCCTGGGCCCTCGTCACGGCACCCGGAAGCAGTGAGTACACGATGTTCGTCGAGGGCGATGAGCTGGTCTGTCAGGTCGGTTCCACGACGCTGAAGTACCAGGCTCGCGCGATCGACGATCTCGCAGCGTGGCTGGCCGAGCAGGGCGACTGGGTTCCGCTGGGCGCCGCGGACGAGAGCAAGACTCCCGTCGACGGCACGGTCGAGGCGTGGGGCAGGTCCGAGTCGAACCCGGTCGGCGGCTGGTACGGGCTGCGCAAGGGGTACCGCGGTCGCTTCGGGATGTACCTTCCTCCGCTTCTGGAAAAACTCGGCAAGGCCGAGCTCACGCACGACGCGCGCAACAACAGCGTTCGCGCGCTCTAGGCGAGCGCGTACATCGCGACCGCCGCGGTCGCCGCAACGTTGAGCGAGTCGATGCCGTGCGCCATGGGGATCTTCACGACGCTGTCGGCCGCGGCGAGCGCTTCGGGGGTGAGCCCCTCCCCCTCCGCGCCGAGCACGAGGGCAACACGGTCGTTCGCCGACGCCGCGAACTCCCGCAGCGACACCGCGTCAGGGCTGAGCGCGAGGGCCGCAATGTGAAACCCGCGGAGCTGCTCACGCGTCTCGGCCCACGACCCGACCCGAGTCCAGGGCACCTGAAGCACTGTGCCCATCGACACCCGGATCGCGCGGCGATAAAACGGGTCTGAGCACCGGGGCGTGACCAGCACCGCGTCGGCCCCGATGCCAGCGACCGAGCGAAAGATGGCGCCCACGTTTGTCGGGTCGGCCACGTTCTCGAGAATCACCACACGCCTCGCGTGCTCCAGCAGCAGCTCAACCGGCGGCAGCGCAGGCCGGTGCATCGAGGCGATGAGCCCGCGGTGCAGAAGGTATCCGGTGAGCTGCTCGAGCAGTTCGGGCGGACCGGAGAACACGTCGACGTCCGGCCCGACCAGTGCGATGGCCTCATCCACCGTGTTGCCGAGTGCCAGCACGGAACGCGGTCGGTGTCCGGCTCTGAGCGCTCGCTCGAGCACCAGCGCGGACTCGGCGATGTACAGGCCGTGCTCGGTGCCCCGCGCTTTCTTCAGCGCGACATCCGTCTGGTGTGAAAAATCGATGAGCCTGGGATCCGAGAGGTCGGTGATGGGGATGACCGGCATGGCTACTCTGCGCCGTGAGTGTCGAACAGGATGACCGTGCGCCCCTGCGCGTCGATCCCCTGGGCCGCTGCCGCAGTGCTGCCAGCCACCTGCCTGAAGCGCGACCAGTAGCTCACGTCGCTGAGCCCGGCCTCGGCGGCTGCCGGCACCAGCTCCGGTTGCTGGCCCTCGAGCTGGTCGTAGCCGATGGAGAGCGTGAAAGGTGCACCCTCGGGCAGGATGACTTCTGCCCGAAATTCGGGCGTCTGCGACGGTTCACGCGAGAACCCGCTCACCACTATCGTGTCGTCGGGGAGGTCGAGACCGCTCAGAGCCTCGACGCTGTTCAGCGACAGGTTGGTGCACGGCGCCCAGGTGATTCGGCACAGGCCGGCCTCGGTCTGGGCAAACCCTCCGACAACGGTCGCGCCCACCGCAACGATGGTGCCGATGACGAGCCCGGCGAGCACCAGCGAGGCGCCCAGCCTCAGGCCCTGTCCGCGCGTTCGGACCGGCTCGACCTCCCGCGCCTCGCCGAGCGGCTCAAAGTCCTGTTCGTCGTCCGGGTTGTCAGCCACCGTGCGAACCCAGCGGTGACTCCACGACGATGGCGCCACTGGTGGCGAGCCTCTGAAGCGCTGCTGTGCTGGACTGCGGTGCGACTCCGGCGACGAGATCGGTGAGAACGCGCACGTCATATCCGGCGGCCAGCGCATCGACGGCAGAGGCGAGAACACAGTAGTCGGTGGCGATTCCGACGACATCGATGCCGGTCACGCCCAGGCGCTCCAGCGCCTCCTGAACCGTCTCACCGCCGTCAGTGGTGCCCTCGAAGATCGAGTACGCAGGCTGGCCCTGCCCCTTCTTCACGTGGATGACGTCGATCCCGTTCCCGAACGCGGGTTCGAGGGCCGCGTGGTATTCGGCTCCGACGGTGCCGGACACGCAGTGCACGGGCCAGCTGTCGACGAAGTCGGGCGATGCGCTGAAGTGCCCGCCATTGTCGTTGTCGCCGTCGTGCCAATCGCGTGATGCGAAGACATGGTCGTACTGCCCGGGATGCTCCAGCAGCAGCCGCGCGATCCCCGCTGCCACCGCCGCCCCGCCGTCGACACCGAGCGCTCCACCTTCGGTGAAGTCATTCTGCACATCGATGATGAAAAGTGCCGAGGTCATGGCATCCACTCCCGGTCAGTTGTTGCTGAGGTTGTTGCCGCAGTCGTAGACGGCGGCAACGAGGCTGTCCAGAGCCTCGCGGGTATCGAAGGAGATCGCATCCCCGAGGCCATAGAACGCAAACGCCAGGGCGGTGCCATCCTCGGCCGTGACGGTTCCCGCCAGCGATCGCTCGTGATAGATCCAACCGGACTTGGCCCGGGTTTCGGCGCCTGCCTCGGCGTTCTCGCCGGTGAACCGGTCTGCCAGGTCGCCCGAGACGCCGCCGACGGGCATTCCGTCGAAGACCACTCCCAGTCCGGAATCCCCCGCGCGGATCTTCACCAGCAGCTGGGCAATGAATGCCGGTGGCACCGCGTTGTTGGCGCTGACCCCGGCGCCGTCCTTGATCACGAGCACGTCGGTGCCCGTCATCCCGAGTCCGGAGAGAGCGTCACGCATGACGGCCTGCAGCGACGAGGAGGATCCTCCGAGACCACTCGCGAGCGAGCTGGACCGAATCAGCATTTCGGCCAGCGCGTTGTCACTGGTCATCAACATCTGTTCGATGAGCGTGGAGACCGGTTGCGACGACACCTCGCCGAGCACGGTCGACCCGGAGGCGGTTCCGGTGGAAATCTCGACATCGTCGAGCCCCGCGGCGGCGGCGAAGGCCTCGCCCGCCCTCGTGACCGGGTCGTCCCCTCGGGGGCTGATGAGTCGGGTGGGGTCTGCCCGGTCGCCGTCGACCATGAGCGCCGTGACGTAGGGCTGGTAGCCGCCCGTGCGCTCCGATTCCGGCCACGAAGGGTCCCAGTTGTCGGCCGGATCCCAGAGGGTCGCATCCAGGATGAGCTCGGTGATGGGAACGCCGGGGTGTGCGCTCTCGTACCCGGCCATGGCGATGGTGGCCAGATCTGAGATCAGTGGCGCATCGTCGTAGACGCTGTCCGAGGTCGTCGAGAGGGTTGCATCGCCGCCGCCGACGAGCACGATGGTTCCCGGGGTGGTGCCGTCGACGACCTTCGTCGACAGCGTCGCGTTGGGTCCGAGGGTGGCGATCGCGGTCGCGGCGGTCAGCAACTGGAGCGCGCCGGCCGGGCTCTGCGGCGATGCCCCCGACCTGTCGAACAGTGTTTCGCCGGTGCTTGCGTCGATCACGGAGGCGGCGAGGGTTCCGAGCGCCGTGCTTCCAGCAGCGTCGCTCACGGAACAGGTGCGCAGCAGGCTGGCCGGGGCGAGCCCGGCGGGCTGCACCCTGCCGGGTTCAGCAGTGGGGGTGCTGGTGGGGGCTGTCACCGCGGCGGGTGTCGTTGACGACGCCATGCCGAGGAACAACGCGCCTGTGGCAAGGAGAAGGAATGCCAGACCGAGAGCCGACGCGAGCCAGGCCACCGGATGCTTCGCAACCAGGGCCTTCAGACTCCAGCCTGATCCAGCCTGAGGCTGCTGCACGTCGCTCATCGGTCAATGATACCGAGAGCGCGCGAGTCGCTGACAGGGTCAGCAGGTGGTCCAGCGTGCGGCCGACCTCACGAACGATGCTGGCTCGTCGACCCCGCCGTGGCTCATCGCGAAGGCAATGCAGGCACCGGCGATGCTGGACCCTGGGCGGTACAGCGAGGCCCGATGCGAGCTCGAGTCCCACCACTTCTGCGCGACTGTCGCTCCGGTGTTGCCGGATCCGCCCGCCAGGTTTCCGTCGCAGCCGGTGCTGGGAACACCGTCGATGCGAACCGACCCGATGTGGCCCCAGGCATCCAGCGGGTTCGGGCTCGGCGACTCGGCCATCCAGAACAGGCGCGCCTCCATGCAGGAGTCGTAACGGAAGTTCGAGTACGGGATCGGTTCGAGGCAGTTCGCGATCCTGATCGCGTTGTACTTGTACGCGAACGAGGCGAGGTCATCGGAGGTCGTTCCGCCGACTCCCTGCGCCGACGCGGCAGCGGGTGCCGACCCGACGGTTCCGCTGGCGTCACTCTGGCAGCCCGAGGCAGTGCTGCCGGTAGCGCCGATCACGGCGACTGATTTTGGTACGGCCTTCTGGGTCAGGTTTGCCCAGTCGGGGTTGGCGACGGCGACGGATGCCGCGGCGTACTGAGCCGCGGGCTCGTCGGTCACCCGCGTGGTTGTGGCGATCTCGATGCGGGGCGCAGCGGCGATGGATGAGCCGACCGGAACCGGCACGGCGGCCAGCGGCGGTGCCGTGGCGCCGGCGTCAGCGACGACGGACGTGTTCGGCACGGCGCCAGTCCCGCCGAAAATTGGCAAGGCGAGAGCCAGAGCGACAGTGAATGCGGTCGACAGGAACGCAGCTTTTTTCATGGTGTGTACCCCCGTACCACAGCGGCACAACCCCCAAAATCGTGTGCCTGGGTAAAAGCTAGGGGGTGCGGCGTGGCGTAAGCAAGCCGGGAAAGCCGGAATCACCCTGTCGACCCCCGGACTGGGGGCGTTTCGTTGAGGTGCTGCCCCGCAGATGGGGGACATAATTCGCGGAGCCGCCTGTCAGAATCGAACTGACGACCTTCTCATTACGAGTGAGATGCTCTACCGACTGAGCTAAGGCGGCGGGCCCTGGTTACCCGAGGCACAGCATGAGAGCCTAGCCGAGTTTTTGCACGGCTACGACACTCAGGCGCTGGGCGGGGCGAAGAGCGTCTTCAATTCCGTGAAGGCCTCGGTGAGCCGCTCCGAGAGTTTCGCGGGAGATTCGCCGCTTGCCCAGCAGGTCCAGGCGTGGCGCATGGCGCCGAACGACACGAGCGTGATGAGTCTCGCTCGTTCATTGAGACGGACGGGATCGGCGGCCATCGTCGCGTCGTCGGCCACCAGCCTGCGCGCCACGACCTCGGCGACTTCCTCCTCGAACTTGCGCATGGTGGCCATTCGCATGGCAAAAAGGTGAGGATACTGCTTCAGCAGGGCGTGACGGCGCTGCACCATCTCACCATCGTTGGAGGTGGACTCACCGGCACTGATCAGCAGCCTGGTCATGTCATCAAGGAGGCTGCCGGGGCTTCCGCCATTGACAAACTCCTCGACCTCTCCCCCGCCGGCAACTCGGGAGGGTTGCCGAGAAGTGCTCCTTCTTTCGAGGCGAAATAGTTGAAGAAGGTGCGCGGAGAGACATCGGCGACCCGGCTGATCTCGTCAACGGTGACGCCATCCAGCCCACGCTCGCTCACCAGATCGAGCACCGCGAGCTGGATCGATCGCCGGGTGGCGAGTCGTTTCCGTTCGCGCAGGCCTGGCTGTGTGGCATCCGTCGTCATGGTCTCATTATTGCACAGTGTGCAATTTTGCAGGGCGCTGGGGCCGGTTCAGCACTTCGGGTCTGTGGCAGGCACGGTCCCCGAGATGAGGAAATCGTCTACGGCGTCGTTCACGCAGGCGTTCGACTTGTTGTACGCCGTGTGGCCCTCCCCGTCGTAGGTGATGAGGTGACCGTTCTCGAGCGTGCTGGCGACGGTCTCGGCCCACGAATAGGGAGTCGCGGGGTCGTTTGTCGTTCCCACCACGAGGATGTCGGCGGAGCCCGGGGCGACTATCGGAGCGCGGTCGCGCTTCGGCGGGACCGGCCAGTTTGGGCATCCTGTGCCGCCCCACGACATCTGAGGGCCGAACACGGGAGCGAGCCTCTTCAGCTCGGCCGCCTCGGCACGCATCTGCGCGATATCCCCGCCGCTGTTGGCGTCGAGGCAGTTGATGCTGATGAATGCCTCGGTCTGGTTTCCGGTGTAGTTGCCTTCAGCGTCGCGCCCGTTGTACGCATCGGCCAGCTGGAATGCGAAGCTGGCGTCGCCCTGGAAAACGGTACTGAACAGCTGGCGCAGTGAGCCCCAGTTGTCGACGTTGTACAGCGGCAGGATGATCGCGGTGAACATCGCGCTGCTGCCCAGCTGTCGACCATCGTCGTTCGCCAACGGGCTCGCATCGAGGCTGTCGAGCAGGGCGCGAATCGTCGTGAGCGACGACTCGACCGACCCGGTGAACGGACAATCGTCTGCCGAATCGCAGTCGTCGAGGAACGCCCGCAACGCGCTTTCGAAGCCCTGGGCCTGGGTGGCCGTGCCCTCGAAATCGTCCGAGGCTGGATCGACCGCGCCGTCGAGCACGAGCCTGCCGGTCTTGTCCGGGAACAGCTCGGCGTAGACCTGCCCGAGCAGCGAGCCGTAGGAGTAGCCGAGGTAGTTGAGGGTCGTGTCTCCGAGGATCGCCCTGAGCATGTCCAGATCGCGCGCCGCGCTCAGGGTGTCGACGGTGCCCAGCAGCGGGCCGGTCAGCTCGAGACAGCGATTGCCGAATGTCGTCGTCGCCGCGCTGGCCGCCGCGATCCACTCGTCGGTACCTGGAGTGCCGGGGAGGATGCCGTAGATGTACGCGTCGAGCTCGGCCGGGTCTGTGTAGCAGGTCACCGGGGTCGACCGGCTGACCCCGCGAGGGTCGAATCCCACGACATCGAAGCTCGACTGCAGCCGCTCGTCTGTGGCGTAGTCGATGCTGTCCTTGATGAAGTCGTATCCGGACCCACCGGGCCCGCCCGGATTGACCAGAAGTGAGCCGACGCGGTTCGAGGATGTCGCGGGCTGACGCACGAGCGCGAGCTCGATGGTGTCACCGCTCGGGTCGCTCCAGTCGAGCGGGGCCTCGGCGGTCGAGCATTGCATTCCGCCATCGCAGTTCGACCAGGTCAGGATCTGCGTATAGAACGGCTCAAGCTCTGCCGCGACATCTTCGCCGGTGGGCGTCGAGGTGCTGTTCGCGGTCGGGGGCAGGAACCACGACACACACCCGCTCAACGCGAGAACGACGGTGGTCGCGACGGCAATCGCCGCAACAGGACGCCGCCTCACCCTCTTCCCCCGCGGACGGCGGTGACCAGCATGGCCTCGAGCGCGAGGGCCGGCGGCACGTTGCTCTCGATGCGTTCGCGGGCTGTGGCTATGGCATCCATTGTCGCCAGGGTGTCGACAGCCGTACATGATGCGCTTGCGGCCTCGAGCCGCGGGAGGATGCGCACGTTGATCGGCTCCCCCGGCACGCCGAGCTGCAGAAGCAGGATGTCGCGATAGAGGGTGAGCAGGTCGACCATGATGCGGTCGATGCCGTCGCGGAGGCTGCGAGTTGCGCGCCTCTTCTGGTCTTCGTCGAGGTTCTTGAGCTGGCCGCGCAGCGCGGGAGGGATCGTGCCGCCCGGTTCGATGCCGAGCGAACGCAACGCCGAGGTGCGTTCTTCCGCGTCGCGCTGCTCAGTGATCGCCACGGCGTCGGCCTTCGCGAGGTCGAGCAGGGCGGCGGCAGCCATGACGGCGCCGGACACCGAACGGATGCCCAGCGCGATATCCAGCGTTCGTTCGCGGCGCTCCCGGGCCTCGGCGTTCGTGGCGAGCCGGTGCGCCATACCGATGTGCGACTGGGCCTCGCGGGCAGCGCGGGTCGCGGTCGCGGCATCCACTCCGTCTCGACGCTCGAGCAAAGCAGCGACCTCGGCGATGTCTGGCACCCGCAGGCGCACGGTGCGCACCCGCGACCTGATGGTGGGAAGGAGGTCGGCTTCGCTTGGCGCACACAGAATCCACACCGTGCGTGGCGGCGGCTCCTCGAGCGCCTTGAGCAGCACATTCGAGGTGCGCTCTGCCATGCGATCTGCGTCTTCGATGATCATCACGCGAAAACGGCCAACCGACGGCGAGAACTGCGAGGTGGCGACGAGCGAGCGCACCTCCTCGATCGCGATGATGACGCGTTCGGTGCTGAGCACGCCGAGATCGGGATGAGTGCGGGCGGCGACCTGCCGCGCGGCGGCGGCGTCGCCCTCCGGATCGCCGGGGCTGAGCAGTGCCGTCGCGAATGCGTAAGCCAGGTTGGAACGACCGGACCCGGGAGGCCCCGTGATCAGCCACGAATGGGTCATCGACGAATCATCCGACCCCCCGATCGCCGACGCGGATGCCGCTGCCTCGACTATCGCAATGGCCTCAGCCTGCCCCGTCAACTCGTCCCAGACCGCCATGCGCCAAGCCTAAGCGCTGCGTCGGACAACCTGCTGCGGACGGCCGCTCCCGTCAGTCGGAGAGCAGCGCCTCGACCCTGGCGCGGATTGCGCCGGAGATCGCCTCGACAGTGTCACGGGCATCCAGCACGAGGAATCGCTCGGGCTCGGCCGCGGCCAGCTCGAGGTAGGCGGCGCGCACCCTGCCGTGGAACTCCGCGGCCTCGGATTCGAGTCGGTCGTATCGGGTGCGCGAGTCGGCGAGACGGCCCTTGCCTGCGTCCTCATGCAGGTCGAGAAGCACGGTCAGGTCGGGCAACAGCCCCTCGGTCGCCCAGAGCGACACGTCGCGCACCTCGTCACCGCCGAGGACGCGACCCGCGCCCTGGTACGCGACCGAGGAGTCGAGGTAGCGATCCTGCACCACGATGTCGCCGCGCTCGAGAGCTGGGCGCACCTTGGTGGCAATGTTGTGTGCCCGATCCGCGGCATAGATGAGCGCCTCTGCCCGAGGAGAGATTTCCCCGCGCCGGTGCAACACGATCTCGCGCAGCTCGAGCCCGAGGTCGGTGCCCCCGGGTTCGCGGGAGACCACGACGGTGTGCCCGTCCTGTTCCAGCCAGTTCACGAGAATGCCGGACTGGGTCGACTTACCCGACCCGTCGCCACCCTCGAGGGTGATGAACAGTCCGGCCACTAGTCGGCGGGGGACGGAGCCGGGGCCGGAGCATCGGCCTTCGTGACGGCCGGCTTGCGAGCGGCTGGCTTTCGAGCAGCGGGCTTCTTCGCGGCAGCATCACCGCTGGCAGCCTTCGACGCGGCGGTCGCCCGCACGGCCGGCTTCTTGGCAGCAGGTTTCTTCGCCGCCGGCTTCTTCGCTGCCGGCTTCTTCGCTGCTGGCTTCCTGGCCGCCGGCTTCTTCGCTGGCCCCTTCGCACGCTTGTCCGCGAGCAACTGCACGGCACGATCGAAGTCGATGTCTTCGATGTTCTCGCCGCGCGGGATCGTCGCGTTGGTCGTGCCGTCGGTCACATACGCCCCGAAACGGCCGTCCTTGATCTTGATCGGCTTCTCGCTGACCGGGTCTGCGTCGAATTCCTTCAGAGCGCTGGATGCCGCCCGCCCGCCATATTTCGGCTGGGCAAACAGCTCAAGCGCGCCAGCGAGGTCGATCTCGAAGATCTGGTCCTCCGACGTGAGCGAGCGAGTGTCTGTGCCCTTCTTCAGGTATGCGCCGAAGCGCCCGTTCTGCGACAGGATCTCGGCGCCGCTCTCGGGGTCGACTCCCACCACGCGCGGCAACGACAGCAGCGCGAGCGCGGTGTCGAGGTCGACGGTGGCCAGATCCATCGACTTGAAGATGGATGCCGTGCGCGGCTTCACGACGGCGACCTTCTTGGCCTTCTTCTCCTTGAGCTCGCCGGTCTTCTTGTCGAGCACATACTCGGGCTCGACCGGAGGCAGCTCGGGCTCGAGCTCGGTGACGTACGGACCGAATCGTCCGTCTTTCGCCACGATCTCCTTGCCGTTCTCGGGGTTCAGGCCGATCACCCGATCGGTGACGATGGGAGCGTCGATCAGCTCGCGTGCCTTCTCGGCCGTCAGCTCGTCTGGAGCCAGTTCCTGCGGGATGTTGACGCGGCGCGGGGTCTCCGGGTCCTCCCCCGGCGCTTCGAGGTACGGACCGTACTTGCCGATACGCAGCGTGACATCATCCGCAATCCTGATCGAGTTGATCTCGCGCGCATCGATCTCGCCCATGTTGTCGATGACGGTACGCAGGCCGCGGTGCTTCTCGCTGCCGAAATAGAAACCGGTGAGCCATTCGACCCGGTCGGCCTCCCCATCCGCGATGCGGTCGAGGTCGTCTTCCATGCCTGCCGTGAAGTCGTACTGCACCAGGTCGGCGAAGTACTCCTCGAGCAGCCGCACGACGGAGAACGCGATCCAGTTGGGCACAAGGGCCTGCCCGCGGGGCGTGACGTAGCCGCGGTCGATGATCGTCGAGATGATGGATGCGTAGGTCGAGGGGCGCCCGATACCCAGCTCTTCGAGCGTCTTGACCAGGCTCGCCTCGGTGTAGCGGGGCGGCGCCGAGGTCTCGTGACCCTTGGCCTCGACCTCGACGAGAGACAGCGACTGGCCCTCGGTGAGCGGCGGAAGCTTTGCCTCGGCGGGCTCCGCCGCCTCGTTGCGCTCCTCGTCGTGGCTCTCCTCGTAGGCGTGCATGAAGCCACGGAAGGTGATGATCGTTCCACTCGCCACGAACTCGGCGATCGAGCCGGCCGGGGTCGGTCCCGCCCCGATGGTGATGGAGGCGGTTGAGCCCTTCGCGTCGGCCATCTGGGATGCGACAGTGCGCTTCCAGATCAGGTCGTAGAGCTTGAAGTCATTGCCACGAAGCGAGGATGCGACCTCGCTCGGCGTGCGGAAGGTGTCACCGGATGGGCGGATCGCCTCGTGCGCTTCCTGAGCGTTCTTGCTCTTGCCGCTGTACACCCGCTGCTTGTCCGGAACCGTCTCGGCGCCGTAGAGGCTCCGCGCCTGGTTGCGTGCAGCGTCGATCGCCTGCTGCGACAGCGTCGGCGAATCGGTTCGCATATAGGTGATGTAGCCGTTCTCGTAGAGCGACTGCGCGACACTCATCGTCTGTCGAGCCGAGAACCGGAGCTTGCGGCCCGCCTCCTGCTGCAGAGTCGAGGTGGTGAACGGTGCAGCGGGTCGACGCGTGTACGGCTTCGATTCCACGCTGTTGACCGTGATGGCGATGCTGGGGTCGCGCAACGCTTCGGCGAGCGTCTGGGCTGCCTGCTCATCCACAATCGTGGCGTCGCTCTTGAGCTTGCCCTTGTCGTCGAAGTCGCGGCCGGCGGCGATGCGCTTTCCGTCGAGTCGGACCAGGCGGGATTCGAACTGCTGGGTGGCCGTCTTCGGGGTGAACTGAGCGATCAGGTCCCAGTATCCGGCGGTGACGAAGGCGAGCCTTTCGCGTTCACGATCGACAACGAGTCGTGTCGCGGCCGACTGCACCCGCCCGGCAGACAGGCCAGGGCCGACCTTTCGCCAGAGCACCGGCGAGATCTCGAAACCATAGAGGCGGTCCAGGATGCGGCGGGTCTCCTGTGCGTCGACGAGCGCCGTGTCGAGTTCCCGGGTGTTTTCGGTCGCGTGCTTGATCGCCTCTTTGGTGATCTCGTGAAAGACCATCCGCTTGACGGGGACCTTGGGCTTCAGGACCTGGAGGAGGTGCCACGCGATGGCCTCGCCCTCGCGGTCCTCATCAGTTGCGAGGAAGAGTTCGTCTGCGTTGGCGAGAGCGCGCTTCAGATCTGCGACTGTCTTCTTCTTGGCGTCGGAGACGACGTAGTAGGGCTCGAATCCGTTCTCGACATCGACGGAGAACTTGCCAAGCGTGCCCTTCTTCAGCTCGGGCGGCAGGTTCTTCGGCTCGATGAGGTCGCGGATGTGGCCGACAGAAGACTGCACCTCGAAGCCATCGCCGAGGTACTGGGCGATGGTTTTTGCCTTGGTGGGCGACTCGACAATAACGAGTTTCTTCGTGCCGGGCACGGGACTCCTTGGGTAGGGAAGGACGAGAGGGCGTAGCTGCCCCCGTCAGCGACACCATACACACCCCAACCGCACTGTCACCTAATTCACAGCAGAGTCGGCAGGACCGGCGGTCGCCGTTGCGGTTACGGAAATCCCCATCACCGACGTCTCCGCAGTGACCGTGACGATCATCCCGTCGAGGGTGCACGACACGATCGATGCCCCGTTCGCCGTGGCGACGGCAGCCGCAGCGTCGCACGGAATGCCCGGGACGATTCCGACAGCGGTGTCTGCCGCGGCGAGCGCCGCAGCATCCGCGGCACCGGAAATCGAGCGTCTCGCCGAGTACCCCATATATAGAGGTGCAACCATCAACGTCAGCGCGGTGACGGCGCCGACGATCGCGACGGCCAGAATCGACCCCGACCCGGCGTCTGCGCGTGCGCCGGCGACCGCCCGGATCATCGCCCGCCGCCGAGGGCACAGCTGGAGGCCGCCAGCGTGAAACCCGCGACTGCCCCGATGATCCCGGTGGCCCTGGCAGTGAGGGTGACACAGTCGAGGTCACCATCCGAGCGTTGAGCGACACCCGCGCCAGGGAACAGGCGAGTGGCGGTGGCTTCTGCCGAGTCGCCCCGCGCGAGCGAACGCGCGGCGGAGGCCGCGGCATCCTGCAGGCGCAGGTGCTGCCCGGCCACCTGCACGCCGGAAAGACAACACGCGAGCACCAGGATGACCGCCGGCATCGTCACAGCGAATTCCGCCGTCACGCTGCCGAGGTCATCCCGCGCGCCGCCTCCGCCGCGGGCCCGGCCGATCATCCCGGGATCGACAGCGCCGTGCGGATGATGTCGGTGAGCATGCCCCGCACCTCGTCTGATCGCATGATCACGACCAGGAGCCCGGCGAACCCGACCGCCGCCATGGTTGCTATGGCGTATTCCGCCGTCGCAGCCCCCTCCTCCCGGTGCATCAGCCTGTCGCGCAGCGCTCGTGTCGCCTGTACCAGCGTGGTCATTTCGCGTCCTGTTCTGGCCGAGTGCGTCGAGTCTGGCCCGGCGCCGGGAACAGGCATCGGGCCGCATCGACGATCTGTGCAGAGCGATCGAGAACCGCGCTGGGGACGAAGAGTCACGTCGCGGCCTGACCGCGGTCGGATCGCAATGTGAAGTTGCGTTACAGCGGCATTTTGCCGTGCGGTGCCCATGGCCTTGACTTCGTATGCAGCCGCCCGCACGCTGCCAGATTGGAACGCGCACCATGACCGCACCCTCACCCGCTGAGGTCGACGAGACACAGTCGGCACGGCCTCGTGACCCCTGGGTGAAATCGGTGCGAGCGGCAGGCTCCCGGGTAGGCCCCAAACAAACCCGCGTCGGCATTCGCGAATTCGAGTTCGTCACCGACCAGCCCATCGTGAAGGGTGGCCAGAACACGGCGCCCACTCCGATGGAGTACCTCGCCGGGGCGGTCAACGCCTGCATCACGGTGACCATCGAGTCGGTTGCGACCGAGTTGAACCTCACGCTCAGCCACATCGACACGCTCACCCGCGCTCACATGGACGTGCGTGGATTCGCTGGCACGGCGGATGTCTCGCCCCACTTCTCGGACTACGCACTGCTCGTGCAGGTGGTGAGCACCGCTTCTGAGCTTGAGCTCAGCGAGCTTCGACGGCTCGTGGAGCAACGCTGCCCCGCCACCAACCTCCTGCGTGATGCACAGGTGCCCTTTGATCTGCAATGGCAGTTCTCCGCAGACGCATTCCCGCCACACTCTGACGATAGGTACAGCTCATGACCGATGCAGGACTCTGGACGATCGGGCTCGCGGTCGCGTACACCGCGCTGCTCGCGACCGGCGGAACAGTGATTCACCGTCGAAGCGCCCGCCAGCCCCGCGCCGCCGGGGGTTTCTTCGTCGGGGGCCGTACCTTCAGCCCGTTGACCGTCGCGGTCTGCATCACCGGACTGTTCTCGGGGTCGTCGTACATCGCGATCCTGGAGCTGAGCTACCACACCGGTATCTCCGCGATCTGGTACGGGGCAGCTGAGACCGTGCAGGTGCTGCTGATCGCCCTCCTGCTGGTGAAACCGCTGCGGGAGAAACTGGTTGTGACCATCACCGGGATGATCGGCGAACGATTTGGCAGGGTCGCCCAGGTCATCTCTGGCGTCATCACCGCCTTCACCTTCCCGATGTGGTCTGTGGCGACGGCGATCGCGTTCGCTTCCGCTCTCGCCGCCTTCACCGATCTGTCCATCTACGCGTCCATCATCGTGACTGCCGTGCTGCTGCTGGTGTTTCTGTGGTTCGGCGGAATGCGGGCGATCGCGTTCAGCCAGACGATGAACTGCATTGCGTTCGTCGCGATGCTCGCTGTGGGCATCACCGCATTCCTGATCGAGCCGGGCTTTGGCGGTCTGGCCGAACTGGCGACGACGAATCCGAAGATGCTCGACATGTCCAGCGTGGGTGTGACGCTGATTGTTGCCTGGTTCGGAACCTTCATCGTCAATGTGCTGTTGGCGCAGGCCGCCTTCCAGATGAGCCTGTCGTGCCGCACCCCCGAGGACGGCCAAAAGGGCCTGTTCCTCGCGGCCGGGTTCGGCCTCCCGCTCATCCTCGGTGGCACGATCCTCGGCACCGCTGCAGCGATCGTCGTGCCCAACCAGGCTCTTGGGGCTCGTGGCGGTACCGACCTACATCGCGCAGGTTCTGCCGGCACCGCTGGTTGGCGTGTTCTTCCTCGGCGTCTGGGCCTGCGCTCTGGGCTGGGCTGGGCCGTGCCAGTTCTCTGGGGCCACCAGCCTCGGTCGCGACGTTGGCGGAGCGCTGCGTCCGGGCGCGACCGAGGAGCAGCTGGTTCGCTATACGCGGTGGTCTCTCGTGCTGCTCACCGGTCTGATGATCCTGTTTGCCTTCCTGCGCACCGAGCAGGCGGCATGGTGGAACATCCTGGCGTGGACGCTCCGCAACGGCGCAACCCTCGCTCCAGTCCTTGCGGTGTTCTTCTGGCCGCTGGCCACGCGTCGCGCCGCCTGGGCTTCCCTGGTTTCCGGATTCCTCGCCGGCCTGATCTGGTACCAGTTGGGCGCATGGTCACCGTCGAGCTTCCACCTCGGAATCCATCCGGTGTGGGTCGGCATGTCCGTCAACGTCGTCGTGTTGATCACCGTCACTCTCGCGTCCGCGCGCTGGCGCGTGGCGGTGGATGCCCGCAAGCGCTCACGAGGACTGGTCGTGTCAGCGGTGTGGCTGGTCCTCGTCGCTGTCCTCGCGGTGGCGAGCAGCTGGCTGGGCGCTTCAGGTCTTCTCGGTCTGGCTATCTTCGTGGTGGTGGCGCTGGCCGCTGCGGCAGCGTTCCTGCTCACCGAACCAGCGGCCGAGCCGCGGTCGCGAGGATGAATCGGCCGAGGAGCTCGTTACTTCGTCGCCACGCCGTAGCTGACGTACTTCCACGACCGAGGGGTGATGCGGTTGAACACGCGGTCGTCCACCTTTGCGAGCGTTTCGCGCCTGGCTTCGGTGGTGCCGAACATCGCAAGCACGCCGTGTGACTCGATCGTCCACGACGAGAATCCGTCCAGCAGGTCCGTCATCTGGGCGAGCGTCAGGTAGTGCCACGACGACCCCCGGATCCTGTAGGCAATCGCCCGCGCAATCCGGTGGAAGATCGTGCCTCGGACGTTTTCGGCGAACAGGAGTCGCCCACCGGGCTTGAGTGCTTTCAGGATCTGCGCCATCGCCTCGGCCTGAAGGTGCCCGATGCCGCCCAGCACCGACTTGAAGATCACGACATCGAAGTGGTTTTCATACGGGAGAGCCGTGGCATCGACATCCCGATACTCGATGTTGTCGGTGACACTCCATTTTTGGTGGAGCGGCTCCGCCAGCAGCCTGGTGTCTGCGAGATTGGAGCAGACGACGTGGTGCCCCCGCAACGCAAGCCACAGTGATGGGCCGCCGGGCCCTGCGCCGATTTCGAGGCACGTCAGCGGGGAATCGGTGTGGGGAAGCGCTGCATCCCAGAACTCAACGGCAACCGACCAGGTGCGCACATCCCAGACGAGCACATCATTCATGAGGTCGTCGCTCATGCGCGTGGGGGTCGAGTCCATGGTTCAGCCAGAGTAGCGTGCCGGCTCTCGTCAAAACGTTCCCGCTGTCGACGAGATCACGGTGGCGAGCAGCGGGAAGACTCCGAGCACCATGAATGCGGGGAGGATGCACAAGCCGAGGGGCAACATCAGAGTCACTGAGAGCGCAGCGGCACCCTCCTGGGCGCGTGCAGTCGCGGCCCTTCGCTGCTCTTCGGCCTCGCTGTGCAGAAGCTCTGCGGCGGGCACGCCCGCGCTTCGGGAGAGTTCGAGTACCTCATCGACGCCGTCCATGGCAGGCAGCCGGCACCGGGTGGCCACCTCGTCGACCACCTCTCTGGCCCTGCCGAGGGAGCAGCCCCCGCTGACGGCGATGGCCATGAGGTCGCAGCCGATGCCCGGACTGGCGTTGCCCGGCCTGGCTCTCGCAATCAGGCTGCGGTTCCAGCGCACCGCGACAGCGATGAGCGAGCTCCCCACGGCGAGGCAGGCCCACCCGATGGGCGTTCCGAACAGCGTCGCAAGGGTGTTGAACCCGATCGCCATGCCGAACAGCACCCCCACCGCGGGGAGCGCCATGACCATCCTTGCCGTCGCGATCGGCCCCGCGAGCGCGACCCTGACCTCCCGCTGCGTCTGAGCAAGGTCGCGCAGCGACCGCGAATAGTGCCGGAGGGATGGCGCCAGCGGGGACCCCGCCAGGCTCGCGACATCCCACGCCGCCGCCAGTCCGCGCCATGCTCCGCCCTCGAGCCGGTCGAGACCTGCGACAGCCTCGGCGATAGCGTCACCAACTGCCACATCCCGGGCCCCGGCAACCCGCGCCGCGACGATCGAACCGGTGGATGCCGCAACGTGACGCCATGCCGACGCCGGGGTGACTCCGGCCGCCAGGAGCACCGCCAGGCGCTGCGTGACCGCCGCCACCTCCGCGAGCGGCTCGGCGGCGGGCGCACGTCGAGCACGGCGCCCACTCACCTCGACTCCACCACTCTCAGTCGGTCGCGATCATCGAGCGCCAGAGTGCCCACCTGCACGAGCCTGCGAACCCCATCACGGCGCTCAAGGTGCAGCACGCAACCGATGGCGCTCACGGCCTGACGCGCCACCGCGGTAGCGCTCAACTCGGCGAGCGCGCCGAGCGCCTCAAGCCTGGCCGGCACGTCTGCCAGGGAGTTCGCGTGCAGGGTCCCGGCGCCGCCATCGTGGCCGGTGTTGAGCGCTCCCAGCAGCTCGCGGATCTCGGCGCCGCGACATTCGCCGAGCACCAGCCGGTCAGGGCGCATCCGTAATGCCTCGCGAAGCAGCCTGGCCAGCCCCAGTCCGCCGGCGCCCTCGATGTTGGCCTGTCGCGCCTCCAGGCAGACGAAGTGTGGATGCCGCACCCGCAGCTCGCTGACATCCTCGATCGCGACGATGCGCTCGGTCGGCGCCGCCTCGCCCAGGAGCGCAGACAGCAGTGTCGTTTTACCGCTGCCGCCAGCCCCGGTGATCAGCAGGTTCGTGCGCCGGGCGACGAGGTCACGCACGACGGAGGCTGGCACCCTGTCGAAGAATCCCGCGGACTCCAACTCGTCGAGCGAGAAGGGTCGCTCCCGCGGGATGCGAATGGACAGCAGAGTGCCCTGTGGAGAGATCGGCGGAAGCACGGCGTGCACCCTGATCCCGTCGTGGATGCGGGTGTCTACGCAGGGGCTCGACTCGTCGATGTGGCGCCCACCGAGGCCGACGAGCCGCACGGCGAACTCCCGCAGTTCAGCCTCGAGCAGGCCCGTCGAGGGTTGCCTCTCGAGCCCGGCACCGCGATCGACCCAGACCTCGCCGGGGCCGTTGACGAACACGTCGGTGACGGCGGGATCGGCAAACACTCCCCTCAACGGCCCGAAGTCGGCGATTCGGGGCCTGGTCGCCGATGCGGCTGGAGCACCGGGCCGCGTCACCACGAAAGGGATGGCCGCCGAGTCGTAGGTCATGTCGACACGGTAACCGTGCGGGGTTTCGGCAGCAGGGCACCGGAGATAGCGGGGCGCAGTGCCACGAGCCTGGCCCTGTTGAGGAGCGGAGATGTTGGTTAAAGAGGGGCGGCGCCCATTGGGGGGAACGGGCGCCGCCACGGTAGCGCGGGATTGGGGGGAATCACTTGCGCTACCAGCCAAATGTGACTTTGGCTGTGCAATTGTATCGCAACGGGCCGGGCGCGCAATGAGAGTTTCGCTAGTATCTAGGAGTTCGCTTTGTACACATTGTTCGCGGTTCCTGGCAGACCGTGAGATCGACGAGGATCTGATGTCCACCAATTCGATTGACAGCCTTCTGCACGAGACCCGGCGCTTTCCACCAAGCGAAGAGTTCGCGGCATCCGCTGTAACGAGCCCCACCATCTACGACGATGCCAGGAGCGACAGGGTCAGCGTTCTGGGCCGACCAGGCCAGGGAACTGCTGCACTGGCACACCCCGTTCACCGAGACCCTGGACTGGTCGAACGCCCCCGTGGCGCGCTGGTTCGGCGACGGGACACTCAACGTTGCCTACAACTGCCTCGATCGACACGTCATCGCCGGCAACGGCGACCGTGTCGCCATCCACTGGGAGGGCGAGCCCGGCGACAGCCGCAGCATCACCTACTCCGAACTCACGGCGGAGGTGAAGCGCGCCGCGAACGCGATCGCCGCGCTCGGCATCGGACAGGGCGACCGCGTCGCCGTCTACATGCCCGTCATCCCGGAGGCCGTGATCGCGATGCTCGCCATCGCCAGGCTCGGCGCTGTGCACTCCGTCGTCTTCGGAGGCTTCAGCTCCGAGAGCCTGCGCAGCCGAATCGACGACGCCAGCGCAAAGCTCGTGATTACCGCAGACGGTGGATGGCGCAAGGGCAAGGTCTTCCCGCTGAAGGCCGCGGTGGACGGTGCACTCGAGAACGGAACATCCACCGTCACCAACGTGCTGGTGGTGAAGCGTGGCGAGAACGACGTCGAATGGACCGAGGGTCGCGACCTGTGGTGGCACGACGAACTGGCCAAGGCAGACCCCGAGCATGAGGCGCAGGGCTTCGAGTCCGAGAACCCGCTGTTCGTGCTCTACACCTCGGGCACCACGGGCAAGCCGAAGGGCATCCTGCACACCAGCGGTGGTTACCTGACGCAGGTCGCGTTCACCCACCGCAGCGTCTTCGATCTTCATCCCGAGACCGACGTCTACTGGTGCACCGCCGATGTCGGCTGGGTCACCGGTCACAGCTACGTCGTCTACGGACCGCTCGCCAACGGGGCGACCCAGGTGATGTACGAGGGCACGCCAGACACTCCCCATCAGGGTCGCTGGTGGGAGCTCATCGAGAAGTACAAGGTGTCGATCTTCTACACCGCGCCGACCGCGATTCGTTCCTTCATGAAGCTCGGCAGGCAGATCCCGCAGGGGTTCGACCTCAGCTCGATTCGCGTGCTCGGCTCGGTGGGCGAACCGATCAACCCGGAGGCGTGGATCTGGTACCGGGACGTCATCGGTGCCGGCACAGCGCCGATCGTCGACACGTGGTGGCAGACCGAAACCGGCGGCATCATGATCTCGGCGCTCCCCGGCCTCACCACCCTCAAGCCGGGCTCGGCGCAGGTGCCCGTCCCTGGCGTGAAGATCGACATTCTCGGCGAGGACGGCACGAGAGTCGACCCGCCGCAGGGTGGATTGCTCGTCGTCTCGGAGCCGTGGCCCGCCATGCTGCGCGGCATCTGGGGCGACCCTGAACGTTTCAAGGAGACCTACTGGTCGCGATTCTCGAAGGATGGCAACTGGAAGTACTTCGCCGGCGACGGCGCGCACGTGGACTCCGACGGCGACATCGTGCTGCTCGGCCGGGTCGACGACGTGATGAACGTCTCCGGCCACCGCCTCTCGACGCAGGAGATCGAGTCAGCCCTGGTTTCGCATCACATGGTCGCCGAAGCGGCCGTCGTCGGTGCCGCCGACGAGTCAACCGGTCAGGCTGTCGTGGCCTTCGTCATCATCAAGGCGAACCAGGCTGCCGATCACACGGCGGAGGAGGCATCCGCCCTGCTGCGCAGTCATGTCGCGCAGCAGATCGGAGCCATCGCGAGGCCACGCCAGGTGTTCATCGTGTCCGAGCTGCCCAAGACCCGCTCGGGCAAGATCATGCGAAGGCTGCTTCAGGATGTCGCCGAGGGCCGCGAGATCGGCGACACGACCACTCTCGCAGACACCTCGGTGATGCAAATCATCTCCGACAAGCTGAAGTAACTACATCCTGTCGGCGAGGAGCCGTTCGGCGGTGTCGATATCGCTGAACGGCACGCGCTGGTCACCGATGATCTGGTACGGCTCGTGGCCCTTGCCCTGAAGCAGCACAACGTCATCCGGACCCGCAGCGTCAATCGCGTACCCGATCGCTGTCGCTCGGTCTCGAATCTCGATGACCCGCTCGGGATGCTCGAATCCCGTGCGGATGTCGTCGAGGATGCGGTCGCCGTCCTCGAAGTGGACGTCGTCATCGGTGACAATCACCAGGTCGGACCCCGCCTCGACGATGCGTGCCATCTCGGGCCGCTTGCCGGGGTCGCGATCCCCGGTGGCACCGAAGACGGTCACTATGCGCGAATGGCCGGATTCCCGCAGTGCCCTGACGGCCTGCTGGACGGCATCCGGGGTGTGTCCGGCGTCGACGACCACCAGCGGCAGCAACGGAGACGGCTGGATGCGCGTCATTCTGCCCACCACGGGAGTGAGGGGCCCGAGCAGTCCGGCAATGACCGAGGGGGCAGCGCCCTGCGCGTGCAGCACCCCGGCGACGACGAGGAGGTTGTCGACGTTGAACCGACCGATTAGCGAGCTCGCCACCGCGTGGCGGGTGCCGTCGATTCTGAGGTCGAACCGCACCCCCTGCGTGGTGAGTTGCACGTTTTCGGCAGACACCGTCGCGTCAGGATGACCGTGTGAGCTCAGCCCGATGCGGCGAATTCCCTCGGCAATCTTTCCGAAATGCTCGAGTCCGAACGCATCATCGAGGTTGATGACCGCGGCAGAAATGCCCGGCAGGGTGAAGATCTTCGCCTTCTGGCGCGCGTACTCCTCCATCGTGCCGTGATAGTCGAGGTGGTCCCTGGTGAAGTTCGTGAATGCGACGATGTCGAACGCGACACCGTCGACCCTGCCCTGCTCGAGCGCGTGCGAGCTGACCTCCATCGCGACATCCTGGACGCCCCGCGCGACGAAGTCGGCGAGGAACTGGTGCACAGTCGACAGCTGCGGTGTCGTCATGCCCATGTTGATCCTCGGGTCGCCGGTAACCCCGGCACCCAGCGTCCCGATCGTCGCGGACTCGGTCCCGAGCGCCCTCCACGCCTGCGTGAGGAGGTGGCTCGTCGAGGTCTTCCCGTTGGTGCCCGTGATGCCCACCATCGTCATCGCCCTGGATGGATGCCCCGTGAAATCGTCGGCCATCCGCCCCAGTACTGCCTTCAGCCCCGTCACGCCGTAGACGTGCTCAGGGAGTCCGGACCCGGCCTCCGTCGCATCCACCAGCACGGCCGCGGCACCTCGCTCCAGCGCGTCGGGGACCCACGGCAATGCGGGGGCTCCCGGACGTCCGAGCGCGACAAAAATGTCGCCAGCCTCGATCGTGCGGCTGTCCTGCACGAGTCGTCGCCCGCGAACTGTCACGCCGGCGAGCGCGTCGTCGTAGCGGCTCAGATCGAGATCGTGCTCCCGTGCGCTCGCGCCGGCCTGGCCCTCTGACCAGACCTCGGTCACGCGAACTCGAACAGGAACTCGACCTCGACCGGGGCGTCAAGCGGAAGCACCGCGACACCAACGGCGCTTCTGGCGTGAATACCGGCATCGCCGAAAATCTCGCCGAGCAGCTCAGAGGCTCCGTTGATGACGCCGGGCTGGCCGGTGAATGAGGGGTCGGATGCCACGAATCCGACGACCTTCACGACCCGCGTGATCCTGTCGAGCGAACCGAGCACACTCTGGGCGGCAGCAAGGCCGTTCAGAACACAGATGCGAGCGAGAGACTTCGCCGTCTCAGCGTCAACGTCGGCGCCAACCTTGCCGGTCACCGCGAGCTTTCCGTCGACGGAAGGCAGCTGCCCGGAGGTGTACACGAGGTTTCCCGAGATAACCGCGGGCACATAGGCCGCGACGGGTTTCGCTACGGACGGGATCGTGATGGCGAGCTCGGCGAGCCGATCATCCAACTGTGACATCAGGATTCTTCTTTCTGTCGCTTCAAATACGCAACAAGTCCACCCTCGGGCCCGGTGACAACCTGCACGAGTTCCCACCCCTCTGAGCCCCAGTTATTGAGGATTGCGGAGGTGTTATGGATGATGAGCGGTGTCGTGAGGTACTCCCACTGGGGCATTTGTCGGCTTCCGTTCAGCTTCGAATACGGGATCGTCCCGTACCCTAATTCTATGTCTGCCCAAAAACCCCCCCGTAGAGGCGTTGTCTCCGGTATTGCCGGATTCCTCGGCTTCAGCGTTCTCTCCGGAGTTCTCGTGACCGTCATGGTCGCTCCGGCGATCGCGGTCACCGGAGTAACTGCCTCCAGCACGATCGGAGTTTTCGACAGCCTCCCCGAGTACATCAACATCGGGCAGCAGTCACAGCGCAACGAGATCTATGCGACTTACACGGGCGAAGGCAACGTTGACGGCTCGACTCTCATCGCGACCATCTTCGACCAAAACCGCGAAGAGGTCAGCTACGACGAGATCTCCAAGTTCGCGCTCGATGCCACGGTCGACGGTGAGGATGCCCGCTTCTTCGAGCACGGTGGCGTCGACGTGTCGTCCGTTGTCAGGGCGGCGCTCGCCAACCTGAGCTCCGGCCAGGTCGAGAGCGGGGCATCCACTCTGTCGATGCAGCTCGTCAAGAACATCGGCACCGCGGAGGCCGAGAACCTCCCCACGCAGGAGGAACGCGACGCCGCGTACGAGAAGTCGAAGGAAGAGTCGTTCGATCGCAAGCTGAAGGAGATGAAGCAGGCGATCGGGCTCGAGAAGAAGTACACGAAGAAGGAAATCCTCACCGCGTACCTCAACATCGCGAACTTCGGCAACGCGACCTACGGCATCCAGGCGGCAGCGCAGCGCTACTACAGCATCAACGCCAGCGACCTGAACATCGCGCAATCGGCCAGCCTCGTCGCCATCGTGCAGTACCCGAACGTGCGTAACCTCGGTGACCCCGAGAACTTCCAGGCGAACAAGGAACGTCGCGACTACATCATCAACGCCATGTACGGCGCAGGCAACATCACCGCTGCGGAACGCGACGAGGCCCTGGCCACTCCCGTCGATGAAACGACCATCAGCCCGAAGCCTGCGGTGAATGGATGCCTCGCCGCCAGACGACTACGCCAAGTTCTTCTGCGACTACGTCGTCAAGAGCGTCGGCGACTTCGAGTTCCTCGGCAACACCGCCGCAGAGCGCAAGGCCAACTGGAAGATCGGCGGCTACAAGCTCTACACGACGCTCGACCTGGATGTTCAGATCCCGGCCCAGAACGCCACCTGGACCTACGCCCCCAACACCGAGACCGGCTTCTCCCTCGGAAGCGCCACATCGACCGTGCAGCCCGGCACCGGTCGCGTGCTGGTGATGACGCAGAACAAGCTCTTCGATGACACCGCAGAGGGCGCCGGCTCGATTGCGACAGCCGTCAACTTCAACACCAGCTATGAATATGGTGGATCATCCGGCTTCCAGCCCGGCTCGACCTACAAGGTCTTCACCCTGCTCGATTGGCTGAAGGCCGGCAACGGCGTCGAGGAACGGGTGAGCGGTAGCCCCAACAGCAAGGAACCGTTCAGTTCATACACGGCGTGCGGAGAGAAGCTGAGCGGCGGAACGTTCTCGTTCAAGAACAACGCAGGTGAAGCCGGCACGTACACGGTGCGAAACGGCACGGTGAACTCGGTCAACGGTGTGTTCTTCTCGATGGCCAAGCAGCTGGACCTGTGCGACATCCGCGACGTCGCAGCGAGCCTCGGGGTCGAGCGCGCCGACGGCGAGCCGCTGGAAACCAACCCGACCTCGATCATCGGCACCAACACCGTCACGCCGCTGAGCATGGCGGCCGCCTACGCTGCCATCGCCGCCAACGGCCTGTACTGCAAGCCCATCATCGTCGACAAGGTGATCGATGCCGGATGGTTCGAGCGTCGCCGGACAGAGCCCGGATTGCCGCCAGGCGATCGGGGCAAACATCGCGGCGACCGCCATTGACGTGCTCAAGGGCGTCATGGTGACGGGCAACCAGGTCTACTCGAACCCCGGCGACGGAATTCCGATCTTCGGCAAGACCGGCACGACCGACAGCGCGAACCACACCTGGATGGCGACCGGAACGTCCACGGCGGGCACCGTCGTCTGGGTGGGAAACATCATCGGCGACTACGACATCCTTGACTCCGGATATGCCGGCGTCTCGGGCATCCGCCTCAGGCACTACATCATGAACCCGACCGTCACCGCCCTGAACAACAAGTACGGCGGCGCCGACTGGCCCGCTGCCGATCCAGAGCTGCTGACGGGCGGCGGGCAGACAGTGCCGCCGGTCGAGGGACTGACCGTGAGCGCGGCCCGCACGATCCTCGAGGGGCTCGGGTTCTCCTACGCCGACGGCGGTCCAGTCGACTCCAGCCTCGAAGCCGGCAGGGTCGTCGGCACGGATCCTCCCGTCGGCACCATTTCGGCCAAGGGCGTCACCATCACCGTCTACACGAGCAAGGGCAACCAGATTCCGTTCCCTGACGTCGTGGGTGACGGAAAGACGAACGACTTCAACGATGCCAAGAGTCAGGTGCAGGCGGCAGGGTACGCGTCGGTGAGCCAGCAGTGTGTCGTCCTGGCCCCAACGTCCGGACCTGGACCCGTGTTGGCGACAGACCCGCGCGTGGGCAAGGTCCAGTCGAGTGACCCGGCGGCTGGTACGCCGACGGTTCCCGGCGTACCTGTGACGCTCGGCGTCGGCAAGATCAGCTGCCCGTGAGTCCCAGTCCCGGGCGGGTGACCGGAACAGCCCTCGGCGTAGCGGCGGCGGCCGGTGTTGCCGCGTTCGCGTGGGGCGCTCTGGTTGAACGCAATCGCTTCACCGTCCGCTACGAGACTGCTGCCGTGCTCGAACCTGGCGCGCGTCCGATCACCGTTCTTCACCTGTCTGACCTGCACATGGCGCCCTGGCAGACTCGCAAGCAGGACTGGCTTCGCTCCCTGGCACTGATCGAGCCCGATCTGATCGTCAACACCGGTGACAATCTCGGTCACGCTGACGGTATCGAGGGCGTGATGCGGGGGCTCGACGTCTTCGCCGGCGTTCCCGGGGTCTACGTCCATGGATCGAACGACTACGTTGGGCCGCAACTCAAGAATCCTTTCGCCTACTTTGCTGGCCCATCGCCAAGCCCGAGGATGCGGCTGCGCTCGACACGGCAGCGACTCGAGGCGTACTTCGAGAACGACCTCGGATGGCTCTCGCTGAACAACGCCGCGCGCGCAATCGAGATGCGCGGCTCCCGCCTGGAATTCTTCGGAACCAACGATGCTCACCGCGGATGGGACCGACTCGACAAGCTTCCGGGCGCCATCGAGGAGATGCGCGAGAACGTGGGCTGGCAGGACGAGCCTTCCGGCCCCGAGTCGGTGTCGATCGGGGTGACTCACGCGCCGTACCGGCGGGTGCTCGACTCATTCGTCAACTACGGTGCCGAGATTATTTTCGCCGGGCACACGCACGGCGGCCAGGTCCGCATCCCGGGCCAGCCCGCGCTGGTGACCAACTGCGACATCCCGCGCGAGCAGGCGCAGGGCCTGAGCGTCTGGCAGCACGCTCGGAAGGCCGCGTATCTGAACGTCAGCGCAGGGATCGGCACCTCGATCTACGCACCGGTCCGCTTTGCCTGCCCACCCGAAGCAGTCGTCGTGACGTTGACCGCGCAGAGATTTCAGCTATTCTTGATGAGTTGACGCCTCGGCGTGCAGCGATCGGGGTGTGGCGCAGCTTGGTAGCGCGCTTCGTTCGGGACGAAGAGGTCGTGGGTTCGAATCCCGCTACCCCGACAGCATGGCCGACCGCAGAGTGACCATCACATCGGCCTCCTTCGGGAGGGCGATGTGTTGTGCTCAGGCGAAGTCGCGGATCCGGCGCGCTGCCGTAGCTGAACTCGGCCCTGGGGCGCCAGCCGTTGTTGAGCACGCCGTCGCTCTCGCCGAGGTAGCAGGCGCCGCACAGTGACTCGTACGTGACATCCACCCCGTCGATGGCGACCTGATCGCCGTCGAAGATGTACTGGTCGCCGACGCTTGCGCGCGTTGAAGACCGCCTTGCGACCACAGCGGCAGATCGTCTTGAGCTCCTCCAGCGAGTGCGCGATCTCCAGCAGGCGCCGGCTCCCCGGGAACGCGACGGTCTGAAAGTCGGTACGGATGCCGTACGCCAGCACGGGGACACTCTCGAGGATCGCGATCCTCAGCAGGTCATCCACCTGCCCCTCGGTGAGGAACTGCGCCTCGTCCACGAGCAGGCAACTCACGGTCGACCCGGTGCGCTCGATGACGGCAGCGCGCTGGCGCTGAAACTTCTGGAGGATGTCTTCGTCGGGTGCCACGGTGAAATCGACGGGTCGGGTGACCCCCAGCCTCGAGACGATGTCGGAATCGCCCTTCGTGTCGACCCGCGGCTTGGCGAGCAGCACGCTGCTGCCCACGTTCCTCGTAGTTGAATGCTGCCTGGAGCAACGCCGTGCTCTTGCCACTGTTCATGGCGCCGTAGCGGAAATATAGCTTGCTCATTGTCCTGTCTCGATTAGCGCAGGAAACCGTCTTCAGCCGCCCGCCGGATAAGTTCGGCCTTCTTGCTGGCCGGACGATCCACCTTCGAATACTTTTCACGTACACGTCGAAGATACGTCTTCGCGGTCTCATACTGCACGTTCATGCGCTCGGCCACCTCGGGCGTGCTGAGCCCTGAGGCGTACAAGGTGAAGGCCTCCGCCTCCCCCGCACTCAGTTTGGGGCGCACACGGGCGGCCGCGCCATCGGGCAGCGGCCGCCAGTCGCGCTGTCCAGGGTCAGGTGCCACGCCCATGGCCGCGCGAGCCGCTTCCATCACCTCGCGCATCGGCAGCGTCTTCGACAGGAACGCGACGGCGCCTGCGGCCAGAGCTCGTTCGCTGCGCCTCCGGGGTGTCCAGGCTCGAGAGCACGATCACCTTGGCTCCAGCGGCCCGGCACGTGCGCACCCGGGCTTCGATGGAGACCGGCTCCTTCAGCTGGAAGTCGAGGAACACGAGATCAGTCGGAAAGTTGCTGCTGTGCACGAGCTGCTGCCAGGTGCTGGCGCTGAGCACGAGTTCGAAGTCTGGTGCGTTGGTGGCGATCCAGCTTGCGAGGCTGTCGAGGAGCACCTCGTGGTCGTCAAGGACTGCGAGCCGCACCCGGGCAGGTGCCTGCTCGTTCGTGTCGAGCTGGGCTGGGTCGGTGACTGTCATCGGGTTCCTTGGCGCATGGTGTTCGGGTAGCGCGGGGCATCCGCTTCATTTACGCGGTTCACCGTGCCCCGCTAGCGGTGAATCATCCCACTATTACACATAGCTACCACGGTCCGGCAGCCCACAATCGGGGTACACGGAACGACGCAAAAGCGAGGACAAGACGGGGGACATTGATATGTCTCACGTCCCCCGGAACGTCGTCAGGGGTTGATGTTCAGAACGCGGGCGGTGCGTTCGATCGTCTCCCGTGCCAGGTCAGGCTGGTCGGCGAGCGGTTGCCCGTAGGTGGGGATCATCTCGCTCGAGCTCGGGACGCCAGGCGTCCATTCGTCTCCGGGAAGCACTTCTCGACGAGACCCAGCATGATCGGGACGGCCGTCGACGCGCCAGGTGATGCGCCGAGAAGGCCGGCGATGCTGCCGTCGGACGCAGCCACCACCTCGGTGCCGAACTGCAGCACACCGATCTTCTGCTTGTCTTTTTTCATCACCTGCACGCGCTGGCCCGCGGTGATTGTGTACCAGTCCTCGGGCTTCGCGTCCGGATAGAACTGCTTGAGCTCGTCGAACTTCGTCGCCTTCGACGCTGCGAGCTGGCTGACCAGGTACTTCACGAGCGAGAGGTTCTGAGCGCCCGCCGCGACCATCGGGATCACGTTGTGCCAGCGCAGCGACGCGAAGAGGTCGAAGATCGAACCGGTCTTCAGGAACTTCGGGCTGGCGCCGGCATAGGGCCGAACATGAGACTGCCCTTGCCATCCACGACCCGCAGGTCGAGGTGCGGAACAGACATCGGGGGCGAACCGGTGGCCGCCTTGCCGTAGACCTTCGCCTTGTGCCTGGCGACGATCTCGGGGTTGTCGGTGCGAAGGAATTCGCCGCTGACCGGGAATCCCCCGAAGCCCCTGATCTCCTTGATGCCGGACTTCTGCAGCAGGTTGAGCGCATAACCGCCAGCCCCGACGAAGACGAAGCGTGCCTCGAGCGGCCTGACCGGGGTGAGACCGACATCGCGGCGCATCTTCAACCGCCAGAGACCGTCCCGCGTGCGCTTGAGACCGGTGACCAACACCTCAGTGTTGAGCTTCGCCCCGCCGTTCACGAGATTCTTCGAAAGAAGGTGTGCGAGGGCACCGAAGTCGACGTCGGTGCCTGCGGCGATACGGGTCGCCGCGATCGGCTGCGACTTGCTGCGTCCGGGGATCATCAGGGGAGCCCAGGAACGGATGACCCTGGCGTCCTCGCTGAACTCCATTCCCGCGAAGAGTGGGTGGTCCTTCAGCGCCTCGAACCGCTTGCGCAGGTATTCGACGTTCTTCTCGCCCCAGACGAAACTCATGTGCGGCGTTGCGTTGATGAACGCACTCGGCTCGGGCAGCGCGCCGTTCTCGACGAGGAAAGACCAGAACTGGCGTGACACCTGGAACTGCTCGTTGACCTTGACGGCGCTGGCGATGTCGATGGATGCCGTCGGCGCGCTGTGGCGTGTAGTTGAGCTCGCACAGCGCCGCGTGGCCGGTGCCCGCGTTGTTCCACGGGTTGGTGCTCTCGAGGGCCAGATCATCGAGTCGCTCGAAGATCTGGATCTCCCAGTCTGGCTCGAGTTGCTGCAGGAGGGCACCGAGGGTGGCGCTCATGATGCCCCCGCCGATGAGGGCGACGTCGACGGGTTTGCTCACCATGTCAGTTTAGTGCCGGTTAGAGGTCGAGTTTGGCGAGTTCGACGTTCATCCGTGCGGCCATTTCCGCATAGCCGGCATCGTTTGGATGAAGGCCGTCGCCCGCCATCCATTCGGGGTGGCCCTCAATCCAGTGTGACGCGCCGGGGATGTAGTCCGCTCCGATCCTCGCCGCGGCATCCATTACCCAGCCGTTGATGACCTCCACGGAATCCGGGCGCTCGTCCGAGTACCAGAACGGTTCGACCACGATGAAACGGGCGTCAGGCAGGGCGGCCGACAGTCGATCGAGGTCGTCAGTGATCTGAGCCCGAATCGCATCGGCCTTTGCTTCGAAGCTGAAATTGTCGTTGAGCCCCATCGTGACGAAGACGATGTCCGGCCGATCGGCGATGATCTGGCTGGGCTGATCACCGTCACCGAAAATGGATCGGTTGTTGATGAAACCGAGTCCATTCACGCTCGGGTTGAACTCGCTCCATCCGCGTTCGTCGCAGACGATGGTCGACCAGCGCTTGTCTGCGCCGGACGCTCCTGTGCCGAGGGTGTACGAGTCACCGTAGAATGCGACCCTGGTCGCACCCGGGTCGCGGGGCTCGGACGACGGGTCAGGCAGCGCAGGAGAACACCCCAGGAGCATCACGGCCGAACCCACAGCGAGCACCGCAGACACGACGGCCACCACAACATCGTTTCGAGTTCCCATATGGACTATTCGACACCGAGGGCGAGTTGGGTGGGTGGCGGATGCGGCGTTGCGGCCATACAGGCAACCCTCCGGCATATGCGCCATGCTGGAATTGTCTGTCCACGATGCCAGGAGGCTCAATGCGATCCATTCACGACCACAAGGGCACCATCGCAGTGTTCGCCGGCCTCTCGCTCGTGGGCGCTCTCGCCGGCTGCAGCGCGTCCGGGTCGAGCGCTACCGAAGGCGACCCGGCAGCGGAAGACGTAGCGTACTCCGACGGCACCTACACCGAGAGTGGCAGCTACCAGTCACCCAACGGCACCGAGACGGTGGACGTGACGGTCACCCTGGCTGATGACATCGTCACCGCCGTCGAGGTCGTCGGCTTCGGCGAGAGCCCTGACTCCCGGCGCTACCAGGGTGAGTTCATCGACGGGATCGCTGCAGAGGTCGTGGGCAAGGACATCGACTCGCTCGCCGTCAGCAAGGTCGCTGGCTCGTCCCTGACGAGTGGCGGCTTCAACGACGCGATCGACGCGATCAAGGCAGACGCTGCCTCCTAGCGTGCGGTTTGACGCGATCGGCACCACCTGGCAGATTGACACGGCCGTGCCGGTCTCGCCAGAGCTTTCGGCGCGCATCCACGACCGCATCGAGGCGTTCGACCTCGCCTACTCCCGGTTTCGGGACGACTCGCTCGTGACACGAATCTCCCGGGCGGCCGGCACGTTCGAGTTTCCGGATGACGCGGCAGCGCTGTTCGATACCTATCGGCGCCTCTATGCCGCCACGGACGGGCGCATGTCGCCGCTCGTTGGCCGGACGATGGAGGATCTTGGCTACGACCGCGTCTACTCCCTGCGCCCCACCGGCAGCACGAGGCCAGCCCCGAGCTGGGACGATGCGTTCGCGTGGAACGGCCAGCTCCCTCACCACGACGCGCCCGGCACTGATCGACGTGGGCGCCGCCGGGAAGGGATACCTCGTCGACATCGTCAGCGGCTTGTTGGCGGATGCCGGCCACACCGAGTACATCGTCGACGGCGGCGGCGACATCCGACACAGCGGCGACGCGCCCATCCGGGTGGCGCTGGAGCATCCGAAGGACCCGACCAAAGCGATCGGCATCGCACACCTGCAGGGCGGTTCGATCTGCGCTTCTGCAACGAATCGGCGCACCTGGGGCGACGGCATCCATCACGTCATCGACGCGACCACGGGACTGCCCACCCGCCGCGTGATCGCCACGTGGGCCGTCTGCGCCGCTCGCCCTCGAGGCCGACGGGATCGCGACCGCGCTATTCTTCACGGAACCGGACGCATCGCCAGCGAGTTCGACTTCGCCTGGGTGCGGATGCTCTCCGACGGTCGGGTCGAGAGCTCGCCGGAATGGGATGGGGAGCTGTTCACATGAGACGAGTGCTCGACCGCGTCACTGGCGTCGTCACCATGTACAAGCTCGTGCTGGTCTGCCTGCTGGCCATCGCGGCGGTCGCCGTGGTGCTGTCGCTCCTCGGGCAGCTCAGCCGCACTCCGCTTGAGCTGCTCGTCTCCCTCGTCGTCGCGGTCGGATCGACGATGCTCACGGGGTGGCTGGCCGCACTCGTCGCGAGGAGAAGGGCGCATGTCGAGTCATCCATCATCACGGGCCTGCTGATCTTCATGGTGATGGAGCCGACGACCGACCCGCTGGCGCTGGGCGGCATCGCGCTCGCAGGCACGATTGCGACGGCATCCAAGTACCTCATCGCGGTGCGCGGTCGCCACATTCTCAACCCCGCAGCCGCCGGGACGATCGTGGTCGGTGCGGTGGGCCTCGCGTTCCCGGTCTGGTGGATCGGCACGCCGTACCTGCAGCCCGTGATCATCATCGGGGCGCTGCTGGTGCTGTACCGAACAGCAACGACTCGCGATGGGCGCGACCTTTGCTGCGGTGGCCGGTGCCGTCAGCGTCGCCGCATCCCTGCTGGGCGGCAGCACACTCGAGTCGGCTCTCGGCTTTGCGTTCCTGTCGTCGGCGCTCTTCTTCTTCGGCGGATTCATGCTGAGCGAACCGCTCACGCTCCCCCGCGCCGCTGGCAGCAGCTGACCGTTGCCGTCGTCGCGGCACTCGTGTTCGCGGTTCCCTTCAACTCGGGCTACCTGAACAAGTACCTGCTGGCGCTGCTGGTGGCGAACCTGGTGGCCTTCGGATTCGGCCAGCGTCGTGGCATCCGGCTGCAGCTTTCTCGGCAGCAGACCGATCGGGCCCGCCAGCGTCGAGCTCGCCTTCCAGCCGTCGCATCCTGTGCGTTTCGCGCCCGGCCAGTACATGGAACTCACCGTCCCGCACCGAAAGGCAGACTTCAGGGGCACCCGTCGCTACTTCAGCATCTCGTCCGCTCCCGGCGGTGACGGTCCGATCACGTTCGCGATCACGGTGCCGCCCACGGGCTCCAGCTTCAAACGGGCGCTGCTCGGCGCTGGCAGCCAGGCGCGATCGTGCACGGCACGTCGGTCGGTGGCGATTTCACACTGCCGCGGGATGCCTCGCACGCCGCTGCTGCTCGTCGCGGGCGGCATTGGGATCACCCCGTTTGCGAGCCAGCTGGCTCACGCCATCGCCAGTGGGGAGCGGCGGGATGTCGTGGTCGCGTACGCCACGAGCTCGGCGGGCGAGCTGCCGTACCGGGACCTGCTCGAGACGCTCCGGGGCCCGGGTCGTGCTGTTCGCCCCCGAGGCGCCCTCGTCGCTGCCGGAGGGGTGGATGTACGGCGGAAGCGGTCGCGTGACCGGGGAGCGACTGGCCGAGGCCGTCCCGGATCTCGCGCGCCGCCGCGTCTACGTGTCAGGGCCGCCCGCCCTCGTGACCGACCTGCGCACGGCGCTGCGGTCGCAGGGAGTGCGGCGCGTGCACTCCGACTACTTCTCGGGCTACTAGCCGCTGGCCTCGCGTCGGTCGCCGGTTCTACGATGGCCGCATGGCCGCCATCGCCGATCGTCCGCTGCTGGAGTTCGACGTCGTCGCCCAGTGGGAGGCATGGCTCGCCGACGAGCTCGACCACAACGGTGTGCGACTGAGACTGCGCAAGAAGGGCACGACCCTGCCGGGAATCACCTACGCCGAGGCTCTCGATGTCGCCCTCTGCCAGGGATGGATCGACGGCCAGGCCGGCTCGATCGACGCCGACTACTACTTCGTGTCGTTCTCACCGCGGCGAACGCGCAGCCCGTGGTCACAGATCAACCAGGGGCATGTCGCGAGGCTCATCACCGAGGGCAGGATGCGCCCAGCCGGGTTCGCCGAGATCGATCGCGCGAAGGCAGACGGGCGGTGGGACGCCGCGTATCGGCAGAAGGACGCCGTGGTTCCGGCCGACCTGCAGGCCGCGCTCGACGGAACCCCGCCGCATCCAGATGTTCGCCGCCCTGACCTGCAGAACAGGTTCGCCATCCTGTTCCGCATCGGAAATGTGAAACGACCCGAGACGCGCGCTCGAAAGATCGCGACCTACGTCGAGATGCTGGCCAGAGGCGAGACCATTTATCCCCAGAAGGCCGGCACCGAAAACCGCCGCAGAAACGGAGGAAGGGCGGAAGCCTGAGCTTCCGACCCTTCATCGACGCGAGCTAGGCGAGACGCGTCGCCAGGTTCTTGTCGAGGGTGTCGAGGAACTCCTCGGTGGTCTCCCACTTCTGGTCCGGTCCGACGAGAAGAGCGAGGTCCTTCGTCATGTGGCCGGCCTCGACGCTCTTGATGACGACGTCTTCGAGGGTGTGCGCAAACTCGGCGAGCGCCGGGTTGTCGTCGAGCTTGGCGCGGTGCGCGAGGCCACGGGTCCACGCGTAGATCGAGGCGATCGGGTTGGTGGATGTCGGCTTGCCCGCCTGGTGCTGGCGGTAGTGGCGGGTCACGGTGCCGTGCGCGGCCTCGGCCTCGACGACTGACCCATCCGGAACTGACAGCACCGAGGTCATGAGCCCGAGCGATCCGAAGCCCTGGGCCACGGTGTCTGACTGCACGTCGCCGTCGTAGTTCTTGCAGGCCCAGACGTAGCCGCCCTCCCACTTCATGGCCGAGGCGACCATGTCGTCGATGAGCCGGTGCTCGTAGGTGAGGCCGGCGGCGTCGAACTTCTCCTTGAACTCCGTGTCGAAGATCTCTTCGAAGATGTCCTTGAAGCGACCGTCGTATGCCTTCAGGATCGTGTTCTTCGTCGACAGGTACACCGGGTAGTTGCGCGAGAGGCCGTAGTTGAGGCTCGCACGGGCGAAGTCGACGATCGACTCGTCGAGGTTGTACTGCACCTGGGCGATTCCGTCGCCCGGTGCGTCGTACACCTCGAACTTCATGGGCTCTGAGCCGTCGTCCGGAGTGAACTCGACGGTGAGCTTGCCCTTGCCCTTGAAGAGGAAGTCGGTGGCGCGGTACTGGTCACCGAACGCGTGACGGCCGATGATGATCGGCTTGTTCCAGCCCGGGACCAGGCGCGGGATGTTCGAGATGATGATCGGCTCGCGGAAGATGACGCCGCCGAGGATGTTGCGGATCGTGCCGTTCGGGCTGCGCCACATCTTCTTGAGGCCGAACTCTTCGACGCGTGCCTCGTCCGGCGTGATCGTCGCGCACTTGACGCCGACGCCGTGCTTCTGGATCGCGTGCGCAGCATCGATGGTGACCTGGTCGTCGGTGGCGTCGCGGTGCTCGATGCCGAGGTCGTAGTACTCGAGGTTGATGTCGAGGTACGGGTGAATCAGTGTGTCTTTGATCTTCTGCCAGATGATTCGTGTCATCTCATCGCCATCCAACTCGACGACGGTGCCTTCTACCTTGATCTTGGACAAGCTGAACTCCTTAGTTTTTGGGCCGAGAACAGCATACTCGCTCAACGAACTATCTTGATATCAAGATAGTTCGTTCTGGTGGTTGTGGCACTGTGCACGCTCGGGCGTTAGCCTGTGTGCATGGGTGAGCTGAGACTTGAAGAACTTTCCGCCAAGACCATCGTCGCGGCGAACAACCTCACGTTGAGGCGCGGGCAGGAGCAGTTCGTCACTCCCCCGACGTACGCGATCGCCGACGCATACCTCAGCCCCGTGACGTCATGGCCGCGAGTCGTGCTCAACGAGGACGACGAGGTCGTGGGGTTCATCCGCGGAAACTTCGACCCGGAGTCGACGCAGGAGGAGTTCCGCAGCTGCATCTGGCGCGTGACAGTCTCCGCCGACGAGCAGGGCAAGGGTGTCGGCCGGTTCGCCGTGCTCGCGCTGGCCGAAGAGGCCAGGAGCCGGGGCTTCGACCGCGTCACCGCCCTGTGGGAGCCGGGCGACGACGGCCCCGAGGCCTTCTTCCTCGCCGTCGGGTTCACCATCACCGGCCAGAGCCAGTACGGCGAGAACATCGGCGTTCTCGGCCTCTAGTGGCCACACCACCAGACGATTTCATCAGCAGGGCGCTCGAGGTGGTCGAGAGCATCCCTCCCGGCACCGTGATGACCTACGGCGACGTCGCGGCGGCCATCGGGTCGCGCGCCGCGAGAGCCGTCGGGCAGGTCATGGCTCACTACGGGTCGGATGCCGCGTGGTGGCGGGTCGTCCGCGCCAGCGGTCATCCTGCAATCCATCACGAGCAGCGCGCGCTCGAGTACTACCGCGCCGAGGGAACCCCGCTCACCTGGTCGCGAGACGGAGTCTTCCGCGTGAACCTGGCGGTCGCGCGGCACACCCCGTAGCGGCGGCGGCCGTCCTTCCGCCGCACCCCCTTCCGCCTCTACCACCTCCTTCCGCTTCACCTCCTTCCCGCTCCACCTCCTTCCGAAATCCCGGATACCTCGGCGGGCCGCCCCGCGTTTACGGGAGGCGGTTGCCGTGACATCCACTCTTCTCCGTCATTTCGGAAGGGGAGGCGGGTTGTGCACCGGATGCCGCAGCCGGGCTCCGGGACCGGCCGCGGGCGCGGATGCTGTCGGCATGCGAACGATCTACTACGACGTGCGGCGCCGCGGGGGCGTTGCGCGCACCTACGAACTACTCCGGGACGGGCACACGTCGCACCAACTCACCGCGGCGGTTCGTCGCGGCGAGATCATCCGGGCCCGCCAGGGGCACTACGTCGTGCCCCGAACTCGACGACGCTGAGGTGCAGGCCGTGCGCGTGGGCGGTCGGCTCACCGGCCTCGCCGGTGCACGCCGCCACGGCATCTGGACCCCGACTCACACGGCCCTCGAGCTGACGGTCGCTCCGGATGCCCGCTCACTTCGTAGCCCGATCAACAAGTCGGTTCGACTGAGCGCGACCCGCCGCCGCCACCGCGTGCGGGTGCACTGGACCGATCGCGCCGCGCCCGGAACCCGGTCTCTCGGTCGGCGCCCTGGGATGCGTGCTGGATGTCGCCTCGACCCAGCCCGCCAACGTGGCGTTTGCCGTCGTGGAGTCCGCGCTCGAACGCGGGTTGATCTCCCAGTCCGGCTGGGACCGGGCCGCGCGGTCGCTGCCGACAGCAACGCGGCGCCAACTCCGCGGAGCGAACCGCCTCAGCGGCAGTGGCGGCGAGTCACTCGCGAAGTTCGGGTTCATCCGCGCCGGCATCCGGTTCTCGCAGCAGGTGCAGATCGTGGCGGGCGTGCGCGTCGATTTCCTGCTCGGCGACCGACTCGTTGTCGAGATCGATGGCGCCGAATTTCACGCGACGCGCGAGGGATTCGAGGAGGACCGTCGCCGAGATGCACTCCTGCGAGCGCTCGGCTACCGCGTGCTGCGCTTCAGCTACACCCAGGTGACCCAACGGTGGAGCGTCGTCATCGCTGCGGTGGAGGCCGCCCTCTCGAGCTGCGACCACCTGGTCTGACGGGTTGCTTCCGCCGCGGCATCCACCCGCACCCTTCCGAAATGACGGAGATCGGGGCTGTTTCGGATGACTCGGCCCCGTAGTTCCGGGAGTGCACCGGGCGCGGATCCGTCATTTCGGAAGAGAGAAGCGGACGGAGGGGGAGCGGCGGGACGGCGGGATGCGACGACGGCGGCCCCTAGCCTGCGGCCGCGGCATCCAGATCGGCGATGATGATCCTGCTCATCTGCATCATCGCGGCCATCGCCCGGGCGGCCCGGTCCGGGTCGGGATCGCTGAGAAGCCGAGGCAGGGCCGTTGGCACGATCTGCCACGACAGTCCGAACCGGTCCTTGAGCCAGCCGCATCGCGACTCCGAGCCACCGTTGCCGACGAGGCCGTCCCACAGCCGGTCCACTTCCTGCTGCGTCTCCACCGACACGAGGAACGAGACCGCCTCGGTGAACGGGAACTGCGGTCCCCCGTTGAGCGCGATGAACCTCTGGCCCGCCAGCTCGAATTCGGCGTTCATGAGGGTGCCGGCCAGCGGCGTGCCCTCCGGGTAGCGAACCAGGTTGGTGGTTCTGGCATCCTCAAACAGCGAGGAGTACAGTTCGATCGCCTCTTCGGCGTCGTTGTCGAACCACAGATACGGGGTGACGGTGACCATGGCGCCATCATCCTCCGGTGCGTCCCGGATGCGCCAGCCTCCGGCGCAGTGAACTCAGACCAGCGAGTCACGCCACGCGGCGTGCAGTTGTGCGAAACGACCGGTCCCGGCGATGAGGTCGTGGGGAGTACCGTCCTCGACAATGACGCCGTGCTCCATCACGAGCACCCGGTCGGCGATCGCCACCGTCGACAGCCGGTGGGCGATGATGATCGCGGTGCGGTCGGCGAGCAGGGTCTGCAGCCCCTGCTGCACGAGCCGTTCCGAGGGAATGTCCAGTGAGGCCGTGGCCTCATCCAGGATCAGCACAACGGGGTCGGCGATGAAGGCCCGCGCGAACGACAGCAGCTGGCGCTGACCTGCAGACACCCGCCCGCCGCGCTTGTTCACGTCGGTGTTGTAGCCGCGCGGCAGCGCCTCGATGAACTCGTGCGCTCCCACGGCCTTGGCCGCGCGCACGATCTCGTCGATCGTCGCATCCGGCTTGCCCAGGGCGATGTTGTCGGCGACCGTGCCCGAGAACAGGTAAGCCTCCTGCGTGACCATCACGATGGCGCGGCGCAGATCTTTCGGGTGCAGCTTGCGGAGGTCGACACCGTCGAGCGCGATGGAGCCCTGCGACGGATCGTAGAAGCGCGCGATCAGCTTGGCGAGTGTCGACTTCCCGGCACCCGTCGAGCCCACGAGCGCCACGGTCTGACCGGCCGGCAGCTCCAGATCGAAGTGCGGCAGGATGACCGGGCCGGCCTTGTACGAGAACTCGACACCGTCGAAGCGCACGTGACCCTGAGCCTTGCGGAGGTCGATCGGCCCGGTCGGGTCTGCGACGCTCGGTCGCTCCTCGAGCACCCCGGAGATCTTCTCGAGCGCGGCCGCTGCCGCCTGATAGGAGTTGTAGAACATCGCCATCTCCTGCGCAGGCGCGAAGAACGCTCTGGCGTACAGCAGCGAGGCGAGCAGCACGCCGATGGCGAGCCCTCCCCCGGCGACCCTCAGGCCACCGACCAGCAGGATCATCGCCAGCGTGATGTTTCCGATCAGCACGAGGCCGGGGTCGAAGATTCCGAACAGCTGGATGACGCGGCTGTTGGCCTCGCGATAGTTCTCGACGAGCCCGCCGAACTCCGTCTCGTTTCGCTTCTCTTTGCGGAACGCCTTGACCGCCCGGATGCCCGTCATCGTCTCGACGAACTGGACGATCAGCTTCGCCGACGCCGTCCTGGTCTCGCGGAACGAGACCTGTGAGCGCTTCTGGAACCACCTGGTGAGCAGGCCGAGCGGCACCAGCGCCCCGAACAGCACAAGGCCGCTCACCCAGTCGAGCGAGACCATCGCGACGGCGATGAAGAGCATGTAGAGCGCGCCCTGCACCAGCTGGTTGACGCCGGAGTCGAGCAGTTCGCGGATCGCATCCAGGTCACTCGTCTGGCGGGCGATGATCCGCCCCGAGGTGTAGCTCTCGTGGAATTCGAGCGACAGCTTCTGGGTGTGCAGAAAGACCCGTTTGCGCAGATCGAACAGGATCGCCTGGCTCACGCGCGCGGTCAGCACCGTGTACCAGGCGATCAGCGTTGCGCCCACCACCCCGGTGAACAGGTAGGCGACCACCGTGAGGGCCAGCGGCATCCAGTTGCCTGCTACCAGCGCGGGCAACCCCCGGTCGATGCCGATCGCGATCAGCGCGGGGCCGGCTACCTGAGCGGCCGTGCTGATGACGACAACGACCATCGTCAGGATGACGCGGGCTTTCAGTGGGCGCACCAGCGAGCCGAGCAACCGCAGCGAGCGCTGCCTGATCTGTCTGCTTTCGAGCCGGGTGTAGTCGCTGCGCTCCTCACCCTCTACTCCGGTGACGCTCATGAGACCACCGCCTCTCGTTCACGCTTTTGCTCGTCTTCGAGGCTGGAGATGACGTAGCGGTAGTGCGAATTCGACGCGAGCAGGTAGGAGTGGGTTCCGACCGCCGTGACGCGCCCCTTCTGCAACAGGGCCACCCGGTCCGCGAGCATAACGGTGGATGGCCGGTGTGCGACGATGAGTGCGGTCGTCGAGGCCAGCACCCTCCTGAGAGCGGCCTCGACCAGAGCCTCCGTGTCGACGTCGAGTGCCGACAGCGGGTCGTCGAGCACGAGTACGGATGGCTTCGCGGCAACTGCCCGCGCGAGGGCGAGCCGCTGCCGCTGCCCGCCGGACAGGCTGAGACCCTCCTCTCCGACGAGGGTGTCGAGCCCATGCGGAAGGTCGTACACGAACGCCGCCTGGGCGATGTCGATGGCTTCCGCGAGGTCTTCGGGTGTGGCATCCGGTCGCCCGAGAAGCACGTTGTCACTGACACTTGCCGAGAACAGGGTCGCGTCCTCGAAGGCCATCGCGATCAGCGAGCGGAGTTCGGTGATTCTGAGGTCGCGCACATCCACGCCGTCGATGGTGATCGAGCCGCCGGTGACGTCGTACAGGCGCGTGGTGAGGGCGGTCAGCGTCGACTTGCCCGAGCCGGTCAGCCCGACGAGCGCCATCGTCTCGCCCGCTTCGACGGTCAGGTCGATACCGTCGACCAGGTCGGGCAAGTGCTCTGGCGAATCCTGATAGCGGAAATGCACGTCGGTGAACACGAGCCGCCCGCGCGGTTCCGCAACGGTCAACGGCGCCACCGGGTCGACGATGCTGTTCTCGGTGTCCATCACCTCGAAGAACCGGTCGGTCGCGGTTCGGGTGTCGAACGTCATCGAGAGCAGGAAGCCGATGGACTCCACGGGAAAACGCAGCACGGTTGCCGTGGCGAAGAAGGCAACGAGGTCACCCACACTGATCTGCCCGCTCGCGGCCAGCCACACGCCGCCGAGGAGCGCTAGTGCGAACGTGACATCCGGCACCAGCAGCAGCCACAGCCAGATGCCGGCGATAGCCCGGGCTTTTTCGATCTCAGTTCCCCGCAACTCCTCGGCCTGGTTGGCGAAGTTGTTCAACGCGTGGCTGCCCCGCCCGAATGCCTTGAGCACCCGGATGCCGTGCACCGACTCCTCGACGGTCGTCGCCAGGTCGCCGGACTGATCCTGACTGCGGCGGGCCACCGTCGAATACTTGTTTTCGAAGGCGAAGCCATAGATCCACAGCGGTATGGACAGCACTATGAAGAGCAGGCCGAGCACCCAGGAGATGTTCACCAGGAACGCGAAGCCCACGACGATGGTCAGGATGTTGACCACCAGCAGGACGAGACCGAACGAAATCCAGCGCCGGATGAGGTTCAGGTCACTCACGGCGCGGGACAACAACTGCCCACTCGGCCAGCGATCGTGAAAGCCGACGGGAAGCACCTGCAGTTTCGAGTACAGAGCGTTGCGCATGCGCGCCTCGACGTGGGTGCCCGGGGTCAGCACAAACATGCGCCTGAGGAAGACCATCAGGGCTTCGAGTATCCCGAGGCCGAGCACCACCACGAAGGCCGGCCAGATCTGCTGCGCATCGCCGGACTGCAGTGGGCCATCCACGAGCTCACGAAGCACCTGCGGGATGAGCAGAGCCATCACCCCTGCGGCCAGTGCCGCCACCATTCCCAGATAGATGCGGGGCAGAGCCGGCTTGATGTATGGATAGAGCCGCCGCAGCGAGGCGAAGGTGCTCACCGGAGTGGAGCGACCCGATGAGATCGTGGTGTCAGGCATGAGCTTCCCTGTTGGGGATGGGCGCAAGCGCCCTCAACTATGAACTGTGGAGTGCCCGGCGGCACCCTGATGGGGTGCTGCGCCGGGCAGCCTTTCAGAATACGTCGCCCAGCGAGCGCCCGCAATAGTCACTCATGCCCCGCGATGGGGACCCGTTGCTCAGCCGACGCGTACCGAGAGACAGGTCACGCATCCCTCGAGCTTCTCGAATTCGCTGACGTCGACCGCGACCACGGTGTACCCCAGATCTTCGACGAGCGCGATGGACTTTGGCACGGATGTCGCCATCAGCACGGTGTCCGGTGACAGCACGACCACGGCGGCACCCGGCTCCGGCATCGCGAGGAACCGGTCGAACAGCTGCGGGTCATCGACCTGGTCGGGGAATCCAACGACCGTGCCGTCTGGCAGGGCGGTGACGGCGCTCTTGAGGTGCAGCACTTTGGTGACCGGAACGGCGACCACGGTGTATCCGAGCGCCGAGGCGAAGGTGCGGAACTGGCGGATGCCGTCTGCGTTGGTGCGTCCTCCGCGACCGACGTAGATCGTGTCATCCACCACCAGCACGTCGCCGCCGTCAAGCGTTCCGGGCTCGACGATCTCGCGGACTGTCAGGCCGGCCTTCTTTGCGGCGGGGCGGACCGCGTTGGTCTCGCCGCGGCGGGATTCCGCGCCGGGGCGGGTCACGATCGCGGTTCCGCCGAGCACGACGACGGCGTCCTCGACGAACACCGAGTCAGGATGCTCGTCCGCGACGGGCAGCTCCACGGTCTCGAACCCGGCGGCGACCAGCGCCTCAATGTAGTTGTCCCACTGGGTATCGGCGAGCGTCTGATCCAACTCGGTGCGATCGATGTGGGTGATCTCACCGTCGGCGAGGGTCGATGCGGGCTGGCGGATGAAGGCGACACGGCGGGAACGGCTCCCCAGCACCAGGATCCACGCGCACCGGCCGGCGGTCGCGGCAACGGCGGCGGCAGCGACGAAGTAGAGCAGGTTTGAGCCCAGCAGGCTGGAGATTACGAAGCCGACGGCTTCGGCGCTCACCGGACCGGCGGCGGCGACCGCGTACAGGGTGCCGAGGAACGCTGCGACGATTCCGGTCACCAGTCCGGCACCGAACGCGATCGGCCAGGTACGGTTTGCGCCCAGCGAACGACGCCACCGAATACAGAACGAAGAGCAGGAGGCTGGTGGGCACGAAGTAGTCGCTGATCGGAACGATGTTGGCGCTCGCGGCTCCGTTCGACACGAAGAACACGAGCACGGCAACCAGATGTGTGACTGCAGCTACGGCGAAACCTGCGATCACCGCCGCGGCGATCCGACGACCAGTGGGCAGGGGCTTATTGAAGGCGCTGAGGTGCATGCCCACAACCTATCGACCCGCGCCTATGTGCGCGCTGTGAGCATCCGGTTAGTGGAAGAAGTGTCGTTCGCCGGTGAAGTACATCGTCACGCCCGCCGCAGTGGCTGCCGCGATCACTTCCTCGTCGCGGATGGACCCGCCGGGTTGCACGACGGCGCGCACACCCGCCTCGAGCAGAATCTCGAGTCCGTCGGCGAAGGGGAAGAACGCGTCGCTGGCGGCGACCGATCCCGCGGCGCGTTCGCCGGCACGGGTGACAGCGAGCTGGCAGGAGTCGACCCGGTTGACCTGGCCCATGCCAACACCAACGGATGCGCCGTCGTGGGCGAGCAGGATGGCGTTCGACTTCACTGCGCGCACTGCGCGCCACGCGAACTCGAGGTCGGCGCGGGTGGGCGCGTCGGCCTCATCGCCGGCCACGAGAGTCCAGGAGTCTGAGTTGAAGTCGGCGTAGGTGTCTGGCGACTGCACGAGCGCGCCGCCCGAGATCTGGCGGAATTCCTCGGGGGCACGCTCGTATCCGTCAGGGAGCTGCAGCAACCGGAGGTTCTTCTTCGACTTCAGCACCTTGAGCGCATCTTCATCGAAGCCGGGAGCGACGACAACCTCGGTGAAGATGTCCTTGATCGACTCGGCAGCCTCGAGGGTGATGGCGCGGTTGGCGGCGATTACCCCGCCGAAGGCGGACACCGGGTCGCAGGCATGTGCTCGCTCATGGGCGGATGCCACCGGGTCGCCCGCCCCGCGCGACACCGCGATGCCGCAGGGGTTGGCGTGCTTGATGATGGCGACCGCCGGTTCGTCGAAGTCGTAGGCCGCGCGCACCGCTGCGTCGGCATCCACGAAGTTGTTGTACGACATCTCTTTGCCGTGCAGCTGCGTGGCCTGTGCGATGCCGCGGCCACCCTCCTCGACGAACAGGGCAGCGGTCTGGTGCGAGTTCTCGCCGTAGCGAAGTGTGTTCTTGAGCTGAACCTCGTAGCTGAGGATGTCAGCGAACGACGACTCCTGTGCCGTGGCCGCTGCGGCGTTGTCGGCCGAGACTCCGACCTTCTCGGCGAAGTACGCAGCCACCGCCGTGTCATATGCCGCAGTGTGCATAAATGCCTCACCGGCGAGACGCTGGCGCTGCGCGAGGCTCGTCCCGCCGAGGGAGAGAGCCTCTTCGATGAGCGGGTAGCTCGCCGGGCTCGTCACGATGGCGACGTTGGCGTGGTTCTTGGCTGACGCGCGCACGAGCGCCGGGCCACCGATGTCGATCTGCTCGATCACGTCGTCCACTGGCGCGCCGGACGCGACGGTCTCGACGAAGGGGTAGAGGTTGGAGACCACGAGCTGGAACGCGGCAATGCCCAGCTCTCCCAGCTCGCGCTCGTGGGATTCGAGGCGAAGGTCGGCCAGCAGCCCGGCATGGATGGCGGGGTGCAGGGTGCGCACCCGGCCGTCGAGAGACTCGGGGAATCCGGTCACGTCAGCCACCTCGGTGACAGCGAGTCCCGCTGCGGCGATGGTCTTCGCGGTGGAACCGGTTGACACAATCTCGACCCCGGCCGCGACGAGCGCGGTCGCGAGTTCGACAAGACCACTCTTGTCACTCACGGAGATGAGGGCACGGTCGATCTTTACGACGTCGCGCGTGCGGTAGTCGGAGGGGGCGTGGCTGGGGCCGCTCATGAGAGCTCCTTCAAGTTGATGTGGGAATTAGCGATGTCGAGCACGGCCTGGATCAGCAACCGGCGTTCCACAGGTTTGATCCGTTCGTGCAGGCTGGTTTCGGTGTCGCCGGGGAACACGGGAACGCGTTCCTGCGAGATGATCGGGCCACTGTCGACGCCGTTATCGACGACGATGACGCTCGCGCCGGTCTCGGTGACCCCCGCGGCGAGCGCATCCCGGACACCGTGCGCGCCGGGGAATTCGGGCAGGTATGCCGGATGCGTGTTGACCAGGTTGGGCGCGAGAGCTGCGATCACCCGCGGTGGCAGCAGCTTCATGAAGCCGCTGAGGATCACGAGGTCCGGTTGCCAGACCTGGATCTGTTCGAGCAGGGCGTCGCCCCACTCGTCACGGTCGGCGAAGTTCGACATCGCGACCGAGAAGGTGGGCACGCCGAAACGCTCGGCATGATCGAAACCATCGGCGGGGCGATCGGCGCCAACGGCGACAACACGCGCAGGAAACTGCACATCTTCGGCAGCTTCGAGCAGCGCGAGAAGGTTGGACCCGCCTCCCGAAATCAGGACCACGAGTGATAACACCCGGCAATCTTATCGCTGCAGGGCCTCGTCGATGGCCGAGCTTGACTTGAGGCTTGCGAACAGGCCGGCCATCGCGGCCAGCCCGAGCTCGAGCGCGGCCCACCCGCCGACCGCGAACGGGTTCGGCCCGACATCCTGCAGCCGACCCGGACCGGCAGCGCCAGTGGATGCCCATGCCAGGAGTCCGAGGATGACGCCGCCGACCACGCCGACGCCGACCGCCACCAGCGCGAGCTCCCTGCGGCCGAAGGTGCCGCGGGCACCGGGGCCGAGTACAGCTCCGACGAGGAATCCCGCGACGACGGGCACCACGAGCCCGACGAAGCCGAACGGCAGGGCCTCGGGCGGGAGCGCCCCGAGCACGGGGATGGCCGGAACGGGGCCGAGCTGTGTCGCCAGTGGGCTCACCGCTGAGCCCGTGCCCAGCGCAAAGCCGGGGCCGACGAGCCAGCTCGCCGTGTAGATGACCAGGTTCGGCAGCAGCGCGAGCTGGGCGAGGGTGATCGTCACTCCCCCGAGCACCTCGGTGTGCAGGCTCTCGTACAAAGTGATGATTCGCGCGTACGAGACCAGGATCGCCGCGGCGGTGAGCACCGCCGCGAGGGTGACAACGGCGGCCGCTGCGGCCGCCCCACCGCGCAGGGCCGTGATCACGCCCTCGCGGATGGTGATGGGCCAGTTGTTGATCCGATCGCGAATCGAGCTGCCACGGTCATCCTGCAGCTTGCGGGTTCGACGCACACCGATCACGTGACCGACGGCGAAGACGAGTGTCGGCAACAGCGTGCCCTGCACGAGCGACGGTGTGACGTCGGGATGCTGTGCCGTGAGGGTCACGAGGAACGACGCCAGGGTGAAGGTCGACAGAGACACGAGCTCGCCGAGAATCCTGAACCGTGTCTCGGCCACCCGTCGACCGGCCCGCACGCCCAGCAGCACCGTCAACAGTGCGAAGCCGAGCAGCGCAATGGTGAGAGTGAAGGGCTCACCGGCCGTGGGCAGCCCCAGCTGGGCCGCGGTGACGGGGTCGAGCGTCATCGCGATGTCGACGCCGTGGCCCAGCAGCCAGGTGTCGACCGACACCCTCCAGAAGACCGCCCAATCGATCGCCAGCCCATATTGGATGCCCCACAGCAGCGTGAGCGGCACCAGCGGTATGGCCACGCCGATCGCGACGACGAGGATCGCCTCGAACGCGGCGAACAGGGCGGTGAGCTGGCGATTCATGACCTTCGCGACAATACCCGGAGGCAGCGGGATGCCATGCGCGGCCTACCGGTCACACGCCGATTCGGGTGTCAGGCCAGCTCGCCGAACCCGTCGATGGTCATCTCGCGAAGCGCCTGCACAGCGTCGGCTGCCTGCGCGCCGACCGCCGAGATTCTGATGATGTCGCCGGTCTTGCTGCCGAGCGACATGAGCGCGATGAGGCTGTTGGCTGCCACCGGCCCTTTTCCCGTGGAGAGATCGGCGATGGTCACCTTTGCCTCGAACTCGGAGACCGCTTTCACGATGGCCGCGGCCGGTCGCGAATGCAGGCCGTCCGGATTGACCAGGGTCTCGTCAGCGGATGCGTCGGCTGGCTGCGCGGCGGCGGGCTCGGACGACTCGGGCCGCGTCGGCGGGAGGTCAAGCTGCCCGCGTTTGGCGTCCATCGCATCCCTGGCCTCACGCTCAACCTCGTCGAGGCCGGCCCCGGCCGCCGCGAGCACGACGGCGGCAATGATGCCCTCCACGAAGGGCGCGTCGCTGAGCCGCACGTCGACTTTCGTCGTCACGAACTCCAGCGCCATCGTGGAACTCAGCACGGCCGATCCGAGATCCATCAGCACGAGCACCCCCTCGGCGGAGCTGACCTCGTCGATCGCCGCGGCCACCTTCGTGGCATCCGTGCCGATGATGCCGTCACCGGCTCCCGCCGCGATCGCGATGGCTGGGGGTTCGCCCGCCACCATCTCGAGGGCGAGCTCCACCGCGGCCTCGGCCAGCCTGGGGCTGTGGGAGACGACGACGAGACCGATCACGACGGCTCCCGGGCGACGACGTCGGCGAGCGCCTCAAACAGCAGCGCCGTCGAGGTGGCACCAGGGTCGAGGTGGCCGGCGCTGCGTTCACCGAGGTAGCTCGCCCGCCCCTTGCGGGCGACCATCGGTTCGGTGGCGTCCCTGCCAGCGACGGCGGCGGCGAATGCTGCGGATGCCGCGGCAGCACAGTCGCCGTCCGCCTCGAGGCTCGCGTCGAAGGCAGTCCAGCGCCGGATGCCATCGCGTCGTACATCGTCTTATCGCCAGCTTCCGCCCGGCCCCTGGCCACAACGCCGCCGAGCCCGGCCCGCATCGCGGCGGACAGGGCTGCGCCGTCGAGCGAAGCAACGGGGCCAGCCGTCATCCCCATCCTGAGGAAAAACGTTCCATAGAGTGGGCCGCTCGCGCCGCCGACCGAGGTCACGAGGGTCATCCCCACGGACTTGAAGAGCTCGTCGACGGCGGTTGCGGGCGTGCCTGCTGCCTGCATGGCGCCGATTTTCTCCATCACTGCGCTCATGCCCCTGGTCATGTTCGTACCGTGATCAGCGTCACCGATGGCCGAATCAAGTTCGGTCAGGTAGCTCTGCTGCTGGGTGACCAGGTCGCGAAAACGTTCAAGCCACGCCACGAGTTGATCGAGAGAAACGGTGCCAGTTGCCATACCTTTTACACTCCCCAGCGCAGTCCGGATGTGTTGACGGGGGCATCCCACAGCCTCAGCAGCTCGTCGTCCGCCTTCAACAGCGTCACCGAACAGCCTGCCATGTCGAGGCTGGTGATGTAGTTGCCGACGAGGGTGCGGGCCACCTGGATCCCCGCCTTTTCCAGCAGTGCCGCGACCTCGCCGTACATCAGGTACAGCTCAATCAGCGGGGTACCACCCATGCCGTTGAGCATGACGATGGCCGGGGCGCCGGTGAAGTCGAGATCCTTCAGGATCGGTTCGACCAACTGCTGCGCGATGGACGACGCACCCGCGAGCGGGACGCGGTGCCTGCCCGGCTCGCCGTGGATGCCCACCCCGATCTCCATCATGTCGTCGGGAAGCTCGAAGGTGGGCTTGCCCGCCGACGGCACCGTGCAGCTCGTCAGCGCCATCCCCATCGAGCGACCCGAGTCGTTGATGCGGTTGGCCAGTGACGGTGATGTCGCCGAGGTTGCGTCCCTCCTCGGCGGCGGCCCCCACGATCTTCTCGAGAAGAACCGTGACGCCCACTCCGCGGCGGCCCGCGGTCCAGGTGGAATCTTCCACTGCCACGTCGTCGTTGACCACGACGGATGCGACCTTGACGCCCGTCTCGGCCTCCGCCATCTCGGCCGCCATCTCGAAGTTCATGACGTCGCCCGTGTAGTTCTTCACGATGTGCAGCACGCCAGCGCCCGAATCCGCGACCTTCGTGGCTTCCTGCATCTGGTCGGGGGTCGGCGAGGTGAACACCTCCCCGGCACAGGCGGCATCGAGCATCCCCAGGCCGACAAACCCACCGTGAAGTGGCTCATGCCCGGACCCTCCACCCGAGATCAGCGCGACCTTGCCTTCGCGAGTGGGGGTGCCGCGGTAGATGATGCGGTTGACGTGGTCGACGTTCAGCTCAGGATGCGCCGCAGCAATCCCGGTGAGGGCCTCCGCCAGTACGGACTCCGGGGAGTTGATGAGCTTCTTCATGCTGTCGCCTTCTCTTCGCTCAGCGCTTCGGTGAGGGTGGTCTTGTCTGCCTGCGTGCGTGAGATCAGTCCGAACAGCAGCGCGGCAGCGACGCCGGCAAGCAACTCGGCGATCACGTACACCGGCCACTGCTCCCAGGCCACGCTTCCGCCGAGAATCTGCTGGACGAGCATCGGCCCTGACGTGCGGGCGGGGTTGATGGATGCGCCGGTCGCCGGAGCGACCGGAATGATCGCGGCGAACACCACGAACCCGATCACGAGCCCGGCGAATCCGGGGCTCGCCTTGCGGTGGATGACGCCAAACACCGTGAACACGAGGATGAAGGTGCCCACGAATTCGGCGATGAACGCCTGGTAGATCGGAACCGATGGGCCGTAGGACGCAACGCCGAGGCCGACCTCGCTGGCCTTCGGGCCCAGCACGCCGACGATCGCGAAGGCGCCAACTGTGGCGCCGAGCAGCTGCGCCAGGAGGTAGCCGGGGACCTCGCGCCACGGGAACTTTCCCGTCACGGCAAGCCCGAGGGTGACCGCCGGGTTGATGTGGTTGCCCGAGATGTAACCGAAGATGTACACGGTCGCGATGACGACGGTGCCGAAAGCCAGCGAGATGAACCCGAGGCTTGCCATGGTGAAGGGAGCATCACCATTGACGATGAGTGTTGCCGGCACGGAGCCAACCCCGATGAAGACGAGGAAGGCCGTTCCGAGAAACTCTGCAGCAAGCTTCTGCCACTGCGTATTCTGATCCATTGTTCTCCTTTGAACGTGTGGGAAGCCGGAATTTCGACCGTCGAACCATTCCAATAATCCAGAACCGCATTCGATAATGTCGAATATGGTACGAGATTGGTTCGTCTGTCAAGAGTTTTCGCGAACGAAACGCGAATAGCATCCCTCATACTGGGATTAGCCCGACCAAGGGGACTTTCTTGATCCAATCAATCGATCGTGCAGCAAAGGTGCTGTCGTCGCTTCAGGGCGCCCGGCACCTTGGCATCACCGAACTCGCCACGCTGCTCGAATTACCTCCGTCGACGGTTCACGGAATCGTGAAGTCGCTGCAGTTGCACGGTCTTGTGGCGAAGGAGCCGAACGGCAACCGCTACATGCTCGGCCCCGCCCTGCTCAAGCTGTCGAACGTCTACCTCGACACCCTCGACGTGCGGGCGCGCGCGATGCGCTGGACCAGGGAACTGTCGCGCAGGACGGGCCTGTCGGCGCGGCTCGGCGCCGAGCTGTTCGACGAGGTCATCATCATCCATCACAATCTCAGGCCGGATGGCAGCGAGCAGATGCCGGAGACCGGTCTCTCCATTCCTGCCCATGCCTCCGCGATGGGCAAGGTACTGCTGACCTACAATCCCGACGCGGCGGATCATCTGCTCACACGCCCGCTGCGAAGCCTCACCGGCGAAACTGTTACCGATCCAGCCAAGCTGATCCTGCAGTTCGCCCAGGTAGCCGAGCGCGGAATCGCGACGGAAGAGGACGAGGCTGTGCTGGGCGAGTCCTCGGTAGCCGCACCGGTCGTCGACCGCAGCGGAAGCGTGATCGCTGCCGTCGCCGTCGTCATGCCGTCAAGCGAGTGGCCCCCGGAAGACAACGTGCTCAACGACCTGCGGGAGGCCGCGCGAAACATCTCGCGCGAGCTCGGCGCAACGGCATGGCCACCCCCGGTGATGCGGCGCACCCCCGAGGACGACGGCTAGCACATCGGGTCGGCGCTCGGCACGGTTCCGTTCACGAGGTAGTCGTCGACCACGTCGTCGATGCACGATACGCCCTGGTTATAGATCGTGTGGCCTTCGCCCTCGTAGCTGAGAAGCACCCCGCTGGAGAGTTGTTTGGAGAGCGAGACGGCTGACGCGTATGGAGTTGCCGGATCATTGGTTGTGCCGATCACCAGGATCGGGGCCGCGCCCTCGGCAGCGAACGACGTCGGAAGCTCCGCGCGCGGGAAGGGCCAGTTGGTGCAGGCGACGTCGAGCACCGCGAAGTCATCGAACGTGGCGTACTTGCCGAGGATCGGAGCTGCCGCATCGATCTCGGCGATCCGCTCAAGCGTGGAGGCCGGGTCATCCACGAAGTCGCCATCGACGCAGGTTGCGGCGACGTAGACCTCGAATGAGTTGCTCTGATAGGTGCCGTCGTCGTTGCGCGAGTTGTAGTAGTCAGCGCTTTCGAAGGTGGGTCCGGGATCGCCGGCGGCCAGCGCGGTGAACATCGCGGTCAGATCCGGCCAGTAGCTTTCCGAATAAAGATTGAGCACGATGCCCGTGGCCAGAGTCGCTGAGTCGAGCACGCGCCCGTCGTCGTTGGTCAGGGCGAGGGCGTCGACGTTGTCGAGTGCGGAGCGGGCCTGTGCCGCCGCGTCATCCACCGATCCCCGGAAAAAGCAGTCGGGGCCGCTGAGGCAGTCGGCAAGGTAGGCCCGAAACGCGCTGTCGAAGCCAGCCATCTGAAACTTGAGACTCTCGAAGTCGCTCACCAGCGGGTCGACTGCACCGTCAAGCACCAATCGGCCGACGTTCTCGGGGAACAGCTCGGCGTAAACGGTGCCGAAGTACGTGCCGTACGAGTAGCCGAGGTAGTTCAGCTTGTCGTCTCCGAGCACGGCGCGCAGCATGTCCATGTCTTTCGCGTTGCTGGCGGTGTCGATGTTGCCGAGCAGGGCTCCCGTGTTCTTCTCGCACGCGTCGGCGAAAGTCTGCTCTTCCGCGGTCAGTTCGTCGATCCAGTCCTGCGTGTTGTACGGGCTGTCGTAGGTGCCGTACAGCGTGTCATCGGTCTCCTGCAGGATCGGTGAAGCACACGACGGGGGTCGATTGGCCAACGCCCCTGGGATCCCAGCCGACAATGTCGAAACTCTCGGCGACGGCGGCGGTCGCGGAATCCGCACTGCTGTAGTACACGTAGTCCCAGCCCGAACCGCCAGGTCCGCCTGGGTTGACGAGCAGGGAACCCTGCGCGACACCGGTCGCGGGATGCTTCACCAGTGCGAGATCGATCGAGCCGTCTGCCGGGGAGTCCCAGTCGATGGGCGCTTTCGCCGTGGCGCATTCCAGTGAATCGCCACACGTCTCCCACCGCAGCACCTGCGAGTAGAAGGCATCGGTGTCCGCTGGCTCGGGGCGAGCTGGGCGCGACGAGCGGCATCAGAAGGGAGCATCCTGAAAGCACCAGAGCGGCCGTGGTCACCACGCCCAGCGCGAGAAATCGACGCATAACAAGAACCCCTTCGGTCGTCTTTTCAGCTTAGGTGTGAGCAGCGACCTATCGCGCTCACCATCGCACTCGTCCTACTCTTTCCTTCTAGCGTTTCCACTGGCGAAGGGCAGGAATCATGGACTGGAAAATCGAACTCATCTTCATCCCCGTGAGCGATGTAGACCGAGCTCGCGACTTTTACGCCAACATCGGTTTCGTTCTCGACCACGACCAGACCGTCAGCCCGGGCCTCCGCTTCGTGCAACTCACCCCGCCAGGGTCTGCGTGCTCCATTGCGCTCGGCGAAGGGCATCACCGAGATGACTCCGGGAACGCAAAACTCCATCCAGGTCGTCGTGCCTGATGCAGACGAGGCACTGGCCCACCTGGAGTCGAAGGGTGTCGCGGCACGCGGAGTCGATGAGCAGCCGTGGGGCAGGTTCGTCACCTTCGACGATCCGGACGGCAACACCTGGACGCTTCAGGAACTCCCCGACTACTCGGCAACGCAACCGTCCTGAATACCACTGGATAGTGCCCCGCCACGAGCGTAAAATCGCGGGCATCCACACTAGCGTCGGCCAGGCACCGACGACCGTGGAGCTCGAGTGCGATGCACCGCCGTGCGGCGCCCCACTCCCCCTCCCGCACCGCCATTGAACCTTTCACCGGCCCAAAGGAGTTGGCCCATGATGAAGGAAGCACACACCGTGCTGCCCGCCGCGGATCTCGCGCGAGCACGCAGTTTTTATCACGACAAGCTGGGGATGGATCCCGACGAGGAGCATGCTGGCATGCTGTCGTTCCACCCGTCCCCGAGCACCGCATTCGACCTCTATGAGACGCCGAATGCCGGCACCGCCCAGAACACGCAGATGCTGTGGGTCACCGACGACCTCGACCAGGAGATGTCGATGATGCGCTCGAAGGGAATCGAGTTCGAGGAATACGAAACGCCAGAGTTGAAGACTGAGAACGGGGTCGCCACCGTCGACGACCTTCGCTCAGCCTGGTTCCGCGACAGCGAAGGCAACTTCATTTGCATCAGCGAGCGGGTCAAGTAACCCACCGCGCGCCCTCCGGCAACGGCCGGAGGGCGCTTTGCTGTCATCCCTCCCCCACATAGGGGTAGAACAGATTGTCGTGCAAACGCTTGCAGTTCATCTGACAGTCGAGTACGGTCACTCTCGTTGGTCTCTGCGCGGTGTAGCGCACCACAAATCGGGAGTCAAAGATGACACAGCCCCATCGCGCCGCTCGCGCGCTCGCCACAATCTCGGCAGCGGCCGTCGTCGCATCCGGGCTTCTCATCGCACCGCTGCCCTTGGCCGCGGCAGCCGAAGAACCAACCGTCGCTGTGGTCGGCAGCCTGCAATCGGAGTTGGGCTGCGACACCGACTGGGATCCGGCCTGCGACGCAACCGACCTCGCCCCCACCGGCACCGCCGGTCTGTGGTCGGCCGAGTTCACGCTTCCTGCGGGTAGCTACGACTACAAAGTCGCTCTCAACGACTCGTGGGATGAGGCGTACGGCCTCGATGGTGGCGCCGACAACATCCCTCTCACCATTGCTGGCGACAGCACACTTCGGTTCACCTTCGACGTCGCGAAGAAACGCGTGGGTCTCGAGGCTCTCAGCCTCGCTGACAGCTACAGCGAGCAGGATGCCTCGCTCGTGGCGGACCCAATCCGGCAACCCGGCAGCGATGAGCAGTTCTACTTCGTCATGACCGACCGATTCAAGGACGGCGACCCGGCCAACAACGCGGCTGGCCTGGGAAGTGACCCGCTGGACTCGGGCTACGATCCGACCAAAAAGGGCTTCTACAACGGCGGGGACCTCGCGGGGCTTCGCTCGCAGCTCGACTACATCCAGGGTCTCGGCACGAGCGCCATCTGGCTCACGCCGTCGTTCCTCAACAACCCGGTGCAGGGCACGGGCGAAAACGCGTCGGCGGGGTACCACGGGTACTGGATCACCGACTTCACCCAGATCGATCCTCACCTCGGCACGAACGCCGAGCTGTCAGCGCTCATCGATGACGCTCACGCTCGTGGCATGAAGGTCTACTTCGACATCATCACCAATCACACCGCCGACATCATCGACAACGAACAGAAGCAGTACAGCTACATCGACAAGGCGACAGTGCCGTATCTGACGGCGGCTGGCGAGCCCTTCGATCCTGCGACAGTGGCAGGCAGCCCAGACTTCCCGGAACTGGATGCCGCGACATCCTTCCCGTACACCCCGGTGGTCTCCGCCGAGAACGCGGATCGCAAGGTCCCGGCCTGGCTGAACGATCCCACGCTGTATCACAACCGTGGCGACTCGACCTTCGAGGGCGAGAGCGTGCTCGACGGCGACTTCTCCGGCCTCGACGATCTCATGACCGAGAACCCCCGGGTTGTCGATGGATTCGCGGACGTCTACAAGACCTGGGTCGATTTCGGCATCGACGGCTTCCGCATCGACACCGTCAAGCACGTCAATCTCGAGTTCTGGCAGACGTGGTCGACCGAGGTCCTGGACTACGCCAAGGCCATAGGCAATGACGACTTCTTCATGTTCGGCGAGGTCTACGACGCCAACGCCGCGAACACCTCGCCCTACGTGCGAAAAACCGACATCAACTCTGTGCTCGACTTCTCGTTCCAGTCGCAGGCGACGAGTTTCGCCGCAGGCAACAGCGCCCGGGGTTTGAGCGCCCTGTTCGCCAGCGACGATCTCTACACCACGCCCGATTCGAACGCCTACGCCCTGCCAACGTTCCTCGGCAACCACGACATGGGCCGGATCGGCTACTTCCTCAGGAACACTGATGCTCCGCTGGCGCGCGACGAGCTGGCGCATGACCTGATGTATCTCACCCGCGGCCAGCCCGTTGTCTACTACGGCGACGAACAGGGCTTCGCCGGCGCCGGCGGCGGCAACGATCAAAGCGCCCGGCAGTCACTTTTCGCCAGCCAGGTCGACGAGTACACGACTCAGCCGCTCATCACGGGCGAGACTGCGGGATCAGTCGACCGCTACGGCACCGACGTGCCTCTCTACACTCACATCGCGGCCCTGTCGGCGCTGCGCAGCACTCACCCGGCTCTCGCGCAGGGTGCCCAGATCGAGCGGTACGCCGATTCGGGAGCCGGCGTGTACGCCTTCAGCCGAGTCGATCGAGACGAGAAGATCGAGCACCTCGTAGCGCTCAATAACTCGGGCGAGGCCAGGACCGTCACCTTCACCACCCTCACCGCGGGCGCCGAATACTCGGTTCTGTATGGTGCGGCCGGTGCAGCTGCGACAGCCAACTCCGCCGGCGAGATCACACTGGCGGTTCCGGCGCTGAGCTCGATCGTGTTGCTCGCTGACCGAACTGTATCCGCCCCTGCTGCGGCGACGGCGATCACGATCGATGCTCCCGTCGCCGGCGCAGGCCTCACCGGCGTTTCACCCGTGAGCGCAGCTGTCGCCGACGCGACCTGGCAGGAGACAAGCTTCGCGTGGCGCGTTGTCGGCTCGAGCGACTGGACGAAACTCGGTACGGCAGAAGACACCAGCCCACGCGTGTTCCACGACACTGCGGGGCTCGCCGCCGGCACGCTTGTGGAGTACCGCGCGATCTCGACCGATGCCGCAGGGCAGCGGGCAGCGGCATCCACTTTCGCCTCAATCGGCAACGCCGTAAATCTCGTCGAGACTGTCGACCCCGAGCCCGGCATCGACCTGGTAACTGTGCCGGGAAGTCACAATTCCGAGATGGGCTGCGCGGGAGACTGGCAGCCCGGCTGCGACGCGGCAAAGCTCACGAAACGCGCCGACGGAATCTACTCGGGCACCTTCGACATCCCGGCCGGCGACTACGAGTACAAGGTCGCAATCAACGGCAGTTGGGACATCAACTATGGCGCTGGTGGCGCAGCACAGGGAGCGAATGTTTCTTACACCGCGCCCGGTGGTGCCGTGACCTTCTATTTCGACCCGCGCACAAAGTTCTTCCAGAACTCGGCGCAGGGCGACATCATCGTCGCGCCCGGGTCGTTCCAGGACGAGTCAGGATGCCCGGGAGACTGGCAGCCCGACTGCCTTGCGACCTGGCTGCAGGATGCCGACGGTGATGGCGTCTTCACCTTCTCGACCTCGACCCTTCCGACCGGATCCTACGAGGCGAAGGTCGCGCATAACCTCGGCTGGGCCGAAAACTACGGCGCTGATGGGGTGCCCAACGGGGCCAACATCCAGTTCTCCGTCACGGAGGGCAAGAGCACGCTTTTCAGCTACACGCTGGCAACCCATGTGCTCACGATCGAGACGGCCGACCCGCCGTTGGCCGGCATCGGGCAGCAACGCGCCCACTGGATCTCTGAAGACACACTCGCGTGGCCACGTGATCTGCTTCCGACGAACGCAGACCCGAAAGACCTTCGCTTTGTGCTTTACTCCTCGGCCACTGCCGGGCTCTCGATTGCCGACGGAGAGGTCTCCGGCGGTGACGCCGTCGAGCTCGAATATGACCCCGCTGGGCTCTCGGACGCCGAGAAGGCTCTGTTCCCCGCGCTGAAAAACGCGGTTGCCCTGCGGCCCGTCGGGGTCGATCGCGCCGCGGTCGAGAAGTTGCTCACCACCCAACTGCAGGTCGCGCAGTTCGGCAGTGACGATGCGCTCACTGCCGCGACCGGCGTGCAGCTTCCCGGCGTGCTCGACGACCTGTATGCGGAGGCCGCAGCTGCGCGCACTCTCGGCACGTCGTGGTCGAAGTCAAAGCCGACAATGGCACTCTGGGCTCCCACGGCGCAAAAGGTCGACGCACTCGTGTGGACCGCGGGCGATGAGGCCGAGCCCACCCGCCTTGCCCTCGAGCGTCAGGACGACGGCACATGGACGGCCACCGGAAAGAAGGCATGGGCTGGAGCGTCGTACGCGTTCGAGGTGACGGTCTTTGCACCGACGACCGGTGCGATCGAGGTCAACCGAGTGACCGACCCGTACTCCGTTGCGCTCACCGTCAACTCGGTTCGCTCGGTGCTGGTCGATCTGGCAGACAAGAAGTTCCGACCGAAAGAGTGGGAAAAGACTGCAGCGCCGATCATCGACAATCCGGTCGACCGCTCGATCTATGAGTTGCACGTACGCGACTTCTCGATCTCGGATGAGACTGTTCCTGAGAACCTGCGCGGCACCTATGGCGCGTTCGACGTCGACAGCGCGGGCACCCGCCATCTTGCGGAGCTGGCGGATGCCGGGCTGAACACCGTGCACCTGCTCCCGACGTTCGACATTGCCACGATCGAGGAGAACCGCGCCGCCCAGGCGACGCCGGACTGCGACCTCGCGTCGTACGGCCCTGCCTCGACCGAGCAGCAGGCGTGCATTCAGGCGGTTGCCGATGCTGACGGCTTCAACTGGGGTTACGACCCGTACCATTTCTCGGTCCCCGAGGGCTCGTACGCACTGAACCCCGAGGGCGGCGCGCGCGTTGCTGAGTTCCGCAGCATGGTCGGTGCCCTGCACGAGACCGGTCTGCAGGTCGTGCTCGATGAGGTGTTCAACCACACGGCGCAGAGTGGACAGGGCGAGAAGTCCGTTCTCGACCAGGTGGTGCCCGGGTACTACCACCGCCTGAACGCGAGCGGCGCGGTCGAGACATCCACCTGCTGCCAGAATGTCGCAACCGAACACGACATGGCCGAGAAGCTGATGGTCGACTCGGTGGTGCTGTGGGCCCGTCAGTACAAGGTCGACGGATTCAGGTTCGACCTGATGGGCCACCACTCGAAGGCGAACATGATCGCGGTGCGCGACGCCCTCGATGCCCTGACCCTGAAAAAGGATGGCGTCGACGGCAAGAGCATCTACCTGTACGGCGAAGGCTGGAACTTCGGTGAGGTGGCGAACAACGCCCTCTTCGAGCAGGCCAGCCAGGGCCAGCTCGACGGCACCGGGATCGGCACCTTCAACGATCGCCTTCGCGATGGAGTACACGGCGGCAGCCCCGTCGACAGCGGCACCATCCAGCAGCAGGGATACGGCACCGGGCTCGGTACAGACCCGAATGGCGCCCCGATCAACGGAACGACGGACGAAGCACTGGTGCGGCTTGCGCAGCAGACCGACCTCGTTCGGCTGGGGCTCGCCGGGAACCTGAGCGACTTCAGCTTCGTGGCCTCAGACGGCACCATCAAGAAGGGAGACGAGTTCGAGTACAACGGCCAGCCCGCCGGCTACGCCAGCCAGCCCGCCGAGACCATCAACTATGTCGACGCGCACGACAACGAGACGCTCTTCGACCTGCTCGCCCTCAAGCTTCCGGCCGACACCCCGATGGCAGAGCGGGTGCGGATGAACACTCTGTCGCTGGCGACCGCGACGCTGTCTCAATCACCCTCGCTGTGGCACGCGGGCACCGACCTGCTTCGGTCAAAGTCTCTCGACCGCAACAGCTACAACTCGGGCGACTGGTTCAACCGGATCGACTGGAGCGGCCAGACAAACAACTTCGGCGTTGGGCTTCCCACGGCGGCCGACAATGAGGACAAGTGGCCGATCATGGTCGGGCTGCTGGAGGATCCCGCACTAAACCCGACTCCCGGCGACATCGCTGCGGGCTCGGCGGCGGCTCGCGATCTGCTGAGACTCAAGCAGTCGACCAGCCTGTTCAGGCTCGGTGACGCCGAGACGATCGGCCAGAAGCTCGCCTTCCCGGGCAGCGGACCGGACGCCACCCCCGGCGTCATCACGATGACCGTGGATGACACGCTGGGAACGGATGTCGACGATCAGTTCGACGGGCTCGTCGTGGTCTTCAATGCGTCTCCGGATGCCACGACGCAGGTCATTTCGGACTTCGCAGGTCGCGACTTCACCCTCAGCGACATCCAGTCCGACGGTCTCGACGACGTGGTGAAGCAGACCACCTGGAACGCCGCAACGGGCTCCGTCACGGTGCCGGCACGCACGGTTGCCGTACTGATGGAGGGCGAGCAGCCCGAGCCTGTCGTCAGCAGCATCCGCGGATCCGCACACCAGTTCTTTGCCTCCACCAACACGAAGGTGAAGTACACGGCGGTGGTCGAGGCTGGCGACGCTACTCCGACGGGGACCGTTGAGGTGCTCGACCGCGGAGTCGTCATCGCGACCGGCACCCTTGCGAAGGGCGACAACGGACGCATCCACTTCACCCTTCCGAAGCTCTCGCGGGGGGTGCACTGGCTGACCGCGCGGTACTCCGGAACCGACCTCATCCTGCCGTCAACGACCAGCGGAGGGTCGCTCGTATTCGTGTGGTAAAACGACGGATGGCCCGCCGAGGCGGGCCATCCGGTGAAGCTGGGTGCTGTAGAGCCAGGCGCTACAGCCCTGCTCGTTACAGGGCTGCGAGAACCTCGCGCAGCAGGGTCGCGGTCTCGCTCGGCGTCTTGCCGACCTTGACTCCGGCGGCCTCGAGGGCCTCCTTCTTGCCCTGTGCGGTTCCGGCGCCGGCCGAGACGATCGCGCCAGCGTGGCCCATCGTCTTGCCCTCGGGAGCGGTGAAGCCAGCGACGTAGGCGACGACCGGCTTGGTCAGGTTGGCCTTGATGTAGTCAGCTGCGCGCTCCTCAGCGTCGCCGCCGATCTCACCGATCATGACAATCGCCTTGGTCTCCGGGTCTGCCTCGAATGCCTCGAGCGCGTCGATGTGGGTGGTGCCCACGATCGGGTCACCACCGATGCCGATGGCAGTCGAGAATCCCAGGTCGCGCAGTTCGAACATCATCTGGTAGGTCAGGGTGCCTGACTTGGAGACGAGACCAACCGGGCCCTTGCCGGTGATGGTGGCTGGGGTGATGCCGACGAGCGACTCACCCGGAGTGATGATGCCAGGGCAGTTCGGGCCGATGATGCGGGTCTTGCCGCCCTTGCTCTTGGCGAGCGCCCAGAACTCAGCCGAGTCCTGCACCGGGATGCCCTCGGTGATGACGACGACGAGCGGGATCTCGGCTTCGATGGCCTCGACGACGGCGTTCTTGGCGAAAGCCGGCGGGACGAAGACGATCGAGACGTCGGCCGATGTGGCCTCCATCGCCTCAGCAACAGTGCCGAACACGGGCAGGATGACGTCGCCGTCGTGGGAGACGGTCGTGCCTGCCTTGCGGGCGTTGACGCCACCAACGACGTTCGTGCCTGCCTTCAGCATCAGTGCGGTGTGCTTGGTGCCTTCGCCGCCGGTGATGCCCTGGACGATGACCTTTGAATCCTTGTTCAGGAAGATTGACATTGTTCCGTTGCCCTTACTTCGAAGCCAGCTCGGCGGCCTTGTCGGCGCCGGAGTCCATGGTGTCCGCCAGGGTGACCAGCGGGTTGCCTGCAGCGGCGAGGATGGCGCGGCCTTCCTCTACCTTGTTGCCGTCGAGTCGCACGACCAGCGGCTTCGTAGCGGTGTCGCCCAGAACCTTGAGCGCGCCCACGATGCCGTTTGCCACAGCGTCACACGCGGTGATTCCGCCGAAGACGTTCACGAACACGCTCTTCACCTGCGGGTCACCGAGGATGACGTCGAGGCCAGCGGCCATGACCTCAGCGGATGCTCCGCCTCCGATGTCGAGGAAGTTTGCCGGTCGCACTCCGCCGTGCTTCTCGCCCGCGTAGCTGACCACGTCGAGGGTGGACATCACGAGTCCGGCGCCGTTACCGATGATGCCGACCTCGCCGTCGAGCTTCACGTAGTTCAGGCCAGCGGCCTTCGCCTTGGCTTCGAGCGGATCTGCGGCAGCAGCATCCTCGAGCTCACTGTGGTTTTCGTGACGGAACTCGGCGTTCTCGTCGAGCGTGACCTTGCCGTCGAGGGCCAGGATCTGGCCGTCCTCGGTCAGCACCAGCGGGTTGACCTCGACGAGAGTCGCATCCTCGCCCTTGTAGACCTCGTAGAGCTTGACGAGCACGGGAGCGACCTTGTCGGCGAGCTCGGCGTCGAAGCCGCCAGCGAGGGCGATCTCGGTCGCCTTCGCAAGGTCGATTCCGTCGAGCGGGCTGACCTCGATCTTCGCGAGAGCGTCAGGACGCTCGACCGCGAGCTCCTCGATCTCCATGCCACCCTCGACGCTGCACAGCGACAGGTACGAACGGTTGGCCCGGTCGAGCAGGATCGAGAAGTAGTACTCCTTGTCGATGCGAGCACCGGCAGCGACCATGACACGGTTGACGGTCAGGCCCTTGATCTCGAGGCCGAGAATGGCCTCGGCCGCTGTGGCGGCATCCTCGGGGTTGTGCACGACCTTGACGCCGCCGGCCTTGCCGCGACCTCCGGCCTTGACCTGCGCCTTGACGACAACGGTGCCACCGATTTTTTCGGCCGCCGCTTTCGCCTCAGCCGGGGTGTCGGCAATAATGCCGGCAAGTACAGGCACTCCATAGGATTCGAAAAGGTCCCGAGCCTGGTACTCGAAAAGATCCACGTAACTCTCGCAATCGCGCGTCGGTTTCAGTTGAAAGGCGAATGCTCCCTGTCGAAATAACTCGACATCAAGACACTTTGGCCACGTACAAGCCTATCTACTCTCAAGGGGCAGTTCGTTCGAAGCCGCCTCTGGGTGATCTTAAATTCTGCCGAACTTTCACGATGGTGGGCGCGAGAGACCCGGCCCAGCCGCGCGGTGTCCCACTCGCGGCGTCGAGATCGCCACTTCTGCTGCCTCGACCGCGTTCGACACCGCAGAAGTGGCGATCTCGATGACGATCGCTCCCGCATGGGACTGTCAGATGGTGGGCGCGGGAGAATGGATGCGTGCCAGCGCCCCAGCGGTCCCCTTTGCGAATCACGGATGTCTCGGCCGAGGCAATCCTGCTCGCCGGGGGCGCCCGCGCCATCCTGCTTCAGCTCGCCAACCCCGGCGTCGGGCACGGTGTCGCCGCGCACAGCGACTTCGCGAACCGGCCGCTGGACCGCCTGCACCGGCACCCTCACCTATCTCTACGTCGTCGTCTACGGCACACCGGATGAGGTCCACCGCGTCGCGCGAAGAGTGGGTGCGGCGCACGCCCCGGTGACGTCTGACCCTGGCGAGGCCGTGCAATACAGCGCCAGAGACATCCAGCTGCAGCTCTGGGTGGCGGCCACCCTGTACGACACGGCCATGCGCGTGCGGTCGCTGGTCTATGGCCCGCTGACCGCGGCCGATGAGGAGTCGCTGCTTGCGGATTACTCCGTCATCGCGACGACGCTGGGGGTTCCGCGCGCGCTGTGGCCCGAGAATCCGGCGGCCTTTGCCCGATACTGGGCCGATGCCGAGGCCGCACTTCGGGTGGACGACGTTGCCAGGGGCGTCGCACGTGAGCTGCTTCATCCACACACGGTCCCGTTGTGGGCGCGGGCCGTCATGCCCGCGGTGAGACTCGTCACCGCTGGACTGCTCAGCCCGGTGCTCAGGGAGGCGTACGGCCTGCCCTTCGATCAGAAGCGATTCGACCGGCTGGTTCGGGTGATCCGGGCCGTGTACCCGCGCCTACCCCGGTGGATTCGGCATGCCCCGAAACGCCGGTACCTCGCCCGGTTCAGGGCGGACGCACGGCGCGGCTAGGTCCACTCCGCGCGGGCGTTAAGGTGGCGATGTGAGGTTTTCTGCGCTGCGTGTGCGCTGGTATCGCGGATACCTGGTGGGGGGAAGCCTGCTGATGGCCGGCGATAACGCGGAGCACGCCCTGACCTATTTGGTCATGTGGCAGCTCTACCATTCACCGCTGCTCGCTGGCTTCGCGGTAGTCAGCCACTGGCTCCCCCACCTGTTCTTCTCCATCCCGTTCGGTTCCCTGGCCGATCGCTTCGACAACCGGCGGATCATCCAGGCGTCGCTCGGATTGTTCATGTTGGTATCGATCGCGTGGGGTGTGCTGATCGTCTCAGCCACCCTGCAGCCCTGGCACTGCGTGGTTCTGCTGGTGCTGCACGGCTTTGCGAGCGCGCTGTGGCAGCCGGCCGACAAGGTGATGCTGCTCGACATGGTGGGCGCGAAGGATCTGACCAGCGGCATCAGGCTCATGGCGACCGGGCTCTCACTTGGACAGCTCGTCGGCCCGGCCTTCGGTGCCGTCCTGCTCTTCACGATCGGGCCCGGCATCGGGATGTTCGTGAACGTCGCGCTCTACATTCCGTTCCTCGTGTACCTCGTGAGGGTCCCCATCGACGGTCACTCCTGGCGTGGGGGCGCCGCGCGCCCTCCCCGACCGACCGTGCGGCAGGTATTCGGTGTGCTGAAGGAGGTGCCGCGATTCCCGCCGATCCTTGCGATGATGCTGCTCCAGGGGTCGGTCGGGCTGCTCATCGGCACCGCCGTGATGCCCCTGCTCCCCGAGTTTGGCGAACTGCTGGGCCAGTCCGATTCCGGCCTCGGGTACGGGTTGCTGCTCGTCGCCACGTCCCTCGGTGCGATCGTCGGCGGCCTCGGCCTGGAGGCGATAGGGGGCGTGCGCGCCAGCTCGAGACTCGCCATCATCGGCACCATCGTCTTCGCCGCGAGCATATTGGTGTTCGCCCTCTCACGGAGCGTTCCCCTCACCCTGCTGGCGCTCGGACTGTCCGGCCTGGCGTCGATAATCTCCATGTCGACCGCACAGACGGTCATCCAGCTCGCGGCGCCAGCCGATCGGCAAGGACTCTTCGTGGGCGCAGGACAGACGACCGCGATGGGTTCGCGCGTCGGCAGCGGAGTGGTCATCGGCGCGCTCGGTGTTGCCTTCGGGATTCCTTCAGCGGTCGCTCTGTCTGCGACCGCGCTGCTCGCGGTCTCGATCGCCCTGCTCGTCGTGGTCATGCTGTGGGTGCGTCGAGATCGCATCCGACCCGGCATCGTTCAGGCCGACCCTATGGAGGCGCTCGACTGAGCACCGCGCCTACCCCGATGGATTCGCCATGCCTTGAAACGCCGGCAACTCGAGCGATTCAGGCGGGATGCGGCCTCCCGCTGACCGCTCAGCCGCGCTCGCGTTCCGGCGCATGCAAACGCAGGAAGAAACGATCGACGTGACTTGACGGCAGCTTCCTGGTCGCGAGCGACACCAGCACGGTCGTGCCGGTCGCGAGCGGCACGATCCAGGCGGCCGGCTGCGCGAGCATCGCCTGCAGGACCGGCTCACGCACGGCTCCGGTGGCAGTCACGATGAGGGCCACGGCGACCGAACCACTGCCGGTGAGCATGCCTGCGATTGCCCCGCGAGAGGTGAGGCCCCGCCACCAGACCCCCAGCAACAGCACCGGCGACAGACTGGATGCCGCGACGAGGAATACCAAACCGACGCTACTGGTCAGCCCGCTCGGGACGGTGACGAAGGTCACCGCCAGCGGCACCACCACGCTCGCCATCGCCGAGATCCGGAACGCCCTGACTCCCCCTCCCAGCACCTCCTGACTGACCACCCCGGCGATGGAGACCACCAGCCCGGATGCGGTGGAGATGAACGCAGCAAATGCCCCGGCGATCACGAGCGCCGTGAGCAGTTCGCCACCGATTCCCGGGATGAGCCGGGACGGCAACACCAGCACCACGGAATCTGCCGTCCCAGCGGTCGCGAGATCACCACCGAAGCGCCGCCCGATCAGGCCCATCGTGCTCGACAGCATGTAGAAGACGCTGATCATCACGATCACGATCACCGTGGTACGCCGCGCAGACGGTCCGTCCGGGCTCGTGTAGAAGCGCACGAGCACATGGGGCAGTCCCATCGTCCCCAGGAGCAAGGCCAGCACCAGCGAGACCGTGCGATAGACGTCCTGGTTGCCGGGGCCAGCCTCGAATGGGAAGACGACGGTCGGGTCGATGCTGGGGGGCAAGGCGCTCGTCGCGATCAGCAGGAAAACGACGGGAACGCCGAGGGCGGTCAGCTTCAGCCAGTAGTGAAAGCCCTGAACGAAGGTGATAGACCGCATGCCTCCCGCCGCCACGATCACCGCGACAATCACCGCCACGCCCACAGCGCCGACCCATGGCGGCAATCCGATCACCACGTTGATCGTCAACGCAGCGCCGTGAAACTGCGGCACGATGTAAAGCCACGCGATCAGCACGACCAGCAGACTGGTCAGCTTCCGGGCAGAGGGAGAACCCAATCGCGCGTCGATGAAGTCCGGAATGGTTCGTGCACCACTGCGGCGCAGTGGGGCCGCGACGAACAACAGCAGTGCGAGGTATCCGGCACAGTAACCGATCGGAAACCAGAACGCTGAGGAACCCGCCAGTAATACCAGCCCCGCCAGCCCCAGGAAGGTTGCGGCAGACAGGTACTCGCCACTGATGGCCGACGCGTTCCACCACGGTCGCACCGTGCGGGAGGCGACCAGAAAGTCATCTGTGGTTCGGGAGATCCGAAGGCCGAAGAAGCCGATAATGACCGTCGCGATAACCACGAACGCGATGGCCAGCACCGACAGCACGGGATTCATCGCCGTGTCTCCAGGGAACGGTAGCGCTGTTCGTTGCGGCCAGCAGCGCGCACGTAGACGAGCGCGAAAAAGCCAACGAGCGGGTACATGCCGTACGCCTGCAGCACCCACGACCAGGGCACGCCGAAGATTGTCTCAACGTGCAGAAGCGGGATGGCCGCGATGGAGATGGATGCCGCGGCCAGAGTAACGATGAAACCGAGGGCGAGCGTGACCGCCAACCTGAGCTGCGCGCGAATGAGTGTACCCAGATACACCGCGCTCGCGTCGGGAATCTCGTGGTCAGCGCCGCGCGCAGAGAGACTGTCTACGGGCAAGCGCTGGGGCGCAGTGACGCGCCTGCGGCGAAGCGCTGGCGCGGGCGGCTCGTCTCCCGTCACGGGCGCGCCGTCCCTGCCTCGTAGGCGTCTCGCACCGCGGGAAGCAGCCGTCGGCTGACGGGCAGTGCGACGCCGCCGACGGTGACGGCCGGGTTGGAGCCGACCCGCACGCTGGTGACGCTGGCCAGCGCCACCAGGAATGATCGATGAATGCGAAGAAAGCCGGAGTCTGCCCACTGTTCAGACAACTCGGTGATCGGTATTCGCACGATGTAGCTGTCGTCGTCGGTGTGCAGCCTGGCGTAGTCCCCCTGCGCCTGCACGTAGCGAACATCGCTGCGGCGGATGCGGCGGATGGTCGTGCCGCGCGCGACGGTGATCACCTCATCCTCCTGCGTCGACAACGCGGTCGGCGCTTGAGCGGCCTCAATGCGGGTGAGGGCTCGCTCGAGCCTCTCCTGTCGAACAGGTTTGAGCAGATAGTCGGTCGCGTCCAGGTCGAAAGCGTCAACGGCGGTGTCCTCATCCGCCGTCACGAACACGATTGCGGGAGGGGACGCGAACCGATTGATGGCGCGCGCCAGATCGAATCCAGACAGCCCGGGCATGTGGATGTCGAGCAACGCGGCATCCACTCGTTCGCTGGTAAGAATCTGCAGGGCCTCCGCTCCGCTGTTGGCCCGGTGGATCACCCCGGTGCGAGCGTCGCGGCGCAGCAGAAACTCGAGGGCGTCAAGGGCCGGCTCTTCATCGTCGGCGATCAGCACGTCGATCATGTCGTACCCGTCAACGTGTCGGCCGGGTGCTCGCCGCTCGGCATCGGCTGGGATCTCGGAACGTTCATCCTGATCAGAGTGCCGGCGCCCACGTTCGTTTCGATAACCAGCCCGTACTCGTCGCCGTAAACCCCGCGCAGCCTGGTATCGACGTTACGCAACCCGACGTGATCCTGCCTGCCGGGTAGGTCGCCGAGGAGCGACTCCAGCCAATCGGGATCGATGCCGACGCCGTTGTCCTCGACGACGATCTGCACGTTGGCGCCGATCTCCTCCGTGCTGATCACGATTCGCCCGCCGCCTTCGCGTGCTTCCAGTCCGTGACGCACCGAATTCTCGACGAGGGGCTGCACCGACAGGAAGGGGATCACCGCAGACAGCGTCTCGGGTGCGATCCGCAGCGTGACCTCCAGCCGGTCGCCGAACCGGGCACGCTCCAGAGCCAGATACGAGTGGATGCTCCGCAATTCCTCAGCCACGGTGGTGAAGTCCCCGGCCCGCCGGAAGGAGTACCGCGTGAAGTCTGCGAATTCGATGACGAGGTCCCTGGCCTTCGGAGGGTCGGTGATGATGAACGAGGCGATCGCGTTGAGTGCGTTGTAGATGAAGTGTGGGCTGATCTGAGAGCGCAGCGAACGCAACTGTGCCTCAGCGAGCGCGGTTTTGGATGCGTCGAGCTCACCCAGCCGCAATTGCGCCGTGACCCACCTCGCGACTTCGGCCGTCGCCCGGATCAGGGGTGCGTGCCGGGAGGCCGCAAACGCGATCACCACCCCGGCGACCGCTCCGTCGACGATGATGGGCGCTGCGATGGCCCACGGTGTTGCCACCCGCGCTTCGACCGGGACCGGAAATACCCTGGTGCGGGCCCCCTCAAACGGCCGCTCCACGATCGAGGCCACAAACGGCCTCAACGCTTCACCGGGCCCGTCGATCGCGATCACGCCACGCGTGTCTGCAATTGCCAGGATGTCGCAGGCGAGCAGTGCGCGCAGGTGGCGGGCGGCTCGTGACGCGTCACCGTCGACCAGGCCACCGCGCAGATGCGCAGCCGCGCGAGACGCGAGATGAAGGGTTCGGTACGTAGCCTGCTCGCCGTCGCTGCCGAGCTCACGGGAACCGCGCGCGAATCTGGCCGTCGCAAGCACGGCGAGCGTCACAACGACCCCGACCAGCGCCCCCGCAAGCCCGGCGATCAACGTCGAATCCACCATCTCCGCAGCATAGCCAGTGCGCTGGGCATATATCTCTTGCGCGGGAGATAGTGCGAGCCCCTGGGGGCCGGTGCCGCTCAGCAGCACCGACTCCCGGGGTTCTGCTCCTGTTCCCGGTAGCGGGCGACCCAGAACGCCCGCTCGTCGAGCGGCGGCCGTTCCGGGTGCTGGATGGCGAGGTGTTCGACGTAGGTGTCGTACGCGCGGTCACCCATGAGGCTGGTCATGTACCAGCTCACTGAACGTGCGACCCGACGCGCCCACCCCGCCATGTCAGTGCCCGACCCTGACGTTGGAGCGCTGCGCCACCGGGAGGTCGTCCCACTGCTTCTGGATGTCCCGCTCTTCGGCCGTGGCGATGAGCCCGCTCGGTGCGAACGTGCGTGACTCGATTCGCGGGTCTTCGGCGCTCACACCGCCACCTGAGCGATACGACTTCACGGTCGCCGTGATCGCCGCGATAATCACGATGATCGCGAGCGAGACGAAAATGATCGACAGCGTGCCCTGGATGAAGGTGTTTCGAACCACGGCCTGCATCGCCTCGGGGGTTTTTGCAGAGCCGAAGGTGGTTTCACCAGCGGCGAGCGCATTTCTGAACGCGACGTGGTTGGCCCAGTACCCGACAGCAGTCACCGGCGAGAATATCTTGAGGAACGATGCCGAGATGGTGATGACGGAGACGAAGGCAAGAGGAGCCGCGACCACCCACAACCATCGGAAGTTGTTGTTCTTGGCGATGATCGCCAGACACACCGCGAGCGCGATAGCCGCGAGCAACTGGTTGGCGATGCCGAACAACGGGAACAGGGTGTTGATGCCTCCGAGCGGGTCGGTGACGCCCATGAGCAGGATGGCTCCCCATCCCCCGACCATGATCCCCGTCGTGATGAAGACTCCCGGGCGCCATGAGGTGTTCTTGAAGGCGGGGAAGACATTGCCGAAGGTGTCCTGCAGCTGGAAACGCGAGACGCGGGTTCCGGCATCCACAGCGGTGAGGATGAAAAGCGCCTCGAACATGATGGCGAAGTGGTACCAGAACGACATCATTCCGCTTCCGCCGACGAGCTGGTGCATGATGTTCGCCAGCCCCAGCGCGAGCGTCGGCGCGCCGCCGGTGCGGGACACAATGGATGCCTCGCCGACGTCGTTGGCGGTCTGCGTGAGCTGGTCCGGTGTGAGGTTGACGCCAGTGAGGCCGAGCGAGTTCACCCACGCGACGGCGCCCTCGACGGTTCCGCCGGTCACCGCCGCCGACGAGTTCATCGCGTAGTAGATGCCCTGGTCGAGCGAGATCGCGGCCACGAGCGCCATGATCGCCACGAGCGACTCCATGAGCATGCCGCCGTACCCGATGAAGCGCGCCTGGCGTTCCTTCTGCAGCAGCTTGGGGGTGGTGCCTGACGCGATGAGCGCGTGGAACCCTGACAGGGCACCGCAGGCGATCGTCACAAACAGGAACGGGAACAGTGTTCCGGGAACGACCGGTCCCGTTTCCCCGCTCGCGAATTTGCTGAACGCGGGAACGGAGATCTCCGGGCGAACGAGAATGATCGCGGCAGCGAGCATCCCGATCACACCGATTTTCATGAAGGTGGAGAGGTAGTCACGCGGGGCGAGCAGCAGCCAGACGGGCAGCACCGCTGCCACGAAGCCGTAGATGATGAGCGCCCACGCGAGAGTCGTGCGGTCGAGCGTGAACAGCGCGACGCCCCAGTCGGTCGAACCGACCCAGCCACCGCCGACGATGGCCAGCATGAGAAGGATGAAACCGATTATCGAAACCTCGGTGATGCGACCGGGTCGCAGGTAGCGGAGGTAGACACCCATGAAGAGCGCGATCGGGATGGTCATAGCGACGCTAAACACGCCCCACGGGCTCTCGGCGAGAGCGTTGACGACGACCAGCGCGAGGATCGCAATGATGATGATCATGATGAGCAGGGATGCGACGATCGCGGCGGTGCCGCCGACCTTTCCCAGCTCGTCGCGGGCCATCTGACCGAGCGAGCGACCTCCACGGCGGGTGGAGAAGAAGAGCACCAGGTAGTCCTGGACGGCCCCGGCGAAGATGACGCCGACGATGATCCAGAGCGTGCCGGGCAGGAAGCCCATCTGCACTGCCAGGACGGGACCGACGAGGGGGCCCGCCCCCGCGATGGCCGCGAAGTGGTGCCCGAACAGCACGCGTCGGTCGGTCTGGACGAAGTCTTTTCCGTCTGCCTTATATTCGGCCGGGGTAGCCCTGGTGTCGTCCGGCTTGGTGATGAATTTCTGGATCACCTTGGAATAGAAGCGGTAGGCAATCAGGTACGAGCAGATCGCGGCGAATACGAACCAGATCGCGTTGACCGTCTCGCCACGAACGACGGCGAGCATGACCCAGGACAGACCGCCCAGAAGGGCGATGGCGACCCACACCGCGATTCGGGCGGGTGTCCAGGTGGTCTTCTTGTTCGGATCTACAGACACGGGAGGAAGCGCGCCCGACGAGCGCTCACCCCCCGATTTCTGGGAGCGGATCGTGGGGGCCTTAGGCATGGGATCTCCTCTTACTCGCGACACTGCGTTCCCCGAGAATATGGAGGCTCGGGGCGCGTCACACCCCCGCTGCGACAGACGGTGGCGCCGGTGCGACGAGCGGTGGTTCTGACGGGACGAGCAGGCCATGCGGTGCCTGCGAACTCACACCGTGAACAGCACCGTCCCAGTGGCGATGTCGGCGGAGACCAGGGTGGCCCGCACCGTCTCTCCGGCCGTCACCTCGCCCTCGATGCTCGCCGACACCACCGGGTCGGTGAGCTGGATGCTGCCACCGCCGTTCTTCGCGCTGGTCACGACCACCTCGAACTCCTCGCCGACCCTGTCGCTGAGCAGGGCGGCTTCGATCGCATCGACCGACGCCCTGTCCAGGCGGGACGCGATCCCGTCGGAGCGCCCCATCTCCTTGGGCAGCGTCGGGAGCGCCTCGCGCACCCACTCGGGTACGGGCCGCCCGGCAATCAGAGCCTCACAGGTCACCAGCACGAAACGGTCGACCAGCCGTCGCAGCGGCGCCGTCGCGTGCGCGTATGGTGCTGCGACAGCCGCCTGGAGTCGCTCCTCGGGCAGCTCACCATCGAAGGCCGTGTAGCCGGCTCCGCGGAACAGTGAGGTAGCCGCGTGAACCGCCGCGAGAGCCTTCGGCTGTGCGGGGTCGAGCCCGCGAAGGTACTCGCCATACGCCTGTTCGATCGGCCACGGGCACCCGAGGGCGGCCACCTGCCTGCGGAAGTTGTGCAGGGTCTCGTCGTCTGGCGCCGGCATGGTGCGCAGGATGCCCACACCGCCGTCGAGCATGATCTCCGCCGCAGCCATGCCGGTCATCAGCGAGATCTGGGCGTTCCACTCCTCCACCGGCAGCGGGCTGCGCCGCACCAGCAGGTAATGACCGTCCTCGAAGTCGACCTCCTCGTCCGGCCGGTTCAGGCTGGCACCCCCGCGCTCGCGCTCGATCTCGATGCGTCCGAGCCCGACCTCCTTCAGGAGGTGCAGTGATTCGTCCGCGGATCCGTTGTCGATGGCGGCCTGCGCTTCGGCGTAGGTGAGCTGCCGGCGGGAGCGCACCCGAGCCCGGCGCAGCGTCGTCGCGGTGACGTTGGCCGCGGCATCCAGCTCGAATCTCCACACGTAGGCGCTGCGGATCTCGCCCGCGAGAAGGGACGCCGCGCCCTCGCTGATCACGGTCGGGTGCAGCGGGATGCGCCCATCCGGCGCGTAGATCGTCTGGCCGCGTCGTCTCGCCTCGGCGTCGACCGCGCCGCCCGGGGGCACGAAGAGGGGAACGTCGGCGATCGCGTAGCTCACCACGAAGCCGCTGCCGTTGCCGCCGTCGCTGCGGGCGATGTGCACTGCCTGATCGAGGTCCGTGGAGCCCTCGGGGTCGATGGTCACGAACTCGATGGCCGTGAGATCATCCGGCGGCAGCGCGACCGACGCGACTGTGGCCGCGCGCCTCCGCCTCCACCTCGGGCGGGAACTCCTCGGAGAGCTCAAGCTCGTCGCGGATCGCCGCGAGCGTCTGCGCGAGCACCTGCGTCGCCTCGGTGAGCCTCACCGAGGGCACGACTATGCGCTCGCGGGCGCGCGCGGGTTGCGTCACAGCTTCTCGATCGGCGCGATCTTGATCAGCAGGCGCTTGCGTCCGGCGGTATCGAATTGCACCTCGGCGACGCGCTTCGTGCCCTCGCCGGTCACCGCCGTCACCTTGCCTTCGCCAAAATCGGTGTGCCGGATGCGGTCGCCGGCCTCGAGGGTCATGTCGCCGTTGTCGCGCACGAGCCCGGTCACCGCGCTCGTCCACTCCGTCTTCACGCGCGGTGGCGCGGGCGGAAGCGCGCTGTAGCTGTCCCGCATGGGCGCGGAGCGCAGCGGACGGTTGGAGCGGAAACCGCCACCGCCGCCTGACTGCTTCCACTCGATGAGGTCGGCCGGGATCTCCTGCAGGTAGCGGCTCGGCATCGCCACGTTCACCTCGCCGAAGCTCGCGCGGGAGGCGGCGAGCGAGAGGTACAGACGCTTGCGGGCGCGGGTGATGCCCACGTAGAAGAGTCGCCGCTCCTCCTGAAGGCCGCCCGGCTCGTTGGCGGACATGCGGTGCGGCAGCAGGTCTTCCTCCACCCCGGTCAGGAAGACGGCATCGTATTCGAGCCCCTTCGCGGTGTGCAGGGTCATGATCGACACGGAGCCGTCCTCGTCGTCGATCTCATCCGCTGCGGCGAAGAGTGCCACCCCGGTGAGGAAGTCGACGAGCGAGCCCTCCGGGTTGACCGTTCTGAACTCCTTGGTCTGCGAGACCAGCTCCTCCAGGTTCTCGGCGCGCGCCTCATCCTGCGCATCGCCGCTGGTCTTCAACGCCTTGTGGTACCCGGTGCGGTTCAGGATGTCGGTGAGGATGTCGTGCGGTGCGGCCGTCGTCGCGACCCGGCCCGCGTCATCCAGGATCTCGCCGAGCTCGATGATCGCGGCGGTCACCTTCGGCCCCAGGCCGAGCTGACCGGCGTCCGCCAGCACCTCCCGCAGTGGCGTGCCCATCCGGTTCGCGTGCGCCTGCATGGCGGCTTCGGTCGCGGGGCCGATGCCACGCTTGGGCACGTTCATGATGCGACGTAAAGCGAGGTCGTCGTCGGGGTTGGCCACCTGGATCAGGTACGCCATCGCATCCTTGACCTCGGCGCGCTCGTAGAACTTCGTGCCGCCGGGAATCCGATAGGGGATCGCCGAACGGATGAAGATCTCCTCAAGCGGCCGGGTCTGCGAATTGGTGCGCACGAAGACCGCAATGTCGTTGAGGCTGCCCCCGCCGGAGCGAAGCGTCTCGATCTCGTCAGCGACGAACTGGGCCTCGTCGTGCCCCGAGTACCCGGTGAAGCCGGTGATCTTGTGGCCAGCGCCGACCACCGTGAACAGGTTCTTCGCCTTGCGGTCGAAGTTGTTCGAGATCACCGCGTTGGCGGCGTCGAGGATGTTCTGGGTCGAGCGGTAGTTCTGCTCGAGCAGGATCACCTTCGAGTTGGGGAAGTCGCGCTCGAACTCGGTGATGTTGCGGATGTCGGCTCCGCGGAAGGCGTAGATCGACTGGTCGCTGTCGCCCACCACCGTGAGGGATGCGCCCGGGATTCCGCCGCTGGCGTCGAGCTTCATGCGGGTATCCGCCGGGACGTTCTGCGGCGCGACAGCGCGGACGAACTCACGGATCAGGGCGTACTGGGCGTGGTTCGTGTCCTGGTACTCGTCGACGAGCACGTGCCTGAACCGGCGCTGGTAGAGCGCTGCGACATCCGGAAACGCACGGAACAGGAAGACGGTCTCGGCGATGATGTCGTCAAAGTCGAGCGCGTTCGCGCGGCGCAGGGCCGAGGTGTATCGCTTGAAGATCTCGACGAAGCCCGACTCTTTGGGGTCGTCCATGTTGACGCTGCGGGCGAAGGCGTCGATGTCGGTGAGCTCGTTCTTGAGCTTCGAGATGCGGCTTGACACCCCGCCCGGCGTAAAGCCGACGGTGTCGGCGCCGAGCTCCTTGATGATCCGCTTGAGCAGGGCGCGCTGGTCTGCGGTGTCGTAGATGGTGAAGCTCTGCTTCATGCCCATCGACTCGGCCTGGCGACGCAGGATGCGCGTGCAGGCTGAGTGGAACGTCGAGATCCACATTCCCTCCGCGGAATCCCCCACCAGCGCCTTCACGCGCTCGCGCATCTCGGCGGCGGCCTTGTTCGTGAAGGTGATGGCGAGGATCTGGCTCGGCCACGCCTCGCGGGTCTGCAGCAGCCCGGCGATGCGGCGGGTGAGCACGCTGGTCTTGCCCGAGCCCGCGCCGGCCACGATCAGCAGCGACTGGCCGCGGTAGGTCACCGCCTCGCGCTGCTGGGGGTTGAGGCCAGCGAGCAGGGCATCGTCGATCCGCCCACCCGTCGTGTGGTCGGGCTGCTCGAACGAGTCAAGAACGTAAGTCATCGCCCGCAATTCTAGGCGCGACCGCTGACGCGTGCGGCTGGGGTGCCCGCCCGCCCTTGCGCCGGCCCTCTGTCCAAATGAAGGAGATTTCCGCGCCGGGGTGCTGTAGCCCGCATAAAGCGGCTCGTGGCGGCGACTTCTCCTTCATTTGGGCGGGGGCGGATGCTTATCCACCGTTCCGCGGATCCCGGCGTCGTACGCGCGGCGGCCCGTCACAGTCGCAGCATGACCTCCGTAACCCACGCCGCTGCAGGAGTCCGCGCATCCATCACCGCACTCGGCGGGCTCGCCGCCACCTTCGAACTGCACGCGCGCGGCCACACACGGGACGACATCGCGGCCGCGATCCGCTCACGGTCGATCCTGCGCGTGCGGCAGGGCTGGTACTCCCACCACGATGTTCACCCCACCGTGCTGTACGCGGCGAGGGTTGGCGGCCGCCTGACCTGCCTGTCCGCGCTCGAGCTTCACGGCGCGGGCCTGGTGGCGAACCCCGGGCTGCACGTGGCGGTGGCCAGCAACGCGTGCAGACTCCGGATGCCTCGGGACTCCCGGTTGCGGATCGCTGCCGCCGCGGCATCCGGGGTCGTCACCCACTGGCGCGACGACCAGGCACCCGGCCGCCTCCTGCTCCCGCCGCTGGCGGCGATCCGGGATCTGATCGTGTGCCAGCCGCCGGACATCGCCTCCGCCGTCGCGGGTCTCATGCTTCACGAGCTTCCCCACCTGTGGCCACAGTGGATGGACTCGATCTCGACCGCCCCGGCTGTACACCTGCCCTGGCTGCGGCGCGTAGACGGTGTCTGCGAGTCGGGCGTCGAGGGACTTTTCTGGTTCAGGATGCGCGACCTTCCGTGTGCGATGCGGCGCCAGGTCAGCATCCCGAGGGTGGGACGGGTCGACTTCCTGATCGGGACGAGACTCGTGATCGAGGTGGACGGTGCCGCGTACCACGTGAGCCCGGAGGCGTTCGAGGCGGATCGCCGGAGGGATGCGGTGCTGAGCGCGCTCGGGTTCAGGGTGCTGCGGTTCAGTTACGCCCAGATCATGTTCCGCTGGCCGGAGGTGGAGGCCGCCGTGGTCGCGGCGGTGGTCAGGGGCGACCACTTCTGACGCAGACGCAGGCCCGCGCCCGTCCAAATGAAGGAGATTTCTGCGTGTCACGCGCCTTTGGTGGGCACAGAGGGGTCCCGCCGCGAAATCTCCTTCATTTGGACGAGAGAGCGGGACGAGAGAGCGGGACGAGGGCGGACGCTGCCTCAGTCCGCGAGCGCGCGGAGCACGAGGTCGGGCTGGTCCGCGAACACCCCGTCCACGCCGGTGTCGAACACCCGCCGAAACTCGCCGCGCCAGTCGCCGAAGTCCGCAGGCTCGGACCCGAGCCGGAACCTCCGCGCGAGAAACCGGTTCTCGGCGCGCAGAGTCCAGGTGAACACCTCGAGCCCCGCCTCGTGCGCACTGCCCACAAACGCACCGCCGGTCTCGGCGAGCAGCTTCCGCTTGTCGACGCTCACCCCATCCACCTCCTCGGCCAGCCGGGCGAGGCCGTCCGCGTTGAGGTGGGCCGCGTAGGTGCGCGCGTCCGCACCGTCGACGGCTACGAGGTCGGCCGGCGCGCCAGACCTCTCGGCCAGAAACACCGTCCTTCCGGGAACGCCTCGGTCGCGCACTTGCCTGAGCACGCCCTGCTCAAAGCTCTCGACTATGAGATTGTCCGCGGTCGCCCATCCCGCCACGGCGTCGGCAAACAGCTCGCCCAGCGGCAGCCCGATCGACGCGAAGTAGGTGGCGTGCTTGATCTCGGCGACCATCACCCGCGGCCGGTCCTGTGCGTCGATGATGCCGAACAGGTCGGTGAGCCGCAGGATCGGAAACAACCCGTCGTACGCGGCGCTCTGGCGACGGATGCCCGGCAGCCGTTCGGTCGCTCGCAGCGTGCTCAGCTCCGCCCACGTAAAGTCCTCGGTGAACCAGCCGTTGTGCGTGACACCGTCGATGATTTTCGTGGCGCGACGTTCGGCGAATTCCGCCCGGTGGGCAACATCGGTCGTGCCGGAGATCTCGTTTTCGTGCCGCACCACCAGCACGCCGTCGCTCGTCGCGACGATGTCGGGCTCGATGGCGTCGGCGCCGAGCTCGAAGGCGAGTTCGTACGCGGCTCGGGTATGTTCGGGCCGATATCCGCTGGCCCCGCGATGGGCGATCACAAGGGGAGGGTGCGCCGCGCTCACAGCACAAGGCTAGGCCACCGCTAGCATTCGTCTATGGCCGTCTGCGTTTCGTGCTCAACCGACCTCGACCCGCTGTGGAAGTACTGCATCACCTGCGGCACCCCGGCCGTGACGACCGAACCACAGCAGCGGGCGGGCCGCGGTCCGATTCCAGCGGCCATCCGGCCCGACCAGCCGACGAGCGCCAGGCCGTCCGCGATCGCAAGGCTCCGCGGCATCCCCAGGCCCGCCATCGTCGTGATCGTCGTGGCCCTCATCGGCAGCATCGCCTCCTTCGTCGCCCTCTCGCAGCTGTTTCGCTGAGCGTGATTACCCTCCCCTTCCGCGAGCCGACCTCGGCGTTGCCCCTGCGCTGGGGCACGTACCGTGGCCGCTACCTCGCGGGCCTTCTGCTGATCGTCGGCGGCGCCATCCAGTTGCAGGGCTCGAACACCTGGACCCTGCCACTGCTGCTCATCGGCACCACGGCACACGCCGTCGGCTGGTCGATCATGCCGGCCGCCGGTTGGCGCCGGATGCTCGTGATTCTTCCCACGACGGCGCAGATCTGGCTGATGCTGACGGGGCCGGCATCGGTGTGGATGCTCGTTGCCCCGTACCTGTGCTGGCTGCTGGTGCGCCACCGCCCGGCCGCCAGCTACGTCACCGTGCTGTTTCCGCTGGCGGTCGGATTCATCATCCCCCAGTTCCTCATGGAGTACTCGGGCATGCCGCTGGCTCTCACCGTCTCGATGACGGTATTCGTGGCTTCGGCCTGGCTCGCGCGCCTGATCGCTGCAAGCGCACAAAAACTCAGCAAAACCCGGGCTCTGATCCGGTAAATTTGTCGTAACGATGGCCGCAAGGCCGAAGGAGACGACCACAGATGGCCATGTCCAACCCCGCATTCAGTGCGAAATCTTTCGCCACCCCGGCGGCTGCTGCCGCCAAGGTGAGCACCCAGGTTCAGCCGGGCCTCTCGGCAGAGCAGCTGCAGGACATCTACAACCGCCCGTCGGCCGGCCCCGCCGAGACCGACCGGATGACCTACGAGAACACCATCGTCAAGACGGTCATCACCCTCGCGTTCGTGGTGGGTGGCGGCGCGATCGGCTACAACATCCCGGCGCTCATGCTGCCGTTCGCGCTGGTCGGGTTCGTTCTCGCGCTCGTCAACATCTTCAAGAAGCAGCCGTCCCCTGCGCTGGTGCTCGCATACGCCGTCGCCCAGGGCATCTTCGTCGGCGGTCTGTCGCGGGTGGTTGAGGCAAGCGCCCCCGGCATCATCTTCCAGGCGCTGGTCGGCACCGGCATCGTCTTCGGAGTCACCCTCGCGCTCTTCGCCAACGGCAAGGTTCGGGCGTCGAAGAAGGCCACCAAGATCTTCATGATCGCGGGCATCTCCTACCTCGTGTTCTCACTGTTCAACGTCGTGACCCAGCTGACCGGACTGAACAACGACCCGTGGGGCCTGGCAAGCACCGAGGTGTTCGGAATTCCTCTGGGCCTGATCATCGGACCGATCGCGATCCTCATGGGCGCGTACTCGCTGGTGCTCGACTTCACCTCCGTGAAGCAGGGCGTCGACGCTGGTGCTCCGAGCCGCTGGGGCTGGAAGGCAGCCTTCGGCATCACGCTCACGATCATCTGGCTCTACGTCGAGATCCTCCGTCTGATCTCGATCATCCGAGGCAGTAACTAGCTTCAACTCGCGAATGGCCGTCCTTCGGGGCGGCCATTCGTCGTTGGTGGGCTAAGAGTCACCGCGCGAGCGTCAGGGCCGCCGAATACTCCCGGGCGCGATCGAGTTCGGCAAGGATCGGTGCCACAGCGGTCCCGGTGACGACTGCCCCCACCGAGGCGTTCAGCAGCTTGCGGGTGCGTCGACGACGCCCGGCCGATGCCGCAGCGGCAAGGACTCCACCGAGCAGGCCGAGCAGGATTCCGAGCGCCACTCCTCCCGCGATCAGCAGGGTGGGGATCGCCCAGCCCTCGACCCTCGGAATCTCGAACGGGGGCAACCCGATGGTGGGGAGCAACGCAGCGCCCAGCAGCCAGCCGATGCCCACGAGCGCCGCGAGCACGGAAATCCATTGCAGGATGCCGAAAATCACCCACCACCATGAGCCTTTGGCGGGCAGCGGCGTGCTGGCGATGGCGAGGTCGAGCTGGCCGGGAAGGTCGGCGATGGCGCGCTCGGCCGTGCTCCGGATGCCCGTGCGCCAGGTATCGGACAAACCGACGGTCGCGGCATCCGTGTATCCGCGCACCGACAGCGAAACCTGGGCAGCGGCACCCGCGCTGAGGGCAGGCATGCTGGTGCGGTGCAGCGCAGGGTCGTCGCCGCGGCGGGACGGACCGAGACCGAGCCGGGCGAGCGGATCCGGTCGCAGCCTGAGGAGCCAGGAGACGACGGGCCATCCCGTGGCCTGGCCGGCGCGCTTGCGATAGGACCGCGCGACGGCATTGGCGACGACGTCGGCGCCCGCCGCGGTGGCGAGCGAGGCGATGAGGGCGTTGGTGTCGCGTGCGGTGGGGCGGGTGGCGCTGCCCGCCTCCGGCACGGTGGCGGCGACCGTGGTGACGTCGGCTGCGAGCCTGGCCTCGCGTGCCGTCTTCGCGGCGGTGAGGTCGCCGAGGGCGGTGCGCAGCGCCGGGATGCCGACGCCGGTCCGGGCGCTGACCGGGATGACGTGCGCGCCCTGGATGCCGTCGCGTTCGACGATTCCCCGCAACGATTCGACGACCGGGCGCACCTGATCGGGCGGCAGCAGGTCGATCTGGTTGAGCACGATCAGGGTGACCGCCGAGTGTTTGGCGTGCGGGGTGATGAACTGGGCGTGCAGCACGTCGTCGGCATACTTCTGCGGGTCGACGACCCACACGAGCGCATCCACCTGGCCGGCGAGCCGTTCGGCGATCTCGCGGTTGGCGCGGTCGATGGAGTCGAAGTCCGGCAGGTCGAGCAGCAGGAGCGTGCCCGCACGGGGGTCGAGTGGGCTGTCGAGCACCGTGCGCTCACGCACCTGCAGCCAGTCGAGGAGGTCGCTCGCGCCGTTCGGATCCCAGCTGACGGAATGCGCTTCGCTGGTGGTGGGGCGACGCACGTGGGTTTTCGCGACATCCTGACCGACCAGCGCGTTGACCAGGCTCGACTTGCCGGAGCCCGTGGCGCCGAAGACGCCGATGACCGTGTGCTCGGGTGAGCGTTTGCGGCGCTCGGTGACATGGGTGAGCACAGCGTCGAGGTCCCGTGTGACGGCGTCGGGGAGTCGACCAACGCCAGCGCTTCGCACGGTGGCGAGTGCGGCGAGCCGCTCGTCGAGGGTGGCCTTTCGCCGGGAGCTCACGCGGTTCCTCCGCTCTCGCCCGCGGTGCGCACGTCGTTCAGCAGCGCGACGGATTCGCGTCGCAGCGCCTGGGGTGACGATCCGAATCTGGCGTCGTCCAGCGCTGACGTCACCCGCGCGACCTCCGTCGCGAACAGCGCGTTCACCCGGGCTGTCAGGTCGGTGCGTGCCTCGGCGGCGAGGCGACGCACGGCATCCTCACCAAAGATCGTCTCGAGCAGCTTCTGCCCGAGCACCGCGGAGCCGCCGGCGATCGCGAGCTCGCCGCCGGTGAGCCCGCCCGTGGATGCGAAGACCACGATCATCAGTGCGACGGTCACGACGTTCAGCCCGGCCGAGAGCACCCGGGCTTTGACCCGTTTCGATCCGGCATTGTCCTGGATGAGACGCAGCAGCGATCCCTGCCACTCGCGGATCATCTCCGCGGCCCGGTCGCCGAAGCCAGCGCTCTCCGTGCCCAGTTCCGGATGCGCCTGGGCTATCGTGCGACCGGCTTCGCTGAGCTGCAGACTGGCCCAGGATGCCGCGGCAGCACGCCCCGCCTGGTCGACGATCACGGCGTGCAGTCCGTTCTCGATGCGCACCTCGACGTCGATCACGGGCTGGGGCCGACCCATCACCCAGGCCGTCGCGGAATCGCGCGCGCGCGAGAACCACCGCTCGACCTTACGGAACACGTCTGAGGTGCCGACGAAATCCTGCCAGCGTGCCAGCACCTCGCCGCGAAGCAGCGCACCATCTCGGGTGGCATCCTCGACGGCATCCGCCGCGCTCGAATACTCGTGGGCGACCGCGGTGACGGTGCCGTCGAGCCAGTCGAGCTGCTGCTGCCGCGCGTCGGCGATGCCCGCCACCGTGAGGTCGAGGTCGACTATCGCTCCACGCAGCGTGCGAGCCGCGATGCGGGTGCGCTCGGCACGACTTTCGGCGATCGTGGTGAGCCACACGCGCGCCTCGGCCACGGCCCCGGCGGGGAGCATCCCGAGCTCGTCCAGCGGCTGCTCGTCGATGACGAAGACCGGCGCATCGGGCAGGCCGCGGGCGGTGAGCATCGACTGCAGGTCGGGCAGCACCTCGCCGGCCGCACCGGGCGGCACCCGGTTCAGCACGACCGCGACGGTGATGTTGCGCGATGCCGCACCGTCGAGCAGTCTCCACGGCACCGCGTCGGCGTAGCGGTTCGCGGTCGTGACGAAGAGCCACAGGTCGGCGGCAGCGAGCAGCTGGGCTGCGAGGGCGCGGTTGTCGTCGGCGACAGAATCGATGTCCGGCGCGTCGATGATCGCCAGCGACGCCGGCACCCTGTCGTGGGCGAGAAGCATGAGTTCGTTGATGCGGTCAGCCGTCGGAGTGTCTCCGGCCGACGACGACGGCGTGCCAGGCGTGGTGATGCTCCCGCGAACCCTGGCGAGCCCGGGCAGGATGCGGTCCGTCGCAAACCAGCCGGCATCCACCGGGGCGTGCACGAGGATCGGCTGCCTGGTGGTGGGCCGGATGACCCCGGCCCGGGTCGTGGGCGTGCCGATGAGGGCGTTGACGATGGTGGACTTGCCCGAGCCCGTCGACCCGCCGACCACGGCGAGCAGCGGCGCGTCGAGGTTGGCCAGCCGCGGGCGGATGTAGTCGTCGATCTGACGCACGGCAGCGGCGGCGGCTGCACGCTGGGTGGTCGCGCCATCCAGCGGCAGCGTTATTCCCGCGTCGGCGAGGGACGCTCGAAGTCTCTCGAGCGAATCCAACGCTGGCGCCCGGCTGTCAGTCACCTCTCAAGCATGCCTCACCGTCAGCGGCAGGGGTAGCGCTACTCCCACTCGATGGTGCCCGGCGGCTTCGACGTGACGTCGAGCACCACGCGGTTCACACCGGGTACCTCGTTGGTGATGCGGTTGGAGATTCGGGCGAGCACGTCGTATGGCAGGCGCGTCCAGTCCGCGGTCATCGCATCTTCGGATGACACCGGCCTCAGCACGATCGGGTGACCGTAGGTGCGGCCATCGCCCTGCACGCCGACGCTGCGGACGTCCGCCAGCAGCACCACCGGGCACTGCCAGATCTCGTTGTCGAGACCCGCCGCGCTCAGCTCGAAACGGGCGATCGCGTCCGCCGAACGGAGCAGCTCGAGACGCTCACGGGTAACCTCACCCACGATGCGGATTCCGAGGCCTGGCCCCGGAAACGGCTGGCGGCCGACGATGACCTCCGGCAGTCCGAGCTCGCGGCCGATCGCACGCACCTCGTCCTTGAACAGGGTGCGCAGCGGCTCAACGAGCGAGAACTTCAGGTCTTCGGGAAGCCCGCCCACGTTGTGGTGGCTCTTGATGTTGGCCGTGCCGGTTCCGCCGCCGGACTCGACAACGTCCGGGTAGAGGGTGCCCTGCACGAGGAAGTCGATGGTGGCGCCGTCTCCCTGCGCCTCGAGCACGAGCGCTTCCGCCGCGTTCTCGAAGGAGCGGATGAACTCGCGCCCGATGATCTTGCGCTTCGTTTCCGGGTCTGTCACTCCGGCGAGCGCATCGAGGAACTGGTCGACGGCATCGACGGTGACGAGACGGACTCCGGTGGAGGCGACGTAGTCTTCCTCGACCTGGCGGCGCTCATCCTGTCGCAGCAGTCCGTGGTCGACGAAGATGCACACCAGCTGGTCGCCGACCGCCTTGTGCACGATCGCGGCCGCAACGGCCGAGTCGACGCCTCCGGAGAGCCCGCAGATCACACGCGAGGTGCCGACCTGTTCGCGAATCCGGGCGACCTGCTCGTCGATGACGTTGGCGCTGTTCCAGTCCGCGGGGATGCCTGCCGCGTCGTGCAGGAAGTTCTCGAGGACGCGCTGGCCGAACTCGGAGTGCTTGACCTCGGGATGCCACTGCACACCGTAGAGGCGTCGCTCGTCGCTCGCGAACGCCGCAACGGGCGTCGATGCACTCGACGCGAGCACGGCGAAGCCTTCAGGCGCCTTCGACACGGAGTCGCCGTGGCTCATCCACGTCGTCTGCAGGGCGGGCTGGTCGCCCAGCAGCGTGCTCGTTCCGGGCGCGAGGGTGACATCGGTCGCGCCGTATTCGCGCAGGCCGGTGTTGGCTACTTCGCCGCCGAGCTGCTGCGCCATCACCTGGAAGCCGTAGCAAATGCCGAGCACCGGCACGCCGAGGCCCAGGATTCCGGGGTCGAGCGAGGGCGAGCCGGCGTCGTAGACGCTCGACGGTCCGCCGCTCAGGACGATGCCGACCGGGTTCTTCGCCTCGACCTCTGCCGCGGTGATCGTGTGCGGCACGATTTCGCTGTAGACGCTCGCCTCACGCACGCGGCGGGCGATGAGCTGCGCGTACTGCGCCCCGAAGTCGACGACCAGAACGGGTCGGGCGCCTGTGGATGGTTCTGTCATGCTGCGACCCTTTCCTGGGTCTCGAGGGAAGCGATCGCGGCCAGGGCATCCCTGGGCACGCGGCGCTCAAAATAGAAGGACAGGAACGGGATGACCCCGCCGAGGGCGATGAAGAGGAACCTGGTGAACGACCAGCGCACGAGACGCCAGAGCACAAAGTCGGTGCCGAGGTACAGCACGTAGAACCAGCCGTGGGCGATCAGGATCACCGTCGACAGGTTGACCCCGGCGATCAGGTCTTTCGGGGTGAGCGCGAGGAAGCCGTATGGCCCCAGCAGCTCGATGTCGACGCCGAAGCCGTAGCGGAACACCATCATCAGCACGAGCAGCAGCAGGAAGGTGCCCGTGATGTACGAAGAAACCTTGTAGATGCTGATGGAGCGTCGGATTTTGGCGACGTCTTCTGGCCTGGGTCCGATGGGCATTGCCCTATTCTACGGGCGCTGGCGAGGAGCCGGCTGCGAGCCCGGCGTCGCGCAGCGCCTCCCCTTCTTCCTCCCAGGTGTCACGCACGAGGCGGTACCAGAGGAAGATCGCGAATCCGGCGAAGACGACCCACTCGATTGCATAGAAGACGTTGAGCAGGTTCAGTGGCACCTCGCTCACCGGTCGGGGTGAGTCGATCTGCTGAAGGCCCGACGCGGGGCTACCCGCCACGATGTAGCCGCCGTAGACCCCCGCGGGGGGCTCGGCCCAGAGGTTTATCAGCTCGCTGACCGCGAGCGCGCTTCGCTTGCCCGCTTCGAAGTCGGACTCCTGCGGCGACTCGCTCGGGAGATAGCGGCCGGTGATCGTTCCCCCGGGGAACGGCTGCTCGAGTCCTTCTGCGGCATCCTGCGCCTCGCGCTCGGTGGGTGCCCAGCCCAGCGCCACCGCGATGCTCGCGCCATCGGCAGCCACAGCATGGCCGACGACCCAGAACCCTGGTGCGGAGCCGACGTCGTTGATGCGGTCACTCAGGATGACGTAGTCACCGGGGACGAAACTCGCCTCGACGGTCACCTGCTGACCGATCGCGTCTGCGAACACCGGCTGTTGCGGGGTGCTGACCGTCTCGAGCGGCACGACATCCTCGGTCAGCACCTCGGAGGGCGCTGCGCTCTCGAAACTGCGCGCGAGTTGCCACTGGCCGAGCGCCGCGAACGCTCCGGCGATGGCGAGTGCGAGCACGAGCGCGCCGATCCAGCGGGGTCTGCGGGCGATCTGCCACATCGTGGCCTGGGTCTCAATCAATATTCCGGATCCCGTTTGCGTTCGATGTTCTCTTCCGGCTGCTCGCCTGCCCGCTCGGACTTCGGCTCTGCGGTGACCCTGTGCCCCGTGCCGGTGCTGTCCGGATAGACCTCGATGGTGTCATCCGGAATCCGCGGCTCCGGGGCGTCTTCGCCGGCCATGACAGCCTCGACGAGCGCGATCTCTTCCGCTCGCATCCTGTCGTGAGCCGGTTGCGTCTTTGCGATCCGTGCCCCGAAGATACGCTTGCCCATCCTCTCCGAGTTCACGGCGAGCACCGGCCCGATGATGGCCATTGACAGTACGTAGAGCCCCGCGAAGGGTGTGAGCCGCGGGTCAAGGCCGGCCGCTGTCGCCAGCGTGGCGAGGATCAGCGCAAACTCGCCCCGAGTCTGGAGCATCGCGCTGACGTTGATGCCCTCGGCCCCGCTGAGCCTGTTCTGCCAGGCGATCAGCTGCCCACCGAGAGTGTTCACGATGAGCGTCATCACGACGGCGACCGCGGTGGGCAGCAGAACCTCGCCGAAGGTCGAAACGTCGAGCGCCAGGCCGAAGTTGAGGAAGAAGAACGCGGCAAAAACGTTGCGCAGCGGGAACGCGAGAGCCTCGATCCGCGCGCGGAACTTGGTCGCCCCGAGAACCAGGCCGATGAGGAATGCCCCGATCGCGTCTGAGACCCCCAGCAGCGCTCCGATCCCGCCGAACGCGACGGCCAGACCGAAGAACAGGATGGTGAAGAGCTCGTCGTCCTTGGTGTTCACGAGGCGTGACACGAAGCGCCCACCCCAGCGGGCCAGCGCGAACATCGCGATGAGGAAGGAGAACGAGATGGCGAGCTGCAGCGCGATCGCGCCGCCGTCGGTTTGGCCGCCAAGCACGACTCCCACGATCGCCAGGTAGCTTGCGACGAACACATCCTCGAGCACCAGGATGCCCAGGATGGTCGGAGTCTCGCGGTTCGCCAGCCGACGCAATTCGATCAGAAGCTTAGTGACGATGGCGCTGGATGATGTCGCCGTCATCCCGGCGACGATCAGCGCCTCCCTCGACCCCCAGCCGATCCACATACCCAGCGCAAATCCCACGGCGAGGTTGATCGCGATCCGGGTGCCACCAGACAGGAACAACGCGCCAGCATTGCCATAGAACTCGTCCTGGTCGAACTCGAGCCCCAGACTGAACAGCAGCAGGAGAAGCCCGAAGACGGCGACAAGCTCGACGTCTGCAGGCTCCAGGCTGAGCGGGAAGAAGTGGGTGTTCGGGCTCGCGAGAACGCCCACGAGCATGTAGATGGGGATCGCCGGGAGACCTACGAGCTTGCCCAGACGGCCAAGCACATACGCGATGACGAAGAGAACCCCCAGAACGAGAAGGTCTCCCCCCAGGTGCACCCGCTACCCCTCGGAGCTGGAGTCAGCGGGGACCTTGGTGACGTCACCCGAACGGTAGAAGGTGAACGCCTTCGCTACCTTCTCCGGTGAACCAGCCACGACAAGGGTGTCCCCGGGAAAGACCGTGAAGTCGTCAGACGGGGCAGGGTTCGCGGATTCACCACGAACTACCGCGACCACAGAAAGCCCAGCCAGTCCCCGGCTCGCGAGGTTGCCGAGCTTCTGGCCAGCGATGTGGTCTTCATAGTCGACGGTGAACCAGTCGATGGTGAGTCCGGGAATCGCGTCGAGCTTCGACAGGGACTCGGTGATGCGCGTGCCACCGAGCAGTTCGGCCAGCGTGTGCGCCTCATCCTCGTCCAGTCGCAGCGAGACCTTGGTGGCGTCGGAGCCGTCGTCATCATCCGAGAATGTGATCAGGTCACTGTGCCCGGAACGATGGGTTATGACCCCCACTTTGCCGCCGTCATCGGTTACGAAGGTGTGCAGCACACCGACCCCTGGCAGCTTTACACGCCGAACATCAACCATGTTCCCAGTCTACTGTCGGCGCATCCGGTGCCCCGTGGGGTGGGCAACGATCAGACGCGGATGTTCCGTTCCAGGTACGGGCCACGGAAGACACCGTCGGGATCGTGCCGGCGGACGAGGTCCCGGAATTGCGGCAGCTGCGGGTAGAGCGCCTCGAACGCGTCGGCGTCGAGTGACGACATCTTGCCCCAGTGCGGTCGCTGCGCGAACGGCTCGAGTACCGCTTCCACGTCGCGGACCAGCCCAGCGACTGCCTCCGGGTGCTTCTTCCAGGTGAAGGCTATGCACAGCACGTCCTCGCCCTGCGTCGGGCTCAGCCAGGCCGAGTCCGCTGCCATCGTGCGCAGCTCGGCGGTGTGCGAGTGCGGTTGGATTCGTTCACCGAGCGCGGCCACCGCATCCAGCGCCGCTGCCGCCTGCGAGAACGGCACGAAGTGCTCGCTCTGGATCTCGGACCCGTTTGACGGGGTGCCGCTGATCTTGAAATGGGGAAGCCGGTCGCACCACGCACCGACGCTGCCGTCGGAGGGGGTTCCGTTCTCAGACGGCTCGCCCGGAGGAACCAGCTGCGCGCCGAACAGGTTGTCGGGCACCTCGACGTTGTCCGCGCCGTCCGGCACCCGCGACTTCAGCAGGAGCCCGCGGACGCGGTCGTCCCATTCCGTGAAGAGGCAGACGCTGTATGCGGCCGAAAAGACCTCAGGCAGATGATTCAGGAACTCGTCCCACGGCAGATTCGAGTATTCGTCCTGCCGCATTCGGTATGACGGTTGCACGTCGACGGTCAGGCGCGTGGTGATGCCGAGCGCGCCGAGTGATACGACGCTACCGTCGAAGTCCGGGTCGCCTCGCCGCACCGTGCGCAGCTCGCCGTCGGCACCGAGCACCTCGACCGCCGACACAGCGGATGACAGCGCCCCGAGCCCCATGCCCGAGCCATGAGTCGCCGTGGCTGTCGCGCCGCCGATGGAGATGTGCGGCAGGGATCCCATGTTGTGCATGGCCAGGCCCTGTCGTTCGAGCTCGACCGCGAGCACGGCATAGCGGGTGCCTGCGGAGACCGTCGCACTCCGACGGTCCGCGGAAATCTCGACGTCAGCTGGCAGGCCGGTGAGGTCGACCAGTACGCCTGGTCCGTCCGCAACGTCGTTGAAGGAGTGCCGGGTGCCGAGCGGGCGGACCCGGGCGCCGGAGGTGACGAGGTCGCGCGCCTCATCCAGCGATTTCACCCGCACGATCCGTTCGGCGAGGTAGTTGTAGGTGCCTGCCCAGTTCTGTTCGTTGTCGACCATCGGACAATTATGCTCCTGCGCCACAGGGGACGCGAGGCGAGGGACTGGACTCAGATGTCGCGGGCCTCGAGCCTCACGCGATCGGCGGAGGCGTCATCCGGCTGCTGTTGGCTCTCGATCTCGGCGGCCACCCGCTCGAGGTAGAAATCGACCTCGCTCTGGGTGCGCTCGGCATCCCAGCCGAGCACACCAGCCATCAGCGCCGCGGCGACGGGCGCCGCAGACACTCCGCGGTCCCAGGCCTCGATCGAGATTCTGGTGCGCCGCGCCAGCACGTCGTCCAGGTGAAGTGCACCCTCGTGCGTGGCCGCGTACACGACCTCCGCCCCGATGTAGTCGTCGGCGCCGGGCAGCGGATTGAGCAGGTCAGGCTGCGCGCGGATGAGGTCGAGCAGTTCATCCGTCATCACCCCGTAGCGGTTGAGCAGATGCTCGATGCGCACCTTGTGCACACCGAATGCTCGCGCCATCTTGCTGCGCTTATTCCATGCGGCGTGGTACCCCTCGGCGCCGAGCAGGGCGATGTCGGCCGTGATGCTTCTGGAGATAGTGCCATCGAGCGCGGCCACGGCTTCGTCGATCGCATCCATCGCCATGATGCGATACGTCGTCCACTTGCCGCCGGCGACCACGACGAGTCCCGGCACGGTGTGGGCAACGATGTGCTCCCGGGAGAGCTTGGAAGTCTGGTCTGACTCGCCGGCCAGCAGCGGGCGAAGGCCCGCGAAGACGCCCTCGACATCGTCGCGGGTGAGTGGCACCGCGAGCACCTTGTTCACGTGGCTCAGGAGGTACTCGATGTCTGCTGACGTCGCGGCCGGATGCGCCTTGTCGAGGTCCCAGTCGGTGTCCGTGGTGCCGATCAGCCAGTGCCTGCCCCAGGGGATGACGAACAGCACGCTTTTCTCCGTGCGCAGCAACAGCCCGAGTTTGGAGTGGATGCGGTCGCGCGGCACTACCAGGTGCACGCCCTTCGACGCCCGCACCTTGAACTGCCCACGCTCGCCCACCATGGCCTGCGTGTCATCGGTCCACACGCCTGTCGCGTTGACGACCTGGCGCGCGCGAATCTCGAAGTGCTCGCCGGTTTCGAGATCGTGGGCGTTCACACCGACGACGCGCTCGCCGACCTTGATGAAACCCTCGACCCGCACCCGGCTGGCGACGTGCGCCCCGTAGAAGCTGGCTGTCCGCGCGAGGTTGGCGACATAGCGCGCGTCGTCGACCTGCGCGTCGTAGTAGGTGAGTCCACCGACGAAGGCATCGTGAGAGAGGCTGGGCATCGCCTTGAGCATCTGCCGCTTCGTCAGGTGTCGGTGGTGGGGCACGCCCGGCGGCCGACCGCCAGTGTGGCTAAAGATGTCGTAGAGGAGCATGCCTGCACCGATATAGATGCGCTCGAAAACCGGCTTGGTGAGCGGGTACAGGAACCGCACGGGCCTCACCAGGTGCGGCGCGATGCGCTGCAGCAGCAGGCCGCGTTCGACCAGGGCCTCGCGGACGAGTCTGAAGTCGAGCTGTTCCAGGTACCGGATGCCGCCATGCACGAGTTTCGACGATCGGCTGGAGGTGCCGGAGGCCCAGTCCCGCGCCTCGACCATCCCGACCCGCAAGCCTCTGGTCGCGGCATCCAGCGCGGAACCGGTGCCGACGATGCCGCCGCCGATCACCAGGATGTCGAGCTCTTTGGATTTGAGAGCCTCAATGGCCGCCATCCGTTCCGCGGCACCGAGTTTTGACGAGCGAGTGACGGATGGAGTGGCCATGATTACTCCGCGTTGTATGGGGCGACGACGACCTCGACGCGCTGGAATTCTTTGAGGTCTGAATAGCCGGTCGTCGCCATCGACCGCCTGAGGGCACCCATGAGGTTCACCCGGCCATCAGCGGCGCTAGACGGCCCGAAGAGAATCTCCTTCAGCGGGGCCAGTGACCCCACCGCGACCCGATTACCGCGGGGCAGCTCGGAGTGGTGAGCCTCGGCACCCCAGTGCCATCCGCCGCCGGGCGCGTCGGTGGCGCGCGCGAGAGTGCTGCCGAGCATGACGGCGTCGGCGCCCACCGAGATCGCCTTGACGATGTCGCCGCTGGTGCCAAGGCCGCCGTCCGCGATGACGTGGACGTACCGGCCGCCAGACTCATCCATGTAGTCGCGGCGTGCGCCTGCGACATCGGCCACCGCGGTGGCCATCGGAGCGTGGATGCCCAGGCTCGCGCGCGTCGTCGACGCAGCTCCCCCGCCGAAGCCGACGAGCACACCGGCGGCGCCAGTGCGCATCAGGTGCAGTGCTGCGGTGTAGGTCGCCGCACCACCCACGATGACGGGCACGTCCAGCTCGTAGATGAATTCCTTGAGGTTGAGCGGCTCGACGGCCTTCGATACATGCTCGGCGCTCACGGTGGTGCCGCGGATCACAAACAGGTCGACTCCGGCGTCGACAACGGTCTGGTAGAGCTCCTGCGTGCGTTGCGGACTCAGGGCGCCCGCAACGGGCACTCCGGCCGCACGGATCTCGGCGAGCCTCGCGGTCACCAGCTCCGGCTTGATGGGCTCGGAGTAGATCTGCTGCATCCGCTTGGTCGCGACATCTGCGGCGAGCCCGCGAATCTCGGCGAGAAGCGGCTCGGGGTCTTCGTACCTGGTCCACAGGCCCTCGAGGTCGAGCACGCCGAGTCCGCCGAGCTGACCCATCGCAATCGCAGTGCTCGGGCTGACGACCGAGTCCATGGGTGCCGCGAGCACCGGAATGGAGAAACTGTACGCGTCGATGGTCCAGCTGATGGAGACGTCCTGCGGATCGCGCGTGCGGCGCGATGGCACGACGGCAATGTCGTCGAAGGCGTACACGCGGCGGGCCCGCTTGGCGCGGCCAATCTCGATGTCGTTCACGCACCAAGTCTAGGCGCGCCGGATGAGGCAAGCTTGACTCATGACCGACGTCTGCTCAGTTCCGATGGCTCAGCTTCGTTTACGCACCAGCGAAAAGTGGACGGCTTATCCCCCAGACGTGCTCCCGCTGTTCGTCGCCGAGATGGATTACGCCCTGGCGCCCGTCATCGCGCAAACACTGATCGCCAGGATCGAGGCATCGGACACCGGGTATGTGGGCTCGCCCGGGGCTCTCCCGGCCGTCTTCGCGGCCTACGCCGAGCGCACCTGGGGATGGACAGTCAACCCGATCAAGGTGCGCACCACGACCGATGTGAGCGTCGCGATCGTCGAGTCGCTGCGTCACTCGATCAGCCCCGGGGATTCGGTGATCATCATGCCGCCGGTCTATCCCCCGTTCTTCGACCTCATTCCCGAGGCCGGCGGAGTCATCGCCGAAGTGCCCCTGGTGGACGACGGCACGGCCTGGAGCGTCGATCTGGCGGGCCTGGAACGCGCGTTTGAGGCCGGAGCCACTGCGTTGCTGCTCTGCAACCCGCACAACCCGCTCGGTCTCGTGCATTCGGCCGAGACCCTTCGCGATATCGCCGATATCGCCGACAAGTTCAGAGCCACCGTCATCAGCGACGAGATCCACGGCCCGCTGGTGCATCCCGGCGTCGACTTCGTCCCGTACCTCAGCGTGTCCGAGGCGGCCCGCAAACGGGGAATCACGGTCACCTCGGCCAGCAAGGGATGGAACCTCGCGGGGCTCAAGTGCGCGATCATGGTCGCCGGTGGCAAGCGGGGGTTGCGGGTGCTCGACCGGATGCCCGAGGAGGTCGGCTTCCGCACGAGCCTGCTGGGCCTGCACGCGAGCATCGCGGCGTTCGAGCACGGTGGTGAGTGGCTGGATGGCGCGCTCGGCGCCATCACGGCGAACCGCGATCTGCTCGCGAGCCTCCTCGAGGAACTTCTCCCCGACGTCAGGTACCGGATGCCGCAGGCCAGCTACCTCGCCTGGCTCGACTTCAGCGCCATGGGGCTGGGCGATGATCCGAGCATCCGGATTCTGGACGAAGCTCGGGTCGCGCTGAACGCCGGGCCCACCTTCGGCGCCCAGGGTCGTGGGTTCGCCAGGCTCAACCTCGCCTGCAGCCCGGAAGTGCTTGCCGAGGCAATCATGCGGATGGCGCTCGCGCTCTAGGCGAGCGACCGCCCGACTACCTGCGGTAGTTGGGTGCTTCGACCACCATCTGGATGTCGTGCGGGTGTGATTCCTTCAGCCCGGCTGCGGTGATCCGCACGAACTTGCCCTTCGAGCGCAGCTCGTCGATGGTGCGTGCGCCGGTGTAGAACATCGACTGGCGCAGCCCTCCGAGCAGCTGGTAGACGACCGATGACACCGGGCCGCGATACGGCACCTGGCCCTCGATGCCCTCGGCGATGAGCTGCTCGTCGGACGGCACGTCAGACTGGAAGTAGCGGTCGCGTGAGTACGAGGTCTTCTTGCCGCGGGTCTGCAGCGCACCGAGCGATCCCATGCCGCGGTAGCTCTTGAACTGCTTGCCGTTGACGAAGATGAGATCCCCGGGGCTTTCGTCGGTGCCCGCAAGCAGCGAACCCAGCATCACGGTCTCGGCACCCGCCACCAGTGCCTTGGCGATATCACCCGAATACTGCAGGCCACCGTCGGCAATCACTGGAACGTCGGTTTCGCGGGCGGCCAGCGATGCCTCGTAGACCGCGGTGACCTGGGGAACACCGACCCCCGCAACCACGCGGGTGGTGCAGATGGAACCGGGTCCAACTCCGACCTTGACCGCGTCGGCGCCCGCGTCGATGAGGGACTGTGCCCCAGAGCGCGTAGCGACGTTGCCGCCGATGATGTCGATGGCCGCAAAGGCGCTGTCGCCCTTGAGGCGACGGATGATGTCGAGCACGCCGGCCGAGTCCCCGTTGGCGGTGTCGACGACGATGACGTCGACGCCGGCGTCGCGCAGCTGCCCGGCCCGCTCCCACGAATCGCCGAAGAATCCGATGGCGGCACCCACGCGCAGGCGGCCCTCGTCGTCCTTGGTGGCGTTGGGGTACCTCTCGGTCTTCTCGAAGTCCTTGACCGTGATGAGTCCGGTGAGCCTGCCCTGGCCGTCGATCAGGGGAAGCTTCTCGATCTTGTGTTGCGCAAAGATCGCCACCGCCGAATCCGGGTCGATGCCCATCGGTGCGGTGATCAGCGGTGTGCGGGTCATCACGTCCCGCACGAGCGTCGTCGACTTCTCGAACGGCGACACGAACCGCATATCGCGGTTGGTGATGATGCCAACCAGCGTGCCGTCCCCCTCCACCACGGGCAGGCCCGAGATGCGGAACTGGCCGCACAGTGCGTCAACCTCGGCGACCGTGGCATCCGGCGTCGTCGTCACCGGGTTGGTGATCATGCCGGATTCGTTGCGCTTGACCTTGTCGACGTGTGCAGCCTGGTCGTCGATCGAAAGATTGCGATGCAGGATGCCGATGCCGCCGTTGCGCGCCATCGCGATAGCCATGCGTGACTCCGTGACGGAGTCCATCGCCGCGGACAGCAGCGGCGACGCCACCCTGATGCGGCGGGTCAGGCGGGAACTCGTGTCTGCTTCACTCGGAATGACGTCGGTGTGCCCCGGAAGCAACATGACGTCGTCGTAGGTCAGGCCGATGAAGCCGAAAGGGTCTGGCTGGTCCATGAGGTCCTTTTACTTTGGAACGTTTGAGACCGGAATGCTGCGCCGAATGCCGGTATCCAATATTAACCCGTTCGCCCTTCGGGTATTCCACACCCCATAATGGCAAGACCGATTGTGGCCCGAACGAAACACTGAGGACACAATTGCGCAGTATCGTCAACGAAGACGGTGCGCCAGCACCCGCGGAGCACAGTTTCGGCTGGTGCCGTCAGGAGGTTTTGTGATTAACGCCCGTACACATCGCACTCGCTGGACAAAGCGAGGTGGGGTCCTGGCCCTAACAGCGCTCACTGCGACCCTTGCGCTCACGATGATGGCCGGCCCCGCGATGGCCGACGACATCAATCTCGACAAGTACGACTTCAAGGTGGTCGGCAACGTCAAGCTCAACAGTGTGCCGCTCGAAGACGTTGAGATCAAGGTCGATGGCGGCGGGTACTCGGCGGAAGTCGAGACGGATGCTGAGGGCCGCTGGAGCATCGGTGTTCCCGAGAGGGGCGACTACACAGTCACCCTCAACGAGAACACCCTGCCCACAGACATCGCCGTCGTTGACGAGACCGACGACTCCCCCAACGTCAAGGAAGTAAGCATCGGCCCGAGCGGCAGCGCGGTCATGAACTTCTTCATCGGTCGCGGAGAGCGCAACCAGACGAGCTTCTTCGACCAGTTCGTCGAGCGCACCGTGAACGGCCTCAACTTCGGCCTCATGCTCGGTCTGGCAGCGATCGGACTCTCGCTCGTCTACGGGACGACGAGCATCTCGAACTTCGCCCACGGCGAGATGGTGACCTTCGGTGCCCTCGCCACCCTGGTGCTGTCCGGAGGGGTCGGTATACCCATCTGGGGCGCGATCCCGATAGCCATCCTGCTGAGCATGGCGTTCGGCTACGTCATGGATGCCGGCCTGTGGAGACCCCTGCGAAAACGCGGGGTCGGTGTGGTTCAGCTGATGATTGTCAGCATCGGCCTCTCGCTGGCGCTTCGATACGTCTTCCAGTTCTTCATCGGCGGTGGCACGGAACAGCTCCCGGGTGCAGGCGCAGCGAAGATCAAGCTCTTCGGTTCGGTATCGCTGAGCGTGGTCGACATGATCAGCATGGGAATCAGCGTCCTGGTCATCCTCGCCGTTGCCTGGTGGCTCGTGCGGACCCGCATCGGTAAGGCGACCAGGGCTGTCGCCGACAACCCGTCGCTCGCCGCGGCCTCCGGCATCGACGTCGACTTCGTCGTGCGCGTCGTATGGATTGTTGCAGCCGGCCTCGCCGGTCTGTCCGGCGTCCTGTGGGCATACTTCCGACCGGGCATCCGGTGGGACATGGGCGCGCAGATCCTGCTGCTGATCTTCGCCGCGGTCACCCTGGGTGGCCTCGGTACCGCGTTCGGTGCCCTCGTCGGGTCGATCGTCATCGGCCTGCTGGTGGAGCTTTCCACCCTCTGGATTTCGTCCGACCTCAAGTACGTCGGAGCGCTCGGCGTGCTTGTGCTGGTCTTGCTTGTGCGCCCTCAGGGGTTGCTTGGCCGGAAAGAGAGAGTGGGTTAGACCATGGACTTCCTTCAGATTCTGTCGAACACGACGTCGTCCATCCTCGGGCCGGCAACGATCGCCTATGCGCTCGCTGCCGTCGGTCTTGCGGTCAACTTCGGTTACACCGGCCTGCTCAACATGGGTGTCGCGGCATCCATGGCCATCGGCGCATACGGTTACGCGATCTCCGCCCTCACCTTCGGCCTCCCCTGGTGGGCCGGGATGATTGTGGGAGTCGGTGCCTCGATTATCTTCGCGCTGCTGATGGGTCTGCCGACCCTTCGCCTGCGCGGCGACTACCTCGCGATCGTGACCATTGCCGCGGCAGAGGTTGTGCGGCTGTTGTTCCTGACCAACACCTTCGACGCGGTCACCGGCTCTGCCGATGGGCTCAGCGGGTACCACAACAGCTTCCGCGCCGCGAACCCCATCCCGGACGGAACGTACGGGTTCGGGCCGTTCACCTACAACGCGACGGGGTGGTGGGTGCGCATCTTCGGTCTCGTCATCCTCGCCCTCGCCGTGCTGATCGTGTTCACGATCATGCGCAGCCCGTGGGGTCGCGTCGTCAAGGGCATCCGTGAAGACGAGGATGCCGTCCGCGCGCTCGGCAAGAACGTCTACGCATACAAGATGCAGGCGCTCGTCATCGGCGGTGTGTTCGGTGCGCTCGGCGGGATCGTGTACGCCTTACCGTCCTCGGTGAATCCCGGGGTATATGTGACGTCGCTCACCTTCTTTATCTACACGGCCCTGCTACTCGGTGGAGCCGCGACCGTCTTCGGACCGGTGCTCGGCGCCGTGCTCTTCTGGGTGGTGCAGACCTTCCTGAGCAACGTTTTGCCGGCGCTCGTCACCAGCGGAATACTGCCCTTCATGTCGACGACGCAGGCCCAGACGCTGCGCTTCATCCTCGTCGGAGTCGCGCTCATGCTGCTCGTGATCTTCAAACCCCAGGGTCTCCTGGGCAATAAGAAGGAGCTGACCTTTGTCAAACAGTGAAGAACTGCCGGATACCGACGCAGAGATGAACACCGCACCTCCCAAGCAGCGGCCCAAGACGACGGGACTGCACAAGGGCGAGATCGTTCCGGGCGTGGCGAAGGTCGATCCGATCATCATCGCGGACGGCATCCGACGCACCTTCGGCGGCCTCACCGCCGTCGACGTCAAGCACATCGAGATTCCCCGAAACGCGATCACCGCGCTCATCGGGCCCAACGGTGCCGGCAAGACCACCCTGTTCAACCTGCTGACGGGATTCGATAAGCCGGATGCCGGCAAGTGGACCTTCGAGGGGCACCCCCTCTCCGGAGTTCCCGCGTTCAAGGTCGCGCAGCTGGGCCAGGTGCGCACCTTCCAGCTCACCAAGGCTCTCGGGCTGCTGACCGTGCTCGAGAACATGAAACTCGGAGCGAAGGGCCAGCGCGGCGAACGCCTGCTGTCGAGCCTCTTTCCCGCGCTGTGGCGCAAGCAGGAGAGCGAGATCGAAGAGCGCGCCATGGTGCTCTTGCAGAAGTTCAAGCTCGCCGAGAAGAGCGAAGACTTCGCCGCGAGCCTCTCCGGGGGCCAGCGGAAGCTGCTCGAGATGGCACGCGCCCTCATGAGCGAACCGACCCTCGTCATGCTCGACGAGCCGATGGCCGGCGTCAACCCGGCGCTCACGCAGTCGCTGCTCGACCACATCCTCGACCTCAAGGACGAGGGGATGACCGTGCTCTTCGTCGAGCACGACATGCACATGGTGCGTCACATCGCGGACTGGGTGATCGTCATGGCCGAGGGCAAGGTCGTCGCCGAAGGCCCGCCGGACGACGTCATGAAGGACCAGGCCGTCATCGACGCCTACCTGGGCGCCCATCAGGACGTCGACCTTGGAGTGGTCACCGGCCGCATCGCGGGCGACATCCCCGAGGTTGGAAAGTACATGGCGGATGAGGTTGCTGCCCTCGATGGCAACATCCGCGCCAGATCCCATAAAACTGGCACCGCCCCAGAACACCCGGAGAAGAGCTCATGAGCCACACCGCGACAAAGACGGCGGTAGTCAAGGTCACCGACCTGACGGCAGGCTACCTGCCGGGTGTGAACATCCTCAACAACACCAACCTCGTCGCCGAGCAGGGCGAGCTGATCGGAATCATCGGCCCGAACGGAGCAGGCAAGTCCACGCTGCTCAAGTCCATCTTCGGGCAGGTCAAGATCCGCAGCGGCAGCATCGAGCTGAACGGCGAGGAGATCACCGGGCTCAAGGCGAACAAGCTTGTTGCGCGCGGCGTCGGATTTGTGCCGCAGAACAACAACGTGTTTCCCAGCCTGACCATCGAAGAAAACCTTCAGATGGGGCTGTACCAGAACCCCAAGATCTACGCCGAACGGCTTGAGTTCGTCACGGGGATCTTCGAGGAGCTCGGCCAGCGCCTCAAGCAGCGCGCAGGATCACTGTCAGGCGGAGAACGCCAGATGGTGGCGATGTCCCGCGCTCTCATGATGGACCCGCACGTGCTGCTCCTGGACGAGCCGTCTGCTGGTCTGTCCCCTGCGCGTCAGGATGAGGCTTTCCTCCGTGTCTCAGAGATCAACAAGGCTGGCGTCACCACGATCATGGTCGAGCAGAACGCTCGCAGGTGCCTGCAGATCTGCGACCGCGGGTACGTCCTCGACCAGGGTCGCGATGCCTACGAAGGCACTGGCCGCGAGCTGTTGAATGACCCCAAGGTGATCGGCCTCTACCTCGGCACACTCGGCACCTGACCCACTGTCACCGACTGACCCCGCTCCTGCTGCAGGAGCGGGGTTTTTCGTTGCCTGAGGGCCCGCTGGGCGCTGCGGGAGAGCCCAGCACACGCAGAAGGGCCCCCGGCTTACGCCGAGGGCCCTCCTACCGTGCAGTCTTAGTTGATTGCGCTGTAGTTGTTGTCTTCACCGAACTGGTAGACACCAATGGTGGCCTCAGTCGGGTCTCCAACATCGTTCAGCGTGATCGGACCTGAGATGCCGTCGTAGTCAGCTACGCCGCCACCGTTGATGATCTCAGCACACTCTGCGAAGCTCGTGCACTTCTCACCGTCACCCGAACCGCCGGAAACTTCCTGCAGCTTGGCAGCGATGTCAGCGGACTCGGTTGAACCGGCAGCAAGCGCCGCGAGCGCCAGCAGAACCACCGAGTCGTACGACTCGGCCGCGTAGCTGAAGTCCTCGAGTACGGGGTTGCCCTCGCCCTCCCAGAACGTGTTCAGCGCGCCGGTGAATTCCGTCAGGGTGTCGACACTCAGTCCGGGAAGCGTGCCCTTGGCGCCCGTGAGGGTGCCTGGCGCGAACGTGGTGCCGAAGTTCTTCAGGTTGCCGTCAACGAAGTACAGCTGGTCGGACGGGTAGCCGCTCAGAGCGGGGATCATGGTCGACACTTCCTCGAACGTGATCAGCGCGATCGCGTCGGGGTCAGCCGCACGAACCTCAGAGATCTGAGCGTCGAAGGTGGTGTCACCAGTGTTGTAGCTGACCTCGGCCACTACCTCACCGCCGGCAGCTTCGAAGGCAGCCTTAGCAACCGCAGCGAGGCCGGTGCCGTACGAGTCGTTGAGCACGATCATGCCGAGGGTCTCTGCACCGGACTCTGCGATCAGGTTGCCGAGCACCTCGCCCTGGAGAACGTCAGACGGGGCTGTGCGGAAGTACAGTCCGTTGTCGTCGTAGTCCGTGAACGCTGCCGAGGTGTTGGCCGGGGAGAACTGGATGACTCCAGCGCCGGTTACCTGGTCGATGAACTGGAGCGAGACGCCCGAGGATGCTGCACCAAGGATGGCCTTGACGCCTTCACCCAGGAGGCGAGGGATCTCGGTCTCGTATGCCTTGTTGTCGGTGTCGCCAGAGTCGCCCTGGATGAGCTCGATCTGCACGCCCAGGTCTGCTGCGTTGATCTCTGCGGCGGCGTATTCGCCACCAGCGATCTCGGGCGGGCCGAGGAACGCGAGGTTGCCGGTGACGGGAAGTGCCGTACCGATCTTCAGCGAGAGGTCCTGCGCCGGTCCGGCGGTGTTGCCACCCTCTTCTGCTGGTGCTGCACATCCACTGAGGACGAGTGCGCTGACGCCGACGAGGGCGACACCGCTGACCAGGGACTTAAGTGACCGCGAGCGTGGGGCTGTTGCCTTCGCGAATACGCTCATGTTGCTCCTTGCGTGTTGTGTGACATGGAAATGAGAGCCACTTCGGTGGGGCCCTCTAGTCAAGCTATTGGCCGTGGAGGCTCCGCACAATACAAGGGTGTTACAGACGTGTAACACGGCCCGGATCGTTATATTCCGTGATGCGTACGCATCGGGCGTCGCGACTGAGAGACAGACAGTTCTGCCTACGGCACGGCTTCCACCACGGGCGCACCGCGACGCCGCTGACGCCCGGAATGCGCAAACATGTCAACGGTCAGAATCGCCAGCGCGAGCCACACGATTCCGAAACCGAGCCAGCGCTCGGGCGGCATGGCCTCCTTGAGCAGAACGACTCCAACGAGGAGCTGGAGGATCGGCGCGATGTACTGCACGAGCCCCATGTAGGTCAGCGGCAGCCGACGCGACGCCGCCGCGAACAGGATCAGTGGCACCGCGGTGGCCACCCCGAGGCTGAGGAGAAGGAGCGTGTGCGCGACACCCGCCGTCCCGATGGTCAAACCGTTGGCGGCACCCATAATCACCAGGGCCACCGCGGCAACGGGGGCGAGCACAGCCGTTTCGATCGTCAGGCCGCTGATCGCGTCGGCTTTCGGCCCCACCCGCTTCTTCACGAGCCCGTAGAAGCCAAAGCTAAAGGCGAGCGTAAGCGCGATCCAGGGAAATGAGCCATACCCGATGGCGAGAATGAGTACGGCCACCGCGCTGACGCCGATCGCGATCCACTGCAGTGGACGCAGCCGCTCACGCAGCACGATGACTCCGAGCAACACAGTCACGATCGGGTTGGTGAAATACCCGAGAGCGGCCTCGACCACGTGCCCGGACAGGCTCGCAAACACGTAAACAACCCAGTTCACGACAATGAACACTGCCGCGAGCGACAGCGACCCCAGGGTGCCACGATCGCGTGCGATCGCGAGCAGCCTCGGCCATCCACGCGTGGCAGAGATCAGGAGGGCGCAGAAGACCAGCGAGAGCACGATGCGCCACGCCACGATCTCGATCGGACCAGACGGACGCAGAGAAACGAACAGCACGGGCAGGAAGCCCCAGAGCAGGTAGGACGCCAGGGCGAAGGCAAGCCCGGGACGTGACACCCGGTCGTCGGGAGCAGAGGTCGGTGGCACTCATCCAGACTATGCGTCACCGGCACGAAAAAGACCCCGTGGCAGAACCACGGGGTCTTTTTGGCAGGACCCGCCTGAGCGGGCCTGGCGAGACTTGACTAGCGGACTACGACCGCAAGCACGTCGCGAGCCGAAAGCACGAGGAGGTCTTCTCCGCCGTACTTCACCTCGGTTCCGCCGTACTTGGAGTAGATGACCTTGTCACCGACTGCGATGTCGAGCGGGACGCGGTTGCCGTTGTCGTCAATGCGGCCGGGGCCCACTGCGACGACCTCGCCCTCCTGGGGCTTCTCCTTCGCGGTGTCAGGAATGACAAGACCCGACGCTGTGGTCGTTTCTGCCTCTACCTGCTTGATGACGATTCGATCTTCGAGCGGCTTGATGGACACCGACACGGTTGACCTCTGCTTTCTAGAAACCTTGGGTTGGCACACTCCCTGTGAGAGTGCCAACCCAACTATAGAGCCTCGTTGGCACTCGATCAACGTGAGTGCCAACACAACCGAGACCCGATCACGATTATTCGGCTGTCACCGGTACCGTGAGGGAATGGATCAGGCAGAACTACGCGAACTCTTCTCCACCGAAGGGCTCAGATTGCTCGATTCCCTTCCGCCGTTCGATTCCACGGCGGATGTGGTGCGAACCGTGTCAGAGCTGCGGAAGGCCGGGCATCCCGCCGGGCTCGTCGCGGCAGTGCTCAACCAGGCCAAGCTGCGCCACAAGGCCGCCAGCAAGTTCGGATCATTCGCCGACCGGATGCTCTTCACCGAGGCGGGCCTGGAGCAGGCGACGCGACTGGGCGTGGCAGCGCACCACGCCGGGCGATTCGCGGATGCCGGAGTCAAGTGGGTCGCCGACCTCGGCTGCGGAATCGGGGCGGATGCGCTGGCCATCGCCGCGCTCGAGATCGAGGTCACCGCCGTGGAACGGGACGAGGTCACCGCCGCCATCGCCGCGTACAACCTCGCGCCGTGGTCGAACGCCCGCGTGGAACATTCGGCGGCCGAGGAGGCCGACCTCGCCGGCGTGGACGGCATCTACCTTGATCCGGCCAGGCGCGACGGCGCCCGTCGACTGCGCGACCCCGGGGACTGGTCGCCATCCCTCGACTTCGCGTTCGGCCTGGCGGAGCTGTACCCGACCGGCATCAAGCTCGGACCGGGCATCGACCGCGAGCTGATCCCCCCGGAGGCCGAGGCACAGTGGATTTCGGTGGACCGTGACGTGGTCGAGCTTGGACTGTGGTTCGGCGCGCTCGCCCGCCGTGGCATCCGGCGCTCGGCGCTCGTGATCAGCGCCTCGGGAACGGCCGAAATGACGGCTGACGCAGACAGCGAGGACGCAGAGGCCGGCGCACTGGGCGAATTCGTCTACGAGCCGGATGGTGCCGTGATCCGGGCGAGGCTCATCGGTGACCTCGCCCGCACGATCGGGGGCAGGATGCTCGACAGCTCAATCGCGTACGTGACCTCGGACTCGGCTCACGTGACCCCGTTCGCCACCTGTTTCCGTGTGATCGAGGATTTCGCGCTCGACAAGCGCACCCTGAAGCGCGAGATTGCGGCGCGGGGAATCGGCACGCTCGAGATCAAGAAGCGCGGAGTCGATATCGACCCAGCCGAATACCGCACGGCGCTGGCGCCAAAGGGCGACGCCAGCGGCACCCTGATGCTGACGCGGGTGGGCGGAAAACGCCGGGCGCTGCTTGTCGAACGCGTAGTCGCCTAGAAGGACCCGCTCGACGCGGCCAGGAAGACGACCAGGAAGAAGAGTCCGGTGATCAGCGAGATGCCCAGGCCCACGTAGCCCGTGGCGAGTGCTGTGACCCAGAAGGGCTTCGCCCACGGCTGCTTTTTCTGAGCCATGTGACCCATGATCACGGCGGCGAGGGATGGAAGGAAGCCCAGTCCGGCAAACGAGCCGAGCACCCCGACGATACCGGCGATCATCGCGATGATGCTCAGAGTCTGCACGGGGCCGGCGGCGACCGGCGCGTAGGCGTTCGGCTGTGGAGAGGCCGCGGGTGCAACGTATGGCGACTCCTGGCCGGGCGCGGCGTACGGGTTGGGCTGTGCGGCCGCGGGGGCAGGCGGCGGGGGTGACACTGCGGGCAGTGGCGCCGGTGGTGCCGGAGACGCCGCCGCGGGCCCTGCCGGGGCGGGCTCAATGGGAGGCGTGTTGCCGTCGGCGACCCCTGGTGGTGGTACCGGTACGGGAGGGATGTCGCCGTCTGGAGTGTTGTTGGTCATCAGTGCTCCGGTCGATCGGGATGAAACGGGACGATTAGTAGTTGTAGCCGCCGTACGATCCAACGAACATCAGCGGGATGATCAGGGACACGGCGATGGCCAGCAGCGTCAGTGCACCCACGACGAAGCCGACGACGATACCGGCGATGGCGAGACCGCGGCCCGCTTCGCCGGTGGTCTTGATCTGGTTGAGGGCGATGAAGCCGACGATGATGCCAGCCAGCGGGATGACAAAGCCACCGATGAGGGCGATGATCGCCAAAACGTTTGTCTTGGGACCAGCGGGCTGAGCGCTGTACGGCTGCTGGGGCTCCGGGGCTGCGTACGGTGTTGGGTCAGTCATGGTCTGCTCCTTGTGAAGTCGATGCCGAGTCGGCGATGCCATAGTCCCAGCGTCGCGGTGGCATTGTCAACGCGACGCGGCCCTGGTGGGGTGCGGGCGCCGCGCTAGGCCTGGATCGTGGTGACGGGGAGGGTGGAGTCTGCCCCGAAGTCCAGCGTCGATGGCGGGTGGCCCGCCATGATCAGCTGAGCGCCCAGGGCCGCGATCATGGCGCCGTTGTCCGTGCACAGCGACAGCGGCGGAATTCGCAACCGGATGCCGGCAGCCTCGCAGCGCTCGGCCGCGAGTTCGCGCACCCGGGCGTTGGCCACGACCCCACCGCCGAGCAAAAGCCGGGGTACGCCGAGGTCGTTGCACGCCGCCACCGCCTTGGTGAGGAGCACGTCGACCACGGCCTCACGGAAGCTCGCGGCGACGTCGGCGATCGGAAGCTCGGCTCCGGCATCCTGTTCGCGTTCGACCCAGCGCGCGACCGAGGTTTTGAGCCCGGAAAACGAGAAGTCGTACCGGTGCTTCTCCATGTCTTTGGGCAGGCTGAGGCCACGGGGAAAACGGATGGCCTTCGGGTCTCCACCGACGGCGACCCTGTCGATGTGCGGCCCGCCGGGGTACGGCAGCCCGAGCAGGCGAGCGACCTTGTCGAAGGCCTCGCCCGCGGCGTCGTCGATGGTCTCGCCGAGCAGCTCGACGTCCGAGACCAGGTCGCGCACCAGCAGCAGCGAGGTGTGTCCACCGGAGACGAGCAGCGCAATGGTCGGATAGTCGAGCGGCGTCGTGTCGCTGATGAGGTCGGCACCGACATGCCCGACGAGGTGATTGACCGCGTACAGCGGCTTGTCCAGCGAGACGGCGAGCGCCTTGGCCGCGCCGACGCCGACCATGAGCGCGCCGGCCAACCCGGGTCCGCTGGTCACGGCGATCGCATCCAGGTCGGCGAGCGTGACATCCGCTTCCGCGAGCGCCTGCTCGATCGCCGGGACCAGCGCCTCGAGATGCGCCCGCGCTGCAACCTCCGGCACCACGCCGCCGTAGCGGGCGTGCTCGTCCATGGACGACGAGATCACATTGGCAAGCAGCTCGGTGCCGCGCACGATGCCGATTCCGGTCTCGTCACAGCTCGTCTCGATTCCGAGGACCAATACAGGTTTCATGCCACGCTTACTTTCGGCTCGGCGATGGTCAGCCGCATGATGATCGCGTCGACGCCATCGGGCTGGTAGTAGTTCGGGCGCACGGCGATCTGCTCGAAGCCGAGCGAGACGTAGAGCGCCTGCGCCGAGGGGTTGTCTGCGCGCACCTCGAGGAAGATCTCGCGCGCTCCACGCGTGCGCGCCTCGGAGATCAGCTGAAGCATCAGCACCCGACCGAGGCCGTTGCGACGCGCGCCCTCCGACACCGCGATGGTCTGGATGTCGGCCTGCGGTTCGCGCAGCGGCGAGCGCAGCCCGGCGTACGCATCGATCTGGTCCGGCTTACCGGGCGGAAAGGCGACGAGGTAGTACCCATGCCGGTCACCGAGCTCGGCCCTCATGGTCGCCGGCGACCATGCATCGGTCGTGAACACTCTCGACTCGATCGCCATGATCGCGTCGAGGTCGGCGACGGTGGCCTTGCGCAGCTCCCACGTCACGAGGTGACCCGCTTCGGCCCGCTCGACATGGTCACGTCGGGCGAACGAAGGTAGAGAGCTCCCGGATGCCCGTCAAACGAATCCTCGAACCGGCGGCCATTGGCGTACAGGGTTTCCGCCAGCATCCCGAGCGCCCCGGCAGACACCGTGGCTGCCTCCACCAGGCGGTAGTCCGCGAATCCGGGCACGGTGGTCTCGAGTTCGCCCACCTTGGTGAGGTTCGGCCCGCTCGTGCGCACCGGGAGGCCGGCGGCATCCGAGCCCGAGTAGGTGGACCAGTAGACCTCGCGCCGGCGTGCGTCTGTGGCGACGAGCGTTGGCTCGGTGCATCCGAACGCAATGGCGTCGTGGCTGACCGCGGGGATGACGATCGTGCCGGCGCCCACGGCAAACGCGCGTGCCGCGGCGATACCGACCCGCAGGCCGGTGAACGGGCCGGGACCCATCCCGGCAACGACGCCGGAGAGCTCGGAAACCTGCACCCCGGAGTCTGCGATGCACGCGGCGATCAGCGATCCGATCACCTCGGCGTGCCGCCGGGTGTCGTCGGACGAATGCTCGGCGAGAATGCCGCCCTGAAGATCCACCACGGCCACACTCGTGCCGGCAGACGTGTCAATCGCGAGCAGCATCGATCCATCCCAGTTGCGCCCAGCGCGGTCCGTGGCCGGTGATGCGAACCTGTCTGGGTTCGACCTCGGCATCCATATCGCCGCCGTGGGGGCGGTCGATGTCAATCTCAAGCCAGGAGTCGACGACGCCGTCGAGCATCCCAGCGCCCCATTCCACCACGACGATGGATGCCTCGAAGTCGATGTCGAGGTCGTCAAGCTCCACGGCGCTGCCGAGCCTGTACGCGTCGACATGCACGAGCGGAGCGCCGCCGTCGCGAGGGTGAGTGCGCGCGAGCACGAAGGTGGGGCTCGTCACGGCACCCCTGACGCCGAGGGCCTCACCGATTCCGCGCGTCAGCGTCGTCTTGCCCGCGCCGAGCTCACCGTTGAGCAGCACGAGGTCACCGGCCGCAAGCTTCGCGGCGATCGTGGCACCCAGCTCTCCCATCGCCTCCGGGGAGTCGATCACGGTCGCCACCACGGTCATGGTGTGTACCTCCGCACGACGCGGTTTCCGATCCTGGTGACGATCTCATAGTTGATCGTGTCGGATGCTTCGGCCCACTCATCTGCGGATGGCACACCGTTCGCGGGGTCACCGAAGAAGATCGCACGATCGCCGACCGCGACGGCGTCGTCACCCACGTCGACCACTACCTGGTCCATGGCGACCCGACCGGCCACCGTGTAGCGGACGCCGTTGATGCTGACGGGCCCGGCGCCGGACCCGTGGCGCGGAATTCCGTCGCCGTAGCCCAGCGGCACCAGCGCGAGCGTGGTCTCTTTCGCCACGATGTGCTCGTGTCCGTACGAGACTCCCGTGCCGGCGGCGACGCGCTTGGCGGAGACCACCGCGCCGCTGAGCTGCATGGCCGGGGTCAGGGGCACCGGAGACGCGACGCCGGCGCCATAGGGCGACAGGCCGTAGCAGGCGATACCCAGCCGCACCATGTCGAAGCGCGATTCCGGCATGGCCAGTGCCGCTCCGCTCGCCGCGAGGTGCGCTATTTCCACCTCGAGTCCCGCCGCCGAGGCCGCCGCGAGCGCCCGTTCGAATGAGGCGACCTGGTCTGCGTCACTCACTCCGGCGAGATGGCTGAAGATTCCACGCACAATGATCCGACCGGCGCGCTGATGGGCGGCGGCAGCGTCGAAGAGCGCGGCCCACTCCCCCGGCGCCGCACCATTGCGGCCGAGCCCGGTGTCGACCTTGAGATGCACCTGGGCGATTCCGGATGCCGCGGCAACCCTGTCGAGTTGCTCGCGGTAGCTCACCCCGAGGTCGACGTTCGCGGCAATGGCCTCGGCGAAATCCTGGTCAGGGTCGTGGAGCCACGCGAGCACGGGAGTGTCGATGCCAGCCGAGCGCAGCTCCAGCGCCTCGGTGATATCGACGACGCCGAGCCAGTCCGCGCCACCTGCGACGGCAGCCCGGGCCGAGGCGATTGCCCCATGGCCGTATCCGTTGGCCTTGACGACCGCCATCGACGTCATGCCGCCCACGGCGGCGCGCAGTCGTTCGACGTTGCCGGAGATCGCGCCGAGATCGATTGCGGCCTCGCGCATCATGGTGTCGACTCCACGATTACATACGCGATCGCTACCCCGGCATCGTGGCTCATCGAGAGGTGCACCGCGGTTATCCCCTTAGCATCCGCGATCGCCTGCGTTGCTGGGCCGAGCACCAGATCGGGGTTGCCGAGGTGATCGGATTCGACCCGGATATCGTGCCAGGTGACGCCGGCCGAGTCGCCCAGCGCCTTGATGAAGGCCTCCTTGGCCGCGAATCGACCGGCGAGGGACCGCAGTGGCATCGGCTTGCCGTCCTTGATTTGTTCGCTCTCGGCGAACAAGCGCGAGATGAGCGACGGAGTGCGCTGCAGGCCGTGCTCGAAGCGCGCGATGTCGACGAGGTCGACCCCGATCCCGACGATCACTGTTGCTTCGCCATCCTCATAGCTCCACCGCGCTATTCGACGGTGACGGACTTGGCGAGGTTTCGCGGCTGGTCGACGTCGAGACCCTTCGCCGCGGCCAGTTCCATTCCGAAGATGTGCAGGGGCACCACGGCGAGGAACGGCTCGAACAGCGAAGCGGCGAGCGGAATCGGGATGACCTCGTCGGCGAAGGGCAGCACAGCGGCGTCGCCCTTCTCCGCGATGGCGATCACCCGTGCGCCGCGGGCGCGGATCTCCTGAATGTTCGAGACGACCTTGGGATGCAGCGAGTGCGGGTCGCGCGGACTTGGCACGACCACGATCACGACCTGTCCTGGCTCGATCAGCGCGATGGGCCCGTGCTTGAGCTCGCCGGCCGCGAAACCCTCTGCGTGGATGTACGCGAGCTCCTTGAGCTTCAACGCACCCTCGAGCGCCACCGGGAACCCGACATTGCGGCCGAGGAAGAGCACAGACTGTGTGTCGGTCATCCACCGGGCCATCTGGCCGATCTCACCCTGTGAGACGCTCAGCACCTCGGCGATCTTGTCGGGCACGGCCTGAAGTTCCAACACGCTCTCGCGGATCTGCTCGTCGGTCTGGGTTCCCCTGACCTTCGCGAGGTGGAGGCCCACCAGGTACAGCGCGGTCACCTGCGCCAGGAACGCCTTCGTGGAGGCGACGGCGACCTCGGGGCCAGCGTGGGTGTAGACGACGGCGTGTGACTCGCGCGGAATCGTCGCGCCGTGGGTGTTGCAGATGGAGAGTACGCGAGCGCCCGACTTCGTCGCGTGCTGCACGGCGACGAGGGTGTCCATCGTCTCGCCGGACTGGCTGATGGAGATGACCAGGGTGCGCTCGGTGATGATCGGGTTGCGATAGCGGAACTCGTGCGAGAGCTCGACATCCACCGGGATGCGCGACCACTCCTCGATGGCGTACTTGCCCAGCATTCCGGCGTAGGCGGCCGTGCCACAGGCGACGATGACGATGCGGTCGATGGTGGCGAGCACGTCGTCACCGATCGGATCGAGTTCAGTGAGCGTGACGAGCCCGTCGTGCACGCGGCCGAGGATCGTGTTCGAGACGGCCTCAGGCTCCTCACTGATCTCCTTCGCCATGAAGCTCGACCAGCCGCCCTTCTCAGATGCCGAAGCATCCCAGGCGATGTCGAATTCCTCCGCTTCCACGGGGTTGCCGTGGAAGTCGATGATCTCGACGGAATCGGGACGGATCGTGACCATCTGGTCCTGCCCGATCGCGACGGCGCGACGAGTGAACTCCACGAAGGCAGCAACATCGGATCCGAGGAAGTTCTCGCCGTCACCGAGCCCGATGACCAGCGGCGAATTACGGCGAGCGCCGACCACGACACCCGGCTCGTCCTCGTGCATCACCAGCAGGGTGAACGCCCCCTCGAGGCGCGCCACAACGTTGCGCAGGGCGTCGGTGAGGTTGCCCACCTTGTTGTACTCGCGACCCACCAGCAGCGCAGCGACCTCGGTGTCGGTTTCACTGCTGAACTGTGCCCCGGTCTCCTCGAGCTCGCTCTTGAGTTCGGCGAAGTTCTCGATGATGCCGTTGTGGATCAGCGCCAGCTTGCGGTCGGCGGAGAGATGAGGATGCGCGTTGCGGTCGGTCGGTCCGCCGTGCGTTGCCCAGCGGGTGTGGCCGATGCCCGTGGCGCCGTTCGCGAGCGGCTCATCCTCAAGGCTGTCCAACAACGCCTGCAGCTTGCCAGCCCGTTTGCGGGTACCGAGGTGACCGAAGTCGTCGATCACGGCAATGCCCGCCGAGTCGTAACCGCGGTACTCGAGCCGTTTCAGGCCACCGAGGAGCACCTCGACACTTTTGCCGCTACCGCTTGAGCTGCTGCCGACATATCCCACGATTCCGCACATGGGAACTGATTTTAGTTGCCTAAGCTCGGTGGCAGCACACCGGTAGGATTTAGCCGATGTCTGAGCCGCTCACCACCAACGGGCAAGTCTCGCCGTTTATCGAACTGGGCCGGGCCGATTGGGCAGCGCTGGCACCCACGATGACCGCCCCGTTGAGCCGCACCGAAGTGATCGGACTCCGCGGGCTGGGCGACGAACTTGACCTCGTCGAGGTCGAGGAGGTGTATCTGCCCCTCAGCCGGCTGCTGGCCCTGTACGCGGAGGGTGCGCAAAAACTGCACACCGCGACATCCAACTTCATCGGGGAGAAGGCCGCACACACACCGTTCGTGATCGGGGTCGCCGGGTCTGTCGCGGTCGGCAAGTCGACGATCGCGAGGCTGCTGCGCGAGCTGCTGTGCCGCTGGGAAGGCACCCCCAGGGTCGAGCTCGTCACGACTGACGGCTTCCTCTTCCCCAACGCCGAGCTTGAGCGCCGCGGCCTGATGGAACGCAAGGGATTCCCCGAGTCGTACGACCGCAGGGCCCTGCTGCGCTTCGTCAGCAAGATCAAGAGCGGTGCACGCGAGGTGCGCGCGCCCTTCTACTCCCACCTCGCGTACGACATAGTCCCCAATGCCGAGATCGTCGTCAACGCCCCAGACGTGCTGATCATCGAGGGTCTCAACGTCCTCCAGCCTCCCGCCGGGGGCCGCAGCCTCGCCGTGAGTGACCTGTTCGACTTCTCCATCTATGTGGATGCCCGCTCCAGCGACATCGCTCGCTGGTACGAGGATCGCTTCCTCCGTCTACAGCGCGGCGCCTTTTCGAACCCGCAGTCGTACTTCCACCGCTTCGCTGAGCTCAGCGAGGACGAGGCCCGCGCCAGGGCCCGCGGAATCTGGTCGAGCATCAATGCGCCGAACCTCGAGAAGAACATCCTGCCGACACGGCCACGCGCGACTCTCGTGCTGCGCAAGGGCTCGAATCACAATGTCTCGAGCGTCCTGCTGCGGAAGATCTAGAGCGCGAGGCTCTCGCGCACCACTGAGGCGAGGCCTTCGGCGATCGACTCAGCGACGTGCTGGTGCTCGGCCTCGACCATGACACGCACCATCGGTTCGGTTCCGGAGGGGCGAAGCAGCACGCGGCCGGAGTCACCCAGCGTCGCCTCGGCGCTGGCAACAGCGGCGGCGATGTCCGAGCTCGTTGTCAACCCGAGGTGATTCACGCCGCGAACGTTGATGAGCACCTGCGGATACACGGTCATGGCGGAGGCGAGCTCGGCGAGCGTCTTACCCGTTCTGGCCATCTCGGCCGCGAGGTGAAGTCCGGTCAGGATGCCGTCGCCGGTGGTAGCGAACTTCGTCATGATGACGTGCCCTGACTGCTCGCCGCCCAGCGAGAGGCTTTCGGCCGTGAGCACCTCGAGCACGTAGCGGTCGCCCACTGCGGTCTCGATCATCCGGATGTCGTTTGCGGCCATCGCGCGCCGAAGGCCGAGGTTGCTCATGACGGTGGCGACGAGGGTTCGATCGGTGAGTACGCCGCGTTCGGCCATCGACAGGGCCAGGATCGCCATGATCTGGTCGCCGTCGACCACGTTGCCTTTGGCGTCCACCGCCAGGCAGCGATCCGCGTCCCCGTCGTGGGCGATGCCGATGTCGGCGCCGTGCGCCAGCACCGCCGCTGTGAGCGGGCCGAGGTGGGTCGATCCGACCCCATCGTTGATGTTGATGCCGTCAGGATCCGCCCCGATGACGGTCACCTGCGCGCCGGCGTCGGTGAACACCTGCGGCGATACGCCTGCGGCGGCACCATGCGCGCAGTCGAGCACGACGTGGAGTCCGGTCAGGCGGTGCGGAAGCGTCGACAGCAGGTGCACGAGGTAGCGGTCCTCGGCGTCGGAGAATCGCCTGATCCGACCGACGTCCGCACCCTTCGGCGCGAGCTTCGGCTGGTCGCAGCATTGCCTCGATACGATCTTCGACCTCGTCGGGCAGCTTCGTGCCGCCCGAGGCGAAGAACTTGATGCCGTTATCCGGCGCCGGGTTGTGCGAGGCCGAGATCATCACGCCGAGATCGGCCTTGAAGTCTGCCACCAGGTAGGCGAGAGCCGGCGTTGGTATTACCCCGGCATCGAAGACGTCTACGCCGGAGCTCGCCAGACCGGCGGCAACCGCGGCGGCGATGAACTCGCCCGAGATGCGAGGATCGCGGCCGATCACGGCCACGGGGCGACGACCGGACGCCCGACGGCCGTCGGCGACTCTACCCTTGCCCAGGACGACTGCAGCCGCCTGGGCAAGGTTGAGTGCCAGATCTACCGTCAGAGCGTCATTCGCGAGTCCGCGAACGCCGTCTGTACCAAAGAGCCTGGACATGCCTGCTCTTAAGCGAAGCGGATTAGCGCTTCGAGAACTGCGGAGCCTTACGGGCCTTCTTGAGTCCAGCCTTCTTGCGCTCCTTGACGCGAGCGTCACGGCTCAGGAAGCCGGCCTTCTTGAGGGTCGCACGGTTGTTCTCTTCGTCGATCTGGTTCAGCGAACGCGCAATGCCAAGGCGCAGCGCGCCGGCCTGGCCGGAGGGGCCACCGCCGGTGATCTTTGCGATGACGTCGTAGCTGCCGAGCAGGTCGAGGATCTTGAACGGGTCGTTGATCAGCTGCTGGTGCAGCTTGTTGGGGAAGTACTCGGCGAGCTCACGGCCGTTGACCGTGATGGTGCCGGCACCGGGGATGAGGCGCACGCGGGCGATGGCCTGCTTGCGACGTCCCACGGCTGCGCCGGGTACGGTCAGGACTGCGCGGGGAGCCTTGGGGGCATCCTCAGCGGGAGTCTCGGTGGAGTATCCGCCAGCAGGCGTCTCGGTGGTGAAGCTCTCGGGTGCTGACTCGGCGACGGAGTCTTCGATCTTGGCCAATTTATAAGTCCTTAGTTCTTTGCGTGAGAAGCGCGGGCGCTACTGGGCGACCTGGGAAAGGGTGTACGGCGTGGGCTGCTGCGCCGCGTGCGGGTGCTCTGCGCCTGCGTAGACCTTGAGCTTCGTGAGCTGAGCGCGACCGATCGAGTTCTTCGGGAGCATTCCACGAACTGCCTTTTCGACAGCGCGGGTGGGGTGCTTCGCGACCATCTCGGAGTAGGTCGTCACGGTCAGACCGCCCGGGTAACCGGAGTGGCTGAAGTAGTTCTTGTTGGCCAGCTTCGAACCCGTGAGGGCTACCTTCTCCGCATTGATGACGATGACGAAGTCACCCATGTCCATGTGGGGGGCAAAAGTTGCCTTGTGCTTGCCGCGCAGCAGAACTGCCACGTGGGTTGCGAGACGGCCGAGAACGATGTCGGTTGCGTCGATGATGACCCAGTCGCGCTGGACGTCTTCGGGCTTGGGTGAAAATGTACGCGTCACAATAGTGCTGCTTTCATTGATCGATTGAGGTGTTCGTGAATCCCACTCCGTGGTCGGTTCGTTGACGATGTCGCGGAACACAGCCTCGTGTTTTTCAACACTGTGTTTTTCAACACTTGTTTCAAAACACTGGAGGGCTCATGATCGGGTGTCAGGCACGGGGCGCAGACACCAAGGGTCAACAATAGCCGAACTCCGCGCCCGCGGCAAACGCAGCGGGAGTGACGTCCGCGAAGGCCAGCCGCTACTCGAGCACTTCGCGGCGCGCCCGCGTCAGTTCGGCCCGTGCGCCGAGTTGATCGTCGGGCGGATAGCCGACCTCGACCAGCGTGAGCCCCTTCGCGGGCATGACCTTGAACTCGCTCCCCTTGGAACGCTCGTCGCGGATGTCGGCTGGGCGCGATGCGTCGATCTTGCCCTGGCCCACATACACGCCCGCCCCCACGAGCGAGCGCACCATGCTGTGGCAGAAGGCGTCGGCGCGCACATCCGCCACAATGATGCCTTCCTCGGTCCGCGTGAAGCCAAATCGCTCCAGACTGCGCACGGTCGTCGCGCCCTCGCGAGGCTTGCAGTACGCGGCCCAGTCGTGCAGGCCCAGCAGCTCATCCGCCGCCGCGTTCATGGCATCCACGTCGAGCGTGGCTGGATACCAGAGGGTGTGGTTGCGCTGGCGCGGATCCCGCGGCGACTCGTTGTCGGCGATGCGGTATTCGTAGCGCCGCCACAGCGGCGAGAACCGCGCATCAAAACCCTCGGGGGCGATCACGGACTGCGCCACAAAGATGTCGGCCTCAAGGCCCGCGATCCCGTTGATTCGTCGGGCGAGGGATGCCGGACCGTCGTAGCGCCTTTCGCCCATGTTGCCGCGGCGGGGCCGATCGAGACTCCGCAGCTGGCTCTCGGTCAGGTCGAGATGAGCGACCTGACCTGTCGCGTGCACGCCGGCGTCTGTGCGGCCCGCCACCACCAGCTGGGGGATGTCACCGAATCGCCGAAAGACGACGCCCAGCGCGTCTTCGATTACTCCCTGCACGGTGCGCAGGTCGGGCTGCCTGCTCCACCCGAAAAAGTTCGTGCCGTCGTAGGAAATGTCGAGACGCAGTCGAGCGAATTCGGAAGCATCCGACTCTGGCGCCGGGATGGCGGGTGCCGTGTGGTTCATGGCTCAACCCTATTTCAACCGGAAACACCGCCCGGTGTGCGAGGGTAGGCGAATGGACCTTCCCGATGGATTTCCTGTAGCACCGATGCTCGCGAAGGCCGTCGCGGGCATCCCGGAAGCGCCCGGCCTGAGCTACGAACCCAAGTGGGACGGCTTCAGGGGTCTCGTCTATGTCGATGGCGACGACGTTCAGATCGACAGCCGCGGATCGAAGCCTCTGACCCGATACTTCCCGGAACTCGTGAGCCGAGTTCACGCGCCAGCTGGGCGTCGCCTGCGTGCTCGACGGCGAGATCGTCGTGCGGCAGGGCGCCGAGGGCCACGAACGTCTCGACTGGGAGGCGCTCTCGCAGCGCATCCACCCCGCCGAGAGCAGAATCCTGCGGCTCTCGCAGGAGACGCCGGCCGACTTTGTCGCCTTCGACCTGCTCTACCTCGACGGCCGCTCCATCAAGGACGAACCGTTTGAGGTGAGAAGGGCCGCTCTCGAGCTGCTGTTCGAGTCTCTGGATGCGCCGCTGCACATCACGCAGACGACCCGCGACAGCGCTGTCGCCCGCACGTGGCTCACCGAATTCGAGGGAGCCGGGCTCGATGGGGTGGTTTCCAAACCACTCGCTGACCCGTATGCGCCTGGCAAGCGCACGATGTTGAAGACCAAGCATGTGCGCACCGCCGACGCGGTTGTCATCGGATATCGCATTCACAAGTCCGGCAGTGGTGTCGGCTCGCTCCTGCTGGGGCTGTATGACGACGACGGCGAATTGCGCGGTGTCGGCGGCATTTCGGCATTCTCGAACGCGCGTCGGGAGTCTCTGATCGATGAACTCGATCACGCGGTGCTGCGGGACGACAGTGGGGCTCCCGTCGCCGGCGAATCCGAACGCAGTCGCTTCTCCGGCACGAAGGACATGTCGTTTGTAACGCTGCGTCCCGAGCTCGTCGTCGAGGTGCGGTACGACCAGCTGGAGGGATCGCGGTTTCGGCACACTGTGCAGTTCGAGCGGTGGCGTCCGGATCGGGAGGCGCGCTCGTGCACGCTCGGCCAGCTTGAGCGTCCGCGTGGACTACGACCTGGGAACCGTGTTCGGCTAACGCAGGCGCGAACTAAGCCTTCCGGGCCCTGGAGGGCTGAACGCGCGGCGGCTCCCCCGGCATCTTCGGATAGTCGGGAGGGAACGGAAGCTCCCCGAGCCCGTTTTCGAGGTCGCGCTCCCACCACTCGAGCAGCGTGCCGATATGTCCCGGATCGTCAGCGAAGTGCTGCCAGGGGTCGCCGCTGGCCGCGAGTCGCGCAGGCACAGTGAGCACGGTGAAATCGCGCGGGTCAGCGCCATCAAGCTCCGACCATTCCAGCGGCGTCGAGACGGGCGCGTGAGGCAGCGGCCTCGGGCTGTACGCGCCAGCCATGGTCCGATCCCGGTTGGCCTGATTGAAGTCGAGGAAGATCCGCTCTCCGCGTTCCTCCTTCCACCACGAGGTGGTGACCTTGTCCGGCATGCGCCGCTCAAGCTCGCGGCATGCCGCGATCACGGCATGACGTACGTCGAGAAACTCGTGCTCGGGCCGGATGGGGGCGAAAACGTGCAGTCCGCGGTTGCCTGACGTCTTGACGAACGCCGTGAGTCCGGCCTCGGCCATGACCGAACGCAGCTCGACAGCGACGGTTGCGGCATCCGCAAAATCGGTGCCGGGTTGCGGGTCCAGGTCGATCCGAAACTGGTCTGGGATTGTCGCTGTTGCCTGCACGCGAAGCCCATGGATGAAACGTGATGGTGTTCATGTGAATGGCCCAGACCGCGGCCGCCGGCTCGTCGATGACCAGTTGCGGATGTGATCTGCCGCTCGGGTAGACGACAGGCACGCTGCGGATGAAGTCGGGAGCGCCCTTCGGCGGGTTCTTCGAATAGAACTCCTCGCCGTCCACCCCGGTGGGAAACCGCTGCAGCGAGACCGGCCTGTCTCCGTTCGCGAGAACAAAGGCGTCGCCGACGGCGATCATGTATTCCGCGAGACCCAGTTTCGTGATCCCCGCCTCGGGCCACAGCACCCTGGACGGGCTCGACACCCGAACCTCCCGAACACCGTGGGGGCCCTGCACCTGAACGGTCGTCGCCTCGCTGGCCATGAACCCAACCTACGCCCGCGGGTGACAGCCTCGGTTAACGAGATTCGGCCCCGCTCGAGAGCGGGGCCGAACTCAATAGTCAACTGCTACTTGGCGTCCTCGGCGGGAGCCTCGTCAGCTGCAGCGTCCTCGGCCGGAGCCTCGTCAGCGCTGTCGACTGCAACGGTCTCGTCGGCAACGGGCTCGTCAGCGACGACCTCGTCGGCAACGGGCTCGTCAGCGACGGGCTCAGCCTTGGCTGCTGCCGTCTTCTTGGCCGACTTCGGCTTCGGGTTCACGGGCTCGAGTACGAGCTCGATCTGAACCATCGAGGCGTTGTCACCCTTGCGGAAGCCGAGCTTCGTGATGCGGGTGTAGCCGCCCTCACGCTTTTCGACCAGCGGCGCGATCTCGGTGAAGAGCTCGTGGATGACGCTCTTGTCGCCGATGATCGACAGCGCGCGGCGACGGTTGTGCAGGTCACCCTTCTTCGCGAAGGTGATCAGTCGCTCGGCGACGGGACGCAGGCGCTTTGCCTTCGTCTCGGTCGTCTTGATGCTCTTGTGTGTGAACAGGGCTGCAGCCAGGTTCGCGAGCATGAGGCGCTCGTGGGCTGGCCCTCCGCCGAGGCGGGGTCCCTTTGTAGGTGTAGGCATTTTCTAGTTCTCCAGTATCAAAAGTCTGCGGTGAGACGCTTAGGCAGGGGTTTCGTCGTCGTAGCCACCGAAGAAGTGGGCACCATCGAAGCCGGGAACGCTGTCTTTCAGCGACAGTCCCATCTCGACAAGCTTGTCCTTCACTTCGTCTACCGACTTCTGTCCAAAGTTGCGGATGTTCATGAGCTGCGTCTCCGACAGTGCGACGAGTTCGCTCACGGTGTTGATTCCCTCGCGCTTGAGGCAGTTGTAGCTGCGCACCGAGAGGTCGAGGTCTTCAATGGGCATGCTGAGCTCGCTCGAGAGAACGGCGTCGACCGGCGCTGGGCCGATCTCGATGCCCTCTGCTGCGTTGTTCAGCTCGCGAGCGAGACCGAACAGCTCGGTCAGCGTGCGACCGGCCGAAGCGACCGCGTCGCGCGGGGTGATCGCGCTCTTGGTCTCGACGTCAACGACCAGGCGGTCGAAGTCGGTGCGCTCACCGGCACGAGTTGCCTCGACGCGGTATGTGACCTTCAGCACTGGCGAGTAGATCGAGTCGATCGGGATCTGACCGGCTTCGCTGAACTCGCTGCGGTTCTGGGTCGCGGAGACGTATCCACGGCCACGCTCGATGGTCAGCTCGAGTTCGAACTTCGCCTTGTCGTTCAACGTGGCGATGACGAGCTCGGGGTTGTGGATCTCGACACCGGCCGGAGCCGAGATGTCGGCCGCGGTGACCTCGCCTGCACCCTGCTTGCGCAGGTAGGCGGTGATCGGCTCGTCGTGCTCGCTCGAAACAACAAGGTTCTTGATGTTCAGGATGACCTCGGTGACGTCTTCCTTGACACCGGGAACGGTGCTGAACTCGTGCAGTACTCCGTCGATGCGGATGCTGGTTACTGCAGCTCCCGGGATCGACGACAGCAGGGTGCGACGCAGTGAGTTTCCGAGGGTGTAACCGAAGCCGGGTTCGAGCGGCTCGATGACGAAGCGCGAGCGGAACTCGGAGATGTTCTCTTCAGCAAGAGTGGGGCGCTGTGCGATGAGCACTGGTGTTTCCTTTCGGCAAAGTGTCCGCTATATGACACTTGAGGCGCGACGAGTGGCTGGCCCGTCGATCTGTTGAGTTGTGAGTTAGTTGAGCTGCATGCAGGAGCTGATGGCCGCGCGACGAGCGTGCTCGTACGCGTGGCCATCAGCCCATAAATTAAACGCGGCGACGCTTGGGCGGGCGGCAACCGTTGTGCGCCTGCGGGGTGACGTCGTTGATCGAGCCGACCTCGAGGCCAGCGGCCTGCAGCGAACGGATCGCGGTCTCGCGACCTGAACCCGGTCCCTTGACGAAGACGTCGACCTTCTTCAGGCCGTGCTCCTGCGCCTGGCGCGCAGCGGACTCTGCCGAGAGCTGAGCGGCGAACGGGGTCGACTTACGCGAACCCTTGAAGCCGACGGTTCCCGACGATGCCCAGCTGATAACCGCACCGGTGGGGTCGGTGATCGTGACGATCGTGTTGTTGAACGTCGACTTAATGTGGGCCTGGCCCAGTGCGATGTTCTTCTTTTCCTTCTTGCGCGGCTTACGAACGGCCGATTTTGGTGCTGCCATGGTGTTCTCCTAAAACCTTTATGGCGACGTCAGTGGGGTGAACCCAGTGACTATCGGGCCTTCTTCTTGCCGGCTACGGTGCGCTTCGGGCCCTTGCGGGTGCGAGCGTTGGTCTTGGTGCGCTGTCCGTGAACGGGCAGGCCCTTGCGGTGGCGGATGCCCTGGTAGCTACCGATCTCGACCTTGCGGCGGATGTCGGCGGCAACCTCACGGCGGAGGTCACCTTCTACCTTGAAATTGACCTCGACGTAGTCGCGAAGGGCAATGAGCTGCTCATCGGTCAGATCCTTTACGCGGATCTCCCCGCTGATTCCGGTGTCGGCGAGGGTCTTGAGGGCCCTCGTACGGCCAACACCGTAGATGTAAGTCAGTGCGACCTCTACGCGCTTGTCGCGCGGGATGTCGACGCCGGCTAGACGTGCCATGGTGGCTTCTCCTGTGAGTGAGTGGAGGTGTGGGGCAAGACCTGTACACCGGCCTCCAACCGGTGGTGTCCGCTGCAATCGCCTTCGCAATCGCGGCTTCTGGTTCTGCCGTTCTTATTGAGTTGTGTTGCTGGTCGAACTGGTCGAGCTGTTAGCCCTGGCGCTGCTTGTGACGCGGGTTGGACTTGCAGATCACCATGACGTTTCCATTGCGGCGGATGACGCGGCAGTGGTCACAGATGGGCTTGACGCTGGGGTTTACCTTCATTGTTTTTCCTTGCACTCGCTGTCTTCGTACTCGTGGGATGCCACGAGTCGTTACTTTCCAGCGCGATTGCCGACGGAGCACTGCCTGGGCAATGTCCGGTGCGGCACTACTTGTAGCGGTAGGTGATGCGGCCGCGGGTCAGGTCATACGGGCTCAACTCAACGACCACACGGTCCTCCGGGAGGATCCTGATGTAGTTCTGTCGCATTTTGCCCGAAATGTGAGCAAGTACACGGTGGCCGTTGGTCAACTCAACGCGGAACATTGCGTTGGGTAGAGCTTCGACTACTGCGCCCTCAATCTCGATGACACCGTCTTTTTTGGCCATAGCCTCTTCGTCGCTAAAAGTTAGATTTCGCTGGTCTGCGGGGATTGTGGTATTTGCGCAAGGCGCACACACCAAAGATCAAGCTTAGATCATCGGAAAGCGTTTCGCTACCACTTCGCGGCGCGTTGGTCCACTATGGCAGCCCGCGCTCCACCATCCGCGTTTCTGTGAGGTAGCGCTGCGGCACCTCTGCCGACCCGTCGATCCTGGCGAACAGTCGAGTTGCCGCATTCCGCGCCAGGCCCGCGAGGTCATAGTCGATGATCGTGATTCGGCGAGGCATGAGGTGTGAGGTCTCGAACTCGTCGAACCCGACCACCCGCGCGAACCGTCCGGCCCTCACAAGCTCCTCGATAATGCCCAGCGTTGCTCGGTTGTTTCCAGCGATGTAGGCCGTGGGGGCATCGGGAGAGTCCACCATCCTGCGAACGGCTCGAGCCGTGGAGAGCGGGTCGTGAGCCTGAGTAGCCAACAGAGCGGAATCCAGCTCCTTCCCAGCGGCTCGGAACGCGCGCTCGATTCCCTCGAGTCGCTCGCGCATAGTGAAGATGTCGAGCGAGTCGAGAATGACCCCGATTCGCGAGTGCCCTTCGGCGAGGAGCAGTTCAGTTGCCCGGTGGGCGGCCGCGTGGTTGTCGATCAGGAACACATCGGCGTCCAGTCCCACCGGTGGTCGGTCGATGAAGACCATCGGGGTTCCGAGACGCATCTCGGTTTCCAGATAGGCATGGTCGCCACTCGACGGCACGATGATGAGGCCGAGCACGCGCCGCTGGCACAGGTCGACGACCAGTCGGCGCTCGGTCGTCAGGTCTTCCTCTGCGCTCGCCGAGATCACCAGGGTTCCGTGCTCGTCAGCCACCTCCGCTACCGAAGCAAGGATCGTGGAATAGAACGTGTTGCTGATGTCGCCAATGATCAGTCCGATCGTGGGGGTGATCGACCCAGAGCGAAGATTCGCCGCGATGTCGTTGCGCCGAAAGCCCAATTGCGTCACCGCGGACATCACTCGCGCAGCCATCGCCGCATCGACCGTGTCCACGCCGTTCACGACTCGCGACACAGTCTTGAGACTGACCTGCGCCAGGCGCGCCACGTCGATCATGGTGGGTCGTCGGCCGGACTGTGCCCCCATCAACTGCCGCCGCTCACGACGCGCGCGCCGGCGGCGGCACTCATCTCCAGCGCGTCGATCGGGCTTCGCTGATCTACGACTCCGGCCAGGAGTCCTGCCGTGGCTGCGTCCCCGGCGCCGGTGGTCGTCACGCGAGTGCTGACCGTGGCCGCGGGAATCCAGATCGCCTGGTCGGACCAGGTGTCAGCGAGCTGCGCGACCACCACACCGGCATCCTCGAACCGAGCTCGGTCCCCGGTGACCAGCGCCATTCCTCGCTCGCCGGCCGACACCGTCACGATCGCAGGCCCCTGAGCAACGAGCCCCCTGGCTGCCTCGATGAGACCTGCGGGAGTTGCATCGACGGGTGTCCCGGTCGCGGAGGTGAGATCGTCGGCGCTCGGGGTCAGGATGTCGGTCTGGGGCAGGATCGCCGCCAGGCGCTTTCGCCACAACCTGTGGCTCGCGTCGTCCGGATTGCTCACTACTGCGAGGTCCAGTGAGGTCACGACTCCTGCCGCTCGTGCCCGGGTGAACAGAGCGACAAGAGCAGCCCCGTCCGCTGCGGCAAGCGCTGGCAATAGTGACGGGTACCCGACATGCAGAAGGTCGAGGCCAGCGAGATCGACGCGCGTCCCGTCGAAGAATTGATTCGCACCAACGTGATGCCAAAAGGTCCGATCAGCATTCGGGGGTTGAACGACTATCGAGTACGAGGTCGAGCCTGGTGTCATCCGAAAACCGCTCGGGTCGAGCCCCCGAGCGCGCACTCTGTCGCGGAGCACGGCAGCAAGCGCGTCATCGCCGATGTCCGCAAACAGCACAACATCGATGCCGAGGTCGGCCAGCTGCCCACCCGTGTTGGAGACACAGCCCCCGGCGGCCGCGGACATGGCACCGACGTCATAGAGCAGTCCCGGGGTCAGGCCGGGTTCGCGGTCGAGCGTGGGCGTGAGGTCGATGCACACGTGTCCGGCCACGCCGACTCTGACTGAAGAGGTCATGACGACACTCTAGACAACGTTGTCTCAGATGGATAGTGTCCCTGTATGCACCAGTACCGGCTCAACCGACTCTTCAACTCACGGTCAGGTCGACTCCTCGATGTGGCCATGGATCACGGGTTCTTCGGCGAACCCAGCTTCCTGAACGGAATCGAGGATGCGGCGGGTGCCATCGCGACCCTCGTCGCTGCCCGGCCGGACGCCATCCAGCTCACCCCGGGTCTCGCCCCGGTGCTGCAGTCGATTCCGGGAAGAGACAAGCCAGCGCTGGTCATGCGAACCGATGTCGCGAATGTCTACGGCAACCCGCTCGACGAGTCGCTGTTCAGCCACCACTTCCCCGACGCCGTCGAGCAGGCAGTGCGCCTGGACGCCACCTGCGTCGTGGCCAACCTCCTGCAGCTTCCCGGTCGCCCCGAGGTACGTGAGCAGTGCATCCGAAGCATCATGGCGCTGCGTGCCGAGGCGACGCGATACGGGATGCCGCTCATGATCGAGCCTCTCGTCATGGCCGACAACAGCTCCGGTGGATACATGGTCGACGGGGATGTCACCAAGATAAAGACGCTCGTGCGGCAGGCTCGTGAGCTCGGCGCCGACATCATCAAGGCCGACCCCACCGACAATCCGGACGACTATCACGAGGTCATCGGCGTCGCCGGGGACATCCCCGTTCTCGTTCGAGGCGGTGGACGCACGAGCGACGAGGAGCTGCTGACACGCACAGTCGCACTGCTGGAGCAGGGAGCGCGCGGCATCGTGTACGGACGCAACATCATCCAGCACCCCGACCCGGCAGGGATCACGGCCGCGCTGATGGGCATCCTGCACGACGGCCTGACCGCCAGTGACGCTCTGGCACTCGTGAAAGGTCGCGCCGAGTGAGCGGCAGCGTCGGGGCCGGCACTGTCGGAATTGGCATCGTCGGGGGCGGCCTCATGGGTCGCGAGATCGCTGCCGCCATCCAGCGCTGGCCGGCACTGATCGACCATCCGGTAGCTCCTCGTGTCGTTGCGGTTGCCGACATCAATCCGGAGGCGCTCGAGTGGTTTGATCACATCCCCAGCGTCACCCAAAGGGTCACCGACTACCGCGAGATGCTGGCCAATCCCGACGTCGACGTCGTCTACATCGCCGTGCGGCACGACCTGCACGAGCAGCTGTACATCGACACCATCGAGGCGGGGAAGTCGCTGCTTGCGGAGAAGCCGTTCGGGATCGATGCGAACGCGGCCGATGCGATCCTTGCTGCGGTCGAAGCGAACCCCTTGGCTTTTGTGCGGGTCTCGAGCGAGATGCCGTTCTTCCCCGGCGCTCAAGCCGCCCTCGCGTACGCGCAGAGCGGCGCACTCGGTCGGATCATCGAAGCACAGAGCTGGTTTCTTCACTCAAGCGACTTCGATCGATCCAAGCCGATTAACTGGAAGCGCCAGGTGAAGTACTGTGGCGCCGCCGGGGTAATGAACGACCTGGGGCTGCACGCCTGGCACATCCCGCTCCGGCTCGGCTGGATTCCGACGGCTATTCACGCGACCCTGCAGAATCTCGTACCCGAACGGGCGGGCGCCGACGGCACGATGGTCGACTGCGACACGATCGAGAACGCGACGGTCACCGCAACCGTAGAGCTCGACGGGTACGACTTCCCTCTCACCGTCGAGACGAAGCGCATCGCTCCTGGAGAGAAGAACACCTGGGGATTCCGTGTTGTCGGACTCGATGGCGCTGTCGAGTTCTCGACGAAACATCCGAAGACCGTCTCTGTGCTGACCTCAGAACCGCAGCCCGCCCTGGGCGGCCTCGCCCGGGAGCAGCGCTGGCAGTCGGTCGAGGCGGGCAGCCAGTCCGTGTGGCCGACCGTCACCGGTGGCATCTTCGAAGCCGGATTTTCCGACGCCATCCTCCAGATGTGGGCCGCATTTCTTGCCGAACGCGCGGGCAAACTCGGGGATCGCTTCGGCTGCGTCACCCCACGTGAGGCATGGACCACTCACCGTCTGTATGAAGCAGCGACCCGCTCGTCCGCCGAACAGACGGTAGTTCGACCGAAACTGCACTGAGCGCCCGACCGATGACTCGGTAGCCGCGACGCCTCGGACGGCTAAGGGATGGGGACCGGCGAAACGCCAAACTGTGCGAGCGAGGAGGCTCCGCCATCCTCCGCCGTGAGAACCCAAATTCCGTCGGCATGCACCGCAACCGAGTGCTCCCAGTGCGCGGCGTCCAGCCCGTCATCGGTCGCGATGGTCCAGTCATCCGCAAGAACGTGGGAGTCGATGACCCCGAGGGTCACCATGGGCTCGATCGCGACCACCAGTCCGGGCTTTACGTCCGGGCTTGAGCCACGGACCCGGTAGTTGAAGACGGGCGGATCCTCGTGCATGGAACGGCCGATGCCGTGACCGGTGAAGTCTTCGACGATTCCGTAATGGATGTCGCCCTGCAGCGAATCCTCGATTGCCGCGCCCACATCGTTAAGTTTGCGCACGGTGGCGAGCGCCGCGATTCCGGCCCACAACGAACGCTCGGTGTCGTCTGACAGTCTCTGGCGTTGCGCCACGACCTCCGGCCTCGACGGGTCGGGCACCACAACGCTGAAGGCGGCGTCGCCGTTCCAGCCTCCCACTTCGGCACCGCAGTCGATCGAGACCAGGTCGCCTGCCACGATGACGCGGGCACCGGGCACGCCGTGAACGATCTCGTCGTTCACCGACGCACAGATCGTGTGGCGGTATCCGGGTTCCTTCATGAAGTTGGGCACACCGCCACCGTCGCGGATGACCTGTTCAGCGACAGCATCCAGCTCGGCCGTCGTTACACCGGGCGCGATCGCCAGCCGCACGGCGGCCAGAGCGGCTGCCGTCAGCAGACCGGGCTCCACCATCAGGCGCAACTCGGCTGGGGTCTTGTAGATCTTCCTGCTACCGAATGCCACGACTAGCGGCTCGCGTGGCCCGCGAGCTCGATGCCGCGCCCGCTGAGGGCGGAGGTGATCCGGCTTGTTACGTCGTCGATCTCACCGATCGCGTCGATCTTCACCAGCACGCCGCGGCCGGCATAGACGTCGACGAGAGGTGCGGTCTGGTCGCGATAAACCTCGAGGCGGTGCCTGACGACAGCCTCGTTGTCGTCGCTGCGGCCCTGTTCGCTCGCGCGCTTGCGCAGCCGCTCGACAACAACATCCGGATCAGCGACCAGCTCGACCACGGCATCGAGAGCCATGCCGTGCCCGGCAAGGAACTCGTCCAGCTCGCGAACCTGATCGGTCGTGCGCGGGTAACCATCGAGCAGGAAGCCATCTTCACAGTCCGTCTCGCCAAGCCGATCGCGGACGAGTGCGTTGGTGAGCGAATCGGGGACGTTGTCGCCAGCATCCATGTAGGCCTTCGCCTTGGAGCCGAGTTCGGTCTCGTTCTTCACATTGGAGCGGAAGATGTCACCGGTAGAGATATCCGGGATCCCATAGATCTCGGCGAGACGAACGGCTTGCGTTCCCTTGCCGGCACCTGGCGGCCCGATAAGCAGTAAGCGGGTCAACGGAGCAGTCCTTCGTAGTGGCGCTGCTGGAGCTGCGAGTCGATCTGCTTGACGGTCTCGAGTCCGACACCGACGATGATCAGAATGCTTGCTCCACCAAACGGGAAGTTGGTGTTTGCACCCACGAGCACCAGGGCGACCAGTGGGATGAGGGCGATGAGCCCGAGGTAAAGAGAACCGGGCAGGGTCACGCGCGTCAACACGTAGTCCAGGTATTCGGCGGTCGGTCGACCCGCACGGATTCCGGGGATGAACCCGCCGTACTTCTTCATGTTGTCAGCGACTTCCTCCGGGTTGAAGGTGATCGCAACGTAGAAGTAGGTGAACCCGACGATGAGAGCGAAGTAGAGCAGCATGTACAGCGGGTGATCGCCCGAGGTCAGGTAGTTCTGGATCCAGACGACCCACTCTGCCGGAGCTTCGCCAGCTGCTGGTGTGTTGAACTGCGCGATCAACGCGGGCAGATACAGCAGTGAAGACGCAAAGATCACGGGCACGACGCCGGCCATGTTGACCTTGATCGGGATGTAGGTGTTGTTGCCGCCGTACGTGCGCCGGCCGACCATCCGCTTGGCGTACTGCACGGGGATGCGTCGCTGCGATTGTTCAACGAACACGACGGCAGCCACGATGATGACACCGACGGCGAGCACTGCGATGAATACCTCGACGCCCTTGGCCGCGAGGATGCTGCTGAGCGAGCCTGGGAACTGTGCCGAGATCGACGTGAAGATCAGCAGCGACATACCGTTTCCGATGCCGCGCTCGGTGATGAGCTCGCCCATCCACATGATGAGGCCGGTGCCCGCGGTCATGGTGATGACCATCAGGAGGATGGCGTACCAGGAGTCATCGGTGATGAGCTGGCTGCACTCGGCGACGCCGGAGTTGGAGGGGAAGAGCGCACCGCTGCGAGCGACGGTGATCAGCGTCGTTGACTGAAGAACGGCAAGCGCGATCGTCAGGTAGCGGGTGTACTGCGTGAGCTTCGACTGGCCGGCCTGGCCCTCCTTGTAGAGAGTCTCGAAGTGTGGGATGACCACGCGCAGCAGCTGCACGATGATCGAGGCCGTGATGTACGGCATGATCCCGAGCGCAAAGATCGACAGCTGGAGCAGGGCTCCACCGCTGAAGAGGTTGACGAGGTCGTACAAGCCCTGGGTGCCGGCATTTCCTGCGAGACACAGCTGCACGTTGCCGAAATCGACGAACGGAGCGGGGATGAACGAACCGAGACGGAACAGCGCAACGATGCCGAGCGTGAACCCGATCTTCCTGCGAAGGTCGGGCGTGCGGAAGATCCGCGCGACAGCTCTAAACACAAGGCCTCCGATTATGTAGTAATGCAATCGAGTGGGGCTCCCGGGAGGGAACCCCACTCGTTTTACGCCAACACCTGCATGTGCAAGTGGCGGGACAGGTTACTTGATGGAACCGCCCGCGGCGACGATCTTCTGCTCAGCTGAGCTCGAGACCTTATCGACTGCAACATTCAGCTTAACCGCAATGTCGCCATCGCCGAGAACCTTGACCTTCTCGTTCTTGCGAACGGCGCCCTTGGCGACCAGGTCGAGGATGGTGACATCCCCACCCTTGGGGTAGAGCTCAGCGAGCTTCTCGAGGTTGACAACCTGGTACTCGACGCGGAACGGGTTCTTGAACCCGCGCAGCTTCGGAGCGCGCATGACGAAGTTAACGCCACCACCCTCGAAGCCAACACGCATCTGGTAGCGAGCCTTGGTTCCCTTGGTACCACGGCCGGCAGTCTTACCCTTTGAACCTTCACCGCGGCCTACGCGGGTCTTGTCCTTCTTGGCACCGGGCGCCGGGCGAAGGTGGTGAACCTTCAGCACCTGCGGGCGGGCAACGTCAGCAGACGCTGCCTTCTTCGCAGCAGGAGCCTTGGCGGCAACAGCGTCGTCTGACGTGGATGCAGCAGCCTTAGCCGGAGCCTTCTTCGGTGCAGCAGCCTTGGCGGCAGGCGCCTTGGCGGCAGCGGTCTTGGCCGGAGCCTTCTTGGGTGCAGCCTTTTCGGCGGCGTTCTTTTCGTCAGCCATTAGTCAATCTCCTCGACCTTGACAAGGTGAGCGACAGTGCGAACGTAGCCGCGGTTCTGCGAATTGTCTTCGCGAACTACGACGTCACCGATGCGGTGAAGCCCGAGGCTCCGCAGGGTGTCGCGCTGGTTCTGCTTCTCACTGATTTTGGACTTGATCTGGGTTACTTTCAGGCGTGCAGCCATCAGACACCTGCCTTAGCTTCTGCCTCGGCGCGCAGGAGGCGAGCCGGGATGACGTGCTCGGCGTCGAGGCCACGACGTGCGGCGACCGCACGAGGCTCCTCGAGCTGCTTGAGAGCAGCAACCGTCGCGTGCACGATGTTGATCGTGTTCGACGAACCGAGTGACTTGCTGAGTACGTCGTGGATGCCGGCGCACTCGAGTACGGCGCGCACGGGGCCACCGGCGATAACACCGGTACCTGCTGACGCGGGACGAAGCAGTACAACGCCTGCTGCGGCCTCACCCTGGACGGGGTGCGGGATCGTCTGGGCAACGCGGGGAACGCGGAAGAAGTTCTTCTTCGCTTCCTCGACACCCTTGGAGATGGCGGTAGGAACCTCACGGGCCTTGCCATATCCGACGCCGACCATTCCGTTGCCGTCACCGACGACCACGAGGGCGGTGAAGCTGAAGCGACGACCACCCTTCACGACCTTCGATACGCGGTTGATCGTGACAACGCGCTCCAGGAACTGGCTCTTCTCCGCATCGCGGCTGTTGCCACGGTCACGGCTGGGGCTGCGCTCACGGCCGCCACGGCGGGCCTCGCGAGGCTCGTTGGTAACGTCCGTTGCCGGCGCGTCGACGACTGCAGCTGAGGCGACGGCCTCGGCCGTCACGACTGCGGGTGCGTCAGTTACTTCGGACGTCACGTCCTGCTCCTTGTTGGTGTTAGTTGCGTCGGTCACAGGTTCAACCCAGCCTCTCGTGCTCCATCGGCGATTGCTGCGACGCGTCCTGCGTAGCGGCTGCCGCCACGGTCGAATACGACTGCGTCGATGCCGACTGCCTTTGCGCGCTCGGCGACGAGCTCGCCAACCTTGCGTGCCTTGGCGGTCTTGTCACCGTCGAAGGTGCGCATGTCAGCCTCGAGCGTGGATGCCGATGCCAGGGTGAAACCCTTCGAGTCATCCACGACCTGCACGAATACGTGCCGGGCCGAACGGGTGACGACGAGGCGCGGACGCACCTCGGTGCCAACGACCTTCTTGCGGAGGCGGGTGTGACGGCGAGCCTTAGCTGCCGACTTGCTCTTACCTCGTTTGATTCCGAGAGCCATGATCACTTACCACTCTTTCCGGCCTTGCGGCGGACTACTTCTCCGGCGTAGCGCACGCCCTTGCCCTTGTAGGGCTCTGGCTTGCGCAGCTTGCGGATGTTGGCTGCGACCTCGCCGACAGCCTGCTTGTCGATGCCGACGACGGTCACCTTGTTGTTGCCCTCGACCGTGAAGCTGATGCCTGCTGGCGGGTCAACCGTGATGGAGTGCGAGTAACCGAGTGCGAACTCAAGCGACTCGCCCTTAGCTGCGACGCGGTAACCGGTACCAACGACCTCAAGGCCCTTGGTGTAACCGTCGGTGACACCGACGATCTGGTTCGCGATGAGCGTGCGGGTCAGGCCGTGGAGCGAACGGGATTCGCGCTCGTCGTCCGGGCGGGTGACGAGCACCTGTCCGTCTTCGAGAGCAACCCTGATCGGGTTCTTGACGGTGAGCGTGAGCTCACCCTTCGGGCCCTTGACTGCGACGGCCTGGCCGTCGATCTTGATCTCGACCCCTGCAGGGACGGAGATGGGGAGGCGTCCAATACGTGACATGGTCAGTTACCACACGTAGGCGAGGACTTCCCCACCTACGCCCTTCGAAGTCGCCTCTTTGTCGGTCAGAAGACCGGAGGAGGTGGACAGGATGGCGACGCCGAGCCCGCCGAGAACCTTGGGGATCTCGGTCGACTTTGCGTATACACGCAGGCCTGGCTTCGAAACGCGCTTGATGCCCACGATGGAGCGTTCGCGGTTGGGGCCGTACTTGAGGTCGATCGTGAGGGTCTGGCCCACGCGGGCGTCCTCGATCTTCCACGCCGCGATGTAACCCTCGTTCTTGAGCATCTCAGCGATGTGCGTCTTCAGCTTGCTGCTGGGCAGCGAAACCGTGTCGTGGTACGCCGAGTTGGCGTTCCGCAGTCTGGTCAGCAGGTCTGCGACCGGATCTGTCATTGTCATGATTGGTGTTTCCATATCTCGCCCGGTTTCGACATCCGTTACGCGAATGCCGACCTGGTCGATCGGTGTTGCCTGGTTGAACTGGTGCCGTATGGCGGTAATGCTGTGCGGTAGAGCTACTTCGTGTTCTCGGCGCTGCGGAACGGGAAGCCGAGCGCCTTGAGCAGCGCGCGTCCCTCTTCGTCCGTCTTTGCCGTGGTGACGACAGTGATGTCGAAACCGCGAACGCGGTCGATCTTGTCCTGGTCGATCTCGTGGAACATCGACTGCTCCGTGAGGCCGAACGTGTAGTTGCCGCGGCCGTCGAACTGCTTGTCGCTCAGGCCACGGAAGTCACGGATACGCGGAAGCGCGAGCGTGACGAGGCGGTCGAGGAACTCCCAGGCGCGGTCGCCACGAAGGGTGACGTGTGCGCCGATCGGCTGTCCCTCACGCAGCTTGAACTGCGCGATCGACTTGCGGGCGTTGGTGACCTGCGGCTTCTGGCCGGTGATGGCCGTGAGGTCCTTCACCGCGCCGTCGATGATCTTGCCGTCGCGGGCTGCCTCACCGACACCGGTGTTGACAACGACCTTCACGAGTCCGGGCACCTGGTGCACGTTCGTGAAGCCGAAGTCCTTCTTGAGCTGCGCAGCGATTTCGGTGCGGTACTTCTGCTTGAGGCGCGGCTGGGTCTTGCCAGTCGGCGCAGCAGTTGCGGTGTCAGTCATCAGTTTGCGTCCTTCTCGGTTGCGGCGGGCTTCTCAGCTGCTGCATCCTTCTTGGCCTTGGGGGCTGCCTTTGCGGGCGTCTCGGCTGCCTTCTCTTCAGCAGCGTCACCCTTCAGTGCCTTCGACTTCTTGGTCTCGACGCGGCGTGACTTCTTGAAGTAACGGACGCGCGTGGTCTTGCCACGGTCATCCGTCTCAACCTTGAAGCCCACGCGAGCGGGGAGCTTGGTCTCGGGGTCGACGAGGGCGATGTTGGACACGTGAATCGGTGCCTCCATCGTCTCGATGCCACCGGTCTTGGTGCCGCGCTGGGTCTGACCGACCTTGATGTGCTTGGTGACGAAGTTGACACCCTCCACGATCACGCGGTTCTTCTCAGCGATGACGCCGATGACGCGACCCTGCTTGCCGCGGTCTCCGCCGCGATCCTGGGTCGGGCCGCTGATGACCTGAACGAGGTCACCCTTGCGAATGTTTGCCATGAGTTACAGCACCTCCGGTGCGAGCGAGATGATCTTCATGAACTTCTTGTCACGAAGCTCGCGGCCAACCGGCCCGAAGATACGGGTACCACGAGGGTCTCCGTCTGCCTTCAGGATGACGGCGGCGTTCTCGTCGAACTTGATGTACGAGCCGTCGGGACGACGGGTCTGCTTGATGACGCGGACGATGACCGCCTTGACGACATCACCCTTCTTGACGTTGCCGCCAGGGATAGCGTCCTTGACGGTGGCGACGATGACATCACCGAGGCCCGCGTAGCGACGGCCGGAGCCACCGAGAACGCGAATCGTGAGGAGTTCCTTGGCGCCGGTGTTGTCGGCGACCTTAACTCGGGATTCCTGCTGAAGCATTACTTAGCCTTTTCGAGGATCTCGACCAGGCGCCAGCGCTTGGTAGCGCTGAGCGGACGGGTCTCGCTGATGAGAACGAGGTCACCGACGCCGGCCTCATTGGCCTCGTCGTGAACCTTGACCTTGGACGTACGGCGGATGACCTTGCCGTACAGGGGGTGCTTTACGCGGTCTTCGACCTCGACAACGATGGTCTTGTCCATCTTGTTGCTCAGTACGTATCCGCGGCGGCTCTTGCGGTAACCGCGAGCGAGCTCGGCAGTCTCAGCCGCTGTTGTTGCACCCTCAGTGGGTGCTTCGACCTTGGCCATGATTACGCCTCCTTCGTCTCGTTGTTATCAGACGCAGCGGTGGCCTCAGCTGCGGGCTCTGCCGCTGCATCCGTCTTCGCTGTGTCTTTCTTCGTGGTCTTTGCCTTCTTCTCTGCCTTGGCCGGAGCCTCAACAGCAACAGGCGTTGCCCGGATGCCCAGCTCGCGCTCACGGATGACCGTGTAGATGCGAGCAATGTCGCGCTTGACAGCGCGGATGCGTCCGTGGCTGTCGAGCTGGCCGGTCGCGGCCTGGAAGCGAAGGTTGAAAAGTTCTTCCTTCGCCTTCTTCAGCTCTTCGACGAGTCGCTCGTCTTCATAGGTGTCGAGCTCGACTGGGGCGAGCTCCTTGGTTCCGATCGCCATTATGCGTCGCCCTCCTCGCGCTTGATGATGCGTGCCTTCAGGGGCAGCTTGTGAATGGCACGAGTGAGTGCTTCGCGGGCAACCTCTTCGCTCACGCCGGCGAGCTCGAAGAGCACGCGACCTGGCTTGACGTTGGCGATCCACCACTCGGGCGAGCCCTTACCGGAACCCATGCGGGTTTCGGCAGGCTTCTTGGTGAGCGGGCGGTCTGGGTAGATGTTGATCCACACCTTTCCACCACGCTTGATGTGACGGGTCATCGCAATACGCGCTGCCTCGATCTGGCGGTTGGTGACATACGCAGGCGTGAGTGCCTGGATGCCGAACTCACCGAACGACACGACAGTTCCACCGGTCGCCTGGCCGCTACGGCCGGGGTGGTGCTGCTTGCGGTGCTTTACCTTGCGGGGAATCAACATTGTTACGCCTCAACTCCTGCTGCAACTGGTGCGTCAGCCTTCGGCGCTGCGGACGAACCGCCTGCACCACGGGGCGGACGGCTGTCGCGGCGGTCGCCGCCACGGTCGTCGCGACGCTCCGGACGGGATGACTTCTGGTTGGCCTGCTCGCGAGCAAGCTCCTTGTTCGTGAGGTCGCCCTTGTAGATCCAGACCTTCACACCAATGCGGCCGAACGTCGTCTTTGCCTCGTAGAAGCCGTAGTCGATGTTGGCGCGAAGGGTGTGCAGCGGAACGCGGCCCTCACGGTAGAACTCTGAACGGCTCATCTCAGCGCCACCGAGACGACCGGACACCTGGATGCGAACACCCTTGACCGAGCCGACGCGCTGTGCGCCCTGCATGCCCTTACGCATTGCGCGACGGAATGCGACGCGAGCAGCGAGCTGCTCGGCGATTCCCTGTGCAACGAGCTGAGCTTCAGCCTCGGGGTTCTTGACCTCGAGGATGTTGAGCTGGATCTGCTTGCCCGAGAGCTTCTCGAGGTCGGCGCGGATGCGCTCGGCCTCTGCTCCACGGCGACCGATGACGATACCGGGGCGCGCCGTGTGGATGTCAACACGGACACGGTCACGGGTGCGCTCGATCTCGATGCGGGCAACGCCTGCACGGTCGAGTGAGGTCTTGAGCAGGTTGCGGATCTTGACGTCTTCAGCGACGTAGTCGCTGTAACGCTGGCCGGCCTTGGTGCTGTCAGAGAACCAACGCGACACGTGGTCGGTGGTGATTCCCAGACGGAAACCGTAGGGGTTTACCTTCTGTCCCATTACTTCTTCCCTGCCTTCGTGGCGGTGGTCTTGGCTGACGCCTTCTCAACGTCGGCTTCAGTCGGAGTCGCCAGCACGATCGTGATGTGGCTGGTGCGCTTCAGGATCTGGAAGGCGCGGCCCTGTGCACGCGGCTGGAACCGCTTCAGGGTCGTTCCCTCGTCAACGAATGCCTGCGAGACGAACAGGTCCTGCTCGTCCAGGTAGCTGTTGCTGGCGTCTGCCTTGACCTTCGCGTTGGCCATGGCCGCTGCGACGAGCTTGTAGACGGGCTCGCTGGCACCCTGAGGTGCGAACTTCAGGATGGCCAGAGCTTCGACCGCCTGCTTTCCACGGATGAGGTTGACAACACGACGAGCCTTCGTCGGTGTGACGCGAATGTGCTTCACGCGAGCGATGGATTCAACCATTAGCGACGACGACCCTTCTTGTCATCCTTCACGTGTCCACGGAAGGTACGGGTGGGGGAGAATTCTCCGAGCTTGTGGCCCACCATGGTTTCGGTGATGAACACCGGGATGTGCTTGCGACCGTCGTGCACTGCGATGGTGTGACCCAGCATTGCGGGGATGATCATCGAGCGGCGCGACCAGGTCTTGATCACGTTCTTGCTACTGGCCTCATTCGCCTTGACGACCTTCTGCAGCAGGTGGTCGTCGACGAAGGGGCCCTTCTTCAGACTGCGTGGCATCTTCTTGACTCCTACTTGCGCTTCTTGCCGACATTGCGGCGGCGGACGATGAGCTTGTCACTCGGAAGGTTGCGCTTACGCGTACGGCCTTCCTTCTGGCCCCATGGGGTGACGGGGTGGCGTCCACCGGACGTCTTTCCCTCACCACCACCGTGAGGGTGGTCGACGGGGTTCATGGCGACACCACGGACGGTCGGGCGAACGCCCTTCCAGCGCATGCGGCCGGCCTTACCCCAGTTGATGTTGGACTGCTCAGCGTTACCGACCTCGCCGATGGTGGCGCGGCAGCGGATGTCGACGTTGCGGATTTCACCTGACGGCAGACGCAGCTGGGCGAAAGGGCCATCCTTGGCGACGAGTCGAACCGATGCACCGGCTGAGCGGGCCATCTTGGCGCCACCACCCGGGCGAAGCTCGATCATGTGGATGACGGTACCGACCGGGATGTTCTTCAAAGGAAGGTTGTTACCCGGCTTGATGTCGGCCGAAGCGCCCGACTCGACGATGTCGCCCTGGTTGAGCTTGTTCGGGGCGATGATGTATCGCTTTGAACCGTCGAAGTAGTGCAGCAGCGCGATGCGTGCCGTGCGGTTGGGGTCGTACTCGATTTCGGCAACGCGGGCGTTGACGCCGTCCTTGTCGTTGCGCTTGAAGTCGATCACACGGTACTGGCGCTTGTGGCCACCACCGATGTGGCGGGTCGTGATGCGACCTGCGTTGTTACGACCACCGGTCTTGGGCAGTGGACGGAGCAGCGACTTCTCCGGGGTCGAGCGGGTGATCTCGGCAAAGTCTGCTACCGAGGAACCGCGACGACCTGGAGTCGTGGGCTTGTACTTGCGAATAGCCATTGTTATTTCTCCTCAGTCCCTAGCCGACAGCCGTGAAGATGTCGATGGAACCGGACTTGAGTGTGACGATTGCACGCTTCGTGTCTTTGCGCTTGCCAATTCCGAACTTGGTGCGACGGGTCTTGCCCGTGCGGTTCAGAGTGTTGACCGATCCGACCTTGACGGCGAAGATCTTCTCGATGGCGAGCTTGATCTCGGTCTTGTTGGCGCGGGGGTCGACCTCGAAGGTGTACTTGCCGTCATCGATCAGGCTGTAGCTCTTCTCGGAAACGACGGGCGCGATGATGATGTCGCGGGGGTCTTTGAACGTGACGGCGGTCATGCGCTGACCTCTTCCTTGGTCGCCTTGGTGTTCCAGGCTACGAACTCTTCGAAAGCACCCTTGGTGAAGACGATGTCGTCACTGATGAGTACGTCGTAGGCGTTCAACTGGTCGAATGGCAGCACGTGAACGGTCTGCAGGTTGCGGACGCTCTTGTAGCTGGTCTCGTCGTCGCGCTGCAGAACGATAAGCACGTTCTTCGAGGGCGCGATGTCGAGAAGCAGAGCGGCCATTGCCTTCGTCGACGGCAGGTTGCCGACCGACAGGGAGTCAATGACGTGAAGACGCTCGCCGCGGGCGCGGTCTGAGAGTGCACCGCGAAGCGCTGCAGCGATCATCTTCTTGGGGGTGCGCTGCGAGTAGTCGCGGGGGTGCGGACCGTGCACGATTCCACCACCACGCATCTGAGGAGCACGGATCGAGCCCTGGCGAGCGCGACCGGTTCCCTTCTGCTTGAACGGCTTGCGGCCGGCTCCTGACACCTCGCCGCGACGCAGCGTGTTGTGCGTTCCCTGGCGAGCGGCGGCGCGCTGAGCAACGACGACCTGGTGGATGAGCGGGACGTTGGTCTGCACGTCGAAGACCTCGGCGGGAAGATCGACAGAACCGACCTTCTTACCCTTGGTGTCGATTACGTCGAGTGCTGTGACGTCGGTTGAGGTAGCCATGGGCTAGGCCCCCTTCACTGCGTTGCGGACGAAAACGATACGACCACGGGCACCGGGAACGGCACCCTTGACGAGCAGGATGCCCTTTTCGAGGTCGACCGAGTGGACGATCAGGTTGAGGACGGTTACGCGGTCGCCACCCATACGGCCAGCCATGCGCATGCCCTTGAAGACACGGCTCGGGGTCGAGGAAGCACCGATGGAACCGGGCTTGCGGTGGTTACGGTGCGAACCGTGGCTGGAGGAGACACCCTTGAAGTTGTGACGCTTCATCACACCGGCGAATCCCTTGCCCTTGCTGGTGCCCATGACGTCGACCTTCTTGCCAACCTCGAACATGTCGACGGTCAGTTCCTGGCCGAGCGAGTACTCGCTCGTGTCATCGGTGCGCAGCTCGGTGAGGTGGCGGCGGGGGGTGACGCCTGCAGCGTCGAAGTGGCCCGTGAGGGGCTTGGTGACCTTGCGGGGGTCGATCTGCCCGTATGCGATCTGAACGGCGCTGTAGCCGTCGATCTCCGGCGTGCGCAGCTGCGTCACGACGTTGGGGGTGATTTCGACAACGGTCACGGGGACGAGCTTGTTGTTCGCGTCCCAGACCTGGGTCATGCCGAGCTTCTTGCCCAGCAATCCCTTGATCGTCTTGGTGTTAGTCATGGAGGTTTCCTATTCGACTCAGTAGCTGTAGCGCGAGCTAGAGCTTGATCTCGATGTTGACGTCGGCAGGGAGGTCGAGTCGCATAAGCGAATCCACAGCCTTGGGAGTCGGGTCGATGATGTCGATGAGTCGCTTGTGGGTGCGCTTCTCGAAGTGCTCGCGGCTGTCCTTGTACTTGTGAGGGGAGCGGATCACGGCGATCACGTTCTTCTCGGTAGGCAGCGGCACTGGGCCAACTACTGTGGCACCCGCGCGGGTTACCGTGTCGACGATCTTGCGTGCGGACGAGTCAATGACCTCGTGGTCATACGACTTCAGTCGAATGCGGATCTTCTGTCCCGCCATGGGTGACTCTCTTCCTTTAGTACTACTCAGGACTGCAGCGCGGTGCCCTCGGCTTGTTTAAGGCCGTGGCGCCATATGCTCAGCACTTCTGCTTTCGCACCACTGTTTATCTGTCAATTGCTTGCTTGTTGTGACTCCGGCCGCGCAGCAAGGAGTTGATCCGAGATACACGGGGAGTTGTTGAACCTGGTTCTGCTTCCCGCGGCCTAGCCACTCGATCCTTAGGACCTGGACTATGCACTGCCTGGAAGTGATTCCGCGCAACGAAGCGGGAAGTGTTGAACTAGAAGAGTTTGTCACAGGTTTGCCATTGCTGCAACCCGGGCGTGTCGGTTTCGGCGCGTCGCGCTGGGTCAGCCCCTGCCGCCGACCAGAACGCCACGCACCATGGGTACTCCGGGGCGGTAGGCGAGGTGCACGAAGCTGGGCGCCGCGAGCACGACGAGGTCGGCAGTGGCCCCGATTCGGAGGTGTCCGACGTCGGTTCGGCGCAGTGCCGCCGCGCCGCCGAGGGTCGCAGCGGTGAGCGCCTCGAACGGCGTCATCCCCATTTCCCGCACGGCGAGGGCCATGCAGAACGCCATCGAGTTCGTGAAGCTCGAGCCGGGATTGCAGTCGGTGGAGATCGCGACCGGGACCCCCGCGTCGATCAGTCGCCTGGCATCCGGATATGGCTGTCTGGTTGAGAACTCGACGGCAGGCAGCAGCGTCGCCACCGTGGCACCACCGGCGAGGAGTGCGATATCGGCCTCGGACAGGAACGTGCAGTGGTCGACACTCGCCGCCCCCAGCTCGACGGCGAGCGCCACCCCGCCCGACTCCCCCAGCTGGCCGGCGTGCACGCGCGCCCCGAGGCCGCGTGCGATCCCTGCGGTCAGGATGGCGCGGCTCTCGTCGACGGTGAAGGCGCCGGTCTCGCAGAACACGTCGATCCACCGCGAATGTGGGGCGCAGGCATCCAGCATCTCGCCGGTGACCAGCGCCACATAGTCATCGCGATCGGAGCCCTGTGGCACGACATGCGCGCCCAGGAACGTGACCTCCGGGGTGAGGGTCGCTGCGAGGCGCACGCTTCGCTCCTCGTCGGCGACGGTGAGCCCGTACCCGCTCTTGATCTCGATGGTGGTCGTGCCCTGCGCGCGAGCCTCGGCGACGAGCCGCGTCGCGTTCGCGAGCAGTTGTTCGTCCGTGGCCTCCCTGGTCAGCCGCACCGTGCGGTGGATTCCGCCCGCCTCATAGCGCCTGCCGGCCATGCGCGCCTCGAACTCGTCGGCACGGTCGCCTGCGAACAGGAGGTGGCTGTGGCTGTCGACGAAGCCGGGGATGACGCATCCACCGCCAGCGTCGATCCGCTCGTCGGCCGCCGGGGCGCGCGAGGCGTCGCCCACCCACGCGACCAGGCCGTCCTCGATGACGAGGGCCGCGTTCTCGCGCTGCGGTCGCTCCTCGTCGTGCGTGACGAGCAGCGCGATCGAGTCGACGAGGGTCGTGGTCATCGCGACTCCAACCCGGCGAGCGCCTCGAGCACGCAGAGCGCGACGAGGCGCACCGTGCGTCCGTCGGGGGCGTCAGCCGTGGCATCCACCTCGACCAGATCGATGGATGCCACGGCGGAATGCCCACCGGCGACCCTGGCCGCGATGCGGAGGTCGATGGCCGCGAGGCCACCGGGCACCGACGCGGGGCACGCCGGGGCCACTGCCCGGTCACAGGCGTCCACGTCGAGGTCGACGTGCACAGTTCCGCCGCCTGCAGCGGCGATCTCGATCGCCTCGGCCATGACGTCAGCCATCGGGCGGTGCCGCAGTTCGTCTCTCGTGATGACCGTGATGCCGAGGTCGGCCGCGCGTTCGGCGTAGGCGCGCGAGTTGGCAAACGGCTCGATCCCGACCTGCACGACGCGGGATCCCGCCAGGCCCGCCTCGACGAGTTGCCGAACCGGCGAGCCGTTGCTCAGTCCGTCCCGCAGGTCGTGGTGGGCGTCCACGGTCACCAGGCCCTGCGCGCTGCGGCCGCGGGCGACGGGCACCGTCGCGCTGTTGTCGCCGCCGAGCGCGATCACGAGAGCGGCGTCGATCCCGGCAACGAAGGCCGCGGCATCCACGGTGTCAGGGTCGGTCGCGTCGCCGGCGTCGGTGATCGTGAGGGAACTCTCGAAGCTGTAGCGCCTCAGCGCCTCCCGCACCGCCACCGGGGTGAGGTGGGCCTGGGTCGCAGAGAGCGAGGTCAGGTGCGTGGGGATGCCGATGATCGTGGCATCCGAGCGTCCGCTCGGCGCCAGCCAGTTGCCCGCGCGGGGCCAGAGCGGATCGTTCGACAGCATCAGCCCTCCCGCATTGGAACGCGCACCCCGAGTCGAGTAGCGGTGTCGATGGCCTCATCGTAGCCAGCGTCGACATGGCGGATGACGCCCATGCCCGGGTCGTTGCTCAGCACGCGTGCGATCTTCTCCCCCGCCAGCGCCGTGCCGTCGGCGACCGTCACCTGACCGGCGTGGATCGAGCGCCCGATGCCGACGCCACCGCCGTGGTGGATCGACACCCAGGTCGCACCGGAGGCGGTGTTGACGAGCGCGTTGAGCAACGGCCAGTCCGCGATCGCGTCAGATCCGTCCTTCATTGCCTCGGTCTCGCGGTAGGGGCTGGCGACCGAACCGGAGTCGAGGTGATCGCGGCCGATCACCAGCGGGGCGGCGAGCTCGCCGGAGGCGACCATGTCGTTGAACCTCAGCCCCGCGACATCCCGCTCCCCGTAGCCCAGCCAGCAGATGCGCGCAGGCAGGCCCTGGAAGTGCACCCGCTCCCCCGCCAGCTTGATCCAGCGCGCGAGCGACTCGTTCTCGGGGAACAGCTCGAGCACTGCCCTGTCGGTCTTCGCGATGTCGCTCGCCTCGCCGCTGAGCGCTGCCCAGCGGAACGGCCCCTTGCCCTCGGCGAACAGGGGACGGATGTACGCGGGCACGAACCCGGGGAACGCGAACGCCTCGGCGTAGCCTGCCGCCAAAGCCTCGGTGCGGATGTTGTTGCCGTAGTCGAACACCTCGGCTCCGGCCTGCTGGAAGCCGACCATCGCCTGCACGTGCACCGCCATCGATTCGCGGGCGCGCTGCGCGAAGCCAGGGTCGAGCTTCGCCGTTGCCCAGTCCTCGAACTCCACCCCGAGCGGCAGGTAGGCGAGCGGGTCGTGGGCGCTGGTCTGGTCGGTCACGATGTCGATCTCGGCACCCATCGCAAGAAGCTCGGGACGACGGATGCCGCATTGCCGAGCACCCCGATCGACAGCGGCTTCCTGGCATCCCGCGCCGCGTACGCGAGCTCGAGGGCGTGGTCGAGGGAGTTCGCGGTGACGTCGAGGTAGCCGTGCTCCACCCGGCGGGAAATGCGACTGGGGTCTACGTCGATGCAGATGGCAACGCCGTCGTTCATGGTGACCGCCAGCGGCTGGGCGCCGCCCATGCCCCCGAGACCCGCGGTCAGGGTGATGGTGCCTGCCAGCGTGCCGTTGAACCGTTTCGCCGCAACGGCGGAGAAGGTCTCGTAGGTCCCCTGCAGGATGCCCTGGGTGCCGATGTAGATCCAGGAGCCTGCCGTCATCTGGCCGTACATCGTCAGGCCCAGCTGCTCGAGGCGGCGGAACTCGTCCCAGTTGGCCCAGTCGCCGACGAGGTTGGAGTTGGCCAGCAGCACCCGCGGAGCCCATTCGTGGGTCTGCATGACGCCGACCGGCTTGCCGGACTGCACGAGCAGCGTCTCATCGCCGCGCAGGGTCTCAAGTGTGCGCACGATGGCGTGAAAGCTCGGCCAGTCCCGGGCCGCCTTCCCCGTGCCGCCGTAGACCACGAGGTCTTCGGGGTGCTCGGCAACCTCGGGGTCGAGGTTGTTCTGCAGCATGCGCAGCGCCGCCTCCTGCGGCCAGCCGAGGGTGTGCAGCGTCGAACCGCGGTGTGCTGTGATCATCGGGGATTCCGTTTCGTCAGTCCGCTGGCGCGGAGCAGTTCGCCGTTCGCCACCAGGGCGACGGCTTCGGCGATGTCTGGGGCGAGGTAGCGGTCGGGGCCTGGGCCCGGCACCACCTGGCGCATCCGGTCGATCACCGCGGCGGACACCGGTGCCGGCGTCTCACCCCGCATCTGGATGCCGCGGGTCGAGGTCATGAGTTCGATCGCGAGTACCCGCGTGAGTCCGTCGATGCTGCGGCGGAGCTTGCGTGCGGCGCTCCACCCCATCGAGACGTGATCCTCCTGCATGGCGCTCGTCGGAATCGAGTCGACCGAGGCTGGCGCCGCCAGTCTCTTCAGCTCGCTCACGATCCCGGCCTGGGTGTACTGGGCGATCATGTGGCCCGAGTCGACGCCGGGGTCGTGGGCGAGAAACGGGTTGAGCCCGCCGCTGCGGTTCTTGTCGAGGAAGCGGTCCGTGCGACGCTCGCTCATGCTGGCGACGTCGGCGACGACGATCGCGAGGAAGTCGAGCACGTAGCCGACGGGAGCGCCATGGAAGTTCCCGTTCGATTCGACGCGGCCATCGCTCAGCACCACGGGGTTGTCGATCGCGCTGGCGAGCTCGCGGCCGGCAACGAGTCGCGCGTGGTCGAGGGTGTCGCGGGCTGCTCCGTGCACCTGGGGCGCACAACGCAGCGAATAGGCATCCTGCACCCGCGTGAATCCGACGGTGCGGTGCGCGGCGATCGCTCCCGAACCCTCGAGGACGGCGCGCATGTTTGCCGCAGACCGCGCCTGGCCCGGATGCGGTCTGAGCGCCTGCAGATCCTCGGCGAACACCCTGTCCGTTCCCGCCAGCCCCTCCACGCTCATCGCCGCGGCCAGGTCTGCCGTGTCGAGCAGGGCCGCAAGGTCGTCGATGGCGAGGCACAGCATGCCCAGCATCCCGTCGGTTCCGTTGATGAGGGCGAGCCCCTCCTTCTCGCGCAGCACGACGGGTTCGATGCCTGCCGCGGCGAGTGCGTCTGAGGCGTCGAGCCTGCGATCGCCGACCCGCACCTCCCCCTCGCCCATGAGCGCGAGCGCGCAGTGCGCGAGTGGGGCGAGGTCGCCCGAGCAGCCCAGGCTGCCGTACTCGCCAATGATGGGCGTGATCCCCGCGTTGAGCATGGCGACGTAGGTCTCGGCGATCACCGGGCGGGCCCCGGTGCGCCCGGTAGCGAGCGTGGAGAGTCGCAGCAGCATCGTGCCGCGGGCGACCTCCCGTTCGACCTCCTGGCCCGAGCTCGCCGCGTGGCTTCGCACGAGGGAGCGCTGCAGCTGCAGGCGCTGGTCGACCGGGATGTGTTTGGTGGCGAGCGCGCCAAATCCGGTGGAAATCCCGTAGTGCGCCGCCGCATCCTCGCTGAGCGCATCGATCACCGAGCGTGATTCGGTCATGGCCGCGACGGACTCGCCAGCGAGCACCACGTGGGCGTCGTGGCGTGCGACGGCGACGACCTCGTCGACGGTGAGCGGCCCGATGCCGACGGTCACGGTGTTCATGGGCTCAGTGAACTACGCGCGGGGGTGCGACATCAGTGCCTTGACGCAATAACCTGTCTGAAATACCAGACAGGAGGATCGGATGCCGCAGATCCCGGCCGCGCGCAACACCCTCGCCATCCTGCGCTACCTTGCATCCCGCAGCGGTCCCGTTCCCGCCGCATCCCTTGCCCGAGCGCTCGGGCTGCCGAGGTCGTCGGCGTACCAGCTCATCGCGGTGCTCATGGAGGAAGGGTTCGTGGTGCACTACCCGGAGGATCGCACCTACGGACTCAGCTCGCTGGTCGCCGAACTCGGCACAGCGTCGCTGCGCAGTGCGCGTCTGGCCACGCTCGCGTCCCCGCTCATGGAGAAGCTGGTCGCCTCCGCCCCGATTCCCGTCGTCGCTCATCTCGCCGTGCTGAGCGGCACCGACGTCGTCTACGCGGCGCGAGTGCAGGGCCTGCGCGCCCCCATGACGGTCTCGGCCATCGGTGTGCACCTGCCAGCGCACCTCACCGCGACCGGCCGGGCGCTGCTCTCCCGGCTTCCGGCCGCGCAGGTGCGTGCCCTGTACCCGAGCAAGAAGCAGCTGACCCTGCGAACCGGCATTGGGCCATCCAGCCTGGCCGCGCTCGACACTGTGCTTTCAGATACTCGTGCCCGCGGCTGGGCGACCGAACTCGGCGAGATCACCGCGGAGTACGCCTCGGTGGGCGCCGCCGCCATCGACCGCAACAACTACCCGGCCGCCGCGATCGGGCTCACCTTCCGCACCGATGCCGTCGGCGAGCATCTCCGCGACCTGGGCAGCGCGACGGCGGCCACCACCGACGCGCTCAGCGCCCGGCTGTCCGGCCACTGAGGCCGAGGCGGCCTCAGTCCAGCAGGAGTTCACGCAGCCGGGTCTCCGCCGACGACCTGCCGGCGGGATCCAGCGTCTGTCCCCTGTCGAACTTGTCGACGACGCGCGGGTCGACGTAGCTCGCCCGCGCCACCGCCGGAGTGTTGCCCAGCACGGCCGCGACATCCCGCATCGCCTGTGCGACAGCCCGCTTTCGGGCGGTCACCGACCGCTGCGGCCCCGCCTCCGCCAGGCTGAGCGCCGCGGTCACTGTGCCGCGCAGGGTGCGGAAGTCCTTCGCGGTGAACTCCCCACCCGTGCGCTCGGCGACGTAGGCGTTGATCTCTTCTGCACTGAGTGGATGCCACGTCCGCCCCTGCTTCCAGGAGAGCAGTCGTGCGTCCGCACCCCTGCGCGCGAGAGCGCGAAGCGCCGCGGCCAGATCGGCGTCCACGATCTCCGAGTCCCACAGCTGGCCGCTCTTCGCCGGAAACTCGAGACACACGGTGTCGCCGCGCACTGTGGCGTGGCAGCACAGCAGGGTCGACAGCCCGTGGCTGCCGTTCTGCTCGGCGTAGCGCTCCGAGCCGACGCGCAGCGACCCGCTGTCGAGCATCCTGAACGCGGCCGCCAGGGCCCGGGTTTGCGATGGCTCGGTGTCCCTGAGGTCCGAGGTGACCATACGCCTGGCACTCGGCAGCGACTCCGCGAGGCTCAGTGACCTGTCGAACTTGAGCCGGTCTTTCTGCAGGCGCCAGAACGGATGGTAGATGTATTGGGTTCGGCCCGCGGCATCCACCCCTGTCGCCTGGATGTGGCCGTTCTGGTGCGGCGAGATCCAGACGTCCTCCCAGGCCGGCGGGATCGCGAGCAACTCGATCCTGGCGCGCTCCTCGGCAGACACCGGATGCCCGGCCGCGTCTCGGTAGGAAAATCCCGTGCCGGCGCGCCGCCGACGCAAGCCCGCTCCGCTCGAATCACTGCGGCGAAGGCGGGGCATGCGCCCAGACTATGGCCGCGAATCGGCCTCCACCGGGGGCTTGAGAAACACCCGGTGCACGAGTATGACGGCGACGACGGCGGCGACCAGGAACGCCGTTCCCGCTTCGACCGCGAAGAGGATGAACAGCTCCGCCCAGCCCCCCTGCTGCACGTATCCGACCAGGATGACGACGACCAGGTTGGTCATTGCCCCAACGGCACCGAAGACCAGAGTGAGGCCGGCACCCGCTGGCTTCCGGCGAATAGCCGCGACCAGAATCAGGATCAGCCACACGCCAAGGCCGACGTCCATGAACAGGAACAGCCGCTGGGCCGCCTCAGCGAACGCGTCGCCGATGGCTGACCCGGCCATGCAGCGCCACGCCGTGAGATACGCGAGGGTGAGCACGACGGTCACCAGTACGTCGAGAACGATCCTGCCCACCGTTCGGCTCATGACCACAGGCTAGCGGGTGCCGAAATTCTGCATCCGCGCATGACTGTCGCACTCGCGCGTGCGCGCCGGTGCGCGGATGCGACAACCGTGCGCGGATAGCGGCAGGTTAACGACAGCAGGGCCGCACCCGAAGGTACGGCCCTGCTGTTGTGAATCTAAGGGACTACTTGAGTACCTTGACGACCTTGCCTGCACCAACGGTGCGGCCACCCTCGCGGATAGCGAAGCCGAGGCCCTCCTCCATGGCGATGGGCTGAATCAGCTCAACGGTCATTTCGGTGGTGTCGCCGGGCATGACCATCTCGGTGCCCTCGGGCAGCGTGATGACGCCGGTGACGTCGGTGGTGCGGAAGTAGAACTGCGGGCGGTAGTTCGCGTAGAACGGGTTGTGACGCCCACCCTCATCCTTGGAAAGGATGTACGCGGTTCCCTCGAAGTTCGTGTGAGGGGTAACCGAGCCTGGCTTGACAACAACCTGGCCGCGCTCAACGTCTTCACGCTTCGTGCCACGCAGCAGCAGACCACAGTTCTCGCCGGCCCATGCCTCGTCGAGCTGCTTGTGGAACATCTCGATACCAGTGACCGTGGTCTTCTGGGTCGGGCGGATTCCAACGATCTCGACGTCCGAGTTGATCGCGAGGGTTCCACGCTCGGCGCGGCCCGTCACGACGGTTCCACGACCGGTGATCGTGAAGACGTCCTCGATCGGCATGAGGAACGGCTTGTCCTTGTCGCGCACGGGGTCAGGAACGTTGTCGTCCACTGCGTCCATGAGGTCGAGGATCGACTGAACCCACTTCTCGTCGCCCTCGAGAGCCTTGAGGCCCGAGACGCGAACGACAGGAGCGTTGTCGCCGTCGAAGCCCTGGGCTGCGAGCAGCTCACGAACCTCGAGCTCAACGAGCTCAAGGATCTCTTCGTCGTCAACCATGTCGGACTTGTTCAGTGCGACGAGCAGGTACGGCACGCCGACCTGCTTGGCGAGCAGCACGTGCTCGCGCGTCTGAGCCATGGGGCCGTCGGTAGCTGCAACCACGAGGATTGCGCCGTCCATCTGTGCGGCACCGGTGATCATGTTCTTGATGTAGTCGGCGTGGCCGGGTGCGTCGACGTGAGCGTAGTGACGCTTCGCGCGTCTCGTACTCGACGTGCGAGATGTTGATCGTGATACCACGCTGGCGCTCTTCCGGCGCCGAGTCGATCGACGCGAAGTCGCGCTGAACGTTGGTCGCCGACGGGAACTTGTCAGCAAGCACCTTCGAGATCGCCGCCGTCAGCGTGGTCTTTCCGTGGTCGACGTGACCGATGGTTCCGATGTTTACGTGCGGCTTGGTCCGCTCGAACTTGGCCTTAGCCACTGTGGGTCCTCCTCAGGACTCGTTGCTGGGCATCCGAAATATTTCGGATGCTTCGCGGTTGGTGTGTGTTATGTTACTCGGGCTCGGTGAGCCGCGGGTTCAGGGCTATTACTCGCCCTTGTTCTTCTGGATGATCTCGTCAGCTACCGCGCGGGGAACTTCCGAGTAGCTGTCGAAGGTCATCGAGTACACGGCGCGGCCGGAGGTCTTCGACCTCAGGTCGCCGACGTAACCGAACATCTCCGACAGTGGCACCTTGGCCGTGACGACCTTGACGCCGGTCGCGTCTTCCATCGACTGGATCTGGCCACGACGCGAGTTCAGGTCGCCGATGACGTCTCCCATGTATTCCTCTGGGGTACGCACCTCGACGGCCATGAGCGGCTCGAGCAGCACGGGGTCGGCCTTGCGAGCCGCTTCCTTGAATGCCATCGAACCGGCGATCTTGAACGCCATTTCTGACGAGTCCACATCGTGGGCAGCACCATCAAGGATGATTCCCTTGACGCCGACCATCGGGTAGCCGGCGAGAACGCCGACTGCCATCGAGGCCTGGAAGCCCGCGTCGATCGAACCGATGTACTCACGGGGGATGCGACCACCGGTGACCTTGTTCTCGAATTCGTAGATCGTGTCAGGAGTCACCTCGAGTGGCTCGAGCGAGATCTGCACCTTCGCGAACTGGCCGGAACCACCGGTCTGCTTCTTGTGGGTGTAGTCGTGCTTGTCAACGATGCGGCGAATCGTCTCGCGGTAGGCCACCTGGGGCTTACCGACGTTTGCCTCGACGTTGAACTCGCGCTTCATGCGGTCAACGAGGATGTCGAGGTGAAGCTCGCCCATTCCCTTGATGACCGTCTGGCCGGTGTCCTGGTTCTGCTCGGTGCGGAACGTCGGGTCTTCCTCAGCGAGCTTCTGGATGGCGACACCCAGCTTCTCCTGGTCGGCCTTCGTCTTCGGCTCGATAGCGACCTCGATGACGGGCTCTGGGAACGTCATCGACTCGAGAACGACCTGGTTGTTCGGGTCACACAGAGTGTCTCCCGTCGTGGTGTCCTTGAGGCCGATGACCGCGTAGATGTGACCGGCCGTGACGCTGTCAACAGGGTTCTCCTTGTTGGCGTGCATCTGGAAGATCTTTCCGATGCGCTCCTTCTTGCCCTTGGTCGAGTTGATCAGCTGCGCGCCCGAGTCGGCCTTACCGGAGTAAACGCGAACGTAGGTGAGACGACCGAAGAACGGGTGAACTGCAACCTTGAACGCGAGAGCGGCGAACGGCTCGGTCGAGTCCGGGTGGCGCTCGACGATCTTCTCTTCGTCGCGAACGTCGTGACCCTCGGTTGCCGGCACGTCGAGCGGGCTCGGCAGGTAGTCGACAACAGCATCGAGCATCGGCTGAACGCCACGGTTCTTGAACGCAGAACCACAGAGGACCGGGTAGATCTCGCTGTTGACGGTGAGCTTGCGGATGGCCTTCTTGATCTCGGCGACCGAGAAGTCGGTGTCGCCCTCCATGAAGCGCTCGAGCAGCGCGTCATCGGTCTCGGCAACGACCTCGAGCAGCGCTGCGCGGTACTCGTTCGCCTTCTCGACGAGGTCGGCGGGGATCTCTTCGACGGCGTACTTGGCGCCCATCTCGACGTCACCCTTGGAGTCTCCACGCCACGTGAGTGCACGCATCTCGACGAGGTCGACAACACCCTCGAAGGAGTTCTCGAAACCGATCGGCAGCTGGATGACCAGCGGCTTGGCGCCGAGGCGCTTGATGATGGTGTCGACGGTGAAGTAGAAGTCGGCGCCGAGCTTGTCCATCTTGTTGACGAAGCAGATGCGGGGAACGTCGTACTTGTCGGCCTGGCGCCAGACGGTCTCGGACTGGGGCTCAACGCCCTCCTTGCCGTCGAACACAGCGACAGCGCCATCGAGCACGCGGAGCGAACGCTCCACCTCGACCGTGAAGTCGACGTGGCCGGGGGTGTCGATGATGTTGATCTGGTGCTTGTCCCAGAAACACGTCGTAGCAGCAGAGGTGATCGTGATGCCACGCTCCTGCTCCTGCGCCATCCAGTCCATCGTCGCGGCACCGTCGTGCACCTCGCCGATCTTGTGGGTGATGCCCGTGTAGAACAGGATGCGCTCGGTCGTCGTGGTCTTGCCAGCATCGATGTGAGCCATGATGCCGATGTTGCGGACCTTGTTCAGGTCGGTGAGCACGTCCTGTGCCACGGAGTTCCTCCGAAAGATTTGTGAAATGAACGCTGCACTCGATCGATCGGGCGACACCGGAGAACCGATACCGCCCGATCAGCGATGAGTTGTTACCAGCGGTAGTGCGCGAATGCCTTGTTCGACTCGGCCATCTTGTGGGTGTCTTCACGGCGCTTGACTGCGGCGCCGAGACCGTTCGATGCGTCGAGGATCTCGTTGGTGAGACGCTCGGTCATGGTCTTCTCGCGACGGCCCTTGGCGTAGCTGGTGAGCCAGCGGAGCGCGAGGGTGTTGGCGCGGTGAGGCTTGACCTCGACCGGAACCTGGTACGTCGAGCCACCAACGCGGCGGGACTTGACCTCGAGGGTGGGGCGCACGTTGTCGAGCGCCTTCTTGAGGGTGACAACAGCATCCTGCGCCGTTCTTGGCGGAAACGCCCTCGAGTGCGCCGTAGACGATGCGCTCTGCGAGGCCCTTCTTGCCGTCGAGCAGGATCTTGTTGACGAGCTGGCTGACGATGGGAGCGCCGTAGACCGGGTCCGCTACTACGGGACGCTTCGGTGCTGGTCCTTTACGAGGCATTACTTCTTATCCATCTTCGCGCCGTAGCGGCTGCGGGCCTGCTTGCGGTTCTTGACTGCCTGGGTGTCGAGTGCGCCACGAACGATCTTGTAGCGAACGCCGGGGAGGTCTTTCACACGACCGCCGCGGACGAGCACCATCGAGTGCTCCTGCAGGTTGTGGCCCTCACCGGGAATGTAGGCGGTGACCTCGGTGCCGTTGGAAAGCTTGACGCGGGCGACCTTGCGAAGAGCCGAGTTCGGCTTCTTCGGGGTAGTCGTGTAGACGCGGGTGCAAACGCCGCGCTGCTGCGGGTTGGACTTCAGGGCGGGAGCCTTGGTCTTGACGACCTTCGGCGAACGGCCCTTTCGCACCAACTGCTGAATGGTGGGCACTAAATAACTCCTTGTTGTTGCTGCACGGTGACAGCGTCTTGATGGTTAGCATTCGCGGGGCCGGCGTTCTCTTACAAGAACGCAATCACGCGAGTTCATCTGGACCCGCTGGCTTCCTTGGAAGAAAATTTGCGGGTATGCCGTGGGGGCCGCTCGAAGAACGAACCCTTGGTGCGAGGCGCATGTGCCTGAGCGATGCATGGCACGGCTCAAGCGCACGACAAAGCGCACACCTCGAAAAGAATAGTCTCATCCGGGGCGGCGGTCAAATGATTCCGCGTCTCCACGGCCCCCGCCCGGGCGTCTGACGACAGCTCGTGACGCTGCGACCACGGCCGACGAGAGCACGGCAGCCCCCGGCACGAACGGCCCCAGCGCGAAGTGTATCGCCGTGGCGGACATCCAGAAAAAATCGCCACGGGTGATGCTGTACCCGATTGCCGCAACCAGGATCATCGCGACGGCGGTCAGTATTGCGGCGCCGACAACGTAACGCCACGGCGTGACCGCGACAGCAGCCCGCATGACGAAAGCAAACGTGACAGCGCACGCGGCAAATGCCATCGCGGGCCCGAGGAGCGTTCCCGCATCCGGATAGTCGATCACATCCCGATCGAACAGCACGCTCAGGATGCCCCACAGGGCGATGAGCGCCGCGAGGTAGCCGACCGTGGCGAACACGGCCAGCCCCGCGCGACTGGCTCGCGAATCAGAGGCGCTGCTCGTGATCAGGCTCGCGCGCGACGCTCAGCGAGTTCGCGATCGTATGCCTCACGTGCCACGGCGTTGCGTTCCTTGAGGCTGCGTCCGCGACGGCTGATCAGCGCGCCGAACCAGAGCGAGACCTCGCGGGCGAGCAGCGCGGATGCGATCACAAAGGGATTCGACAACTGCGCAATGAAGCGCCCGTTGGCCTCGGACGGGGTGTTCGAGATGACGCCGGTGGTCAACAGGCCCAGGCCGATCGTGCCGAAGTAGACAACCACGGCGACCAGCACGCTGCCGATGATGTACGCCCACCATGCCCCGCGGTTCACGAGGAGAACCAGGATCACGAAGGCCACCACGAAGAAGAGCATCGGGATGTAGAACTGCGTCTGCGTGAGGAATGCGAAGTCGAACCGACCGGTACTCGAGTACAGGATGATCGCGGTGACCACCGCGAGCAACGCAACGAAAATGAGCGCGGACAGCATCGCGATGAGCGTGCCGATGCCCCGGTTGCCGAGCTTGCGCGGCGGGGTCGGCGCCTGCACGTAGACGACCTGCTGGGGGGCAGCGGTCGTGGGAGTCTCGGTGTACACGGCACCGGGGTCATCTGTGGCGATGACGGGCTCGGTCGCGCGCGCCTGAACCACCTCGGGCTCGACGTCCGTTTCGACCACCCGTGTACGCGTCACCTCGGGCTCGACGAGTTCAGGCTGGTCATCCTCGACGATCAGCTCGTCATGCACCACGACCGTTTCGGGCTCGTGCACAATCTCGGCTTCCTGCACCGCATCGTCGTGGGGTTCACGATATTCCGGATCGCCGTTCGGGTTGTTGTTCCCGGTGTCGCGGTTCGTGTCGGTCATCGCTGCTCCTCATGCCTGGCTACCAGTCGGCGTCCAGTCTAGCGAGGGGGCGCATTTCTGCGCCCCCTTGACTCAGGTGCGGCGCGTTCGCTACGGCTTGGCGGCCGTTTCGGTTGCGGGAGTGTCTGCCTCGGCTGCGACGGGCACATCCTTGGCATTCAGCAGAACGTACACAGCTCCGGTCACGCTGGCGGTGAAGGTACCCGTGAGATCGTCTTCGACGATGCTCAATCCGGTTACGAGATAGAGCCGGCTACCCAGTTGCAGCGCGTCCACGAAATCGAGCACCTGCTCGCGGGAACCCGAAACGCTCAGCCCCACTTCGATCGAAACAAAGTTCAGTTCGTTCACGCCCGATGTGGGAGCCACGGTTTCAATCGCGCCACCCTGCGTTTCCGCGCCGTCGACCGGCGCCTCGACCGCGGGTGTGGTAACAATGGCCGAATTCAGGAACGGCACAGCATCTGTGGTGGTGATGCTCTTGACGATCACACCACTCTGCGCTTCGAGATCCTGCAACTGCCCGATGAACGTCGACAGGTCGCCGCCGGCGGGAATTGCGCGACGCAGGCCCGCAAGCTCGGTCTTGTACTCGTCGATGTTCTCAAACTGTGTCTTCAGCTCGGCGAGAGTGGCCTCGTGCCTGACGTTCTGCTCCTCGACCGAGACGCGCTGGTCGTCGCTGATGGCGGCCTGTGCGAGGCTCGGTGACACACCGAGGAACCAGCCGAGTACCAGGATCGCGATCACGACGATCGCGGTACCGATCGCCCAAAGCCTGTTGTCGATTACCATAATCAGCCCTCCGTGCCTTCAGTTACTGCTGGCGCGGTTCCGTCGCCGGTTGCCGCATCCTCCGGCGCAATGACGAACCGGTTCGTGTATGCCTCGGAGTTGATGTGCATTGTGATCGACACTGTGTACATGCCGCTCTCTTCGACCAGCGTCACCGACCCGGGCGTCGCATCCACGAAGCCCTTCAGCCCGGAGAGCGCATCGAGCCAGACCTGCACATCGGGTAGTGATGCGCTATTTCCCGTGAACGTGAGCTCACCGATTCGCGTGCCCTGAAGTGGTGCGGTGGCTTGTGCGAATGGAGTCATGGGCGTGGCGGTCTCGGCCGAGAAGTTTGTGACAACCGTGCCTGCGGGCAGGATCGCCTGAATGGATGCCACGTATGACTTCCAGTTGATCTCTGTGGAGGTTCCCAGCGTGCGAGCCTCTTTCGTCAGCTCCAGTGTCTGCGAGATTTCGCGAACCTCCGCATATTCGCCTTGTTGCGCGAGAAGCGCCTGGGTCCGCTGGTCGGCGCCATCCAGTGCCAATTGGCTGGTCACGACAAGCAGGCCAGCCGCGCCGCTGGCGGCACCGACGACGAGCACGGAAAGAATCACGACACCAACGAGGGTGCGCCGCATCGATTTCGCCTTGACGCTCTGAGCGACCTCTGGAGGAAGGAGGCTCGCTCGGGGTGCACCTCCGATGACGAGGCGGCCTGAGGAGGATTTCGCGCTCATGCTGCACTTCCCATCGCGAGGCCGAGGGCCACATTCATGGCACGACGATCTCCCGCGGGGGTTTGCGGCTGGGGCGCGAGAGTGACCTGGGCAAACGGGTCGATCACGGAGATCGGGATGCGCGTGATCTCGCCAAGTGCATCAGCGAATCCGCGAAGAGAAGACCCGCCGCCGGTCAGAACAACTCCGGAATACGGCTCGTTCTGGCGGGTGTTGGCATAAAAGGCGAGGGTGTTCTTGAGGCTGTTGAGCAGGTCAGTCGTCACCTCTCTGATGATCTGAACAGTCATCGCCTGGTCAGGATGTGTCACAGCGAAGTCGAGACCCACCGTGCGCTTCAGCAGCTCCGCTTCCGACATCGAGATCTGGAGTCGGGTGCTCAGCGCCGTGGTGAGGTCGTGACCTCCTGTGGCGATGATTCTGACGAATTGTGGGATGCCGTTTGCGGTGACGATCACGTTCGTCGTGCGCGATCCGACGTCGATGAATGCCAGGTTCCCGGCTCCGGAGTGAAGTCGGGTAAGTGCGAACGGGATGAGATCCACGGCCACAGGCACAAGCCCGGCCCGCTGCACGGCCGCAACGTTTGCCAGGACCGACTCCTTTACGGCTGCGACAAGAAGCCCATTGACCATCGGACCCTTGTCACTGGCTGACTCGGATGTGGGGTAGAAGTCAAGAAGGGCATCACCGACGGGCACAGGGAGCATGTCCTGGACGTGTGAGGCGATCGAGATGCGAAGCTCTTTCGGCTCGAGCTTGGGCAGCGAGAGGTCACGAACGAGTACCTTCGAGCTTCCCACGCCCAGGATGACCCGCTTGGTGCGGAACTTACCGGCTGACCACAGTTGCTTCAGCGCATCTGCGACTGTGTTGGTCTCGACGACCTCGCCGCTTCTGACCGCACCGTCGGGAAGCGTCACTTCGTGGTACCTGACGACGGTCGGACGCGATGTTCCCACCCCCGAAACTTCTATTGCGCGGATGGACTCGCTTCCGATGTCCAACCCGACGACGGTTCTCGCCATTGTTATCCCCCTAATTCAAACCAAAAAGTGTCAGGTATGACTCCGCGATCGCCTGACCAAAAAATACCCCCACGCCCGAACCGAGAATCATCCACGGACCGAACGGAATGCCGGACTTGCGGCCGGCTTTTCGCACGATGATGAGCGCTACGGCAAAAATACCCCCGAGTAGGAAGGCAGCGAAAGCTCCCACAACTAGTGCCCCCCATCCGAGCCACGCGAGATACAGGCCAAGCACTGCTGCGAGCTTCACATCGCCGAACCCCATGCCCCCCGGATATGCCAGCGCGAGGATGAGATAGAAAGCGAACAGGGCGACAGCGCCGATAGCTGCGGCGATGAGGGAATCCAGTCGGCCCGTCAGGATCGCCGACGCCGAGAGCAGCACGGCACCGACGACAAAGCTCGGCACGACGATGGCGTTCGGCAGCCGACGGGTGTCCAGGTCGATGAGGAACAGTGCAACGCCAACGGCCCCCAGGTACAGGAACGCCACGAGCTCGATAACGACGCCCGCTGATGCCGGCGCAGTCTCGGCCGTGCTCACCCGAGGCCACCACACCAGTGCGAAGAGCACGAAAATCGCGCCGGTCACCGCTTCGACCGCAGGATACCTCGGCGAGATTGGCGCCCCGCAGTCCCGGCACTTGCCCCGCAGAATCAGCCACGACAGCACGGGGATATTGTCCCTGCTGCGGATCTGGGAATCGCACTTCGGGCACGCGCTCGGCGGAGAGACTACAGACAGTCCATTCGGCACGCGGTAGACCACCACGTTGAGGAAAGAGCCGATCAGCAGGCCCAGGAGGCCGATTCCGACCACGAAGAATGCGTGCCAGACGCCGAGTTCACCGTCTGTCATGAGATCGCGACACCCGCCGTGGTGTACGCGGTCTTGACCTCAACGAGGATGGTTACTCCGTAGGTGGTTTGCACCGGTGACAGGAACTTCGGCGGCGCCAGGTAGCGGAAGCGCTCGTCGTAAACGTAGTTCTTGGCGTAACCGTTCGAGCCGCTGCGAACGATACCGCGGAACTTTTGCGCGATCGCGCCGTTGATGGTGAGCGTGCCCTGGCCGCCGCCGGCTCCATAGTTCTGCACCTGGAAGGTGTGATTCACGGAAGCGATGGCCGCGTCAATTCTTCGGTCGTTGGAGAGCAGCGACGAGCCGCCTGACGTGCACTTGCTGTTGCCACATTCCACGGGATTCCATACCCAGACCGCGTTTTGCGCGACCAGCCCGAGTACCGCCTCGGTGTTCGTGGAGACGTACTTGATGTCCCCGGTCACATACACATAGTTTTCGGCTGCGAGGGTCATCTCGGCATTTACGTTGCCCTGCACGAAGATGTCGCCGTTTGAGCAGCCGTACGCAGTCGTGACTGACGAAATGTACTCGTCGGTCGTCGGATACCCGATCCCGTTGCCGGCCGCGCAGGTCTTCTTGTCGTAGCTGGAGGGGTAGGTGTCGTTTTTCCACACGTTCGGGTCGGAGGTCAAGGATGACTTGAACGTAACGTTCTGCACGTATACAAGGTTTCGGGGCAGAACGTTAATCGTCGCGCCCGCCGAATGTCCCAGCTGGCCGGAACTGGTTCCTGGAGTTCCACACATGGCGGGTGTCGTGCCGCTCGTGACGGGATCGCCCGCAACCTGGGTGGCTTTGGTCCAGGGCGACTTGACCGTCATCGTGCCGTTGGAATTGAAGACGATGCTTGTGGGCCCGGTGTACAGGCATCCGGGAACGGCAACCGTGTCTGGCAGGTCGGTGCGGGATTCGTTTTTCATCGCCGCATTGGTCGGCGGCAGATCGACCGTGGGAGAGGTCACCGGCTTGCCTTTGGTGAAGGTCTCGGAGATACTGCTCGAGCAGTTGGAGTTTGAGGTCATGCGTGAGTACGCCAGACCTGTCGAGGTGCTTACCGGTGACCCGGTGGTCACGACGCCATCGAATGTTGCCCCACAGGCACGGATGGTGTCGTTCGAGTGCACCGGGCCGTGAATTTCATCGTAGGTGCCGAATGCGATGTCGCTGCAATTGCTGGTGGAGCGGCCGGCCCAGGCGTATTTCACACAGCTGGAGCTCGCTCCCGAGATGTCGGGATCCTGAATTTCGTACATCGTGTAGTACAGGAAGTCGATGAATCCCTTTTGGCGCAGGTCGGCGACTACCGTGCGCGTCTGATCGCCGACGCGACCCGTTGATCGAATTCTCAGTGTTCCGGTGCTGGAGTACTTCGAGTTGTCGACCTCGTAGCGGTAGGTGGCTGTGGATCCTGTGCCATTGACCGTTTCCCAGGTGTCGGTTGCCGTCACGCCGAAGGCCTTGTTAGTCAACGATGCCGGGGGCAACGCGACGTTGCTCTTCGTGGTGGGATCCAGCGGGTCGCCCTTGCTGAAGAGTGACGCGGGATTGCCATAGCGGTAGTAATTGTTGTCGTTGGCGATCTTGCTCTTGTAGTCCTCGATGCCCGCGTACGCGGCCGCAATGGCGCCGTTGATGTTCTCGTCGGTCTTCGACTTGGTCATGCCGCTGAGCGATACCCCCAGCGCGACGGTCACGAGCAGCATGAGCACCATGCTGATGCCGATCACCATCACGATGGCGATACCTTCCTCGCCCCTGGCCAGGCGAAGCTTGAGTGCATTCATTCGAATCATCATGTTCCGATCGTCGGGAATCCCAGGTTGGGGATGCCTACGGTGTTGACCACAGTTACGGGGTTCTTGTTGTTTGTCAGGCTGGTTTGGGTGGTTAGGGTCACGCGCACAGACGCCACCAGACGGCGCTGCGCCTCCGTCAGATCCGTGGCACATGTCGAATTGGTGCTGGACACGGGAACGCACGTGCCGTCGGCCTGAAGGTACCTAAACACCGGATCTCCGGAGACATAGGGCGCGATGGTGGAGGCGATGGTGCGATAGGTGGCGGGTGCCGTGCACCCGCTCGGCACCGAGGGCGATTCACACGGGTTCGATGGAAAGCTCCATTTGCCTCCCGTAAGCGCCGTAGCGGGCCAGCGGCTCTCCATGTAGTTGCCCGTTGTGGTGTCGACTCTGAGGCGAATCATGACCGGCTGCTCCAGTGAAGACGCAAGGTTGATGTACGCGTAGAGCATCACGTCGTTGGTCTTCGCGATCACAAAGGCCGGCGCGTTGATGCTTCCCGACGGCAGCGGGTTTTCGGTTGCCGCACGGATGACTCGCGACGTTTCGAGCATTGCAGTGGACACCTGCTTGGTGTTGCCTGTGAGTTCGCGGCCCAGAGATACCGTCTTCATTGCGCTGACATAGAGCCCCGAGATAAGGGTGAGGAACACCCCGAGCAGGGTAACCGCGACCAGGAGTTCGACAAGGGTAATTCCGCGATCAGAACCCAGATCAAGGGTGCGACGCGAGCGTGGCTCAATCACGGCGCCACCACTCTCGGGTCGAGGGTTACAACGTTGCTTTTAAGAGATCCGCCTGACCCCAAAATCCCGCCAAGGATGGGGCTGATGGAGCCCAGCACCGAGCCGAGCGACGTCGAGCTCGTCGACTGGTAAATAAGCCAGGAACCGTAGGGCAAAGCCAGGTCGACGGAGTTGCTGGTCAGCTTCGCGAATTTATAGCTCTCGCCCTGGGCACATCCCGGGTCATCGGTGTCATTTGCCGAGGACTGTTGGACGGCGGTGATGTATTTGTTGTTCGCGCCAGTCACGTTTATGAAGCCGACGGATCCGTTTGACGTCGCGGTGCCGCCTGGGTCGGCCGCGGCCGGATTCTGTCTGGATCCGAATGCTCCGTCACCGGAGCGTGTTGGCCAGGCGGAAGGATCGGTCGAGAGGCATCCCTGATCGACCGCATTCGGAGCAACGTATTTTCCGGCGATGACCGTATATCCGCTGGGGAACGGGTGCAGTTGCTTTGCGGCGGTTGTCGATACGACAGTGCCGTAGGTGCTCACGAACGTCGTCTTCATGTTCGTTGGCAGCAGGGCGCTGCCGTAATTGGCGGTAAACGTCGCTGCCTGATCGAACTGGAAGCCGGCAGACACCGAAGCGCCCGCGGTCACGACGACGGTTTTTGTGGACGTCGTGAGATTTTGGTCGGAATCGATGTAGTTCGTTTTGGTGATCTTCACGTCGTAGGTACCGGGCACCACCTTCAGGATGTAGCTGCAGCCCTGGGCGTCGGTCGGCAGGATCGTCTCCGTGATCGCCGCAGCGTTGTTTCCTGATACGGACGACGGGGTCGCGGAGACGGTGATCCCCTGGCTTCCGAGCCCATTCGCACCCTTGACTGACACGACGATAGTTCCGAGGCCAACCTGGTTGATGCGATCCGATGGGGCGATCAGGGTGTCTGAGCGCACCGGTGTGCTTCCCGCGCGCATGCCGTCCCACGTGACAGTGACGTTGACTCGCTTGTACTCGAGAGAGCCGCCCGTGGTGACGCCAGCGGCACCGCACTGTGAGTCTGCATCGGTGCTCGTAATCCAGGCGGTGCTGCGCTTGACGTAGTAGGTGACCCCGTTAATGACCGATTTGCCATCGTTGGTGGCGCTCGGGATGTCGAGCACGCTGAAGATGTTCTCGACCGATCGACTCGAGTCGATCATGGATGCGGCCAGGTTCGCTGCCACGATGCGTGACCTGCCGTCCTTCGTGAGAACGAGCACGTTGGTGAGCGAAAATGCGACGCCAACGGCGACGATAGCGAAAATAAGCAGCGCGACCATCACCTCGATGAGGGTGAGTCCACCGTCATCGTTGGCGTCGAGTCGAAGCCGTTCTCTCACTGCTTTCACGTCGCACCTCCGTGCATTTAATTCGGGCCGGTCGGGTAATCAGCCGTTGGACAGCTCATCGGGACAATCCCGATGGGTTCTCCGACGGGTGAGGGTGAGTCAACGATTCCCCGTTGCTCACCCTCACACGATCAGTGTTTGGCTATTAGCAGGTGGTGCCGTCCTTCACGCCACCCTCGGCGGAGATGGTCTTGACGATCGCGTTCGCCGAAACCTCGCTGTGCTTGCCGGTGATGCAGAAGTTGGTGCCTGCACCAGCCGGCGCGGTCAGGAAGTCCAGGGTGACCTTGGAGGAAGGCGTGTAGCCCCACGTGGTCAGCGCCGTCTTGAGCGTTGCGCTCGTGAGGTTCGTGGCCGAGGGGTTGTCGGTGTAGTAGGCGATGACGGCGGTCTTGGCGTTGGTCAAGTCGGAAGTAACTGCTGCCTTCTTCGCGTTGTCCTGCACGCCCAGGAACACCGGGATGGCGATCGCGGCGAGGATGCCGATGATCAGCACGACCACGAGAAGCTCGATGAGGGTGAATCCCTCGTCACGCTTGAGGCCGGCACGTCGCTCGTTGAGAGCCTTGTTGAGTCGAATGAACATTTTGTTTTTCCTGTCTGAGTGATGGATTGACAGGGCCCCCCATGGTGCTGACCCCCAACAACAATGGTGGCGGGGACCCTGACCCACCGGAATCCCGCAAAGGGGGCACAACCGGCACTTTAATCACCCCAGTACAGGGGCAGACCGCCTCGCGTTCGCCCGGACGCAAGACTGATTTGCCGCAACGAAAAAGGGGCGTCGCTTTCGCGACGCCCCTCACTTGCCAAGCGCTATTAGCAGGCGGCGTCCTTGACTCCACCTTCGGCGGTGACGGACTTGATGACGATGCCAGCGGCGACCTCGGTGTGAAGGCCGTTGATGCAGAAGTTGGTACCCGGGCCGGTCGGCGCGGTTCCGAACGACAGGGTGACCTTGGAGGAAGGCGTGTAGCCCCAGCTGGTGAGGCCCGTGGCGAGAACTGGCGCTGCCGCCGACGGGTTGTTCGTGTAGTAGGCGATGATGGCGGTCTTGGCGTTGGTCAGGTCGGAAGTAACTGCTGCCTTCTTCGCGTTGTCCTGCACGCCCAGGAACACCGGGATGGCGATCGCGGCGAGGATGCCGATGATCAGCACGACCACGAGAAGCTCGATGAGGGTGAATCCCTCGTCACGCTTGAGGCCGGCACGTCGCTCGTTGAGAGCCTTGTTGAGTCGAATGAACATTTTGTTTTCCTGTCTGAGTTATTGAATGTGACAGGGCCCCCCATGGTGCTGACCCCCAACAACAATGGTGGCGGGGACCCTGGCCCACCGGAATCCCGCAAAGGGGGCACAACCGGCACTTTTTTCACCCCAGTACAGGGGCAGACGAGCGTCTGGCCGACCATTTCCCCTCAAACGGACGCCCTTGGGACCGGCACGTCGCTCGTTGAGGGCCTTGTTGAGTCGAATGAACATTTTGATTTCCTGTGAGTTATCCCCACACAAAAAAGGAGAGGCGCCGCTTTCGCGACGCCTCTCCCGTGGCAACTCAAGTGCACCCGCGGAGCTACTCGATCAGCGTGAAGATGTTGAAGATCGGAAGGTAGAGCGACACGATCATGCCGCCGACGACGATGCCAAGGAAGGCGATCATGAGCGGCTCAATGAGAGCCGTGAGTTGCTCGGTCACTGCCTGCACTTCGTCGTCATAGAAGTCGGCGATCTTGCCGAGCATCTGCTCGAGGGCACCGGCGTCCTCACCGACAGCCACCATCTGGGTGACCATGGGAGGAAAGACCTTTTCGAGGCTCAACGGTTCGGCGATGGACTTTCCCTGACGTACCCCATCAGCAACGTTCCTGAGGGCCTTCTCTACGACAAGGTTGCCCGACGTCTCACCGACGATGTGAAGCACCTGCAGAATTGGCACGCCTGCGGCGAGCATGCTCGAGAAGTTGCGGCTGAAGCGAGCGATCGCGATCTTGCGCATCAGCTGGCCAAACACCGGCAGCTTGAGCTTGATCGGGTCTACGACGTTTCTGACCTTCTCGGTGTTCTTGTTCTTGTTCCACCAGAACGAGAAGACAAGAATGCTGACAATCGTCAGCGGCGCCAACCAGGTCATCGCCTGCGACAGGTTCACCAGGAGTTGGGTAGGCAAAGGCAATGATCCGCCAAAGCCCTCGAACATCTCCTTGAAGATGGGGACGATGAAGATGAGCATGCCAGCGACGGCGACTCCCGCCATGACCAGAACAATGACCGGATAGGTCAGGGCAGACTTAATAGTCGCGCGAAGCTTCACCTCGGACTCGAAGTTCTTCGCCACTGCCATCAACGACTGGTCGAGGAATCCACCAGTCTCACCGGCCCTGATCAGGCTGATCATGATGGGCGGGAACGATTCGCCATGCTTGCCGATCGCGTCCGACAGGGACACACCGACCTCGACGTCCTTCGATACCGTGGCCAGGATCTTCGCGAGAGCCTTGTTCTCGGTCTGATCGGTGAGGATCGTCAGGGTTCGCAGCAGCGACAGACCCGATGAGATCATCGTGGCCATCTGGCGGCTCATCACGGCCAGATCCTTCAGCCCGACTGCGGGCTTGAAGGAACCGAGGTTGATTTCCCGGCTCAGACCGGTGCCGGCAGGGGCCTCCTTGATTGCAATCGCGGAGACACCCATGGTGCGCAGCCGGACGGCGGCAGCACCTTCACCGGATGCGTCCACCTTGCCCTTGACGAGCTTTCCGGCGGCATCCCGGCCGGTGTAGGCGAATGTTGCAACAGTGGTAACCATTAGCTCGCTCCTCGTCGTGCGGTGGCCGGTTCAGACCCTGCCTGCCCTGCGGACATCTGGTCATGCAGGTCGGCACCAGGGTCGGCCCGGTGAATCATCCGCTTCAGGCTCTCGATGTCGTGTGCCTTCTCGTATGCTGCGGAATGAGAAATGCGTCCGGCGTCGACCAGCTCAGCCAGGTGCTGGTCGAGAGTGAACATTCCCAATTCACGACCCGCCTGGAGGGCGGAATGGATCTGGTACGTCTTGCCCTCACGAATGAGGTTCGCGATGGCGGGTGTCGTCACCATGACCTCGGTGGCGACAACACGGCCCCGGCCGCTCGCGTGCTTGACAAGCGTCTGACACACCACGCCCTGCAGGGTCGCGGCGAGCTGCGCCCTGACCTGGCCCTGCTGATGAGGCGGGAACACGTCGATGATTCGGTCGATGGTCTGCGGGGCATCCTGCGTGTGAAGTGTTGCAAACACGAGGTGACCGGTCTCGGCGGCGGTGAGGGCAACCGAGATCGTCTCGAGGTCTCGAAGCTCACCGATGAGGATGACGTCGGGGTCCTGGCGTAGAACGTGCTTGAGCGCCGCGGCAAAGCTGTGTGTGTCGTTTCCAACCTCACGCTGGTTGACGAGCGATCGCTTGTTCGTGTGCATGAACTCGATCGGGTCCTCGACCGTGACGATGTGATCCGCGCGGGTGGCGTTCACCAGGTCGATCAGCGCGGCCAGCGTCGTCGACTTACCCGAACCGGTCGGGCCGGTAACCAGCACCAGTCCGCGGGGCAGGGTGGAGAACTTGCCGATCTGGTCGGGCACACCAAGGGACGCGAGCTGCTTGATCTCCGTCGGGATGAGACGGAAGGCAGCGCCGACAGCCTCACGCTGCTGGTAGACGTTCACCCGGAAACGCGAGCTCTCGGACAGCGTGTACGCGAAGTCGAGCTCGAGTTCGCTCTCGAAGATCTCGCGCTGGGTGTCTGACATGAGGCTGAACAGGGCCTCGCGAAGATCGTCCATCTCCCAGACATCGGTGCGTCCGATGGGACGCAGCCCACCATCGACACGGATCATGGATGGGGCGCCCGCCGTCACGTGAAGGTCAGATGCCTGGGCCGAAACGACTGCATTGAGCGCCGCGATGATGCGTGGATCGCTTCCGGGCTGTCCAGCGCCGGGCGTAGGAAGCACCTTCGTGTCGGTGTCGATCAGGGCCGACGGAGCGCTGTGGCCCGACTTGCCCGCCGTGGGACTGGCCGCACCATCACTCGCAGGTGCAGGAGTCGTGAACGCCGCGATCGCACTCGGAGCCGCAAAGGCCGTGACCGCGTTCGGGATCGGGACACCCAGCAAGTCGCTGGCAGCACGCTCTGGCGCTGGTGCCGTCACCGGCGCCTGGATCTTTTCGGTCGGCGCCGAGAGCGTCGACGCGAAAGCAGAAAGCGGCGAGGTTGCAGGTTCCGAAGGAGCAGCCGCGACCGGCGTCTCGCCCGTTTCGGGTGAGTCGCCGTCGATGTTCCTCACGCGGGATCGCAGTTGCGGGGTAGGTGCGGGCGACGCGGCAGCGGCCGTGGTTGACGTGTCCCGCGCTGCCTCCGGGGCTGCGGAAGCTGCAGGGGCTGCAGTGGCTGCTGCTGGGAGCGGCGCTGGCGCAAGCGACACCGGCGGCGGCGCGGCGGCGGACAACGCCTCCGGCCTGGCCAGTGGTGCGGACACGCTTGGCTGCGCTGGCGCGGACGCCTGAGCTGGCGCGGACGACGGAGCCGGTGTCGACGACACCGGGGTGGGTGGCGGCGCCGAGTCATAGCTGGAGCGCGGCGGTACAGAATCCGCCGATGGCGGGTTCAGGAGCTGTTCGAAGCTCACCGGCGCCGGCGTGTACGGCTCCGCAAATCCGGGCGGGACCGCGCGTCGGCCGGCGACCCCTGGCCATCCACTGTCTTCCAGTGGAATTTCGTAAACAGGCTTGCTCATGCGACCACTCTCATAATCTCTTCGACTGATGTAAGACCCAGCTTTGCTTTCTCCCACCCATCAAGGCGCAGCGTCAACATTCCCTGTGACACGGCTACCTGAGTGATCTCGGCGCTAGATGCGTGCGCCACCGCGAGTCGTTCGATTTCCTCCGTTACCGTCATGACCTCGTGCAGGGCAATTCGTCCGCGATACCCCGTGTTGGAGCAGCTCGAACAACCGACCGGACGCCACAGCGTCGGTGTCGGCATAGTCATGTCGTGGCCGAACCGCAGATTCTCGATCTCCTGCGGGTCGTGACTGTATGGCTCGCGGCATCGCTCGCACAGTCGTCGCGCGAGTCGCTGAGCCACGACGGAGTCGAGGGCGGATCCAACCAGGAATGGTTCAATCCCCATCTCGGTCAGACGCACAATCGCGCTCGGGGCGTCGTTGGTGTGAAGCGTTGACAACACGAGGTGACCGGTGAGCGATGCTTCAATGGCGATCTGGGCGGTCTCGTGGTCTCGGATCTCACCGATGAGCACCACGTCGGGGTCGGAACGCAGGATGGAGCGCAGCGCGCTCGCGAAGGTGAGCCCGGCCTTCGGGTTCACCTGAACCTGGTTGATCCCCTTCATGCGGTACTCGACCGGGTCTTCCACCGTGATGACGTTGATCTCGGGTTTCGCCACGGCGCCAAGGGTGGTGTACAGCGTGGTCGACTTTCCGGAACCCGTCGGACCCGTGACCAGGATCATCCCGTACGGCTTGCGGTACGAGCGCTGGAAGGCTTCGAAGTTTTGTGGCAGGAGCGCGAGGTTCTCCATCGCGAGGGTGCTCGACGAGTTGTCGAGGATTCGCATGACGACCTTCTCGCCCCACACAGTCGGAAGAGTCGCAACGCGGAGGTCGATCTTTCGCCCGGCGTGGCTGACCGACATGCGGCCATCCTGAGGCTTGCGACGCTCGGCGATGTCGATCTCGCTCATGATCTTCAGTCGCGAGGTCACGCCGTTTTGGATGGCCTTGGGTGCGGACTGCATCTCGTGAAGCACGCCGTCGATGCGGTACCGGACGCGCATCTCGCGCTCGGCCGGCTCGATGTGGATGTCAGACGCCTTGTCCTGGATCGCCTGGCTGATGAGCAGGTTGACGAACCTGACGATGGGCGCGTCGTCTTCCATCGGCTCGTCGCCATCGCGAACGAGGTCGGTGCTCGAGCTCTCCTCCTCCAGCGCACTGGTGAGGTCGTTGAGCTCATCGTCGGCTCGGTGGTAGCGGTCGATCGCGGCACGGACATCCGACGGTGACCCGACGGCGATGCTGATCTGCATGCGTGCGACAGCGCGCACGTCGTCGATCGCAAACACGTTGTCAGGATCGGCCATGACCAGGGTGAGAACACCGTTGTCGATGCCGATCGGGATGACCTGGTATCGACGGCATACCGCCGCAGGCACCAGGTACACCGCGTTCCTGTCCACGGGATAGTCAATGAGCTCGACGAAGGGAAGGTCGGCCTGAGCGGCGCGGGCGGACGCAAGCTGGGCCTCTGAGACGAGACCCTCTTCGACGAGAGAACGAACTGCATCCTCGTCCTCGCCCCAGGACCCCGAGATGGTGTCAAGGCGCTCGATGGGTACGACTCCGCGGAGGATCAGTATCTCTGTGAGGGATGGCATCGTGCTCCTCACGACTGATGAATCCACGGCCCCCCGGCGCGAGATTCACGAAAAATGTAAAGGTAAAGATCGGGTGTAGAACAAAACTAACGCGAGGTTATCGGCGGCACTAACCCCCTTTAGGGGCGCGAAATGAGCGACGTTTAACGCAGAACGGCCCGCCACCGAAGTGACGGGCCGTTCTGGGCGGAAACCTTAGTTGTAGGTTCCCGGGGTGGTGTCATCCGAGCTGAAGCTGTCGAAATCGACGAAGCTCAGGTCGCTCTCGTTGAACACGGACTCATCCTTGAAGATGCGGTTCGGGTAGCGCTCGGCCTTGGCTTCTTCCGTCGCCTCGACGGACACATCGCGGTAGCGCGGGAGACCCGTACCGGCCGGGATGAGCTTTCCGATGATGACGTTCTCCTTGAGGCCCATCAGCGGGTCGGACTTGCCCTCCATGGCGGCCTGCGTGAGCACACGCGTGGTCTCCTGGAACGACGCGGCCGACAGCCACGACTCGGTTGCCAGCGACGCCTTGGTGATACCCATGACCTCCTGGCGAGCCGATGCCGTTGACTTGCCCTCGGTGAGCGCAGCGCGGTTCAGCTCGTTGTACTTGAGCCGGTCGACGAGCTCACCCGGCAGAAGCCCGGTGTCACCGTGGTCAACCACGGTCACCTTGCGGAGCATCTGGCGAACGATGACCTCGATGTGCTTGTCGTGGATGGGAACACCCTGCGAGCGGTACACGCCCTGCACACCATCGACCAGGTGAAGCTGCACGGCGCGGACACCCTTGACGCGAAGAACTTCCTTCGGGTCGAGGTTTCCGACGTGGAGCTGCTGGCCCAGGTCGACGTGCTGGCCATCCTCGATGAGGAGGGTCGCGCGGCGAAGAACCGGGTAGGCGATGGGCTCGTCACCATTGTCGGGAGTCAGGATGAGGCGACGAGCGCGATCCGTGTCCTCGATGGTGATGCGTCCTGCAGCCTCGGCGATGGGCGAAGCACCCTTGGGGGTACGAGCCTCGAACAGCTCCGTCACGCGGGGAAGACCCTGCGTGATGTCGTCTGCGGAAGCAACACCACCGGTGTGGAAGGTACGCATCGTGAGCTGCGTTCCTGGCTCACCGATCGACTGGGCCGCGATGATACCGACGGCCTCACCGATGTCGACGAGCAGTCCGGTTGCGAGCGAGCGGCCGTAGCAGGCAGCACACACACCGACGACGGACTCACACGTGAGCACCGAACGCACCTTGATGTTGTGAACGCCGGCCGAGACCAGGGTGTCGAGCAGAACGTCTCCGACGTCGGCTCCAGCGGCCGCAATGACCTTGCCCTTTTCGTCGACAGCGTCAGCCGCGAGGCTGCGCGCGTAGACCGAGTTCTCGACGTTGCTGTCGAGAATCCACTTGCCAGCGGCATCCTGTGCTGCGATCGGCATGTCGAGGCCCTTACCGGTGCCACAGTCGTCTTCGCGGATGATGACATCCTGCGAGACGTCGACGAGTCGACGAGTCAGGTAACCGGAGTCGGCGGTACGAAGCGCCGTGTCGGCCAGGCCCTTACGGGCACCGTGAGTCGAGATGAAGTACTCGGCCACGGTCAGGCCCTCCTTGTAGGAGTGCACGATCGGGCGAGGGATGATCTCACCCTTCGGGTTCGACACGAGTCCACGCATACCGGCGATCTGGCGAACCTGCATCCAGTTACCACGAGCACCCGACGACACCATGCGGTTGATGTTGTTGTCTGAGGCGAAGTTGGACTGCATGGCGGTGGCCACTTCTGCGGTCGCCTTGTTCCAGATCTCGATGAGCTCCTGACGACGCTCGGCGTCGGTCGTGAGTCCCTTGTCGAACTGGTCCTGGACCTTCGCGGCCTGCTTCTCGTAGCCGGCGATGATCTCCGGCTTGTTCGGCGGGGTCACGATGTCGCTGAGCGCAACGGTCACACCTGAGCGGGTGGCCCAGTGGAAACCGGCGTCCTTGATGCGGTCGAGTGCTGCGGCGACCTCCACCTTGGGGTAGCGCTCCGCGAGGTCGTTGACGATCGCTGAGATCTGGCCCTTGTCGGCGACTGCCTCGATGTAGGGGTAGTCGGCCGGAAGCGCCTCGTTGAACAGCGCGCGACCAAGGGTCGTGTCCATCAGAACGGTCTTGCCCTGGACGAAGCCCTCAGGAGCCTCACCCTCGGCGAAGTGCACGTGCTCGAGACGGATGCGCACCTTCGAGTTCAGGTTCAGCGAGTGCTGATCGAACGCGAGGATTGCCTCGGCGACGGACGAGAACGCACGGCCCTCACCCTCACCGCCCTCTTTGAGCGTGGTCAGGTGGTGCAGGCCGATGATCATGTCCTGTGTGGGCAGGGTCACCGGTCGGCCGTCTGACGGCTTCAGGATGTTGTTGCTCGCGAGCATGAGCACGCGGGCCTCGGCCTGGGCCTCGACCGACAGCGGAAGGTGCACAGCCATCTGGTCACCGTCGAAGTCTGCGTTGAACGCAGCACACACGAGCGGGTGAAGCTGGATGGCCTTGCCCTCGACCAGCTGAGGCTCGAAGGCCTGGATGCCGAGACGGTGAAGCGTTGGTGCGCGGTTGAGCAGCACCGGACGCTCGCGGATGATCTCTTCGAGAACGTCCCACACCTGCGGACGTGAACGCTCGACCATGCGCTTGGCGCTCTTGATGTTCTGAGCGTGGCTGAGGTCGATGAGGCGCTTGATCACGAACGGCTTGAACAGCTCGAGTGCCATCTGCTTGGGCAGACCACACTGGTGGAGCTTGAGCTGCGGGCCGACGATGATGACCGAACGACCGGAGTAGTCGACGCGCTTTCCGAGCAGGTTCTGGCGGAAACGACCCTGCTTGCCCTTGAGCATGTCGCTCAGTGACTTGAGGGCACGGTTGCCGGTACCGGTGACGGGGCGTCCACGACGACCGTTGTCGAACAGTGCGTCAACGGCCTCCTGCAGCATGCGCTTCTCGTTGTTGACGATGATCTCGGGAGCACCGAGGTCGAGCAGGCGACGGAGACGGTTGTTGCGGTTGATCACACGACGGTAGAGGTCGTTGAGGTCGGAGGTCGCGAAGCGGCCACCATCCAGCTGAACCATCGGACGAAGCTCGGGCGGGATGACCGGCACAACTTCGAGCACCATGGCGGCCGGCGAGTTGCCGGTCTGGAGGAAGGAGTTGACCACGCGCAGTCGCTTGATAGCGCGGATCTTCTTCTGGCCCTTGCCGTTGGCGATCTGGTCGTGGAGGTCAACGCTCTCGGTGGCCAGGTCGAACGCCTGCAGGCGCTTCTGGATGGCCTCGGCGCCCATGTAGGCCTCGAAGTACGTGCCGAAACGGTCCTGCAGTTCCTGGAAGACGGAATCCTCAGGCTTGAGGTCACCGACCTTCAGGCTGCGGAAGTCGTCCCAGACGCGCTCGAGCTGGCTGATCTGCTCGTCGAACGACTTGCGGGCCTGGCTCATTTCCTTCTCGGCGCCATCCTTGACGCGACGCTTCTGGTCGCTCTTGGCGCCCTCGGCCTCAAGGGCCGCGAGGTCTTCCTCGAGGCGGGCAAGACGGTCAGCAATGCGGGTGTCGCGCTGGCCTTCGAGGGTCTTGATCTCGAGACGGATCTCGTTCTCGAGGCCGGGAAGGTCGGAGTGACGACCCTCCTCATCCACCGAGATGATCATGTATGCCGCGAAGTAGATGACCTTCTCGAGGTCCTTCGGCGCCATGTCGAGCAGGTAGCCGAGTCGCGACGGAACACCCTTGAAGTACCAGATGTGCGTTACGGGTGCGGCGAGCTCGATGTGGCCCATGCGCTCGCGGCGCACTGAGGACTTGGTGACCTCAACGCCGCAGCGCTCGCACACGATTCCCTTGAAGCGGACTCGCTTGTACTTGCCGCACGAGCACTCCCAGTCACGGCTCGGGCCGAAGATCTGCTCTCCGAAGAGACCATCCTTCTCAGGCTTGAGCGTGCGGTAGTTGATCGTTTCTGGCTTCTTGACCTCACCATGTGACCAACGACGGATGTCGTCGGCGGTAGCGAGACCGATCTTAATTTCGTCAAACGCGTGAACGTCGAGCAATGTATGTCTTCTCTCTTAGGAGCTGCAGTTGTGAGTGAGAGGGAGGTTCTAGATCTCGTCGATGGACGAAGACTCGAACCGCGTGGAAATGTTGATGCCCAGCTCTTCCGCAGCGCGGAAGACCTCGTCATCGGTGTCGCGCAGGTTGACGATGGAACCGTCTGCCGAGAGCACCTCGACGTTCAGGCACAGCGACTGCATTTCCTTGATGAGCACCTTGAAGGACTCGGGGATACCCGGCTCCTGGATGTTCTCACCCTTGACGATCGCCTCGTAGACCTTCACGCGGCCGAGGATGTCATCCGACTTGATCGTGAGGAGTTCCTGGAGCGCGTACGCGGCACCATATGCCTCGAGCGCCCAGACCTCCATCTCACCGAATCGCTGGCCACCGAACTGAGCCTTACCACCCAGCGGCTGCTGCGTGATCATGGAGTACGGGCCCGTCGAACGAGCGTGGATCTTGTCGTCCACCAGGTGGTGGAGCTTCAGGATGTACATGTAACCGACCGAGACGGGCTCGGGGAACGGCTCACCGGAACGACCGTCGAACAGACGGGTCTTTCCTGAGGAGTCGATCAGGCGGTCACCGTCACGCGTGGGCGTCGTCGAGTCGAGCAGTCCCTCGATTTCGGTCTCGAGCGCACCGTCGAACACCGGGGTCGCAACCTTGGTGCCAGGGGCCGCGCTGCGAGCGTGGTCCGGAAGCGTCTTGGCCCACTTGGGTGAACCGTCAACGTCCCAGCCCTGCTTCGCAACCCAGCCGAGGTGGGTCTCGAGCACCTGACCGAAGTTCATTCGACCAGGAATACCGAGCGGGTTCAGGATGACGTCAACCGGAGTTCCGTCGGCGAGGAACGGCATGTCCTCGACCGGCAGGATCTTCGAGATAACACCCTTGTTGCCGTGACGACCAGCGAGCTTGTCACCAGCGGTGATCTTGCGCTTCTGGGCGATGTACACGACAACGCGCTGGTTGACGCCTGAGCCGAGCTCGTCGTCGTTGTCAGCGTTGAACTCCTTGACAGCGATGATCGTGCCGGCTTCACCGTGCGGAACCTTCAGCGAGGTGTCGCGAACTTCGCGGCTCTTCTCGTTGAAGATGGCGCGCAGCAGGCGCTCCTCGGCGGAAAGCTCGGTCTCACCCTTGGGCGTGACCTTGCCGACGAGGATGTCGCCGGGGCGAACCTCTGCACCGATGCGGATGATGCCACGCTCGTCGAGGTCGGCGAGCAGCTCCGGGCTGACGTTGGGGAGGTCACGGGTGATCTCCTCCTTGCCGAGCTTCGTGTCGCGGGCATCCACTTCGTATTCTTCGATGTGGATCGACGAGAGGATGTCGTCCTTGACCAGGTTCTGGCTCAGGATGATCGCGTCCTCGAAGTTGTGACCCTCCCACGGCATGAATGCCACGAGGAGGTTCTTTCCGAGGGCGAGCTCGCCGTTCTCCGTCGCGGGGCCGTCGGCCAGGACTTCGCCCTGCTCGACGCGGTCGCCCGCACTGACGATGACGCGGTTGTTGTAGCTGGTGCCCTGGTTGGAGCGGTCGAACTTGCGCAGGAAGTAGTCCTGCGTGCCGCCCTCATCCAGCTGGATGGTGACGACGTCGGCCGAAACCTCGGAGACGACACCGGCCTTGTCGGCGGTGATCACGTCGCCGGCGTCGATGGCCGCGAAGCCCTCCATACCGGTACCAACGAGCGGGCTCTCGCTGCGCAGCAGCGGGACAGCCTGGCGCTGCATGTTCGCACCCATGAGTGCGCGGTTTGCATCGTCGTGCTCGAGGAACGGGATGAGCGACGTAGCGACCGACACCATCTGGCGCGGCGACACATCCATGTAGCCGATCTGCTCGGTGGGGATGAGGTCGACCTCGCCACCCTTCTTACGAGCAAGCACGCGGGGCTCGGCGAAGGTCGACGTCCGCGGTGAGCGGTGCGTTTGCCTGGGCGACGACGAAGTCGTCCTCCTCGGACGCGGTCAGGTAGTCGATGGTGGTCGTGACCTTGCCACCGACGACACGACGGTACGGGGTCTCGATGAAACCGAACGCGTTGATGCGTGCGAACGATGCGAGCGAACCGATCAGACCGATGTTCGGGCCTTCCGGGGTCTCGATCGGGCACATGCGGCCGTAGTGCGAGGGGTGAACGTCTCGAACCTCAACGCCAGCGCGCTCACGGCTCAGACCACCAGGGCCGAGGGCCGAGAGGCGACGCTTGTGGGTCAGACCCGCGAGCGGGTTGTTCTGGTCCATGAACTGCGAGAGCTGCGACGTTCCGAAGAACTCCTTGATCGCGGCGACGACGGGGCGCACGTTGATCAGGGTCTGCGGGGTGATCGCTTCGATGTCCTGCGTGGTCATGCGCTCGCGAACGACGCGCTCCATGCGGGAGAGACCGGTGCGAACCTGGTTCTGGATGAGCTCACCCACGGCGCGGATACGACGGTTGCCGAAGTGGTCGATGTCGTCGACGTCGAGACGGACATCCACCTTCTTGCCATCGCGGAGGCCCTTGATGGTCGAGAGGGCGTTGTCGTGAACCGTCACGTAGCTCGAGGACGAGTCGTGCAGGGCGACCATGTACTTGATCGTCGCGATGATGTCTTCGATGGTGAGGACCGACTGCTTGATGTCGGTGTCGAGACCGAGCTTGCGGTTGATCTTGTAACGACCAACCTTGGCCAGGTCGTAGCGCTTCGAGTTGAAGTAGAAGTTGTCGAGAAGCGCGCGAGCGGCCTCGGCAGCAACCTGCTCTCCGGGACGGAGCTTGCGGTAGATGTCCTTGAGCGCCTCTTCCTTGGTGAGGATGTTGTCCTTCTCGAGCGTGAGCTCGATCGACGGGAAGCCCTTGAACTCCTCGAGGATCTGCTCGCTCGTGAGGCCGAGGGCCTTCAGGAAGACGGTGACGCTCTGCTTGCGCTTGCGGTCGATGCGAACGCCGACCTGGTCGCGCTTGTCGATCTCGAATTCGAGCCATGCACCACGGCTCGGGATGATGCGTGCGGAGTAGATGTCCTTGTCGGACAGCTTCTCGGGGGTGCGGTCGAAGTACACACCGGGGGAACGCACGAGCTGCGACACGACGACACGCTCGGTGCCGTTGATGATGAACGTGCCCTTCTCCGTCATCAACGGGAAGTCGCCCATGAAGACCGTCTGGGTCTTGATCTCACCGGTGAGGTGGTTCATGAACTCGGCGTTCACATAGAGAGGAGCGGCGAAAGTCTTGCCGCGCTCCTTGCACTCGTCGATCGTGTACTTGGGCTCTTCGAGCTCAGGACCCGTGAACGAGAGCTGCATGGTCTCGCCGAGGTCTTCGATCGGAGAGATCTCCTCGAAGATCTCATCCAGTCCGCTGCGCGACGGGAGGTCGGTGCGCCCCTGGGCGACACCATCCGTAACGCGCTGCTTCCAGATCTCGTTGCCAACCAGCCAGTCGAAGCTCTCGGTCTGCAATGCAAGCAGATCCGGGACAGTCAACGTGTCGGTGATCTTGGCGAAAGAAAGCCGCGATGCTGCACGGCCGTTCTTGGGGGACTTACTGGTGGATGCGTTTTTCGCAGCAGCCAAGGAAATAACCTCCGTGGACCCCGTCGGGCCCTAATGTCGGAAACCCGACGGTCGGTAATGAAATGCTCACCAAAATCAAGGAACGATTTACCCCGCCGCTATACTCGGGGCACGCCAGCTGTCCGCAATATGACGGCATGGTTTTGATTGGGAGCGCAAGGATCAACTATAGGACGATCTGACACGCCTGCGCAAGTTGATTCTTGACCTGTTTCTGGGAATGGACTATAAGAGTGGCGAGTTGGCCAGAACTGGCGCCCGAGGTGCGAGCGGAGCGAGCCATCCGGATCATCCTCGTCGGCTCAGAATCGAGCGGGAAGACCACCCTTGCCGCCTCCCTTGCCGACCATTACCGGTCGCGCGGAGGCGTGTGGGAGCGAACGCTCTGGGTGCCGGAGTACGGCCGCGAGTACACCGAGGTGCTGCTCGAAAAGCAGGGCGTCATCGAGAATGACCCCGATGCGCCGGTGCACTCCGCGGAGTGGACTGCCGAAGACTTCGCGAACATCGCCGTGGAGCAGCAGCGACTGGAGGATGAGGCGGCAGCGGCCGGATCACCCGTGCTGTTCTGCGACACCGACGCGTTCGCGACCCGGCTATGGGAGCGCCGCTACCTCGGCGACTTCTCGACCGCAGCCTTCGACGCCGTGCCCGAGCTTCCCCAGCGCGGGCTGTACATCATTAGCGACATCGCGGGAGTGCCGTTCGAGCAGGACGGCATCCGGGATGGGGAGGACTACCGCGAGGCCATGCAGCGGTGGTTCGAGGAAGAGCTGACCGTGCGCGACCAGCCCTGGGCGCTCGTGGGCGGCGACGCCGAGCAGCGGCTTGCAGCGAGCATCCAACTCGTGGACGAGGTGCTGTGGGCGCACTTCGGTGGCCTCCCGGACGACGTCGCACTCCTGACGCGCGGGCTGCGCGGCCTACGTTTCTCGCACTCCTCGTCCAAATGAAGGAGATTTCTCGAAACGGGGCCGTGACGCTGGCCAGCGCGGCGTCACATCCAGAAATCTCCTTCATTTGGACGAGGGATGCGCGCAGCTGGGGTCCGCGGAGGGGCGCGGGTTCAGGCGCGGGCGTCACGCTTCCGGACCGCCATCGCGGCGAGCGCCTCCCAGATCAGGCCGTGGGCATTGTTGACCGTGATGTCGGCGTGGTCGTAGGCGGGCGCAACCTCCATCACGTCGAAGCCGACGACGTCCAGCTCCAGCACGATCTGACGAATCATCCGGAGCAGGTCGACCGGCGCGAGGCCACCCGGTGCCGGGGTGCCCGTCGCGGGCGCGAAGCCGGGATCGAGCACGTCGATGTCGATCGAGACGTACACCTTGTCTGCGCGTTCGCGGGCGGCAGCGATCACGTCGGTCATGACGGCCTTTGCCCCGCGCTCCCAGATCTCCTGCATCATGAAATGCTTCAGGCCGTGGTCCCGCATCCACTTCTGGTCTTCCTCACCCGGCCAGTAGCCACGCAGGCCGACCTGCAGAAAATGCGTGCCGGGGATCGCGCCGGACTCGATGAGCCGCCGCATCGGGGTGCCGTGGCTCGCGAGGTTGCCCTCGAGGATGTTCGCGGTGTCTGCGTGCGCGTCGAAGTGGATCATCACCACGTTGCCGAAGCCGTGATGCTCGGCCACCGCGGTCGCCGCCGGCCAGGTGATCGAGTGATCGCCGCCGATCACGAACGGCACGATTCCGCGGCTCGCGACGTCGTTGACCCGCTCGTAGATCGCGGCCTTCGACAGCTCCCACATGCCGTGGCTGGTCACAGCGTCGCCATAGTCGACGACCTCGAGGTGGTCGAACATCTCCACCTGCAGGTCGAGGTGATAGGTGCCGGGGTCGTAGGCGTTCGCCCGCAGCGCGCGCGGGCCGAAGCGTGCGCCCGGCCGGTTCGTGGTGGAGTCATCCCAGGGAGCGCCGACGATCGCGACGTCCGGCATCCACTCGTCCAGCTGCGACGGCTCGGTCAGCAGCGGCCGCATGCCGAAGGTTGCCGGGCCGACGTAGGACTGGGCGTCCAGCTGGCGGCGCATGTTCTCGGGGATGTTACGGATCGGCTCGTTCATGAACACACCGTAGCTTGCGGGTACCCTCGACAGGTGACCGAGATCCCGTCGAAAGTGCTGTCCCACAGCGGATACCTCGCCACCATCGCCCCCGATCGGTGGGTGGATGGCGCGTACACGCTCACCGTCGACGGCACCCCGCAGTCCCAGGTCAACATGGATGACCCGTCCGAGCTGTTCTTCGAGTACGTGCGCAGAATGGGCCACGTCATCGACCAGCTCGGGATGCCCGGCGAGCCGATCACGGCCGTGCACCTCGGCGCGGGAGCCCTCACCCTCCCCCGCTACGTCGAGGCCACCCGCCCCGGCTCGCGGCAGCAGGTCATCGAACTCGAGTCCGACCTCATCGATTTGGTGCGCGCCGAGCTGCCGTGGTCGAAGTCGGCCTCGATCCGGGTGCGCCACGGCGACGCCAGGGTCGTGATGGAGAAACTCCCGCCCGGGCTCCACGGCTCCGTCGACCTGCTCGTGGTCGACGTGTTCAGCGGCGCCCGCACACCCGCGCACGTGACGTCAGTCGAGTTCTACCGCAGCGCCGTCGCGCTGCTCTCGCCCCGGGGCATCCTGATCGCCAACGTCGCCGACGGCCCAGGGCTCGCGTTCGCCCGCTCGCAGGCGGCCACCCTGTCTGCCGTCGCCGGCAACGTCGCGATCCTTGCCGAGACGCAGATCCTCAAGGGCCGGCGCTTCGGGAACCTGGTGCTCGTCGGCTCGGCCAGCGAACTTCCCTTCCACTGGATGCCGCGGCTGCTGGCCGCGGGTCCGCATCCATCCAAGATCGTCGCCGGCCCCGAGCTTCGCGAGTTCATCGCGAGCGCCCAGGTCGTGACCGACGAGAGCGCCGTGCAGTCGCCACCACCGTCGAAGGGGATCTTTCAGGTCAAGTCAGGCGGCTGACAGGAGCGCGTCCGCCTGCCGTCGCCGCGGCCTCATGTTCATAACTCCTGCAGATCGCAGCCGGACGCGAGCGGACACCCCGGAATTCCGGGGCAGACCCGCAGCCCATCGACCGATCTGCAGGAGTTATGAACATGGGAGCAGGGAGTCAGGCGGCTGACAGGAGCGCGTGATGTGATGGATGCATGCGCATCCGTCGATCGCTCACCGCTCCACTGGTCGTAGTGCTGCTCGCGGGGTGCACGACCCAGGTTCCCGGCGAGCTGACCACGCCGGATGCTTCCACCTCGATGCCCTCGGCGTCACCCGGCCCGACCGCCTCCGCGCCGGTTGGCGAGCCGACGGTGATCACCACCGGGCTGGATGCCCCGTGGTCGATGGTGCGGCTCGACGACGGCTCGACCCTCATCAGCGAACGGGACAGCCGGCGGGTGTTGGAACTGACCGCAGACGGAACGCTGCGTGACGTCGGCTCGGTGGATGCCGCGGCCCCCGGCGGCGAGGGCGGACTGCTCGGCATCGAGGTCGCGCCCGGCGACTCCGCCGGGCTGTACGTGTATCTGACCGCAGCGGATGACAACAGGATCGTGCGGTTCGAGCTGGTCGGCGAGGCCGGCAGCTACACGCTCGGCGAGAGCCGCGACATCCTGACCGGCATCAACAAGGCAGGCAATCACAATGGCGGGCGCATCAAGCTGGGCCCGGACGGCAAGCTCTACGCGACGACCGGCGACGCCGGCGACCGCGACAGCTCGCAGGATGTGGCCAGCCTGAGCGGCAAGATCCTGCGCATGAACATCGATGGATCAGTGCCCGCCGACAACCCGTTCCCGGATTCGCTCGTCTACTCGCTCGGCCACCGCAATCCGCAGGGCATCGCGTGGGACGGCGACGGTCAGCTCTGGGCGGCCGAGTTCGGCCAGAACACCTGGGACGAGCTGAACATCATCCGCCCTGGCGCCAACTACGGCTGGCCCGTCGTCGAGGGCGCGGCGGACGAGCCGGGGTTCGTGAATCCCGTGTACCAGTGGGCGACGGATGACGCGAGCCCGAGCGGCCTCGTCGTGGATCGGCGGCACCCTCTTCATGGCCGCCCTCGGCGGCGAGCGCCTGTGGGCCGTGAACCCCGGCGTGCCGACCACCGCGGAGCAGTACTTCGCCGACACCTTCGGGCGCATCCGTGACGTCATCGAGGGGCCGGATGGCTCGCTGTGGATGTTGACCAACAACACCGACGGCCGCGGCTCGCCGCGCGAGGGCGACGACAGGATCGTGCAGGTCGAGCTTGCGCCCGTGAATTAGTGCTCGCGTCGCTCCACGAAGAACTCGGTGAACTCGCGACACTGGCCGTCGTCGTCGAATCGCATGAGAAAACAGTTGTCGTAGACGCGCATGATGGGCCCGTCGGCGACATCCCGATATTTTGAGACGCCGCGCGCGACCGCCACGTCGCCGTCGACCGCGACGGGTTCGTACTGCGCCTCGAAGGTGCCGGGGGCATCGCGCGTTGACGCGTTATCGTCGGCCCCGTCCTCGTCGAGCCAGGATGCGACCACAGCCGCCTTGCCCATGATCGGCTCGTCATGAGGGTGGTAGCGGTACTCGATGTCGTCGCTGAACAGGGCACCGATATCGTCGCGGTTGTACGAGACCCACGCCGCGATGTAATGGTCGAGCCATTGCTGAACCTGTGCGTGATCCATGGTTAAAGGGTACTCCGCGGGTTGCGGAGGGGCCAGAGTGCGAGGCCGGCCCCGCCGCCGCTGTCACTCGTCCAAATGAAGGAGATTTCTGCGAAATGGGCCCTGAACGGCCTGAATCCGGGGCATCCGGAGAAATCTCCTTCATTTGGGCGGATGACGGAGCAACACGGGCTGCGCTGACGCGAGCAACACGGGCTGCGCGACGCGAGCAACACGGCTGCGCGCGACAGGAGCAACGTGGACGGGGCGGGTGGATGCCACGGCGGCGGCCTGTGCACAGCGTGCAGCCGGACGCGGCCCGAGCGGTTAACCTCTATGGGTGGCTGAGTTGAGCAGGGTACGGACGTGGGCGGCGGCCCTCATCGACCTGCACCTCGACCGCAGCTGGACCTTCGAGTTCGACAACGCGAAGACCCGCGCCGGACTCTGCAACTACACGCACAAGCGCATCAGCGTCTCGAAGTATCTCGCCGCGAAGTACGAGGATGACGAGATCCACCAGGTGCTGCTGCACGAGGTTGCCCACGCGATGGCCGGCACCCGCGCCGGTCACGGCCCGCAGTGGAAGGCGATCGCCTCAGACCTCGGCTACGAGGGGAAGCGGCTGCACGACGGCGCAATCGCCGACGAGTTCGCACCGTGGGTGGGCACCTGCCCCGCCGGCCACGTGCACTATCGCTACCGCAAACCGGTCAGGGCTCTCGCCTGCGGCAAATGCTCGAAGAAGTTCAACGCCGCCCACACCATCGGCTGGGTTAGGAGGTAGCCCTAGCCGAAGTGCTGGTCGAAGGCCGCGGCGATATTCTTCCAGTGGCCGAGCATCATCCTGCGCTCGTCGCGGTTGGCGAGCTTCTCCTGGTGGATGCCGATCGTGGTTCCCGTGATGGTCTCCTTCACGGTCAGCTGGATGATGGCGTCGTGCGGCCAGTCGCTGGGCTGCCACGAGAGGCGCAGCTTGGCATTCTCGGTGTAGCTGCGGATCGTGCCCTTCACGCCATCCTTCGTGGCGTACTCGGCGCCCTTCTCGGTCGGCAGCGTGTCGATCTCGCCGAGCCAGGTCGCGAGGCCTTCGCCGAGCAGGTACTGCCACACGGCGGGCACGGGCGCGGCAACGGTCGTGCGCACCCCCAACTCCCAGCCGGCGTCTTTCGTCTTGCCCGTTGTGTCGCTCATGTAACCAACTGTATTGGTTACCCGCGCCCTATATTGGGAGACGTGAGCGCACAGGCCGGACAGTGGTTTACCGCCGACGACGGCCACCGCTGGCACTTCGATGCGGGATCCCTCGCGCTCGACTTCGCGTACACCGGGGCGATGGGCGACAATCCCTCCTCGGAGGCGATGCACTCCCCCGCTGACCTGGCGACCTGGCTCAATGAGCGTTTTCCCGAGGTGGATGGCACGGCCACCGATCGCGACCTCGTCGACGCTCTCACCCTCCGTGCCGTGATCGCGCGCTCGGCGACGGCGATCAGCCGGGGGCTGCGACCGGCGGAGGACGACGTGGACGTGATCAACCTGTTCGCGGCGACCCCCGACATCCCGCCGGCGCTCGCGGGTGGGCGCCGACAGGCCGGTCGCACGCGTGCGAGAGTCAGCCAGATCCTGTCGGTGATGGCGCGCGAGGTGGTCGAACTGTTCTCTGCAGACCGGGCCGATCGCATCCGGGAATGCTCAGCCGACGACTGCCAGCTCATCTTCTACGACGAGTCACGCTCCAACAACCGCCGCTGGTGTTCCATGCAGCGATGCGGCAACCGCGCCAAGGTGCGAGCACACCGGGCGCGGTTGCGCTGATCGCCTACGCGGAGACCGTGAACCCGACCGCGTGCAGCACCTCGTCGCGCGATGACGGCCCGATGAGCAGCTCGAAGGCGCCAGGCTCGACCACACGCTGACCCGCGGCGTTGATGATCGAACAGTCGGCGACGGGCAGTTCCAGCTCGACGATGGTCGTCTCGCCCGGCTCGAGGTCGACGTGGCGGTATGCCTTCAGCTCCTTGTCAGCCCAGCTGGCCGAGGTCACAGAGTCACGCACGTAGACCTGCACGATCTCGTGCGCCGGGCGTGAACCCGAATTGCGCAGCCTGATCGTCGCCCGCACCGTGTCGGCCGCGGTCACCTTTGGCGTGACGATGGTCGCCTCGTCGTAGTCGACTGTCGTGTACGACAGACCCTCACCGAAGGCATAGGCCGGGCTCTGCGTGAGATCGGCGTAGCGATCGCCGTGCTGGCCGCGAATCTGGTTGTAATAGGTGGGCTGCTGGCCGACGTGACGCGCGAACGAGATCGGCAGTCGTCCGGACGGCTCGATCTGGCCGAGCAGGAGCTCGGCAATTGCGCGACCGCCCTCCATGCCGGGGTTGGCAACCCAGACCAGGGAGGCATCGCGCACTGCATCGGGCAGCACCAGCGGCTTGGACGCCAGGAGGACGATCACCAGCGGGGTGCCCGTGGCAGCCAGGGCCTCTAAAAGCGCCCGCTGACTTCCGATGAGCTCGAGGGTTGCCGTTGAGCGTCCCTCGCCGACCAGTTCGATCCGGTCGCCGACAACCGCCACGACAACATCGGCGTCGGCAGCAGCGGCGACGGCTTCCGCGATCTTCGCCTCGTCGACCTCTGCAGGCACGACGATCTTCGGGCGGGGCTGCCCGTCGGGGAAGTGCGTTCCCGCGGGGTCGTCATCCAGAGTCAGGATGTCTGCACCCTCGTCGTGCGTGACCGTCCAGTCCGCGGGCACCAGTGCGCGCAGGCCGTCGAGCACGGTGGTGATCTGCGCGCGCGGCTGGCCGTTGTCGAGCCAGTCGACCTGGCCGGACGAGCCGGCCCAGTCGCCCAACTGGGTCTGTGCGTCGTCGGCGAGGGGGCCGACAACGGCGATCCGCCGCGCACGAGTCCCCTCCAGGGGCAGGCTGCCGTCGTTGCGCAGCAACACGAGCGAGCGGCGGGCCACGTCGAGGTTGAGCGACGTGTGCTCCGGTGCGGCCATCACGGACTCGATGACAGCGCGGTCAGGCAGTCGTGGATCCTCGAACAGTCCGAGGTCGAACTTCAGGGTCAGGATGCGCGTAATCGCCCGGTCGAGATCGCTCTCGTCGAGCAGGCCCTGGTCCACGGCATCCAGTGCGCCCTGGAAGAAGGCCGGCGTGGTCATGACCATGTCGTTGCCGGCAAGGATGGCGGCCGCGGCGGCATGCATGTGGTCGGGCTGGATCTTCTGTTCCCACACCATTCGGCCGACGTTGTCCCAGTCGGTGATGAGGGTGCCGGTGTAGCCCCACTCGCCACGAAGCACGTCGTTCAGCAACCAGTTGTTCAGGGTGGCTGGCACGCCGTCGGTGGTCTGGTATCCGATCATGAAGGTCGCACAGCCCGCCCGGGCTACCCGCTCGAAGGGCGGAAGGAACCAGGAGCGAAGCTTGCGCTGCGAGATGTCGGCCTCGCTGGCATCACGCCCGCCCTGTGTCTCCGAGTACCCCGCGAAGTGCTTCGCCGTCGCGAGGATCGCGGTGCGGTCGCCAAGGCCATTGCCCTGGTAGCCGCGCACCATTGCCGCGGCCAGCTCGCCGATCAGGAACGGGTCCTCGCCGAACGTCTCACCGACCCTGCCCCAGCGCAGGTCACGTGAAATACACAGCACCGGCGAGAAGGTCCAATGCACGCCCGTAGACGCCACCTCGACGGCCGTGACACGAGCCACTTGCTCGACCAGCTCCGCATCCCACGTCGCCGCCATGCCGAGCTGGGTGGGGAAGATCGTCGCCCCCTCCCAGAAGGAGTGACCGTGGATGCAGTCCTCCCCGACGATAAGCGGGATGCGCAGGCGCGACTCGTCGGTCAACTCCGCAGCACGCAACACCTTTGTGGGCGATGTGTGCAGGATCGACCCGGCGTGCCGCTCGAGCACAATGTGCTCCAGGTCGTCGCGGGCATCGAACTGCATCATCTGGCCGACCTTCTCGGGCAGCGTCATGCGGCCGATCAGGTCGGTGACGCGCTGTGGGGTCGAGAGGGTGGGGTTCAGATATGGGACATCCGTGGTGATCTGGATGGTCATCGTGCTTCTTTCGTGGTGGTGGTGCGTACTGCGGTGACGGTGTCGTTGATGTTGAGGCCCTTCTTCTTCAAGGCCCGTGCCCTCTCTCCTGCCGAGCGCAGGCGCGGGTTCACGTACTCGTCGATACCGAAGTTGATGAGTGACAGCGCGACACCGATGGCCGCGATGCAGAGCCCCGGGGGCAGGTACCACCACCACTGGTTCTGGCGGAACGCGCCCTGCGCTGCGGCCCAGTTGAGGATCGTGCCCCAGTTGTAGGTTGTCACCGGGATCACACCGATGTACGACAGATGTCGTCAGTCCGAGGATGGCTGCGGTCACCGTGCCGACAAAACTCGCGGCGATGAGCGCCATGAGGTTCGGAAGCATCTCAACCGTGATGATCCGACTCAGCGGCTCGCCATTGGCGCGGGCGGCCTGGATGAAGTCGCGGTTACGCAGCGACATCGTCTGCGCGCGCAGCACCCGTGCTCCCCACGCCCATCCGATCAGTCCGAGCACCGCCGCGATGACGATCAGCGGTGGATTGTCGAACTGCGACGCGACGATGATGATGAGGGGGAAGACCAGGGATCACGAGGAACACGTTGGTGAGAGCCGAAAGGGCTTCGCTGCGCCATCCGCTCAGATACCCGGAGATCACGCCGATGATGATCGCGACGAGCGTGGCGATGATGGCTGCCAGGAACCCGACGAGGATGACCCCGCGAGTGCCGACGATGACCTGGCTCAGCACGTCCTCGCCGATATGGGTCGTGCCCAGCCAATGCTCTGGAGAGGGCGGCGGCTGGAACCTCGAGGTGGGGTCGACCTTGGTCGGTGAGTATGGCGCGAGCACATCGGCGAAAATCGCGACGAGCACGAAGAATCCGAGGATCGCGAGGCCCGTGATCGACTTGCGGTTGCGGAACATCGCAAACGCGGCGCCGATCTTAGAGCGGGGGGTCGGTCGGGTGACGATGGTCATTGGAGCAGTCATGGTTTAGGCACCTGTCTGACGTGTACGTGGATCAAGGAATGCATAGGCGAGGTCGGCAAGAATGTTCGCGACAAGCACGGAGAGGGTGATAACGAGGAAGACCCCCTGCATGAGCGCGTAATCCTTCGCGTTCGTCGCGTCGAGCAGCAGCTTGCCCACACCCGGTAGCTGAACACCATCTCCATCACGATCGTGCCGCCGACGATGAATCCGATCGACAACGCGAAACTCTGAATCTGGGGGAGCACGGCGTTGCGGGACGCATAGCCCCACAGCACTCGTCGGTTCGTCAAGCCCTTGGCCTGCGCGACCATGATGTAGTCCTCGTCGAGCACGGTCAGCATCATGTTGCGCATACCGAGCACCCAGCCGCCGAGGGAGGCGATGACGATCGTCATGGCCGGCAGGAATCCATGATGGATGACCTGGCCGATGAACTCGAACGACAACTCGGGACTCCACCCGACCCCGTAGGCCTTGCCGATCGGGAACCACTTGAGATTGACCGAGAACAGTGCGATCGCGAGCAGCCCGAGCCAGAAGTAGGGAATCGTACTGAGGAAGGTCGTGATCGGGACGAGCGCGTCAAGCCTGCTGCCGCGTCGCCAGCCGACGATCGCGCCGGCGATCGTGCCGACCGCGAACGAGATGATCGTCGCAACTCCCACGAGTCCGATGGTCCACGGGAGCGCCTGGCTGATCACCTCGGTCACCGGCCTAAGCCCGTGTAGGAGTGAGACGCCGAGGTCACCCCGCAGAAGAAGCGACCAATAGTCGATGTACTGCTGGAAGAGCGACTTGTCAGTGTCGAGGCCGAGCAGCGCGCGTAGCCCGTCGGCCGCTTCCGGGCTGATATTCCGGTTGCGAGCAAGGTAGGCGGAGACGGCGTCGCCCTTCATCAAGCGCGGAAGGATGAAATTGATGGTCACCGCCGCCCACAGCGTGAACAGGTAGAACAGGGCTCGTCCGCCGAGGAACCTCCGACGGAACACGGGCGCGTCCCTTGCTGGCGGTCGTCGCGGTCGTGCCCACCTCCAGCGCGTCGCCCTCCTCCTTGAGCATTGGGGTTTGCATTGCATTCATCGCTCGCCTCCTTCGGCTCCGGATAGTGATGCGAAGAACTTCTCGGGGTCGGGGATGCAGCCCGCAGCTCTTGCGTGTATGGATGGGTTGGTCGAAGGATGACATCGTCGGCGGTGCCCCGCTCCACGATCCGGCCCTGGTTGAGAACGATGATTTCATCGCTGAAATGTCGGGCTGTCGCGAGATCGTGCGTGATGTAAAGCACGCCCAAACCTTCCTCGCGCTGAAGATCGGTGAGAAGGGTCAGAACGCCAAGGCGGATTGATACGTCGAGCATCGACACCGGCTCGTCCGCGACCAGGATGCTCGGCCGGGAGGCCAGCGCGCGGGCGATCGCAACGCGCTGCCGCTGTCCACCGGAGAGTTCGTGGGGTCTGCGATCGGCCGCCGACAACGGCAACTGCACGCGCTCAAGGAGGCGGCGCACCTCTGTGTGCAACCCCTCCTTGGGCACGACCTTGTCGAGGCGCAGCGGGCGCTCGATGTGGTGCCGCACCGAGTGATAGGGGTTGAGCGACGCGAACGGATCCTGGAACACCATGCGCAACTGCTGGCGGTAGCGGCGCAACCCGCTCCCCCGTCGCGGGATCGGGCGTCCATCGAGACGCACCTCACCGCTCGTGGGGGTCTCCAGCTGGGTGAGGATCTTGGCGATCGTGGACTTTCCGCTTCCGGACTGACCGACGACGCCGATCGTCTGTCCTGATTCGAGCGTGAATGACACGTCATCCAAAGCCTTGATCTGCCCTGCGCCGCGCACGTGATAGACCTTGGTGACGGAGTCGAATTCGAGGAGAGTCATTGATAAACCAGGCCTTTCTCGCCGGTGAGCCGAGGAAAGGACGACAGCAGCTTCTTCGTGTAGTCGTCCTGTGGGTTGTTCCAGATCCGCTCCGCCGTCGCGAGTTCGACGATCTTCCCTGCGCGCATGATCGCAATGCGATCGCTTATCTCCAGCAGGAGGGGTAGGTCGTGCGTGATGAAGATGACCGAGAAGCCGAACTCGTGGCGCAGTTCGGAGATCTGCCGCAGGATTTCGCGCTGAACAAGCACATCCAGCGCGGTTGTCGGCTCATCCATGATCATGAGCTGCGGCCGCAGTGCGAGCGCCATGGCGATCATGACGCGCTGCCTCATACCGCCCGAGAGTTCATGGGGGAACGAGCGACGACGCTGCCCGCCCACCTTGACGATGTCGAGCAGCTCGACGACGGCCTCCCGTCGCTGCACCTTAGTCATGTTCGGGCGGTGTACCTCGAAGACATCTTCCAGTTGCGACCCGATCGTCGCCACGGGATTCATCGCGTTCATCGCGCCCTGGAACACCATCGAGATCTTGTCCCACTTGAACTGGCGCATTTCCTCGACGCCGAGACTATTGATGTCGATGTCCTCGCCCCCGGCATCGTGGAAGGTAACGGATCCGCTGGTGATCACGGCGGGCGACTTGAGCAGGCGCTGGATGCCGTAGGCGAGCGTGGTTTTGCCGCACCCGCTCTCCCCCGCGAGGCCGAGGATCTCGCCCCGCTGAAGCTCGATATCGATGTTCGTCACGGCGAGGACCGGAGGTTCCACGTCGTAGATGATGGAGAAGTCCTTGATGGAAAGAAGAGCGTTACTCATCGTTGATGTTCGCTTTCGCTGTGCTGGCGGTCATTGTGCTGGCGCAGGCAGGGCGGGCGTACGGGGTACACCCGCCCTGCCTGCTTCGGATCAGCTGACGGGCTTGAGCTTCGTCAGGATTTGGACCACGTTGGGCTGAGTCGGGTCAGCCGACGCGTAGAGGTCATCCTCGGTCGGGAAGCCCACGTAGTTGCGCGTGTTGTACTCGCCCAGCGCCGGGTGGGAACCCAGCGGAATCGCTGGCACGTCGTCGACAAACGCCTTCTGAATCACGGCGAGTGCTGCATTTCGGTCGGAATCTGTCGATGCGTTCGCGTAGGTGTTGAGCGCCTCGGTCACAGCAGGGTTGTCGTAGCGACCGAAGTCGAACTGGGCCTTGTTGTCAACGATCCACTTCGGATCCATCGTCGAGGTGTACAGACCGTATGCGTTGCCAGTGTCCTCGAGCCAGTGGATGATCGCCTGGAACGTGCCTTCCTGGCGAGCGGCATCCCAGCCGCCCCAGTCAGGCTGGTCGACCTTGACGTCAATGCCGAGGCCCTCCTTGAGTTCTTCAGCGATGAGCGCCTGCTCGGTGTTCCAGTCGCTCCATCCCGATGGGACGGAGATCGAGAACGAGACGGGCTCGCCGTCTGGATCGATGAGCGCGTCGGAACTCCAGGTGTAGCCGGCGTCGGTGAGTACCTGCCGGGCCTTGTCGACGTTGACCGAGTAGTTGTCGCTCTTGTACTCGGGGAGGATCTCATCGGAGAGAAGGTCACTGAGACCCGTTTTGCTCCAGATCACCGTGCTTGCGCCTTCGCGAGCGATGTCGACGTAGGCCTGGCGATCGATCGTCCATGCGAGCGCCTGACGGAGTGCCACATTGTTGAACGGCTTGGTTTGGAGGTTCATGAACAGCGTTCCAGCACCCGGGGTGGGCGCAGCCAGGAAGTGGTTGTTCTCATCTGCGGCGAGGTAGCTGTCCTGGACCTGAGGAATGAATGCCTGCGCCCAGTCGGCGTCGCCGGAGACCAGCGCTGTCGTCAGAGCGGCGTTGTCGCCGTACGAGACGTAGTTCAGCGTGGGCACCGCGAGTTCGCCACCCCAGTAGTCGGGGTTGGCCTGCAGCGTCACGGACTCAGTGGACCAGTTGCTGAGCACGTAGGGTCCGGTGCCGACGGCGAGTCCCTCGTCGGTGAGCGGGTCACTGTTGGGGTCGGCGATGTTCTCCCAGATGTGCTTCGGCACGATCGGGGTGTGCAGCACGCGAGCCTGTGCGGTGTACTTCGAACTGCCGAACGTGATCGTGACGGTGTCGCCATCTGCGGTGACGTCCGTTATGCCGAGCCCAGCGCTATCTGTGAGCGTTCCGCTCTTGTACATGTCAAAAGTGAAGACGATGTCGTCGGCTGTGAACGCGGTGCCGTCGCTCCAGTTGACGCCGCTGCGGGGCACGACTGCAAGCTGTGTGAAGTCGTCGCTCCACTCGACCGATTCGGCCAGCCAGGGCGTTGTGCCGAGGTCGCCCGTGGGATTAACGAGGGCGAGCGGTTCGAAGATGACTTTGCCGTAGCCGTACTTCGACGCGGATGAGTCGCCCAGGTATGGGTTGTTCGACTCGGTGGTAATTGCTCCGTCAGGCTTCGCGATCGTGAGGGCGACACCCGACCCGGACGAGTTGGGTGCTCCTGAACCGGCGCAGCCGGTGAGCAGCAGGGTCGCGGCCAGTCCTACGGCGACGACGGTGGACACAAGCTTCATTGCTTCTCCTTCATGGAATGGATCCCCGCGCCGTTATTGTGCCGAAAGAGAGCCAAATCTCGGCGCTGAGAGTGATTGCGGGATAAACTTACAGTCCAGTAAGTAAGTAACGCAAGAACTTTAAAACAATCCAGTTCTGAACCGCTTGCTGGCTAGACTCGCTGAGGTCAGGAAAGGAAGTGCCGTGGTTAGCGCCCGAAAGCAACCTCGCTCACGCCCGGAGACTTTGATTCGTCGGCGCGAGATCCTCGACGCGGCGATCGACATCTTCGGATCGAAGGGGTACACGGCTGGCACCCTGCAGGACATTGCGGACCAGGTGGGGATGACCCACGCGGGGATCCTGCATCATTTTGGCTCGAAGGATCAACTCCTCATCGAGGTGCTCGTGCATCGAGACAAGACCGATGTCGCGCACATGGAGGGCCAGCACATGCCCGACGGGCTGGCGCTGTTCCGCCACCTCGTCAAGACGGCGTTTCTCAATGCGCAGCGTGGCGGCCTCGTTCAGGCGTACGCGGTTCTCTCCGCCGAGGCGGTGACCGACGAGCACCCCGGTCGCGCGTACTTCGAGGAGCGATACCGCACCCTGCGTGAAGACGCGGCCCGCGCGTTCCGCGCCGTGTGCGCGGAGCAGGGGGCAGGCAACGAGTCGACCATCGCTGACGCGAGCGCCGCGATCCTCGCCGTGATGGACGGAATGCAGGTGCAGTGGCTTCTCGACCCGACCGCGGTCGATCTGGGTCGCGCGACGGAATTTGCCATCGAGGCGATCGTCGCCGGGGTTCTGCACCCCCAGCCGTCGGTGCTCAATGAAGCGGCCCACAGCTCCTAGAGGAGCCGTGGGCCAGAACTGCATTTATTCGGAGACCGTGACGTCTTTCCAGAAGGCCACGTAGCCCGAGAAGTCCTTGCCGACGCGCTGGAATGCCGTCTGGTGCGGGGTGGGGTAGCTGAACGCGCGGTCCTGCAGGAGCGTTTCGCCGTTCTTCACCGAGAAGTACTGGGCGTCGCCCTTCCACGGGCAGGTGTATGGCGTCCCGCTCTCAACGAGGTGCTCGCTCTTCACGCTGGACGGGGGGAAATACCAGTTTCCCTCGATCTTAATGAGGTCTTCCTTCGGTGCTTCTGCGATGACGATGTCGCCCAGTGTTGCCTTCATGATGCCCTTCGTGGATCGGTCAATGTCTTTGCTGCAACACGACCACTGCGGCCAACATTCCCCCGCTAAGCCGAAGTCAAGGCCCTGCCAGCCAACTGCCAGCGACGCCACAATGGTGTGATGCGCATCCTTTTGAAGCTTGAACTCGACTGTGCTCCGGATGCCGCGTGGCGGGCGATCCGCAGCCCAGCAGTGTTCCGCGCGGTCTCCGCCCCATTCACCACCTTCGAGTCGCTCGAACCCGGCGGGTTTCCCGACAGCTGGTCGGAGGGCGTGCACCTCGTGCGCGCGAAGGCCTTCGGGGTTGCCGTGATCGGCGAGCAGACCATCGATCTGGCCTTTCGCCGAGCGACCGGACGGCGTGCGCATCGCGTGCGGGACACGGGTCGTGGGCTGTCCGGGCCGCTGGCCGTCGTCGACCGGTGGGAGCACACGATGGCAGTATCGGCGTTGCCGGGCGCGCGCACCCTGTTCCGCGACCAGCTCAGGGTCGAGGCTGGGGCGCTCACCCCGCTGCTGTGGATCGGTTTCTGGGCGTTCTGGCAGTGGCGCGCCATCCAGCTCAGGCGACTCTCCCGCGACTGGAAGTGACCCTCACTCGTACGGCTGCCTGAGGATCGTCTTCAGCTTTGACGGCTCGACCCGTCGAGGATCGCTGAGGTAGATCTCGTGATGGTGACCGCGCAGGCGGTGGCCGTTGTCCGCGATCCATTCGTGAATTGCCGCGATGGTTGGGCCCTCGTCGTCGTAGCTGCCGATGTGCATCACCTGGGCGCTGGAGCCCTCTTTGACGGTGTCAAACCGTAGCTCGGTGAGCCTGGGCAGGTTCTTCTTCGCGGCCTTCGCGAGCGCTTCTGCCCGCACCTCCTCGGTCAGCCATGCGGGTTGGCGAATCATCATCGTCCACGACCACTCACCCTTTGACCGGTCGGCGAAGGAGTCTGGACGGTCCGAGTACCAGAGACCCTCGAGCGGGCCGACGACGTAGTCGCGTTCGAGCGTGGCTTTGGCCGCGAACTTCGCAGCGTACGAGACCGCGTAGAGCGCCTGCACGGCCTTGGCGTAGTGCGGGCTCGTGTTCGGGTCGCCCCTGCCGTCGATGAGCGCGAAGTCGAAGGCAGGCACATCCACCTTCACGATGTGCCGCGGTGGAGAGTACAGATCCCTGCGCTCCCGGCGGAAGTCGATCTTCTCCACCCGGCAAGTGAAACATGCGACCCCGACGGCGGTCTAGCGTGGGGAGATGACAGCCCTGGAAGTCGCCGACTGGCGCCGCCGCGTGTTCGCGATGTACGCCGCCGTGCGCGAATCCACTGACATGGTCGCCGCACACGACCTGTGGCGCCGCGAGCGCGACGAGCTGTTTGCGCGTCATCCATCGACTCCCCTGCTGCCCGAGGACCTGGCCGGGTTCACTGGCCTGCCGGTCGCGCCCTACGATCCGGCCTGGCGGTTCGAGGTCGCGCTGGCTCCCGGCGATGAGCGACGGATGGAGGTCGAGACCGGCACCGACGGCATCGTGCCGTTCGACCTCATCGGGCGTCGCCGAGCGTGCCCGAGCGTCGGCCGGCTGGATGTGTGGCGCCTCGCCTCCTATGGCGGCGGCATCTTCATCCCGGTGAAGGATGCCTCGGCCGGGGCTCGCGGAGGAACCTACGGCGGCGGCCGCTACCTGCTCGACACCGTCAAGGGTGCCGACCTCGGCGCCGGCGAGCAGCCCGGATTCTCTCGTGCTCGACTTCAACTTCGCGTACAACCCGTCGTGCGCCTACGACCCCGATGTGGGCGTGCCCGCTGGCGCAGCCCGGCAACACCGTGGTCGGTGGAGATCCCCGTCGGGGAGCGGTATTTCGGGTCGCATTAGGCCGTCTGCTACGCTGGGGTCACTTGCGAGACCACGACGGTTTCCCTGCGTCGTAGAACGCTTCCTCTTCTCCCCGCCTCCAGTGAACATCTGAGCGGCGGGTTGTAGATACTTTCACGGCGAACGGATGTGGCCAACGCCACCTTCGCCATTCAGCACCACTTCCAGATTTGACCGGATAAGTGCGTGCATCCTGATGCCCGAAAGGCACTCGAAACCCTATGTCAGAAACACACCTTCGGCGCGCTCGGCGTGCCCGCTCCCCTCGTCGCTGCGCTCACCGCCAGCGGCATTCACGGAGCCGTTCCCCATCCAGCTCGACACCCTGCCCGACACCCTCGCCGGCCGCGACGTGCTCGGCCGCGGCAAGACGGGCTCGGGCAAGACCCTCGCCTTCTCGATTCCGATGGTCGCCCGCCTCGGCGGCGCGCTCGCCGGCGGCAAGCGCCGCCCGGACGCCCGCTCGGCCTCGTGCTCGCCCCGACCCGCGAGCTCGCCACCCAGATCACCGCGGTCATGGAGCCGCTCGCCGCCGCCTACGGCCTGAACATCACCACGATCTTCGGTGGCGTCTCGCAGCAGCGCCAGGTCGCGGCCCTCAAGGCCGGCGTCGACATCGTCGTTGCCTGCCCCGGCCGCCTCGAGGACCTCATGAAGCAGGGCTTCGTGCACCTCGACGCCGTCGAGATCACCGTGCTCGACGAGGCCGACCACATGGCCGACCTCGGCTTCCTGCCGGTCGTCACCCGCATCATGGACAAGACCCCGCAGACCGGACAGCGCATGCTGTTCAGCGCCACGCTCGACAACGGCGTCGACAAGCTCGTGCGCCGCTACCTCCACAACGAGGTGCTGCACTCGGTCGACGAGGCCACCTCGCACGTCGCCGCGATGACCCACCACGTCTTCGAGGTCGCCGGACGTCGACGAGAAGAACGAGCTCGTCAAGAAGCTCGCCTCGGGCACCGGCCGTCGCATCCTGTTCATGCGCACCAAGCACCACGCCAAGAAGCTGGCGAAGCAGCTCACCGATGCGGGCATCCCCTCGGTCGACCTGCACGGCAACCTCTCGCAGGTCGCCCGTGACCGCAACCTCGCCGTCGTTCGCCGTCGGGTGACGACCCGCGTGCTCGTCGCCACCGATGTCGCCGCCCGCGGCGTGCACGTCGACGACATCGAGCTCGTGATCCACGTCGACCCGCCGGCCGAGCACAAGGCGTACCTGCACCGCTCGGGCCGCACCGCCCGCGCCGGCAAGGAGGGCGAGGTCGTCACGATCGTGCTGCCCGCCCAGCGCAAGGACACCGCGACGCTGCTGCGCAAGGCGCAGATCACGGTCACCCCGCAGCACGTCACCGCAGCGTCGGCTTCGGTCACCGCGCTGGTCGGCGAGGTCGCCGCCTACGTCACGCCGGCTCCGCGCACCGCGATGCCCGCGCACGGCCAGTCGCAGGGCGGACGCTCGCAGGGTGCAAACGCTCAGCGCAAGCGCGCCAACCGCGACGGCGCACCGGCTCGCGATGGCGCTCCGCGTCGTGACCGCTCCGGTCGTCCGGCCCAGGCCGCAGGAGGCCGCGGCTCGGGTCGCCCCGCCGTCAGCGGCGAGCGTCGCGGAGGCGAGCAGCGTTCGGCCCAGCCGCACGCACAGTCCTCGCACGCACAGCCCGCCCGTGCTCCCCGCGAGGAGCAGGCACCGTCGCGTCCGCGTGGCGGCAACGGCCGCGCCCAGGCTGCAGGTGGACCCATCCGCGTAGGCCAGGTCGTTCGCCCGAACGCCGCTGGCGGACAGCGCCGCGGACGCTAACTCTCACCATCGGAACGCCGCTCGAACTTCGGTTCGGGCGGCGTTTTCGCGTTCTGGCGCGGATAGGAGCGTCAAGCATATGAACGCTCACCGACGGCACGGCGACGCTGCACACGTAAACTCGCACTATGCCCGTCAGTGATGCAACGCAGTATCTGGAACGGCCTTTGCTCACCTCCCCCGGCCAGCCCCTGAGGGTGGCCGTCTACTCCCGAATCTCGCAGGGCATTCGCTCGGGCTCGCTGGTGTCTGGCGCATTACTTCCGCGCGAGACCGAGCTTGGCGTGGCGCTCGGAGTGAGCCGGACCGTGGTGCGCGAGGCGATGCTCCTGCTCGAGGAGGACGGCCTGGTCGTCACCAAACGCGGCATAGGCCGGTTCGTCACCGACGTGCTTCCGCGGGACAACGGCAGCGGCTTTACGTCGCTTGAAGCGCTGCTCGCCGAATCCGGATCGCTGCTCGACACGACAGTCCTGGAGTTCAGCCTTCAGGAGACAACCGACTTCGTGTCCGACCATCTCGGCTCGTCAGTGGGTGGCACGTTCTGGTTCCGCGAATGTGTGGTGTCTCGCGACGGCCAGCCGCTCGCCCTCGTGCAGGAATACGTGCCGGATGAGGGCAGGCTCGGAGAGATCCACGAGCAGGCGGCAGCGCAGTTGCGCGACGCTGCTGCCGAGACATCCACATTGCTGCAGGCACTCAACCGACGACTCGGCAACCAGCTCACCGCCGGGCTCAGCTGGGTTGCGGCGAGCGCAGCCGGGCGCACCCGCGCTCAGCACCTCGGCACGAAGGCGAGCGATCCGCTGCTCGTACTTACGCAGACAGCGCGCATCGGGGATGTACCTGTGTACATCTCCAAATGCGCGCTGCCCCCCGCGTTCGGCCACCTCGCTGTTGTGCAGTGGCAGCCGGCCTAGACCGTCTGGAGCCGGTCAGATCTTCGGAGACGACGGCGAATCGACGACAAACGCGCCGGAGATGATGTCTGCCTTCAGCTTCTCCACCTCGTCGAGCAGCGCTGGGTCGAGCTTCGACTCCCAGTCGTGCGTCGGCGCGATGCCCACACCGTCGTTCTCAAGGGTGCCGATGTATGGCGTGTTGCTGAAGTCGCCGTCGGCCGCCGCCAGGGTGACCTCTTTCGCCGCCGTCGTCAGGTTCTTCATCACCGAGGTGAGGTAGTACTCCTTGTACTCGGGTGCGGACACGAACGCGTCGGAGTTGACGCCGATGATCGCGCCGTCGATCGAGCGGTCCTTGAACGCCTCGATTGACGACTTGAAGAGCGTGCCAGCGACCGGCATGACGACGTCGACGTTCTGGTCGATCAGACCCTCGGTGAGGGTCTTTGCCTGGTTCTGATCGTCGAAGCTGCCGACAAACAGACCGTCCTGTGCACCCTTGTCCCAGCCGATGAGTCTGACGCTCGCAGAATGCACCCTGTTGTACTCGGCGATTCCGTCGGCGAAACCGTCCATGAAGACCGTCACCGAGGGGAACGGCATCCCGCCGTAGGTGCCGACGACCCCGGTCTTCGTGGCGCCGGCAGCGAGGTAGCCGGCAAGCACGGACGCCTGGGCCGTGTCGAACAGCACCGGCTTGACGTTGTCGAGCTCCAGCGGACTGAAGTCGTCGTTGCTCACCGTGCTGTCGATAAGCGCGAAGTTCACGTCGGTGTCGACCAGGGCGGCATCACGGGTGGCGGACGCCAGAGCGAAACCGACCGTGACGATGAGGTCGCACCCCTCGTCAACCAGAGCGCCAATGTTTCCCGCGTACTGGTCTTCGGAGGCGGATTCCGTGGCCTTGACCTCGACCCCGATGCTGTCGGCGGCCTCCTTCACCCCGTTGTAGGTGAGTTCGTTGAAGTCTTTATCGTCAAACCCGGTGAGATCTGACACCGCGCAAGGCACGAAATCAGACGTGCCTCCTGCCGAGGTCTCAGACGGGGTGGGCGCCGAGGCGCACCCGCTCAGGACGAGGGCCGTAATGGCCCCCAGCGCGAGCAGAGGGATGACTGGTGTGCGTGTGTGCATTGCTGTCTCCGTTTCGTTGCTGTGGTGCGATGAGGGTTGTGGTGCCGTGGTGCCGTCGTTGAGAGAGTGGGGGCTTCGGCGGCGAGTTTCGCCGCCAGAAGGGTACGGGTCGATGGGTCGAGGAATGCGGCATCCACGCTCGAGCGGTCCAACTCGTGCAGGTCGGACATCGAGAAGCCGAGCTGGTCCCGCAGAACCACCCGTTCGCCAGCGAGATCGCTGCCCGTCTGGGCGGGGTTGTCGTCGCCGAGCGCGAGACGCACCCCCGCGTCACGGAAGTCGGGCGCCGGATGCCGCGGGATGCTGCGGATGGCACCCGTGTACCAGTTGGAGGTGGGGCAGACTTCGACCACGATCCCCTCATCGGCAATGAACCGCAGCGCGTCGGGGTCGTCGAGGATGTGGGCGCCGTGGCCGATGCGGGTCGCGCCGAGCAACTCGACGGCCTCGCGTGCGGCGGCGCCGGGCGCTGCCTCCGCGGCGTGACAGGTGATCCCGAGCCCGGCCGCTCTCGCCAGGTCGAAGGCCCCGCGGTGCGGTGCCAGCGCCGGGAACAGCAACTCGTCGCCGGCGAGATCGAAGCCGACGACCCCTGCCCCGGCCCAGCGGGCCGCGGCTCGCGCCACCGCAAGATTCGTCGCCTCGTCGTGGTGGCGAAGCGCCGCAACCACGGCGCCGCTCGGCATCCCTGTCTCATCGGAGGCTTCGCGCATACCGTCGATCACAGCCTGGATGACGGCGTCGATACCGTGCTCATCCTCGGCGTGAGTTGCCGGCCCGAAGCGCAACTCGAGGTAGTCCAGACCCGCGGCCGCGGCATCCTGCACCGCCTCTCGAGCGATGCGGCGGGTGGCCTCGAGCGAACGAAAGAACGGGTAGGTCGACGCGACCTTCGCGAGGTACACGGTGAGATCCGCGGGACCGTCGAGCTGGATGGCCCGCTCCCAGCCGCCTTCGGGTTCGGGCACGCCACCGGCAGCAGCAAGCTCCGCGGCCGTCGACGGCCGCACTCTGCCCTCGAGATGGCTGTGCAGGTCGACGAGCATGGTTTACAGCTCCAGCCGAACCGCAACTTCGAGCGCGGCTTCGATGCTTCGCATCCAGCCCTCTTTGAGTGCATTCTCCGTGCCGGAGTAGAGACTCGTGCCGTCGAACAGGTTGCTCGAGGTGGAGCAGATCATGCCTGAGCGCACGCCCCTCAGGCGCGCAACGACGTACAGGGCGGCGCTTTCCATCTCGACGTTCAGCACGCCCAGGCTGTTGAGCTCGGCGATCCACGCCGGGGTCTCGGCGTAGAAGGCGTCATCACTTGCGTTGATGCCGGAGTAGACGGCGGCGTCTGTGCCCTCGGTGAGTTCACGCGCAACCTTTGCCAGCTCGAGCGCGATCTCAAGATCGGGAACCGCGGGGAAGCCGTGGTGCGCATAGGCGGCAGTTGTGCCGTCGTTGCGCAGCGCTCCTTCGCTGACCAGGAGGTCGCCGGGCTTCACCCCCGGCTGCAGACCCGCGGATGAGCCGACGCGGATGAGGGATGTCACGCCCACCCGAACGAGCTCTTCGACGGCGATGGCGGTGGATGGGCATCCCATGCCCGTCGAGGTCGCGGTGATGAGCCGACCCTTGTACATGCCCGTCATGGTGAGGTGCTCGCGCTTGTGCGCCACGGTCTTCACGTCGGTCAGGAATTCCGCGACGAGGGGAACGCGGAACGGGTCTCCCGGCAGCAGCGCCACCGTGGACACCTCGCCGGGCGCGACTCCGATGTGGAACTGGCGCTCGCCGATGCCGGCGGAAGTCTTGTCTACGGGCTGGCTCATGCAGTCACTCCACAACGTCGGCGGTCAGTGAGTACGATGTTATACCTCTCCACCAGAAATGCGCGACGGGGCAACTCGCCCCGTCACGCACCAGTGGTTCTAAACGACCCGATCGAGGCGGGCGACACCGATTTTCGTGTCGGCCATGCCGTAGAAGACCCACAACTGACCGTCGATCTCCTCGATCGCGGTAGGGAAGACGACGTTCGGCACGGTGCCGCTGCGCTCCTCCTCCGTTTCCGCCTCAAGCAGCGCCTCCGACGAACGCGCGACCACTCTCGACGGATCGAGCGCATCCAGGATCATCCCGCCCGCCTTGTAGTTCACGTTCCTCTGCTGCTCGAACGCGCCGTCGAGCTTTCCGGTGACGCCGTGGTGCAGAACGAGCCAGCCTTCCGGGACCCTCAGCGGTGGAGGACCGCCACCGATTTTCAGTGCCTCGAAGGGGAACTCGGGCCCCGCGACGAAACGGTGCTGGCCCCACAGTGTGATGTTCCGGATGTCGGCCAACACGAGATCCACGGGGATGTAGCTGATCCAGATACTCTGTCGAGCGTCATCCACTCCCGCCGGCGTTCGCACGCCCTCCCCCGGGGCGGTCTCGCCGATGTCCCACATCGGCCGGTGCAGCACGGCGAAGCACTCGGTGCCGTCCGGCGCGGTGACGGGCTCGGGGAAGAACACCGTGTCCTTGTTGTGGAAGAGGCCGAGATCCATATCGAGCTCCTCCTCGTAGAGGAAGTGCGCTGGTCCGAGGCGACGCCATTCGCGCATGTCCGTGGACGTGGCGATCGCCGTGCGTGGCCCCAGCGGGCCGTAGGCGACATATGTCATCACGTGCAGCCCGAGGCGCGGGATGAACGTCACCCGGGGATCCTCCACGCCACCGTGGCCAGCGCCGAACTCGAAGCCGCGATCCGGCTCGAGTACCACGCCTTCGCGCACCACCGCGGTGGGAACGCCGTCGGAGATCACGACGCGAGCAAGCCCGATGCGACTGACATTTCCCTCGGCGACGATCCGGGGAAGCAGGTAGAGGTTGCCGTCCCGATCGCGACCGGAGCCGGGGTTGAGCACTCCCTCGACCTCCTGGGCATTGCCGGGTTCCGGCGACATAACGACGCCAACGCGCGTGAGTGTGTACGGGAAGGTCATTTTTTTACTCCTGATCAGAGGTCGAGGGTGCGGCCGCGGTGCCGCTGGAACTGGCGCGTGGTGGTGAAGTCGAGTCGCGTACGACGAGTTGTGCCGGTGTGAGATCGACATCGGTGACGGTTTCGCCATCGATCGATCGCAGGAGAACGGATGCGGCGACGGCTCCCCATTCCCTGGCCGTCGTCTTGACGGTGGTGAGTGAGGGGTGGAGGTACGCGCCCACGTCACTGCCGTCGAACCCGGTGATGGAGATGTCGGCGGGAACAGTCAGACCCGGCGCGCTGCACGACGCCCATCCCGGCGATCGCCATGGGATCGTTCGAATACACGATGGCGGTCGGCCGATCGGCCCTCTCGATGAGCTGTGCCGTCACGGCAGCGCCGTCCGCTGCACTGAAGTCGGTCTCGATGATGAGGTCGTCCGCGAGGCCGTGCTCGCGCATGGCTTTCTGGAATGAGAGTCTGCGGCGGGTGCCGTGGAGCATCCTCGCTGGTCCGCCGACGTGCGCGATCCTGACGTGCCCGAGTTCTGAGAGGTGCGCGATGGTGGCCCGGATGCCGGCCTCGTCATCGACGGTGACGGCAGGAAAAGGAGAGGTGATGTCGGGGTGGCCCAGCGTCACTGCACTCAGGCCAAGTTCCCGGATGAGCGGGATGCGCGCGTCTTTCGTCCGGAGGTCGGAGAGGATCACGCCATCCACGCGACCGTCGTTCGCGAGCTGGCGGTAGCTGGCTGTCTCTGCATCCTCGCTCTCGACCATGCTGAGCACGAGGGCGTGCCCTGCCGGTGCGAGGACGGACTCGATTCCCGAGATGAAGGCGGGAAAGAACGGGTCGGCCGCGATGATGTCGGGGTCCCTCGCGAGAACCAGCCCGAGGGCGAACGCTCGATCGACGCTGAGTGATCTGGCCCGGATGCTCGGGCGCCAGCCCATCTCGTCCGCGATGTCGAGGATGTGCCGACGGGTCTCGGCGGAGACGCCGGGACGGTCATTCAGTGCGAAGGAGACGAGGCCCTTGCTGACGCCAGCGCGGCGCGCGACATCGGCGATCGTGGGTCGATTGGTCTTTGAGACGGACGACACAGGACCTCCTCTTCGGGAACTCGTCGCTTTCTGAACCGGTTTAGTTGCAGCCAAGGAAGCCTACCCCGTGCAGCGGGGAGAACGCTACGGAAGAACCCCGACGGAGGCCAGGGCTGCGCGCAGCAGTGCTCCGCGTCCGCCCTCCATGTCCGACGTGATGGACTCCGACGCCGCCTCGGCCGGACGCATCCACGTGACCTCGAGGGCGTCCTGGCGCGGCTCGCACGTTCCCGTGATCGGCACCACGAATGCGAGCGATACGGCGTGCTGGCGGGCATCCATGAACTGGCTCGCGCTGGGCCATGGGAAATACTCGGCCACCGTGAACGGCAGGGGGCTTGCGGGAAGCAGCGGGAAGGCCATCGGCCCGAGGTCCTTTTCGAGGTGGCGGAAGAGCGCGTCGCGAACGGTCTCGCCGTACATCACCCGGCCCGAGACGAGGGTGCGGGTGAACTCGCCGTCGTTGGCCCGCAGCAACGTGCCGACCTCCGTGACGCGGCCAAGCCCGTCGACGCGCACCGGCACCGCCTCGACATAGAGCAGCGGAAGGCGGCGGCGGGTCTCCGCCAGTTCCTCGTCGCTCAACCAGCCTGAATTCGGGTCAGGAGTGCCTGTGGATGCCATGCTCCATTGTCACCCACCGCACCCGTTCGCGCCGACCGGCATGCAGAACTGCGAGGATGGAGCGATGAAGTTGGATGCGTCAGCGATTCTCTGGTCGGCCCCCGAACGCGAGCGAGCCGGCAGACCACTGCTGGTGCTCATGCACGGCTACGGTTCGCACGAGGGCGACCTGTTCGCGATGTCGCCGGCACTGCCGCTCGAACCGGTGATCGCAGCCGTGCGCGCTCCCATCCCCGAGAGCGGGGGCTGGGCGTGGTGGTCCCGCCAGGACAGCCCGGCCGGCGAGCCGCCCATGGAGAGAGTGGATGCCGCTGCCTCCGCCGTTCTCGACTGGCTCGACACCGTCGACTCAGGGCCCGTCAGCCTGCTCGGGTTCTCGCAGGGCGGGGCGCTCGCACTGCAGCTGCTGCGCCAGGCCCCCGAACGGTTTGCCGCCACGGTCTCGCTGTCGGGGTTCATCGCCTCGGGCGAGCACGCCGGTGATGCGCGGCTGGCCGAGGTGAAGCCGCCGGTCTTCTGGGGACGCGGAACCGACGACGCGATCATCCCGAACGACGCCGTCGACCGCACGGCGGAGTGGATGCCCCGCCACACCACGGCGACCATCCGCAGCTACGAAGGCATCGGGCACTCGATCTCGACGGCCGAGCTTGCCGAATTCAGCGGGTTCCTGCGCAGCCACGGCTAGGCCCTCTGCGCCCTGAGCGCAACCCCACCCGGATGACGGTGGTGCACGGGATGATGGTGGGATGGGCTCGGTGCTCGACAGCTTCTCCCCCGCAACTCGTGAGTGGTTCGACGGGGCGTTCAGCGCGCCCACTCCGGCCCAGCTCGGCGCATGGGAAGCCATCGCCTCCGGCGCGCATGCGCTCGTCGTCGCGCCGACCGGCTCCGGTAAGACGCTCGCGGCGTTTCTCTATGCGATCGACCAGCTCGCATCCCAGCCGGTCCCGGAAGACCCGCGAGCGCGAACGCGCGTGCTGTACATCTCGCCGCTCAAGGCGCTGGGCGTCGACGTTGAGCGCAACCTCCGCGCCCCGCTCGTCGGGGTGACGCAAACCGCCCGCCGGCTCGGGCTCTCTGCGCCCGACGTGACGGTCGGCGTGCGCAGCGGTGACACCACGCCCGGTGATCGGCGGCTGCTCGCGCGGCTACCACCGGACATCCTGATCACCACGCCCGAGTCGCTGTATCTGATGCTCACCTCCGCCGCCCGCGAGACGCTCGCCAGCGTCGACACCGTCATCGTCGACGAGGTGCACGCCGTGGCCTCCACGAAGCGTGGAGCGCACCTCGCGGTGTCGCTGGAGCGACTGGATGAGCTGCTGCCGAAGCCCGCGCAACGCATCGGCCTGTCTGCCACCGTGCGGCCGCTCGAGGAGGTCGCGCGTTTTCTGGGCGGTCGAGCCGCCGTCACCATCGTGCAGCCGCCGGCCGCAAAGACTTTCGATCTCGCGGTGATCGTTCCCGTCGAAGACATGACCGAGCCCGGCACGGTCGAGCCGCGCGGCGGTTCGTCGGCCGGGGCAACGGGCGCGTCCGCGGAAGCGACCGGCTCGATCTGGCCGCACGTCGAAGAACGCATGGTCGACGAGATTCTTCAGCACCGCTCCACCATCGTGTTCGCCAACTCGCGGCGGCTGGCCGAACGGCTCACGTCGCGGTTGAACGACATCAACGGCGAACGGCTGGAGGGCGACGAGCCCGTGCCGTTGCTCGCGCGCGCGCACCACGGGTCCGTCTCCAAGGAGCAGCGCGCCACCATCGAAGACGACCTCAAGTCGGGCCGACTGCGGTGCGTGGTGGCCACAAGTTCGCTCGAGCTCGGCATCGACATGGGTGCCGTCGACCTCGTGATCCAGGTGGAGTCGCCGCCAAGCGTGGCATCCGGTCTGCAGCGCATCGGTCGGGCCGGTCATCAGGTCGGCGAGATCTCGAAGGGGATGCTGTTCCCCAAGCACCGCACCGACCTCATCCACACGACGGTGGCCGTCGAGCGCATGAAGTCGGGCCAGATCGAGGCGATCGCGGTCCCTGCGAACCCGCTCGACGTGCTCGCCCAGCAGACCGTGGCAGCCACCGCGCTCGAGGCGATCGACGTCGAGGAGTGGTTCGACACGGTTCGCCGAAGTGCGCCGTTTGCGACACTCCCCCGCAGCGCGTACGACGCCACCCTCGACCTGCTCGCCGGCCTGTACCCCAGCGACGAGTTCGCCGAGCTGCGTCCCCGCATCGTGTGGGACCGCGTCGCCGGCACGATCGCGGGGCGTCCCGGCGCTCAACGACTGGCCGTGACATCCGGCGGCACCATCCCCGATCGCGGCCTGTTCGGCGTCTTCATGGTCGGCGGCGACCCCGGAGCGCCGGGCAGGCGGGTAGGTGAGCTCGACGAGGAGATGGTCTACGAGTCGCGAGTCGGAGACATCTTCGCGCTCGGCACCACCAGCTGGCGCATCGAAGAGATCACCCACGACCAGGTGCTGGTGTCGCCCGCATTCGGGCAGCCAGGCAAGGTGCCGTTCTGGAAGGGCGACGGTATCGGCCGGCCCGCCGAGCTGGGGGCCGCCATCGGCTCGTTCGTGCGCGAGATTTCGACGAGCTCGCCGGCGGACGCACGCACCAGGGTCGAGAACATCGGGCTGGACGAGCGCGCGGTGAACAACCTCATCGCCCTCGTCGGTGAGCAGCAGAAGTCGACGGGACAGGTGCCCACCGACCGCACGCTCGTGGTCGAACGCTTCAAGGACGAGCTGGGCGACTGGCGCGTCGTATTACATTCCCCTTACGGCATACCTGTGCATGCGCCGTGGGCGCTGGCGATCAGCGCACGCGTCCGCGACAGGCTGGGAGTGGATGGCGCGGCGATGGCCGGCGACGACGGCATCGTCGTGCGCATCCCCGACTCGGATGCCGAGCCACCCGGCGCCGAACTGTTCCTGTTCGAGAAGGATGAGCTCGAGGCCACGGTCACCGAGGAGGTCGGCGGCTCCGCCCTGTTCTCGGCGCGCTTCAGGGAGTGCGCCGCGCGGGCGCTGCTGCTGCCGCGACGCGACCCCGGCAGACGATCGCCGTTGTGGCAACAGCGGCAGCGGGCATCCCAGTTGCTGGATGTGGCGCGCAAGTACCCGAGCTTCCCGATCGTGCTCGAGACCGTGCGCGAGGTGCTGCAGGACGTCTACGACCTCCCTGCGCTGATGACGCTCACCCGCGACATCGAGACACGCAAGATCCGCATGGTCGAGGCCGAGACGGAAGTGCCGTCGCCCTTCGCGCGGTCGCTGCTGTTCGGGTACGTCGCCGCGTTCATGTACGAGGGCGACTCGCCGCTGGCCGAGCGCCGGGCCGCGGCGCTGTCGCTCGACCCGACACTGCTTGCCGAGCTGCTGGGGCGTGCTGAGCTACGAGAGCTGCTCGACCCTGCCGTCATCGACCAGGTCGAGCTGGAGCTGCAGCGGCTGGCGCCGGACCGCAAGGCACGAAACTCCGAAGGTGTCGTCGACCTGCTCCGGATGCTCGGCCCGCTGTCTATCGACGAGATCACCGAACGGTGCCTGCCCGAGGTGGCGGTATCTGACGCCCTCACCGAACTCGCGCGAGCCAACCGCGCGCTGAAGGTGACCATCGCCGGCACGCAGCAGTGGGCCGTCGTGGAGGATGCGGCCCGGCTGCGCGATGCCCTCGGCGTTCCGCTGCCCATCGGCGTGCCATCCGCGTTCATCGAGCCCGTTCCCGACCCGGTGGGCGACCTCGTCAGCCGCTTCGCCCGCACGCACGGACCCTTCACCGTTCAGGATGCCGCGACCAGGTTCGGTCTCGGAACGGCCGTCGTCACAGACACCCTGCGCCGACTCGCGGCCGACCGCCGCGTCATCGACGGCGAGTTCCGCCCCGGCGCCAGCGGTACGGAGTGGTGCTCGGTGGAGGTGCTGCGCCGACTCCGCTCGCGCTCACTCGCCGCGCTTCGGCAGGAGGTCGAACCCGTCGAGCAGTCGGCGCTCGGCCGGTTCCTCCCGGCCTGGCAGAACGTTATCGGCTCCTCGGGCAGCGGCACGCTGCGCGGCGTCGACGGTGTCGCCCAGGTCGATCGACCAGCTCGCCGGTGTGGCGCTGCCCGCCTCGGCCTGGGAGTCGCTCGTGCTGCCGGCCAGGGTGCCGAACTACTCGCAGGCGTGGCTCGACGAGCTGACCGCCTCCGGTGAGGTGATCTGGTCTGGCAACGGGGTGCTGCCCGGCAGCGACGGCTGGGTCAGCCTGCATCTCGCAGACACCGCCAGGGTCACCCTCGCCGAGCCGAGCGGCGATGAGACCACCGAGCTTCAGCGCTCCATCCTGGAGGCTCTCGCCGGGGGCGGCGCCTACTTCTTCCGGCAGCTGGGCCAGGCCGTCGGCAGCACCGACGACAAGGCGTTGAACGCCGCGCTGTGGGAGCTGGTCTGGTCCGGGCTGATCACCAACGACACCTTCTCCCCGCTCCGGTCGTACCTGGGCGGGCCAGCCGCGCCGCGGCGCACCCGATCCCTCCGGGGGCGTTCGAGTTCGACCCGGGTGATGAGCTCCGGGCCGCCGACCGGCGGCGGCCGCTGGTCGCTGCTGCCGCTGGCCGAAGGCGACACCACCGTGCGGGCCAAGGCGATGGCCGAATCCATGCTCGAACGACACGGAGTCGTCACGCGCGGTGCCGTGGTCAGCGAGGGCGTGCGCGGCGGTTTCGCGCTCGCCTACAAGGTGCTGAGCGGCTTTGAGGAGTCGGGTCGCGCGCGTCGTGGCTACTTCGTGGATGGGCTGGGAGCCGCCCAATTCGCGACGGGAGCCACCGTCGACCGGCTGCGCAACTTCGTGCTGGAGCCGGATGCCGCCCCGAAGCTCGAGGCGATCACCCTCGCGGCAACCGATCCGGCCAACCCCTACGGCGCAGCCCTGCCGTGGCCGGGCGCTCCGGCCGCCGTCGTGACGGAGCCGGGAGTCGCGCAGGAGCCGCCCGAGAAGCGCGGCCACCGCCCCGGCCGCAAGGCCGGCGCGCTCGTGGTCATGGTTGATGGATCGCTCGTGCTCTATGTGGAGCGCGGCGGCAAGACCGTGCTCACCTTCACCGCGGACGACGACGTGCTTCGGGCAGCGGCGGTGTCGCTGACGGCGATCGTGCGCAGCCGGATCGGCAAGCTTCGGATCGAGCGCATCGACGGCGAGTTCTCGGTCGGCACCACCCTCGGCACGATGCTGGATGCGGCCGGGTTCGCGGCGACGCCACAGGGGATGAGGCTTCGTGCCTGAGGGTGACACCGTCTACCGCTCGGCGAAGAACCTCGCGGCGGTGTTCGACGGCACTGTGCTGACGCGCTGCGACATCCGGGTTCCGAAGTTCGCGACCGTCGACCTCTCCGGAAGCGTCGTGGAGGAGGTAGTCAGCCGCGGCAAACACCTGCTCATGCGTGTTGGGGAATATACGCTGCACAGCCACCTCAAGATGGAGGGCTCCTGGCACATCTACCCGAACGGTGCCCGCTGGCGTCGCCCGGAATGGCAGGCGCGCGCGATCCTCGCGAACGAGGATCACACCGCTGTGGGCTTCGAGCTCGGGTTGTTCGAGGTAGTGCAACGCGCGGAAGAGGACTCGGTGGTCGGCTACCTCGGCCCCGACATCCTGGGCGCGGACTGGGACGCAGATCGCGCGCTACAGAATCTTGCGAGCATCCCCTCGCGCGAGATCGGGCTCGCCCTGCTCGACCAGCGCAACCTCGCGGGGCTCGGCAACGTGTACCGCTGCGAACTGTGCTTTCTGCGCGGGGTGCTGCCGACCCGTCCGGTCGGCGAGGTGAACGACCTGCCGAGGATGGTGGCGCTGGCGAAGAAGCTGATCGAAGCCAACAAGGATCGAACCGAACGCACCACCACCGGCAAGCTGCGCGGAGACACCGACTGGGTCTACGGACGGGCCGGTAAGCCCTGCCTCCGGTGCGGTACGCGCATCCTCAAGGGCGCGCTGGGTGACAACCCGCTCCAGCTCAGGGAGACCTTCTGGTGCCCCAGCTGCCAGTCGTGAGCGGAAACCTAGTCGGTCTCCGATTCGGAGGGTTCCCCGGGTGCCTCGTCGACGATCCCCACGAAGCGACTTCCGATGCCGTCGACCTCGCGGCGCACAAGCCCGGCCGCGACCGCCTGCAACTCGTCGGGGTGGTGATCTGCGCAGCTGATCCAGGTGAAGGCGGGCCACCACTTCTTGGGCCGGGCCGCCTCGGTGAATCCGCAGATGTCGCAGGTCAGCTGCACCCACACGGGCTTCTTGCCGGTGCGGTTTGCCCACGACTGGGCCAGCCACGCCGGTGGATCGGCTCGAAGCTCGTCGAGCTGCTGCTCAGACATCCGGTTGGGAAGGTCATGGCGCCTGGCCATTTCCAGTGGGATGTCGAGCCGCAACGCGGCCTCTCGACGCGAGATCATCGTCATGGGGTTACCTCAGTGATTAGGGCACGGGATCGGCGGCTGGCCGCTCGCACCGCTCCCATGCTGGCGGCGACGACAAGCACCATCGCGAGCAGGTCGAGTGCGGTCAATGGTTGGCCGAGGATGAGAAGGCCGGCGAGCGCGGCAAGCACCGGCGCCAGGCTCAGCAGGATCGAGAAGGTCGCGGCGGGAAGTCGGCGCAGGGCGAGCAGTTCGAGCCCGTAGGGGATGGTCGACGACAGCACGGCGACCGCAAGGCCGAGCAGCAGGATCTGGGGGTGGATGATCGCGGCTCCGGCGGTCGCGGTGCCGAACGGCACCACCATGATCGCCGCAATGGTCATGGCCAGCGCGAGGCCATCCAACCGCTCGAACCGGCTGCCGGTGCGCGCGGACATCAGGATGTATGCCACCCACAGCGCGCCCGCCCCCGCCGCGAACAGCACGCCGATCGGGTCGAGCGAGTCGAATCCGCCCCTGCCGAGGATCGCGACGCCCGCAAACGCCAGCACCGCCCACAGCCAGGCCGATGCCCGGCGGCTGACGACCACAGACAGGATCAGCGGCCCGAGCACCTCGATGGTGACCGTCACCCCGAGCGGCAGCCTCGCGAGCGCCTCGTAGAAGAGCACGTTCATCCCGGCGAGCGACAGCCCGAAGGCCAGCACGGTCATCCAGTCGGCGCGTGATCGGCCGCGCAGGCGCGGCCGAAAAATGAGCATCAGGATGGCGGCCGAGAAGGCAAGCCGGAGGCTCACCATGCCGACGGCGCCGACCGAGGGGAACAACGTCACCGCAAAGGCGGCGCCGACCTCCTGGCAAATCAGGCCAACAACAACAAGGCCAGCGGCACCCAGCGCGGGCGCGCCGGTACGGGTGGATGTAGCTGTGCTCATTCCTCGACGCGAATCGAGGTTAGGCGGGTACGACGTCCTGGGCGGGAGTCGCACTCGACAGCACGCCCAGCAGCAGCACTGCGGCTTCCTCATCCACGATGCCCTGCGCGAGCGCCAGCTCAGACACGAGGATCTGGCGGGCCTTCTCGAGCATGCGCTTTTCGCCGGCCGAGACGCCCTTCTCCTGGTCACGACGCCACAGGTCGCGCACGACCTCGCTGACGCGGTACACGCTGCCGCTGGCCATCTTTTCCTGGTTGGACTTGTAGCGGCGCGACCAGTTGCTGGGCTCTTCGATGAATTCGTCGGTCAGCACCTTGTAGACGGCGGAGACGCCCTCTGCGTCGATGACGTCACGAACGCCGACGAGCTCGACGTTGTCGACGGGAAGCTGGATGGTGAGTTCGCTGGTGTGAACCCGAAGCGTCATCAGCTTGGTTTCGACTCCCCGGATGGCACGGGTGTTGATCTCCGTAATGGTCACAGCGCCGTGGTGCGGGTAAACGAGGGTCTCGCCGATTTCGATCTTCATGAGTGTGCCGTTCTTTTTGTTGGGGATTCGAGAATCCAGGGGGGAAGCAGGTCGACGAGCTGGCGAACCAGTTCGTCGTCTGAAAGTTCGATTTCGCCGCGCATCCACGCACTGATGAGGGTCATCGCGCCGCCGGCAACGTAGGTGGAGACGAGTTTGGCGTCGAGGTCGTCCGGCACCGGATCAATGCCAATCACGGCATCCATCAGGCGGCCGACGTAGTTCTCGACGAGCGCGTCGTAGGCGCTGCGCGTGAGCGGGGTGTGCAGCGCGCTCCAGTAGAGCGGGAAGTTGTCGACGATGTGCGCGATGAGCCGCCCGAAGCCAAGCCGTGCCGCTGCTCGGCCGGGGATCATGTCGTCTCGGCGCCATTCGACGCCGAGCTCGCCGATCTCGTCGAACTGGCGGCGCAAAACTTCGACCGCCAGGTCATCGAGGCTGCTGAAGTGCGCGTAGAAGGTGCTGCGGCTGATCCCGGCGATGCGCACAATATCGGGGATGGTGACGCGGGCGTCGCTGTCGGAAATCAACTGCCGCACCGCGGCGAAAATCATCTGGCGGGTGTGTTCGGCGCGGGGGTCTGTGCTCACCTTGCTGCCGGGGGTGCGGGAGGGCTGGAAATCATCGTCTCCAGTCGTCTGCATCAGATCATTCTATCACTTCTCGGACGGTTGTCCGAGAAGTGTTTTCCGGCACCGCGAATCCGGATGATGGTGCCGCCGCAAAGCGACGCAAGCCGCAGGCTGTTCGTGACCACGAATACCGACGAGAACGCCATGGCGGCCCCCGCGAGCAGCGGGTTGAGCAGGCCGAGCATGGCCACCGGGATGGCGGCGACGTTGTAGGCGAAGGCCCAGAACAGGTTGCCCTTGATGACGGCAAGGGTGCGTCGGGACAGCCTGACCGCGTCTGCCACGACGAGCAGGTCACCGCTGACGACGGTGATGTCGCTGGCGGCGATCGCCGCATCGGTCCCGGTTCCCATCGCGATGCCGAGGTCGGCGGCGGCGAGCGCCGCTGAGTCATTCACTCCGTCACCGACCATCGCCACGACGCGCCCATCGGCCTGCAGGCGGCGGATGACGTCGAGCTTGCCCTGCGGCGTGACTCCCGCGTGCACCTCGTCGATGCCGACCTCGCGTGCCACGGAGGCGGCGGCCCCCTCGTTGTCTCCGGTGAGCAGCACGGGGCGAAGCCCGAGCGCTCGAAGCCGGCTGATGGCGAGCGCACTGGCCGGCTTCACCGCGTCACGGACGGTCAGGATGCCGCGAAGCGTGCCGTCCCAGGCCACGGCCACCACCGTTGAGCCGCGCAGCTCTTCCTTGGCGATGTACTCGAGCTCGCCCGCGCCGATCTCAACGGACCAGGATTCCGCGAGCCAGCCTGCCGTACCGGCGAGCACCAGGTGTCCATCGATGGTGGCCTGCACTCCGCGTCCGGGAACGGAGACGAAGGCCTCCGCATCCGTGGGGGCGATGCCTGCGTCCGTCGCATGGGCGGTGATCGCGCGACCCACCGGGTGCTCAGAGGGATGCTCGACCGAGGCCGCCATGGTCAGCAGCATCCGTTCATCGACGTCACCCACCGACCTGACCGACTGCACGACCATCGTGCCGGTGGTGACCGTGCCCGTCTTGTCGAGCACGATGGTGTCGACCGTGCGGGTCTGTTCGAGCACCTGCGGCCCGCGGATGATGATCCCGAGTTGTGATCCGCGACCGGTGCCGACCATCAGCGCGGTCGGTGTCGCAAGCCCCAGGGCGCACGGGCAGGCGATGATCAGCGTCGCGACCGCTGCGGTGAACGCGTGCTCCAGCGAGCCACCCGCGATGATCCAGCCGACGAAGGTCAGTAAGCGCCAGCCCGATCACGACGGGGACGAAGATCGCAGACACCCGGTCGGCAAGCCGTTGCGCTTTGGCCTTGCCGTTTTGTGCGTCCTCGACCATGCGGGCGATGCGCGCCAGCTCGGTGTCGGCCCCGATGCGCGTCACCTCAACGAGCAGCCGCCCTCCGACGTTGACGGTGGCGCCGACGACCCGATCGCCGGGTCCGACCTCGGCCGGCACCGACTCACCGGTGAGCATGCTCAGGTCGACCGCGGAGGCGCCGTCGACCACGATGCCGTCTGTGGCGATCTTCTCGCCGGGACGAACCACGAAGGTGTCGCCGACGACGAGGGATGCCACGGCTACGCGCGACTCGACGCCCGCGCGTACGATCGTGGTCTCTTTCGCCCCCAGCTCGAGCAGCGCGCGCAGGGCGGCTCCAGACTGCTTCTTCGCGCGAACCTCCATGTAGCGACCGGCGAGGATGAAGACCGTCACAGCCGCTGCGACCTCGAGATAGATCTCACTGGCGCCGGACCCGGCCGGCGCGAACAGGCTGAAGCTCATGCGCATCCCCGGCATGCCTGCCATCCCGAAGAACAGCGCATAGAGCGACCAGCCGAACGCGGCGAGCACCCCAACGCTGATGAGGGTGTCCATTGTGGTCGCGCCATGGCGAAGATTCGTGGCCGCCGCCCGGTGGAATGGCCACGCTCCCCACACCACCACGGGCGCCGCCAGAGTCAGTGCGAGCCACTGCCAGTTGGTGAACTGCAGCACGGGAATCATCGACAGCACCACCACGGGAATCGCGAGGGCGGCCGAGACGATCAGTCGGCGCCGAAGCTCGGCGGTTTCGGCATCGACCGGCGGCTCTGCCGGGTCGGCTTGCGGCGGCGCTGGCTCCGTGGCGGTGTACCCCGCCGCCTCGACCGCGGCGATGAGGGCAGTCGTGTCGACGCCCTCCGCCGTCACTCGCGCCTTCTCGGTGGCGTAGTTGACTGTCGCTGTTACTCCGTCAATCCGGTTGAGTTTGCGCTCGATCCGGGTTGCGCACGAGGCACAGGTCATGCCCCCGATGGTGAGATCGATGTCAGTCACGCTCGCCCCTATTCGGAAACAAGCGAATAGCCGGCCTCGGTCACGGCGTCGCTGATCTGCTCAGCCGGCACCGGCCGATCGCTGATCACCGTGACCCGGGATGCGCCGCCGACCTGAAGGTCGACGGTGACGCTCTCGACGCCCACGATGGCAGAGACCTCTTCGGTCACGCTCGCGACGCAGTGGCCGCAGGTCATGCCCTCGACCAGGAATTGCTCGTTGATTTCTGCAGTAGTCATGCTGCGCCTCCTCAGGCTAGGACCGCACCAGGCGGCCGATTGCGGCGGATGCCTCGCGGATCTTTTCGTCGGCCACCGCGCCACCCTCACGCGCGGCCTCGGCGACACAGTGCGCGAGGTGATCTTCGAGAAGCGCGAGCGCGACGGTCTCCAGCGCCTTGGTTGCCGCGGAGACCTGGGTGAGCACGTCGATGCAATAGGTGTCTTCGTCGACCATGCGATGGATGCCACGTACCTGCCCTTCGGCGCGGCGAAGCCTCTTCAGCAGATCCTCCTTGTTGCTGGAGTATCCGACCATTGTCGAGCCCTTCTCTCATACCCCTATGGGGTATCTATTCTAGTACGTGCGGGATTTCTCGGCGAGCAGGGAATCGGCGCTGACCTCGGCGCGGAGGTCGAGGCGCCGCAGCAGCTGCGCGTTGAGGGCGACGACCACAGTCGATGCCGACATGAGCAGCGCCCCGACCGCCATCGGCAGGATGAAGCCGATCGGCGCGAGCACTCCGGCCGCAAGCGGCACGGAAATCAGGTTGTAACCCGCAGCCCACCACAGGTTTTGCTTCATCTTCCCGTAGCTCTTGCGCGACAGCTCGATGACTGACAGCACCGACCTGGGGTCGTCGCTGACCAGGATGACGCCGGCCGAGGCGATGGCGACGTCGGTTCCGGCGCCGATGGCGATGCCGACATCCGCCTGCGCCAGCGCAGGGGCGTCGTTGACGCCGTCGCCCACCATGGCGACCTTTCGCCCCTCCGACTGCAGTTCGATGACCTTCGCGGCCTTGTCCTCAGGGTGCACCCCGGCAAAGACCCTGTCGATGCCGAGCTCGGCGGCGACGGACTGCGCCACGGCCTCGGCATCTCCGGTGATCATGACGACCTGGATACCCAGCTCGTGGAGCGCGTCGATCGCCTGTCGGGACTCCGGCCTGATCTCGTCGGCCAGCCCGAAGGCGCCGACCACCTCGCCGTCACGCAGCACGTGCAGGATGATTGCCCCGTCGCGCTCCCAGGCCGAGCTCTCGGCCATCGGTGCGGCGTCGTGGGAGCTCAGCATTCCGGGCCCGCCCACGCTGACGCTGTGGCCATCCACTGTTCCGGTGACGCCCAGCGCCGGCGACGCCCTGAAGTCGGATGCTCGGGGAACGGTCAGGCTCCTTGCCTCCGCCGCGGCGACGATTGCCTTGGCGATCGGATGCTCGCTGTCGCTTTCCACGGACGCCGCCATGGCCAGCAGGCCCTCCTCAGACACACCCTCGGCGACGGCGATACTCGACACGACCGGCTCCCCCTTGGTCAGGGTTCCCGTCTTGTCGAAGAGCACCGAGTTCACGGTGCGCATGCCCTCGAGCGCGAGCCGATCCTTCACGAGCACCCCGGCCTTCGCCGCGCGCTCGGTCGCGATGGACACGACCAGCGGAATCGCCAGCCCCAGAGCGTGCGGACACGCGATCACGAGCACGGTGATGGTGCGGATGATGGCGTCTTCCGGGGATCCGAAGATCGTCCACACCACGGCGGTGATCGCGGCGGCACCCAGCGCGAACCAGAAGAGCCAGGCGGCGGCGGTATCGGCCAGCCGCTGGGCTCGGGATGTCGATGCCTGGGCTTCGCTGACGAGACGCTGGATGCCAGCAAGCGCCGTGTCGTCGCCGACAGCCGTCACGCGCACCCGCAGTGCGCTGTCCGTCGCGACAGTTCCGGCCACGACGTGGTCCCCGACTCCGCGACTCACGGCCCTGGACTCGCCGGTGATCATCGACTCATCGACATCGGCGACTCCCTCGATGACATCGCCGTCGGCGGGCACTCGGCCTCCGGGGCGCACCACGACCACGTCGTCGACGACGAGGTCGGCGGGCGAGATCGTAACGGTGGTGTCGCCATCGACCCGCTCGGCCTCATCCGGAAGCAGGGCGGCGAGCGACTCCAGTGCCGTCGAGGTCTGCGCGAGCGACCGCATCTCGATCCAGTGCCCCAGCAACATGATGACGATGAGCAACGCGAGCTCCCACCAGAAGTTGAGCTGGTGATCGAGCAGACCGAGGCTGGAACCCCAGGATGCGAGGAACGCGACGGTAATGGCCAGCGAAATGAGCAGCATCATGCCCGGCTTGCGTGCCTTCAGCTCTGAGACGGCTCCGGTGAGGAAGGGGCGACCACCCCACACGTACATGACGGTACCGAGCACCGGCGAGATCCAGGCGATGAACGGCAGGTCGGGCAGCTGGTAGTTCAGGATCATCGCCATCATGTCGTTGAACACGACGACGGGCACGCCGATGATCAGCATGATCCAGAACAGTCGTCGGAACTGGGCGACGTGATCGCCGTGGCCGGCGTGGTCGCCGTGCCCGGCGTGATCCATGTCGCGGTGGTCGGTCATGTCTTCAGCGGCCATGGTGTGGTGACGATGTTCGCTCATGGGAGCGACTGTATACCCCCTAGGGGTATCTGTAAAGGGGGCGTCACAGCCCGGCAGGAAATATTCCCCGCGAAGGGCTGGTTGCCGCCCGGGTAACCAACCGAAAGAATGTGCGCATGGACCTCACACACCTCGACCTCTCTGACCGCCGCGGAATCGTCACCGGCGCGGGTCAGGGCATCGGCCGCGCGCTCGCCCTCGAGTTCGGGCGCCGCGGCGGGCACCTCCTGCTCGTCGGTCGCAAGGAGGACACGCTCGCCGAGACCGGACGACTCATCGCCGCCGAGGGCGGAACCTCCGAGATCCTGGTGGAAGACCTGACGCAGCCCGGAGCCGTCGCCCGGGTCGCGGAGGCCGTGGCATCCTGGAGCACCGTCGACCTGCTCGTCAACAACGCCGGCAATGTGCGCGCCGGTAGGCTCGAATTGACCACCGATGCCGACGTGCACTCGATGATCGACCTGAACCTCACAGCGCCGATCCTGCTGACCAAGGCGCTGCTGCCCGCACTTCGACTCGCAGGCGCCGGGCGCGGCAGCATCGTGCTGAGCATTGCCAGCGGGATCGCCCTGGTGGGCATGCCGTTCTACTCCGTCTACGCGGCGACCAAGGGCGGCATTTCGCAGTTCGGCGAGGCTCTTCGCCGCGAGCTGATCGGAACCGGCGTGCACGTCGCCACCGTGTATCCGGGTGCCACAGACACCGCGATGATGGCGTCGCAAAACGCCGGCGCCGACCTGGGCTGGGGCCGTCGTTCGCTCGAGGATGTCATCACGGACCTGATTGCAGCACTGGAGTCTGGCGAGCACGAGATCAACACAGCGCCCGAGAGCCGGCGCGTGATGCAGCAGCTCAACCTTACGGACCCGCTGGCGGTCGACGCGGCAATCGCGCCCAACCTGGAGGCGCTCGAGCTAGCGGTGCGAGACCACCGCAGCATCTAGTTAGGGACGAACGCCCTAGCCGTGGATGTCGATGATCGTCCCGAGCTGTTGCGCGATGGCACGCTCGGCGACGAAGCTCGCGACGGCAACGTCGGCCGCGCTGAATCCCACACTCTTGAACACCGCGAGTGTGCCGGGCTCCGCGGGTACCGCTTCCTGATTCAGCAGCGTGCCGAGATCGATGACCGCATCGCGGTTCACGCCGTGTGACTCGATCGCGTTGGCGATGTCACCCGCGGTATCGACAGCGCCAGCGATGGTGTCGACGACGATGCGGCTTGCTCGGGCGACCGTCAGCGGATCGATCTCGGATTCCGCTCTGGTGTGGCTGCCCATCCCGCACACGAGCGCGGCATCGGCGACCCAGGCATCCTCAATCACGGGCGTGGATGATGTGGTCGCCGTGACGACCACGTCTGCCCCCTCGCAGGCCTGCGCCCCGGTCGCGGCGGCGTGCACCTCGATGCGCCGCTGCGGATAGCTGGCTGCGAGTTCTGACCCGAGGTCCCCGGCGAAAGTCGCTCGGGCCGTCTCGCTGCGCGAAAAGACGCGGATCTTTGTGATCCCCGGAAGCGCGAACACCAGCGCCAGCGCCTGGCTGCGTGCGTGGCGGCCAGACCCGATCACCGCGAGGGTGCTGCTCGTCGCCGGTGCGAGTCTGCGCGCAGCCAGCCCCGTGATCGCGCCGGTGCGAAGCTCCGTGATGAGGGATCCGTCCATGAAGACTTCCTCCCGCGTGGTCGAGTCGACGACGTGGATCACCGCGGCCGTCTGCGGCAACGGTGGCATCGAGTCGTGGAACGTGAACCAGGTCTTGACGCCGAATTGGGATGCGCCGACCACGCCGGGCATCACCAGGAACTCGCCGTGCCCCTGATCGAGCGTCAGGACGCTGCGCGCCGGTCGTTGCGTGCGGCCCTCGGCGTGAGCGATGGCCGCGGTCTCGGTCGCCGCGAACACATCCTCCATGGAGAGGATGCCGCCGACCTCTGTCGCGGTGAGAATTCTCATGCCGGGAACGCCCGCCAGGGCGCCCAATGCCTCGATCGTGTAGTCCGGCGCCGTGAAGTAGCTGGGGTACACCGCGCCGTTTCGGTTCAGCCAGGCGGTGCTCAATCCCGCCTCGGCGGCCCCGTGAATGTCCCACGGGTGCGACGCGACGAGCAGCATGTCGCCCGGCGACACCCCGCAGGCGTCGGCCGCGTACTCGTATGCCGAACGAACGGGCTTCCACGCCGGGGCATCCTCCACGGTGAGGAGAGTTTCGAAGTGCTCGCGAATCCCCGCGGCGGTGAACATCGCCTCAGCAAGCTGGGTCGAGCCGTTCGTGAGCGTCACGAGCCGAAGGCCGGCATCCCTCACCGATCGCACGCCCTCGGCGACGTCCGGATGAAGCGTCAGCTGGCCCATGCCCTGCATGACGTGCGCCACCGCGGCGTCGATGTCGCGGTTCAGCGTTACCCCACGAAGAACCTCGCGCAGGATTTCGGCGCCGACCACCGCGAACTTTGCGTCGCCACCGGCAGCGGCAAGCGCGAAACCATCCCGCAGCAGTGACGCGAACCAGACCCGGGAAAGGAGTGCGGGCGCCCCAACATCCGCGAATCTCGATGACATGGGCGACATGTCAGACAGGGTTTCATTGACATCGAACACGATCACTGAGGGCTGTGTGGTCATCATCTTCTCCTGAATGCACGGCGGCAACACCGTTTGGTCCACCATCCCACGGTTTTAGGCTTTTCCTCCCACGCGGGCGACGTAGACCGTGTTCGACGAGATGCCACCGGTTACGGGATTGTCGAAGTCGACCACGTGCGCCTGCGGGTCGGCGAACACGAGCCGCATGGTGGCCATGAACTCGGCGTCTGGCGGATCATCGGACCAGAGCGCGAACACCCCGCGCTCACTCAGGTGGCGCGCGAGTGACCGCAGGCCACGCTCGGTGTACAGGTCGGCATGGCTGGGGTCCAGCTGGTGTCGGGGCGAGTGATCCACATCGAGCAGGATGGCGTCGTAGAGCGCGTCGGGCGTCGCGGGCTCGCTGCGCATGACCTCGAAGAAGTCGTCGAGCACGAGCCTGGTTCGCGGATCGCTCGTGAGCGCTTCAGACACCGGAAGCAGCCCGCGTTGGTGCCAGTCGATGACGGCGGGCATCGTGTCGATGACCGTCATGGCACTCACCCTCGGATCGCGCAGGGCCGCGATCGCGGTGTATCCCAGCCCGAGCCCCCCGACGAGAACCTGCAGCTCGTCGCCCACTGCGACGGCGAGCCCCAGTGTGGCGAGCTCCTCTTCGGCGACTGTGAACAGGCTCGACATCAGAAACTCTTCGCCGAGTTTCACCTCGAAGATCTCCACTCCCAGCTCGGCGTCGGTGCGACGGCGAAGAGTCAGGTCGCCCATCGGCGTGCTCTGCCAGTCGAGCTCCTCAAAGCGGCGGATCACTGGGTGCGCTGACGGAGTCTGGACGAAGAATGGATGAGCATGTCGCCCAATCTACGGGCCTTCGCGTCATCCACACCATTGAGCCCCACGCGTGAAAGATATATCGTTAACTATCGCCGAGCCCAGATGGGCACCGGCATACAGGAGGACATCATGAGCAATTCATCCATGGGTGACGGATTCCCAGGGCGCCGCGGCGGCGCTGGTGACGGCTGGCCCAACGGAATGTGGGAAGCAATGGAGCAGCTGCGAGGCCAGTTCGAGCGCAAGGTCGCCCCCAGGATGGGCCGAGGCGACGTGCGAGCGGCGATACTCGCCCTCCTCGCCGAGAAGCCGATGCACGGCTACCAGATCATTCACGAGATCGAGGAACGCAGCAACGGCGCCTGGAAGCCAAGCCCCGGCTCGGTGTATCCGACGCTCCAGCTGCTTGCCGACGAAGGCCTGATCGCCGCCGAGGAGTCCAACGGCCGGAAGACATACTCCCTCACCGACGAGGGACGCCAGGTGGCAGGCGCTGCCGGTGACTCGAAGGCTCCGTGGGAGACGCAGGGTGCTCGCGAAAGCGGCCGTGTCGGCTCGTTGACCAAGGCCGGCGTCGACCTGGCTCAGGCGGTCACACAGGTCGGACGCTCCGGGAGCACGGAGCAGGTGCAGCAGGCGGTCGGCGTGCTCGAAGATGCGCGACGTAAGCTCTACACCATCCTCGCGCAGGACTAGACGGGTGTCGGCAGCACCGCTGCACCAGGGAGATTAGATGACCGAGAGCCGCGCCATGCGCGCACGCTATCGCAGGATCCTGCGATTCGCCGCACGCTATCTGGCGCAGGCCTGGTGGTTCGAACTGTTTCTTCCCCGGTTCGGACTCGCAGGTTTCGTTGCTCGCGGCAGGCCCGCTCGATTGAAACGGATCGCGCAGCACTTCCACGTTCTCGCTGTCGATCTGGGTGGGTTGATGATCAAGGTCGGCCAGTTCATGTCGTCGCGCCTTGATGTGCTGCCGCCCGAGATCACCAAAGAACTCGAAGGACTGCAGGACGAGGTTCCTGCGGTTCCGTTCGATCAGATCAGGGTGTTCGCCGAAGCCGAGCTCGGGGATCTCCCTCGAGCGCGCATTCTCGTTTATCGATCCCACACCGTTGGCTGCGGCATCCCTCGGCCAGGCGCACCGCGCGGTGCTGTCGGACCTGGATGCCGCCGACACAGGTCTGCGGAATGTCGTCGTGAAGGTGCAGCGCCCGGGCATCGACAAGATCGTCGACGTGGACCTCATGGCGCTCCGTCGGGTTGCGCAGTGGCTCAGCCGGGTTCGGCTCGTCTCCAATCGTGTCGACATGCCGGAACTGGTGGAAGAGTTCGCCGAGACCAGCCTTCAAGAAATCGACTATCTGCATGAGGCTGCCAGCGGCGAACGATTCGGCCAGGACTTCGCCGACGACGACAGGGTTACTGTGCCCGAGGTGGTCTGGGAGCGCACCACCCGGCGGGTGCTGACGGCGCAGGATGTCACGGCCATCAAGATCAACGATGTGGATGCCCTGGCCGCGGCCGGCATCGATCCCGTGGAGGTGGCCAACGAATTTGCCAGGGTCATGTTCGACCAGCTCTTCTTCCATGGCTTCTTCCACGCAGACCCGCATCCCGGCAACATTTTCGTCACCCCGCTCGCCAACCCGGATGGCACGGGCCGCGCCTGGAACTTCACCTTCATCGACTTCGGAATGATGGGAGAAGTCCCGGAGGTGCTTCGAAGCGGGCTCAGGAATCTGCTGATCGCCGCGGCGTCTCGCGACGGCAAGGGAATGGTCGACGGCATCCGCAAGGTAGGGGTGCTTCTGCCCTCCGCCGATACCGGCGAGCTCGAGCGAGCGATGACCACGCTGTTCGCCCGCTTCGGCGGCATGGGTTTCGCCGAGCTGCAGGAGGTCGATCCGCGCGAATTCCGCGCCTTCGCCATCGAGTTCGGTGACCTGGTGCGCAGCCTCCCGTTCCAGCTTCCCGAGAACTTCCTGCTGATCATCCGCGCGATGTCGATGACGTCGGGCATGGCCAGTTCGCTCGACCCGAAATTCAACATCTGGGACGCGATCGAACCGTACTCAGCCCAGTTGATCCGCAGCGAGGGCGGCAAGGTCGTTCAGGATGCCGCGAAGAAGGCGATGTCGATCGCGAGCACTTTGGCCCGACTACCCCAGCGTGTCGACGACCTTGCGACCCGCATCGACGAAGGCAGAATCGCGGTTCAGACCCCGAAGCTCGACCGCAGACTCGGCGGCCTCGAACGCCTCGGACGACAACTCATCTCCGCCGTCCTCTTCGCGGCCCTGCTGATCGGCGGCATCCTGTTGCGCGCCGATGACACGGTCTTCGGCACGGTGCTCATGGTGGTGTCGGTGATTCCCCTGCTGCACGCGCTGTTCGCCGGGATCGCAGCGCGGCGCGGGACGCGCTAAAGGGCGACGCTCGCACTGCGAACGTCGCCCTCGATAGCCCCTCCAGGTCATCCCTAGCGACCGGGAGGACCTCCCATTCCGCCCTCGGAACCCGAGGCCGCGACTCCCGCAGTCGCGGTTCCGGCGGTCTGTCCGTCAACGGTGACCGTGTAGGTGGATCCGTTGACGACGGCAGCTGCCGACAGCACGACCGACTGGAACGACTTCACCGAGGTGAATTCGGCAACCACCGTCCCGTCGGCGGCGAGCACCTGCACGGCCTGGCCCGCCCCGTACGTCTGGTCGAGGGCGGCGCTGAGCCAGCCCTGCGCCGACGTGTCGTCCGGGGAGGTTGCCATGCCGGTGGTGCCGACGGCGAGCACGGTTCCACCATCGACGACGATCGTGCCGTTGGTGTCGAGAGCTCCCTCGCGGTCACTGGACGAGCCGAATACCGTCACGGTGCCTCCCGTGAACAGCGCCGAACCGTTGGTGTCGAGACCATCGCCCTCCGCCTCGATCGTGACCTCGCCGCCGGTGACAAGCACCAGCGCGCCGTCATCGGCCTCGACGATGCCGCCGACGTCGGTGGTGGTGCTGGTGCCACTGGTGGCGTTGATTCCGTCGTCGCTGGCGTTCACGTTGAGGCTGCCACCCTCCACGGTGATGAAGTACGACTCGACGCCCTCATAGGAGCTCTGCACCGAGGTGGAGCCACCCGAGACGACCAGGTCGACCTCGGCCTTCAGGCCGTCATCGGTCGCATTGATGGTGGTCGTGCCGCCGGTGATGACGAGGTCGGTTTGCGCTGCCACCCCGTCGTCGCCCGCGACCACGGTGATGGTGCCGCCGGCGAGGTGCACGTAGCCGCGCGTCTCATCCTCGGCGTCGTCGGACTTCAGCCCGTCGCCGCCAGCATTCACCGTGACGGTGCCGCCCTCGATGGTCAGCGAATCCTTGCCCCGAAGTCCGTCGTCGGCCGCGGTGACGGTGATGTCACCCGAGAGCACGACGAGGTCGTCCTGGCTGGTGATCCCGTCGTTCGCGCCACTGGTCACGGTGAGTGACCCGTCGCCGGAGATCGTCAGGTCGGCATCGCTGAACAGGGCGGCGTTTGCCTCCTCGTCGGCGCCGGTGGACGAAAGGCTGTTGCTGCCGCTGAGCGATACCGCGACATCCTCGGCATTCATGACGGCGATCGCAGCGCTCGTCGAGCTGGAGATCTGTACCCCGTCGAGCACCAGAGCAACGACGCCTTCGTCCGCGGTGTCGACGACGATCTGACCGTCGAGCTGGCCGCTCAGAACATACGTGCCGGCCGCCGTGATGGTCACGGTGGAACCGTCCACGACCACGCCATCGCCATCGGCCGATGCGGTGGATGACGCGAGCGCGACGTTCACGGCAGCATCCGTGCTCCACTCATCGTCGTTCACCGTTGTCGAGTTCGCGTTGGCGGCAAGCACCGCTGTAGCGGCTGCACCGATCTCGACGGTCGACGCGACACTGCTCTCCGCGACTGTGGCACTGGACGCTGCGGGAGTCTCGACGGCGGCCGAGCATCCGGCCAGAAGCATTCCACCGATAAACAGTGTGCTGGCGACGGCGGTGAGCGTAAATTTCTTGTTCTTCATGATCAGGCTCCTGAAAAGTGGCGGCGCAACACTCGCGCCCATTTGTTGGATGGAAGGTCTGGTCTGATGGCCGCAAGGCCGGTTCCGAACTTGGAGATGTTGACGGGGCGGTGGCCCCACCTCCACAGCAGTCGATCGATCTCGGAGGTGCGTGAGCCCGACTTCGACTCGATGATCACGAGATCCGGTCGGTGCAGAATCCGGCCGTCGCTGCCCTCCCAGCTGAGGTTGTTGTCGATGGTGGCGCGGCTGAGGCTCGACTCGATGAACAGCGTGGTGCGGTCGTACCTGGTGATCAGGGTCGGCACCAGCTCCAGCTCCTCGGGTTGCCCGATGCCGACCGACTCGAGGGCGCTGTCGGCGTAGTCCCTCGCCGAGGCCGTCAGCAGGTCGCGATGATCCATCTCGTGTTCGATCCGGTCTTTCACCGTGGTGCTGCGCGCGCCGCGGGTCTTGACCTCCAGCCAGGTCTGCTGGGAGTCGAGGTACGACCTGGTGCGCAGCTTGAACCGGCGCCGACGTGCGTGCGCCGCCATCCGATAGCTCAGCAGATCCGGGGTGTCGAAGTAGACCGATTCGTATGAGCTGGCGCGCTGGCCATCGATCTCAAGAACCCGAGTCGAGGCATCCACTGCCGACAGCACCCTGGCGGCGTCCTCACGATTGAGCGCGTACTTGCGGTCGACCCGGGTCTGCAGGGCCGCCTTCTCGTTGAGCTCCGCCAGCGAGATGGGCGCGAGACCGGTGATGGTGGCTGAGGTGGTCATCGGGCATCCAATCGTTCGTGTGTTTCGACGGTTCGGAGGGAAGGTTCGAGCTGGTAACGCACCTCGACGAGGGTCGAGTCGTTGATGAGGTCGACGTGGCGCACCGTGACGTGGTGCACTCGGGCCCCCAGCATTCCTTCGAGCGCCGCGGTGAGTGCGGCCTCGTCGGTGTAGGCGGTGTCGAGCTGCATTGTCTGCATCCGGTAGCTGCCGAACAGCTTCGGGTGGTCGCCGACAAGCATGACGGCGAGCATGAGACCCATGAGGCCGATGATCAGCGGGTCGACAGTTGTCGACAGTCCAGCCAGAAGACCCAGGGCGAGTGCCGCGAAGTAGTACGCGATCTCGTGCTGCTTGATCTCCGACGAACGCAGACGGATGATCGACAGCACCCCGAACAGTCCGAGGCCGACACCCAGCCCCACCGAAATGCTCGACAGGATCAGAGAGACCGCGAGCACCCCGACGTTCACGGTCAGGAATGCGACGACCAGATCCCGGCGACGGTGGCGCGGAAAGTAGAGGCCGAAAGTGAGGATGAGGATCGCGACGAGATCGATGGCGATCATGACTGCTGTAACCATGGGGTGCTCCTGTCTGTTGGTGACAAGGAACATCTCACCGGGGCTGCCTATGAGATTCCTATGACGACCCCAAGAGCGATGTGTGAGTCTGCACCGCGCACAGCTGCACTAACCACACTCTGGCGAAAGAGACAACGGGTAGTTGCGTCTCTCGGGCAGCAAATATTCTGACCGGACACAATCGCGGCGCCACTGCCGAATGAACGGAGTCGACATGACGCAAACCGCAGAGGAACAATCGCGGCTGAGGGCCTTCCACGAGAAGTTCATCGTTGAGGTACGGGAGGTACCGGCGGAGACGAAGAGAAGGCTGTACATCTGGTCGGCAGCACTGGTGGCCGTCGGAATCACGGGATTTATCACGCTGCTCGTGATCGTCGCGAGTCAGGGCGAGGTCCCCGGACTCGACAAGCCGTTCCACGAATGGCTGATCAGTAATCAGTCGGACACGCTCACGTCCTTGATGATCGGGCTGGCGATTGGGTTTGGTCCGGTGGTGTTGCCGATTGTCGCTCTCGTTGTCGTGGCGGCCTGGGGCTTCTTCTCCAAGCACCTCTGGCGTCCCCTGTTGCTGGTGATCGGCCTCCTGGCTGGCCTGATCGTCGTGCAGGTCGTCACCCGGCTGGTGGGCAGGGAAAGGCCGCCCCTGGAACAGATGCTGTTCGGCGCGGACATGACCCCGTCATTTCCGTCGGGCCATGTCGCAGGGGCTGCGGACTTCATGCTGCTGATCGCGTACCTGGTCTTTTCCCGTCGTGAGCATCCCCGCATCGCGGCGCTGTCGTTCACGATCGCGGGCATCCTGATCATCGTCGCCGGAGTGAGCCGGATCTACCTCGGGTACCACTGGCCCTCGGATGCTCTGGCTTCCGTCTTCCTCTCGCTGACCGTGCTCGGAGGGGTGATCGCTCTCGATACTCACCGCACGATGCGAGTGGTCGGCGAGCGAACCTAGAGGCGCGCGATTCGGGCGCGAACGAAGCAGTAGGCGCCGTACGCCATGAAGCCCAGACCGATGAGCGCGAGGATGGCCACCCCGAGCGGCAGCTCCGTGAGTGCCTTGAGCGAGCCGTCGAGACCCGCGGCCTGAGACGGATCTGCGTTGAAGGCGGCGATCCCCAACAGGATCCCCATGAACCCGAGGGCGACCCCCTTGGCCACGTATCCGATGACGCCCAGGGCGACGATCGGCTTGCCGCGCTTGCCGCTGGGCAGGTCGATGTCGTCGATGAAGCGGCGCTTGACACCCTTCACCACGAAGTACACCCCCACCCCGAAAACAAGCAGCGCGATGGCCCACAAAACCAGGATGCCGCCGGGCGCGGCGATGAGATCGGCACTCATGCCGTCGACATCACGCTCGCTACTCGACGAGCCTCCGAGCGCAAAGGTCAGCGCCGTGCCGGCTACTGCCAGGTAAGCGACACCCTTCCCGGCCTCGGAGAGGAAGTGCACCACCTTCTTCTTGGAGTCGGAGCTGGGGAAAAGGAAGGCGCCAAGAATCAGCCAGACGCCGAGGGCCGCGAGCGCCACCACTGCAACCCAGAGAATCACTGTGCCGCCGGGTGTCGCTGAGATCTGCCCGAGCGCGCCCGACTGGTCCGCCTGACCGCCAGTGCCGGTGGCGACACCGAACGCGATGAGGCCAATCATGATGTGGACGAGTCCGTTGACCGCAAAACCCGCTCGAGCCAGAAAGCGCAAGACATCTGATCGTCTGGTGCTGCGCGCTACATTTTTGGCTGGTCGTGTGTTCATTGCGGCAGCGTACCGTTCACGCCGACCGGAATGTCAACCCCCTTTTCTGCGCCTCGGAGCCGCTTAGGATCGGGCCATGTCATCCGTCGTTAGTCCGTCCTCGGGCGGCACAACTCCCGTTGCCCGCGCCACAGCGGCAGTCATCTACAACCCGGTCAAAGTCGATCTCGACGAGATCAAATCGGCCATCGCCGCCGAGCAGGCGTCGCACGACTGGACCACCCTCTGGTTCGAGACGACGGAGGATGACCCGGGCGGAGGGCAGGCGAAGGAAGCCCTTGAGGCTGGCGCCACTCTCGTGATCGCCGCGGGCGGCGACGGCACAGTCCGCTCGGTTGCCGAGGTGCTTGCCGGAACCGATGCGGCCCTGTCGCTGCTGCCGTCTGGCACCGGCAATCTGCTCGCACGAAACCTCAAGCTCACACTCGATGACATGGAACACTCGATTCGAACGGCATATTCGGGAATCGACCGCAACATCGACGTGGCCGTCATCGATATCGAGCGCCCCGGTGGCGACACCGATACTCTCTCGTTCCTGGTGATGGCGGGGGTGGGGCTTGACGCCAAGATTATGAACAACACCGACCCCGAATTGAAGAAGAAGGTGGGATGGCTCGCCTATTCTGACGCTCTGTTCAAGGTGTTGCGCCAGAAGGACCAGCTGCGCATCCGGCATCGCTCGGACAAGCCGCAGGGACGTCGGGGCTCCAACGCCCAGGCCGTGATCGTGGGCAACTGCGGCTCGCTGCCAGCCAACATCCTGCTACTGCCCGAGGCTGTCGTCGACGACGGCATGCTCGACATCGTCATCCTGAAGCCGGAGTCGATTCGCGGCTGGTTCCAGCTCGTGTTCAAGGTCTTCTGGGAGAACGGTGTCGTCAAACGCACCCCGATCGGCCGCAAGATGACTGAGATCGACGTCGAAGCCGTTGACATCCTTCAACTCCCCGAGTTCGAGGTGCGCCTGAGCCGGGCCGCCGAGATCGAGCTGGACGGCGACCCGTTTGGCGAAGCCGTGGCATTCACCGCGCGAGTGTCGCCCGGCGCCCTGAAACTGAAAGCACCTGTCGATGAGTAAACCGAAGTACGCCAAGAAGATGCCGAAGAAGGCCTACGAGAAGGAGCTCGAACGTCTCCAGGCCGAGCTGGTGGACATGCAGCGCTGGGTCATCGACTCCGGCGCGCGGGTGCTCATCCTCTTCGAGGGTCGGGATGCCGCAGGTAAGGGCGGATCGATCAAACGGGTGATGCAATACCTCAATCCGCGCTCCGCACGCGTCGTCGCGCTCGCCCAGCCCAACGAGTCGGAGAAGGGCCAGTGGTACTACCAGCGCTACATCGAAAGGCTGCCGACCGCTGGCGAGATCGTGCTGATGGACCGCTCCTGGTACAACCGGGCCGGCGTCGAGAAGGTCATGGAATTCTGCACCCCGGAGCAGCACGAGCGATTCCTGGAGCAGACACCCGTGCTCGAACGAATGCTCGTCGACGACGGCATCATCCTGCTCAAGTACTGGTACTCGGTCTCTGACGAGGAGCAGGAGAAGCGATTCCGTTCGCGCCAGAAAGACCCGCTGCGCCGTTGGAAACTTTCCAAGACGGATGTGGCGTCAATCACGAAATGGGCGGACTACTCGCGGGCCAAAGATGAGATGTTCGAACGCACAGACATCGACGAGGCACCGTGGTGGACCATCGAGAGCGACGACAAACGCACAGCGCGGATCAACACCATCAGTCACATCCTGTCGAGCGTGCCCTACAAGCACCTCGATCCCGAGAAGGTCAAGATCCCGGATCGTCCGAGCGCCGACGACTATCAGCGGCCAGACAAGGACGACCATCGCTACGTGCCCGATCACGCTTCGACAATGAAATAACTGCGCCGATACGAATCGGCTTGCGGAGTGGCGGCCGGCCGCACGACGCAAACCTACTTACGGTGAGGCAGTGGGAAAAACGGAGAGCGCATTAGTCTCTGCAGCCGGGCTGTGGATGAAACACGTCTATCGATGGCGCACGCTCGTGGACGATCTGCCGGTCCGACCGCTCGACAAGCCCATCGCGCAAGCCCCGGGTCTCGACCCGGACTGCGTCCTTATCGTCGGCAACGGCCTCGCCGTCGGATGGGGAGTGCTCACTCACAACCTCGCGCTCCCCGGCCATTTTGCACGTGCGCTGACCGCGGCCACTGGGCGCGGGTCGGAGGTCCGCACCCACGCAGACCCAAAAATGACGATAACCACAGCCGTCAAGACCCTATCCGGGGTGCCCATGGATGCGTGCGATGCGGTCGTCGTCTTCATCGGCGCTAGCGATGCATTCCAGCTCATCTCCGCGCGGCGGTGGGAGCACCATATGGACCGACTCCTGAATGTGCTCGTGGAGGCGGTCGGCGCGAGTCCCGTCGTCGTCGTCGGGGTGCCGCCGCTCAGCAGAATCCCGTTCTTCGCAACCCGGCCCGGCGGGCTGGTCGACCGGTGGGCCGACCACCTCAACAGCGTCACCCGCGACCTATGCGCAACGCGAAGCACCACGACCTATGTCTCCCCGGTTGCAACCGAGGTGTTGCCCCCACGGGCACCCGACGTCGCAGGCGATCGATATCGAGGGCCCGAGGAATACCGTCAGGCCACCCAGAATGTCGTCGATGTGCTCTTGCCGCTCCTGCGCGCAGACGAGGCACATCGCGACCACATCGTCAGGGGAACGCCGCAGAGCGAAGAAGAACGCCTGGCGGCACTCTCCCGCACGCGCATCCTCGACACGCCGCAAGAAGATCGTTTTGACCGCATCGTGCGAATGGCTCGCTCACTGTTCGGCACGGAAAGCGCCGCATTCACGCTCATCGACAGGGAGCGACAGTGGCTCAAATCCTCCGTCGGTGTCGCCACGCAGCAAGGGCCGCTCGACGAATCCTTCTGCGCCATCACCGTGCAGTCCCCCACTCACTTTGTCGTTCCGGACGCGCGCCACGACGAAAGGGCTGTGCCGTCCACCGATGTTCGTTTCTACGCCGGCTACCCCATCCGGACGCCGGAGGGAGTGCGGATCGGCGCAATTTGCGTGTTCGACAGTCGTCCCCGCCCCGCGCCCACCGCCGAACAACTCAGCTTCCTTAGGGAACTCGCCTTCCAAATCGAGCAGGAGCTAGACAGTCCCGATAGGCACGGTTCGTCCCGCCAGCGACGTAACCTCGCAGCGGAACCGATCGGCGCCTTCGATGCCGGCGCCGCCGAGAGCCGACCAGATCCCGCGCATGCGTTCGACTAACGTCTCTGACACCCCGGCCTCGACGCACAGCAAATAGGTTGCGTGGCTTTCCTCGACGATCTCTGGAGTGGTCCCCAGGCCGAGCTGCTGGCGGATGACCCCAATTTCGCGCAGGGTGCTCATCGCCGATGGGTCTGATTCGAGCCACAGCCGCCACAACGCGAGCATGAGCACCCCGTGGATCGGCGCCTGCGAGACCTCGGCGCCTCGTCTCGCCTCGGCCTCGATCAGTACGATCCGGCCGTCGGCCTCGACGCACAGTGAGTCCACGACGAGCTGCTCCGTCAGTGGCCGCTGAACGAATGGCACAGACTCCAGGGCCGCAGCTCACCGACTCCCGGGCGCCCGCGATCGCCGTCCGCACAGCGTCGGTTCGGGCACGAAGGCCGAAGTCCCGCGCCAGCGTGGTCCGCCCGGGAACGGACATCATGGCGGCACCAACCGCACCACGCCGAGTGGATGCCTCGGGAATCGCCGCATCGAGAAACTCGACTATGGCGGGCACGAGAATGCCCGCCTCGGCGACCAGCACCCACGGAAACGGCGTGCGGGCGCGGCCCAGCCTGTCGAGGACGGCCGCGGCCGCATCCATCCTCACCCTCTTGCCGTCACAGTAGATGTCGAGCACCCGGGTGAGCCCGCAGTAGATCGATGCGCGCTGCATTCCGGCGCGGCCGTCGGTCCAGATGTCGAACTCGACGGGGTAGCGGGCCGCCGTCGCGTAGTCGATGAGGATACGAAAAACTCCGCCGGGCATGAAGAGTTTCACGAACTCGTCGCGCGGTCGCCACAGCAGCACGAGGTCGGATGCGGTGGTCGCCATGGTTCAACCTTCGCACCGGCCGGAGCGCCGATCCGACCGCGGCCACAACCCTTTACGTCGTCGAAACGATCCCGTAACACGAACCCCGGATGCTGATTCCAGCACTTGGTATTCCTGGAGCCCCGCGCATCGCACGGGCCACGACAGAAACACGTGAAGTGTCTCACTCGGTCACGGCCGCCATTTTTCGGCCGTTAACACCCCAAGGAGACATCGTGTCATTTCTGGTACCCACTGTTGATATCTCGTCGTACGTCGTCGGCGGCAGCGCCGACGAGCGCAAGGCCACGGCTGAGGCCCTGGCTGCGGCCTGCCGGGAGGTCGGCTTCGTGCAGATCACCGGCCACGGCATCCCGTTGCCCGTTATTGATGGCCTGAAGGCGGCCATGGATTCGTTTTTCGCCCAGACGCTCGAGGAGAAGAAGCAGTTCGTCACCCCGCCCGGCATCAACCGCGGGTACGCGCCCCCGAAGTCCGAGGCGATCAGCCTGAGCCTGGGCGTCGCGCCCGCCAACAAGATGAATGACTTCTTCGAGGCGTTCAACGTCGGGCTCGACAGCTCCACCTACCCCGAGCCCGCCCTCGCCGACGTCGAATATCAGGAGAACGTGTGGACAGACGACCCTCAATTTCGTGAGGGCGTGTGGACGTACCTCCTCGAGGCGAGGCGTGTGGCCGAGACCCTGACCCTGGTCGCAGCCGACGCTCTCGGCCTCAGCCCGGAACGCGTCGCCGACCTGATGGGCCAGGCGACGGGCACCATGCGCATGAACAACTACTCGCTGCCGCCAGCGACCATCGACCTGGACGGCGACCTCACCGGAATGGGCGAACACACCGACTACGGCGTGATCACCGTGCTGTGGGCCGATCAGGTGAAGGGCCTCCAGGTGCTCGGAAGCGATGGCTCCTGGAACGACGTGAGCCCCGCCGACGATGCCCTGCTCGTCAACCTCGGCGACGTGATGGCCCGATGGACGAACGAGAAATGGATGTCGACGTTGCACCGGGTGAAGCCGCCCATCGTCGACGGCATGATCGAGCGTCGCCGAAGCGCCGCGTACTTCCACTCCGGAAACCCCCTTGCGAGCACCGCCGCCCTCACCGAACTGCTTGCAGAGGGCGAGCAGCCACTCTACGAGCCCGTCACCCTGGCCGAGCACAGCAAGGCGAAGCTCGCCGGATCGCGCGCCGGTGTGAGCAACGCGGGGGCCCCGCGAGAGGCAGCCCGAGTCATTTCCGCCCAGTCCTGACACCACCACAGCCACCCAAGAAAAGGAAACCATGATCACCTCCAGAACAAGCCGCACCCTCGCCGTGGCCGGGGTGGTTGCAGCAGCCGCCCTCACCATCAGCGGATGCAGCAGCACTCCCACCCCCGCATCGAATGCGGCTGCTCTCACCGTCGGGTCGGTCGACCTTTCCGGTGTCTGCCCGGCAACGATCACCATCCAGACCGACTGGAACCCTGAATCCGAGCACGGCCACCTGTATGAGATGTTCGGGGATGACGCGGTCATCGACTCGGACGCCAAGTCGGTGTCTGGCGCCCTGTACTCGGCCGGCGAATACACCGGAGTCTCCCTCGAGGTGCGCGCCGGCGGCCCTGCCATCGGCTACCAGTCTGTCTCGTCGCAGATGTACCAGGACGACAGCATCACCCTCGGCTACATCAGCACGGACGAGGCGATCCGCGGTTCGGTCGACACCCCGACCACGGCGGTCTTCGCGCCGCTCGACATCAGCCCGCTCATGATCATGTGGGACCCGGAGACGTACCCGGATGTCACCACCATCGCCGAACTCGCGGACTCGGGCGCGAACATCCGGTACTTCGGCGGCGCCGCGTATATGGATTACCTCGTCGGGGCGAACGTAATTCCCGAGGCCCAGGCCGACGGCAGCTTCGACGGCACCCCCGCTGCGTTCATCGCGGCCGACGGCAAGGACGGACAGCAGGGTTACGCGACATCCGACCCGATCATCTACGGCACGGAGCTCGAAAACTGGGCAAAGCCGGTCGCGTACCAGCTCATCAACGACGCCGGCTTCCCGTACTACCAGTCGGCGATCTCCGTGCGTTCGGGCGAGCTGGCAGACCTCTCCGGATGCCTCACCGCCCTCGTGCCGGTGCTCCAGCAGGCCGAGGTCGACTTCTTCGCTGACCCCGCTGCGACGACCGCCCTGATCCTTCAGGCGGTTTCCGAGTACGACAACGGCTGGGTGTACACCGACGTGGACGCTCAGTATTCCGTCGAGAGCATGATCGCCGACGGCATCGTCTCGAACGGCGTCGACGGCGCGATCGGCGACTTCGACGAGTCGCGCGTGCAGGAGATGATCGACCTCACCACGCCGATCTTCGCCAGCGTGGGAATCACCGTCGCCGACGGACTCACCCCCGCGGACATCGCGACGAACGAGTTCCTCGACTCGAGCATCGCGCTCCCCTAGGCGAAGCCGACAAACAGTTCAGGGCGGCACCGCATCGGTGCCGCCCTTCTCTGTCGGTACGTCTAGCCCATGACGAAGGTCGCGACCCTCGTCACAGCCCAGAACAGGCCGACGACACCGATCGCAATGCAGACTCCGATTCGCACGAACCCGAGCACGCGAGGCGACACAAACCTGCCGAGCAGAGCGTACGCGCCCAGCACAGCGCCGACCACCGCGACCTGCGCGACGTCGATTCCCACGTTGAAGGTGAGCAGTGCGACGACGTGATTTGAGGTGGCGAGCCCCAGACCGGCCAGGCTCGACGCGAATCCGAGGCCGTGCACGACACCGATCAGACCCGCGATCCACCAGGGGTGCGGCCCCATCTTGCGCCACACCGCGAGGGCAGCGACGGCGACGATCGACAGAGCGATCGCAGGTTCGACGATCGCGGCTGGCACCGGGAGCACGTTGAAGTAGGCCAGACACAGGCTTACGGCGTGACCAATGGTGAAGGCGGTGACGAGCTTGATCACCCGCCACAGCGAGGCCCGGTTCGGCCGTGCACCCACGACGCCCAGCGTGAGCACAACGAGGAACAGCAGGTGGTCGAATCCGAGGCGGATGTGCTCAATGCCCTGACCGAAGAAGGATGACGCGGTCGACCCGCCGTCGAGGGTGAAGGTGACGGTTCCGTCGTCGCCCAGGTGACCGACAACGGCGTTGTCGGCATCCGATACCACCACCGAGTCGCTCGGTGACGGCAGGTCCCACGCGACAGTCAGTGCCGCCAGGTCTCCCTCGAACTGCTCCGAGGCGAACGCGAGACCAACATATTCCGACCCTCCCGAGGCGGTAGTTTCCTCCGGCATGCCCAGCCCGGCACCGATGATCGACACAGCGGAACCATTGGCGGTCAGCTCGATGTGGTCCTGCGCCGTGGCGACCAGCGTCGCCGCGACGGAAGAATTCTGCGCCGTCAGCTCTTCCTGATCGATGAGCCCGTCGCCCGTGGTGTCCTCAAGGCCGAGCTCGCCGAACTCCACGAGCCCGGTTCCCACGATCCGGCCGTCCTCGACGAAGATCGTCAGCGCGTGGGTCGTCGTGTCGTGGGCGGATGCGGGGGTCGCGGCAGACATGAACGTCATCACCGCGACCAGCGCGAGCAGCACGGAGGCCCATCGGCTCAGCCGTGGCTGAGCCGATGGTGTGGCATCCGGACTCATCGTCCCGGGGGCGCCCCGCCCCCGGCACCGTCCTCGCCGTCTGGCAGCTGCACCTGACTGTTGTCGGGGCTCGTGAGCTTCGCATTTGCCGAGGCGCCGACGCGGCACAACGGCAGGTTCGGGGAGTCGTATGACAGGTGGTAGTGGTAGACCTCGCCGAACTCGGCCGTCTCTGAGACGTGTCCGCCACAGGCGTCGAGATCCGTGGGAACCTCGCCATCCTCTTCGGGACCGTAGATGACGTACCCATCGAACGCGAGAGCAACAGCAGCCTCGACATTCTGGGTGACATCACACGTGAGCTCGGCATCAGCGGCGTCGAGGTTTGTCTGAATCGACTCCGCCCCGAAGTGCCAGTGATAGTAGCCGGACGGGTCGATGTGCCCACCGCAGGCGTCGAGGGCGGGCAGCCCGCCCCTGTCGGCAACGGACGGCGCGTCGCCGAAGATGGTGACACCGTCGAACGCCAGACCGATCTGAGAGATGGTCGACAGATCGGCGGGAGTGTCGAGCAGCTCCGGTGTCGTCGGGATCAGTACCTGGATGTGGTACGAACCATCCGCCGTCGCTTCCAGGCAGGAGTTCTCGGTTGCCGTGGATGACTGGGCCGCAGGATCGGAGATCGTGACGTCGCCCTCCGAGTCGACGAACTCATAGCCCTGCGACTCCATTAATGCCCAGAACTCGTCGTCCAGCGCGTAGAGTCCGGGCTCATCGCCGTCCCAGACCCAGATGCCCCCGACATCGCTGGTGGTCTCTGGGCAGTACGGTCCGTCGGTCTCGACCGTGGAGGCGAGACTGGCGACCTCGAACTGGTAGCAGGTCGTTTCCGTCCCGTTTTCCAGCGTGCAGTCGACGGTGATCGCATCGGCGGTCAACGCGCCATCCGTGAAGAGAGAGGCCAGCTCAGTGACGGAGGCGGGTGCCTCCGTCGCCGAGTCCGTCGCCGATTCCGTTGCCGTCTCCGAGGTGGCAGCGCACGACGTCACCACCAGTGAGAGCCCAACGAGAGGTGCTAGCAGCCAGCGCGAAGAGAGGGTAGGCAGCGTCATGTGCGGTCACTCGCCGTCTGGCTTGACCGCGGGGGGAGCGTCACCCGGTGCCCCACCAGCGGGTGCGCCACCGGCCGGCGCTCCGCCAGCCTCATCCGAGGCGGCGACCTGTCCCGTGAAGCACTCGATCACCAGGTTCTCCTCGATCGAGTTGGCGTGGTAGTGGTATCCCTCGGCCTCGGTGGTGTGGCCGTTGCATTCGTCGAGCTCGACGGAGGCGAGCTCCTCCTCGCTGTACGGTGCGTAGACCGCATACCCGTCCATCGCGTACCCGAACTGCAGGGTCTCGCCTTCGCTTGCGGTACCGGTGGTTGAGCATCCTGCGGCACCGTGCAGGTGGTAGCCCTCAAACGGGTTGAAGTGGCCACCGCAGTCGTCGAACGATGCGATCGTGTAGGCACCGAGGATGGCGTCGACCGGTGCCGAGGCGGCGATGATGACACCATCAAGCGTGATGCCGAGGTTTCCCTGGCTCTGGCTAGAGCCGGATGCCGCAACGGGTTCGGTGGGGATGAGAACCGTCGTCTCGATCGGCTCACCGTTCTCGAGGTAGTCGAGGCTGCCCTCGATGCAGTAGTTCTGGTACGCGGGGTCGACGTCAGGTCGCGCCGCGGCCTCGAAGGCTTCCTGGGTGTCCGTCACGTAGACGTTGCCGTCGGCGTCGTACATCTCCCAGCCCTCGCCATACAGCTCCGCGAGGCCCAGAATGAATTCACCGTCAATGTCGTAGACGGCGTCGCCGTCGAACCAGATGCCGGCGTCATCCGCGCTGGTGCTAGTTGTGGTGGGACAGAACGGCCCAGGCTCGTAGTCGGTCGGGTAGCCCGAGATGGTGATCTCGTAGCACGACGCTTCGGCGCCTTCGCTGAGGGTGCAGTCGACGATTGCGGGCTCACCAACGATGGCGCCATCGGTGAACATCGCGAGGTCGATACCCGCGGTCGTGGAGGTGGAGTCGGTGGAGGAGGAAGAATAGGTCGCGGCGCACGATGCGAGTAGCAGCGCCATCGAGGCGGCAGCGCTAACAATAACGAGATTGCGCGTGAGGTGACTTGATCGTAGGTTCATGATGACTGCAGCGTAGGAACGCTTGCTATGGCGAAGCTGGGAGGCGCGATAAGCTGCCGTCGCGAACCTGCGTCGCCGCTGCGGATGGCGCTTCATGAACTGGACGTTGAACCGTGACAACCTATTCCTTGATGTCGGTGACGAGCGGACCACTGAACGTGGGCCTCGAAACCGCGGGACCGCACGACGGATGGCCCGTGCTGTTGCTGCACGGCTTCCCATACGACCCTCACTCGTACGAGGTTGTGGCCGCGACTCTCGCGTCGGCCGGGGCCCGGGTTATCGTGCCGTACCTTCGCGGCTTCGGACCGACCCGAATAACGTCGGACGCAACCCAGCGCTCGGGTCAACAGGCCGCAATAGGTCGGGATGTCCTGCAGCTGGTCGAGACACTCGCACTCTCCGCACCCATCGTGGTCGGCTACGACTGGGGAGGTCGCGCGGCATGCGTTGCGGCCGCACTCGACCCCGTGCACATCGGCGGCGTGATTGCCCTCGGGGGCGATTCCATCCAGGACATCGCCGCCTCCTGCGAGCCGGCCCCGCCCGTCGAGGAGAGCCTCGACTGGTACCAGTACTACTTCCACGGCGAGCGCGGGAGGGCCGGCCTGACTCGGTATCGCCGCGAGCTGGCGTTGCAGCTGTGGCGCGAGTGGTCGCCCGAACGCGTGATCGACAGCGCCGACTTCGAGCGGGCCGCCCCATCCTTCGACAATCCTGACTTCGTCGAGGTGGTTATCCATTCATACCGTCATCGCTTCGGGCTTGCCCCCGGCGCTCCCGAGTATGACGAGGATGAGCGTCGTCTCGCACAACTGCCCACCATCGATGTTCCCGCGATCGTCCTTGACCCCACCCAGGACCCGATGGTCACTCCGCGAACGCGCGAGGAGCACTCGAAGCGCTTCACTCGTCTGCTGGATCATCGGCTCATCCCCAGCGGGCACAACCAGCCCTTCGACGCGCCCGCAGAGGTGTCTCTCGCCGTGCGGGACCTGCATCGCGCACTGCTCGGTCAGCCAGCGTCCTTCTCCTAAGGTTCCCCGCGCACGAGAGGGTTGTCGAAGCCCTTGAGAAGCGAGGCGACCTTGATCATCGTGTGGTCACGTTCGCGCACGTTCTCTTCCCAGTTGCCGTACGGGAGGTCCTGCTCGATCGCGTTCGCGACAGTATCGATGGTGGCGGGCGTCCACGGGTTCTCGAGACCGCGCTCGAGCCCGAACCGCGCGTACACCGCGCCCAGGATCTCGGAGTGTTGACGAAGGCCACCACGGGTATTGAGTTCGCTCGTGGCAAATGGGCCGATGATTGACCAACGTCGACCCAGCCCTTCTCTCACGAGCGTGTCGAGATCGACTGCTGAAATCACTCCGTCCCGCACGAGACAGTAAGCCTCCCGCAACAGCGCTCCCTGCAGCCGATTGAAGGCAAACCCCTCGATCTCAGCGTTGAGGAGCACGGGTGAAATCGCTACGCGCCTAAGTATTGCCGCGGTTTTTGCGACCGCGGCGGGCGAGGTGAAAACGGCGGGAACTATCTCAGCGACACGCAGGAAGTAAGGCGGATTTGCCGGATGAACCACGAGGCATCGGTCACGGCCCTCCAGTTCGCCGGCAAACTTCGACGACGGGATAGCCGATGTCGAGCTCGCAAGAACTACCTCCCGCGGCGTCAGGAGATCCAGTTGACGGAATAGCTCACGCTTCACATCAATGTTTTCGATGATGCATTCCTGCACATAGCCGACACCCTCCACGACCTCGGCGAGCGTGTCCCAGACGCTCATCCGCTCGAGGATCACGGATACCGGTTCGGACAGCAGCCCCGCGCCGTGCATTTCGTTCAGCAAAGACTCTGCCGCAGCCAAAGCCGCTTCCCGCCGGCTGTCGTCAAGCTCGAAGAGTCGTACGTCCAGACCGCCACTCGCGAAGACGATGCTCCATGCGATTCCGATGCTGCCGGCACCGACAATTGCCACCGAGTGGATGCCGGAGTCTGCATGATTAGCGGAGGTCGGAGAAAGTGTCATGTGAGTGTGGCCTTTTCGAGAGGGTGAAGTGCGCGTGACGAGGAGGTGACTATGGTCACTACCTGATATACGAAGCGCCATTGAGGTCGATGGTCGAACCCGTCAGGCTCGGACATCGATCGGTTGCCAGAAAAGCAGTCAGTTCTGCTACCTCGTGAGGGTCGACATGGTGTCCCATTGCCAGCCCATCCGCCGTCGCTTGAATCTCATCGGGCTGCAGGCCGGACGTTCCCATCCCGCCGCCAACAACCCCAGGGGCCACGACATAAACGCGCACACCGTTGCGCGCATAGGAGCGTGCCAGCGTTTGAGCGAAGTTTCGAAGGGCCGCCTTTGATGCTGCATAGGCGTTAGCGTCGGGGAGGCGAGAACCCTGCTCGGCGGCCCAGCTTGAGATCGCGATGATGCTGCCGAAGCCTCGTTCGGAGAATGACAAGGCGGCCTGACGCATGAGTGTCGCCGCGCCAAGCACGTTGACCTGGAACGAACGCTCCCAGCTGCTGTCCCAGGCGTCGGTGTCGTCGCCGGCCAACGGTGCATGCGTCATGGCAGCGGCGTTCACCACAAGAGTGTCCATGTCCTGCCATGCTTCCGCGCGGGTCCAAAGCTCTCTGGCGGATTGCGGGGTATTCAATTCTGCTTGGAGCAGCGTTGACCGGCTCGGGCTCGCACGGATGAGCGCCTCCTCGGCTGCCTCCCTGCGGCTGCGATATGTTCCTGCCACTCGCGCGCCTCGCTCGATAAAGGTGGAGGCGATGAGTGATCCAATCGCGCCTGATACCCCTGTGATAAGCGCAGTTCGGTTCTCAAGAGTCAGGCCGCTTGTCAGGGCGGAATCCAGGGTGTGCATCTAGAGCAGCCCTCCGTCGACGGCGAGAATCTGCCCGGTAATAGCGGCGGATCCGGTGCCGGAGAGGAACATCACCGCGTCGGCGATGTCATCCGTCGTAGCCAGTGAGCCCAGAGCGGTGAGTCGTTCGGCTGCCTGCAGTGCCTCGGTTCGATCCATACCCGTGCGCCCGCTTCTGGAATCCATGCGCTTCAACAGCGCCTCGGTCGCGACAGGGCCAGGGGCAACAGCGTTAACCCGGATTCCCCGAGAACCCAGCGCCTGGGCCGCCGAACGAACAACGCCGAGTACCGCATGCTTACTCGCTGCATAGGCAAGCAGGTTTGCGTCTCCGCGCCACGAATTGAGCGATCCGATCGCGACGATGGTTGATCCGCGGGGCATGTCGCGCGCAACATATTTCATCGTCGAGACGAAGCCGGTGAGGTTTACAGCCAGGGTCTGGTTCAGCATTTCGAGATCAACGTCTGTCGGACTATGCCAGCCGGGCACAATTCCGGCCGCCACAACAAGACCATCGAACGGTCCATTCATCTCGACGTCCGCCTGAATGGCATCTCGCACGGCAGTTTCGTCCGTCACATCCACCGTTACTGCCGGCCATGCGGGGGATGCCGCCGGGTCCAGGGAATGATCGAGGATGAGCCCTGAGGCGCCAGCGCTCGACAGACGATTGACGATAGCGGCGCCAATCCCACGGGCACCGCCGGACACCAGGAATCGGCGCGATGCGAATGACGCTTGCGCGGAGGTCGATCCGCGCGTAAGTGCTGATTCGTCCATTTCTCCTACAGTGCTTCGTCGACGGCCAACTGCGGTACTGCACCGCCACATCCTGGGGCCGCACGTCAAAACTGTACGATATGCGAACGTTTGAACGCAATACGAACTTTTGTGTTCGCCTTGCGCTCAAACGTTCGGTATGCAAACATTTTCCCCTAGGCGACGACACCGTCATCCTGGGCCAGGCACCGAACTCCGAGTCGATGCTGGCCCCGGGCAGCCATCATGTGAGCACCGGAGGATTCGGATGACCAGTCAGGCCACCCATGGTTTTGGTTCGTTGATCGGACTCGATCACATCGGTGTAGGCGTCTCCGACATGGAGGCATCGCTTGAGTTTTACGCGCAGTTGGGCTTTTCGGACGTTGTCTTCGACTACGCCGGGCCGCTTGGCGGACTTCAAGAAGCGACTGGCCACGATTCGACGGAAGCTCGCGTCGTTTACCTGCGAAGCACCAACCCCACCGTCTTAGGTCGATCCGGCGTGAAGTTGGTTCAAATCACGAATCGCCCACAAGGGGAGCTTCCGGCTGGATTCGCCTACGGCGAGCCGGGCATCTGCGAGGTGTGCCTGCATGTCAAAGGCCAGGCCGAGTTCTACCAATCACTCGTCGCATCGGGCCACACAAGCCTGATGGAACCCGACGAGCAGGTTCTCGATCCCTACCAGACACACTGCGGGCTCTCGTATGTTGAGGATCCCGACGGGGCGAAAATCGAGCTCATCGAGTGGTCAACGCTCGAATCAGGGTGGCCACATCCCAGCGGCCCGCAAGGAGTAAATCACGTAGCCTTCGGAGTCACCGACATCGAGCAGACGGAGACCTTTTACCGAAACCTGGGCTTCACCGGCAAGCTGTTCGACGCCAGCGGCGTGAACACACCGATGAACCCATGGTTCGAATCGGTTGGCCGCGTTCCACCGGTCCAGCGGATGATGCTGCTGACGAGCCCGCACGGCGGAGCGCTCGAACCCGTGGAACAGGACCCACCAGGGGCTGACATGCGCGGCGAGTGGGGCCACCTCGGCACCTTCGAATTTGCCATCGGCGCCCGAAACCTCGACCTCGCACTCGCCTACCTGAAGGCCCTGGGCATCCCACTCGTTGGAGAACCGGTTGAGATCACGATGACCGACGGTCAGGTCTGGCGCTACGCGTATTTTCAGGATCCAGCCGGCCTGTATGTATCGATAACGGAGGTTCGCGCGTGACTACTCGTGTTGACGAAATGCGACCCGCGGGCAGGGACGCCGTCAAGGCCCCCATCGTTCAGATTCGGGGACTCCACAAGTCCTTTGGCCAGACAGAAGTTCTGCACGGGATCAACCTCGACATACATCAGGGCGAGCACGTCGTTTTGTTCGGCCCCTCGGGGTCGGGCAAATCCACCGTGTTGCGCAGCATCAACCTTCTCGAAGAACCCACCAAGGGCTCGCTCAAGGTCGACGGGGTCGAGTATGGCCCAGGGTTCCCGGACGAGCATGCGAAGCGCGGGACAAAGCTGCAGTTGCGGCGCAAAGTGGGAATGGTATTCCAGCAGTTCAACCTGTTCCCGCACTTGTGCGCTCTTGATAATGTCGCGCTGCCACAGCGCAAAGCGCAAGGGAAGAGCATGAACGACGCGCGAGAGCATGCCGCGGAAGCTTTGCGAAAGGTGGGCCTGCTCGAGCGAGCCGGACATTACCCATCTGAGCTATCGGGTGGTCAGCAGCAACGCGTCGCTATCGCGCGCGCCCTGGCACTGGATCCGGAAGTGATCCTCTTCGATGAACCGACCTCAGCCCTTGACCCCGAGCTCGTTGGCGAGGTGCTGAAGAGTATGCGCGAGGTTGCTGAGACCGGAATGACCATTGTTGTCGTCACGCACGAGTTTGGTTTCGCCCGCGATATCGGCGATCTCAACGTGTTCATGGAAAACGGACGAATCGTTGAGTCGGGGCCGCGCGGCTTCTACGACAACTGCACAACAGAACGAGCCAAAGAATTCCTGAAAGCGGTGAAGTGATGAGCCTGTTTGACTTCGACTGGGGGCTCATCTGGGACAACCGTGGGGCCCTGATCAACGGAATGTGGACCGCATTGTCGGTCTCGACGGTCGCCCTGCTGATCTCGACAGTGGTTGGCCTGCTGCTGGCGGTCCTGCGAAACGGTCCGAAGTCGGTGAGCTGGATTGCCGTCGGGTACATCAACGTGTTCCGCGGCGTTCCGGCACTCGTGAGTGTCATCTGGGTCTATTTTGGTCTCTCGCTGGTACTCGGCATCAGCTTCAGCGTGTTCCAGGCAGGCGTCATCGCGCTATCAATGCTCTACAGCGCCTTCCTTGCGGAGATCTTCCGCTCCGCCCTCACCGCCGTGCCCCACGGACACACGGAGGCCGGCTGGGCACTGGGGATGCGTACGAGCCAGATCTTCTTCTCGGTCTCACTCCCCCAGGCGATCAAGATTGCATTGCCGAATATCGGGAGCATGTACATCGGGATGGTCAAGGACACATCCACCTTCACCGTCATCGGCCTGCTCGAGGTTGTCCGCGTCACGCAAAACCTGGTCGCGACGACATTCCAGCCCTTCGTGCTGTACACGGCAGCGGCGATCATCTACGTGATCGCGGCGTTCGCGATCGACCTGATCTTCAGGCTCGTCGAGGGCGTCTACGTCCGCCCGCCCAAGGCACTCCTGGGTCGCGCGATCAGGGCTCGTCAACGTCGCAACATCGACAGGATCGTTGCGAAAACCAGGGCCAGTTCCCTCGCCACCGCGCAGCTCTTTGTGAAGTAACCCAGACCTCGACCCGACTCCCAATCACACATCAACAATCAACAAGAAGGAGAACAGCATGAAGACACGATCCGTCAGGAAGGCCCTAAAGTTGCCGCTCGTTGCAACAATGGCGGCTGCAGCGTTAGTACTGTCAGCATGCGCCAGCGGAGGCGCCAGCGGAGACGCCCCCGAGGCATCTGCCGCCCCTGAGAGCGACGGCCTGATGACACCAGGTGTTCTCGTCGTCGGAATGAACCTGCAGTACAAGCCGCAGATGTACCTCGAGGGTGACGAGCCCACCGGCTACGACGTCGAACTGCTCAACCTACTCGCCGAGGAGATGGGCGTGGAGCTCGAAATCAAGAACCTCGACTTTGCTGGCTTGATTCCGGGCCTGCAGGCAAAACAGTTCGACATGGTCTCGGTCGGTCTGAGTGCAACCGATGAGCGGAAGAAGGTTATCGACTTCTCCCGCGGCTACGTCCCCTACAGCAGCATTCTCGCCGTGCCCGAAGGAGACAGCACCACCTTGACGATCGACGAGCTCAACAAGGAGGGCGTGATCATCACTGCTCTTCAGGGTTCGAGCAACGAGCAGTTGATCCGTGACAACTTCCCCAATGCCACCGTCAGTGGATTCCCCGACCAGAACGCAGCGCTTCTTGAAGTTGCTACCGGTCGTGCGGCTGCGGTCGTCGTCGAGGACTACATCCTCGCCCAGTTCAGCAAGGCCAACCCCAACCAGCTGGCACAGGCCGAGGTGGATGGTCCTTTGAGCCTCTACTACGGCTCGTGGGGAGTGCAGAAGGGCAACAGCACGCTGACGACGAAGCTCGATGCCTTCCTCTGCAAGGCGCAGAATGACGGCACTCTCGCCGACCTGTACAGCTCGATCATGGCCCCCGAAATGCCAGACATGCCGGGTGGCTGCTAAACAATGCAAGAAGATGAGCGTGTTTTCGATGTCCTGGTCGTGGGGGGCGGTCCGGCCGGAATGGCCGCCGCGTCCACCGCGGCGGCCGCAGGGCTGACAGCCGCGCTCATCGATGAACGCCCAACTCTCGGGGGCCAGGTATACAAGCAACCTGGCCCCGGGATGCGGGTTACCGACCCTCGGGCGATGGGCGCGCAGTACATCGCCGGCCGCCGCCTCATCGACGAGGCGGAGCAGAGTGGCGCCGAGATTGTCCTTCGGGCGAGCGTGGTTAATATCGAACCCTCCTCGCACGGCTGGACGGCGATGGTGCAACGGGACGGGCAGGCTGTCGAACGGATGTCTGCCGCCCGAGTGATTATCGCTGCTGGCGCCAACGATCGGCCTGTGGTGTTTCCGGGCTGGACGCTCCCCGGTGTTATTACGGCTGGTGGCCTCCAAACACTGGCAAAGACTCAAGCGGTAATTCCCGGCGAACGAATCGTCTTTGCCGGGTCCGGCCCCGTGGCGCTCGCGTTCCCGGCCCAGCTGGCTGGGTATGGGGCAAACATCGTGACCGCACTCGAGTCGGGCCCCGCTCCCGGCATCGGAGATCTTGCGAAGGTAACCCTGGCCGCGCCCGGCAACATCGGGCTGTTGCGTGATGCGGCGAAGTATCGAGCGTCCCTTCTCACGCACAGAATTCCCCTTAGGTACGGTCGCATCATCGTGCGGGCGGAAGGTGACGGACGCGTCGAACGCGTAGTTCACGCGGCAGTGGATGCGCAATGGCGTGTGCTGCCGGGCACCGAGGAGACCATCGACGCGGATGTGCTCTGCGTCGGCTATGGATTTTCCCCTTCCACCGAACTCCTGCGGCTCGTCGGCTGCGAATTCGATAACGACGAAGACCTCGGCGGATCCGTCGTCCGCCGCGACGCATGGTGCCGCACGGGCGCTTCAGGAATATACGCGGCCGGTGACGGCACTGGCGTCGAAGGCTCCGCCGTCGCCGCCGACGAAGGGCGACTGGCAGCGCTTGCCGCAGCCAACGACGCCAAGGTGCTCACAGACGAGGAAACGGCTGACCGTGCATCCGGTTTGCTATCAGCGCTCAGGCGCCGACGGGCTCTCAGCGCCGCCGCCGAGCGCATGTACCACGTGGGCGAAGGAATCTTTGAGCTCGCCAAGCCAGACACCACGGTCTGTCGCTGCGAGGGCGTGAAGCTTTCCGTGATCGCGAAGGCGATCGATCAGGCTCCCGATGTGAGCGCGGTGAAAGGCCTGACCCGAGCCGGAATGGGACCGTGTCAGGGTCGGATGTGCGGTCGCCACATTGCGGCGATGATTGCCGACAACCGTGGAGTCTCGATTTCCGAAGTTGAACCGATGACTCCCCGGATGCCTGTACGACCAACGCCGATCAGCGCGATCGCGAACGCGGATGTCTCAGACCCCGGACTTTTCAACACCAGCGCCGACGCGACCCGGCCTGTCCGCGATGATCGACGCTTCTCTGAGGACTCGGTCAGCGCGGAAGAGGTGGATGTCCTGGTCATCGGTGGGGGAATCGCCGGCGCGGCCGTTACCTACTACCTGGCGAAGGAGGGCGTGGAGGTAACGCTCCTCGAACGAGGCGAACTAAATCGAGAAGCCTCGGGCACCAACGCCGGAAGCTTCCACTTTCAACTTGCCATCCATCAGCTCTCCGGCGCGGGAACCTCTGCTGACAGGGACCGTCTGCTCGGTGATGCCAGGGACAGCGTCCGGGCCTACGAGCTGTGGAAGGGCCTCAGTAACGAACTTGGAGCCGACGTCGGGCTCCACCAGACCGGCGGCTGGATGGTCGCAGAGACCTCAGAGCAGCTGCAAATTTTGCACGACAAACACCTCCTGGAAACAGAAGCCGGAATCGAAACCGAAGTGCTCACGGGTTCCGAACTCCGAGATAGGGCTCCGTACTTCTCGGACAGGGTGCTGGGAGCGACCTACTGCGGCCTCGAGGGCCACGCCAATCCCCTCACTACCGCTCCGCTCTATGCGCAGCGGGCTGCGGAGGCTGGGGCCACGATCAAGACGCACACCGAAGTACTGGGCATCGACGTCAATGACGCGTCCGCATCACGACGCTTCACCGTGCGCACCTCGCGGGGCACCTATTACGCCCGCCGCGTTGTCAACTGTGCTGCAGCCTGGGCTGACGATCTCGCCGACATGGTGGGGCTTAACTTCCCCATCAAGCGCGAAGGTCTGCATGTGAATGTCACCGAAGCCCGGCCACAGCTGCTCCCCTCCATGGTGCAGCACATCGGTCGCCGGCTTACGCTCAAGCAAACTTCTCACGGCGGATTCATCGTGGGTGGTGGCTGGCCAACCGGAGAATCGGCATACCCGACCAGATATCCGACTACATGGCAGAGCGCATCCGGAAATCTCAACGTCGCCCGGGAGATCGTTCCAGCCCTCGATGACGTGCGAGTCATCCGCACCTGGTCCGGGGTGATTGCTTTCACCGATGACAAGTCCCCCATTGTCGGTGAGTCCGCGAAAGTCCCCGGGTACTACGCCTGCGTCTCAACAACGGGGTTCACGTTTTCTCCGATCTTCGCCTACCAGGTGTCCGAACAGATCCTGAATCAGCACAAGGGATTATCGCCATTCCCCGAGCGATTCTCCCTCGATCGAATGTCGTAAAGCATTCGGCGCAGAATCCACCAGAGCTATGCACAACCAGACAATAGGAGCTTGTAAATGAATCGTGATGACATCGATTGGGCTGGGTACCTGCCCGCGGTAGTGACCCCGTTCAGTGAGTCGGGCGCGCTCGACACCGAAACACTGCACGCGCTGATCGAACAATACGTGGAACGCGGGATGCACGGTGCCGTGGTCAATGGCACGTGTGGCGAGTGGTTCTCGCAGAGTGTCGATGAGCGAAAGTCTGTTGCTGAAACGGCAGTGGCCGCGGCGGACGGCAGGATGCGCGTGTTGGTGGGCTGCACCTCCAACACCGTTGACAATGTTCAGGAGCTGGCTCGTCACGCTCTAGACGCTGGCGCCGATGGCGTGCTCGTGTCCCCGCCTCCGTACATCAAGCTGTTTCCCAACGAAGTCGTGTCCTGGTACGAAGAGGTCAGCGCTGCCGTGAAGGGACCGACCGTCGTTTACAACTGGCCGCACGGCACAGGCATCGATATCGACTCCGATCTTGCGGATCGCCTCGCCGACATCGATTCCATCGTCGCAATTAAGGACAGCACGCCGAACGCCGACCAGTTCTTCGAGACGTCGCGTCGCGTGCGTGACCGCGTTCGCGTCTTCGGCCCATACATGTCTGCTCGCGGCGTCGAGGTTCTTCGCACGGAGGGTGGTGACGGCACGGTGGGCGGTGGATCCCTCTTTGGATCTCCAGACCCGGCATTCTGGGAAAACTACTGGGCCGGAGATTTTGAGTCGATGGAACGCTATGCGGCGATTCAGGATCGTCTCTTTCCGAAGCTGTGGCTTCCCGGTGGATGGGCTGGAATCTACGGTGGTTACCAGTCGCAACTGAAAGCATTGATGCACCTGCTCGATCAGCCCGCCGGGCACGTTCGCCACCCGCGGCTTCCCGTGAGCGACCCCGAGGCGATTTCGGCGATGCGTGCAGTTCTCGTAGAAGAAGGCCTGCTCGCCCCCGCAACGAGTCAAGCGTGAGTATGGGCCGCACGTCTGGCCACGGCATGGAACGCGGAGCTCTGGTGCGCATCGTTGTCGACGGTGCAACACAGGATGCGTTCGAGGGCGAGAGCGTCGCTGCAGCGATCATGGCGTGCGGCCAGACTGAACTTCGCCAGGATGAATCAGGCGAGCCGCGAGGCTATTTCTGCGGCATGGGAATTTGCTTCGACTGTGTAATGACGATCGGTGGAGTGCCCAACACGCGAGCCTGCGTGACGTGGGTGCGGGATGGCCTGACCGTCGAACGACAGCGCGGCGCCGACCTCGCATCAGACCGGCCAGGCTCTGCGAACAGTTTTTAGATTTCCATCGAAAGGACCTTGAATGTCTCTCCCCAAATCTCAACTTTTTGAGCCGATTACGATCAACGGACTCACCGTTCCGCATCGCCTTTGGGTCGCCCCCATGTGCATGTATTCCTCGATCGACGGCCAGCCAGCCGATTTCCATGTCGCGCACTACGGCTCCTTCGCGCTTGGGCGCGCCGGCCTGATCATGACCGAGGCAACCGCGGTCTCCCCCGAGGGACGGATCTCTCCGGACGACGCAGGATTCTGGAACGACGAGCACACCATCGGGTGGCGACGAGTCGTCGATTTCGTGCACAGCATGCACTCGCTCATCGGCATGCAGCTCTCCCACGCGGGACGCAAGGCCTCGACCGCACCACCGACGCGTGGCCGAGGCTACGTCCCGCCCGCTGAAGGCGGCTGGACGACGGTTGGACCGACAGACCTGCCGTACGAGCCGTTTGCCGCGCCCGTCGCCCTCGACCTCGACGGCATCACGAAGGTGGTCGATGACTACCGGAATGCTGCACGCCGAGCCGTCGAAGCCGGCTTCGATCTCGTGGAAATTCATGCCGCTCACGGTTACCTCCTGGGCCAGTTCCTGTCACCGACCTCGAATACTCGCACCGATGAATATGGCAACGACGACGCCGGCCGCTCGCGCCTGCTTCGCGAGGTTATCGAAGCGGTCCGCGAAGTGATTCCGGCCGATATGCCGCTCGTTGTCCGTCTGTCCGCCACAGAGTGGGTACCGGGCGGTGTCACAGTCGACGACACCATCGCCGTTATCCGCGGCCTCGCCGGCGTCGACCTCATCAGCGTGTCCTCGGGTGGGAACAGCCCTGGCCAACACATCGTGCCCGGGCCTGGTTACCAGCAGCCGCTGGCTCGCAAGATTCGTGCGGAGGTCGACATCCCGGTTGGTGTAGCCGGCCTCATCACGTCCCCCCAGCAAGCAGAAGCTGCCATCGTCACGGGCGACACCGACATCGTCTTTGTTGCGCGACAGTTCCTGCGCGAACCGAACTTCGCCCTTCGCTCTGCGTTAGAGCTGGGTGGCGAACTCGAGTGGGTATGGCAGTACAACCGCGCGAAGTACTGGAACAGCATCCCCTAGGGCCGTCACCGGGCGCTGGTTAGCCCAACCAGCGCTCGGCGGCGCTCGCAGAGAGAGTGCCGGATTCACAGAGCCAGCCGACCGACTCTGCGACTGCATCCTCTGCCGAGTAGCGAGGTCGATAACCCAGCTCGTTCTTCGCGCGATCGATGCTCATCACCTGGCTCCGAACGATGTGCTCGAATGAGGTCTGCGCCTGCTTCGGCGTCACTCGCTCGCGGAACGACTCGAACGGCATGAATTCGAACCTCGCTTCGTGGCCAAATCGCGTCGAGATCGCCGCCGCCAGCCCGCGAAGATTGCTGGCGCGTGCTGCGACGGCATTGAAGACGTCGAAAGCGGGACCGGATTCTCGTTCGATGGCCAGCTGAAATGCCTGAGCCACGTCACTCGCATGCACGTGGTGGAGGGTCTCCAACCCAAAGTTTGGCAGAGGCAACGCCTCCCCTGCGGCCAGCGTCTCCCACGCCTCCAGACCACCGTGGCCCTGCGGATTAATGACAGCCCAGCCTGGCCCGCAGATCTGGCCCGGCCGGATTACGGTGCTCCGCATCCCATCTGGCCTTAGCGACTCGAGGCGCAAAAGCTCCTCAATCGCGGCCTTGTCGATGCCGTACTCGCCCCACGGCTCGCTTACCGCGTCTTCGTCTGCTGGAACTGAGGTCAAGCGACCTTTGACCCAGATGGTGCTGCACATGATCAGCCGCGCTGCACGGCCACGGAGTCCCTCGATCAGGTGTTGAGCCGAACCTGGGGTGAAACAGATCATGTCCACGACGACGTCGCCATTCAGGTTCGCGATGTCTTCAGCGAAAGTGCCGGCGGTCTCGGCGGCTTCCCGGTCGATGATGGCGTGCTCGACAGAGTCCCACGCCTCGTGGTGGCGATACCGCGGGCTGGCATTTCGGCTGACAGCAACGACGTCATGTCCGGATGCCACGAGGTCGGGCACAAGGTAACCGCCGACGTGCCCGGTCGCGCCTATAACGACAACCCTCACTGGAACACTTTCTACTGTTCTGGCGAAGCGATGACGGAGATGGGTGTCGGCTTGAACGGCACCTGCGGCGCGAAGCCAGAGCGCTCGTCCACAGTGACGCCGCTGCGCGACGCCGACAAGGCAACCACGATGGGGCCGCAGTAGCGGCCCTGGCACTTGCCCATGCCGACGCGCGAAACTCGCTTGCTGGCGCCGGCGCTGGACGTGAGATCATCAAGGCCGCGAGACACCGTGTCGAAGCTGAGGCTCTCGCACCGACACACCGTCGTTTCGGGCGTCGCCAGCTCGACGGTGAGCACGGGCGCCGCGTAGACGCGGTTCAAAGCAGTCTGAAAACGCAGGTTGCGCGCCAGATTCCTGCGAGCCGACGCGAGCTCACGTGCGTGAGAATCAGACATCTCCCGCCCGAGGTCCGCGACGATCGAGGCACCGGCAATGACTCCGCGAGCCTGCGCAACTTTTGCACCATGGACCTGCGCCGAATCGCCAATTACATATGTCTCGCCAACGGATGTGCGGCCGTCATCATCGCGCTCGACGACGAGCGTCTTGAGGGAGTCGTCCCATTGGTGACTGCAGCCGAGCATCCGGGCAATCTCATTGGAGGGAAGGAATCCGTACCCCATGCACACCGCGTCGACCTCGAACGAACGCTCGGTGCCTGCGACCGGCGTGCCGTCGGCGCGCAGGCGCGCCACCACAGCGCCCGTTACGCCGTTCTCGTCTCCGGTCATCCTCACGACGGCACTGCCGCTAATGACGGGCACCCGTGCACGAGCAAGGGAGAGCCCGTATTTCGCGCCATCGACGATGAGGCCGGGCGAGGAGAGCGCCATGGTTGCACCCGCGAGCAGGCTCGACGGGCGCATCGGACTGGCAAGCTCGACGAGGGCGACGACGCTCGCGCCGGCCGCAGCCAGCTCGGCCGCAACTTGCATGTTCAGCGGGCCGTTGCCAGCGACCAGAACACGCTGTCCAGGTGACACCTGGTAGGAACGGGACAACGTCTGTGCCGCGCCAGTCGTCATGACCCCGGGAAGGGTCCAGCCGGGCATCGGCACCCCGCGCTCGTACGCTCCCGTAGCAAGTACAACCCGCTTGGCGCGGATCACCCATCGTTCAACCGGACTCGCAGCAACGATGTGATCCGGAGCGAATGCTCCCCACACCTTTGCGCGATCGAGGATCTGCACACCGGATGCGCGTGCCCGCGCGATGAGCGCTCGACCACGCTGATACTGGCCATCCAGCTGATGCTCGTCAAGGTCGAAGTCGGGGGCAGGTTGCTTGTAGTACTGGCCACCGAGCTTGCCGCGCTCGTCGAGCAGCACGACGTCGAGCCCGCTCTCAGCGGCAACCGCCGCCGCCGCGAGTCCCGATGGCCCGGCCCCAATCACGACGACATCCGGCGTGAGGGTCGACTCCGGCAGGGGCGAGCACGTGTCCAGACTGGGCAGATCGAGACGAGGTTCGGCGGAGTCCACCACCATGCCATCCGTGGCCGGGGTCATGCACGCAAGGCTCTCCCCCTTGCCCTCGATCATGACCGTGCACTCGGCACACACGCCCATTCCGCAGAAGATTCCCCGTTTGTCGTCCTCGCGGGCTACGCGCAGGGCGGGATCGCCCGCCGCAATGAGTGCCGAGGCGATGGTGTCGCCAGCCTGGCCCTCGACGGCAGCGCCGTTGTAGTTGAGCGTGATGGCGTCTGGCGCTTTGCCGAACCCCTTGCTGTGAATGCGCACTAGTGGTTTCCGTTTTTTCGCTGGTAAGCCCGCCACGTGGTTGCCCATCGCTCGGGGTCGTCGAGTCCCGCCGTGTTCGCCCTGGCGACGACCTGGTTGTGCGGTGACGTCTTCACAAGTTCGGCATCACTGCGGGCTTCGTCGATCACGTGAGCCAGCACGTCGATCCAGTAGTCGATGTCTTCGATCGACCACGCCTCGCCCGCTTCTGGCGTGAAGGGCTCGGGAACAATCCATGGCTCGTGGCTGAGCCAGTATGCATCGATACCGAAGTCGGTCATGCGGTTCTGGATGTCTACGGCTGTCACACCGGTCTCCTCGGTGATCTCGGCGAGACTGAAGCGGGTCATCTCCAGCCGCCGTTTCGTTACCCCGGGGAACGCCTTGGTGACACCCTGGATCTCGAGAATTCGTTTCTCCATGTAGTTATTGGTGAGCACGGAGAGGTCGGCAGCCTCGCGCAGGCCGTTGCCGCCCATCGCTTTCAACCACGTGTAAGCAGCAATCACCTGGGGGACGTTGCCGAGATACTCCCGGATGCGCCCGAGGCTCGAGGGGCTCTCGACGAGCCCGTACCCATCGCTCATCTTCTCTACGCGCGGCCCGGGCAGGAACTTGCTCAGCTCCTCCGAGCATCCGTATGCACCCACGGCGGGCCCGCCGCCACCCTTCGTCACACCGAACGTCTTGTGCAACATGAACATGCACGCGTCGAAGCCGAGTTCCGCAGCGCGAAGGCGAGTCATAACGCCGTTGAAATTGGCGTGGTCGTAGAAGCACAGACCGCCCGCCTCATGAACGATGTCGACCCACTCCTTTATATGAGGGTTGTAGATTCCCATATCGTCTGGGTTGTTCACCATCAGCGCCGCTGTACGGTCGCTGACCGCGGCACGAAGAGCCTCGATTGACGGGTAGCCGTCCTCTTCCACCGGGAGCGTAATCACGTCGAACCCGGCTGCGGCAGCGGTTGACGGACTGGACGGGTGCGACTGTGCCGTCGTGATGATCTCCGTTCGTTGCCCCTGCTCGCCTCTGGATGCGTGATAGGCGCGCGTCACCGCGGCGTGAGTGAAAGCCGCTGCCGCACCGCCCCCGGGCTGGAAGGTAAACGCCGGCATTCCCGAAAGGGCGGTCAGCGCCTCAGAGAATTGGTGGACGATCTGAAGAACGCCCTGCATTGTGGACGGGTCCTGGGCGGGATGCACATCGGCCACGTAGGGTCGGGCAATGATCCGCTCGCTGATACGTGGGTTGTACTTCATGGTGCAGGTGCCGAAAAGGCTGATACCCACCATCCCCATCGTCTGCTGAGAGAGGTGGAGGTAGTGACGCAGGACGTCTGGCTCAGACATTTCGGGCAGGCCAGGGGCCTCGGTTCGGCGCAGGGCTGACGGCAGAAGCTCTGCTGTGTCTTTGGTGCCCCACGCTGCTGGCGGCACCGTTCCGCGACGGCCGGATGCTCCCATTTCCATGACGACCGGCTCACTCCAGCGTGCGGAGTGGAAGGGTCGAATCTCGTTGCGAGTCATCGCTGTACCGCCTTTCGCAGCGCACTGGTCAATCGATCGATGTCACTTTCTGTGTGCACTTCGGTCACACAGAAGAGGGCGCTCTGGCCAAGTTCCGGAAAATCGGTGCTGAGGTCTTTGCCGCCGAAGATGCCGTCGGCCAGAAGCTGTCGATTGATCTGGGCGACGGTGAGGCCCGTGTCGCCAAAATCGACGACAAACTCTTTGAAGTATCCCGAGGGGAACCGCACCGAGATTCCGTCAATGCCGGAGACCCGTAGGGCGGCCTCGTGGGCGTTTGAGATGATCGTGGTGCCGATCTCCGCGAAGCCCGCTGGTCCCATCAGGGCCATATAGACGGTGTTGCGAATTGCCCAGAGATAGACCGAGTTGCCCGTCCAATCGTTTGCTTCCTCGCGCGAGCCGTACGAGCTTTGCCCGAACAGAGTCAGCCCGAATGCACGCTCACCGGGGGTGCTCGTGTCTGTGATGCTGACCTGAAGAGTCGGGAATTCGCGCGCGTACCTCTCTTCGTCACGCGTCGCGATGAACCCGCCAACACCTCCCCCAGCATTCAGGGGCACACCTAGCGGCTGAGTCGATCCGATGACGATGTCTGCCCCGTAGCTCGCGGGCGGTGCCACGATCCCCAGGCTGAGCGGATCCGTTCCCACAATCATCTCGGCACCGACCGCGTGGGCGAGCGCCGTGATTTGCGCGGCCTGCGTCTCGAAAACGCCAAGGTAATTCGGGGTGTCGATGTAGACAGCCGCGATCGAGTCATCCAGCTGGGCGGTGAGGTCCTCCAGGTCGACCTGTCCCGTCGCGGGATCGTAGCCGAGGTCGATGATCTCCAGCGCACGGGCCGATCCCTGCTGACCGCAGTAGCTCTCGATGACTGCCCGGCGTTCCGGGTCGATGGCCGCGGTGACGATGACCCGACTGCGTCCGGTTAGTCGGGCCGCCATGCGTAACGCGTTACCGCCGGCCGAACCCCAGCTGTACACCGGCAGACCAACGAATTCGAGATCGAGAAGCTCTCCGAGTTGGGAGGCGAACTCGAACCACGCCTGATTGCGCCCATGATCCGATGACGGGGTACCCCACACCGAAGTGAGGAACTCGCTGCGTCCCGCAATCTCATCGACCACTGCGGGCACATAGTGCTGCCAGCTGCCAGCACCGAGGAAGCTCAGGTGGTCGCGGGTATTCGCATTCGACCGGAGGATGCCGTCTACGTGACGTTCGAGCTCAGCCTCCGACACGATGCCGTCCGGCAGCGTGGTGCCTCGCGTCCCGTAGTGGTCTGCAGGGATCTGCTCAAACAGCTCCTCCACGTCAGCGGCTCCGACGGCTGAGAGCATTCTTTCGTGGGTGGCTTCGGTTGAATTACCCATATAGGGATGAGGGGTGAGCTGACTCATTTTCGCTTCCTTCCAGCGGGAACTAGTTGGCAATTCTTAAGACGGTGCTTCGTGTCGGAGATGTGCGGACTCGGCGATAGCCCTGAAGCGCGGTGTGCGGCTCAGACCGGCCAAGGTCGACGTGAAGCATGGGGGGCTGGAGCGCATCCACCTTGTTCTGGGCCGCGACGATGACGATGTTGGCTTCATCGACAAGCGCGAGCACACGAGGGCTGATCTGCTGATTGCCGCGACCAAGCAGAAACCCTTGGCCCCCGACAACTCCGAGCACAAGAAAGCTGTTCGGGTGCACGCTGAGGTGTGCGAACAATGCGCCTTCGGATGCGTCTTTGGTCACGATCGCGCCGTCGAGAACAATGTCAAAGCCGTTCCTCGTGCCCTCGAGGCCCAGCGCAGTGAGAATTGTGCCAACGGTCGTGCCCGGTCCGAGAATGTAGCTGGTGCCCGAGTGCATGGACGCAGCGATCTGCGCCCCGAGAGCAAGGATGTCGGCGCTCGTGCTGTCTGCACGGGCCACTTTGGGGCCCTGCACCCCAGCGGTGGCGCGCGGCACGGTGGCTACACCAATATTGCTGATGTCGGACTCCCCAGCGCTAACGTCGAGGACCTCGGTCTCTTCGGTGCGGCGCCGATCACCCGCAAGCAGGTACTCGGCGGCAATCTCACCTGCCCGCTCGGGGGTTCGGGCGAACACGCCGGAGTGCATCTTCACGCCACTCGGAGCCCCCAACAGGGCGACGCTCGTGCCGACAGCTCCGACAATGTCTGCGGCCGTGCCGTCGCCTCCCGCAAACAGCACGAGGTCGACGCCGGCGTCGCGCATCGCTCGTGCAGCCGAACGAGTGTCCTCTGCCGTCGTGCGGCCGCTCGCGATTGTGATCACGGTCGAGACCACCAACCCGCACGCCCGCACGCTGTCGGCACCCATCACTCCGTCGGCAGCGACCACCTGAAGAGGACCAGGATGCTGCAGACGCAGAACTCTCAGCGTGCGGCGCATCCGCTCTTCAGATCCGGGCAGGGCCCCCAATGCGCGTGCCCGATCGGGCGCATCGCCATCAGTGCCATGTAACGCGACCGTTCCGCCCATGCCGGCGATCGGGTTGACGATAACGCCAACCCGAGCAATCGCGTCGTGGGCTTTAGCCAATCAGTCCTTCATCTTTCACTACGTCGTCGAGCGCGCGCCGCGTTCCTCGGACCATGGCTTCGATTTCTTCCTCGGTCGTCGTGAACGGCGGGGAAAACGAAATGGTGTCGGCCGCAGGAAGCGCGCGCGTGATGACGCCGTGGGCGAGGCTGCGTTTCGTTACCTTCGCAGCGAACCCCATGGCTGGATCGAACGCCGTCATCGGTGAGGTGCTCTGCACAAACTCCACTGCGCCAACCAGACCCTGCCCACGAATCTCTGCCACGTTCGGGTGCCCCGCGAACTCCTCCTGCAGTCGGCGGTGCAGATGTGCTCCGATAGTTGCTGCACGCTCAGTCAAGTTCTCGGTCTCGATGATGTCGAGGTTAGTCAGGGCGGCCGCGGCGGCCAATGGGTGCGCAGAGTAGGTGTAGCCGTGGCCGAATCCGCCGTACAGATCCTGCCCCGCCATCACGACATCCCATACCTTGGGCGTCACGAGGCATGCAGAGAGGGGGACATAGGCAGAGGTGATGCCCTTGGCGACGGTAATCAGGTCGGGCTTCATCCCGAACGCTGTGGTTCCGAAGTCGACACCGAGTCGCCCAAAGCCGCACACGACCTCGTCCGCAATGAGAAGCACGTCGTACTTATTGAGGACTGCCTGGATCGCTTCGAAGTATCCGGCAGGGGGAATGATGACGCCACCCGCCGCTTGCATGGGCTCGGCTATGAATGCGGCAACGGTGTCTGGGCCTTCGGCGAGGATGAGCTGCTCCAGCTCGTTCGCGAGCACCGCCACAAACTCTGCGTCCGTCATGCCCGGCTCAGCTTCCCAGAGACGATGCGGAGGTCGAACGTGCCTGATCATCGGCAGTGGCAGGTCAAATCCGTCGTGCAGGTTGGTCAGGCCCGTCAGCCCGGCACTCAGCACGGTGACGCCGTGGTATCCGCGAGTGCGCGAGATGATCTTCTTCTTGTCAGGCAGCCCACGCACGTTGTTGTAGTACCACACCAGCTTGGCCTGGGTGTCGTTGGCATCGGAACCGCTGTTGCCAAAGAAGACCCTGGAGACCGGCACCGGTGCCATGTCGGTGAGTCGAGCAGCAAGACGAGCGGGAAGATCGGTACCCATGCCGGAGAAGGCGTGGTAGTACGGCAAGGTACTGGCCTGGCGGGCGAGTGCTTCCGCCATTTCGGGACGGGAGTATCCGATGTTCACACACCACAGCCCGGCCATCGCATCCAGGTAGGTACCCCCGTCTGAGTCAGTGAGGGTGGAACCAGAGCCGCTGACGATCGTGAGGGCCGGGCCCGTCGAGTCGAACGACTTGAGAGCGGTGAAAGGATGAAAAAGGTGCTGGCGGTCCATCTCGCTCAGGGAGGTTGAGGTTTGTAGCGTCATGGGGGAACTCCCTGGGATTTGATATGCTCGTGAACAAGAAAGTGCGTTCTAAGAACTTATGTGCGCAATATGAACCTATCAAATCAACTGCGGAATCGCGATAGTTGACGATCAAAGCTTCCCGCGGAGGAACCCATGGATTATCTCTCAGGCAAGGTCATTCTCGTAACGGGCGCCTCGCGCGGAATCGGTGCATGCATTGCGCGTGAGCTCAGCGAGCGCGGAGCTCACGTCATCGCCCAGTACAACACGTCTGCCGCCGGCGCGGAGGACGCGACCGCGTCCGCGCCAGAACGACTTCTCATTCCCGCCGATTTCTCCGACCCGGCGGCAGCGGCGGCCCTCTGGTCAACGGCCGTCGAGTGGAAAGGTCGCGTGGATGCCGTGGTCTGCAACGCCGCGGTCATGCCGGAGGTGGAATTCGACGCCACAGCAGAGGAATGGAATGCGGCCTGGGATCTCGCCATGCAGGTGAACACTCGCGCCCCGTCCGATCTCACACGCCTCGCCGCTCAACACCATCTCGACAACGGCGGCGGCGTTATCGTCGGAATCTCGAGCTGGGCGGCCCAACGCGGAGCTTCGAGTGCACGTCTGGCTGCATATGCAGCATCGAAAGCTGGCTACGCAGCGATGGTCAAGACGATCGCTCGTGCGTACGCCGCCGATGGTGTGCTCGCCTACCTCATCGCACCCGGCGTCGTTCAGACTGAGATGAGCCAGACCGCAGCGGCAAGTTCAGGCGGCGTAGACGCGATCACTGCCGGACTCGCTATGAAGGAGTGGGTACCTCCCACAGACATTGCCACTCTGGTGGGGATGCTGTGCGAGGGTCGACTGCGACACCTCACCGGGGCGACGCTGGACGTCAACGGCGCGAGCTACGTTCGATGACGCCAGACCGCGCGTCAATGCTCTTCAGCCCGCTCACTTTAGGAGAGGTCACCTTTCCCAACCGCGCGTGGATCTCCCCTATGTGCCAATACTCTGCCGGAGCGGATGGAATACCAAACAATTGGCACCTGGTTCACCTCGGCCAATTTGCTCTGGGCGGAACCGGCCTCATCCTTACCGAGGCAACCGCCGTCAGTCCGGAGGGCCGTCTTTCGCCGAACGACACCGGGCTGTGGACGGATGCCCAAGCGGCTGGCTGGAAGTCCATCGTCGATTTCGTGCACGACCAGGGAACACTCATCGGGGTCCAGCTGGTCCACTCCGGTCGCAAGGCCTCCACTTCGACGCCGTGGACGGGCACCGGCTACATCATGCCGGCGGATGGCGGCTGGTCAACACTCGCCCCTTCGGCGATAGCCTTCGCGGGGCTGCCCGAGCCCGAGGAACTCACGGTGACTGAGATTGAGCGCATCATCGACGACTTCGTCGCGGCCGCCCGACGCGCCATTCATTGCGGGTTCGACGTCATAGAGCTACACGCGGCCCACGGCTACCTGCTGCACCAGTTCCTCTCACCTCTCTCCAACCAGCGCACCGACGCGTACGGAGGGGACTTCGACGGCCGAACCCGTTTGTTGCGTGAGGTGGTGACCGCCGTGCGGGAGGTGTGGGCTCCCGGACGCCCGCTGTTCGTCCGAATCTCGGCGACAGACTGGATGGAGGGCGGCTGGGCTGTCGAAGACACAGTGCGGCTGTCCGCAGCGATGAAAGCGCTCGGCGTCGATCTGATGGATTGCTCGACCGGCGGTATCGCGCGAGTTCCCATTCCTGTGGGCTCCGGGTATCAGGTGCCATTTGCCGCTCAGGTTAGGGCCGCCTCTGGCATCGCGACCTCCGCTGTCGGGCTCATCACCGATGCGGCCCAGGCGGAGACGATCGTGCGTTCAGGTCAGGCAGACGCCGTGATGCTGGGCCGCGCGGTGTTGCGGGAGCCCCACTGGGTCAATCTCGCCGCGCAACAGCTCCATGGCGACGAGCGGTGGCCCGCCCAGTACGGGGCCGTGGCGCGCAGCTAGCCCATCAGCAGAATCCCCCGCATAACGCAGAAGTCCCGGTGCGGCGACCGTAGTCGCAGCACCGGGACCGTACCCAGGGTGGTCTAGCTACCCGGCGTTGGATTCGCGATGGCCTCATCGACAAGGCCGAAGTCGATGTCCCAGAATCCGAGGATCTTTGCGTAGGAACCGTCTGCGATCAGCTTGTTGACCGCGGCGGTGATGGCTTCAGTCATTCCTGATTTCTTGCTGACAGCGACGCCCTCAAGGTTCGGCTGGTAGTCCAGGGCCTGGATCTCGAGTCCCTCGGCGCTGCTGCCGTCGCGGAGCAGCCAGGAAAGCTGACCCTTAGCGGTCATGAACGCGTCGATTCGGTCTGACGACACCGCAAGCAATGCCGCGCCCTGCTGGGGGAACGAGTCTACGGTCGGCGCCTCGGCACCCGCGTCATCGCAGGAGGCGATGATTTCGTCCAGCTGGATGAGGAAGGCGGAGCCCGCAAGAGCGCCAATACGGAGCCCGCAGAGATCTTCGGGCTCGCCGATGCTCAGGCCAGCACCCTCCTTCGTGATGACGCCGGTGGTGCTTTCGTGCACCGCGACAATGTCAACGACCTCGAGACGTTCCTCGGTCACGATGATCGAGGCCCATGACGTGTCATAACGACCGTTTTCGATGCCGGGGATGAAGGTGTCGAATGCACCCGAAACTTCAGCGACGTATTCCAGTCCAAGCACGGCCGCCGTAGCGCGGGCCAGGTCGGGGCCCCATCCAGCGAGTTCGTCGTTCTCGTCAAGGAAGGTGTCTGCGGGTGCGTTGTCGTACTGAATCGCGGTGAGCTTGCCGGAAGCGGAAACCTCTTCAGGAACCATCGCCGACAGCTCAGCATCTTTCTGGATCATCACTCCGGCAACCTCGACGCCGGAATCGCTGTCTCCCGCGTTCGGCTCGGACGTCGCGGCACTGCAGCCAGCGACGGCTACCGCTATCGCCGCGGACGCGGCCACCGCAATAAACCGGCGGCTCGCTGTGGGGGTTAGCTTCATTTTGGGTACGGCTCCTTCGTCTTCAGCCAATGTTGTTCGCTTAGCGTGCAAGTGTTCACCAAGCGTGCAGTGCTGTCAATGGCTTTAAGCTCGAAGCAACGGCACAATTTGGTAAAGTTTTTTCGCATTCCGAACACTTGGTCACTGAGCGAACACCGACTATGATGAGGTGATTGTCAGTCGCGTCTCGAAGCGAGACTGGATATCCAAGAGAGCAGGGATGCTTCATGAGAACTAACGAAACCTCAGAGAAGGAACCCGGGCGAGGCCCCCTCACCACGCAACTTCAACTCGGCTCATCTCCACCGGCTAAAGCCGTCAAGGCTGCGCGGAGCGGAAGATCCACCCTATCCACGGTTGCCGGTTGGGCCATTCGCATCTTCGTGGTGGTCGTGATTCTGGAGATCATCTCGAAGTTCGTTTCCGCCGAGGCTATGCGATGGGACGTGGTCGGTTCCTACCTCTTCAGCGCGAAGGTTATTAACGGCGTCGGACTAACACTGTTCCTTACTGCTGTCGCGATGGTGTTGGGCAGCGTGATCGGTCTTCTGTTGGCTCTCATGAAGATCTCAAACAGCCTGCTGCTGAACGTGGCCGCAGACGGGTATATCTGGCTGTTCCGCGGTACACCTCTTCTTGTCCAACTGCTTTTTTGGTACAACCTCGCGAGCTTCCTTCCCAAGCTCACGATGGGCGTTCCGTTTGGGCCGCAGCTGCTTGAATTCGACACCAACACTGTCGTGACCGCACTGATGGCCGCCATGCTCGGTCTCGGGCTGAACGAAGGCGCGTACATGTCGGAGATCTTCCGCGCCGGCATCCAGTCCGTAGACCACGGACAGACAGAAGCCGCCGCCGCACTGGGCATGTCGCGCAGAAATGCCATGAGACGCATTGTGCTTCCGCAGGCAATGCGGGTGATTGTGCCGCCGACGGGCAACCAGGTCATCTCGATGCTGAAGGGCACAAGCCTCGTGAGCATCGTCGCCATCAGTGAATTGCTCTATACGGTGCAGGTGATTTACGCGAGAACCTTCGAGACGATCCCTCTGCTCGTCGTCGCCTGCATCTGGTACCTGTTCCTGACCACGGTTCTCTCAATCGGGCAGCACTACATCGAGCGCTACTACTCGAAGGGCGTGAACAGAAACGCCCCGGACTCCTACCTAACCAAGTTCAAAAAGGTCTTCGGCATGGGCAGCCGGCAACCGTTCGCTGCGAAGGAGAGTGCACACTGATGAGCTTCGATTCCGACCCAATAATCCAGATCGACAACCTCTCTAAGCACTACGGCAAGCTTCAGGTTCTGCTCGGCGTTGATCTCGACGTTTATCCCGGTGAGGTCGTGTGCATTATTGGGCCTTCAGGGTCAGGCAAGAGCACCCTCTTACGCTGCGTCAACCACCTCGAAAAGCCAGACGGCGGCGTCGTGCGCCTCCAGGGCGACCCTGTCGGAGTACGTGAGTCTCGCGGAAGCCTCGTTGAGCTGTCTCCGGCCGAACTTGCGCGCCAGCGCGTCGATATCGGAATGGTGTTTCAAAGCTTCAACCTGTTCGGCCATATGACCGTGCTTGAAAACATCATCGAGGCTCCGACTCAGGTGCTGGGAACAAGCCGCTCCAAAGCGCAGGAACACGCCATGCAGCTGCTGGAGTGGGTGCGGCTTGAGGGCAAGGAAAACACCTACCCACGCCAACTTTCGGGCGGCCAGCAGCAGCGCGCCGCGATTGCCCGCGCACTCGCCATGCGGCCGAAGGTCATGCTGTTCGACGAACCAACTTCTGCGCTCGATCCTGAAACTGTCGGCGAGGTGCTCTCGATCATGCGACGACTTGCCAACGAAGGTCTCACCATGATGGTGGTAACACACGAGATCGACTTCGCACGTGAAGTTGCTGACCGCGTCGTGTTCATGGATGGCGGATCGATTGTTGAGATGGGCACGCCGTCCGAGGTACTTGATCACCCTAAGGAAGATCGCACCAGGCAGTTTCTTTCCCGGATCCTGAAGTCGAACGCAGCCTCGCAGTCGTAGCGAGGGGCGTCCGCCTTAGCCGGCGGGCGTGGAGTTTCGCTACTTCTCTACGATGACGCTGGGCACATCGCCCTGATGCCTCAGGCCCTCGAGCTTGATCATGGCCAGCTCGCGACGCAACACGTTCGCTTCCCAGTCCCCTCCGGGCAGCAACTCATTCATCTCGTCCATCACGTAGGCGATGGTCTCTGGAACCCAGGGGTCGCCGTCGCCTCGGGCGCTCCCGATGCGCGCATATACGGCCCCGATCACTTCGGCGTGTTGTGCGGTGCCACCTCGGGTGTTTAGCTCTGACGTCGCAAACGGGCCAGTGATGGACCAGCGACGACCGAGGCCCTCGCGCACGAGAGTGTCGATGTCTCGCGGCGTGACAACACCCTCTCCCACCAGGAAATATGCCTCGCGGAGGAGTGCGCCCTGGAGGCGGTTGAACACGAAGCCTTCAATCTCGTTCTTCACCACCACCGGCGACATGCGCACCGATCTCAGCAGATCAACCACTTTGTCCGTCGTTGTGTCGCTCGTGTACTGCGACGGCACCACCTCGGCGACCCGGAGAAGGTACGGCGGGTTTGCGGGGTGCACAACCAGACAGCGATCTCGACCGGGAAGGTCAGCGGTGAACTGCGAGGAGGGAATCGTGGAGGTCGAACTCGCGAGAGTCACGGAGGACGGAGTCGCCTCATCGAGCCACGCGAACAGGTCGCTCTTGACCTGCACCGACTCCGTCACACTTTCCTGCACGTGCACTGCATCCTTGATCACGTCCTCGCGCGAGGTCGCAACGACGATGCGGCCAAGAACCGCAGACGGAGCCTCGTCTATCAGCCCAGCCTCCGCAAGCTTGCTGAGCCGGAATTCGACCGCCGGCAGGAACTGCTCAAGCATGACGGGCTGATGGTCGTAAACGCGCACGAGATAGCCGCCCGTCGCAAACACCACAGCCCAGCCGATGCCGATCGTGCCGGCGCCGACAAGAGCAACCGTTGGCGCTGGGAGGCTGTGCTCGAGGGTGGTACTCACGGGCGGGTCACAGGCCCAGGTGTGCGGCCTGCTGCGAGATACGTTCCATGATGGGGAGGATGCGGCCGACTCTCTCCTCACCCTCGTCTCCAAGCTGTGCGAATGTGGTCAGCGGCGGGCGGACCGTGCCTACTGGATAGCCAGCACGGGCTGCGAGTTCCTTTGAGTAGCACTGATGACCGTAGGTGGGGTGTCCCTCGGCGATGATCTCGTCCAGTTCGTCGATGAGTCGCTGAATTGTGCGAGCCTCGTCGAAACGGCCCTCGGCCGCGAGCTGGACGAAGCCGGCAGACGCCCGAGGGATGTAGTTGCCATAGGGGTTGACGTAGCCAACCGCCCCGAGAAGATAGGAGTCGACGACGCGCTCGCCGGCGAACACGTTGATGAGGCCATCGCTGGCTTCGAGCACATCCCGGACGCGACCGAGCTCCTGGCTCGATTCTTTGATGTAGCGAACGTTCTCGAACGCGCGGGCGAGGCGTGCGACGAGCCTGGCGCTCATGTCGACATTCGAGGTGACGGGGTTGTTGTAGAGCATGATCGGAACCTGAACGGCCTCGCTGATCGCCTGATAGTGGCGGAAAATCTCGTCATCTGTCGGCGTGTAATAGAAGGGAGGAAGGATCATGAGTCCGTCGGCACCAAGCCGCTCAGCTTGAACGCTTCGACGCACCGCTTCCTTCGTGCTGGCAGCCATCGCGCCCACGAGCACGGGAATGCGGCCATCGATGTGCTTGACGGTCTCTTCGACCAGTTGCTGCCGTTCGTCGTCGGTTACAGCAACGAACTCACCCGTGGTTCCCAGCATGATGATGCCCGGCACATTTTCCGCGAGCTGCCAATCGAGAAAGCTCTTCAGCGCGGGCACATCGACCGACGCACCGTCTGCGGTGAAGGGGGTGACAGCGACGGTGTAGCTACCTCGAAACTCGACGGCCATTGTTTCCTCTCTGCGCACGTTTGTGCGTTTATTGAACACTTCTAGCATAAGGCACTCGGGGGAATCACCGCGCTGAATATGACGAAATAGGTCACTCTGCGGTCATTCCGACCGTAGAACGAACGAGCCAGAGCCTATGGCGCTATATGCTAGCTTCGACTCGATCAGTATTCAGGTAGGGAATTTAACGTGAACGATGCTGAAGCCCCCGCAAACGTAGCGACTGATTTCGTTCAATCCCTTGATCGCGGGCTGCGCGTCATCCGCGCGTTCAGCGATCGGCACGACCGCCTGTCTATGGCAGATGTCGCGCGTGCGACAAATCAGAGCCGCGCGGCCACTCGTCGCTTCCTGCTCACTCTTGAGTCGCTCGGGTACCTCGGCGTCGATGACAAGAGGTACTACCTCCGTCCGCGAGTGCTCGAGCTCGGATATGCGTATCTGTCGTCATCGACGGCAGTCGAGGTGACTCAGCACTATCTTGAAGAGCTCAGCAAGGAGCTCAACGAGTCGTGCTCAGCCTGTGCGTACGACCGAGGTGAGATTGTGTACGTCGCTCGCGCGGCTGCGGACCGGATCATGACCGTCAATATCGGTGTCGGTCGTCGACTTCCTGCATTTGCAACCTCCACCGGCCGGCTTCTGCTCTCATCGCTGAACCCCGCACAGCTCGACGACTTCTTTGCCACCTATCCCCGCCCCGCCCTTACGAACAAGACGATTACCGATGAGGGTGAACTCCGTGCACTCATCGCTACGGCCGGCGAGCAGGGCTGGACCATCAACGATGAAGAATTCGAGCAGGGAGTCCGCGCCGTGGCCGCCCCTATTTACGACGCCTCCGGCGCAATGTGGGCTGCCGTCAACATCTCGGTTCCCTCGTCCCGGGCGTCCATGAAAGAGCTCGAAACGAAGTTCCTGCCTCGCCTGCTTGAGGTCACTCAGCAGATCTCGCGCGACATCAAGCGCTAAGAGCGCCGGGCACGCCCGCGGTGGGCGGCCCGGCCAACTCGAGTGAGTTCTATTCGAGCGAGGATTCGTCGATCGTCAGAGCGATGTACTTGGGTTCGAGGAAGTCGTCAAGCCCGTCGTGACCCCCCTCGCGCCCGAGGCCCGAAGCCTTCACTCCCCCGAATGGCGCAGATGGCTCGGCCATGATGCCCCGGTTTACCCCGACCATGCCGAACTCCAGGCGCTCCGCGAGAGTGATCGCGCGTGAAATATCCGTGGTGAACAGGTAAGCGGCAAGGCCGTAGTGGGTGTCATTCGCGAACTGCAGCGCCTCCGTGACCGAATCCACCGTGTACAGAGCGGCGATGGGAGCAAAGATCTCGTCGTTGCAGAAATCATGCTTCTTGTCGGGGAAACTCAACACGGTGGGCTCGAAGAAGAAGCCATCACCCTCGATCGGCTTTCCTCCGAGCAGAAGGTTTGCCCCTGCGGCGCTCTGGAAGTCATTCACAAGTCGCTCTGTGCGCTCACGCTGACGAGCACTAATGAGCGGCCCAACAACGGTCTCACCGTCGAAGCCGTCGCCCACCGGCAGAGCGCTCGCCGCAGCAACAAACTTCTCAGTGAACTCCTCCGCGATGTCGCGATGCAGGATTATTCGGTTTGCCGCAACGCAGGCCTGGCCGGCATTTCGGAATTTGCAGCTGATCGCCTCTCGGACGGCGAGGTCTACGTCGGCGTCCGCGAGCACAACGAATGGCCCGTCGCCGCCGAGCTCCATGGAGGCATTCACGATGTTGCGTGCCGACTGTTCAAGAAGGATGCTTCCGACCGCCGTCGATCCGGTGAAGCTGACCTTGCGCAGCCTCTGGTCCGCCAGCAGCGGACCCGAAATTGAAGCAGAATCGCTCGTGTGAATGAGGTTGACCACCCCTGGCGGAAAACCCGCATCCTCGAGCGTGGAAACGAAGAGGGCAGCGGTCAGCGGAGTCTCGCTTGCCGACTTCAGAACGACCGTGCACCCTGCGGCCAGCGCGGCTCCGCCTTTTCGCGCGTTCATCAGCATGGGGAAGTTCCACGGGGTGATGAGCAAAGCAGGTCCGACTGGTTGTTTGGTTGTCATCACACGGAAACCGCCTGAGGACGAGGTCGCGTATGTCCCGTGGATGTGCGCAATTTGTTCCGCATACCACTGGAAGAAACTCATCGAGAGCGCAAACTCCCCCACGGACTCCGCGCGCGGTTTTCCGCTTTCCAGGGTCATGATGTCCGCGAAGGCATCCGCTCGAGACACCAACAGTCGATGCGCGGAGTGGAACAGGTTGGCTCGCGCACGCGGGGCCATCTTTCGCCATTCGTCCTGGGCCGCGACGGCCGCATCAAGCGCACGGATCGCGTCAGACGCTCCACCGTCGCTGACGCTCGCGATCTCACTGCCGGTTGCTGGGTTGATGACGGCGAAATGGCGACCGGTCGTCTCCCAGGACCCACCTACGTAAATCCCCAGCGGAACCTGGTGATCGCGAACCATGGCGTGGGGTTCTCGGACTTGTGTTTCGACCATTGCGGCGCCTTCCTGGAGCGTAGGTGGTGTTCGCCCTAATTCTGACATTTATCCGCCTTGCGCACGAGAGGGCGAATAGCGGTTATTCTCGATAATACTTGCACACCCACTCATACGCAGGAGTTGCCAATGTCGAACGAATCCGACGCCGCCGAAATTTGGGCTCACCAACAGGATATGTACGTAGGTTTCGAAACAGGCGACCGTGCCCGCACTGACCAGTACATCCATGCCGATTGCACCATCTGGGACTCCGGAAATTGGTCAATGGTGGTCGGCCTCGACGGACTCAACGCGGTTCGCGCCGCACGTCCCGCCGACGATGACCAGCCGAAGGTACTCTCGCTCACCGCACACGACCCGGTCACCGATGTCTGGGGCGACATCGCCGTGCTGCGTCACTACGCAACGGTGGTCTTCGAGGGCGACGAGCCCGATGAATTGCTTCGCAACACCGGCGTCTGGAGACGCGAGCCGGAAGGGTGGCGTCTCATCCACAACCAGGAACAGCGTTCGTGGGAATAATCCCCAGCGCGCCACCTCATGCATGCCGCACCCAGCGAGCGCTTCACCGACGCGGCATAGTAGACAGTGGTGACTCGTCGATCGGGGGCAGGACGCAGTGAGGCACGATGTGGACATCGCCGTCATCGGAGGCGGAATAACGGGCGCCGCGACGGCCTACGAGCTGGCCAGGCGCGGCGTCGACGTCTTGCTGATCGACGGCAAGGATCTAAACACCGAGGCGTCTGGTCGCAACGCTGGAAGTCTGCATGGGATGATCCAGCACCCCTCGTTTATGGAACGAGGGGAGGATTGGGCGCGTAGCTTCCTCCCCGCCCTGGACCTCCTCACTGACTCCCTTCAACTGTGGGACGGCTTGTCTGATGAACTTGGTGTCGATCTCGAGGTGACTCGCAACGGCGGCATTCTCATTGGAGCCACGCAGGGGCAGCTCGACGACATCGCTCGCAAAGTAGCGATCGAGCAGGGTGCCGGGTATGCCTCACGCATGCTCAGCCAGTCGGAACTTCGGGAGATGGCCCCCTGGGTCTCGTCCGAGATGCCAGGTGGTGCGTACATGCCCACCGAAGGCAAGGCGAACCCGCTGGTTGCAGCGCCTGCCTTCGCCCGCGCGGCCGAACGCCACGGTGCGCGTTTCGCACTTGGAGAGCCCGTATCCAGCATCACGCGGACGAGCGACGGCTACGAGCTCGACGCCGGCTCGACGTCGATCCGAGCTCGCTCCATCGTGCTCGCTGCGGGTGACGGACTGAACGCGATTGGCCGGATGCTGCAGCTTGACATCCCCGTGACAAGCGAGGCTGTTCAGGTGAGCGCGACTGAGCCGGTGAAACCACTCGTCAAACACCTCGTCTACTACGCCGGCGACAAGCTCACGCTGAAGCAAGCGCACACCGGTGCTCTTTTGATCGGGGGCGGCTGGCCGGCGCGCCGCAACAGCGCGGGCGAGTGGGTCGTCAATCCGGATTCCCTGCGCGATAACCTTCGCGTCGCCATGAGAGTTGCTCCGTCGATCGCCAATGCACACGTTGTACGCACCTGGGCGGGGATCGGAAACGCGACTCCCGACCTCCTCCCGATCCTGGGAGAGTACGAGTCGGCGCCGGGCGTGTTTGTGGGCATCTATCCACACATGGGGTTCACGGCGGGACCGCTGATGGGCCGCATGCTTGCGGATCTTGCCACCCGAAGTGTGGTCGATCGGGATCTACAGCCCTTTGCCCCAGCACGCTTCCTAAGCCGATGAGTTCGCAAGACGAACACTTGTTCAATATATCGACATGCGTGTAGGCTCGCGGTTCAAGCGATTGCCCCCGGACAAATGTCGAGTGCCACCGCTGTGCCAACCCTTCCCGGACGAACGGAAAACGGATGACGATCGAGACCGATAAGGCAGAGATCTGGCACGGCCAGAACGAGATGTACCGCGGATTTCAAACGAACGATCGCCCCCGCATCGACCGTCACATTCACCCGGATTGCACCATTTGGGATTCGGAGCACGAGGCACTCGTCCACGGCCTCGACGGCCTGAATGCCGTTCGAGCCGCCCGACCAAGCGGTGACGACCAGCCAAAGGTTTCGTCGCTGGAAGCCTTCGATCAGGTCATCGACGTGTGGGGCGACGTTGCCGTCCTGCGCCACATGCTCGTGGTCCGGTTCGAGGGTGACACCCCGGACGAACGCATCCGGAATACCGGGGTCTGGCGCCGTACCCCAGAGGGGTGGCGCGTGGCCCACAACCACGAAGACGTGCTTCCTACGGCAGCATCCTGAGATTTTCGCCAAGATCCACCGCACCACCCCCTGCAACACAAATCACAATGAAAGGAACGACCTGATGAGAATCTCACGTGGCGGCGCAATCGTCGCCGCCGTACTCGCGGGTGCTCTCGCGCTGACCGGATGTGCTTCGGGAGACACCACAGCACCCGAGGCCGGCACAGCGAAGACCACCCTCGTTGTTGGCAAGTCGTTTGACCTCGCTACCGCAGACCCGGCGCGAAGCTTCGAGACGACCGGCGGAATCTTCGGCCGTGCCGTGTATGACACGCTGCTGACCTTCGCCAAGGGCGACGCGACCACTCCCGTTCCGATGGTGGCCGAGAGCTATGAGGCAAACGAAGGCGCAACCGAGTACACCTTCACGCTCCGTGACGATGTCGTCTTCTCGGACGGAACCCCACTGACATCGGCTGATGTGGTCTTCTCCTTCGACCGCGTCAAGAACATCCAGGGCAACGGCTCCTTCCTCATGGAGGGCCTCTCCGTTTCTGCGCCGGACGACACCACTGTCGTCATCACCTCAGACAAGCCCAACACCGCGATCCCGGCAATCATCACCGCGCAGACGCTGGGTATCGTCAATTCCGAGCTCGTGAAGGAAAACGGCGGAACGGATGCTGCAGACGCAAGCACGACGGACACCGCAGAAGAGTTCCTCAACACGACCTCGGCCGGAAGCGGACCGTACATCATCGAGACATTCAACACTGAAACAGAAACCGTGATCGTGGCAAACCCGAACTACTGGGGCGAGCCTGCGGCGTACGAGAAGATCGTGCTGAAGAACGCCACCGCCGAGAACCAGCTCATGGACATCCAGAGCGGCACCATCGACATCGCACTTGACCTCGGCGCTGACCAGCTGCCAGCAATCGAGTCGAACCCGGACCTCGCAATCGAAAGCGGCATCTCGCCAACGATCTTCTTCCTGTTCTCGAACGCGAACTCCGAGATCTCCGAGGTCACATCGACTCAGGCATTCCGTGACGCAGTCAAGTACGGCCTCGACTATGAGGGTCTGCTGGAGATTGCTGGAGACGGCTCGGTGCAGGTTCCCGGAGTAATCCCGAGCGTATTCTTCGGGGCTCTCGAACCAGGAGACGCCACAGTTCGCGACATCGACAAGGCCAAGGCCGCAGTCCAGGAGCTGGGCGCCATCGGCCCGATCTCACTCGAATACCCCAGCGACTTCTCGGTAGCTGGAATCAGCTTCGGAACTGTGGCTGAGCGCGTTCAGGCCAACCTGAAGGAAGTCGGGCTCGAGATCACACTTGCTCCGGCGCCCATCTCGACCGCGCTTGATTCCTACCGCGCCGGCACCGAAGAAATGGGCCTCTGGCTCTGGAACCCGGACTACCCGGACCCGGCCGACTACCTTGTCTTCGCACCGGACAACATCGTGGGTCTTCGCGCCGGTTGGACTGGAGCTTCGAACCCCGATGTGCTTGCGCTCGCGAATGAAGCGGCGGTAGCCACCGAGGAAGATGAGCGAGCAGACATCTTCCGCGAGTACCAGCTGGCGGTGAACGAGGTCGGCGTCTTTGCGCCGCTGTTCCAGCCCGCAGCGACCGTGGTTGCGGGCAAGGACATTGAGGGAGCAGTCTTCTCTGCAGTGTTCGGAATCGACCTGACCTACATCGGCAAGTAATGGCATAGTGCTGGTTGACGGCCGCTCCGGGCCGTCAACCAGCACTCCCGCAAACCGCAGCGCCTGCACGACGACGAGAGAGGGAGGCCCTCATGTTGCTCCGCTTCATCCTTAGCCGACTCGGTTCGGCCGCAATCCTCGCCGTCGGGATCATCTTCGTATCATTCGTCCTCACCGCCCTGCTTCCCGGGGATGCCGCGACCTCGCGGCTCGGCGAGCGCGCCGCGGCGGACCCAGAGATCGTAGCCGCGGTCCGCAGCAGGTACGGTCTCGACCAGCCCCTATACGTTCAGTTCTTCATCTACCTCGGCAACCTCCTGCGAGGCGATCTCGGCACGTCAATTCGCACGCAGAAGCCCGTGCTGTCTGACCTCGCCCAGTTTGGGCCAGCATCCGCGGAGCTCGCGATAGTCGCGACCATCATCGCCGTCATCGTCGGAGTTGGCCTCGGAATAGTCGCGTCACTGCGCGCTAATGGCCTCGTCGACCAGGCGCTGCGCGTGGTGAGCCTCGGCGGAGTGTCCATCCCGATCTTCTGGCTAGCCCTCATAGCGGTCTACGTCTTCTCCACCGTCAATCGAATCTTCCCGTCGTCCGGTCGACTCAATCCCGGGCAGACCCCGCCCAATCAGGTCACGGGCATGTACACAATCGACTCCCTCCTCGCCGGTGATCTGACACTGTTCGCCAGTGCCATATCGCACCTGATTCTTCCGGCTCTCGTGCTCTCTGCCCCGATGATCGGCCTGCTGTTGAGATTCACGAGATCGTCGATGCTCGAGGTACTGGGAAATGAGTACGTTCGTGCGGCCGAGGCGAAAGGTTTGCCTCGGCACACCGTCATCCTTCGCCACGTTCTTCGGGGTGCGCTCGTGCCGGTCATCACGGTGTTGGGTACCGCTTTCGCCTCCCTGCTCGCCGGCACAGTGCTCGTCGAGCAGATCTTCGGCTGGCCGGGCATCGGAGCGTATGCGTTCAGGAGCGCAAGCAACCTCGATCTGCCTGCGATCGTTGGCGTCACGCTCTTCGTGGCCATCGTGTACATCACCGTCAACCTGATCGTCGACTTCTTATACGGCATCATCGACCCAAGGATTCGACGAGCATGACTCTCCCCGCAGCAGATCCTGCCCTTGCCCCGGATGGAATTCCTGTCAGGCGCAACCGATGGTTCCCCGCGCGACGACGTCTTCCTGCCGCCTGGCGCCGGCCGCTCGCGGTTGTGGGGATCTTCATCATCCTCACATGGACGATCCTCGCGATCCTCGCACCATGGGTTGCTCCGCACGATCCGCTAGCGCAGGATTTCGGTCGATACCTTCCGCCGTCGGCTGACCATCCGTTCGGAACGGACGTCGTGGGCCGCGACATTCTTTCGCGCGTGATCTATGGAGCGCGTGTGAGCCTGCCGCTGGCGGTGTTGCTCGTCACGCTGTCCGTTCTCGTTGGCGCTACCGTGGGCGCCATTGCCGGGTACGTCGGCGGCGTTGTCGATGCAGCCCTCATGCGCATCGTCGACCTGTTCTTCGCGTTCCCTGCGATCATCCTCGCCATGGCTGTTGCGGCATCCCTCGGCCCATCTCTGACGAACGCAGTTCTGGCGATCGTGGTTGTGTCATGGCCTGCCTATGCCCGCGTGACTCGCTCCCTCGTCCTGAGCCTTCGAGAAACGAACTATCTGGCGGCAAGCCGACTGCTCGGTGACTCGAGTGGGAAGGCCCTGGTCAAAGAGGTGATGCCCAACGTGGCGGGCCCTGTCCTGGTGCTCGCTTCACTTGAGCTTGGCAATGCCGTATTGCTACTGTCTGGGTTGTCCTTCCTCGGCTTGGGCGCCGTGCCCCCCTCGGCAGAGTGGGGATCCATGGTGTCGTCTGGCGCCGCGGTGTTCTACAACTACTGGGTGGCGCTCTTCCCCGGTCTTGCCATTTTCAGTGTCGTTCTCGGGTTCAACTTCCTGGGTGACGCAATGCGGGATGCCCTCGATCCGCGTTCGGCGCGCTCCGTTGCCACGAGTGAACTTTAAGGAACGACCCATGAGCTTGCTCGAAATAGACAACCTCTCAATCCATCTTCGTGGCGGCCGCAGCCTTGTCGAATCCGTCAGCCTCACGGTCAATGCGGGCGAAATTGTCGGCATAGCCGGGGAGAGCGGTAGCGGCAAGACAGTGACGGCGATGACGTCCCTTGGTTTCTTGCCCGCCGGAGCAACGGCGACCGGAGAAGTGAGGATCAACGGAGCCGACATGCTCTCGATGCAGCCGAAGCAGCTCCAGTCCATTCGCGGCACCGAGGTTGCGATGGTGTTCCAGGACCCGATGACGTCGCTGCACCCCATGCTGAACATTGGAACCCAGCTAACGGAACACCTGCGAGTGCACCAGGGGCTAAAACGCAAACCAGCATGGGCACGTGCAGCCGAGTTGCTCGAGATGGTGCGCCTGCCAGATCCGCATTCGGCGCTGTCAGCATTTCCCCATCGCTTTTCCGGCGGAATGCGGCAGCGGATCGCTATCGCAATGGCTCTGGCCTGCAACCCAAAGCTTCTCATCGCCGACGAGATCACCACAGCGCTCGACGTAACGGTGCAGGCGGGCATCCTCGACCTGCTCGATCGCCTGCGCCGTGAGACGGGGATGGCGGTCGTTTTCATCACGCACGACCTCGCCGTCATGAACGTCATCGCGGACCGCCTGTACGTGATGTACGGAGGGAGGGTGGCAGAGAATGGCTCCATCTCGCAGGTGCTCAACTCCACCCGGCACCCTTACACGCGCGCACTCATAGATGCGCTTCCCGAGGGCGCGGCGCTCGGCAAGGCGCTCGTGCCCATCCCGGGCGAAGCCGCGACGCCAGACCGTCGCCCCAGCGGCTGTGCATTCAACCCCCGTTGCGCTTACGCAGTCGACTCATGCCGGACCGATGTTCCCCTGCTTCGTGAACTCGAAAATGGACACCTCGCAGCGTGTGCTGTCGATCCATTTGGAGCGCTGCCGGCTGGCGCTAAGCCGCTCGACATTGCGGTCGCAACCCGGAAGGATCCCCATGTCGCTTCTTGAAGTACGAGATGTCATTGTCGACTACAAGACCTCTGGGCGTCGCCCTGTTCGGGCGGTCGCAGGCGCATCCCTCGAAGTGGGCGCTGGCGAGATCGTCGGGCTCGTTGGCGAATCCGGCTGCGGCAAGTCAACGCTCGGACGCGGCATCGTCGGCCTGCAGAAACTGACCTCGGGAACTGTGACACTCAATGGGATTCCGGTAAGCCCGGTTGGTCGTCGAGCGCGGCCTAAGGCGGACCTTGGGCTACAGATGGTGTTCCAGGACCCGTACTCGTCGCTCAATCCACGTCGCCGCATTTGGCGGCAGGTTGCAGATGGCCTGACGTCCATTTCGACCGATTCCTCCGCCCGCAAGATCGCCATCGAGCTTCTTGAATCTGTCGGCTTGTCGGCAGCGATCGCTGATCGCTATCCTCACGAATTCTCCGGTGGGCAACGGCAGCGAATCGCAATCGCAAGAGCGCTGGCTCCGAAGCCATCCATCATCGTCGCGGACGAGGCGGTATCGGCGCTGGACGCCTCGACCCAGGCCCAGATTGCGAACCTCCTGGTTGATCTGACCAAGGAACGCGGAATGGGACTTCTCTTCATCTCACACGATCTCTCCGTGGTCCGGCACATCGCCGACAAGGTCGCCGTGATGTATCTGGGGCGGATCGTGGAGACGGCGCCCACGGTTGAGTTGTGGGAATCGCGACTGCACCCATACACGGATGCGCTGGTGCGCGCCATTCCCAGCCTTGAACCGGATGCCTCGGCCCCCGTTGCTCCCGACGGCGAGGTGCCAGACCCCGCTGCACCGCCAACCGGGTGCCGCTTCCACCCTCGCTGCCCCGTCTCGATGGATCGCTGCACGACGGAAGACCCGTCACTGGTCATGGTCGATGATTCACGCGCCGCAGCCTGCTGGCATCAACCAGCGGGCGGACCAGCGGTCCGCCTGGAATTGCTCCCAACGAGGGTGCTCGAACCACGCTAGATCCGCCTCGGTCGCTGACCTCACAGCAGCGTGACCCGAGAGCCATCATCAGTCAGGAAAGGTATCAATGCTCAGCGAAAAACTACGCCATCTGGCGACTGCTGGAAACTTCGCGTCATTCACGACGCTCAAGGCCGACGGACAACCCTGTGCACAGGTCATGTGGGTCGATTGCGACGACGAGCACATCATCATCAACACCGAAGTGCATCGCGCGAAGTTCAAGAACGTCAAGCGGGATCCGCGCGTCGTCGTGTTGATCACCGACAAGGACAACCCATACGAGTACGCGGAGGTGCGAGGGACTGTCGTCGAACTCGTGCATGGAGTCGAGGCGCGCTCACACATTGACACGCTCGCGTGGCGGTATTTCAACCGCCCTTACACCCCAGAGCAGATCGAATCTGAGCGCGTCATGCTCAAAATCAAACCGCTGTAGCAGTTCAGCTCGCGGGAAATTACCACCGGCTCAGAACCCTTCAGGCGTCTGAGCGCATCAAAGGAGATCACATGGGACACGAGGCCGTACAACAATTGGGCGCCGAGGTGTGGCAGTGGCGCAACGAAATCGCATTCCACACCGGCGACGACATCCCCCGGGTCGACCGTGCTACAGACTGGCTACCCAACTTCACGGCTTCCGCCATTGACGACATCCGCACCCGCTATGCCTCGTTTCACCAGCGCTGGCTCGCCCTGGATGTCACGGCAGAACCCGTGCCAGTGCAGGTCGACTATCGCCTGATCGGATCCGCTCTCGCCAGGGTTATTTGGGACATCGATACGCTGCGCAACTGGGAGAAAGACGCTGTCTTCCTCACCAGTCAGATCCTCGGACCCTGGTTCGATCGTTTGCTCCAAGTACCGCCGTTCGCTGCGGACCGCCAGCAGGCTCTGCTCACCGCAGCAAAGGCGATTCCTGCGCAGGTCGAAGTGGCACAGCAGAACCTCTCCGGGGCGGGCGTCAGCAGCCTTGCCGCGGTAGCCGCGGAGATGCTCGCAGACGTCGAGGCCCAGTTCGCCGAGTCCGTGGAGAAACTTGACGGCTATCTGGATGCCGCGGTGCTGGACGAAATCCGCAGCGTCACGCCAGCGGCGGCTGCCGCTCTAGGCGCATTCCGCGGCTGGCTGCAGACCAACGCCGACTCGATGGCAGCCGATCAGGCGGTAGGTCGCGAAAAATTCATCTGGTTCCTGCGCAACGTCGCGCTCATCGCTGCCGAGCCCGAAGAGCTGGTGCGTGCCGCCCGCCAGGACTACCAGCGAGCGGTCGTCGCCGAGACGATCGTGACGAATCGATACCGCAATCTGGATAAAGACAGGATCTCGGAGAGCGTCGAGGCTCAGGTCGCACGCGAGGCACAGCAGGAGCAACAGGTTCGGGACTTCTACGAGTCCGAAAACCTGCTCAGCCAGCCGGACAGCCTGCGGCACTACCTCGTGGGCGCCCTGCCCGACTATGTGAAGCCGCTGCGTTGGCTGGGAGTGACCGACGACCTCACGAGTGAGCAGCGACTGGACATGGACGGGATTTCGTACTCCCCCGATCCAACCCCGAACCTCCCCTACTTCTACGCGGCAAACGCCCGCGATCCCCGCCTCGGCATTGTGCACGAGGGGGCCCACTACCAGCAGCTTGCGCTCGCGTCTGCGCACGAGAACCCGCTGCGTCGCCGCTACTACGACTCGTCAGCGAACGAGGGGATCGCTTTCTACAACGAAGAAATGATGATGCTGGCGGGGTTGTTCACGGACGCGCCACACTCGGAGGAGGTCATCCATAACTTCAACCGTCTGCGCAGCCTGCGGGTTATCGCTGACGTGAGCCTCGCCACCGGTGAGTTCAGCGTGCACGACTCGACCCAGTTCTTCGTCGATCTCGTTCCCATGGACCGCGAGACCGCGCTTGATGAGTCGTCGATGTACATCGCGACGCCCGGCCTGGCGATGTCGTACCACGTGGGCAAGATGCTGCTCATCCGCATGATGACGGATGCCATCAATCTGCAGAAGGACCAGTTCTCGACGCGAGACTTCCACGACTACGTCTGGCTGAACGGAAACGTGCCGTTCTCGCTGCAGCGCTGGGAGCTCCTGGGCGACCGTTCTGACATCGACATCATCGACGGCTCGGCCTCGTAGCCTCCCTCGGGTGCGCTCTGCTGACCAATTTGGCCTTTCGCTTGTTCGCTTTGCGCACTTGTGTTCATAACACGACATTTCGCGTACAGTGCGAGAAGCGGACGAATGCTCAGGGGTAGTTCGGCTCTGAAGATTCATCTGCAGCACAACACTGATGTTGCGGCACCTGATTGGGCACCTCACCCGCTCTTGTATCGGCATCACTGACCCCTTACGAGCGAGAGGCGAGAGCACTCCCCATGCCGAAGCAGTTCACATCGGATGAGCCGGGGTTCCAGACCACGGCGGGGATGCTTTCTTCGAAAGTCGCGGCCAGCCAGCCGTCTAGAACGCGCGCCGCCGCGCAACTGCCGTCGCCCCCGCACCGAAAAGAAATGAGCGTCCAATCCTGATGGAAAAGATCGAATTCGACTACTCCCAGCGCCTGTCCAAGCTCTGGACCAAGCTGGATGAGTCCAACATCGATGTTGTCTTCCTACCCGCATCGCAATCCGACCTCGAGTACTTCACCGGCCTCGGCCGCCGCCTTCCGTCCTTCGGAAACATCGGCTACACCAACCACTGGATTTCCGGCGCATTCATCTCTCCAGGCAACGACCCACTCTTTGTTCTCACGCGCCACTTCCAGGAATTTGACCTCCCGGACGGCATCACCGGCGAGGTGATGACGGCCACAGAATCCGACGACGGCGGCGAGATCTTCCGGAAGGCGTTTGACTCGTACACACGCAAAGCCAACACCGTCGCCATGGGCGCCCGTCCGGGCCAGGAGAGCTGCGGTCATGAGGCAGACGCCGTCAACCGCATCGCGCTGAGCGGCCGGAGCTGGGCGGAAACCACCATCGAACTGCGCAACCACAAGCCAGACGCCGAATTCGTCGTCGCCGACACCATCATCAACCAGATCCGTCGCATCAAGGATGATCAGGAAATCGCCCTGATGCGCCAGTCGGCACAGATCGTCGACACCGTCTTCGCGGACATCGAAAAGATGGTCGTTTCGGGCATTACCGAGCTTGAACTCTCATCCGAGATCGATCTGCGGATGCGCCAGCACGGTTCGCTCGGCGCCTCCTTCGACACCGGCGTGTGGGCGATGGGCCCGGACCTCGGTCGCGATGCCAGCGTGCGGGTCTCCAACGATTCGCCTCAAGTCGGGTGCCGGCGTCAGCTTCGACTTCGGCGCCATCACGCAGGGATACTGCTCCGACTTCGGCCGCACCATCCACATCGGAACCCCGAACGAGGAGTACGAACGCGTTTACGACCTCGTCATCGCAGCCCAGGAAGCCGGACGCCAGGCAGCAGTTCCGGGCGCGACCGGCGGCGACGTGCACCGCGCCACCCGTCAGGTGATCGAGGAGGGTGGCTACGGCGACTGGTTCCGCCACCGCACCGGCCACTGCATCGGCCTCGATGTGCACGAACTTCCCTACATCTCGGAAGAAGACAACACCCCCCTTGAGCCCGGAATGCTCTTCACCATCGAGCCGTCGGTCTTCTGGCCGGGTCGCGTCGGCGTGCGTGTCGAAGACGTCTTCCTCATGACGGAGACCGGCACCACGAGCATCAACACGCACTCCAACGACCTCGTAGCCAACTAGTCCCTTCTCGCTCCGTGCTCCATTCCCAGCCTCTCCCCCTGTGGGCTGGGCGCACGATGTCGCTGCTGGGCATCCTCCTGGTCGCACTCAATCTCAGGACCGCCGTCTCGGCGATATCGCCCATCACTCGCGACATTGCTGCGGACATCCCGCTCGACAACGTCGCGCTCGGCCTGCTGGGCATGATCCCCCCCATGGCCTTCGCCGTCTCCGCGCTCGCCAGCGGTCGTGTTGCCCGCAAGCTCGGCCTCGAGGCGTTTCTCGTTGTGGCAATCGGGCTCATGATCATCGGACACATCCTCCGCGCCGCAGCACCCGGCTACGCCGTGCTCCTGGGGGGCAGCGTGCTCGCATTGGTTGGCATGGGCATAGGCAACGTCTTGCTTCCTCCCCTCGTGAAGCGCTACTTTCCGGATCTCATCGGACCTGTTACCGCGCTCTACGCGACTCTTGCCTCCGCGAGCGCGGCACTGCCTGCGCTCGTGGCCGTGCCTGTCGCTGATGCAACCGATTGGAGGGTCTCGCTCGGAATGTGGTCGATCCTGGCCCTCGCAAGTCTCGTTCCATGGCTGACCCTCCTGGTGCGGAGTGCGCACGAGAAGAGCACCGGGAATCTCGAGAGCCTCGCAGATCTTCCACCGTCGCTTTCCCTCGGCGGGCGGCCGGTCTGGCGATCGGGCGTCGCATGGACGATCGCCGTGGTCTTTGCCATGTCCTCGTTCAATGTTTACGGCGTGCTGACGTGGTTGCCGGACATCCTGGTACAGACGACCGATACCTCGGCCGCGCAATCTGGAGCGCTCCTGGCGCTGTATGCCGCGATGGGACTCCCGGCAGCGCTGTTGATCCCGGTGCTTGCAGCGCGAATGCATAACATCGGCCCGCTGGTGCAACTGGGCGCGCTGTTCTTCATCATCGGCGACCTCGGCCTGCTGTTCGCTCCCGGATTCGCAACGGTGCTGTGGGTCATCTTCATTGGGCTGGGGGCGCTGATATTCCCGGTCTGCCTGGTGTTAATTAACCTGCGCTCCCGAACCATGCACGGCGCGGTCGCGCTGAGCGGCTTCGTGCAGGGTGTCGGTTACAGCATCGCCTCTCTTGGCCCGCTTCTTTTCGGGGTGCTGAGGGAGGCGACCGGTCACTGGGTTGCGGTGTTCGTCATGTTGATCGTTTCGGCAGTCGTTATATCTGCGGGTGGCGTTCTGCTGCGCAAGCCCGTCTTTGTTGAAGACCAGCTTCACCCGAGGAGCCAACAGCGTTTAGCAAAGTGAGCTGGTTGCGGGTGGCTAGCGTTCGAGAACGACAGCCAACCCCTGGCCCACGCCGATGCAGATGGCAACGACGGCGACACCGCCACCGCGGCGTTTGAGTTCGTGGGCCGCATGCCCGATGATGCGCCCACCGGAGGCACCCAGAGGGTGGCCCATGGCAATGGCTCCGCCGTGGATGTTCACCCGCTCGGGATCCAGGTCTGGCCACAGCGACAGGCACGCAAGGGACTGGGAAGCAAAAGCCTCGTTCAGTTCCACAACGTCCACATCGGACCACGTGCGTCCAGCCCGCGCAAGAGCGCGATTGGCTGCCTCGACGGGCGCGATACCGAAAACGTCTGGCTCGTTTCCTGCGACGCCCCGGCCAGTCACGCGCGCGAGCGGCTCCACGTCGAGTGCGCCCTCCGCGCCAAGAAGGATCGCGGACGCCCCATCATTGAGTGAGGATGAGTTGCCAGCAGTGACGGTCCCATCCTGTGCGAATGCTGGCCGAAGTGCGGCAAGGGTCTCGACCGTGGTGTCGTCCCGAATGCCCTCATCGCGAGCCAACTCGTGTAGCGGCACTTGTACGATCTCTGGATCGTAGATTCCAGCGGCCCATGCTGCAGCGGCGAGCCTGTGGCTGCGTGCGGCGAACTCGTCTTGCTGGGTGCGATCGAGATTGAAGATCTGGGCAAGTTTCTCAGCACTCTGCCCGTTGGATATCGTCCAGTCGGTGTTCAGCGCAGGATTGACCATGCGCCAGCCGATGGAGGTGTTCCACACCGTTTGATTGGATGTGGGGAAAGGTCGAGCCGACTTCTCGATGACGAAGGGAGCTCGCGTCATCGACTCGACGCCGCCCGCGAGAATGATCTCGGCGTCCCCCGACTCGATCGCTCGGCTTCCCTGGAGGACAGCTTCGACAGAAGATCCGCACAGACGATTCACCGTTACCCCGGGCACGGAGGTCGGGAAGCCGGCGAGAAGCGCACCGAAGCGTGCGACGTTTCGGTTGTCTTCGCCTGCCTGGTTCGCGTCACCGAAGATCACGTCGTCGATTCGTGCTGGGTCCAGCCCGGTTCGTTCGACGGCCGCGCGCATCACGATGGCGGCCAGATCGTCGGGCCGCACATCGGCAAATGCCTTTGCGTGACGCGCGAACGGTGTGCGAACCGCGTCGTAAATGAAGGTGCCGGTCATGATTAGTGCCCCTTGGTTTGGTCGAGGGCCGAGGCAGTGGTTGCGTCGATCAGGGTCAGGCCGGTGAGCGTCGTGAGTAGTTCGAGAGTGTTGTCGCCGTACAGTTCCCGCACGGCGAAACCCTCAGGGGTGACGTCAAACACTGCATGGTCGGTGTAGACACGCGAAACGCAGCCGATCCCCGTGAGTGGGTAGCTGCAGGCGGCGACAAGTTTCGACTCGTTCTGCTTGGTCAGCAGATCGGTCATCACGTACACCTGTTTCGCACCGATCGCGAGGTCCATCGCCCCACCAACCGCGGGCACAGCGTCAGACGCACCAGTCGACCAATTCGCGAGGTCACCATTCTGTGCGACCTGAAACGCGCCAAGTACACAGACATCAAGGTGGCCGCCCCGCATCATTCCGAAGGAATCCGCCTGATGGAAGTAGGCGGCGCCGTCCAGTGCGGTCACTGCCTGCTTGCCCGCATTGATGAGATCGGGATCTACTTCGCCCGCCGCCGGAGCCGGACCCATCCCGAGCATCCCGTTCTCTGTGTGCAGGATGATCTCGAGATCCGCGGGTAAGTAGTTCGCGACCATCGTCGGGGCGCCAATTCCAAGGTTGACGAATGCGCCCTCCGGAATGGCGGCAGCAATTCGTTGCGCGAGCTCGGCGCGACTCAGCTTCGTAGTCACAGGGTGCTGCCTGCCGTCTCGACATCAGCGGCCTTTTCGAGCGCCCGCCCGTCAAGGTCCACTCCCCCAACGAAAACGTCGTGCCTTAGCCATGGGCGCTCCCCCACCACGACGACTCGCTGCATGAAGATGCTCGGCGTGACGACATTCTCGGGGTCGATCGATCCGAGTGGCACGATTTCATCGACCTGAGCGACGCTCGAGGTCGCAGCGGCGGCCATAATCGGACCGAAGTTTCGCGACGTTTTGCGATAGACGAGGTTGCCCCAACGGTCTGCCTTCCAGGCACTGATGAGCGCGAAGTCAGCCTTGATCGGGAACTCGAGCACGTGTGTGCGTCCGTCTATTACTCGAGTCTCCTTGCCCTCGGCGAGTTCGGTGCCAGCGCCGGTCGGAGAAAAGAAGGCACCGATGCCTGCTCCCGCCGCGCGAATGCGTTCGGCCAGGTTTCCCTGGGGGACCAGTTCGAGTTCGATCGCGCCCTTGCGGTACAGGTCGTCGAAGACCCAGGAATCGGCTTGCCGAGGAAAAGAACACACAATCTTGCGCACGCGGCCTGCCGCGAGAAGGGCCGCCAGTCCGACGTCCCCGTTCCCAGCGTTGTTGCTGATCACGGTGAGGTCGCTTGCCCCTTGTGCGATGAGGGCATCGATCAACTCAAGCGGCTGGCCCGCGCGACCGAAGCCACCGATCATCACGGCGGCACCGTCCATGACTCCGGCGACGGCATCTTCGGAGGACGCCACAACCTTGTTGATCACTTGAGCCTCCCCTCATTTCGACGCGGCTCGGATGCGTTGGCATTAGTCGCTCTGCGAACACAAGTGCGATATCCGAATATAGCAGTTTGCGTTGTAGATTCGAAGGGGGATTGCAGCCAGCGCTCGTCCGGCCGGTCGGCGGGAGAATTCAGGGGCGGGGAGGCACGCAGTGCTGAGTCAGCCAGCGTCCGTCTCGCGACCCGGCGCCACGTAGGTCGAGCGGCGGGCGGGCTGTGCCTTGAAGCGGCGAAAAAGCCAGAGCACCCGCGCCCACAGACTGCGCTCTTCAGCTGTCTTGGACCAGACGGAAGCCGACGATTTGGTACGCATCTGCACCTCCTGACCTCAGTCGGACGCCGAATACCAACGATCTTCCACTTACAGCCTAGGCACATGACATTCCACGAACCAGTACTTGATTTCCGCCGATCCGTGGAGGAGACATCACATTAGGCCTCAGCCGGGCGGTCGTCAACGCCTTTCCTGCGTGCGATGCGCCACGTAGACAGGAAGCATGAGAGCACTCACCTGGCAGGGCACTGGGAAGGTCGAAGTCGAGACGGTACCGGATGCGTCGATCATCGAGCCGACGGACGCCGTGGTCAAAGTGACCTCTGCCGCCATTTGTGGCTCCGATCTTCATCTGCTGGACGTGCTCGGGCCCTTCATGCACAAGGACGACGTGCTGGGCCACGAGACCATGGGCATCGTGACCGAGGTCGGGAATGAGGTCACGAACCTGCGCGTCGGAGACCGGGTCGTGCTTCCCTTCGTGATCGCGTGTGGCTACTGCTACATGTGCCAACGTGGGCTCACCTCGCAGTGCGAGACCACCCAGAACCGCGACCAAAAGGCTGGCGCGACGCTCTACGGCTACACCGAGATCTATGGCCGGGTCCCTGGCGGCCAGGCCGAATTGTTGAGAGTGCCCCGCGCCGACTTCAACGCCATAAAGATCCACAGCGACCTGCCGGATGAGCGCTACCTCTTCCTCAGCGACATCCTCCCGACTGCGTGGCAGGGCGTGCAGTACGCGAACGTTCCCGACGGCGGCACCCTGGCCGTCCTCGGTCTGGGGCCGGTGGGTCAATTCGCGTCCCGCATCGGGCGCCACCTCGGCTACCGCGTCATCGCGGTCGACCCCGTTCCGGAGAGGCGCTCCATGGCCGAGCGTCACGGCGTCGAGACCCTCGACCTCACCGATGACGTTTTGGAGGCTCTGCGCGACCGCACCGACGGACGCGGGCCCCACTCCGTGCTCGATGCGGTGGGCATGGAGGCGCACGGCAACCCGGTGGCAGCCTTCATGCAATCGGCTGTCGGGATGCTGCCCAGCGCCGCCTCAAAGAAACTCGCCAAGACCGTGGGCATCGACCGACTCGCGGCCCTCATGCTCGCGATCGAGTCGGTGCAGCGCGGCGGCACGATCTCGCTCAGCGGGGTGTACGGCGGAGTGGCCGACCCGATGCCGCTACTGACCCTGTTCGATAAGGGGCTGACGATGCGGATGGGCCAGTGCAACGTCCACCGCTGGATTTCGGATCTCTGGCCGCTCGTCGAAGACGCATCAGACCCGCTCGGCGTCACCGACCTGGTGACGCACCGAGTTGCGCTTGAGGAGGCGCCCGCAATGTATGAGCTATTCAAGAACAAGCAGGACGGATGCATCAAGGTGGTGCTGCAACCATGAAGCACCTCGTGTACGGAGACTCCTCCTGGTTGATCGGTGACGCCGCCGCCGACGCGATCCTGAGATACACCGTGTTGATGGCCACGACGGGCACTGCCGACACCGTCGACGTTGTCGTGCTGGGCCCCGATGGCAACGAGGAGACCACGACCCTCGTTCTCGGCCCGGCCACGATGGTGCAGGCCGAGACGACGCGATCGCTGCTCAAGGAACCGGACAACACCGCTCTACTGGACTACGTGTCCGTCCGGATTCGCAACGCCGGGCTGCCTGTGCAGCCGACCCCGAGCGATGAGGGACCGGAATTCATCGAGGAAGATTTCGAGGCATCCTTCCGGGAGGGCAGCAGCTCCGACGGGAGCTAGGCGTGCCATCGATCTCGCCCTCGCGACAATAGTCAAGCCCTTTACGACGACGGGCGCGCGAGCGAATCTGAGGGTCAGAAGCCCTCATGACCTCGTCAGAAAAGGAGTGAGATTTTCCATGTTCCAGAAACACGCCGAAGACCAGCAAAAGGGAATCACCTGGTCCGCGGTGAGCGGAGTTCAGCCCATCGTTTTCGTTGCACGCGTCGACGACAAACCAATCGCGATCATCGAGAAGAGGCACGTGGCACCCGGGTTCCAGCTGACCACGTGCGCGGGCGAAACGGTCGGCGACTACGCCAGCCTCGACGAAGGCATGGCCGCACTCGATGAATGGATGGCCGCTCGGGAGTACTGACCCGGCCTAGCCCGAAGGGTTCTCGACGGGGGTGCCGTCCGCGTCAGTGGTGTCCGGCTCCTCCGGCGCACCGCCCGACGCAGTGTCGTCTTCGGGGCTACTGCCGGGAGCGGCACCGTCGCGCGGAACCGCGCCAGCGCCCTTGTTGTCTTCTGATTCGGTGATATTGGAGTCGCTCATCCCTCCAACGTACCCACGCGTCTCGGCACTTGTAGAGGGATTGACAGTCGAAGTTTCGTGCCTAGCGTGGATAGAAGAACTGACTGATGAGGAGTAACCATGCCTGGCCGAAGAAACTCCAGCCTGAAGGATCCGGAACTGTACGAGACGCTCCGAGACGACGGAGCCAGCAAGCAGAAAGCCGCGCGGATCAGCAACGCCGCGGCCGCGCGAGGACGCTCCGCAGTGGGCCGCAAAGGGGGCGAATCGGCAGACTACGAGGACTGGACTGTCCCCGAGCTTCGCGGGAAGGCGAAGGAGATAGGACTGCACGGTTATTCGGGCAAGCGAAAGTCCGAGCTAATTTCTGCGCTTCGCAACAGCTGAACCGCTGCGCCCGGTCGACCAGGTGACAGAATTCGCCCATGGATGACTTTCTCGACTCCCTGGCCCGCACGACACCCGTCGAGATCTCCCCCACACTTCTGATCGTGATTGTGGCCGCGGCCGCGGCGCTCAGCATCCCGCAGCCGATCTGGAAGTGGTTCGGGCTGTTCACGACCCTCGTGCACGAGCTGGGTCATGCGGTCGGTGCGATGCTGACCGGACGATTCGTGCACGGCATGAAGATCCGCATGAACCATTCGGGCGAAGCGGTCAGCAGCGGTCGCGGCAAACTCGGCGCTGCGATCAGCGGATCCCTCGGATACCCGGCTCCCGCGATCGTCGGAGCCGTGCAGCTGTGGTGCGTCACGCAGGGCTACACGGCACTCGCCCTGTTCGTCGGTGGCGTCATCCTGATTCTGACGCTGCTGGTGATCCGAAACCTCTTCGGATTCCTCGTGGTTGCCGTGTCGGCCGCCGCGAGCGCGGCGCTCTGGCTCTGGGCGACACCCGCGCAACAGAGCTACGTGTTGCTGGTGCTCGCGATAGCGCTGCTCATCGGCAGCGTGCGCGGACTGGTCACCGTGATTGGCGTGCACACCCGTCGTCGCACCCAGCTGAGCACCTCTGACGCCTACCTGATGTTCAAGCGCACCGGCATACCGTCGTTGTTCTGGCTCCTGCTGTTCAGCGCCCTCATCGGTGCAAGCGTCGTCTGGGCCGTCACGACGGTGCTCGAGAGCTACTAGCCGACCCTCACTCGCGAGCGCGAATCACTATTGCGCCGTTCGCGTTCGCGGAGTAACGTACAACCAAATGGTTGTATTAGAACTCTCCGACGACGACGTGAGCCGCATCTTCCGGGCTCTCGCCGACACCACGCGCCGCGACATTGTGCGCCGAACTCTCGCCACCGAGGTCTCGGTCTCGCAGCTCGCAGACGCGTATGCCATGTCGTTTGCTGCGGTTCAGAAGCACGTCGCTGTGCTGGAGGAGGCGAGGCTCGTGACCAAGGAACCACGCGGCCGCGAACGGATGGTGCGGGGCAACCCTGAGCGCATCCGCCAGGCGCAGAGCCTGCTCGACCAGTTCGAACACATCTGGCGCTCGAGGATCGAGCGCCTCGATGCCCTACTCGAAGAAGAAGAAGAACTAACTAGAAAGGACGATCATGCCTGTCACCTCCGTCGAGAAAGACCTCGACAAACTCTCCCTCACGATCGTCGCCGAGTTCGCGGCACCGGTCGATCGACTCTGGAATGCCTACGTCGACCCTCGCCAGATCGAGCGCTTCTGGGGCCCGCCCACCTACCCCGCGACCTTCCTCCGCCACGACGCCGCAGTCGGCGGCCGCAGCGTCTACAAAATGACCGGGCCGACCGGCGACGAGCACTACGGCTGCTGGGAGTGGACCCACGTCAGCGCTCCCTCATCCTTCGACATCATCGACTGGTTCGCGGATGAGACCGGCGCGCCCAACACCGAGCTGCCGTCATCTCGCGCGACCTTCGTCTTCGAGGAGACAGACAGCGGCTCCCGCCTCACAACCGTCTCGAGTTTCGACTCCGTCGAACAGCTCAACCAACTGCTCGAAATGGGCGTGCTCGAGGGCACGAAGGAGGCCATGTCGCAGATCGACGACGTGCTCGCCGACCTCGCCGCGTTCGCCGCCGACCGCGCGACGGAAGCGCAGATTCTCAGCGACAGGCAGGTGCGTGTCGCCCGCGTCATCCGGGGCTCGATCGAACAGGTCTGGCACGCGCACAACGATGCCGAGCTCATGAAGCGGTGGCTGCTCGGGCCTGACGGCTGGACCATGCCGGTCTGCGAGAGTCGCGACGACTGTCGGCGACAGTTACCGCTACATGTGGGCGCCGGAAGATGGCGGCGAGGGCTTCGGATTCACCGGGGAGCTGCTCGAGTCAGAGCCGCCGTATCGCGCGGTGACGACGGAGGCGATGATCGGCATGGACTTCCCGGCCACCCTCAACGAGCTCACCCTCACCCCCGTCGCGGGAGGGACGCTGATGTCACTGGTCATCACCTACGCGGATGCCGAGCAGCGCGACGCGGTGCTCGCGACCGGCATGACCGATGGCATGGAGACCAGCTACGCCAGGCTCGAAGACATACTCGAGTCCGTCACGGCGTAGGGCGGGCACGACACGGCGACCAGGACCACGTCGGTGAACCCTGCCACAGGACCTTCGGCCCTGTGGCAGGTCTCCGTCGTCCGGGCACACTGACCTAAGGTTCACCCACAGCTGTTCGGCCCGACCATGAAAGAGACGACGATGCCAACCATCCGGATTTACGAACCCGCCCTGTGTTGCGATACCGGGGTCTGCGGGGCAGACGTCGAGCAGTCTCTCGTGACCGTCACCGCAGACGTTCGCAGCCTCCAGGAGATGGGCGCCGACATTGCACGCCACAATCTGACAAGCGACCCGACGGCTTTCACCGACAATGAAACCGTGCGCGCATTCATGCATACCGTCGGCTCGAAGGGGCTGCCGCTGACCGTCGTGGACGGCGTCACTGTTGCCACCGGCTCCTATCCCACCAGGGAGACACTTAAGGATCTCGCCGGCCTCGGAGCACCCGCCGCCAAAGCCAGCAAGCGCCTCGATCTCGGAATCACCGAGAAAGCGGCGGGTGGTTGCTGCGGCGCCGGATGCTGCTAACTCAACTATGAAATTTCTCGAGAATCCGCCCCGATTCCTGTTCTTCACCGGCAAGGGCGGCGTCGGCAAGACTTCCGTCGCGTGCGCGGCCGCGCTCGAGCTTGTGGGCCGCGGACGGCGAGTGCTGCTGGTAAGCACCGACCCTGCGTCGAATATCGGACAGGTTTTCGGCATCACAATCGGCAACACGATCACTGACATCCCCGCGGTGCCCGGGCTTTCGGCTTTGGAGATCGACCCGGAACAGGCCGCCGAGGCATACCGCGAGCGCATCATCGCACCCGTGCGCGGGCTGCTTCCCGACATCGAGATCGCGGGAATCACGGAGAGTCTATCCGGATCGTGCACCACTGAAATCGCGTCGTTTGATGAGTTCACCAACCTCCTGACCGACACAATCGCGTACGGCCAATACGACACAATCATCTTCGATACAGCCCCGACGGGTCACACCATCCGGCTGCTGCAACTGCCCGGCTCCTGGACTGATTTCCTCTCCACGGGAAAGGGTGATGCCTCCTGCCTCGGCCCCATGGCAGGGCTCGACAAGCACCGCGAGACCTATGCGAACGCTGTTCGACAACTCACCGACCCTGCGCGTACCCGACTGGTACTTGTGAGTCGTGCACAGGCATCCTCGCTGGTGGAGATCGAACGTACTTTCGCGGAGCTGACCGAGATCGGCATCAGTAGCGGTTTCGTCGTGATCAACGGTGTGCTGCCCGTCGCCGCCGGCGACGAAGCCATCGCCACCGCTGTGCGCAATCGCGAGAACGCCGCGCTCGCGGCAATCCCCGCCTCAATTTCCGCCCTGCCCCGAGACGTACTCGAGCTGAAGACCGGCAACATGGTCGGCGTCGACGCCATCAGTGGCCTCTTCGATTCGGCACGTGCGCAGACGACACAGGATGATTCGGTCGTCGATGTAATCACCGACGCGCCACTTTCTTTGCTTGTGGACGAGCTGGAGAAGGACGATCACGGACTGATCCTGTGCATGGGCAAGGGCGGCGTCGGCAAGACCACCATCGCTGCGGCAATTGCTGTCGCTCTGGCGCAGCGCGGTCACGAAGTGCACCTCACCACCACTGACCCGGCGGCCCACCTCACCGAGACGCTGCAGGGCAGCGCATCCGGCCTCACGATCTCCCGCATTGACCCTGAGGAGGCGACCCGCCAATACCGCGACCACGTCGTCGCCACCAAGGGCAAAGGCCTCGACGACAACGGCAGAGCTGCCCTCATGGAAGACCTGATGTCTCCCTGCACCGAAGAGGTCGCAGTTTTCCAGCAGTTCTCGAGGGCGGTACATGAGTCGCGGCGCAAATTCGTCGTGATCGACACCGCCCCCACCGGTCACACGCTCCTACTCATGGATGCCACGGGTTCCTACCATCGGGAGATCGCCCGTCAGATCGGCGACACTATGGCGTTCACGACCCCGCTCATGCGTCTACGGGACCCTGACCAGACCAAGGTCATTCTCATCACCCTCGCCGAGACGACCCCGGTCCTTGAAGCAGAAGGGCTGCAGCAAGACCTTGAGCGAGCGGGAATTCATCCGTGGGCATGGGTGGTCAACAACTCGATAGCGGCCGCGCACCCACAGTCGCCTTTTCTTCGACAGCGAGCAGCGAACGAGGTCGAGCAGATCGACAGAGTACGTACCCTCAGCCCTCGGATGGCGCTCATTCCGCTGCTCGCCGAGGAACCGATCGGCGTCGAGAAGTTGGCAGCCCTATCCGAGGATGCCCGACAACTCGCCTAGTCGGCCCCCTATCATTCGGTGACTCGGGGCCGCGCGGTCAGTCCCTCACGCGGATAACGGCCTTGCCACGGATGCGGCCCGCCACAAGGTCGTCGATCGCGTCACGCACTGCGCTGAGCGGTCGCGTGGTGTCCACCGTAGAGCGGACGGCGCCGCGCTCGACCAGGCCGGCAAGCTCGGGGAGTCCGGCGAACGACTGGGCCGAGATGAAGAACCCGAGCCGCCGCCGGGTGAAGAGGGAGCGGACCTTGGCACCGAGCTGACGCTGGATTCCCCCGGTTAGCCGACCGCCGTCCTCGCCACCCACGATGACGAGTGCGCCCGTCGGCGTAAGGATGCGCGCGAGTCGTCCGAGAGGAACCCGACCGTTGACGTCGATGATGACGTCGTAGCGCTCGGGGAGCGACGTGACGTCGGTGCTCGCGTAGTCGATGCTGCGGGTCGCCCCCAGCGAGCACACGAAGTCGGCTTTCGCCGCGCTCGCCACGCCCACGACCTCGGCTCCGGCCGCGGCGGCGAGCTGAACGGCGTAGCCTCCGACCCCGCCAGAGGCCCCGAGCACGAGCACCCGCTGCCCGGCCTGGACGCGGCCGTGGTCGCGCACGGCTTCGAGCGCGGTGAGGCCAGACACCGGGATCGCCGCGGCTTCATCGAATCCGATTCCGGCGGGGATCGGCGCGATGGCGCTTGACTTGGCAACCGCGTATTCCGCAAAGCTGCCGTCGGCGATACCAAAGACCCTGTCGCCGAGCTCGAACTCCGAATTCTTGTCGCCGACCGCGACGACGGTGCCCGCAACGTCCATACCCGGGATCGGCTGGCGCGGTGCGCGCATCCCGAACATGGGGCGGACGAGGTAGGGCAGCCCGGCCATGATGTGCCAGACGCCGCGGTCGAGCCCGGCGGAATGCACCCGGATGAGAACTTGCCCGGCGGTTGGCTGCGGTACTGGGATGCGCTCGAACTGCAGCACGTCAGACCCGCCGTAGCCGCGCTGCACGACGGCGTTCATTGTCGTGGGGACGGTAGTGATTTCGGATGTCACGGGGGATTGCCTGGTCATGAGATGCTCCTTTGCTCGAAAACGTACTTTGTACGGTGATGGGTTTTAATGTAGCCTTACTTAGTACGACGGTCAAGATCACATTCGAGGAGCGAGCAATGACAGGCACGAGCGACGGGACACGCAAGGCCCTCGATCGTGGTCGGATCGTCGACGGCGCAGTCGAACTCGCCGACCAGATTGGGCTGGAACCTCTGACCATCCGGAAGCTCGCCGACCACCTCGGCGTGCGTCCGATGAGCCTCTATCACTACTTTCGGGGCAAGGAAGAGATCGTCGACGGGATGATCGGACGGGTGTTCGACGAGGTCGAGCGCCCTGACCCGGCAGCGCTGTGGAAGGTTGCTGTCCGCAGCCGCGCGCATTCACTACGCGCGGCGCTCCGCCGCCACCCGTGGGCGATCCCCCTGATGGAATCGCGCCGTAGTCCTGGCCCGGACATCCTCGACCATCACGAGGCGATGGTTGCGACCTGGCTGTCGACGGGCTTCCCCATCCCGCTCGTCGCGCACGGTCTCGCCGTCGTTGACGCCTTCGTCTACGGCTTTGCGCTGCAGGAGGCGGCGCTGCCGTTCGGGGAGCGCGACGGTGACCTCGCTGAAGCCACCGAGCAGATCCTCAGCCCGCTATCGCCGGAGCGGTATCCGTCTCTTACGCGCTTCGCTGTCGAGCACGTCATGCAGCCGGGCTACGACTTCGGGGACTCGTTCGAGGCCGGTCTCACCCTCCTGCTCGACGGTGTTGAGCGCGCAGCGGAAGCGTCTGTCACCAACGGAAACTAGAGAGGAAATGCGATGCAGCAACTACTGGCGATCCTTGCACTTGGCATCAGCGCGGCCCTGCCCGCAATCACCCCAAACCCCGCGATAGAGGACTTCATCGATCGCGTGATGCCAGCCTCCGCCGTGCCCGGCCTGGCCTACGCCGTCGTCGAGGACGGTCAGATCACGTCGGCTGGGGCGCGCGGTGTTGTCAGGATGGGCGGCGACACCGCAGTCACGCCAGACACGCCCTTCGTGATCGGCTCAGTCTCCAAGAGTTTTACGGCACTGGCTGTGATGCAACTTGTCGAGGAGGGACAGGTCGACCTTGACACCGAGTTGTCGAACTACCTTGAGGGCTTCTCGGGCAGGGCCGCCGGCGCGATCACGATCCGGCAGCTGCTCAGCCACACGAGCGGCTTCTCCACACTGCAGGGCAATTCCCAGCAGCCTGGCGCAACCAGCACGACGGATGAGCTGGCGCGGGCGGTTGATCAGTTGGCAGAGGTGAATCCGGCCTACAAACCCGACGAGAAGTGGGAGTATTCGAATGCGAACTACCAGATTCTTGGTCGCCTGATCGAGGTCGTGAGCGCAACGAGCTATCAGGATTACGTGACCACGAACATCCTGGAGCCGGTTGGCATGGCACACAGCTTCGTCGCCGACGGCGAGATCCATGAGTCCATGGCGACCGGGCACGTGCCCTGGTTCGGCTCCAAGCTCCCGCTGGGCGACAACACCACAGACCGCGCAACCGCGCCGCAGGGTGGAATCGTTGCCAGCGCAAGCGATGTGGCGCGATACCTCCAGATGATGATGAACGGCCAGGACGACGTGCTGAGCGCGGACGGTAAAGCGCAGATGATGCGCCCAGCCAGCGAAGCATCACCGGCCTACGGCTTCGGGTGGTTCCTGCAATCCGACACCGGAGCGGTCTGGCATTCCGGTGCTACACCCGGCGTCGACACGCTGGCGACGATGATCCCCGCCGAGAAGAACGCGGTCGTCGTGCTCGTCAACGGCGGTGGCGGAATCGGCTTCGGAGAGACTGACCAGCTCCGCATCGGCATCTCCGATATGGCGCTTGGTCTCAACTACTACGACGACGGATCCCTCTTGACGAGGCAGGCATTGTTCCTCGGTCTTGTAGCGCTGCCGATCTTCTACATCCTCAGCATGGTCTGGGCGTGGGTTCACCGCACCAAGCTTCGCGCCAAGACCCGATCCGGCGTCGCCGGCCTGTTCAGCCTGTGGTTCCCGCTGCTCCCCACGCTCGTCGCCGTGTGGGTCTTTCTCGGCCTGGTGCCGAGCCTGAACGGCACGCAACTGAATCACTTGATCCAGTTCCAACCCGATGTTGTGCTGACGTTTGTCGCATGCGCGGTGACTGGCGTGCTGTGGGCGGGGTTCAGACTCGTGGTGGCCTATACCGGCAGGTCCGGGGCGATGCAGGCCGCTGTGGGCGAAGAACACTAGGACGCTTCCGCCGCATCTTTCGTTATTCGACCTCGTCGGGATAGCTGAAAACGTCGTCGAGACCGGTGCCGAAGTTTCGCGAGATCTGGAACGCCAACTCCAGCGTCGGGGAATACTTTCCCTGCTCGATCGCGATGAGCGTCTGCCGGGTCACCCCGATGCGACGGGCGAGTTCCGCCTGCGTCATCCCTTCCGTCTCTCGAAGCGCGCGGATGTTGTTGGTGACTTTGGTCGGCTTGACCATCAGACGAGCCCCCGGCGGTAGGCGATGACGGAGGCGATGCCGCCGACGATTGCCGACAGAGCGAAGCCGAAGAACATGGTGTTGGCGATCCAGAAGGTGTCAGCTTCGACGGCGCTCAGCACGATCACCCCGAGTCCGCCGATCACGATGGCGAAGTAACCGACCCGATCGCCCATGCGGGAGATGTCGCGGTCGCGCTGGTCAGATTTTCCCACCCCGTCAGGATCGAACATGCCGGCGATGATGCCCCACAGCACGCTGACGACGACCGTGGCAACAATGCTGACGCCGATCGTCCAGGCCATGATCGGCCACCATTCGACCTCGGTGAGCGGGCCACCCTCGGCTGCCTGGATCACCACGATCACGTACGCGATCGTGGTGATCAGCGTCACAACGAGTGCCGACCATTTGTTTCGCTCTTCGTAGACCACGAGAACCTCCGGTGTAAATAATTCTTGACATTTCCAGCATGCGGTATCTACCGTTACGTGTCAATTATTTTTTACATCATTGTGGAGGAAAAATGAACTCGCTTACCCGCACCGCTCGACTTACGGGCGGTGCCTACCTCGGCCTTTTCGTGACCGGCATACTCGGCTTCTTTGTGATTCGGCCGCAATTGCAGATCCCGGATGATCCGGCCGCAACGGTCGCGAACATCCTGGAGAATGGCGCGCTCGCCCATCTCGGGGTTGGCGTCGAATTGTTTGTCGTGATCACCCAGGCGCTCGCGGCACTCGGCTTCTACGCCCTGTTCAGGAGCGAACGCCCCGTTGCCGCCTACGCCGTCGCAACTCTGGGAATGGCGAATGCGGCGGCAATCCTGGCGAGCGCAGCAATGCTCTCCACCGCGGTCAGCGTCGCCTCAACACCGGCACTCGCTCCGGCCGGAGACACCGCCGGAACCGTCGCGCTGCTGTACACCCTCTCCGATTCGTTCTGGGCGGTCGGCGGCATCTTCTTCGGGCTCTGGCTGATACCGATGGGATGGTTCATCCTCGCAACGAAGCGGATGCCGCGCATCCTCGGCATCGTCCTCATCGCCGGCGGAATCGGCTACGTGCTCGGCGCCGTGCTCGGCGAGACAATCACCGGCTTTCCGACCACCCTCGCCTTCGTGCTCGTGCTGCCAGCGACGGTCGGCGAGCTGTGGACAGTCGGCTACCTGCTCGTGCGAGGCATCCGGCCCGTGAACACGCCCGAATCCGCACCCTCGCTGGCGCCGCCGGCCGCAGCACGCTAGGGCGCGGACGGTTGCGGGTGCGTCACGGGTTCGGGATGAGACGACTCACCAACCCCGGGAAGTCGAAGCTAGGAGGCCGGCAACTCGTCGGCGTCGGCGCTGATGCGCTCGAGCGCCATGGTCAGAATTCTCACTTCGTTCTCGTCGAGACGGTCGAGTACGCGCCGACGTGCGCTCTCGAGGTGGCTCGGCCACGCCTGTCGCAACCGTTGAAGCCCCTCGTCGGTGAGGATGACGTCGGCCCCACGCCCGTCCGACGCGGATCGTTCGCGCGTGACGAAGCTGAGCGCCTGAAGTCGGTTGACAGTGCGTGTCGCACCGCTGATCGTCATCCACAGGCGTGACGCCAGTTCGTTGATACGCAGTCGGCGCCCCTCGGTCTCCGCGAGGTAGGCCAGCGCGAAGTACTCCGTTAAGGGGAGGTCTTGCTCCCGTCGCAAATCGGCATCCAGTGCACGCGGCAGGACGTTGATGGCACAGGCGAGCGCCTGCATCAGGGCCTTCTCGTCCCGAGTCATGGTGGCTCGACGCTTTTCCATAGCCCCACTCTACTTGATCAATCAAGTACTCTGTTATGGTTGACGAGTCAACGAAATGCGAGACGCGAGAGAACGCGTGAGATGGGCAGAAAAACGACATGAATGAACGCGCGAGCAAGACCGCAGTCATCACCGGCGCAGCGAGCGGACTGGGCAAGGACATCGCCGCCGCCCTCGCCACGAAGGGCTACACGGTCTACGGGACCATGCGCCCCGGCGAGAAGCCCGACCTTGCCGTTCCCGAAAACGACGGATCGATCCTTCTCACTCCGCTCGACATCACCGACGCCGAAGGCGTGCAGACCTGGGCCGACCGCGTCGCCGAGCAGACCGGCGGCGAGGTGGACCTGCTGATCAACAACGCCGGCATTCTCACACCAGGCCCCCTCGAGGCGCTGCCCCTCGACGCAATCCGTCAGGAGTTCGAGGTGAACACCTTCGCGCCGCTGACGGTCACCAACGCATTCCTGCCGCAACTGCGCGCAGCGCGCGGCCGCATCGTGCAGATCAGCACCATCTCGGCGGCCTTCCCGATGGCCTTCAACGCGCCGTCGGCGGCATCAAAGATCGCCGTCGAAGCCCTGATGATCGCCTATCGCACCGAGCTGCATCCGTTCGGGGTCGATGTCACGATCATTCAGCCGGGGAGCATGCTGACGGGCGGCCCCGCCAAGACAGCGGCGCTTCTCGAAAGAACCGCGGATGCGTTCACGGCAACTGAGCGCGGCCTCTACGGGGAGGCGTTCGCTTCCTTTACCGCGCGCCTCAACGGCGGCCAAGCTCAAGGGATCTCCTCAGCCTCCGCCGCCGCGGAGGTCGTCAAGATCGCGGAACAACACCCCGCCCCCAGCACCGCGACGATCGGTGACGACGCGGCTCAGCTGGCCGCCCTGGTGCGCGCGTCCAGCCCCGAAGAACTCGACGCGATCCGACTCACGCTTCTGTAACCCCACCCCCACAAGTAAGGACAAACACCAACATGATTGAAATCTTCGACCCCACCGACGAGCGCGCTGTTCGCAACAAGGACAACCTCATCGCGTTCTACCGAGAGGCCATCGACGAGAAGAACCCGGTCGAGGCGTCCAACCGGCTCGTGTCTGAGGGTTACATCCAGCACAACCCGCAGCTGCCCGACGGCGCCGCAGGCCTCGGTGCCGCGTTCGCTGCCATGTCCGCGGAGCGCAAGAACCCTCGCGTGGTCATCCACCGCATCATCGCCTCGGGCGACTGGGTGTGGGCGCACGTCAATTTCTTGAACCTCTACAACGACGACGTCGACGACCTCGGCATGGCCGGTGTCGACATCTGGAAGATGGACGCCGACGGGGTGGCCGTGGAGCACTGGGACGTCCTGCAGCCAGTCGCCAGCGCGGTGAGCCCGGTCAACGGTCACGCGATGTTCTAAATAACTCGTGCGCCGGGGAGGGCCTTAAGCGGTCGCCCCGGCGCACGGCTCTCAACCCCTCAAACACATCGAGAGTGAGGTTCCTATGGACTACGGCCACCCCGTGAAATTCGGCGCGTTCGTCACCCCGACGAACGCAGCCCCACATGCTCCGGTCGAGACGGCACGACTCGTGGAGTCGCTCGGCTATGACCTCGTCACGTTCCAGGATCATCCGTACCAGCCGTCGTTCCATGACACGTGGACCCTCATCTCTTACGTCGCGGCGAAGACCGAGCGCATCCACATCGCCCCCAACGTCATGAACGTGCCCCTGCGCCACCCGGCCGTTGCCGCGCGGGCGGCGAGCAGCCTCGACCTGCTTTCGGGTGGTCGGATCGACATGGCGCTGGGCGCCGGTGCGTTCTGGGACGCGGTCGTTGCCATGGGCGTGCCGCGACTCACCCCCGGCGAGTCGGTCACCGCCCTCGAAGAGGCGGTCGACATCATGCGTGGCATCTGGGATGCCGGCAACCGATCGCCGCTTCGCCTGGACGGCACCGCGCACAGCCTCCACGGCGCGAAGCGCGGCCCTCTCCCCGCGCACGACATCCCGATCTGGATTGGTGCCCTCAAACCTCGCGGACTGCGTCTCATCGGCCGCAAGGCGGACGGCTGGCTGCCCTCCTTCGGCTACCTTCCCCCCGGTGGATTCGCCAGCGGAAACGCCACGATCGACGATGCGGCGGCGGCCGCGGGTCGGGACCCGCGTGAGATCCGCCGACTGCTCAACATCACCGTGCCACAGACGGGCCTCGATGGGTGGGCCGAGAGCCTCGCGACCCTCGCGCTCGACGACGGCGCGGGCACCTTTATCCTCGCCAACGACAACCCGATGGCACTGCAAATCTTCGCCGAGGAGGTGATGCCGGAAGTCCGCGAGCTGGTCGCCGCCGAGCGCGCCCGGACGGGCATCCGTGCCGGCGAGACGACGAAGGCTGCTGTGCTCGCGGAACGTCGCGGTGGCATCGACTACGCGTCGGCGCCTGAGGCCGTCCGCGTGATCGAGCCCGGCGATTTCAACTACTCCACCGTGAAGTCGACCTACATGCGTGGCGGATCACCCGGCCTGGTTCTGCAGCCGGGAACCATCGAGGAGGTCGTCGACAGCGTCGCGTTCGCCCGACGCCACCGCCACCTGGAACTGGGCATTCGCAGCGGGGGCCACGGCATCAGCGGGCGCAGCACCAATGACGGTGGTCTGGTGATCGACCTGCAACGTCTCAACGACATCGAGATCATCGACCACGACAAGCGCACGGTGCGGATCGGCCCAGGCGCGCGATGGCTCGACGTCGCCGTGCGGCTGCGCGAGGAAGGATGGGCGCTCAGTTCGGGTGACTACGGCGGCGTCGGTGTCGGCGGACTCGCAACGGCCGGCGGGATCGGATGGCTCGCCCGCAAGCACGGGCTCACCATCGATCACCTGATTGGTGCCGACGTCGTGCTGGCCGACGGCACCGTGGTGCACGCAAGCGCCGAGGAGAACGCCGACCTGTTCTGGGCAATCCGGGGCGCCGGGGCGAACATCGGCATCGTCGTCAGCTTCGAGTTCGCCGTCGATGAGCTCGGCGATGTCGGCTTCGGGCAGCTCGGATTCCAGCCGCACGACCTGGCCGGCTTCCTTGAAGCGTGGGGCCTCGCGATGGAACAGTCATCCCGCGACGTCACCACACAGTTGGCCATCACCGGCGCCCGCGCCGGGCAGCCTTTCGGGGTGCATGTCCTGGCTGTGGTCGCCTCCGACGACCCCGAGACGATTGTGAGCGCCCTCCAGCCCCTCGCCGAAATCGCCCCGATGACAAGCCAATCCGTTCAGCTGCTTCCCTACAGCACCGTTGTGGCCAATGCGAGCCCCGAGCCACACGCCGGACAGGGTGAACCGGCCTACGCATCCGGCCTCGTCCAGCACCTGACGCCCGAAACCGCTCAGGCGCTGGCTCGCTTTGCCGCCACCGGCGTCAGTCCATTCATCCAGATCCGGTGCGTGGGTGGGGCCGTCTCGGATGTCCCTGCCGATGCAACTGCGTACGCCCACCGAACCGCCAACTTCGCCATCAGCGCCGGAGGCTCCAACCGCGAGCGCCTCGCCAAGGAATGGGCCAAGCTCAAGCCGCACCTCAGCGGAACCTACCTCAGCTTCGACTCGTCAACGGATCCCGAGCGCATCAACGACGCGTTCCCGCCCGCGACACTCGCGCGGCTCCGCGAGATCAAAGCCCGCATCGACCCCGACGGCCTGTTCCAGGACAACTTCTCGGTCATCCCGCCCGCGTGAGGCGTGAACAGGTCGCTGACTCGCCAACAATCACACGGACTGTCGGAGGTCGGCCGTCGCGACATCTGCAGACTCGGAGGCCGTTCGAGGCCAGCTCCAGGCGGAGCGCAGGATGAAGGCCAGGATCAGCACCTCGACTCCGATAGTGACGCCGTAGTAGAGCGCATAGTCCGGCGTCGCCCCTGCCGCGTTGAATACGCAGAAGGGGATCCACAGCGATGCAGCGACGAGGTTCGTGGCGCGATTCACACGGACGGGCAACGTCAAGGAGAGAATGACCATCAGGGCTGGTGTCGATATGAGCACGAAAAAGATGGTCATCAAATTCCCGCTGATTTCGAACTCAAAGATATTGCCACCCCGGATCTTGTCGATTTCGCCGGACTGGTAGAGGTGGAAGTAGTCGATGTAGAGCACGAGGTACATGAGGCTGGTCCATGCGGCGGCGATCTTGACCTGCACGGGTATCCGCGGGTTGTCGAGCAGCTTCGGGGTGTTCGTTCGGATGGTCATCGGTTCTTCTTTCTCTTGTTTCGGTCCGGCCGTCAGACCGTGACCACGACTTTCCCTCGGGTGTGGCCTGCCCCGACGTAGCGGAGGGCGTCCGCTGCTTCATCGAGGGGGTAGGTGCGGTCGATGACGGGCGTGACCTGCCCTGTCGCGAGCAGGTCGGCGAGGGCGAGCAGGTCCTGGCGCTTCTCGACCGACGCGAAGGGCCTCAGCTGCTGACGGGTGAAGGCGGACAGCACGCGCGCTTTGACGATCCGACCGAGGGGGCCGAACCAGCGGCCGCCGCGTCCGCTGTTGGGGATCAGGATGCCGGTGGGCGTCAGCGCTCGGCGGACGACCGCCAGCGGCTGGGCTTCCACGTTGTCGAAGATCACGTCGTAGCGCTTTTCGGCGCGGGTGAAGTCCGTTTTCGTGTAGTCAACGACGTGGTCGGCACCGAGTGATCGCACCAACTCGACGTTGCGGGTGCTGCACACACCCGTCACCTCGGCACCGAAAGCCTTGGCGATCTGCACGGCGAAGGAGCCCACGCCGCCCGACGCGCCCGTGATGAGCACCGTCTGGCCCGGCTGAACCTTTGCGATCGTGCGCAACGCCTGCAACGCGGTCAGGCCCGACGTGGGCACTGTTGACGCGTCCACGACCGACACGTTGGCGGGCACGCGCGCGAGGTTGTCTGCCGGGACGCGGGCGTACTCCGCGAGCGTTCCCGCGGTGCTCCACCCGAACACTTCATCTCCGGGCCGGAGAGTGGTGACATCCTTCCCGACCGCTGCCACCACGCCAGCGAGGTCCCTGCCGGGGATGCCGTGGCGCGGCCGGCGGAGCCCGAACACCAGGCGCACCATGTACGGCTCCCCGGTCATCACGAAGTAGTCGCCGGGATGCACCGAGGCCGCGCTCACCTTGACGAGCACATCGTTTCGACCGGGCGACGGGATCTCGACCTCGGTCGACTCGAGCACTGAGGGCGGGCCGTAGCGGTGCTGCACCGCGGCCCTCATCGTCGACCCTCCGGCCGGCCTCGCCCATGACGCCACGCGCTCCCCCGCATCCAATCGCTGTTCTGATTTCAAGGCAGTCTCCTCACTGTCTCGTACACTGTACGTCGTACGCTGTACTATGCTCGTACACTGTACGATTGTCAAGTCGAGAAACGAGGAGACATGTCTGCGAAGGAACAACGTCAGGTCGCGTCAGACGCGGGGCTGAGCAAGCAGCGGCTGGCGGTCGAGGCGGTCCTACTCGCCGACCGCGACGGGGTTGACGGGGTCAGCATGCGCCGGCTCGCGGGCGTGCTCGGCGCGGGCGCGATGTCGCTCTACCACTATGTGGCGAGCAAGGATGAGTTGCTGGACGCCATGATCGACGTGGTGTTCGAGGAGATCGAGCTTCCGCCCGAAGAGACAGACTGGCAGTCGGCGATGCGACGGAAGGCGGTATCCGCCCGACAGGTCCTCGCACGCCACCCGTGGGCGATCGGCCTGATGGAGTCGCGGACATCGCCGGGGCCCGCGAACCTCCGCCACCGCGAAGCGGTCACCGCCTGCCTGCGGAGGGCTGGTTTTTCGGTCGTGATGGCGACGCACGCCAACTGGTTGCTCGACAGCTATGTCTACGGATTCGCCCTGCAGGAGGCCAGCCTGCCGTTCGACACCACCGATGAGCTCGCGGACATGGCGGAGAACGTCTGGCTTCCCCAGACCCCTCCCGACGAGTTCCCCTACCTCAACGAGTCCACCACCGTACTCTTCGCCGCCGGTTACGACCCGGCGGAGGAGTTCATCTTCGGCCTCGACCTCGTCCTGGCCGCTCTTGAGCCCCTGAGGGACTCCGCATAGCGATGCCGGGCGGGTTGCAACGCGGGATCGTACGATCGCCGCTGCGAAGCAGGAGCCGACATTGCGCAAATCGTCGAATGGATGCTCGGATAGCGACCGTTCGCGCAAAGTCGGCTGCGGTATCGAAAGCCGCCTCGACCTTGCCCACGACTACCAACGAAGTAACGATGCCCTGATACAGCACACGGGTGCGCCCGGAGGGATTTGAACCCCCGGCCTATTGATCCGTAGTCGAAGGGTGTTCCCCCAGCGATAGGCGGAAGTCGCTCAAATCCCGCCAAAACCCTGATGACTGGGAGCGATCTTGCTGACACTAGCTGACCACGATGCGCCCCAAGTGTGGGTGAAATGTGGGCACGAGCTTTTTTGAGCAATAACTGTTTTACTGTGCCCCACCAAGGACACACACTGAGCTGATCTCGGAAGACGGATTCGAGGTCACTGGAATAGGATGACCCAGACCCAGACCGCAAACACGAAGACGGCAGTCGCGAGCGCGATTAGCAGCCGCAGCCGGGCGGGTCGCAGCCATGGGACCACCGCGACTGCACCAACCATCGCCAGAGCGCCCAGAATCGCTACACCCAGTGCGGCCGGAACCAGTGGCGAGGCGAAGCCGGCGGCTTCTCCGAGGCATTCGTGGAGGCCGCAGCGCTGGAAGCGTACGATCGCCGCTGGGAAGTAGGCGATCGCGACCGCAAGAGGCACTGTCCAGAGCAAATTCAGACTGTAGACATTGGCACGACTCTTCGCGACCTCAGTCACCAACTGTCCCCGCTTTTGTGGATTTGAGGCACCATGCGTCTGCCGTTGCGTTGTGCGACGAAGGGCCCCACAACGGAGAGCGTACCGGGCGTGACAATCCGCGCCGGCCAGGGCTAATTGCGTCGACCAAGTTCTTCGGCACAAGGGGAACGGTCCCCGCGATAGCTCCGACGCCGTCAGAGCGCGAGGTATAGAAGCCCGGCGCCGATCGTGGTGGCGGCGACGCCAAGCCCGACGAACAATCTCGCGCGTACCCGACCCCATGGGGCAAGCGCGAGAATACCGCCGCCGATCAGGGCGCCCGCGACGATCCAACGAACAGCATCGCCGTAAAGCTCTCGGGTGCGGACGGGATCGATGCAGGATTCTGCTTGGCCGTCACCGCACCAACGCAACAGTCCAACAAAGGCACAAAACAGGATTACTCCCAACGCCGCGGGCAAAGCCCACGCAAGGTGACCTCGCCAACGATGGCGCACAGCGGCCGCTACTGCGGCCATAGCGACCGGACGCCGTCGACTGCAGCAAGAAGCGCGGAGCCATCGAGTACCAGTCTGCTTTCGGGGATGTCGCGGGCGCGCCACTCGGCGACCAGCTCAATCGGTCCGGGCGGAGGGAGCGGCCACAGCCACAAACTCGACGATCCTGAGTACCGGCCTTCTCCGCCTCCGCCACCACCACCCTGATCCATGAGCGACCAGCCGACGGGCTGCTCCAGAACGTTCTCGTGCATCGGGGACCTGTCGACCGTAGTCACCACCGTCCCGTTCGCTAGAGCAAGACCGAATCGCCGCTCTGACTCGGGTTCGCCGATACCGCTCTGGAAGAGTCCCATGCCTATTGTGACCTGCCACTCGGCGATGGTCTCGCCGACCCGACGCAACTCCCAATCCACCTTGACCCTCACGCCGGTCGAGTAGACATCGACGTGTGAAACGCTCAAAGACGTGCCGGCTGTACGTGCCAAGAATTCACGGACGAGCACCCGAACCGGGTACTCGCCTTCTGGTGGTTGGAACCACGGCGGGGCCACGTGTTGCTCCGGCTCTGGCATCGGGCTCGGATCGGGGAAGAAGGACGAGTTCATGAATATGGGCTCCTTACCGAGCGACGGCCTCGGGTCACGCTAACACCGTGGTAGCAAGTAGTGAAGGTTCGCTAGCGCCGCGTTTTTTTCGAGAGATTTGGACCCTACTCAGGCCGGCGAACTTGACGAGTTAACGTCTCCGATTGAAGCAGCTGTAAGGGGTAGGCGCTTGATGATCATGTGATCCTTTATATGTCTGGTCACTGTCTCGAGAGAACTCGGAATGAGGCCGTGCCTCCACTTGACCCTCGCACTGTGTCAGGGTGGATCGTGGTCTCCATCATGTACACCATCGGAGAGTTTGCCGCGATCGGTCGCGTGAGTGTGCGGATGTTGCGTCACTACGACGCGATCGGCATCCTCCCACCCGAGAACGTCGACGAACGCACGGGCTATCGGCGTTACGCCGATCGTCAACTCGGCGCGCTGTTGCGCATCGTCGAGATGCGCGACCTGGGGTGCGGGCTGGATGAGATCGGTGCCGTTCTGGCGGCATCCGATCAGCAGTCCGCGCTGCGAGACGCCCTCGTGCGTCGTCGGACCGAGCTCGAAGTGTCGGTCGCCGCCGACACCGAGCGGCTCGATCGCATCGACGAACGCCTCCGCAGATTGGAAGGAGCACCAACTATGTCCACCGCTGTCGAATATCGCCCGATAGATGCCGTGACCGTTTACGCCGTGGAGGGCAGGGCACCCGGAATGGGTCCGGAGAATGTTTCTCCCGTCGTCGACCAGATGTTGCCCGGTCTCATCGCGGCCATCGAAGCGTCCGGCGGCGTACCTCTGGAGCCCGGCGTGTTCTGGTACGAAGCCGTTGCTGAGACCGAGGAACTCGGGGTACACGTCTCGTTCACTGCCGACGCCGAGCCGCGCGAGGGAGCCGGCTACGAGGTCGTAGAGCTCCCGCCGATCGCCACGGCTGCCGTGTTGGCCCACCACGGTGACATGCCGAGCATCGGCCGCTCGTGGATGGCGCTGATGGATCAGATCGTGACGGACGGGTACCGCATCGTCGGGCCGACACGGGAAATCTACGTCGACGCGGAATCCGAAGACCAGTCGACCTGGGTCACCGAACTGGTGGCGCCGGTCGAGAAGATCTGACGGCTAGCTGTAGTCCCCTGGGACGTTGTGATCGTTTGAGGCAGCGAAGACCTCCGGCACGATGTGGGCTACCACACTCACTATCGAGACCGGAGTCTTCGTGACTCACGTTAATGCGCCGTTCGCGCCAACGCCTCGAAGAAATGTTGGTCAAACCTTGCTTTTTCCGTGCGCCCGGAGGGATTTGACGCCCAACCTGTGCCGCCGACAGATTGCGCGGGTCTGCGGCAGAGCGAGATATTCGATCGGCACAATCCGCCGGACTGCGCAGGTCGGGGCCCCGTTCCCCAAAGTGCCACCCGTGCCGACTTAACGAAGAAAGACCCCGCCAAAATACAGCGGGGTCTTTCTTCGTTTGGTGCGCCCGGAGGGATTTGAACCCCCGGCCTATTGATCCGTAGTCAATTGCTCTATCCGCTGAGCTACGGGCGCATGTCCTGCCTGCCGGCCGAAGCCAACCTGAAAACTATACCAGCGGATTTGGGCCCTCGCGTCCGCTTTTGCGATTTGGCGGATCTACTGCTGCGGTGAGCAACCAGATACGGTCAATTTATGACGGATGACACATCCAATACCCGCGCGCTCGAAGACTCGATCGTCACCGACTCCCAGCGCCACCTCAGTTATGGGCAATACCTCGCCCTCGACGAGGTCCTCGGCGCGCAGCACCTGCGGAGCGAACCGGTACATCACGACGAACTGCTGTTCATCATCCAGCACCAGACAAGCGAACTGTGGCTCAAACTGATGCTGCACGAGCTGCGGTCGGCGCGCCAGTCGTTCGCCGACGACGACCTCGGCACCGCCCTCAAACGCATCGCCAGGGTCAAGCACATCCAGACCACGATGACCGAACAATGGTCGGTGCTCGCAACGCTGACCCCCACCGAGTACGCCGAATTCCGCCAGTTCCTGGCCACGTCGTCCGGATTTCAGTCGTACCAGTACCGTGCGGTCGAGTTTTTGCTCGGCAACAAGAACGAGAAGATGCTCGAGGTGTTCGACGGCGACCCGGCGGCGCAGGAGCTCCTCAACACCCTGCTGCACGAGCCGACCCTGTACGACGAGTTCCTGAGGTTCCTGCACCGCGACGGATTTCCCGTCCCCGAGTCGCTGCTCAATCGGGACGTCACGCGGGCGCACGTCTTCACCCCCGAGCTCGTTCCGGTGCTGCTCGAGATCTACCGCTCGGCAAAGGAACACTGGCGCGCGTACGAGGCGTGCGAAGACCTCGTCGACCTCGAAGACAACTTCCAGCTCTGGCGCTTCCGCCACCTCCGCACCGTCGCCCGCACCATCGGCATCAAGGCCGGCACCGGCGGTTCGAGCGGCACCCAGTTCCTCGAGAAGGCGCTCAGCCTCACCTTCTTCCCCGAGCTGTTCGCCGTACGAAACGAGATAGGCGCATGACCCACCACCTCGACGCGATCGACCCGCTGGCCGGGTACCCGAGCCGCTTCATCCAGAGCGACCAGGTCGTGGCCTACCTGGACGGCAACTCGCTGGGGCGCCCGCTGACGGCCACCCTGGATCGGCTGGCCGGGTTCGTCACGCACGACTGGGGTTCGCGCCTGATCCGCTCGTGGGACGAAGAATGGATGCAGCTGCCGCTGACCCTCGGAGACCGCATCGGTCGCGTCGCCCTCGGCGCTGCCGCCGGTCAGTCGCGTGGTCGCCGACTCCACCACCGTTCTGCTCTACAAGCTGATGCGGGCAGCCGTGGACGCGCGGCCGGGCCGCACCGAGATCGCGATCGACACCGACAACTTCCCCACCGACCGGTTCCTGCTCGAGGGCATCGCCGCCGAACGCGGACTCACCCTGCGCTGGATCGAAACGGATCCGAACGCGGGCGTGACGCCGGAGCTCGTCGCCGACGTGGTCGGGGCCGACACCGCGCTCGTGGTGCTCAGTCACGTCGCCTACAAGTCCGGCTACATCGCCGACGTCGAGCGGATCACCGCGATCACCCACGATGCCGGCGCGCTGATCCTCTGGGACCTCTGCCATTCCGCGGGCGTGGTGCCGACGGAACTCGACGCGTGGGACGTGGACATCGCGGTCGGCTGCAGCTACAAATACCTGAATGGCGGGCCGGGGGCACCGGCATTCGCGTACGTCGCGAGTCGCCTGCAGCCCGAGCTTCGCCAGCCGATCCAGGGATGGATGGGCGCGGCGGACGTCTTCTCGATGGCCGACAGCTTCCGGCCGTCCGATGGCATGCGCCGCTTCCTCAGCGGCACGCCGCCGGTGCTCGGCATGGTGCCGCTGCACGACATGCTCGACCAGATCGAGGAGGCCGGCCTCGACGCCATCCGCGCCAAGTCCCTCGCCCTGACCGCGTTCGTCATCGAGTTCAGCGACACCCACCTCGCCGAATTCGGGGTGACCGTGGGCAGCCCGCGCGACGCCGAGCACCGCGGCAGCCACGTGACCCTGCAGCATCCCGCCTTCCGCGAGGTGACCCAACTGCTGTGGCAGCGCGACGTCATCCCCGACTTCCGCTACCCGGACGGGCTGCGCATCGGCCTCTCCCCGCTCAGCACCACCTTCGCCGAAGTCGAGCTGGGCCTGAACCTCGTGCGTGACATCCTGAGCGAACAGGCGGGATGACCCCGCCGCGCATGGCACTATGAACCTGTGATCGAGCCAGTGCACCCCGACCCCATCGCGGAGGCCGTGCGTCAGTGGATCAAGCACGGCTGGGACGACGCGGCCGACGGAATGGCCGCGATCACGGCGATCATGCGCACCCAACAGATCCTGATCGCGCGCATCGAGAAGGCCCTGAAACCGTTCGGGCTCACCTTCTCACGCTACGAGCTGCTCACCCTGCTGAGCTTCACGCGCAGCGGCGCGCTGCCGATGGCCAAGGCGAGCGCCCGGCTGCAGGTGCATCCCACGAGCGTCACCAACGCCGTCGACCGGCTGGAGAAGGCCGGGTTCGTCAGGCGCCTCCCGCACCCCACCGATGGCAGGGCCACCCTGGTCGAGATCACGGATGACGGCAGGGCCATCGCCGCGCAGGCGACCGACGCCCTCAACTCCTCGGTCTTCGAGAACCCCGGCTTCGAGAAGCCCGAACTCGAGAGCCTGATCGGGATGCTCGGCCGGTTCCGTCGCGACGCCGGCGACTTCGGCCAGCCGGAGCCGGCCACCCACGACTAGCGGTTGCTGAAGTTCGGGCCGCGCTTCTCGATGAAGGCGCTCATCCCCTCTTTCTGATCGTCGGTCGCGAAGGCCGAGTGGAAGGCCCTGCGCTCGAACAGCACGCCGCTGGCCAGCGTGGTTTCGAAGGCGACGTTCACCGCCTCCTTGGCCATCATCACGACCGGCAGCGACATCCCGGCGATCGTCGCCGCGGTCTTCAGCGCGTCGTCGAGCAGCGCATCGGCGGGCACGATTCGCGCGACCAGCCCGGCCTTCTCGGCCTCGACCGCGGTGATCGTGCGGCCGGTGAGGATCAGCTCCATCGCCTTGGCCTTGCCGATGGCCCGCGTCAGCCGCTGCGATCCTCCGATGCCCGGGATGACGCCCAGCTTGATCTCCGGCTGGCCGAAGGTGGCCGTGTCCGAGGCCAGGATGAAGTCGCAGATCATGGCAAGCTCGCATCCACCGCCCAGCGCGTGGCCGGACACCGCCGCGATGATCGGCTTGCGCACCGCCGAGAGCCGGTCCCAGCCGGCGAACCAGTTGGTCAGATAGGCGTCCATGAAGGTGAGGGACGCCATCTCCTTGATGTCGGCCCCCGCCGCGAACGCGCGGGCCGACCCGGTGATGACGATGGCCCCGATGTCGTCGTCGGCATCCAGTTGCGTGGTGAGTTCCACCAGCTCGTTCATCATCGCCAGGTTGAGGGCGTTGAGCGCCTCCGGCCGGTTGAGGGTGATCAGCGCCACCCGGTCGTGGCGCTCGAGAAGGATCGTCTGGTATTCGGTCATGCTGCGTCCCTGTTCGAGTTGTCGCGGATGGTGTTGATGATGGCCGAGAAGTCCTTGACGTCGCCACCCTCGTCGGCGAACTGGCGATAGATGCTCGCCGCGAGGGTTCCGAGCTGCCCGGCGACCCCCGTCGACTGCAGCGCGTTGAGCGCCAGGCCGAGGTCTTTGGCCATCAGCGCGCCGCTGAAGCCGGGCTTGTACTCGCGGTTCGCGGGGCTCGTCGGCACCGGCCCCGGCACCGGGCAGTTGGTGGTCAGCGCCCAGCACTGGCCTGATGCGCTGGATGCCACGTCGAACAGCGCCTGATTGCTGAGGCCGAGCTTCTCCCCCAGCACGAACGCCTCGCTCACCGCGATCATCGAGATGCCGAGGATCATGTTGTTGCAGACCTTCGCCGCCTGGCCGGCACCGGAGGCGCCGCAGTGCACGACCCGGCCCGCCATGACCGAGAGGATCGGTTCGGCGAGCGCGAAGTCCTCGTCGTAGGCGCCCACCATGAACGTGAGCGTTCCCGCCTCGGCGCCGACGACGCCGCCGGAGACCGGGGCGTCGATGGCACGGTGGCCGGCGTCGACGGCGAGCGCGGCGGCCTGGCGCGCGTCATCCACGTCGATGGTGGAGCAGTCGATGAACAGCGTGCCAGGCGCCGCCGCCGCCAGCAGGCCGTCGCGGTAGGCGCTCAGCACGTGCGCGCCACCCGGGAACATCGTGATCACGACGTCGGCCCCCGCGACAGCGCTGACGCCGTCATCCGCGATCGTGACCCCGTTCTCCCTGGCGTGCTCCAGCGCCGACGGCACCAGATCGAACCCGGTCACCGTGTGGCCGGCCTTCACGAGGTTGGCCGCCATCGGGCCGCCCATGTTTCCCAGGCCGAGAAAAGCGACGTTGCTCATGTTGTGCTCCTGTCCAGTGCGGTGAGGCCGAGTTCGCGCTCGCCCAGCGGCGCGAAGTAGTGGTCGATGTCGGCGCGGGCGACCCCGGCGAGGGTCGGCGGCGACCAGGCGGGGTTGCGATCCTTGTCGATGACCTGCGCGCGAATGCCCTCGACGATCTCGGTGCCCTCGAGAAACCGGAGCCCGACCCGGTACTCCTGGTTGAGCACGTCCTCCAGGGTCGACTCCGGCGTCACCCTGCGGATCGCGGCGAGCGCCACGCTCACGCTCGTCGGCGACTTGGTGAGAATCGTGGATGCCGCGGCTCGGGCATCCTCGACCGACGAGGCCTCCAGCCGCGCGACGATCTCGCCGACATCGTCGCCCGCATAGGCGTCGTCGATCCAGCCACGGGCCGCGGCCAGCGGCGAAGGCGGAGCGGGGGTGGAGTGCCGCGCGATCACCGTGTCGGCGGGCTCGCTCTCGAGTTCGGTCAGAAGCTGCGGCAGGGCGGCGGACTCCACGAAGCTGTCGGCCATCCCGAGCTCGATCGCGTCGGCGCCGGTGGCCATCCCGCCGGTGAGCGCAAGGTGCGTGCCGAGCTCGCCGGGCGCCCGCGCCATCAGGAGGGTGCCGCCGACATCCGGCGCGAAGCCGATGCCGACCTCGGGCATGCCCACCTTCGTGCGCTCGGTGACGACGCGGTGGGAGGCGTGCGCCGAGAGGCCGATTCCGCCGCCGAGCACGATCCCGTCCATGATCGCGACGAACGGCTTCGGGTAGCGCGCGATGTACGAGTTGAGCCGGTACTCGTCGGCCCAGAAGCTCGCGGCATCCCCGTCGCCGTCCCTGGCCGAACGGTAGATGCCGACGATGTCGCCGCCGGCGCACAGCCCGCGCTCCCCGGCGCCGGAGAGCACGACGGTCTGCACCGCGTCATCCGATTCCCAGGCAGACAGCGCCTCGGTGATGGTCAGCACCATGTCGTGGGTCAGCGCGTTGAGCGCCTTCGGGCGATTCAGGATGATGCGGCCGACCATTCCCGCGGTGCTCACGAGCACGTCGCCATCGACGGTCGCGTGGTCGGCGTTCATCAGTTGTCGGCCAGGCTGCGACCGACGATCATGCGCATGATCTCGTTGCTGCCCTCGAGGATCTGGTGCACTCGCAGGTCTCGCACAATTCGCTCCAACCCGTATTCGGAGAGGTAGCCGTAGCCGCCATGCAGCTGGATCGCGGCATTCGCCACCGAGAAGCCCGCGTCGGTGGCGACCCGCTTCGCCATTGCACACAGCTTAACCTTGTCGGCGTCGTTGTTGTCGAGTGCGTGCGCCGCCCGCGCGAGCAGGGTTCGTGCGCACTCGAGCTCGGTGTCCATGTCGGCCAGCTGGAAGAGCAGCGCCTGGTTCTCGATCAGCGGGGCGCCGAAGGCCCTGCGCTGCTTCAGGTACTCCACGGACTTGTCGAGCGCGGCCTGGCCACCCCCGAGGGAACACGCGCCGATGTTGAGCCTGCCGCCGTTGAGGCCGCCCATCGCGATGCCGAAGCCGTCGCCCTCCGCGGCCAGCAGTGCGCTCGCGGGCACCCGCACCTCGTCCAGGATGACCTGCCGGGTCGGCTGGGCATGCCAGCCCATCTTCTTCTCCAGCGGGCCGAAGCTGAGGCCGTCCGCGCCATCCGCCACCAGAAACGCGCTGATGCCGTGGCTGCCCGTGTCTTCGGTGCGCGCGAGCACGATGTAGAGGCCGGCGGCCCCGGCGCCGGAGATGAACTGCTTCACCCCGGTGATGACGTAGTCGTCGCCGTCGCGCACGGCGCGGGTGGTGAGCGCGGCGGCGTCGGAGCCGACGCCGGGCTCGGTGAGGCAGTAGCTGCCGAGCGTCTCCATGGACGTGAGCTGGGGAATCCATTCGGCTCGCTGGGCGTCGTCGCCGTAGGTGTCGACCATCCACGTCACCATGTTGTGGATCGAGATGTACGCGGCGATCGTGCTGTCACCCTTGGCCAGCGCCTCGAAGATCAGCACGGAGTCGGCCCGGCTGAGGCCGGAGCCGCCGAACTCTTCGCGGGTGTAGATGCCGCCCATGCCGAGAGCGCCGGCCTCCCGAAGCACATCGATCGGGAAGTGGTGCGTCTCGTCCCACTCGGCCGCGTTCGGCGCGAGTGACTCGGCTGCGAACTGGGAGACCATCGCCACGAGCGATTGCTGGTCTTCTGTTACTGGATACATCGATCACCTATCGCTTTATTGCTTGTTGCCCATATCGCCCTCTCGGGCACCCACCTATAATAGTTGGACATCCTACTAAAAACTAGGACGTCCAACTAAACCACGGAGCGTGTGATGAAGATCGCAGTACTCGTCAAAGAGGTGCCAGATACCTGGGGCGACCGCAGAATCGACCCGGACACAAAGCGCGTCGATCGCAGCGGCGACCTGGTGATCGATGAGATCAACGAGAAGGCGGTTGAGGTCGCGCTGCTCACCAAGGAGGCGAATTCCGGCTCCGAGGTGACCGCGGTGACGATGGGGCCGCACCACGCGGTTACCGCCCTCAAGAAGGCTCTCGCCATGGGCGCGGACAACGGCATCCATATTGAAGACGACGGCCTCGCCGGCTCCGACGCCGTGCAGACCTCTGCCGCGCTTGCCGCCGCGCTCGGAGACCGCGGGTTTGACCTGATCATCGCCGGCAACGAGTCGACGGATGGCCGTGCCGGAGCCGTCCCCGCGATGCTGGCCGAGCGGCTCGGCATCGCCCAGCTCACCTACCTGCGCACCCTCACCGTCGAGGGCGGCACCGTAAGCGGCGAACGGCTGACCGCCACCGGCCACCTCGACGTGTCGGCCCAGTTGCCCGCGGTCGTCTCCGTCACCGAGCAGATCGCCGAGGCCAGATTCCCGAGCTTCAAGGGCATCCTGTCTGCCAAGAAAAAGAAGGTCGAAACGATGTCGATCGGCGACCTCGGGCTCGCCGGCGACGACACCGGAGGCGAGCACTCCTGGTCTGTGGTCGAGCAGGTCACCGAACGGCCGGCCCGCCAGGGCGGCACGATCATCAAGGATGACGGCACCGCCGGAACACAGGTGGCCGAATTCCTCATCGCAGCGAAACTGATCTAGGAGCACCCCATGGCACAGGTACTTATTCTTGCCCAGCACATCGACGGTGAACCCGCCGCGGGTACCGGCGAACTGCTCGCAGCCGCCGCCCTCGCGGGCGAGCCGGCAGCCGTGGTCGTGGTGGACGACGGCGACGGTTCCGAGTTGGCCGCGAAGCTTGGCACCCTCGGTGCGCAGTCCGTCTATGTCGCCTCGGCGGCCAACTCCTCATCCACTCTGATCACTCCGCAGGTGGCGGCCCTCCACGCTGCAGTGGTTGCCGCGAGCCCATCCGCCGTCATCGTCGGCAGCGACACCGACAGCCGCGAGGTCGCCGCCCGTCTCGCCGTAAGGGCCGACGGCGCCCTGCTCCACGACGTGGAGGGCATCGAGGGTTCCGGCGATTCGCTCGTCGTCACGACGCAGGCGTTCGGGGGGTCATATTCGGTGCGGGCGGCTGCGGCGCGAGGCATCCCGATCATCTCGCTTCGTCCCAACTCCGTCGAGGGCACAGCGCCTGCCGGTGCCGGCACGGTGATCGCGATCGACATCTCGGGCGACGCCGCTCCGTCATCGACGATCAACGGGCGACACGAGAAGTCCGAACAGTCCGAGCGGCCCAGCCTGCAGACGGCCGACATCGTCGTCTCGGGAGGCCGCGGCCTCGGCTCGCGTGAGAAGTTCGTGCTCGTGGAGGAGCTCGCCGATTCGCTCGGAGCCGCGGTGGGAGCCAGCCGGGCGGCGGTCGACGCTGGCTACGTCGATCACAATATGCAGGTCGGCCAGACGGGCGTCACGATCTCGCCGAACCTCTACATTGCGCTCGGCATCTCGGGCGCCATCCAGCATCGGGCTGGGATGCAGAGCGCCAAAACGATTGTCGCAATCAACAAGGATGCCGACTCCCCCATCTTCGACATCGCCGACTTCGGTGTGGTGGGCGACGTGTTCACGGTGGTGCCGCAGCTCATCGAGGCGGTGAAGGCTCGGAAGGGCTGAGCTCGCTGGGCGGGTTCGTCGCCTAGCGTGACTGGCGTTTGCGGCCGGGTTTCGGCTGGCCCTTGACGGCCGGGGCGCGGCCCTTGCCCTTCGAGGCCTTCGCCTTGCCACCGGGCTTTGCTGCGGATGCCGCTGCGGATTTCGCCGACTTGTCCAGCTGCCGTTCGGCGTCGATCAGGAACGCTTCGCCCTCAGCGGTGAGCTGGGTCGTCGTCGCGCTGGAGTCGAACAGCTCGTACCCGAGCTGTTGCTCGAGAGACCTGATCGCGGCGATGAGGCTGGAGCGGGGAACACCGAGCGACTTCGCGGCGTGCGCGAAGTGCAGTTGCCGCGCTGCGGCGACGAATTGCTTGAGCAGGGAATGATCCATTGGCCTCAGGGTATGCGATCGACGGCGACCGCGATCACCCAGGCCGCGGCAAGGCACCCGCCCAGCGCGACACCGAGCGCGATGAGGGCCACCTGCGTGCCCGCTCCGGGAACCGTCCGACCCGCCGAGAGTTCGGTGTGCACCATCCGGTATCGGCCGTCGCCACCACGTACGCGCCGGCGCCCAGGCCAAGCGAGATGACCCCGACGATGCCGGCAACGATGCCCAGGGTCGGGGCGCCCAGTTTGATGACGAGCATGGCACCGACCGCGAGCGCGAGACACGTTCGGCGCCAGGCCAGCAGCGTTCGCTCGGGCTGAAGCCCGATGTCGAACGGCGCGTCACTCACCAGAAGAATCCGATCAGCAGGAGCACGCCCACCACAAGCACGCCGCCGATGATGAGTCCGCCGACCGTCAGCCCCGGCAGCGCGAACCCCAGCCGCATCGATCGCTCGGTCCTGGCCCAGCTGATTCCGCCCTGCACGATCGCGATCAGCCCGAGGGCGATGAGCACGAGTGCCGCACTGAGCCTGAGTTCGGGCTGGGCCGGCACCTGGAGCGCCTCGAGCGCCACGCCGGCGGCAAGAAGCGCGAGGGAGGTGCGCACCCAGGCGAGGAACGTCCGCTCGTTGGCGAGGCTGAAACGCGGATCCGGTTCACTGCCGGCGCCGTACACCCAGCGGGGCCTGCGGGTGTCTTTCGGTTCCGGGCCGGGGGCGGGGTTCACGTCATCCAACTGCATGTACCTAACGTTGTGGAAAGCCCGCGCGATGGCGCGGTGGTGGCGCAATCAGCCTAATGTGCAGCTTGCTCACTTCTGCGGGCGGGGCTTGGGCTTCTTCTCCGGCAGCGTCTCGACCTGCCAGAGCGAGCGCGCAACCCAGTTCTGGAGCAGCTCCGGCTCGGATGCCCATGCCGCTGGCAGCGAGACGTACTCCTTCATGGGGCGCTCGCTCGGACCGAACGGGCCGGTGCCGTCGATGGCCTGCAGCTCGGCCCTGGTCGCGTCATCCAGGACGCGAATGCCGATGTCCGAGCCGAACAGGCCGGCGAACATGTTCCCGTTGACGAAGGCGCCGAGGCTGCCGAACATCGGCCTGATCGTGACCGTGGGCGCGTCGGGGATGACGGAGCGAAAGAGCTCCTTGTCGTCATCGGTTGGCTTCGGAAGCTGCATGGTCAGTCGCCCGTCCTCACCGACACGGTGTCGAGGTCGGCGACCTCCACCGTGCCGTCATCCAGATACTGTGCCGAAATTCTGCGGTACGAGCGGGTGAAGAACGCCGCGATCGCCGCCAGGACCATCACCAGCCCCGCCACCAGGAAGACCAGGGCGATCCCGCGCGCCTGACCCTCTCCCAGCAACCAGCCCAGGTTCTGCTGGCCGGCGCGCGAGTTCATGAACGGGATGATGATGAACTCGGCGATCGGGGCGATCATGAACGCCGTGATGGGTGCCGCCGCAGACTCAAACGCCGCAGCAAAGCCGAACACCCTGCCCTGGGTGCGGAACGGCACCACCTTCTGGATGACCGTCTGCTCGGCCGCCTCGACCGCCGGGATGAGCATCATGTAGATCCAGATGCCCACGGCGTACAGCCACCACCACTCGCGGATCGTGAACAGGGCCCCGAGAATTCCCATCACGATCACCAGCAGCAGCATGGTGCGGATCGGGTTGCGCCCGAGGCCGAACCTGGCGACGAGCAGACCGCCCAGGATGAAACCGGTCGACGTGACGCCCAGCACGATGCCCCACACCTCGACGGGGAACATCTCGAGGCCGTACGGATCCATCAGGGCTATATAGACCCCGCCGATCAGGTTGTTGAACGTCGAAAAGATGATCAGGGCGAACAGACCGGTCGCCGCTCGCACCGCAATGATGCTGCCGCGAAGGTCAATCAGCGGCGCCCGTGTGCCCACCTGCTCCGGCTTGTCTTCGGGGATGCGCAGAGTCAGCAGGTGCGCGAGCGCCCCCGCGGTGAGGACGAGGGCGATAACAAGGGTCCACCCCATGCCCAGCAGGCCGATGGACAGTCCGCTGAACACACTGGTGACCATGAAGGCCAGCCCCTGAACGGTACCGACCAGCCCGTTCGCATTTGCGTGCCTGTCGACCGGAACCAACAGCGTGACGGTCGTCGACAGCGCAATGTTCCGCATGTATTCGACCACCGCACCGAACAGGATGATGCCGGCGAAAGCCCAGAACATCGGTCCGCCAATGTTGAGCAGCGTCGACTCCGGGAAGAGCAGATAGATGATTCCCGCGACCCCGAACGAGACCAGCGTCACCGCCCCCGCAAGAAGCATCACGAGATGTTTGCGGTGCCGGTCGACGATGGTGCCGAAGACCATCGAGAACACGGCGATCAGCAGCATGTACGCGCCGCCCACGATGCCGGTGGCGAGCACGGATCGCGTCTCGAGATAGACCCAGAACGTCAGGGCGAACCAGAGGTAGCTCGTGGTGACGTTGGCGAGCGCGGTGTTCACCAGGACTTGGTGGAAGGTGCGCATGCCTCCTACCGGCGGTGCGGGAGCATCGACCGGAGGAGCAGTCTCGTCTGGGGCAGACATCCTCCCCATTCTCGCAGCCGGGACCGTCATTCGGGTGACGGATCCTGCCTCGCGTGCAGCGTGTGGACTGAGGAGCGGTAAGGGACTCACCTGATGGGACGGATGGGGCTTTACTGCTCTGTCGCAGCAGTGCACGTGAGTGCGGCACCCGCGCGCGACAGTCGTGCTTCCAGCACGCGCGCAGGTCACGAACCCGTCGTCATCGTCTCGCTCGACGACTACGAGTCGCTCAAGGAGACCGCCTACCTGCTGAAGAGTCCAGCGAACGCACGCCGACTCCTCGGATCCATCGATCGACTTGAGGCCAGTCAAGGCATGCAGCATGACATTCACGAATGAAGATGATTTGGGACCAGGACTCCTGGGATGACTACTGCTGGTGGCAGACGCAAGACCGTAAAGTCCTTAAACGCATCAACACCATCCTCAGCGACATCATTCGGAACGGCAATGAAGGTATTGGCAAACCCGAGCGTCTCAAGCATGGCTTCCACGGGTATTGGTCACGCCGAATTACCGACGAACATCGCCTGATCTACAAAGTCGAGAACGACGAAGTTCGTATCGCCGGATGCCGCTACCACTTCGGGCACTGACCCGCACACTTCCGTCAGCAGGAGGAGCAGAATGTTCGTACTCGAGCATCAGCGTCGGCCGGGAGGATGAAATGAGCGACCTTGAGGTGCGCGAACTATTCCTGCGGGCTATCACGGACAACGATCCGGTGGCGATGAGCGAAGGCCTCGAGCGTTTGTTCGGCCTCACCGGGGAGGGGCTCTCCCCTGACGCTGAGTATCGGCTTCGTGACGACGGTTACGTGATGGAGATGCCGCAGTCGGGGGAGCGCATACGTGGACGTGAGGCCATGCGGGCAATGCAGGAGGCCTTTCCTGTTCCCCCCTCGATCACCCTGCGCCGAGTCGTAGGCTCAGGGCAAATCTGGGTCGTCGAGGGCGTGAATGACTACGCCGGGGACGTGTGGCACGTGGTGGTCATCCTGGAGTTTGGTGCGGACGGGTCGATCATTCGCGACACGCGCTATTACACGCAAAAGTCGGAGGCGCCCGACTGGCGGGCCGAATGGGTGGAGCCCATCGACTAACGACTCTGCTCAATTTGACGCACCGAACTGTGGTGTTCGTCTACTTCTGGCCGCGGCCGCGCCCGTGCTTTCGACAGAGATTCCAGCGGGATCAGCGGATCGGACCACTAGTCAGGCTTGTCGAATACGCCCTGGATGAACACCGTGCGCCCGGCGTCGGTGTTGCGCCCGGAGTTACTCATCTTGACGGCTGCCTGTTCCCCCAGCACGAGATGCATTCCAAGCGGAGGAGGTGCGCTGGAGCCGCTCGCACCCGACGCTTGCGCCTTCGCCTGCTGTGCCTTGCGCGCCGCCACGATGTCGGCGGTAATGTCGCGCCAGGTTCGCTCCAGGAGACCTGCACCGCGGATCAACCCGCGGAGGGATTCCGCATCGGCCAGATGGCTCTGGTTGGGGCGGCTCGCCCATGGGACCGGAAGCTCGATCGGCTCGCCGTTCCCCGCGCAGATTTCCTGGCAGACGAACAGCCCGCCCGGCCTGAGTACCCGGGCGATTCCGGCATACAGGCGGCGCTTGTCCCGGATGTTCATCTGCATTTGTATCGTCCACACCACGTCGAAGCTGGACGCGGCGAACGGAAGCTCCAGGGCATCACCCGCCTGAAAGCGGGTGCGATCGGACAACCGCGTCATCCGAGAAAGGGCGTTGGCCACCCCGCAGAATTCAGGCGAGAGATCGATGCCTGTCACGTCGCAACCCAAAGTTGCGGCGAGGTAACGGGCCGGGCCGCCCAACCCGCTGCCCACGTCGAGTACTCGCGATCCTGGCGGAATCTTTGCAAGCTCCACTAATGCGCGCGTGGCCGAACGTCCCGCGGAGTGAAACTCGTCGGCCGGCGCGAGATCTTCGTACGTGACCGAGTCCAGGTCCTTGCCGAGAGCCTGCAACCCCGCCACGATTCGCGGCAGAAGTCCGTCCGCCTCGTAGTGACGAAGCATTTCCTCGTGCGACTCGCCCATGGACGCAATCCTGCGCGGATTTCGGGGAGCCGTCAAGAAAGCGCTTGCTCCCGCCACCCCGTCACTTGCCCTCCTCCGGCAAGGAGGGAGGGGCTGGCCTGTGCCCTCACGAGGCCTCCACTCGACCGCAGAACGGCATCGCAGACCCCCCTTGACCAGCAAACTATCTCAGTCCTCCTAAACGACATCGGAAGGGTCGCGGTCGTGCAATTCTCCCTTCCTCCCAAGGGTCCGTGGGTGGCTGACAACCTGGATCAGCGGATAGCTCGCCTCCCCGCAATCGCTTACGGCTTCGTCGTCCGCTGGACCGTTCCCGAGATGCGATCCGGTTCGAGGCGGAACAAATAGGAACCTTATCTACCTCGACCCTGTCGTCTCGCGGAGGCCAACATCGCCGCTCAGCGATCACAGCGAGCCACCAGCGTTCGTAAGCCGAACCTTCAACGGCCAGTCCGATGTCTCAGGCGGCCTGGCTCCACGCCTCGCGGATCCAGTTGAGAACTTCGCAATCGATATCCTCCGTCGAACGAAGCTCAAGGTGGTGGGTGAACCGACCGGGTCGTGGTTCGACAACCTCTTTCCACCGCGGCGATTCGTCTCGGCGATTCAGATTGATCGTCAGGACAAGCGGGGCGACGTCTCGTCGCAAGTATTGGGCAGGCATCCACGTCAACGCGAATCCGCGGCGATGCCGGAACACTATCTGACTCTTTGTCACGCGCATATCGGCGGGCCCAATCGACTCGATCGCCGAGCGCACAACTTCGAAAATCGCGCGCGAGCGCAGGTCGCGGCCCGCGAAGTACCGCTCCAGTGGGATCTGCTCGCCACGCGCGTTCACCATGTCGAAACCCTACCGGCGGCCGCGCACGGGAATCCTTGGCAGTCGTTATGCATTGAGCAGCGTGACGAGGCTGGTCGGTTGTCACATCTGCAGCACCGTTTCCGCCACCTCGGGGCGGCCGAGGATGCGGAAATGCCCGCCGGTGGGCAGACGGATGTTCCGGGCTCCCGGCAGCTCGCTGCCCTCCGGAATGTGCGGATCGAATTCACCGTAGATGGACGTGATGCGGGAGTTCACCGACAGGTTCTCGCCGAGCAGGATGGTCGTGGCATCCTGCGGTGAAAACGCGCGAAGGCTTTGCAGCGGCAGATATGGCGCATACCGCGAGCCCGCGAAGGGCGAACTCACCGCCACCATCGCGGCGATCCGCCCGTCGACATCCAGCGTGGCCATCGCATATTTTCCGATCAGGCCTCCCTTGCTGTGGGCGACCAACAGTACGTCCCTGAGGTCGAACTGGCGGATCACCTCGGCGACGGCCTCCGCCGACTCCACGATCGGGCGAGAGTTGCGCCCCAGGGCGGCGAGCACGTAGACGGGATGCCCCGCGTCGTGCAGTTTCTCCACCAGGGGTCGCATGAACTGCCACGTCTCCCAGATTCCCGGGATCACGACGATCGGGCGACCCGTGCCCGACAGGTAGTCCTCCGGGCGCCGGCGGTCGATGGCGGCGCGGGACTGCCAGTATCCGGCGTACCCGTAGTCGAGCATCCACCACCAGCCGTTTCGGATGGCCCGGCCCGGGTTCCACGCACTCATGGCTGTGCCTCGCGACGCGAACTGAACCTCACGATCGCGTCCGCCACCTCCACGGGACCGGAGTGGATGACGTTGTGGCTGTGCCCATCGAAGGTGCGGGATGCCCCGCCATCCACCTGGCCACTCAGCCAGTCGGTCCACCTCTCATTGGCGATCGTGTCGTACTCGCCACGGATCACCAGCAGCGGCCTCTGCAGCAGGTGGATGCGGTCGTGCGTGGAATACGCCAGCATTTCCCGCGTCTCCGCCAGAAACCAGCGCAGTCCGGTGCGAACATAGCCGTGCGCGGCCATGAGCTTCGTCGACATCGGCTCGGTCACCGCATCGGCGGCGAGCAGTACCCCCTGCACCGCCACGTTGTCCCACCTGGGGTCGACGACCGGCCCGACCATCACCACGGAGTCGACAAGGTCCGGGCGGACGATCGCCAGTTCGAGCGCGAATTGTGCGCCCATCGAGTGACCAACGACTACAACCGGGCCCACGCCGGTGCGCTCGATAACGTTCGCGATACTGGCGGCGTACTCCTCCACCGAGATGGGCCGCTTCGGCCTGGGGGTCGCACCGAAGCCGGGCAGATCCAGCGCGATCGTGTCGCCAGACGTGGACAGCGCCTTCGCGAGACCGGTGAACGAGCGATGCGAGAGTCCGATGCCGTGCAGGAGCAGGTAGGTCGTGTCGTCGCCCGCGCCGGAACGGCTGCGGGGCATCCGGAATACGCGGTACTCCTCCCGGCGCCTTCGCGCTGCGCGGTGCGCGGCATCCCTCATCTGCCCAGCCTGCAGCATCTCGGCGACGGATGGCAGGGCCTTGTCGGGCGGATGGAGAGACGGTACGGCTACCGATCACCGCAGGAAGGGCGAAAGGTGTGACCACCCGAAGGGGAGCTCGGCGAGGCGAGCTCCCCTCCTGGCAGGTCGCATGAGGCGACAGTCAGTGTGGTTAGCTCGATCCCATTGGAACGAACCACTGTTCGATGCCTCGCTGGATGTTGCTCGCGGCAGCTTCTGCGGTCTCTTGCCCAAGCCACATCTTCTGGACCGCCTCGCCCATCAGATCCGTACCTGACGGTGTTCCGAATCGAAGGTTGACCGACCCGAAGTAGTTCACTCCGTGATCGTTGTAGGCGTCGATTGCCTCCTGAAGTAGCGGATCTGTAACGGAGACTCCCTCGAGCGCTGGCATCGAGCTGGTCTTGTCAGCGTAGATCTGAGCGAATTCCAGACTCGCCAACCAGTTGAGGACCTCCTTCGCTACCTCAGGGTTCTCGGCACGGCTCGACAGCGCCCAGCCGCCATCGACGTATCCCGGCGTCACGGCTTCATCAGTCGGCCAGCTGGGGTCGACCGGCATGTCAAAGATTCCGAATTCGTAGTCGGGCGCATTGTCGCGCAAGCCCTGCACTTCCCAGGCTCCGGAGGGAAGCATCGCGGCACCGCCCGTGAAGACGAGGTTGCGCGCGTCATCGTTTGAGGTGCCGACGATCGACTCCGGGAAATACGGCTGCAACTCCTTCATGATCTCGAGCGAAGCGACATAGTCCGGATCGTTGAGGTCCGTCTTGCCCTTGATGAAGGCCGCCTCGAACTCTGCAGCCCCCCGCCTGGCTGAACCCAAAGTGTCTGCCGCGAGGGACAGCTGAGGCACGTTGTCTCCACCCGTGACAAGTGGCGTAATGCCAGCGGCCTCAAGCGTCTCGCAGATTTCCAAGAATTCGTCCCACGAGCTTGGCTCCTCGAGTCCGAGCTCGTCGAAGATGGTCTTGTTGTAGAAGATCTGCATTGACTGGATGCTGAACGGAATTCCGTAGACGAGTCCGTCCTGGCGATTGGTGGTGCCCGTCAGCACGTTGTCGCTGTAGTCGGCGAGCGCGGGAACGAGTTCATCGAGGGGTTCCAGCGAGCCCGACTCAGCGAACTGTTCGATGATTCCGTAGGACTTGACCATGAGAAGATCGGGCCCCTTCGAAGCGGACAAACCCGTCGCGAGGATCTGCTGGTACTCCTCGGCTTTGAAGGTGCGGAAGTCGAGAGTTACATTCGGGTGCTCCTCTTTGTAGATCGCCGCGATCTCTTCGAATGCCTCCACATAATTTGTGGCCCACGACCAGATGGTCACGGTGGACTCTTCTTCATCCGCGACTGTCGCGGAAGCACATCCGGACATGACTAACGCACCAACGGCTACGAAGCCGGTGAGCGTCAGAGCTCTTCTGACTGCTCGTGATTTCATCTCTACTCCCTTGGAGAGGTTGCTGTGATGTAATACGTAATCGATTACGAGCTAGAGTAAAGCACGGGGTTTTCGCTGTGTCAACAAGGAAGAACGGCCTCCGCGAAAACGCCGATGTTCCGAAGCCGGGAAAGTCCAGCGCGATCGTGTCGCCAGATGCCGGCAGCGCCTTCGCGAGACCGGTGAACGAGCGATGCGACAGTCCGATGCCGTGCAGGAGCAGGTAGGTCGTGTCGTCGCTCCCGCCGGAACGGTTGTGGGGCATCCGGAAAATGAGCCCACAGGGCCGGAGCCTTTTCCGCGGATCAGGCGTAAAATGGGCCTCGCAGGGAGGCGCCGCTCATGGTTGCGCAAGGTCGGCTCGTTGTGGCGACGGGCATCGTGGGATTGGTCGTGGCGCTGGCAGGATGCGCGCCTGGCCCTGTCATTCCGCCCGCCGGCACGCCGACGCCCTCCGCGAGTTCGCCGTCCCCCACTGCGACGGCATCGCCTACCCCCACGTCCACGTCCCCAGCCCTCGCCATCACGATCGACTCACCGACGGATTCCGAGAGTGTTGCCGTTCCCATCCCGATGAGCGGCACGTCGAACACCTTCGAGGCGTCGCTCACTATCGATGCGATCGGGCCCGGCGGCGAGACCCTGTGCGTGCGCCACATCATGGCGACGTCGGGGTCGGGCACGCCCGGCACCTGGGCAAGCGAGCTCGCATTCCCGCCACTCGGGGTAGGCAGTGAAATCACCCTGCGAGCGTATGAGCTGAGCGCGAAAGATGGGTCGATCATCAACCTCGTCGAGCGGGAGGTGAACCTGACCGCCGATCGTCCGCGGATCTTCTTCACGTCCCCAGACTGTGGCGCAACGGTCGCGCGTGGGTCTACCCTCGCGGTCACGGGCCGCGCGTTGGCGTTCGAGGCGCACCTCACCCTCGAGTTGCGGAACGCCTCGGGCACCCCCGTCGTCACACAGCAGGCATTTTCCGCTGAGGGTGGCACGGAGTCAGATTTCACGGCGACCTGGCGATTCAGTCGGCACTCCCCATCGGACTGTACGACCTCGTCGCCTACTCGATTAGCGCGAAGGATGGCAGCATCCAGGACGAGTTCTCGGTGCAGATTCAGGTGCAGTGAGGTCGTTTGCTGCGGCGTGGGCCAGACTGGCGAGTAGTAGATTACTCAAGCCGTTCCAGCCGTGATTTCGACCCGCAGGAGAATACCGATGCCCCATGTCGCTTCCGACACTCGCTACGAGTCTGCACAGTTCCGCCGCACTGGCGCGAGCGGGCTCATGCTTCCCGCGGTCTCGCTGGGCCTGTGGCAGAACTTCGGGAACACCACGCCGTTCGAGACCCAGCGCGAGATCGTGACGCGCGCCTTCGATCTGGGCGTCACCCACTTCGACCTCGCCAACAACTACGGACCGCCCTACGGCAGCGCCGAGAGCAACTTCGGCGAGATCCTCCGAACCAGCCTCGCCGCCTATCGCGACGAGCTCGTGATCTCGACCAAGGCCGGCTACGACATGTGGCCCGGCCCCTACGGCAATTTCGGATCCCGCAAGTACCTGCGCGCCAGCCTCGATCAGTCGCTCGGCCGGATGGGAGTCGACTACGTCGACATCTTCTACTCGCACCGCGCAGACCCTGATACGCCGCTCGAAGAGACCATGGGCGCTCTGCACGACGCTGTCGTGTCGGGCAAGGCGCTCTACGCGGGAATCTCCAGCTACTCCCCGCAGCGCACGCGGGAGGCGGCAGAGATCCTCGCCCGCCTGGGCACGCCGCTGCTGATCCACCAGCCCTCATACTCGATGTTCAATCGGTGGATCGAGGATGACCTGCTCGGGACTCTGGACGACCTGGGCGCCGGCTGCATAGCCTTCTCCCCGTTGGCACAGGGCCTGCTCACGGATCGCTACCTCAACGGCATCCCGGACGATTCGCGCGCCGCTCGAGACGGATCGATGGATCGCGGGTTCATCTCGGCAGAGACCCTCGAACACGTTCGAGCCCTCAACACCATCGCGGGCGACCGTGGCCAGACTCTGGCGCAGCTTGCGCTCGCCTGGTGCCTTCGCGACGAGCGTGTGACGTCGGTTCTGATCGGCGCCTCGAGCGTCGCGCAGCTCGAAGACAACCTTGCCGCGACGACGAACATCGCGTTCGACGATGCCGAGCTCCGCGAGATCGATAAGCACGCCGTTGACCTCGGCATCAACCTCTGGGCGTCATCCAGCGCCGTCTAGGCTCGCCACCGCCCTCACCCCCCCCGGCACCCTTCGCCGACATTGCGCAAACTGTCGGAATGGATGCTCGGATAGCGACCGTTTGCGCAAACTCGACGGCAGCGGCAGCAGCGACGGCAGCGGCAGAAGCCCGCGTCCTGCCGCCTCTGCGGACAGAAAAAGACCGCCCCAAAAGCACGGGCAGTCTTTCTGGCGGAACCGGTGGGATTTGAACCCACGGTGGACTTTCACCCACACAACTTTTCGAGAGTTGCACCTTCGGCCGCTCGGACACGGTTCCGGGAATGAGTTTAGTACACGCTTTTGGGCACGTACGCTCATTAGGTGAGGTTAGTGATCAGCGCCATCGTCGTGACCGGCACCGGCGGGGCGATTTGGGCGTGGACGCGCTGGCTGAAGCGCCGCCAGGACGTGTGGCGCATCCGGTTGGCCGACAACATTCCCGTGCACTCGAAATTCTGGCGCGATCGCCACAAGGAGGCCGGCGAGCTGCTGTATGTGGCGATCGGAGACTCGGCAGCGCAGGGCATCGGGGCGAGCAGGCCAGACCACAGCTACGTCGGGGTGTTGGCGCGGAGCATCCGGAGTCGCACCGATCGCACACTGCGCGTCGCCAACCTCGGCATCTCGGGCGCGACCCTGGCGCTCGCCATCGAGTCTCAGCTGCCGAGGCTGGCCAAACTCAAACCCGACATCGTGACCGTCTGCATCGGCGCCAACGACGTCGCAAACTTCGATGAGCAACGGTTCGAGCGCGAGATCGCCGTCATCCTCGACGCGGTTCCGTCGCACGCGATCGTGGCCGACCTGCCCAGCTTCTACTTCACGCGCGGCCAGAAGCATGCTCGCGTCGCCAATCGGTTGCTGCGGGCGGCAGCCGCCGAGCGCGGGCTCGAGGTCGTCGACCTGCACCGGCTGACCGACCGCCAGGGGCTGTGGGGCATCATCACGCAGTTCGCGGGCGACCTGTTCCACCCCAACGACCGCGGCTACCGCGTGTGGGCCGCGGCGTTCGAGCCCGCCGTGCTGCGGCGGCTAGCGGAGTTGTGAACGAGACCGCTTCCGGCCCCGCCACAGGATGGCCAGCAGGAACAGCGACGCGAACACCGTAACGCCGCCCGTCGTGATGAGACCGACACCCGGCCCTGGCTCGAAGTACGGGTAGGAAACGAGCTCTCCGTCGGCGTCCGAGAATACGCTCAGGCCCGAGGTGCTGCTGATGGCTAGCGGGCTTCCGACGTAATCGATGATCGTGAACGCGAGCACCGCGCATCCCACGAGCAGGACGACGACTCCGGCTCCGAGCATCGCCAGCGGTGCGCGACTCATTCCTCGGCGCGCCACCGCACCGCGTGCAGAAAGACGACCCCGACCAGCGCAGCGAGCCCCACCAGCACCATCCACGGGGTGATCGCCTGCGTGACGGCGGGGATGATGTAGCTCGAGAATACGTCGGCCCCGTTGGAGGTGAAGCCCGTGTACATCCGCGACTGCGCCCACGCCTGCCCGGCCAGCCCGCCGACGGTGAACAGCGGCGCGATGACCCACAGCACCCGGATCCATGGGTTTCCCGCCAGGCTGACGGCGGGCACAGGATGCGCCAGCGGTTCGGCCACTTCCGCCGCGGCGCGACTCCGGGGCGACTCCCGCCAGCGGCTCCGGCGGCACGGCGGGCGTCACCGGGCGGCGCGCCCGCCTGGGCTCTGCCGAGGCATCCTCCACATAGCCGCGCTGGAAGGCCGGATCGAACCGGGGGTCGAAGTCGCGCGTGTCGCTCACCCTGTCACCCTAACCCCGCTTTCTGCATTCAGGAGGTGATGTGGACGGGCGTGGATGCGCCCAGTGTCGTCGGCCCGATCTAGGCTGGCGGCATGGCCCGAGTCACCACCAACTTCCGATGCACCGAGTGTGGCTGGCAGAGCATCAAGTGGGTGGGCCGCTGCGGCGAGTGCCAGCAGTGGGGCACGGTTCAGGATTCCACGCAGCCCGCCGCGCGCGTGCACGCCGTGAGCATCCCGAGTCACGCGCGGCCCGCTCCATCACCGACATCGGCGCCGAATCCGTTGCGCACTGGCCCAGCGGCATCGCGGAGTTCGACAGGGTGCTCGGCGGCGGTGTCGTGCCCGGCGCGGCGATCCTGCTGAGCGGCGAGCCCGGCGTCGGCAAGTCGACACTGCTGCTCGAGGTCGCGTCGCGGGCCGCCGCCTCCGGGCAGCGCGTGCTCTACGTCAGCGCCGAAGAGTCCGTCAGCCAGGTCCGGCTGCGCGCCGAGCGCACGGGCGCCCTGCAGCCGACGCTCTTTCTCGCGGCCGAGACCGATCTCGCCACGATCCTCGGCCAGATCGACCAGGTGCAGCCGCAGCTCGTCATCGTCGACAGCGTTCAGACCGTCGCGTCGGGGCTCACCGACGGGCTCGCCGGCGGTCCGTCTCAGGTGCGGGAGGTGGCATCCACCCTCATTCGCGTCAGCAAAGACCGCAACCTGCCGGTGCTGCTCGTCGGCCACGTGACCAAGGACGGCTCCATCGCGGGCCCGCGGTTGCTCGAGCATCTGGTCGACGTCGTGCTGCAGTTCGAGGGCGACCGCCAGTCCAGCCTGCGTTTCGTGCGCGCCCACAAGAACCGGTTCGGCCCCACCGACGAGGTGGGCTGCTTCGAGATGACCGGCGACGGCATCGCCGAGGTCGCAGACCCGAGCGGGCTGTTCCTCTCCAGGGCCCGCACGCCCACCAGCGGCACCTGCGTCACGATCGCCGTCGAGGGCAGGCGCGCACTGCCGGTCGAGGTGCAGGCGCTCATCGTCAAGACCCAGGCGCCCCAGCCGCGCCGCGTCGTCAACGGCGTGGATTCGTCGAGGGTGGCGATGCTGCTCGCGGTGCTGGAGCGCCGGGCCGGGCTGCCGCTGTCCGGCTTCGACGTGTACGTGTCGACGGTCGGCGGCATCCGCGTGACCGAGCCGGGCGCCGACCTGGCGATCGCGTTGGCCATCGCGAGTGCGTACCGCGACAAGGCGTTCCCCGTCACGCAGGCGGTGATCGGCGAGATCAGCCTCGCCGGCGAGATCCGGCCCGCGTCCAACGCGAAGCAGCGGGTCGCCGAGGCACGACGGCTCGGCTTCTCAACCGTGATCGATTCGGATGCCACGCACCTCCGCGAAGCGATGCGCCTCGCCTTCGCGAGCTCGACCGCCGAGCGCGTGGACGTCCCCGACTTCTAGACCACGGGTTAGTCGGCCGTGACCACCCACGAACCCCAGTCCTGCACGCGCCAGGCGATCCAGCCATTTTCGCGCTCAAGGGCTATGGAGATGGAGTCGGTCTCACCGCTCGGCTTCGACGCGATGCAGGTGAAGGTGTCGCCGATGAGCATCGGCGGGGTCGGGCAGGCCAGGGTGATGTCGCCGCCGATCGACATTGCGGTAGCGCGGACAGACGAGGCAGCTTCGGCCGCGAAAGGCCCTGGCATCGCCGCGATCAGGATGCCGGGAACCACGAGAATTCCGACCACCACAGACAGGCTCGACACCGCGAAAACGACGAGCGGCACGAAGCCCTTACCCGTTTGCTTGTAGGTGCGGATCGCTCGGATGATCAGGTAGGCGGGGGCGGTCAGCAGCGCCCACCATCCGTTGGCCGGCTTCGCGTGACCTCGCACCTGGAGCACGAGTCGGTCGAAGGACGCCAGGCCCAGCACCACGAAGTACGGAAGCACGATGACGGCGATGATCAGTGGCCAGTTGCTTCCCAGCCCAAGCACGGTGACCAGAGCGATGCAGGCGGCAACCTGGAACAACGGCATCAGCGCGATGGACCACACCGCCGCGGTGTAGGTCCTCATCTTCTTGATGGCGCGGGCTGGTGCTTCCTGCTCGGCGATTGGTGTGTCGGCAAGCGACACGGTCGGCGGCACGTACGCGGCGTTGGCATGGCTGCTGGCGCGGCGAGGACCGGGCGTGCCATCGTCGACGTTCTCGGTGAGCGGAGGTTCGAGTTCTCGCAGCGTCATCGCGAGCAGCGGGTGTGCGCTGAGCTCGTCGCGGTCTTCGTCGGTGTCAGTTTCCGCTTCGACCGGATCCTCAACGGCGGGCTTCACCGACGCTTCGATCTGGTGATCGGACGGCGCCTGGAGCAGGTCGCCGTTCTCGCGGCGCTCCCTCGCACGTTGCTCGCGGCGCGAAGGGAAGTCCTCTTCGTAACCGTAGGCACGATCGTCATCGTCGTCGCTGTCGGCAAAACCCAGAATGGTCGTGGGATTGACAACGAGGGGCGCGCGAGCCTCGGAGGTGTGCTCGGTCCAGGCAAGGGAATCCCACCAACGCAGTTGGGGGAGGCCCAGCGGGTCAGGATACCAACCCGCCGCCACACCGAAATTGTCGTCCACCACACCAGAGTAACCGGGCTCCAACATGATAGAAACCCTGTTCTACCGCCCAGTCCGGGGGGCAGCAGGCAAACTACTCCCGCAAAGTCAACAAATACTCATTCATCGCCGAGGTGAGTTCTGCGTCGACCGGGAACGAGTTGCCGTCCAATTCCCGGATCGGAGCGACCAGCCTGACGCTGGAAACGAGCCAGGCCGCATCCGCATCACGCAGCGCTTCGACGGGTTCCTTCCCGTAGACGGTCGTCAGTCCGCGCTGTTCGGCAAACCGGAACAGGTTCGCCTGGGTGGTGCCGTCGAGGATGCCCAGCTCAGGGTCAGGACTGATCAGCGTGCTGCCACGACGATAGATCAGGGTGGATGTCGGACCCTCGAGCAGGATGCCGTCACTCGAGGCGAAGACGACGTCGTCGGCGCCCCGACGCACAGCCTCCCGCACGACCGACTTATTGACCGCATAGCTCAGGGTCTTCGCACCGGCGAGCAGCCACGGCGAGGTCTGCGCGACGTCGTGGCGGTATCCGCGATCGAGCACGACGACAGCAATTCCGCGCGAGCGTGCCGCAGTGTGGTCCGACGACACTTCCGCGTACGCCCAACCGGTGGGAACACCGGCGCCCTCGATTCCGCGCGAGAGCACGATCTTCACCCATGACTCCGGGGCCGCGTCGAGCTCGGCAGCGGCGGCGAGGATGGCGGCACGATAGACGTCGGGATCCGGGGCGGGCAGCTCGAGAATGGCTGCGGAGCGCGCGAATCTGGCGAGGTGGTGATCGAATGCCTGCGGCGCTCCCGCAATGACGCTGAGCGTTTCGAATATCCCGTCGCCCCTGGTGGCGGCCAGATCCATCACGTTGAGGTGCGGCTGGGCGGCATCGGCGAGGGAAAACGGCGGCGCAGCGGCGTCGTGCGCCGGGGCATCCATCGACGGTTGATTCAGGATGACGAGCGCGTGTTTCGACATGCCGTCATTCTTCCAGTGCTGGGTGTGGGCTCACTGTGCGCAGCGTTAGTGAGCGTCGAGTTGCAGCGCGTCGAGCACATCCTGCGGTGCAGCCTGCATCGCGTGGGGCCCGGCGACGTCGAACCAGACCGACTCGAGTACGCCGATGTTCTCGGCCAGGAAGTCCCGCAGCGCGGCAGCGTCGTAGGCGAGCACGCGGTGGTCGGATTCCTCCGGAATCATCTGTTTGTAGGTTTCCGGCGACGAAAACAGCAGCAGCATGTAGCGGTCTGCCTCCCCGCGGCGGAACACCCGCACCTGTGGCGGGCCATCGACGGGCAGCATCGGCACGACCACGTGGTCGTTGCGAAGCGCAAAAGCCACGGCCACGGCGTCCTGCGCGGCGAGCGCGGTGGCAAGCTGCGCTGAACCGAGCGCGGGGTTTTCGTCGGCCATTAGTTCAGGACAAAGGCGCGCGACTCGGTCGACTTCACGCCGCCGACCGTCACGTCGAGGCGGTAGGTCGCGCCACCGCCGGCAACCTGATCCAGCTCGGCTTCACAGGTATCCGGCGCTGAGCGGGTGCGGTTCCAGGTGAGGGATGACCCGGCGAGTGGAACGCCGGGCAGCAGGGTTGCTGTGGCTGCCACCGGGTCGACCTGGCAGTCTTTCGAGTTCCAGATGAGGTCGCTGCCGCTGGTGATGACGAACTCCTGCACGTCAGACCCGGCGGAGAAGGTGCACGGGTTTGTCATGCGGCTCTTCAGGCTGAACGACAGCACGGGAGTGACGCCCTCGTCGTACGAACCGGCATCGGTGGTCGGTTCGACGGTGATCATCGACGGATCGCACTCAACTGTCGCGCCCGGATCGGCAACGGCCGGGGCTTCGGCGGTGGGGGTCGGTGACGTCGCTGCGCTCGAGGTGACCGCCGGAGTCGGCTCGCTCCCGCCCGGACGATTCACGATGAGGATCACGATGATGATGACGGCAACCAACCCCAGTGCCACCATGAGCCGGCGGCGCCAGTAGACCTTGCTGGGCTGGGGGCCGACCGGTGTTCGGAACGTCGACATGCTCACAGGCTAGGTGCGAGCGGGCGCTAGCGGCGTGAGGGCACGCCCACGGCGTCGGGATCTTCAGGCAGCGACCTTCTCCAGAAACTGCAGATGGGCGCCGAGTGTCTGGTCGGCAGTGATAGCGCGCAGCACCACCTCGTCGACGTGCGGCTCGTACTCGTCGACCCGCGCGGAGAGCGCTCCCGGCACCGAGCCGTCGATCGTCGTGTCGATCGCGGTGGCCCCGATCCGCTCGAAGTTTGCGGCGTAGTTGGGATAGCTGCCGTAGCGATCGGCCTCGGCGCGCAGCGCCCCACGGGCATCCTGCGTCATGGCGGTTCGCACGTAGAGAACGGCGCGCACGTCACGGCCCGGCGCGTCGCGGCGCAGATCGCTCCTGGCAGCCGCTGCCGCGCGCGGGGTGAGCCAGTTGAGGAGCACACCGCTTGCCGCCTGGGCGCCCATCTTTCGCATCCTGGGGCCGAGTGCGCCCACGACAATGGATGCCTCGCAGCGCTCGGTAAGCTCCCGAACCCCGCGGGCGACCACCCCGAGACCATGCTGGGCACTTCCGGCACCGACGCCAATCGACAACCGCTCCTGAGGCAGCCCATCCAGCGCGCCGACGATCTCGTCGGGCCCGCGTCGGTCCAGCGGGATCACGCCGGTGCCGAGCTGAAGGGTGCTCGTGCCGATAGCCGCGACCTCCAGCCCCGCCAGCGAGTCGCCGTCCGGGGTGTCGTTGAGCCACAGGCCGCGAAAACCGAGCGACTCGATGACGGGGGCGAGGTGGGCGACGATGGTGTGGTCGAGCGAGCCGGCCAGCCCGATAGACATCCGCGAGACATCCATCACAGCAGTTTCAGCATTCGCGTGTTGCCGAGCGTGTTCTGTTTGACCCTGGACAGGTCGAGGAATTCGGCGACACCCTCGTCGGGTGAGAGCGCGAGCTGCGCGAAGACCTCTGGGGCGACGACGTCCTCGGCGATCGGCGAGAAGCCGTGCCTGCCGAAAAACTCGGTTTCGAAGGTCAGGCAGAACAGGCGGCTGAGGCCGAGTCGCGCCGCGTGCAGCTCGATGTCCTCCAGAATTGCATGACCGGCGCCGGTGCCCAGCCAGTCCTGCGCGACGGCGAGCGTGCGCACCTCGCCGAGGTCTTCCCACATGACGTGGAGCGCTCCGCAGCCGACCACCTCGCCTGCCTCGTTCTCGGCGATCCGGAATTCCTGCACAGCCTCGTAGAGCACGACACGGTCTTTTCCGAGCAGGATGCGCTGCTGCGCGAGCGGTTCGACGAGCCCCTGAATGAGGGGAACATCACTGGTTCGGGCTGGTCTGACGGTAAAAGAAGCCACGCCCCATGTTAGGGGCTGCCCTCGCGGCGGGAAAAAACGGCTAGTTCAGCAGGGCGATGATCGCAACCCAGCCGCCCAGCAGGTACAGCGCCAGCCCGGCACGAATCGCAACCGACTTCTGCCGGTGCGCCGTCTCGACGCTCCCCCAGTAGATCGGGCATCCGGCATAGCCGAGCGCGCCGAGGCCGAGCGCGTTGAGTGTGGCTCCGATCCACCAGGCGATCTCGCCGTCGCCGCCGAGGCTGGCGGGATGAAAGCCGGTCGTGACCAGCCCGAGCAGGGCGATCGACGAAGCCAGAACGGTCGCGGCGAACCACAGCGAACCGACGCGGTCGATGCGCTGAACTTCCTCCCGGGCGGACATCAGGTCTGCCGACTTGTCCTGAACCAGCATCTTTCGAGTCTAAAACTCCTGCCGGTCGGCGAAAGGCCTTGACTCAACGACGAAGGGAGCGGTGGGTTTCCCCACCGCTCCCTTCGCCAGTGCTGGTTAGGCTTCGACGGCCTCTGGCTCCTTCTCGGGCAGGCCAGGCTGGCGGCTCGTGGTGAGCACGAACTTTCCTTCGACGAAGTCGACGTGCACGTGGTCACCGGCGTTCAGCTCGCCGTGCAGGATCTTCTCGCTCATGCGGTCTTCGATCTCGTGCTGCACGGCACGGCGCAGCGGCCGGGCTCCGAGCGACGGGTCGAATCCGACCTTGATGAGCTGCTCCTTGGCGGGAAGCGTGAGCTCCACCGTCAGGTCGCGGTCCATCAGCCTCGTGCTGAGGCGCTTGATGAAGAGGTCGACAATCTGCAGCAGTTCTTCCGGGCTGAGCTGCGGGAAGACGATGGTCTCGTCGACGCGGTTCAGGAACTCGGGCTTGAAATGCTTCTTGAGCTCCTCGACGACCTTGCCGCGCATCCGGTCGTAGCCGGTGGCGGTGTCTGTCGCCGAGGTGAACCCGATCGGCGTGCCCGTGATGTCCTTCGTACCAAGGTTGGTCGTCATGATGATCACGGTGTTCTTGAAGTCGACGACGCGACCCTGGCCATCCGTCAGGCGTCCCTCTTCCAGAATCTGGAGGAGCGAGTTGAAGATGTCGGGGTGAGCCTTCTCGATCTCGTCGAACAGCACCACGGAGAACGGCTTGCGGCGCACCTTCTCGGTGAGCTGGCCGCCCTCCTCGAAGCCGACGAATCCGGGAGGGGCACCGAACAGTCGCGAGACCGTGTGCTTCTCGCCGTACTCGCTCATGTCGAGTGAGATGAGGGCGTTCTCGTCGTCGAACAGGAACTCGGCGAGAGCCTTGGCGAGCTCGGTCTTACCCACACCGGTCGGGCCGGCGAAGATGAACGAACCGCTTGGGCGCTTCGGGTCCTTGAGCCCGGCGCGGGTGCGTCGGATGGTCTTGGCGAGAACCGAGATGGCCTCTTCCTGGCCGATGACGCGCATGTGCAGCGCCTTCTCCATGAAGATGAGCCTCGACGACTCCTCCTCAGTGAGCTTGAAGACCGGGATTCCGGTGGCGGCGGCGAGCACTTCGGCGATCAGACCCTCGTCGACCTCGGCGGTCGTCGAGACGTCGCCTGCCTTCCACTGCCTCTCGAGACGCAGGCGCTCGCCGAGCAGCTTCTTCTCCTCGTCACGCAGCGATGCGGCCTTCTCGAAGTCCTGATCCTCGATCGCGCCCTCCTTCTGGCCACGCACTGCCGCGATCTTCTCGTCGAATTCGCGCAGCTCGGGCGGCGCAGACAGGATCGAGAGGCGCAGGCGTGCGCCGGCCTCGTCGATCAGGTCGATCGCCTTGTCAGGAAGGAAGCGGTCTGCCACGTAGCGGTCCGCGAGGTTGGCGGCGGCGACGATCGCGCCATCGGTGATCGACACCTTGTGGAACGACTCGTACTTGTCGCGCAGCCCCTTGAGGATGTTGATCGTGTGCGGCAGGGACGGCTCGTGCACCTGCACGGGCTGGAAGCGACGCTCCAGTGCGGCATCCTTCTCGAAATGCTTGCGGTACTCGTCGAGCGTCGTCGCACCGATGGTCTGCAGTTCACCGCGGGCCAGCAGTGGCTTCAGGATGCTCGCAGCATCGATCGCGCCCTCGGCGGCTCCAGCGCCCACCAGCGTGTGGATCTCGTCGATGAAGGTGATGATGTCGCCGCGGGTGCGGATCTCTTTCGTGACCTTCTTGAGGCGCTCTTCGAAGTCACCGCGGTAGCGGCTGCCGGCGATGAGCGATCCGAGGTCGAGGGTGTAGAGCTGCTTGTCTTTCAGCGTCTCCGGAACGTCACCGCGAACGATCGCGATGGCGAGCCCCTCGACGACGGCAGTCTTACCGACGCCGGGCTCACCGATCAGCACAGGGTTGTTCTTGGAGCGACGGGAGAGGATCTGCATGACCCGCTCCATCTCTTTCTCGCGCCCGATGACCGGGTCGAGCTTGCCGTCGCGAGCGGCCTGGGTGAGGTTGCGGCCGAACTGGTCGAGAATCTGCGAACCCTTGTCCGGGGTGGCGTCGTTGCCTCCTACGGCAACGGCCTCCTTGCCCTGGTAGCCCGAGAGCAGCTGGATGACCTGCTGGCGCACGCGGTTGAGGTCGGCTCCGAGCTTCACGAGCACCTGCGCCGCGACACCCTCGCCCTCACGGATGAGGCCGAGCAGGATGTGCTCGGTGCCGATGTAGTTGTGGCCAAGCTGCAGCGCTTCGCGCAGCGACAGCTCGAGCACCTTCTTGGCGCGCGGGGTGAACGGGATGTGGCCGGTCGGCTGCTGCTGACCCTGGCCGATGATGTCCTGAACCTGCTCGCGCACGGCGTCGAGCGAGATGTTGAGAGACTCGAGGGCCTTCGCAGCGACACCCTCGCCCTCGTGAATGAGGCCGAGCAGGATGTGCTCAGTGCCGATGTAGTTGTGGTTGAGCATCTTGGCCTCTTCCTGGGCCAAAACGACAACTCGACGAGCTCGGTCTGTAAAACGTTCGAACATCTTCTTCACTCCTTAGGCGCCGGGCAGGATTCGGTGCCGATATAAAGAGAGTAACTTCGCAGCCCGTCAAAAAGTCCGGTGTTCGCCCTAGGCGTGACGGGGTTGGTGGGGCGGCCATCAGAGGGCCGGGATTACCATGTGCAGCGTGAGCAATCTCGAAAAGAACCCATCCGAGGTGCTGTGCGACGACAGTGCTTCGCCCGGCGGCGTGCATGTTCTGGAACCCCGCGAGGTTCCACTGGGGGGCCCGCGGGCGATGCTGGTGCGCCGCACGCTTCCCCAGCGCTCCCGATCCTTCATCGGCGGATGGTGCTTCATCGACCATTACGGCCCCGAGGTCACACGGATGATGGTTCCCCCACATCCGCACACCGGCCTGCAGACCGTCAGCTGGCTCTTCTCCGGGGATATCGTTCACACCGACAGCGTCGGTAGTGGCGCAAGGGTGCGCCCTGGGGAGCTCAACCTCATGACCGCGGGTCGGGGAATCTCGCACGCCGAGGTCTCACCGGGCGAGCCCGCCGAACTTCACGGAGCGCAGCTGTGGGTGGCGCTGCCTGAGCACTCCCGCCACCGCGAACCGTCGTTCGAGACCTTCATTCCGCAGCCCGTCGCCTACGGACGCGCGACGATCAGCGTTTTCATCGGCGAGCTTGCGGGCGCGTCATCCACTGCTCACGTGTTCAGCCCTCTCCTCGGAGCCCAGATCGATCTGCCCGCGGGGTCGAGTGTGACCCTCGACGTTAAGCCTGCGTTCGAACACGGTCTTCTCGTCGATATGGGGGAGGTCACCCTCGAGGGCGCTGCAGTGGCGCCGACCCACCTCGGCTATGTCGGCCCCGGGCGCTCCCAGCTGACCATCACTGCGATGACGGATGCCCGGCTCCTGCTGCTCGGAGGTGAACCGCTTGGGGAGTCGATCGTGATGTGGTGGAACTTCATCGGTCGCACGCACGACGACATCGTCGAGTACCGCACAGCATGGCAGCGGGATGTGATCGCGGGCGGGAACGCCCACGGTCGATTCGGAACCGTCGACTTCGACGGAACGCCGCTCCCCGCGCCGGAGCTACCCAACGGTGTCAGGCTCAATCCTCGCGGGTAGGCATGATCGAGAGTGCAACTCTGGTCGCTTCCGGAGCGGTTTAGCGACAACAAGCGCGCACTCGATGCGTGCGGGTGGTCGCTCAGGCCTTCGGGTCGGCCGGCGCCGCGAGCTTCGCGCGCTCCTCGGCCTCGATGCGCGAACGCACCTTGCGCTCGTTGCCGTCAGCCTTCAGGATCGCGCGAATGATGAACCAAAAGATGAGCCCGATGAGGATGGTCGGGGTCACCGAGTAGATCGCGTTAGACCAAAATTCCTGAGGCACTTATCAAGCGTAACTGTTGATGATGAAAGCGACCGCAATGATCACGAGCATCCCGGCCAGCGCGAGGCCGGTGACGAGACGCGAAGTCCTGCGGTTCATTAGTTCGCTTTGACCAGGATCCCGATGACGCCCGAGATGATCAGGTAGAGGCCGACGCCGCCGACGATCACCCAGATCACTATGCGGTTGAAGGATGGGCCATCCTTCTTCTTCTTGTCGTCTTCGCCGGGAAGCTTGAGGTCGCTCATCACTTCACCAGGGGGAAGAGGATCGTCTCGCGAATGCCCAGGCCGGTGATGGCCATGAGCAGTCGGTCGATTCCGAGTCCGATACCGCCGGTGGGAGGCATCCCGTGTTCGAGCGCCCGCAGGAACTCCTCATCGAGGCGCATGGCCTCGACGTCTCCCTTGGACGCGAGCTGTGCCTGCTCCATGAAACGCTCCCTCTGGATGACCGGGTCGATGAGCTCGGAGTAGCCGGTGGCCAGTTCGAACCCACGGATGTACAGGTCCCACTTCTCGACGACACCCGCGATGGTGCGATGGTCGCGCACGAGTGGACTCGTGTCGACGGGGAAGTCCATGACGAAGGTCGGGCGGCTGAGGCCCGGCTTCACGAAGTGCTCCCACAGTTCTTCGACGAGCTTGCCGTGGGTGGGGTGGTCGACCTCGATGCCGAGCCTGGTCGCCTCGGCGAGGAGGTAGTCGAACGGGCTGTCCGGCGTGATGTCGAGTCCGGATGCCGCGGAGGCCGACTCATACATCGACACCCGGTCCCAGTCGCCGCCGAGGTCGTACTCGGTGCCGTCCGCCCACGTGACGACGAGCTGGCCGGCCACGGCGAGCGCCGCGTTCTGCACGAGCTGCTGGGTGAGGTCGGCCATCCGGTTGTAGTCGCCGTACGACTCGTAGGCCTCGAGCATCGCGAACTCGGGCGAGTGGGTGGAGTCTGCGCCCTCGTTGCGGAAGTTTCGGTTGATCTCGAAGACCCGGTCGACACCGCCGACGACGGCGCGCTTGAGGAACAGCTCGGGCGCGATGCGCAGGAACAGCTCGGTGTCGAAGGCGTTGCTGTGGGTGGAGAACGGGCGGGCGGATGCTCCACCGTGCATGACCTGCAGCATCGGGGTCTCGACCTCGAGGTAGTCCTGGTCGGCGAAGGTCTTTCTCAGCGAGGCGTTCACCGCCGCGCGGGCACGCACCGTGAACCTGGCCTGCTCGCGCAGGATCAGGTCGAGGTAGCGGCTGCGCACGCGGGACTCGTCGCTGAGGTCGGAGTGCAGGTTGGGCAGCGGAAGCACAGCCTTCGAGGCGATCTGCCAGGTCTTGACCATGACGCTCAGCTCGCCGCGTCGGCTCGAGATCACCTCGCCGCTGACGAACACGTGGTCGCCGAGGTCGGTCAGCTCTTTCCACTCGTCGAGCGAATCCTGGCCAACCTCGGCCAGGCTCACCATCGCCTGCACGCGTGATCCGTCGCCGGCCTGCAGCGTTGCGAAGCACAGCTTGCCCGTGTTGCGGGCGAACACCACGCGACCGGCGATGCCGACGACGTCGCCGGTGGTGTCATCCGCAACCAGGTGTCCGTACTTCTCGCGGAGCGCGGGGATCGTCGTCGTGACGGGAACGGCCACCGGGTACGCCTCGCGACCGCTCGAGATGAGCCGCTCGCGCTTGGCGAGCCGTACGGCCTTCTGCTCGCTGACCTCGGCGGCGCTCAGTTCGGCGGACTCTGGTTCGTCGGGGAGGGTGGGCGCGGTGGTTTCGTTGCTCATAGCGATCCCATGTTACCGGGGCATTCTGCGCACTCAGGGGGCGCAGGCGACATGGGTCGTCGCGGAGGGTCGGGCCTCCAGGCGCTCGACCGGGATGGGCAGCCCGCAGGTGACGCAGATTCCGTAGCTGCCGTCATCCACGCGCGCCATCGCGGCGTCGAGGTCGACCAGTTGGTGGCGCACGTCGGCGATGGTGGCGTCGAGTTGTGCGCGCTCGAAGGCGATGGTGGACCCCTCGGGATCGTGCTCGTCGTCGGCATTCGATGCTTCGGATGCCTCGACCATCGCCGCGCGCTCCCGCTCGAGTGTGGCGGCGAGCGCCTCGGCCTCCCGCCGACGATCGTCCAGCCGTGCGCGCTGTTCTGCCGCGGCATCCATGTCAGTCATTAGGCGGGCCAGCCTACGCCTGTGCATCGAGATCGCCACTTTTGTTGCCCAGAGCGCGCTGCAGGCAGCAGAAGTGGAGATCTCGGCAGGCACCGGCCCGAAAACCGGGCTGTCAGTTGCGACTGATGTCAGGCTGAACTGACATCGCGGAAACGGCGGCAGCGGCCGGACTCGGGCCGGTACCAGCGGTCGGACGCAGGAGCCCCGCAGCCTCAGCCGATGTAGATCAGCTCGTTGTCGATCAGGCGGGTGGCGCCCAGTTCCGCCGCGACGATGACGATCGCGGGGCCGCGGTGTCCGTCATCCACGGGCATGAAGGTCTGTGGATGCACGATCTTCAGGTAATCGAGCTGCACCAGTGACTCGCCCATGAGTGCACCCTGCGCTGCGGCCAGTGTCGCGTCGAGCCCCCGCTCGGCCGAGGACGCCGCCGCCTCCAGCGCGACGGACAGGGCCCGCGCCGCGCGGCGGTGTTTCGCGTCCAGGAACCTGTTGCGGCTGGACAGCGCCAGCCCGTCCGACTCGCGCACGGTCTCGATGGCCTCGATGCGCACCGGGAGGTTGAGGTCGGCGACCATGCGGCGCACGAGAAACAGCTGCTGGGCATCCTTCTGCCCGAAGGTCGCCACGTCCGGCGCGACGATGTTGAGCAGTTTGGCGACCACGGTGAGCACCCCGTCGAAGTGTCCGGGACGCGACGCGCCCTCGAACAGGGTGCCGACCTTGCCAGCCGTGACCATGGTGCGGGTAGTGCCGTCCGGGTACATCTCCTCGACGCTCGGCGCGAACACGTAGTCGACCCCGGCCGCCGTCAGCGCGGCCAGGTCGTCGTCGAGGGTGCGCGGGTACTTGTCGAGATCCGCGGCGTCGTTGAACTGGGTGGGGTTGACGAAGATGGATGCCACCAGCACGTCGGCGAGCTCGGCGGCACGCTCGAGGTGGGACAGGTGCCCGTCGTGCAGTGCACCGAGCGTTGCCGTGAGCGCCACAGTGCGCCCGGCGGCCCGTTCCGCGGCGAGCAACTCGCGAATTCCGCTGATCGTCTCGACCACGACAGGCCTCTGTGTTGCGCTCACCGTGGATCCTCCTGCTGGTCGACCCCAAGCCCGGTGGGGCCAGCGTGGTCCCCTAGATCGTATAAGCCGCGGGACGGAGTCGATGACCGTCCCCGGGCCGAGACACTACCCCCGGATGACGCGAGTGGGGTACGTTGTTTGCGTCTCCGTACCGTCGCGACCAGTCATCTGCGATGAAACCCGCCGGGGATGATCCATCCGACTGGAGCGCCCGGTGAACTATCGAACCCGCGACATCGCCGTCGATGGCGGACGCCTCAGGGTCGCAGACTGGGGCCCCGAAAACGGACCGACCATCGTCGGCCTGCACGGGATCACGGGATCCCACAAGGTCTGGGCCGGCGTCGCCGAGGCGATGCCCGAGGTGCGCATCATCGCGCCCGACCTGCGCGGGCGGGGTGCCAGCAGCGAACTGCCCGGACCGTGGGGGATGACGCGGCACGCGGTCGACGTCATCGCGGTGATCGACGCGTTCGGGTTGGGCAGCGTCGCCCTGATGGGGCACTCGATGGGCGGATTCGTCGCCAACGTCACAGCTCAGCAGCATCCCGATCGCGTCAGCGGAGTGCTGCTCATCGATGGCGGCCTCACCCTCCCGCTCCCCCGCGGCCTCGCGCTGGATGATGCGGCGCAGGCGCTGAGCCCCGCGGCGGATCGGCTGAGCCTGAGCTTTCCCGACCGTGAGGCCTACCGTGCCTTCGCATCCACGCATCCGGCCCTGCACGAAAACTGGACACCGCTGGTCGAGGCGTACGTCGACTACGACCTGGTCGGGGAGCCACCGCTCATGCGTTCGAGAACGTCAATCGATGCGATGAGGGAGGATGCCCTCGACTTCTACGGCGGCCCGGTTGTCGAGGATGCCGTGGCCGCGGTAAGGCCCGGCACGACCCTGCTGGTCGCCCCACTCGGCCCACGCAACGAACCGCCGGCGGTCTACTCGCCGGAGGCGATCGAGCGATGGACCGCTGCCCTGCCCGGGCTGAACGTCGTGATGATCGACGACGTCAACCACTACTCGATCCTCATCGCCGAGCACAGCACAGCCATCATCGCTGAGCATGCGCGTCGGCTGCTGGCGGCCTAGTCCGGCATCCCGCGCAGCAGATCCGCGTCTCCGCCGGCCTCCTGAAGGGCGGTCTCGACCGACGACCGCAGCAGCGGTCCCAGCACCTGCGCCGAGGACTCGATGCCGAGGTCGTCGAGCATTCCGGTGGCCTGTCGCACGATGGATGCCGAGAAGTTCATCGCCGTCGACACCGCCTCGGCGTAGGCGGCGCGGTCGGCCTCCGCGATGATGATCGGCTCCCCGCCCATTTCGACCACGAGAGCCTGGCCGATGGGCAGCACCGGGGTCGGCGCGGTAACGGCGAAGAAGCTTTCGCGCATCCTGACCAGGTCGAGCGAGGTGCCGGTGAACACCATCGTCGGGTGCACGGCCAGCGGGATCACGCCGGCCGCGACGGCGGGCGCCAGCACCGTGTAGCCGAGGCCGGGTGCGGTGTGCAAAACGAGCTGCCCCGGATGCCACGACCCGGTGGCCGCGAGGCCGCTAACGAGTGAGGCTATCTCCTGCTCGGGGATGGCCAGGATCACCAGTTCGCTGCGCTCAAGCAACACCGGGATCTCGAGAATCGGCACATCCGGAAGCATCGCCCGCGCCCGATCCCTGTTGTTTTCAGACACGGAGGCGATGCCAACGATGGCGTGACCGGCGCCGGCCAGCGCCGCCCCGATCACGGGACCGACCCTGCCCGCACCGATGATCCCGACACCGAGCCGGCCCGATTGTGCCGACACTACGGTTGCTCCGGAGCGGGGCGGGAAAGCGGGAGGCACCGGGCGCGGCGGAGTCGCGCGCCAGCGATGGCTGGTGTCGCCTTCCGCCGAGCTCACCGCCGCGCTGCTGATCGCCGCGAATGCGGTCACGGCGTCCGTCTCGTCGATCGCGCCGAGGCGCGCCGCCACAGGGCCTGCGACAGTGTGCAGGTTCAGCGAGGCGAGCCTCATCCGTCGCAACAGTGGGCCCTGCCGCATCCCGAGACTCTGTAGCCTCGCCTGCGGCACCACCACCAGCTCGCGCCAGATCGCGCCACTGCGGAACATCACGGCACCCGGCACGATCGCGAATCCGTTGCGTCTCCACGAGAACCACCGGATGATGCGGGCGCGGCGAGGCGAGTTCGTGAAGCCGTCGTCGCCACCCTTCGACCGCAACCCGCGCTCCAGCATCGCGATCGAGGCCGGGTCGACCAGCCCGGGCAGCACGAGCTCGAGCACCTTCATGGTGTCTGCGAGGTTGCCGACGGGGAGGATCGTCGTGTTCGACTGGCCGGCAGCGCCGCTGGCGGACGACGTGGATGCGCGGTTGATCTTGACCTCCCACCATCCGGCGGCGCGCCAGAGCAGGGGCTGGCTGACCTGCACGGCGTGGATCCGTCCGGGCGGGAGGGTCTCGTTCGTGGTCGACAGCAGCCCGAAGCCGACCCGGATTCCGTCCGGCGTCGACGCGATGCTGTAGCGCAGCGACCGGGTGAACCGCGAGAGGTAGAAACCGCCCATGCCGATGATCGCCGGCACGAAGCCCAGCAGGAACACCGGCTGGCTGGTCGTGGTGGTGGCGATGACGAGGGCAATGATCCCGCCGACCAGAACGACCGTGAAACCGCTGAGCAGCAGCGATCCGATGAGTCGCCCGAGGTTCATCTGCACCACAGACTCCGGCGGGGCAGCATTCGGGTCGAGCTCTGGCGCGAGCAGCTCGTTCACGCGCTGCTCGATCAGCCCGCCGGTTGCGGGCGAGGCATCCGCCGCCGCGGACTGGGTGCCGGAGGCGCGCAACAGGATCTCGCGCCGCAACTCATCCGCCGACCCCGACCCGAGGTAGGCGAGCTGCACGTTCGCGTTCTGGCCGGCGACGCTCACCTCGAGTTTGGACGCCCCGAACAGTCTCGCAAGGAAGGGCTTCGAGATGTTGATGCCCTGGATGCGGTCGAGCCGACCGCGGCGATTGGTGCGGAACAGGATGCCGCTCTGCACCTCGACCTGCTCGTCGGTGACCCTGAACCTGTGCATCCGCCACGAGAGGAAGAAACCACCGATGAACAGCAGCACTCCCACAATCAGCGCGAGCGCGAAGAGTCCGGCGAACTCGTGCTCGTAGATCCACACGAGAGGCTCGCTGGCGTCAGGCGAATCGCCGCCGCCGACGACGATCTCGATCACGATGTCGCGGAGGTTGACGATGATCACACCGATGATCGCCAGCATCGCGATGCCGCCTCTCAGCACTGGCGTCGCCGGATGCAGCCGATGCCACTGGCCGTCGGCCAGCCTCGCTCCGGTGCCGATGATGTCGTGGGTGGTCACAGGCCGGCCCGTCGGCTCTCCGCCAGCTGCACCAGCCTGTCCCTCAGCTCTTCGGCGTCAGCAAAGGTGAGACCGGGGATGACCACGCCGGTCGCCGTGGCCGCCGTCACGAACTTCAGCTCGCTGAGTCCGACGGCTCGATCCAGCGGCCCGCGATTGATGTCAACCAGCTGCATCCGCCCATATGGCACCGCGACGAACCTCTGGAACATGAGGCCGCGCCGGAAGAGGAGGTCGTCATCGCGCAGCTGGTAGCCGATGGCACGCACCCTGCGCGGAGTCAGCGCCAGCGTGACGATGAAGATGACGGCGAGCGAGGCGGGGATCGTCCACAGCAGTGGGTTGCCGAAGAAGATCGCCGGAAGAGAGGTTGCCACGCAGGCGATGATCCCAAACACGAGCGTGCCCACGAGATCGACCACGATGTAGCGGGACGAGACCCTGCGCCATTCGACGTCGGGGAGTTCTAACCTGTGCGTCATGCAATACCTCGCGGGTCTGGGCTGCCGTCGTCCCGTTTCGAGTCGTCGGGCGGAATGGTGCACATGTGCTCGGCGACCAACCCGGCCACCAGCAGCAGTATTGCACCCGCCGCCGCGGTGACCGACATCGTCACGGCGCTCGGCGCACCCACCGCCGATCGGCTCAGCAGGTAGCCGACGATACCGAGGCCGGCGCCGCCCAAAAGCGCGCCGCCGAGACTCGATGCCTTCGCCAGCACCAGAACCCTCGTGGCGTAGAACGGGTCGATGCGCGCCTGGGCGACCCCGCGCGCGACCCGACGCACCGGCAGCGCCATCAGCACGATGATGATTCCGATCATCAGCAAGGCGAGTCCGAGCGTGATCGGCGGGATGATGACGGCACGACCGGATGCAGCGAGCGCTGTCTCTGCGAACCACATCACTCCCCCGCCGAGAACGGCGAGAAGCACGAGCTGGGCGGGCGTGGTGCGCTTCACAGCAGTGCCTCCGCGGCGTAGTCGGCCGGAACGTCCAGTGGTTCGAGCAGCTCGGAGACCCGGCCACGACCCGGGATGGTGGCATCCGGTTCGACCTGCAGCCACGGCGCAAGCACAAACGCGCGCTCCGCTGCCCTCGGGTGCGGAAGGGTCAGTGTCGGGGAGTGCAGCTCCACGTCGGCGAAGGTGATGATGTCGATGTCGATGGTGCGATCGCCCCACCTGACGGCCCGCACCCTGCCCAGTTCGGCCTCTACGGCGTTCAGCGCATCGAGGAGTTCCTGGGGGGCCAGCGACGTCTGGATGGCGACGACCGCGTTGAGGTACGACGGGGCATCCAGGTCGACGCCGTCCGGCTTGATCGCGGCGGTCTCCACGATTCCGGATGCCGCCACCATCACGACCTCGTCGAGCACCGAGATGTCGCGCACGGCCAGCCGCAGGTTGAGTTCACGGTCGCCGAGGTTGCTTCCGAGGGCGAGGATCGCCGGGTTCACCGCCATCGTTAGCCGAAACCGATCGTCTGCGGAGTCGTCGGCGCTGCCCGCGTGATGGTCACAGCCACATCGCCGAAGGGAACTGTGATCGGCGCATTGGGCTTATGGATGGTCACAACCACCAGCTTCACTGCCGAGTGGGCCAGAACGACTGCAGCGACACGCTCGGCGACGGTCTCGATCAGGTCGACGGGGTCACGCTCGACCGCGGTGACGACCTCCTCGGCCAGCACCCCGTAGTGCAGGGTCTGCTCGAGATCGTCGGAGCGGCCGGCTGCCGCGAGGTCGAGATGCGCGACCACGTCGATGATGAACACCTGCCCGTCGCGACGTTCGTGGTCGAAGACGCCGTGGAAGGCGTCGGCCCGCAGCCCGGTGAGTGTGATGGTGTCGAGCGGGTTCATGCGTCGCGTCCCCTCTGCCAGGCCGACCAGACGCCGAGTGCGGCGACCGTGGATTCAACGTCGTGCACCCGCACTGCCCAGACTCCGGCATCCGCGGCGAGCGCCGTCACCACGGCGGTCGGCAGGTCGCGCGCGGCGGCGGTCGCGTCATCCGGGAGCAGTGCGCCCAGGAATCGTTTGCGTGAGGCTCCGATCAGCACCCTGCACCCGAGGCTTTCCAGCGTGGGGAGAGCCGCGAGCAGTCGCCAGTTGTGCTCGGCCGACTTCGAGAAGCCGATCCCCGGGTCGATGATCACCCGCGCGAGGTCGACCCCCGCGGCGGTGAGCGAGTCGAGGCGCAGCTGCAGCTCGGCACGCACCTCGCCCACGACGTCGTCGTACTCGTCGACCGCGCCAGCGCCAGCATCCGGCGAGCGCCAGTGCATCGCGACGTACTGCAGGCCGCTCTCGGCGACGACCCGGTGCATGAACGGGTCTGCCAGTCCGCCAGACACATCGTTGATGATGGATGCCCCGGCCGCAGCCGCGGCGAGCGCGGTGTCTGCGTTCATGGTGTCGATGCTCACCGACACTCCTGCCGCGACGAGGCCCCTGACCACCGGCAGCACGCGCGACTGCTCCTGCTCGACATCGACGGGTGTCGCGCCCGGCCGAGTGGATTCCCCGCCGACGTCGATGACATCTGCACCCTGGTCGCGCAGTGCGATGCCGTGCCGGATCGCCGCGTCGGGATCGGAGTACTGGCCGCCGTCGCTGAAGGAATCCGGGGTCACGTTGAGGATGCCGAAGATCGTCGGCCGGGTGGCGGTCACGACTGTGTCCCTATCGACTGGGCGCCAATCATCGTGAGCACTCCGGCACGCTGCACCGGATCCGAGAGCGAGCCGCGTGAGGCGAGCGTCACCGTGGAGCTGCCCACCTGCCTGGGGCCACGTGCCGTGACGCACCCGTGCACGGCATCCACCACCACCAGCACCCCCTGGGGGTCGAGGCCGGCCTGGATGGCGTCGGCGATCTGCTCGGTGAGCTGCTCCTGCAACTGGGGCCGCGCCGCGACGGTGTCGACCACCGTCGTGAGCCTGCCCAGCCCGACGATGCGGTCCTTGGGCACGTACGCGACGTGCGCGACGCCGAGGAACGGCAACAGGTGATGCTCGCAGATGGACCGGAACTCGATGTCGCGAAGCAGCACGAGCTCGCTCAGTCCGTCGCTCGGGACCGTGTCGGAGAGCAGTCCGGCGGGGTCGACACCCACACCGGCGAAGAACTCCGAGTACGCCTCTGCTACCCGTTTCGGGGTTGACTGGAGCCCCGGCCGGGCCGCATCCTCACCAATGGCCGCGAGGATTTCGGCAACGGCCGCCTCGATGCGTCCGGAGTCGACAGCCATGGCCGGCCTAGGCCGTGGCGATGCCGGGAGTCTGCCGCGGGCGTGCAGGGCGCGGAGCTTTGGAGTCCGACTCGACCCCGCCATCGACCAGTCCGGAATCGACGGGCGCCTTCGTCGGCACCTTCACGGGAGGACGGTCCGACAGCGGGCGCGCGTCGCTCGACAGCCAGAGCGGGCGCTCCGGCAGCTTCTCAATGCCAACGAAGATCTCGGCCAGCTGGTTGTGGTCGAGGGTCTCCTTCTCGAGCAGCGCTGTGGCCAGCTTGTCGAGGGTGTCGCGGTTGGTGTTGAGCACCTGCCACGCCTCGTCGTGCGCCTGGTCGATGAGCGCGCGCACCTCGTCGTCGATCGTCTCGGCGATCGTGTCTGAGTAGTCGCGGCTCGCGCCCATGTCACGGCCCAGGAACGGCTCACCAGCGGTGAGGCCGAGCTTCACGGAACCGACCTTGGCGCTCATGCCGTACTCGGTGACCATGCGTCGCGCGATGGCCGTGGCCTTCTCGATGTCGTTGGATGCGCCGGTGGTGGGGTCGTGGAACACGATTTCTTCCGCGACCCGGCCGCCCATGGCGTAGGTGAGCTGGTCGAGCAGCTCGTTGCGAGTGACCGAGTACTTGTCTTCGAGTGGCAGCACCATCGTGTAACCCAGGGCGCGACCGCGGGGAAGAATGGTGACCTTCGTGACCGGGTCGGTGTTGCGCATGCTCGCTGCAGCGAGAGCGTGGCCGCCCTCGTGGTACGCGGTGATGAGCTTCTCTTTGTCGTTCATCAGTCGCGTGCGGCGCTGCGGTCCCGCCATGACGCGGTCGACCGCCTCATCCAGAGCACGGTTGTCAATGAGCTGGGCGTTGCTGCGCGCGGTGAGCAGTGCGCCCTCGTTGAGCACGTTCGCGAGGTCTGCACCGGTGAACCCCGGGGTCTTGCGGGCCAGCACCTCGAGGTCGACGCTGTCTGCCATCGGCTTGCCCTTGGCGTGCACCTCAAGGATCTGCTTGCGGCCCTGGAGGTCGGGCGCGTCAACGCCGATCTGGCGGTCGAAGCGACCTGGACGCAGCAGGGCTGGGTCGAGCACGTCGGGCCGGTTGGTGGCGGCGATCAGGATGACGTTCGTCTTGACGTCGAAGCCGTCCATCTCGACCAGGAGCTGGTTGAGGGTCTGCTCGCGCTCATCGTTACCGCCACCGACACCGGCACCGCGGTGACGACCGACGGCATCGATCTCGTCGATGAAGATGATGGCTGGCGAGTTCTGCTTGGCCTGTTCGAAGAGGTCGCGCACGCGGCTGGCGCCGACACCGACGAACATTTCGACGAAGTCGGAACCCGAGATCGTGTAGAACGGCACGCCGGCCTCGCCTGCGGTTGCGCGGGCCAGCAGGGTCTTACCGGTTCCGGGAGGGCCGTACAGCAGCACGCCCTTCGGGATGCGGGCACCGACCGCGAGGAACTTGGCCGGGTCTTTCAGGAAGTCCTTGATCTCTTCGAGCTCTTCGATGGCCTCATCGGATCCCGCGACATCCGCAAAGGTGACCTTGGGGGTCTCCTTGCCGACCAGCTTCGCCTTGGACTTACCGAACTGCATGACCTTGTTGCCGCCACCCTGCATGCGGGTGAGCAGGAAGTAGAAGATCACGCCGATGATCAGGAACGGCAGCAGGATGCCGAGCAGGCTCGTGAAGAAGTTGGTCTGGGGCACCTCGTCGTCGAACTTCACGTCTGCCGCGTTGATCGCGTTGACGATCTCCTCGCCACGCGGGGCGACGTAGTAGAACTGCACCTGGGTGCCGTTGTCGCCGGCGGCCTTTGAGAGCGTGAGGTCTACGCGCTGCTCGCCATCCACGATCTTTGCCGACGAGACGGTGTTGCCAGACAGCAGGTCGAGGCCCTCCTGCGTGGAGATGACCTTGAAACCACCGCCCATGAGCAGGGTCGAGCCCACCCACACGGCGACGATAGCGAGCACGATGTAAACGATCGGGCCCTTGAAGATGCGCTTAAAGTCCATGATGTTTGGGCCAGTGAGCCCAGACCTTTCCTGCTGAAGAAACGTGGTGCAAGGTTACCGCTACCGTGCTGCACGGCGGCTGGATGTTCGCCTTGGGCGTTATCAGGAATAGATGTGCGGCGAGAGCACCGCGATTCCGCGCAGATTGCGGTATTTCTCGGCGTAATCGAGGCCGTAGCCCACGACGAAAGCGTTCGGGATGTCGAAGCCGAAGTACTTCACCTCGACGTCGACCTTCGCCGCCTCCGGCTTGCGCAGCAGCGCGAGAATCTCGAGCGATGCCGGGCGGCGGCTTTCGAGGTTGCGGCGCAGCCAGTCCAGCGTGAGCCCGGAGTCGATGATGTCTTCGACGATGATGACGTGGCGGCCGTTGAGGTCGCTGTCGAGGTCTTTCAGGATGCGCACGACGCCGCTCGACTCGGTGCTGAGCCCGTACGACGACACCGCCATGAAGTCGAGTTCGACGTGCATCTTCAGTTCGCGGGCGACATCCGCCATAACCATGACCGCGCCCTTGAGCACGGCGACCAGCAGAACGCGCTCGCCCGCATAGTCGTGCTCGATGCGGCGCGCGAGTTCGGCGATCTTCCCGTGGATCTGCTCCTCGGTAAGAAGCACCTCGGTGAAGTCATCGGCAACGTCGGCGAGTTCCATTGGGTCCTTATTGTTCGTTCGATCTGGCGCTGAAGTGCAGCAGCCCGCTGCGCCGTTCAACTGTAACGCCGGGCAGGTCGATGCGCCCCTGCCCGTGCCACGCCGTCACCAGCTTCGCGACCTCGAGAGTCTGGCTGCGGCTCAGCGAGACGTGAAACTCGCTCTCGACGGCCAGCCGGATCAGCCGCTGCCGGAGGGCCGCAGGATTCGCGGCGAGCGCCTTCACCGGCAGCGAGATGCCCGCCTCGGAGTGCTCGGCCAGGTCTTCGGCGATCTCCTCGGCGAAGTGGTCGAGCGCCTCGGTGTCTTCGCGCAACTGCTCTGCGGTGCGCGCAAGGGCCTCGCTGATGCCGGGGCCGAGCTCCGCCTCCAGCATCGGCAGCACCGTGCTGCGCACCCGCACGCGGGTGAACGCCGGGTCGAGATTCTGCGGATCGTGCCAGGGCTGAAGGCCGGAGTCCTCGCAGAACTGCTCGGTCTGACGACGCCGGATGCCCAGCAGCGGCCTGCGATAGATGCCTGCCTCGGCGGCCATCCCCTGCAGGCTCCCGGCGCCACTGCCGCGCGCCAGCCCCAGCAGCACAGTCTCGGCCTGATCGTCGAGCGTGTGGCCGAGCAGCACCGCTGCCGCGCCAACATCCTGCGCCGCCTCCGCAAGGGCACGGTAGCGGGCGGTTCGGGCCGCGGCCTCCGGTCCGCCGTCGGAGCCGACGGTGACGGTCTTTACGGTGACCGGGTCGAGCCCGAGGGCGACGGCCTGAGCGCGAGCCTTTGCCGCGGCATCCACCGATCCGGGCTGAAGAGAGTGGTCGACGATGACGGCACCCGCCCGCGCACCGGCGCGCGGAGCCTCGAAGGCGACGGCCGCCGCGAGGGCGAGGGAGTCGGGCCCGCCCGAGAGTGCGACGAGCACCAGCTCACCGTCGCCGATGGCCGCGCGCACCGCGCGACGCACATCCGCGATTGCGGGAGACAGTCTCTGACGGGAGTTCGGCATCCGATAACGTTATCGGCAGCAAACACCAGACTTTTTAGGAGCAACAGCCATGACCGCATACGACGTCGTTGTCGAGATCCCCAGGGGGAGCCGCAACAAATACGAGGTCGACCACGAGACCGGCCGCGTTTACCTCGACCGCTACCTCTTCACCAGCTTCGCGTACCCGACCGATTACGGGTACTTCGAGAACACCCTCGGCCTCGACGGCGACCCCGTCGACGCGCTGATCCTGCTCGACGCCCCGACCTTCCCGGGCGTGGGCATCTCGGTGCGTCCCGTTGCCGTGTTCAACATGACCGACGACGGCGGCAGCGACGCCAAGGTGATCTGCGTGCAGGCGAAAGACCCGCGCTGGGAGCACATTCAGGACGTGGATGACCTCCCGGAGTTCACCAAGAAGGAGATCGAGCACTTCTTCGAGCACTACAAAGACCTGGAGCCCGGCAAGTGGGTCAAGGTCGACGGATGGGGCGACGCGGCAGAAGCCGACGCCATCGTTCAGGCCGGCATCGAGGCGCTCGGCGACGGCAAGCACTAGTTTTTCGCGGTACAGCTTTTCGCGGTACAGCAGGGCGGCACCGGGTTCCGGGGTCGCCCTGTTGCTGTCTGCGGGGGCGGGTTCTGCGGCCTCCGCCGCCTCCTCCGGCCGCCGCCTGCCTCTGGCGAGATTGCGCAAATGGTCGCTACCCGGGCATCCATTCCGACAGTTTGCGCAATCTCGGCGAGGGCGATGGGTGGGTGCGACGGGGTCAGGATGGCTTGCTCAGGACGGCTTGGTCGCCTTGCCGTCGAGCCAGAGGGTGTCGGAATCGTCGCGGTGAGACCCGGTGGTTCCAACGTGCTTCATGTCGATGTGCGGTCCCTTTTTGATGACGTGCACCATCGCCATCCCGTGCCCGCGACCCAGTCCGTAGTCGGTCGCGAGCCATTCCAGGATCACGCCCGCCTTCACCGCGGGCTCGTCATAACCCCGGGATCTCGCGATGTCGAGCAGCTGGCGAGGAGTGAGCCGCCGTCTTGGCTTCGATCGCGTCCAGATAGGCCTGAAATGACATCCTGAGATCCGCACGTTGCGGCAGCGGTTAGCCGGTGGGGCGCCCGACGTACGACATGAGGTCCCAGCTGCGCACGGTGGAGATCTTCACCGGAATTCCCTCGTACTGGGCCTCGATCATCCTGCCGCCGCCGATGTAAAGACCCGTGTGGTAGACGTACGAGCCGTTTTCCGAGTAGAAGATCAGGTCACCGCGCTGCATCTGGCTGATCGGAACGAGCCTGCCCTGGCCGCTGAGGTAGCGATACTGGCTGGTGGATCCGTGCGCGCCGATGTACACGCCAGCCGAGGCATACGACGCCTTCGTGAGACCCGAGCAGTCCCAGGCGTCAGGGCCGTAGCCGCCGTACTGGTACCGGTCGCCCAGCTGGGCTGTCGCGAAGGCGATGGCCGCCTCGACGGCGGAGGCTGACGGAGCCGGCGCGGTAGTGACGGGCGGGGCGACGACCACCGGCGGGGTAACCACGGGTGGGGTGACAACCACCGGGGGCGCGACAACGGGAGGAGTGACCACCGGAGGGGTAACAACGACTGGAGGGGTGACCACAACCGGAGGAGTCACGGGCGGGGCCACGACCACGGGCGGGGTCACGGTGCCGGGGGTCGACGGCTGCGTGGGTGTGGGGCGCGGTGCGCTCGGGATGCTCGGCGCGGCCGGCGTCACCGGGCGCACGTCGGTCTTGCCCTCGATGTACAGCCGCTCGACCTCGGCCGTGGTGCCCTTGAGCGCGGCAAGCTGGGCATAGAGCTGGTCGGCCGCGGCCTGCTGGCTGGCGATCTTCGCGGCGACAACCGCCGAGGCAGCGTTCGCGTCGTCGAACGCAGACTGGGCGTCCTGGGCGAGGGCTTTGCGGGCCGTCTCGGCGGTCCTGGCCTGAGCGGTCAGGGCCGAGGCGACGTTGCGGTCCTGGGTGGCCTTGTCGAGCAGGTGGGCGGTCTGCTCCGTGAGCTTGGTCATCGAGCCGAGGCTGCCAAGCATGTTGTCGGCGTCCGGGCTGAGCACGAGACTCAGGCTGAGGTTTCCGCCACCGGTTCTGGCGAGCTGCGAGATGATCTGCCCCGCGCGGCGACCCGACTGCTCGGCTCGCGCCGCGGCATCCTGAGCCTGTTCTTCGAGGCGTTCGGACTTGGTGGATGCCGCATCCAGGGCCTCGCGCGCGACGTTGTACGACTCGCCCTTGATCTGGGCCGCGCGACCGAGGCTCGCCGCCTCGGTCTCGAGGGCGACAAGGTATTTCTCGATCTCGGCCGCCGTGGCAGCCGTGGCCGCCTGGTTCTGGCGGGCGTTCTGTACGTCATCCCACGAGGGATATTCGACGGCTGCGGCGGAGCTCGCCAGCCCCAGTGTGAGCATCAGGCTCGTGGAGACGACGATAGTAAGCGCCCCCAACGGGCGGCGATGCGCAGGCATTACCGCTCGGAGACCGGGCCGGTTTGGTTAGCCAAGCGAGATGCCCTTGCCGGACATGAACGGCTGCGGGTCGACGTGGTTTCCGTTGACCAGCACCTCGTAGTGCAGGTGGCAACCCGTGGAGTTGCCGGTGCTGCCAATGCGCGCGATCTGGTTGCCGACGCCAACGCCCTGGCCATACGAGACTTGGATGCCGCCGTCGATGATGTGACCGTAGCGGGTGGTCACGCCGTTGCCGTGGTCGATCATCACCATGTTGCCGTAGCCACCGTTCCAGCCCTGGGCCGCGTACACGACGGTGCCCGATGACGCGGCAAAGATGGGGTTTCCGCAGCCACCGGCGATGTCGGTGCCCTTGTGGAAGTTGCTGCCGTAGCCGATGCTCCAGCCGTAGACGGATGAGATGTAACCGCCTGCCGGGCGAACCCAGCCGCTCAGGCTGATCTCGCCGGCTTCCAGGCTGGCAGCGGCTGCAGCGGCAGCAGCCGCGGCAGCAGCGGCAGCGGATGCGGCGGCAGCGGCAGCCCTGGCGGCCTCGCGCTCCCGCACACCCTGGAGGTAGCTCGCCTCCGTGACGGCGGTGGCGGCGGTGAGGGCGACGAGCTGAGCCTCGAGCTCTTCCTTGTGCTTGGTCTGTGCTTCCACGGCGGCAGCGGCGGCCACCGAGGCCGCCTGCGCCTCGATGAACAGCCTCTCGGCCTCTTCCTTCAGCGCCTGCAGTTCGGTCTTGGCGACATCGGCGGCGTCGGTCTGGGCCTGGGCCGTGTTGCGGTCGACGATGGCTCGCTCGTAGATCGCGTACGCCTGCTCCGACACCTTGCTCGACAGTCCGAGGTTGTCGAGCAGGTTGTCTGCGTCCTGGGCGTTCAGCAGGAGGTTCGTGGTGAGGTCTCCGCCACCGCTGCGCACGAGCTGCGCGGCCATCTGGCCTGCGCGCTGCTCGGAGGCTGCGGCCTTGGTGTTCGAAGCGTCAGCCTGCTCCTGCAGGGTGCCTGCGCGTGCGGCAGCGGCAGCGAACTTGCTCTCCGCCTCCTGCCAGATGTTGCCCTTGGCCTCGGCCTCGGCCTGAGTGCGAATGGCGTCAGCTTCGAGCTGCGCGAGAAGCGACCTGATGCGGTCGACGGCCGCGGCGGTGGCCGCCTGGTTGTTGCGAGCGTTGGTGACGTCCTCCCACGTGGGGTAGTCAGCGGCTGACGCGGTCTGTGAAGACATGGTGGTCGCAGTCACGGCGATGCAGAGCGCAACAAAGACCGCGATGACGCGGTCTCGTCTCGATCGCAACGTGATGCTCGTCGCCCCCCGGCGAATATCCGTGTTTCTCATTACTCCCCAAATCGTGTTCTGCGCGGCCCCGAGTCACGCCAGTAACACTGATAACAGTGTTCACAGTAGCAACGTCGGGCGCGATTTCCCAGAAAAATCTTGAAGAGCCCACTTTGTTAAGGTTCAACAACGGATTGAAACTACCGTGCTGGACGATGGATGCCTCGGACATCCTCACCTTTTGCCGGTTTTGCCTCGGTTTGGCATTTGCGAAAGAGACCCCTATGCTTGTCCCTCGGTAGCTAAGAAGTTCTGTGACTTCGAGGCCCCATCGTTTAGTGGCCTAGGACACCGCCCTTTCACGGCGGCAGCACGGGTTCGAATCCCGTTGGGGTCACAAAACACAGGCAGTAATGTTTGAACAGAACTAAATAGCTAGGCCCTGTAGCGCAGTTGGTTAGCGCGCCGCCCTGTCACGGCGGAGGTCGCCGGTTCAAGTCCGGTCAGGGTCGCAAAGCAGAAAGCCTCTTCGAAAGGAGGGGCTTTTTGTGCAGTATGAGTGAAAACTCGTACGGCTCTGTAGCTCAGTTGGTAGAGCGCACGACTGAAAATCGTGAGGTCACGGGATCGACGCCCGTCGGAGCCACCACTTGAAAACCCCGGTCTTCCGGGGTTTTTCTGGTTAACGGCATGCCTCGTGGAGTCGTCCCGTGCCTGCCAGTTTCAGCACCGGACGGTGGATGTCCGATTGCCCCCGTGTCTAGTACGTTAAGCGCGTCGTGCCGCTGTGCGGCCAGGGTCAAGGGAGATACAGATGGCGAACGTAGAAGCGGGTTGGTACGACGACGGATCGGTGCCCAGCGATGGTGGGACGGCCAGAAATGGACCGACAAATTCCAGACGTCCGGAACCGGTGAATACCCCGAGTGCCCTCGTCGAGCACATCAAGTCCGAAGCTGTATCCGGGAGTCGACCCCGGCCAGCGGCAACGGGATGAACTACGTCGTCCTTCAGGTGATTCTGAAGGAGAAGCTGTGGGGGACCGGATCGGGCAACCTCACGGAACTAGAAAAAGCGATCAACGCCCAAGCTGCGCTCGGTTATCGCCTCCACACCATCACAACGGCGTCCTCTGGCAGTAAGGGGCTCGGGGGTGGCGACCGAATTCAAGCCACGTTGGTGTTCGAGTCGCTGGTCTAAGCCGCAAGCCGGCAAGCAGGACGATTGGCCCGCATTTCAGCCCCTGAACTGCACTTTCCGCCCCCGACAATGTCGGTGGTCGCTGCTTGACTGTGTCTATGGAACCCCTCCTGCTCGACCCGGCGAATGCGGACATCCGCGTCGAGTTCGGCATGGCCGAGGCCGAGGTCGCCCAGCGCACCCAGTGGCGGGCATCGGCAGAGGTGTTCCGCGCGATCGACGCGACCCTGCGCGAGGCGGCCGCGCATCCGGAGGTCTTCATCGACGCGGCAATGCTGCGAGGGGATGCCGTCGAGTTCGCCGAGCGAGCAGCCGCCGCAGACCTGGCAGTGCGGCTGAACATCGCCGAAGCCACGGTCCGCGCCCAGGGGCACGTCGCGAGGATGCTGCGCGAGCGGCTCCCCATCGTGTGGGCGTGGTTCGCCGAGGGCGAGATTCACACGCAGAACGCCCGCGAGGCCGCCTCGATCGTCGTCGAGCTGCCCGCCGAATGCTGGGCCCAGTTCGAGAACCAGATTGTGGATGCCGCCCGCACCCTCGCTCCCGCCAGATTCCGCACGCGCGCGCAGGCCGTCGCAGAGCGACTGCAGTCCGCCTCACTCGACGAGCGCCACGTGGCGGCGGAGTCCCGCCGAGGCACCTGGACCGAACTCGATCGCGACGGCATGGGCTGGCTGCACGCCTACCTGCCCGCCGAGAAGCTCGCGATGGTCGGCGCTCAACTCGACTCGATCGCCTTCGCGCTGTTCACCGAGGCAGACGAGAAGCGCACCATGACGCAGCTGCGCGCGGATGTGCTCAGCGACCTGCTCATCGGCATCGGAACGCAGTCGAGCGTCGGGGTGACCGTTGCGCTGACGATTCCCGTCCTCACCCTGCTCGGGCACGACAACCAGCCGGCCGTCCTGGAGGGAGTCGGGCCGATCGACATCGACACCGCCCGCCGGCTGTGCGCGACGGCCCCGACCCTCACCCGGCTGCTCACCGACCCGGTCAGCGGCACCGTGCTGCACATGGATCCCCGCCAATACCGCCCATCGGCCGCACTGCGGCGGTGGCTCGCGATAACCCAGGTCACCTGCGACTTCCCCGGCTGCGGTCGACGTGCCGCACAATGCGACCTCGACCACACCACAGCATGGGCGGATGGCGGCCCAACCACCGCCGGGAACCTCACCCACCGCTGCCGAAAACACCACACGATGAAACACCAAACCAAGTGGCGGGTAGAAAAACCGCCGGGTGCGCAACGGGCGGTGTGGACCAGCCCCACCGGTCACAGCCGCGAAGCCGACCCGCCGCCGTTCTAGCTAGCGTCGCTCGAGTGCCACGTACGTAGATCGGCGCCCGGGAGTAGCGCGCCTGGATGGGAACAGTTTGGATCGAAGCAGTGTGGACCTAAGCAGTTGCAGGAAACGCAACCACGGTCGGGATTCCTCGGCCGTCTTGGGCCACACCAGGCTCGCTGCCGTGCGCATGTCCGTCGCCTCCTCGAGTACGTCGAGCTCGTTCGGAATGCCGAGTCCCGCCCGTTTGCGGGGGTTTGCGGGCGGGACTCGGCGAGAACGATACGTATCGTGCTCAAGAAGCCTATGAGGACCTGGCGAAACACAATCAGGGGTTGAATATCCCTCAGACTCATGATTTAGTTCGCGCATTCGGCAGTCGGAGCCCGGACTGCCGCTGGCAGAGTTCCGGCACCGGCCGCTACGAGCATTCACGGTAGAATTCACGACACGATGACCGCTCTCGATACGCCCGCGGCCGTGGGTGCCCCATACCGGCTCGACTCGCGCGGCTGGCGATCGATCGCACTGATGGGCGCGGTCGTTGTCGCCCTCTTCGCCACCGGCGCCCTCCTACTCGCCGCCGCCGTTCCCGGGCAGTTCGCGATTCACGGCACGGATGGACCTGGCGTGTTTGGCTGGGCCACCGGCATCCTGGCGATCACCCTCGGCGTGCGGCACGCATTCGACGTGGATCACATCGCGGCCATCGACAACACCACCCGAAAGCTCGCCGCAGACGGCAAGCGACCCCTGGCTGTCGGTTTCTTCTTCTCACTCGGGCACTCGACGATCGTGTTCCTGATGTGCCTGGCGCTCGGGCTGGGTGTCGCAGCGTTCAACACGCAGGTGCAGGATGAAAACTCCCTGCTGCACGGGATCACCGGGGTCATCGGCCCCACCGTCTCGGGCGTCTTCCTGCTGGCCATCGGCATCATCAACATCCTCGTCACCGTTTCGATTGTCCGGGTCTTCCGCCAGATGCGGTCGGGCGAGCTCGATGAAACGCGACTCGAGGCGGAATTGAACAAGCGCGGGCTGATGAATCGCATCTTCGGTCGACTGGGCAGGAAGATCGACGCATCCTGGAAGATCTATCCGCTAGGCGTGCTCTTCGGTCTCGGCTTCGACACGGCGACCGAGATCACCCTGCTTGTGCTCTCGGGGGCTGCGGTGCTCGGCGGCCTGCCGTGGTGGGCCGTGCTCTCGCTGCCGTTCCTGTTCGCTGCCGGGATGTGCTTCTTCGACACCCTCGACGGCGTGCTCATGAACTTCGCGTACGGCTGGGCCTACCTGACCCCCACGCGCAAGGTGTACTACAACGTGGTGATCACGGTGATGTCGGTCTTTGTCGCGCTGGTGATCGGATCGATCCAACTGTTCTCGGTTCTCGCAAACAGCCTCGGCTGGCAGAACCCATTCCTTCAGTGGTTCGACGGCCTCGAATTCCTCGGCTACGCCATCGTCGGCACGCTGATCGCCACCTGGCTGATCGCACTCCTCGTGTGGAGGCTCGGCCGGTTCGAGGAGAAGCTGACGCTCTCTGCCTAGGGGGCGGTGCGATCCCGGATCGGGTCGAGCAGCGCCTCGGCGGTCCACATGGCGGCATCGGCGATGTCCCGGCCGCTCATGCCGAGCTCCCGGCGCATCGTCACCCAGGTCGTCGATGAGTCCAGATGGCACAGTGTTGCCACGATGAGCCGCCGCTCCTGGTCGGCCAGCGACGGCACCTCCTGGCGCAGCATCCCGTCGAACTGATCCCGTTGCGGCGCCGACTCCGAACCGTTGACCCCGCGCATCGCCGTCTCGGCAACGACGTGGGCGAGCTCCGGGCGGCGGTCGTAGCTTTCCATCGCCTCGCGGATCGCGAGCGGCACATCGAAGATGGACTCGGATTCCTGCCGGGTGAAGATCGTTCGCTCGATCCACGCCGAGGTCGCCAGGAGCAGGTCGACGCGCGTCGGGTAGTAGCGGAAGACGGTCCGCTCTCCGACGCCGGCCCGCACAGCGATGAGCCGGAAGGATACGTCGTCGGTGCCGACCTCCTCGATGAGTTCGGAGTACGCCGCCAGGATGGCCGCCTGGGTGGATGAGAGCTCCGGCGCCGGGTCAACCTCGAGCACTATGCTGCCCAGCTCGCTTCCGGAGCGTTGGTGAGCACCTGACGGATGGCCCTGTCGAAGACTTCGAAGGTCTCATCGGCGTTCATGTCGAAACCTTCCCGCATCCGGGCCCAGAAGATCGGGGAGGCGAAGTATCGCGCCGCCGCGGCGATGCGCCGCTTGTCCCGCTGGTTCAGGGTCGGCGCAGCCTCGTCGAGCATCGACAGGATGGCCTGGGTGATCGGATCCGAGGAGGCATCAATCGTGGGCGACAGTGCCGCCCCGCGCGCCGCAACGAAGGCGTATCCCGGCGCAGTCCCGTACGCGCGGAATCGCGCGCGTACCGCCTCGCGAAACTCGTCGGTCGTGCTGAACTCCGCCAGCGGGAATCGCTCAGCCTCGATCCAACGCGCCAACGTCTCCAGGAGGTGGGTGCGCGTCGGGAAGCGGCGGTAGATCGTGCGTTCGGACACTGCTGCCGCCTCGGCGAGGTCGAAGTAGGAGATGTCCTCGAAGGTGTGCTCGCGCAGGAGCGCCATCGCGCTCTCCAGGATCGCGGTCTGGGTATCGACCGGCTCCTCAATCACGAGTCCTACTTCCTCCCGGTACCGGGTGGTTTACGGGGCTCCGGCGGAAGCAGGTATCGGCCGGAATCATCGAGCGTTAGTGCAAGCGACGATACGAACTGAACTTCACCATTGGGCCCGGGCTCGCCGGAAACCAGCATATCGGGTCGCTCGAACAGGTAGCCGGTGACGTGGCAACGCAGCCGCTCGCCCGAGGGGTTTCCGTCGCGGTCCAGGATCGGTGTGGGGATCCCGTCGCTGCTGCGCCGCAGATAGAACCTGCCGCGCGTAACGATCGCCATGAGCGGCGTAACGACGACGGCCACCCCGATCGCGATCAGCACCGAGAAGGGCTGCATCGCCGGCCCGAAGAGCCCGGCGAAACAGGTCAGCGAGAGCAGGGAGGCCAGCCCCACCGAGGTCAGCCCCACGGGGTTCCAGTTGTGCAGCATCCCTCGCCTGAACTCGGGGAAGCGCGGCGAGAGCTTCAGCAGGTACTTGTTGACCGCGATATCCACCGAAATGGTGACCAGCCACGCCATCACGACGTTCGCGTAGAGGCTGAGTACGAACGAGATGAGGCTGAAGACGTCCATCAGCATGAGCGCCAGGGCGATGACCAGGTTGAAGAGCACGAACACCGCGCGGCCGGGATAGCGCTTGCGAACTCGCGTGTAGACGTTCGACCAGGCCAGCGAGCCCGAGTACGCGTTCGTGACGTTGATCTTCACCTGCGCGATCACGATGAGGATAAGCGCGAGGATGAGCGCGATCCAGTCCGGCAGGAGCGACTGGTACAGGCCGAGGAACTGCTTTACCGGCTCGACGGCCCGGTGGCCGATCCCCGGATCGATTTTCATCACGAGGTAAACCGCGAGGAACACCCCGATGACCTGCTTGGTGCCGCTGAACAGCACCCAGCCGGGCCCGCTGAACAGGAATGCGGCCCACCACGACCGGCGGTTGCCGGCGTTCCGCGGGGGCATCACCCGGATGTAGTCGATCTGCTCCGCCAGCTGCGGGGTCAGGGCGAAGCACACCGCCGCACTCGCGACGATCGCGCTGAGGCTGACCTCTCCCCCTGACTCGCCGGGAAACTGGAGGAAGTCGGTGACGGTGTCTGGCTGCGTGAACACGACCCAGATCAGGGGCAACAGCGCCAGCGCGAGCCAGAGCGGCGTTGTCCAGAAGTGCAGGCGCTCGAGCGCCCTCATCCCGAAAATGACGATCGGGATGACCACCACCGTCGACACGAGGTAACCGGCTGGCAGCGACAGGCCGACGGCAGCATGCAGCCCCTGCGCCATGATCGCACCCTCGAGCGCAAAAAAAATGCAGGTGAAGCCCGCGAAGATGATGGTGGTAATGATCGAGCCGTAGTAACCGAAGCCCGAGCCGCGGGCGATCAGGTCAAGATCGAGGTTGTACCTCGCGGCGTAGAAAGCCACAGGCACCCCGACGGCGAAAATGATCACGGATGCCAGCAGGATCCCGAGCATCGCGTTGGTAGTGCCGTGCTGCAGGCCGACGCTTGCCCCGATCGAGAAGTCGGCAAGGAATGCGATCGAACCGAGCGCGGTGCCACCAATGGACAGGGCGCTCCAGCGCCGGAATGAGCGCGGCACGAAGCGGAACGCGTAGTCCTCGAGGCTGTCCTCGGCCGCGGCGCGCGCGTCGTCGGCTCGAGTCACTTACGTCACCTCCGGCGCTCCACGATGTGAACAGTCTGCCGGGGGCGTGTTTCGCCCGCGTTGCCACGAGGATTCGATCTGGGTCAGATCACCATGGCCTCTCGCACGGCGCTCATCGCCGCAGCGCCGCCCTCCCCGTTCTGCGACACACGGCCGGACGCGAGCACGACGTACCGTTCCGCGGCCTGCAGGGCGAAGCCGATGTGCTGCTCAACCAGCAGCACGCTGAGTCCGTCGTCGGCCAGCCCGATGATCGTCTCCTCGATCTCGGCGACGATGGTGGGCTGGATGCCCTCCGTCGGCTCGTCCAGAATCAGGAGCTTCGGTTCGGTGATGAGCGCCCTGGCGATGGCCAACTGCTGCCGCTGGCCGCCGGAGAGCAGTCCGGCCTTCCGCGTCGCAAACAGTGCGAGTGCCGGGAATCGCTCGAGCATCTCGGCGATCTTCGCCTTGCCGTTGCGCCTGCCGTCGGCGATGAGCTGGAGGTTCTCCATCGTGGTGAGCTGCCCGAAAGACTGCTGCCCCTGCGCCACGTATGCCATGCCGCGCTGAACGCGCCGGTTCGGCGCCAGGTTCGTGACGTCCTCGCCGTCGAAGAGCACGGTGCCTTCGCGTGGGTTTGATGAGGCCGATCGTGGCGCGCAACAGGGTGGTCTTGCCTGCGCCATTGTGGCCGAGCACGGCGACAACCTTCGCCGAGCCGGGGATGGAGACACCGTGAAGCACCCTGGTTCGCCCGTATCCGGCGTCGATGTCGATGAGCTCAAGCATGAGTGCCTCCATGCCGCAGCCGCAGCGCGCGCATCCGCGGTGCCGAGGTAGACCTCCTGCACGCGGGGGTCGGCCTGAACCGCGGCGACCGAGCCTTCGCTGAGCACCTTTCCCTGGTGCAGCACGGTCACCCTGCTCGCGAAGCGCCGCATGAAATCCATGTCGTGTTCGACGACGACGACGGCTCGGTTCATCGCGACCCGACCGAGCAGTTCGCCGGTGGCGGTGCGCTCGTCATGGCTCATGCCCGCGACGGGCTCGTCGAGCAGCAGCACCTTGGCGTCCTGCACCAGCAGCATGGCGATCTCAAGCCACTGCTTCTGCCCGTGCGACAGGATGCCTGCGGGCGTCTCGCGCTCCTGGCCGAGACCCGTCTCCTCCAGCGCTTGCTCGATGGCGGGATCGACACCGCGCCTGAGCCTCATCAGCGAGATGGATGATCGGTGCAGCCCCGCGGCAATGTCGAGGTTCTGCAGCACCGAAAGCTGCTCGAAGACGCTCGCCGTCTGGAAGGTGCGGCCGATCCCGAGCCGGACGATCTTGTGGACTGACCTGCCCAGCAACTCCTGGTCGCCGAGTTTCGCCGATCCGGTGCCTCTGGACAACCCGGTGATGGCGTCGATGCATGTCGTCTTGCCTGCACCATTCGGACCGATGAGAAAGCGGACTTCGCCGGGGTGGGCGTCGAAGGAGACGCCGTCGACGGCGACGAACCCGCCGAATTCGACGCGCAGATCCGTAACTACGAGGGATCCCTGTGTGACGGTCATTTCTTGTCCTCTCCGCGTGCTGGCGTCAGGGTGGCCGTTCGGCGGGAGCCGCCGATCAGCTCTCTGGCCCTGCTGAACAGTGATGACAACCCCATCGGGAAGAACAGGGTCACCAGGATGAAGAGCAGCCCGAGGATGTAGATCCATCCACTGGGCCAGCTTGATGAGAGGCTCGACTGGCCCCATCCGACCGCCATGGCTCCGAGCGCCGGGCCGAAGAGCGAGGCACGGCCACCGAGCGCCACGCCGGCGATCATCAGGATCGAGGCCGAGGCCCCGATCTCGGCCGGGGTGATGATGCCGACGATGGGGACGAAGATCGCGCCCCCGATGCTGGCCATCACTGCGGCAATCACGAAGGCCACAAGCTTGACGTTGGCGGGGTCGTAGCCGAGGAACCGTACGCGCTCCTCGGCATCGCGCGTGGCGATCAGCAGCTCACCGAATCGGCTGCGGTTGAGCTGCCACACGACGAGCAGGCACACGATGAGCAGTGCGGCCGCGATCATGTAGACCATGACCTTGTTGCCGTCGTCTGCCAGCACGTAGCCGAAGAAGTACTTGAAGTCGCTGAGTCCGGTGTCGCCGCCGGTCTCCCGGATGGTCGAGCTGATCAGGACGGCCAGCGCCACGGCCAGCGCCTGCGTCAGGATCGCGAAGTACGCGCCCTTCACCCGGCGTTTGAACAGCGCGTAGCCGAGGATCGATGCCACGATCACGGGCAGCAGCACGATGGCCAGCAGCGTGAACACCTCGCTGCGGAACGGCTCCCAGAACGCCGGAAGCGGCGACAGGGGGTCGTACAGGATCATGAACACGGGAAGGTTATCCGGCCCTGCGGTCTCCAGCGTGAGGTGCATCGCCATGGCATAGGCGCCGAGCCCGAAGAAGACCCCCTGGCCCATGACCAGCATCCCGCCCCGACCCCAGGCAAGTCCGATGCCGACCGCCGCGATCGCGAGGGCGCAGTACTTGCCGAGGTTGTTGATCCAGTGCAGGGAGAGCACTGAGGGCGCTACGACCAGCAGAAGTACGGCGAATACCCCGATGCCGATAAGGGGAAACCACGGTCTTAGTTTCGTCATGCCAGCCCCCTCGAGCGAACGGTGAACAGGCCCTGCGGGCGAACCTGCAGGAAGATGACGACGAGGGCGAAGGCGAGCACCTGCGCGAGGCTGCCGGTCGTCAGGTCGGCGAAGAACGCCATCGCGACTCCGATCACCCAGGCGGCGATGACGGTGCCCGTGATCTGGCCGATGCCACCGGCGACGACAACAAGGAAGGCCGGGATGATGTACTGCGTTCCCATCTGCGAATTCGTTCCGCCGATCAGCGATGCGGCCACACCGGCCACACCGGCCAGGCCGGACCCGACGAAGAAGGTAATGCGGTCGACGGACCGGGTGGCGATTCCGCTGGTCTCCGCGAGGTCGCGGTTCTGAACGGTCGCCCGGATCCTGCGCCCGAACGACGTGTACTTGAGCCAGGCGGCGAGGGCTGCGACGCAGAAGGCGGCGAGCAGGATGGTGAACACCTGCCGGAGCGGCCAGCCGTAGCCGAGCACGCTGAGTTGCCCGTCGAGCCACCGTGGCTTTTCGACCGGGACGCCCTGGGCGGGGAAGATCTGCAGCGCGGCCTGCTGCAGGATGAGGCTCACCCCGACGGTCACGAGAAGAGTGTCGAGGGGCCGGCGGTACATCCATTGGATGATGCCGACCTCAAGCAGAAGGCCGAGGAGCCCCGCCACCAGGAAGGCGAGCGGCAGCGCCACCGGGATCGAGATGTCGCTGACCGGGATGACCAGCTGGGTCATGTAGGCGACGAAGGCGCCAGCCATGAGGAACTCGCCGTGCGCCATGTTGATCACCCCCATCTGACCGAAGGTGAGGGTGAGGCCGAGTGCTGCGAGCAGCAGCAGGGCACCCTGTGCAGTGCCGTTCAGCAGCGGCGGTATGAGGGCATCCACATGCAGTCACTTTCTGTGAGGGTGCGAGCTCCCTGATGGGGAGCCAGGTGCGCGGGGCCCCGCGCCGTTTCCGGTACGGAGCCCCGCGTCCAGTGGGGATTAGCCCGCGGAGGCCACGAGCGCGTCGCGGACGGCGGCCGGGAACCAGTCGTACGCGTCGAGGTACGGGTCAGGGTCGATGAACCCGTCGGACGCCCAGACGATGTCGAACTGGTTGTCGGCGTTGATCTTGCCGATGTGACCCGGCTTCGAGATGTGGTGGTTCTCGCCGTCCAGGGTCACGGTGCCTTCCGGCGCATCGAAGGTGATTCCGCCAGCCGCGGCTGCGGCGTTCACGTCGTCGACCTCGAACGAGCCAGCCGCCTCGACGAGAGCCTTGTACAGGTACAGCGAGATGTACGCGGCCTCCATCGGGTCGGAGGTCACTCCGCTGCTGCCGGGGTAGGCCTGCCAGTTCGCGATGAACTCGGCGTTGTTCGGCGTCTCAAGCGACTGGAAGTAGTTCCACGATGCGTAGTGTCCCGTGACCTCGTGGCCCATGGACGGCGCCTCCTCCTCAGCGATCGACACCGAGATGATCGGGGTCGTGTCGGCCGTGAGTCCAGCGTCGTAGTAGGCCTTCACGAAGCCGACGTTGGACGATCCGTTGATCGTGTTGAAGATGAAGTCCGGCTTCGCCGCAGCGATCTTCGCCACCTGCGTGGTCCAGTCATCCTTGTCGAGCGGCACGTACTCCTCGCCGACAATCTCGATGCCGAGTTCGGCCGCGTACAGCTTGATGATCGCGTTCGCGGTGCGCGGGAACACGTAGTCGGAACCTGCGAGGAAGAGCGTCTCCACACCCTCGGCGGCGAGGAATTCCATCGCCGGGAGGATCTGCTGGTTGGTGGTGGCGCCGGTGTAGTAGATGTTCGGGGATGCCTCGAGGCCCTCGTACTGAACCGGGTAGAAGAACAGTCCGTTGTGCTCCTCGACGACCGGCTTGACGGCCTTGCGGGACGAGGAGGTCCAGCCACCGAAGATCGCGGCGACGCAGTCCTGGGTGAGCAGCTTCTCGGTCTTCTCGGCGAAGGTCGGCCAGTCGGTCGCGCCGTCTTCCTGCACGTACTCGATCTGCTTGCCGAGGATGCCGCCGTCAGCGTTGATCTCGTCTGCGGCCATGTGCAGCACGTTGGAGACGGTCTTTTCGGAGATCGCCATGCCGCCGGTCAGCGAGTTGAGGAAGCCGAGCTTGATCGTGTCGCCGGTGGTGTCGATGCAGCTGGCGTCCGCGACGGCGGACTCCACCTGGTCGCCCGCGCGGGCGCCGCAACCAGAGAGGATGAGGGCCGTGGTCGCGGCGAGCGCGCCCGTGGCCAGAAGCGCTTTGACGCGCCCCCTGTTGTTGATGAGCATGTGGAACTCCATTCGATGTGATGTGGTGCGAAGTCAAGGGCGCGTCGATCGCAGCGCCAAAGCTCCGGCGTACATCGACGACCGCCCACGCGAAAGATCCAGGTGGATCTGCCGATCGCCGGTCAGAGTTGCTCGTGGTGCTTTCCAGTTCGAGCGTCCGTGTTCCGAACGGTCCGACCCAGTTTTTGGTTGTCGCCAGAACTCTGACGACTGCTGTAGATGTGTTCACCATCGAGGTCTGGCATTACATTGCCATTTCTGCAAAGTGTCGAGTTTGTAAACTGTCGCCGGGCCTCTCCGAAAATCCCGCTGTTTTACAGGGATTTTGGGAATTGAGCCACGGATGCCGGATGCCGGGACAGTTCGCGTATGACAGACTTTTGCCACCAGAGCGACGGTGCGCACATCGTGGCCGATGTCAGCAAACCAGCGGTGAATCGAGAGGCAAAACGTGCATTTCACGCCAGCGGAGACCGAAAAACTCCTCCTCGCTGTCGCGGGCATGGTCGCACGCGACCGGCTCGCACGAGGCATCGCGCTGAACCATCCCGAGTCCGTCGCCTTGATCTCGACCTGGGTGCTTGAGGGCGCACGGGAGGGGCGCAGCGTCGCCGACCTGATGGACGCCGGCCGGGCTGTGCTGACCCGGGAACAGGTTCTGCCCGGCGTGCCCGAGATGCTGGCCGACATTCAGGTCGAGGCGACCTTCCCCGACGGTCGCAAGCTCGTGACCATCCACCACCCGATCGACTGAAGGACAGGCAATGGCAACCACCTCCGGAACGGGCCCAGGCGCCTTCCGCATCCTGCCCGGCGAGATCGAGCTCAACGCCGACCGCACCCCGAACGAGCGCATCCGGCTTGTCTTTCTCAACACCGGCGACCGGCCCATTCAGGTTGGCTCGCACATCCACCTGCCCGACGCGAATGACGCGCTGGAGTTCGACCGCGTCGCCGCGCACGGGTTCCGCTTCGACATCCCATCCGGCACCTCACAGCGGTTCGAGCCGGGCGCCTCGCGCGAGCTCGACGCCGTTGCGATACGCGGCGCACGGATAGTGCCGGGCATCCAGATTCGAGCCAACGGGGAAGGGGCACTCTGATGGTGAGGATCAGCCGCTCCCGCTACGCCGCGATCTACGGACCGACGACCGGGGACCAGGTGCGCCTCGGCGACACCGACCTGTGGATCGAGATCGAAGAGGACCGCACGGTCGGCGGGGAAGAGGCGATCTTCGGCGGCGGCAAGTCGATCCGGGAATCGATGGCGCAGTCCACGGTCTCCCGTGCCGGCGGCGCACTCGACACGGTCATCACCAACGCGATCATCCTCGACTGGTGGGGCGTCATCAGGGCCGACATCGGCATCCGCGACGGACTGATCGTGGGCATCGGCCACGCGGGAAACCCCGACATCAGCGACGGCATCGACATGATCATCGGCCCGTCGACGGACGTCGTGTCGGGCGAGGGCCGCATCGTCACGGCGGGCGCCATCGACTCTCACGTGCACCTGATCTCGCCCGTCGCAGATCCACGAGGCGCTCGCGACAGGAGTCACCACGGTCATCGGCGGCGGCACCGGACCCTCCGAGGGATCCAAGGCCACGACCGTCACGCCGGGCGCCTGGCATCTGAAGAACATGCTGCGGTCCCTCGACACGCTGCCGGTGAACATCCTCCTGCTCGGCAAAGGCAACACGGTGTCTGCCGAGGCGCTGCGCGAGCAGGCGCTCGCCGGTGCCGGCGGTTACAAGGTGCACGAAGACTGGGGATCGACGCCGGCTGCCATCGACGCAGCGCTGCGGGCCGCCGACGACTGGGGTCTCCAGGTGGCCCTGCACTCCGACTCGCTCAACGAGGCCGGATTCGTCGATTCGACCATCCGCGCCATCGATGGGCGCTCGATCCACGCGTTCCACGTCGAGGGAGCTGGGGGAGGTCACGCGCCAGACATCCTCACGATCGCGAGCCTGCCGCACATCATCCCGGGTTCGACGAACCCCACATTGCCGCACACCGTGAACACGGTCGCGGAGCACCTCGACATGCTCATGGTCTGCCATCACCTGAACCCGGCGGTCCCCGAGGACCTCGCCTTCGCCGAGTCCCGCATTCGCGCGACCACGATCGCCGCCGAGGACATCCTGCACGACCTTGGGGCCCTCTCGATTACTTCCTCCGACTCGCAGGCGATGGGACGCATCGGCGAGGTCGTTACCCGCACCTGGCAGGTCGCCCACGTGATGAAGCTGCAGCCGCGGCGCCCTGGGCGAGTCGCTCCCAGCGGACAACGAGCGTGCCCGTCGCTACGTTGCGAAGTACACGATCAACCCGGCCATTGCCCACGGTATCGCCGGCGACATCGGCTCGGTGGAGGTGGGCAAGCTCGCCGACCTCGTGATCTGGGATCCGAAGTTTTTCGGTGTTCGACCCGAGGTCGTCATGAAGGGCGGCGCGATCGCCTGGGGCGCTCTCGGCGACCCGAACGCGTCGATCCCCACGCCGCAGCCGGTGCTGATGCGGCCGTCGTTCGGCCACGCGATCGGTGCCGACCTGTCGTACGCCTACGTCTCACCAGCCGCGATCGACGCGGGCCTGGCCGGCGAACTCGGGCTGCGTCGGCAGCTGCGTGCGGTCGAGCCAACGCGCGGGATCGGCAAGGCCGACCTCAAGAACAACTTCGCGCTGCCGGCGATCGAGATCCGTCCGGACACCTTCGAGATCTCCATCGACGGGGAGTTTGTGGTGCCAGCGCCCGCCGAATCGCTCCCGCTCGCCCAGCTGTACAACCTGTTCTGATCGATGAGCAGTTCTGATCCAATCCAGGTTTCTGCACATACCGTTGCCCTGCTGCTCGCCGACGCCCGTCTGCCGAGCGGCGGCCACGCGCATTCCTCCGGACTGGAGCCCGCACTGCTCGGCGGGATGCCACCCGCCGACGCCGCCCGACTTCCTCGCGCTGAGAGCCCGGACCACGTCGCTGGTCGACGCGGGCACTGCTGTCGCGGCGATGCACGCCGTGCTGGATGGCGTTGGCGATGGAGCGGGGCTCGCCGGGGTGGAGCGGGCATGGTCGGCGCGCACCCCGAGCCGTGCGATGCGCGACGCGTCGCGTGATCTGGGTCGTGGCCTGCTGCGGCTGGCCAAACGGATCTGGCCGATCGGCGCAGGGGATCGACGCGCTCTCATCCAACGCGCCTCCCCGCCCCCTCGTGCTGGGCGTTATCGCCGCCGAGGCCGGGATTGCGGCCGAGGAGCTCGTCCGCCTCGCGGTCTACGACGACCTCGCGAGCGCGGTGGGCGCCCTGCTCAAACTTGACCCTCGCGACCCCGCCGATGGTGTCTCTCTGGTGCTGGAATCCTGCGCATCCGTCGAGCCATTCGTGGCGGCGACCGCGGCGATCTGGTCACCGAACGATATTCCGGCGCTCAGCGCCCCACAGGCCGAGGCGTGGGCCGAACAGCACGCCACAACCCAAAGGAGGCTCTTCCGTGGCTAACCAAGACACATCCGCCCGCGCACTACGACTCGGGGTGGCCGGCCCCGTCGGCACCGGCAAGTCGTCGCTCATCGCGACGATCTGCCGCGCGCTCGGCGCCGAACTGCGGCTCGGCGTCATCACCAACGACATCTACACCGACGAGGATGCCCGATTCCTGCGCTCGGCGGGAGTGCTCGAGCCCGAGCGCATCCGCGCGGTCGAGACCGGGGCATGCCCGCACACGGCGATCCGCGACGACATCACGGCGAATCTCATTGCCGCCGAAGACCTCGAGCGCGATTTCGCACCGCTCGACGTCGTGCTCATCGAGTCGGGCGGCGACAACCTCACGGCGACGTTCTCCCCCGCCCTGGTCGATGCTCAGATCTTCGTGCTTGACGTGGCCGGCGGCGGCGACGTGGCCCGCAAGGGTGGGCCCGGCATCGGCCGCGCCGACCTGCTCGTGGTGAACAAGACCGACCTCGCCCCCTACGTTGGCGTGGACGTGCCGCTCATGGTTTCCGATGCCCTCGCCGCCCGCGAGGGCAGGTCGGTGCTTGCCCTCTCACGGGACGACACGGACTCCGTCGCCGAGTTGCGCCTCTGGGTGCTCGGCATGCTGGCCGCGCATCGGGCAGGCACCCACGTGCCGCAGGATCCCGGACCCATGGCGCCGCACTTCCATGCCGACGAGGAGCATCCAGACGGCGGCCACGTGCACGCGCATGAGCACGAGCAGAGAACGGGCATGAGCACTCCCACAACTGAGCCGACGCGGATCTCGGTCCATCCCGGTGAGGGCGCGTGCGCGGGTCGGTCTCGTCACCGGCGCGCTCGCGCCCCGGCTGATCGACCGCGACGCCTCGTCCGCGAGGGTGGCTCTTGCCGCGGCGCAGATGCTCCTCCTCGACGGTGACGCGGTGCACATCGAGATCGAGGTCGGTGACGGCTGCACGCTCGAAATCGAAGACATCGGCGGCACGGTCGCCTATCCGGGAACCTCCTCCTGGCAGGTTCGGGCGCACCTTGGTGCGGGTGCTCGACTGATCTGGAGGGGGCTGCCCTTCGTCGTCACGACCGAGGCGCACGCCCGACGCCGCACCGAACTCATGCTCGGCGCCGGCGCGACCGTGCTCCTCCGGGAGACGCTCGTGCTCGGCAGGCACGGCGAGGTCGGAGGCGCCATCGATTCGTCAGTGACCGCCATCGGGGACGGCGGCCCGCTGCTGGTGGAGCGGCTGGAAGCTGACGGGGCCTGGCCCGGTCCCGGCGTGCTCGGTGCACATCGGGTGGTCGACTCGGTGATCGCCTCGGCTATCGGCCGACCACCGACTCCGGGCGATCTGGAGCTGGAGCAGCCCGGGGCCGTGGCCCGGTTCCTCGGGCGTGACGCGCACTCCTCCGGTCTTGACGCGGTGTGGACGAGGTGGCAGGCGGCGCTGCGGGAGCAGATCGACCCTCCGGCAGCGCAGCTCCCGGCCGACCCCGTCAGTTCGCGATCGCCGGGATGATCGCCCCCGAGAACACCTGCCACGCCAGCGCCGTCTTCGCGACCAGGCTGAGGGTGATGTAGGTGCGTTCCCCCTGAAGGTAGCTCTTCCATTTGCCGACCTGCTTGTACTGCAGCCACTGGTTGATGGCGAAAGTATTGAAGAACACGAACAGCGAAATCACGATCCCCACCACGAAGGCGGGCGCGGCGACATCGCTCTCGCTGCCAGGGCGCAGGAAATAGATCAGGATCAGGATCCACGGAACGATGCCCACCATCGACCCGAAGATGAACGGCAGAAGCTTGCCCGTTCCCGGCTGCTCGTACTTCTCCTGAAGCGCGCCGAACAGGATCATGGCTGCGTTGACGGCGAACACCGCGAACAGTGCACCGATGTCGGTGACACCGTTGATCGCGAGGATCAGCCAGATCATGATGGATGAGCTCAGCGAATACTCAACCCAGCGGAAGTAGTTGTGGTTGAGGTGCAGGCCCGTGCGGTACCGCGGGAAGAACCACTTGCTTGAGATGAGGAAGTGGAAGAACGCGCTGAGCGCCAGGAACGCGACGACCCCGACCCCGATGTTGACCTCGAAGAGAGTGACCCGCTCTGGCGGGATCGGCACTCCGGGAGGGCCTGCCAGATAGTCAGCGGTCACGGCGAACAGCACCTGAGTGCTCAGCATCGTGAGCACCACCGCGAAACCGATGGCCTGGACGAGATGCAAACTGCCCGCAACGATGTTGTAAATCCGCAGTCGGTCAATTTGCTGGTCGGGGGTGTAAACCTTCGAGGCCATCAGCGAACTCCCTTGGTCGGCGTGTCCCCGACGCTAGCACCGACCTCGCCTAGTGACCGGGACCTTTGGCACGGGCGCGTGGACGAATGAGGCCGAGGAACGAGACGACCGCCCACACGCCTTCCAGGAGGAGGAATCCCCATTGCTGACCGATCGCGGCCTCGACAGCCAGCACAACGGAACCGATGAGGTTCAGCGCCTGGTACGTCCAGTGCTTCGAGTCCATGCGATTCAGCTGGACGAGCACGAAGGGCACGAGAATGAAAAGCGATCCAAGGATCTGGATGACGGCGTCCATGAGACTCTCCCGCAACCGTCTTGTCTGGCCGGGTACGGTGCGTCTCGTCCGGGGCGGCGCGTCATCCTGCGCCGGGGCCACCGACCATTCAACCCGACGTCACTGGGCACCCCCTGAGCGCGGCGTCTAGCTCGCCGAAACGACAGAGTCAACGGCTTCAGCGGCGCTTGTTCGGCGGGTAGACCGGAAGTATGGCTGATATCTACACTCCCAGAGACCCACTGACCGCATACCCGCGCCCGCCGTTCCCGCCGCAACAGCAGTCCGGCTCGGGCGACACCGACACGATGGATCCGGTGCCGGATCACGGCGAGGAAAGCTACGTCGGGCACGGACGCCTCGCCGGCCGCCGCGCGCTGATCACCGGGGCCGATTCCGGCATCGGCCGGGCCGTCGCGATCGCCTTCGCACGTGAGGGCGCCGATGTCGCGATCGGGTATCACACCCAGAAGGATGACGCGAAGCAGACGGAGGCTCTCGTTCGAGACGCCGGTCGCACCGCGGTGCTGGCTCAGGCCGACATTGGCGACGAAGCTGAGTGCCGCGCCCTGGTCGCGGCCGCGGTGGATGGCCTCGGCGGGCTGGACCTGCTGGTGATGGTCGCCGGGGCGCAAGCCACCGTCGACAGCATCGACGAGCTGGAGACCGAGACCCTCGACCGGATCATGAAGACCAACGTGTACTCGTTGTTCTGGCTGACTAAGGCCGCGATGGAGCACTTCGAGCCTGGAGCAGCGATCATCACCACCTCGTCGATCCAGGCCTTCCACCCGTCCCCGCAGCTGGTCGAATACGCGACATCGAAGGGCGCCATCGCCAACTTCACCCGCGCCATGGCTCAGCAACTCGCCGAGCGCGGCGTCCGCGTGAACGGTGTTGCACCTGGTCCGTTCTGGACCCCGCTGCAGCCAGCCACCGCACCCGCCGAGAAGCTCGAGCACTTCGGGGAGAAGGTGCCATACGGTCGGCCAGGGCAGCCAGCCGAGCTCGCGTCAACCTTTGTGTACCTGGCCTCGCAGGAGTCCAGCTACACCAGCGGCGAGACGATCATCGTGAACGGTGGCGAGCCAGGGCACTGACGCCACACGCTCAGTGTGCAGGTACGGCGAGGCCGCTGACGAGATCGCTCGCCCACTCGGCGGCACGCTCGAGTTCCCCGTCGACCAACGGGCCCTCGTAGCCATGAACCCGAAACGTCACCGGCTTGATGGCGACATCGAACCCTCGCGATCGCAACTCATGCCGTGCTGCCTTCGCGGCTGATCCGGGCAGTCGGGGCGAGTTCACCCTCGTGTCGAATGCCGCGGCCGGAATCGGCACCGTGACGGGGGTGAGGTCATCCAGCCATTCCCGGATGCCTCGTGCCGGCAGCTGCACCTCGGCATCCTGGCGCCGGGCCCCCTCACGGGTCGACTTCCTGCTCATCGAGAAGGCGTGGGTCGGGCCGCCGACGATCAACAGGTCGAAGCCCTCGACCACATCCGGTGCGGTGTCGGTATCAACGAGGTCCACGGTCGCGGTCGGCGCCAGGGCCTGAGCCACGGCCTCGGCCACCTTCTTCGTGTTACCCCACAGCGATTCGTAAACGACTAGAACCCGCATGATTGCCCTTCGTGTGCGTCGGTACCCCCATCCCACTCCGAAGGCTCCGGGCCACGACAGTGCCGTTGGTCCCGAGTCGATCCGCTACCGGCGGGATTTGGCCCGCGGGTAGAACCACCGCAGCAGCCCGAGCGCGACCACGACGCCGACGAGCTGGGCCGCGATGTAGCCGGGCGCCGAGGTCGGGCGCGATGCCGGCGAAGGTGTCGCTGAACATGCGTCCGACGGTGATGGCCGGGTTGGCGAAGCTGGCGGAGCTCGTGAAGAAGTAGGCGGCCCCGATGTAGGCGCCGACGGCCCACGGGGTGACGCTGGCGCGATCGGTCTTCGCGAGCACGAAGATGGTCAGCAGCAGTCCGGTGGTGGCGACAACCTCGGCGAGGAAGTGCGCCGGCGTGAGCCGGTCGGTGGTGCTGATGCTGACGGCGGGATCGCCGAACATGAGGTTGGCGAGGACGGCTCCCGCGATGCATCCCACGACCTGGCTGGGAATGTAGGCGGCGGTGTCGCGCCAGGCCCGCAGCCCGATGGCGGAGTCGACGAGCGAGACCGCCGGGTTGAAGTGCGCGCCACTGATCGGCCCGAAGATGAGGATGAGCACCGGCAAGCCCATGGCGGTGACGAGGGCATTCTCGAGCAGCTGGAGCCCGGTGTCGCTCGGCGAGAGGCGTTGGGCAGCGATGCCGGAGCCGATGACCAGGGCCGCCAGGAGGGCGCTGCCGAGAAACTCGGCGCTCATGCGCCGGCTGAGTGCGAGGTTCACGCGGTGACGAGGAGTCGGGCGACGGAGTCGAGGGCGCCGGGCACGAGCTTGAAGTACGCCCAGGTTCCGCGCTTGGAGCGCGTGAGGAACCCGGCGTCGGTCAGCACCTTCAGGTGGTGCGACACCGTCGGCTGGCCGATGTTCAGTGGCTCGGTCAGGTCGCAGACGCACGCCTCCTGGCCCTCAGAGGCGGCGATGATCGAGATGAGCCGCAACCGCGCCGGGTCGGCGATCGCCTTGAGCGACCGTGCGAGGTCGTCGGCCTGCGACTGGGTCAGCGGGTCACGCGTCAACGGGGCGCAACACGACGCGGCGTCGATCACGGGCAGCAGGGTCATCGTGCTCATGGCCTCCATGCTAGCCGGAATATTGACAATCATCGATATCTTGCGGAGACTTGGTGCATCGACAAGAGTCGATATTCGAAGGAGTTTCCGTGACCCTCATCGACCTCGCATCCCCCGCGGTTCGCGACAATCGTCTCGACGGCCTGCCGGTGGCGATCATCGGAGCCGGCCCCATCGGCCTCGCCGCGGCCGCGCACCTCGTGACCCGCGGGCTGGACTTCGTCATCTACGAGGCCGGTCAGTCCATCGCGGAGAGCATGGCGTCGTGGGGGCACATCCGCCTGTTCTCGCCGTGGAAGCACCTCATCGACCCCGCCGCGCGCACGCTGCTGGAGGCGTCGGGCTGGGTCGAGCCCCGCAACATGCAGACCGCGCCGACCGGTGCCGAGCTGATCGAGAAGTATGTCGCGCCGCTGGCAGCGCTGCCGCAGATCGCCCCGCACGTCAACACGGGCGTGCGAGTGGATGCCGTCACCCGCCAGGGAATGGACCGCACCCGATCCGCCAACCGCGCATCCACCCCCTTCGTGCTCCGCATCACCGACAGCGATGGCGTGACCAGTGAGGTGACCGCGCGGGCCGTGATCGATGCATCCGGAACCTACACGACGACGAACAGCCTGGCGTCGAACGGTCTCGAGCCGCTGGGCCTGGCCGAGGTCGCCGACCACGTCACCCATGCACTGCCGGACGTGCTGGGCCGCGACCGCGCGCGCTTCGCGAACAAGCACATCACGGTCGTCGGGGCCGGGCACTCAGCCGCGAACACGCTGATCAACCTGGCCACGCTCATCCAGACCGAGCCAGACACCAGGGTCACCTGGGTGATCCGCAACAAGAGTGCCGCGCGGGTGTTCACCTCGGACGACGACGAGCTGACCCGCCGCGCCTCGCTCGGCACCAGGGTGAAGAGGCTCATGGAGTTCGGTGTCATCGAGATCGTCGACGGCTTCGAGATCGTCGGTCTCGCGAGAGCCGGTGAACGGGTCGACATCGCGGGGCTCCGCAACGGCAGTGTCGAGCACATCACGACGGACATCGTGGTCAACGCGACCGGATTCCGCCCGAATCTCGACATGCTGCGCGAGATCCGCCTCGACCTCGATGAGGTCGTCGAGGCGCCGACCAGGCTCGCGCCGCTGATCGACCCCAACCTGCACACCTGCGGCACCGTCGAGCCGCACGGGTTCGCCGAGCTCGCAGCAGCCGGAACCGAACTTCTTCCTCGCCGGCATGAAGAGCTACGGTCGGGCGCCGACGTTCCTGCTCGCCACCGGTCACGAGCAGGTGCGCTCCATCGCCGCGTACCTCGCGGGCGATCTCGCCGCCGCGAGCAACGTCGAGCTCGTGCTGCCCGCGACCGGTGTCTGCTCGACCGACCTCGGGGCAGGCTCATCCTGCTGCTAGCTGGTCTCATAGACTGATATCTATGCTTCCGAAGAGTGCTGGCGCCGAACGCTCCTCCGCCGAGCACATCGCGCGCGGCCTGCGCGCCGTCGCCGATCCGACGCGCGTTCAGATCCTGCGGCTCATCGTCGAGTCGGAGACGGGCAGGCGTCCCGTGACGGAGCTGGCCCGGGATCTCGGCCTTTCCCAGCCGACGGTGAGCCATCACCTGCGGATCATGGCGGATGAGGGCGTGCTTCAGCGCTCGCAGGAGGGCCGCCAGGCTTGGTACTCGATAGTCCCGTCGAAGATCGCCGATGTGTTCGAGACGCTCGGGGACGATCAGACAGCAGCCGCTGCCCGCCGAGCAGCTTCCCGTGCTCGACCGCATCGCCGGCGACCTGGCCGTGCGGTTCGCCGGCACCTTCTCGTTCGAGACGGTGCTCGGGATACGTGCGGGAGAGCTATTCGATGCTCGCCGGCCGAGCGCACGTCACGCGATACCTTCCGTCCCTCACCGCGCGCTTTGCCGCCGATCGACTGCGCGCCCTTGCCGGGGCCGAGGCACACAGCTCCGACTCGACACCCGACGTGCTCTTCGTCTGCGTCCAGAACGCCGGTCGCTCGCAGATGGCATCCGCCATCCTTCGATCGCTCGCTGGCGACCGGGTCAGGGTGCTCAGCGCTGGGTCGGAGCCGGCGGGCTCCATCAACCCCCTGATCGTCGCAGCGCTCGACGAGATCGGTGTCCCGGTGGGCGGCGAATATCCGAAGCCCCTCACCGACGAGGTGGTGCGCGCCTCAGACTTCGTCATCACGATGGGCTGCGGAGACGCCTGCCCGATCTACCCGGGTCGCCGCTACCTCGACTGGGACCTGCCCGACCCGGCCGGGCTCGGCATGGACGGCGTGCGGGCGGTGCGTGACGACATCGACCGCCAGGGTGCGGGCGCTGCTCGAGGAGATGGATGCGCTGCCTCCGCCTAGCTCACTTCCGGCCAGCTCGCTCCCGCCCATCCCGCTCCCGCCCATCCCGCTCCCGTCCAAATGAAGGAGATTCCCCGCGCTTGGTCCTGTGCGGCAGGCGAGTTCGCGCGCCATCCGCAAATCTCCTTCATTTGGACGCGGAGAGCGATGAACGCTGGGTGAACTGACCGCTCGCGGGGAAACAATGCATAGATCATCGTCTATGCTTTGTGTATGACTACCGACAAGCCCACCGTCCTGTTCGTCTGCATCCACAACGCCGGCCGCTCCCAGATGGCCGCCGGATTCATGACGGCGCTCTCCGGCGGGGCCGTCGAGGTGCGCTCGGGCGGCTCGGAACCCGGCGACCAGATCAACCCGATCGCCATCCAGGCCATGGCCGAAGAGGGCATCGACATCTCCCAGGGCGTGCCTCAGCTCATGACCACCGAGCAGGTGCGCGACTCCGACGTCGTCATCACCATGGGCTGCGGCGACGTCTGCCCGATCTTCCCCGGCAAGCGCTACGAAGACTGGGCGCTGAACGACCCCAGGGGCAAGAGCATCGAAGACGTGCGCCCCATCCGCGACGACATCAAGCGACGGATCGAAGAGCTGCTCGCCGAGCTTCTGCCCGCGAACGCCTGAGCGCCGCACACAACCTCGGACCGGCGCCCGCTTTTCAGTCGATCGGTGTGTCGTCAGCGTCGCGTGCACTGTCACCGGAGGCTCGCTCACTCAGCCACCAGAACACGTGCGCCCCAAGGAACCACGCGAACGATCCGGCCGCGGCGGGTTGAGCGAGAAAAGTGCTTCCCGGAAACGAAATCATGATCAGCAATGCGGCCAGACCGGCGGCGACGGCGGTCGCGATCAACGTAGTCAGCCACCACAGAATGCCGCGGGATGCCTGGACCTCCGGGCTCCGCCCCTTCGCGCCGTGCCGGCAGCCAACCCTGAGTCAGCACAAACGCGGCGACTAACGCCACCGCCGCGACCAGCGAGGGAACGAGCACCTCCCTGGCCCACCCGGCAGTCACTTCGGCGATCAGATGTGAGAACACGATGACTACCGTCGGCGCAATGCCCGCCAGCAGCCATCGGCGAGTGGATCCATCGGGACGGGGCGTGTCGAGCCGTCGCGCCGTTCTCAATGATGCAATCAGGGCCGCAACCGCGAGCAGCGCCAGACATCACCGCGACCGGCTGTGCTCCCCTGTACACGATTGTCGCGATAATCGCGGCAGCGAAGAACGCAACCGAGCCGACCCACATTCCCCAGGACCAACTGCGGCTGCTCGCGCCACGGGTGTCAAGCAGCCCGCGCAACTCCCCTCCCAGCTGGTCGTGGGGTGCCGTCACTTCCCTGATTACGGCGGGGCGACGACGATCCAGCTGATGAAGCTCGATCGCGCCACGCACCAGCGCGACGCAGGAGCACAAGCGCCACAAGTCCCAGGCCGGCGACACCCACTACGAACCCGAACTCCGAGGTACGGCTGAAGAGTTGCGGGGCCCGACGCGAGGATGGCGACGACCGCGGCGACGACGAGTGCGAGGAAGCCCGCCCGCGCCGGCGCGACGACGAAGGGGAGGTTCACCAGCAGTGGAGGGAGAAAAGCGGTGATCGCGAGTCCGGCGATCGTCCCGCGGCCCGTGCGGGCTGCGCGTAGTGCGGCGCGTGCGGCGCGTGACGCAATCGCGACGAGGTATCCGTCAGAGAGGTTGCGCAGGCTGTGCGCGCCAGCCGACATCCGAGCTGCGACGGCATTCGGGTCAGCGTCATTGCAGTCCCCGACGAATGGCCGCTCACGCACATCGGACCGTGCGGCCTGGGACAGGATCGAAGACTGCACTGCGCGAGCATCCTCAGCCACGGAGGTCCCGCTCGGCGCTGCCGAGGTCGCCGAGAATGCGCACCACCCCAGCGGCCCCGTCGAGTCGTCCCCACCACCAGTCGTTGGTGCGCCACCGGCTCGAGAAGAAGGCGCCGAAGCTCCAGAGTGTGGTGCCTGCAAGCTTGGTGAATGGCTGGAGTCGCCGATGCCCGGCGGCGTCAATCGTCCCTCGCGTCGTCGAAGCTGGTTCGCGCCGCAGATGAGTTCGTCGTCGTCAAGGTGCATCCACTGCTCAGCCAGATCAACGGACTGCGCGAGTTGCAGGCTGCGAAAATCTTCGTCAAGGCTGCAGCGCTCGTTTGCCGAAATCACGTCGAATCGAAGAGTCGACACCGGCGTCGGGATGCCGATCACCGCGGTGAATGGGGCGAGATCGATGGCCTCCGCGCCGTCGATTCCCGCGAATGCCGTCCACGGCACGTCATCCGTCATCTCTTCCGGAAGTAGATCAGAGAGCTGCTTGATGAGGTCAACGGCCTTGCCGAGTTCGGACCAGTAGAGGTCACCGTTCCAGTCATGGTTGCCGTCTATCCACGTCGCAACGACGAGCCTGGCGGCTTCGACCGCACCCTGGTGACCGTCAGTGCAGGTCGATATCAGCGCTGCGTTCAGCGCGAGATCACGATTGGCTCTGGCCGCGGCGGCTATGTCATTTACCCGGCGGCGGGCATCGATGCGCCGGCGCTCGCTCTCCTCGGAAAACCATTGGTCTTTGTCGAACAGATTTGACTCCAGCTCGCGGAGCCAGGCGATCGCGCACGCCGCCGCGTCGAGAACTGCCTGCGGCCCGCGCAGGATGGCCGCGGCGATCTGCTCGTTTGTCGAGCGCCGATGTCTCAACCCGGTCAGGGTCGTGACACTGTCGAGATCTGTCGTCTCGAGGGCAACGATGAGGTCTCGAGATGCAGGCGGCACCGCCGTGCGGGTCGGCAGGTCCGTGCCGAGTTGCCAGACGGCAGGATCGGTGAGGGCATCGCTCAGCAGCGACAGGTCGGCGGTTGACCGGTATCGCGCATAACCAGGTCGTGCCTTCTGTGCGTCGTAGCTCACGCCGAGCGATGCGAACGACTCGCGGCGCCCCTGCCACAGGAATCCGCTCGCGCCGGAACCGCTCAAGCTGGTTGATCTCCTCATCTCCGGACTCGCGAACACCGCGCAGACTCATCGCATTGCGGATGTTGTCGATCATCCTGATGATCTTCGGCGTCGGCGGCGCCTCAGGGGAAGGTGGCACCAAAGCGGACGGCGTGGGGTCGCGCACCAGCAGCTTCGTCGGGTCGGGTTCAAGGTAGAGAATCGACCGCGAGACGAAGTCCTCGGCGGGCATTCGCTGAACAGACCGCAACGCGCGGTCTATCGGGACATTGTCGGCCACGCCGCCGTCGATCACGCGGAACGGGCGCATCCGGCCGGCCTCAACCTCCGCGCGATCCGACTGCGCACGGTGATGGCTGAACGCGAAGTCGAAGTCGATGTGTGGAGTGGATGGCTCGAGGCGTTCGACGCCACCGACGGGACGGGAAAGGATTCTCGCCGGTTCGAATGCGCCCGGGAAAGAGGAGGTCGTGCGGGCCGCGTAGGCAAGACGATCGAACGCGACGTCGTCAGGGTCGTCCCCAGACGGAATTTCGCGACCTGGTGGTGATATCGGCGCACCGGGCACCGTGGACTCGTGCGCTGGCGATTGGCTGCCGGTGAACCGGAAATGGGCGCGGCCCTCCTGGAATCCCCACTCCGGCTGGGCGTCGGCGTCCACAACGGTTCCGGACAGCTCCACCGAGACTGCCCGGGCCTGATGATCCTTGGATGCCGGCGAGTTGAGAAGCTCGTTGATCGCTCTCCTTGCCTGCCCGGCGAAGTAGTGGTCACCGTCAAGCAGCGATGTGTACTTCTTCGCCCACGGCTTCCTGAGCAAATTCCACACGGCACCGGCATCCAGCCAGGTCCGCAGCACAGTGTCGAACGACACTCCGGCGCGCTGCGAAACCCCAAACAAAACGGCGTTCAAGCCTCCCGCACTCGCACCGGCGAGCACGTCAAACTCAACCTGATCGAGCCTGGCCCCGATCATCAGATCGGCGTAGACCCTGGCACGCGCGACGACCTCGTCCGACTCGTCGGCCCCGAGACGCACGAGGTATGCCGCCGGACCTTCGGGGGTACCGAGTACGCGTACCCGGCGGAGCAGATCGAGTTCGGCCACCGCACCACCGATCCAGACGGCCAAACTGATGCCGCCCTTCATCGCCAGGGCTACGCGGAGGGATCGGTTGAACGCGGGTTTCCGCGAGTCCGCGGGTGGCGCATCCTCATCGGTGTTCAGCGGGATGAGTGATGCGATGCTGGGTTGCATTTGCCTCTCCGTTGCTTCCGTTGGAGCTCGCCCGAGGCGATGCGGCCGTAGGGCGGGTTGGTGAGGATCCTTAGCTACAAAGTACTGCTGCGGAGGTCACTCGCGACAGGTACTTTTCACGGAAAGAGCTCAGCGGAACGCGGCAATCCCCGTGATCGCATTGCCGAGCACGAGTGTGTGCACCTCGTCTGTGCCCTCGTAGGTGCGCACAGACTCCAGGTTGTTCGCGTGACGCATGGGCGAGTAGTCCAGCGTGATGCCGTTGCCGCCGAGCATCGACCGCGCCGAGCGCGCGATGTCGATCGCGACCCTGGTGTTGTTGAGCTTGCCCATCGAGATCTGGTGCGCCCGAAGCTCACCCTTGTCCTTGAGCCGGCCAAGATGCAGCGCGAGCAGCATGCCCTTCTCGATCTCGACGGCCATCTCGACGAGCTTCGCCTGGGTCAGCTGGAATGCCGCGAGCGGCTTGCCGAACTGGGTGCGCTCGAGCGAATACTCGAGCGCCGCGCGGTAGCTGTCGCGCGCCGCGCCCATCACGCCCCAGATGATGCCGTACCTCGCCTCGTTGAGGCAGGCGAATGGTCCGCCCAGCCCCTCGGCGCCAGGCAGCATCGCCTCCGCGGGAAGGCGCACATCGGTCAGTTCGATGTCGCACTGGATGCTGGCCCGCATCGACAGCTTGGGCGCGATCGGTGTCGCCACGAACCCTTCCGTGTCGGTCGGCACCAGAAAGCCCCGGATGCCGTCATCCGTCTGCGCCCAAATCACCGCAACGTGCGCGATGCTCGCCAGCCCGATCCACCGTTTCGCCCCGGTGAGCACCCAGTCGTCGCCGTCGCGTCTGGCGAACGTGGTCATGCTGGCCGGATCGGAGCCCGAGCCGGGCTCCGTCAGTCCGAAGCATCCAATCACCTCGCCCGTGGCCATGCGCGGCAACCACTCGGTCTTCTGGGTCTCGCTGCCGTGCTTGGCGATCGCACTCATCGCCAGCGAACCCTGCACGGACACGAAGGTGCGCAACCCCGAATCACCGGCCTCCAGCTCGGCGGCCGCGAGACCGTACTCGACCGCGGAACGGCCCGCGCATCCGTAACCCTGAATATGCATGCCGAGCAGTCCGAGTTCGGCAAATCGCGGCACGAGTTCGACCGGGAACACCGCGCCCTCGTACCACTCGGCGATCCGTGGCCGCACCTCGGCGTCGACGAAACCGCGCACCCGCGCTCTCAGCGCCCGCTCATCGTCGGTCAGCAGCGAATCGATCGAGAGCAGGTCATAGGGGTCGGGCATGCCCTCACTCTACGAAGGCCAGCACGATCGAGGAAGGGCCGCCTCGGTATGATTTGGGCATCCGGCAGAAGGGCCACCGATGGTCAGGGGCGACACCGCATGACCGCGCGGCCCCTCGACGGTTTTCTGGTCGCCGACCTGACGCGCGTGCTCGCCGGGCCCACGGCCACCATGATGCTGGCCGACCTCGGTGCGCGAGTCATTAAGGTCGAACGGCCTGGCCCGGGCGACGACACCCGTCGCTTCGGACCGCCGTGGGCCGGCTCATCCAGCAGCTACTTCGAGAGCGCGAATCGCAGCAAGGAATCGATCGCCCTCGATTTCGCCGACGTGACGGATGCGGCTCTGGCCCGCGAACTCACCGATCGTGCCGACATCGTGGTCGAGAACTATCGAACCGGATCGCTCGCGCAGTTCGGGCTGGATGAGGCGAGCGTACGCGAGCGAAACCCGCGGGTGATCTACCTGTCGATCACGGGTTTCGGCAGCGGAGCAGGTGCGGACGAGCTGGGCTACGACTTTCTCATGCAGGCGGTCGGCGGGCTGATGAGTATCACCGGGCAGCCCGATGGCGAACCGACCAAGGTCGGCGTCGCGATGATCGACCTGCTCGCCGCGAAAGACGCGGTCATGGGCATCCTCGCCGCAGTCATCCATCGCGAGCGCACCGGGCGGGGTCAACATGTCGAGGTGAACCTCATGTCGAGCGCCGTCGCGTCGCTGGCGAATCAGGCCTCGGCGTACCTTGCGACCGGAGTGGTGCCGGAGCGCATGGGCAACCGGCATCCCTCGATCGCGCCGTACGAGACTGTGCGCTGCAGCGATGGATACCTTGCTGTTGCGGTCGGCAACGACAGGCAGTGGGCGGCCCTCGCCGCCCTGATCGACGACCAGGAGCTGGCGGACGACCCGCTGTTCGCAACAAACCCGGCGCGCGTCGAGAACCATGCCGCGATGCTGGCACGGCTCGAGGCTGGCCTCGCTAACGCCGACGTCGCGACGTGGACGACGCGCATGCGCGACGTCGGCATCCCGGCCGGCAAGGTCAACGACATAGGCGAGGCCCTGGCTCTCGCTGAGCAGCTCGGGCTCAGCCCGCGCGTCGAGGTGGGTGAGGGGCATCCCGACCAGATCCGGCATCCGGTGCGGTATTCCGCATTCGAGCCGACGACACCGACAGCGCCGCCCGCGCTCGACCAGCACGGCGCCGGGCTGCGGGAGTGGCTTGGTGGTGAGTGATGGCAGCGTCCCCAGTCGACTCGTGGCTTCTGGAGGGGGATCCCGCGGTGCGATGGCAGGTACTGCGCGACCTGCTCGACGCGCCGCCGAAGGAGTGGCGGGCTGAGCGTCGCCGCGTCGGAACGAAGGGGTGGGGCGCGCGGCTGCTCGCGCTCCAGGACTCCGATGGGGGCTGGGCGGGCGCCCTATACAGCCCGAAGTGGACCTCGACCACCTATACCCTGTTGCTGCTGGAGCGCCTCGGCCTGGATCGGGGTCACCCGCAGGCGCTCGCGGGTTGCCGCTTGCTTTGGCAGGGAGCACGCTTCTACGGCGGCGGGCTCAACCTGGCCAAAACCATTCTCGAACCCGAGACATGTATCACCGGGATGTTGGTGATGCTTGCCGCGTCGTTCGGCCACGACGACCCTCGCCTCGACTCGACGGTGCAGTGGCTGCTGGATGAGCAGCTGGCCGACGGCGGGTGGAACTGCGAATCGATCCGCAGTGGTTCGCGGCACGGTTCGTTCCATACGTCGATCACCGTGCTCGAAGCGTTGCTGGCCTACGAGTGGTCCGGCGGTGCGGTTTCGGTGTCAACGGCGATGGACGCCGGTCGCGAGTTCTTCCTCGACCACCGCCTCTATCGGTCGCATCGCACCGGCGAGGTGGTGGATGACGCTTTCGCCAGGTTCCCGTTCCCACCACGGTGGCACTTCGACATCGTGCGCGGCCTCGAGCACTTCCGGGCCGCTGGCGCACACCGCGACGACCGACTCGCCGATGCGATCGACGCGGTGCGGCACGCGCGGCGTTCCGACGGCACATGGCCGATGTACCGCGCCTACCCCGGCAGGCAGTGGTTCGGGCTGGAGACCAGGGGCCCGAGTCGCATGTCAACGCTGCGAGCCATGCGTGTTCTGAACTGGTGGGATGGTGGGGGCGCGACTTAGCTCGCGAGATCGGGCTGAGCCGTGGTGCGCGCCTTGATCAACCCGATCATGCCCCATGCGGCGACAACGAACCACACGGTATTGAGGATCAGGAATCCCCACTGCGACCCCACCAGTGCGACGACCGCGAGGATCGCCGAGCCGGCGAGGTTCAGCAGCAACGCCGTGAGCGAGCGCGGGGTGATCACCGCACGTTGAGTAAGTGTGAATGCGGCGAGAATGAAGAGGGCGCCGAGGATCTGCGCGAAAGTAGCCATGAGGTGGACGCTACAGCGCGAAAGCGCTGGCCGGGTTGCTCAGCAGCCGACCTACGTCGGACAGGAACCGGGAGCCCTGCTCGCCGTCGAGCACACGGTGATCAAAAGACAGGCTGAGCGTCACGACATCGCGCAGAGCGACCTCGCCGCGCCACTCCCACGGACGTTTGGCGACGGCGCCGACCGCGAGGATCGCGGCCTCACCGTTATTCAGGATCGGGGTGCCTGCATCGACGCCGAAGACTCCCACGTTCGTGATCGTGAAGGTTCCCCCGGCAAGGTCCGGCGGACGAGTCTCCCCCGCCTTCGCGGTGCGGGCGAGCTGGGTGAGAGCGGCGGCGAGCCCCGCAAGGTCGAGGGTGTGGGCATCCTTCACCACCGGAACGAGCAGGCCACGCGGCGTCGCCGCCGCGATACCGAGGTTCACGTGGTCGAACCGGGTGATTCCGTCGTCGCCCCAGCGCGAATTCACCTGCGGCGAGCTCGGCATCGAGCTCGTGACGGCCTTGGCCACCGCAGCAAGGAACGTGAGTCGCCCCTCGCGGAAGGCCGGTGTCGAGCGCAACTCGTCGAGCAGTTCCACGGTGCGCGTGACATCCACCGTGAGGAAGACCGTGACGTGCGGGGCCGTGAACGCGCTGCGGGTCACCGCCTCCGCGGTGAGCTTCCGGATGCCCGCAACCGGCACCGTTGTGCCGTCCTGCTGCTGAGCCTTCGGTGCCGGCGAGTGGTCCCCTGCCGCGGCCTCCACATCCGAGCGCGTGATCAGTCCGGACTCGCCGCTGCCGTGAACGTGCGCGAGGTCGACCCCGAGCGACTCGGCGAGCTTGCGCACCGGCGGCGCGGCCAGGCGCTGCGGCGCGCGGCTGGGCATGCTCGGTGCTGTTTCATGCTCGGTGCTGTTTCGACGGTGTCGACCGTCGGGAGCGTTCCGCGCGCGCCGAACGGGCTGGCCCGCCGAGTCCGGGAGTGCGCCGTAGCCGACCAGGTTGGGCGGGGCATGCTCGGCGTCCTGCTCCGGTTCGGCCGCGTCAGGCGCGGAAGCGGGAGCGGGTTCCGGTGACGTCGAAGCGGGCTCCGCGGCATCCACCTCGAACGAGATGATGGCGTCGCCGACAGGGACGGTCGTGCCCTCCGCCACGTGCAGGCGGGTGATGCGTCCGGCGTACGGCGATGGCAACTCCACCATGGCCTTCGCCGTCTCGACGTCGGCGAGCACCTGGTTGAGCGTGACCATGTCACCCTCGGCAACGTGCCAGGCGACGATCTCAGACTCGGTCAGTCCCTCACCGAGGTCGGGCAGCGCGAACTCTTTGACGGTCATGAGATCTCCAGACCACTGAGCGAATTGGGGCGATCGAGCGCGCGGTCGAGACCGTCGAGCACCCGGTCCAGGTCGGGCAGGTGATACTTCTCGAGCTTCGAGGGCGGGAACGGGATGTCGAACCCGGTGACCCGAACCGGTGCGTGTTCGAGCGAGTAGAAGCAGCGCTCCGTGATGTCCGGCCGCGATCTCGGCACCGAGCCCGCCCGACTGGGCGGCCTCGTGCGCGATCACCACCCGCCCGGTCTTGCGCACCGAGTTTGCGATGGCGTCGAAGTCGATCGGTGCGAGCGAGCGCAGGTCGATGACCTCGACCGACACGCCCTCCGTGCTCGCCACCTTCGCCGCCTCGACGGCAACCTGCACGAGTCCGCCGTAGCTGATGAGCGTGACGTCGCGACCCTCCGACACCACGCGGGCGGTGTCCATGGCGTTGCGGCCCTGGCCGGTGCTCTCCAGTTCGACGTCGCCCTTGACGTGGTAGCGGCGCTTCGGTTCGAAGAACAGCACGGGGTCGTTGCTGGCGATGGCCTCCTGGATGACCGTGTACGCGTCCTGCGGATTCGAGACGCTCACCACCCGCAGTCCGGAGGCGTGCATGAAGTAGGCCTCGGGGGAGTCGGAGTGGTGCTCGGCCGCACCGATCCCGCCGCCGAACGGCACCCGGATGGTGATCGGCATCTTCACCGCGCCGGCAGTGCGCGCGTGCATGCGGGCGACCTGGCTGACGATCTGGTCGAATGCCGGGTAGATGAAGCCGTCGAACTGGATCTCACACACCGGCCGGAAGCCGGCATAGGCGAGACCGACGGCGGTGCCGAGGATGGCGGATTCGGCCAGCGGCGTGTCCATCACCCTGCGCTCGCCGAACGTGTCCTGCAGTCCCTCGGTGATGCGATAAACACCGCCGAGCTTTCCGATGTCTTCACCCATCAGGATGACGCGGTCATCATCCGTCATTGCCTGTCGCAGGCCGGCGTTGATCGCCTTGCTGAGCGTCATCACTGTGGAGGTCATGACTTCACCGCCGGTCGGGTCGGGGCGGCCTCGAACATGGCGAGGTACCGCGCGTAGTGGTCGCGCTGGCGCTCGAGGCCGCGGTGCGGCTCGCTGTACACGTGCTCGAACAGGCTCATGGGCTCCGGATCGGGCAGCTCGAGGCACTTTGCGCGCAGGTCGGCCGCGACCCGGTCTGCCGTGTCGTCGATCGCCTTGGCGACCTCGTCGGTGAGCGCCCCCGTGCCGCGCAGGTAGGCGCCGAGTCGTGCGATCGGGTCGCGCTCTGCCCACTCGGCCAGCTCGGCCGGCTCGCGGTAGCGGGTGGGGTCGTCGGCCGTGGTGTGCGGACCCATGCGATAGGTGACCGCCTCGATGAACGTCGGGCCGTCCCCGCGGCGCGCCCGCTCCAGGGCCTCGCGCGTGACGGCCAGCACCGCGAGCACGTCGTTGCCGTCGACCCGCACCCCGGGAATCCCGAAGCCGCTGGCCCGGTTCACCAGCTGTTCCTTGCTCTGCAGCCCCACCGGTTCCGAGATGGCCCACTGGTTGTTCTGGCAGAAGAACACGACGGGCGCCTTGAAGGTGGATGCGAAGACCATCGCCTCGCTCACATCCCCCTCGCTCGTGGCACCGTCGCCGAAGTAGGTCACGGTCACGGCGTCTGACTTGTCGTTCTGCATACCGAGCGCGTACCCGGTCGCGTGCAGGGTCTGTGCACCGATGATGATCTGCGGGGTCGCCATACCGACGTCGTACGGGTTCCAGCTGGACTGGGATGCGCCGCGCCAGACGCTCAGCAGGTCGACACCGGGAATACCGCGGCAGTATGCGACTCCGTGCTCGCGGTAGCTCGCGAACACGAAGTCCTTCTCCTCCAGCGCACGGGCGGACCCGATCTGCGCTGCCTCCTGGCCGAGCAGCGGCGGCCAGAGCGCCAGCTGGCCCTGACGTTGCAGGGCTGTGGCTTCGACATCGATGCGTCGAACGACGACCATGTCTTCGTAACGAGAGACGAGTTCGGCGTCATCGACGTCGCTCACCCACGCCTCGAACAGGGAGGTGGATGGACGCTTCCCGTCGGCCGTGATCAGCTGCACGAACTCCGTTGTGTCGCCGGACATCGCGGTGGCAGGTGCCGGTGTGATTTCGTCTTGAGGCATGAGACCCTCATCCTTTTCAATCCGCACGTCGTTGTCCAAATTGTCTTTCAATGTTAAGAACCGGGAGTCAGATAGCGCAATACCTCCGTCTGAGACTGAGCATTATGCCAGTTGGGAGCGCTGGACTCCGCGCCTGAACAGGGCTAACGTTGCGCATTATGCGCACCCTCGACGCGACCGATCTGCGACTGCTCCTTACCCTCGCCGCGAGCCCCCGGGCGACCACCGTGGCCCTGGCCGAGCAGCTCAAGCTGAGCCGCAATACCGTGCAGGCACGACTGGCGAGTCTGGAGGCATCCGGGGCCTTTTTATCGTTCGAGCGCTGCATCGACCAGGCCGCGCTCGGCTACCCGCTGACCGCCTTCACCACCATTCACGCTCACCAGCAGCAACTCGCCGCGATCACTCACGAGTTGCGCGAGATTCCACAGGTGGTGCAGGCGCACGGCCTCAGCGGGCCGTCAGACATCCTGGCGAAGATCGTCTGCCGCTCGGCGGAGGAGTTGTTCGAGGTGAACGCCCAGCTGCTGGCGATCTCCGGGGTCGAGCGCACCGAGACGGCGCTGGCAATCAGCGAACTCGTGCCGTACCGGATCTCTCCGCTTATTCGCGAGGCTGCTCGCGAGCTGTAGCGGCGAGGATCCGTCTCGCCTGCCGCAGCAGTGGCTCGTCGACCATGCGGTTCTCGAAGGTGAAGACCCCCGGCGACCGGGTGGCGGTGTCCAGCACTGCGGTGGCCCAGCGCACGGACTCGTCCGAGGGCGCGAACGCGGCACGGATCACCGGCACCTGGCTGGGGTGGATGCACATCGAGCCCAGGAATCCGGATGCCGCGGCATCCTGTGCCTCGTCGCGCAGCCCGGCCTCGTCGCCGATGTCGAGGTGCACCGTGTCGAAGGCTGCCTTGCCCTCACTGCCCGCGGCGATGAGCACCCGGGATCGCGCGTACCGGGCGTAATCGCGATAGCCGCCGTCCGCGCCGCGGCTGGAACTGCCGCCGAGCGCCGCGACGAGGTCTTCGGCACCCCAGGTCAGCGCGACCACGTTGTCGATGGAGGCGATCAGCCCGGCATTGCGCACGCCGAGCGGGCTCTCGCACAGCGCGATCACGTCGAAACCGTCGAGGGCCGCGAGATCGGCCGCGGTCTCTGCCTTAGGGAGCATGACTGTCGTGTAACCGGTGCCGCGCAGGGCGGCGAGGTCCGCCTCGAAGAAGGCGCTGGGTGCCGGGTTCACCCGCACGATCGTCACCGCCGGGTCGAGATCGCTCTCGGTGAGGGCGTCACGTGCCCGCGGCTTGTCTGCCGGTCCGACCGCATCCTCCAGGTCGATGATGACGGCGTCGGCGGCGTCGGCGGCCTTGCGGTAGCGATCGGGCCGGTCGGCGGGGCAGAACAGCAGCGCCGGGCCGAGGTTCACGCGCCATCCTCCGTCGGCCGACACAGCATGAGCACCGACCGCACGGCCCTGGCCACGGTGTCGCCGTGCTGGTTGTGCGCGGTGTGTTCGAGCTGAACGATGCCCTGGCCGGGACGACTGCTCGACAGTCGCTTCGACAGCAGCCGCGTCTCGCTCGTCATCGTGTCGCCGGCGCGCATGGGGGCGGGGAACGAGATGTCGGTGAAGCCGAGGTTCGCCACGATCGTGCCCTGGGTGAGCTGCGCCACCGAGGCGCCGACCATCGTCGAGAGCGTAAACATGCTGTTGATGAGCCGCTCGCCGAACTCGGTGTGACTCGACCATTCGGCGTCGAGGTGCAGCGACTGGGTGTTCATCGTGAGGGTGGTGAAGAGCACGTTGTCGGTCTCGGTGACCGTGCGGCCGGGGCTGTGCACGTAGACGACGTCGGCCTCGAACTCCTCGAAATACAGCCCGCGCTGCACGACTCGCTTCTCGTTCATGGGGTTGCCCCCTCGTGATCGACAGCATCGGATTCGATGGTCGCCACGACCTCGTCGGCGGCGACCTGTGCCCCCAGTTGTACTCCCAGCGACACAGTTCCCGCGTGCGGGGCGCGCAGCACGTGCTCCATCTTCATCGCCTCGATGCTCAGCACCGGGTCTCCAGCGTCGACCCGCTGGCCGTCGCCGACGAAGACCGCGACCACCGCGCCCGGCATCGGGGAGCGCAGCGACGGTGCCGGCGCAGCTCCGCCGGCAGCAGCCCGCACCAGGCCGGTGTCGGTGAGCGTCCAGGCCGCGCCACCCTGCCCCAGGTGAAGCACGCGGCCCTCACGTGCGAACCGGTAGGTGGTCGCCGTCCCGCCCAGGACGACCCGAGCCGTGGCGGTGCCGTGGCCCGAATCCAGCGAGACCGAAGCGACCACCGCCGGGGCGCCGTCGACGGTGACGGATGCCGCGGCCGGAGTTCCCGTGACGCGCACGACGAGCGGCTCGGCGTCGGCTGCCGCCAGGCGGTACACGGATGCCGCGGAATCCCCCAGCCGCCAGCCCGAGGGCTGCTGCCACGACGCCGGGCCGGCCTGTGCGAAGGCGAGCGCGTGCAGCACGAGTGCTCCCGCGGCCGCGGTGCCGGCATCCACTTGCCGGAAGTCGAGGTCATCGAGTCTGCGCGCGATCAGGTCGGTGTCGAGGTCGCCCGCGATGACGTCGGGGTCGTCGAGCAGCAGCTGCAGGAACTCGACGTTGGTGGTGACGCCGAGCGTCACGGTGTCGGCGAGCGCCCGCCGCAGCCGACGCAGGGCGGCGTCCCGGCTGGGCGCCCAGGCGATGACCTTGGCGAGCATCGGGTCGTAGTCGGATGCCACGACCAGCCCGTCAATCAGCGCGCTGTCGACCCGGATGCCCGTCGCCGTCGGGCTGCTCCAGCGCCAAAACGCGGCCACCGGTCGGCAGGAAATCGCGCTGCGGGTCTTCGGCGTAGACGCGCGCCTCGATCGCGTGCCCGGTCAGGCGCACGGCGGACTGGTCGAAATCGAGGAGTTCCCCGGCGGCGATGCGCAGCTGCCACTCGACCAGGTCGATGCCGGTCACCATCTCGGTGACGGGATGCTCCACCTGCAGCCTCGTGTTCATCTCCATGAAGAAGAACTCGTCTGGCGCATCGGCGGAGACGATGAATTCGACGGTGCCGGCGCCGAGGTAGCCGACGCTCAGGGCGGTGTCGACGGCGGCCTGCCCGATCCGCGCGCGCGTCTCGTCGTCGAGCAGCGGTGATGGAGCCTCCTCGATCACCTTCTGGTGCCTGCGCTGCAGCGAGCACTCCCGCTCCCCCAGGTGCACGGTGGTGCCCGCGGAATCGGCGAGCACCTGCACCTCGATGTGGCGCGGGCGCGCGATGTAGCGCTCGATGAACAGGGTGTCGTCGCCGAAGGACGACGCGGCCTCCCGGCGTGCCGCCGCAACGGCCTGGGGCAAGTCGGAGGCGTCGTGCACGAGATGCATGCCCTTGCCACCGCCTCCGGCCGATGGCTTGATCAGCACCGGGAAGCCGATGCCGGGCGCAGCATCGATGAGCTGCTGGTCGGTCATGCCTGGATCGGCGACGCCTGGCACCACCGGAACGTTTCGTTTGGTGACCTGCGCCTTTGCGCTGATCTTGTCGCCCATCACCGTCAGCGCGTCGACGCCTGGCCCGATGAACACGATGCCGGCCGCCGAACATGCGGAAGCGAATGCCGCGTTCTCGGCGAGGAATCCGTAGCCGGGATGAATCGCCTGGGCACCGTGATCGATCGCGGCCGCGATGATCTTGTCGATGTTGAGGTAGCTGTCTGCCGCCGATGCGCTTCCGAGGCGCACCGCGACATCCGCTAGTTGCACGTGCCTGGCACCGGCATCCGCGTCGCTGAAGACGGCGACCGACCGGATGCCCAGAGAGCGCAGGGTCTGGATGACGCGGCAGGCGATCTCGCCGCGATTGGCGATCAAAACTGTGTCAAACACGGCCATCACATCCTGAAGACGCCGTAGGAGACGTCGTCCATCGGGGCGCGCGAGCAGACCTCGAGCGCAAGACTCACGACCATCCGGGTGTCGGCCGGGTCGATGATGCCGTCATCCCACAGCCTTGCCGTGGCGTAATACGGGCTGCCCTGCCGTTCGTATTGCTCAAGCACCGGTGCCTTGAAAGTCGCCTCGTCCGACTCGCTCCACGCGCTGCCGGCATCCTCCAGCTGGGTGCGCCGCACGGTCGCCAGCACGGAGGCCGCCTGCGGGCCTCCCATCACCGAGATGCGGCTGGCTGGCCACGACCACAGGAACCGCGGCGAGTACGCACGCCCGCTCATCGAGTAGTTGCCGGCACCGAAGGAGCCGCCCACGATCACGGTCAGCTTGGGTACGCGAGCGCAGGCGACGGCATTCACCATCTTCGCGCCGTGCTTGGCGATGCCGCCCATCTCGTACTCTTTGCCCACCATGAATCCGGTGATGTTCTGCAGGAAGAGCAGGGGCACCTTCCGCTTGTCGCACAGTTCGATGAAGTGCGCGCCTTTGAGGGCCGACTCCGAGAACAGCACCCCGTTGTTGGCGATGATGCCCACAGGATGCCCGTCGATCCGCGCGAATCCCGTCACCAGTGTCGCGCCGAAGTCCTGCTTGAATTCGTGAAACTCGCTGCCGTCGACGATGCGGGCGATGATCTCGCGGGCGTCGTACGGGACCGTCAGTTCGGCGGGCACCACCCCGTACAGCTGCGCGGGGTCGACTACCGGCGGCGTGGGCTCTGAGACCACCCACGCGCGTTCCCGCGGCGGGGGCAGCTGGGCGACGATGTCTCGCACGAGCTGCAGGGCGTGCTCATCGTTGTCGGCCAGGTGGTCGGCGACGCCCGAGTACTTCGTGTGCGTCACACCACCGCCAAGGTCTTCCGCGGTGACGACCTCGCCCGTGGCCGCCCGAACCAGGGGAGGCCCGCCGAGGAAGATGGTGCCCTGGTTTCGCACGATGATCGTCTCGTCGCTCATCGCGGGCACGTAAGCGCCGCCCGCTGTGCTCGACCCCAGAACCGCCGCGATCTGCGCGATGCCCCGCGACGACATGCGCGCCTGGTTGTAGAAGATGCGCCCGAAGTGATCCCGATCGGGGAACACCTCATCCTGCAGGGGAAGGAAGGCACCGCCCGAGTCCACGAGATAGACGCAGGGCAGCTCATTCTCGGCCGCTATCTCCTGGGCCCTCAGGTGCTTCTTGACGGTCATCGGAAAGTACGTGCCGCCCTTGACCGTTGCGTCGTTGCAGACGACCATGACCGGACGGGAGTGGATGAAGCCAACGCCGGCGATGACACCGGCCCCCGGCGCATCGTCGTCATACATGCCGTCGGCGGCCAGTGGTGCGATTTCGAGGAAGGAGCTACCGCGGTCGAGCAGCACATCGATGCGATCCCGCGGCAGCAGCTTGCCGCGCGAAACGTGCCGTTCCCGGGCCGTGGCCGTGCCGCCGAGTGCGGACGAGGCGAGTTTCGCGCGAAGCTCGGCGACCGCCGCGCGCTGCGCTGCATCGTTGTCCTGAAACTCCGCACTGGCGGGGCGCGCCTGGCTCAAGAGCGGCTGCATGAGTGTCCGTTTCGGTTAGCAATCGATAACAAAAAGGTTATCGATCCCTAACTGAAATGTCCAGAAATGGTTAGAGTGGTCGGGTGGCAGAGACCTGGCGGGCTGAAGCAAAGGCGCATCGACGCGAGCGATACCTCAGCGCCGCGGGTCATTTGTTCGCCGAACGCGGCTACCACGCGGTGTCGATCCACGATCTCGGTGCCGCGGTCGGGGTGAGCGGACCCGCCTTGTACCGCCACTTCGAGAGCAAGGAGTCGATGCTCATCGAACTGCTCGTGGTGGCCAGCGAACGACTGCTCGCCGGGTTCGACAGCCATCGTCGCCGAGGGGCGCGACGATCGTGAGACGTTCGTCGACCTGATCGCTTTCCACGCCGACTTCGCCGTGAAGGAGCGTGACATCATCCGCATCCAGGATCGCGAGCTCGCCAACCTCCCGCCCGAGGCGAACCAGCGGGTGCGGCAACTGCAGCGCACCTACCTCGAGGGTTGGCGAAAGATCGCCAGCCGGTTGCGCCCGGAGCTGGCGGAGGCCGACATCGCGGTTCGCATGCACGCCGTGTTCGGCATCCTGAATTCCACGCCACACACCGCGGATCTGGATGCCGCGACCGATGTGCGTGCCGTGCTCACCGACGCCGCGCTCGGTGCGCTCTATGGCCACGCCTCCCCCGACCAGAACTAGCTACAGCCCGCACAGAAACAGGAGCCACCATGGTCGAATATCTCGCAACCGGCAATCTGCCCGATGAGTACAGGGAACTCGCCGACACGGTCGCGGATTTTGCCAGATCCGTCGTGGCTCCGGTCTCCGCCGAGCACGACGCGAAGCACAGCTTCCCGTACGAGGTCGTCGCCCAGATGGGCGAGATGGGCCTGTTCGGGCTGCCGTTCCCCGAGGAGTACGGAGGCATGGGCGGCGACTACTTCGCCCTCTGCCTCGCCCTCGAAGAGCTCGCCAAGGTGGACCAGAGCGTCGCCATAACGCTGGAGGCCGGGGTGTCCCTCGGCGCCATGCCGGTCTACCGCTTCGGCACCGAGGAGCAGAAGCAGCATTGGCTGCCTCAGCTGGTCAGCGGGGAGAACCTCGCGGCATTCGGGCTCACCGAGTCCGGCGCCGGCAGCGACGCGGGCGGCACCCGAACGCGCGCCGAGCTCGATGGTGACCAGTGGGTCATCAACGGGTCGAAGCAGTTCATCACCAACTCCGGCACCGACATCACCTCGCTCGTCACCGTCACAGCCGTGACCGGCACAGCGGCGAATGGCGCGAAGGAGATCTCGACGATCCTCGTGCCCACGCCGACCCCCGGGTTCACCGTCGAGCCCGCCTACAACAAGGTGGGCTGGAATGCCTCAGACACCCACCCGCTGACGATGATCGATGTGCGAGTTCCCGAGGAGAATCTGCTCGGCGAGCGGGGCCGCGGTTACGCCAACTTCCTGCAGATCCTGGATGAGGGGCGCATCGCGATCGCCGCGCTGAGCGTCGGCGCCGCGCAGGGCTGCGTCGACGAGAGCGTGAAGTACGCAAAGGAACGCGAGACCTTCGGTCAGCCGATCGGCAAGAATCAGGGCATCGCGTTCAAGATCGCCCGGATGCAGGCCAGGGCCCACGTCGCACGAACCGCGTACTACGACGCCGCCGCCCTCATGCTCGCCGGCAAGCCTTTCAAGACCGAGGCATCCATCGCCAAGTTGGTGGCCTCGGAGGCCGCGATGGACAACGCGCGCGACGCGACCCAGATTCATGGTGGCTACGGATTCATGAACGATTACGTTGTCGCGAGACACTATCGCGACAGCAAGATTCTCGAGATCGGCGAGGGCACCACCGAGGTGCAGCTCATGCTGATCGCTCGATCGTTCGGACTCTGACCCCGACACTGACTTACTGCAGCGCCATCACCGTCGCGAGGGAGCGTGCAGTCTCGTGGAGGTTGGGCACGTACTCCTCGAGGCGCTCGACGGATGCGCGGTACGCCGGGGCGGCGGTTGCCAGCGCGGCCACCACTTCGCCGCGCACAAAAACGGGGACAGCAACCGCTCGGATGCCGAGTTCGTGCTCCTCGTCGGCAATCGCGTAGCCGAGTCGCCGCACCTTCTCGATCTCTGCGCGGAACGCAGCGCGGTCTGTAATCGAGTTCGGGCTGCACGCATCGAGAGATATTGACGAGAGCAGCTGCTCTCTCACGCTGTCGACAGCGAAGGCAGTGAGAACCTTGCCAACGGCCGTGCAATGCAGCGGGCCGTGCCTGCCTGGCTCGCCGTTGACGCTGACCTGCTGGGGCCCAGCGATGGTCTGAACGTACAACTGACGATCGTTGTCCCGCACGGTGAGCAACGTTGCTTCCTCCGTGATCGCCGAGAGCTCCTCGAGGATGGGACGCGTCATTCCCGCAAAGCCGTAGGCCACCGAGACGCTCTGCGCGAGTTCGAAGATACGCATCCCTACGGCGTATTGACGCGTCGCCTGGTCGAATTTCGCGAATCCTTCACGCACGAGAATGCCGAGAAGACGGTGCGCCGTGCTGAGCGGGAAGCCGGACTCGCGAGCGAGCACTGAGGCGACGGCACCGTGCGGATGCTCGCCTAACAGTGTCAGCAGGCTCAGGGCCTTGCCCACCATGTCCTGGGTGCGGCCGGCTCCATTGTCGGTTGCGTCGGTCATTGTCCTTCACTCTCTCGGCCCTGATATGCTCTCACAAGGCAAGAACTGCTCCCATCATATGGGAGCATCGTCCTCGGTTCGTTGATGAATGTGGAGAATAACGTTGAGTTCCCATGATCGTGTCGCAAGGATTGCGACTCACAGCGGCCCGGTCGACGTCACGTTCTCCGACGGCGAATGGGCGGGCATCCACGATCCTTTTGCTGACCGGCTGGTCCTCACCGGTGCGCGGTTCGGCACGGACGTCGAGTTCCTCGCGCCGTGCGAACCGCGGGTAATCCTGGGGATGGCGCACAACGGTCCGGGAGGCCGCGAGCTTCCGCCCCAGGCATTCAGCAAATCGGCGCGCACCGTGGTGGGGCCGGGAGCGCCGATCCTCATCGACAGCACGGCCGGAATGGTCAACGCCGAGGGTGAACTCGCGATCGTCATGCGTCGCCTCTCCAGGCACCTCGCCGCCGATGAGGTTGCGGGGGCGATACTCGGCTTCACCGTCGCGAACGACGTGACGGCCTTTGACCAGGTGAGTCGCGACAGCATGATGACTCAGGCCAAGAACGGTGACGGATTCACCCCGCTGGGCCCCTGGGTTCAGACGGGCCTCGATCCGCGCGACGTGGCGATCGACGTCATCGTCAATGGGGAGCGGCGGGCGACGGGCTCGACCTCGGGCCTTGCCTACAGCGTTGTCGAACAGATCGTATACCTGACGTCGATCATGACACTCGGGCCCGGCGACGTTGTGCTCACCGGGGCGCCAGGCACGATCACCCCCATCATCCCCGGCGATGAGGTCTCGATCGCGCTGGATGGCGTGGGAGTGCTGACCAACCCTGTTGCGAGCCTGGGGATCGGCCCAGCGATGACGCTGATGAAGCTGCGGCCCGCGGCGGAGTGTGAGTTCGACGCCGTCTCTCTGGGCGAGGTCATGCTTCGCTTCGACCCGGGTGAGGGGCGGATTCGCACGGCACGCAGCTTCAACGTGTGGGAGGGCGGCGGCGAGTACAACGTCAGCCGCGCCCTGTCCCGCACGTTCGGGTTGCGCACCTCGGTCGCCACCTCGCTCGTCGACAACGAGCTCGGGCGACTCGCCGAAAGCCTGATCCTGTCGGGCGGTGTCGACACCTCCCTGATCGTGTGGCGTGAGTTCGACGGAATCGGCCGCGCCGCACGAAATGCGCTGAACTTCACCGAGCGAGGGTTTGGCATCCGCGGCGCAATCGGGGTCTCCGACCGCGGCCACAGTGCGGCATCCCTGCTCACTCCCGCCGAAATCGACTGGGACCACCTCTTCGGGAGCGCGGGGTGCGCTGGTTACACCTCGGGGGCATCTTCGCCGGGCTGTCGGACTCGGCGCTTGAGACCACGCTGGCAGCAGCATCCGTCGCCAAAGCCAACGGCACAGCCGTGTCGGTCGATCTGAACTTCAGGCCAAGCCTCTGGTCCGGTGCCGGTGGCGCCCAGCGTTCGCGTGAGGTGTTCACGAAGCTCGCCGAAGTCGCCGACGTGCTCGTGGGCGGCGCCACTGACTTCGTGGACCGACTCGGTGTGAACGACGCAGCCCCGGATGACGAACCGTCGGCTCGCGTCATCCATCTCGCTGGGGAGGTGCTCGAGAAGTTCCCGCAGCTATCCCTGGTCGCCGCGACGCAGCGTGTGGTGCATTCCGCATCCATCAATGACTGGAGCGTCGTGGCACGCACCCGCGATGGCGGCTCGATGGCGTCAACCAGCTACAACAACCTGAACATCATGGATCGGGTCGGTGGAGGCGACGGGTTCCTCGCCGGACTGGTCTACGGGTTGCTCGACGGGCGCAGCGCCGCGGAAGCGCTGGAGATCGGGGCCGCCCACGGCGCACTCGCGATGACCACGCCCGGAGACAACTCGATGGCTAGCCTCCGTGAGGTGCTGACCCTCGTCGCCGGTGGGTCGGCGCACGTGAGCCGCTGACGCCGCGCACTCCTGAACCCGAGGGACCTTCGGCCCGCTATTCCTCGCTGGCGCGGCGCACCCTAGGGGTCGAGGGGCAATGCTGCCCCGAAAGGCGGAGTTCCCATGTCTCGCACCTATGTCATCACCGGCGCCGCGAGCGGCATCGGTAAGGCCACGACCGAGCTGTTGATCGAGCGCGGCCATCGCGTCATCGGCGTTGATCTGGCGGGCACCGACGTCAACGTCGACCTGACCACCGCCGACGGCCGCGCCGAGCTTCTCACCGCGGTCGCCGACCTCTCCGGCGGCACGATCGATGCGATCATCGCCAACGCGGGGCTTGCGACGCCGACCGCGCGCACGGTGGCAGTCAACTATTTCGGTGCCGTCGCGACCCTCGAGGGGCTGCGGCCGCTGCTCGCGGGGTCCGAGGCGCCGCGCGCCGTCGCCACCGGGTCGATGGCATCGCTCTTCCCGCCGGACGAGGCGCTGCTGACCGCGCTGCTCGCCGGTGATGAGGGCGCCGCGTTGCATCGCGGCGGCGAACTCGAGGCCGCGGGCGGCGCCGAGGCCAACCTGATCTACGGCACCACGAAGGCGGCGCTGGCGCGCTGGATTCGCAACCACGCGGCCACTCCCGAGTGGGCGGGCGCAGGCATCCCGTTGAACGCCGTCGCCCCGGGCGTTGTGGAGACGCCGATGACCGAGCAGTACACGTCGAGTCCCGAGGCGCGCGCATTGATCCTGCAACAGGTCCCGATGCCGCTGAACGGCATCTTCGAGCCGCGGGATGTCGGATATTTGCTTGCGTGGCTCACCAGTGAAGAGAACGCCCACCTGTGCGGGCAGGTCGTCTTCATCGATGGCGGATCCGACGTCGTCATCCGCGGAGACGCCACTTGGTGAGCGGCCCACCCCCGGGAGCCTCCTGGCGCGCCTACACTCGTGCCAGGGAGTGAATCTCATGAGCCAATACGCCACATCCGCTGACGGAACCCGCATCGCCTTCGACCGCCTGGGGGATGGCCCGCCGGTCGTTCTGGTTGCGGCCGCAGTGCAGTTTCGTGCTTTCGATCCGGCCACCGTCACGCTGGCGTCCGCGCTCGCCGATCAGGGTTTCACGGTCATCAACTACGACCGTCGCGGTCGGGGCGAAAGCCCGGCAACCTCCTTCGGGCTCGATCGGGATCTCGACGACCTTCGAGCGCTCATCGACCTCGTTGGCGGGAGCGCCGCGTTGTTCGGCAGCTCGTCGGGCGCCGCGATCGCGCTGGCCGCTGCCGCGGCTGGGCTGCCCGTCACGAAGCTCGCCCTGTGGGAGGTTCCGCTCTCGCGAGCCGGCGGAGCCGAGTTCCTGGCCGGCCTGCGCAAGCGGATCGCCGCCGGTGACGGCGACGCGACTCAGGCCTACTTCATGAAGGACATGCCGCCCCAGTGGCTGGAGGGCGCCAGAAACAGCCCGGCCTGGCCGATCATGACGGCGATGACGCCGAGTCTGGAGGGAGACGCCGAGTCGCTCGCCTGGGCGCAATCGGAGCCAGCAGAGACGCTGTTTGCCGCGATCACGCAGCCGACGCTGGTTCTCCTCGGCGAACAGCCGCTGCCGATCATCGAGGCTGCGGCGGACATGCTGGGCACCCACCTGCCCGGCGCGACGGTGCGACAGATCGCGGGGGCGAACCACAGCTGGGACCACGACGCCATGGTCGATGAACTCGCGAGCTTTCTTCCGATCTGGAATGATCGCCGCAGCAAAACGTAACGCGGGCGGGCCCCTCGGTAGGCTTGCGAAGTGAAAAACGCCCTCGCTGCCATCCCCCTGCTCGCCGCCCTCGCGCTCTCCGGGTGTGCCGGTGCCGCGCCCACCGAGACCTCGAGTTCGGCCGCGGCCGAGTCAGCCGCACCGTGCGAAGTCTCCATCGTCGTCGAATTCGGCGTGCTGGATGCCGAGCCGATCGAAGAGTGCGCAGAGGCCGGAGCCGCCTCCGCCGCGGTGAAAGCCGCCGGCATTACCACCGAGGGCACTGTCGACTTCGGCGACCAGGTCGTCTGCCGAGTCAACGACCGTCCCGCCGCAGACGAAACCGTCACCATCGAGGGCGTGCCGGACTTCGTCGAAGAGTGCCAGTCGATGCCATCGGCGAGCGCCTATTGGGCCCTCTGGGTGAAGGCCTCCCCCGACGCCGAATGGGAGTACGCGCAGGAAGGCCTCGGCACCCTGCAGCTCGCCGACGGTGAATCCATCGGGCTCGTCTACACCGCAGGCACCGAGTCGACACCACCCTCCAGCTGATGTTTCCCGGACGACTCGCACCGCTGAGGACGGCGGCACTCATCGCAGTGGCCTTCGTCGCGCTGCGAGTCGTCTATCGCGTGGTCTTCGGAGGCGCGTCGGGCTCAGGCGTGACGCTTGCCGACCTGCCGCGTATCCAGCTCGAAGGTCCGTTCGCGCACATCGCGATCCTCGGCCCCATCACGACCGGCGGGGTCGCGGCGGCGGCGCTCAGCGCCCTGCCGTTCGCCGGGGTCATCCTCGCGTTCGGCGTGCTCGGGTCCCTCGTCGACGTGCGCGCGCTGCTCACCCGAGGCGCGGTGCGCGGCCCGGTCCGCACCATCTCCCGCGCCCTCGTCATCGCCTGGGCGACACTTCCCGCACTGCGGGATTCCGTGCTCAGGGTGCGGGTGGCTCGCGAGCTGCGCGGTGAACGCTCACTGCAGTCGCTCATCGTCCCCGTGCTCGAACACACGGTCGAGCGCGCGCTCGCGCTCGGCGCATCCATGGAGGTGCGCGGATTCGCCGCCACCCGCAGTGCCGAACCCGCCTGCGAACGTCCGGTGGTGATTCAGGATGCCGCACTGGGGTTCGCGGGCGAACGCACCCTCGCCGGCATCACCCTGAGCCTCGCCCCCGGCACTCTCACCCTCGTCACCGGACCGACCGGCTCCGGCAAATCCACGCTGCTGCACGCGATGAGCGGACTGTTCCAGCACTACGGCGAGGGCGAGCAGCACGGCCTGATCGCGATAGCCGATGCCGACCGGGCCTCGACACCGCCGCGCGAGACGGCTGGATTCGTCGGGGTGGTGTCACAGTCCGTTCGGCTGTCGTTCGTGGCCGCGACCGTCGCCGACGAGCTCGGCTTCACGCTCGCCGTTCGGGGCGTTGCCCCCGTGATCGTGCGATCGCGCGCCGAGGAGATCGCCGCGCGCCTCGGGATCACCCACCTGCTGGATCGCCCGGTGGAGGCGCTGTCGGCCGGCGAGGCGTGCCTCGTCGCGATCGGCGCCGCGCTGGTGTCGCACCCCGTGCTTCTGCTCGTCGACGAACCTCTCGCCGACCTCGACACCGCCGCGCGCGACCGGGTCGTCTCGACGCTCGACCGCCTCGCCCACGAGGCCGGCGTCTGCGTGGTCGTCGCCGAGCACAACATCGCCGCCTGGGACGGGGTGGTGGATGCCCGGCTCGAGCTCCGCGACGGCACCGTGCATCCGACCGAGGCAAATCCGGTCACGCCCGCCGAGCCACGCGCCCGCGCCGCCGCATCCGGACCCGTCGTCGCTCAGTTGCGCAACATCTCCGTGAGCCACGGCGACAGGCTGGCCGTCGATGATGTCAGCCTCGACATCGCTGCCGGGGAATTCGTGGCGCTGTGCGGCCCGAACGGCGCAGGCAAGAGCAGCCTCCTGCATGCCGTCGCCCGACCCACGAGGGCCTGGCACGGTGACGGTGGGCGGGCTGGACGTGAGCACGCCTCAAGCCGCGCCGCCGCCGCAGCGCCGTCGCGCTGGTGCCCGAGGAGTTCGATGACCTGCTGTTCGCGACCACGGTCGACGACGAGTTGCGCCGCGCCGGGGCCCATTCCCGCGAGGTCTTCGCGGGATTCCTGAGCGACACCGAGCGGCTGGGGTCGCGGCATCCACGCGACCTGTCCGCCGGGCAGAGACTCTGCCTCGTGATCGCGATCCAGCTGTCGGCACGGCCGCGGGTGCTGCTGATGGATGAGCCGACCCGGGGGCTCGACGCCGCAGCACGCGAGCTTGTGGGATCCGCGCTGGCTCGCGCGGCCGAGTCCGGCACCGCCGTCGTCGTCGCAACACACGACGCAGGATTCGCCGCCCGATTCGCCACCCGCACCGTGTCGATGGCGGCCGGCCGCATCGACGTTGCAGCTCAGGCGGTGACCTCATGACCCGCCTGTGGCTGGCCGTGCGGCAGCGCTGGTCGTCGTGGTCGCTCGTCGCCGCGAGCGCGGCCGCCGCCGCCGGATTCGCGTGGCCGCTCGTCGCCTCGGCGCTGCCGACGGATGCCAGGGCCGCCGCTCCCGTCGTCGCCCTCGCTGTCGTGCCCGCGCTCGCCGTCGCCGTGGCCCTCACCCTCGACCGCCAGGCCTACACGGCCAAGACCGTGGCGCTGCTCGGCGTGCTCGCCGCGGTCGGGGCCGCGATCCGCATCGCCGGCACCGGCGTCGGCGGGGTGGAGGCCGTGTTCATCCTGCTGATCCTCGCCGGTCGTGCCTACGGTGCGCGGTTCGGATTCCTGCTCGGCATGCTGACCATCGCCCTGTCCTCGGTGCTGTGGGGCGGGTTCGGCCCGTGGACTCCGTTCCAGCTGTTTGCCTGCGGCTGGGTTGGGGCCGGGGCCGGGCTGCTGCCGCGCGTCAGGCTGGGTGCGCCGCGCACGGCGGCGCGCCTCGAGATCCTGATGCTGGTGGGCTACGGCGTCGCGGCATCCTATGCGTTCGGTCTCGTCATGAACCTGTGGTTCTGGCCCTTCGCGGTCGGCACGGGAACCGGCATTTCCTACCAGGCTGGCGCCCCGCTGGCCGAGAACGTCGCCTCGTTCGGGCTGTACTCCCTCGTGACCTCGACGCTCACCTGGGACACCGTGCGGGCGATCACGACGGCGGTCGGCATCGTGCTCGTCGGCCCGGCCACCCTCGCGGCGCTGCGCCGCGCGAAGCTCGGCCACGCGCGTCACACCGAGAAGTAGCGCGCCTCGGGGTGATGGAACACGAACGCATCAGTCGACTGCTCAGGATGAAGCTGCAGCTCCTCAGACAGAACGACACCCATCCGCTCGGGCTTGAGCAACTCGACGACCTTGCGGCGGTCCTCCATCTCCGGGCAGGCCGGGTACCCGAGCGAGAACCTGGCTCCGCGGTACTGCAGCTTGAACATCCCGGCCAGGTCCTTCGGATCCTCGGCAGCGAAGCCGAGCTCGGCCCTGACGCGGGAGTGCCAGTACTCGGCGAGCGCCTCGGTGAGCTGCATGGTCAGGCCGTTCAGCTCGAGGTAGTCGCGGTACTTGTTCTCCGCAAACATCTTCGCGGTCACGGCATCGACCGCCGAGCCCGCCGTCACCAGTTGCATGCGCCACCACATCGATCTGCCCGGACTCGCGTGAGCGCACGTAGTCGGCCAGGTTCAGGTGCCGGTCACGGCGCTGTCGCGGGAAGGTGAAGCGCAGACGTTCGGTGCCGGGCTCGCCGCCGGAACCGCCATCCGGCGCCAGCAGGCCGGGGGTGCCCAGCACTCCCGTCGGATCGTCGCCGTGGTGCAGCACGACCATGTCGTTGCCCTCGGAATACACGGGGAAGTAGCCGTAGGCCACGGAGGCGTCGAGCATGCCCTCGGCGAGGATGCGGTCGAGCCAGTACCTCAGGCGCGGTCGGCCCTCGGTCGCAACCAAATCGTCGTAACTCGCGCCGTCCTCGGCGCGACTCGGCTTGAGACCCCACTGCCCCATGAAGGTGGCGCGCTCATCGAGGAAGGCGGCGTAGTCACCCAGCGCGACACCCTTGACGATGCGGGTGCCCCAGAACGGCGGCGACGGCACGGGGTTGTCGGTCGCGACATCCGACCTCGCCGGCATGTTCTCGGGTTCGGTGAGATCGAGCGTCGACTTGGCATGGATGCGCTTCTTCAGCGGCGGGAGCCCCACGCTGTCCGGGGCGGCCCCGCGGGCGATCGCGACGAGCGGTTCCATCAGGGCGAGACCCTCGAAGGCGTCCCTGGCGTAGCGCACCTGGCCGTCGAACAGCGAAGCGAGGTCGTCCTCGACGAAGGTGCGGGTGAGCGCGGCGCCACCGAGCAGCACCGGCCACTTCGTGCCGAGCCCACGCGTGTTCAGCTCGAGCAGGTTCTCTTTCATGACGACCGTCGACTTGACCAGCAGCCCGCTCATGCCGATCACGTCGGCGTTGTGCTCCTCGGCGGCCCGGATGAACTCGCTCAGGGGCTGCTTAATCCCGATGTTGATGACGTCGTAGCCATTGTTGGTGAGGATGATGTCGACCAGGTTCTTGCCGATGTCGTGCACATCCCCGCGCACGGTGCCGATCACGATCGTGCCCTTGCCGGCCGCCTCCGACTTCTCCATGTGGGGCTCGAGCAGGGCAACCGCTGCCTTCATCACCTCGGCGGACTGCAGCACGAACGGCAGCTGCATCTCGCCACTGCCGAAGCGGGCGCCGACGATCTGCATGCCGGCCAGCAGGTGCACATTCACGATGTCGAGGGCGCTCATGCCATTGGCACGGGCCAGGTCGAGGTCGGCCTCCAGGCCCTTCGCCTCGCCGTCGATGATGCGGCGCTCGAGACGCTCCCCCACCGGAAGACCGGCGAGCTCAGCGGCCCTGGCATCCTTGAGCGCAGCGGAATCCACTCCCGCGAACAGGTCGAGCATGGCCGACAGCGGGTCGTAGGTGAGGTTGCCGTCCGCGTCGTACTCGCGTTTGTCCCAGACCAGATCCATCGCGACCTTGCGCCGGTCATCCGGCACCGACGCCAGCGGCACGATCTTCGCAGCGTTGACGATCGCGGAATCCAGCCCGGCCTCGACGGCCTCGTGCAGGAACACGGAGTTGAGCACCGAGCGCGCCGCCGGGTTCAGCCCGAACGAGACGTTGGAGACGCCCAGCGTGGTGTGGATTCCGGGGTACTTCGCCGTGATCTGGCGGATGGCGTCGATCGTCTCGATCGCGTCGCGCCTGGTCTCCTCCTGACCGGTGGCGATCGGGAAGGTGAGCGCGTCGACGATGATGTCGTCCACGCGCATCCCCCATTCGTTGACGAGGGTGTCGACGAGCCTGGTCGCGATCCGCACCTTGTGCTCGGCGGTGCGGGCCTGGCCCTCCTCGTCGATGGTGAGGGCGATCACCGCGGCCCCGTGCTCCTTGACGAGCGGCATGATGCGGCCGAAGCGGGATTTCGGGCCCTCGCCGTCCTCGAAGTTCACCGAGTTGACGACCGGGCGACCGCCGATGAGTTCCATGCCCGCCTGCAGTACAGCGGGTTCCGTGGAGTCAACGACCAGCGGCAGGGTGGATGCGCTCGCGAGGCGCGAGACCAGCGCACGCATGTCGGCCACGCCGTCGCGGCCCACGTAGTCGATGCAGACGTCGAGGAGGTGCGCGCCCTCCCGAACCTGATTGCGGGCGATGTCGATGCAGTCGTCCCAGCGTTCCTCGAGCATCGCCTCGCGGAAGGCGATCGACCCGTTCGCGTTGGTGCGTTCGCCGATCGCCAGGTACGAGGCCTCCTGGTTGAAGCCGACGTGCTGGTACAGGCTCGCGACACCGGGGTCCTCCTCGATCGAGCGAGTGAGGGTGCGGGTGCCGCCGAGGCGATCGACGACGGCCTTCATGTGCGCGGGGGTGGTGCCGCAGCATCCACCGACCAGACCGAGACCGAACTCCTTGACGAATTGTTCGTGCGCGGTCGCGAGCTCGTCGGGGGTGAGTGGGTAGCTGGCGCCGTTGGCCCCGAGCACCGGCAGCCCGGCGTTGGGCATGCACATCACCGGAACGTGCGCGAACCTGGAGAGGTGGCGCAGGTGCTCGCTCATCTCGGTCGGACCGGTCGCGCAGTTGAGCCCGATCATGTCGATGCCGAGCGGTTCGAGGGTCGTCAGGGCAGCGGCGATCTCGCTGCCCATGAGCATCGTGCCGGTGAGCTCGACCGTCACCTCCACGAAAATCGGCAGCCGGATGCCCGTCTCGGCGATCGCCTGCTTGCAGCCATTGATCGCCGACTTGGTCTGCAGCAGATCCTGCGAGGTCTCGATGAGCAGGGCGTCGCTGCCGCCGCGAATGAGCCCGAGAGCCTGCTCGGCGAAGGTGGACTTGAGGTGCGCGTAGGTGGTGTGACCAAGGCTGGGCAGCTTGGTGCCAGGGCCCATCGAGCCGAGCACCCAGCGCATCCGGCCATCGCGAGCCTCGAACGCTTCCGCGGTGCGGCGCGCGATCTCGGCCCCAGCGTGCGCGAGCTCCTCGATGCGATCCTCGATGTTGTAGTCCGAGAGGTTCGACCAGTTAGCACCGAAGGTGTTGGTTTCGATCGCGTCGACGCCGGTCTCGAGGTACTCCGCGTGGATCGCCTCGAGCACGTCCGGGCGGGTCACGTTCAGGATCTCGTTGCACCCCTCGAGCTGAAGGAAGTCGTCGAGGGTCAGATCAGCATCCTGAAGCATGGTGCCCATCGCACCGTCGGCGATCACGACGCGTTGCCCCATGGTCGCCATGAGCGCCTCGGAGCGGGCGGGACGAACCGCGTTGGACACGTCAATGGACGGCTCAGACAATGGTTCGGCTATCGATGGCACGATCCAGTTTAACGCTCACACCCGGATCGGTCCCAGAGTTACGGATCGGCGGTAGCGTGGAGTCATGTTCCTACGCGCAATCGGCGGGCTCGGCCTCGTCGCCCTCACTGGCATCGCCCTCGTGGTCATTCTGACCGCCCTGACGCTGATGGCCGCGATCGCATTCCCCGGCCTCGTACCCGACTTCTCGCACGAGGCGACACTTACGGAGTAAGGCTGTCAGCGCCCTCGGCTGACTCGCGAAGTTCCGGGTCGAGGTCGTCGCCCGCCTCCAGCAGCCGGGGAAGAAGCTCGCGCTCCAGCGTCAGCGCGCGGTAGCTCATCTCCACGGTGACCCTGTGGTCCGGGCGATGGATGACGCTAATACTGTCCCCAGCGCCGACGAAACCCGGCGTGACCACGGCCAGGTACGCACCGGGTCGTGCGGCGGCGGTGAACGTCTTCAACCAGCCGGGCTCGTCCATCCACCCTCGGAAGGTGTTGCACGGCAGTCGCGGAGACGTCACCCGAAGCTCGACCGTGTCGCCGATTCGCCAGATCTCCCCCAGCCGCGCACCATTGACGTCGATGCCAGCTGTGGTGAGGTTTTCGCCGAAGAACCCGTTCGGCAGCTCCCGATCGAGCCTCGCCTCCCATGCGTCAAGATCCTCCCGCCCGAACGCATAGAGCGCCTGCTGGTCCCCGCCGTGGTGCCGATGATCCCCGATGAAGTCGCCAACAAGACCACTGCCCAGCCCATCCTGTTTCGACCCTGGCGCGCGCACCTGCCAGCGCCCCGGACGGGAGACCTTGTTGATGCCGGTCGAGTAGTTCTCCTTGTGCGCATTCGGCTCGGCAGTGCCGATGTTGACGGATTCGACCCTCGCTCCCATCAAGGGGTGGCGACCTCGAAGGTATTGCACGCGCCGGCCCCGCCATTGAGTCCGGTCGTGAACCACTGCTGGCGCTTCTCGCTCGAGCCGTGTGTCCACGTCTCCGGGGTGACCTGGCCCTGCGTCGACTCCTGGATGCGGTCGTCGCCCACCGCGGACGCCGCGCTCAGCGCATCCGCGATCTGGGCATCCGTCACCGGGTCGAGGAAGGTCACGCCGTTGTCGTCCTTGATGGTGGATGCCGCCCCCACCCATGCGCCGGCGAAGCAGTCGGCCTGCAGCTCCAGTCGCACCGCATCCGATGATGGCCCTGACGCTTCGCGGTCGAGCCCCTCCATGATTCCCGTCGAGTTCTGGATGTGGTGCCCCCACTCGTGGGCGATCACGTACATCTCCGCGAGCGGTCCGCCCGACGAGCCGAAGCGGTTGCGGAGGTCATCGAAGAAGGCGGTGTCGACGTAGATGGTCTCGTCCGGCGGGCAATAGAACGGTCCCACCGCGCTGGTGGCGCCGCCGCACTCGGTGTTTACCTGGCCGCTGAACAGCACAACGCCGGTGGTGCGGTAGTTCGCTAGCTCGGCGCTCCAGTAGGTGTCGAGCGAGTCTGCCGCCCCAGCGATGCGGCAGTCGATGCTCGCGTTCGCCGCTTCGCCAGTGGTGCACTCGGTGAGTGCCTGGTCTGGCTCCTGGCTGCCGCCGGCGCCACCCGCGAGACCGGTCAGGTCGATGCCAAGAAACTGCGAGGCGATGAAGAGCCCGATGACGAGCAGGCCTCCTCCGCCACCGACGGCGATTCCGGTGTTGCGGCCGCGGCGTGACACCTTGCCGGGGTTGATGCGTGCATTGTCGTTGAACGTCATGATCCGAACGTACTACCGGCGCAGCCGGAATGAGCGATCGATGTTTCTGGCCGAATGTCAAGGGGTCCGGGCACCGGTCATTTCCGCTGCTACGGTCGCTACCTAAACCAGCGAGCAATTCCTGACACCGGAGGCTGTCATGAGAGAAACGCGCGACATCGTCCGCCAGATTACGGTCGGCGCAAGTGCTGTCATAGCGATAGTCGGCTCGTTCGTGGGCTCAGGTGCCGCTGGTGGCACACCGATTCAGGATGCCGCTGGCGGAGCGCTGAGCGCCACCTCGACGCCGATCGCGCCAGACACTCCCGCCTTCTCAATCTGGAGCGTCATCTACCTCGGTCTCATCGCGTACGCCGTGTGGCAGTTTCTGCCCAAGCAGTCGAGTGCCGAGCGGCACCGACGACTCGGTTACTGGGTCGCGGCATCCCTCATCCTGAACGCCGCATGGATTCTGAGCGTGCAGTTCGACCTCTTGCCGCTGAGCCTGCCGATCATTCTCGCGCTCGTGGGCGTGCTCGGCTGGGCCTTCGTGATCTGCGTCAGAACGGAGCCGAGCGGGGTGATCGACGCGCTGGTCACCGATGGCACCCTCGGCCTCTACCTGGGCTGGGTCTGCATCGCCACCGCGGCGAATGCCGCAGCCGTGTTCACGGCCGCCGGATTCGAAGGGCTTGGGCTGTCGTCAGACGTCTGGGCCGTCATAGTGCTCGCCGTGGCTTCCGCGGTCGGGATCATGCTCGCCATCATTGGGCACGGTCGGATCGCACCGGCCCTCTCGCTCAGCTGGGGCATTGCCTGGGTGGCCGTCGGCCGGCTGACAGGCGAGCTGATCTCGACCCCGGCAGGCATCACGGCAATCGTCGCGGTGGTGATCGTTCTCGCCTTTACGGCGTTCGTCCGGGCCACGAGCGCCACCGTCCAGACCGCCTAGCCACGCGGCTAGTGTCGGCCGCGGCGCCGGAAGACTCGGCGCACCCGCTCGGCCACGTTCGCGGCGGGGGGCTCGTTGTACTCATCCGCGAAGACCTGGCCGCTCAGGCGCTGGATCGCCTCCATGACATCATCGGTGGCCGTGCGGCGAGCGCGCCCCGAGGTCGCCGGACCGTGGACGGACAGGTCCATCGGCTCACCGAATTCGACGGTCACCCGTGCCAGACGAACGAACTTCGATCCTGGGGGCTGCAGGTTCTCGGTGCCGGTGAGCGCAACCGGGACGACGACGCAGCCAGCGGTGAGGGCGAGCCACGCGACGCCCGTGCGGCCGCGGTACAGCCTGCCGTCTCGGGAGCGCGTGCCCTCGGGGTAGATCGCGAAGGCGCCGCCATCGTTGAGCACCTCCAGCCCACTGTTGAGGGCGTCCTGGGCGGCGTGCCCCGCGCCGCGCTCGACGGGGATGGCGCCGATTCCGGTGAAGAACGACCGCGACATCCAGCCCTTGATGCCGGTGCCGGTGAAGTACTCGCTCTTGGCGAGGAACGAAATCGAGCGAGGCGCAACGAGGGTGACGACGACGCTGTCGATGAATGACAGGTGGTTGCTGGCGAGCAGCACGGCGCCGGTGTGCGGCACATTCTTCTTGCCCACAATGTGCGGACGGAACACCACTCGTGCAACCGGTGCGAAGAACGCCCGCGCAAAGAATTTGATCATCGGGTCAAGCCTAGGTGCGCTTGGCCTTCCCGAGGTTCTTCTCCTCCACCGGCGCGGTGCCGGCAGCACGCTGTGCACGGTAGTAGTCCCGCGCCTCATCCTGACGCGCCTTCTCGGCGCCGAGAGCGATCGGAGCGCCGATGTGCTCGGGCGTGAACTCGAACGCCGCGACCAGGTCGAGCGCGTGAACGCGCAGCCTCGGCAGCAGCCGGTCGTCGATGTACGAGGTGATCGCCTGTGCCCGCTGGCCGGAAATCCGGCCGTGGATGAGGTACCACGCGGCGTTCTTCTCGATCAGCGACAGCCCGAACAGGTCGCGCAGCCAGGTGAGAACCTGCCTGGTCCCAGCATCCTGCATCGCGTTGACGCCGTCGGTGAACGCCTCCCACTGCAGCAGCTCGCCGTGGGCGCGAGCCGCCTCGATCAGCGCGTTCTGGTTGGCGTTGAAGAGCGCGGCGGCATCCAGCTTCGACAGTTTGGATGCTGGGCGAAGCCGCCCGGCGATCTCGGCGACCATGGTCTGCACCCGGTCGGTGAGCAGCTGGCGCTGGGAATCCTCATCCCGGATGTTGCCCACCGAACGCGCGGTGGAGCCGAAGTCGCGCACGCTCTGCGCCAGCCCCCTCAGGCCCGTGCGGTTGATTGCGGCATCGTTGACCTGGTCGACGATGAACTGGGCCATCACTCCGGGGCCGGCGTCGGCGAACTTGCGGCTGTAGTCGGTGAGCAAACGCTTGGCCACCAGCTGCAGCAGCACGTTGTTGTCGCCCTCGAAGGTGGCGTAGATGTCGAGGTCGGCGCGCAGCGAGGTGAGCCGGTTTTCGACCAGGAAGCCCTGGCCGCCGCACGCCTCGCGCGACTCCTGCAGGATGTCGAGAGCAGCCCAGGTGCTCAGCGGCTTGAGCGCCGCAGCGATGGTCTCGAGATCCTGGCGGTCGGCGTCGGTGTCGTGCGCGCCGCTGAAGACGTCGTCGAACTTGGCGAGGAACACCTCGTGCGCGAACGACATCGCGTAGGTGGTTGCGAGGCGCGGGAGCAGTCGGCGCTGGTGGCGCTGGTAGTCGAGGATGACCTCCTCGTCCGTCTCGCTGCCCGCCGTGAACTGCCGACGTTCGGAGCCGTACGTGAGGGCGATGGTGAGGGCGAGCTTGCTCGCGACCACGGCCGCGCCGTCGAGCGAGACCCGGCCCTGCACGAGAGTGCCGAGCATGGTGAAGAAGCGGCGGCCCGAGCTCTCGATCGGTGACGTGTAGGTTCCGTCCTCCGCGACATCCCCATACCTGTTCAGAAGGTCCTCGCGCGGAATGCGCACGTCCGTGAAGTGCAGTCGGCCGTTGTCGATGCCGTTGAGGCCGCCCTTGAGGCCGTCATCCTCGCCGCCGATGCCGGGCAGGAAGCCGTCGTCGTCGCGGATCGGAACGAAGAAGGCGTGCACACCGTGGTTGACACCCTTGGTGATGAGCTGAGCGAAGACCACCGCGGCCCGGCCGTCGACGGCAGCGTTGCCGAGGTAGTCCTTCCACGCGGCGCGGAACGGGGTGTTGAGCACGAAGTCGCCGGTGTGCGAATCGAAGGTCGCCGTGGTTCCCACCGCCGCGACATCCGAACCATGTCCGGTCTCGGTCATCGCGAAGGCGCCGGGGATCTCGAGGTTCATGATGCCGGGCAGGTACTTCTCGTGGTGGCGCTCGGTGCCCAGGTGCATGACCGCGGCGCCGAAGAGTCCCCACTGCACGCCGGACTTGATCTGAAGCGAGGGATCGGCCAGCACCAGCTCCTCGAAGCCGGCGATGTTGCCGCCGTGGTTCTCCTCGCCACCCACCGACGTGGGGAACGCGCGGTGCACGGCCTTCTCGGCGACGAGCGTGTGCAGCTGCTCCATGGTGCGCGCCCGGTGCTCGGTGAGCGACTGCCCCTCGATCCGCTTGATCGCGGGCTGCGCGGCGAGTGCGCGAGCCTTGCGCCGGATGTCGGCCCAGTTGCCCATCAGCTGCTCGCCGAGAGCTGCGACGTCGACTGCAGCGGCGACATCCTGCTCGGAGGATGCCGTCTCTGCCTCGGCGGGGACGGGTGCGGTCTGCGTGCTGCGGTCGGTGAGCTGGCTCATAATCCCACGGTACGTCCGGGTCTTCGCGACCGCACGAAGTCGGTAGGGAGGCGCCAAATCGCCCTCGGGACGACACAGCGGCGGTTGTGCACACCCCACAAGTGCGCGGGCTGTGGTTTGTGGGGATGCGACTGCGGACCGCCCGGCCGCCTCCGCGCGCGCCGCCAGTTGTCACTCGTTGCTCCACCGCGCGCGGGATGGAGCACCTTCTGCCAGCTGACGGGCGGTCCGCCGCCTAGGCTTGCACTCGCGCGCACGCGGCGGTCGAGCAGGATCTGGTGAACGGATAGCGAAAGGAAGCCCATGAGGGAGCTCCTGATCATCGCGCTGGTGGTGTTCGGCTTCGCGATGGTGTCGCGGGAAGCTGGCGCTGTCGCCGATCACGGCTCCGATGGTGTTCACCGCCGCAGGCGTTCTGCTGGGTGTTGCCGGCGGCGAGTGGTTCCACCTCGATCTGGAGAGCGAGGCGGTCACCGTCCTGGTGGAGGCGACCCTCGTGCTGGTGCTCTTCACGGATGCCGTGCGCATCGACCTTCGGGCGCTCCGCAAGCAGATCCGTGCTTCCCGCCCGACTGCTCGGCATCGGCCTGCCGTTGACGATAGTCCTCGGCACCGCGGCCGCCGCCCTGCTGTTCGGCAACCTCACGCTCGTCGAGGCTGCGCTCATCGCGGCCATCCTCGCCCCCACCGATGCCGCACTCGGGCAGGCAGTGGTGAGCGATAAGCGATTGCCGGTGCGGCTCCGGCAGGGATTGAACGTGGAAAGCGGCCTCAACGACGGCATCATGGTGCCCGTCGTCACGGTGTTTCTCGCAATCGCGGCGACGCAGACGGGTGCGGCAGAGACCACCAACTGGGGCGCGTTCGCGGCCCAGCAGATTGGCTTCGGGATCCTCTTCGGTGTGCTGGTCGGAGGGCTCGGCGGATGGGCGCTCAACCACTTTGCCCGGGCCGGGTTCGTGGACGGGATCTACCGCCAGCTCGCCACCATCGCGATTGCCGTTGCCGCGTACGCCAGCGCCGGGGTGGTTGGGGGCAACGGGTTCATCGCGGCGTTTGCTGCCGGACTCGCGTTCAGCTACGTCGCAAGCGACGAATGCCGCAACGTGCAGGATTTCACCGAAGACGAGGGCGAGCTTCTCGGCTCGATCACCTTCCTGATCTTCGGAGCAGTACTGGCAGCTCCCGTGCTTGGATCATTGACCTGGCAGATCGCGCTCTACGTGGTGCTGTCGTTGACGGTCGTGCGCATGATTCCCGTGCTCATCGCGCTGGCGTGGTCGCGCACCCGGTTCGAAACGCGACTGTACATCGGCTGGTTCGGACCGCGGGGGCTGGCATCCATTCTGTTTGCCCTTCTGGTCTTCGACAGGTTGACCGGAACGGTCGCCGACACGGTGTTTTCGGTCGCCGTGTGGACCATCCTGGTCAGCGTCTTCGCGCACGGGGCGACGGCCAGCCCGTGGACGACGCGCCTCGCCCGCCGACTGGCCTGCAGCGCCGGCATCCGCCCCGGAGCTGGCGCACGTTCAGGAGATGCCCACCCGCCGACGGCTGTGACGGCATCCAGGCACAAGGATCGCGGGTCGCGACGGCGGGGCGGGATCGCGGTGAGCGAACATCCAAACGCGGCTGACGGAGCCACGTATGGTGGATTCATGGCTACAGTCACACTCACTTCCGAAGCGTTCGGCGACACCGTCGCAAAGTCCGGCATCACCCTCGTCGATTTCTGGGCGGAATGGTGCGGCCCCTGCCGCCAGTTCGCTCCCGTCTTCGAGGCCGCGAGCGAGGCAAACCCCGACGTCACGTTCGCCAAGGTCGACACCGAGGTGGAGCGCGAACTGTCCAGCGCCGCGGGCATCAGCTCCATCCCGACGCTCATGGCCTTCCGCGACGGCGTGCTCGTGTTCTCGCAGCCTGGCGCACTTCCCGCGCCAGCCCTCGACCAGGTGATCGCCGCCGTGCGCGCGCTCGACATGGACGAGGTGCACAAGAAGGTCGCGGAGCAGCGCGAGGCTGCGGAGTCCGTAGCCGAGTAACGCCGGTCAGGCGGCGGATGCCACGACCTTCAGTAGCGCCTCGCCATACTGTTCGAGCTTCTTCTGTCCGACCCCGCTGATCGTGCCGAGCTCGTCCAGGGTCGACGGCTTCGTCACCGAGATGCCGCGGAGCGTGGCATCCCCGAACACGATGTAGGCCGGGACACCCTGAGCCTGCGCCTCGGCCGAGCGCCAGGTGCGCAGCTGCTCGAACAGCCCGATCGCGCCCTCGGGAAGCTGGGCGGCCACTGCCTTCTTCGCGGCCTTTGACCGCTTGGGGGCCTCGCGACGCAGCAGCACGGTGCGCGAACCACCGAGCACGCTCGCCGAGGCCTCGGTCAGCACCAGGATGCCGTACTCCCCTTCCACGGCGAGCAGACCCTGGGCCAGCAGCTGCCGCACGACGCCGCGCCACTCCTGCTCGCCGACATCCTGACCAATGCCCCACGTCGCAAGCGCATCGTGACCATGCTGCGCGACGCGTGGAGTCTGCTTGCCGACCAGAATGTCGATCAGGTGACCGGCGCCGAAACTCTGGTTGCGCTCCCGCTTCAGCCGCACGATCGTCGACAGCAGCTTCTGTGCGGGCACCGTGCCGTCCCAGGTCTCGGGCGGCGAGAGGCAGGTGTCGCAGTTGCCGCACGCGGCCGACTGCTGCCCGAAATAGCCGAGCAGCTGCACGCGGCGGCACTGGATCGTCTCGCACAGGGCGAGCATCGCGTCGAGGTGCGCGGTGAGGTTGCGGCGGTGGGCCAGCTCACCCTCGGACTGGTCGATCATGCGCCGCTGCTGCACCACATCCTGAAGCCCGTAGGCCAGCCACGCGGTCGCCGGCAGCCCGTCGCGACCGGCGCGACCGGTCTCCTGGTAGTAGCCCTCGACGCTCTTGGGCAGGTCGAGGTGGGCGACGAACCGCACGTCCGGCTTGTCGATGCCCATGCCGAAGGCGATGGTCGCGACCATCACCATGCCCTCCTCGCGCAGGAACCGGCTCTGATTGGATGCCCGCACCCTCGCGTCGAGGCCCGCGTGGTACGGCAGCGCGGTGATGCCGTTCTGCACCAGGAAGTCCGCGGTCTTCTCGACCGAGGCGCGCGACAGGCAGTAGACGATCCCGGCGTCTCCGGCGTGCTCGCTCGACAGCAGCGACAGCAGTTGCTGCAACGGCTGCTGCTTGCTCTCGATGCGGTACTGGATGTTCGGCCTGTCGAAGCTCGACACGAACTGCCGCGCGTCCGTCAGGTCGAGCCGCCGCGCGATCTCGAGGCGGGTGGTCTCGGTGGCGGTCGCCGTCAGGGCGATGCGCGGGATGCTCGGCCAGCGTTCGTGCAGCACGGACAGTTGCAGGTAGTCGGGTCTGAAGTCGTGCCCCCACTGCGACACGCAGTGGGCCTCGTCGATCGCGAACAGGGCGATCTTTCCGCGGTCGAGCAGATCGGTGGTGGACGAGACCCGCAGGCGCTCCGGTGCGAGATACAGCAGGTCGAGCTCGCCGGCGAGGAAGGCGGCCTCGACACGGGACCGTTCGTCCGCGGACTGGGTGGAGTTGAGGAACTCGGCGCGCGCCCCGACGGCGGAGAGGGCATCCACCTGGTCCTGCATCAGGGCGATGAGCGGGGAGATGACGATGCCGGTGCCCTCGCGCACGAGGGCGGGGATCTGGTAGCACAGCGACTTGCCGCCGCCGGTGGGCATGAGCACGAGAGCGTCGCCGCCGTCGATCATGGTCTGGATGATCTCGGCCTGCTGCCCACGGAAACTGTCGTATCCGAAGGTCTTCTCGAGGACGCTGAGGGCAGGGGTCACCCCACGAGTGTACGAGCGACGGCTGACGGCGGCACGACGAAGGGCGGGCCAGCGTGAGCTGACCCGCCCTCGGCGGTGCTTAGAGCGTGCTGCCTAGAACCTGAACACCAGGCTCGGGAACCCGAAGGACCCCTGCACGGTGTCGCTTCCCAGGTAGCGCGGTATCAGCAGGTGGATGCCACGACTCAGCTTCACCGGAACGGTGATCCTTCCGTTGTCGGCCTCCGTGAGCGTCACCGTGGTGAGCTTGCGCGTGCCGTCGTAGATCACCACTGTGCCGGTCGGGACGATGCCGCCCTCCCCGCGAACGTTGACCGTGTACGTGACCGGTCGGTTGCCGAACACGAAGGTGCTGCTGGCCGAGCCCGAGACGGACGAGGTGGCCTTCTGCACGGTCACCGCGTCCGAGGTCGCCGCGCCATCGAGACTGCCGTCCTTGCTGGCGGTAACGGTGACGGTGACCTTCGCGTTGATGTCGGCCGCGACGAGCGTGTAGCTCGCCGAGGTTGCGCCATCGATCGGAGTTCCGTTGCGGTTCCACTGGTACGCGAACGTCGGGTCATCGACGCTCCACGTTCCCGGGTTTGCCGTCAGCGTGAGCCCGAATCGCGGCTCTCCGCTGATGGTCGGCGCCGTACACATTCTCGATCGGCACCGCCGGGACGACGATCTCGATCGGAACCGGGATCGACGTTCCAGCCTCCGGCACACTCACCGTCAGCACCAGCGGCCCGCTGGGGGTTCCCGCCGGGATGGTGATGGTGACGGATGCCCGACCACCCTCATCCGTCGTGTCGACGATCGCGGGGTCGATCGGTGCGCTGCCGAGTTCGACGTCGCCGGCGCTCACCACCGCGGTTCCCGTCAGGGGAGCCGAGTTGCTGAACAGCAGCGACGACAGCGTCAGCGTCACCTCGTCACCGGGCGAGTAGCCGTCGGCGTCAGGAGCCGACAGGTTCACGCCCACTGCTCGCTGCGCCGGATCGGGGCTCGCGACCGGGTTTGCCTTGAAGTAGTCGACCATGCTCTGCAGGTCGATCTTCCCCGAGTCTGCCGCGCCAGCGCCCTGCGCGAACGCAGCGAAGTTGTCGCCGCCGGAGGCCAGGAACGAGTTGGCCGTGACGGTGAACACATCGGTTGGCGCGATGGCAACGTCGTTCAGGTACATCCCCGTGACGGTGCCTGTGATCGGCTGGCCGGTGACTATCGGGTTCACCACGTAGGTGTACTCGAAGCCCTCGGAGACACCGAGCTTCAGGAACGGACGAGACGCACCGGCTGGCTGCCACTGCTGCTCGAGCACCGCCTTGATCTGCGCTCCGGTCAGCTCCATCGTCACCAGCGTGTTGGCGAACGGCTGCACGGCCGCCGCCTCCGCGAAGGTCACGTTGCCGTCCGGATCGGTCGCGCCGGTCGACGCGAACGTCAGGTCGGCACGAAGACCGCCCGGGTTCATGAAGGCGATCTCGGAGCCGGCATCCTTCGTGGCTTCGAGCTGCACGTCAGCGACGAAGTTGCCCAGCGTCGACTCGCCACCGCGGTTCTCGACTGCCCGAGGTCTGCTTGGCACGCGTGAACGACGCCGGTGATCTCGCCGACCTTCACGGCACCGAGCACCTTGGCGACTGCCACGGCGTCGGCGACGATCGCGGCGACCTCGGGGTCGGGGGCGGCCGCACCGACGAGGCTCAGAACCTGAGTGGTCGATCGAGAGCAGCTCACCCGTCTTCGGGTCGACCGTGAGCACGCTGCTGGCGTACTTCTCGCCGTACTGGCCGGACGAGATGACCGGGCGCAGCTTGTCGGTGCCCGGGATCGGGATCGTGTGGTTGTACGCGAGGTGGGTGTGCCCGGAGACGATCGCATCCACGTTTGCGTTCGAGCCGTTCACGATCCTGCCGAAGCGCGAATCGTCCGTCGCACTGGCGACGTCGGTCGTGGCGGCACCCTCGTGCACGAGCAGCACGATCACGTCGGCCTCACCGTTCGACGGGTCACCGTCGCTCAGGGCGTCCGCGACACGGTTGACCTCGGGCACGACGGGCCGCACCTCGAGCGACGCGATGCCGGCGGGGCTGACCAGGCTGGGCAGCTCGTCCGTTGTCGCTCCGATGAAGCCGATCGTGACATCGCCGAACTTCTCGAGCGAGTACTCGTCGTACGCCGGCTTGTTCGTGGCCCTGTCGTAGACGTTCGCCGAGAGGTAGTCCCAGCTCGACGGCCGTCAGGATGCGTTCGTCGAGATCTGCGCGACCCTGATCGAATTCGTGGTTACCCAGCGCGCTCGCATCCAGTCCCATCGCGTTGAACGCATCGATCGTCGGCTGGTCGTTCTGAATGAACGACGTGAAGGTGGATGCCCCGATGAGGTCACCCGCGCCGACGAACACCGTGTTGGGGTTCGCGGCGCGGTACTTGTTCACCGTGCCCGCGAGAACCGCGGCACCGGCGGCGGCTCCGGACGCTTCGAGGCGCCCGTGGAAGTCGTTGATGCTCAGCATGTCGATGACGACCGGAGCCACATCCGAACTCAGCCCGACCTTGATCGGGTCGTGGTCGCTCGAGCGGAACGGCGTGCCAGCCTCGGCAGCGCCGAACTCGTATCCACGGTCGGACCACTCGGGCGAGTTGATGTTCCAGACGTCGACCCCGGTGACGTACTCAGCCAGCTCGGCCGAGACGAACGCGTGGTCGAGCGAGCCGAGCTCGCCGTCGAACGTGTAGGTGTACTCGTCGGTCTTCGTCGGGCACCAGGTCGACGTACCCGGCGGCGGTCAGAACCTGGGACGGGTCTTCCTGGCGCGTAGGCGTTGAAGTCACCGAGCAGCATGACGTTCGGGCCCTTGGCCGGGTCGGCGATGAGGCCGTCGACGAAGGTCTTGAGTCGGTTGGCCTGCTCGACACGCTCGGTGTTGAAGAAGCCCTGCAGGTCGGACGGCTCGGTGCCGCCGCCCGAGGGCGGGCTCTTCGACTTGAAGTGGTTCGCGACGACCGTGACGACCTTGCCGTCGACCGTGAAGGTCTGGGCGATCGGCTCACGCGCGATGTCCCACACCGTCTCGTCGTTGTCTGCGACGCTCGCCCCCACCGGGGTGGCGGTTGCGGTCTTGTAGATGATCGCGTTGGTGATGAAGTCGGTGGTCGCGGCGTCGAGCAGCGAGGCCGGGGTCGGAACGATAGGCCCAGACCTGTCGACCCGGCTGCGGCGTTGAGCGCGTCGACCAGGTTGCCGAGCGCCTCGTCCGCAGGCTCACCGAGCTTGACCGAGTTCTCGATCTCCATCAGGGCGACGATGTCGGCGTCGAGGGCGTTGATGGCCGCGACGATCTTCGACTGCTGGATGGCGAAGTACTCGGCGTTGTCTGCTCCACGGGCGTCGCCACCGAAAGTGGTGAAGTAGTTGAAGACGTTGAAGGCGCCGACGGAGAAGTCGCCACCGACGTCGGCCGGAGCAGTCGGTGCGGGGGTTCAGGCTCGTGAAGGTTGGCTCGAGCGCGGAATACTCAGCGGGTGAGGTGCTGCTCAGCGGACGCTGCGGCTGCAGCCGCCAGTCGCTCGAAGCCCCAGCCGAGGATCATGCCGCCGGCCGGCGACACGAACTGGTCCCCGTTTCGCACCACCGTGGCCGTGTCGAAGTAGGGCTGAGTGCCCGGGTGAGCGGCGTTGCTCACCTGGATGCTGTAGCCGTCATCGACCAGAAGTCGGTTGGCGCGGTTGGCGACCGCAATGGCGTTGGCTGCGTCGCCAGCGTCAGTTGTCTCTGTGGCCTTGACGGCGAGTTCGCCGACGTTCATCCACAGGGTGCCGAAGTTGTAGAGCTGGTGGCTCGACGAAAGGTATGCGCTTTCGGGGGTGACGAGCATCCCTTCGTACGCTTCACGCGCTGTGCCCGTCACGCTGTTGGGGAGCACGGTCGCGGCCGGAACGCCGACGCCTGCGGTGACGACCTCGTAGGCGGCGTCGGTGGTTGCCGATGATCTGGGTCTGTCCGTTGAACTCGCCAGCGGTTCCGGTGACGGTGATGAGGTCACCGATCGAGACGGCTGGGTTCGCGGAGCTGGAGAAGACGAAAATGCCGTCAGAACGGTCGTCGGTCGGGTCTCCCGCCGGGTCCTGCAGGTAGAAGCCTCGGTAGCCGCTGGCCGATGCATTGCGGTAGTCGCCGGTGACTACGCCCTGCACGGTGACAACGGCGCCCGAGACGGGCGAGACATCGGTGGAACCCTGCACATCTGCGATGGTGCTGGTGACCTCGGCGGCAGTCGCCGGGCACGGCGGCAAGGCTCGTGAAGGCGAGGGCCAGGGCGGTGGCTGTCGCAACAGCGGCCGTCCTGCGGGGGGTGCTGGGGAGCGTGTGCTCACCCTGCATTTTCGACAAAGCTCTCATGACCGGGCAGTCTCCTTTTGGGGTGTGCAACGTTCTACCCCCGTATTGGGGGCACGATTGTCACCCTAGGGGCGAGCCGAGCAAAAGTCGACAGCGGGCACAAAGTGGTCACGAAACGGTCATCGCCCGGCAACCGGTTACCGTGGGGTGTTCTCGTTCACTGATTGGTTGCCATGCTCACTGTCGTCATCGGCCTCTCGAGTGCGCTCGTTTTCGGCTCAGCAGACTTCCTGGGCGGACTCGCCGCCAAGCGGATGAGCGCCGTGCTGGTCACCGCGATCGTGGCCTTCGTCGGCCTCATCGTGCTGCTGATCGGCCTGCCGTTCTTCGGCGGGCGAGTGGTCGGCCGAAGCCGTACTGTTTGGCGCGGCATCCGGTGTCACCGGGGCCATCGCGATCGGCCTGCTCTATGCGTGCCTCGCGGTCGGACCGATGAGCATCCTGTCTCCGCTCACCGCCGTCGTCTCGGCAATCGTGCCGCTCACCGTGGGCCTGATCGGCGGCGAACGTCTGGGAATCATCGGCTACGTGGCCCTCGGGCTCGCGTTCGTGGCGATCATCATGGTCGGCTTTGTGCCGGAGAAGGGCGCGGTGCGGCCATCGCTCAAGGCGGTCACGATGGCGGTCGGATCCGGTGCCGCCATCGGCGCGTTCCTCATCCTCATCGATGCTGCCCCGGATGACTCGGGGCTGATCCCACTCGTCTTCAACAGGGCCGTCAATGCCACCATCATGTTCAGCATCGTGGCGGTCATGATGCTCGTCGCGTGGCGCCGGAACACCGGCTCGCCGCTCGGGACCTGGCGGGGCGGACTTCGCCTGGCGATCGCCGGCGGCGTGATCGACGCGATCGCCAACGTCGGGCTGCTCGTGGGCGTGCGCATCGGCGACCTGTCGGTGATGGCCGTGCTCACCGCGCTGTACCCGGCCGGCACGATCATCCTGGCCGCCATCGTGCTGAAGGAACGCATCGCGCCCGTGCAATACGCGGGACTGGTGGTGGCCGTGACGGCCGGCGCGATGCTCGCGCTCAGCTGATCAGATGTGGTAAATCGCGGAATCCGAGTACGAGTCGGTCGCAGGTCGTGCCCGCGGCCGTGGCGTCGCGGGTGAACCCACGAGCAGCGACCACTGGGGCGCATCCGTCACCACGACCGCACCCGCCCCGATCATGGAATGCGAACCGATCGTCACGTTGCCGAGCACCGTCGACCCTGCCCCGACCACGATGTCGTCGCCGAGGGTGGGATGCCGCTTCTCGTGCTTCACGCTCGTGCCACCGAGAGTCACACCGTGGTACATCAGCACATCGTCGCCGATGACCGTCGTCTCGCCGATCACGACCCCCATGCCGTGGTCGATGAAGAACCGCCGCCCGATGACAGCGCCCGGGTGAATTTCGACACCGGTCAGGAATCTCGTGAACTGCGAGACGGCCCGACCCGCGGTGTGCAGCTTGTGAGTCCACAGCCAGTGCGCAAGCCGGTAGCCCCATACCGCGTGCAGGCCGGAGTACGTCAGCCAGATCTCGAATCCGGATCGCGCAGCGGGGTCACGGTGCCGCGCGTTGGCGATGTCCTCCCGTGCGCGGGAGAACAGCGCCATCAGGCCAGGTCTTCGTACAGGACCGTCGACAGGTAGCGCTCGCCATAGCTGGCCACAATCACGACGATCGTCTTTCCGGCATTCTCGGGACGAGCCGCGAGCTGCAGGGCCGCCTCGACCGTCGCTCCCGAGGAAATGCCGGCCAGGATGCCTTCTTCGGTCGCCAGGCGGCGAGCCATCGAGACCGACTGCGCGATGTTGACGTCGATGATCTCGTCGTAGACGTCGCGGTCCAGGATCTCGGGCACGAAGTTGGCGCCGATGCCGGCGATCTTGTGCGGGCCGGGGGCGCCGCCGTTGAGAATCGGGGACTCCTCCGGCTCGACGCCCACCACGACAACGCCGGGCTTCTGCTGCTTGAGGTAGTTGCCGGTGCCCGACAGGGTGCCGCCCGTGCCGATGCCTGAGACGAAGATGTCGACGGCACCGTCGGTGTCGTTCCAGATCTCGGGGCCGGTCGTGGCGAAATGGATGGCCGGATTCGCGGCGTTCTCGAACTGCTTCGTGAGCACGGCACCGGGAGTATTTGCGACGATCTCGGCGGCCTTCGCGACCGCGCCCTTCATGCCCTCGCCCGCTGGGGTGAGAACGACCTCGGCGCCATAGGCCTTGAGCAGCGTCTTGCGCTCCTGGCTCATGCTCTCCGGCATAGTCAGGATGACCTTGTAGCCGCGTGCGGCGCCCACCATGGCCAGCGCGATGCCGGTGTTGCCGCTGGTGCCCTCGACGAGCGTGCCGCCGGGCTTCAGCTCGCCCGACTTCTCGGCGGCATCCACGATCGCGACTCCCAGCCGGTCCTTCACGCTCGCGGAGGGGTTGTAGAACTCAAGCTTCGCTAGCACCGTCGCCCCGAGGCCCTCGGTCACCTTGTTCAAGCGAACGAGAGGCGTGTTGCCGAAAACCTCGGTGATGTCGTTGTGGATGCGAGCCATGGTTGGCCTTTCGTCAAGAAAACGGTGGTCACCAGACTAGGCACTGCAGTCTGGGAGAGTCTTTGGGTTACAGCGAGTTACTGCCGCGAAGTATTCCCTGCGGCGCCGAACTGCGATCGAAAGTGCGATTGTTGCCGTTATCGGCCCGCCATAACGACACTTTCCGCGCTCTCGATGCGGCTGGCGCCCCCGAACAGGGCTTAACTGACGATGGCACCCACCCCGTGGGGTGAGTGCCATCGATCTACTGCGTGCTGTGCAGTCGTGCGGGTGTGACTGTACTACAGAGCTGCGAGCTCCGAGAGCATCGCGTCGCCCGGTGCCGCGAAGATCGAGGTGGCCTCGATCTCGGCGCGGCCGAGCAGCTCGTCCATCTTGCGACGGCGGTTGCGGTTGATCAGCGTGACGACGGTTCCGACCTTGCCGGCGCGGCCGGTGCGGCCCGAACGGTGCAGGTAGGTCTTGTACTCCTCGGGAGCGTCGGCCTGGATGACCAGCGAGATGTCGTCGACGTGGATGCCGCGGGCGGCAACGTCGGTCGCGACGAGCACGTTGACCCGGCCGCTGGTGAGCAGCTGCAGGTTGCGCGTGCGGCGCGACTGGTTGAGGTCACCGTGGAGGCTGGTGGCCGGGATGCCGGCGTCCTCCAGGTAGTCGCTCATCTCTTCGGCGAACGCACGGGTACGCGTGAAGATGAGGGTCTTGCCCTCGCCGCGAGCGAGCTCCTGGATGATCTCGCGCTTGTCGCGCTGCTCGATGAGGAGCACCTTGTGGTCGATGGTGGATGACGCCTGGTCTTCACCGGCGACCTCGTGCACTGCCGGGTCGACGAGGAACTGCTTGACCAGGGTGGCGACACCCTTGTCGAGGGTGGCCGAGAACAGCAGCTTCTGGCCGCCGTTGCTCGTCTCCTTCAGGATGCGCTGCACGGGCTCGAGGAACCCGAGGTCGCACATGTGGTCTGCCTCGTCGAGCACCGTCACGATGACGTTGCTGAGGTCGAGACGACCCTGCTCGATGAGGTCCTCGACGCGGCCGGGGGTGGCGATGATGATGTCGACGCCACGCTGGAGGGCGGAAACCTGCTTGAACTGCGGCACGCCACCGACGATCGTGGTGGTGAACAGGCCGACGGAGCGTGCGATCGGCTGCACGGTGCGGTCGATCTGCATGGCGAGCTCACGGGTCGGGGCCAGGATGAGGGCGCGGGGCTTGCGTCCCATCTGGCGGTCCTTGCCACCGTTGTTCTCCATGAGGCGCTCCACGAGTGGGGCACCGAAGGCGATCGTCTTACCTGAGCCGGTCTTGCCGCGTCCGAGAACGTCGCGGCCCGAGAGCACATCCGGAATCGTTGCTGCCTGGATGGCGAAGGGAGCCTCTGCACCCATGCTCGCGAGCTGGCGGACGATGTTGCTGCCCAGGCCGAGGTCGGCGAAGGTCACACCCTCGACGTCGGTCGCGGTGATGACGGCGGCTTCGAGACGCTCAAGCACGACGTCCTCGACCGGACCGGTCGTGGTGCGAGCCGTGTAGTAGTCGCTCTCACGCTTGGGGGCGCGGTCGTCGAAGTCACGACGGGGAGCGCGGTCTGCGCGGTCGTAGCTGGGGCGCTCGCTGCGAGCGCTGTTGTACGAGGGGCGCTCGGTGCGCTGGGCGCGGTCGTTGTACGCGGGACGCTCGGTGCGTGCCGGGCGGTCCGCGTTGTAGGCGGGACGCTCGGTGCGTGCAGGGCGGTCCGCGTTGTACGCGGGGCGCTCGGTGCGCGGGGCGCGGTCGTTGTACGCGGGGCGCTCGGTGCGTGCCGGACGGTCGTTGCCGTAGCTCGGACGGTCGCTGCCGTACGACGGACGCTCGGTGCGCGGAGCGCGGTCGTTGTACGCCGGGCGGTCGTTGCTGCGCGCCGGACGGTCGTTGCGGTCGCCGTATGACGGGCGGGCCGGGCGGTCCGAGTTGTAGCTCGGGCGGTCGTTGCTGCGGGCGGGACGGTCGTTGCCGTAGGCCGGACGGTCCGTGCGGGGAGCGCGGTCGTTGTACGCCGGGCGGTCATTGCTGCGCGCCGGACGGTCGTTGCGGTCGCCGTATGACGGGCGGGCCGGACGGTCAGCGTTGTAGGCGGGACGCTCGGTGCGGGCTGAGCGGTCGCCGTAGGAGGGACGCTCTACGGCCGGACGGTCACCGTACGAGGGACGGTCGGGCTTGCGGTCGCCGTAGGACGGGCGGGCGCCACGTTCCTGCGCCTGGCGGTCCTGGTACGACGGGCTTGGAGTCGCGGGGGCTCCAGTCTGGGCGACGGTCGTCGCGGGCGGGGCGGGCCGAGCCGGTTGAGCGGTCGCCGGTGCGTGCTGCACGGTCATCCCCGGTCCAACGCTTCTTGGGCGCGCCGGTTGCGCCGACCACGGGCGCTGGATGACGGAGTGGACTTGTAGGGCTTCTTGCCGCCAGCAGGCGGCTTGGAGTAATTGGGCATAGTTCTTCCTGGGTTTCTCTGTTGTTGTGAATTAACCCGCGTGAATACGTCACGCGTGAGCAAACACAGAGCGCATGAAGGTAGAGCACCGACTGCGTTGGATAGACGCGCCATGCCTTACTGAACCCGGGCGATCTTTGACCGGGGCCGTCACATACATTCGTGTGATTGTCACCAACCCCTGCTCTCGGCAGTAATTGGCAAACCGGCCCGCAAGACTACAAACCCATGCGCGAACGCTCGCGCTGTCTTGAGCCGACTTACCTACGTTACTCCATAGACCGCCATACGGCTAGGGCGGGTGCTGTTGCGCGTGCTCGGCTCGCGGCCTGGCCCGCCCAAATGAAGGAGATTTCGGCCCGTACCCCCGCCGTGGGCCGTCAGCCCGCATCCATTGGACATATCTCCTTCATTTGGGCGCGAGACCGGGACGGGAGAGGTCTGCGCCAGACTGGGCGGATGCAGATTGCGATCGAGCCGGCGCGGCAACCAGATGTCGAGGAGATGCTCCGCGCGGGGGAGGATGTCGCCGCGAGCATCTACCCCGCCGAGGAGTGCTTCCTGCTCGACATCGGGCAGCTCGACCAGCCGGGGGTCACCGTGTGGGTCGCGCGCCGGGACGGGGCCGCCCTGGGCATGGCGACCCTGGTGATGGGCCGCACGTTCCCCGAGCTGAAGAGGCTGTTCGTGTACGAGCACGCTCGTGGCGCTGGGGTCGCGGGCGCCCTGCTCGACGCGGTCGAGAAGCATGCCCGGGATGCCTCGGCAGGCGTCATCCGGCTCGAAACCGGCGACCGGTCCGATGCCGCCATCGCCCTCTACGAGAAGCGCGGCTACCGCCACATCCCCCGCTTTGGCGACTACGTGGACTCGGCCTCGAGCGTCTGCATGGAGCTGACGCTGTGAATTCCCGCTACGCGGCGCCCACCTCGGCCGCCTCGGCGCGCCTGTCGTCCCGGCGCTCCTTGGCCCCCTCGACCAGGTAGTAGAGCACCGGCAGCACCACGAGCGTGAGCAGCGTGGATGACACGAGCCCGCCGATCACGATGATCGCGAGCGGCTGCGAGATGAAGCCGCCGTTGCCGGTGAACCCGATCCCGAGCGGCAGCAGCGCGAAGATTGTCGCCGACGCCGTCATCAGGATGGGCCGCAGCCTGCGGGAGGCACCCTGCATGATCGCCTCGCGCACCTTCATCCCTCGAGCCCGGTACTGGTTGATCAGGTCGACGAGCACGATGGCGTTGGTGACCACGATTCCGATGAGCATCAGCACACCGATGAGCGACGCCACACCGAGCGGGATGCCCGAGATCACCTGAAGCAGGATCGCTCCGGTCGCCGCAAACGGCACAGACACCAGCAGCAGCAGCGGCTGGCGCAGGCTCTTGAAGGTCGCGACCATGACCACGTAGACGATCAGGATGGCGACGAGCAGCGCGAGCCCCAGCTGGCTGAACGCGTCGGCCTGCTGGGAGGTCACGCCGCCCAGGCTGGCGTCAGCGCCGGCGGGCAGCGTCAGCTCGTCGAGCGCCTGCGACACCTGGGCGGATGCGGTTCCCACGTCGTCACTGTTCGGCGTCGCGCTGATCGTCGCGCTGCGCTGACCCTTGATTGCCGTGATGTTGGCCGGGCCGTTCTGCTCCTCCACAGTCGCGAGCTCCGAGAGCGGCACGAGTCCGGTCGCCGTCGGGATCGAGAAGTCGCGCAGCTGCTGCACGGTGGTCGGCGCCGCGGAGTTCAGGATGTAGATCGAGAGCGTCTTCTCGTCGATCACCACCGAACCGACGGCCGACGGATTCATGGCCGCGGTGACGATCCCGCCGACGGCGATCTCGCTCAGTCCGGACTGCGCGGCCTTGTCGCGGTCCACGGCGACGGAGATGAACGGCTGGTCGTCCGACAGGTTGCTGGATGCCTCGGCGACCACGTCGAGGTCCTTCACCGCCGAGAGCACGGCGTCAGCGGCATCCCGCAACTCTGCGTCGCTGGTGGCGGTGATGTTGACGTCGATGGTGGATGACGCGAACCCTCCCCCTGCTGCCTGCAGGGTGATCTCGCCGGCGTCGTCGATGTCGGCTACCGCCTCGCGGACGGCCGCCTGCAGCTCCACCTGGTCCACGTCGGGATCGGTGGTGAGCGAGAAGGTGGCGCCGCCGGATCCGGTGAACGCCGCCCGGAGCGAGCTTCCACTCGACCCGATGGAGAGCTGAACGGTTTCGACCCCGTCGATGTCCTGCAGCACCGATTCGACCTTCATCGCGGCATCATCCTTCGCCTGCAGGCTTGCGCCCAGCGGAAGGGTCTGGCTCACGGTGAGCGTGTTCTGCCCGCTGTCGCCGATGAAGTTGGTCTTCATGAAGGGCAGCAGCGCGACGGTGCCGCCGAGCAGAAGCACCGCCGCGAGGATGACGGCGATGGGGCGCTTGAGCGTGAAGTTCAGCACGGGCAGGTAGCCGCGCTGGAGCCGGTTGGGCGCCTCGGCCAGGTCTGACGGCTGACCGCCGACCGGCAGCGATCCCGCGTGCTTCTTGGGGTGCATGTTTCCGAGGAACCAGTACGCGAGCACGGGCACGATGGTGAGGGAGACGAAGAGGGATGCCGCGAGCGCGATCGTGACTGTGAGGGCAAAGGGCCTGAACAACTCGCCGGTGATGTCGCCGACGAGGGCAAGCGGCAGGAACACCGCGATCGTCGTCGCTGTCGATGCCGTGATCGCCCCTGCGACCTCCTTGACGGCGGTCAGGATGGCGGGAAGCTTCTCCTCGCCGAGCCCAATGTGCCGCTTGATGTTCTCGATCACCACGATCGAGTCGTCGACGACGCGTCCGATGGAGATCGTCAGCGCCCCGAGCGTGATGATGTTGAGCGAGTATCCGGAGGCCTGCATCCCGATGAAGGTGATGAGCACGGATGCCGGGATGGAGATCGCCGTCACCAGTGTCGAGCGCACCGACAGTAGGAACAGCAGGATGACCAGCACGGCGAAGACGAGCCCGAGCAGGCCTTCGGTGGCGAGTGAGTTGATGGACTCCTCGATGAAGGGAGCCTGGTCGAAAGCCGTGGTGAACGTCGTGTTCTGGCCGAGCGAGCTCTCGAGCTCCGGGATGAGGTCACGCACATCCTGGGAGACCGCCACGGTGTTGCCGGCCGGGGTCTTGGTGATCGCGATCGTGAGGGCCGGTTCGCCGTTGACGCGCGAGATGCCGGAGACCGGATCGTCGCGGAGTTCGACGGTCGCGACATCCGTCATGCTCACGACTCCGCCGGTGTTGCCGCCGAGGAGGGGGAGCGCCGCGATCTGCTCAACGGTCGTCAGCCTCGACCCGGCCTGAACGGTGAGGGTCTGGTCGTTTTCGGTGATCTGGCCCGCAGGGAGCAGTACCCCGTTGGCGTCGAGCGCATCCCGGATCGCCTGGTTGCTGAGGCCCCGCGCGAACAGCTCATCCTGGTTCGGCGTGATGACAACGCGCTTCGCCGTGCTCCCCAGAAGGCTGACGTCGCTCACGTCGTTGATCTTCTTCAGGTCGACGATGGTCGAGTTCTCGAGCTTGGCCGAGAGGTCGTCCGAGTTCATGTCACTGGATACGGCCAGCTGGATGACCGGAAGGTCGGAGAAGTTGAACGTCAGAACCTGGGTTTGCGCGGAATCCGGGAGGTTGCGAGAGCCGGTTGATCGCCAGCTGGACCTTCTGCTCGGCCGTTGCGATGTTGGTGCCGTAGGTGAATGACGCGGTCACGCTCGAGACGTTTGCGCTCGACGTGGACTGGGTCGACTCAAGCCCTGCGACACCCTGGATCGCGGCCTCGATCGGGGTCGAGACATCCTTGTCGACGACAGCGGGGGCGGCGCCGGGGTAGCTCGTGATCACGAAGATCTGCGGCAGCGACAGGCTCGGGATCAGCTCCTGCTTCAGCGAGGTGAGGGCGATACCGCCGAAGACACCGATGACGACGGTCACGAGGGCGATCAGCGCGCGGTTTCGCAGGCTGAATACGGAGAAAAGATGCACGGGAGAACTCTCTGCTGCTGGGGCGGGGAGGTTGACGACGTTCGGCACCGGTGCGTGCCTACTAAGAAGTATCCTCGCGAGCGGATCGCGCCGCGTACTCCGAGCGGACTAATCGGCTGGAGCCGCCGTCAGACCACACTCGCAGCGAAGTCGTGCGCGGGCTCGGCGATCGGATGACGGCCCACTGCCGCCCAGGCCCGGGCCAGGGCATCCACCCCCCGCTCGGTCTCGTCGGCCGAGTATGAAAACGGGATGCGCAGGAACCGCTCGAAGGCGCCGTCGACTCCGAAGCGAGGGCCGGCCGCAATGATCAGACCCTCGTTCCGCGCCGCAAGGGCGAGTTGCGAGCTGACCGCGTGCCCGAGGTTCACCCAGGTCGTCAGGCCACCGCCGACGTGCGGAACCGACCACTCGGGCAGGCGTTCCGCGAGCAGTCTTTCGAGTCGCTCGCGTCCCTCACGCAGGTAGGCGCGGCGGGAGTCGAGGATGGAGTCGAAGTCGCGCAGCAGATTCAGGACGATGAGCTGCTCGATGAGCGGCGTCCCGAGGTCGCCGGCCGAACGGGCACGGACCAGGCGCTGGATGACCGTGCGATCCGCCCGGATCCACCCGACCCGCACTCCTCCCCACACGGTCTTGCCGACCGAGCCGACCAGGATCGCGCTGCCGTGCGCCGCAAAGGGAAGGGCCGGCTCCGAGTCGAGTCCGAGCTCACCCATCGTCTCGTCGGCGACGAGCGTGGTGCCGTGCCTGGCCGCGAGCGCGAGCACGCGCTCCTTCAGCTCGACCGACATGGAGACGCCGGTCGGGTTGTGGTGATCGGGCATGAGGTAGCCCAGCGAGGGGCTGGTGCGCTGGATGGCCTGCTCGAGGGCGAGTTCGTCCCAGCCGCCATCCGAGGTCACGCTCACGGGCACGAGTCGCGCGCCGGCCGACTTCAGCGAGTCGATCGCGTGCGGGTAGGTGGGGTTCTCGATCAGGGCGCGGTCGCCGCGGGCCATGACCGTGCGGGCCACCAGCGAGATCGCGTGCTGCGCGCCGATCGTCACCATGATCTGGTCGGCGTCGGTCGGCAGGCCCCTCGCCGTGTACCGCTCCGCGAGCGCCTCCCGCAGGGCCGGGATTCCGACCGGGTCGAATCCGGAGTCGCCGAGATAGGCGGGAAACTGCTCGACCGCCTCCTGCGCCGCGGTGACGACGCCCGGGATCGCCGGCATTGTCGCCTTGCTGAAGTCCAGGTAGCCGGGCTGGAAGTCGGTCTGCACGGGGACCCGGTAGGGAAGCTGCACGACGCTGCCGGAACCGCGGACGCTCGTCAGGTAGCCGGCGTCCCTGAGCTCCGCATAGGCGGCGGTCACGGTGGTGCGGCTGATCTGCAGTTGCGCGGCAAGTTCGCGTTCGGCCGGCAGTCGGGTGCCGGCGGCGACCCTGCCGTCGAGGGCCAGTAACCGGATGCGGCCCGCGAGCGCTGCATAAGCGACACCGCCGTCGCGCCATCCGGTCAGCAACGAGGCCAAAACGCGCGCGGAAACGAGAGTCATGACGCCACTATACGGAATTGGCATCTTGTTTACAGTCCAATCGTGCAATTGGATTGCATTTATGCCTCTCATGTCCCGCCGCATCGCGCAACTGCTCGTCGGCCTGTTCCTCTACGGAATTGCCATCGCGATGATGCTCAGGGGCGCGCTCGGCGCCTCGCCGTGGGACGTGCTCAGCCAGGGCGTGGTGCTGCTCAGCGGGCTCAACTTCGCGATCGTGACCAACGTCATCGGCGCGCTCGTGCTCGTGCTGTGGATTCCCATCCGGCAGAAGCCCGGCATCGGCACCGTCGTGAATGTGCTGCTCATCGGCCCGTCCATCGAGGTGGGGTTGTGGATGCTTCCCGCCCCCGACTCACTGACCGCCCAGGTCCTGCTGCTCGCGGGCGGCCTGATCCTGCTGGCCATCGCCACGGGGATGTACATCGGGGCGCGATTCGGTCCAGGGCCACGCGATGGCCTCATGACGGGCATCCATCGTCGTACCGGCTGGCCGATCTGGGCCGTGCGCACCTCGATCGAAGTGACCGTGCTCGCCATCGGGTGGATGCTCGGCGGCACCGTCGGCATCGGCACGCTCGCGTTTGCGCTGCTGATCGGCCCGATGGTCAACCTGACCCTCCCGCTGCTGCGGGTGCCCGGCGGCGAGACCTCTGTCGTGCGCGGCTCCGTGCCGCCAGCGATTGGAAATTCAGGAGATCCGCTTCCGAACCCTGCCCTGGGCGCCCAAACCTGCCCCTAGCGATCCCATTTCCTGAATTTCCGAAGGGGGGCGTCGGGAACTCGCGATATATCTTGACTTGGGCCGTCTCGAGATATAACGTGTCTCCATCACTCGCGATATAGCGCGAGATCGAAGGGAGGCCGACGTGGCCCAGGAGAAATGGCTTATCGATGGGCCGAAAGTCATCGACGTTGACGCGGTTCGCAAGCTCAAGGTCGGGCTCATGGCCGGCCGGGTCGACGTCATCGCGCATGACGAACCCGGGGCGCGCATCGACGTGCACTCGGTGTCTGGCAAGGACCTGCTCGTCAGCATCGAGGGCGACACCCTCGAGATCAACCACACCCAGTTCCACTGGGAAAACTTCGTCGAGCTCGTGACCAAGGAACGCACAACATCGCGCGCCGAGATCAGCATCCGGGTGCCCCGCGATGTGGCGCTGAGCTTCGGTGTCGTCTCGGCCAGCGCGCTCATCAGCGGTCTGACGCAGGATGCCACGGTCTCAACGGTCAGCGGAGACGTCGTGATCGACGGACTGACGCGGCGACCTCAAGCTCAACGCCGTGAACGGGGAAATCTCGGTCCGCGACCACAGCGGGAGGATCACCGCGCACACGGTCAGCGGCGATGTGACGGTCAGCGGCGCGCTCACCAAGTTCACGGGCGACTCGGTGAGCGGGGATGTCTTCCTCGACATCACGGGAGCGCCGGATGCGGTGCGCGTCAACACGGTCAGCGGAGCTGTAACGGTTCGCCTCGAGGACGGCGTCGCGGCCCAGTACAGGATCACGACCGCGACCGGCCGCATCCAGCTCGACGAATCAGAGATCACCGGCGTGCGCGGCGCGTACTCCGGAAAGTACGGCGTTCTCGACAAGAAGTGGCTCGACTTCAGAGCCAACACGGTCACCGGCAGCGTCTCGGTGCTGCACCAGGTGTCCGCGTGACTCCGCCGATCTTCGCGCACGGCCACCTTCGGCTCTACCTGCTGAGTCTGCTGGCCGAGTCCGACACCGGCATGCATGGTTACGAGCTCATCCAGGCCCTCAGCGACCGCTTCGGCGGCACCTACATTCCCAGCGCCGGCACCATTTACCCGCGACTGGCGAAGCTCGAGGAGGAGGGGCTCGTGACGAAGCTGGCAGACGGTCGCAAGACCGTCTACGAGATCACGGATGCCGGCCGCGCGGAGCTCGCGGCCAGGGCGCCCGAGCTCGATGACATCGAGAACGATGTGACCGACTCGGTGCGCCGGCTCGCGAACGAGGTGCGCACATCCGTCAACGACGCGATGCGGACCCTCCGCGCCGACCTCGCGTCCGCCGCCCGCGACGCGAAGACCCAGGCCCGCAGCGCGACCCGTGCAGAGAAGGTGAATGTCGGGGAATCGAGCAGCAGGATCCAGGTGCAGCAGGCCGAGGTCGCGATCAACGCTTTCAGGTCGGAGTTGCGCTCGCAGCTCCAGTCCAGGGTGGCTCGCGGCGGGGAGCTGACCGAGGAAACCGTGCACGTGCTGCAGGCCGGTCTCGACGAGGTCAGGCGTGCGGTGACGGAGTCGCTCCGCTAGACGTCGCCCGTCGCTGGTCAGCGCCTCCAAACGCGGCAGTTGACAGTGCCGATGCGAGGAGTAGGGTCATCCCTCGTGACAACTGAAGCACGGTCGCCCAAGCGGTGGATCATCGGGGAGCCTCTCGCCTCCGAAAAGCTCGAGGGCCAACTGCTGCCGAAGCATCTTGCGTTGCCCATCTTCGCCAGCGACCCGCTCTCCTCTGTGGCCTATGCGCCGCAAGAGCTGCTGATGATCCTGATGCTGGGTGGGCTCGCCTTCCTGTCGTTCGCGCCGTGGGTTGCGGCGGCCGTCGTGATCCTGCTGCTCGTGGTTGTGCTGTCGTACCGGCAGCTCATCAAGGCCTATCCGAGTGGCGGTGGCGACTACGAGGTGGCGTCAAAGAACCTCGGCGAAAAGGCCGGGCTGGTCGTGGCGTCTGCCCTGCTGGTCGACTACGTGCTCACGGTCGCGGTGTCGGTGGCATCCGGCGTTGACAACATCATTTCGGCGGTGCCGTCGCTCAACCCCTTCCGCATCGAGATCGCTGTCGGGTTCATCATCCTGCTGGCCGCCGTCAACCTGCGAGGGGTGCGCGAGTCGAGCAAGGCATTCGCGGTTCCGACCTACCTGTTCATCGGCAGCATCGCCTTCATGGTGGTGGTCGGTCTCGCGCGCACTCTCGCCGGCGATCCGCCCGTGGCCGAGAGCGCCGGCTACGTCGTGCAGGCCGAGAACCTCACGCAGGCTGGCATCATCCTGTTGCTGCTGCGCTCCTTTGCCAGTGGATGCGCCGCCCTCACGGGCGTCGAGGCCATCTCCAACGGGGTCCCCGCATTCCGCAAGCCACACATCCAGAACGCCCAGAAGACCCTCGTTGCGATGGGCGCGATCGCCATCACGCTCTTCGTCGGACTCGTCGCACTCGCCCTCATCGCCGGGGTGCACTACGCGGAGGACGCCTGCCACCTCGTGGGCTATGCGAACTGCGAGGACATCCCCCAGCGCAGCCTTGTAGCGCAGCTGGCGGCATCCACATTCGGCAACAACAGCATCCTGTTCTTCCTCATCCAGGGCGCGACGGCCGCCGTGCTGCTGCTCGCCGCGAACACCGCGTTCAACGGCTTCCCGCTGCTCGGTTCGGTGCTGGCGACAGACCGCTACGCCCCCAAATCGCTCTCCACCCGCGGCGATCGCCTGATCTTCTCGAACGGCGTGCTGATCCTGGCCGTCGTCGCCGCGGTCATCCTCGTCGTGTATCAGGCGGAGGTGACGGCGCTCATCCAGCTGTACATCATCGGCGTGTTCATGTCCTTCACGCTCGGCCAGATCGGGATGGTGCGCCACTGGCTCCGCGTGCTGCGCGAGGGCAGCCCCGATCCCGTCGGCGTCTGGCGCAGCCTGACCATCAACGCGCTCGGGGCGACCATGACCGGGATGGTGCTGATCATCGTCACTATCACCAAATTCACGCACGGTGCCTGGCTCGTGTACCTGATCATGCCGATCCTGTTCACTCTGATGCTCGGAGTGAACCGCTACTACCGCGACGTCGACAAGGAGATCGCCGCCGACCCGACGACGCTCTTCGGCTCGGACGGCGACCATGCGATCGTGCTCGTCGGACGGATGCAGAAGCCCGTGCTGAAGGCCCTCGATTACGCGATCGCGGCCAGACACAATTCGATCGAAGCCGTGCACGTGTCCATCGATGACGCCGCCACGGACCAGCTCGAAAAGGACTGGATCGCGCAGGACATCCGGGTGCCGCTCAACATCCTCGAGTCGCCGTACCGTGACATCAGCGCACCGCTGGCCAAGTACATCCGGTACCGCCGCGAGCAGCACGGCTCCGAGGTCGTCACCATCTACACGCCGCACTACATCGTGGGTCACTGGTGGGAGAACCTGCTGCACAACCACACGTCGAGGCGCATCCGCCACAAGCTCGCGCTGACCCATGGCGTCGTCATCGCGCTGGTGCCCTGGCTGCTCGACTCCTCGACGCTGATCTACGGTCGCCGGTCTCGGCCGCTGCCCGGCCAGGATCGCCGTGGCGAGCCACGTCGGCCCGTCCCGCGCCAGCCGATGCCTCCAGCCGCCGGCGTGGTTCGGGCGAAGGTCTCGGCGGGTGCCGCTGCGCGCTCGGCGACCGCCACCGCGACGGGCGCAAAGCCCGCCAAGGGTGCCACCAAGCCTGCCGCGAGACCTGCCGCCAAGCCGAGGAAGGCGCCGGAATCGCCACCGGAGTAGGCGCTGCTCGCGACCTCGCCGCCGTCATCGTGGGCGGCCTGGTCGGCACCGGACTTCGCCTTGCCCTCGACACGGTCATCCCGCATTCCGACGATGCGTTCCCAATCTCGACGCTCGTCGCGAACGTGGTGGGCGCCTTCGTGCTCGGCCTGCTCGTGGCGCGGCTGTGGTCGACGGGCTCCCGTGTGGCTCCGGGCAGGTCTCGGCGTCGGGCTCCTCGGATCGTTCACCACCTTCTCGGCGCTCGCACTCTCACTGGTCACCCTTGCAACGTCTGACCAGTGGATGACCGCAGCCCTCTACCTCGCGCTGACGCTGCTGCTCGGCTTCGGTGCCGCTGCCGCCGGTCTCACGATCGGGCGGGACCGCGCGCGCTGGGCCCCGATCGACGAGGTCAACGAATGATCGTCGTTCTCGTCACCATGGCGGCCGGCGCGGCAGGAGCGGTGATCCGCTACCTCGTCGCGCGCTTCCTCGCCGGACGCAGCACCCTGCCGTGGGCAGTACTGCTCGTGAACGTGGTCGGCTCGGCCGTCGGCGGAGTGATCGTGGGGCTCGCCGCCAGCGGGGGCGTCAGCAGCGACATCCGGCTCATTCTGGTCTCCGGCCTGTGCGGCGGGCTGACGACGTTCAGCACGTGGAGTGTCGAGACGATCCAGCTCGTGCACGAAGGCAAGTGGCGGGTGGCGGCGCTGAGCGTCGGCCTGAACCTCGTGCTGGGCATCGCGGCCGCCGCCACCGGGTACCTGCTCGTCGCGTAGGGCGCGGCGCGGGAGCTGCATCCCGCGCCCCGCCCCCGGCATCCCGCGCGCCCGCCCCCGCCATCCCGCCCAAATGAAGGAGATGTGGCATCCACGAGCGGTAATTGCTGCCCAGAACGGCCCCTCGAAGGGAAATCTCCTTCATTTGGGCGTGGGGCGCGGGATGCCTCGGCCGCCGTACCGGAGAGCCGGGGGGCGGCGCCCAGCGCTAGGAGCGCAGCGCCTGCAGCTTGCTGAGGGTGGCGATCACCTGTCGGGCGATCATCCGGCCGGCGCGATTCGCGCCGATCGTGCTCGCCTGCGGGCCGTACCCGGCGAAGAACACGCGGGAGTCGCCGAGGGCGACGCCGGCCGCGACCGACATCCCGCCCTCCTTCTCCCGCAGCTTGAGCGGCGCGAGGTGGCGCAGTTCCGGGCGGAAACCCGTGGACCAGATGATCGCGTCTGCCTCCTGGAAGGTTCCGTCCGCCCACCGCACGCCGGTCGGCTCGATCGCGCTGAACATGGCTCGCGGCGTCAGCAGGCCACGATCGATGCCGGCCTGGATGCGTCGGGTGCGGGGCACACCGGTGCCGCTGACGATACTCGGCAGAGCCCGACCGGCCCGCGCCGCCTCATCCTGCAACTTCACGGCCTCGACGCGCGCCTCGAGGTTGAGCCCACCGTCCTCGAGGAAGTCGATGGGACGTCGGCTCACCCAGGCGATCTCGGCCGCGACATTTTCGAGTTCGAGCAGGAAGCCGATGGCGGAGGTGCCGCCCCCGACCACGACGACGCGTTGGCCCTCGAATTCCTGCGCAGACACGTAGTCGTTGGTGTGCACGTGCTTGCCCTCGAACGAGCGAAGGCCCGGATACCACGGGACAAACGGGGCTCCCCAGGTTCCCGTCGCGTTGACGACGGTCTCGGTGGTCACCTGCTGCACGTGGTCGCCGTCAGCCAGGGTCACGATCAGGTCTGCGTTGTGATTCTCGACGGCCGTGACATCCGCGGGCCTGACGACCTGGAATCCATAGTGCTCTTCGTATTGCCGGTAATAGTCGGCGACGACGTCCTTTGCCGGCGCCTGCCGATCGGCCGTCTCGAAGCTGAGACCCAGCTCTTCAAACCCCGGCAGATCGTTGATTTTGTGCGCAGAACCGATGCGCAGGGCCTCCCAGCGAAACTGCCAGGCACCGCCGGTTCCGGGCCCGCGATCGAGCAGAACGAAGTCGTTTCCGGGATCAAGGCCGAGGCGCCTGAGGTAGTAGGCGACCGAGAGTCCAGCCTGACCAGCACCGATGACGACAACGGAGGTATCGGTGTCAGAGGAGGTCACCAGACAACGTTACTGGTCGCGGCGGGGATGGGTGAGATCTGCAGCAAGGTCAGATGGGTCGCATGCTAAACTGGTGGTTGGTTTTTATCCATCCCTGTTCGCTCGTTCGCCGGCCGCGTAAGTTAGCGCGAAGGCCGGTGCACCGGGACAGACATCTGAGGGGGTCTCGCATGGGACGCGGCCGTCAAAAGGCGAAGCACACGAAGGTCGCACGCGACCTCAAGTACTTCAGCCCGGATACCAACTACGGTGCCCTCGCCAAAGAGCTGGGCACGCCGGGCGCTCCGCGCGACCCGCGCCTCGAGGAAGACCTCGAGAAGTGGCCCGAGTTCGCAGGCGCTGCGCCTACCGATGATGACGACGACCTCTACGTAGATCGCTACGCGACCGACGAAGACGACGAAGACGAGTCGAAGAGCGCCTAAGCGCGACGCCGCGTAAGCGTCAGTTCGCGTATGCGCCCGTCAGGCGAACCGCGCCGCCGTTGACGCCCTTGGCGCCCTGCTCAAACCCCGTCAGGTCACGTGTGGCCATGCCGACGCGACCGATTTCCCACGACGGGATGCCGTCTGCCGCCAGCTGCGCAATGATGCCGTCTGCCGCACCGGGGCTGACCACCGCGATCATGCCGATCCCCAGGTTCCAGGTGCCCTCGGCGCTCTCGAGCGTGGAGCCGGCGAGATCCGACAGCACCCTGAACACGGACGGCGGCGACCAGGTCGAGCGTTCGACCTCGACCCAGGAGCCGACGGGAAGCACGCGGGCGAGGTTGGCCGCGATGCCGCCGCCGGTGACGTGGCTGAGCGCGTGCACTCCGCCAGTGGGCGAGAACGCGAAGCAGTGGCGACGTGTACAGGCGGGTGGGCTCGAGCAGTACCTCGCCGACGGTGCCGCCGAGGTCGTCCGAGCGATCCAGGTAGCCGATGTCGCGTGAGGCGAGGATGTGCCGCACGAGCGAGAAGCCGTTGCTGTGCAGGCCCGACGATTCCATCGCAATGACGACGTCGCCATCCTGCACCAGGTGTGCGCCGAGCTGGGCGTCTGCCTCGACGGCCCCGACGGCCGCACCGGCGACGTCATAGTCGTCTGGACCGAGAAGCCCAGGATGCTCGGCAGTCTCGCCCCCGACCAACGCCGTTCCGGTTGCCGAACAGGCGCGCGCGATGCCGGCGACGATGTCGGCGATCCGTGAGGGAACCACCCGGCCGCACGCGATGTAGTCCGTCATGAACAGCGGCTGCGCCCCCACCACGACGATGTCGTCGACGACCATGCCGACGAGGTCCTGTCCGATGGTGTCGTGCTTGTCGAGCACCTGCGCGATGGCGACTTTGGTGCCGACCCCATCGGTGGATGTCGCCAGCAGCGGCCGCTCGAAACTCTTCAGGAACGACACGTCGAAGAGCCCAGCGAAGCCGCCGACCCCGCCGAAAACGTTCGGACCGTGGGTCGCAGACACTGCAGACTTCATCAGCTCGACCGCGAGGTCGCCTGCTGCGGTGTCGACTCCGGCGTCGCGGTAGCTGGAAGTTGAGTCGTCAGTCACGCATCAAGAGTACCCGGCACAAAGCGCACCGCCGTCGGTTGCAAACCTATGAGAAACTAGAACGTACTCGCGCCGGGTACGTCCCCTCTAGCTCGGGAGCCCCGCTTATTCATGTGCGGCATCGTCGGAATCGTGTCATCCCAGCCGGTCAACCAGCAGGTCTACGACGCGCTGTTGCTTCTGCAGCACCGCGGCCAGGACTCAACAGGCATCGCCACCGCTGACGGCAACACCCTGCACATGCAGAAGGCTCGCGGCCAGGTTCGCGAGGCGTACCGCACCCGGGACATGCGCAACCTGCTCGGCACCATGGGCCTGGGCCACGTGCGCTACGCCACCAAGGGCAGCGCATCTGACGAGCAGGAGGCGCAGCCGTTCTACGTGAATGCGCCGTACGGCATCACGCTCATCCACAACGGAAACCTCACCAACACTCGTGAGCTGACCAAGCAGTTGTTCCACATCGACCGCAGGCACCTCAACACCTCCAGCGACACCGAGTTGCTGGTGAACGTGCTGGCGAACGAGCTGCAGTCGCAGGTGTCAGGCACCGATCTCGATCCAGACCAGGTGTTCAACGCCATCACCCGCGTGCACGAGCGGGTGGAGGGCTCATACGCCGCCATCGCCCTCATCGCCGGCCACGGGCTGCTCGCCTTCCGCGATCCGTTCGGCATCAGGCCGCTGGTGCTGGGGCGCCGCCAGGCCGGTTTCACCGGGGACGAGTGGATCGTGGCATCCGAATCGCTGGTGCTCGAAAGCGCCGGATACGAATTTGTGCGCGACATTGCCCCGGGCGAGGCCGTGTTCATCGCGCCGAACGGTGAGATGACGAGCAGGCAGTGTGCGGCCAACCCCACCCTGATGCCGTGCTCGTTCGAGTACGTCTACCTGGCCCGCCCCGACTCGATCATGAACGGCATCTCGGTGTACGAGGCCCGCCTTCGCCTCGGCGATCGGCTTGCAGACACGATCGCCAAGTACACGCCGATGGGCGACATCGACGTCGTCATGCCGATTCCCGACTCGTCACGGCCTGCCGCCATGCAGGTCGCCCAGAAGCTCGGCGTCGAGTACCGCGAGGGGTTCTACAAGAACCGCTACGTGGGCCGAACCTTCATCATGCCCGGCCAGGCCGAGCGCAAGAAGAGCGTGAAGCAGAAGCTGAACGCGATGGGCAGCGAATTCAGGGGCAAGAACATCCTGATCGTGGATGATTCGATCGTGCGTGGCACGACCTCCAAGGAGATCGTGCAGATGGCACGCGAGGCCGGCGCCAACAAGGTCACGTTCACCTCCGCGGCACCCCCGGTGCGCTTCCCGCACGTGTACGGCATCAACATGCCGTCGCGACAGGAGTTGGTGGCCCACGGGCGCAAGATCCCGGACATCAACATCGAGCTCGGCAGCGACTACCTCATCTACCAGGAGGTCGCCGACATGCAGGATGCGATCCTGGAGGGCTCGAACGTTTCCGGGCTTGAGATGAGCTGCTTCACCGGCGACTACGTCACCGGCACGGTCTCACCCGAATACCTCAACTGGGTGGAGCGCACGCAGCTCAGCTGACTGGCGGCTCTTCTGCCTGATCGGTTTCGCGTTCCGTGACGAACTCGGCCTCCGCAGGCTGCGCGCGCAGCTTCGACCGACGGTCGACGATGAGGGCCAGGATTGCGCCCAGCAGCACGCCGGCGGTCACTCCGAAGAGCGAGAAGTAGGCGAACAGCGCCCCGAAACCCACCAGCGGGTCGACCGGGAACAACGCGGTGAGGATGAACGTCACGATCGCGCCGACGCCGCCACCCACGATCAGAAATGCCGGGATCTTGGGCGCACGGCGCACGGTCACCCGCTCGGTGCCAGATTCTGGCTCGGGAACGTCGGGGGTCTCGTCACTCACGCATCCATTCTCCCCCACCACGCTGGACGCTTCCGCCGAGACCTCCAGTTCTGCTGCCTAAACCGGCTCGGAGCCAGCAGAAGTGGAGATCTCGCGCCACACGATCGGCAGGTGGTCGCTGAGGTCGGCGCGCTGACCGGATGCCGCCACCCGCCCGGCGCGCACGGCATCCGCCCACGCCAGCCGGCCTGTGGCCATGGCAACCCAGGTTGCGGCATCCATCTCCACCACGTTGGGAGGAGTCCCGCGGGTGTGCCGCGGACCCTGGATGGCCTGCACGGCCCCGAACGGCGGCACCCGGATCTCGACGGTGTTGCCCTCGGCGCTGTCGGCCAGCAGCTGCAGGAGGTAGCGGACCGCGGTGGCCGTCGCGTCGCGCGTCGGCGAGTCGAGCAGCGCTGCGACCACCGCCGCACGGCCCGCGTCGTCGGCTATCCGTTTGGGAGGCATACCCATACGGTACGGGCTGGGTAGTCTTTACTCGTGCGAATTCTGGTTCTCGGCTCGGGTGCGCGCGAGCACGCCATCATCACGTCTCTTCTTCGGGAGAGCCCGGCTCATCACATCACCGCGGCCCCCGGCAATGCCGGCATCGCCGCGGTCGTTCCCGTGGTGGCGCTCGACCCGACGCGCGGCGACATCGTCTCGCAATACGCGATCGACAACGACATCGAGCTGGTCGTCATCGGGCCGGAGGCACCCCTCGTGGCTGGCGTCGCCGACAAGCTGCGCCAGCGCGGAATCCCGGTGTTCGGCCCCGGCAAGGCCGCGGCCGCCCTCGAGGGCAGCAAGACCTTCGCCAAGCGGATCATGGATGACGCCGGCGTGCCCACCGGACGCGCGACCAGGGCCGGCACCCTCGACGAGGCGATCGAGGCCATCGACGAGTTTGGCGCGCCGTACGTGGTGAAGGCCGACGGCCTGGCCGCCGGCAAGGGCGTGCTGGTCACCCCGAACCGCGACGAAGCGATCGACCACGCCACATTCTGGCTCTCGCACGGCAGCGTGCTCGTCGAGGAGTTCCTGTCAGGGCAGGAGGTGTCGCTCTTCCTGCTGAGCGACGGCCACAACGTGCTTCCGCTGTCTCCCGCGCAGGACTACAAACGGATCTTCGACGGCGACCTGGGACCAAACACCGGCGGCATGGGCGCGTACTCCCCGCTGCCGTGGCTGCCGGAATCCTTCGTGGATGAGGTGATCGAGTCGGTCGCGCTGCCCACCATCCGCCTGATGGCCAGCGAAGACACCCCGTTCATCGGGCTGCTCTACTGCGGGCTGATCGTCACCGACGACGGCGTGCGCGTGATCGAGTTCAACGCGCGCTTCGGCGACCCCGAGACACAGGTCGTGCTTCCGCGGCTCATCACTCCACTCAGCGGACTGCTGCTGGCCGCGGCATCCGGTGAGCTGGGAACCCTGCCGCGCCCCGAATTCTCGTCGGATGTCGCCGTGACCGTAGTTCTCGCCAGCGAGGGCTATCCCGATAACCCCGTCACCAACCGGCCCATCACCGGACTCGCCGATGTCGAGAACGTGACCATCGCCCACGCCGCGACGGCCCTCGTCGGCGGCGAGTTCGTCGCGACCGGCGGACGCGTGCTCAGCGTCGTCGCGCTCGGAGCCGACTTCGCCGAGGCCAGGTCGCGGGCGTACGCCGCGCTCGACACGATCACCCTCGAGGGCGGCCAGTACCGCACCGACATCGCGCTGCGGGTCGCACAGTGACCGCGATCCCCGAGGGTTGGGAGCTGTTCTACTCCGGCAAGGTGCGCGACCTGTACCGATCTGCGGAGCATGAGGGCCGCGTGCTGATGGTCGCCAGTGATCGCGTGAGTGCGTTCGACCACGTGCTGGAGCCGGGCATCCCGGGCAAGGGCGCCCTGCTGACCAGCCTGAGCCTCTGGTGGTTCGATCAGCTTGACGTGCCGAACCATCTGGTTCCGGATGCCCCGGCCGACCTTCCCGCGAGCGCGATGCTCGTCAAGACCCTCGACATGTATCCCGTCGAATGCGTGGTGCGCGGGTACCTGTCCGGCAGCGGCTGGCTCGAATACCAGCAGTCGCAGAGCGTCTGTGGAGTGCCTCTTCCCGCCGGGCTCAGCGACGGCGACCGCCTGCCAGAGCCGATCTACACCCCGGCGTGGAAGGCCCCGCTGGGCGAGCACGACGAGAACATCACCTTCGAGCGCACAGTCGAGCTGGTCGGCGCCGAGGCGGCCGCGGCCCTGCGCGACACCTCGCTGGCGATCTTCACCGCGGCGTCCGCGATCGCCGAGCGGCGCGGCATCATCCTGGCCGACACGAAGTTCGAGTTCGGTGCAGACCCGGTGACCGGCGAACTGACGCTCGCCGACGAGGTGCTCACGAGCGACAGCAGCCGCTACTGGGATGCCGAGCTGTACGAGACCGGCGACCGCACGGCGAGCTTCGACAAGCAGATCGTGCGCAACTGGCTCTCGGCGAACTGGGACAAGACGGGCACCCCGCCGGAGCTTCCCGCCGAAATCGTGGAGCGCACCGCCGCCCGCTACCGGGAGCTGATCGAGCGCCTCACCGCGGCATGATCGTCCGCGAAGTGAGCTCGCAGCCGCCAATCCGAATACCGTCATGCTCCGAATCCTGTAACGATGGCTCGCTGACCCAGACGGCGGGCCATCGCCATGTCCGGTCGAACAGCGGAATAGCAGGCGCCCCGCTGGCGTTGTGACGACCATGTCGGATCACCTTCTCGCCTCGGATACCGCGATGGGTCCCGTCACGCTGAGCGTCGGGGATCTCGACGCGATGACGGCCTACTACCGTGACGCGGTGGCGCTCGAGGTGCTGGATGCCGCGGGCGACACGGTGACGCTCGGCCGAGGCACCACTCCCGTAGTGATCCTGCGGTATGCCCCAGCGCTTCGTCACGCGAGCGCCCGCGACGCCGGCCTGTTCCACACCGCCATCCTGTTCGACACGGAGGAGGCCTTGGCCGCCTCCGTCTACTCGGTCGCCCGGAAGTATCCGGCCACCTTCACCGGTAGCTCTGATCACCTCGTGAGCAAGGCGTTCTACTTCACCGACCCCGAAGGCAACGGAGTCGAACTGTATTGGGACCGTGAACGCAGCGCCTGGAGTTGGGTGCACGGTTCCATCGAGATGTCGACGCTCTACCTCGACCCCAACGCGTTCCTGCAGGAGAACCTCACCGAGGCTTCCGTTGCCACTCCGATCATCGGCGGGGCGCAGGTCGGGCACGTTCATCTGCAGGTCGGCGATGTGGCCACCGCGCGCGAGTTCTACGTCGGTCGGCTCGGCTTCGACGAGACGACAGCCTTCGGCGACCAGGCGCTGTTCGTCAGCGCCGGCGGTTACCACCACCACATGGCAATGAACACCTGGAATTCGCGCGGGGCCGGCCGGCGCCTCCCCGCCCTCGGGCTCGCGCAGGTGCAGATCGAAGTGCCGACGACGGAAGATCTTGGATCGCTGGCCGAGCGGATGACGCACCACGGCATCCAGACCCGCGACGACGGTCAGACCCTGTCGTTCGACGACCCCTGGGCGAACCTCATCCGCGTCGGCGTCGCCCCCACTGCGGCCTGACGACTAGCCGTCGAGGCGCTCGTCGATCTGCTGGATGACATCCCAGGCGCCGTCCTCGGAGTTGGAGAGCACGACCACGTCGAGCCCCTCCTCGAGGTAGTGGCGCACGATGCCAGACGCTCCGGGGTTGATGCCGTCCTTGTAGTACGAGCGCACCGTGCCGTCCTCGTTCATGTCGAACTCGAGCCCAAAGCCGTACCAGGTGGCCTCGTCATGCTCGACCTGCGGGGAGAGAAACTCGTCGGTGAACTCGCCGTTGAGCAGCTCGCCGCTGCGCAGCGCCCTCAGGAAGGTCACGAGGTCTGCAGCCGTCGCGTGTGCGCCGCCGTCCGGTGAGCCGATCGGCGGGTAGCTGTAGATGTTCTGCACCCAGGTGCCGTCGATCAGGTCCCAACCCTCGGCAACCCTGGGGGCGGCATCGCGGCGGTCGTAGAATCCGGAGTCTTCCATGCGGGCCTTCGTGAAGACGTGCTCGAAGACGTACTGGCGAAACGGGACGCCCGTGACCTTTTCGAGCGCGAGCCCGGCGAGGATGTATCCGGCGTTGTTGTACCGGCAGTCGACTCCGGGGGCAGCCAGGGGCGGCTTGTTCACGAACTGGGGCAGGAAGTCGCGGGTCTCGAGCACCGAATAATTCGGGGTTTCGCGCCATAGCTCGGCGTAGTCCTCGCCGGCCTCCTCATCGGCGTCATCCGCGATGCCGCTGGTGTGGGTCAGCAGGTGCAGCAGCGTCACGTCGATGCCGATGCTCGTGCCCTCGAGGTCGACGTAGTGGTGGATCGACGTCTCGAGGTCGAGGTTGCCCTTTCCGACCTGCTGCAGCACCGCCACGCTGGTGAACAGTTTCGTGATCGACGCGGTGTCGAAGCGCGTGTTCATGGCGTTCGCGATGCCCCAGCGCTGAGTCGCGAGGCCAGTGGCCGCTTCATAGACCGTGCGATTGCCATCGCGAATCAGCACAACTCCGGAGAAATCCTGGTCGGCGAGAAAGTCATCGAGGCCGGTGGTATCCATGCCCCGAGCCTACCGATCTAGCATGGAACGATGAGCGCTATCCGCAGACTGAGCAGGGTGGCCATGCTGCCCGCCGCACCACTGCTCGTGCTGCAGGGACGACGGCTGCGCCGTGACACGCCCAGGCTCCCGGATGCCGCGCAGCCCTGGCATGGATCACTCGACGGCCCCGATCCGCTGCGACTGCTCGTGCTCGGGGACTCCACGGCGGCCGGGGTCGGAGCTGCCACGCAGGATGACGCGCTGCCGGGCAACCTCGCGCGGCTGCTCGCCGAGCGCACCGGCAGGGGCGTGACGTGGGTGGCGGCCGGCCGCAACGGTGCGACCACGCGCGACCTCGTCACGGACTACCTCGAGACGGTGGCCGGTCAACGCTGGGACGTCGTGTTCCTCACAGTTGGGGCCAACGATGCACTGGGGCTGCGACGGCGCGCGAGCTTCAGCCGTGACATCCGGATCATTCTGGATGCCCTGACCGAGTCGAGCCCGCTCGTGCTGATGTCGTCGTTGCCTGCCTTCTTCAGGTTCGAACTGTTGCCGAACCCGCTGCGCTTCAACCTGTACCTGCACTCGCGCAGCCTCGAGGACGCGGCGCGATCCGTCGTGAGCACATTCCCCTCCGTGCATATGTCGCCTCCCCCTCCGCCATACACCGACGGCTTCTTCTCGAGCGACCTGTTTCATCCGAGCGCCAATGGCTACCGGGACTGGGCCGAGTTCGCGATCGAGGATGCCGCGGCCAACGGTGTGCTGTGATGCTGCGATCCCTCGACGAGGTGATCGATCTCGTGCTCAGGGCGCGCGCGACAACTCCTGCTGCGCGGCGCCTTCTCGTGGGAATCGTCGGGCCCCCGGGCGCCGGTAAATCGACCATCGCCGCGGCCATCGTCGAGCGGCTGCCTGCGGCGGCGCTGCTTCCGATGGACGGCTTCCACCTGCCCCAGGCCGAGCTGCGCAGGCTCGGCCGCCGTGAGCGGATGGGCGCGCCAGACACCTTCGACGTCGACGGCTTCGTGGCAACCCTCGCCGATGTTCGTAACTCCTGCAATTCGGTTGCGGCGCCGGGCTTCGACCGCGGAATCGAGGAGCCTGTGCCCGGCGCAATCCTCATTCCGCAGGAGTTATCAACCGTGGTGGTCGATGGCAACTACCTCCTGCTGTGGGAGCGGGCCGCCGAGCTGCTCGACCTGACGTTCTTCGTGGAGCTCGACAGTGGTGTCCGCATCGAGCGATTGGTTGAGCGGCACGTCCGGTTCGGAAAGACGCCAGAGCAGGCGAGGGCCTGGGCGCTTGGTCCCGACGAGGCGAACGCGGTGGTGATCAACGCATCGGCAGCACGTGCCGACCACGTCATCCGGCTGTGAACGTCAGTCGCCCAGCAGAGCGTCGACGTTCGGCAGGTTCTGGAACCGAGAGAACTCGCCGGCATCCGCAATCTCTGCGGCGGCCTTGAGGAATCCATCCCACGCCGTGCGTGCGAGTGTGCCGCCGACGCTGATGCGCCGAACGCCCAGCCGGGCCGCCTCCGCGACGGTGGTGAACGGCGAATTGATCAGCAGATTCACCGGCTTCGGTGACACCGCATCCACAATCGCGGAGACATGTTCGAGCTTGTCGATTCGAGGCGCGTAGAGGCAATCGGCTCCGGCTTCGGCGTACGCGCGAAGCCGTCGAATCGTCTCATCGATGTCGGGACGCCCACAGACAAAGCCCTCGGACCGTCCCGTGAGAAGGATGCCCGTGCCGCTCTGGTCGATTGCTCGCCTCGCTGCTGTGATCCGTTCCACCGCAAGGCCGAACTCGAACAGCGGATCGGCTGTGTCGCCCGAAGAGTCCTCGATTGAGAGCCCGGCGATGCCGGTGTCCGCCGCCATCATCACATTCGCCGCGACCGCAGCAGGATCTACCGCGTAGCCGCCCTCGAAGTCTGCGTTGACAGGCAGTGACACGGAGCTTGCGATCAGGCGGAGGTGCTCCAGCGTCTGATCGCGCTCGACGCGGTTGTCAGCGCGACCGAGCGACCAGGCGAATCCGGCGCTCGTCGTGGCGAGCGCCTTGAACCCCAGCTGCTCGAGTGCCCGCGCGCTCCCGGCATCCCACGGGTTCGGCATCACGAAGCATCCAGAGGAATGCAGCCGATGGAACTCGGCAGTCCGATTGTCGCCCATGTCCACACCACACCTTGCCTAGGGGCGTTGATAGGTGCGACTCTAGTCCTCCGCGCGGGCGCCGTGAAGATGCGGCAGTGACCGCTATTGGGCCCGCGCAACGTTGGGGCGGATGACGCCCGCCGCGCCCACCACGACCAGCACGAACACTCCGGCGACCCAGGCGAGCCCGGAGTATCCGATGAGCGAGAGCACGGGGCCTGCCGCACCTCCGCCGACCGCGCCAGCGAGGCTCATGAGCGTGTCGGTGCGACCCTGCACCCGCACGCGGGTCTCGCCGGTGACGAGGTCGGAGACCAGCGCAGACCCGGCCACCGTCGACGCGCTCCAGCCGAGGCCCAGCAGCACGAGCGCCACCGTGACGGCGAGTGTGCTCTCCGCGCCGAATCCGATCAACACCACGGCGGCGGCGAGCTGCGCCTGGCCGAAGAGGATCACCGGGAGCCGACCCCAGCGGTCGCTCGCCCAGCCGAACACGGGCGAAAGTCCGAACATCCCGGCCACATGCAGGCTGATCGTGAAGCCGATGATGGTGAGGCTCGCGCCGTGGTGAGACAGGTGCACCGGCGTCATCGACATGACCGAGACCATCACCGCGTGACTGACCGCAATGGTGCCGATGGCAAACACCAGGGCGGCCCGGCCACGCACGATCCCCAGCTCCGCGACCGGCGACGGAAGCACCGCCCGCTCGCGAGCAAGCAGCAGCGGGTCGGGGCGCAGCGCGACGAAGTACAGCACGGCAGCCGCGACCTGGGCGACGATAGCGATGACGAACGATCCGGTGTGCTCGGGCAGGCCCAAGGGCGTTCTGGATGACCACACCGGGGCCGAACAGGTTCGGGCCGGCCACGGCACCCACGGTGGTCGACCAGACCACGAGCGAGAGGTCGCGTCCGCGCCGGGTTGGGGCCGCGACATCCGTCGCCGCGAAGCGCGCCTGGAGCCCCACCGCAGTGCCGACCCCGAGCATCGCGAACCCGAGCAGCAGAAGCGGCAGTGAGGCGAGCCCCGTCGCCACGACCGTGATGATCGAGCCGCCTGCCGCTGTCGCCGCGCCGAGGGTGAGGGCAGGGCGGCGGCCGAGCCGCTGCGCGATCCGCGCCAGGGGAATCGCCGCGATCGCCGCGCCAAGCGTGCTGGCGGTTGCTGCCGCGCCGGAGAACGCCTCGCCGGCAATGTCGTTCGCGATTACCGCTCCGATGGCGATGGTCGCGCCGAGCCCGAGGCCGGCGAGAACCTGCCCGGCGACGAGCACTCGCACTATGCGCGACTGGGTCACGGTGTCTGCGGTCACGGCACCAGTCTGTCGCATCCGGAGCCAGAGCGATCAGCGCGTCGCGGCCTCCGCACGTGCGTCGTCAACGTGCTCCGCCGCGCGCAGCAGATCCTCGCGCAGGTATCGGGCGTACCCGCCGGGCGTCCGCCCGAACTTGCGCCCGGATGTCACGACCTCACCCCTGTCGCTTGCGACGACCCGTCCCACTTCGGTCAGCCTCGCGACGAGCTCGACATCCTCGTGCTCCGGCAGCTGCTCGTATCCCCCGGCCCGCAGATAGGTGGATGCCCGCACGCCGAGGTTCGCGCCGTGCACGTGGCCGTTGGGTTTGCCCGGGATGTGTCGCGCCAGCCACGCACGCTCCTGTTCGACGGAGAGTTCTTCGAAGTCCGGGCGCACGGTGCCGATCATCACGTCGGCACCCGAGTTCGCCAGACGCACCTGCTCGGCCAGCCAGTTCGGGGGCACCACCGAGTCTGCGTCGGTGTTGGCCATCCACACCCTGTCCGGTCCGCTGGTGGTCAGCTGGAGTGCGGCACGTGCTGCCGTCGCCCGCGCCGTGCCGACATTGGATGAGTCGATCTCCACGACAGTGACCCCGTCGAAACTTCGCGCGACCGCGGCGGTGGCGTCGAGGCATCCATCCGCGGCCACGACGACGTGCACCGGAAGGTCGACGAGGGCTCGGGCCGCGAGCACTGACCGCAGGCAGCGCCCGATCAGCGCCTCTTCGTCTCGCGCCGGGATCAGCACCACGAGCTCGGCTATCGCCTTCACAGCAGGCCCGTCTGGCGCGCCACCGACGCTGGATCGCGACTGAAGACCTCGAGCAAGAAGTCCTCCTCCTCGTGACGCACGATGCGCTCGAGACCGAGTCCCTCGATCGCCGCATGAACCTCGTCACCGCTGAGGGGATAGTCGCCCACGGGATGCCGCCAGTGGCACGCGACGAGGGTCCCGCGCGGCGTCAGGGCCGCACCGATCGACGCCAGGACTCTCACCAGCGCCGAGGCGCCGAAATAGTATCCGACCTCGGACAACACCACGAGGTCGAATTCTCCGCCCGGGAAGTCACGCGTGACATCCCGTACTTCTATGGTCGCCGCCTCGCCCACCCGTTCGCGGGCACGCTCAACCGCCGCAGCAGACACGTCCACCGACAGCAGCTCGCGACAGCGTCCGGCGAGCGCCTCGGTCGTCACCCCGATGGATGATCCGATCTCGAGGGCGGTTCCGTACTCCTCCAAGGGCAGCGACGCGAGCATGAGCGAGCGTTTCCGCGTCTCGTACCAGCGGGTGGCCAGCCCCCACGGGTCGTCGTGCCGCTCATAGGTCTCGTCAAAATACTCGGCGGGCAGCGAGTCGTGCTCCATGATGAGGTACTCCGTATCTCCGGTGAAGTGCTCCAGAAAGTCGGGCCGCAGCACGGGATCCTCACCCCGGGTCTGCGAATCGAAGCAGTTCAGAGCCCGCTGCTTCGTGGCATCCACCTCGACGCTCACCATGCTCTGCCACGGTGTCGCATCGGACTCCGGATGCGCCCAGTGCCACATCCAGATCGGGTATTCCGCGAACCGACGGCCCACGGCCAGGCCCGCCGCGATCTCGGCGGTGATCTCACCCACCACGCGGTGATCCCGGTGGCCGTCACCGCGCCAGGGCGCCACGATGAGCGCGCCGGGAGACGAGTCGGCGATGCGCGCGCGCAGAGCCGCGGTGATCGCGGCGGTGTTCTCGCGGGTGCCGCCGTCGGGAAATCCGAGTTCGACGACCGTGATGTGCCGGCCGCCCCCCAGAATCTCGGCGGCCGCGGCCAGCTCCCGGGAGCGTTCGGCGGCGGTTCCCGGCCCGCCGGTGGCACCGCCATCCGTCACCACCAGAATCGTGACCGGGATGCCGCGGCGCGAGCACAGCGCGATCAAGCCGCCGGCTCCCAGAGTTTCGTCATCGGGGTGGGCGGCCACGACGATCAGTTCATCCACCCCGTGCAGGTCGAGCGGCGGCCGGTCTCGCAGTCGTGGATCGGCCGACCACACCGCGGTCGGGGTTCCGGCCAGGCTCGCGTCGAAGGTCACCATGGTGTCGGCCCGTCGGCGATGGCGCGGCCAAGCGACTCGTCGTCGCGCTCGGCGTGGTGCTGCCGGATGTAGAGCTGGAGGTCAGCGACCCGCTTGGCGTGCTCGCGGTCGAGGGCGAGCGGGGCGGGCCCCAGGGCGTGACCGGCCCGCATGATGATCTCTTCGCTGGCCCTGGCGACCGTCGCGCGCACCCGCTTGGCGAGCAGGCGACCGTCAGTCGAGGTGATTCCCACCAGCTGCGTCGCCTCGAGCAGCGCCCGTCGGCACGATTGCAGCAGCTCATCGATCGCACCGAGGTGAGCGAGCAGGAACGGGTTGGGCTTCGCCTCGGCAGCGGCGTGCACTGTGCGTCCGATTCCGACCGCACCGCCGAACCAGCAGGCGGCCACTCCAATGCCGCCAAACGCGAACCCCGGTCGTTCCAGGTACCACCCGGGTTCGCCGACGGGAGTGGCCGGGACAGCGTCAAAGGTGACCGGGCCGCTGGGAATCTCGCTGAGACCGCGCGCCATCCAGGTCGATGGGAGCACCTGCACTCCTGGCTGCCTGAGGTCGACGGCGAACAGCCGTTTGGCGCCGGTGGTGGTCGTCGCAGTCACCAACGCGGAGTCGAGCCGATCCGCCAGTGAGCACCATTGTTTCGTGCCGGTGAGCGTGATGGGGTCGCCCGACGACGCCATCAGCGGGTCTACTCCGCCCTCTGCCGCGAACACTCCCCACGTGCCGCCGGAATCCTCCATCCCCGCCTGCGCCAGAATCGCGACCGCATCGAGGTGGGGCTCCAGCGCGCGGACGGCACCAAGGTCTCGGGAGGCGATCGTCGCGAACGCCTCCCAGAGATCACGAGTGGATGCATCGCCCGGCACCGGACGCGTCGAGCCGATGGCGCGCGCCAGCCGGAGGGCCGCATCCACGTCGGTCGGCTGCTCCGCTGCCGCGGCGCCAGCGATCGCTCCGGGCGCTACCGGAACGGCGGAGAACGAGACGTACATGTCATCCAGCTTGCGTTGCAGCACTCCGCGCGACTAGGGGTTGCAGCGCAGCAGACGCGAGGCTTAGGGTTCGCGACGTCGGGCGGGCCTTCGCCAGTAATGTTGCAGCTATGACGAGCGGCGCTGAGACGATCGGCCTTCTCGCCGAGGTCTTCACGATCGTGGGTCTCTCCGGAGCGGCCGTGTGCTTCCTTATCCTCGCCGTCATGGTGATGTCGCGTGGCCCCTGGCGGTCGGCGCCGGCCGCGATCTCCGGAAGACCGCCTCAACTGGCTTTCCCCGACCGGAGATGTGCAGTCGCGCGAACTCTCCGAGGCAGAACTCGCGATGGCTCACGACCACGACAACCTCGAGGTGTTTCACCGCAAACGCAGCGCCCACTGCCACTTCACGAAGTCGTCTCCCGATGAGAAACTGCTTCGCATCCTCGGGATCGTTTTCGCCGGCATCGGGGTGCTCGCGGTGGTCGCCTCCTTCGCGGTTCTCTTCGTCCCGTAGAATCGTCCTATTCGCCCACGAACTCCTGGAGTGTTTCGGTGCCCACCATTCTTGTTGAGGTCATGCCCAAGGCAGAGATCCTCGACCCACAGGGCAAGGCCGTTGCCGGTGCCCTCAGCAGACTCGGCAAAGACAGCTACACGGGCGTGCGTATCGGCAAACGCTTCGAGCTGACCGTCGACGGACCGGTGGATGACGCCATGCTCGCCGAGGTCCGCGAGATCGCCGAAGACATGCTCGCCAACACCGTCATCGAGGATGTCGTCAGCATCACGGTCTCAGAATGAGGATCGGCGTCATCACGTTTCCCGGCTCGCTCGACGACCGGGACGCCCAGCGGGCCATCCGTCTCGCCGGTGCTGAGCCGGTGGCGTTGTGGCACGGTGACCACGAACTGAACGGCGTCGACGCCATCGTCCTCCCCGGCGGCTTCAGCTACGGCGACTACCTGCGTGCAGGTGCGATCGCCAGCCACGCGCCGATCATGGCCGAGGTCATCGACGCTGCCAACGCCGGGATGCCCGTCCTGGGCATCTGCAACGGATTCCAGATGCTTGCCGAAGCGCGCCTGCTGCCGGGTGCACACACCCGCAACGCGCACCAGCAGTTCATCCGCCGCGACCAGAAGCTGAGCGTCGAGAACGCCACCACGGCGTGGACCAACGAATTCGCGCCCGGCGCCGAGATCATCATCCCGCTGAAAAACGCCGATGGCCGATACGTCGCGGACGACGAGACAATCAAGCGCATTGAGGGCAACGGCCAGGTGGTGTTCCGCTACGTGGACGTGAACCCGAACGGGTCGATGAATGACATCGCGGGGGTGTCGAACGAGCGCGGCAACGTGGTTGGGCTGATGCCGCATCCGGAGCATGCCACCGAGCCCGGCTTCGGCCCGGACATGACGGATGCGATGCGCTCGGGCACGGATGGCATCGCCTTCTTCACCAGCGCGATTACGGCATTAGCGAGGATCTGACATGGCAGCCGCCCGCGGGAATCGCTGGAGCCGCCGTCTGGCGAGCCTCAATGAGGCAATTTCGGCTGAACTGTGGCCGGTTCCGGTGTTCTGGATCGTCATTGCCGTCGCCGCCGGTGTCGCAATCCCGATCCTCGACCGCCTTGTCGACCAGGACATCGCCGGAGTGCTGCAGGGCATCCTGTTCAGCGGCGGCCCCGCTGCGGCTCGCTCGGTGCTTGGGGCGATCGCGGGCTCACTGATCACCGCGACCTCGCTGACCTTCTCGCTGACGGTGGTCGCGTTGCAGCTGGCGAGCAGCCAGGCCAGCCCGAGGCTGCTGCGCCTGTTCGCGAGCGACAAGGCAGTGCACGCGACCCTCTCGGTGTTTCTTGCGACCTTCGCCTTTGCACTCACGGTGCTGAGGACGGTCCGCGACGAGACGGAGGCCGGGGGCGGCTTTGTGCCGAGGATCGGTGTGACCGTGGCATCCGTGCTGACGCTGGCAAGCATCGTCACGTTGACGCTGTTCCTGGCGCACCTCGCCCGCCAACTGCGCATCGAGACGATGCTGCGTGAGGTGCACACCGAGACCAGCAACACCATCGCGCTGGTGAGCTCGACAGAGCCGAGCAACGCCATCGCGGTCGACCGCTCGACGCTCGGCGAGCCCCACACCGTTGTGGCGGAGCATTCCGGCTTCATCAGCGCCGTCGACCACGACAAGCTCGTGGCGATCGCGTGCAAGCACTCGATCGTCATTGCCGAGGAACACACCGTCGGCAGCAGCGTGATCGCCGGCACCGTCCTGGTGTCGTGGTGGTCGGATTCAGGCGAACTTGTCGACGCAGACGCCCTGCGGTCTCAGGTGAACAACGCCTACAGCTTCGACTACGAGCGCACAGCCTCACAGGACGTCGGGTTCGGCCTCAGGCAGATCGCCGATATCGCAAGCAAGGCGCTGTCGCCCGGCATCAACGACCCGACGACGGCCGTTCATGCGCTCAGCCACCTGTCGGCGATTCTTGGCGCGCTCACGGCGCTGCCCGAGCAGCATCCCGGGCTCGTCGATGAGGATGGCAACCTGCGGGTGATCCGCGCAATTCACGAGTTCGACGAACTTCTGGAGGTCGCCGTGCAGCAGCCGCGGCGGTACGGCGCCAGTGATCCGGATGTCGCGACCCGGATGCTCGCGCTGCTGGATGAGGTCGGCTACCTCGCGCGCACGCGCGAGCAGCGAGCCGCGTTGCGGGCACAACTGGGCCGGCTGGCGGCATCCATCGACTCCGCGGACTACGACCCGACCGAACGGGCACACTTCGCCGTGCTTATCGACGAGACAGCGCGCACGCTCGACGCACACAGCCCCAGGCACCTGTGACCGTCACCCCTCGTTCGCTTTTTCGTACCTTCGCTGTCGCCGAGGCCGTCACCTGGACGCTGCTGATCGGCGGGCTCATACTGCGGTCAACCGCCGGACTGGACGTTGCGGTGTCGATCGGTGGCGGAATCCATGGGTTCGTGTTCCTCGCCTACGGCGTCACCGCCGTACTCGTGGCCGTGAATCAGCGCTGGGGTGTGGGCACGTCGCTGCTCGCGATCGGCAGTGCGGTCATCCCGTACGCGACGATCCCGGTCGAGCTTTGGCTCGCGCGCTCCGGACGACTCGACGGCGGCTGGCGACCCGCGGCGACCGCCGACCCTCGCGACAGCCGCTTCACCGACCGCATCCTTCGCCTCGTTCTGGCGCATCCCGTTGTCTTCGCGGCCGTCGCAGCGGTAGCCGTGGCCACGGTGTTCGGCGTGCTGCTGACGCTCGGCCCGCCCAAACTCGGCTAGGCGCGCACAGCGGGCTGCCGGGACTACGGCGTCGGCACCGGCATCGTGATCGCGCCGGTGAACTGCTGACCGCGTGCCTCGGCCTCGGGGGTGCCGCTGAACAGCCCCGACTTGGTCGTGGTGTCTTCGGTCGTGCGTGACCGCGGCGTCGGCTCCTGCTCGACCATCATGACCCTGTTGCGCGGCAGGCCTGCCGGGCCCGACTTCTGCAGCCAGTCGACCAGCTTCTCGCGCACGATGCACCGCAGATCCCAGAGGCGACCGGCATCGGATGCGCTGACCAGCACCCGCACGCTGACGAAGCCGCCCGTGGCATCCGTCACCTGAATGTTCGCGACGCGGCCATCGAACAGCTCGGTCTCGCCAAGCACCACATCGAGCTGATCGCGCAGGCGCCCGATGTTCACGCGCCAGTCGAGGTCGAACAGGATGGCGCCGGTGAGTGCGCTGCCCTTGCGGGTCCAGTTCTCGAACGGTGTGGTCGTGAAGTAGGTGGATGGCAGCACCACGCGACGCTCATCCCAGGTGCGCAGCACGACGTAGGTGAGGGTCAGCTCCTCGATGCGACCCCACTCGGTGTTCGCCACGACCACGTCATCCACCCGGATGGCGTCGCTGAAGGCGAGCTGCATCCCCGCGAACACGTTCGCGAGGGTGGACTGCGCGGCGAGACCGGCGACGACGCTGGCCACGCCCGCGGAGGCCAGCAGGCTCGCGCCAACGGCCTGCACGTCGGGGAAGGTCAGCAGGATCGAGCCGACCGCGATGACCACGATGATCGCCAGCCCGAGGCGGCGAATGATCATCACCTGGGTGCGCACCCGACGGGCGACGCGGTTGTCCGGTACGTCGATCGGGTAGCGGGTGAGCGCGTTGTCGATGAGCAGCCCCATCGCCCCGGCCAGCAACCATGCGCCGGCCGAGATCGCGAGGATGCGGAACCCGTGGTCGACCACCGCGCGCCAGTCAGGGGCGGGCAGGGTCTGCGAGACCGCAATCCACACGCCGACGACCGCGAGCATGACGCGCGCCCGCCTCCTGACGCTGCCTATCGCGGGCCGAAGCCCGGGGTACCGGCCGGATACGGCGCGCACGCCCACGGACACGATCGCGATGATCGCCCCAACCACGATGAGCGCGATGAGTACCGCGACACCGAGACCGAGCCACGACTGCCAGACGAAATTTTCGAGCACTAGACCTCCTGCTACGGCAAAACAGTCAGCCTACGACACGGCTCTGAACGGCAGGTGGGAGAGCGTGCCTCAGGGAGATACGAGGAAGATGCCGATGATGCCGTCGTTGCGGGCATGCACGATCACGAGGAAAACGACGAGGTCGAAGAGCAGATGCACGGTGAGCACGTACGGCAGCGATCGGGTGCGGGCGTAGATCCAGCCCTGCAGCAGGGCGAACGGGATGGTCAGCAGCGGCCCCCACGCCTGGTAGCCGAGCTCCCACAGGAACGACACGAAGATGACCATCTGCAGCAGGTTCGCCTGCCACACCGGGAAGTGCCGCTTGAACAGCACGAAGACGGTCAGGATGAAGAACAGCTCATCCCAGGTTCCCACCGCGTTCACCCCGACAAAGAGCCGGGCGATCTCGTGCCACTCGGTGACCGCCGGCCAGTTGAAGTAAACCTTCGAGGTGATGAAGTAGAAGGGCAGGATGAACCAGCCCAGGAACAGCACCATGAACGAGGTAGCCCCACTGCACGCGACTCCACGGCCAGCCGCCCCGCCACGGGAACCGGATGACGCGGTCACGGAACACGAACCGGGAGATCAGGTACGGCACGGCAACGGCCGCCGCGAGCACGAACCCGAGCAGGAAGAAGTTGCCCCAGCCGATGTTCGCCTCCACCGAGATCGTCGACACGATCACCATTCCGGTGGCGATCAGCAGCAGATCGCGGAACAGTCCGTCGGTGCGACTGGCGCTGTCGAGTCGCCAGGCGATGAACAGCGCCGTCAGCAGCATCCCGTACCCGACGAGCGTGACGGCGATCGAGGTGCCGCGCAGGGAGAAGAGCAGCACCGCGGAACTGCTCAGCAGCGCTGCGGGGATCAGCCCGATGCTCCGAGCGCAGACAGTGGCGTGGCACGAGCGGCGTTGACGTCTGGCGCGAGGGCGGGAGGCACACCCCGATTCTGCCACGGCCGCCTCTCGCGTAGAATCGTGGCATCCGGCTACCCCTTTCTCCTGGAGCTTCGTGACCCCCTCCCCGTCTACATCAAGCACATTTGTTCCTGACACCGTGGCGAATGCTGCAGCTACTCCCGAGAAGGAGCAGCCGTACGCCGCGCTCGGCCTCAAGCAGGACGAGTACCTGAAGATCCGCGAGATCCTCGGGCGTCGACCCACGAGCGGCGAGCTCGCGATGTACTCCGTGATGTGGAGCGAGCACTGCTCGTACAAGAGCAGCAAGAACTACCTCAGGCAGTTCGGGCAGAAGGTCAGCCCGAAGATGAAGAAGAACCTGATGGTCGGCATGGGCGAGAACGCCGGTGTCGTGGATGTCGGCGAGGGCTGGGCCGTCACCTTCAAGATCGAGAGCCACAACCACCCGAGCTTCATCGAGCCGTTCCAGGGCGCAGCGACGGGTGTCGGCGGCATCGTCCGCGACATCATCTCGATGGGCGCCAGGCCCGTTGCGGTGATGGATGCCCTGCGCTTCGGTCACATCGACGACCCCGATACCGCGCGCATCGTGCACGGCGTCGTCTCCGGTATCTCGTTCTACGCCAACTGCCTCGGCCTGCCCAACATCGGCGGCGAGACCTACTTCGACTCCGTCTACCAGGCCAACCCGCTGGTGAACGCCCTCGCGGTCGGCGTGCTGCGCCACGAAGACCTGCACCTCGCGAACGCCCGCGGCGTGGGCAACAAGGTGGTGCTGTTCGGAGCCCGCACCGGCGGTGATGGCATCGGCGGGGCATCCATTCTCGCCGTCGACTCGTTCTCAGCGAGGGCGGCCCCACCAAGCGGCCCGCCGTGCAGGTCGGCGACCCGTTCGCCGAGAAGGTGCTCATCGAGTGCTGCCTCGAGCTGTTCAAGCTCGGACTCGTCGAGGGCATCCAGGATCTGGGTGCCGCCGGCATCTCGTGCGCCACCAGTGAGCTCGCCTCCAACGGCGACGGCGGCATGTTCATCGACCTCGAGCAGGTGCTGCTGCGCGACCCGACCCTCACGGCCGAAGAGATCCTGATGTCGGAGAGCCAGGAGCGCATGATGGCGATCGTGACCCCGGAGAAGCTCGACGGGTTCCTCGCGGTCGTGAAGAAGTGGGATGTCGAGACCAGCGTGCTCGGCGAGGTCACCGACACCGGGCGCCTCATCATCAACTGGCACGGCGAAGAGATCGTCAACGTCGAGCCGCGCACCGTCGCCGTCGACGGCCCCGTCTACGACCGTCCCGTCGCGTACCCCAGCTGGATCGACGCGCTGCAGGCCGACACCACGGCGTCGCTGCCCCGCTCGACCGACCTGCGCGCCGACGTGCTGGCGCTGCTCGGCTCCGCCAACCTCAGCGACAAGAGCTGGATCACCAACCAGTACGACAAGTACGTGCTCGGCAACACCGCGCTCAGCTTCCCCGACGACGGCGGCATGGTGCGCATCGACGAGGAGTCCGGCCTCGGCTTCGCCGTCGCCACCGACGCCAACGGCCGCTACTGCCAGCTCGACCCGTACCGCGGAGCGCAGCTCGCCCTCGCCGAGGCGTTCCGCAACGTGGCGGCAACCGGCGCGACGCCGGTCGCGGTCAGCGACTGCCTCAACTTCGGCTCGCCCGAGAACCCCGAGGTGATGTGGCAGTTCTCGAAGACCGTCGAGGGACTTTCCGATGGATGCCTCGAGCTCGAGATCCCGGTCACCGGCGGCAACGTGTCGTTCTACAACCAGACCGGCGACGTGCCGATTCATCCCACCCCCGTCATTGCCGTGCTCGGCATCATCGACGACGTCGCCCGCCGCATCCCGTCGGGCTGGCAGGACGAGGGCAACAACATCTACCTGCTCGGCGTCACGCGCGACGAGCTCGACGGCTCCGCCTGGGCTGGCACTGTGCACGATCACCTCGGCGGAACGCCGCCCGTCGTCGACCTCGGCACCGAGATGAAGCTCGCGGGGCTGATCGCTGCCGGCGGCGAACAGAGCCTCGTGGCATCCGCTCACGACCTCGCCGACGGCGGACTCGGCCAGGCGCTTGCCGAGGCCGTGATGCGCTTCGGCGTCGGCGCCCGCGTCTGGATCACCGAGATCATGGAGCGCGACGGGGTGGATGCCACGGCAGCACTCTTCAGCGAGTCGACGGGCCGCATGCTCGTGAGCGTGCCGCGCGAAGACGACGTGCGCTTCCAGGGCCTGTGCGACGGGCGCGGCTACCCGTTCCTGCGCATCGGCGTCACCGAGAACAGCGGTGTGCTCGAGGTGCAGGACGAGTTCACGCTCACCATTGACGAGCTTCGTGGCAGTGCACCGCGCGACCATGTCTGACCGATTCGGCGACGTCATCGGGCAATAGCGGCGCTCGCTACGGCTCGGCTCGAGCAGGCTCAGCCGGTCTGCGAGGTAGGCGTCGAGCCTGCGCGGCGGCATCCGTGGCGTGCCCGCGCACCACCACGGCCCCATCCTGCACGAGGGCTCAGGATCGCCGCCGCGTCATCGGCCAGCGCCTCCGCGCTGAGGTCGATCGGGCTGTAGTCGAAGTTCACCACCTCACCCTCCGCGAAATTCCCCCGCGCTGCGGCCCTGCGGTCGTCGCGGCGGGACTCCGCCTCGGGTGAGCGGTTGGTGACCGCGCGCAGCGGCACGATCCGCGCGGGTGCACTGATCCGGTCTTGCGTGCCCACCTCATCGCCGAGATACAGCAGCGGAATGCCGCCGGTGCTCAGGATGACGGCGTGCGCGGCGAGAATCCGGCGAACGCCAGCGGGTCATGCGCCTCTACCCCGGCGAGGGACGCCGTCGTTCCGGCGACCCGGCAATCGCCGTGCGGGGATTGTCCTGCGACGCCGTGGCTCGTACAGCCGGGCATCCCGATCGATCAGCAGCACCCCAGGCGCCAGGCTCGGCCCGCGCTGAGGCATCTTCGTCGAGGTGGTGATCGGCCCGAGCTTGCGCCCGGCACTTCACCGCTCCGAGGGCTTCGTCGTGGATGCCCCGGCGCTCAAGCTCCGCGACAGTGCGCTGCAGCAGCGGAGCGAGCTCATCCATCCCCCCAGTCTGCCGGTTCCCCTGCCCCCTTCACCCCCGCCTCCCCCTCCCCCATCTCGCGGGCCATCGCGCAAACTGCGGGGTTGCGGTAGTTCCGATCCCACTGGAAGGACCAGCGTCGCCCAGACCCAGCGGCCATCGGGAAGCGGCACGAACGACCCCGGATGATCGTCGGGGAAGATCTCCCGGTGGTCAGCTCGAAGCATCCGGCGGTGGCGGTCGGGGTAGATCAGGTAGAAGTCGGTGAACTCCGGATCGCCGGCGGCGCCTTGCGGGCCCACTCTGCCGCTGGAGGTGCCTTGAGATGAATCGAGCACGAGCGACCCCTTGCCCAGCTCGGCGGAGGCTCGCGAATTCGCGGTCGCCCAGCGGGGGCTGCGCGCGGTAGCTCGACACCGCGGCCGTCCGATTCCCGGCGTGCGCGTCGGCCGGGGCATCAGGTGCACCTCGGTGAGCTCGCCCACGAAATACGGAATGCGCGAGCGGATGCCCGCCACGAGCCCACGTACAGGTCGACGGAACACACCCCTCCGAGCATCCGGTTGGAGGCAAACCAGTCCGCGGTTGGCCTCCCGTGTGTCATCGAGGGCCCTCAGCCGCCGCCGCGGTCCCCTGGATGCTTCGAGATCACCCAGCAACAGGTCGAACTCGTCCCGCACGGAACTGTCGTCGCCGTAGAGCTGCACGAAGAGCTTCGCCAACCGTCGAGCGTGCTGCGCCAGGCGACGCTCGAATGGTGCGAGTGAGATCATTGACGTTCACATTCGTCGTGGGGGTTTCGACGACTAGCTGAGAGGCACACCCCTCGTCACATCGCCGAGACGTCCGCGAGGTGGCGTCGAGCCTGCGCGGCGCTCGGTGGCGTGCAACCGCACGACGACGCCCTCGTGCAGGTCAATGCCTCGGCCGTCGGCCAGCGATTCGCCGATGAGGTCGATCGCTCTGTAGTCGAAGTTCACCACCTCACCCTCCGCGAAATTCCCCCGCGCGCGGCCCTGCGGTCGTCGCGGCGGGACTCCGCCTCGGGCGAGCGGTTCGTGACCGCGCGCAGCGGCAGATCGCGCGGGTGACCGATCCGGTTTCGTACGCCGGGCATCCCGGTCGATCGCAGCACCCCGAGGCGCCAGGCTCGGCCCGCGCTGAGGATCTTCGCGAGATGTGATCGGCTCGAGCGCGCCGACATCATCGCTCGAGGGATTCGCGGGATCCGGGTGGTCAAGTTCGGCGACAGTGCGCTGCAGCAGCTGAGCGAGCTCGTCCATCCCTCCGTCTGCCCCAGCTCCGCCAGGCCCTGCGGCTTCGCCCGATGACCCATCCCGCCGAGCTTGCGCACATGGTCGCTATCGCCGCCGCGATACCGACAGTTTGCGCAATCTCGGCGGGTTGGGGGGGGGAGAGTAGCCCCGGCTAGACGTCGAAGTCGTGGCCGGTCCACTCCTCGGCCAGAGCCCAGATGTGCCCGCCGAACTCACGGGACGCGCTTGTGCCAGCGGGATGCTGCGGCACGGGTCGTCCGCGCGTCAGGTGCTTCGGGCCGATGTACTCGCCGCCGACCAGCGACGGGTCGAGGGCGGCCCGCACGGTGGATGCCGCTCCGCGGTTCTTGCCCTGAGTGCCGAACGCACCGGCGAGGGCCAGGGCGCGCATCAGCGGGGTGTGGTCCATGATGCCGGGGCGCAGGGTCGTCAGGCCGTCGATGGCATAGCCGGGCTGAGCAAGCACTGCCGCGACATCCACCTCCGATTCCTTTGCCCTGCGGTCGAGTTCGAGGATGAAGCCGTGCATGGCGTGCTTCGAGAACGCATACGCGCGGAAGGCGTTGTAGCTGCGCCGGTTCAGCATGTCGCCGGGATGCGGCGGAACGATCAGGGTGCTCAGGCTGCCGAGGCCGACCACACGACTGCCTGGCGTGCGCAGCAGTGCGGGCCACGCGAGCGCGGTGAGTGCGAAATGTCCGATGAAGTTGGTGGCCATGGTCAGCTCGAAGCCGTCGACCGACGTCTCACGCTCCTCGGGGCCGGTCGTCATTCCAGCGTTCAGGATGAGGCCGTCGATGCGGCCGTAATCGGCGAGCCTGGCGCCGGCCTCGCGTACGGACGCAAGCGATGCGAGGTCGACGGTGAACGAGTCGACGGATGCCCCTGCCACGTTTCCGCGGATGGAGGCGGCCGCGAGTGCCGTCCGCTCGAGGTCGCGCGTCGCGAGCACCACGTGCCCGCCGGCGCGCGCGATCTGCTCGGCGGCGAAGTATCCGAGGCCGGCGTTGCCACCGGTAACGACAAAGGTGCGACCGTCCTGGCGAGGAGGCATTGAGGGGTTCCAGCTCATACTTCGAGCGTACGTGGCGTTGCTGGACAACGGGCGCCCTTCACGTTACTTCTGGATTTCGTTCGCTCCGGTTGAGGCGATCTGTTCGTGGTGGTGGATGACCTCGGCGACGATGAAATTCAGGAACTTCTCCGCAAAGGCGGGGTCGAGGCGGGCTTCTTCCGCCAGCGCCCGAAGCCTCGCGATCTGCACCTTCTCGCGCGCCGGGTCGGAGGCCGGCAGTCCCGTCGTCGCCTTGAGCCTGCCCACACTCTGGGTGAACTTGAAGCGTTCGGCCAGGAGATGGATCAGCGCAGCGTCGATGTTGTCGATGCTGCGTCGAAGGCTCGTGAGCTCTTCCGACGGCTCAGGGTGTTCGTCATTCATGCTCATGCGGTCAAATCTAGCGCCGGATGCCGCACGACTCGCGCGGCTCAGCTTGCGGCGGACGTGAACTTTGCCACGCGAGCCGCCAGTGACGCCCTGACCTCGGGCCAGTCATCCACGATGATCGAATAGACGGCCGCATCGCGCCAGGTGCCGTCCGCCCGGCGCTGGTCGCGCCTGGTCACGCCCTCGAAACGCGCCCCGAGCCCGGCGATCGCGGCCCGCGAGCGGGCATTTTCGGCATTGGCCTGCAGCTTCACCCTGCCGAAGCCGTGGTCGAAGGCCTCGGTGAGCATGAGCAGTTTCGTCTCGGGATTGACCCCGGTGCCCCACACCGCCGGTGAGTACGCCGTCCAGCCGATGTGGGCGCTCTCCCGCACCTCGTCGAAGTCGGTGAGGGTCGATGTGCCCACCAGGGTGCCGTCGTGCAGCCACACGCCATACGCATTGCCGGTGTCACGGCGGTAGTAGGTGTGGGCGAATTCGATGAACGCAGCCTCGTCCTCGGGGAGCCCGGCGGGGCCGCCCCCGTAGCCCGACGCGAAGACCTCAGCGGTGCCGATGGCGCGGTAGAGCGCCGCAAAGTGCTCAACCTCGAGCGGGATGAGCCGCACGATGTTTCCCTCGAGAACGCGTGGCTGTGGACGCTGGGCTGACATTGCTCCATTATTGCGCTCCCGCCTGTCCCCTCAACGGGAGCAAAGGTGCACCCCTATAGGGGATACCCGCGCGGGTGAGAGCACGGGTTAATGGATGAGGGCTGCACGACGGCCAGACCATCACGCCAGCACCACCATGCTTCAAGGAGACCGGATGCCAGAAACGATCCGACACGGCATCCCCAACCTCGGCGTGGTTGCTGCCACCACGTTCACCGCCCCAGCGCAGTCAAACCGCGTGTGCATCATCCACGACGTTCCTCTCGTACCCGTCCGTGCGATCCTTGCCGCGACCCTGAAAGCCGACTCCGTCGATCGGGACATCGTCTGGATCGACTTCGCCGAATCGGGCTCCACGCCAGCGCCGCAACCGTGGGAGTCCATCAGAACCGCCATCGCCGACGCGTTCGAAACCCCGATGATCGGCGACGCCCAGGAGGCCGTCTCGCTGTTCGCCCGCGACCTGGCACGGCCGCTGCTGCTGGCCGTCGACCTCGGACCGGGCGTTCGCTCGACCGTCGACTCCGGGCTTCTCGACCTTCTCGCAACATCCCCTCACCTGTCGATAGTGGCAATCTGCTCGGGGCGGCGGGCACTCATGACCCGCGGTCGCATCGAATTCGGCGCCGTCACCGCGACGCCGTCCTCGCTCGTGCTCAATCCTCGCGAGATCCGGGAGGCGGCGGCCGCAGCGGGGATCCAGCTCACGGATGCCACAGCCGAAGTGCTTGCGCAGACCGCTCTCGCCCAGGCCGACGTGCTCCCCTCCGTCCTGGCCATGATGGAACCGGATGCCGACGCCGACGACGATTCCGAAACGTACGCGATCCGCATGCGTGCCGAGATCTCGTACGTGCTCGAGTTGAGAGCGCAGGCGATGACGTCCGAGGACCTGCGCAGGGCGGCATCCCTGGCCGTCCCCGGCAGCTTCAGCGGCCGCACGCTCGCCGAGGTGACACAGGGCGGCTTCGAGGATCGCGAACTGGATCGGCTGACACAATCGCGGGTGCTGCTGCGCGACAGCGAATATCACCTGGAACCGACCCTGCGCCATGCCGTGCTGGAGGAGGCGCTGGCGCGCATCCCCGAGGTGGTCGCGGCACTGCATTCGTCGGTTGCCCGTCACAACCTCGCCTCCGGCAAGCGGGTCAAGGCACTCACACACTTTGTACTCGCCGAAGACTGGGCGAGTCTCGTCGACGCGATCGACACGTACCTTGTCAACCTTCTCGCCGAGGACCGGCTTGCGCTTGAGCGGATCATCCTCGACCTGCCGCGGGCCGTGCGCGACGAGCATCCACGATTGAGCCTGTACCTCGAGTGCGAGTGGAACCAGGGCGACGCCCTGACCCGGCCCTACCTGTCGCTCAGCCGCAGGGTGCCGGCGACCCTGTCCCGGATGCCGGACGTGATGTGCCCGTGGGACCGCATGCACACCCTCCTCGCACGGTCGCTGGTTCTTCGCCTTCGCAGTGACTTCGCGGCCGCACTCGACGTCGCGGACGAACTCGACACCCTGCTCGCCGGCGACGACATGATCGATCGCCCGCACCTCATGCTGGCCGAGGGCCACTATCAGAGTGGGATGTCGCGGCTGCTCGGCCTGGATCTCGCGGGCGCTCGCGACAGCTTTCAGCGCAGTTCCGACCTGGCGTACGGCCTCGACGATGCGCTGTATCAGTCCGGCGCGCGGGCGACCGAGGCTCTTGCCCTGACCCGGGCTCTCGAGGGCGAGGTGGAGCAGGCATCCTTCCTTCTGCTCTCGATCGATGACACAGACACGGTCGGCACCGCCAGCCTGGTCGCGAACGCGCTCGTGGCGATCAGCAGGCTCGACCCCAGGGGTGCGCGCCACTGGCTGGCGCAACTGGCCGACATGCGTGACAGCGACGAGTTCTGGGCCTTCGCCGTGCACGCCAGCAACCGTTACGGACTGTACTGGGGCGATCCGGTCGAGACCGATTCCAACCTCGACCGGGCGTGGGCCGAGCACAGCGACCAGCTTGTCTCCACCTCGACGGCGCACGTGCTGCTTACGAGCGACGCGGCAGACCTCGCACTGCTGCTCGGTCAGTTGCCAAGGGCCGAGGCCGCCCTCGACCAGAGCGTGGGTCGCAACACGTGGATCTCGGTCTGCCGGGCGCGGCTCGCGCTTCTGACGGGAAATCCGAAACACGCATTGCTGTTCATCCTCGAAGGCCAGGGGCGCGGACGGTCGGAGCGTCATGGCCAGCTCGATCTCGCCGTGCTGCGAGCAGCGTCAGAGCATGCGCTGAACAGGGACGAGGATGCCACGGCGTCACTGCTGCGCGCGATCAACCAGTCGAACAAGTCCGGTGTGATTGTGCCGTTCCACCTGCTGCCACTCGAGACCCTGCGGTCGCTTGCTGCGCTTCACCCGGATGCCGAGGCCTTCGTGGCTCGCCACGAGCTGCGCGGCACCAGCTACCTGGCGCCGTACCAGACCCTCGCGGGGGCACTCAGCGAGCGGGAACTCGTGGTGCTGCGCGCTCTCGACCCGGGTGCCACGATCGAACAGGTTGCTCGCAAGCTCTTCGTCGCCAGCAACACCGTCAAGGCCCAGCTGCGCAGCATCTACCGCAAACTCAACGTGTCCACGCGCACAGAGGCACTGCTTGTGGCCGCCGAACTGGGACTGCTCGACGAGGATTCGCGCAGCGCCTAGTTACGTGTTGACGATCGACTTAGGCAGGATGATCGTGTCTTCGAGGATCTCGTCGAGGCTGGAATCGAGCTCCCGCTGGCGTTCTTCGAGCTGCTCACGGATGCGACGCTCCACCAGCTGCTGTTCGTACGCCAGTCGTTCGTCCGCTGCCCGCTCAAGTTCACGGGACTTAAGCGCGTAGCTTTCCCGTGCGATGCGCTCTCGAGACACCGAGGGGGTGATGTCGGTGACGTTGGTGTAATCACCCACCGTGACCATCCGCGGGCTGGACCGACGCGAGTCTCTCCCCCTCGACTGGCGCACAGACGTGTCGGTGTCTTCGGTTGCTGCCGAGACGTCCGCTGACCTCTCGGTCGCGCCGTCGCCTGTCGTGATGATCGTCGCGTTGGCGGCGGGGCCACCTGCCGGCCGCGTCGCACGACGGGGCGACACCGAGGTCGCCAACGGAGGAAGCTCAGTGATGAGTTCGCTGCTGTTCCCCGGGACGGAGGGGGCCACGACCACGGGGTCTCCGGCCGGCGCGAACCGCGATGCCGGGGCCTGGACTGCCCTGCGTGAGGGCGGCGTCATTGTCGGGCTCACGGGGAGCGTCGGGACATCGCTCACCACGGCGCGAGATCTGCGCGTCGCGAGGCGTGAGACGCCGGCGATCGGGCCGAGTGCGGCGGCCGAAAGTGCCCCGCGCACAACGCCGAGTCGTCGCTGGAACGCGGTCGCGGGCTGTGCAGGACGGCGTGAGCGCAGGATGACCGGACCCGCGGTGTTGCGCGCGACCGCCGCCAGCGCCGGCGGTGCCTCGCCGGGCAGCGCGTCCTCCAGAGTCGGCGGCGCCCATGTCGGATCCACCGGCGACAGGGACTCGGTCACCGAAGCCACTGCCGGCGCCTTTTTCGCACGCCTGGCTTTGGCTGGGGCTGCCGAGCGGCGCCCCCGAAGCCCACGCGGGATCTTGTTCAGCACCACGCCGGCTGGCACACTGCCACCGAGCTCAAGTGCGGCGAGGGCATCCGCCAGCGCCGGCCGGCTGGTGCCCACCGGCACCACCAGCAGCGGACTGCAGCCGAACAGGGCGAACACTGCTGCGTCTGTGGCTGCCGCGATCGCCGGCGCATCGATCAGCACCACCTCGAACCGGGACTGCAGGTCTTCGAGCAGCTCGCGCATGGCGGGAGTGGCCAGCAGTTCGCTGGTGCGCGGTCGGTGCGTACCCATTGGGAGCACCCAGACGTCGCCTGACTCCGATTTGCGCAGGACGTCCTCGATGACGGCGTCACCCGAAAGCACGTCGATGAGACCGCGTGCCCCGCTGGCGCCGAACATGGTGCTGAGGCGCGGGGAAGCCAGGTTCGCGTCGATGACGACGACGGATGCTGCGGTGTTTCCGAGCGCGAGTGCGAGGTTCGCGGTCACCGTGGATGTGCCCTGGCGTGAGGCAATGCCCGTCACGACGAAGCTGTTCACATCGCTGCGCACACGCACATGCTCGAGGTTGGCGCGCAACGACCTGAACGACTCAGCGATGGAGCTGTCCGGGGTGTGAGCGACGACGAGCGGAGACATCCGGGCCTTGCGGTCGCCGCGGATCGCTCCGAGAACGGGGATGTCCGTAACAGCCGAAACTCCGGCACGGTTGCGGATGCGGCGATCCATCGTCTCGCGAAGCGATGCGCCGATCAGGCCGGCCGCGAGGCCCAGGAACCCGCCGAGCAGAAGGAACAGCCCGCCCGAACTCTGCGGGGCCGGCGGCAGGGATGCCTTCTCGATGTTCACGATCCGGACGGGAACGACGGTGACCGGCGTCTCGACGGGCGCGAGAGGATCGACGGCAACCGTCGGATCGACAGGGTTCAGCGTCATGGGCTGCACCTGCGCCGTCACGACCTCGCTGAAGACGCGGCTGGTGGTGTTGGCGATGTCCCGGGCGAGTGTGGGGCTGGTCGCGGTGGCGGTGATGTCGATGACGAGGGTCTGCGCGGGCGCTGCCACCACGAGATCGTCCGCAAGTTCGTCGACCGTCATGTCGAGACCGAGCTCGTCGATCACGGGCTGCAGCACCAGGCCGCTCGATGCCAGAAGCACGTAGGAGGCGATCCGGCCCTCCGCGAAGCTCGACGCCTGCAGCGACTGGGTGAGGTTTCCGGAGGTGTCAGTGGTCAACAGCTCGCGTGAGGTGGCCGAGTAGCTGGGCACCTGCAGGCTCTGAGCTGCGACCGCGCCGACGAGTCCGACGGCGAGGCCGAGCGCGATGAACGCCCAGCCGCGGCGAAGCACGCCAAAGTATTCGTGGATGTCCATTGGGTGGATGGCTCCGGGTTCGGGTTATTTACTGTGAGAGACCTCGGGTAGGGCTCCGTCTCGGCGGGCCACACTTTTCGGGAGTGTGACGACCGTCGATAGTCACAATCTACGGATGATCCGCCCACGATCCAACGTGCTCTTTGGGTAAGCGGACAGCAGTCTGCCGGGTTAAGCGGCGGGTTAAGGCTTTATGCGCCCGGGCTGGCGACGCGCTCTGGCATCGCGGAGGGCGACGGCTCGCCGGCATCCACAAGTTTCACCATCGCCGCGCGCAGCGACAGCAGTTGCCACGCGACCATCACGGCGCTGCCGATGACCAGCGCCCACACCGCGTGCTCACGACCGACGACGAACTCGATCACGATCAGGAGCACAAGCGCCAGGGGAACGCCCACCGCCACCGACAGCACGATCACCCTGACCCGGCTCACCGCCATGAGCCCCACATTCGCGAGGTAGGGGAACGCGATCTGGCTCATCGCGACGAGGCCGAAGCCCACCGCGGCGGCCGCGGTAAATTCGACCTGCCCGTGGGTGATGAGCTCGCTGAACGGGCGCAGCAGCAGCATGAAAGCCACTCCCGCGACCACGGCGAGGGAGGTCGTGATCGCGCCAGAGACTCGCAACCTGCGCGCGAGCTCGCGGCCCACGGCAGACGGAACCCAGCCCTGGAAGACCTGGCCGAGTGGTGACGCGGCCATGCTCACAAACTTGGACAGCCTGTCCGCCAGCACAAACTGGGGCAGGAGCGCCGGGGACACGACGGCGACGATGCCGAGCACGGCCGGGGTGAACAACGAGTAGACCCCCGTCGCCACCACGCCGTGCCGCTGGTCGAGAAGGTTTGTGCCGATCACTTTCCAGCGAGCGGCCGCACGAAAGTCGAGGCCGCGACCGTGCAGGATCACCCAGGCCGATGCGGCGAGCGCCACCAGCGACCCGAGGAGCTGCGCCAGGGCGAACAGCAGGAGGTCATGGCTCAGCATCACCAGCACCAGGCCCAGCACGGTGCCAGCGACGCGCGGAACTGTGTCGAGGCCGAGGAACCGGCCGGGCCTGCTCTCCCCTGCGAAGAACCAGTTGGCGGATGCCCCGGCCAGGATCATCGCCACGCCCGCGATGAACGCCACCACCTTCGCGTGCGGGACGATCGCGACAGTGACGACCGCCTGCACGAGGATGAGCGGGAGCACGAGAGCTCCCCGGGCGAACAGGGAGTCGAGGAACATCTGCGGGCGCAGTTGCGGGGCCAGCCGCGCCACCGTCGCCGGTCCGGTCAGACCCCAGCCGAAGGCGGCAAGAACGCCGAGCGCTCCACCGATCGACTGGCCGGTGGCCATCGACGCCCAGTGTTCGGCGCCCACGATCGCCACCACCACCGGGATGCTGAGCAGGCTGACGACGCCGTTGAGCACCACCGTGGCGCCGTACAGTCCGAGCGCGCGCACCCGCTGCGTGGAATCCTTCACGAGCCCGTCACCGTCGTCGCGACGCGAACGCCCGAGCCTCCGCCGCGCGGCATTGCCTCATCGACCAGCGCGAGCAGGTCATCCATCATCGCCGTGCGTATCTGCTGACCGAACAGGGAATGATCGCCGACCGTGTAGTTGACGACGCGGATGTCTGCACCCCGACGTCTCAGGCGGTCGGCGGCCTCCGGACCACGGCGGGAGGCGAAGTTCTGGGCGTCGTCCGGTGTCATGAGCAACACAACAGTGCTGCCGTCGCGCGCGGCCGCCTCGAGAAGCACGGCGGGGTCGTGAAACAGCTGCAGGCGAGACAGGATGCGCCACAGCCAGCCCGGGGTGCGCTGCTTCAGCGCGCCCTTGACGCTGCGCAGCCGCGATTCGCCTTTGCCGTCGGCGGAGATGCGCGAATAGTCGCCCGGCTTCAGGGCGGTCGTCTTGTAGTAGTTGGGGCTCATCAGCACCGACAGCCTGGCCGGATGCCGCTCGGCCACCCGGGCGGCAACCCAGCTGCCCGCGCACAGTCCGGCGAAGGCAAGCTCGCCCGGCTGGAAAGCCGCGAGAAGGTCGTGGGTGTCGTCGACCCACTCCTGGGCGTAGATGAGGCTGGGCTCGCCCGGCATCACCTCGGTGGTGTCACCCGTGATCCGGCGGTCGAAGCGCACAGCGCGTCGTCCCCGGGCGGCGAGCTCCCTCGCGGCGATCACCTGAAATCGACCGGGGCCGACCCTGTGCTCGGATGCCCCGGGCTGCAACAGAACCATGGCGTCGCCGGATGCCGCACCAACAGTCTCGATGGCGAAAAGCTGATGGCTGCCGACCCTGCTCAGGCGCTCGACGATGGCCGTGCCATCCGGAGCCGTGCCGACGACTGCCTCGAGCCTGATGACCGGGTTGATGACGGAGACGGCATCCGGTGCCCGCTGGTCGAGCCAGTCGACCATCGCAGCGATGTCGGCCACGGGCAGCACCGCCAGTTCGGCTGGAGCTTCGAGCAGCGCCTCCTGGCCGTCGATCGTCGTGAAGTGGATGCGCTCGACCGCGGCGTCGGCGAGGCGCCGCAGTGCCGGGTTCGCGGCGTATGCCCTGCGGCCGAGCACCAGGGTGTCGATGCCCAGCTCGGTCAGTGCCGCGACCGTGGTCTCCGTGGACTCCAGCCACTGGATGGCGGTGGGATGCAGCGAGAACGACAGCAGCGCGTGGCCGTCGTCGGTCGGGCCCTCGGTCGGTCCGACGGTGAGCTCATAGAGCGAACGCTGGCGGCGGATGAACCGTCGCCCGGACAGCTCCGGATCCCACAGCACGAGGCCGGCCACGTCCTTGCTCGTCGCGGCGCTGGCCGCGAGCAACGCGCCACTGCCGAGACCGAGCAGCGTGATGTGCTCGATCCCGCTGTCGCGAAGGTATTGGACTGCATGCCGGATGCTCGACATCCAGCCCTCGGCGGAGTCCGGCGCGGCCGTGGCACCGGCAGAATCTCCCTCGCCGAGATAGTCGAAGCGCAGAGCCGCGATGCCTCGTGCCGCGAGCTCCTGCCCGACGAACCGCATGGCCCGGTATGCCTGAATCTGGCTGTAGCCGAACGGTGGGCAGATCACGACGCCGCTGCGGGCCGCCCCACCTAGTGGGGTATGCAGGAAGCCGAGAAGGGGTGAATCGGGGTCGCCCAGCCAGGTGTCGACCATCATGGCTGTCAGATCCCCAGCATCCCGCGGACTCCAGCTGGCCACAGCGCGGGGTTCAGGCCGTGAGTGCGCAGCAGCGCGAGTGCTGTGCGTTCCATGCCGAAGGCGACACAGGAGCCGTGAGCGGTCTCACCGTCGTGGGTGAGGATGCCGAAGGCCGCCGTCAGGTGATCGCGCTGGCAGTTTGCGGAGGCGATCGCGGTGCCTTCGTGCAGATCGCCGTACAGCGGCACGATGATCTCGACCTTGAGGTTCTCGCGAAGCTGGGCGTTGACGAGCATGCGCCCAGCGCGACCGAAGAACGGATCGTTGGCGGCGACCGCATCCACGGCGAGCCCCAGGGAGGCGAGGGTGTTGATCGCCCGGTCGAGCCAGGTGTCGCGATAGAGCTGGGCGGCATCCGGCGAGCCCACGAAAACGAACTCGCGCATCCGGAACGACTGCATGCGCATCGGGTCTTCGGATGGCTCGTGGCGGAAGCCGTAGCCGGCCAGGTCGTAGAGCCCGCCACCCTCCGGCAGCCTGCCCTCGAGAGTGGCATACAGCGGGTGGCAGATGGCGGGAGTCAGCACGACGTCGGTGGGGTCGAGCCAGCTGTCCCACGCCTCGCCCTCGGCGCGGGCGCTGAGCAGGGCCGCGTGCTCCTTGTCTCCCCGCTCGAAGCTGGAGACAACACCGCTCAGGTCAGGGAACGAGGCGATGTAGTCGGTGCGCTCGAAGTCGACTCGGGGGTAGACGGGCGGGAAGCGAAGCACCCGGGCGTTTAGCGGTGCCGCCATCTGAGACAGCAGTGAGTCGAGGCCGGTGATGATCGACTCGAAGACTCCGGACCGTCCGTACACTCCTGGCACGGAGGTCGCGATCAGGATGCCGGCCTCGAGCAGCTCGTTCCGGAAGGCGATACGGGCCGCGGCCAGCAGCGCCGCGGTGTCTGGGGTGATCGTCGTATCGGTCATGTCATGACCCCTTTCGGATGAGGGTGAGCGAGTCGACGGCGTCAGCAATCGCTGCGATCGTGGAAAACGTTTCCTTGGTGAGAAGTTCGTCCGGAAACTCGATCTCGAAGGCATCCTCGACGGCGAGCATCACGTTCACGCTCGCGTGCGAGGTCATTCCGTGTGCGTAGAGGTCTGCGCCTGCCGCGAGACTCGCCGCGGGGCTGGTCAGCTTGCCGTGAGTGTCGAGCACGCTGTGGATGAGGTCGGCGTGGATGAGGTCGGCGTGGTCGAGGTCGTGTGGCTCACGCTGCGCGCCCTTCCCGTTCGATGGCGGCGGCGAACGCCAGCGCGAACCCGGCGTCGTGGCTGATGGAGACGTCGATGTGCGAGATTCCCTCTGCCGTGGCCAGCTCGGCCGCTGCCCCGGTCAGCACGACGACGGGGGCTCCGGATGCCTCGGCGCCGATCTCGATGCTCGACCACGGCAGCGCGGCGGAGGCTGGCGCGCGCAGCACCTTGGCGACGGCCTCCTTGGCCGCCCACCGGCCCGCCAGCCGCTCAGCCATCGTGGAGCCGGAACACAGGGATTGCTCGACAGGAGTGAACACGCGATCGAGGTAGCGCGCGCCGAACAGGTCGACGCTGCGGCCGATCTCGTCAACGCGCTGCAGGTCGCAACCCACGCGCAGGCGCGATGGGTCGATCGGGGCGCCAGCTCGGGTGCTGTGCATGTTGTTCCTTAGCAATCACCGGCTCGACGCGTTGGGGGACGCGTGCGGTCAGACTCGGATCGTGGGTCGATCCAATGAGACGGGAGATAGTCGGGTGTCGGGTGTGAGTGGGTAGCTCACCACAAGGGTAGGGGTTTGGGCTAAGGAGCCACATCCCGGTCGGCGCGAACCTCGGGCGTATCCGGAGCACATAGCCGCGGGTTAACGGGCGGGTTAATATTTCCGGCGCTCAGAGATGTGGAAAGCTGGTGCCGCCCACCCCACGACGAGGAGTCACTCATTCCACGCCTGAGCGTACTCATGCCTGCCCGCAACTCGGCTGGCACCATTCGTGACGCACTCGGCTCGACGCTTCGCTCGATGCCGAAAGACTCCGAGCTGCTCGTGCTCGACGACGCAAGCACCGACGACACTGCCGAGGTCGCGGCATCCACCGGCGACTCCCGGGTGCGGGTGATTGCCGGCGGCACCCAGCGCGGGGTTGCTCTCGCCGGCGACTTTCTGCTGTCGGAGGCGCGCGGCGAGCTGGTCGCCCGCATGGACTCAGATGACGTGTGCCTTCCGTGGCGGTTCCGTACGCAGCTCGCGGCGATCGACAGCGGGGCCGACATCGTGTTTTCGACGTACCAGAAGATCGGGGGAGGCGTGCGCAAGCCCGTGCTTCCCATCGGGTTCGGTCGGGATGCCGCCACCATGGCCCTGCTCGTCGACTGCCCGTACCCGCACTCCACGGTCCTCGCGCGCGCCGAGACGCTTCGGGATGCCGGCAGCTACCGTCCGGGCGCCGTCGCGGAGGACTACGACCTGTGGTTGCGAGCCGCCGCGGCCGGCGCCGTGATCACCCGCATTGCGCGACCCGCTGTGCTCATCCGTTCCAGCCCGACCCAGCTCACCGCCGCGGCGGGATGGCGCGAAAGCCTGGCCTTCGATCCCCTGCTGATGGAGTCGTACCGGGCGCTGGCCCACCGACTGTGGGGCGTCGGCGGGGTGCCGTGGTTCGGCGAGCTGGCCTTCGCCCGCAGCGGCGCGCTGAGTGACAACGGTCGAGCACTCCTCGAGCCGTTCGTGGAGCGTTTCGTTGGCTCTCTTGGCTCTCTCCCGGCCGTCGAGCGTTGGTCGCTCGCCCGGCGTGCGCAGCAGGAGCTCGGCAAGCGCGCCCTGTAGGAGTGGGCTAAGCGGTGCGACCGACCGCAACCGGCGAGGTGGCTGGCGCGGCAGGAGAAGCGCTCCACGCGGGATACAGGCAGGCCGCGAGCGAAATCCAGATGACCGGCATCGAGAGGTCAGGCACGGCCACGATCGCCGCCACCAGCACGCCGACGAGCCCCCACGCGGCCGGCGATGCCGCCTGGACGCGCAGTGCCCTGGTGAGTGCGCTGACCACGAGCGCCGCCAGTAACGCCACCCCCAGCACTCCGAGGCAACTCAGGACGAGAAAGAAGAGGCTGGATGGGCGGTTGCCTCCCAGCCCGATGCCGAGGCCGCCGCTCTCGATCGCGATCTGCCAGGCGCGCTCGTTGGAGGCGGTCCTGGCGACGAAGCTCGAGGATGCCGCCTTGTCATCGACCGAGCCGGCCGCGAGCGAAAGCAGCAGGGGCAGCTGGGTGAACATCAGCCCCACCGCGGCGAGACTCGCGGCGACGAGCGCGGGCCGCACCCGCTGGGCGGGGGCGCGCACGATCCTGACGAACACGAAAACGGCGGCCGCGAATCCGAGTACGCCGAGCCCGAGCAGCGCCGTGCCTGAGCCGTTAAACGTGAAGTCGACGCCGACCAGGGCGAGGGCAACGAGCGGCGCGATGCGAGAAACGACCAGCCGTCCGGGTGCGGCGGGTGCGGCGGGCGAACAGCATGGCCGTGAAATATCCGGCGGCCACCACCAAATACAGGCCAAGCACCGACGGCTCGTAGAACGTGCCGGAGAGTCGTTCCGGTGTCGCGTAACTGAACGATGGCATGTTCTGCAGCAGCGCGTGCGGCCAGAACGGTTCGGCGACGATGCGCACCGCGGCGAGCACGATAGACACCCAGAGCGCACTGCCGAGCAGTCGCCGATCGATCGGAAACATCCGCCCGGCCAGCATGAGAAACAGCACGGCGAAACCCAGGTACCCCACCTGCGCGAGATTTCCGAGCGACGGCTGAAGTGCGGCCATGTTGTTGACCTGCGCGTCGACCCCCAGCTCGGGCGCGAAGACGCGCATCCCGCTGAAGATCCTCGGTCCCACGATCGAGATCACTGCAGCCCAGGCGACGAGCGCGAGCGCGATGAGGTCGGGACGGCTGAGGCCGCGCGAGGCTATCGCCGGCACCCGCCCGGGAGTGGCCAGCGCAAAAAGCAGGTACGGAATCGCCAGCACGGCGATCACGATGATCGCGAGATAGAACAGCGGGAAACCGTTGTCGAGCACGATCAGGCCGGCGGTCTGCGGAAAGGCCACAAGCGTCCCGACGACGAACTGCATCCAGTCCCGCTTGAGGAACCAGGTGGCGCACACCACGAGGATCGTGGCGACTCCGAGGATGGTGATCATGGCCGGTCGGGTTCGCGGGAGCTGACCCGTACTGCCGGATTGCCAGCCCAGATCTCCCAGGGCCTGGTCGAATGGCGAAGCACAGCGTTGGCGCCCACCACCGTGCCCGTGGCGATGCTCAGGGTCTGGCCCGGCGAAAACAGCACCTTCGCGCCCGCCCCCAGGATCACCTCGTCACCGACCTCGATGCCGCCGCCCAGATGCGCGACTGTCTCCGGCGCTATCCACGGGTCGGAGCGACCGAGCACGACACCGGGCAGCACCATGATGTTGCTGCCGAACCGGGTCTCCGAATGCACCACGAGTCCGACGGCGCCATGGGCGAGCTCCACCGGCCCCACCCACTGCACCGAGCGAGGAAACTCCACACCGAGCAGCTTGAGCAGCAGGTAGGCCGCAGGGCCGACGACCTTCGATCGGGTCGCCGAGAGCAGCCGATCCTGCACGCTCATACACCGACCCCCTCGAACGACCCATCGTAGACGCGCAGCACGCGGTCTCCGTGCTTGTCGAAGTCGAGCTCACCCGCCATCGACACGCTGCCGTATCCGAGTCTGGCCCTGAGGCGTGGTTCCCGCAGCCGCAGCAAAGTGGCACGCAGGTCGGTCGCGTTCGGCTCGGCGAGCAGCCCGTTGCGGTCGTGTTCGAGCACGGGTGGCGCGGCAATGGTGGTGCTCACCAGCGGCAGTCCGGCCAGCACGCCCTCGGCAGCTCCCAGCAGAAAGATCTCCGGCCACAGCGACGGCGCCACGAGCACGGATGCCGCGGCGAGCGCCGCGCTGCGCTGCCCCTCGTCGAGCCAGCCGAGGTATCGCACCTTGCCCGCCGCTGCCGCGCGTTGCACCTCCGGCTCGAGCTCGCCAGCGCCCGCTATCCATAGTTCGGCCCCGGCGACACCCTCTCCCCACGCCTCGAGCAGCAGTGAGATGCCCTTCGCCTCGACCAGCTTGCCGAGGAACAGGTACACGATCGGGCCCGATTTCGGTGCCGCGACTGTCGCCTTCACGCGCCAGCCGTGCGGGATCACCTCGGTGCGGTTCGGCATGGTCATCCCCCACTCGGCGTGCTTGTCGCGCAGGCGCCCGGTGGGGAAGATCAGCCGCGCGTCACGCGCTGTGCGGCTGATCAGCGTGGCGCGCAGGCGCTGCAGGAGCGGGGCATCCACCTGGGCACCTCGCCGCAACAGAGTCGTGGTCGTGTCGACGAGACCGTAGTCGTGAACCGTCATCACCACGCCGGGGTGGCGAAGAATCGCGGTCCCGAACCCGGCGAGCCTGTGCACGTGAACGACATCGGCGCCGCGGACGGCATCCCGCAATGCCGGAGACAGCCACAGGGTCCCGATCAGGTCGAGCAGGTGAAACAGCAGCGCGGCGAGCTTCGGGCCCTTGCGGTCTGGCGGGTATGGCCGGCGACTGCGCACCACGACCACCCTCAGGCCCTCGGCCTCGAGCGACTGCTGCACCTCGGGAGTAATCCACCCGGTCATGATCGTCACGTCATGACCGTGGTCGCGCAGCCAGCGCGAGATCTCGATGCAGTACTGCTCGGCACCGCCCAGGGGCGAGATCAACGAACTGGTGAACTGGACGATCTTCATGCTGTCACCGGCTCCTTCGCGGCGTGACCGAGCGCGCGATCCACAATGGATGCCGCGGTGGCGTCCCACGAGAACCGGGCCGCATTGCGATACCCCCGTGCGATGAGCTGCTGCCGCCCTGCCGCGTCGAGGCCGCGCACCAGGTCGACCGCCTGCTGGGGATCGCTCGGATCAAAGTAGAGGGCGCCGTCGCCGGCAACCTCGGGCACCGAGGTGCGGTCGGAGGCAATGACCGGGCAACCGAGCGCCTGCGCCTCGACGATGGGCAGTCCGAATCCCTCGTAGAGCGATGGAAACACCAGTGCCTCGGCGCGGGAGATCACGAGCGCCAGTTCGGCATCGTCCAGCCGTCCCGCAAGCCAGATCCCCGGCTCATCCAGCCCGGATTGCTGGGCGTAAACGCGGTTGGTGCCGCCAGCCCCGACCACGATGACGTTGCGGCCGGCGCGGGCGAGGGCCGTCGTCACCGGCGCGAGATTCTTGTTCGGTGTGAGGTTTCCCACGCACACGATGTAGGGATCGGTCATCCGTGCCTCGAGGTCGGCGTTCTCGATGCCGGGCACGAGCGGAAGGTGGCCCGCACCATTGGGCGTGACGGTGAACCTGTCCGCCGGGACGCCGAGCACGTCGCTGAGCTCCGTCCTGCTGAACTCCGAGACCGTGCTGAGCTGCCGGGAGCGGCGCGACAACACGCGGTTCATGATCGAATACCAGAGCACGAAGGCGCGCGAGAAGGTGGTGGGAAACCTCGCCGGGGTGGCGTCGTGCATGACGACGAGCTGCTCCCGAGCGACCAGGGGCGCCGCGCCGGCCAGGTTCAGCAGCATGGTGCCCCTGGCCATCCACGGCAGAGCGAGCTGCTCGAACGCGATGCCACGGAACCGTGAGCGGCTCGTGCGTTCCGCCGGGAGCCAGGACGGGAGTTCAGCCCCGCGGGGAACCAGAACGCGGGCGTCGGGCTCCAGGTCGAGCACGCGCCGGGCGACCTCGCCCGCGAAGCGCTGCATCCCGCTCTGGCGCGCACCCAGCCACTTGCCGTTGATCGTGAGCTGCGGACGTGCGGCGTACGCGCGCCGGAGGGCCGCGGCCTGGTGCTGGTGGGTGTTTCCCGCGAGCATCGTGCGCCAGGCGTCGAGGTTCTGCTGCACGGCGTCGTCCCCTCCCGCCAGAAGCTCAGCCGCGGCATCCGCCATCTGGGTGGGGGTGCGGATGCCGGGGGTCGCGATCACGCCGGCGAGGGTGGGCACCTCGCGCGCGATGACGGGAACGCCGAGGTCGATCGCCTCGAGAATCGCGAGCGGGAAGCCCTCCCACCGTGCGGTGTGCAGGTACAGGCGTGCGTCGCCGAGCGCCTGGAAGGCATCCCGCGCCACCAGCCACCCCGTCATCCGGATGCCGGCGGACTCGAGTCTTGTGGTTGCCCCGGCGTCATCACCGGCGCCGATCCACTCCGGCTCTATCGAGGGCTGCGTGCGGCTGAGTCGCCCGACGACCTCGCGGAAGAAGTCGGGGTCTTTCTGGGCGCCGATGCGACCGACGGTAACAATCTTGCGAGAATCCCGGGTCGCACGGGGCACGGTCGCCGGGATGCGTGACACGTTCGGCACGAAGACGACGCGCCTGGATGAGGCGGAGCTGGCCTCAGCGCGGGAGCAGGCCGCGATCACCGCGGTGTTCACCGCGAGCACTCGCTCTGCGACCCGCACGCCCACTCGCACGGCGGGTCGCAGGTCGGTGCGCTCGAAGGCGAAACAGTGCGGGCTGTAGACCACGCGGCGGCGGGACGAGGACCTGAGCGCGAGCCTGACGGCGACGCCGGCGTACGAGGAGTGGGCGTGCACGACATCCGGAGCCAGCTTCGAGGCGCGGGCACGAACGGCCGCGATCGACGCCAGCACCCCGGAGGGCAGCGCGTGCACGCTCGCGAACACCGCCTCGCCATCATCGGCGAACTCGCTGCGGGCGACGCCGCGCAACAGGTGATGCTCGAACTCGGGGGTCAATGCGGCGAACTCGAGCACCGCGGCGCGCACACCGCTGCCCCAGCTCTCCACCACGTGCAACACCTTCATCCTCGTCACATCACCTGGCGCCGTCGTGGCCGAGCACCGCACGCAGGGTGCGCAGCAGGATGACGATGTCGCTCGTGACCGACCAGTTTTCGACGTAGTAGAGATCGAGGCGAATGCTGTCCTCCCACGAGAGGTTCGAGCGGCCGCTTACCTGCCACAGACCGCTCATGCCGGGCTTCACCGCGAGGCGACGGCTCGACTTGGAGTCGTACATCCGCACCTCGCCGTCGACCTGGGGCCGCGGGCCGACGAGGCTCATGTCACCGAACAGCACGTTGAACAGCTGCGGCAGCTCGTCGAGCGAGTAGCGGCGCAGCATCGCCCCGATGGGCGTGACCCTGGGGTCATTCGCCAGCTTGAACAGCGGCATGTCGGCGGTGCCCTGCTCCTGCAGCAGCGCCCGCAGTTTGGCGTCGGCACCCACCGTCATGCTGCGGAACTTCAGGATCATGAAGGGCGCACCGCTCAGCCCGATGCGTTCCTGGCGGTAGAAGATCGGTCCGGGTGACGACAACGCGACGAGGATCATCGTCAACAGGAACACCGGCGCCAGAATCGCGATGAGCAGGAACGAACCCGCGATGTCGAACGCGCGCTTCAGGAAGCGCTTGGGCCCGTCGTATGACGGCGTCTCGACATGAATCAGCGGCAGACCCGCCACCGGACGGGTGTGGATGCGCGAGCCGGCGACCCCGACGAGCTGGGGTGCGACCACCAGCTGCTGTCCAGGGTCCAGCTCCCAGCTGAGCTCGTTGATCGCGGCGGAGGAGAGGTCGTCCGAGCCGGTGACGACCACCGTGTCTGCCGCGACATCCTGAAGCCCCTCAAAGAGCGAGCCGCTGTTCGCTGCCCGAACCTCGATGCCGGGAATCGGGTCGGGGTCGGCCACGTCGGTGATGAACGCTGCGGTCACGCGGTAGCCGGCATCGGGGCGCTCCGCGAGAGCGGTCATGAGCTCGCGGACGCCGCTCATCGTGCCGATGATCAGCACGCGGAAGGTGAACTCGCCGCGACGACGGCGCACGTGCAGCCAGCGCCGCCACGACCAGCGCGAGACCACCAGCAGCAGCAGCCCGAGCGGGAAGGCCGTGAACAGGTAGCCTCGCGCGAAGTCGGTCTGCGTCATCGCCGCGAACACGCCGATGGCGCCGAACAGCAGCAGGGTGCCGTTGATCACGCGCCGGTACTCGGTGAGGTCGGTGCCGAGAATCTGGGCGTCCCGCGAACCGGCGGCGGCGAGCACCACCATCCACGCGACGACCATCAGCGCCGACACCGTGAGGTAAGTCACGCCGAACGACTGCGGGGCGCTGACCAGGACCTCGCGGAATCCGAACCAGATCAGGTGCGTGCTCACGGTGGCGACGATGACCGTTACGAGGTCGCTCGCCGTCACGATGGTCGAGTATGTCCTGACCCAATTCGCTGGCTGCACTCGCGTACGCTGCGCGGGACGGACTGAAGACCTGGCCGTCTGCCAGGGGTATTCGCGGTGCACGAATTGCGTCATGGGTAAAGTCCAATCACCCTCCGGCTCGTGGGGGTGTCGAGCCGGAGGGGACTTGGTATCGGGGGACGTCAACCGGAAGCGTTAGGCGGGGGTAAACGCTGCCGTCGGGTTGTTGACTTTTCCCAGATTAGGGTCCTCCGAAAGGAGGACACCGGTCTGCGCGGTGGAAACGCAGGGTCATGCAGGGGTTAACGCGAGGGTTAACGATGCGGATCAAGGCCCGAATACGCCATCGTGCCGCTAATTTCGCATCGAAAGGTGCCCAAAAGCGCGCGAAACGTCCCTTTCGGGCGTCGCGGAGGGTTGGGGTCAGTCCAGCGCCACCCTCGGTCGCAGGCTCCCTCGGCGCTGGCACGGCGGGCTACGCCGCACCTGCGAGATCGCTGGCGCGATCTTTATAGCTCCAGCGCGCCCAGCAGGTCGTGGCGGGTGATGATCGCCTCGCGGTCGGGTCCGACGCCGATGGCCGAGATGCGGGATCCACTGATCGCTTCGACGGCGAGCACGTAATCCTGCGCGTTTTTCGGCAGGTCTTCGAAGGTGCGGGCACCGGTGATGTCTTCGTCCCAGCCGGGGAACTCTTCGTAGATCGGCACCGCGTGGTGGAAGTCGGACTGCGAGACCGGCACCTCTTCGACACGCACGCCGTCGACGCTGTACGCGACGCAGACGGGAATCGACTTCAGTCCGGTGAGCACGTCGAGCTTGGTGAGCACGAAGTCGGTGACCCCGTTGATGCGGGCCGAGTACCGCGCGATGGGCGCGTCGTACCAGCCGGTGCGACGCGGTCGACCGGTTGTGGTGCCGAACTCGAAGCCGCGAGCGCGCAGCCACTCGCCCGAGTCGTCGTTGAGCTCGGTGGGGAACGGTCCCGCGCCCACGCGGGTCGTGTACGCCTTGACGATCCCGATGACGCGCTCCAGGCGGTTTGGCGCAACACCGGACCCGGTGGCTGCCCCTCCGCTGGTGGAGTTGGACGAGGTGACGAACGGGTATGTGCCGTGATCCACATCCAGCATCGTCGCCTGGCCGCCCTCGAAGACGATGGTCTTGCCGGCGTCGAGTGCCTGGTTCAGCAGCAGGCCGGTGTCGGCCACCATCGGGCGCAGGCGCTCAACGTAGCTCAGCAGGTCTTCGACGACCTCATCGACGGCGATCGCGCGCCGGTTGTAGATCTTCACGAGCAGGTGGTTCTTGGCGTGAAGTGCGCCCTCCACCTTCTGGCGCAGGATGTTTTCGTCGAACAGGTCCTGGATCCGGATGCCCACGCGGTTGATCTTGTCGGCGTATGCGGGTCCGATGCCGCGGCCCGTGGTGCCGATCTGGCGCTTTCCGAGGAATCGCTCGGTCACCTTGTCGAGGGTGCGGTGGTACTGGGTGATCACGTGCGCGTTGGCGCTCACCTTGAGCTTCGAGACATCCACACCGCGCGAGGCGAGTGCGTTCAACTCGTCGAACAGCACCTCGATGTCGACAACGACGCCGTTGCCGATGACGGGGACAACGCCGTCGGTCAGAATTCCGGACGGCAGCAGGTGGAGTGCGTACTTCTGGTTGCCCACGACGACCGTGTGTCCGGCGTTGTTGCCGCCGTTGAACTTCACGACATAGTCGGTGCGTTCTGCCAGCAGGTCGGTGGCCTTACCTTTTCCCTCGTCGCCCCACTGGGCGCCGATGATGACGATTGCTGGCACGCTGAGGCCTCTCGTAGAGAACGGGATTACACCCCATTCTATCTGCCGCGGCCTCCCGCTCCTTCCGCCCAAATGAAGGAGATATCGCGGATCGAGGGCGTTTGGGCGCGAGAACCGGTCCCGTGGCGGCAAATCTCCTTCATTTGGGCGGGGAGCCGGGCGGGCGTGGTGTCCTAGCTGCGCGCGAAGACGTGCTGCAGCACCCAGGCGTGCATCGTCACCGCTGCGGCGGCCGACGCATTCATGCTCCTGGTCGAGCCGAACTGGCTGATCTCCAGTACCGCGTCCGCCGCCTCGATCGCCTCGGGGCTGAGGCCGGGGCCTTCCTGTCCGAACAGCAGCACGCACCGTCGCGGCAGGTCGAAAGTCTCGATGATGACGCTGCCGGGAACGTTGTCGATGGCCATGATCGGGATGCCGGACTCCTGCGCCCACGCAACGAAGGCCGCGACATCCGGATGATGCATCACATGCTGGTAGCGGTCGGTCACCATCGCACCGCGCTTGTTCCAGCGGCGCCGGCCGATGATGTGCACGGTGTCTGCGGCGAATGCGTTGGCGCTGCGCACGATCGACCCGATGTTCATGTCGTGCTGCCAGTTTTCGATGGCCACGTGGAACTCGTGCCGGTGCTCATCGAGGTCGGCCACGATTGCGGCCATGGTCCAGTACCGGTAGCGGTCGATCACGTTGCGCGAGTCTCCGCGCTCCAGCAGGTCCGGGTCGTAGTGCTCGTCGGTCGGGAGCTCGCCCTGCCACGGTCCGACGCCGTTGGTGCTGAGCTCGACGCTCGGGTTGGGTTCGGCTGCAGTCACCTGTCGAGGGTACCGGTGCGTGCGTTTCGTCGCCTGGACACCGCCGTCGGTCTGGCAGTTGGGCACGGCGTCGCAGCCGTGCTCTCCTCCACAAAGTGCCGGTCAATGGGCTTATCCACAGGTTTCTGCTGTTCCGGAAGCAACCCCCGCAATGTCGGTGGTCGGGTGTGTGATTCAGGTATGGCAAGTTCCTCAGCGGTCAGTTTCGCGTCGCTCGACGCACCTGAGGCTGCGGTGCCTGGAACCGGCCCGAATGTCGCGATTCGCGACACCATGTCGGACCTTATCGACGCGATCGTGGCCGCCGACGGCATGATGGCCTCCATCACGGCCTACCGTGCCCAGCTCATCGCGCAAGCTGGCACCTTCAGCGAGCTCAGCACCCTTAGCGAGCTCAGCGCGAATAGTGCCCATTCCGAGCGCAGCGCTCCCGAGAGACCCAGCGGGTGGGATGCCGCGACCGTCGCCCACCGCGAGCTCGTGACCGAACTCGCGTGCGCCCTTCGGCTTCCCGAACGCACAACCGAGACGCTCATCGCCCACAGCGGCATCCTCGCGGCACAACTGCCGGCAACACTCGAGGCACTCCAACGCGGCGAGATCACCTACCGACACGCGCAGTCCATGGCCGACCACGCGGCCAGCCTCCCCGTTGACGAGAGCGCTGCGTTTGAGACAGCCCTGATCTCCTCGGCCCGCACACTCACCGTTGCCGCGTTCGACCGCAAGGCTCGCGTGCAGCGCGAGCGGATGAATCCCGAGTCCATCGAGGCACGCCACGTGGCCAGCGTGGCCGATCGCTCCATCTCGGTCTCTCCCGATCGCGATGGGATGGCCTGGCTCAACGCCTATCTCCCGGCGGCCGAGGCGATAGCGATCCACAACCGACTCAGCGGTATCGCGGGCAGCCTGAAGGTCGCCGACGAGCCGCGCACCATCGCGCAGCTGATGGCCGATGTACTCGTCGACCTGCTCGTCGACGGTGAGATCGTGTCGGGCGACGGCGAGCACAGCATCGGTCGCGGCGTCCGGGCCACGGTGATGGTCACCGTTCCGGTGCTCGCGCTGCTCGGCCTCGAAGCTCCACCCGCCACCCTCGAGGGCTTTGGCCCGATCGACGCCACGACAGCACGCGAACTGGCCGCAACGGCGCCGGGATTCACGCGCATCCTGACTCATCCCGAGACCGGAACAGTGCTCTCGGTGGGTCGCGACAGGTACTCAGCCCCGACCGACCTCCGACGGTATCTGCGAGTGAGAGACGGAACGTGTCGGTTCCCCGGATGCGGTCGGCTGGCGGTCAATTGCGATCTCGACCATACGGTCGAGTGGCACACCGGCGGCCCCACCGATCACGATAATCTCGCCCACCTGTGCCAGGGCCATCACCACCTCAAACATCACACCGGGTGGTCGGTCGTGCAGCTCGATGATGGGGTACTGCAGTGGACGTCACCGCTCGGCCGCAGCTACACCACGCACCCGGCGGTGGCGATAGGGTCCGTGGCGATAGGGTCCGTGGCGATAGGGTCCGTGGCGATAGGTTCCGGCGGCGCCTGACTGCACCTGTTAATCTCGCACCATGGATACTGCGCAGCCCAACGAAGTAACTGCGCAGCCCGACGAAGTAACTGCGCAGCCCGACAAAGCAACTGCGCAGCCCTGGACGCCCGACGGACCCAACCGCGTCATCCACGGCGACAACCTCCCCGTGATCTCGGCGCTGCCCGACGAGAGCTTCAGGCTCGTCTACCTCGATCCTCCGTTCAACACTGGTCGCACTCAGACCCGCACCTCTATCAAGACCGTGCGCAGCAGCGAGGGCGCCCGCACCGGATTTCAGGGCCGCAGCTACGAGACGGTCAAGGGCACCCTCACCAAATACGACGACACGTTCGCCGACTATTGGGCGTTCCTCGAGCCGAGACTCATCGAGGCATGGCGGCTGCTGGATGATCGTGGAACCCTCTACCTGCACCTCGACTATCGCGAATCCCACTATGCGAAGGTCATCCTCGACGCCCTGTTCGGTCGCGACAACTTTCTCAACGAGATCATCTGGGCCTACGACTATGGGGCACGAGCGACGAAGAAGTGGCCGTCGAAGCACGACACGATCCTCGTATACGTGAAGAATCCGAAGACGTACTACTTCGACAACCTGGCGGTCGACCGCGAACCGTACATGGCGCCCGGCCTGGTCACCCCGGAGAAGGCCGCCCTCGGCAAACTGCCCACGGACGTCTGGTGGCACACCATCGTCTCGCCGACCGGGAGGGAGAAGACGGGGTACGCCACCCAGAAGCCCGAGGGGATCGTGCGCCGCATCATCCAGGCCTCAAGCGCGCCCGGCGACTGGGTGCTCGATTTCTTTGCGGGCAGCGGCACGACCGGCGCGGTAGCGCAGGCACTGGACCGCCGATTCGTACTGGTTGACGAGAACCCTGAGGCGATAGCCGTGATGCGTACCAGGCTTAACGAAAGCGCAACGTTCTCGTAAACACCCGCGGATACGATGGCGATATGAGAGATCGTGGCGACATCGAGTGCTGGCTCACCGACATGGACGGTGTTCTCGTGCACGAAAACCATCCAGTCCCCGGCGCCGCAGAACTGCTGCAGCAGTGGCGCGACGAGGGCAAGCCCTACCTCGTGCTCACCAACAACTCGATCTTCACCCCGCGCGACCTCAGTGCGCGACTGCGGGCGTCCGGCCTGCACGTGCCGGAGGAGTCGATCTGGACCTCGGCACTGGCCACCGCCGACTTTCTCAAGTCCCAGATGCCGGGCGGTACCGCCTTCGTCATCGGCGAGGCGGGCATCACTACCGCGCTGCACGAGGCCGGTTTCATCATGACCGAGAGCAACCCCGACTATGTCGTCATCGGCGAAACGCGCAACTACTCGTTTGAAGCGATCACGAAGGCCATCAGGCTGATTGGTGCAGGCTCACGATTCATTGTGACGAATCCGGATGCCACGGGCCCCAGTTCTGACGGCCCCCTGCCCGCCACCGGGGCCGTCGCCGCCCTCATCACCAAGGCCACCGGCAAGGAACCGTACGTGGTCGGCAAACCGAACCCGATGATGTTCCGCTCGGCCATGAACAAGATCGGCGCCCACAGCGAGAACACCGGCATGATCGGCGACCGCATGGATACCGACATCGTGGCCGGCATCGAGGCGGGCCTGCACACGATCCTGGTGCTCACCGGAATCAGTGACCAGGCCGAGATCGATAAGTACCCGTTCCGTCCGGACGAGATCCTGGACAGCGTCGCGGACCTGCTGTCTGCTGAGCCCATCGAGACCGAACTCGACTAGCTGAGGCAGCGGATGCCGTCAGGGAGCCGATACGGCGAGTGACCCCTCCAGGTCGCCGCCGCCCGCGCGGGTGGCGAAGCAATACGTGGTGCGGTCGCCGGCATCCCACAGTTCTTGGGTCGCCGGGAAGCTCGCGTCGAGCTGAAGGTCGTCGAACGCCTCTGCCGCCGCGTAATCCAACACCGTCGTTGCCGAGCACGCCAGCGTGACGTTCGACTGCAGGTCGGTGACCGTCGGGTATTCCGCACCCGCGGCATCGGGAAGCGCCGACTTCGACAGCAACTGCCCGGTGTGCGGCTCGGTGCACCCGACCACGGTGTAGGTGTCCTGCCAGGGCGATTCGTACGCCGTGAGGCATTCGCCTCCCCGCAGTTCGTCCCACGCGTATTCCCCGGCGGCCAGGGGACCGACGGCGGGAGCCGCGACAGTCGCACTCGGCGACGGGGTGGGCGTCACCACTGCGGCGGTTTCTGCAGAACCGCCACCGATTCGCATTCCGAGCAGGAACAGGGCCACCAGGGCGAGCAGGGTCACCAGCCCACCGGCAACTCCGATGAGGATTTTCTGCTGCCGCGGCATCCCGACCGGTGCCGCGCGACGCGGACCCTCGTACAAGGCGACGGTTGACACCGGCTGCGGCGCCATCGTGTCGAACGGAAGCGGAGTGAAGGCGCTCGGTGAGCCGGAGGGGGCGACGGATGCTGGCCAGGCCGACAGTGGGGCATAAACCGGAGGCTGCGCGAAGGCGGGTGGAATAACAGCTGCCGAGTCGTAGTCGACGAACTTCGATTCGCCGAACACCACGTCGATGTCGGTTGTCTCGAGCCCCTCGTCCACGGGATCGGGCAGCCCCACGGGATGGGCGCCGATTAGCTCGGTCACGCCCTCCATCGAGGCATCAAGCGGGGGTGGCAGAGGTGCCGTGAAGGCAGTGGTCGGAGCGGCAAACTGCTGTGGCACTGCGGGTGGCGGCACTGCGGGTGGCGGCAGGGGGAAGACGGAACGGCCGATGATCGGCGACGCCGCAGTCGGCACGTCCCAATCGTCAGCAGGGGCAGTCTGGATCTGCTGCGTGGCTTCCGGGTCTGGTGTCCGCGCAGGGGGCGCGGGCGCTGCCGCCGGCTTGGGCGCTGCCGCCGGCTTGGGCGCTGGCCGGCTTGGGCGCTGGCGGCTTAGGCGCCGACTTCGACGGCGCGGGCCGCTTCGGCGCCGGGTCAGCGTCTCGCGGGCTGGGTGTCAGATTCCACTGGAAGCCGCCGGGTTCGTCCGGACCTGCTGTCATGGGGCGAGACCCAGATCCGCCAATCCGATGGCGGCGAGGTAGGGGTATCCCGCGGCTTCGATTCGTTCGCGGGCTCCTGTATCGCGATCGACGACGACGGCGACCGCTGCGATCTCGGCACCGACCTTCAGGAGTGCTTCGACGGCGGCCAGCGGAGATCCGCCCGTCGTTGACGTATCTTCCAGCACGATGACCCGTTGACCGGAAAGGTCGGGGCCCTCGACCTGCTTTCCACGCCCATGGTCTTTCGGCTCCTTGCGCACCACGAAGGCGTCATAGGAAAGCCCCCGCGCGGCACCCTGGTGCATGATCGCGGCTGCGACCGGGTCTGCGCCCATGGTCATCCCGCCCACTGCGGTCACGTCGGCAACATCGGCGATGAGGTCGAGCATGACCTGGCCGATGAGCGGCGCGACCCGGTGGTCGAGGCTCACCCTGCGCAGATCGACGTAGTAGCTCGCCTTCTTGCCGCTGGTGAGCGTGAAGTCTCCGTGGAACACGGCATCGGCCGAGATGTAGTCAATGAGCTGCTGCCTCGCGTCGGTCACGGATCCAACAATAGCGACTGATGACTTTAGGCGTCGTTCGCGGTGTATTCGCGCTTCCGGATACCGTTGAGGCATGCGTATTGCCACCTGGAATGTGAACTCGATCCGTAGCCGCGCCGGCAGGGTCATCGATTGGATGCTGCGCGAAGACGTCGACGTGCTGGGCATGCAGGAGATCAAGTGCAAGGAGTCACAGTTCCCCTTCGAACTGTTCGCCGAGGCGGGATACGAGGTCGAGCTGCACGGACTCAGCCAGTGGAACGGAGTCGCCTTCGCCAGCCGGCTGCCGATGTCCGAGGTATCCGTCGGCTTTGAGAGTGCGCCGGGGTTCGGCAAGCCGAATGATGACGGATCGCTTCCACAGGAGGCCCGCGCTCTGGGCGTTACGGTGAACGACGTGCGGCTGTGGAGCCTGTACGTGCCGAACGGCCGCGAGATCGACAATCCGCACTACCCATACAAGCTCGAATGGCTGGCGAACCTGGCGACGGAAACCCGCGGCTGGCTGGCCGCCCATCCGGATCAGCCTCTCGCCCTGATGGGCGACTTCAATATCGCCCCATTCGATTTCGATGTGTGGGACATCGATGCCTTCCAGGGTCGCACCCACGTGACGCAGCCGGAGCGCGACGCCTTCGCGGCGTTCGAGACGGCAGGGCTGATCGACGTCGTGCGCAGCCGCGGGGTCGAGGGCTACACCTACTGGGACTACCAGCAGCTCAGATTCCCACGCAATGAGGGCATGCGCATCGACTTCATCCTTGGCTCCGAGGCCTTCGACGCCCTCGCTTCCGACCCAAAGATCCACCGCGAGGAGCGGAAGGGCGACGCTCCGAGCGACCATGTGCCGGTGAGCATCGACCTTGCCGTCGAGCTCGACGATGACGACGATCGGCCCATGTTTCTCTAGTTCGGCGCATCCCCGCATCCTGACCGATCGGACAGTTTTCGGGGCATCCCGCATATGATCGAAGGATGGACGACGGGAGAAACCTCAACAGTGAGCAGGCACCGCCTGTCATTACCACCAGCAAAGTGGTCAACACGGTCTACGACCGCATCCTCGAGGCAATTCAAAACGGGGTGCTCCTGCCCGGGCAGCACATCAGCGACAGCGAGATAGCTGAGCAGTTCGGGGTGTCCCGCACTCCCGTCAGGGAAGCCATTCAGCGCCTCAGGGAGATCGGTCTCATCGAGGCATCATCCGGCCGATTCACCCGCGTGGTGGACGTGACCCCTGCGCAGACCGAGCATGCCTACATCGTGTGGCGGGCGCTGTACGCGGTGCTGATCAACGAGGTGATTCCCACCGCTCCCGATCGATCCTTCAACATGATGGCGCGCGACAACGCGCGATTCGTGGCGGCACTTCCCGGCAGGGATGCCAGGGTACTCGCGAAAGCGAACCTGGATTTCTTCTCCAGACTGCCCCCCGAGTCATCCAACGTCCCCCTCCAGCGGGCGATCAACTCGGTCGTGCACATCCTGAGCATCGGCGCCCAGCACCTGCCCGCCTTCATCGACATTGCGGCTCTGGCGCACGCCCAGGATCTGCTTCTGCAGGCCGTTCGCGATCATGACCTCGCGGTCGCCCGCGAGGCGATGGTGGCGCTCGGCGAGATCGAGATTCCTACCTCCTGAGACGCGCGCCTGAGAACGCGGCCCTAGGGTCGCAGCAGCACCTTGATGGCGCGGCGCTCATCCATCGCGGCGTAGGCTTCGGCCACCTCGGACAGCGGCAGCTCGAGATCGAACACCCGGCCCGGGTCGATCGCTCCCGAGAGCACCTCGGGCAGCAGCTCGTCGATGTAGTGGCGCACAGGGGCCACCCCACCGTTCGCGCCGACGTTGTTGCTGAACATAAAGCCGATCGGCAGCTCCGCCCCACCGGTGGGCGCACCGACGAATCCAACCATCCCCCCGGGTCGCACCGATCGAAGGGCCTGGTCCATCGACTCGGTCGTGCCCACGCACTCGAGCACGCAGTCGGGGCCCACGCCGTCGAAGAGTTCCTTGATGCGGGCGATGCCCTCGGCACCGCGCTCCTCGACGATGTCGGTCGCACCGAACTCGCGGGCAACGACCTGGCGATCGGCGTGACGCGACATCGCGACGATCCGGGATGCTCCGAGTCGCCTTGCTGCAAGCACCGCACAGAGGCCCACGGCGCCATCGCCCACCACCACGACTGTGCTGCCGACTGTGACTCCGGCCGAGACGGCCGCGTGATGGCCGGTACCCATGACATCGGCGAGGGTGAGCAGGCTCGGGATGAGGTCGGCGGCGGGCTGTTCCGGTGTGGCGACGAGTGTTCCGTCGGCGTGCGGCACGCGCACGAGCTCACCCTGGGCGCCATCCGCGAAGCCGCCGAGGCGATCATCCGCACCCCACCAGCCGCCGTGAAGGCACGACGTGCTCACGCCATTCAGGCAGTTGGCGCAGGTCATGTCGCAGTCATAGAAGGGGGCGATCACGAAGTCACCCGGCTTCACGGTGGTCACATCCGGGCCGACGGACTCCACCACGCCAACGAATTCGTGACCGATCCGCTTGGGCGATTTCGTCTCGGTAACTCCCCGATACGGCCACAGGTCCGAACCGCACACGCAGGCCGCGGTCACCCTGACAATGGCGTCACCGCCGGTGGAAAGCACGGGGTCTGCGACCTCTTCGAGTCGGACATCCCGTTCGCCGTGAATCACTGTTGCGCGCATTCATTGAGCCTAAGCGGGAATGGGATGACTATATTGTGTGTTTACCGTAACGGGTCACTGGCGCCCCACCTGCTCACTAACCCAGAGGATCGCCATGACCATCATCGAGAACGACCGTCACGCCGTTACCGCCCACCCCATCGCCGGTGTACTCGCCGCGCGATGGAGCCCTCGCTCGTTCGACCTCACGGCCGAGCTCAGCGACCAGCAGCTCACCACCCTTCTTGAGGCGGCACGCTGGGCACCATCTGCCGCCAACTTCCAGCCGAGGCGCTTCATCGCGGCCCGTCGTGGCACCGCCGAGTTCCACGCGATCTCCGGCATGCTCGCCGAGGGCAACCAGCCGTGGGCAGTGCGTGCATCCGCCCTGGTGATCGGCATCGCCGTGACCTCGGACGCTGAGGGTAAGGCGTATCGCTGGGCCGAGTATGACCTCGGGCAGTCCCTCGCTCACCTCACAGTTCAGGCACACACCGAGGGGCTTCCACGTTCATCAGATCGGCGGATTCGATCCGGCCGCGGTCGCGAAACACTTCGATCTCGACGACAATCTTGTTCCTGTGAGCGTCACCGCGATCGGATCGCTCGCCGATGTCTCCGAGCTCGACGAGCGGTTCCAGGCCCGCGAGGTTGCGGGCCGCCAGCGCGCATCCCTCGACGACCTCGTGCTGGTGTTCGCCTAGACAATCTCGATCCCACCACGCAGAAGGGCCACGATGAAGTACTCCCGTCTCGGCACGTCCGGACTGCAAGTCTCGGCGATCACCCTCGGCTGCATGAGCTTCGGCGAGTCGCAGCGTGGCAATCACGAGTGGACCCTCTCGGAAGACGACAGTCGTCCGCTGATCAAGCAGGCACTCGAGGCCGGGATAACCACCTTCGATACCGCCAACGTGTACTCGGATGGCAGCAGCGAGGAAATCCTGGGCAGAGCCCTGCGCGATTTCAGCACCAGGGACGATTATGTGCTCGCCACGAAGGTGCACGGGCGGATGCGGCCGGGGCCGAACGGCGCTGGCCTGTCCCGACGGGCGATTCTGGCCGAAATCGATCACAGCCTCACCCGGCTGGGGACCGATCACGTCGACCTGTACCAGATTCATCGTTGGGATCCGCTGACCCCGATCGCTGAGACCATGGAGGCGCTGCACGACGTGGTCAGGGCGGGCAAGGCGCGCTACATCGGCGCCTCGTCCATGTTTGCATGGCAGTTCGCCACCGCGCAGCACACTGCCGACCTGGGTGGCTTCACGCGGTTTGTTTCGATGCAGGATCAGTACAACCTGCTCAACCGCGAGGAAGAGCGCGAGATGCTGCCTTATTGTCTCGACCAGGGCATCGGCGTCCTGCCGTGGAGCCCGTTGGCCCGTGGCAAGCTCACCCGCGATTGGGATGATTCGACCGCTCGCTCCGAGACCGACCTGTTTGGCCAGTCCCTGTACAAGCAGCAGGAGGCCGGAGACCGGAAGATCGCCGACGCGGTGGCCGAAATCGCGCAGGAGCGCGGCGTGCCGCGTGCGCAGGTGGCACTGGCCTGGGTGCGCCAACAGCCAGCCGTCACGTCGCCCATCGTTGGCGCGACCCGAGCCAGCCATCTTTCGGACGCCGTGGCCTCCGTCGAGCTCACCCTCACGGATGACGAGCTGGCCAGTCTGGCCGCTCCGTACCTGCCGCGCGCCCCCGAGGGGTTCTAGCTCGCCTCAAGCTTGCCGACGGTGAGGCCATCATCGTCGGAGTTGACGTCGACCAGCACGGTGTCACCGTCCCGAACCTGTCCCGAGAGCAGGGCCTTCGCCAGCGAGTCGTCGATCTCACGCTGCATGAGCCTGCGCAATGGCCGGGCCCCGTACACGGGATCGTAGCCACGCTTGGCGAGCCAGCTCCGGGCATCCGGAGTCACTGCCAGTTCGAGCCGACGCCCAACCAGTCGGGTCGCGAGACGGTCGATGTACAGTTCGACGATCTGGCTGAGGTCGTCGGTGCTCAGCGGTGAGAACACCACGATGTCGTCGAGCCTGTTGACGAACTCCGGCTTGAACGCCTGGCGAACGAGCTCGTTCACTGCAGCCTTGCGCTGCTCCCACGGCAGGTTCTGGTCGGTGATGTACTGACTTCCCAGGTTGCTGGTCAGGATCAGGATGACGTTGCGGAAGTCGATCGTGCGGCCCTGCCCGTCGGTCAGCCGTCCGTCGTCGAGCACCTGCAGCAGCACGTCGAACACCTCGGGGTGCGCCTTCTCCACCTCGTCGAGCAGGATCACGGAGTACGGACGACGACGGACGGCCTCGGTCAGCTGGCCACCCTGCTCGTATCCGATGTAGCCGGGAGGAGCCCCGACGAGCCGCGACACAGTGTGCTTCTCGCCGTACTCGCTCATGTCGATGCGCACGAGGGCCTTCTCGTCGTTGAACAGGTACTCGGCCAGCGCCTTCGCGAGTTCGGTCTTTCCGACACCGGTCGGGCCCAGGAAGAGGAATGATCCCGTCGGACGATCGGGGTCCGAGATGCCGGCGCGCGTGCGCCTGACCGCCTCGGACACCGACTGCACGGCATCCCGCTGGCCGATGAGCCGCTTACCGATCTCCGCCTCGAGATGCAGCAGCTTCTCGGTCTCGCCCTCCGTGAGTTTGTCGACCGGAATGCCGGTCCATGCCGCGATGACGCTCGCGATATCGCCTTCGGTGACCTGGTCGTTGACCATGCGATCACCGACCTGCTCGACGGATTCGGCCTGCACGATCGCGGTCTCGATGCCGGGAATGGTCTCGTAATTCAGCTTCGATGCCGCCTGGTAGTCGCCCTCGCGCATGGCCCTGTCCAGCCTGATGCGGGCGTCGTTCAACTGCGTCTTCAGGTTGCCGACCCCGGTCAATGACGCCTTTTCGGCCTTCCAGCGCTTCTCCAGCGCCGACAGCTCCGACTCGCTGGTCGCCAGGTCAGCCCGCAACTTCGCCAGCCTCTCGCGTGACGCCTCGTCCTTCTCCTTCTTGAGCGCAAGCTCCTCGATGCGAAGCCTGTCGACGGCACGCTTGAGCTGGTCAATCTCGACGGGGCTGGAGTCGATCTCCATCTTGAGACGGGACGCCGCCTCGTCGATGAGGTCGATCGCCTTGTCCGGCAGCTTCCGTCCGCTGATGTAGCGGTTGCTGAGGGTGGCGGCGGCGACGAGGGCGGAGTCCGCGATCGCGACCTTGTGGTGCGCTTCGTAACGTTCCTTCAGCCCGCGCAGGATCGCGACGGTGTCTTCCACGGAGGGCTCTCCGACGAACACCTGCTGGAATCGGCGCTCCAGCGCCGCATCCTTCTCGATGTACTGGCGATATTCGTCGAGGGTCGTCGCCCCGATCAGGCGCAGTTCGCCGCGCGCCAGCATCGGCTTGAGCATGTTGGATGCCGCGACCGAACCTTCGCCACCGCCCGCGCCCATGAGGGTGTGCAGTTCGTCGATGAAGGTGATGACCTGGCCGTCCGAGTCCTTGATCTCCTTGAGCACGGCCTTCAGGCGCTCCTCGAACTCTCCGCGGTATTTGGCACCGGCGACGAGGGCTGCGAGGTCGAGCGAGACGAGCTGCTTGTCTTTGAGGGAATCTGCGACGTCTCCGGCGACGATTCGCTGCGCGAGCCCCTCCACTACGGCCGTCTTACCGACGCCGGGCTCACCGATGAGCACCGGGTTGTTCTTCGTCCGACGGGTAAGCACCTGGCTGATGCGTCGAATCTCGGCATCGCGCCCAATCACCGGATCGAGCTTGCCGCTGCGAGCGATCTCGGTGAGGTTCACCCCGTAGGTCTCGAGGGCAGATTTCTGTTCGTCGTCGCTGGCGGGCGCGCCCTGCATGTTCGCCATGATGCCTCCAAAAACTTGAGTTACCTTGACTCAAGTTTACGACATGATGAGGGTCAGGTGGCGGGACGAAGGTCCTGAATATCGTCCGTCTGAGTATCGTCCGTCTGAGTATCGTCGGACGTTATATCGTCGGACGTCTCGGTCGCGGGCCGCATGAGGTGCGCCATCCACCACCATGACAACCAGCCGATGACGGCGGTGGCAACGATGTTGACGATAACGCCGAGGACGGCGATCCCGATGCGCAGGGGCAGCAGCTCCGCGCCATCGTCACCGGATCCTGATCCGGATCCTGATCCCATCAGTTGCAGGGGCGCGCTAATCAGCCCCGCCGCGATCCAGTTCGCAACGATGGCCACACCGGCAGCGGCCCAGGTGATCGGCCACGCCTTCACGATGCCGTGAGACCTGAGGATGCGCGCACTCACGAACAACGCGACGACCATGAGCACAGCACCGAGCACGGCGACGATCACGAGCGGCACGATCAACACCTCGGGGTGCAGCCGTTCGACGAACAGCATCACCTCCTGGTACCACTCCGGATTTCCATTGCGTCGCCCGATGGCTCCGAACACCAGGCTGAACAGGGCCATCACCGCGAGGATCGCGAGAGGCACACTCAGCATGGTGAAGCCGAGGCTCAGCGTAAGGAATCCGATGATGCCGGCCAGGCGCGCGCCCGACCTCTGCCGGGCAGTCAGCGCCGGTCGGGGAATCGCCGGGCTCTGACCGGACAGCTGGTACGGGTTAGTCGGATCGGTCATGAAAGCACCTTTCGCTCAAGTTCATACGCTACCCCTCAGCGTTTGCGCGACATCGTGACTGTGAACTTTGGGGTCCGCTCAATCTGGCGCGTTCCCCCGACAATGCGGTCGAGGGTCTGCCGATACTCGAGGTGCGAGTTGAAGACCGTCCACAGCTCACCGCCCGGCCTGAGAATTCGGGATGCCGCCTGGAACAGCTTCGTCGATACGCCGGAGTGCACAGCCGCCCCCGTGTGGAACGGCGGGTTCAGCACGACCAGGTCGACGCTGCGGTCCGCCAGCGCCGACGCCGCGTCATCCCGGCTGACGGTCACGTCGAGCTGGTTGGCCTGAGCAGTGAGAGCGGCGGATGCCACGGCAGACGCCGACTCGTCGGTGGCGAGCACTCGCGCCGCCGGGTGCTGCCGCGTGAGGGCCGCCGCGAGGATTCCCGTGCCGCAGCCCAGGTCGACGGCGGACTCGAACGGCGCGACTCCGTCGAGCGAGCCGAGGAGGGCGCGGGTGCCGATGTCGATGGAGGTCCCGGCGAAGACTCCACCGGTGGCGACCACCCACAGCCCGAGGTCGGCGTGGAACTTCCGGCGCGGCTCGGCGCCCGGTCCCTGCAGGGGTTCGCGCGCAATCAGCCCGCGCGACTTCTGCCTGGCGTGCGTCACATCCACGCGACCGAAGTGTCGGCGAAGCACCTCGTTCATCGTGAGCGACATGTGCTTGATGCGTCCACCAGCGATCACCACGACCCCGGGGGAGGCATGGTGCGCGATGAGCGCGGCAATCTCGTCGAGCGCATCGAGCGATCGGGGCAGCCTCAGCAGCACGAGAGTGGCACCGGCCACCAGCTCGGCGCTCAACGGCAGCGACTCGTAGGCACCGCCACCGTTAGCGCGGAGGGCGAGTTCACCCGACAGCCGATCCTGGTGCACGCGAACTCGTGCTGCGCCGCGATCAAGGGCGCCAAGAGTCAGGGCCCCGTACTCGTCACCGATCACCACCACCTCAGCGCCGTCTAGTGAAGCGCCGCCTAGTGAAGCTCCGCCTAGTGAAGCTCCGTCTAGTGAAGCGCCGCCCAGCATGGCGGCTGCCTCGTCGAGGATGAGCCTGTCAGCGGTATCCCACGCCCGAAGTTCCGGCGACTCCAGATCCGGCCAGCGTCGCAGGGAATCGAAGTCGAAGTCGCTCACTCTGGACGCTGCCCAAGCTGGCGCCACAGCACGACGGCATTCGGACGTTTGGAACGCTCGCCCGTGCGCATCGATACGACGTCGCCCTCCGACCCCGCTGCGAAGACCCTGCGCCCCGGTCGGGCGAGCATCTCGTTCGACAGCGCATGTTCAAGCTCACGCACCCGCGCGGCGAGCGCGGCGACCTGATTCTCGAGGTCCAAGATGCGCCTGATGCCCTCGAGGTTGAGTCCCTGGGCGCTCAGCGCGGAAATCTCGCGCAACTGAACGACATCCCGCATCGAGTACCTGCGGGAGTGGCCGGCGGTGCGGGTCGGACTCACCAGGCCGATGCGATCGTACTGCCGCAGGGTCTGCGGGTGCATTCCCGCAAGCTCGGCGGCAACAGCGATCGCGAACAGCGGCGAGTTCTCGTCCATCAGACCGACTTGGCCTTCTCAAGCAACTCTTCACGCGGGTTGTCGCGCGGCATCGATGAGGCGAAGGCTTCGAGATGCCTGAGCGCGTCCTCCGTCAGTCTGCCGGGCACAGCAACGTGCACCTCAGCGAGAAGGTCGCCAACACCCTTCGGGGAAGTCACGCCACGCTCTTTGACGCGCAGGATTCGGCCACTCGGGGTGCCCGGCGCCACGCGGAGTTTCACCGGTTCGCCGCCCAGGGTCGGCACCTCGATGGTGGCACCCAGGGTGGCCTCCACGAAGGTGACGGGAACCACGACGCGCAGGTTCTGGCCGTCGCGCTCGAACACTGGATGCTTGCGCACGGTGATCGAGAGCACCAGGTCGCCCGCGACGCCCCCGTCATGACTTGGCTCGCCCTTGCCCTTCAGGCGAATCTTCTGGCCGTCGCTGACACCGGCGGGAATCTTGACGTTGATGGCTTTCGCGCCCGCCGGCTGCAACTTGATCGTCTCGCCGCGGATCGCCGTGACGAAATCGAGGGTGGTGCTGGCCGAGAGGTCGCGCCCCTTGGTGGGACCGCCACCGCCGCGGTATCCGCCGCTGGTCGAGCCGAAGCCGCCAGCGCCGAACATTCCGCCGAGGAGGTCTTCGAATGACGCGTTCGACTGGGTGCCCGCGCGCTGCTGCCCGAACATCCCGCCGAACACGTCCTCGAAACCACCACCCTGCTGGCCACCCGCCGAGAAGCGGGCGCCACCGCCCATGGCGCGGATCTGGTCGTACTCCTTGCGAAGTTCCGGGTCAGAGAGCACTGAATGTGCCTCGCTGATCTCTTTGAACTTCGCCTCGGCCTTTGCGTCGCCCGGGTTCGAATCCGGGTGATACTGCCGAGCGAGCTTGCGATAGGTCTTCTTGAGGTCGGCCTCGGTGACCGTCTTGGACACGCCAAGTACCGCGTAGAAGTCCTTATCGAACCAGTCCTGGCTCGCCATATGCGTTCCTGCCTACTCTTTGCCAGTGTGTGCGCTGTGCCCGCAGGCTTATTCTGCCGGTACGAAAACGGCGACCTTTGCCGGGCGAACCAGCTTGTCACCGAGCACGTACCCCGCCGCAATCACGTCGCCAATGGTGTTGACCGTGACCTCGGGGTTGGGGAGTTGCACTACGGCCTCATGGAAGGCTGGATCGAAGGGCTCGCCCTTCACCCCCACCTGCCTGAGCCCGTATCGCTCGAAAGCACCGCGCAGCTTCTGGGCAACGAGGGTCAGTGGTGCACCCTCCTTGAGGTCTCCGTGGGTTTCCGCGAGCGCGAGGTCGTCGAGAGCAGGCAGCAGCGATCGGATGACCTCTGCGATGACCGCGTCGCGATTCGCTGCGCGATCACGCTCCACCCTGGTCCGGAAGTTCACGAGCTCGGCCTGCGCACGCAACATGTCTGATCGCATTTCGGCGACGAGATCCGTTGCCGCCTGGTCGAGCAGCACCTGGTCGGCGTCGGAGAGTTCCGCGTCGACCTCCGCTGTGTCACCTCCGCTGTGCCCTCAGCCGTGTCACCCGCGCCCGCCGCCGGGGCGGATGCCGAAGCATCCACCCCGTCAGCGTCGTCACTGGTGTGAGCTGGCTCGCGAACATCGCCCGTCTCGGGATCGACCCTCCGCTTGTCGCGGATTACGGGCTCTTCCTGATTGTCGTCGTTGTTCTTCTTTTTGGCGGCCATGGCTACTTCTTGGACTCGGAGTCTGCCGTGGGCTCTTCGTCATCGACAACCTCGGCGTCGACGATGTCTTCGTCGCTGCCTTCGGCTGCCGGCTCCTCGGCGGATTCACCGTCTGCCGGGGCCTCCTGAGAAGCGCTGTAGATGGCCTGGCCGAGCTTCTGCTGGCTTTCGGTCAGCGTCTCGAATGCGGTCTTGACAGCCGCTTCGTCGTCGCCGGCGAGCGCGGTCTTGAGCGCATCCACATCGGCCTGCACTTCGCTCTTCACGTCTTCGGGGAGCTTGTCCTCGTTGTCCTTGATGAGCTTGTCCGTCGAGTACGCGAGCTGCTCAGCAGTGTTGCGGATCTCGGCGGTCTCGCGACGCGCCTTGTCTTCCGCAGCGTGCTCTTCGCCCTCGCGCACCATGCGCTCGATGTCGTCCTTCGACAGCGACGAGCCGCCGGTGATGGTCATCGACTGCTCCTTGCCGGTGCCCTTGTCCTTCGCGGACACGTGCACGATGCCGTTGGCGTCGATGTCGAAGGTCACCTCGACCTGCGGGATGCCACGGGGTGCCGGTGCGATGCCCTGCAGCTCGAACGTTCCCAGGTTCTTGTTGTCGCGCGTGAACTCACGCTCGCCCTGGAATACCTGGATGGCCACTGACGGCTGGTTGTCGTCTGCGGTGGTGAACGTCTCGCTGCGCTTGGTCGGGATCGCAGTGTTGCGCTCGATGAGCTTCGTCATGATGCCACCCTTGGTCTCGATTCCGAGGCTCAGGGGGGTCACGTCGATGAGCAGAACGTCCTTGCGCTCACCCTTCAGCACGCCGGCCTGGAGGGCGGCGCCGACGGCGACCACCTCATCCGGGTTGACGCCCTTGTTGGGCTCCTTGCCACCGGTGAGCTTCTTGACGAGATCAACGACGGCGGGCATGCGGGTGGAGCCACCCACGAGGACGACGTGAGCAACATCGGCCAGCTTCACGCCGGCCTCCTTGATGACGTCGTTGAACGGCTTGCGGGTGCGCTCGAGCAGGTCAGCCGTGAGCTCTTCGAACTTGGCTCGCGTGAGCGACTCGTCGAGGTTCGCCGGGCCGTTCTCCGTGAGGGAGAGGTACGGCAGCTGGATCGTGGTGCTGGTCTGGCTCGACAGTTCCTTCTTGGCCTGCTCTGCGGCCTCCTTGAGGCGCTGCTTGGCGATCTTGTCCTTCGAGACGTCGACACCGGTCGAGTCCTTGAAGCGTCCGATCAGGTAGTCGACGACGCGCTGGTCCCAGTCGTCTCCACCGAGGCGGTTGTCACCGGAGGTGGACTTCACCTGGATGGTCGAGAAGTCGTCGTCCTTGCCCACCTCGAGCAGTGAGACGTCGAAGGTTCCGCCACCGAGGTCGAAGACCAGGATGAGCTCGTCTTCCTTGCCCTTGTCGAGGCCGTAGGCCAGTGCGGCAGCGGTCGGCTCGTTGATGATGCGCAGCACGTTGAGTCCGGCGATCTCACCGGCCTCCTTCGTGGCCTGGCGCTCGGCGTCGTTGAAGTACGCGGGAACAGTAACAACGGCGTCCGTGACCGGCTCACCCAGGTACTGCTCGGCGTCGCGCTTCAGCTTCGCCAGAATGCGGGCCGAAATCTCCTGCGCGGTGTACTTCTTGCTGTCGATGTCCTGCTTCCAGTCAGTGCCCATGTGGCGCTTGACCGAAGCGATGGTGCGGTCGACGTTGGTGACGGCCTGGCGCTTGGCGGTCTCGCCGACCAGCACCTCGCCGTCCTTGGTGAAGGCGACGACTGACGGGGTCGTCCGGAAGCCTTCTGCGTTGGCGATGACGGTGGGTTCTCCACCTTCGAGGACGGCCACCACGGAGTTCGTGGTTCCGAGGTCGATTCCTACTGCTCGAGCCATGTGCTCTTACTCCTTGTTGGTCTCATCATTGGTCTCATCGCGACCTAGTTGAGTCGCGTTGTATCAAGTTTGTACCGCGCGATTGTCGGAGTCAAGCTCACAGGCTGAGACTTGAGTGTGAGTGACTCAAGTATCTGCACAGTGTGATCTGCACAGTGTGTATCTGCCCAGTGCGTATCTGCCCAGTGTGCTTACGAGTTCCCGGTCCGGAAGGTAACCAACGTTCGGATGCGACGCGCCCGAACGACGAGCAGCAAGCCAATGGCGAGCAGGAGGAAGCCGAGCAGTGCACTGAGGGCGACGGTCGATCCGGTGTAGGCCAGTGCGAGCGTGGTGAGCCCATGGATCACCGAGCGGCTGCCGAGGGCGGGCAGGTCGACTGTCGCCGCCGCCGACCGTCGTCGGTCGGTAGTCCGGGTTTACGGTGGTGAGATCGACCGTCGCCGAGTAAGCGCCAGCGGGAAGTGCCGTGCGTTGCCACGCGCCCTGCGCATCCGTCGTGACCCTCATCGTTACCTGGCCATCCGGCCCGTCCCACACCACGACCACTGTCGCGTGAGGGATGCCCGGCTCGCCTTGATCGCGGACGCCGCTGCCGTTCTGGTCGTCGAAGACGACACCGTCGAGGGTGGCGCTGCCGGCCACGACGAAGTCCACGTCGAGCCGGTTCTCCCCAGCGATCAGCATCGCGATCGACTCGCTCAGGGTGTCAGCGTCGAGATCCGAAGCAGGGGACGTATCCCTCCGGAAGAGTGGTCGGATCGTAGCTGACCCTCACCTCGCCGGCGGGAAGCCCCAGCTTCACGATAGTCACCCTCCGCACCTGTGGTGGTGACCATGACGATGTCATCGGCCGTATCGAAGAGTCCGTCAGCCCCGACGCCTCGCACGGAGATGTCGATGCCTGACGATGCCGGGCTCGTTGTCTCCCCGGACACCGTCGGTGTCCGCGTCGAGCCACAGCACGTCGCCGACGCCCGCGTCGCCGCGGTAGCCGAAGTCCTGCGCCAGGTTGTGCTCGCCTCCGATGAGATCCAGCTCGGAGGTGTCATCCGATCCCGCATCGGGGTCGAACGTCGACGTCACGCCGCTCGGCAGGTTGGACAGCGCGACCGAGAACCGGCCGGCTGCAAGGTTCTCGAACAGGTACGCACCCGTGGCGCCGGTTGTCGTGGCGGAGACCACGTCATCCGCCGTGCCGAAGGCGTCGTCGAGGCCGGCCCACGTGAGGGCCACGCCGACCTCCGCAAGCCCGGGCTCGGTCGAATCGATGACACTGTCACCGTTCTGGTCGAGCCACACCGTGTCGCCGATGCTGCCGGTTCCCACGTATCCGAAGTCGATGTTGTCGTAGGCCGTGTTCGGCTCGAGAACGAGATCCACAGTGGAGTTCGCATCGACGCCGGACGCGGAGCTGCGCGGTGTCGGAACGTTCGCGTTCGCATCTGCATCGAAGGTCGGAACCACGCCGGACGGCAGCATGCTGCGATCGACCGTCACAGTGTGCGCGCCGTCGGGCAGCCCCTGGAAGAGGTACCGGCCGCTCGCATTCGTTCTCTCAACGAAAGTGACATCGTCGCCGCCACCCGCCGCGCCGTCAGGGCCAAACCAGACCGTGGTCACGTCGACCCCGGCGAGTCCGGGCTCGAGGGTGTCCTGGGCGCCGTCCTGGTTGAGATCGAGCCACACGGTGTCGGAAACGCTCGACGTGCCCGCGAATCCGAAGTCCTGGTTGAGATCTGACCCCGCGAGAGTGACCGAGGAGCGCCGATCCGGTGCGATCAGGCCGCTGTCTGCGTCAAAAGTGGCGACGAAGCCGGCCGGGACGCCACCGATCACCTCGACGAGGAACGCGCCGTCCGGCACATTGGTGACCGTCCAGTCGCCGTCGGCATTGGTCGTGGCCAGGGGGAAGACTATGTCGTCGCCGCCACCGGGCAGTCCGTCGGTTCCCAGGTAGGTCACGCGCAGGCTGACCCCTCCGAGTCCGGGCTCGTTGGCGTTCTGCACGCCGTCTGCGTTCCGGTCCCACCACACGCGGTCACCGATCACCGACGTCACGTCATAACCGAAGTCGGCGTCGGTGACGGCCTGCCCGGCCGTGAGACTGACGGGGGTCGATGAATTGTTGTTGCCGTCACGGTCGAAGCTGTTGGTGGCGCCTGCCGGCAGTCCACCGACGACCCGCACCGAGTGGTTCCCGGGAAGGAGGTTCGCGAAGCCGTAGCTTCCGCTGCCGTCGGTGGTTACGTCGAAGACGCCGTCATCACCGCCGCCGGAGACTGAATCGACACCAAACCAGGTGAGCCTGACGACCGCGCCGATCACACCGGGCTCGCTGGCATCCTGAACTCCGTCGCCATCACGGTCCATCCAGACGAAGTCACCGATCGAGCCGGTGCCCGCGATGCCGAAGTCCTGGTCCGTACGAATCTGGCCGGCGGTCAGGGCGGTTACGGATCCGCTGCTCGTGCCGCCGTTGGGATCGGTCACCACCCGGTAGCCGGTTGGCATGCCGCCGACCGTCACGGTGTACGGGCCAGCCGGGAGCAACCCGACAGCGAATGCGCCGGCCGAATCCGTGGTGGTCGCGTATGTGATGTTGTCAGCGGTGGTTGCGAGGTCCGCGTCCAGTCCGCCGAACACGACGGTGACCGTGGTTCCGGCGAGTCCGGGTTCGTTGACATCCTTCACATGATCGCCGTCGTGGTCGAACCAGACGGTGTCACCGATCGAGCCCGTGCCCGTGTATCCGAAGTCGATGTCGCGGGCGGCGCCGTCCTCGACCAGGACGCCCTGCCACACACCGTTCGGGGTGGCGGTTGTTCCATCAAGGTCGAAGCTCGCCGTCATGCCAGCCGGGAGAGTCGAGGCATCGACGGAGACGCGGAAGGTTCCACCCGGAAGGTCGCGGACGAAGTAGTTGCCCTGGGAGTCGGTGGTGCGCACGGCAGTCTCGTCGTCCGCTGTGCCGAAGAGGCCGTCGGCCCCAAAGTAGACGGCAGTGAGTCTGACTCCAGCCAATGGTGGCTCGTCGGCATCCTGCACGCCATCGCCATCGACATCGAACCAGACCCGGTCGCCGATCGAGGCGAGGTCGAGCTCCACGTACACGACGTCTGCCGTCACGTTGTCGTAGTCGCGGTAGTCGATCCCGCTCACCTGATCCGCAGGAGCCACACCAAAGTAGTGCGGCACATCCGCCGTGTTGTTGATCTCGGTGGAGGCAACGACCTCGATCGTCTCATCTCCGAAAGGCATGGCCGCGCGATACGTGATTGTCACAGTGTCGCCCGGTGCGATCGGGCCCGGGATGCTCCAGCCGAGCGTCTCGTCCGACGGGTCGACGTCGGTCGGCGTGACCGCGGCATTGGGTTCTACGGTGAGATCGGTCAGCCTGCTGTCCGGGACGTCTGTCACCGTGACATCCCAGGCCGGAGAGTTGCCGGCGTTGTGAATCGACACCGTGTAGGTAAGGGTCTCGCCAGGCTTCGCGCGACGCCAGTCGGCGTCACCGACCTGCCCGACGACGTTCTTGTCGACCGTCAGTCGCGGCTCGACTACCGCGACACTCGCGTTCGCGGGGCTGCCCAGATTCGTGTAGCTGGCGGCGGCGGGGACGGATGACGGTGTGCCGCTGATCGTGTCACTGCGGTTCCAGTACGGGCGGGCAGTGTTCTGCAGCGTGTTCCCGCTGGCCGCACCGGTCGTGACGATACCCGTGTACGTGATGGTGACGAGGCGGCTGCTGGATTCCGCTGTCGGAAGGTCACCGAGGAAGAAGCCGATGGTGCGGTCGGTGGTGCTCGGCGTTCCGATCAGTGGTGCGTCGACCGCACAGGGCGTGCCGCCCTGGTCGCAGCTTGAGCTCAGGAACTCTCCGAACCGCACGTTCGCGGGGAGGGTGTCGATCACGGTCGCATCGTAGGCGACGACGGCTGACGGGATGGTGACGCCCACCGTGTAGGTGATGACCTCGCCGATCGTGCGGGTCGTGGGGCTCGCAGCCTTGGTGACCGCGAGCGGCGGTGTGGACAGGCTCAGCGAGGTCGTCGACTGGTAACCACTGGTCGGGCCGCCCGCCGCCGACGTCGCCGTGCGCTGGTCGGCGGACGAACCGGCGAGGGACGTGGTGGTGGCGTCTGCGGTGTTGACGATCTGGGTACCGCTGACCAGCGGCGTCACCGTACGGGCGTTGTAGCTCAGGTTGGGACCGGCGCCGGGGGCGATGGATGCCACGACGAAGGTGATGGTGCGCTCGCTGTCGTCCCAGACACCCCCGCCCGGAAGGGTCTGGTCCATCGTGACCGCGTCACCGGCAGCGTCGAGCGGCTCGAGTGTCGTGGGGACGTGGTCGACGACGACAGTGTCGTATGCCGCTGACACGTTCGCGGCGCTGCTGTTGCGAACGGCGAGGGTGTAGGTCACAGTCTGGCCGGCTACGACGGCACCCGCGGTGGCGTTGCTGCTCTTGACCACGCTGATCAGCGGCTCCACGATCCGGGCGGTGACGGTGTTGCTGGAGGGGGTTCGTGCGATGTTGTCGACGCTCCGGTACGTGAGCCGCGCACTGTTGGTGAGCCCGGCGCCGCGGACTGGTCCGGACGCATCCCTCACGCGGGCGGTGATCGTCAGCGCGACCACGTCATTTCCGCTGTTCGGAGCGTTCGTGTAGGTGCCGGGCAGGGTCGCGGTCACGAGCTGGCCGCTCACTGTCGCATCCGAGCTGGCTCCGCCGTTTACGGTGAACGTCGGGGTACCGATGATCGCGAACCCGGCATTCAGGGTGTCGGTGACCGCCGCGGAACCGTACAGTGACGAGCCCTGCGGGATCGTCGTCGTGACCGTGAATGTCACGATCTCACCGATCGTGGCCTGGGTCGCGAGGGTGTTGCCGGTCTCGCTGATCGAGGTCGTCATGGCCTTTGCCACGGTTGCGCTGCGAACTGTGGCAGTGGCGGAATCGTTCGCGGCAACGCTGTTGGCCGACGTTGTGAGGGTCGGGTCGATGTTGCTCGACGGGACGTAGAGCTGCGGTGAGCCGGTGTTCGTCTCACCCAGGTACGTGCGCACCCCGGCGGGGTTGAGGAAGGAGTCAGCTGCGGATGAATCATCGGGTGTCACCACGTCATAGGTAAGCGTGACCGAGCCGCCGGCGGGGATCGTGGGAATGGTCCAGCTGAGGCGTCGGTTTGGTGCGTCGCAGCTTCCCGAACCACTGATGTCGAACACGTCGGTGCACTCGAGCAGGGTCGGGAGGTTGTCCCTGACTGAGACGTCCGTGGCATCCTGACTTCCCGTGTTCCGCACGACGATCGCGTAGCTGACCCGATCGAGCGCCTGAACGAACAGGGTCTTGACCGGGGCTCCCGGGATATCGACGGTGTTCAGCTTCGTCATGCCCTTGGTGAGGCCGAGGATCGGCTTCTCCACCAGGGTGTCAGCCTGGTCGCGGAACTGGAAGACACCCCCGGCAGAGTTCTTGTGGGTCATCTTCATGATGTTGGCGACGATGTCACCGTTGGCGACAGCGTTGGGGTCGGTGATGCGCGCAGTGACAACCACCTGGAAGACCTGCCCGGCGTCGACGTCGCCCATGTTCCACGTGAGCAGGGACGTTCCGGCCGTATTCGTGAAGGAGATGCCATCGGTCGCGTCGAGCGTGCTGGTGGTGGAGTATTCGAAGGATTCGTAGCTCATACCGGCGGGGAGGAAGTCGTTCACCTCGCTGTCGAGGGTGTCCAGTGCATCCGGGAACGTGACGGTGAGGCGGTAGCACACGCGATCTCCGGGGTGGAACGGGCCGGTCACGGTCTGGCTGAACAAGTAGCCGCCGCCCGTGCCGCAGTTGGTGGCGACCGGCGCGGGCCTGGCAACTTCCTTGTCGATCGCGACTCCCGCGGCCGACTGGCCCGCGCTCGAATCATCGGTCACGCCCAGGGGTGAGAAAGAGCCGTCGTTGTCGGTAATGACGGTTGCCGTTGCCGTGAGCGAGACAGTGTTGGCCCAGGAGTCCCGGGTGCTCACCGGCCCTCCACCGTTGCGGTAAGCGTCACGCACCGTGGTCGTGACGGTGAAGCTGCCAGTTCCGGATGCCGCGGAGAAGCCGGGGATCGTCCAGGTGACGGTCTGCGTTCCGTTTGCGTTGTCGACGACCGAGTCTTCGGCTACCGAACTACCGGCGTAGTCGAGCCCGTCCGGGATGGTATCGACGAACGTGATGTCGCTCGTCTGGAGTGCGTATTCGGATGAACTGTAGTTCAGCGTCCAGACATTCGTGCCGCCCTGAACGATGTTCGAGTCGTCGACAGTCTTCTGGACTGCGAGGTCCTCTGCCGACACCGTTGCCGTCGCGGTGTGCGAATACGACGTGCCCTTGTATGTGCCGCTGGCGACCGCGTAGTTGACCAGCTGCTGCTCGTCCGCGGTGAGGGCCCCGGTGTTGTTGTCGAGGTTCGCGGTGGCGAGGCCAGAGGACTGAACGTTTTCGCGCAGGGGAATCGCGGCGGCATACCTGATGGTCAGCGTCTCAGAGGGTGCGAGCGTGCCCAGCGAGCTCCAGTCAACTCGCGTGTACACGTCATCACCAAGCGGTCCACCGGCGTCCGGGTCAACCGTGACCGTCGAGGCGGTGAAAGCGAAGCCGCCGCAATCGGCGCCAGCGGGAAGGGGGGAGTCATCGACGCGGCCCGCACCCGGAAACTCTTCCGCTGCGCTGTTGTCGATGAAGGAGTTGGAGGCGCTGTTGCAGCCTAGGAATTCAAGGCCGGCAGGCAGGTAGTCGGTGATCGAGAATCCGGAGGTCGGCGCTACGCCGTTGTTCGTGATGACGAGCGTGTACACCGTCTTGTTCTCGTGGATGCCGCGCAGCAGCTCACGCTCGGTGCTCGGCTCCACCTTGGACAGGATGAACGGCACCAGCGTCGTGGATGACTGGTCGGTGTCTGAACCGGTGTGCGCGCTCGCATCCCCGGTCGTGGCGTTGAAACGCACCACGACGCGGGGGTTGCTGTTCACATACGCCTCGGCGGTGTTGGTGAAGATGCTGCCTACGTCGTACGTACCAGTGGGGTAGCTGAAGCTGTAGGTCAAGGCGACCTGGGTGCCGGCATTGAGATCGGCGACGTTGTTCCAGATCAGTTTCGTTCCGCCCGCGAGCGCGACTGACTGGCTCAACGGGTATGTGGAGTCCACCAGCACGGCTCCCGCCGGCAGCACGTCGGTGAAAGCGAGGTTGTAGCCGTTGGTTGCCGTCGCGTTCGCCGCGGTGAGGCTGACAGACACGGCACTACCGTGCAGCGAGGACGCGGCAACTGTCCGCACGAGTTGGACGTTCGGTGTGCCTGCCGCGGTTGCGACGCCTGATGGGACGGAAGTGCCTGCGAGAACCACAGCAAGAACAAGTAACGGACGCAGGAAGAACTTCATGGGATGCCTCATCGTGCAGGTACGGGTCGTCGGAGTTTGGTTTACCGATGACGGGACGGGAATGGAGCGCGGATACGCGCGACGGGTTTTCCCGCGTAACTGTCCCCCGTTCTGACTCTATGGAGCGCGCAACTAAGCGGCATTCCCCAGTCGGAGGGTGAACAGACCGTTCTACATGTCCCCCTGAGTGCCGCGACTCCCGCGCATCAGTTCACCCGCGGGCCACACCCAGCCGCTAGCGTGTCAGCATGACTGACAAGAAGGTGCCCACAGCGGCAAACACGGGCGCCATCGCGGCCGTAGGGCTGGACCTGCAGGAGGGCAAGATCATCCCCCGCAAGCAGGTCTTCTCGTGGGCGCTGTGGGACTGGGCGACGCAGCCCTTCAACTCGGTCATCCTCACCTTCGTCTTCACCGCGCTCTACCTGACCACAGACACGTTTCTGCCACCGGACGTGGCCGCCCTCGGTCCGGGCAACAGCACGTACGACCTCGCACTGTCGCAGTTGTCGAGCCAGTACGGCGTGGCCATCTTTGTCGCGGGAGCGCTCATCGCGCTCCTCGCCCCGGTACAGGGACAGCGGGCGGACGCGTCCGGCCGACGCAAGCTGTGGCTCGCGATCAGCACCGCGGTTCTCGTGCTGTGCATGGCAGCCCTGTTCTTCGTGCAGGCGTCACCGCCGTTCTTCATCCTGGGCATCTCGCTCATCGCGATCGGCAGCGTCTTCAGCGAGATCGCCGGGGTGAACTACAACGCGATGCTCGTGCAGGTCTCTACCCGCAGGACCATCGGCAAGATCAGCGGTCTGGGCTGGGGCTTCGGTTACCTCGGCGGAATCGTCGCCCTGATCATCGTCGTCGTGCTTACGCAGCTCGATTGGCTCGGCATGTCGACAGACAACGGGATGGCGTTCCGCGTGATCGCGGTGGGCTGCGCGGTCTGGACCGTGCTGTTCAGCATCCCCATCTTCCTGAACGTGCCAGAGGCCCAACCCGCGGCCGGCCGCGCCCAGGTGGGGTTCTTCGCGAGCTACGGGGTGCTCGTGAAAGACATCGCCCGCCTCTATCGCGAGACCCGCCCCACCTTCTGGTTCCTGCTCGCCAGCGCCGTGTTCCGCGACGGGCTGGCCGGCGTTTTCGCCTTCGGTGCGATCATCGCCGCGGTCACCTTCCAGTTCACCAGCAACGAGGTGCTGCTCTTCGGGGTCGCGGCCAACCTCATCGCCGGCGTGAGCACGATCATCGCCGGTCGCTTCGACGACATCTTCGGGCCGCGAGCCGTGATCATCTTCTCCCTCGTCGGACTGATCGTGGCCGGCACCACCACCTTCCTCCTGCACGACGCCGGCAAGCTGGTGTTCTGGGTCGCCGGTCTGCTGCTCACGGTGTTCGTGGGCCCAGCCCAGGCCGCGAGCCGCTCCCTGCTCACCCGGGTGACCCCGGCCGGCCGCGAGGGCGAGATCTTCGGCCTCTATGCGACTACTGGGCGTGCGGCGAGCTTCCTGTCGCCGGGGCTGTGGGCGGTGTTCATCGCGATCTTCGGATACCAGTACTGGGGCATCCTCGGCATCGTCGTCGTGCTGGTCGTCGGCCTCGTGCTTATGTTGCTCGTCAAGCTACCGAAACACGTGCGGGCGCTGTAAGCGTAGAGTCCGATTCTCGCCGGAACCTTTCAGGCTGAAACCCGACAAGCTGTGGTCATGACAACTACCGCTGTTCAGGCCGAACTCCTCCGCTCGCTTCACATTCCGGGATCTCCCCTCATCCTCACGAATGTGTGGGATGCCGTCACCGCGCGCATCGTCGCCGACGCCCCCGGGGTGCGGGCCCTGGCGACCGCGAGTCACGCCGTCAGCTTCGCGCACGGCCTCCCTGACGGCGAAGGGCTCACCATCGACCAGGCGATCGATGTGGCCAGCATGATCGTCTCCGCCGTCGAGATCCCCGTCAGTGTGGACTTCGAGAAGGGGTACTCGCCTGATGCCGCGGGCGTGCAACGCAACGTGGAGCGCCTGATCGGTGCGGGGGCCGCCGGCATCAACATCGAAGACAGCATCGGCGCATCCAAGGCCCCGCTCTTTGATCTGGACACCGCAGTCTCGCGAGTAGCAGCGGCACGCGCCGCCGGGGACGCAACGGGCGTGCCGATCGTCATCAACGCGCGGGTCGACACCCTCGCCGGGGGCGGCGAATGGGACGACGCGATCACCCGAGCCAACGCCTACCTGGGTGCCGGTGCCGACTGTGTCTTCGTCCTCGGTCTCGGCGACGAGTCCAAGGTCGCGAGGGCGCTGGCCGAGATCGACGGCAAGGTCTCCGTCATCTCCAACCCGACCTCGGTTCCGCTCACGAAGCTCGCGGAACTGGGTGTCTCGCGAGTGAGCTTCGGTCCCGGCATCCTCGGCCTCACGCTTGCCCACCTGCAGGCAACGGCCACGCAGCTGACCGCGCTCGGCGAGTACCCGGCCGAGCTTGGGTTCAGCTACTAGGAGCGGCACGCGCGCCAGGAACATTCCCCTCGGGGCCGCTCCGGGCATAGTGTCGATTCATGGATACCTCGCGACCGATCGGATTCTGGCTCAAGCTCGTCGACCGCATGATCGACGAGCAATTCGCCTCGACACTCGAGGAACACGGCGTCACGCGGCGCCAATGGCAACTGCTGAACGTACTCTCCCGGGAGTCCGCGACGGTGGAGCAACTGGATGCCGCCGTGGCGCCATTCCTGTCTGCCCAATCGGGGGACGACCCGGCGGAGTCCTCGATGCCCCATCTCTCCGAGCTGGTCGAGAGCGCGTGGGTGCTCAACTCGTCAGGAACCTACGAGTTGACCGAGCGGGGCAACCTCGCCTTCGAGCGGCTCGCTCAGGTGGTGGCCACGCAGCGCACGGTCATGACCGAGGGAATATCCCCTGACGAGTACGAAGCCACCACCAGTGCGCTGGAGCGCATGGCGCGCAACCTGGGCTGGGACGGCTGAGGCAACTAGGTCGTCAGACGCCACCAGATCATCAGCATCGTCACGAAGAAGCCGGTGATGAAGTTGAGCAGCAGAAACCTGCGCCAGCCACGATTGGCGGTGTCTGCCGCGGCATCCGTCACATTCCAGAACGGCGCGCACACCGCGGCATATGGCAGCACCAGCACCGCAGCGAGAGGTCCCGGCCAGTCGGTGAACAGCAGCAGCACACCGCCGAGCAGGTAGGCGATCACCGCCAGCCTCGCCGTGGCCCGTGCGCCGATCACCGTCGCCACCGACGAGATGCCGCCCTCACGATCGGCGATCACATCCTGCACGGCCCCGAAGGCGTGCGACGCGATTCCCCACAGGAAGAACGCCCCGAGTAACGCCCACAGCTGCGGACTGAAGACGGCCCCAGCCAGCACAAGACCGTACACGGCGGGAGACACGAAGTGGGTGCTGGAGGTCAGCGAATCGAGGAAAGGCTTCTCTTTGAAGCGCAGGCCCTTGGCGGAGTATGCGATGACCGCGAACACGCTAATGGCGAGCACAAGCCACGACAGCGGGTCGCCCACGGCGACGAGGTATGCCAGGAATGGAATATTCGTGAGGACGGCGGCGATGATCGTCGGACGATGCATCCTGCGGTCGAGCAGAGCGCCCTCGACACCGCCCTTTCTGGGGTTGCGCAGGTCGGACTCGTAGTCGAAGACATCATTGATGCCGTACATCGCGAGGTTGTATGGCACCAGGAAGTACAGGGTTCCGAGCACGAGAGTCAGGTCGATGCGCTGGGTCGTCAGGAACGTATGCCGCAGCGAACGGGAAGGCCGTGTTCACCCAGCTCAGTGGTCTGGATGACACGAACAGCGCTTTAAGCATCGCCACTGTCTTTCTCCTGTCGTGATCTGTTCTTCTGTCGTGGATTGCTCTTCTGTCGTGGAGCGCCCAGCAGCACCCACAGCGACGGTAGCCCGACCACGGCAGCGATCGCGTATGCGAAATCCTCGAGCGGGGCAACGCCGATGAACGCCCCGCTGATCAGGTCCTGGTTGTAGGCGACGAGCCCGATGGAGATCATCACGTTGTCGAAGACCGCCGTCATGACCAGCAGTACCGCGATGGTGATGCCGAGGGCTGGCCAGTGGACGCCACGACGCCGGGCGACGGCCGCTGCGACCAGGGTGGCGACCACGACCGCGAGGAAGATCGCGTTCAACGCCCAGTACGTCACTTCGACCGCTCCCCTGCGCTGCAGGCGTGTGCTGAGAGCCCCATAGACATTCATCGTCAGGTAGCACAGCAGCGTGAGGAAGAAGATCTCCTCGAGCGGGATCTCGGGCGCCACCTGCACTCCGGTCATGAACGAGGTCTCCCCGCGGAAGAAGATGCCGCTGCCCACCCCCGCCAGGTCCCACACGAAGAAGAACAGCACACCGACGATAAGCACGACAACTGCCCTGCGGGCATCCCGCCAGAAGAAGAGGCTGAAGCGTCGATCAAGCATCACCATGCCGAACAGGGCGACGAGAAGCGCCGCGAGGTAGAGCAGGGTCACGGCGCCGGAGCCGGGACGAGTGTCGACTCGAGGGGTTCGGCGAGCGGACCGGTGGTCGTGTCGCCACGCAGCCGCTTCACGATCAGCTCGGCGCTGATCAGACACATCGGCAGTCCGATGCCGGGGATGGTCGAGCCGCCGACGTAGTAGAGCCCGCGCACCTTCCGCGACACGTTGCCGGCCCGGAAGAACGCGCTCTGCTTGAGCGTGTGTGCAGGCCCCAGGGCTGTGCCCTTCCACGAGTTCAGGTCGTGCTCGAAGTCTCCGGGGGCGACAGTGCGTCGCACGGTGATCCTGGACGCCAGGTCGGTGACGCCGGTCCACTGCGATATCTGCTGGATGACGCGGTCGGCGAGGGCCTCGACCCTCGGGTCGCCGTCACCTCCGACCGCTCCGCGACCGATGGTGGGATCCGCCGGGATCGGCACGAGCACGAAGACATTCTCGAATCCCTCTGGGGCGACATCCGGATCGATCCCGCTGGGCTTGCAGACGTAGAGCGACGCGGGATCCGGGACTGTCGGCTTCGCACCGAAGATCGCGTCGAAGCCCTTCTCCCACTCACGCGTGAAGAGCAGCGTGTGGTGCTCCAGCTCGGGAAGCATGCCCTCCACGCCCAGGTACAGCAGCAGCGCGCTGGGGCCGGCGAGCTTCCTCTCCCAGTAGCGCTCGGGATAGGTCTGCTGCTTCGGCTCGAGCAGGGTGGTCTCGGTGTGATGCAGGTCGGCGGCAGACACCACGATGTCGGCGGCGACTGTGTTCGTTGTTGCGCCGACCGTGTACTCGACGCCGGTCGCCGCGCCGCCCTCGACCACGATCCGGGTTGCCGCAGCGCCCGTGATGATCGTCACGCCCTCCGCCTCGGCCAGATCGGCGATGCTCTGGATGACCCTGGTGAAGCCGCCCATCGGATACAGCACGCCGTCGCTCAGGTCGAGGTGGCTCATCAGGTGGTACAGGCTGGGCGTCAGGTATGGCGACGACCCGAGGAACACCGCGGGATAACCCAGCACCTGTCGCAGCTTGCGACTCTTGAAGGTGCGGCCCACATACGACGACAGCGGTTCGAGAAGCAGCCGGAGGAATTTCCCGCCGCGCTTCAGCACCTCCCGGTTCACCAGCGGCCGGAAGTCGGCAAAGGTCGTGTACAGGAAGTGCCGCTTCGCCAGCGTGTACGTCTCCTGGGCCGAGTCGAGGTAGCGCTCCAGCTTCCTGCCGGCGCCCTTCTCCACGGACTCGAAGAGGGCAACGTTCTCGACGCGATCGGCGAGAACATCGATCGGATCGGCTTCCCCCTCGAAGAACACCCTGTAACCGGGATCGAGGGTTACCAGCTTGAGCTGCTCATCTGCGGTGGTTCCCAGCAACCGGTAGAAGTGATCGAAGACCTCGGGCATCAGGTACCAGGACGGCCCGGTGTCGAATCGGAAGCCCTCGTGCTGCCACGACCCGGCGCGCCCGCCGACGTCCGGCCTCGCCTCGAGCAGCGTCACATCGTGACCCTCCCGCGCGAGCAGGGCGGAGGTGGCGAGCCCGGCGATCCCGCCGCCAATAACGACCACGCGGCTCATGACGGCACCCCCGCACCCGTCCTTGCGCCCATGGCCGCGGCGAGCGCCAGCCGCGCCTTCACCGGATTGGGTACGCGCACGCGGGTGTGGATGAGCTCGGCGGCCGGGGTGACGCGCAATCGCACCGACAACTCCGCGAACAGCGACTGCGCGAGTGCGACCGCGCGGCGCGAGCTGCGGGGCAGGTCGGGGACCACGGCCGCCGAGACGGCGAGGTCGGCATCGATATCGTCGAGCAGCCGCACCTTGGTCGCCTCGTCGAACGAGTCGACCGCGACATCCGGAAAGTAGCTGCGGCCGAGGGTCTCGAAGTCGGCTGATAGGTCTCGCAAGAAATTCACCTTCTGGAACGCCGCCCCCAGGGCGCGCGCTCCCGTCTCGAGTCTGGCGTGGTCTGTAACATTTTCGCCAAGCAGGAACGCCCGCAGGCACATCAGCCCGACGACTTCGGCCGAGCCGTAGACGTAGCGCTCGAAGCTGGCCTGGTCGTGCACCTTCTGGCTGAGGTCTGCGCGCATCGACTCGAAGAACGGGGCGGTCAGCTCGCTGCCGAACGACACCTCCCTGGCCGTCAGGGCGAAGGCGTGCACCACCAGATTCGCGCTGAAGCCCTCGGCCATCGCCCGCTCGGTCTCCCGTTCGAGCTCGTCGAGCACGCGCCCGGCGCCCGCGGCATCGAGGCCGGCGTCCTCCGCCGCGCCGTCAACGATCTCGTCGGCGATCCTCACCAGCGCGTAGATGTTCTCGACATGCTGGCGGACGCCGGGTCCCAGCAACCGCGACGCCAGACCAAATGAGGTGGAGTAGCGCCGGATGATCACACTCGAGGTCTCCTCGGCGACCCGGTCGTACAGCGACAGCCTGATCCTGGCGCCGTCGGTCTCGCTCACTTGACGCGGCCCAGCACGGAGTCTGCGACCGGATGAAGTTCGGCACGCAGCGCTGGCGGGATGTGTGGCTCGGCGAGGCGCGCGAGCGCCCGGTTGGCGTAGTAGCGGGCGAGGCCCTCGGCGAATGACCTGGCGCCGCACTCGACGAGCACATCGCGCAGCGACTGCGCCTGCTCCTCGGTGAGCGCGGGATCGCCGAGGAGGTGCGCGACTGCCTCCCACTCGCGGGTACTTGTCGCGTACGCGATCATGACGGTGCGCTTGCCCTCGCGCAGATCGCCGCTTGTCGTCTTGCCGGTCTCCTGCTCGAGGCCGAAGATTCCGAGCAGATCGTCCACGATCTGGTACGCGATGCCGATCTCCCGGCCAAAGTCTCCGAGGGTTGCCACCACCTCTTCGGAGGCGCCCGCGAGGATCGCGCCAGCCTGCAGCGGGCATTCGAAGGAGTAGACGGCGGTCTTGTATCGCTCCATAGTGAGGATGTCGTCTACCCGGGGCACCTCATCCGCGATCTGGAAGTCGACGTCGATCAGCTCGCCGGCCGCCGAGGCGAACAGCGCTTCATCCATCACCTCGATCAGCCGCGTTCTCGTCAGGTCTGACACCCCGCTGCGGTCGATCAGCCGGTACGAGTTGAACAGGGCGAGATCGCCGGCGATGACCGCCGCCGAGAGGCCGCTGTGCTCCGCGACCCGGGCCGTGGATCCCCCCGCTGCCGCGATCTCACGATAGGTTCCGGCGATGTTGGGCACCCCGCGGCGGGTGAAGTCGTGATCGATCACGTCGTCATGCACGATGAGGGCGGTGTGCAGCAGTTCGAAAGCCGCACCCACGTTGGCGGCAGCCTCGAAATCCGTTCCACCCAGCGCCTGGTAGGCGCTCATCACCATCCTGGGGCGGAACCGCTTGCCGCCGACGGTGTTCTTCTCGAGCGTTTCCCACAGGGTTACGTACTGCGGACCAAAGGCCGCCGCCCGGTTCTTGGATAGGCTGAAGAAGCGCGTCAACACCGCGTCGACCTGCTTTTGCCTCTCCCTCGAGAGGTCGAGCAGTCCCGATCCATCCATATAGGCAGACTACCTCGATGAACGCTCCGAACCCCGAACAGGTGGTACTGCTCAACGACGACGCGACGCCGATCGGGGTTGCCGACAAGATCGACGTGCACACCGCCGACACTGCTCTTCATCTCGCATTCTCCTGCCACGTCTACAACGCGCGCGGTGACGTGCTCGTCACCCGCCGGGCGCTGTCAAAGCTCACGTGGCCCGGTGTCTGGACGAACTCGTTCTGTGGCCACCCCGCGCCGGACGAGAGCATGGATGCCGCCATCCGCCGCCGCGCGCAGTTCGAGCTGGGCATCACCATCGACTCGCTCGAGGTCGTGCTTCCCGATTTCCGGTACCGCGCGGTCGACGCATCCGGCATCGTGGAAAACGAGGTATGCCCGGTGTACCGAGCCGTGACCACCGACACCGTCACCCCCAACCCCGCCGAGGTTTCCGAGTTCGTGTGGGTATCCCCCTCGGCGCTTCATGCCGCTGCCGCTGCTGCCCCGTTCGCGTTCAGCCCGTGGCTGGGCTGGCAGCTCGAGCAGCTCACGGCTCAGACTCAGGCTCGGCTCGAGACTGACCGCTACTTCACAGGCCCGGCGGGGTATGCCAGCCCAGGGCGTCGAACAGCGAGGCGGAGCCGGTCGCCCAGGGCGGGAAGCTCGAAGGGCGCGATTCGAGCACGGATGACGCTCCCGTCGCTGAGCGCGCAACTCACCAGAGCATCATGCCCCGCATAGGAGATGCCGGTGACGCGCGCATCGGCGCTCTCCACGGCGTGGGCGATCCACTCCGGCCGGAGCACGATCCACTCCGGCCGCAGCACGAGCACCACCAGCTCACCCTCGACGGGCTCGAACCCGACGGCGTCTGCTTCGACGGAGCCCAGCGCGCACCTGACGCGGCCGGCGTGCCAGCGGCCCTCGAGCTCGACCGCATCACCGACGAAGCTGGCGGCCCAGCGCGAACTGGGTCGGTCGTAAACCTCTGAGGGCGTGCCGCTGTGGACGATCCTGCCGTCACGCATGACCGCGACTCGGTCGGCGAGCGTAAGCGCCTCCTCCTGGTCATGGGTGACGAGGATGCAGGTGGTGCGTTGGGCACTCAGGAGATCGCTGACCTCTCGTCGCAGCGATCCACGCAGCTGCGTGTCGAGTGCGGCGAACGGCTCGTCCAGGAGCAGCACGTCCGGCTTGGGGGCGAGGGCACGGGCCAGCGACACGCGCTGGGCCTGACCACCGGACAGCTGGGACGGTGCGCGATCGCCGTAGCCCTCCAGCCCAACCAGGCGCATGAGCTCGGTGACCCTGGCCTCTCGTGCGGCCGACTTGCGTCGCTCGCGCAGGCCGAACCCGATGTTGTTGGCGACACTCAGGTGTGGGAACAGTGACGCCTCCTGGGGCATCCATCCGACGCCACGCTTCTCGGGTGGCACCGTGCTTCCGGAGGACGACAGTTGTTTGCCGCCGACGCTGATCGTGCCTGCCGTGACCGGCAGCAGCCCCGCGATGCTCAGCAACAGTGTGGTTTTCCCGCATCCACTCGGCCCGAGCACCGCCACGAAGCTCGCCGGCTCGATCTCGAGGTCCACCCCGCTGAGCACCACGGAATTGCCCTGCTCGATGTGCAGACCGCTGATGCTGACCCCGCTCACAGGGTCTCCTTCGCGAGTCCACGCACACCGGACAGCGCCACGGCGGGAACCGCGGCAAGCAGCACCAGTGCCGCGGCGTAAGGTGCGGCAGCACCGAATTCAAACGTGACCGTGCGCGACCATAGCTCGGTGGCGAGGGTCGTGACGCCGGTCGGACGCAGCAGCAGCGTCGCCGGCAGTTCCTTCATGGTCGCAATCGCCACGAGCATCGCACCCACCCCCACCGAGGGCAGCGCGAGACGCGCGGTGACCCGCCACCACGCCTGCCACGGGGTGAGTCCCAGGGTGCGCGCGACGTTGGCGAGCCTGGGAGAGACAGTGGAAATACCCGCGCGCATGGTCCCGATCGATTTGGGCAAGAAGAGAACGACATAGCCAAACACCAGCACCGCGACGCTCTGGTAGAGCGACGGAACAACCGCGAGCGCGAAGAACACGAGTGAGAGCCCCACCACGATACCGGGCAGCGCGTGACCGATCATCCCCAGTGATTCGATAGCCGTTGCCAGCCTGCCGCGATAGCGCGCGGCGAGCACCGCGATGGGCAGGGCGAGAATCACGGCGCAGATTGCCGCGAGCGACGCGACGCCCAGGGTCGAACCCACAGCCGCAAGCAGCCGGCCCAGGTCGACCTCGCGCACGGTCTCGGCCTGGAACAGCCTGGCGGCCAGGCCGCCCATCGGCACCGCGACCCCCACGATCGGCGACGCCGCGACAAGCGGGAGGAAGCTCACAAGGACGGCCCTGGAGATCGTCCTGGGTCTCGCCCGCCTGGCCGACACCGTCGGGATGTGCTTGCGGGAGCGGCGCTCGCCCGCAACGACAACCAGCGCGATCACTACCAGGAGCAGGGCGAGAAGGGCGGCCTGATTCCGGTCGAAACTTGCGCCATATGCCGCGTTGATGCCCCAGGTGAGCGTCTGGAATCGCAGCATCGACACGAGTCCAAAGTCGCTCAGGGTGTACAGGCACACCAGCAGCGCGCCGGCAACGGCGGCCGGCCGCACCTCCGGCCAGGTCGCGACGAAGAACGCACGCACCGGGCCATACCCCAGGGTGCGGGCGACTCCCTCCATGTCGGTGGGGGCTGCACGCAGAGCCGCAGCGACGGGAATGGTGACGTAGGGCGTGCAGACCGCGGTCATCAGCAGCCAGGAGGCGAGGAATCCATTCATCGCCGGGAACATGACGAGCCAGCCGTACGACGCCAGGTACGAGGGCACGGCCAGGGGCAGGGCCGAGACCAGCAGCCACGCCCGGGGGAACGGCACGCGCAGCCTCGACAACACCCAGGCCACCGCCGTGCCGAGCAGCAGTGACGATGCCGTCACCGCGAGCGCCAGCCCCAGCGAGTTGGCGGTGAGCTGCGCGACGCGGGCCCGACCGAGGGTCTCGACCAGGGTGCCAACGCCGGCTTCACTCGCACGGACCGCGAGGTAGACCAGCGGAATCGCGGCGATGAGCGCGACGGCGGCAGCGCTGACGACGAGCCACAGTGGGGCACCTCGCAGCGACCGTGCCGCCGACCGGTCGCCCCTGCCGCGTTCGGCTGACATTCGTTTAGATCAGGCCGTACTGCGCGAGCAGTGCCTGCGTCTCTGAGAGCGTGGCGAGGTCGGCCAGGTCGAGGTCGGGGTTGACCAGGGCCTCCAGCTCGGGCAGTCCGGCCGGCGCCTCGACCCCAGCGACAAGCGGGTACTCGAAGGTCTGCTCGACGAAGTAGTCCTGCGCGTCACTCGACAGCAGGTAGCGCACGAACTCGAGCGCGTCGGCATCCATCTCTCCGTTGTTCAGGATGCCGGCACCCGTCACATTCACGATCGACCCGGCGTCGCCCGTGGTGGGGTACGACAACTGCGCGCGCATGCTGTCCGCGCCGCTTTCTGCAGCCTGAGCGAACCAGTAGTAGTGGTTGATCAGGCCAGCGTCGACGACACCCTCATTCACAGCAGCGAGGATCGAGCGGTTGTTGTCGAAGATCTGCGGGTTGTTTGCGGCGATACCGGCGACCCAGGCATCTGCCGCTTCCTCGCCGTTCAGCACGCGGTAGGCGGTGACGAACGACTGGAAGCTCGCGTTGCTGGGTGCAATGCCCAGGCGGCCGCTCCATTCGGGCTCGGTGAAGGCGTCGACCGAGGTGGGAACGTCCTGCTCGTCCAGCTTGGTGGAGTCGTACGTGATGACCCGGGCGCGACCGGTGACTCCGACCCACGAACCGTCGGTGGAGGTGAGTCCGGCTGGCACGGCATCGGCCACATCGGAGGGCAGAGTGCTGAAGAGACCGGCGTCGCTGAGCGCGCCGAGGGCTCCGGCATCCTGCGACAGGTAGACCTGTGCGGGTGTTGCGTCGCCCTCCTCGATCAGCAGCGCGGCGAGCTCGGCCGTGTTGCCGTAGCGCACCTCGACCTTGATGTCGCTCGCGGCCTCGAACTGGTCGATGAGCGGCTGCACGAGCGCCTCGTCACGACCGGAGTAGAGCACGAACGCGCCATCGCTACTGGGAGTCGCCTCGGTGTTCTGGGGCTCCTCCGCGGATGCACAACCGGTGAGAATGAGGGCGCCGGTGAGGGTGACAGCAAGGGCCGAGGAACGAACAAAACGCATGTGGAGTTACTCCCGATTGAGGGTTAGGTAAGGCAACCCTAAACAATGCGCGGCCATCTTGCAAACCGTGCGCCCGCTGACGGTGACTATGCCCCTGGCGCTGACTATGCCCCTGGCGCTCCGGCATCCGTCGAACGGACATCGGTGCGGTGGAAGTTCTTGAAGCTGCGCGACGCTGTCGGCCCGCGCTGGCCCTGGTAGCGAGACCCGGACGGCCCGGAACCGTACGGGTTGTCGACGGGCGAGGTCGTGCGGATGAAGCAGAGCTGGCCGATCTTCATCCCCGGCCACAGCTTGATCGGCAGGGTCGCGACGTTCGACAGCTCCAGCGTGACGTGGCCGGAGAAACCGGGGTCGACGAACCCCGCGGTGGAGTGAGTCAGCAACCCCAGCCGGCCAAGGGAGCTCTTGCCCTCGAGACGGGCGGCCACGTCATCCGGAAGCGTCACCAGCTCGAAGGTGGAGCCGAGCACAAATTCGCCAGGATGCAGGATGAACGGCTGGTCTGCATCCACCTCGACCAGATGGGTGAGGTCGGGCTGATCCTCGGCGGGATCGATGAAGGGGTACTTGTGGTTGTCGAACAGGCGGAAGAACCGGTCGAGACGCACATCGATGCTCGACGGCTGGACCATGTCGAGGTCGAGGGGGTCGAGGCCGATACGGCCGGATGCGAGTTCTGCCCGGATGTCGCGATCGCTGAGAAGCATGCGCCCAGACTAACGAAAAGCGACTAACGAAAAACTACAGTCCCAACGTCGGATTGGCCGTGCGCAGGGCACCGAGCGCCGAGCCGGCGACCGTGCCGGACAGGCTCAGGCTCGTGCCGTACGCGATGATCCACACCTCGCCGGCGAAGAGGTGTGTGTTCGCGCGCGAACCCACCTCGGTCTCGAACGACTTCTCCATTGCCGTAACCGTGCCCATCGTCACGCTCGAGTAGCCGTCGGCGGTGAGCGCCGCCCGAATTCGCGGGCCATCGACACCGCTGCCCACAAACAGGGTGAACCCGCCATCGGAGTTGGGTACGCCCCACAGGCACGCCCTCGTCGGCGCTGCGTCCTCACTTGCGGCGATCAGCTCCGGGTCGGCGAGGTCGGCGAGGTAGACGGCGGTCGAGAGTTCGCCGAGATACTCGGTGAACTCACTGAACGACGCGCGCGCCAGCTCGATCGACACCATGGCCTCGCACTCCGGGATCACCAGCTCCGCCGGTGCTGCAGTGGGGCTTGCTGTGGCCGTTGGCACCGCTGTCGCCGTGAACGGCTGCGCCGACGGCGTCGCGGTGGGGAAAGGACCAGCCGGCGCACAGCCCCCGAGCGCGAGCGAAACAAAGAGACCCGCGCCAACGCAGGCGACAGCCCCACGTTGACTGTTCATACGCGAGACCATACTCGCCATGGACCCGCCAGCAACAGGCGCATGTAGGATCAATTTCTGGTGGACATCCACCACTGCGGATGTAGTTCAGTGGCAGAACTTCAGCTTCCCAAGCTGATAGCGCGGGTTCGATTCCCGTCATCCGCTCTGATATTGACAGGCACAGTTTCACCGTCGTCGCAGCGGAAGGGACAGGATGACCGACCTAACACCGATCCCCTCACCCGGCGAGACGCTGTTCTACGGCGAGCCGGGCAACCCCGCCGTGGTGGTCATCCACGACATGTATGGGCGGATGCCCTGGCTCGATCCCTTCGCGACAGCATTGGCGGGTCGCGGCTTCAGGGTGGCTGTTCCCGACCTCTACAACGGTTTCTGCACCCCGGACTCCGAGGACGCTCGCGACCTCATGCAGAGGCTCGACGTGGCTCGCGCGCTGTCGATCATCGATGACGCCGTGGAGCAGGACCAGGAGACCGGGGTCGAGCGGGTTGGGCTCGTGGGCTTCTCGATGGGCGGCTGGCTCGCGCTGCTGCACGCACAGGGCGGCGGGGCGGATGCTGTGGTCGCCTACTACGCCAGCCTCAGCGCGGAGGATCACGGCGTGATTCCGTGCGCCGTGCTCCTGCAGTGGGCGGAGTTCGACAACTGGCGCCCCGACGAGGATCCGGCGTCCTTCGTCGAAAGACTCAAAGACCACGGAACCCCCGTGATCGAGCACACCTATGCCGGAGCACAGCACGCATTCGCCAACGCCAACCTGCCCGGCATCCTCGACATCCGGGCTGCCGCACTCGCCTTCGCGCGCACTGCGGTCTTCCTCGAGGCTCAACTCATCGATTGACGTCGTGCAGGTGATGGATCGGGTCGTGGATGAAATAGGTCGCGAACGTGGCGATCGTGAACTGCACCCCGTCGCTGCGGCGACCCTGGCGTGACCAGTCGCTGACGCGATCGAACGCGTCAGCGAGCGCCCGTGCAGCCTCGGTCAGCTCGACCGCGACCACGGCGGGGTCCTGCTCGTTGTAGCGCTCGGCCACGGCCGTGGCATCCTGATCCCAGTTCGGGTACAGCGGGTTGTCTTCGGACTGCATGAGCTCGAGCCGCTGGGCGTAGAGCCTGAACACGTCACGCACGTGAGCCGCGTACTCCAGTGCGGACCACGTGGCCTCGTCGGGTCTGTCGCGCACGTCGGAGCGCTCGAGGACGGCGGGCCAGGCTGCGGCATTCGCGCGGAGCATCGCCGCGACATCCGTCGGCTCAAACGTGGAGGCATCGAACCCGCACTCGGCGCACGGCTTTTCGATGACCCAGGTCCAGTTCTTCGTGTCGGGGGTGATTGGCATGTCCCCATCGTCGTGCCTCAGCACCGCCATCCGCCACAGTTTTCGCGCCAAAGTGCCGCCCCCGCAGCGTCCCGTTTCGCCCTGTCTGCGTCCAAATGAAGGAGATTTATGCGGCCACGGGCAGTTTGCGCGGCAGAACGGGGCCTCCGCAGAAAATCTCCTTCATTTGGACGAGGGAGGGCGCGGGCGCAGGACGAGGGCGGCCCCGCGCGGCCCCGACGCGCCTAGGCGCGGATGGCAGGGATCGCGGTGACCCTCGACATGAACCGCACGACGTTCTCGTCGACGATGATGTCGCTCGGGCGGAGTGGACGGGACATGAACAATCCGTCGAGCGCGCTGATGCGGCTGAGCGCCACGTAGGTCTGACCCGGCGCGAACGACCGCTGGCCGAGGTCGATGATCGCGCGATCGTAGGTCTTGCCCTGGGACTTGTGGATGGTAACCGCCCACGCCAGACGCAGCGGGAACTGCGTGAACTCCGCCACGACGTCCTTCCGCAGCGACTTGGTGAGCGACGAATAGCTGTACTTGAACTTCTCCCAGACGGCCGGACGCACCTCATGACGCTCGCCATCGACATCCACCCACACCGTGGAATCGATCTTGATGACCGTGCCGACGGTGCCGTTGACCCAGCGCTGGCCGCCGTTCTCGTAACCGGTGTCGTTGCGCAGGAACATCACCCGCGCGCCGGTCTTCAGCTCGAGCGCTTCGTCGGCCGGGAAAGCCCGCCCGTTGAAGTCACCGCTCACCTCGGCTTTTGCCGTCAGCACCCGTCCCGGCAGGCGCGCAAGTTCCGTTGCGTTGATCCGCGAGACCGTGCCGTTGGTGGTGGCGAGGGTGATCGCACCATCCGTCGGGGCCGGCCGCGCCCCCACCTCGTTCAGCCTGGCCGCAATCTCGGCGGTCACCCCGCCGTGCCGCACCGCATTGAGCATGTACTTGAACTCGGCCTCATGCTGGCGATGGATGGTCGTCAATTCGTAGATCGTCAGGTCCGTGTCATCCCAGACCTTCGCGTCAAAGAACCAGATCGACCGGTAGTGATCCTCGAAGTATGCGCGTTCCTCGCCCTCGCCCGGCACGGGAGCCAGCTGGTACGGGTCACCGAAGAGCACGACCTGGACCCCGCCGAACGCCTCGTTTCTGCGCTGCCTCGCCTGCCGCAGCGAGCGGTCGATCGCGTCGAGAAGATCCGCGTTGACCATGGACACCTCGTCGATCACGAGAGTGTCGATCGTGCTGAGCAGCTTGCGCAGCTCAACGCCCTGCTCGATGTCGTGATCCGCAATGACCCCGATCGGCAAGCGGAACAGCGAATGGATGGTCTGACCGCCCACATTCAGCGCGGCGACGCCCGTCGGCGCGCAGATCACGATCTGCTTCGAAGTGTTCTCGCTGAGGTGGTTGAGCAGGGTCGACTTGCCGGTTCCCGCGCGCCCGGTGATGAACAGGTTCTGCTGGGTCGTCTCGATCGCGTCGAAGACCGCCTGCTGCTCAGGCGACAGCTGCAGTTCACTCACCGCTTCACTGTACCCGTGGCGTCCGCGAGGCGGCGGGGCCATGCCGAGGCAGTGCAGTATGCGGCCGACTCAGCCCTGTGCAATTTAGGATGGATGTCGTGCGCCGAGCCCTCATCACCTGGACCATCGTCGCAGCTGTCGTGATCGCTGCCTTTGCGGGCACGGTCAGCATCCTGAATTCGACCCTGTACAGCCCGAGCGGGTTCGTGAAGAGCTACCTCGACGCGCTCTCCAGCAAGGATGCCGCGATCGCCCTCGAACTTGCCGGGTCTGGCGAGCGCAGCACGGCGTCGCGCGCGATGCTCGATCCCGCCGCGATGGGTGATCTCGACGACATCGAGTTCGTCAGCGAGTCGAGCTTCGCCTTTGGCGTGCAGCGGGTCGTCTTCTCGTATGTCGCCGGTGGGAAGGCCGGCCAGTCGAGTTTCGACGTGCAGCGCACAGGGAAGGTGCTCGGCCTCTTCTCCAGCTGGAGCTTCGTGACCGCGCCATACAGCGTGGTCAAACTGTCGGTGCTGAACTCCCAGGAGTTCACCGCGAACGGCGTGGACCTCACCACCCCGGAGGAGGGCACAGCCGTGCCTCTGGTGGTGTTCACTCCGACCGCCGTCTCGATCACGCACGATTCGACATTTCTGACCGCGAACCCGCTGCTCGTGGTGGCCGCCCAGCCCGGGTCATCCGTCGTGGCTGCGCTCGAGGTGCGTGCAAACTCGGCTTTCATCGACAAGGTGCAGGGTGAGATCGACGGCATCCTCGACGCCTGCGCCGCCCAGCCTGTGCTGCAGCCGACGGGCTGCCCCTTCGGCCAGGAGATCTCCAACCGCATAGCCTCGACGCCGGAATGGTCGATCAGCAAGTACCCGGCCGTGGCCGTGGTGCCCGCGACGGAGCCGGGTGCGTGGCAGGTACCCGTCACCAACTCGACGGCGCGCCTGACCGTCGACGTGCAGTCGCTCTTCGACGGCACAACGTCACGCTTCGATGAGGATGTGCCGTTCACCGTCAGCTACCTCGTGACGTTCCTGACGAACGACGAAGTGCTGATCACGCCCCTTCGCTAGCTGTTGCGCCTGGCGCGACCGGCGAGCATCTCGTTGTACTCCTCGAGCTCGGCGTCACCGTCCCGCTCGGCCTTTCGGTCGTAGCGTTTGGACTCCCTGGCGTCGCTTCGCGACCACATGATCGCGACGACGATCGCCAACGCGACCGTGGGAATCTCGCCGACACTCCACGCGATTCCGCCGCCGAGCTGCTGATCCTGGAGGGCGGTGACGCCGGTATCCCACCCCATCGAGCCGTACCACTGCGCAAGCAGCAGCCCGCTTCCGGACATGATCGCCAGCCCGAAAAATGCGTGGAACGCCATGGTGGCCAACAGGATCAGCAACCGGATGGGGTAGGGCGGCCTCGACGGTGACGGGTCGATGCCGATGAGCGCCTGAACAAACAGGTACCCGGTCAGCAGGAAGTGCACGATCATCCACTGGTGGCCGATGTGGTCGGTGGTCGCCCAGTTGAACAGCGGTGTGTAGTAGAACGCCCAGAGCGATCCCGCGAACAGGACCGCGGCGACCAGCGGCTTGCCGAGGAACCCGAATAGCGTGGAGTGGGTGAGCAGCATCAGCCACTCCCGCGGGCCCCGACTGCCGTCGGTGCGCTTCTCCATCGTGCGCAGCGCCAGCGTGATGGGTGCCCCGGGCACCAGAAGCACCGGGATGCCCATTCCGAGGATCATGTGGGCGAGCATGTGCTGCGAGAACAGGAACTTCTCGTACGCGTTGATGCCGCCGTTGGTGATGTAGAACAGCAGCAGCATTCCGGCGATCCACAGCACAGTTCTCAGCGCCGGCCAGGCGTCGCCGCGACGACGCATGCGCAACACTCCCGCGACGTAGAAGAAGATGCCGAACGCGCAGACCAGGAGCCAGATCAGGTCGAAGTTCCACAGTGTGAACAGGCGCTCGACAGTGACGGGCGGTGGCAACGGGCTTCCCGTCAGCAATTCTGCCGGCGTTGGTCGCGCGAGGTCTGCCGCCGTGACCTCCGGCACCGGGGTCGCGGTGCGGGCGAGCGCTGCAGCCACCCCCGATGCGATGCCCATGAACGCGAGCTCAGCGGTCACCACCCACCAGAAGTACCCGCGGCCGTCGCCCGCCGCGCGCTGCATTTTGTCGATGAAGAATCTGCGCTGCATGGCCCCGAAAAGTCCAAGCGCCAGCAGCGCCGCGGTCTTGACGAGCACCAGGATGCCGTATGGGGTCAGGAGGTTTGCGAACTCCTCGACCCTGATCTGCGCACTCAGGTAACCGGACGCCGCCACCACCACGAAACTCACGAGCGCGACCGTGGAATAGCGCCTCATCACCACCCCGAGCCTGCCCTTGTCCAGCGTCGGCTTGATCAACACGATGGTGAGAAGGCCACCCAGCCAGATTCCGGCAAACAGCACGTGAAGGAAGATCGCCGAGGTGGCGGAGTCATGGGTCGCCGTGCCGCCGGTGTGGCCCTCGAGTGACATGGGCACCAGCCCGACGACGGCGAACGCCGCAACGAACAGCACGACCGTCACGTTGCGCACGGCGAAGCACAGCACCGTGACCGTGGCCGCGATCAGCGTGGTCGCCAGCCACGCCTGCCCCAGCGCCGTGTCGGTCAGGAATCCGGCCAGCAGGTCGCCGAAGGCGTTGTCGAGGCGCACCGTCGGTTGCAGCACGGTCAGGAACGTGAAGAAGGCGCTGGATGCCGCAGCCACAGCCCACAGCGCCGCGGCCCCCGCCGCGACATCCATCGCCGCAGAAAACTCGGGCTTGCCGGAGTCGAGCGCAAAGAGGGCCAGAACGAGCGAGCCGATGGCGCCTGCGGCGCCGATGTTGACGATCAGCTTGGCTATCGGCAGGCCGTACCTGGCCACGGCGCCCGGGTCGATCAGCTGGGGGGCGTCGGCGCCGCCGCCGAAGGCAAGCGCGGCGAGGAGGGTAAGCAACGCGACGAGGATGAGGGTCGCGGGGGCTGCGATCCGAACGAGGCGTGGCACCAGAACAGCTTACGGCGGCGCCGCCGAGAGCTCGCCGTACGGTGGTGCGCTGTCAACCCCCGGCGACATGCTTGCCAGAGCCTGCCGGCAGGGAGAGAGTGGACTCATTCAGGTTCGACTGACCATTCGTCTCGAAGGGATTCACCATGGCCAAAAAAGCAGTAGAAAATGTCGGCTTCAATCCGATCGCTGAAGCGCACAACTGGGGGCTCAGGTCGAACCACGCCTACATTCTCGGCTTCGCGTCGATCGGGCTCTCGCTTGGGTCGTGGCTGCTCTCGCAGGCACGCCACAAGACTGACAAGGCGCAGTCAGATCGTTGGGGCATTTTCATCGGCCACTGGGCGCCGACCTTCTTCACTATTGGTCTCGCGCTCAAGAAAGAGGAGTAACCAAACGATGAAGGGCGGGCACCCAATCGGATGCCCGCCCTTCGACGTGGTGACGCTTTCGCGTCGTGTAACTGCTTAGCCCTTTGCGGCGGCCTTCAGCTTGCTTCCGGCGCTGATCTTGACGCCCTTGCTTGCCTGAATCTCGATCGCTTCACCGGTCTGCGGGTTGCGGCCGGTGCGCGCTGCGCGGTCGGTGCGCTCGACGGAGATCCATCCCGGGATGGAAACCTTCGTGCCTTCGCCGACTGACTTAGCAAGAACTGAGAAAAGCGAGTCAACGATGCCGCTGACTGCAGCCTGGGTCTGGCCAGACTCTGCGGCAACTGCCGCGACGAACTCGGTACGGTTTAGTGACTTGTCAGCCATGGGATGTCCTCCTCGGACCTGATGCAGTTATAGGTGGAACTTGTCGGATGATCCGGATAAAAACCCCGGAGCCGCTTGGAATCTACCAGCTTGACTTGGTAATTCCGGGCAATTCGCCCCGGTGAGCCATGTCGCGGAAGCGAACACGGGAAACACCGAACTGGCTGAGGAACCCACGGGGGCGTCCGTCGATGGCGTCGCGGCCGCGAACGCGGACCGGCGAAGCGTTGCGCGGAAGCTTCTGCAGGCCGAGGCGTGCGGCTTCGCGGGACTCGTCGGTACCCGCCGGGTCGACGAGTGCCTTCTTCAGTTCGAGACGCTTGGTCGCGTAGCGAGCCACGATGACCTTGCGCTGCTCGTTGCGTGCAATCTTGCTCTTCTTAGCCATTGTTAGCGCTCCTCGCGGAATTCGACGTGCTGGCGAATCACCGGGTCGTACTTCTTGAGTACGAGGCGATCCGGGTTGTTGCGACGGTTCTTGCGCGTCACATAGGTGTAGCCGGTTCCAGCGGTGGAACGGAGCTTGATGATCGGGCGTACGTCCTGAGCCTTAGCCATTAGATTTTCTCCCCACGTGCGAGAAGATCCTTGACGACTGCCTCGATGCCACGAGCGTCGATCACCTTGATGCCCTTGGCGGACAGCTGCAGCGTGACGTTACGGCGAAGCGACGGTACGTAGTACTTCTTCTTCTGGATGTTCGGATCGAAGCGACGCTTGGTGCGTCGGTGCGAATGCGAGATGTTGTGACCAAAGCCTGGGATGGCTCCTGTCACCTGGCATGTTGCTGCCATGGTTCTACTCCTGTTCTGGTTACCGCGAGCACTCCGTTTCCGAAGGCCCGCCCAAGATCACTTGTCGGCACGCCTTTGAGCTTGCTGAACAGTGCCGGAGCCTGTTCAGCGAGACCAGAGACGTACGTGAGCGGAAGAGTCCGCTCTGCAGCCTGCAATGTTACGGGTTTCGGGGCTCTTCTGCAATAACGCTGCCAGCAATCGAGCAGCTCGCGCAGTACCCGAAGACATCGACCACATGGTTCGGACTGGTAAACCCGTGCTCGGCCGCGACGGAGTTTGCCCACTGCTCGACCGCATCCGCCTTAATCTCCACCGTGAGGCCACAGCGCCGGCAGATGAGGTGGTGGTGGTGCGTTCCCGGGGTGCACGCGCGGTACAGGCTCTCGCCCTCCTGCTGCAGCGAGTCTGCCTCCCCTTCGACCGCGAGGTCGGCGAGCGCCCGATAGACGGTGGCCAGACCAATGGATGACCCACCCTCCCGCAGCGACGCATGCAGTTGCTGCGCGCTCACGAAATTCTCGCGGGTGCTGAGCGCGTCCCGCACCGCGGCTCGCTGCCAGGTGTGGCGCTTCATGCCGTGACCCCCGCCGTCGCTGCGCGAACGGACGGCTCACGCCGGCGGCGCAGACGGCTGCCTTTGATGCGGCCGGCGATGCGGCATCCCACGTAGATAAGAAACGAGATGGTGGTGACATATGGGCTGATCGGAAGCGAGCCGCCGATGGCGAGCAACACCCCTCCCACGGCCGAGACGAGCCCGAACAGCATCGCCAGCAGTGGCACCAGCACGGGCGACGACGAGATTCGCAGGGCTGCTGCCGCCGGTGTGACGAGCAGCGCGAGCACGAGCAGCGCCCCGATGATCTGCACGGAGACGGCGACCATCAGCCCGAGCAGCACCATGAAGACGATGGACAGCATGCCGGCGGGCACGCCGCGGGCCATGGCGACGTCGGGGTCGACGCTGTCGAACACCAGGGGGCGCCAGATCACCAGCAGCACGGCGAGCACCACGATGCTGATCGCGGTCAGAATCCCGAGCTGCGGAATGTCGACTGACAGAATCTGTCCGGTGAGAAGGCCAAACTTGTTGCCGCTTCGGCCCGGATACAACGCCAGGAACAGGATGCCGAGCCCGAGCCCGAAGGGCATCAGCACCCCGATGATGGAGTTGCGATCTCGCGCTCTCGCCCCCAGCACACCGATGATGGCGGCCGCCAGCAGCGACCCGACCAGGGATCCCGCCACGACGTTGGCCCCGAAAAGCAGCGCAGCCGCCGCGCCGGCGAATGAGAGCTCACTGATTCCATGCACGGCAAACGCCATGTCCCGCTGCATCACGAAGACGCCGATGAGGCCCCCGACGATGCCCAGGATGGCCGCCGCGATGATCGAGTTCTGCACGAGGGCCAGCAGGCGACCGTAGTCGCTGAAGTTGAAGATCGACGACCAGAAGTCGGGGGTGAGCACGTCGCTCATCATGCGCGAGCCTCCCCGTGATGGTGCGGAAACTCCGGCACGCCGGCGACGAACACGCGGTTGCCGGTGTGGATGACCTCAACCTCGGTGCCGTACATGTCGCTCAGCACGTCTGACCTCAGCACCTCCTCGGGCGGGCCCGAGGTGAACTTGCCGGCGGCGAGGTACAGCACGGTGTCGACCATGTCGAGCACCGGGTTGATGTCATGGGTGACGAACACCACGGCGGTGCCACGCTCGTGCAGTCCCTTGTCGATGAGTTCGGCGACGCCGCGCTGGTGGTGCAGATCGAGGCTCGACAGTGGTTCGTCGCAGAGCAGCAGCGCGGGGTCGCTCGCGAGGGCCTGCCCCACGCGCAGTCGCTGCTGTTCTCCGCCCGAGAGCACACCGACCGGGAGGTCTGCATATGCCGTCGCGCCGACGGCCTCGACGAGGGCATCCACCTTTTCTCGTGAACGACGCGAGGGCCACGGCACACCCCAGCGGTGACCGTCGAGGCCGAGGCTGACCAGGTCGCGGCCCCTGAGGGCGGTGCCGGCCGGCATGATGCGCTGTTGCGGGATGTAGCCGATCGCACGGTCGCCGCGGTGAACCTTTCGCCCCTGCAGCAGGATCTCCCCGGAGTCGATGGGGAGCTGCCCGAGGATCGCCCGCAGCAGACTGGTCTTGCCCGAGCCGTTTGCGCCGAGAACGGCCACGAACTCCCCGGGTTTCACGCTCAGGTTGAGGCCGCTCCACAGGGTGCGGCCACCGAGCTTGAGCCCGGCATCCCGGATGTCGAGGATGGGGCCACTCGTCATGGTGTCAGGGCCGACGCCACCGCGTCCAGATTGTCGTTCATCCACGACACGTAGCTTGCACCATCCGGCAGGGTCTCGGTGAACTGAACCACGGCAACGCCGGCCGCCGTCGCTTCCTGCCGAACACGCTCGGTTTCCGGGCTCGATGTCTGCTCGTTGTATGCCAGCAGGCGCACCGAGCCGTCGCTGAACAGTGAAAGCGTGTCCTCGAGCGCCAGCGGCGGCACGTCGTGTGCCTTCCTCGATCGCCTCGGTGAAGTCGCCCGGTGTGAGATTCTCCAGCCCGACGGCCTCCAGGAGGTACACGGGCACCGGCTCCGTCACGGCCGCCCCGCCTCCGCCGAACTCCGTAGCGAGGTCGGCTGCCTTCGCCTCGAGCTCAGCGATCTGCGCGGTGAGCTCCGCCGCGTTCGACTCGAAGGTGCTCGCGTTGGTCGGGTCGATGCTCCCCAATTCGGTGGCGATCTGTTCGGCGACCGCGGTCATCGCCGGGAAGGAGTACCAGACGTGCTCGTTGAACCCGTCCGCGCTTCCGGAATCCAGTCCGGAGGCGTCGACAGCGTTGATGACGATCGCCTGGGTTCCGGATGCCTCCACCAGAGGGTCGATGAAGGGGTCGTATCCGCCGCCGTTGGCGATCACGAGGTCAGCGTCGGCGATCGTGAGCTGGTCGCGCGCGGACGCTTCGAAGCTGTGCGGCTCAACAGTGGAGTTGCCGATGATGCTGGTGACGGTGCCGAGGTCGCCAACAATCGCCTCTGCGATGTCGCCGTAGACGGTCGTCGATGCCACGATCGTTATTCCGTTGCTGTCATCGACCGGTGTGGCTGCACAACCGGCGAGGGAGACGGATGCGACGGCAAGGGCGGCCAGGGTGGGGAAAATGCGCTGCATGGTGGGCTTTCTAATGACGGTAATGAGATTCGTTATCAACAGCATACGCCCAAAAACGTCCACGGGGGCGCCCGGCGACGCAACCCCGCGCTAGTCGAGCAGCAGCGCTGGCTCCTCGAGCACACTCGCGACGTCGGCCACAAAGCGGCTCACCACGTCACCATCGACCACCCTGTGGTCGAAACTGCCACTCAGAGTCGTCACGAATCGCGGCCTGACCTCACCGTCGACCACCCACGGCTTCTGCTTGATGGTCCCCAGCGCGAGAATGCCCACCTCGCCAGGGTTCAGGATCGGAGTTCCGGTGTCCATGCCGAACGATCCAAGGTTGGTGATCGTGAAGGTACCGCCGGCCATCTCGGCCGGCTGCGTCCTGCCATCGCGCGCCGAAATGGTCAGTTGTTCGAGGGACGAGGCGAGCTCGCGCAGGGACAGGTTGTGCGCATCCTTGATGTTGGGCACGACCAGCCCGCGCGGGGTTGCCGCCGCGATGCCGAGATTCACGTAGTGGTGCACGGTGATCTCTTTGTCGGTCCAGGTGCTGTTGACGGTGGGGTTGCGGCGCACGGCCCAGATCACGGCCTTGGCGGCGATCAGCAGCGGCGAGATCCTGATCCCGGCGAAATCGGGGGAGTTCTTGAGTCGCTTGACGAACTCCATGGTGCGGGTGGCGTCGAGGTCGACGAACACGCTGACGTGCGGCGCGGAGAATGCGCTACCCACCATGGCCTTGGCGATCGCCTTGCGAACCCCCTTCACCGGGATGATCTCTTCGCGCTCGTCGCCCCACTCGGGAGTCTGAATGTTGTGGAACACGCTGAACTGCGAGGCCTGCCTGATCACGTCGTCGCGAGTGACATCGCCGATGGGACCGGTGGCCACAACGACCGACAGGTCGACCCCGAGGTCTTTGGCCAGCTTGCGAATCGGCGGCTTGGCGATGGCGACGGATGCCCCGGCAGCTGCCACGGCGGCGGGCCGTCTGCGGCGCGGCGGGGGCGGCCCCCGGCGTTTGCGGTGTCGGGGCGGCGACTCCGCGGCGGCGGGATCCCCCGTGGCCGCTGACACCGTATCCGACGAGAACGGCGCCCGAGCCCTCCTCCTTCGCCGCAACGGTGGCCGCGGTGTCTGCCACGATCGACTCGTCCGGGCCGGCAGGGGCCGTGAGGTCGACCTCGGCACCGCCCGAGTTCACCGAGATGATCGGGGTTCCCACCTCGACGGTCTGGCCCTCTTCCACCAGCAACGCCGAAACGGTGCCGGCGAACGGCGACGGCAGCTCGACGAGCGATTTGGCCGTCTCGATCTCAACGAGCACCTGGTTGATGACGACGGTGTCGCCCGCCTTGACCTTCCAGGAGACGATCTCGGCCTCGGTGAGACCCTCGCCGACATCCGGAAGTGTGAAATCTGAGTTCGCCATGGTTCCGTGCTCCTGTTCTGAAAAGTCGTGACCCGGCCTAGAAGGCCATGGCCCTGTCGACGGCCTCGAGCACGCGGTCGGCATCCGGCAGGTAAATGACCTCGAGCTTGGCAGGCGGGAATGGGGTGTCGAAACCGGCGACGCGCATGACCGGTGCCTGAAGCGAATAGAAGGCCCGCTCGGTGACCGTCGCCGCGATCTCGGAACCGACGGACACGAATCCGGGTGCTTCCTGGGCGATGACCAGCCTGCCGGTCTTCTGCACCGAGGCCACGATCGGGTCGTAGTCGATCGGCGACAGCGAGCGCAGGTCGATGACCTCGAGGCTGCGCCCCTCAGCGGCTGCGATCTCGGCGGCGCGCAACAGCACGTTCACCATCGGACCGTAGCCCAGCAGGGTCGCGTCGGTGCCTTCCCGCACGACGCGGGACGTGTGCAGGTCGCTGCCGCTGGCATCCATCTCGACCTCGCCCTTGGGCCAGTAGCGGCTCTTCGGCTCGAAGAACAGCACGGGGTCGTTGCTGGCGATGGCCTCCTGGATCATCCAGTAGCCATCGTGCGGAGTGGATGGGGTCACCACGCGCAGGCCGGCCGTGTGCGCGAAGTACGCCTCCGGGCTCTCCTGGTGGTGCTCGACGGCGCCGATGTGGCCGCCGTAGGGAACGCGGATCACCACGGGCATCGACAACGAACCCTCGTGACGAGCGGTTAGCTTCGCCAGCTGGGAGGTGATCTGGTCGAATCCGGGGAAGATAAAACCGTCGAACTGGATCTCGATGACCGGGCGGTAGCCGCGCATCGCCATCCCGATTGCCGTGCCGACGATGCCGGACTCGGCGAGCGGGGTGTCGAGCACGCGCTTCTCGCCAAACTCGGCCTGCAGCCCCTCCGTGACACGGAAAACGCCGCCGAGCGGGCCGATGTCCTCGCCCATGAGCAGCACTTTGTCGTTGTCGAGCAGGGCCTGGCGCAATCCCAGGTTGATGGCCTTGGCGAGGCTCAGCGTCTGGATGCTCATGCGTTACCGCCGTTCGTGCCGCCGAACGACGCCTCGTAGGCCTCGAGCCAGGCGAGTTGGGCATCCATCACCGGGTGCTGGTCCGAGTACACGTTGGCGAACATGCTCGATGCGGGCGGGTCTTCAAGATCGTGGATGCGACGGCGGATGTCTGAGGCGGCGTCTGCGCCCTCGGTCGCCACGTCGGCGAAGAACTGGTCGCCCTCGCCCCTCGACCGCAGGTAGGCCTCGAACCGGCTGATGGGGTCAGCGGCGGTCCAGAACTCGAGATCCTGATTGGCGCGGTATTTGGTGGGGTCGTCGCTCGTGGTGTGCGCACCCATCCGGTAGGTGAGCGCCTCGATGAAGCGGGGGCCCTCGCCGCTGCGGGCGGCGTCGAGGTTCGCCCTCGTCACCGCGTAGCTGGCCAGCACATCGTTGCCGTCGATCTGAATGCCGGGGATGCCGAACCCGGACGGACGCAGGTAGAGCGGCGTGCGCGACTGCCTGGTCACCGGCACCGAGATGGCCCAGTGGTTGTTCTGCAGGAAGAAGACCTCGGGGGTCTGGTAGCTGGCAGCGAAGACGAGAGCCTCGCTGACGTCGCCCTGGCTGGTCGCGCCGTCGCCGAAGTAGACCATGACGGCCTCGTCGGTGTCGAGATTGCCGGTCGCGGTGGCGCCATCCATCTGGATGCCCATCGCGTAGCCCGTGGCGTGCAGGGTCTGCGAACCGATCACCAGCGTGTACAGGTGGAAGTTGCCGTTCTCCTTCGGGTCCCAGCCGCCGTGGCTGACCCCGCGCAGCAGCGCGATCAGCTTGATCGGGTCGACGCCACGGATGCGCGCGACGGCGTGCTCCCGGTATGCGGGAAACAGGTGATCCTGCGGGCGAGCCGCGAAGCCGGAACCGACCTGGGCTGCCTCCTGGCCGAGACTCGGGATCCACATCGCGAGCTGGCCCTGACGCTGCAGGTTCGCGGCATCCACATCGATCATCCTGATGACGACCATGTTGCGGTGGAACTCACGAAGCTGCTCGTCACTCAGCTGCTCGATGTAGGGAAGGTACTCGTCGGCGGCTTCGCTCGTGACGATTTTTCCTTCCGTCGACAGGAGTTGGACCGTCGCGGGGGAATAATGCATTGCTCTAACCTAACCCGGCGGCAGTCGAGGGGGTTCGTCGCATTCCGACAACCTCAGCCGAAGCACTTAGGAGTTTGTCCACAGATTCCGCCTCACCGACGCTGATTCGAAGCCCGTCCACGAGCGCACGAGCGACTATCGAATGCCGGGCGAAGACCTCAGCGGCGGCCGCGGTGTTCTCACCGGTCGGCAGCCAGACGAAGTTGCCATGGGGTTCGGGGATGCGCCAGCCCTGGGCCGACAGGCCGTCCACAATGCGCTGCCTGACCTCCTTGATGCGCGCGACGCGCTCGAGCAGTTCGTCCTCGTGCTCAAGCGACGCAATGGCCGCCTGCTGGGCCAGGCCGGTCACCGACAGCGGGATGGCCACGGCCCTGGCCGCATCCATCACGTACTCGGGGCCCACCGCGTAGCCGACTCGCAGGCCAGCGAGGCCATACGCCTTCGAGAAGGTGCGCAGCAGTACCAGGTTCGGGTAGTCGCCCAATAGCGTGGAACCCCGGACGGCGTCGGGGTCGACCACGAACTCGGCGTACGCCTCGTCGAGCACGACGAGCACCGATGCCGGCACGGCCGACATGAAGTCGACGAACTGCGCACGGGACACGACTGTCGACGTGGGGTTGTTGGGGCTGCAGACGATGACGACCCTGGTGCGGTCGTTGATCGCCGCCAGCATCGCGGGAAGGTCGTGCCCGTGGTCGGCCGTGTTCGGCACCTGGACGGATGTCGCGCCCGCGGTCGTGACCAGCCCCGGGTACGCCTCGAAGCTGCGCCAGGAATACACGACCTCGTCGCCGGGAGCTGCGGCTGCTGTGATCAGCTGTGCGAGCACGGACACGGATCCAGCGCCGACCTGCACCTGACCGGGCTCGACACCGTAGCGGCGCGCGAGGATTGCTCGCAGGGCTCCGGCCGTGGCATCCGGGTAACGGTTGATCGCGCCGAGGGGCAGCGAAGCCAGCACGGACGGCAGGGGCTCGAACGGATTCTCGTTCGACGAAAGCTTGAAGGCGTCGTCGGCGGCGGGCCTGCCCTGGCGGTATGGCTGAAGCGTCTCTATCTCCGGTCGCAGTCGTACTCTCGATGAGGTCACCGCCCCAGCCTAAAGGGGCGCGTCCCTGTGCCGACACTGTCGCGTCCCTGTGCCGACACTGTCGGCGCCCGTGGTCTTTACCCGGTCGAGTCCGACCCGGCATAGTGGTCGTATGAAATTCTTCGTGCGCCTCGTTATCAACGCCGTGGCTCTCTGGCTGACCACGCTTCTCGTTGCCGGTGTCAGCGTTCAGGCCTTTGCGCCCGGAGGAACCCTTGAGACGGTTCTCACCTATCTGCTTGTTGCCGCGATCTTCGGAATCGTCAACGGGGTCATCGGTAACCTGATCCGTATCGTCGCGTTTCCGCTGTACATCCTCACCCTCGGTCTCATCGCGCTCATCGTGAATGGGCTGATGTTGCTGCTCGCGGCATGGCTGTCCAGCCTGTTCGGGTTCGGACTCGTGGTCGATGGCTTCTGGTGGGGCGTGCTGGGGGCCCTGGTGCTTGGCCTGATCGCCTGGCTGATGAGCATCATCCTCCGCCCGGTCATCGGCTCGGCCGATCGCTAGCCGCTAGCCGCTATCCGCTAGCCGGTAGCGTCAACTCTCCGGCGCCCGCTCGAAGCGGTACGCAGTGCTGGTGACGGTCGTCGCCCCGCGCCCGAAGGCGTCAAGTCGGCCGATGGCGTTGGTGACCGCCTCACTCTCGGCCGCATCCATCAGCCGTGCGGTCTCTTCGTAATACTCGTAGTGGTGGGCGGGCACTGCGTAGTCGGTCGGCACCTCCCGGTCGGCGAATACTTCCCGCTCCACCAGCACCGCGTGCCTGTTGACCTGCTCGCCGCCCAGCGCCGGCACCAGGTCATCGCTGTGTTCGACGATCACGGCGGGGAATCCCTCGGGAATCCGCACCTGCCCGGTCGGCCCTCCGAAGGTCGCCAGCCCCTGCGTGTTGTAGTCACCGGATGCCGCCAACCGGGCGGCGGTGCCGCCTCCCTGCGAGTAGCCGGTGAACTGAACGGGGCTGGACGCGTCGATTCCGGCACGCTGCATCGCCTCCGCCACAGATGCATAGCTCCCACCGGAGGAGCCTGCAGCGTTGGCCAGGTTGCTGGTCATGTCCCACGGCTCGGTGTCTGCCGTGGGCGAGAATGTCACGGTCCCCGCCACGTACACCTCGAATCGGTCCGGTTCGCCGGGGATGGAGTACTTCTCGATCACCACCTGCGCGCCATCCGTCGCCTCAGTGTCTGGCACCCGGGCGAGTCGTTCCGCAAACCCGCTCGGACTCGCCGTGACCTTCTGCGAGTGGGAGTCGGCCAGCCTGACCGGCGTCTCGGTGAACAGACCGAACAGGGAGCCGGCGCCCATGATCGCGGACGACCCGATCGCCACTCCTGCGCCGCCGAGCAGGGAGGTGAGCTGTGGGGGAACTCCCGCGGCACCCGCGGCCACACTGCCGGTGGCCTGAGCTGCGATTCGCACCAGGTCCACGGTGAGTGGACTAGTGACGATCTCGTTGTTCTCCCTGGCCCACGACGCGGATCGGGGATGACCCGCCCCTCCCCGTCGCGGAGTACCTGCCGGGCGAGCCGGCGACGACCCTCCCGACGTCGCGCCGGCCAGCAGCCCTCCTGCCACACCCAGCACGGCTGTGCCGCCGAAGGTGGCGAGCAGCAGCATCGGCGAGAATCGTGCCAGCAGCGCCGCCCACTGGCCGGTGAACTCGTGGATCATGCGCCCCGTGACATGCTCGGCGAATCCGTACCCATCCGCGGCGGTGCCAAGGGCGAAATCCAGCGCGCTCGCCTGCACCTCGACCTCGGCGAGGATCGCTCGCGCCCTGTCGATTTCGCCCTCGGCCCGCGTTCCGCTGGCTCCAGCCCCGGCCGACGAGAGCTGAGCGCGGGAGACGCCCGAGTCGATCATGGCCAGTTCACGACTGAGGGCGGCAGTTTCCCGCGCGAGTTCCCGCAAAAGGTCCGCGCAGGCGAAGAGTTCGTCGGTCCCGACGGCATACGACCCGCTGCCGCCGATAATCAGGCCGTCACCCATGATCGCTCAGTTCGGCGATCGCGGTGCGTGTTGACGACAGCGCGGAGGTGATAGCGCCGATGCCGTCATCCAGTTTCCCGGCGAGCCCGACGAGGGCAGCATCGAACGCGAGCCTGCTCACGCCCCGCCAGAACCCGACCGGCCCCGGGACCAGCTCCCGGCGAGCCCGCTGAAGCCGCCAGAGTGTGTGCGTAAGCTCGCGGGCCTGGTTTTCAAGGGCGGCTCGCACCTGTTGCGCTGCCTGATTCTCGCGCGCGACGGCGAGCGCCGCATCCGACACATCAGTCATCCCGTTCCTTTCACTCCCGGTGACCTGATCAGCGTGGCTGACCGGACGGGCTCACCCGCGCGCCGCCGGAAATCGGTGGGTATTCCGCAGAATTGGGTCGTGGTGGGGAGATGAACTACGCCACAATGAGCGGGTGAGCTTTGAGCAGGGGGCACCCGAAGCCCCGAAGTTTCGAGTGTGCTTCGTGTGCACGGGCAACATCTGCCGTTCGCCGATGGCCGAAGCTGTGATGAGGAGCCTGGCCGTTCGCGCCGGACTGGGCGATCGCGTCACCATCACCTCGGCTGGCACGGGTGACTGGCACGTCGGAGAGCCCGCGGACCAACGAACTCTCGTCGCCCTCGAAGCTCGCGGGTACAACGCCTCGGGCCACCGCGGGCGTCAGTTCGATCCGGGCTGGTTTGACGACCTCGACCTCGTAGTGGTGTTTGATCACACGCAGCAACGCACCCTCTCATCGTGGGCACCCACCGAACAGGATCGCTCAAAAGTGCAGCTAATACTCTCGTTCGACAGCGAGTACTCACAGGCGACCGACGTGCCAGACCCGTATTATTCGGACGCCGCCCTTTTTGACCAGGTGCTCTCGATGATCGAGAAATCCTGCGCGGCACTCTTTCGCCAGATCACACCAGGAATCCGACAGGGAGCATTATGAGCCTGCCCGAACAACCACTGAGCCCACTCGATGGACGGTACCGACCGATGGTGGCCGGGCTCGGCGATCACCTCTCCGAGGCCGGTCTCAATCGCGCCCGCGTTCATGTCGAGGTCGAGTGGCTCCTCTATCTGACCGACCACGAACTTTTTGGTTCTCAACGAGTCGAGCACGAGCAGGCCCGCCAACTGCGCGAGTTCGCAGCCGACTTCGGGCAGCCGGAAATCGACAAGCTCGCCACGCTTGAGGCGACCACACGCCACGACGTCAAAGCCGTCGAATACCTCGTGCGCGGAAAGCTCGCCGACCTCGGCCTCAACGACATCGCCGAACTCACCCACTTCGCCGCTACCAGCGAAGACATCAACAACCTCTCGTACGCGATCACGATCAGCGCCGCCGTGCGCGAGGTGTGGCTTCCCAAGCTTCGCGCCGTGATCGAGTCGCTGCGTACCCTCTCCTTCGAGCTTCGGGATGACGCGATGCTCGCGCACACGCACGGCCAGCCTGCGACCCCCACCACCATGGGCAAGGAGTTCGCGGTCTTCGTGCACAGGCTCGAGCGCATCACCGCCAGGATCGAGGCGACGGAGTTCCTCGGCAAGTTCAACGGCGCGACCGGCACCTATGCCGCCCACCTTGCCGCGGATGCCGAGCAGGACTGGCCCAACATCTCCCGCGAGTTCGTGACGAGCCTCGGTTTGGAGTGGAACCCACTCACCACCCAGATCGAGTCCCACGACTGGCAGGTCGACCTGTACCAGCAGATGAGTCACGCCGCCCGAATCCTGCACAACCTGTGCACCGACGTGTGGTCGTACATCAGCACGGGATACTTCCGCCAGATTCCGCAGGCGGGGGCGACCGGGTCATCCACGATGCCCCACAAGATCAACCCGATCCGTTTCGAGAACGCCGAGGCGAACCTCGAGATCTCCAGCGCCCTGCTCGAGGCTCTCGCCCAGACGCTGGTCACCTCGCGGCTGCAGCGAGACCTCACGGATTCGACCACCCAGCGCAACATCGGGGTCGCCTTTGGTCACTCCCTCGTCGCCTTCGAGAACATCGTGCGCGGCCTGAAGGAGATCGACCTGGACCGCGACCGTCTCGCCGCCGACCTCGACGGCAACTGGGAAATCCTGGGCGAGGCGATCCAGACCGTGATTCGCGTCGAAATCACCGCCGGCCGTAGTTCCATCACCGACCCTTACGCGATCCTCAAGGAGCTGACTCGCGGAAAGCGCATTGGCCAGACCGAGCTCGTCGAATTCATCGATGGGCTCGACATCGGACAGGATGCCAAGGACCAGCTTCGCGTGTTGACACCGGCAACCTACGCGGGGCTCGCCTCACAGCTTGTGGGCTACATCGAGCGCTGACGCCTCGGAGTCACCCTCCGGTTCACGCGGCCCTCAATGTCCGAGTGGCCGCTTGCCCTGCTCATCGTCCTGCTCGGCCAGATCGATCTTCTCATCGCCGGTCGGCTGCGCGGCGAGCGACAGCATCGCCAGCACGACCAGGGACACGATGAACGCGACTCCGAGGAAGATCAGGGAGAGCACGAGCTCCCTGGTCGACATCAGCACGACGAGGCCGGCGAAGAGGCCGAGAATCGCCGACAGTGCCAGCAGCTCCAGAGGGCGGGAACGGTCTTTGCGGCTTGGCGCGGTCATCGGGGTGCTGCTTCCGTAATCGGGGCATCAGAGTCGCTCGGTGCCCACTTGAGTGAAAGACCGGCAATCACGAGGTACATGCCAAGGATTGCCCAGTATGCGCCGAGAACTCCGACGATAATGACGGATGCCGTGAGCTCGCGCTCGACCTGGTCGGGACCGGTGAATGCCTGCTGGAACTCCGGGGGGACCAGGAGCACCACGACTGCAAGCACCGCGGTGAGCGCGCCGACGAAGACCCAGTCGCGTGCGGACCGATCGCGACCGCGACCACGTAGACCGAGATACAACTCGAGGAACCCGGTGATCGCCGCGAAGGTCGAGAGCAGGAATACAAAGAAGGGCAGTCCGCCCGTCGGCAGCGCGAGCGAGACGATTCCCGCGAGGACCGTCACAACGCCCTGCGCGAGAGTCACGGTGCGGGTCGCGCCGCGTGAGTCGAGTCGGAGTGCCGAGGCTGTGAGTATTGCGCCGACGACGACGGCGAAAATCCCGAACGTGAGATAGCCCAGCGACGCGGAGTGGTCAGCGGTGAAGGTGATCACAACAGCAAGAGCCAACGCGGGTACGGCTCGGGCCACGGGTACATACCAGGGCGTCAGAGCATTCACGCCTTCTAGTCTACGAGCCGGGTGGAAGGTCGACGAACCGCGAGAAGTGGCCGTGGAAGCCCACGGTGACGGTGCGGGTGGGGCCGTTCCTGTGCTTGGCGACGATGAGATCGGCCTCGCCGGCGCGGGTGTTCTCGGCTTCGTATGCGCTTTCACGGTGAAGCAGGATCACCATGTCGGCGTCCTGCTCGATCGAGCCGGACTCTCGCAGGTCAGACAGTGCAGGCTTTTTGTCGGCACGCTGCTCAGGTCCACGGTTGAGCTGGGAGATAGCGATGACGGGAACGCGAAGCTCCTTCGCGAGCAGCTTGAGTGCTCGCGAGAATTCGCTGACCTCCTGCTGGCGGGACTCCACCTTTTTACCGCTTGTCATGAGCTGCAGGTAGTCGATGATGACCATCTTGAGCCCGACCTTTTGTTTGAGCCTGCGGCACTTTGCGCGGATTTCGACGAGGGTCATGTTGGGGCTGTCATCGATGTAGAGCGGAGCATCGTTGATGCGACCGCGGGTCTGAGCGATGGTCGTCCAGTCGTTGGGATGCACAGACCCTTTTCGCATGTGCTGAAGGGGCACGGATGCCTCGGCAGACAGCAGCCTCATCGCGATCTCGCTCCGGCCCATCTCGAGGGAGAAGACGATGGTGGCCAGATCGTGCTTGATCGCCGCGGCGCGCGCGATGTCGAGGCCCAGGGTGGACTTACCGATTGCTGGTCGTGCGGCGATGATGATCAGCTGGCCGGGATGCAGACCGTTAGTGAGTTCATCCAGTTCGGCGAATCCTGTCGGCACTCCGACCATCTGGCCGTCCCTGCCACGTGCTGCCTCGATCTCGTCGATCGCGGCCGTGACGGCTTCGGTGAGCGGAACGTAGTCTTCGCTCTCCACGCCGCCGGTAACGCCATAGATCTCGGCCTGGGCGTTGTTGACGAGGTCGACGACCTCGCCCTCGCTGGCGTAACCCATCTGCACGATTCGGGTGCCGGCTTCGACAAGCCTGCGCAGTACGGCCTTCTCGGCAACGATCGTCGAGTAGAAACCAGCGTTGGCCGCCGTGGGGACGAGGGCGGTCAGCGTGTGGAGGTATTCGGCCCCGCCTGCCCTGCTGAGTTCACCGGTCTTGGTGAGCTCATCGGTGACCGCAATAACGTCTGTGGGCTCACCGTGCGAGTACAGCGACATGACCGCGTTGAAAATGGTCTCGTGCTTGGGGATGTAGAAATCGATGCCGCGGACAGTCTCGATGACGTCGGCCACAGCGTCTTTGCTGAGCAGCATGCCGCCAATGGAACTCTGTTCGGCAAGGAGGTCGTGCGGAGGGACGCGGTCGCCTCGCGAGTCACCCGAGGGGCGCTGGTCGCCGTTGCGCTGGTCACCGTGCCGCTGGTCGCCAGCAAGCCCTAGATGCGCGATTGACATGCGAGCCTCCGATAAATGACGCCGATACCTCCGTTGTAGCCGCGTCCACCGACACTCGCGTTCTCGGGTTAGCACTGACCCGAACAAGGCTGTTCTGGGAGGGGCTGCCCCAACGTACGGACAGCGAGGATGCCGCCACAACCAACCCTGTGGATGAACCTGTGCACAAATGGCGGGAAACGCCGGAATGTGTGTGGGGAACCTGTGGAATTGGCTGTGGATGAATTATCAATTCGCGGTTGAATACAAGACCTGACCGGGACTTTCGGTTCTCCACCGGCTTGTGTAAAAACATGCCTAAACTCTAACTTGAGAGTTTTTCTGTAACCCCGCTCCTGTGTACAACTCTGTCTATCTTGTCCGGAAGATCCGGCTTAAAGTAAAGACGGCGGCGGGATTTTAACCCGCCGCCGTCTACCCCACTTAGGGGGGTGATTCTACTTAGCCGCGACAACCTGCAGCGTGATCGTAGCGATCAGGTCGTCACGAAGACGAACCGATGCCTCGTGCTCACCGGTCGCCTTGATGGGCGAGGTGATCTCGATCTTGCGCTTGTCGACGGTACCCAGTCCGGCGGCGGCGACGGCGTCAGCGACATCCGACGTCTTGACCGAGCCGAAGAGGCGTCCGCCCTCGCCTGCCTTAACAGTGAGCTTGACGGTCGTGGCCTGAAGGCGAGCCTTCAGGTCCTGTGCCTCTTCGAGGGTGGCGTGCTCGCGCGCAGCGCGACCGGCCTTGATGGACTCGATCTGCTTTTCGCCACCACGAGTCCACGCCACGGCGAAGCCCTGGGGGATGAGGTAGTTGCGAGCGAAACCGTTCTTGACGTCTACGACGTCACCGGGGGCACCGAGACCGGTGACCTCGTGCGTGAGGATCAACTTGGACATATCGGTGCTCCTTAACGGCCCGAGCCTGCGTACGGCAGCAGTGCCATCTCACGGGCGTTCTTGACGGCCGTGGCGATGAGGCGCTGCTCCTGTACGGAGACACCGGTGATGCGGCGGGCGCGGATCTTTCCACGCTCTGAGATGAATTTGCGAAGCGTCGCGACGTCTTTGTAGTCGATAACGCCCACGCGGATCGCTTTGGCGGGGGCGGCGTTCTTGCCGTCCTTGCCCTTGCGGATGGGCTTGCGGCGATCGCCGCTGCTCTTTCCAGCCATGAGTTTCTGTTTCCTTTAAGTGATGTGGTCGGCGCCTTAAAAAGGCGTCTCGTCCGAGTAGTTGCCTGGCGTGTTCCATACGTCGCCGCCCGAAGCGCTCGGGGCACTTGCGGCCCACGGCTCTTCCTGCGGCTTGCCTCCGCCAACCTGGTTGCCGCCACCGCGCGGGGCTGAGTTGCCACCCTCACGTGATGATGCGGCGCGGGTCACCTGCGCTGTTGCGTAACGAAGGCTTGGGCCGATCTCGTCGACCTCAAGCTCGAGACTCGTGCGCTTCTCGCCTTCCTTCGTCTGGTAGTCGCGCTGCTTCAGACGACCGGTCGCGATGACCCGGCTGCCCTTCGTCAGGGAACCAGCAACGTGCTCAGCGAACTCACGCCACACGCTTGCGCGCAGGAAGAGAGTGTCGCCGTCTTTGAATTCGTTGGTTGCACGATCAAAGTTGCGCGGTGTTGAGGCGATGGTGAAGTTGGCGACGGCGAGCCCATTCTGCGTGTAGCGCAGCTCGGGGTCACCCGTGAGGTTTCCCACAACTGTGATGACGGTTTCGCCAGCCATGCGCTACTCCGAGTCCTTGGTCTCGGCCGGAGCGTCGACGTCAGCCTTGGCAGCGGGCTTCGCTGCTTCCGGCTTGGATGCGGATGCGGGAGCAGCGGTTGCTGCGGGAGCTGCGGCGGGTGCCTTGGCCGGAGCGGCTGCGGCCTTGCGGGCTGCCTTCGCGTCTGACAGGACCTTGGCTGCTGCGACCTGGGCAATGCCCTCTTCGGCGCGGAGCACCTTGGTTCGCATGACAGCTTCGCTGAGCTTGAGCTGGCGGTCGAGCTCAACAGTTGCCGACGAGTTAGCCGTCAGCTGAACGACGGCGTAGATGCCCTCGGTCTTCTTGTTGATTTCGTAGGCCAGGCGACGGCGTCCCCAGATGTCCACGTTGTCGATGGTTCCACCATCGGCGCGAATCACATTGAGGAATTTGTCTAGGCTGGGTGCCACGGTGCGCTCATCGATCTCTGGATCGAGGATCACCATGAGTTCGTACTGGTGCGTCACAAACCCACCTCCTTCGGACTTGAACGGTTGCAGACGATCTGCAACAGGAGGGTGTTGACGTTTGTCGCAGCTCCGAATTCGGAACCAGACAACCTGCCCAGTGTAGTCATTTCTTGCAAGGAGCACCATCCTCATGACCGTCAGGGTCGCTATCGCCGGCGTAGGCAACTGCGCCAACTCACTCATCCAGGGCGTTACTTTCTATGCGGATGCCGCAGAAGGCGATGTCATCCCCGGTCTCATGCACAACCGGTTCGGGCCGTACGCGGTGGCCGACATCGAGTTCGTGGCCGCCTTCGACGTCGACGCGCTGAAGGTCGGGGTCGATCTCGCCGACGCGATGTGGGCCAGCGAAAACGGCACGTACCGCTTCGCCGACGTCGCGCCCACCGGTGTGACCGTGCAGCGGGGTCCAACCCTCGACGGGCTCGGCTCGTACTACCGCGAGATGATCGATGAGTCGGATGCCCCGGCCGTCGACGTCGCGCAGGCGCTGCGTGACAGCGGGGCCGATGTGCTCGTCTGCTACCTCCCCGTTGGTTCTGAGGAGGCCGCGAAGTTCTACGCGCAGGCCGCACTGGATGCGTCAGTCGGGTTCGTGAACGCACTGCCAGTGTTTATCGCCAGCGACCCGGAGTGGGCCGCCAGGTTCACGGCCGCCGGCGTTCCGATCGTCGGAGACGACATCAAGAGCCAGCTGGGCGCCACCATCACCCATCGCGTGCTGGCGCGACTGTTCGAGGAGCGCGGTCTCGTTCTCGACCGCACCTACCAGCTGAACGTCGGCGGAAACATGGACTTCAAGAACATGCTCGAGCGCACCAGGCTCGAGTCGAAGAAGATCTCCAAGACCCAGTCCGTGACGAGCAACGTCGAGGCCCAGCTCAACTCACGCGACGTGCACATCGGGCCAAGCGACCACGTGCCGTGGCTCGAAGACCGCAAGATGGCGTTCGTCCGGCTCGAGGGTCATGGCTTCGGTAACGCGCCGACCAGCCTCGAGTACAAGCTCGAGGTGTGGGATTCGCCAAACTCGGCCGGCGTCGTCATCGATGCCGTGCGAGCGGTGAAGATTGCGCTGGATGCCGGACTCGGGGGCCCGATCGAGGCCGTCTCCGCGTACCTGATGAAGTCGCCTCCCGTGCAGCTGCCCGATCCTGTTGCCCGCAAGCAGCTCGACGAGTGGATCGCCGCCAACGCCTAGCCCCCGTCCCTGGGATCAGCGGGCGGCGTACCAGGCGCGCAGTCGTTCGGTCGCGACATCCTGACCCAGAGGGCCCTCATCGAGCCGCAGCTCCAGCAGGAACCTGTACGCCTCGCCCACCTCGCGCCCTGGCGAGATGCCGAGGATGGCCATGATCTGCTCACCGTCGAGGTCGGGCCGGACCGCCGCGATGCCCTCGGCCTCGGCGATGGCGGCAATCCGCTCCTCGAGATCGTCATAGGCGAACGACAGCCGGTCGGCCTTGCGCACGTTGCGGGTGGTTACGTCTGCACGCGTCAGGATGTGCAGACGCTCAAGCTGGTCGCCGGCATCCCGCACGTACCGGCGCACCGCCGAATCCGTCCACGCCGCATCCGTGTAGCCGAAGAACCGAAGGTGCAGCTCGATCAGCCGCGACACCGCAGCAATGGTGTCGTTGTCGAAGTGCAGGGTCTTCAGGCGGCGCCCGGCCAGCTTCGCGCCCACGACGTCGTGATGGTGGAACGTCACGACCCCGCCGCCTTCGATCCTGCGGGTCGACGGCTTGCCGATGTCGTGCAGCAGGGCGGCAATCCGCAGCACGAGGTCGGGTGCGGCCCCGGCCTCAGCGCGGGACTTCTCGAGCGAGATCGCCTGCTGCAGCACCGTGAGGCTGTGCTCGTACACGTCCTTATGGTGGGCGTGCTCGTCGACCTCAAGCCGAAGGGCCGGCACCTCGGGAAGCACCCGTTCCGCGATCCCCGTCTCGACCAGCAAACGGATGCCCGGCACCGGGTCATCCGTCTTCAGCAGTTTCGACAACTCCTCGGCCACCCGCTCGACACTGATGTTGCCGATGCGCTCCGCCATCGCGGCCATCGCGGCCAGGGTGTCATCGGCGACGGTGAATCCCAGTTGCGACGTGAACCGGGCGGCGCGCATCATCCGCAGCGGATCATCGCCGAACGACACCTCCGGCCTGCCCGGGGTGGCGATGCGACGGGCCATCAGGTCTTCGACCCCGCCCCACGGATCGACCAGCACGCGCTCGGGCAGTCGCAGCGCCATGGCGTTGATGGTGAAATCGCGACGCACCAGATCGTCTTCGAGGTTGTCACCAAACGCCACCGTGGGCTTGCGGGATGCCCCGTCGTAGGAGTCGGCGCGATAGGTGGTGATCTCCACCGTCTGTCCGGCGATGCGTGCAGCGATCGTTCCGAAGTCACGACCGATGTCCCACTGGGCGCTGGAGATCGGTTTCACCAGCGCCAGAATCTCGTCGGGTGTGGCGTCGGTGGCGAAATCCAGATCGGTGACGGCTCGACCCAGAAATGCGTCTCGTACCGGACCGCCGACGAGAGCCAATTGCCGCCCAGCCTGCGCGAATGCGGCCGCGAGGGTAGCAACGGGCTTCGAGTCGGCGAGTTCGCCGAGACTGATGATGGCCTTGGCGACGCTCTCCATGATCGAACCAGCATGACATAGGGGCGCCGCACCGGGAGCAGGTCGTCTAACTCTCAGCCTCCGGTGAATAGAATCGACCATATGCTGGCCAAGCCTTTTTTCGAGGCCAGCCCATGTCTTTGAGAGTGCTCAGCGCTGCGCTGGCCGTCGGGATCGGGCTGGCCGGCGTCGCTGTCGCCACTTCCCCTGCCGCCGCTGTAGACCCCGCCACCCCGGTGCGGGTGGCGATTGCCGTGCCGATCACGGTTCCCGAAAGCGCCGGGGGGTTGATCGACGCCGAACTGCTCACGCAGTACACCTCGCCGCTCGGAACCCTCACCCGCCAGCTCGACGCCGTCGCCGGGCGGCCGGTCTCCCTGGGGATCGATCCCCGCATCATCGTCTCGATCAGGGTCCTGGGAAGCGCCGCCCCTGCGACCGCGACCGCGTGGCTTGATCGACTCTCCACCACCACGAACGAGATTTTCCCGCTGACCTATGCGGATTCCGACATCACCCTGGCCACCCAGGCCGGTAGCCCGGAAGTGCTGGGCCCCGACGGGTTCGACTTCGCTATCGACCCCGCGCTGTTTTCTGCCGCAGTGGCTACCTCAACACCCACCGCCACGCCCACCGCTACACCGACCCCAACGTCGACAGACACGCCCACAGCCTCCCCGACAGCCCCGACGGCCTCCGCAACCGCGGATCCCGCCGTTCCCGTTGTGCCGGCATTACCGACAAGCGCAGACCTCGAGGCCTGGCAGTACTCGTTGACGTCGATAGCCTGGCCCCGAGAGTCGACCATCACTACCGGGGACCTCACGGCGATCACCAACAGCGGCTTCGAGACGACCATCTTCTCGTCGGACAACCTCGACCTCGCCACCGGTGCCGGACCCGTCGCGAGTGTGGACGACTCACGGGTGCTCATCTCGGACAGCACAGTGTCCGAAGCCTTCCGGTCTGCCGCGCACAGCGTCAGCCCGAGCGACTGGCAGACCGAGGCATCCACTCTGACTGCCGCTGTCGCATCAGCTGGACTGGCCCAGTCCGGCGACACAGCGGGCGTTTTCATCACACTCGACCGCGCCACGGTGAACAACGGAGTCCGGCTCACGGACACCATCACGGGCCTGCAGGCGAATCCCGCCATCCAGCTGGTCGGGATGTCGGACCTGCTGGCGTTCCCCTCGCAGGCCGCCACTGTTGTCGACATGCCGCAGGATGCCGCGCGGGTGACGTCGATGGGTCAGGTGCTGGGCGCACAAGCCGCCGAGGCGCAGTTTGCCAATATCGCCAGCGATCCGCGGGCCATCACCTCCGAGCGTCGTCTCGATCTGCTTGCCCTCCAGGCGAACGGCTGGACTGCCAATGCCGCGGACTGGCCCGCGGCGGTAGCGCGGCACCTCACCGACTCCGTCGAACTGCTGCGATCGGTGCAGGTCGCCTCCACCGGAGACTTCAACTTCCTCGCGGCGGCGGCGCCCCTGCCCATCGCGATCTCCAACTCGCTCGACCAGGCTGTGACGGTCTACGTCACCGTGCGCCCGGACACCGGCCTCCTCGCCGTCGGCGAATCCAGGGTCGAGCTCGTAATCGAGCCAAACTCCCAGGCGAGCGCGATGATTCCGGCGCAGGCGGTCTCCAACGGCGTGGTCGGCATCACCGTCACCCTCACCAGCAGCACCGGCATCCCGATCGGCGACGCGTCCCGGGCCAGCATCAATGTGCAGGCAGGATGGGAGACCCCCATAGTCGTCATCATCGCCGTGCTCGTCGTCGGCGTCTTCGGCGGCGGGCTCATTCGCAACATCGTGCGGCTGCGCCGTGCTGCGGCGGCGAGGGGTGCCGCGGCATGACCGATCCGGTCCGAGAGGGCTCTGACGCGGCATCCATCGCGGAGGCCCCCGAATCGCCGAAGCGCACATCGTCGATCGGCCGCTCCAGCGCGCTGCTCGCGTCTGGCACCCTTGTCTCTCGTATTCTCGGGCTCGTCAGCATCATCGTTCTCGCCGCAGCCATCGGAATCAACACCTCGGCGGGCGACACGTTCGCCCTCGCGAACCAGCTGCCGAACAACGTGTATTCGCTCATCGCCGGGGGGCTGCTGAGCGCCGTCATCGTGCCGCAGATCGTCAAGGCGAGCCTGCACGACGATGGAGGCGCTGCGTTCATCAACAAACTGGTCACCCTCGGTCTCGTCGTTGTGGCGATCATCACCGTGATCGCCACGGCAAGCGCCCCACTGCTCGTCAGGCTGTACGGCCAGGGGTTCAGCGAACCGAACGTTGCTCTGGCCACCGCGCTGGCCTACTGGTGCCTGCCGCAGATCCTGTTCTATGCGTTGTACAGCCTCATCGGCGAGACGCTCAACGCGCGGGGCGTATTCGGTCCATTCACCTGGGCGCCCGTGCTGAACAACATCGTCGCCATCAGTGGGATCGTCGTCTTCATCGCACTCTTCGGGGGAGCGACTTCGCATATCCGGCCCCAGGACTGGACTCTCCCGCAGATTGCGCTGCTTGCGGGCAGCGCCACCCTCGGAATCGCTGTCCAGGCACTGTCGCTCTTCTTCTTCCTTGGCAAGGCTGGCGTTCGGTATCGGCCCGACTTCCGCTGGCGCGGCGTGGGTCTCGGCAACACCGGGCGCGCCGCATCGTGGGTCTTCGGAATCTTCCTGATCAGCCAGGTCTCCGGCGTTGTCGAGGCCAGTGTCGCCTCGAGCGCCAGCGGCGACGGCGATGCCTCGATCAATGCGATGAAGATCGGATGGCTGATGTTCATGCTTCCGCACTCGATCGTCACCGTCTCCATCGTCACCGCCTATTTCACGAGGATGAGTGCCCACGTCCGGGACGGGCGACTCGGCGACCTGCGCGACGACATCTCGGCGGCCATCCGGTCCATCCTGCTCATCATGATTTTTGCCGTGGTCGGGCTCGGGGTGCTCTCGCTGCCGTTCAGCGCCGTTTTCGGCAACCGGTACAACGAAATCAGTTCACTGGGTGCCGTCTACCTCGGGTTCCTCACCGGCCTGGTGCCGTTCACGATCTTCTTCGTGCTGTTGCGGGTGTATTACGCCCTCGACAGGACGCGCTGGGCCTTCTACATCCAGGTCGCGCAGACCTCCATCTACGTCACCCTGGCGCTGCTGGTGGGAGCCTTCGCGCCAAAGGAATGGACGGCAGTCGGACTCACACTCTCGCTGACCCTGGCGGTGACCGTGCAAGCGGCGCTCTCCGCGATCGTGCTGCGCCGCACGCTCGGCAGCCTCGACACCCCCCATGTCTTCAGGAGCGCCCTGTGGTTCCTTGCCGCCGCGATCCCCGCCGGTGCCGTCGGATGGGGCATCCTGCAGCTCCTGGGCGGTGTGGGCCCGGGCGCCTTCCCTGTGGATGGTCGATTCGACGCCATCGTGTCGATGATGCTTGCCGGGCTCAGCATGGCGGTCGTCTATTTCAGCCTGCTCTGGATCACTCGCAACCCCGAGTTGCGCGCATTCGGGCAGCCCATCCTCAACCGACTTCAGCGCGGGATCCAGCGGCGCAGGTAGTCGCTGGACTGTCTCCCGGGAATAGCAAGTAGCGTGAACGTGTTGGGCCGGATAGTAAACCACTGAAGGAGACAGTCACGTGCGCCACATCATCATCATCGGATCCGGTCCGGCCGGGTATACCGCCGCGATCTACGCCGCCCGCGCAAACCTGCATCCGCTGCTTATCGCCAGTTCGGTCGAAGCCGGTGGCGAACTCATGAAGACCACTGAGGTCGAGAACTACCCCGGATTCGCCGACGGCATCCAGGGCCCGGACCTCATGATGGCGATGCAGGCCCAGGCCGAGCGCTTCGGCACCGAGGTCGTCCTCGACGATGTCGTCAAACTTGAGCTCGACGGAGAGGTCAAGCGCGTCACGCTCGGCAACGGAGACGTCCACGAGGCTCTCACCGTGATCTTCGCGACCGGCTCCGCCTACCGCAAACTCGGCCTCGCCGATGAGGAGCGCCTGAGCGGCCACGGTGTCTCGTGGTGTGCAACCTGCGACGGATTCTTCTTCCGCCAGAAGACGATCGCGGTCGTCGGCGGCGGCGACTCAGCCATGGAAGAGGCCACCTTCCTCACCCGCTTCGCCGAGAAGGTGTACGTCGTGCACCGCAAGGACTCGCTGCGGGCATCCAAGGCAATGCAGGATCGCGCATTCAACGACCCCAAGATCGAATTCCTGTGGAACAAGGAAGTCGCCCACATCTACGGCGACGAGCTGGTGACCGGCATCGGCGTCGTCGACACAGTGGATGGCACGGAGTCGACGATCGACGTCTCCGGTCTGTTCATCGCCATCGGTGCCGACCCGCGCACGCATCTGGTTCACGGTCAGCTCGACCTGAACGCTGACGGAACCGTGGCAGTGGACGGGCGCTCATCGCGCACCAACATCGCCGGTGTTTTCGCCGCAGGAGACGTCATCGACCCGACCTACCGCCAGGCCGTCACAGCGGCAGGATCCGGTACCGTCGCGGCTCTCGACGCCGAACACTATCTCGCAGCCCTCCCAAAAGAACTACTGGCCTCGGCTGAATCACAGCCGGCCACCGTCTGAAACAGTTAGGAACACACAATGTCATCAGCACAGGACGTCACAGACGCCACATTCGCCGACGTGGTGCTCAACTCGAGCGACACCATCATGGTCGACTTCTGGGCGGAGTGGTGCGGCCCGTGTCGCGCCGTGTCACCCATCCTCGACGCGATCGCCTCTGAGCACGCCGACAAGATCAAGATCGTCAAGCTCAACGTCGACGACAACCCGCAGATGGCGATGAAGTACCAGATCACGTCGATCCCGGCCATGAAGGTGTTCCGCGGCGGCGAGGTCGTCAAGACCGTCATCGGCGCCAAGCCGAAGCCCGCGATCGAGGCCGACCTGGCCGAGTTCCTCGCCTAGGTCGACTTCTTTTGCTGTGATGCCCCCGGGACTTTTGGCCCGGGGGCATCGTGCTGTCCGGCCGTAGGCTCGACCCATGAACCGCGCCTTGCCATACGGCCTTGTCGGTCTCCAGTTCGCCCTGCTGATCGCGCTGGCGCTCGCGCCCGCCAGCGACCTTTGGGTGGTCGGTACGGCCGTTCTTGTCCTTGGTCTGCTGCTTCTGGCGGCAGGTGCTGCAGTCGCAATTGGCGGGGTACTCGGCCTTGGAGCGTCGCTCACCGCAAGTCCGGTGCCGAAGTCGCAAGCGGCATTGGTGACCGGTGGCCTCTACGGTTTCGTGCGGCATCCGATCTACACGGGGCTGCTGCTCGGCGGGCTTGGGCTCACGGCCATCAAGGCTTCGTGGTGGCACATCGCACTCTGGCTTGCCCTTCTCGTCCTCCTTTCGGCGAAGGCTCGGTGGGAGGAACGGATGCTCGTGCGCGCTCACCCGGACTACCTGGAGTACGGCGCGCGAACCGGCCGATTCATCCCGGGGCTCGGGCGCCTCCACTAAGGGGCGGTGATCCAGCCCAGTCGTGCGGATATCCTTGATACTTCGCGACTGAAAAGGACCAGCGCATGACGGCAGCACAGAGCCCGGCAACGGGTAACAACCTCGACCAGTGGTACGGCCACTACGCCGATCGCACGGCCGGCCTCGCGGCCTCCGAGGTCCGCGCCCTGTTCGCCGTGGCATCCCGCCCCGAAGTTGTTTCTCTCGCCGGCGGCATGCCGTTCGTGTCTGCTCTGCCAAAAGAGCTGATCAGCGCGTCTATCGAGCGGGTCATGACGAACAAGGGCGCCGTTGCCCTGCAGTACGGATCCGGACAGGGGATGCCCGCCCTTCGCGAGCAGATCCTCGAAGTCATGGCACTGGAGGGCATCCGCGCCAGCGTCGACGACATTGTGGTCACCACCGGTTCACAGCACGCGCTGGAGCTCGTCACCAAGTTGTTCGTCAACCCGGGTGACGTCGTGCTCGCCGAGGCGCCGAGCTATGTCACGGCCATTACCGTGTTCAAGTCGTTCCAGGCCGACATCAACCACGTCGCCATGGACGAGTTCGGGCTCATCCCCGAGGCGCTTCGTGAGGCCATCGCTCGGGTCACCGCGGCGGGCAAGACGATCAAGTTCCTCTACACGGTGCCCACGTTCAGCAACCCGGCCGGCGTCACGCTGAGCTGGGAGCGCAGGCTCGAGGTGCTCGAGATCTGCCGCAGCAACGGCATTCTGGTGCTCGAAGACAACCCGTACGGCCTGCTCTACTTCGACGGACCGCCGCCACACGCGATGCGTTCGGTCGAGGAGGACGGCGTCATCTACCTCGGCACATTCTCGAAGACTCTCGCTCCGGGCTTCCGGGTCGGCTGGGCGCTGGCACCCCACGCGATTCGCGAGAAGCTGATCCTGGCCAATGAGGCCGCGGTGCTTTCACCGAGTTCATTCACGCAGCATGTCATCAGCGAATATCTGGGTTCCTCGGACTGGAAGGGCCAGATCGAGACCTTCCGCGGCGTGTACCGCGAGCGACGCGACGCGATGCTCACCGCCCTCGACGACTACCTGCCAGACCTCAGCTGGACCAACCCGACCGGCGGTTTCTACGTCTGGGTGACGCTGCCAGATAATATCGACGCCAAGTCGATGCTGCCGAGGGCGGTGAAGGAGCTCGTCGCGTACACGCCGGGCACCGCGTTCTACGCGGACGGCAGTGGACGCAACAAGTTGCGTCTCGCCTTCTGCTACCCGACTCCCGACTTCATCCGAGAGGGAGTCCGTCGACTCTCCACCGTCATCAACGGAGAACGTGAACTACTCACCACGTTCGCGCAGACGGCTCCCCTGCCCGTCGCACGCCCCGCCACGTCCATGAGCAACCCACCTGCGAACCTCGGCTGATGGCATCCACCAGAGTCCTCGTCCTTGCCGGGGGAATTTCCCACGAACGCGATGTGTCGCTGCGCTCGGGCCGCAGGGTCGCCGACAGCCTCGCCTCGCACGGCCTTCAGGTCGAACTGCGTGACCCGGATGCCACCTTGCTGGCCTATCTGCGTCACAATCGCCCCGACGTGGTCTGGCCGGCTCTGCACGGCGCCAGCGGTGAGGATGGCGCCCTCCGCGGCCTCCTCGATTTCATGGGTCTCCCTTACGTTGGCTCCAGGGCGGACGCCTCGCGCCTCGCGTGGGACAAACCGACCGCAAAAACCATTGTGAGCCGGGCCGGAGTCTCCACGCCCACCTCGATCGCGCTGCCTCGTGATGCCTTCCGTGAATTGGGAGCGAACAGCATCCTGGAGGAGATTTCGGATGAATTCTCCGGACCACTGGTCGTCAAGCCGGCCCAGGGTGGGTCGTCACAGGGTGTGACCATTGTGGACGATCGTTCACTGCTCCCCCGCGCCATGGTCGACGCATACACGTACTGGGACGTCGCTCTCATCGAACAGAAGATCACGGGAACCGAGATCGCCATCGGAATCATCGACAGTGGCGATGGCCCCGTCGCTCTGCCCGCCGTCGAGATCGTTCCGCTGTCTGGTGTGTACAGCTTTGAGGCGCGCTACAACGCCGGCGAAACCCGTTTTTATGCTCCTGCGCGTATCGACAAGGACGTGGCGGCCCGCGCCGCCGAGACGGCTCTGGCCGCCCATTCCGCCCTGGGACTGCGTCACCTCTCGAGAATCGACATTATCGTCGATGGCGCCGGGACACCCTGGTTCCTCGAGGCAAACGTCATGCCGGGGATCACCGAGACCTCGGTCCTGCCCCAGGCTCTCGAGGCTGCCGGACACGACCTCGGCTGGGTATGCGCAGCACTCGCCGAGGCCGCTATCGCAGAATCATCCTTCTGACCTGCACTTTAGCTAGAAGTTAGCGCGAGAACCCCGGCTCGCCGAGTTCGCCCAAAATGCGGTTGAGGTCGCCGACTGTCGCAAAGTCGATCACGATCTGGCCCTTGCTCGCGCCGAGACTCACCTTGACGCGAGTGTTCAGCCGGTCGCCGAGGCGCTCCGCAATCTCGTCCAGCTGGCCCTGACGCTTGCCAGCGGAAGGCTTCGTCCGGTTCGCCTTGGGTGAGACCTGGCCCGCCGCCGCTTCCGCGGCGCGCACCGACAGATCTTCGTTCACAATCTTGTCGGCCAGTCGTTCCATCGAGGTCTCGTCGCCGGCCGACAGAATCGCGCGTGCATGCCCCGCGCTGAGCACGCCAGAGGCGACCCGGTTCTGCACTGCCGTCGGCAGCTTGAGCAGCCGCAGCGTGTTGGTGATCTGCGGGCGGGATCGACCAATGCGTCCTGCGAGCTCCTCCTGGGTAATCCCAAAATCGGCGAGCAGCTGCTGGTAGGCCGATGCCTCCTCCAGTGCGTTCAGGTTTGCCCTGTGCAGGTTCTCGAGCAGGGCATCCCGAAGCATGTCCTCGTCGGCCGTGCTTTTGATGACCGCAGGGATCGTCGCGAGTCCCAGTTGCTTGGATGCCCGGAGCCGGCGCTCTCCCATGACGAGTTCGTACTGCGGCTCCCCCGCCGCGGCGCCCACTCGGGGACGCACGACGATCGGCTGCAGAACGCCGATCTCTCCGATGGAGATGACGAGTTCACTGAGCTCCTCCTCGCGGAACTCGGTTCTCGGCTGCTTTGCGTTCGGAACAATGTCGTCGGTCGACAGATTCGCAAGTTTTGCGCCGGGAACGGCAAGCAACCCCTGCGGACCAGCACTTCCCGGGAAAAATACATCGACTGGACGTTGGGATGATTCGTCATTCGACGGGATCAGCGAGCCAATTCCGCGGCCCAGACCCGTGCGCTTGGGTGCGGCCATTACGCGGGTGCCCCGCGGTGAGCAATTTCGCCGGCCGCCTCGAGATAGGAAAGAGATCCAGGGGAATTTGCGTCGTAGCTGATCACGGTTTGTCCATAGCTTGGTGCCTCTGAGATTCGAACGGAACGGGGGATAAGAGTGGTCAGGACCTGGTCGGGAAAGTGATCGCGCACATCCTTCACCACCTGATTAGCAAGATTGGTGCGGGAATCGTACATCGTCAACAGAATTGTTGATACGGCCAGATCCGGATTCAGGTGGCGTTCGATGAGCTGGATGTTGCTGAGCAGCTGACTGAGCCCCTCGAGCGCGTAATACTCGCACTGAATCGGGATCAGGACTTCTTTTGCGGCCACAAAGGCGTTGATGGTCAGCAACCCCAGGGACGGTGGGCAGTCGATGAACACGTAGTGGTAGTCATCGGGCGAGGTGTCGAGGAACGCGTCGAGCGCAGTGCGCAGTCGCTGTTCGCGCGCCACCAACGAAACGAGCTCGATTTCGGCTCCAGCCAGATGGATGGTGGCTGGCAAACAGTACAGCGCTTCAAATTCGCTGCTCTTCTGCACGACCTCACCCATGGGCACGTCGTTGATGATCACGTCGTAAACACTGGGGGTGTCCGCCCTGTGTTCGACTCCCAGGGCGGTGGACGCATTGCCCTGCGGGTCCAGGTCGATGACGAGTACCCGTGCGCCCTCCCTCGCCAGCGCGGCGGCGAGGTTCACAGTGGTTGTGGTCTTTCCCACGCCACCCTTTTGGTTGGCGACGGTGAAGATGCGCGGCTCGGACGGCAGCGGAAGGGTCTGAGCCGCTATCGCGCGGCGGCGGCGGGTGTTCTCGGCGATTTCACGCGCAAGCGGCGTCGACTCATCGAAGCTCCTCGTCGAACTGGCGAGATTACCTTCGGGATGTTTCACGTGAAACCTTCTGCTGGCTTGAGCCTGTCCGGCCCGCATGGTCGATCGTAATTAGTCCACTGTAGCCCGGAAAACCCGGGTCAGCTCTGGCGTTACTCCCTCGCCCAGCACGAGTACTTCCGCACCGGTGATGCGGTGCTTCCGGATGATGTGCTTTGCTGCAAGGACCTCCTCGTCGATGCGAGAGCCCTTCATGAAGACCATCTCCCCACCGTGACGGACAAGCTTTACGGTGGCGGGGATCAACTTTGAAAGCGCAGTGACGGCGCGTGCGGTTACCTGATCGAGAGGCACATCCAGTTTCGCCTCCTCGGCTCGCGCCCTGACCACCGTGACGTTCGTCAGTCCGAGATCACTCGCCTCCTGGATGAGCCAGTCCACCCGGCGTTCCATCGGCTCAATGAGCACGAGGTGGCAATCGGGCCGGGCAATGGCAAGCACGAGGCCAGGCAGACCGGCGCCACTTCCGACGTCCCCAACCCGGCCGGGTCGCAGCAACGGTGCGACCAGGGCACAGTTGGCGATGTGTCGCGTCCACAGCCGGGGGAGTTCGAGGGGACCGATCAGTCCGAGTTCCTCACCGCGCCGGGCGAGATCGTCCGTGTACTGGCGAGCCAGGTGGATTCGGTCTCCGAACATCGATTCCGCATACGCGGGCTCGGGTTCGAGGTGATCCCGGTAGTTTCCCGGGCTCATATTGTCAGGAACTTCGACGGGGGCGTCATTCATTGGACATTCCCCTTTCCCGGGATACTCAGTGCTGGGCTGGTCGGTCTATTTTCACGCAATGTTTCACGTGAAACACTGACCGCGCGGTCACCTGGTGATGGTGTCTGCTTCCACGCAATGTTTCACGTGAAACTATGAGCGCGTGATCACCGTGTGACGGTCGCGGCCTTCGCCCTCGGACTGTGAGGTGAAGCCGCGCTCGGCCACGACATCGTGGATCAGCTTGCGTTCGTAGGACGACATGGGTGGCAGTGATGCCGACTCGGCGCCTGCTTCAATGCGCTCCACGGCCTTGTCCACCAGGAGGGCCAACTCGGCCTCGCGGGTCTCGCGGGATCCACCGATGTCGAGAATGAGCCGGGAAAAAGCCCCGGTCTTCGTCTGCACCGCGATACGAGTGAGCTCCTGAAGAGCAGTGACGGTGTCGGGTCGTGAGAGCAGGCGCAGGTTTGTCTGTTCGCTGGACGTCACAGAGAGGTAAGCGCGTCCTCCGCGGGCGTCGATCTCAATGTCGCCATCGAGGTCGGTGATATCAAGCAGTTCCTCGATGTAGTCGGCGGCAATGTCGCCTTCTTCCTCGAGCTGTCCCGGGGTTGCGACAGTGTCGGTGTCGCTCACCGCTGCTGACACGGTCTCAGACTCGGCGGCGTTGGCCGTGTCAGTGACAGACGAAAGATCGTTGGACTTGTTGATCTCGGTGACATCGCTCATCGCTTGTTGCTTCCGCTTCTCTTCTTGGCACGATTCTTACCAACGGGCTGCTGCCGTTGTACGTTCTTTACTTCTTCGACCTGCTTGGGGCCGGCCTCGTCCTCAATTATGACGATGCCCTTGCGCTGATTCCGCTTGGCGAGCCTGGCCTCGCGAGCGAGTGCCGCCTCGCTACCCGGTGTGGGCATGTTTCGGATGACGAGGAACTGCTGTCCCATGGTCCAGAAATTGGAAACGAGCCAGTAGAACATGACTCCCAGCGGGAAGGTGAAGCCGGAGAACGCGAAGACGAGGGGGAGCAGGTACAGCAGGATGCGCTGCTGCCGATACATCGGGCTGGCCTTCATCTCGGCCGACTGGTTCTTCGACATGATCTGCAGCTGGGTAATGAATTGCGAACCGGTCATCAGGATGACCATGATCACGGCGATGACGATGACGGAGACGTTTCCATCGGCCGTGCTGATCGCCAGGTGAAGCGGCGCAATTCCGAACAGAGACGACGTGCCGAATGACTCCGACAACTCCGGGGTAAGCAGACCCACGGCGGGATTGCGCGACCCGTCGGGATTGACGTGCTGTGCGTTGTTGAGCACCGAGAACAGGCCGAAGAAGATCGGCATCTGCAGTAACAGTGGCAGGCACGAACTCAGCGGGTTAGTACCAGTCTTTTTGTACATGGCCATGGTTTCGCGCGACATGGCCTCACGGGAGAACTGGTCCTTTTTTCCCTTGTACTTGTCCTGGATCTTCTTGATCTGAGGCGCAACTTCAAGCATTCGGCGCTGACTCTTGATCTGCTTGACGAAGATCGGAATCAGCGCGGCGCGAACAACGAGGACCAGACCGACGATCGACAACACCCAGGTGAGTCCGGCATCCCCATCCAGGCCCGTGCCTTCGAGCATGGTGTGGAAAAGGACGAGAATCGCCTCGATGACCCATTTAATGGGCCACAGTATGGTGTTGATGATGTCAGGCATGCTGCAGTTCAGCCCTTTCCATGGCTTGAGGCATAGGTGTTGCTCGGAACCGTGGTTCCGCTGGGAATGACAAATCCGAACCGGGTAATCGCCACCCGTTCGTGAGCGGGTGCGGGGATGTCGTCGATCCCGCCCTCGGCCCACGGATGACACCGCGCGATGCGCCTGGTTCCCAGCCACACACCCCGAATGACGCCATGAAACTGGATGGCCTGCATCGTGTAATGCGAGCACGACGGGTAATACCGGCACACATCCCCATAGAGAGGAGAGATGACGGCGCGATAGACCTTAAGGATCGCAACGCAAATGTTCCGCGGGACAAGCAGAAGGAACGACATCGTGCGTTTCATCGCGTGGTCACACCCCTGTGGATTGTCTCAGTGATCTCTGCGTGAAGAATATCCCAGTCAACCTCGGGGGAGCCTGGCAGTGCTCGAATGACGATGTCTCTGCCAGTTCCGAGTCCAGGCAACAACTCGCGACTGATCGCGCGGAGGCGCCGACGGACCCTGTTGCGTTTGACGGCATTCCCCACCGATTTAGCGACGATAAATCCAAACCGGGTGGGTGTCGCGTTGTGGTGATCGACGACATGCACGATCGCGCAGGTTGAACCCAGGCGACGACCTCGACGAACTGCCGATCTAAAGTCGGCCGGCAGTACTACGCGATTCTCCCGGGCAAGCACCGTCTTAGTCGAACGACCGCTTTACGCGGAGAGTTCGGTACGGCCCTTGCGACGACGAGCTCCCAGGATGGCGCGACCGGCACGGGTGCGCATGCGCAGACGGAAACCGTGCACCTTGGCGCGACGACGGTTGTTCGGCTGGAAGGTTCTCTTGCTCATAGTGATATCTCCAAAGCCCAGCTCTGAAGGCCGGAAAGATGTAGGCAGCTCTCACTGGCAACAGTGAAGCGCTGGAAGTCAACTGATTAAAAGTACGGTGTTAATCAGTGCTGGTCAAACTTTACAGGCCCAATTCTGCATTATCCACATGTGAGTAACTTGGGTTGGTAACGACATGCTGTGGACAACTAAGGTATAAACCCGGTCGAAATACGGGAACTTCGCAGTATTTCGGCCTCACCCGAGAAGCCAGGGCGGTGGATAACCCTGTGAGTAGAACACTAAAGAGGATGTGGCATTGATGTCGGAATCAGCTGACCCGACCCGGGAGATCTGGCAGTCGGTGCTGTCTCGCCTGACCTCAGACGACCGCATCACTCCCCAGTTGGTCGGCTTCATCAACCTGATCGAGCCCAAGGGTGTAATGGCCGGCACCCTGTATCTCGAGGTCCCCAACGAACTCACCCGCAGCATGCTGGAACAACGGATTCGACTGCCCCTCCTGAACGCCATCGCGGGTCTCAGCGATGACGAAGAAGTGTCGAACTTCGCCATCGTCGTCAACCCCGACATCCAGCAGGACATCCTCGAGCAATCTGCCGATCCGGCCGAACAGCTCTACATCGAACCCACGGTAGTTACGCCCGTCGACCAGCCTCGCCGCTCAGATTCCAGACTGAACCCGAAGTACAGCTTCGATAATTTCGTCATCGGCGGATCAAACAGGTTCGCTCACGCCGCCGCCGTCGCCGTCGCCGAAGCACCAGCAAAGGCGTACAACCCGCTCTTCATCTACGGCGAGTCCGGGCTGGGCAAGACTCATTTGCTGCACGCGATCGGCCACTACGCCGAGAGCCTGTATCCCGGCATCCGCGTGCGCTACGTGAGCTCGGAAGAATTCACAAACGACTTCATCAACTCCATCGCGAACAACAGGGCTTCCGTATTTCCAGTCCCGGTATCGCGAAATCGACATCCTGCTGATCGACGACATCCAGTTTCTTCAGGGAAAGGACTCCACCCAGGAGGCCTTCTTCCACACCTTCAACACCCTCCACGACCACAACAAGCAGCTGGTCATCACCAGTGACCTTCCCCCGAAGCACCTCACGGGCTTCGAAGACCGAATGCGCTCGCGCTTCGAATGGGGTCTGATCACCGACGTTCAGGCACCCGATCTCGAGACCCGCATCGCCATTCTTCGCAAGAAGGCCCAGAGCGAGAAGCTCCAGATCGGCAACGACATCCTGGAATACATGGCCACCAAGGTGTCGTCGAACATTCGTGAACTCGAAGGAACCCTCATTCGTGTGACGGCCTTCGCAAGCCTCAACAAACAACCGGTCGACCTGGCGCTCGTGCAGACCGTGTTGAAAGACCTGATCACCCTCGACGAAGACAACGTGATCGCGCCCGTCGACATCATCAACCACACCGCCGAGTACTTCAAACTGACCGTGGATGACCTGTACGGCTCGTCCCGCTCACAGGCCGTGGCCACCGCGCGCCAGATCGCGATGTATCTCTGCAGGGAGATGACGAACCTGTCTTTGCCCAAGATTGGCCAGCTTTTCGGCAACCGGGACCACACCACAGTGATGTACGCGAACAAGAAGATCACAGAGCTGATGAAGGAGCGCCGCTCCATTTACAACCAGGTCACGGAGCTCACGAGCCGCATCAAACAGAATCACCGCTTCAAATCGTAGGTTTCCACACAGTGTGAAACACCTGTGGATAACTAGCTCGACTCGCCGCTTAGCCTGTTGATACAAAAATCTTTCCTGTGGAATGCGAGTCAGCCTCACCTGAACCGGCCTCGGCACTTCCGTAGTTAATCCCAGCGCGAGTGCACAACTCACACGCGTGTAGTTTCCAATGGATTGATTGGGAATGACAGAGTTATACACAGTCTCCACAGCGGTTAAGAATGTTGTTCTTAAAGAAGAAGATTTTGCTAGAGAGTCAACCCATGGTCCGAGCAAGGGCCGCCTGTGCCAGTATTAACCGGCCAGCCCACAGAACGCGTTAGGAGCGAACTAGGTGAAGTTCCAGGTCAATCGCGACGTGTTCAGTGAAGCTGTTTCATTTGCTGTCAAATTGCTGCCGCAGCGCACAACGTTGCCGATTCTCAGCGGCGTGCTGATCGAGACGACCGAGGATGGCCTTGTGTTGTCGTCGTTCGACTACGAGGTATCGGCTCGAACCGAGATCAGTGCCACTGTCGAAGAGCCTGGAAGGGTTCTGGTTTCCGGCCGTCTTCTGGCAGATATCGCCAGCAGACTGCCGAACGCCCCGGTCACATTTTCCACGGACGAAGGTCGCATCACCGTCGCCTGTGGCGCCGGCCACTTCACGCTGTTGAGCATGCCCGTCGAGGAATATCCAACTCTTCCTCAAGTTTCTGACAAGGCGGGAGTTCTTCGCGCCGAAGATTTCGCTGCCGCGATCGCCCAGGTCGCCATCGCCGCATCACGCGACGATGTCACCCCCGTGATTACCGGTGTGCAACTCGAGGTCTCGGAAAACAGCCTCTCGCTCGTTGCTACGGACCGATATCGGGTGGCAGTACGCCAGATCGACTGGGATGCTGGAAATTCCGGGGTCGAGACGGCTACGGCCCTGGTTCCGGCGCGAACGCTCGTCGAAATTGGCAAGACCTTCGGCCACAGCGGCAATATATCGGTGGCGATCACAAGCACAGACGATCGCGAGCTCATCGCGTTCCAGGCCGACAAGAAGACCGTTACGTCGCTGCTCATCAAGGGAAACTTCCCGCCGGTGCGTCGACTGTTCCCCGAGACTGTGGATAACTACGCCGTCATCAACACCGGGGAGCTCATCGAAGCGGTTCGCCGTGTCTCGCTGGTTCTCGAGCGCGAGGCGGCGCTGCGATTCACCTTCTCGATTGACGGGGTGACGCTGGAAGCCATCGGATCCGAGCAGGCCCAGGCATCCGAGTCGATCGATGCCTTCCTCACCGGAGTCGACACTGTCGTGTCGCTCAAGCCCCAGTTTCTGCTCGATGGTCTCAGCTCGGTGCATTCGGAATTCGTCAGGATCTCGTTCACCAAGACCGACAACCCGAACAAACCCGGTCCCGTTCTCATCACCAGCCAGTCGTCCAAGGACCAGCCAGGGGCAGACAACTACAAGTACCTGTTGCAGCCAAACCTGCTGCTGCGCTAATTTTCGCGACTCCTGAGGAGTTACACGATGCACATTGGCATCATCGGCCTGGGAAAAATGGGCAAGAACATGCGCGATCGCCTGCGCGCGCACGGACTCGAGGTCACGGGGTATGACCCCAATCCCGAGGTGACGGATGTCGCGGGTCTCGCAGAGCTGGCAGCGGCACTTCCCGAGCCCAGAATCGTGTGGGTGATGGTGCCCTCCGGGAAGATCACCGATGAAGTCATTCACGAGGTGGCCGAGGTGCTCAGTCCCGGCGACCTCGTGATCGACGGCGGAAACTCCAGGTACACGGATGATGCTGTGCACGGCGAATTTCTGGCGACCAAGGGCATCCGTTTTCTCGATGTCGGGGTTTCCGGAGGGATCTGGGGCCGCGAAAACGGCTATGGACTCATGGCCGGCGGCGATGCGTCCGATATCGATGCCGCCATGCCAATCTTTCGATGCCCTGCGCCCGGAAGGCCCGAGGGACGAGGGATTCGTGCACGCCGGTCCGATCGGCGCTGGTCACTACGTGAAGATGGTCCACAACGGAATCGAGTACGCGCTCATGCAGGCGTGGGCCGAGGGTTACGAGTTGCTTGACAACAGGAAAGACCTGGTGACAGATGTCACAGGCACCTTCAAGGCCTGGCAGCGTGGCACTGTCGTGCGGTCGTGGCTGCTCGAGCTGCTGGTGAAGGCGCTCGAGGAAGACCCGGAATTCAAGGACATCAGCGGCTATGTCGAGGATTCGGGCGAGGGTCGCTGGACAGTTCACGAGGCCCTGGACCGTGCAGTGCCGGTGCCCACCATCAGTGCCGCCATCTTTGCCCGCTTTGTCTCGCGCCAGAAGGATTCACCGTCGATGAAGGCTGTTGCTGCGCTTCGCAACCAGTTTGGTGGCCACGCCGTCCGCAAGAGCTGAGTGACGTATCGCCGTGATCGTCACCCATCTCACTCTCACCGATTTCAGGAACTACGAGACTCTTGACGTCGCGCTGAAACCGGGCGCCAACCTCTTTGTTGGCAGCAATGGCCAGGGCAAGACCAACCTGGTGGAGTCGCTGGGCTACCTCAGCACACTGGGCTCGCATCGGGTCTCGACCGATCACGCCATGATCCGCCAGGGCCAGGATTCCGCGATCGTGCGCGCGCGGCTGGTCGCTGGGGAACGCGAGATCCTGGCCGAGGTTCAGCTCAATCGGGTCGGTGCCAATCGAGCTCAGATCAATCGCTCAGCGATTAAGACCCGGGAGCTCCCGCGTTACTTCTCGAGCGTCTTATTCGCCCCCGAGGATCTTGCCCTCGTGCGGGGTGAACCGTCGGGCAGGCGCAGATTCATGGATGAGCTGCTCATCCTGCGCTCTCCACGCATGAGCGCGGTGATCGCCGACTACGAACGGGTGCTGCGGCAGCGAAACACCCTGCTCAAATCGGCCCGCAATGCCCGGGGTGACCTTTCGACTCTCGACATCTGGGACGAACGCCTGGTGGCGTTTGGATCAGAGATCATCACGGCGAGAAGTTCACTGCTGGACGAGCTGAGCCCCGAAGTAACAACGGCATACTCGACCATCGCCGGCGCCGATCATTCCGCGCGACTGTCGAGCTACCTCAGCATCTTCGCCAGTTCGACAAACGACGACGAAGTGGATGCGGCGGCCACCCGCTCGGGAACGCTCGACATTTCCGTGGTCGCCGACGGCTTCCGCGCGAGCCTCGCACGCCTGCGGCGATCCGAACTGGAGCGCGGAGTCACCCTGGCCGGCCCTCATCGCGATGATGTGGTGCTCGAACTGAACGGAATGCCCGCCCGAGGGTATGCCAGTCACGGCGAATCCTGGTCTTTCGCTCTCTCGCTGAAGCTGGCATCGGCTGCCGTGCTTCGCCGCGAGTCATCGACCGGTGATCCCGTGCTGATTCTCGACGATGTGTTCGCCGAACTCGATGAGTCTCGCCGCATGCGACTGGCCGATGCCGTCGGTGATTTCGAGCAGGTGTTGATCACGGCCGCCGTCTTCGACGATGTTCCCGAGCAGTTGGCCGGAACCGTCGTGCGGATACGATCGGGACGGGTGGTTCACGATGACGAATGACGACGAGGATGACGACCTCAGCACGGAGGCCGGCCGCGACGAACATGTTGCGGTTTATCTCAGGTTCCGCAAGGTTTTTGGTGACGCCAGCACACGGTCGGCCACGGCCCGCAAGCGCAAGAAGAACAAGAAAGAGGGCGCCACCGTCCCGTTCGGCGAGGGACGAGATCCGCACGGGCTCGGCGATGTCATCGACGGCCTCGCCGCACGAATGGGATGGACCTCTCCCCTCGCCCGCTCCGGACTGCTCACATCCTGGCCCGAAATCGTCGGTGCGGAGACCGCTGAGCACTCCGCCCCGGAGGGAATAGAGGAGGGCGTGCTGACTATTGCGTGCGACTCGACGGCCTGGGCCACCCAGCTGCGACTCATGCGATCGCAGATCACCACGACGATCGCCCAGCGCTTCCCGGATGCTGGCATCGAGTCGGTGCGCTTTGTAGGACCCAACGCCCCCTCGTGGAAACGGGGGCCCAGATCAATTCCAGGCCGTGGTCCGCGCGACACGTACGGGTAACTAGGCAAATCTGGTCACCCCGCGTCGGAAAAGTCCTCAGAGGGCGAAATTGCGCCATCGGTGATGCGCAATTTGGTAGACTTTCCGAGGTCGTCGGGTGCCCCTCCTCTAACGGAGATTTCTGCCCCGAATGGCGAGTACCGAATCGGCAGGAGCCTCATTTCATATGACAGACAGCGCGCGCGGCGACAGCGAAGAAAAAGCCCTCCCCACCAATCCTGACGACGCGAGTGCTCACGGAGCTATCTCCAACGGACACGTTGCTGCCGACAGCTACGGTGCAGACCAGATTCAGATTCTCGAGGGTCTCGAGGCCGTCCGCAAGCGCCCGGGAATGTACATCGGGTCGACCGGCCCACGTGGACTTCACCACCTGGTGTACGAGGTCGTCGATAACTCGGTGGATGAAGCACTCGCCGGGTACTGCGACAACATCGACGTGTGGATCCGCGCTGACGGTTCGGTCAGAGTCCGCGACAACGGCCGTGGCATCCCGGTCGATATCAACCAGCAGGAACAGAAGTCGACGGTCGAGGTCGTCATGACGATCCTGCACGCCGGCGGAAAGTTCGGCGGTGGCGGCTACGCGGTGTCCGGCGGACTCCACGGTGTTGGCATTTCGGTCGTGAACGCTCTGTCCAGCGAAGTCGACACCGAGGTTCATCGACAGGGCGCGGTCTGGCGCATGAGCTTCAAGGACGGCGTTCCCACCGGCCCACTGCAGAAGGGCGAATCGTCTCTCCAGACCGGTACCCAGCAGACCTTCTGGCCGAGCAAGGAGACCTTCGAGACTGTCGAGTTCGACTACGAGACCCTGCGTGCCCGATTCCAGCAGATGGCGTTCCTCAACAAGGGCCTGCGCATCACCATCACGGATGAGCGCGGCGAGGAAGAGGTGTCCGAGAGCTACATGTACGAGCGTGGTCTCGTCGACTACGTCGAATACCTCAACAAGACCAAGAAGAACGAGCTCATCCATCCGGACGTGATCGCGTTTGAGTCCGAGGATTCCGAGAAGAAGATCTCGCTCGAGGTCGCGATGCAGTGGACCAGCGGGTACACCGAAAGCGTCCACACCTACGCGAACACGATCAACACCCACGAGGGTGGAACCCACGAAGAGGGCTTCCGCGCCGCGCTGACCACGCTGGTCAACCGGTACGCGCGCGAGAAGAACATCATCAAGGAGAAGGACGAAAACCTCTCCGGCGACGATGTTCGTGAAGGACTCACCGCGGTCATCTCGGTCAAGCTCGCCGAACCACAGTTCGAGGGCCAGACCAAGACGAAGCTGGGTAACACCGAGGCGAAGGCTTTCGTGCAGCGCCTCGCGGGCCAGCAGCTCGGCGACTGGTTCGACCGAAACCCCACCCAGGCACGCGACGTGATCCGAAAGGCGATCCAGGCCTCGCAGGCTCGAATCGCCGCCAGAAAGGCGCGGGAGCAGACCCGACGCAAGGGGCTCCTCGAATCCAGCGGAATGCCCGGAAAGCTTCGCGACTGCTCGAGCAAAGACCCGAGCCTCTCCGAGATCTTCATGGTCGAGGGCGACTCGGCGGGCGGCTCGGCCGTGCAGGGTCGTAACCCGGAGTTCCAGGCCATCCTGCCGCTGCGCGGCAAGATCCTGAACGTCGAAAAGGCGCGACTGGATCGCGCCCTCGGTAACGCCGAAGTTCAGGCGATGATCACGGCATTCGGGGCGGGGGTCGGCGAAGACTTCGACCCCACCAAGGCCAGGTATCACAAGATCGTGCTGATGGCCGATGCCGACGTCGACGGGCAGCACATCACGACGCTGCTGCTGACGCTGTTGTTCCGCTACATGCGCCCGCTCATCGACCTCGGCTACGTGTACCTCGCGCAGCCGCCGCTCTACCGGCTCAAGTGGAGCAACGCGCAGCACGAGTACGTCTACAGCGACCGTGAGCGCGATGCGCTGACCGAGCTGGGGCTCGCCTCGGGCAAGCGCATGCCGAAAGACAACGGAATCCAGCGCTACAAGGGTCTCGGCGAGATGGACTACAAGGAACTGTGGGAGACCACGATGGACCCGGCGACCCGCACGCTGCTGCAGGTGACCCTGGATGACGCTGCCGCCGCCGACGAGATCTTCTCCACCCTCATGGGTGAAGACGTCGAGTCGCGGCGCAACTTCATCCAGCGCAACGCCAAAGACGTCCGCTTCCTCGATATCTGATCTCGATAATTTTTAGGGCACACCATGGCTGACGCAACAGAACCACAGGAACCGACGTTCACCGACAAGGTCGTCGACACCGCACACGACAAGATCACGCAGGTCGACCTGCAGCTCGAAATGCAGAGGTCGTACCTCGACTACGCGATGAGTGTCATCGTGGGTCGCGCGCTGCCCGAGGTCCGCGACGGGCTGAAGCCCGTGCATCGCCGCGTGATCTACGCGATGTATGACGGTGGCTACCGCCCTGACAAGGGTTTCTCGAAGTGCACCCGAGTAATCGGTGACGTGATGGGCCAGTTCCATCCGCACGGTGACTCCTCGGTCTACGACGCCCTGGTGCGTCTGGTTCAGCCGTGGAGCCTGCGCTACCCGCTGGCGCTCGGGCAGGGCAACTTCGGTTCCCCCGGTAATGACGGTGCAGCAGCCCATCGATACACGGAGACCAAGATGGCGCCGCTCGCCATGGAGATGGTCCGTGACATCGAAGAAGACACGGTCGACTTCCAGGACAACTACGACGGCCGCACGCAGGAACCGACAGTCCTGCCGAGCCGATTCCCGAACCTGTTGGTCAACGGGTCGGTGGGCATCGCGGTCGGCATGGCCACCAACATCCCTCCCCACAACCTCCGTGAGGTCGGTGAGGGCGCCCTCTGGCACCTCGCCAACCCCGACGCGAGCAAGGAAGAGCTGATCGAGGCGCTGATCCAGCGCGTCAAGGGCCCTGACTTCCCCACTGGCGCGCAGATCCTCGGAATCAAGGGCATCCAGGATGCGTACCGCACAGGTCGCGGTTCCATCACCATGCGCGCGGTCGTCAATGTGGAGGAGCTGCAGGGTCGCACCTGCCTGGTGGTCACCGAGCTGCCGTACCAGGTCAACCCGGACAACCTCGCACTGAAGATCGCCGACCTGGTCAAGGAAGGCAAGCTCGCCGGAATCGCCGACATCAGGGACGAGACTTCGGGTCGAACCGGCCAGCGTCTCGTCATCGTGCTCAAGCGCGATGCCGTCGCCAAGGTCGTGCTGAACAACCTCTACAAGCACACCCAGCTGCAGGAGAACTTCGGCGCGAACATGCTCGCGATCGTCGACGGCATCCCGCGCACGCTCTCCATCGATGGCTTCATCACCGCGTGGGCAGCCCACCAGATCGAGGTCATCGTCAGGCGCACGGCCTACCGCCTGCGCAAGGCCGAAGAGCGTGCCCACATCCTGCGCGGGTACGTCAAGGCGCTGGATGCCCTCGACGAGGTCATCGCGCTCATCCGCCGTTCGCCAACGGTCGAAGAGGCCCGCGATGGGCTGATCTCGCTTCTGGCCGTGGATGAACTGCAGGCCCGCGCCATCCTGGACCTGCAGCTTCGCCGCCTGGCCGCGCTCGAACGCCAGAAGATCATGGAAGATCTCGCCGCGATCGAGCTCGAGATCGCCGAGTACAAGGTGATCCTGGCCAGCCCCGAGCTGCAGCGGAACATCGTCAGCGAGGAGCTCACCGAACTCATCGCGAAGTACGGCGATGACCGCCGCACCGAGATCATGTTCGGCTTCGACGGCGACATGAGCGTCGAGGATCTCATCCCCGAGGAAGAGATGGTCGTCACCGTCACCCGCGGCGGGTACATCAAGCGCACCCGCAGCGACAACTACCGCAGCCAGCACCGCGGCGGCCGAGGAGTCAAGGGAGCACAACTTCGTGCTGACGACGTGGTCGACCACTTCTTTGTGACCACGACTCACCACTGGCTCTTGTTCTTCACCAACACGGGTCGCGTGTACCGGGCGAAGACCTACGAGCTGCAGGAAGCCGGCCGAGACGCCAAGGGCCAGCACGTCGCCAATCTTCTGGCGATGCAACCGGGAGAAGAGATCGCGCAGATCCTCGACATCCGTGACTACGCCGCCGCCCAGTACCTGGTGCTTGCCACACGCGGTGGTCTCGTCAAGAAGACCGGACTCACCGAGTACGACACCAACCGCACCGGCGGCATCATCGCGATCAACCTTCGTGAGGGTGACGAAGTGGTCTCAGCGATGCTGGTCGAGGAGGACGCGGACGTACTGCTGGTTTCGCGCAAGGGAATGTCGATTCGCTTCACGGCGACCGACGCGGCCCTTCGCCCCATGGGTCGTTCCACCTCCGGTGTCATCGGAATGACCTTCCGCGATGAAGATCAGTTGCTCTCCGCCAGTGTCGTCAGCGACAGCGGCTACGTGTTCGTGGTCACCGAGGGTGGATACGCCAAGCGCACCTCGGTCGACCAGTACCGGGTGCAGAACCGGGGCGGACTGGGCATCAAGGTGGCGAAACTCGCGGAGGCCAGGGGCGATCTCGCCGGTGCGCTTATCGTGGGTGACGAGGACGAGGTCCTTGTGGTTCTTGCCAGTGGCAAGGTGGTACGCTCATCTGTCGCTGAGGTTCCGGCCAAGGGTCGTGACACCATGGGAGTCGTCTTTGCTCGCTTTGCGGACGACGACAGGATCATCGCGATTGCTCGCAACAGTGAACGAAATCTAGAAAACCAGGAATCCGACGAGCCGGTCGCCACTGACCAGCCCGCAGCGGAATCCACTGGGAAGGACGCGTCGATAGATGAGTAGTGTCGCCGAGAAGCTGCAGCGAAAGTCGCAGCGCCAGGTAGCCACCAAGCAGGTTCGCCTCAAGCTGGTCTACATCGACTTCTGGTCTGCTGTGAAGTTCTCGTTCCTGATCGCGGTGGCGCTCGGCATCATCCTCGTGGTGGCCGTGACGCTGATCTGGATCGTGCTGAACACGCTGGGAATCTTCGGGGATCTCGACTCGATCCTGAAGGACATCCTCGGTGACCCCACGTTCAGTGTGACCTCGAGCTTCTCGCTCGCCCAGGTTTCACTCTTCGCTGTGGTCATCGCAATCCTCAACGTTGTCGTCGGAACCGCGCTCGGTGCTATCGCCAGCATGTTGTACAACTTCAGCGTCAGAATCACTGGTGGCCTCCTCGTTGGGTTCACCAACAACTGACCGATTACCAGAAACCGGCTGGATGAGATAGGTTCTTATCTGGTCTGGGGGATATAGCTCAGGCGGTTAGAGCGCTTCGCTGATAACGAAGAGGTCCGAGGTTCAAGTCCTCGTATCCCCACTGAAAATTTCATAAGGGCAGTTTCCACAAGAAAATGTCCGATCCAGGAATCACAAATCCTTGACGCGAATTGTGACTCTCGGGGCCTTAGCTCAATTGGTAGAGCGCCTGCTTTGCAAGCAGGAGGTCAGGGGTTCGATTCCCCTAGGCTCCACAGAAACGAATAGCGCCGCCCCACAAGGGCGGCGCTTTTGCGTTGCCCTAAACTCCTGTCATGGACATTCGGGTTGCCGCGTATGGCGTCATCATCGAAGACGGATCGATCCTGCTGACTCACTGGCACGAGGGTCGCAGGTGGTCGCTGCCAGGCGGCGGCATCCACGACCGTGAGCAGCCGGCGGATGCTGCAATCCGCGAGATCCGCGAAGAGTCGGGTTTCACCGCCACCCTCGGACCCCTGCTCAGCGCCGACTCGATAATCATCCAGAGCCACGCCCGGCCCGGCGCTCCGCCGGCCCCCATGCATTCCATCAGGATCGTCTACGAAGCGACCATCGCCTCGGGCGATCTCACGAACGAGCTCGACGGTTCGAGCGACGAGGCGCGCTGGTTCTCGCTGGCCGAGGTGCGGCTCCTCCCCCGGGTGAGCCTCGTCGACATCGGCATCACGGCCTGGCAGGCGAACCGGCAGCGTCAACTCGACTCCTGACGCCTCCTTAACGAAGGAAAGGCCGGTGCCGAAGCACCGACCTTCCCACGAGGACCTGGTTATCTAGCTCTCGGTGGCGAGGGGCGCCTCCACGGCGTCCTCCTCTACCCACAGTTCGTCGTCTGCGCGCAGCGTCTGCCACGCGGCATACGCAACGAGAGCAAACGCCACGACTCCAACACCGATCAGGATGTACTTGCCGGGGCCGGCGGTCGGCGCCGGCTTGGGCTGCACCAACCCAACGCGGGTTCCGACGTCCGTGCCGAACCTCGAGGCCCTGGCCAGAGCATCCTGAAGCTGGTGGTGCTTCGCGACCTCGATGGCGGCGAGAGCGGCACCCAGTGCCGAGGTCACGCCGGGGACGACATTGTCGGCGATGTGGTGGCGAGTGTGGCTGGCCGCCGAACGGGCACTGGCGATGCCGCTCTCTGCCGCCGAGCGCGCGTTATCAACGACGGGACGAAGGGTGTCGTCGTACTTGTCGCGAAGACGCGGCGAGACTTCTTCGCGTGCATAGTGGGACGCCTGGCGCTTCGCCTCGCGAACTACACGGTTCGCGTGGTCGAGCAGCTCTTTCTGATCGTCCCAAAGAGTGCCAGCCTCGGTCTTCAGCTTCTTGAGCTCTTTACGGCGCTTGCGCGATAGTGCCATGAGGAAAACCTCCAGTGGGGAATCGAAACGTCTCACAATACTGTCATGCCCGCTGCCTGAGAGGTAATGCGTTGCCTGTGAGCCCGCTGGGTGGTATCGAGGATTCATGCAGGGCCGCTATGCAAGAATTGACCCCATGCATACAGCGGTTGCGACCATGAAGACCTCACTCGGCACCATCACACTGAACCTCTTCGGCAATCACGCCCCGAAGACGGTTGCGAACTTCTCCGGACTCGCCTCCGGGACGATCGAGTGGACCCACCCCGCGACGGGCAAGAAGTCCACAGACAAGCTGTACGACGGAGTCGTCTTCCACCGCATCATCAAGCAGTTCATGCTGCAGGGTGGCGACCCACTGGGCCAGGGCACCGGCGGCCCCGGATTCGAGTTCGACGACGAGATCCACCCCGACCTCAACTTCTCGCAGCCGTACGTGCTCGCGATGGCCAACGCGGGCACCCGCGGCGGCAAGGGCACCAACGGTTCGCAGTTCTTCATCACGACGGTCCCCACTCCGTGGCTCCAGGGAAAGCACACCATCTTCGGCGTGGTCGCGGATGACGAGTCCAAGCGAGTCGTCGACGCCATCGAGGCCGTCGACACCGATGGCCGCGACAAGCCACGCACCGACGTCGTGATCGAGACCATCACCATCGACGAGGTCTGAACCTAGGTGTCAGGTACGCCGGACACTTCGGCTCACTACTGCTACCGGCATCCTGATCGTCAGAGCTACATCCTGTGCCAACGGTGCGGGCGAACGATCTGCACCGAGTGTCAGACCCAGGCTGCGGTTGGGGTGCATTGCCCCGAGTGCATCAGGGAAGCACGCGCGAGCGAGCCCAGACGCAAGCCTGCCATCCTCAGAACGCTTCGCCGTCCCGGCAACGCGCCGGTGGTCACGTATGCCCTGATCGGCGTCACGGCGCTGGTGTACGTTCTGCAGATCCTGCCGGGCAGCCCCGTGACCTCCGCTCTGGCCTACTTTGGTCCGTTCACGCCGAGCGAGCCATGGCGCATGATCACCGCGCTCTTTGTGCACTCGCAGGGATCACTGCTGCACATCATGTTCAACATGTTCTCGCTCTTTATCTTCGGACCACTGATCGAAGGCATGGTCGGGCGCGCGAGGTTCCTCGCCCTCTATCTCGTGAGCGGTCTCGGCGGCTCAGTCGCCGTGCTGGTGCTGGCTCCGGTGACCCCGGTGGTGGGGGCATCCGGCGCGATCTTCGGACTTCTCGGCGCCTACTTTGTCATTCAGCGCAGGTTGGGCGGCAACAACGTACAGATCCTGATCGTGATCGGCCTGAACCTGGTGATCGGGTTCCTGCCTGGTACGAACATCGCCTGGCAGGCCCACCTCGGTGGCCTGATCGCGGGAGCGGCGGTGGCGTTCGTCTATCTACGTACCCGACGTCCCGACCAGAAGACTGTGCAGCTCGCCCTGGTCGCCGGAATCGTCGCGGTTCTGGTCGCCATCACGGTGATCGCGATTCAGCTCTACGGCTTCTGATCGTCCGGCCGGGAAAGTTATCCACAGGCTTTCCACAATGGGTATAACTACACGGGTGTAGTTATCGGGCGCGCTCCAGCGAAGTTGCTGGTCAGCGGGGCCGCAGGAATCCGGTCAGCGCCAGCGGGTTGTCATCAGGAACCCGATGAACATGATTCCGAAGCCGATGAGGATGTTGCCTGCTCCGATTCCGGGAACGGGCAGCGTGTTGTTGCTCACGTAGAAGACGATGATCCAGATCAGGCCGAGCAGCATGAAGCCGAACATCACGGGCTTGAACCACACCGCGTTCGGCGCCTGCTCGCCCGAGCGGGCTTCGGCGGGACGGTCGGTCTTGGTGCGTGCTGTCGTACGGGCCATGCGCAAGATTCTAGCCTGATACGGCCCGACGGGGCTGGGCGCCCAGCGTTCCCGGGGTTTTGGGGTGCTGCGGGCAGTTTAGAATCGTCACTATGGCCACTGAGCAGGGGCGTCGCACATCCCGCGGCCAAGAGCGGCGCGTCGCGGCGCAACGCCGTCGCGTGAGCGTGGTTGGTGTCATTGGTGAGTTGCTCATCACCGCCGGTGTGGTCGTGCTGCTGTTCCTGGGCTGGCAGGTGTGGCTCGGCAACCTCATCAGCGGCAATGCGCAGGCCGGGGAGGCGCAGGCGCTGAGCGAGGCATGGGGCAGGGGTGGACCGACGCCGGCCGATCCCGCCGATCCTGCCGATCCGGAGGACCCAGCCGATCCGCTCGACCCGGTCGTTCAGACCGCGCCGGAAAACGGAGTGGCGTTCGCCAACCTCATTGTGCCCAGGCTGGGAGCTGACTACACGCGCCCCGTCGCCGAGGGCGTCGACGTCGCGGTCCTGCGCACCAAGATTGGGCACTACCCGGGAACCCAGACCCCCGGCGGGGTGGGCAACGCAGCATTCGCCGCCCACCGCACCGGGAACGGTTCGCCATTCTTCGACATTGAGAAGATGCAGATCGGCGACTCCATCTATTTCGAGACGGTGGCAGGATGGCACAAATATGTCGTTCGCAGCCTCGAATACGTGCACGCGACAGGTGTCGGCGTTCTCGATCCTGTGCCACAGTCGCCCGGCGTGTCCCCCACCGACCGCCTGCTGACTCTCACCAGCTGCAACCCCATCTTCACCGCGGACGAGAGGATCATCGTGTATTCCGTCTACGACGCGTGGTTCCCTCGTGACGGAGGCGCTCCACCCGAGATCGCTGCGCTCGCACAGGCAAGCGCGGCCAGCTGATGTACGGCGCGCTCTGGCGGGCTCTGCCCGGACCGTGGTGGCTGCGGCTGCTGCTTGTTCTTGTTCTTGTAGCTGCCGTGCTGGCAGCTCTCGTGTTCTGGGTATTCCCCTGGGCCGACCATTTCGTCACACCGCAGGAGGTCACGGTGGAACAACCATGACGCGCATTCTCGTCATCGACAACTACGACAGCTTCGTTTACACGCTGAACGGCTATCTGCTCCAGCTCGGGGCCGAGACCGAGGTGCTACGCAACGACGCATTCTCCGTGGATGCCGCGGCAGCCGTGATCCGCGACTACGACGCAGTACTGCTCTCGCCGGGCCCCGGAACTCCGGGCCACGCCGGGGTGAGCATCCCGATCGTCACCGCCGCTCTCGAATCGGGACAGCCGTTGCTCGGGGTGTGCCTTGGCCACCAGGCGATCGCCGAGGCGATGGGTGCCACAGTTACGCACGCCGACGAACTCATGCACGGCAAGACATCGATGATCGATCACGACGGCAGCAACTTCTATGACGGTGTTCCCCAGCCGTTCAGGGCGACGAGGTACCACTCGCTCGCGATCGTTGACTCGACAGTGCCTGATGACCTGGTGGTGACGTCCCGCACCGCCGGCGGCGTGATCATGGGTGTCAGGCACGAGAGCCAGCCGATCTTCGGCGTGCAGTTTCACCCGGAGTCCGTGCTCACGGAGGGCGGCTACCGGATGCTCGGCAACTGGCTCGCGGTGGCTGGCCTGCCCGAGGCCGCCGAAACCGCCCGCGGGCTCAACCCACTCGTCAAGCTGTAGGCACCTCTGCCCGCGAGCACGCCGTTGAGTCGGGCTGCTAGCTGCTGCACACCCGCAGCGTGACCGAGGTCTTTTGCGCCTGCTCGCCGATCACGGACTGCCCGGATACGGTTCCGCCGGAGCATCCACCGTCGAGCGTGACCGTTACGGGCAGCTGGAGTGCGCCCAGGGCGTCATTCGCATCCTTGAGCGAGCTTCCCACCACGTCTGGAACAAAGACCATCCCGTTGGAGACGATCAGGTTGACCGTGTCTCCCTCCCGGATGTTTTTGCCGTCCACGACGGTGGAACCTGCGGCAGGATCGGAGCGGATGACTATGCCGTCAGCGAGATCCGGGGAGTAGTCGCGGGAGGTCGCGCCATAGACGAGGTTTCTCGCCTCAAGCCTGGCGATCGCGTCGGCCTCGAGCATCTGCGAAACATCCGGAACGGCCACTGTCGGCTCACCGGACGAGACGTACACCTTGATGTTGGTGCCCGGTGAGACCGGGACGCCGGACGCGGGATCGGTACGCAGGATCACATTCTCGGGGATGTCCGAGCTGGCTTCCGTGAATTTCTGCGCGACCAGATTGTTGCCCTCGAGAGTTGCTGCGCCGTCCTCATAACTCTGGCCGACCACGCTCGGCACCTCCGTGGAGAGGTTGGGAGCGAGGTTGGCGGGAGCAAGATTGAACGTCCAGAAGATCACGGCCACGATGACGACCACCATGGTGGCGATGCCGGCCCAGATCCAGGCGACGGGAGGGCGGTTCTGGGTGCGTACCACCCGGTCGTCACGGTCGACAGTGAGCTGGCGAATGGCCGCCTCTGAGCCAGCCGTCGAGGTCGGGTTGACACCGAAGAGCGTGCTGTTGAAGTCGGTGGTTGCTACCTGCTTGCGGGCGGGAACCGATCCTGCTGCCGCGGTAGCCACGTCCGCCCGGAAGTCGGCTGCGCTCTGGTAGCGGTCGAAGCGATCCTTCGCGAGCGATCGCAGCACGACCGCGTCGAGGGCGGGTGACACCCGGGGGTTCAGCGAGCTGGGGGGTACGGCATCCGAGTTCACGTGCTGGTAGGCAACCGCCACGGGGTTCGCACCGAGGAACGGGGCACGACCGGTGAGCAGCTCGAACAGCACGACGCCGGTCGAATAGAGGTCTGTCCTGGCGTCGACGGCCTCGCCGCGGGCCTGCTCGGGCGAGAAGTAGGCGGCGGTTCCCACGATGGCGCTGGTCTCGGTGATGGTGGCCGCCGAGTCCGAAATGGCCCTGGCGATGCCGAAGTCCATCACCTTCACCTGACCGCCCGTGGTGATCATGATGTTTCCGGGCTTGATGTCGCGGTGGACCACGCCGGCCCGGTGGGAGTACTCGAGCGCGGTCAGGATCTGACCGACGATACGGCCGGCCTCCGAAGGGTCGAGGGGGCCCTCGGCGACCATGTCTTTCAGGAGGCGACCGTCGACGTACTCCATGACGATGTACGGCACGAGAGTGTCGCTGCCGCTGGCGTCTTTGACCGACTCTTCGCCGGCGTCGAAAATTCGAACGATGGTGGGATGCGCCATCTTCGCGGCATCCTGCGCCTCACGGCGAAAGCGCGTCCGGAATGCCGGGTCGTTGGCGAGGGAAGGCTTGAGCAGCTTGATCGCGACCCGGCGACCCAGGCGGCTGTCGATGCCAACGTGAACGTCGGCCATGCCGCCGTGGCCGAGCAATTCGCCGACCTGATAGCGCCCGGCGAGCTCACGCACGCCCTGTGCCACGCCATCGATCACGAGCTATCTCCCGGTTGTGACTGGATTATTACTGTCGTCAGTGTAACCGCTGCAGCACCGGCGGCCTCGATCAGCGGCGCGACCGTTAGGGTGCCGTTACCACCGTGACCGACGTCGGATCCGACATTGGCGACTCGAAGTCGGTGCATACCGCGGTGTAGGACACCGAGGTGGTCTCGCCCACGGTGTTCGAGATCGTGATGTCTATCGACGTGGCACTGGCGGGCCTGTTGGAGGTAGTCGGGGTTCCATTCGTCGCCTGCGACGTTGAAGCCGCTCAGCGGGTGGTCCGCCGGGCAACCGCCGTAGCTCGCCCACGAGAACGTGACGACCATTCCGGGGGTATACGGACCGGGAGAGGTTGTCATCGCCGGTGGCTTGCTTGCGCTCGGCGGTTCCGGGATCAGCGAATAGAACGAGACCGTGATGGTCTCACCCACCTGAACATTGCCGGAGGGGGTGACGCTGTAGGCGAGACCCTCCTGCTCGGCGCTGGGAGCCACGGTGCCGTCTCGCGCGTCGAGAACCAGACCCAGTTCGGTCAGGCGGGCCTCAACGACGTCCTTGGTGCGACCCTGGAGTTCTGAGGGGTCAAGCGCAACCCTGTCGCTGGTCGTTTCCGTCGGCGTTGGTGTTGGAGTCGCGGTTGCCGTTGCAGACGGGGGCGCGCTGGTGGGTGTCGTCGTCGTCGTTCCTGGCGGGTTGGCGATCAGGGCGATGATCGTCCCGATGAGCACCAGTGCCAGCAGCGAGATCAGGATGATGAGGGGCCAGGTCCAGGGATTGCGTCGTGCAGTCTCGATGGGCGTCGTCTGGGTATCCGTCGCAGTCTGGGTAGTGAGAACCCGGGTGGCCTGGGTGTTCTGGCCGTAGTTCGGTCCCACGGTAGCCGCGAGGGTACCGTCGCCGAGCACGCCGGGAACGGCGGCGGCTGCTGCCGCGACATCCCCTCTTCTCAGTGCCTGTGCCGCTCGGGCGAGATGCGCCGCCGAGGCCGGCCGGTCTGTCGGGTTCTTGGCCAGACACGCGTAGACGAGGTTGCGAACCGGGTCGGCAACGGTGGTTGGCAGCTCCGGCGGGGTCTCGTTGATCTGCGCCATGGCGATGGCCACCTGCGACTCACCCGTGAACGGGCGACGGCCAGCAAGAGATTCGTACGCGACGATGCCGAGGGAGTAGGTGTCGGTGCTTGGCGATGCTGGATGACCGCTGGCCTGTTCCGGCGACAGGTACTGCACGGTGCCCATGACCTGACCGGTAGCGGTCAGCGGAACCTGGTCGGCGATGCGGGCGATACCGAAGTCGGTGATCTTCACGCGGCCGTCGGGAGTGATCAGCAGGTTGCCCGGCTTGATGTCGCGGTGGACGAGTCCAGCCGCATGGGCGGCCTGAAGCGCCGCGGCGGTCTGGGCGACGATGTCGAGTACGCGATCACTGGAGAGCACGCGCTCCCGTTCGATGATGGCACTGAGTGCTTCACCGGGAACGAGCTCCATCACGAGGTAGGCGCTGCCGTCTTCCTCGCCGTAGTCGAAAACGTTGGCGATGCCCTCGTGGTTGACCAGCGCAGCGTGGCGCGCTTCGGCGCGGAAGCGTTCGAGGAACCCGGGATCACCCAGGTACTCGTCCTTGAGGATCTTGATCGCCACTGTGCGCCCGATGACCAGGTCGGTGGCTTGCCACACTTCGCCCATGCCGCCGATGGCGACGCGGCTTGATAGCTGGTAACGGCCACCGAAGGTGAGCCCGCTTGAGGGTCTCATCTGTTCAACACCGCCTCTAGTACCTGCTTGCCAATCGGGGCCGAGATCTTGCTGGACAGGCCTTCCTGTCCCAGCCCCCCGCCGTTCTGTACAACGACGGCTACAACAACCTCGGGATCGTTTGCCGGTGCAAATCCGGTGAACCACAGGGTGTATGGATCACCCGCGCCGTTCTCTGCTGTACCGGTCTTACCCGCGACATCGACCCCGTCTATTGTGGCAGTATTCGCGGCCCCGTTGGCGACAGACGCGACCATCATTTGAGTCATCGCGGCAGCCGTCTCCTGGCTCATGGCCTCCCCGAACAATTCCGGCGAAAATGCTTCGATGGAGTTCAAATTGGACGACATGATGCTCTCGACCAGGTTCGGTTTCATGATCTTCCCTCCATTGGCGATCCCCATCGAGACCATTGCCATCTGCAGCGGGGATGCCCGGACTTCACTCTGGCCGAACGCCGAGAGCATCGTGCTCGGCTCGTCGAGCACGCGCGGGTAGACGCTCGCGGTGGAGTTCAGGGGAACGTCAATGCTTTCGTTGAATCCGAACTTGTTGGCCTGCTCGAGGATCGCACGGTAACCCAGTTGCTGGCCCAGCTCGGCCATCGGGATGTTGCACGACAGGCGGATCGCTGTGGCGATGGTCGCGGTATCGCCCGATCCGCAAGGTGCGCCGTCTGCGTTGCTGATCGCGAAGGTCGACTGCGGCAGCGTCAGAGACGCAGGATTCGGAAACTCGCTGTCTGCGGTGAAGCTCCCGCTTTCGAGAGCGGCGGCGGCAACCACGAGTTTGAAGGTGGATCCGGGAGGGTCGAGGTCGCCGGCGAGGGTGCGGTTGAACAGCGGTCCCGACGCGTCATCCAGCAACTGGGTGTACGTGTCGATGACCTGCTTGGTGTCGTGAGTAGCCAGGAGGTTCGGGTCGAATGTGGGCTTGGAGACCATCGCGATGATCTCACCGGTCTTGGGCCGGATGGCGATGACGGCACCCTGATAGTCGCCGAGAGCGTCCCACGCCGCCTGCTGTACGACGGGGTCGATCGTCAGTTCGACCGAGGCGCCCTTCGGGTTCTGTCCCGTCACGATGGCGTTGAGCTGCTCGAAGAACTGGTCGTTGGAGGTGCCGCTGAGGTACTCGTTCAGCGCATCCTCCAGACCGGTGTTGCCCTGATTCAGGGTGAGGTAGCCGGTGACGGGGGCGTACAACGGCCCATTCGTGTAGACGCGCTGGAACTTGAACTCGTCGTTACTCGGCTCGGAGTATGCAATCGGCTGGCCGTCGACCAGGATCGGTCCGCGTTCGGCCGAATAGCTGGCGTACAGGGTGCGCGAGTTGCGGTCGTCTGCCTGGAGGCCGTCCACCGCCACCACCTGGATGATCGAGCTGGAGATGAACAGGGTGATAAACATCAGGAGCACGACGGTGCTGACGCGCTTCAGTTCTTTATTCATTTTCCTACCGCCTGACGGCTGTCTGAGACGGGATCAACGACGAGCAGCGGCTGGTTCCTGACGCTGTCAGACAACCTGAGGAGAAGGGCGGCGATGATCCAGTTGGCCACGAGGGATGAGCCGCCGGCCGCGAGGAAAGGGGTTGTGAGACCCGTGAGCGGAATGACCCTGGTGACGCCACCGATGACAACGAACACCTGCAGTGCGATGACGAACGAGAGCCCAACGCCGAGGAGGCGACCGAAGTCGTCCTGGCCAGCGAACCCGATGCGGAAGCCACGCGACACGAAAAGAAGGTACATCGCCAGGATGGCGAAGACGCCGATCAGCCCGAGCTCCTCGCCCAGTGCCGAGATGATGTAGTCGCTCACCGCGAGCGGGGTGATCTCCGGGCTGCCGAGCCCGAGGCCGGTGCCGATGATGCCGCCATCTGCGAGTCCGAACATGCCCTGCACGAGTTGGTAGCTGCCGCCAACGGCGTCGTAGATCTCTGGGTTGAATGCGTCGAGCCAGGCGTCGACACGACCGCCGACGTAGCCGAGGGTGCGGCTGGCAACGAACGCGCCAGCGAGGAACAGGCCGAGACCGAGCAGGATCCAGCTTGATCGGCCCGTCGCGACGTAGAGCATGACGAGAAACAGGCCGAAGTAGAGCAGTGCGGTGCCGAGGTCACGCTGCACCACCAACACGAGCATGGAGGCGGCGAACACGACGAGCACGGGGCCGAGGTCACGCGCCCGCGGGAACTGCATTCCGAGAATCCTGCGGCCGACCATCGACAGGGAATCCCTGGCCGTCACGAGATAGCCGGCGAAGAAGATTGCCAGCGCCACCTTGCCGAGCTCCCCGGGCTGGAACGAGAACGGACCCACCTTCACCCACAGCCGGGCGCTGGTTCCGAGGTCGCTGCCGATCAGCGGCAGCATTGGCAGCAGAAGCAGCAGGATTCCGGTGGCCATCGCCAGGTAGGTGTACCGCTGAAGAACACGGTGGTTGCGCACGATGAGCAGCACCGCGATGGCGATGATGATCGACATCGCCGTCCAGGCAACCTGGCGAACTCCGCCGTTGCTCCAGCCCGTCAGCTCATACGCGAGATCGACGCGGTAAATCATGGCGATGCCAAGGCCGTTGAGCACGGTGGCCACGGGCAGCACCAGCGCGTCGGCATTGCGGGCAACGACCCGAAGCACCACGTGCAGTACGAGCACCAGCACCCCGAGCATCCCAATCAGGATGAGCATGCCGGTCTCGATCTGGCCGAGCGCTCCGAGCTGCACCAGCGCGACTGCCCCGAGGTCGATGCCGATCGCGAGAATCAGCAGCGCGAGTTCGAGGTTGCGAAACTTGGCTGGTTCTTTCAGGCGCAGCCGAATGGACGACGTCAAGGTCGACAGCGAGCCGGTGTCTGGTGAAGTGGCGATGTCAGGGTGTCCGAACACTCAGGAGTTGGTCAACAATGCGCTCGGCGTCGTCGATGCTGTCTGCGTTGATTGTCGCTTTCACGCTCTCTCGTTGGTACACGGGCAGCTCGTCGAGATGCAGAGTCGTGCTCCGGTAGACGTGGGAAAGGGGAATAGGTCCGAGATCCTGCTGCACGCCCTGGTAAATCGTGACCCGGCCATCCTCGGCGCCGACGTAATAGTGACGCTGCGTAAATTCGTAGCCGATCACGCACGCGGCTGCGATCAGGCCCGTCACGATCACCACGAAGGCGATCCAGCCGGCCCGGCGACGCAACTCGCGACGACGGTCTTCCTGGATCAGCGCCGTGAGGTAGTCGTCGGATTCCGGCTCGAAATGGCTGTCCTCCGGCGGCGCGGCCTTGAGGGGATGAAGCAGCAGGCTCGGCAGTCGCAATGGCCTGCGAGCAACGTCGTTCTCGAAGACGAGCGGCACAGCGGCGGAACCGACGGTGATCGGAGGGATGTGGGAGGAGTCGTCCGACGCGTCGACATCGACGATGACCACGGTGACGTTGTCTGGTGCTCCCTGGTCGAGGCTGTCTTTTACGAGCTTTTCGGCGGCGGACTGCGCTGAACGGATGGTCGACAGCGCGACATGCATCTTGTCGTCGGTCACGTAGCTGCTCAGGCCGTCCGAGCACAGCAGCCAGCGATCGCCGGGCCGTGTGTCGAGCACCGCCGTGTCGATCTCGGGGGACGCGTCGACGTCGCCGAGCACACGCATGAGCACAGACCGTCTGGGGTGCACAGCGGCTTCCTCGGCGGTGATGCGGCCGCTGTCGACCAGGCGCTGAACGAAGGTGTGGTCTGCGGTGACCTGGGTCAGGACATCGTCGCGCAGCAGGTAGATGCGGGAGTCGCCGATGTGCGCGATGGCGACCTGGTTGGCCACGCGCAGCATGGCGCTGACCGTTGTACCCATCCCGGTCAGTTCGGAGTGCTCGAAAACCGTCTCGGCGAGCAGCGAGTTGGCGCCGAGCAGTGCCGTGCGAAGAGCGAATTCTGCGTCGCGGGGAGACGAGTAGAGGCGGTCGGTGTCTGCAATGCGTTTGACGGCGATGGCGGATGCGACGTCGCCTCCGGCGTGGCCCCCCATGCCGTCCGCGACCACGAACAGGTACTGGCCGGCGTATCCGCTGTCCTGATTGTTACTGCGGACTTTGCCGACGTGCGAAACGGCCGCACTCTTCCCCGTCGTAGGCATGCGCTTACCGCCGAAGCTCGAAGCTCGTTGTGCCGATCTTGACCGGGGTGTTCAACGGCACATGCGTCGGAACGAGAACACGCGTGCCGTTCAGGAAGGTGCCGTTGGTCGAGTCCAGGTCCTGAACTACCCAACCGTCCGCCCACAACAGCAGACGCGCGTGATGAGTCGAGGTGTAGTCGTCGCGAATGACCAGCCCCGACTCGTTTGAGCGGCCGATGGTCATTGCCTCGGCCGGCAGATCCATCTCGAGTCCGGCCTTCGGGCCGGTCGTGATGACCAGGCGGCGGGCATCCATCGAGCTTGATACGCCGGATGCCGCTGGCTGCTGCCGCGAGATCATCTCGGTGGCGGCGGTCGGTGCGGGCTGGGCCGGCTGCGGTGACGCGGGAGCCGCGGAAGCTGTGGGCTGGGCGGAAGCCGGCAGTCGACGCACCTTCTGGCCGAACAGATCGGACCTCAGCGCATAGACAATCGCGAAGATGAAGCCCCACAGCACCAGGAGGAAGGCGATCCTCAGGATGAGGAGGGTCAGTTCGCCCATCAGCGGGCGCCGTCCCGCTGAGAGGAGGACTGGTCGGAGTCGGAAGACTGTGCAAGCACCCTGAAAACGATCCTGGTCCGTCCGATGTCGATCACCGAGTCGGGAGGAAGGGGTGCGCGAGAGACCTTATTGCCATTCAACAGCGAACCGTTCGTCGAGCCGAGATCGTTTACTTCTGCTTTGGAGCCGTCCCACAGGATCTCGACGTGCTTACGCGAAATGCCCGTGTCGTCGACGGTGATGGTGGCGTCACTACCGCGACCGACGATGGTGCGGGAGTGGGTGATCGGGTGTCTGACGCCGTTGATCTCAAGCACAGGGGTCCACGAGACGGTGCCCTGCACGTTCACGGACTGAATCTCGATCATTCCCTGGCTCAGCGACGATTTCTCGGCCATGGTGATGGAGATTCCGCCGGCGAATGAGTAGTGCTGCGCGGCTGCGTGCTGTTGCACGAGTCCGGTCAGCTCGTCGATGAGAGTCTGCCCGAGGCCGGTCATCCGGTCATAGTCGACCCGATTGAGGTGCACGGTGAACCTGTTCGGAACGAGAATGCGGTCGCGAGACACGACGGCGGCCTTCGTGTCGAGTTCCCGGCGCAGGGCGCTGGTGATCTCGACCGGCTGGAGTCCGCTCTTGAAGGTCTTGGCGAACGCACCGTTTACGGCGCGCTCGAGACCCTTCTCGAAGCTGTCCAGAAGACCCAAAACACTCCTTGTCATTGCCCGTACTGCATACCGATGTTAGCTGCTACCGCATGCAGCTACCGATTCGCCACCGCGAATACGAAGCATTGAGCGCTGGCGCTCGACTGTGATCGGGCGCATCCGATACCCCCTCGTACTGTGATAATCTCGCTCAGTCGGTGGCTCGCTGCCGACAGGTGAGCGCGAGTGGCGAAATTGGCAGACGCGCACGGTTCAGGTCCGTGTGCCCGAAAGGGCATGGGGGTTCAAGTCCCCCCTCGCGCACCGAAACGATTGAAGGCGTCCCCTGTTTTTGGGGGGCGCCTTTGGTCGTTACAGGCGTCGGGTGTGTCTCTTGAGCGCCCGGGGCCCCGAACCGCGCAGTCCGGACCAGCTTGCTGGGTCGGCGGCTCGGTTTGGGCGTCAAGTCCCCCCTCGCGCACCGAAACGATTGAAGGCGTCCCCTGTTTTTGGGGGGCGCCTTTGGTCGTTAAGGCGGGGTCGCTACGCTCACCCTATGAGCGGATACGAGGCGGACTTCCTGGACGTGGAGGTCGAGTTGCCCGTCGTGCAGCAGCCGGTCATCCACCTCGATTACACCCACTTCACGGTGCTGCTCGACCCGGCGCGCAGGCTTGCGGCGGCGACAGCGGTGAACATTGCCGGCGGCGATCTTGTCGAGATCAAGCGAGGGAACTCCTGGCGGCTCGACACGCGAGTGCCCGAGGGCGAGCAGGCCGGCGCCGAGCTTTACGCCAGGAATGACCTCGATCGCGGGCATCTGGTGCGCCGGCGCGACCCGGTGTGGGGGGATGACGCGAAACAGGCCAACTCCGACACTTTCGTCTACACGAATGCGGCCCCGCAGGCGGCGATGTTCAACCAGAGCAAAGAGCTGTGGGTGGGGCTCGAAGACCATGTTCTCGAATACGCCAGCGCGCATCGGCTCAGGCTGAGCGTCTTCACCGGGCCGGTGCTCAGGGCGGATGATGCGCTGTACAGGGGTGTGCGCATCCCGAGAATGTTCTGGAAGGTTGCGGCCTGGACCGTGCTGGTCGACGACACGGCCGTACTGAGGACCGCTGGTTTCGTGCTCGACCAGTCGCCGCTTCTGGCGGACGTCGATCTTCGGGAACTGATCAGCGGAAACCCGCCGCCGCTGGGGCCGTTTCGCACCTTCCAGGTTCCGGTCGCGCGTATCGCCGAGCTGACCTCCCTCGGAATCGACACGCTTGTGGATGCCGACCGGTACCAGCCGGACCCGGCGGCGCAGGCGGGCGGCATCCGGGCGGACTGGCACGAACTCGCCTCCGCCGACGACATCGAACTGTGACGCCGGCGACCCGGCACGCACCGCGTGTTAGGTTCGGGAAATGACGCGGATAGCGGCGGTTGCTCCAGTGCTTCCTGCCTACGAGTACACGCAGGCCGAGATCACTGCCGAACTCGCGCCGCTGCTCACCTCGGCGCCGGGGCCGAGGGCTGTGCTGGAACGGATGCATGCCGCATCCGGAATCGGAACCCGCTTCACCGCGCTTCCGCTGGAGCGCTACCGCAGCCTCGGAGCGTTCCGGGAAACCAACGACATCTTCATCGAGGTCGCGACGGAGCTCGCCGAGAGGGCGCTGCTGACAGCCCTCGCCGACTGCGGGCTTGCGCCGAGCGACGTCGACTTCGTGATGTTCACGTCGGTGACCGGGATATCCGCGCCCTCCGTCGACGCGCTGCTGGTGCAACGACTGGGGCTGCGCCGGGACGTCAAGCGGCTTCCCTCGTTCGGCCTCGGCTGCGTCGCGGGGGCCGCTGGACTCGCTCGCGTGAATGACTACCTGGTGGGGCATCCGGATCAGGTCGGAGTGCTCCTCAGCGTGGAGCTGTGCTCGCTGACGCTGCAGCGTGACGACGCGTCGATGGGCAATTTCGTGGCAACGGGGCTGTTCGGCGACGGCGCTGCCGCGGTCGTGCTCGTCGGCGATAACCGGCCCGAACCCGGTCCGCGGATCGTCGACACCCGCAGCGCGTCGTATCCGGACACGACAGGCGTCATCGGCTTCAACGTCGGCGGTTCGGGGTTCGAAATCGTGCTCACCGCGGGCGTCGCCGAGGTGATCACCCAGTATTTCCCCGCCGAGACTGAGGATTTCCTCTCAGACAACGGGCTGGGCATCGCGGATGTCACCACCTGGGTCGCGCATCCTGGCGGGCCGCGCGTGCTCGACGCGTTCGCTGCCGCGCTCGACCTGCCAGCCTCGGCCTTCGAAAAATCGTGGGCATCGCTCGACCGGGTGGGCAACCTGTCGTCGTCCGCGGTGCTGCACGTTCTCGCCGACACGCTCGACGCGGGGGTCGCGCCGGGATCGCGGGGCCTGCTTTTCGCGCTGGGCCCCGGTGTGAGCGCCGAATTCGTGCTGCTGGAGTGGTCGTGAGCGTCATCCTCTATGTCGCCCTGATGCTCGCGACCGGCGGCGAGCGGATCTTCGAGTTGATCGTGTCGCGCCGCAACGCCGCCGCGGCCTTCGCGCGTGGCGGCACCGAGTTCGGGCAGCGCCACTTTCCGTGGATGGTCGCGCTGCACACCGGGCTGCTACGTGGCCTGCATCGCCGAGGTTGTGCTGCTGCAGCGCCCGTTCATCCCGGGACTGGGCTGGCCGATGCTGGTCATCGCGCTGCTGTGTCAGGCGGGTCGCTACTGGATCATCCACTCCCTCGGCAGCCAGTGGAACACCCGGGTGATCGTGGTGCCAGGGGCCGGTCGGGTCGCACGGGGGCCGTACCGGTGGGCCTGGTTGCCGCATCCAAACTATCTGCTGGTGGCCGTGGAGGGCATCGCGCTGCCGCTCGTTCACACCGCGTGGATGACCGCCATTGCCTTCACCGTGCTGAACGCCGTGTTGCTGCTCGGGTTCCGCATCCCCACCGAGAACAGGGCGCTCCGGCAGCTCACATGAGCGTCGATGTCGATGTGGTCATTGTCGGCGGCGGGCCGGTCGGGCTCGCAACGGCGATAGAGGCAAGACTGGCGGGACTCACCGCGGTCATCATCGAGCCCCGCGAGCACGCCATCGATAAGGCGTGCGGCGAAGGGCTCATGCCGGGCGCGCTTCCGCTGCTCGCCAGGCTCGGTGTCGATCCGCCCGGGATGCCGCTGCGGGGGGTGAGCTACCTGACGCCGTCACGGCGCGCCGACCACCTCTTCAGGACCGGTGTCGGTCGCGGGGTGCGCCGCACCGCCCTGCACGACGCGCTCTCGGCGCGCGCAACGGAGCTGGACGTGGGTCGAGTGGTCGGTCGCGTCGAGACGTTCACGCGCGATTCGGGCGGAATAGCGGTGAACGGGGTGCGCGCGCACTGGCTGTTCGGTGCCGACGGCCTGCACTCGACGGTGAGGAAGGTCGCCGGGCTGGACCATCCGCGCGCGGGGGCACGCCGCTACGGACTGCGCCGGCACTTCGCCGTCGCACCGTGGAGCGACATGATCGAGGTGCACTGGGCGGAGAATGCCGAGGTCTACATCACCCCCGTCGCCGACGACACGGTTGGGGTCGCGATCCTCGGCCCGCAACACACCGACTTCGCGGCGACGATTCGTGGCATCCCAGCGCTCGCCGCCCGACTTGATGGCGCGGCTCCTGCCAGCAGCCTGCGTGGGGCGGGGCCGTTCCGGCAGCGGGCGCGGCGTCCATCGGCCGGGCGCGTGCTGCTTGTGGGCGATGCATCCGGCTATGTGGATGCCATCACCGGCGAGGGCCTGCGCCTCGGGCTCGACCAGGCGCGGCTCGCAGTGCGGCACGTGACGGAGGGCCTCGACTACGACGCGGCCTGGGCCCGCTCGACGCGGGACTTCCGAAGGCTCACCTCGGCGCTGGTGCTCGCGGCGACGAGTCCACTGCGGGGCGCGATCGTGCCGGTGGCGTCGGCGCTCCCCGCGGCGTACGGCGCGGTGGTGGAGCGGCTCGCACGGTAGCGGGGCGGCGTCGACCGCGCCCGTTCGGCGCGTCGGCGCGTGCGCGCGCGGGCGCACACGCGCCGAACAGCCGCGCTCGGCCGGGGTTAGCCGTCGCTCGCGGCCAGCAGCCGCGTGAGCGAGTCGCGGATGAGCCCGAGCTCCGCGACATCCATGCCGAGTCGTTCGACGATCTGCGCGGGCACCAGCTCCGCCTTCGCGCGCAGCGACCTCCCCGCGGCCGTCAACTCCACGTCGAGGGCGCGCTCGTCGTGGACGTTGCGCCGACGGGTAAGCAGGCCAGCGCTCTCGAGTCGCTTGAGCAGCGGCGAGAGCGTCGCCGGTTCGAGCCGCAGCGCCTGTCCGATGTCGCGCACGGTGCGAGGGCTCCTCTCCCAGAGCGCCAGCATCACCAGATATTGCGGATGGGTGAGCCCCAGCGGCTCCAGAACGGGCCGGTAAAGACCGATAACGCTTCGGGATGCCGCGGCCAACGCGAAACAGACCTGACGGTCGAGCGCCAGTGGGTCATCCTGCGTCTGCGGCATTTAGTTAGTATACTAACTATTTGTGTCCAAACAAATGAAGGAAGCCTGGTGGGATCGCCTGAACAGGCGGCTGTTCCCCTACATTGGTCCGCCGCCGCTCGGTCCGTATAACGAGGCGCCATTGCCGCCAACCGCGCAGAAGCCGTGCCCACTCTGCGGCGAAGACATGAGCGAGCACAGCTTCGTACGCACGCAGGATCACTCGTCGACCCGCATGCACTGCCCGCCCGCCGCATCCAAATGAAGGAGATTTGTCGCAGACCGCCCTTGTAGGGGCGAGAATCGACCCCCGCGGGCGAAATCTCCTTCATTTGGGCGCTCAGTGGGCGACCGTGAAACCGGTCTCGCCAAGCGGCGGAAGATCCGACACGTTGAGGGAGTCGACCACGGCCGATGTCGGCCCGTGCCTGAGCCAGCCGAGCATCTGGTCAACTGCCGCGTCCGGACCCTCGAGTTCGAGCTCCACCGCGCCATCCCTGCGATTGCGCACGTAGCCGGCGAGCCCCAGCTGGGTAGCCTCGCGGTGGGCGAAGTAGCGAAACCCCACGCCCTGCACCTCGCCACGAACAATCGCCTGTTTCCGGATCACAGGGCCATTGTGCTCCGACGCAAGCGCCAACCGGTGCCGATCAGGCGTTCGGTGATGGCGCGCGCCGAGCCGCGGTTGTCGATGCCGACGAAGGGCAGCCTGGTCGAGGTCGGGCGGATGGCCGACGAACGCCGCCGGGCAGCTCGAGGCCGCTCGACCACCCGGGTGATCGGGTCGTTCTGGCGGGCCGAGACGATGATGACGCCGTCGACGAAGCCGCCGCTGAGGTAGCGCGCGACGCGTCGGTGTCGCGGTCGGAGTCGACGATCAGGCAGACCATCTGGTGGTCGGCGTGCGACAGCGCGGCGTTGGCGCCCAGCATGATCCCGCCGATGTTCGGGTCGTCGAGGAAGAGCGAGTGAGGCTCGTGCACGATGAAGCCGACCGCCTGCGAGCGCTGCATCACCAGGCTGCGCGCCGCGTTGTTCGGCACGTAGCCGACCTCGTCGATCGCCGCCTCGATGGCGACTCGGCCTCGCTCGGAGACGTACGCTCGCCGTTGACGACCCGGCTCACGGTGCCGCGCGACACCCCGGCCTCGACCGCGACGTCGTGCACTGTCGCGCGCTTGCGGCGGGCAGGGGCGAGGGACATGAGATCAACTGTAGCGCCGGAACACTTGACACGGATCGACAGGCCGTCCGAGTCTGTGCACGTTCACAGAATCTCAATGACGAGTCTCCGCGTCAATCTGTGCACGTTCACAGAGTTGTCGCGCGATGCGTCGTCGCCGGAATCTGTCATACAGAACCATCGGCAAGGAACGCATGAACTCGCGAGCGGACCGCCCGGCAGCCATGGCCTCGGCCCCGGCTTCGCGCACGAGGGCATCGCCTTCGGCTGCGACTACAACCCCGAGCAGTGGGACCCGAGCGTCTGGGCCGAAGACGTCGCGCTGATGCGCGAGGCCGGGCGTCGACCTCGTCGCCGTCAACATCTTCGGCTGGTCGCAGCCTCGAGCCGCGGCCCGGGCGAGTACGACTTCGCCGACCTCGACACGATCATCGAGCTGCTGCACGCCGGCGGCATCCGGGTCAACCTCGGCACCGGCACCTCGTCGCCGCCGCCGTGGCTCACCACGCTGCACCCCGAGATCCTGCCGGCGACCGCCGACGGCACCACCCGCTTCCCGGCGGCCGCCAGGCCTGGTGCCCGAGCTCGCCGGTGTTCCGTGAGCACGCCCTCGCCCTGGTCGAGCAGGTCGCCGCAGCGCTACGGCGACCACCCGGCCGTCGCGCTCTGGCACGTCTCGAACGAGCTCGGCTGCCACAACGCGCTCTGCTACTGCGACGACCAGCGCCGACGCGTTCCGCGGCTGGCTGCGAGAGCCGCTACGGCATCGATCGACGACGCTGAACGCGGCCTGGGGCACCGCGCTTCTGGAGCCAGCGCTACGGCGACTGGGCCGAGATCCGATGCCGCCGCTCGACCCTGTCGAGCCGCAACCCCGGCCAGGTCGTCGACTTCCACCGGTTCAGCTCCGACGAGCTGCTCGACTACTACCGCGCCGAGGCTCGACGTGCTCCGCCGGCACAGTCGACGTCGCCGGTCACCACGAACTTCATGGTCACCGCGCACATCCGCAACCTCGACTACTGGTCGCTGGGCGCCGGAGGTCGACGTCATCGCCAACGACCACTACCTCGACCACCGCCTCGACGACCCGACCGCCGAACTCGCGTTCGCCGCCGACCTCACCCGCGGCCTCGCCGGCGGAAGGCCGTGGATGCTGATGGAGCAGTCCACCGGCGCGGTCAACTGGCAGCCGCACAACCTCGCCAAGGCGCCCGGGCGAGATGACCCGCAACTCGCTGACCCACGTGGCCCGCGGCGCCGACGGCGGTCTGCTTCTTCCAGTGGCGCGCCTCGCCCCAGGGCTCCGAGAAGTTCCACTCCGCGCTCGTGCCGCACGCCGGCACCGACACCGCGCTCTGGCGCGAGGTCGTTGCGCTGGGCGACACCCTCGACCGGCTCGACGAGGTCGCCGGCACGCACGCGTCGTCGCCGACGTCGCCCTGGTGTTCAGCTGGGAGTCCTGGTGGGCCGCCGACGCCGAGACCCGCCCGTCGCAGTCGCGTGCGCTACCTCGACCAGGTGCACGCCGCCTACGCGGCGCTGCGTGAGCTGGGCGTCACCGTCGACATCGTCTCCCCGGCGCCGACCTCGGCGGCTACCGGCTCGTCGTCGTCCCGAGCCTGCACCTGGTCTCCGACGCCGAGGCCGCGAACATCACCGACTACGTCGCCGCCGGCGGTCACGCGCTGATCACCTTCTTCAGCGGCATCGTCGACGAAGACGACCGGGTGCGCCTCGGCGGCTACCCGGGCGCGTTCCGCGAGCTGCTCGGCATCCGGTCGAGGAGTTCTGCCCGCTGCTGCCCGGCGACAGTGCGTCGCCCTCGACTCCGGCGCCATCGCGCGGCCTGTGGACCGAGCGCCTGCGCCTCGACGGCGGCCGAGGCCGTCGACCAGCTACGCCGACGGCCCGTCCGCGGCACCCCGCCGTCACCCGCAACACGCACGGCGCCGGCACCGCCTGGTACCTCGCCACTGCGCTCGAGGCCGGCGCGTACCGCGACCTCATGCGCGACCGTCGCCGCAGCGCGCGGGCGTCGACCGCGCTCGGCCCGGAGGGCGACGGCAGCGTCGAGATCGTGCGCCGCGCATCCGCCGACCGCAGCTACCTGTTCGTCATCAACCACGGCACGGACGACATCGAGCGTCCCGGCACCGGCCACGAGCTCGTCACCGGCGACGCCGTCACCGAATCACTTCGCGTTCCGGCTGGCGCCGTCCGCGTCGATCCGAGAGGAAGCAGCAGCATGAGCGCACCGCCATGATCGACTCGATGCCCGGCTCGCGGCACCGCGAGCCCCGCGTCCGCAAGAAGGTGCAGCACCGCGGCGCGATCGCTCGTCTTCGTCGCTCCCGTTCGGCGTGCTGTTCGTCGCTGTTCTACCTGGTGCCGATCGGCTACGCGATCTACCAGTCGCTGCTGGTCGATCGAGCGCGACGGCACCTTCGGCGAGGCACGCGAGGTGTTCGGCGGGTTCGCGCAGTACGTGCTCGTCTTCCAGAACGGCCCGTTCTGGAGTTCCGTCGGCCGCGTGCTGCTCTTCGGCGCCGTCCAGGTGCCGGTCATGCTCGGCCTGGCCCTGCTGTTCGCGCTGCTGCTCGACTCGCCCCTGCTGCGCGGCAAGCGGTTCTTCCGGCTGGCGTTCTTCGTGCCGTACGCCGTGCCCGGCGTCATCGCCGCGATCATGTGGGGCTTCCTGTACTCGCCGAACCTGTCGCCGTTCACCGCCGATCACCGAGAACATCGACTTCCTCTCGGCTGACCTGGTGCTCTGGGCGATCGCCAACGTCGTCGACCTGGGTGTACGTCGGCTACAACATGCTCATCATCTACTCGTCGCTGCTGGCGATCCCGACCGAGATCTACGAGGCGGCCCGGCTCGACGGCGCCGGCCAGATGCGCATCGCCTGGTCGATCAAGATCCCGCTGGTCATGCCGGCCATCGTGCTGACCGCGATCTTCTCGATCATCGGCACCCTGCAGCTGCTCGCCGAGCCGCAGGTGTTCCGCAGCTTCAGCTCCGCCGTCTCGAGCACGTTCACCCCGAACCTGACCGTCTACTCGACCTCGTCCATCCCGAACTTCAGCCTGGCCGCCGCGTTCTCCGTGGTGCTGGCGCTGGCCACGTTCATCCTCTCCTTCGCGTTCCTCAAGTTCACCCAGCGGAAGGAAGCCAAGTGAGCGCCGTCGACACTCCAACCCCCGTGCGCGGCCGTCAGAGCCTCGCCCAGCGGATGAGCCCGGTCTCGCGCGGCCCTCGCGAGAGCCCGCTCGCCAGGGCGGGCGCCATGATCGTCATGGGCGTCTTCACGCTCTACTTCCTCGTGCCGATCTGGTGGCTGTTCGTGGCCGCGACGAAGAACCGGGCCCAGTTCACCGGGACCAACCCGCTCTGGTTCGCCGACTTCAACCTGTTCGAGAACATCGGCGAACTGATCGCCTACCGCGACGGCGTCTACCTCAGCTGGATCGCTGAACAGCGCTCTGTACGCCGGCGGCGGCGCCCTGATCGCCACCGTCATCGCCGGCATGTGCGGCTACGCCCTCGCGAAGTACGCTTCCCCGGCCGCGAGACCCTGTTCAACGTCGTGCTCGGCGGCGTGCTCGTGCCGGCGACGGCGCTGGCGCTTCCGCTGTTCCTGATCTTCAGCCAGGTCAGCCTGACCAACACGTTCTGGGCGGTGTTCCTGCCCAGCCTGGTCAGCCCGTTCGGCGTCTACCTGGCCCGGATCTACGCCGCGGCCAGCGTGCCCGACGAGCTGCTCGAGGCGGCCCGGCTCGACGGCGCCGGCGAAGTGCGCACCTTCTTCACCGTCTCGGTGCGGCTGATGTTCCCCGCCCTGGTCACCGTGTTCCTGTTCCAGTTCGTCGCCATCTGGAACAACTTCTTCCTGCCGCTGATCATGCTCCGCGACGAGTCGCTGTTCCCGGTCACGCTCGGGCTCTACGCCTGGAACTCCCAGGTCAACCAGATTCCCGAGATCCGCGGCCTACGTGCTCGATCGGCGCGCTGCTCTCGATCGTCCCGCTCGATCATCACCTTCCTCCTGCTCCAGCGCTTCTGGCGCAACGGCCTCGGCGCCGGATCCGTGCAAGTAGCCGCCCTCGACGAACAGACTGCACTCTCGCACCACAGCGTCACAACCCCGCCCCATCCCACAAGAGAAAGAAATCATCATGCTAAACAAGAAAAGAGCGGTCGCCGTCGCCGTGCTCACGGCGGCCTGCGTCGCCCTGACCGGCTGCGCCACCGGAGCACGACCGACGGCAACGCTGCCGCCGGTGAGCTGCGAGCCGTCGACCGGCAAGGTCAACCTGGACTTCACGTCCTGGATCCCCGGCATCGAAGACGTCGTCGACGTGTGGAACGAGGAGAACCCCGACATCCAGGTGAAGGTGCAGACCGGCCCGAACGGCAACGGCGGCACGTACCAGAACTTCTTCAACCAGCTCAAGGCCGGCAACGCGCCCGACCTCGGCCAGATCGAGTACGACGCGCTGCCGAACTTCCGCGTGCAGGACGGCCTGACCGACCTTGCCGCCTGCGACGACGTGCTCGACGCCAAGGACGAGTTCGTCGACTGGACCTGGGGCCAGGTCAGCTTCGGCGAGGAGGACGCCGTCTACGCGATCCCGCAGGACGCCGGACCCGATGGCCATGTTCTACCGCTCCGACCTGTTCGAGGAGAACAACATCGCCGTTCCGACCACGTGGGACGAGTTCGCCGAGGCCGCCGTAGAAGGTGCGCAAGACCGGCGGCTACATCACCAACTTCTCGCAGAGCGACATCAACCAGTTCGCCGGTTTCGTCTGGCAGGCCGGCGGCAGCTGGTTCCAGAACGACGGCATCCGACTGGACCGTCGACCTGACCGGCGACGACCTCGCACGAAGGTCGCCGACTACTGGCAGGACCTGATCGACCGCGACCTGGTCTCGACCGTCCCGCCGTGGACCGACTGAGTGGGACAACGCCTACAACACCGGCGCAGACTGGACCTGGAACTCCGCAGTCTGGGGCGCCAACTCCATCGCCAGCGGCGCACCCGACGACGTCCGGCAAGTGGTCCGTCGCGCCGTCGCCGCAGTGGGAGGCCGGCGACAACGCCGCCGGCAACTGGGGCGGCTCCTCCACCGCGGTCTTCAAGGGCTCCAAGCACCCGTACGAGGCGTCGAAGTTCGCGCTGTGGCTGAACACCTCCGACGAGGCGCTCACCATGCTCAACAAGGCGGCCAACCTGTACCCGGCCGCCAAGGCCGGCCTCGAACTGCCCGTCGCTCAAGGAAGGCGTCGACATTCTACGGCGGCCAGCCGATCTACGACGTGTTCGCCGAGGCCTCCGCCCAGGTGTCGCCCGACTTCGCCTGGGGACCGACCATGACCCAGGCCTACAACGACGCGTCCGACGGATTCAAGCTGGCGGTCTGCGGCAACGGAACCCTTTCCGACGCGCTGAACTCGACGCAGGACTCGACGATCGCCGCGCTCAAGGCGCAGTCGATCCCGGTCAAGAAGTAGCAAGAAGTACCAGTAGCAGGAATTGCGTGCAGTGATCAGCTACGTTCGTGCCGCGGGCACCAGCCTGTTCTGGATGCCCGCGGCACGGGCGTGCCCATCGTCGTGCACTGGGGAGCCGATCTCGGCCAGCTGGCCGCCGGCTCAGCTCGAGACCCTCGCCGACGCTGCAGTGCCGGCGGTCGGTCCGAGTTCCATCGACGTGCCGCCGAGGCTGACACTGCTCCCGACCCTCAGCGATGGGTGGAGCGGACGGCCCGGCGTCAGCGGGTTCCGGCCGGGCAACGGTGCACGGGTCCTCGCGTCACTTCGGCTGAAGCTGGTCAGGGTGGACGCTCCGACGGCGAACGCGCTGACGATCGAGCTGGCGGACGCCGAGGCATCCGTCTCGATCACGACAGCCCTCGAATTGAGCATCGAGGGAGTGCTGCGGATGCGGCACACCATCACCGAACGACCGCGGCCGACCCCGCCCTGCCGTACTTCGAGCTGGCGTCGCCGATGTGACGCTGCCGGTGCCCGATCGCGCGAGCGAGATCGTCGACTTCACCGGGCTCTGGACCCACGAACGCTGGCCGCAACGCGGCACGCCTCGGTCACGGCGTCTGGAGCCGCGAGACCCGGCACGGGCGCCCGGGCCACGACGACCCGTTTCTTCTCGATGGCGGGCACCCCCGGGTTCGGCTTCCGCAGCGGCGAGGTCTGGGCGACGCACCTGGCCTGGAGCGGCGACAAGACGATCTGGGCGGAGAGCTCGCGCTCGGTCTCGCTGGCCATCGGCAGCTGGCGAGCTGCTCGCTCCCGGTGAGCTGAGCCTCGCCGCGGGCGCGAGTTACATGAGTCCGTGGACGGTGGCCGTGTACTCGGACGCTGGAATCGACGGGTCTCAGCGCGCGGCTGCATCCCTGGATCAGGTCGCTGGTCGACGATCCGGGCCCGACATGCGACGCGTCCGGTCGTGCTCAACACCTGGGAGGCCGTGTATTTCGATCACGACCTGCCGACGCTGACCCGGCTGGTCGACGCGGCCGCCCGCGTCGGGGTCGAGCGTTTCGTGCTCGACGACGGTCTGGTTCACCGGACGCAGCGACGACCGCCGCGCGCTCGGCGACTGGTTCGTCGACCCGCTCGACCTGGCCGGCCGGGCTGCACCTGCTGATCGACCGGGTGCGCGTCTGCTGGCATGGATTTCGGGCTCTGGGTCGAACCTGCAGATGATCAGCCTCGACTCGGAAACGGCACGGCAGCATCCGGAATGGCTGCTCGGCCCGGTCGGCGCGCTCACCTGGCGGTTCCAGCGGGTGCTCGATCTGGCCAAGGTAGGCGCGCCCCCGGCGGCTCAGCCGAAGAGGTGGATGAGTAACTCGTCTGTGGTGTCGGCCACAGCCATCGCCCCAACCTCCTCGTGCGGTGCGCCGTAGCCCCAGCGCACGAAGATCGACGGAACCCCGTGCGCCGCGGCGCCAAGCACATCGTGGTGGCGGTCGCCGACGAGCACCGTGATGGAGGTATCCGCCCCAATCCCGACCAGGCGCGCGAGAGCCTCCTCGACGACATCCGCCTTCGCGCTCCGCACCTCGTCTTCGGAGGCTCCCGTGATCACGTCGAAGTACTTCAGCAGGTCGTAGTGCTCGAGGATCAACTTCGCGGGCGTCTCGGGCTTCGAGGTCGCCAGCGACAGGGGCACACCGCTGCTGGCTGATGGCCCTCAGTACGTCTTCCACTCCGGGATACACGGTCGCGTTGAACGCGCCGGCGCGCAGGTACTCCGGGCGATACACCTCGAGCGCGTGCTGCGACTGCTCGATGGTGAACCCGGCCAGGTCGCGAAAGGAGTCGAGCAGGGGCGGCCCGACGTAGGCGACAAGCTCCTCGTGCGGCGGCACCGGAAGACCCAGCTTCTCGAACGTGTACGCGAGGGTCGCGGTGATGCCGGGGGCTGAGTCGACGATGGTGCCGTCGAGGTCGAACAGGATGCTGCTGAACTCAGGTCTCATGGTGGGTCAAGCCTAGGGTGGCTAGAACAGGCGGTGGTCGCTATCGTCGAGTCCGCGCATCGCGTCGTAATCGAGAAGCAGGCACCGGATGCCACGATCCTGCGCCAGCGTGCGCGCCTGCGGCTTGATCTCCTGCGCGGCGAAAACTCCCGTCACCGGCGCCAGGTGAGGATCGCGGTTCATCAGTTCGAGATATCGCGTGAGCTGCTCGACTCCGTCGATGTCGCCGCGCCGCTTGATCTCGACCGCGACACTGCCGCCCGTGGCATCCGTCGCCAGGATGTCGACAGGGCCGATCGCAGTCATGTACTCGCGTCGCACCAGCCGGAACCCGTCGCCGAGCAGCTCGATCTGTTCGGCGAGCAGCTTCTGCAGGTGGTGCTCGGCACCGTCTTTCTGCAGCCCGGGGTCATGACCCAGCTCATACGAGTTCTCGTGCATGATCTCGTGGATCGAGATGACCAGCAGGTCGGCGGTCTTGGCCTGGGCGACACGCCAGATCTGGATGACGCCGGCCTCAGCCTGGTCGGCATCCGGCTCCATCACCGCCAGGGTGCACGGCGGGCTCATCCAGTTCAGCGGCTTGTACGACAGCGAGTCGGAGTGCACAAGCACGCTGCCGTCCGCCTTCACGAGCAGCAGCCTGGTGGCCAGCGGGAGGTGGGCGCTGAGGCGACCGGCGTAATCGACGGAACAGCGGGCGATAACGAGGCGCACGACTCAGGAACTCTGCGGTGCGAGCCTGGCCTGCACCTGCAGCAGGTCGTCGCGACCCAGTTCGACCCACGGGCCGGCAGGGTTGATGACCAGCCCGGAGAAGTGCTCGCCGAGTGCGTCAGACACTATGCGGCTCACGTCGATCGCGGCCCAGGAATCGGCGGTGCTGCGCACGACGACCTCGGCCGCCGAGGTGAAAGCGAGCGCAACGGACTGGCCCTCGGGGTTGGTGGAGGTGCGCACCTGCACGCCCTCGGGGGTCTGGTTCACGGCGTAGAGCAGTTTGCCTCCGAGTGCCAGCGCGTCGATGACGGCGTTCTTCTTCCAGGTGGGACCGTCGGTGTCGAGCGCGGTCTTGACGGCGTCGTTGCGCTCGGTCTTGAGGGCGAACTGGATGTCGGCGAGCTTCACCCCGCACGTCGGCCCAGCGGGGTCGAGGTAGAGCCACGTATAGCCGTGCTCCAGCGCGAAGGCGAGGGTCGCGGCAGCCGGTTGCGCCAGGGTCTGCACGGCGGCCGGCTCGTCTTCGTGCATCTTCGCGACCTCCGCCTGGCGCGTGAAGGCGAACAGGGCGCGCTCGCCGTCTGGCCCAGTTCCCTCGCGAAAGGCGAACGTCGAGCCAGCGGCGATGGATGCCCCATCCTCCGTCATCGCGATCTCGGAGCCTGTCGTGTCCAGGAGCAGCGCGCCGTGCAGGATGTTGCGTACAACTTCGAGGTACGCCGACTGCTCGCTCGTCTCGGCGAACTGGGCGATTGCGTACCTGAGCGGAGCGTTGTCTACGAGGTCAGCCATGCATCCAGCCTACGAGAGTCGTGCGGGTGTGGCGGGCACTCCGGCCTCGCGTGCCGCTCCTGCGACGATGGAACCCAGGGCGGTGAGCACCAGCACGATAAGCAGTGCATGCAGAACTCCGGTGTACTCGCCGAGCAAACCGATGACGGGTGGCCCGACGAGGAACGCGAAGTAGCCGATGGTGGCAACCGCGCTGACCTTCGCCGCGGCGGTCTTGGGGTCATCCGCCGCCGCTGACATGCCAATCGGAAATCCGAGTGCTGAGCCGAGCCCCCACAGCACGACGCCGATGACGGCGACGGGCGTGACCGGCACGAAGATGAAGATCAGCAGCCCGACCATGGCGAGCAAGAACGATCCGCGCAGCACGACCACACGGCCAAACCTGTTGAGCAGGAATACGCCCCCCAGTCGTCCCGCGGTCATGGCGGTGACGAAGACGCCGAAGATGAGCGCCCCGGTCTCGTTGGGAACGTTGTGACCATCGACGGATGCGATGGCGAGCCAGTCGTTTGCGGAACCCTCGGCGAAGGCAGCGGCGAGCACCACCAGTCCGATGAGCAGCGTGCGTGGGTCTCGCCAGATGCTCAGTCGACCGCGCCAGGTGAGGGAGTGATCGTCCTGGGCGACGGGCTCCCCATCGCCTTCGATCACGTGCTCTGACTGGATGAAGCGCCTCACCGCGAAGACGGCCGACACGATCACGACACCAATCAGCCCGAGGTGGATGGCGATCGGCACCTGCGCAATTTCGGCCAGGACTCCGAGGCCCGCGCCGATCATGGTGCCGAAGCTGAAGAAGGCGTGGAAGATCGGCATGATCGAGCGGCCGAGTGCGCGTTCGTTGGCCGCGCCTGAGACGTTCATCGCGACGTCGGTGATGCCGCTGGCAGCACCGAAGATGATCAGCCCGACGAAGGTGAGCGCGAAGCTCGGACCAAGGGTGAGGGCAAGCCCGGTGAGCAGGGTCCCGGTCGCCGTCGCGACCATCCCCCACGTGAGGGTTGCGGTCGCCCCGAACCTGGCGACGATGTGACTGGATGCGACGAGTCCGGCGATCGATCCGGCCGAGATGCCCAGGATCAGGAATCCGACCTGACCCGGGGTCACCTCGAGGGCGTCGCGCGCAGCAGGCAGCCGCGAGAACCAGCTTGCCAGGGCCAGACCGGGCAGGATGAAGACCACAAAGATGGCGTTGCGCCAGGCGAGAATTTGGCGGCGATCGAGGCCGCTGGCGACGGGTGAAACGGGTGTCATGAGATTCCTTGTGATGAACGCTGCAGAAATTATCGAATCGATTCGATCGAGTCGATTCGACTAAGCTACCCACTCATGAACCGAGAGGCAAGCGCGACAGCACAGCGCCCGACACTTGCCGCCGTAGCCGCGCTCGCGGGAGTCTCGGGCTCCACCGCCTCCCTCGCCTTCAGCGGTGCCGGACCGGTTTCCGATTCGACCCGCGCGAAGGTGCTCGCCGCAGCCCAGACCCTCGGATACGCCGGTCCTGACCCCAGGGCGCAGTCCCTCCGTCGCGGGCGCTCCGGAATCATCGGCATCGTCGTCGAGGAACGGCTGCAGGATGCGTTCCGCGACCCGATGTCACTCGCCATGCTCGACGGCATCGCCGATGAGGCCGGCAACGCCGGCGCCGGGCTGCTGATGCTCACCGACATCTCGGGCCCGCAGATCGACATCCGCTCGGCTCCCATGGACGCCGTCATCCTCGTCGGATGTTCGACACGGCTCGACGAATCGGTCGCGGTCCTGCGCCAGCGCGGGATGCCCGTCGTCGCCATCGAGGCCGACGACATGCCCGGTGTGCTCTCGATCGGTCTCGACAACAGGGATGCCACGGCCAGGCTCGCTCGTCACCTGCTCGACCTCGGACACGAGAGCGCGGCCGTCGTCGCACTGCCCGTCGACTCCACCAAGGTGCAGCGTCGCCTGCCCGCCGACTGGGACGACGTGACGACATCCCACACCACCCGGGATCGCCTGCGCGGCCTGCGTGACGTGTATCCGGGGTTCGGCGGCGTCGTCGCAACCCGCAGCTCGATCGACGCCGGCCGGTCGGCAGGTCTCGAGCTGCTGAGCGGCGTCGATCGGCCGACGGCCGTGGTCGCCCAGAGCGACCTGCTCGCGATCGGTGTCATCCGCGCGGCGGAAAGCCTCGGCATCCGGGTTCCCGACGAGCTGAGCGTGGTTGGTTTTGACGGGGCGCAGATCGACGCGCTCGGCCCGTACGACCTGACCACGGTCATCCAGCCCGCCGTGGAGAAGGGCCGGGCGGCCGGCCGGGCCGCCGTCCAACTCGTCGAGGGTGGTTCGCCGCAAGCGATGTTATTCACCAGCGAATTGCACATCGGCACGACAACGGCCAAACCCCGTCAGCCATAGCGCAGGCGTGCTGGATAGGCTTGCGGCATGAGCTCAGAATCCCCCGCAAAGTCTGGAATCGACACCGGGGAGCTTGATCCCGCCGTGCGCCCCCAGGACGACCTTTTTCGGCACGTCAACGGCAAGTGGATGTCGCGCACCGAGATTCCCAGCGACAAGGCCCGGTACGGCTCGTTCTACGTTCTCGCCGAGGAGGCCGAGCGCGCGGTCCGCGACATCATCGTGGAGTCCCAGGCGGCTGAGCCGGGAACGGAAGCGCGCAAGGTGGGTGACCTCTACGCGAGTTTCCTCGATGAGGCGCGGGTGCAGGAGCTGGGTGCAGCGCCGATAGCGGGGCTGCTCGCCGAGGCCGCTGCCGTGACATCCATCGACAGCCTGCTCTCGACCCTGGGCAAGCTGGAGCGGGGCGGTTCGAGCGGTTTCGTTCAGGTGTTCGTTGACAACGACCCCGGCCAGCCCGACCGGTATCTCGTGTTCATCGAGCAGGGCGGACTGGGCCTGCCTGACGAGTCGTACTACCGCGAAGAGAAGTCGGCGGCGATCCGCGCCAAGTACGTCGAGTACGTGGAGCGGATGTTCACCCTGGCCGGCCTCGACGACGCCGCAGCCAGGGCCGCTCGCGTTTTCGAGCTCGAGACGGAGCTCGCTTCACACCACTGGGACAACGTCGCGACCCGCGACAGCGAAAAGTCGTACAACCCGATGCCGTGGTCCGCTGCCGATGAGTTGCTTGGCGCCATCGACCTCGACCTGTGGCTGAGCGCCATGGGGGTTCCGGATGGCTCGTTCGACGAGGTCGTCGTGCGGCAGCCCAGCTTCCTCGCCGGGCTCTCCACCGTGCTCGTGGCCGACAACCTCGACAAGTGGAAGGACTGGCTGTCGTGGCAGGTCATCCGCTCGAACGCGTCGTACCTCTCCGATGATTTCGTCGCCGCCAACTTCGACTTCTACGGCAAAACCCTCACGGGCACGCCGGAGCTTCGCGCCCGCTGGAAGCGGGGCGTCTCGCTCGTCGAGGGTGCTCTCGGCGAGGCCGTGGGCCGCATCTATGTCGAACGCCACTTCCCGGAGTCCGCGAAGTCCGCGATGGACGTGCTGGTCGCCAACCTCGTGGAGGCATACCGGCAGAGCATCACGGCTCTGGAGTGGATGGGCGAAGACACCAGGGCTCGCGCCATCGACAAGCTCGAGAAGTTCACACCGAAGATCGGTTACCCGGTGAAGTGGCGCGACTATTCGACGCTGCAGATGGATGCTGCCGACCTCATCGGCAACATTCGTGCCACCAGCGAGTTCGAGTTCCAGCGCGAGCTCGGCAAGATCGGCCAGCCGCTCGACCGTGACGAGTGGTTCATGACTCCGCAGACGATCAACGCGTACTACAACCCCGGATTCAACGAAATCGTCTTTCCTGCGGCCATCCTGCAGGCGCCATTCTTCGATGAGTCGTGGGATGCCGCGGCCAACTATGGTGCGATTGGCGCGGTCATCGGCCACGAGATCGGCCACGGGTTCGACGACCAGGGCTCGAAGTACGACGGAGACGGTCGGCTCACCGACTGGTGGACGCCCGCCGACCGAGCCGCATTCGAGGAGCGCACGAGCGCGCTCATCGCCCAGTACGACGCTCTCGCCCCGCTGCAGGTTCCGGATCACCACGTCAGCGGCGCGTTGACCATTGGTGAGAACATCGGCGATCTCGGCGGCCTCGCCATTGCCTGGCGCGCGTACCTGATTTCGCTGGATGGCGCTGAGTCGCCGGTGATCGACGGCCTGACCGGTGCCGAGCGCTTCTTCCTGTCGTGGGCGCAGGCGTGGCAGCTGAAGGCTCGGGACGAGGAGGTCATCCGGCTGCTGTCGATCGACCCGCACTCCCCCAACGAGTTCCGCTGTAACCAGATCGTGCGCAACATCGACGAGTTCTATGTAACATTTGGTGTTACCGAGAACGACTCACTTTGGCTCGACCCGAAAGACCGAGTGACTATTTGGTAGAAACTGCGCGCGCCCGCGAGCGCTGGGAGCGTATTCACGCCCCCAGAGAGGCCCGGCACCTGGCCACCGATGGAGCCGAAAACTTCACCGGTACCTTCAGGGCGCTTGGAAAGCTCGCGTATTCGGGCTGCCGCGTGTCCGCCAGCGTGGTCGACCTCAACTCGGGCAAGGCCCTGGTGGCCATCGACGACCGGATCGTGTTGCCGACCGCCAGCATCGGCAAGGTCCTGCTGCTCATCGAGGTGTCTGCGCGGCTGACCGCCAGGGATCTGCCCGGGCTGGGCATCCTGGACAAGACCCCCCGTGATGCGATCGGCGACTCGGGACTGTGGCAGCACCTGCAGGTGCCATCGCTGCCGGTGACGGATCTCGCGAGCCTCATCGGCGCGACGAGCGACAATCTCGCGACAAACGTCCTGCTGGGCCAGATTGGTCTCGCGGCCGTTCGCGCCAGAACCGAATCGCTCGGGTTGACGCGCACAGCGCTACTCGATTTCGTGCGTGACAAACGGGGTCCGGATGACGCGCCCCAGCTTTCCGTCGGCTCCACCGCCGAGCTCAGCTGGCTTTTCGGTGCCCTCGCCCGCAACGAGGTAGTCGACCCGGTCACCAGCCAGCGCGTTCTGGGGTGGCTGTCGCTGAATTCCGACACCTCGCTGGTAGCGAGCGCGTTCGGGCTCGATCCCCTCGCGCACCGCGGTGTCGACCACGACACCCTCCTCGCCAACAAGACGGGCACAGACCCAGGAGTGCGTGCTGAGGCCGGCGCTTTGCGCGGCAGCGGGCGCGCTGTCTCATACGCGGTGACCGTCCAGTTCACCGACGACGGGCTGGGGGCAAGGATGCGCGTAATCGATGCACTTCGTGTTTTCGGCGTCGACCTGCTCGAGTATGTGCATCAGCCTCGCCGAGCAAACGTGCCCCAGAAACAGTAGTTTTTGTACCCTTCCAGCCCCAATGTTTGTACCCTTGTAGCCCCAATGGGGGTCATATAGTCTTTATTGAGCGTCGCTCTGGATTGAACCCGAAACTTCGATCCAGTACCCCGAAACGGCGCATTCGAGCCTTACCCGTTCTACAGCGTGCATCCCCCCATGCGCGTTTACATGTGCGCGGCTCGAACTCCCCCCCCAGGAGACCGAACGTGTTTAAAAAGATCATTGCCATTGGTGGCACCCTTGCCATCGCAGCCAGCCTCTCGGTTATCGCCGTCGCAGGTGCGGCCGAAGCCACTCACCCCGTCGTCACCGGCACAGCCGCGTGTGACACCAACGGTGTTCCGTACATCACCTGGCGCGTGACGGGCGATACCCGCTACGCAAGCGAGACCGCGACGATCAAGGTCGCTGAGGTCAGCTCCACCGGCGCAGCCGCCGAGCAGCCGACCTCGCTCCTCGAGCAGACCGTGAAGGGCGCCGGCTTCGTCGAGGCCACCCAGAGCAATGCCGTTGCCGGGACCGACTACAAGCTCACCGTCAAGGTGCAGTGGACCAACCACAGCACGGGCAACCTGGTCACGCAGAAGTCAGGCGTAGTGACGCCGGCATCCTGTGAAGTTCCCACTCCGGAGGACGCGGCCGCATCGCTGACGAAGACGCTCGCCACCTGTGACGTGGGCGCAGAGCTCGTTCTGGGTGCCGAGAGCAACTTCACCTGGGGAGCCATCGCCCGCGACGGCGACAACTACACGGTGATCGCCACGGCAAACGACGGACACCGCTTCCCCGCGGGCGAAGGCGTTTCCGACGACGGCCGCACGATGACCTTCACCGGCACGCTCGACCCGCAGAAGACTGGCGCGGAGTGCATCCCGACCCCCGACTGCATCCCCGGCTCCGCCGTGTCGTACACCTACGACGGGCCGAGCAACAGCGGAGTGATCCACGTCGAAAACGTGCCGAGCACCTCGGGCGAACTCTGTGAAGGATTCTGGGCAACCGCCGCGAGCTGGAAGTACAAGACCGACACGTCCTGGCCCCAGGCTCTCGACCAGGTTGATTACGTCAACGGCAAGCAGAAGATCACCAGCCCGGGTGACTACCCGTTCCAGGCCGTCATGTCCTGTGGCCAGGGCGATGTCTACGCATCATTCGACGCTCAGCCCGAGCCCGGCCCGATCCTCACCGCCCCGAACACCCCGTACGTTGAGCACTTCCTCCACGAAATGGGATTCACGGGACCGAACCCCACCTGGTTCGGCCAGCCCGTTGGCTGCAACGTCGTGGTTCCGGTCGAACCTGAGGTCACGAAGGCCACCGAGTGTGGAGTTGTCCCGACCGTAGTTGCGAAGACGACTGCCGGCATCGACTACGTGGTCGAGCTCGACACCAAGACCGGCGACTACGTCGTGACCGCGACCCCGCAGGCAAACTTCTACTTCGCCGGAGACGATGACCAGGTCATCGAGTTCAAGGACAACGTGGGAGTGTTCGTCGAATGTGTCGAGGATCCAGACGTCGTGGCCGCATTCGGAGACTGCACACCCGGCGAGTTCGACGATGGACTGTCGGGCGAACCGACGCGCTCAGCGACGCTGACGTTCGACAACTCGGAGAGCACCAAGCCGGTGCTCTTCCAGGTCATCGGATTCCCCGAGTTCGACACGGCGGTTGCCGCAGGCGACTCGGTGGATGTGGTGATTGAGAACGCCACGGCCACCGGCTCCAGCTTCGCCATCACGGCAGCTGGTCGGTCGTTCGACATCCCGATTCCCGCCTGTGACCTGCCGCCGCTGGCGCTGGTGACCCCGTCATACTCGGTCACCCAGCCCACCTGCACTACGGCAGGCTCATACACGCTGGGTGCGGTCGTCGGTGAGGTCACCTGGACCGTGAACGGCACTGCTGGAGTGGCCAACGGTACCTACGCGGCACCGTTGAACTTCTCGGACGTGACCATCTCGGCGGACCCGGCCGTGGCCGGTGACGGACTCGACCCCGACTGGGTCAACCCGATCGTCCTGACGTTCGCTGCACCGTCTAACTGCTCGTTCAACCCGCCGACGCTTTCCTACGACCCGCCCACGCTGGCCTACACCGGACTCACTGTTGGCACCGGAGTGAGCCTCGCAGGCGGCCTGCTCTTCGTCGGATTTGCAGGCGTCATGGTGGCTCGTAGCCGCAAGGTCAAGGCCTAACCAGTCACCAAGCAGCACCCGAAGATCGGGGGGTACGCGAGTACCCCCCGTTCTGGGGTGTGGCTGTACCCTTGTCCTCCAAAGTGAGGACAGAATATCCTGAGGACACGCCGGACTGGATCGGCCCCCGACCTTGATTCAGTAGTCCCGACCGGCGCTCGATCACGCGGTTTCTTGCAGACAATTCCCGATTTGTGTGCAAGGAATCGTGGTGTTCGGGCCAAGCCCGCAGTCGAGCCCAGGCCGCAGTGGAGCTCAGGCCGCGACTCTGTGGTGCGACTCAGGCCGTCTCTGTGCGCTCGTTCTGGTCCGCCGGTTTCGGCGTGATTCCGTAGACGGCATTCAGGCCAGCGGTGAATTCCGCTGCTCGCCCATCGAGCGCCCACTCCCGACCGCGGGCAGATGGTCCGTGCAGGAGCACGCCAGCCAGGTGTCGCAGGGCTGCCTCGGTTTCGTCGCCGGCTCCGCGGGCGCGGGCGCGGGCGATCTCCGCCTCGAGAAGGTCGAAGACGTGAGTGCGCAGCGCAACGATCGTCGGCTCGATCTCGCGTTCGGCGGTGAATTCGGCGGCAGCACCGCGAACGATTGCCGTGGCATCGTCATGTGCAGACAGCGCGTCCAGCGGAGCATGTAGTCGCACGGTCTCGAGATCGAGCAGTTCGACGCCAGCAACCTGGGCCACGATGGGCTCGATGTTGCGCGGCAGCCCGAGATCAATGACCAGCCGTCTGGACGATCCGACGAAGTAGTCCGGCCCGAGTACGGTGTTCGCTGTACAGGCGATGACAACATCCACCTGGAAGTCCGTGCTGTTAGTGATGCCGTATTTCGTGGCGAATGCTGGCCCGCGACCGGTGCGGCTGAAGACCCGGATGTCGCGCGCGCCGCGGTCACGGAGGGCGGCGACGGTGGTCGCCGCGTATTGACCGGTGCCGACGATGAGCACCGATGCCTCTGACCAGTCCGCGATGCGGCTGGAGGCGAGTTCGAGCGCGAGGCGCACGATCGAGCGATCCCGGCCGCCGATGGACGTGAGATTCTTCACCCCGCGGCTCGTGCGCGTGGCTCGCTGGAAAAGCTGTTCCAGGTCGCGGGTGGTCGTCCGTCCGGTTCGCGCCCGGTCGAGGGCCCGACCAACCTGGCCGGCGATCTCGTCTTCGCCGACCACGACGGAGTCGAGACCCGAGGTGACGGAGAAGAGGTGGGCTGCGACATCCGGACCCTCATGAACCGCGATGGAGTCGCGCAAGGCCCCTGTGCTGAGCCCGCTCGCATCGCTCAGAGCTGCGAGAGTGGATGCCACTGCGGCGGCGGCATCGAGCTGGTCATTGACGTCGAGGTACGCCTCGAAGCGGTTGCAGGTCGCCAGCACGACGGCGCCGGTGACGATGTCACTTGAGTGCAGCAGGGTGTCGGTGGCGCCGGGCGCCGCGAGTGAGAGACTTTCGAGTATCTCAAAGCTCGCGTTGCGATGATTCGAGCTGAGACACAGGAGCACGACCTAATGTTAACCCCGTGCCCCTGTCAAGCAACCATCCACTTATCGACGGCCGAACCGGCTCCTCATCCCTCATCAGGGCGTACCGGGGCGAGCGACCGGAGACGACTCCGATCTGGTTCATGAGGCAGGCGGGTCGTTCACTGCCGGAATACCGCGAAATCCGGGTCGGAAACGAGATGCTGGACGCGTGTCTGACGCCGGAACTTGCCAGTGAGATCACGCTGCAGCCCGTGCGCCGACACAAGGTAGACGCCGCAATATTCTTCAGCGACATCGTGATTCCCGTGAAACTCGCAGGAATCGACGTGGAAATCGTGGCGGGGCGCGGCCCGGTCATCGCCAAACCCATTCGCAGCGCATCCGATGTTGCAGCCCTGCGTCCGATCGACCCTGCAGCCCTCGACCCGATTCGCGAGGCCGTCGCGATGACCGTGGCACAGCTCGGATCCACGCCGCTGATCGGCTTTGCCGGAGCCCCCTTCACTCTGGCTTCCTACCTTGTCGAGGGTGGGCCGTCGAAAGACCAGCAGCGCGCGCGAACGATGATGTACTCGGATCCGCAGAGCTGGGCGACACTGCTCAACTGGTGCGCTGACGTGTCGGGAGAGTTCCTGAAGGCCCAGGTCGAGGCCGGGGCATCGGCTGCCCAGCTCTTCGACTCCTGGGTCGGCTCGCTCAGCGAGCAGCAGTACGTTCGCCGGGTGGCCCCGCACTCCAAACGCGCCCTCTCCCACCTGCGGGGCTTCGACGTGCCCAAGGTTCACTTCGGGGTCGGCAGCGGCGAGGTCCTCAAGGCCATGCACAACATCGGTGCAGATGTGATGGGGGTGGATTGGCGCATCCCGCTGGATGAAGCGTCCAGGCGACTCGGTGGCGACGTGCCGCTGCAGGGCAACATCGATCCTGCCCTGCTTGGCGCCCCGTGGCACGTGCTCGAAGCCCACATCCACGACGTTCTGGATCGCGGACGCTCGGCACCATCTCACGTCGTGAACCTCGGGCATGGTGTGCCGCCAGACACCGACCCCGACGTGCTCACGCGCATCGTCGGACTCGTTCACGGTGACTGATGTAACGGTCATCGGCGGCGGCATCGCCGGCATGGTCGTGGCGCGACGGCTGGCGATGGCCGGCCGGGCCGTGACCCTGGTCGAGGCATCCAATCGTCTCGGGGGAACTGTCGCGAGGCACACGGTCGGTGACATCGACCTCGACGCTGGCGCCGAGAGCTTCGCCACGCGCGGCGGGATCGTTGCCGACCTGGCCACCGAGATCGGCCTAGGGGACGACATTGTGGCTCCTGCTTCGGTCGGCGCGTGGCTGCAGCCGCGGTCCGGCTCCGCGGTGCCGATGCCCGCCACAAACGTGCTCGGCATCCCCGGAACCCCGCTTGCCGCCGACGTCATCGCGGTGATCGGCCAGCGGGCGGCCCTGCGCGCCGAACTCGATGCGATCATCCCGTCGCTCTGGGCACGTAAGTCGCTCACCCTCGGTGCGCTGGTCAGGCGCAGGATGGGCTCCGGCGTGCTCGAGAAGCTCGTCGCCCCCATCGTGCACGGGGTGCACTCCGTGCATCCGGACGACATCCAGCTGGATCGGGCGGCTCCGGGCCTTCGGGCCGCCCTCGCGCGGGAGGGTTCGCTCGCCGCCGCCGTGCGGTTCATGCGCGATTCGGCACCGGCCGGCTCCAGCGTCGCGGGAATTCGCGGGGGCATCCACCGCCTCGCCACCGAACTCGCCGCCGACCTGGAGACCTACGGCGTTCGGGTGCAGCTCGGTCGGACCGCGCAACCGGACTCGATCGACGGTGTCGTCGTCATGGCGGCGCCCCTCGATCCCGCGGCCGGCCGGAAGATCGTGCTCGCCACCCTGGTGGTGGATGCCCCTGAGCTCGACTCTGCCCCCAGGGGGACCGGGGTCCTCGTGGCCGACGGTGCGGCCGGAGTCAGCGCTAGGGCGTTGACCCACGCGACCGCCAAGTGGGGCTGGTTACGTGAGCGCGCCGGAGGCCGGCACGTGCTGCGTCTCTCCTATGACGTGGAACCCGAGTCGCTGCACGTCACCGCGCGGCATGACGCCTCCGCGCTGCTGGGCGTGCCGCTGGGCGAGGCGAGCGTGGTCGACTTCGCGCGCGTCGAATGGCGCCGGCCCGCGGCATCCGGTGCACCAATCGGGATACCGCAGGTGGGTGAGAGCGTCGCGGGATCCGGTCTGGCCGGAGTCATCCGTCAGGCCGAAGCCACCGCGCAGGAGTTGCTCGACGCCTGACTGCGGCGCTCCCCAGGAACTCACAGCCGCCTCGGAGGCTCCGGATTAGCTAACCGCCGGGGCAGAAGGGAGGATAGAGGAATGACTGAGAGCGCTACCCCGCCCGTCGCAGAATCCGCACCAGAATCCCTCGGCTACACGCTGTGGGCAGTTCTGCGGCGCGATCCCGCGCGGGCGACCGGACCCATCGACCTTGCCCCCGCCGTCGCGTCTGTCGAAGCGGCCGGGGTGACCATTCGGGGTTTCTACGACGTCTCGTCGATGAGGGCGGATGCCGACCTCATGATCTGGCTGCACGGCGCCGAGCCCGAGACACTGCAGTGGGCCCTGCGCGAGCTGCGGCGCGCGCTCCCCACCCTGCTGCCCACCTGGAACGCGATGGGCGTCCACCGTGACGCCGAATTCACCTCCAACCACCTGCCGGCGTTCATGCGCGGACAAGGAGCCAGAGACCTGGCTGACCGTCTACCCGTTCGTGCGCAGCTACGACTGGTACCTGCTGCCCGACGACGAGCGACGGGCGATGCTCGGCGACCACGGGCGCAAGGGCAGCGAGTACCGCCAGGTGCTCGCCAACACCGTGGCGAGCTTCGCGCTCGGCGACTACGAGTGGATTCTCGCGCTGGAGGCCCCCGAGCTCGTCGATCTCGTCGACCTCATGCGTCACCTGCGCCAGACCGAGGCGCGCAGGCACGTGCGCGAGGAGGTGCCGTTCTACACCGGACGCCGCATCAGCCTCGACGAAATCGCGGAGGTGCTGTCATGACCATCACAAACGGACAACCCGCCCTGGTGCGAAACGCGACCCCGGCTGCGCAACAGGGCCCGGAGCACGTCGAGGAGGCGGTCGCCTACGACGCGATCCTTCTCGCGAGCTTCGGTGGCCCCGAGGGCCAGGATGACGTCATCCCGTTCCTCAAGCAACGTCACCCGCGGCCGCGGGATCCCCGACGAGCGCCTCGAGGAGGTCGCACACCACTACCGGGCTTTCGGTGGCGTGAGCCCGATCAACGACCAGAACCGTGAGCTGAAGGCCGCTCTCGAGGCCGAGCTGGCGCGGCGCGACATCGACCTGCCCGTGCTGTGGGGCAACCGCAACTGGGACCCATACCTGCGCGACGCTCTCACCGAGGCGAATGAGCGCGGTTTCACGAAGCTCATCGCCATCGGCACGAGCGCATACAGCTCGTACTCGAGCTGCCGCCAGTACCGCGAGGACTACGCGATCGCGCTCGAAGAGACCGGGCTCGGCGACGTCATCCAGATCGACAAGGTTCGCCAGTTCTTCGACCACCCCGGCTTCGTCGAACCGTTCATCCAGGGCGTGCGGCAGGGACTCGCGGATGTCGCGGCGCGGGGCATCGCGCCCGAGCAGACCCACGTGCTCTTCTCCACTCACTCCATCCCCTCCGCTGACGCCGAGCGGTCGGGCCCGAAGGAACGCGGGTTCGGACCGGAGGGCGCCTACGCAGCACAGCACCTCGCGGTGGCCGAGGTGGTCATCGCGGCCCAGGACACCGCCGTGAAGTGGGACCTCGTGTACCAGTCGCGCTCGGGGCCGCCGACGCAGCCGTGGCTCGAACCCGACATCAACGACAGGATCGCCGAGCTCGGCGCGCAGGGGGTCACGGCAGTGGTGATCGTGCCGCTGGGCTTCATCTCCGACCACATGGAGGTCAAGTGGGACCTCGACACCGAGGCCATGGAAACTGCCGATGAGAACGGCATTTTCGCGGTTCGCGTTCCGACCCCCGGCGTGCACGCCGCCTTCGTGACGCGGCCTCGTCGACCTCGTGCTCGAGCGTCGAGACGGCATCCCGACCGCCGATCGCCCAGCCCTGACCGAACTGGGCCCGTGGTACGACGTGTGCCGCTCAGGATGCTGCGAGAACGTGCGGCTGGGCTTCAAGCCAGCGGTATCCGGGCTGGCTCCGTAATGCCGACCACACTACGCATCGGCACCAGGGCAAGTGCCCTGGCCCTGGCCCAAACGAACTCCATGGCCAGCGCCCTCACGGCGAAGACCGGCGTCGAGTGCGAGATCGTCCCGATCAGCACGGAGGGCGACACCTCGACCGAGTCCCTGTCGAGCCTCGGCGGCACTGGAGTGTTCGCCAGCGCGCTGCGTGAGGCGCTTCGCGACGACCGCTGCGACGTGGTGGTCCACTCCCTGAAGGACCTTCCGACCGCCGAGGAGCCCGGGCTCGCGATCGGCGCCGTGCCCAAGCGAGTGGATGCCCGCGACGCACTCTGCGCGCGCGACGAGCTCACCCTCGACACCCTGCCGCAGGGCGCCAGGGTCGGCACCGGCTCGCCGCGCAGGGTTGCCCAGCTGCTCGCTCGCAGGCCGGACCTGCAGGTCATCGACATCCGTGGAAACGTCGACACCCGCCTGCGCAAGGTCGTCGATGGCGAACTCGACGCCGTGGTGCTGGCCGCCGCAGGCCTGAACCGACTGGGCCGCCTGGACGCCGTCACGGAATACCTCGGGCTCGACGGGTGGCCGACCGCTCCCGGCCAGGGGGCGCTGGCGCTCGAGGTTCGCACTGGAGACGAGAAGCTCGTCAAGGCACTCGACCACGCGACATCCAGAATCATCGTCACCGCCGAGCGGCAGGTTCTGGCCCTGCTCGAGGCCGGGTGCGCTGCGCCGCTCGGAGCGCACGGGATGATCGACGACGGGATGCTCTTCCTGTCTGCGCGGGTCTACTCGGTCGACGGTGCAGACCGGCTCACGAGCTCGCACGCGCTCTACGTTTCTGACACCAGGGACCCGGCCGGGGACATCGCAGACCGGGTGGCGAAGGAGCTGTTCGACCTCGGCGCAGCGGCACTGATGGGGGCGTCATGATCGTTCGTCCGCGCCGCCTCCGGGCCACCCCCGCGATGCGGCGGCTGGTCGCCGAGACCAGGGTGCATCCGTCCCAGCTGATCCTGCCGATGTTCGTGCGCGAGGGCGCCACCGAGCAGATGCCGATCTCGTCGATGCCCGGCGTCGTGCAGCACTCGCTCGACTCGATGCGCGCCGCGATCGCCGAGGCGGCCGAGCTCGGCGTCGGTGGCGTGATGCTGTTCGGGGTTCCCGAGCACAAAGACGCGCAGGGAAGCGGAGCGACCGACCCCGACGGAATCCTGAATGTGGCGACGCGCGCCGCGGTCGCCGAGGCCGGCGACGCACTCGTGGTGCAGACCGATCTCTGCCTCGACGAGTTCACCGACCACGGTCACTGTGGCGTTCTGGATGCCCACGGCCGGGTCGACAACGACGCCTCCCTCGAGCGCTACCGCGACATGGCGGTCGCCCAGGCCGACGCCGGATCGCAGCTCCTTGGGCTCAGCGGGATGATGGATGGCCAGGTCGCGGCCGTGCGAGATGCCCTTGATTCCGCGGATTTCGCTGAAACCCCCTTACTCGGTTACGCCGCAAAGTACGCCTCCGCGTTCTACGGCCCGTTCCGTGAGGCCGTGCAGTCGACGCTGCAGGGCGACCGGCGCAGCTACCAGCTCGAGCCCGGTAACCGTCGGGAGGGCGCACGTGAGGTGCTGCTGGATGTCGCGGAGGGCGCCGACGTCGTCATGGTCAAACCCGCGATGAGTTACCTCGACGTGCTGGCGGATGCCGCGGCGGCAAGTCCCGTTCCGGTCTGGGCCTATCAGGTGTCTGGCGAGTACGCGATGATCGAGGCCGCGGCCGCCAACGGCTGGATCGACCGGGAGCGTGCCGTGCTCGAATCGGTGACCAGCATCGTGCGTGCAGGCGCAGACGCCGTGCTCACCTACTACGCGAGCGAACTCGCACGCACTCTGTAACCCGTCCGGGAAGGACCGAACCATGACCACAAACGAAGAGGCATTCGAGCGTGCCAGGGCCGTGCTGCCCGGCGGAGTCAACTCGCCGGTGCGTGCATACGGTTCTGTCGGTGGAGCACCGCGCTCCATGGTTTCGGCGCGAGGCGCCTACGTGACAGACATCGAGGGACGCGAATACGTCGACCTCATCACGTCGTGGGGTCCTGCGATTCTCGGGCACGCGCATCCATCAGTGATCGAGGCCGTGCAGGCGGCGGCGGCGCGCGGGCTGAGCTTCGGGGCATCCACCTCCGGCGAAGCCGAACTGGCCGAGCTGGTCATCGAGCGTGTCGGTTCTCTCGTCGAACGTCTTCGACTCGTCTCGACGGGCACCGAGGCGACCATGACGGCCATCAGGCTCGCTCGCGGGGCGACCGGCAGGGACCTGCTGGTGAAGTTCGCCGGGCACTATCACGGGCATTCGGATGGCCTGCTGGCCGAAGCCGGATCCGGACTTGCCACGCTTTCCATTCCCGGCTCGGCCGGAGTGCCCGGCCGCGGTCGCCGCGCAGACCATTGTGATCCCATACAACGACATCTCCGCGGTCGAGGCGCTCTTCGCCGAGCGCGGCAGCGAGATCGCCGCGGTCATCACCGAGGCCGCCGCCGCGAACATGGGCGTCGTCGCGCCTCAGCCCGGCTTCAACGCGGAGCTGACGCGCATCGCCCACGAACACGGAGCTCTCGTCATCATCGACGAGGTTCTCACCGGGTTCAGGGTCGGACCCGGCGGCTGGTGGGGCCTCGACCCGTCGTACCAGCCCGACCTCGTCACCTTCGGGAAGGTCATCGGCGGTGGCCTGCCGCTGGCCGCCCTCGGTGGTCGCGCCGACGTGATGAACCTGCTCGCACCGCTGGGGCCGGTCTACCAGGCCGGTACCTTGAGCGGCAATCCCGTGGCGGTTGCGGCGGGAATCGCGACCCTGCGGGCTGCGGATGCCGCGGTCTACCGCCATCTCGACGCGACGGCATCCACCATCTCCACCGCAGTGTCCGACGCTTTGACAGTCCAGGGAGTCGCGCACAGCATTCAGCACGCCGGCAACCTGTTCTCCGTCGCGTTCCGCGAGGGCGCCCCACTCAACTATGCCGACGTGAAGGCACAGGAGTCGTTCCGGTTCCCACCGTTCTTCCACGCCATGCTCGACGCGGGTGTCTCACTGCCGCCGAGCGTGTTTGAGGCCTGGTTCGTCTCGGCGGCACACGACGACGCTGCGGTGTCACGCATCCTCGAGGCGCTGCCCGCAGCGGCCGCGGCCGCCGCTGCGGCGAAGCCCGCCTAGGCGGACTGCATGCCGCGGCGGGAATGCGTACCCTATCGCCGTGTGGCTCCGGAGGGAACCCCACCCCTCGCCGAGGCGACCGATCGTCGCCGGGACTATGTTTAGAGTAGAAGTTTTCAGTTTTCGTACCGCCAACAGGAATGGAGTGTACGTATGAAAGGCAAGATCCTGCTGCTCGCCGGAATAGGCATTGGGTATGTACTCGGTGCACGTGCCGGCCGCGAGAGCTACGACAAGATTGCGAAGGCCGCCGACAAGTTCTGGAACAGCCCGAGGGTGCAGAAGAAGGTCGCTTCTGCCGAAGATTTCGTCAAGGACAAGGCGCCGGATGTCGCCGACTTCATCGCAGATGGCGCGAAGCGCGTAATCCGACAGGGGTCCGGCGCACAGTCGAGCAAGACGGCGTCGGCTGGCTCGTCGACGTCGTCGAAGTAGGCCAGCGATGGCCAGCGAAAGCGGCGAAACCCCCCGGCGCTCGCTCTTCGCACTCCTCGGAGCGCTTCCGACCCTGCTTGTCGATCTGATTCGCAACGAGATCGAATCGCTGAAGAATGAGATCACGGGCAAGCTCAAGGACGCCGGCATTGGCATCGGGCTGCTCGCGGGCGCGGCCGCCTTCGCCTTCTTCGCCCTCATGGTGCTCATTGCCGCTGCGATCCTGGGGCTCGCGACGGTGCTGCCAGCGTGGCTCGCCGCGCTCATCATCGGCGTGGTCATCCTGCTGATTGCCGCGGTGCTGGCCCTGATCGGGATTCGTTCCGTGAAGAAGGGCGTGCCGCCGGCACCGACAGACACCATCGAGAGCATCAAGAAGGATGTCCGCACCATCAAGGGAACCGAGAAGAAAGTGACCTCATGAGTGAGACTGAAGACCGGATAAAAGAGGCGCGTGCCGAGCTCGAGGCGACGCTGGACGCGATCGAAGACAAGCTGAACGTGCCCAAGCGCGTCGAGGAGCTGAGCACGAAGGCCCGAGCGTCGTACGCGGACAACCCGATGCCATGGATCATCGGCGGCATCGCCGCGGCCGTCGCAGCCGTTGGACTCGTGGCCTGGGCGATCCTGAGCAACGACGACTAATCGCACGAGCTCGACCGACCTCGATTAGCATGTGCCATCGAGGTCAGGGAAGATAGTGCAATGACAGCCAAGCCGCTTCGCGGTTGGCGTGTACTGGTGCCCCGAGGCGGAAAGTGGGGCGACGCAGTCGCGTCCACCCTGAGAACCTACGGCGCGATCCCGATCGTTGCCCCGATGATCAACTTCGCGAGCGCCGACGACGGACCTGCGCTGGCCAACGCCATGCACGAACTGTCAGACGGACAGTTCGACTGGGTGGTCATCACCAGTGCGACGACGGTCGACGTCTTCGTCGGTCAGGGCGCCACGATCCCGGCAGGCACCCGGATCGCCGCCGTCGGCGAAACGACGGCCGCCGCTCTCGCACTGGCCGGCTATCAGGCCGACTTCGTGCCAGCCGTCGACAACTCGGCGCGCGGGCTGGTCAAGGAATGGCCCAAGACCGACATCAGCGGTCGCGTGCTCGTGCCGCAGTCAGACATTGCCGAGCCGAACCTCGTGAAGGGGCTGGGCGCACTCGGGCTTGACGTGAAATTTGTGGCGGCGTACCGCACGGTGGGTGTGCCGGTGTCCGAGGCCGTTCGTGCTGACGTGGCATCCGGTCGCATTCAGGCGCTGCTGGTCAGTTCCGGATCGGTCGCACGCCAGATCGCTGCCCAGCTCGCGCCGCTGCCCGAGGGGGCCGTAGTCGCCTGCATCGGTCCGCGTACCGCGTTCGACGCCCGCTCAGCCGGGCTCCGCGTCTCCGCCATTGCCGACTACAGGTCGGCCGATTCGCTCATCGCGGCGCTCGTCGAGTACGCGACCCCGGACGGCGACGAATAGCCGGGCTATCCGACCAGGACCGACAGCGTCAGAAAGACGATCCCGATCAGTGGTGCCGCACCCTGAATGATTGCCGCCCTGGCCAGCCTGGGGGATGACGCGATGAGCACCGTTGCTGCCAGCACCATGCTGCCGGCCGAGAAGACGGACAGTGCGAAGCCGGCCTGGCCGAGCGTCCCTGAGCCAAGCAACACGAGGCCAACCCCCGCGCCGATCGCGAGGAACACGTTGTAGAAGCCCTGGTTGAACGCCATCGGTCGCACGATGTCGGCCTGCTCCTGGGATGCGAGCCCGAAGCTCTTCCAGACCGCGGGTCGCGCCCACAGCACGCTCTCCATGAAGAAGATCAGCAGGTGGATCAGTGCCGCGACAAGGATGAAGACCGAACCAACGACTGCGAGGGCACTCATTGCGTCAGCCGAAGAGAATCGCGGCCTCGTCGTAGCGTGACTGCGGCACGGTGTTGAGCTTTCCGAGCGCATCCTCGAACGCGACGTGGGTGATCGTGGTGCCACTGAGCGAGACCATGCGCCCCCAGCGCCCGTGGATGACCGAGTCGACAGCGGCCATTCCGTAGCGGGTGGCGAGAACCCGGTCGAAGGAGGTGGGCGTGCCGCCTCGCTGGATGTGACCGAGCGTGGTCGAGCGCGTCTCGATGTTCAGGCGGGCCTCGATCTCCTGCGCGAGGATGTCGCCGATGCCGCCGAGCCTGGGGCGCCCGAACGCGTCGAGTCCGCGCTCGGAGTGCGCGTCATCCATCGTGTCGAGCTTGAAGCCCTCGGCGACCACCACGAGTGGTGCTCGTTTGCGGTCCATGACCGACTTCACCCACTCGCAGATCTGCTCGATGCTCGTCTTCTGCTCCGGGATCAGGATGGCGTGCGCGCCCGCCGCCATTCCGGAGTGCAGGGCGATCCATCCGACGTGACGTCCCATCACCTCGGCGACCATGCAGCGACCGTGGGAGTCGCCGGTGGTGCGCAGCCGGTCCATCGCGTCCGTTGCGATCTGGGTGGCCGTGTCGAAACCGAAGGTGTAGTCGGTGGCGGAAAGGTCGTTGTCGACCGTCTTGGGCACGCCGACGATCTTGATGCCCGCATCGGTCAGCCTCTTGGCCGCCGCGAGGGTTCCCTCCCCGCCGATGGCGATGAGGGATTCGATGCCGAGGCGCTCCATATTTTCCCTGACGCGCTCGGACCCGCCGTCACCCTCGAAGGGGTTCGTGCGAGAGGTGCCGAGGATCGTTCCACCCTGCCTGCCGATGCCCTGGATGTCTTTGCGTTCAAGCGGCATCACGTCGGCGTCGACGACGCCACGCCAGCCGTCACGGAACCCCACGAATTCGCGGTTGTAGATTTGCGTGCCCTTGAGTACGGCACCGCGGATGACAGCATTCAGTCCGGGGCAGTCGCCCCCACTGGTGAGGATTCCGATCTTCATGCAGTCAATCATGGTGCATTCCGGGCGACACAGCGTGCGGAGTGCCTTCTATCCGCGATGCCGGGCATTCTCGGCGCTATAGTCGGGCCACTGACGATTTGTTCAGACTAATTCTCACCTCGAGGAGTGCACATGACTACCCCGCCACCCGCATACGCAGCCGCCCCTGCCACCTTCCCCGGCAAGACCCTGGGAATCGTCGCCATCCCGGTTGCGATCTTCTTCTCCGTGATCGGCATCATTCTCGGCTTCGTCGCCAAGAGCCAGTCGAAGAGCGCGGGCATGAAGAACACGCCGGCCACGATCGCCATCGTGATCGGATTCGTCAGCATCGTGCTCTCGATCATCATCGGCATCGCGGTCGCCGCCACCATCGCGGCAGCCTGTGCTGACGGCTCGGCCGTCTGCACGACGACCTCCTACTAACCAGTAGCTCGCGTAACGCCCCGGTCCTCGCCGGGGCGTTACGTCGTTAACAGCGGAGTGCTGCTGGCAATGCACAGGGGATGCGCCGCACGATTCGCAGACGACGAACTGCTCGCGGCACGAGAGGTCATCGCAGTTCTGCATCCTCCTGGTCGCATCGCCACAGGCAACACATCGCCCGATGACGACGGTGTCCTGGCTGAAGTCGACCGCCATGCGGTTGTCGAACACGTAGAGCGAGCCGTCCCACAGCCCCGCGTCGCCGAAGGTGTCGCCGTAGGTGGCGATGCCACCCTCGAGTTGGTACACCTCGCGGAAGCCCCGGTTGATCATCAGCGATGACAGCACCTCGCAGCGGATGCCGCCGGTGCAGTAGGTCACTATCGGCTCGTCCTTGAGGTGATCGTATTTGCCGCTCTCGAGTTCGGCCACGAACTCGCGGGTGTTGGCGACCTCCGGCACTATGGCGTCGCGGAATTTGCCGATTCTGGACTCGAACTCGTTGCGGCCGTCGAAGAAGGTCACGCCCTTTTCCGCGACGAGCTCGTGCAGTTGCTCCGGGGTGAGCCGTGCGCCGCCGCCGACCACGCCGCTCTCGTCGACCTTCAGCTCGCCGGGAGCCCCGAAGCTGACGAGTTCGTCCCGCACTCGCACGCTCAACCGCGGGAAGTCGTTGCCGGCGCCCTCGCTCCACTTGAAGTCGATGTCGTGGAATGGTGCGTATTCGCGGGTCTTGCGAATGTATTTCTTGACGGACTTCAGCTCCCCGCCGACGGTTCCGTTGATGCCGTCCTTGGACAGGATGATCCGTCCGCCCAGTCCGAGCGATTCGCACAGGTCACGCTGCCAGAGGCGAACGGCCTCCGGGTCGGCCAGGGGCGTGAAGATGTAGAAGAGAAGGATTTTCGGAACGGCCACCATTCAAGGGTACGCGGCTCCTATCGGTGGGCAGACGTAAGGTCTATTCGTGACCTTCACGACCACGTATGCGCCGGAGAAGCCGGTCGACCTGGCCCAGACGCTGCGCCCGCTGAGCCGCGGCCGCTTCGATCCGACCCTGCGCGTGGACGCGTCAGGGTTCTGGCGGACGCTGCGCACCCCTCATGGCGCGGCAACCATGCACCTTCGGCGCGAGCAGCACGGAATCAGCGTGACGGCCTGGGGCCCCGGCGCCCAGTGGGCCATCGAGGGCGTGCCCGAGCTGCTGGGCAGCGGCGACGACTGGAGCGATCTGGATGTCTCGACCACCGCCCTGCTCGCCGACTCCCTGCGCCGCAACCCGGGTCTGCGCCTGCTGCGCACTCGCCAGGTGTTCGAGATGCTGCTCGCCGCGATCTTCGAGCAGAAGGTCACGGGCAAGGAGGCACGACATTCGTGGCGGGTGCTGATCACGAAGTATGGCGAGGTCGCGCCCGGGCCGGCGCCCGAGGGGATGATGGTCTTCCCGGCCGCAGAGACGTGGCGTCGGGTGCCGTCGTGGGAGTGGCATCGCGCTGGCGTCGGCCCCGAGCGCTCGGCGACGGCCATCCGGGCCGCTGTCGTCGCCGCGTCGCTGGAGCGCACGATCGACCACGGCCGCGACGGTGCGGCGGTGGCGAAGAAGCTGCGCAGCATCCCGGGGATCGGGGTCTGGACGGCGGCAGAGACCACGCAACGTGCCCACGGCGACGCGGATTCGCCGAGCGTCGGCGACTATCACCTGCCCGCGGTCGTCGGCTGGGCGCTGATCGGCAAACCCGTCGACGACGACGGCATGCTTGAGTTGCTCGCGCCCTGGGCCGGCCACCGACAGCGCATCATGCGACTCATCGAGGTGAGCGGGTTTCAGAAGCCGCGCTTCGGCCCCAGGATGACCGTTCAGGATCATCGCGGTCACTGACAGCGCGGCTTGCGTGGTTCGGTTCCAATCCTGTGGTCTCCGAGCGGGTCGCGCGGTCGCAGGCAGGGAGGTGCGGTGCGTTAGCGGCGGTGAGTTAGCGTGAAAGCGTGCACATGTTCTTCAGGACCCTCCTCCATATGTTCCGCAGTCGCGGCCGGTCGGCGCTCGGCGTGAATGATGTGGGGCGGGTGACGATGCGGGTGCTGCCCACCGACCTCGACGTGCTCGGTCACATGAACAACGGTGTGTACTTCTCGATCATGGACCTGGGCCGGATGGACCTGATGATTCGCTCAGGGCTCTGGCCGAAAATGCGGGCAAAAGGCTTCTATCCGGTGATGGCCAACGAAACCATGACGTTCCGCAAGTCTCTGCAACCGTGGCAGAAGTTCCAGATCGAAACGAAGATCGTCGGCTACGACGCCAAAGCCGTCTACGCCGAGCAGCGTTTCGTGGTGGACGGCGAGATCTACGCGAGTGCGATGACGAGGGCGCGATTCCTGAAGAAAACCGGCGGAACAGTCAGCATGGATGAGCTTGCAGAACTCGCCGGAGTCGACGTCTCGGCCATGCCGCCGCCCGAGTGGATCGCCCACTGGAACGAGAACATCGCCCTTCCGCCAACCCGTGGTCCCGCGCCGAGCGAATGGGCCTGAGCCGAGCCAGACTCGCGTCAGGATGACTCGAGCACGGCCATAGCGGCATTGTGGCCGCCGATCGAGCTCACGCCGCCACCTCGCTGGGCGCCGGCACCGCACAGCAGAATCCGCGGATGAGCCGTCGCCACACCCCAGCGGTGCGCAGGGGTCGACAGGTCGGCGTCATCCTCAGCGAACGGCCACGACAGCGGTCCATGGAAGATGTTCCCACCGGGAAGGTGCAGCGCGTGCTGCAGGTCGAGAGTGGTCTTCGTCTCGATGGTCGGATTGCCAGCGGCATCCGTCAGCAGCAGCTCGTCGATCGGCTCGGCGAGCACGGAGTTCAGCGAATCGATAGCGGCCCGCTGCAGCGTTTCACGCATCGCATCATTGTTGGCCTCCGTGACCAGCCGGTCGGGGGTGTGCAGGCCGAAAACCGTCAGCGTCTGAGCTCCCGATGCCCGCAATTGCGGTGACAGGATGCTCGGGTCGGTGAGCGAGTGACAGTAGATCTCGCACGGCAGCGGGGACGGGATCGCGCCAGCGCTCGCGGCAGCGAATGCGCTGTCCAACTGCGACCACGTCTCGTTGATGTGGAAAGTTCCACCGAACGCTGCCGCAGGATCCACGCTCGAATCCTTCAGCCGGGGAAGGCGCGAGACCAGAAGATTGACCTTCACCTGCGCACCCTCCGGGCGGTCATCCTGCGACTCCCCCATCAGCCTCTGCAGCTCGAAAGGCGCCACATTCGCCAGCACCCAGGTGGCGCCGAGGCTGACCTCGACGTCGTTGTGCACGTATCTGACGTCGCCGTCTGGCGAGATCGCGGTGACAGTCGCGCCCGTGATGATCTCCGCCCCGGCGCTGCGAGCGGCCCGCGCGAGCTCACCTGTGACCGCGCCCATGCCCCCGACCGGCACGTCCCAGTCGCCGGTACCTCCGCCGATCACGTGGTACGCGAAGCACCGGTTCGCCGCGAGCGACTCGTCGACATTAGGGGCAAAGGTGCCGATCAGGCCATCGGTGAGCACGACGCCGCGCACCAGGTCGTCGACGAAGGTATCCGCGATGGTGGCGCCGATCGGGTGGTCGATGAGCGACGACCACAGGGTCTCGTCCCCGACGGCGGCGCGAGCCTCGGTGCGGGTGAGCAGCGGCTCGGTGACCGTCGGGAAGAGGGCCTTCGCCAGCCTCGCGGTGCCAGAGTAGAACCTGTCCCAGGCTGCCGAATCCTTGCCCAGGGCCGAGGCGGTGGCCGCGGCATCCATGTTGTCGATCAGCAGGCCCTCGATGCCTCCGGGCTGCGGCGTGTACGAGGAATAGCGGCGCCTGGCGAGGGTGATCGAGAGGCCAAGGTCGCGGATGATCCGCTCCGGAAGCAGCGACACGAGGTATGAGTATCGCGACAGCCGGGCATCCACCCCCTCGAACGCGGAGGCGGAAACCGCGGCTCCACCAACGTGGGGCAGCCGTTCGAGTACGGTCACGCGCTTGCCGGCAAGCGCAAGGTACGCGGCGGCAGCGAGACCGTTGTGGCCCCCGCCGACGATGACGACGTCACGGCCCTCAGGCATCTGCGTGCTGGTCTTCGCAGATGGCCGGGTTGATGGTGCCGAGGATTTTGCCGGAGATCACGCCGAGCGCTCGCTTCTCGTCATCGTCGAGCACGTCGAAAAAGTGCTCGCGAAGCGCCGCGCTGTGATCGGTGGCCGCAGCCTGCACGGCGGCGCTGCCATCGGCGGTGAGAACTATCCAGACTCCCCTGGCATCGTCGTCGCACTCCTCGCGCCTGACGAGTCCGCGCTGCTCCATCCGGGTGATCTGGTGCGACACCCGGCTCTTCTCCCAGCCGATGATGTCGCCAATCTGGCCGGCGCGCAGTCGACTCGTCGGGGCCTCGCTGAGCGAGACGAGAATCTCGAAGTCGGCGTTAGAGATGCCGGCGTCCGCATTGAGGCGACGCTCGAGGGTGAGTTCGAGTTGGCGGCGCATCACGAAGAAGCGGCGCCACAGATCACGATCCTGCTCAGAAGGGTTGCTCTGCATCCCACCATCCTGCCAGCGCGCCCTGTCAGGATGGGCGTATGACCGTTATCAAGATCAATGCCATCACCGTCGCCGCCGACAGCGGAGACGAACTCGCCAAGCGTTTTGCCGCGCGAGCCGGAGCGGTGGATGGGCAGCCCGGCTTCGAGGGATTCGAGCTGTTGCAGCCGACGGACGACCGCACCACCTGGCTGGTCATCACCCGCTGGGCTGACGAGGAATCGTTCCAGACGTGGGTCAATTCGCCGGCATTCGGTCATGGGCACCGCAGCGAAGCCGAGCGCTCGGGCGAGGCCGCGACGGAACGTCCGGCGCACGTTGGTGTCAGCAGCGAACTGTGGTCGTACGCGGTCGCCGGCGGGTCCGCGGTCTAGCGCTGCAACTCGGCTATGCCGCGGGCGGACCGTTCTCGGAGGCCGCGGGATCCATCCAGAACGGCTCCCAGATGTGGCCGTCGGGATCTTCGACGTCGCGCGAATACATGAAGCCCATGTCCTGCGCGGGCCTGGGCTCGGTTCCTCCCGCAGCCAACGCCTTCTCCGCCCATTCGTCGACCGCCTCGCGGCTCCCGACGTCGAGCGCATTCAGCGTCTGGACGTGGGTTCTCGCGTTGATGATGTCCTTGTCGGTGAAGGTCTGGAAGAACGGCGTCGTCAGGAGCATCACGTAGATGTTCTCGGACATCACTATGCAGGCGGCGTTCTCGTCGCTGAACAGCGGATTCACGGTGTAGCCGAGGGCTGTGTAGAACGCCTTGGCGGCCTCGAGATCGGCCACGGGCAGGTTCACAAATATGGATGAAGTTGCCATAGTTGACAGCGTACACATTGCTTGGCTGCAGCGGAAGATCAGGCAAACTCGACGGATCGTGCGAGCACCTCACGGGTCGCCTTCACCGCAGGGCGGCTCGCGCTGGCCTCTCGTGCCGCCGTGAAGATCGTGCGCCGGGGAGCCCCGTTGAGGCCGAGAAGACGGATGCTCGGCTTCCGTCCCGCCCAGACCAGGTCGGGCAGCACCGCCACCGCGTGGCCGCTCTCGATGAGTCGGATCTGCGCCTGCAGGTCGGCGGTCTCGAAGCGAACATCCGGCTCGAACCCGGCCCGGCGGCACAGCTGTTCTGCCCAGTGCCGTGAGGCCGTGCCGCGTGGCTCCATCACCCAGGCGCTGGCACGGGCATCCGCAAGGCTCGCGCCGTCGAAGGATGCTGGCACGCCCAGTCTGAGCTCGTCTCGAAACAGGCTCACCCTGTCGAGGTCCGCCTGCTGGGGCGCCGCGTGCCCCGGATACTGCTCAGCGATCACGAGGTCGAATTCGCGGGTCCAGGTTTCGAAGAGTGCGTTCTCTGGCTCTCGCTGCGTCACCTCGACGCGCAACTGCGGGTACTCCTCGTTGAAGATGGTGAGCGCCTGCGGGATGATGCCGAGCGCGGCAGACTGAAACACGGCAAGCCGCACGGTGCCGGTGACCTCGGTGAGCGACTGGTCGAGTTCGGCCTCCATCAACTCGAGCCGATCGAGCAGCACTGTCGTGTGACGCACCAGCAGCTCGGCCTGCGGCGTGAGCTGCACCCGGCGCCCCGACTTTTCGAGCAGGGGCACCCCCGCCTCGGTCTCCAGCAGCGCGAGTTGCTGCGACACGGAGGACGGCGTGTAGGAGAGCGCGGCCGCCACGGCGGCGATGGTGCCACGCAGCTTCAGCTCGCGCAGCAGGCGTAGTCGGCGCACGTCGAGCATGGGCATCCATTCGTTCAATTCTTCTAATGGATATTGTGCACTAACCATCGCTTTTCCTACCCATACGTCGAGGCGCACACTGAATGCTTCAGCCGCACACACCCGGGAGGAATATCCTCATGAGCATGTCACTCGAGCACTCCAACGCGAGCACCTCCCAGCCCGACCTCGCGGATGAGACGATCGCCACCGTGCGTCGGTGGCTCGCCGAGAGTTCCGCAGTGCAGGCCGATGTCAGCGCCGAGCGGCTCGCCGGTGTGCTGAAGGACCCCAAGGGGCTCGCGTTTACCCTCGGATTCGTTGACAAGGTGGTGCGTCCCCACGATCTGCGGGTGGCCGGACGCAACCTCGAAAAGCTGAGCCACGGCATCCCCGCGTTCCTGCCCTGGTACCTGCGGGCCGCGATCCTCGCCGGCGGGGGATTCGCGCCGCTCATCCCGTGGCCGATCGTGCCGATCTCCCGCTGGGTGCTTCGCCGCATGGTGTCGCACCTCGTCGTGGATGCGACGCCGGCGAAGCTCACCAAGACCCTGGAGTCGCTGCGCGGCCAGGGGATCCGGCTCAACCTGAACCTGCTCGGCGAGGCCGTCCTCGGCGATGACGAGGCGAATCGTCGCCTCGCCGGCACCCGCGAGCTTCTCGCCCGCGACGACGTCGACTACGTGTCGATCAAGGTCTCGTCCGTCGCGAGCCAGCTCTCGATGTGGGCGTTCGACGAGATGGTGACGGAGGTGGTGGAGCGGCTGACTCCGCTGTACGAGCTTGCCGCGGCATCCCCCACCCCTAAGTTCATCAACCTCGACATGGAAGAGTTCAAAGACCTCGACCTGACCATCGCCGTCTTCGAGAAGCTGCTCGACCAGCCGCAGCTGCGCGAGCTCGAGGCCGGCATCGTGCTGCAGGCCTATCTGCCGGATGCCCTCGCCGCCCTTCAGGGTCTGACCGAGTGGGCGACAGCACGTCGCAGGCTCGGCGGCGCAGGCATCAAGGTGCGCGTGGTCAAGGGCGCCAACCTCGCGATGGAACACGTGGATGCCGCGGTGCACGGCTGGCCGCTGGCGACCTGGTCGTCGAAGCAGGAGAGCGACACGAACTACAAGCGCGTGCTCAACTGGGCGCTCACCCCCGAGCGCACCGATGCCGTTCGCATCGGGGTCGCCGGCCACAACCTGTTCGACGTGGCATACGCATGGCTGCTCGCCAGGCAGCGCCAGGTCAGCGAGCAGGGTCGAGTTCGAGATGCTGCTCGGCATGGCCACCGGCCAGGCGGATGCGGTCAAGCGCGACGTCGGCGGCCTGCTGCTGTACACGCCGGTGGTGCACCCGCACGAGTTCGACTCCGCGATCAGCTACCTGGTGCGACGCCTCGAGGAGAACGCGAGCACGGAAAACTTCATGTCCGGCGTCTTCGAGCTCGCCGACAATCCCGAGGTGTTTGCCCGCGAGGAGCAGCGATTCCTCGCGTCGCTCGCCGACCTGGACGATTCGGTGCCGAGCTCGAACCGCGTGCAGGATCGCGCGCACACCCTCGAGGTGCCGGACGGGGCGAGGGTTCTTCAACGAACCGGACACCGACCCGTCGATCGCGGCGAACCGCGCCTGGGGGCGCGAGGTGCTGTCGCGCAGTGCTCACTCCACCCTGGGCACGGCAGCCATCGATGCGGCGAAGGTCACGGATCTGCCGGAACTCAACCGTCGAATCGCCACCACCGTCAAGGCCGGGACCCGCTGGGGCACACGGTCTGCTGCCGACCGCGCCCAGGTGCTCCGCGACGCCGGAGACGTGCTCGCCGCATACCGCGGGCGACTCGTCGAGGTCATGGCGAGCGAGACCGGCAAGACCATCGCCGAGGGGGATGTCGAGGTCAGCGAGGCCATCGACTTCGCCCGCTACTACGCCGAGCGCGCCCTCGAGCTCGACCAGATCACCGACGCCGCGTACACACCGCCGCGCCTGACCGTCGTCACCCCGCCGTGGAACTTCCCGGTCGCGATTCCGGCGGGCTCCGTGCTGGCCGCACTCGCCGCGGGCAGCGGCGTGATCATCAAGCCCGCGGGGCTCGCGCGCCGATCCGGAGCCGTGATGGTCGAGGCGCTGTGGGAGGCCGGCGTCCCCCGCGACGTGCTCACACTGCTGGAGGTGGGGGAGCGTGAGCTCGGACAGCAGCTGGTGTCGCATCCCGCCGTCGACCGCGTCATCCTGACCGGAGGGTACGAGACAGCCGAACTGTTCAGGTCCTGGCGGGCCGACCTGCCGCTGCTGGCGGAGACGAGCGGCAAGAACGCGATCATCGTCACCCCGAGCGCCGACCTCGATCTCGCCGTCGCCGACGTGGTCAGGAGCGCCTTCGGGCACGCCGGCCAGAAGTGCTCGGCCGCCTCGCTGGTGATTCTCGTCGGTTCCGTCGGCTCCAGCGAGCGGTTCCGCCGCCAGCTCATCGACGCCGTCACCACCCTGCGCGTGGGATACCCACAGGATGCGACGACGCAGATGGGCCCGATCGTTGAGCCTGCACACGGCAAGCTCCTGCACGCCCTGACCACCCTGTCCGAGGGCGAGCACTGGCTGGTGCAGCCGAAGAAGCTCGACGAGTCTGGCGCGCTGTGGTCGCCCGGCGTGCGTGCCGGGGTCGCCGCCGCGAGCGAGTTCCACCTCACGGAGTACTTCGGTCCGGTGCTGGGCGTCATGACCGCCGCCACTCTGGACGAGGCGATCGCGCTGCAGAACGCCGTGGATTACGGGCTGACGGCGGGCATCCACTCGCTCGATGCGGCCGAGGTGGAGCTCTGGCTCGACACTGTCGAGGCCGGAAACCTCTACGTCAACCGCGGAACGACCGGTGCCATCGTGCGCCGGCAGCCGTTCGGGGGCTGGAAGCGCTCCACCGTCGGCACCTCCGCGAAGGCCGGTGGCCCCAACTACCTGCTCACGCTCGGCACCTGGGGCGCCGTGGAGACGGAGCCCCGCAACGACATCATGCTTCCGGGGATCTCCGAGCAGGTGGCATCCGTCATCAAGAAGGCCCAGTCCGGGCTCGACTTTCCCGAGTTCGACCGGGTGCGCCGCGCGGCACAGAGCGACGAGAGGGCCTGGGCGACCGAATACGGTGTGGCCCGGGATGTCTCGGCTCTCGGTGTGGAGCGCAACGTGTTCCGCTACCGTCCGGTGCCCGTCACCATCCGCCTGAGCGAGGGCGAGCCGCTCGGCCACCTCGTGCGGTTGCTCGCTGCGGCGAGCCGCGTCGGATCCGCCGTGGACATCAGCTCGGCCATCCCGCTGCCCACTTCCCTCGTGCAGACGTTCGGAGACGGACTCGGAAGCACCCTCGGGCCGGTGCTGGTCAGCGAGCACACCGTCGAGTCGGACGCGTCATGGCTGAACCGGGTGCGCACCCTCGACGCCTCCCGGGTGCGACTCATCGGCGGCGATCCGCTTGCGCTCGCCGAAGCCGTCAACGGCAGTGTGGACATCGCGATCTGGAGCGGCCCGGTCACCACCTCCGGCCGCATCGAGCTGCTGCCGTTCCTGCACGAGCAGGCGATCAGCATCACCGCTCACCGCTTCGGCAACCCCGACCCCGAAATGGCCGGGCTTCGGGTCGAGTAGCGACGCGACGTCGGCTTGTATGGTGGAAAGATGATCCCCTCCATCCCGCTCAACGACGGTCACAGCATCCCGCAGGTCGGTCTCGGCACCTGGCCCATGACGCCGGATGAGGCGAAGGACGCCGTGTCGGCCGCCATCGGACTCGGCTACCGCCACATCGACACCGCCGCGCGCTACGAGAATGAGGATGGCGTCGGTGCCGGCGTGAAAGCCAGCGGTGTCGACAGGTCAGAGCTGTTCATCACCACGAAGCTGGACGGCACGTTCCAGGGCGATGACCGTGCGATCGCGGGGCTGCGCGGCTCGCTGCAGCGACTCGGGCTCGAGTACGTCGACCTGCTGCTCATCCACTGGCCGTTGCCGGCCCGGGGGGAGTTCGTTTCGACCTGGAGGACGTTCGAGAAGCTGAAGGCCGACGGGCTCGTGCGCTCCATCGGCGTATCCAACTTCCTTCCCGCCCACCTCGCGGTGCTCGCCGCGGAGACGGACACGGTGCCGGCCGTGAACCAGATCCAGCTGTCTCCCGCGATCACCAGGACCGAGCAGCGGGCCTACAACGCAGCGAACGGCATCGTCACCGAATCGTGGAGCCCGATCAAGGGCATCCTTGACGAAGCGCCCGTCGTCAGGGTCGCCGAGAAACACGGAAGAACCGCGAGCCAGGTCGTGCTGCGCTGGCATGTGCAGCAGGGACTCGTGGTGATTCCCAAAACGGCGCACCCGGAGCGGATGGTCGAGAACATCTCCATCTTCGACTTCGAGCTGGATGCCGAGGACTTCGCCGCGCTGGCAACACTCGACCTCGGGCCCGGCGCCGGCGTCGACTCAGACCGCGAGGGACACTAGCAACGCGGTCGCCTAGCTAGAGCCCGAGCGCCGACCTGGCGAAGCGCAGCGCATCCTCGGGTGGAACACCGAGTTCGGTTGCTCGCACGGCGTAGGCGCTCGCGGCGAGCTGCAGCGACTCCTCGGCAGTGCCTTTCGTGCCGCTGACCACGGTGCCGTTGCGGCCACGCGTCTCGACAAACCCGTCGTTTTCGAGAATGCGGTACACGCGGGCCACGGTGTACGGGGCGACACCCAGCTCGCTGGCCAGCTGTCGCACAGTGGGGAGCCTCGAACCGACGATCAGCTCGCCGCTTTCGATCTGCTCGATGATCTGCGTGCGCACCTGCTCGTACAGGGTCACGCTCGATGTCGGATCAATTTTCACGGTAATACGCTACCTCCGGGTCGAATCAACCGGCTAGTCGGGTCAGTCGTGATTCCGGTGGACGAGCCGTGACAGCACGATCGCGCTTCGGGTGTGGTCGACGTTCGGTGCGAGTCGCAGCCGCTCCAGGGCGACCTCGAGTGACGCGATATCCCTCGACCGCATGTGCACGATCGCGTCGGCCGAGCCCGTGATGGTGCCGGCATCGACCACCTCAGGGATGCTGGACAGGATCCGCTTGAGCTCCTCCGGAGCCACCGTGCCGCGACAGAAGAGCTCCACGTAGGCCTCGGTCGACAGCCCGTCTACGGCCGGATCGACCTGAACCGTGAACCCGCGGATGACGCCATCGGCGACCAGGCGGTCGACGCGACGTTTAACTGCGGAGGCCGAAAGACCGATTACGTCGCCGATATCGCCGTAGCCAGCGCGCGCATTGAGCCTCAGGAGGTCAATGATGCCGTAGTCGAGGTTGTCCATCCGGCCAGACTACGGCGAAAATCGCAGCCAAAGGCGGTCTGCAGACGCGCGATTCGTGCGCAACAAGCTCTGAAAGTGCGGATAGATGCGTGGAACACTGGACGGATGACCATGACTGACCAGCCAGCAGCCCCGGCCCGCATCGCCACACCCCGCACGGTGCTCATGTGCCGCCCCAGCTTCTTCACCGTCGTGTACCGCATCAACCCGTGGATGGATCCGGAGATGCCGACCGACACTGCCCTCGCGGTGCGCCAGTGGGAGACGCTGTACCAGACCTATGTCGACCTCGGCTTCGACGTGCACCTCATCGACCCGGTCGATGGGCTCCCCGACATGGTCTACGCGGCCAACGGCGGTTTCGTGATCGACAACATCGCCTACGGCGCGAGCTTCACCCACCCGCAGCGCCAGCCGGAAGGCCCCGCGTACATGGACTGGTTCGGGCAGAACGGCTTCGATGTGCGCGAGCCCGCCGAGGTGAACGAGGGGGAGGGCGACTTCCTGGTGGTGGATGGCGTCATCCTCGCCGGGATGGGCTTCCGCAGTGCATCCAACAGTCACCAGGAGCTCGCCGAGATCTCCGGCCGCGAGGTCATCTCGCTGAACCTGGTGAACCCGAGTTTCTACCACCTGGACACCGCGATGGCGATCCTGGATGACACGAACATCGCCTACCTGCCGTCGGCGTTCGACAAGCCGTCACTGGAGCTTCTGCAGGCACGGTTCCCCGATGCGATCATCGTGACCGAGGAGGATGCGGCCGTGCTGGGCCTCAACTCGTTCAGCGACGGCTACAACGTGGTCATCGCCGCCCGCGCCACCGATTTCGAGCGCCAGCTGCGCGAGCGCGGCTACAACCCGATCGGCGTCGACCTGTCCGAGCTGCTGCTCGGCGGTGGCGGCGTGAAGTGCTGCACGCTGCAGTTGCGCCGCTAGGCGACGCCAACGTTCGCCTTACTGGCGGCCACGGTTCATAACTCCTGCAAATCGGCGTGCCGTCCTGTCGTGATCGCCGCGATTCCGGGGCTTGCTCGGCGGAGGCTCGCGGATCTGCAGGAGTTATCGACACTGGCAGCCGCTAGGCGGCTAGCTTCCGCAGCACGTTCATGTACGCCCCCGGGGTCGTTCCGGTGGCCCGGTGAAAGTCGTTCACCAGGTGGGCCTGGTCGGTGTATCCGAGGGTCGCCGCGAGTTCCGAGGCCGGCGGCGCATCCGGAGCCGACAGCAGGCGTACAACCTCCTGAAGTCGCACCCAGCGCGCGACCCAGTTCGGGCCGTGACCGATCGTCTGGCTGAGTGCACGTTGGATGCTCCGCTCACTGGCGCCGACGCATCCGGCCAGTTCTGGGCCGCCGATCGGCCGCACCCGCCTCGTGAGTTCGGAGACCACGGTGTTGGCGAGCAGGTGCAGCGCCGGGATCTCGTAGTCCGCCGTGACGGCGCGGATCGCGTCATCCACACGGATGGCCAGCTCCGCGGGGTCCTGCGTCGGGGAAATGCTCCCCATGAGGTGGTGGAGTCCCGGATCGAGGTCGGTGTCGACCGGGATCGTCGAGTCGGCGATGTCGCGCGGGCGGAGGGCGCTCAGGGCGGCGAGCCCGGCAGGCCTCAGTCGCACGCCGAACACGGTTCCGGAACCGGCGATGTCCCGTTCCCAGGCGCGGCCGTAGACGCCGGTGATGATGAGGGGAGCAGGGACGTTGCCTGACTCGAACGAGAGGGTGACCCCGGGCGCGGCAAGGATCGGCTGACGGACGACCTCCTCGGAATTCAGTTGCCACCGAACCGACCAGTACGAGTCGACGATGTTCGACAGCTCGGGATGCGGTTCGAACCACTGAGCCCGGAATCGTGCCAGGTTCTGCGGGGCGAGAACGCCGGAACGCTCGGAGGCTTCGATCGCGCGACCCGACATCCCTCCATGATGCCCCAGGTGGCCCGCACGCAGCTGTCGGATTTCTCCAATACGGCTCAGAGAGCGACGGGGCATAGTGGCGTCATGCACACCACGAACTACTTCGACACCCTGATCGCCGTCGCCGAGGACAGCGTCGCTCGCGAGGGCACCGTGCCACCGTCGCGAGACAACCCGAGCGTCGCCGAACTGACCTATCGGATGATTGCCGAGAATCCCTACGTCTTCACCTCCGATGACGTCATCTTCACTGTCTGGGCCGACCGCAAGGGCGTTCCGCCTGCCGACCGTGATGAGGCGCGTGTCGAGTTCTTCTCCAAGGGGCAGCCGTGTCTTCGTTCGAGCGACCTCGGCAAGCGCTACGGCTGGGGAGTGCATTCGGATGCCGACGGCCGCGTCGCCGTCGTCGCGGTCGACTCGGATGAGTATGCGGAGCTCGCAGGCGGGGCCACCGCCGATGGCGCTGACGTCACGGTGACCCGGGCGATGCGCTCGCGGCGCTGAGGCGGTCCGGGTTCGACGACTCTGCGCAATCAGACCGTCGGGAACGCGCCGATGATCTCGCCGTAGCTGGTCTGGCCGATGTCGGTGAATCCGATGCGATGGAAGGCGTCCCCTGGGCCCTGCGGTCCCTCTTCCCAGATCACGGTGACCTGAGCGATGCCTGCCCGGGCGGCCGCGTCCGCGAAGCTGCGGATGAGGAACGATCCGACACCCTGATCCTGAGCATCAGCATCCACAAAGATCCGCCAGATGCACGCCCGAAATTCTGCCGCGGTCTTCGGATCAGTATCGAGGTTTGCGTCGATGAAACCCACGACCTTGTCGTCCCGCACAGCCACTCGCTCCCACGAGGTCGCGGGGCTGGGAGGGGTCTCCATCATGGAAAAGGTGGCGGGGAGAATGAACCGCTCCTGCCCGGGCTTCACGCTCAACTGATTGGCGAGGTGGATATTCTTCCCGGTCAGTTCGTCCAGTCGGAGTGTGCCAAGCGGCGTGCTCAGAGTCGTGGATGTCTCGTTCATCTTGTGCCTTCTTCCTCGTAGGCACGATGTTGATCTCGAAAGCCGGGATCTACCTGATCGCGGCCTATCCGAATGCTCTGAATGCGGCACGACGAGGTGGGAGGATTGGTCGGTGGCACAGGTCGATCACGAGGATGACAGCATCTGGCGGTGGGTGATTCAGCACTACCGGTTTGACTCGACACGACACGAGCGTCGCAATGTTGTCGTCGCCGCATTCGACAACGAGGACGAGTTCGCAGCTGAGCTCGATCGCTACGGTGCCATGATCCGCGATGAGGTCGCTGCCGGCCAGAGGAGTTCCCGCGAGGGAGTCAGCGGGGTCGTCCTGAAGCCTGGGGAGCTCGAGGAGGCAGCGCGGGGGCGCAACGTTCGCCGAGCGCTCGAACATGGTGTGAGCTGGGTTCAAGCGCAAACCCTCGGACCGCGACCGACGAATATGGCTGTGCTCACCTCCGAGAACTACGCCGCAACGCCTGAGGCCATAGAGCGCTGAGCGCGACATGCGAGACTTTGGCCATGCGAAGACGCGCCGCGATCCTGACCGTTGCGGTCCTAACGCTCACCGGATGCAGCGTGCTGGGCTTTGAGCCCTCGCCCACGACCACATATACCGACGAGCAGGGTGTAGCGGTCACCGTAGATTGGGCCGACTATCCGGCGTATGAAGGAATCGATGGAGAGCTTCTTCTCGGATTTCCGGATCAGGCTGAGCTGGAGCCCGTCGCGCGCGAGCTGGTTCAGCAACTTCGGGCCGCGATGACTGACGCTTCCGGGTTCTCGATGACCTCGAGTGAACCCGAACCGGATTGGTTCGCTGCCGACAACTGGTTCCCCCAGGTGGCAATGGGTACGGTGGTGAATCGATGCTCACGACCGTCAACTGTTGTGACTTTTCTTCAGACGGCGCTCCGTCGGCGAGCGAGTGGCAGCGAGTAGTCGACGAGGCGAGCCAGGTCACCGAGGCAGCAGGGCTCGGGAGGTTTGTACTCGACGATCCCCTTGAATGGTGCGGCGCCGTCGCTGAGAAGTGCTGGCGGTGGAGCGGTCACGCCACCGATGGGGTGCAGTGGGTATTCATCCTGATCCAGGATGGTTCGCTCGACCCGACGGGCGAGGCTGTGCAGGAGGCGAAGGAGTTCGATTGGCCGGTCGCCAGCGTCCAATTCGGATACGGAGCCACAGTCGTGCCGACCGGGCGAGCCGATGAGTATGCCCGCGCGCTCGACCCGTTCCTCGGACTAAAGCAACCTCGGGCGACCACCTCGAACTGAACGCCGAAATCAGCCGACCTGCGCCGAACCTAGTCGGCCAGCACCGGATGCTCGGTGCCCGGCGCCCAGCCAACCGGCACGGTTGCGGTGATGAGGCTGCCGTCCGATCGCCGTGAGCCTTCCAGGTGGCTCGTGGATGGCGCTCCCGCGATTCGCGGACCGTGGTGGGCCAGGCTGACGGTGACCGGGGTTTCCAGGCTGACGACGATGTCCTCGCCGCGCACGCTGAACTCCACGGAGGTGCCCTCCTCCACAGTGAACCTGATCTCGGGCTGCGTGACATCCACCCGCACGCGTGTTCCGTTGACCATGATGCGGTAGCTGATGCCGCGCCACCCCTTGGGGAGCCGTGGGTCGACGGTGAGTCGGCCCTCGTGGTCGCGCAGGCCGCCGAAGCCGAACACGAGCGCGCTCCACATGCCGCCGGTGGAGGCGATGTGCACGCCGTCAGCGGAGTTGTGGTGCAGGTCGGCGAGGTCGACGAACAGCCCGTCCATGAAGTACTGCAGGGCGAGATCGTTGTAGCCGACCTCCGACGCGATGATCGACTGCACGACAGCCGACAGGGTCGAGTCGCCCGTCGTGATCGGGTCGTAGTAGTCGAAGTCGGCCTTCTTCTGCGCGTCAGTGAACTTGTCGCCCTGCAGGAACAGCGCGAGCACCACGTCGGCCTGCTTGATCACCTGGAAGCGGTAGATCACGAGCGGGTGATAGTGCAGCAGCAGTGGGAGCTTGTCTTGCCCGGTCTTCTCGAGGTTCCACAGCTCCTTCTCCAGGAACTGCGCATCCTGCGGGTGGATGCCCACAGCCTCGTCGAACGGAATACACATCGCCTCGGCGGCCGCCGTCCAGTGCTCCACCTCGTGCGGCTCGAGCGAGAGTCGCGCCACCATGAGATCGTGGCTGGCGGGATCGCGTTCGCGCAGTGCCTGAACCGCGAGTGCGGCCGAGTGAAGGTTGGCCCTGGCCATGACGTTTGTGTACAGGTTGTCGTTGACGACGGTGGTGTACTCATCCGGGCCGGTGACGCCGTGGATGTGGAACGACTCGTCACCGTTGGACCGCCAGAAACCGAGGTCGGCCCACATGCGAGCCGTCTCGACCAGGATGTCGATGGCGCCCCTGGTGAGGAAGTCGGTGTCACCCGTTGCGGCAACGTACTGAGTGAGGGCGAAGGCGATGTCTGCATCGATGTGATACTGCGCGGTGCCCGCCGCGTAGTACGCGGACGACTCCTCGCCACTGATGGTGCGCCACGGGAACAGCGCGCCCTGCTGGTTCAGCTCGCCGGCGCGCGATCGTGCGTTATCGAGAATCGAGTGCCGGAACCGCAGCGCGTTCCGCGCGGCGATCGGGGAGGTGTACGTGAGCACCGGCAGCACATAGACCTCGGTGTCCCAGAAGTAGTGGCCGCCGTAGCCGGTTCCGCTGACGCCCTTAGCGGCGACGCCCTGGCCGTCCGCACGGGCTGACGCCTGGGCAAGCTGGAACAGATTCCACCGCACGGCCTGCTGCACGAGGGGCTGGTCGTGCACCTCGACGTCGGTGCGCGCCCAGAAGTCGGCGAGCCACTCGCGCTGCTGTTCGGCCGCGTGTTCGAAGCCCTCGGCGGCCGCGCGATCCAGCGTGCGATCACTGCGGTCGGCGAGCTCGCGCGTGGGGACGCCACGAGAGCTGTGGTAGCTGACCGTCTTCACGACGCGGATGCGCTGCCCGGCTTTTGCCTTGACGCGGTAGACGTGCTTGGCGAGGTCGTCCTCGAGGGAGCTCTGTACTTCCCACTCGTTGGTGGTGTCGATCGTGTGATCGATGCCGGCAACCACGGTCATCCCGGAGTTGGTGCAGCGGTATCCGAGCGTGTAGCGGCTGCCGTTGGCCCGCTTGAGCTTTGGCTGCAGCACACGTTCCGTCAGGACTTCCGCCTTGCGGGGGTCGAAGGTGGCGGCGGCCGGCCCCGGCTTGTCGAACTCGACCGGGGGCTGGTCGAACTCGTCGATGCCGTCCTGCCTGTTGAAGAGCTGGCTCGAGATGGCGACTGATGCGTCTGCGTCGAGCACGGTGACGTCGTAGACGATCACCCCGAGGTGACGGTCGACGAACGAGATCATCCGCCGGGAATCCACCCGAACCTGCTTGCCCGAAGGCGTGCGCCACAGCACGGATCGGGTCAGCGCGCCCTCACGGAAGTCGAGGCGGCGGTTGAAGTCGAGTACGTCTGCTTCGGGCAGGATGAACGGCTCGTCGTCCACGTAGAGGCGGATGATCTTGGCGTCTGGAACGTTGACGATCGTCTGGCCGACGCGGGCGAATCCGAACGCCTCCTCGGCGTGCCGGATGGGCCAGATCTCGTGGAGACCGTTGATGAAGGTGCCGTGCACATGGCCGGCGCGACCCTCATCCATGTTTCCGCGCATGCCCACATAGCCGTTGCCGACCGCGAAAAGGGTTTCGGTGTTACCCATGTCGTGTGAGCCGGGGGAGGTTTCGACCAGCGCCCACTCATCGATGGGGAACCGGGTGCGGTCAAGCGGATCGCTCGAGGCGCGGGCGCTCATGAGTGCGCTCCTACCGGGTAGGCGTCCAGAGGCAGCATGTCCTGAAGGTCGGAAACGACGATGTCAGCACCCGAGTCGAGCAGTTCCTGCGCGCCTGCGCCGCGGTCCACACCGAGCACAAGGCCGAAGTCGCCAGCGTGACCGGCCTGAACACCGGAGTGCGCATCCTCCACGACCACGCACTCGGCCGCAGTCAGGCCGAGCAGCTGGGCCGCGTGCAGGTAGGTGTCTGGGGCGGGTTTTCCCGCGATGTTTCCGGCGGCGGCAACCACACCGTCGACGACGACCTCGAAACGATCGGCCAGTCCGGCGGCCTGCAGCACGGCGGGAGCATTGCGTGAGCTGGAGACCACGGCGACCTGCATGCCGGCTTTGGTCACGGCATCCAGAAAGTTGACAGATCCGGGGTAGGGCGAGACGCCCTCCTCGGCGAGCACGCGGCTCACGGTGTCATTCTTGCGATTGCCGAGCCCGCAGATGGTGTCTGCCGAAGGGTCGTCCGTGGGGTCGCCGTCCGGCAGCTCGAGCCCGCGCGCGGCGAGCATGGAGCGGACGCCGTCGTAGCGCGGCTTTCCGTCGATGAAGTCAAAATAATCCTGCTCGGTGTATGGCGCCACACCGTGCTCTTCGAGGTACGGAGTGAACAATCTGGCCCATGCCGCCATGTGCACATCGGTGGTGGGGGTGAGCACGCCATCAAGGTCGAAGAGGACGCCGCGAATACCGTCCATCGGTGGTACTGAGGTGCGGAGCAGGGGGTCGGCCATGGGCGCGCCTTCCGTCTGGTGAGGAGTCGTGGAGCTGGAAGCGGCGACGACGGCGGGCCGTATGACCATTGAACATGGGTTCATGGCCGAATCCCAAAACGGTATATCACGGACATCCCTATGTTCAAGCGTTGAGCGAGTTTCCCACGGTTCTCCCAAGTTGACTCCCACTCTGCTCTACCCGCGTGTCGTACGCGCGCATAGCCTGAGGGGATGACGATGCTCACCCAGGATCTGCTTGACCGAATCCGTTCGCGAGCGGCCGGGTACGACCGTGACAACACGTTCTTTTCCGAGGATCTGGATGAGCTGAGAGCCGCCGGATACCTCAAACCGCGCAGCCTGCTCGACACCGCCCGGGACCAACGTCTGCTTGCTGCGTACGCCCCGGCCACGGCCCTCGGCGTCAACATGCACCACGTGTGGGTCGGGGTGGCGCGCGTGCTCGCCGCCCGGGGAGATCACAGCCTCGACTGGGTGCTCGAGGATGCCGCGGCGGGGGAGTTGTTCGCGTTCGGGGTGAGCGAGCCGGGGAACGACGCGGTGCTGTGGGACTCGACCACCGTTGCCACCCCCGTCGACGGCGGCTTCACCTTCACCGGCACGAAAATCTTCACCTCCCTTTCGCCGGCCTGGACCAGGCTCGGAGTGTTCGGTCGCCACGGGGACAGCCTCGTGCACGGGTTCATCACGCGCGAGACGCCCGGATGGCGCTCGCTGGAGGACTGGGACACGCTCGGCATGCGTGCCACCCAGAGCCACACGACCGTGCTGGATGGCGCATTCGTGCCGACATCGCGGATCGCCAGGACGCTTCCCCTCGGACCCAATGCCGACCCCTTCGTGTTCGGCATCTTCGCCAACTTCCTGCTGCTGATCGGCTCGGTGTACGCCGGGATCGCCGACCGCGGGCTCGAGCTCGCCGTCGAAGCGGTGAAGCGCCGCACGTCCATCCACAGCGGGGAGTCGTACGCCCAGAATCCGGACTTCCGCTGGCGAATCGCGGATGCTGCCATCGCCCTCGACGCCATCGCCCCGCAGTTGGAGAGCCTCGCGGCCGATGTCGACGGGGTAGTCGACCACGGGGCATCCTGGTTCAGGATGCTCACTGGCGCACGCCACCGGTCGACGGAAACGGCCAGGTATGTGCTCGATCAGGCCATGCGCTGTGCGGGAGGCGCCGGGTTCAGCGCCACGGGCGAGCTGGCGCGGCTGCAGCGGGACGTGCTGGCCGGGATCTACCACCCGAGCACCTCGGAGGCGGTGCACTCGACGGTGGCCGCGAACCTGCTGGACTAGGGCGCGCGCCGGCCGCCGCGCCGCCGCCTGCCGCCGCCGAGATTGCGCAAACTGCCGTTATGCGGTCGCCGTTAGCGGCAGTTTGCGCAATCTCGGCGGGGTGGGCGGGCGGCGGGTGGCGACGGGGTGGCCGCTCGAGCTGCCGCCAGGGCGATCGTCATCATCAGGATCGACGCGGCCATGCTCGCGGACTCCAGCGGCGCAAGAGTCATCCCGCAGCGCGGAGTCACCGCTGCGGGGTCAGCCGGGCCAGTGCCGTGACCAGCCACAGCGTGAAGACTGCCAGGGCGGCCGCCGATATCCACAGCGCGGAGAGGATCGGCACCCCCGCGGCATGGCTCCCGTGAGCGCCCGCCGCCGAGACGGTCCCGGGAACCGACGTGCCCGCCAACAGGACGAGCGCTGACATCAGCAGCAGACTGACGCTTCGGTGAACTCCCATCGCCGTGGCAATGGTCCCGGCATGCGCATTCCCGGCGTCTCGGGCCGAGCGTTCGCGTCGCAGCGCGACCGCCGGCCATACGGCGAGACCGAGAAGGATGCCCGCCCACAACACGGGCGCGAGCATCCCGATGCCCACCATGGAGTCGATCATCGCGACGAGCATCACGATCGCGGGCACCCACGCGACCGCGGAGCGGCTGCGACGGTCGCCGACCGTGCAGCACACTCCGACGGTCGCCGGAACGAGCGACCCCAGGTGAAGGATCTCAACCACGAGGAATCAGCTCGCTGCCGCTAGTGGGAGTGCCCGGCGTGGTCGCCGTGCGCCGTGGAGTCATGCCCGTGCGAGCAGGCATGCACCGGCTCGTTCGCCGGCACATTGAGCGCCGGGTTGCGCGGGAAGAACCCGTACGGCTTGAGCGTGAACTTGGCGTAGTCGGTCGGCATGACCGGCCAGTCCTCGGGGCGCGGGAAGTGCGTCGGACCGAAGGTGTGCCACAGCACGATGTCCTCGCCGTCCAGCGGACGATCGGCGGCCATGTACAACGGAAGGCCGTCGCCACCCGGGTTCTGGTGCACGAAGTCACCTGCGGGGTAGCGCTCGGCCGGGTCGTACTTCGTGACGAACAGGTGGTTCTGCGTGAAGGCCGCCCGCTTGGCGATGGATGACGCGGGGTCTGCCATCAGCGTCGGATTCGCCTCAGGGAACAGCACATAGCCCGTGTTGTTGCCGAGGTAGTTCTTCTTCTCCGTGTTCACGATGTGCCAGGCGCGGCCAACCGTCGCATCCGCTGTGAGCGCCGCGGCCGACTCCGACGTGATTCGGGTCGACTTCTTGGTGAAGGCGCCGCCGTGCAGGTTCGATTCGCTGATCGGAAGACGTACGGCATCCACCTCGTCAACGGCGTTCGCCAGCCCGTCGACCATCATGTCGAGACGGGCGCTGAAGAGGTGCTGGTGGTAGGGAGCTCCGAGGCCGGGAGCGACCTCGCTGGCGTAGTCGTAGCCCTCCTCGGGGTACGAGGAAGTGAAGAGCACGCCGGTGAGCTTCGCTTCGCACTCGATGGTGCCGTCGAGGTAGAGGTACCAGTAGAAGCCGTAGTCGTAGTTGCCGACCGTCGTGAAGAAGCTGATCACGAGGCGACGCTGGCGGCGTACCTCGTTCGAGCCCGTGTAGAGGTCGCTGTGCTTCCAGAGGGTGCCGAAGTCCTCCTCGTGCATGCAGATGCCGTTCTTGATCGTCTGCGGGTTTCCGACCTCGTCGCTCAGCACGGCGTCGAAGTAGTGGATCTCGCCGACGCAGTCACAGCCCAGTTCGAGCGAGTTTGTGAATCGCCCGAACAGGTACTCTCCGGTGTCGAAGTAGTTCTGCCAGAACCGCACAGGGCTCGGGTCACCGTATGGCACGACCATCTCGGCGATCGACGCGCGGTAGATCACCGGGCGACGCTCCTCGCCGTCATCGAAGCTCAGCTGGCGCAGGACGAGACCCTCGCGGGCATCGAATCCGACCTGGAACTGCCAGTTGGCCCACGTGACGGTCTCGCCGTCCACCGAGAAGCTCGGACCTTCCGGCTGCGAGATCACGATCGGCTTGAGCGTGGCCAGCGGCGCGCCCTGCAGGCTGGGGTCATCGAAGTTGCCCGAGGTGGCGGGGATCGCGAGGTCCGCGGCGTCAATGAGGCGCGTGACCTTCTGGGCCGCGACATCCACGTAGGCGCAGAGTCCGTCGACGGGGTGGGCCCACGGGTGATCCTCCGGGTAGTCCTGGCGGAAGGCGAGCACGCGCACGATGCGACGTCCCTCCTCCTCTGGGAAGTCGTAGTAGCCGGCGCGAGAGCGGAACGCACACCACGTTGTCGACGGTGCAGCCTCGCGCTGCGAGGGCATCGATCCAACCCTGGTCGGCCGCGACGATCTCGCCGATTGCCTCGAACTCCTCGATCAGGATCGGAAGCTGGCCGCGGGACCCATCGAGAACGTCGGTCTTGATGACCGAAGCGAGTGGAATCGACACGATGTTGTCGGTGGAGTGTCCGGTCGCCATGTCAAGCAGCATCACGCGTGCCTGGCGGTCGGGGAGCGGTCCGGTTCCGGCCTGGAAGGCGAGCACCTCGAGCTTGTGCGGTTCTTCGAGGCCTACGTAGGCGAATCGCGTGGTGTCTGTGAACACGTCACTCGCGGTGACGATGTCACGGATTGTCTCGATTTCGGCCGGGGTGAGGTTCGCGAGCGGGGCCGACGTCGCGGCATCCTCGAATTCGGACAGGTCTGTGGATGGACGATCTCACCGAGCAGCAGGACACCGAGCACCTTTGAGCTCAGATCGATATGCCGGTATCCGAGCAAGCCAACGAGCGCGGCGCCGACCAGAGCGTAGATCCACCAGGCGATCTCAGGGCCGCCGAGGCCCGAGATGGTCACACTCAGCACGTAGCCGAAATACCCGTAGACCGCGACCTGCACCGTCGTGTAAGCGAGAAGCGCCACGTAGGCGGTCGCGAGTCCCGACGGTTTTCCGAGTCCGTGGACGACGAAGGTGAAAAAGCCGCCGGGCTTGGGGATCTGCTTGGTCATCGCGGCGAGGCCCACCGAGAACAGCAGCAGCACGACGGCCGCCCCAACGAACAGGGCGGGGAAGCCGATGCCGTTGCCCAGCAGAATTCCGAGGGGCACTGAGCCACCGATGACGGTGAGCGGGGAGGCGGCCGCAACCACCATCAGGACGATCGCGCCGACACCGAGTTTTCCGGATAGGCCGCGCTTGGGTGGTGCCTCGGTAGCGGCCTGAGGCTCGCTGGTCGTGGTCATGTCAACTCCTGGGGGTGAGTGGCGGATGTGTGTCGACCAGTGTGGGCGCCGCGGATTGCCTCGCTATTCCGGGCCGGTAACGAATGCCATGCATCAAATGAGACCGGATGCTGCGGTCGTCTCAATCGCCGGATTCTGCGCGAAACATTCCGGTAGCCACGTCGCAACACCGGGGTACTAACGTCTCGGCATGACCGCCCATCCCTCCTCGACCGCGCTGCGTCGCGCCATCGACAATCCGCCGCAGATCGCGGGAGTCGGCAGAAGTTCACCCGTCGACGGCCTGGACCGTCGAAGCGTTGGCTTTGCCGACGTGCTGGCGCAGTCGGTCTCTGCCGTCGCGCCTCCGCCGCAGCCACGACGGTGCCGGTGATGGTGGCCGTCGCGGCAGGGTCAGCGTCGGTCTGGGCGATCGCGGCAGCGATGCTTCTGTGTGCGGTCGTGGCGAGCACCGTGAATCAGTTCACCCGCCGGGTCGCCGCGGCCGGGTCGCTGTACACCTTTGTTGCGAAGGGACTCGGCACGACGGCATCCTCGATCACGGGCGTTGCCATGATCCTCGGGTACGGATTCATCGCGATGTTCTGCGCTGGCGGGCGCGGGGCTCTACCTCTCGTTCCTGCTCGAAATGCTGGTTCCGGATGTCGCGGCATCCGGTCTCGTCGTCCCTGTCTGCATCGTGGCGATAGGGGCACTGTGCTTCTTCGTGCTCGCCCGTGGCATCCGGCTGTCGACCAGGGTCACGATGCTCGTCGAGTCCGTTTCGGTGGTGCTGATCCTCGCGCTCGTGGTCGCCCTGCTGGCGGTGCAGCCTGCCGCCATCAAATGGGACTTCCTGAGCCCGGCGGTGATCTTCTCCGGGACCGTGAGCCTGGGCGACCTCGCCACGGGTGCCGTGCTCGCGATCACGGCGTTTGTCGGCTTTGAGAGTTCCGCGGCGCTCGGCGTCGAGGCCCGCCGCCCGTTCGCCACCATCCCGCGCGCGGTGCTCTGGACCGTCATCGGGGCAGGAGTGCTCTACGTGCTTTCCACCTACAGCCAGCTCGTTGGTTTCGAGTCGCTCGGGCGCGACATCACGTCGAGCGCGTCACCGGTGAATGAACTGGCCACCGCGTACGGAATCTCGTGGGTCGGAATCGTGCTGGACGCGAGCATCGCCACATCGTTCTTCGCGTGCGCGATCGCCTCGACAACGGCGCTGACGCGAGTGCTGTTTTCCATGGGTCGGGAGGGGCTGCTGCCGAGTTCGCTCGGTCGCGCGAGCGCCATCAGCCGAACGCCGATAGTGGCCGCCGCAGTTGTGATTCCGGTGCTGGTGGTCGTACCCATCTGGCTCATCGCCGCGCTGGACAGCGTGTGGTCCGCGCTCGGGTTTCCTGATTGTCGGCGCCGCGGCCGGGTACATCGTGGCGTACATCATGGTGTGCGTCGCGGCTCCGGTCTTCCTGTGGCGCATCGGCGAATTCACCCTATGGCCGACGATCAAGGCGGTGCTGGGTGCGGTTGCTCTCACCGCCGTGGTCGGGATCTTCCTCGTCTCGCAGGGGACGTCGGCGAACGCCGGAGGAATGTGGTTCTTCCTGACGCTCATGGTCGCGGGGAGCTGCGGAATCCTGATTCTGAGGATGCGCAAACCCTGGCTGCACCACACCATCGGCATGCACGACGAAACCGTCATGGCCGACGTGCTCGGGGGCGAAGGTCTGACGGAGGGACGTGAGTAACGGCGACCTGAGCGCTCGCCAGCCGAAGGCGATCCACAGCGCCCTCACGGTGCTGGAGGAGGTTGCACGCTGCGGCGCTGGCGTGACGGCTCGCGAGGTGAGCGACAACCTCGGGCTGCCGAGGGCGACCGCGTACAGGCTGCTGAACCTGCTGGTTCAGGATGAGTATCTCGTCCGCATGCCCGACCTGCGCGGGTTCGCGCTGGGCCGCAAGGTCGTGCAGCTCGTCGGACTCGTGGCGCCCCAACCTCCGCCGCTGGCGGCCCGCGAGCTGATCCAGGCGCCGTAGCGGCAGTTTGCGCAATCTCGGCGGGGTGGCGGGAGGCGGGTGGATGCGGCGGCAGCGGTCAGGCGGTGGCGGCGAGCGCTGGGCGGCCGAGCTCGGCCGGGATGTCGCCGGGCAGCCGCTCGTCGGGGTGGTGGCTGACCAGCACCACGATGCGGTCGGCGAGGGCGGCGCGGAGGTTGGACATCAGCCGCTCGGCGTTGGCGGCGTCGAGGTGGGCGGTCGGTTCATCCAGAAGCACGAGGTCTGAGCGGGTCAGCAGCATTCTGGCGACCGCGAGTCGCTGGCGCTCGCCGCCGGACAGCCTGTCGCCGAGCGAGCCCGTGCGGGTGTCGAGGCCCAGCGGCAGCGACGCCATGAGCTCCCCGAGACCGGCGGTGGTGAGCGCGGCAAGCATCTCGTCATCGCTGGGGCGGTCGTCCTTGGCGCGAGCGAGCAACAGGTTCCCCCGGATGGTGGAGTCGAACAGGTGCGCCTCCTGCGGGCACCACGAGATGCGCGACCGCAGCGCTGCGGGGTCGAGGGTGGTGGCATCCACGCCGTTGACCAGGACGGTTCCGGATGCCGCAGGCAGAAAGCCCATGAGCGTCGCGAGCATGGTCGACTTGCCGGAGCCCGACGGGCCCTCGGCGACGATCCAGTCACCGCGCGACGCCGTTGCCGTGATCGGACCGAAGCTCGCGGAGTCGTTCCAGCCCACGGCGAGCCCGCGCAGCTCCAGCGTGTCGACGGTGTCGAGTCGGCAGCGTGCCCGCGACGGCGGTGCGCTGAGCGGTGATGGCGCGCACCCTGGCCAGCGCCCCGGCCAGGGCCGGCCACTGCTGCACGGCCTCGACCATGCCGGTCAGCGGCTCGATAAGCGCGATCGGCAGCAGCACGAGCACGGCAACGATGGCGCCGGGCAGGGTTCCTGCGGTCGCCGCCTGCGCGGTTGCCGACAGCATCAGCATGGATGCCGCACCGCACGCCAGCACGATGATGCCGTTGCCCAGGCCGAGGGCCGCGGCCCCCCGGCGGGCGTGCGCACCGGCAGCGGTGTCGAGCTCGGCGAGTCGCGCGAGCACCCGCCCGCCGATCCCGTTGGCACGAAGGTCGGGGGCCGCCCCGACCATGGCGCTGAAGTGGCGCACGACGGCGGTCTGCACGCTGCGGTCCCGCGGGCTGCGGAACGGTCGGCGGCGACGGCGACGGCGGGAGCGACGACGAGGCTGGCGAGGATCGCACCGACCACGACCGGCACAGCGGGCTGGTGCAGTGCGGCGGTGGCGATGACGGCGGCGACGGCGGTCAGGACGGCGACGCTCGCCGGCAGCACGACGCGCGGCACCAGGTCACGCACCCGATCGGCAGCGGCCACGAGGTGATCGAGAGCGTTAGCGCCGGTGGCCGTCGAGCGCGAGGCGATTCCGGTTGCGGCGAGTCCCGCCCACAGGCGCTGGCGGAGTGTGGTGACGGATCCGAGCACCGCGTCGTGCGTGACCAGCCGCTCGCCGTAGCGCAGCACGGCCCGGCCGATCCCGAAGAACCTGACGCCGACGATCGCCACGGTGAGGTACATGATTGGGGGCTGCTCGCTGGCGCGCACGATCAGCCAGCCGGAGAGCGCCGTGAGGGCGACGGCGAACACCGCGGCCCCGGTTCCGAGGGCGATGGCGGCGATCATCCGGCCCATAGTCGGCCGCACGAACGCGATCAGTTCGGCGAATATGCCCGACGAGACATTTGCGAGCTCGGGAGCGGCGGGTGCCGCGATGGTGGGCGGTTCGGCCTCGATCGCGGCTCTGGCTCCGCCCGCGGTTCCCAGCATGATCCTGCGGTCGGCGAGGCGCGTCATCCCGGCCTCATGCGAGGCGAACACGATGGTGACTCTTCCCCGCAGCTCATCGACGGCACGCTCCACCAGCAGCGCGTGGGCGGCATCGAGGTGCGCGGTCGGCTCATCCAGCAGCAGGATGTCAGCACCACCGGCCACCCGGACGAGGGCGCGCGCGACGCCGACCCTGCGCAGTTCGCCCGGGCTCAGGCGTTCCGGATCGTCATCGGCGACGGCGGAGAGACCCAGCTGCAGGATGACGCGGGACACCGCTTCGGGATCGCTCGAGTAGAGCGCAATCTCGTCGCGCACCGTGGCCGCCACGGTGTGGGGGTGCTGGGGCGCCCAGGCCACCGACTGTGCATCGATGCCCGTGATGACGCCAGCGCTTGCGGGAACAATCCCGGCAAGCACGCCGAGGACCGTTGACTTGCCGGCGCCGCTTGCGCCCTCGATCGAGGTCACCGAACCACGCTCAAACGCGACATCGAGACGATCGACCGCAGAAGACGTGCGGTCGTCGTAGCGCACCACAAGGCCATCCACGCGAACACTCTCGCCGGCAATGCGCACGTCGACCGGAACCTTAGTCTCGATGATCGACCGCGCGCGCCGCTGGGCCGCGAGACCGTCCTGCGAGGCGTGGAAGGCCGAGCCCAGCTCCCGGAATGCCGTGAAACATTCCGGTGCGAGAATAAGCGCGACGAGCCCGACCGCCAGCGACATGTCTCCGTTGACGAGCCGCAGCCCGACGAAGACGGCGACGACAGCCACCGAGATGGTGGAGATGAGTTCGAGCACCAGCGAAGACAGGAATGCGGTGCGCAGGGTCAGCATCGTCGTCGCGCGATAGTCCTCAGACACCCGGTGCAGCGCCTCCGACTGCTCCTCGACACGACCGAGACCGACGAGCACCGGAAGGCCGCGGGCGAGTTCGACCAGGTGATCCGAGAGTCGCTGCAGGGTGGCGGATGCCGCATCCGCCCGATCGCGGGTGTGCATGCCGACCAGCGCCATGAAGATCGGCACCAGCGGAACCGTGATGACGATGATCAGCGCACTGACCCAGTCCGCAAACAGGATTCGGGCACCGATGAGCAGCGGGAGGGTGGCAGCCGTCACCACCGCGGGCAGTGCTGTGCGGTAGTAGTTGTCGAGCTGGTCGAGCCCGACGGTGCCCACCGCGGTTGCCGATCCCGTGCCGACGTCGCTGCCGGCGAGCATCCGTTTGGCGAGCTCGCGACGCAGCTGCTCTTTGGCCCCGATGGCGGTTCGGGTCGCGTATGCCTGCGCTGCCCACGACACCAGCGCCCGCACCAGCGCCGAGATGAGCCCGATGGTGACGGCATCCCGCCATGCGTCGTCTGCGGAAATCACCGAGACGATGCCGCGGGACAGCGCTTCGGCCATGCCGACGAGCGCCGCAGCCTTCAGCGCGGCGAGCACGCCGAAGACGAAGGTGCGGCGCCGGTCGAGCGTCATCGAGATGCCGCCGCCGGCAGCACCAGGTGCGCGTCTGGGAGGTGCGTCTCTGCGAGGCGGCGGCGGAACACCCAGTATGTCCAGCCCTGGTAGACGAACACGAGCGGCAGCCCGAATGCGGTCACGATGCTCATGACACCGAGGGTGTACTCGCCGCTCGACGCATTGCTGATCGTCAGGTCGAATGCGCTGTCGATCGTCGACGGAAGCACGACCGGGAACACTGCGGCGAAAATGGATGCGGCACCGAGCACCAGGAAGGCTGCAATTCCGGCGAAGGCGCGACCCTCCCGGCCAGCTCGGGCGGCGATCCAGCCATACACGACGGCCACAACGGCCAGCACGACGAGCCCCCAGGTAATGACGGTTCCCCTCGCGAGTTGCACGGCGAGCACCCAGCCGACGATCGGCAACAGCGCGACGGGCGCCCAGCGCACCACGAAACCGCGCGCACGATCCCGTACGTCTCCCAGGGTCTTGAGGCTGAGGAACACGGCGCCGTGCACGAGGCAGAAGCCCACCACGGCGAGTCCGCCAAGCACCGCATATCCGGACAGCCAGGCAAATGGACCGCCCACGCGGTCCCCGTTCGCGTCAATCGGCAGGCCCGTGGTCGTGAGGGTGAGCATCGCGCCAACCCCAAACGCGGCCACGAATGAACCGATTCCGAGGGCGCGATCCCACCATGCGCGCCAGCGGTCGCTTGAACCCTTCCCGCGATACTCGATGGCGACGGCACGGAAGATCAGACCGAGCAGAGTGAGCGTCAGTGGGATGTAAAGCACGGAGAACAGCGACGCATACCAAAACGGGAATGCAGCGAACGTGGCGGCGCCGGCCGTGATCAGCCAGACCTCGTTTCCGTCCCACACCGGGCCGATGCTGTTCAGCATGAGCCTGCGCTGCTTCTCGCTGCGCGCCGAGACGAGCATGTGCATCCCGACCCCGAGGTCGAAGCCCTCGAGGAGGAGGTACCCGATCCAGAGGGCCGCGATGGCGATGAACCAGAGCGTCTGCAGAAATTCCATGTCAGCCTCCTAGTACGCGAACGCGAGGACGTCGCGCTTGTCTGGGTCGTCGGGGTTGCCGGTGTCGTCGTCGTCGTGCTCCGGATGCCCCAGCTCGGGCATCGCGGACGCCACCCCGCCGCGCACGTACTTCACCAACAGCTTCAGCTCGAACACGAGGATCACCGCGTACACCACGGCAAAGGCCGCCAGCGAGAACACGATCTCCTCACCGGTGACACCCGGCGAGACGGCCGCGGCGGTGTACATGAACACTCCGTCGACACCGCCCGGGGTGGGGTTGGGGGCGACCACGAACGGCTGCCGGCCCATCTCCGTGAACACCCAGCCGGCGATGTTTGCGGCGAAGGGGGCCAGGATGCTCAGCAGCGCCGTCCACATCAGGAGCCTCGACTTGGGCACCGTGCCCTTGCGCGTCAGCCACAGGGTGAGCGCGGCAAACCCGGCGGCGAGCATCCCGAAGCCGATCATCAGCCTGAAGCCCCAGTAGGTGACCTCCATGATCGGCAGGTAGTTGATCTCCTGGCCGGCGCGCTCGCCGTAGAGCGGATTGTCGGGCAGGTTCGTGCCGTATGCGGCCTGATATTCGGGGATGAGGGTGTTCACACCCTTGATCTCGGTGGTGAAGTCACCGTGGGCGAGGAACGACAGGATGCCCGGAATCTCGATGATCCCGACCACCTCGTCGCAGTTCTGCGCGCCGATGTTGCCGATCGACAGCACCGAGAAGCTGGTGCCGTCGTGGCACGCGGCCTCGGCTGCCGCCATCTTGAGGGGCTGCTGCTCGAACATGAGTTTCGCCTGCAGGTCGCCCGTCAACGCAACCCCGCCGAAGCCGAGGATGGCGACGACGGCGCCGATGCGAAGGCTCCTGATCCACACTGCGTGGTCGACGCGGTCGCGACCAGGGATGGTGGACCGTTCGCCGACGATGACCCGGCCACCGGCATCCACCGTGTCGATCCCGTCACGCCGACGCTGCCAGAGCTGGTACCACGAGATGCCCAGCAGGAAGCCTCCGCCGACGGCGAGGGCGCCCATGATGGTGTGGCTGTACGCGGAGAGCGCCGTGTTGTTTGTGAGCACCGCCCAGATGTCGGTCATGACCGGACGCCCGTCGATGAGCTCGACGCCGACCGGGTGCTGCATCCAGGAGTTGGCGACGATGATGAAGAACGCCGAGGCGATGGAGCCGGCAACGGCGATCCACAGGGTGGCGAGATGCACCTTCTTGGGGAGGCGACCCCACCCGAAGATCCACAGGCCGAGGAAGGTGGATTCGAAGAAGAAGGCGAGGAGGCCCTCCATCGCCAGGGGAGCGCCAAACACATCGCCCACGAATCTGGCGTACTCGCTCCAGGCCATGCCGAACTGGAACTCCTGCACGAGACCGGTCGCGACGCCGACGATGAAGTTGATCAGGTAGAGCTTGCCCCAGAACTTCGTCATTCGGAGGTACTTCTCGTTGGCGGTGCGCACCCACATGGTGTGCATGATGGCAACGACCGGGCCGAGACCGAGGGTGAGTGGAACCATGACGAAGTGGTACACGGTGGTGATACCGAACTGCCATCGTGCGATTTCGAGCGGATCCATCCGCAATGCCTCCCTGCTTGCGGTCGCGCCAGCGGGGCGACCGCGTCTGATCCTGTCGGCGGGATGGATGCGGCGACAGGGCCTTTGGTCCCCTCGCCCATTTCTACCGGCTGTAGAACTATTTTTACATGTTGTAGAAATTATTTCTACCCACGGTAGAATCGATACATGGCAACACTGGGCGAGCTTGAGCGATCGATCATGGAAGTGCTCTGGGCATCAGAGAGAACGCTGTCTGCCTACGACCTCCAGGACGCCATGCCCGAGCGCAAGCTTGCCGCCACGACGATTCTCACCGTGCTGTCCCGGCTGGAGAAGAAGGGCTTCGTGGCCCGAGATCGTGCCTCCCGCCCCCACCGGTATAGTGCCGCTGCCGACCGCGAAGAGCACATGGCCGAGCTGATGCATGAGGTGCTCGGGGGAGCGTCAAACCGGACCGCCGTACTCGAGAGGTTCGTCGGCCAGGTCAGTGCCGAGGAAGCCGCGACGCTTCGCCGCATCCTCGCCGGTAGCTGATCACAATGGTCGCGCCGCTGGCGCTCGCGGTACTGGCTGTCGCGCTGGCGTGGCCGGTGCCGCTCCTGCTTGCACGAGCCTCGTGGCCGTCGCGCGCGCCCGCCGCGGCCCTGCTGCTGTGGCAGTCGATCGCGATCGCCGGCGGACTGTCGATGATCGGCGCGCTTCTGGCCTTCGGGCTCGCTCCGTTCGGGGCCGATCTGTTCTCCGGGGCGGCCGGGCTCATCACCCGCGGCGTTCTAGCCATCCCGCTCAGCAACGCCCTTGCGCTCGCCGGCGCTGGTCTGCTCGCCTTCCACCTGGTGCTGAATCTCACGCTCACCGTGGTCAGGTCGGAACGGCAGCGGCGGCGGCATGCCCAACTGGTGCACCTGCTCAGTTCGCCCCTCGAGTTCGTTCCCGGCGCGCGCCTGATCGACAGCCCTGCACCCGTGGCGTACTGCCTTCCGGGCGCCGTGACGTCGGTGACCGTGGTGTCCGCGGGTCTGGTGGCGCTGCTGGACGAAGACGAGATGACCGCGGTGATCGAACATGAGATGGCCCATGTTGACCAGCGCCACGACGTCGTGCTCGTGGCTTTTCGCGCGTGGTATGCCTCGCTCCCGTGGTTTCCGATCGCCTTCCGCGCCCAGCGCGAGGTCGGGCTACTGATCGAGATGCTGGCGGATGACCGCGCTCGCCGGGTCGTGCCGGACTCCGTGCTGGCGCGAGCGATCGTGCTCGTTGGCGCGGAGCGAACCGGTGCCCCGATGGCCGCGTCTCTGCGCGACTGGGGGGATGTCGCATCCAACGACGACGTGCGCAACCGGATTGCCCGCCTCGACGCGCGCCCACTGTCGACGGTCGCGAAGGTGGCCGTCGTGGCGGCCGCCGTCGCTCTGCTCATCGTGCCGACGGCGCTGTTATTCGCTCCGGGCGTGGCGCGGCTGGTGCCGTAGGTTCTGGCGCAACTCGCTGACCCGGTCTAGCGCGGTTCGACTCCGCCCATCGATGTGCCGCCCTTGTGCTGGTCGCGACGACCGAAGGTGGAATCCAGGACGCTTTTCATCTTCCTGAGCGCCCCTCGGAGTGCGTCGTCCGCGGATGATGCGTTGTCGGTGACGTATTCCGGATTTCTTCCCGCGGGGCGGGCCTCGAGCCGACAACTGATGTCGTCGCCAGTGCTGCGGCCTGCGCTCTCATCGGTGAGGTGTACCTCGACCCTGGTCAGATGAGCGCCGAAGTGCCCTAGTGACGATTCCACTACCGAGGACAGATCGTCGATTTTTTCCTGGGTGAAAGTGATGTTGCTATCTGTGTTGACGATGATGTGCATGATCGCCTCCCTGCCTCATGTTAGGACTTTGGTGCTCTTGGTGGGGGTTTCCCGGGGCGTCGCCTGGCTCCTCCCGCGGGCAATCCGGTTGACAGAGCATCGAACACCCTTTAGTGTTCTGACTTGTATACAGATACGGATACAAGGTCACCGTCGACCGGATTCTCGAGCCGCGGTGCCTCCAGAGCGTAAGGAGTCCCGTGAGCCAGACACCAGCGTCAGACGGCGTAGGCGGCACCAGCTACCTTCGGGGCCAGATTGTTCGTGAACTCACGGCAGCCATCGGAGCCGCGAACGTCAGCACCGATCAGGCCGAGCTGCAGTCTCAGGCCGCCGACTGGTCGTGGTACTCCAAGTACCTCGCGTTCAAGAACCTCGAGCAGCCATCGGCCGACATCGCGGTCAAGCCGGCAAACACGGCCGAGGTGGAGCGCGTCATCCAGATCGCCTCCGACTATCGCATTCCCGTCACCACCCGGGGCGGCGGAAGCGGCACCCAGGGCGGCACCTTCGCGCCCTACGGCGGAATCTCGCTCGACCTCACGAGGCTCAACGAGATCGTCGACATCGACGAAAAGAGCCTGGTTGTCACGACCGGCGCGGGCATCGATGGCCCCACCCTCGAAGAGAAGCTCAACGAAAAGGGCCTGACCCTCGCCCACTATCCGGGTTCGTACCACCTGGGCGCCACCATCGGCGGGTTCATCGCCGCACGCGGCTCCGGCGTGGTCAGCACGAAGTACGGCAAGGCGGAAGACCAGGTGCTGCAGGTGCAGGCCGTCGTGCCTCCAGGCAAGACCGTCACCACCCTCGCGGTGCCGAGCCACGCGGCGGGCTCCGACCTGCTGCAGTCGTTCGTCGGCTCCGAGGGCACGCTCGGCGTGATCACGCAGGCAAGCCTCCGGGTCGACCCGCTTCCGGAGACCAGGGGCTTCCTGTCGTTCAGCTTCCCCGACATCTTCGCGGGGATCGAGGCCGGCCGACTCATCATGACCAACCGCCTGCGTCCCGCGGTCATCCGTCTCTATGACGAGGCCGACAGCAAGAAGCTGCAGGACTGGGTGGGAACACCGTTCACCGGAACGCTCATGGTGATCATGTGCGACGGCAGCAAAGAACTCGTCGACTACGAGACCAGGGCCATCACGAGCCTCGTCGAGAGGGCGGGCGGCTCGAGCCTCGGACCCGACGTCGGCCAGACCTGGTGGGACGGCAAGTACGAGCCGTACGCCAAGGGCAAGCTGCCGCAGCCGCCGCTGATGTACGGCACCTTCGACCAGGTGGCCCGGTTTGCCGACATCCCGAACATTTATCGCGCCAAGAAGCAGATCATCGAGGAGAAGTTCAGCGAATACGGTGCGCGCTACACCGCGCATCTGTCGCACTGGTACGACTGGGGCGCCATGCTCTACGACCGCTTCTACGTCGACGAGCCGCCGACCGATCCGGCAGAAGCGATGGATCTTCACGATCGGCTTTGGGATGCTGGCATCCTGACCGGGATGGAAAATGGTGGCGTCCTGAACGATCACCATGGCGTCGGCATCAAACTCGGGCGCTTCATGCGGCCGCAGTATGGCCACGGATTCGACCTGATGCGCCAGCTGAAACAGGCGTGGGATCCGGACGGGATCATGAACCCGGGCAAGCTCGGGTTCGGACCCCCCAGCAACAGCAAGTGGTAGTAGCAACAAAACCAACTCAAAGAGGAGTGTGTGATGCACCTGTCAATGCATAACTGGATGCGCGCGGAACCGATCGAGACGACGATCGCCCGCCTGGCAAAGTACGGCTATAAGTCCATCGAGATCTCGGGCGAACCCGAGAAATACGACCCCAAGCACGTTCGCGGCCTGCTCGACCACTACGGGCTCAACTGCTGGGGCTCGGTGACCCTCATGGTCGGCGGCCGCAACATGCAGTCCGGCGACGAGGCCACCCGAGCGAGCAGCGTGCAGTACGTGAAGGACTGCATCGAGCTGGTCTCCAACCTCGACGGCAAGATCCTCACCCTGGTTCCCGGCGAGGTCGGCAAGATCACACCGGACTCCACCCCGGAGAATGAGTGGCAGTGGCTCGTCGACGGTGTCTCGGAGATCTACGAGGTCGCGGAGGCCAAGGGTGTGCGCGTCGGAATCGAGCCGCTCAACCGGTTCGAGTCGTACCTCATCACCCGCGCCGAGCAGGCTCTCGCGCTGTGTGACGCCGTCGGGCCCAACCTCGGTGTCGTCCTCGACGCATTCCACATCAACATCGAGGAGAAAGACCTCTTCGAGTCGATCCGTCTCGTCGGGGACAAGCTCGTGGACTTCCACGTGGCAGACAACAACCGCATGCCGGCCGGCTACGGGGACTACGACTGGAACAAGGTCATCGCCACCCTCAAGGAGATCGGCTACGACGGCGCCCTTACGGCCGAGTTCGTGGCACCGGTCGACCGGACGCCCGCCAACAAGTACCCGAACGCTCTCGAGACCAACTTCGAGGGCCTGGACATCCCGGCCGACCAGCTGAAGTTCATCATCGACCACGGCTCGTCGATCCTCACCGAGGAGTTCTACGACTGGCTGGTGAAGGTGAACAGCGAAGCGCTGCTGCCGCTCATCAACGACACCTGGTAGCAGAGACGAACCGTGGGCAAAGTAGTCATCGTCGCAACGCTCGACACCAAGGGGCCCGAGGTCGCGTACCTGCGCGACCGGCTGAACGCCCTGGGTCTCGAGACGCTTGTCGTTGACTCCGGGATCCTCGGCGAGCCGGTCGGCATCGTGCCGGATGTGAGCCACTCCGAGCTGGCTGGGCGAGGTGGCATCACCCTCGCCCAGCTGCAAAACTCCGGAACGCGCGGTCGAGCCGTGGAGGCGATGCGTGGCCTGGTGCGCGAGCTGGTGCGTGAGCGTTTCGAGGCCGGCGAGATCGTCGGCGGTATCAGCATCGGCGGCGTCGGCTCGGTGATGGGGGCGGCCGCCATCCAGGAGCTGCCCGTCGGGGTGCCCAAGATCGTCGTCGCGCCCACCGCATCCGGTCACCACGAATTCGGGCCGTACGTCGGCACGAAAGACGTCATGGTGGTGCACTCGGTCGTCGACATCCTCGGGCTGAACCCCGTGTCGACGACCATCTTCGACAACGTCGCTGCCGCGATGTTCGGGATGCTCGCGCACGGGCATCCACTGACCAGACCCACACCCGGCCAACGGTTCGTCGCGACGACGATGCTGGGCAATACGACGGCGGCCGTCGGCGCGCTGAAGGATCGCCTCGCCGAACACGGGATCGAGACTGTTGTTTTCCACTCCAACGGCGTGGGCGGTCCCGCGATGGAGGAGCTTGCTGGCGAGGGCCAGTTTGTGGGCGTGATCGACTACACGACGAACGAGATCAACGACCCGCTCGTCGGCGGCATCCACGATGGAGGACCAGACAGGCTCGCCACCGCCGGGCGCCTCGGGCTGCCTCAGGTGCTCGTGCCCGGCTGCATGGACTTCTCGGTCTGGGCGGCCGGATCCATCCCGGAATCCATGCGCGACCGCCCCGTCTACGATCACAATCCCGAGTACACCCTCGTGCGGGCCACCCACGAAGAGAAGACCCAGCTCGGTCGGATCTTCGCGGAGCGCGTCAATGAGACCACCGCCCCCGCGCTCGTGATCATGCCGCTGGGCGGCCTCTCCATTCCCGCCACCCCCGACGGGCCCTTCTGGGATCCGGAGGGGGACGCGCTGTTCCTCACCGCACTGCGCGAAAATCTTCGGCCGGACATCCCGATCGAAACAGTCGACCTGCACATCAATGACCCCGAGCTCGGTCGGCTCGCCGCCGACCGCTTTCTGTCACTCATCACCAAGGAGAAGCCATGAACCCCCGTCCCGAGCGCACCATCGCCCACCTCACCGAGGGCGACGAAGACTTCCGCGCCAAGTTCCGCTCCTGGAACCACGCCTACCTCTCCTATGTAGACATCGAGGAGTACCTGAAGACCAAAGACACGATCCTCGTGCCGATGGCCAGCACCGAGCAGCACGGCCCGCACCTTCCGCTGTACACGGACACCATCACGGCGGTCGAGGTCTCCGAGCGCATCTCGGAGGCGATCGGCGTGCTGCACACCCCGCCGCTGTGGGCCGGCTACTCGCCCCAGCACATGTACGGGGTGGGCCAGGGTCGCGGAACCGTCACGCTGCGGGCATCCACCCTCCTGAACCTCATGAACGACGTCGCGCGAAGCCTCATCCACCACGGCTTCAACCGCATCATCTTCATCAACGGCCACGGCTCCAACATCAAGGTGGTCGACCCGGTGCTGCGCAAGCTGCGCTACGAGACCGGCGCGCTCATCTCGTTCGTCAAGCCGTACATGGAGCGGTACGAGGGCATTCTTGAGGGGCTCATGGAGAACCCGCCCGAGGAGACACCGGGCTGGCACTCGAGCGAGCTCGAGACCTCGCAGGACATGGCGTGGAACCCCGACCTGGTGCGCATGGAGCGCGCGGTCGACACCAGGGCGCACATCCCGGAGTTCCTGCCCAAGTCGTTCAGCAAGGACGACGGGATGCCGGACGCCGAGTTCGAGGGGTACCAGTACTTCAGCTTCCCGATGGATCACCACGAGTTCGTCGAGAACGGCATCATCGGCAACCCGATGCGGGCCACCGCCGAGAAGGGTGAGGAGTCGTTCCGTCGGCTCAGCGAGCACGTCGCCCGCGGCATCCTGGAGTTGCAGAAGGTGCCAGTGAACGTCCACACCCGGGAGTTCATCGAGCGCACGATGTGAGTGTTTCCTCTGGCTATAGTTGCCTGACTACGAGATAGGTTCGGCATGACTCTTGACGATGCAGGTTCGCGGGTAGACAACGCCTACGAATGGCTGCTCGGTGAAATCACCGGGTTCAAGATCCGCTCTGGCGCCCCGCTGTCAGAGAACCGGATCGCCACCCAACTGGGAATCAGCCGTACTCCGGTGCGTGAGGCACTGCAGCGTCTCGAGAAAGAGGGGCTCGTCAAGCGCACCGACAACGCGCGCTTCACCGTCTCCCAGCTGACGATCGCCGAGGTCAACGACGCCTGCGACCTGCTCGAGGTGCTGGATACCTACATCTGCCGCAAGGCCTCGAGCAAGCTGACGGATGAGGATATCGAGCTGCTCAAGCGCAGCGTCGCCGAGATGCAGCGTGCAGCCGCCGACGACGACCGCGTCTCCTGGTCGGCGGCCGATCTCGCCTTCCACCGCACCGTCAACTCCATCGCGGGCAACCAGCTCGTCGCCGAGACCGTCAAAGAGACCCGTCGTCGCGTGCAGCGATTCTGGATGCGCGCAACGTCTCTGCAGTCACGACTCGAGGCTTGCTCCAGCGAGCACCTCGTTCTCGCGAACGCGATCATCTCCCACGACTACGACGCGATCGAGCCGGCAGTCAAGGAACACATCGGTCACATGCGTCGACGGATGATCGAGATGCTGGAGTCGGCGGCCGCCGTACTCGGGGACTGAGCACCGGGCCCGCCCCGCGCATCCACTGGATGGATGCCCGCGGAGCGAACCCGGCCTAGGCGTCAGTCCTTGGCGGCGAACGCGTCGTCGAACGATCCGGTCGGCACCGACCAGAGCAGCGACCGAACGTAGGCGAGTCCGGCGGGAGCGCCCTCGAGACGGTCCATGCCGGCATCCTCCCATTCGACGGAGATCGGCCCGTCGTAGCCGATGGAGTTGAGCGCGCGGAACGCGTCCTCCCACGGCACGTCGCCGCGGCCCGTCGACACGAAGTCCCAGCCGCGGCGCGGGTCTGCCCAGGCGCCGTGCGATCCGAGCACGCCGTTGCGGCCGTTGCCCATGCGCATCCGGGTGTCCTTGCAGTCCACGTGATAGATCCGGTCGGCGAAGTCGAGGATGAATCCCACGGGGTCGAGGCCCTGCCAGACCATGTGCGACGGGTCCCAGTTGAGGCCGAACGCCTTGCGGTGATCGATCGCAGCGAGGGTCTTCACCGTCGTCCAGTAGTCGTAGGCGATCTCGGACGGGTGCACCTCGTGCGCGAACCGCACGCCCTCGGAGTCGTAGACGTCGAGGATCGGGTTCCACCTGGCGGCGAAGTCCTCATACCCGGCGTCGATGACGTCCTGGCCGACGGGCGGGAACATCGCGACGTATTGCCAGATGCTCGACCCGGTGAAACCGATGACGGTGTCGACGCCGAGCTTGCGGGCGGCGATCGCGGTCATCTTCATCTCTTCAGCGGCGCGCTGGCGCACCCCTTCGCCGTCCCCGTCGCCCCACACCTTCGCGCCGACGATGGCCTGGTGCCGGAAGTCGATCGGGTTGTCGCAGACGGCCTGACCCTTGAGGTGGTTCGAAATGGCGAAGAGCTTGAGGTTGTACCTGTCGAGAATGTCGAGGCGCGACTGCACGTAGGCATCGTCCTCGGCGGCACGCCACGGGTCGAGGTGGTCGCCCCAGCAGGCGAGCTCGAGGCCGTCATAGCCCCATCCGCTCGCAAGCTTCGCGACCTCTTCCAGCGGCAGGTCGGCCCACTGGCCGGTGAAGAGGGTGACGGGGTGACTGCTCATACTGTGCTCCCTTGCATGTTGGTTTCGTTCTCAGTCGATCCGGATGATGGAGCCGCCGTTCGCGGCACTGTCGGCGATTGCGGCCAGCACTCGCTGCACGCGCAGACCGTCAGCGAACGACGGGCTCGACGGGGTGGAGTCGCGGATGCTCCACAGGAACTCCGCGAACTGGTGGGTGAAGCTGTGCTCCCAGCCGATGATGTGACCGTCCGGCCACCACGCTCCGACGTACGGGTGGTCGGCTTCGGTCACGAGGATGCGCCGGAAGCCCTGCTCCCCGGCGGCGTCACTCCCATCGAAGAACTGCAGCTCGTTGAGGTTCTCCAGGTCGAAGCGTGATCGCTCCGCGCTCGCCGTAGATCTCGAGGGTCATCCCGTTCTTGCGGCCGAGCGCCATGCGCGTCACCTCGAGCTGCAGGATGCCACCACCGGAGAGTTCGCCGGTACCCCACGCCGCGTCATCCACCGTCACCGGCTCAAGCGGACCGCCGCCGCCGGAGCCCAGGATTCCGCCGCCACCGCTGTCGCCGGCGGGTCGCTCCGTGACGAAGGTGCGCAGGCCTCCCGAGATCGAGACGATGTGCTCCCCGGTGACGTGCTGCACGATGTCTGCCACGTGTGAGCCGAGATCGCCGAGCGCGCCGCTACCGGCCTCTTCCTTCCGCAGCCTCCAGCTCATGGGGCCGGTTGGGTCTGACAGCCAGTCCTGCAGGTAGGCGGCCCGCACGTGACGGATGTTTCCGAGCCGGCCGTCCGCGATGAGTCTGCTGGGCGACAGCGCAGCGCCGGCACCCTGCGGTAGTTGAAGTTGACGATGGCGTGCTGGCCGCGGGATTCGGCCGCGGCGAAGGCTTCGGCCATCCGCTCCGCTTCGGCGAGGCTGTTGGCGATCGGCTTCTCGACGATGACGTGCTTGCCCGCCTCGAGCGCGGCGATCGCGATCTCGGCGTGCATCCGACCGGGGGCGCAGACGTCCACGATGTCGATGTCGTCCCGGGTGATCACCTCGCGCCAGTCCGTGGCCGTCGACGTCCACCCCAGTTTCGTCGCGGCCGCCTGCACCGCGTCAGGCTGACGTCCGACAAGCACCGCACGTTCGACGGGAGGCACGTCGAAATAGGATGCGACGTTTCGCCACGCCTGTGAATGGGCCTTGCCCATGAAGGCGTAACCGATCGATGCGACTCGAAGGGGGGAATTGGCCATGGGGCACCTCTCGCTTCGTTGCGAATGTGGACGGTCATTGGGCTTCCGATTGACAGGAATAGCCGCTGCGTTTAGTGTACAACTACTTGTATACAAGTCGGGATACATTTTAGTGTCCCGGATTGAATAACGAATCACAGAGTTGTGAGACAGGTGACATGGATCAGTTTTTGCTCATCGCACTGAATGGGTTGACCCTCGCCGCCGTGTACTTCCTGGTGGCAAGCGGACTGACCCTGATTTTCGGCCTCATGCGCGTCGTCACCATGGCTCACGGCACCAGCTACCTCCTCGGCGGATACCTCGGATATGTCATCGCCAGGGAGACGGGCAACTGGCTTCTGGGTGCGCTCGGCGCGGCGCTGGCGGTCGGGATCCTCGGTCTGGTCATCCACCAGGTGCTGATCCGACGCTTTCAGGACGACGACATGCGCGTCGCGCTGGTCACCCTCGGTGTCGCGCTGATCGGCACCGACCTCATGCTCGCGGTGTTCGGGGGCACGGCCACCCAGGTCTCCGATTCCGGCGGCATTCCAGGTCGGGCTGCCGCTGCCGGGCCTGGGCAGCTACCCGCTGATCCGCCTGGTGATCCTGCTCATCGCCGTGCTGGTGGGCGTCGGGCTCACCCTCTTCATCAACAAGACCCGCTACGGATCGATCGTCAGGGCCGGCGTCGACGACTCGCCAGATGACCTCGGCGACCGGCGTGAACGTGCGAGTGGTCTTCGCATCGATCTTCTTCCTCGGCTCGGCGCTCGCCGGATTCGCCGGGGTGGTCGGCGGAACCCTCTTCCCGCTGCTACCCGGTCAGGACGGCAGCTACCTGCTGTTCTCGCTCGTGGTCGTGATCGTGGGTGGCATGGGCAGCGTTCCCGGCGCGGCGATCGGCGCAGCGCTCGTCGGCCTCGTCTCCCAGTTCGCCCTCGTCTACGCCCCGACCTACTCGCTCGTGCTCACCTTCGCGCTCATGGTGCTCGTGCTCGCCATCAGACCGCAGGGCATCCTCGGGCAGGAGGTCGGTGGCATGACCGCGCCAGAGACACTCGTCACCCCGACCACGACGCGATCCCGGTCGGCCTGGCGCCGCTACAGCTGGATCGGCTGGGTCGTGGTGCTCGCGCTTGCGCTCGCGTTCCCGTACGTCGTGGACCGTCCGCGGTTCTGGCTTCCGAACATCGGTGTGCGAAGCCTGTGGCTCGGCATCATCGCGATGAGCCTCGTATTCCTCAACCGGTATGTAGGGCTGCTCTCGCTCGCGCAGGTCACGATCGCCGGCATCTCGGCCTACGGGGTCGGCTACGTCATGGTGACGATGGAGCTGCCGTTCTTCATCGCGATCCCGGTGGGAGTGCTCGCCGGCACCGTCGCGGGCTTCCTCGTGGCGCTCATCGCGGCCCGCACCAAGGCCATCTACTTCCTGATGATCACGCTCGCGCTGGGCCAGGTGTTCTATTCCTACGCATCGCAGGCCATCGAGGTCACCAACGCCCGCCGAGGCCTGGCCCCGATCAAGAAGCCGGACCTCGAGGTCGTCAACCTCAACGACATCACGACGTTCTACTTCGCGGCGCTGCTCGCGGCCGTGATCTGCTTCCTGCTCTGCCGGTACGTGGCCGCGTCGTCGTTCGGGATGGCGCTGCAGGGCATCCGGGACAGCCCGGAGCGCATGGCGGCTCTCGGCTACACGGTGAACCGCTACCGCATCGCGGCGATCACCTTCGCGGCGTTCATCGCCTCGATCGGTGGCGTCGTGCTCGTCTTCGACCGGGCACAGATCGATCCGGATGTCGTGAGCCTCGGTTCCACCCTCGACGTGCTGGTCGTGGCCGTCATCGGCGGGATCGGCTCGCTCGGCGGCGTGTTCATCGGAGCGATCATCCTGACCCTGCTCGACAACTTCGCACAGGACTTCACAGACAGGTACATGACCCTCACCGGGATCGTGTTCATCCTCGTCCTGCTCTTCGCCCCGGCGGGCATCGCCGGCATCGGAGCGCAGGTAAGACGGGCCTTCGATCGCAGGCGGAAGCAGGCTTCCGACCCAGGCGATGACCCGAAGCAAGAACCGACGGCGACCCAGCCGACGGGTGAGGCAATCACGAAAGGAAAACAGCAATGATGCTGAACACTAAGGGGCTCGTCCCGGCACTCGCCGTCGGCGCAGCCGTGGTCCTCGGCGTAACCGGCTGTACCGCCGGAGGCGGCACCGACGGTGGCGGCGGCGGGGGAGGCGACGACACCATCAAGATCGGCGTGATGGCAACCGTCCGAGGGCAACCTCGCATTCGGTATGGCCGAGGCCAAGGCCGCAATCGGCGTGGCGATGGAGGCGATCGGCGGCACCGTTGACGGTGGCGAAATCGGCGGCAAGACCATCGAGCTCATCTACGCCGGCACCGACGGAACCTCCGGTTCTGCGCAGACCCAGGTGAAGAAGCTCGTCGAGAACGACGGCGTCGACATCGTGTTCGGCCCGGTCTCCGGTGACGAGGGAGAAGCCGTCGTGCAGTACGCACTGACGGTGCCCGAGGTCACCTTCGTCAACGGCTCGGCCAGCCCGGTCGGCATGACGCTCGAGGGCGCCGAGAACTTCTTCCGCTTCCACGGCGACTCCGCCATGTGGATGGGTGGACTCGGCAACTACGCCTACGACGAAAAGGGCTACGAGAAGATCTACTCGATCGCCGAGGACTACTCGTTCCCCTACGACAACGCCGGAGGCTTCTTCTCCGAGTTCTGCGAGGCCGGCGGCGAAGTGAACGGCAACTCGTGGGTGCCCGTCGGCACCACCGACTACGCCACGATCATCGCGCAGATCCCCGCAGACACCGACGCCGTCTACGTCGGACTCGGTGGCGCTGACGCGGCGTCGTTCCTGTCGCAGGCCGTGACCAACGGCGTTAACCTTCCGCTCGTCGGTGGGTCGATCGCGGTAGACACGACCGCCCTTTCCGGTGACGCGAACATCTCGTCTGCCGCTGTCGGCACGATCACCGGTGGACCGGTGCCCGGTGCCGGCTACGACAACCCGGAATGGCAGCCATTCGTGGACGCGTACGTCACGCAGCCCGACGCATTCCCGAGCCCGAGCATCTTCTCCATCCTCTACTACAACTCGTTCCAGTCTCTGGTTCTCGGGCTGCAGGAAGTCGATGGCGACCTGAGCGACGGACACGCCGCTCTGCGTGACGCGCTCGGCAACCTCGACTGGAACTCGCCCACCGGGCCGATCTCGATGGACGAGAACCGCCAGGCGATCGTCGACAACTTCCTGATCGAGGTTCTCGACGAGGGACGGCACGCTGGTCCAGAAGAACATCAGCGAGGCATCCGGCGTGACGCAGGGCACCGACGGTCTACGACCGCTTCGAGGGTTGCCCGTAACCAGCAGTACCGGGCCGGCGTGCGCGAGCGCGCCGGCCCACCACCATCACTTCTGAAAGGACCGAACATGGCCGACCCCGCCCTCGTGGTGCGCGACGTGTCGAAGAGTTTCGGCGGCGTCAAGGCGATCCGCGACGTGAGCCTCGAAATCGCCGCCGGTGAGCGCATCAGCGTCATCGGCACCAACGGCGCAGGCAAGTCGACCCTGTTCAACACGATCGCCGGAGTGTTCCCGCCGACGACCGGATCCATCCATCTGTTCGGCGAGGATGTCACGAAGCTCTCCACCGCGACCCGAGCGCGGCGGGGACTGGCCAGGACCTTCCAGACCTCCCGCCTCTTCGAGCAGCTCAGCGCCGCCGACAACGTCTTCATCGCCCTCGGCGGCAACGAATTTCGCGGCGGCCTGCTGCGCCTCGGCCAGGAGCAACCCGAAGCGGTGGGAGCGCGTCGAGCGGCTTCTCGATCGAGTCGGCCTCGCCGGCCGGGGCGAACAGCTCGTCGCCGACCTCTCGCACGGCGAGCAGCGCCAGCTCGAACTGGCGATGGCGCTCGCACTCCAGCCGAAGCTGCTGATGCTCGACGAACCGGCCGCGGGCTTCTCTCCGGCCGAGCGTGGTCACCTCATCACGCTGCTGCGCGAGCTTCCGCAGGAGATCACACTGCTGCTGATCGAGCACGACATGGACATCGCCCTCGCCGTGGCAGCCCGCGTCGTCGTCATGCACGACGGCGAGAAGATCCTCGAGGGCACGCCCGCCGAGATCCGCAGCAGCGACCGCGTTCGCGAGATCTACCTGGGAGGGTCCATTGACGACGCAGCCTGACCACGACCACGAGTTCCGCGTCACCGACCTCAACGTCTACTACGGTCGCGTGCACGTGCTGCAGGACGTCTCGTTCTCCATGGGCAGCGAACCCCTCGGCATGGTCGGCCGCAACGGCATGGGCAAGACGACCCTCGTGAAGGCGATCGCCGGATTCGTGCCGGTGCGCAGCGGCTCGATCGAGTTCGAGGGCAAGGATGTCGCGGGCAAGCAGCCGTACCAGATCAACCACGCCGGCATCGCCTACGTGCCCCAGGGTCGCCGGATCTTCCCGTCGCTGAGCGTTCACGAGCACCTCACGATGGTCGGGGCGAAGAAGAGCGCGCGCTGGAACGTGCCAGCGATCTACGACCTGTTTCCCCGGCTGGCCGAGCGCCGGAAGAACAGCGGCGCCGCCCTGTCCGGCGGGGAGCAGCAGATGCTCGCCATCGGTCGGGCGCTGCTCTCCAATCCGCGACTCGTCGTGATGGACGAACCGTCAGCGAGGGTCTCGCTCCAGCCGTCGTCGACCATCTCGCCGAGGTGCTGCGCGGCGTCGTCGAGCGAAGGCCAGGCCGTGCTGCTGATCGAGCAGAACCTGCGTTTCGCCACCGAGCTCTGTGACCGCATCCTCGTCATGGTCAACGGGCGCATCGCGGCCGACATGCAGGCCTCCGAGATCGCGAACAATCCAGAGGTGCAGAACAAATACCTCGGTGTCGTTTAGCCTGACAGCATGACCTCACCCTTCGATCTGACGGGTCGCACCGCCGTCGTCACCGGCGCATCGCGGGGCATCGGCGCGGGGATCGCGGTCGCCCTCGCCGAGGCCGGGGCCGACGTGGTGCGGGTGGCCCGCTCGGGCGCAGACCTTTCCGCAGACCTGGCAACTCCCGAGGGCGCACTCGACCTCGTCGCACAGCTCGATGCGCTCGGGCGCCCCATCGACATCCTGATCAACAACGCTGGCATCGCCGAACGCAATCCCGCCGAGCATCACACGACCCAGCAATGGGACGACACGCTCGCCGTCGATCTCACCGCGCCGTTTCTGCTCGCCCGCGAGTTGGGTTCGCGGATGCTCGAGCGCGGGTCACGGCAAGATCATCTTCCTCGCCTCGATGATGACCTGGCAGGGCGGCCGGAATGTGGTCAGCTACGCGGCCGCCAAGTCGGGGGTGGCCGGCGTCGTGCACGCCCTCGCCAACGAGTGGGCCGAGCGCGGGGTCAATGTCAACGCGATCGCGCCCGGCTACATCGAAACCGACCTGACGTCGGGATCGCACTCCGACGCGGAGCGCCGGGAGGCCTTTCGCCAGCGCATTCCCGCCGGACGCTGGGGCACACCGGGTGATCTCGGGGGCGCCGCAGTATTCCTGTCGTCCGCGGCATCCGACTACGTCCACGGCGTCGTGCTGCCCGTCGACGGTGGCTGGCTGGTTCGCTAGGCGTTGCCGCGCGGGATCGGTCGCGGCATGAACCAGCGCGGCGCCCCACCACGAGCGCCGCGCCGGTAGCTGTCAGCCCTTAGCGGGAGTCTTGCGCGCGGCGGGCTTGCGCACACTCGGGCGCGCCGAGGCGACGGCATCCGCCGCGGCCGCGTGCACTGCACGGGGCGCCAGTCGCTGGAGCTGCGTGACGTGCTTCGGGGCGAGTTCCTCGATGCTCGCGACCTCCAGCAGCTTCATCGTGCGCACGACCTGGTCAGACAGGATCTCGATCGTGCGGTCGACGCCGGCCCGCCCACCAGCCATGAGCCCGTACAGGTAGGCGCGGCCGATGAGCGTGAACTTCGCACCCAGGGCAATGGATGCCACGACGTCAGCGCCGTTCATAATGCCGGTGTCGACCATGACCTCCGTGTCGTTGCCCACCTCGCGCGCGACCTCAGGCAGCAGGTGGAACGGGATGGGGGCGCGGTCGAGCTGGCGGCCCCCGTGGTTGGAGAGCAGGATGCCGTCGACGCCGAGATCGGCGAGCCGCTTGGAGTCTTCGAGGTTCTGCACGCCCTTGATGACGAGCTTGCCCGGCCACATGGCGCGGATGATCTTGAGGTCCTCGAAGTCGATGGACGGGTCCATCGCCGAGTCGAGCAGCTCGCCCACGGTGCCGCCCGTGTTGGAGAGCGACGCGAATTCGAGCGGGGGAGTGGTGAGGAAGTCGATCCACCACCACGGTCGCGGAATCGCGTTGACGATGGTGCCGAGGGTGAGCTGCGGGGGGATGGAGAAACCGTTGCGCTTGTCGCGCAGCCTGGCGCCGGCGACGGGGGTGTCGACGGTGAACATCAGGGTGTCGAAGCCCGCCGCGGCTGCCCGCTCGACGAGACCGTACGAGATCTCGCGCTGGCGCATCACGTAGAGCTGGAACCAGTTGCGACCGTTCGGGTTGGCGGCCTTGACGTCTTCAATGGTCGACGTGCCCAGGGTCGACAGCGTGAACGGGATGCCAGCCGCCGCGGCCGCGCCGGCGCCGGCGATCTCGCCCTCGGTCTGCATGAGTCGCGTGAATCCGGTCGGCGCGATCCCGAACGGCATCGCGGAGGTGCCGCCGAGAATCTGCGTGGTGGTGTCCAGCTTCGACACGTCGCGCAGGATCGACGGGTGAAACTCGATGTCCTCGAAGGCCTGGCGCGCACGGGAAAGCGAGAGCTCACCCTCGGCGGAGCCATCCGTGTAGTCGAAGGCGGCCTTGGGCGTGCGGCGCTTCGCGATGTCTCGCAGCTCGTAGATCGTGAGGGCTGACTCGAGCCTGCGCTTCTTGCCGTCGAGCTCTGGCGCCTTGAACTTCATGAGCTTGGCGAGCTCTACTGGATTGGGAAACTGTCGCTTTACCATTGCTGGTCCTCTCCGTGGGTAAGCAGTCGATCGCGGGCACCATGGATGTGCTCGCGCATGAGGGTGGATGCGCCTTCGGCATCGCCCTCGCCGATCGCATCGAGGATCGCCTGATGCTGGCGGCAGATGTCGTTCGCGCTGATGAGCTGTGCTGACTGCACCTGGCCGAGGCACAGCTCGATCTCGCCCATCAGCAGGTCGTGCATCCTGGACAGTCGAAGACTGGGCTGACCGGCGACGATGGCCCGGTGAAACGCGATGTCGTGCCTGGCGAAGTTCGGATCCGTGCCGAGCGCGGCGTTTGCGGCGATTGCGGCAGGGGGAACCGCGGCGCTGGCGGCGAGCGCCGCGGTCGCCTCGGCTTCGACTATCGCGCGGTTGTAGAAGAGGTCGACGATGTCGTCGCGGCTGAGCACGGGAACGCGGGCTGCCTTGTGGGGTTCCCGGCGGAGCAGCCCGTCGGCGACGAGCCTTTCGATCGCGAGCCGGGCGGTGGGCCTGGCGACGGCGAACCGTTCGGCAACGGCGGATTCCGTGAGACTCGAGCCTGGGGCATCCTGCTGCGTGATGATGCTGGCGCGAAGCTGCTCGTAGATCGCCCCGGGCAGTACGGTGGTGGTGTCGATCGACATTGCGCTCCCGCTTCGTTGAGGCCATCGTTGGATTGTCAGACAATCTAACAGATTGTTAGACAATCAAGCAAGGGTGGGGATAAACTTCCGTGGGTGCGCACTGCGGCGCTGACAGGAGAAGGCAATGACGCAACAACTGGCATGGGGAATTCTGGGCACGGGCTGGATTGCGGGCCTGCAAACCGAGGACCTGATCGAGCACGGCTTCAACGTCGTCGCGGTGGGGTCGCGCACCGCCGGATCCGCGGATGAGTTCGCCTCGAAGTACGGCATCCCGAACGCCCACGGCAGCTACGAAGACCTCGTCGCCGACCCTGCCGTTGACGTCATCTACGTCGCCAGCCCACACCCGTTCCACGAGGAGCACGCTCTGCTTGCGCTCAACGCGGGCAAGCACGTGCTCGTGGAGAAGCCGTTCGCGATGAACGCCGCTCAGGCCCAGACCGTGGTCTCGCGGGCCGAGGAGCTGGGGCTCGTGGTGCTCGAAGCCATGTGGACCCGCTACCTGCCGCACATGGTGCGCATCCGCGAGCTCGTGCGCGGTGGCGCCATCGGCACCGTGCGCAGCGTGATCGCCGACCACAACCAGAATCTGCCGCGCGACCCGCTGCACCGGATCAACAACCCCGACCTCGGTGGTGGCGCGCTGCTCGACCTCGGCATCTATCCGGTCTCCTTCGCCTACGACGTGCTCGGCGAGCCGACGAGCGTCATCGCCGCGGCGACCAGGACGGCTACCGGCGTCGACCGCCAGACCGCCATGATCCTGAGCTACGGCGAGGATGCACAGGCCGTCCTGCAGACGACCCTCGACCTGAACGGTCCGACGCGTGCGGTCATCGTCGGCAGCGAGGGCCGCATCGAAATCGACGAGGTCTGGTACAACCAGACCACCTTCACGCGCTTCGACGGCACTGGCGCGGTGGTGGAAAAATTCGATGGATCGGTGACCGGCCGCGGCATGCAGTTCCAGGCCGCGGAAATCGAGCGCCTGGTCGGGGCCGGGGAGCTTGCCAACGACATCCTGCCGCCGAGCCAGACCGTGCAGATCATGCGCACCCTCGACGAGGTGCGCCGCCAGATCGGCCTGACCTACCCGATGCTCGACGAGGGCTAGCGGGACGGGCGCTCGCGCGTCGGCGGCACTGCCGTCGCGCTACCGCGGGAGGTACCTCGTCGGCGAAAACGCGCTCGCGACGAGTGCGCGCAGCGATTCGAGCGAACCTGAGACCAGGCCATGGGCGCGTGCCTGCATGAGCACGTTGCCGATGGCAGTGGCCTCCACGGGACCGGCCAGCACGGGCATCCCGCTGCGATCCGCGACGAGCTGACACAGCAACGCGTTCTGCGAACCGCCTCCGACGATGTGGATGACGCTGACCGGCTTGCCCGACAGCTCGGAGGCCGCGCGCACGGCGTTCACGAACGCGGCGCTGAGGCTCTCGATGATGCTGCGCACGAACTCCGCGCGGGATTGGGGCGGCTGAAGCCCGTGCTCGGTGCACCAGCGCGCGATGCGGGCGGGCATGTCGCCCGGCGCCAGAAAGCCAGGGTCGTCGGCGTCGAAGACCGCGACCGGAGTCGTGAGAGTCGGATGCCGCGGCCAGCAGGTCCACGAGCTGAAGCGTCGGATCATCCTGCTGCCATTCCCGAACGCACTCGCTCAGCAGCCAGAGCCCCATGACGTTGTGCAGGTAGCGCACGCGGCCATCGACGCCACCCTCGTTGGTGAAGTTGGCGGCTCGGGACGCCTCCGTCAGCACCGGGGCATCCAGCTCGACGCCGACCAGGCCCCAGGTGCCGCAGGAAATATACGCGAAGTCGGGCTCCGTCGCTGGCACGGCGACGACGGCCGAGGCGGTGTCGTGCGAGCCGACCGCGGTGACGATGCCGGGCAGGTTCAGCTCGGGTCGAGGCCTGCCCACGGCGGTTCCGGGGGTGATCAACTCCGGGAAGATGCGCCTCGGCAGGCCGAGTCGCTCGATGAGCGTGTCATCCCAGCGCCCCGTGGCGATGTCGAGCAGTCCGGTGGTCGACGCGTTCGTCTGCTCCGCTGCCTCGCGACCGGTGAGCCAGAAGTTGATCAGGTCCGGCACCAGAAGGAATGAGTCGGCCTCGGCGAGGTTGCGTTCGGCGGAGAGCTGGTAGAGCGTGTTGAACGGCAGAAACTGCAGTCCGTTGGCGGCGTACAGCTCGTCGGGTGGCACGAGCGCGTGCACGCGGGTGATCGCGGGGGCGGTGCGGTCGTCGCGATAGTGGAACGGGGCAGCGAGCATCCGGCCGTCCCTGATGAGCGCGTAATCGACGGCCCAGGAGTCGACGCCGATGCTGCAGATCTCCGGCTCGTCGCGTGCCGCGGCGGCAAGCCCGCCGAGCACGCTCGAGTAGAGAGCGTCGATGTCCCAGTGCAGGCCGTCGTCGCGCTGGACGGGCCCGTTGGGGAACCGCGCGACGGGCCGCACGCTCAGCTCGTTGTGGCCGACGTGACCGAGCATGACCCTGCCGCTGGTCGCGCCGAGGTCGACCGCGGCGACGGCGGACATCACCGGAGCCCCCCGCCGACTTCGTCCAAATGAAGGAGATTTCCCTCCGGATGCCTCGGCAGCGGCATCACGGCACAACCCGACCGCGAAATCTCCTTCATTTGGGCGCAGGAGTGGGTCATCGGAGGAAGGCTGCGGCGACGCCGGCGTCGACGGGGATGTGCAGGCCCGTCGTGTGCGAGAGGTCCGAGGTGCACAGCACGAATACCGCGTTGGCGACGTTCTCGGGAAGCACCTCGCGCTTGAGCAGCGTGCGCTGCGCGTAGTACTTGCCCAGGTCGTCCTCGTCCACGCCGTAGACGGCGGCACGCTTGGCGCCCCACCCGCCCGCGAAGATCCCGGATCCGCGCACGACGCCATCCGGGTTGATGCCGTTGACCTTCACACCGTATTCGCCGAGCTCGGCCGCGAGCAGCCGCACCTGGTGCGCCTGGTCTGCCTTCGTCGCCGAGTACGCGATGTTGTTGGGGCCAGCGAACACCGAGTTCTTGGACGAGATGTAGATGATGTCCCCGCCGAGCTTCTGGTCGATGAGCACCTTTGCCGCGGCTCGCGAGACCAGGAACGAGCCCTTCGCCATCACGTTGTGCTGCAGATCCCAGTCGGCAACGGTGGTCTCGAGCAGGCTCTTCGACAGCGACAGTCCGGCGTTGTTGACGACGAGGTCGAGCCCACCGAAGGCCAGCACCGTCTGGTCGATGGCCGACTGCACGGCCTCCTCATCCGTCACGTTCGCGACGATGCCGACGGCGACATCGCTGTTGCCCAGCTCGGCCGCTGCCTCCTGCGCCTTAGCGAGGTCGAGGTCGGCGATCACGACACAGGCGCCCTCGGCAGCAAGCCGCGTGGCGATGGCCTTGCCGATTCCGGATGCCGCGCCGGTGACGAGCGCGATCCGGCCGGCGAGCGGCTTCGGCTGTGGCATCCGCTGAAGCTTGGCCTCTTCGAGCGCCCAGTACTCGATGGCGAACTTCTCCGCGTCGGAGATGGGGGAGTACGTCGAGATCCCCTCCGCTCCGCGCATCACGTTGATGGCGTTGATGTAGAACTCGCCAGCCACGCGTGCGGTCTGCTTGTTGGCGCCGTAGCTGAACATGCCGACGCCGGGGATGAGCACGATCGCCGGGTCGGCGCCGCGCATCGCAGGGCTGCCGTCGACCGCGTGAGCGTCGTAGTACGCGGCGTAGTCCTCGCGGTAGGCGGCGTGCAGCTCGTCGAGCCTGGCGATGGATGCCTCAACCGTGGCGCTCGCGGGCAGATCGAGCACGAGCGGCTTCACCTTGGTGCGCAGGAAGTGGTCGGGGCAGCTCGTACCCAGCGCGCCGAGACGAACGTGCTCGGCGGAGGCGAGGAAGTCGGTCACGACCGTGGCATCGGTGAAGTGCCCGACCTGCGGGCGGTCGGTCGAGGCGAGCCCGCGGATGTGGGCGGCCAGGGCCGCAGCCTTCGCGCGGCGCTCCTCCTCCGGCAGTGCGGCGTAGCCGTCGAGCGCTGGGCCGAACGGTTCAGCCTTGCTGTTGGCCTCGATGAATTCCTCGGCGGTCGCGATGATCCACAGGCTGTTCGCCTCGGCCTCGTCACTCGAGTCGCCCCACGCGGTGATGCCGTGTCCGCCAAGGATGCAGCCCACCGCCTGGGGGTTGGCCGTCTTGATGGCCGCGATGTCGAGTCCGAGCTGGAAGCCCGGGCGACGCCACGGCACCCAGACGACCTTGTCGCCGAATGCCTTGGCGGTGAGCGCCTCGCCGTCGGCGGAGGTGGCGAAAGCGATGCCGGAGTCAGGGTGCAGGTGGTCGACGTGGGCGGCATCCACCAGTCCGTGCATGGCGGTGTCGATGGATGGCGCAGCCCCGCCCTTGCCGTGCAGGGTGTAGTCGAAGGCCGCGACCATCTCGTCTTCGCGGTCGAGCCCCGGGTAGACGTCGACGAGGGCGCGCATGCGATCGAGCCGCAGCACCGCGAGCCCGGTCTCTTTCAGCGTTCCGAGGTCACCGCCCGAGCCCTTCACCCACATCAGCTCGACGGGTTCACCCGTGACTGGGTCGGTCTCGGTGCCCTTGGCGGAGGTGTTGCCGCCGGCGTAATTGGTGACGCGCGGGTCTGAGCCGAGGCGGTTGCGAGCGGGCGATGAGTTCTGCTGCTGTCGTGTTCGTCATGATTACGCGCCCCATCCGGCCTGTACGCCGCCAACGCGGTCTGATGCGATTTTTTGCTGGTATCCGGATGCCGCGTACGCCGCCATGGGGTCGCCGGCAAGTCCGCGCGACTCTCGCCACGTGGCCAGGTCTGCTCGAACGTCGGTGTAGAAGGCATCCATCATGATCGCGTTGGCACCGAGCACGTCACCAGCGTCCTGTGCCGCGGTCAGTGCGGCCGAGTCGACGAGAAGCGCGCGCGCCGTCATCTCCTGCACGTTGAGTACGGAGCGGATCTGACCCGGGATCTTGTCTTCGACGTTGTGGCACTGGTCGAGCATGAAGGCAACGTCTGGATTGTTGAGACCGCCGCCGCGCACGACCTCGAAGAGGATGCGGAACAGCTGGAACGGGTCTGCCGCGCCCACAATGAGGTCATCGTCGGCGTAGAAGCGCGAGTTGAAGTCGAACGAGCCGAGCTTGCCAAGGCGCAACAGCTGCATGACGATGAACTCGATGTTGGTCCCCGGCGCGTGGTGGCCGGTGTCGAGGCACACCAGGGCGCGCTCGCCGAGCGCCGCCACCTGGGCATAACTGGTTCCCCAGTCTGGTACATCCATGTGATAAAAAGCGGGCTCGAAGAACTTGTACTCGAGCACCATTCGCTGCTCGGTTCCGATGCGAGCGTAGATCTTCGCCAGGGAATCGGCGAGCCGGTCCTGACGACCCGCGCAGGTCTGCCTGGCCGGGGTAGTTCGACCCGTCGGCGAGCCAGATCTTGAGGTCGCGTGAGCCGGTCGCATCCATGACATCGATGCACTCGAAGTGGTGGTCGATGGCCTTCTGGCGGATCTTCGGGTCGGCGTGGGTCAGCGAGCCGAACTTGTAGTCGTCGTCCTGGAAGGTGTTCGAGTTGACGGTGCCGAGCTCGACGCCGAGATCGTTCGCGAACGAGCGCAGCGCACGCGAAGTCGTCGACCATGTCCCATGGGATGTGAAGTGCGACCGACGGAGACAACGCCGTGTACTTGTTGACCTGGGCCGCATCCGCGATCTTCTCCTGCGGGGTTCGGGGAGTGCCCGGCGTGCCGAAGACCTTGAAGCGCGTGCCCGAGTTGCCGAAGGCCCATGAGGGCAGCTCGATGGCTTGCTCGGCGAGCTGGGGTGCAATGGAGTCGAATGTCGTCACGGTGGTTCCTTTGTGCTTGCGGGTGCTGGCAACAGTCCCAAATCAAGATTGAATCGTTTTAAGAAGACTCGATGAGAATAGATGCCCCGCCACGATTCGTCAAGAAAAACCGCGGGCGTGCCACAATTGAACGATTCATAAAAGGAGGCCGCGTGGCTGGAGTGAGCGTGCGGGACGTCGCACGGCGAGCCGGAGTTTCTGTCGGCACCGTCTCCAACGTGATGAATCACCCTGACAAGGTCTCGGCGACTACGGTGTCGCGGGTGCAGGCGGTCATCGACGAGCTGGGATTCATCCGCAACGACGCCGCTCGCCAGCTTCGCGACGGGCGCAGCAAGACAATCGGCCTCGTGGTGCTCGACGTGCGAAACCCCTTCTTCACCGATATCGCACGCGGCGCAGAAGATTCGGCCGCCGCGGCTGGGCTCACTGTCACTCTCGGTAATAGCGACGAGAACGTGCTGCGTGAAGCCAACTACCTCGACCTGTTCGAACAGCAACGCGTGCACGGCATCCTCATCTCCCCCTATGCAGACATCACCCCTCGGCTGCAATCGTTGCGCAATCGCGGCATCACGAGCGTGCTCGTCGACCGCACCTCCACGGACCACAGCTTCAGCTCGGTCTCGGTCGACGACGTCGCGGGCGGGAGGCTGGCCGTCGAGCACCTGATCTCGCAGGGTCGCCGCCGCATCGCGTTCATCGGTGGCCCTCTCGACATCCGCCAGGTGTCAGACCGGCTCGACGGTGCCCGGAACGCGATAGCCAACAACCCGGACGTCGCGCTGGAGCTGATCGCGATCGACGCCCTCAGCGTTCTACAGGGCCGAAAGGCCGGCGCAGCCATCGCGCTGCGGAACTCGGAGGAAAGACCCGATGCGATCTTTGCCGCCAATGACCTGGTCGCTATGGGAGTGCTTCAAGCGCTCTTCATGCAGGGCGCGGGAATTGCGATCCCCGACGACATCGCCCTGATCGGATACGACGACATCGATTTCGCCGCGGCCGCAGTGGTGCCGCTCTCGTCGATCCGTCAGCCGAGTGCGCTCATCGGGCAGACGGCCGTGCAGATCCTGCTCGAAGAAACGGCGGATGCAGAACTGCCGGCGCGCCAGATCGAGTTTCAACCGGAACTCGTGATCAGGGCATCGACTCGACGGTCATAGGGTTTCAGCGCGCTCTAGAAGCTGATCAACCGGTCGTCGGTCGATTCCGGGATGGTGGCGCTGAAGCTGTGCTCCCCGGACCCGATAGCAATCCCCTCTCGGCCGGGAAGCTCCACGGTCGCCGTCGCTCCCGTCGGCACGACGACGTCGACGGTGAGTGTTACATCGGCGATGTGCCACGAGATCGTCGCGCGACCATAGGGGGTCTCGTGTGTTGCCGTGGCGTGGGTGAGCCCGCCCCCGGGTTGCGGCCGGAACCGGATTCTGCGATATCCGGGCTCGGCCGCCGAGATGCCGGCGACGACCCTGTGCATCCAGTCGGCGACGGCGCCGAGCGCGTAGTGGTTGAAGGAGGTCATTGTGCCTGGATTGACCGTGTCGTCTGGAAGCAGGCTGTCCCAGCGCTCCCAGATGGTGGTCGCACCCTTCTTCACCGCGTAGAGCCACGACGGCCCCTCCTCCTCCAGCAGCAGGTCGTAAGCAGTGTCGAGCGCACCCACGCGGGTCAGCGCGTCCGAGATCAAGTTCACCCCGGCGAAGCCAGTGGCGATGCGATTTTCGCCCTCCGCAACGAGCTCGGCAAGTCTGTCGCCCGCGGCGCGACGCTGCGCGGCGTCAGGGATCAGGTCGAACTGGATGGCCAGAGAGTATGCGGTCTGCGCGTCACTGGTCATTCGCCCCGACGGCAGCAGGTACTCCCGGGCGAAAGCATCGCGGATCTGGCTGGCGAGTTCGAAATAGTGCGCGGCGTCAGCGGTCTTGCCGAGCACCTCGGCAGTTCGTGCGAGATGCTGGGTCGACCAGGCGAAGTAGGCGGTGGCCACGAGGTACTTATCCGTCTTCGCATCGGCGGGGTCCTGAACTGGCGCCGTGGGGTCGAGCCAGTCCCCGAGCTGGAACCCCTCGTTCCACAGGTGGTCTGGCCCGGCCAGCCGGTCGACGAGATCGACCCACTTCTGGGCGCTCTCGTACTGCGCGGCGAGGATTCCGGCATCCCCAAACCGCTCGTACAGCACCCACGGCGTGAGCACAGCGACATCGCCCCAGACCGCTCCCGGGCGAATGGGAGTCCACATCTCGTGAGCCGGGATGACCGGCACGTACCAGGGCACGGTGCCATCGGGGAGTTGCTCGACAGCGACGTCCTTGAGCCAGCCAGACAGCATCCCTGATACGTCGTAAAGGAAGGATGCGGTGGGCGCGAATACCTGAATGTCCCCAGTCCATCCCACGCGCTCATCGCGCTGCGGGCAGTCCGTGGGAATGTCGACGAAGTTTCCCCGCATGCCCCAGACGACGTTGTCGTGCAGCTTGTTCACGAGCGGATTGGACGAGTCAAACCACCCCGTGCGCTCCATGTCAGAGTGGTACACCCTGGCAACGATGTCGCCTGCCGCGACCGCGGCGTCGATGTCGCCCGGCCACCCGCTGATCTCAGCAAAACGGAAACCGTGGATCGTGAACCGGGGTTCCCATTGCTCGCGGCCTGCGCCGCTGAGCGTGTACACATCGGTGGACTTCGCTTCGCGCAAGGGTCGCACGTAGAGCTCGCCGTGCTGGAGCACCTCGGCGGTGCGAATGGTTACGGTGTCTCCGGCCGCCCCTGTGACGGCGATGCGGATGCGGCCGGCGAGATTCTGGCCGAAGTCGATCACGCGAGCACCACTCGGGCTGGTGAGTACGGCGAGGGGCGCGATCTCCTCGGTGCAGCGCACGGGTGGACCCTCGGGCGCAACGAGCGTGGCAGCGTCTCGCGTCGACACGGCGACCGCTGACCAGGACGCATCGTCAAAACCGGGCGACGACCATCCTGACACCTCGTCCCTGGCGTCGTAGGTCTCGCCGTCGTAGAGGCCGCTATGTACGATCGGGCCGAACGCTGCGCGCCACGACGCATCGGTGGCGACGGTCTGGGTGCTGCCATCTGCGTAGCGCAGTTCGAGCTGCGCAATAAGGGAGAGGTCCGAGCCGAACAGATTCCGGAATCCTCCACGCCAGCCCAGTCTGCCGCGGTACCAACCGTCACCAAGCCACGATCCGATCGCGTTGTCACCATCGATGATCAGTGAGGTCACGTCGTAGGTGTAATACCGAAGGCGCTCGCCGTAGACGGTCCACCCGGGCGACAGGATGTCATCTCCCACCCGTTGTCCGTTGATCTCGACTTCGAACACACCGTGAGCGGAGGCATACAACCGCGCCGAGGTGATGGCGCCGCGGGTAGCGAAGGTGCTTCTGACCAGAGGAGGGCGCCGCACATCAGACTCGACGTCTTCGGGCCACCCCGCGCCCACGGGCGCGGCAATCCAGTCGCTCGCCTCGAGCAGCCCGACTTCCACGCTGGCGGCCTCGCTCCACTCCGACTCGGCGGAGCCCCCGAAGACGCGCACGCGCACCGAGGCGCTCTCGCGCGACGAGAGGGGTGTCGTCGGCCAGGGAACCAGAACTGACTCACGCGACTCGATGCGTCCCGTGGTCTCGACAACTCCGCCGCGCTCGATCTCGACCTCGTAGGCCACCTGCACCCAACCGGCGGGGGCCGTTGTCTTCCAGGAGAGCCTCGGGGATGATTCGCCGATGCCCAGCGCACTGCGGTGGTGCTCGAAGCGAATTGGTGTGGTTGTGACCATCGTTGGGCACATTCCTTTCGGGTGCTGGGCGCGTCGCGTGTGGAAAACTCGCAAACTGACACGTTTCAAAAGTGATAGTACAACGCCAGATCCGGCCTCCGCGACCATTTTCGAGGATTGGTTGACACGTTTCAAAAAGTGCATGATGATGAGACCCACCGACACAACCTCGCGACGAATCAACGGAGACCCTCAGCGATGGCTAACCCCCAGCCCACCGTGGCCCTCATCGGAACCCTTGACACCAAGGGGGCCGAATACCAGTGGATGGCGGAACGACTCACCGAGCTGGGGATCGCCGTCCTGGTCATTGACGCTGGCATCAGACCGCCGCAAGGTTTTAGCGGTGAGATCGAATTCGACCAGACCTCCACAGCCGAGGCGGCAGGAACCACCATCGATGTACTCAGCGATGGCAACGACAGGGGAGTTGCCGTGACCTCCATGGGCGAGGGGGCAGCGGTGGTGTCCGCGCGCCTCCTCGCCCATGGTCGACTCAACGGTGTGCTCGCTCTTGGCGGGAGCGGGGGGTCGTCCATCGCTGCTCGCGCAATGCGCGACCTGCCCGTGGGCCTGCCGAAGCTCATCGTCTCGACCATGGCATCCGGTGACGTCTCTCCGTACGTAGGGGCAGGTGATGTGACGCTCATGTACTCGGTCGTCGATATCGCCGGGATCAACCAGGTCTCGCGCGCGGTGCTGGGAAATGCCGCAGCTGCGGTGGCGGGGATGGCCACCGCCCATTCGAAGCGATCGGGCGTCGAGAGCTCAGACCGGCCGCTGGTCGGTGCCTCGATGTTCGGCGTTACAACCCCGGCGGTGGATGCCGCGCGCGAGCGACTCGAGGAACTCGGCTACGAGGTGCTCGTCTTTCACGCCACGGGATCCGGAGGCAGGGCCCTCGAGGCTCTGACGCGCTCCGGCATGCTGGCCGGTGTGCTCGACCTCACGACCACCGAGCTCGCCGACGAGTTGGTGGGCGGTGTGCTCAGCGCAGGGCCGGACCGGCTGACGGCGGCCGCGGCATCCGGCACGCCCCAGGTCGTCAGCCTCGGCGCGCTCGATATGGTCAATTTCGGACCAGAAGCCTCGGTGCCCGAGAAGTTCAGCGATCGCCAGTTCTTCGTGCACAACGCGACAGTGACCCTTATGCGCACCACGGCGGCCGAGAATGCCCAGCTGGGACGCATCGTCGGCGAGAAGCTCGCGGGAGCCGCGAATACTGTGCTCATCGTGCCGCGCGGCGGTGTCTCGGCGCTCGACGCCGACGGCATGCCATTTCGGGACGAGTCTGCAGACGCCGCGCTGTTCGACGCGGTGATCGCCGCTGCGACCGGAATAACCGTGATCGAGTCTGACGCGAACATCAACGATGCAACACTGGCCAGACGGGCGGCGGACGAGCTGCACGCCCTTATCGGAGGTGCATCATGATCGACCGCACAACGGCGCTGACGAGGTTCAGGGCGCAGATCGCCGCGGGATCTCCGCTCATCGGAGCTGGGGCAGGAACCGGAATCTCGGCCAAATCGGCCGAAGCCGGCGGCGTCGACATGATCATCATCTACAACTCGGGCCGGTACCGCATGGCCGGGCGCGGCTCGCTCAGCGGTCTTCTCGCCTACGGTGACGCCAACCAGGTCGTCGTCGAGATGAGCAGGGAGGTGTTGCCCATCGTGCGCAACACCCCGGTGCTAGCTGGGGTTAACGGCACAGATCCGTTCCGCATCATGGAGTACTTCCTCGACGATCTGAAGCGCATGGGATTCACCGGCGTGCAGAATTTCCCCACGGTTGGCCTGTTCGACGGCAACTTCCGCCAGAACCTGGAAGAGACGGGGATGGGCTACGACCTCGAGGTCGACATGATCCGTCTCGCGGCCGAGCGCGACCTGCTCACCACGCCGTACGTGTTCACCACCGATGAGGCGGTCGTCATGACCGAGGCCGGCGCCGACATCATCGTCGCCCACATGGGACTGACCACGGCCGGCACCATCGGGGCGACCACCGCGCTGACGCTCGAGCAGAGCGCGGAGCGAGTGCAGCAGATCCGGGATGCCGCGACGGCAGTCAATCCGGACGTGATCGTCATCTGCCACGGCGGACCGATCGCCGAGCCGGAGGACGCCGCGTTCATCCTGCAGAACACCACCGGTGTCGCGGGATTCTTCGGTGCAAGTTCTGCCGAACGACTGCCGACCGAGCGTGCGATTAAGCAGCAGATCGAAGACTTCAAAGCCATCTCGTTCACAGAGTAAGGAAGCTCATGTCACGCAAGCCCGACGACGTCCAGACCCGTGCCTTCGACTGGGGCACCATCAAATGGCTGGTCACCCCGCACCTCGATGCCGGTGCTGGTCTCACGACCGGCGAGGTCATCATCTACCCCGGCCAGGGCCATGCTCCGCACCAGCACCCGGGCGAGGAGGAGGTCATCTACGTGATCTCGGGCAAAGGTTCGCAGACCGTCGGTGACGGTGAGGCCTTCGACATCGCGGAGGGCGACGCCGTCTACATCCCTCGAGACACCGTGCACTCGACGTACAACACCACCTGGAGCCCGCTTCGCCTGGTCGTCGTGTACACGCCCGGTGGTGCCGAGACCGGCCTGGATGCGCTGCCGGATGCCCGCATCCTCGACGCCGGCGTCGCACCGTTGTGGAGCCAGGCGAACTAGTGGCGATCATTCCCCCGGGCTCCTGGCTCGACCCCGCCGAAAAACCAGAGTGGTGTGCCTTCAGTTCGGCGGGGCGTTTCGCCGTCCCGATGGATGGTGGCCGCTTTGAACGGCACCACCACGACGAGGACGAGCTCTGGTTCATCTCGGCGGGCAAAGGAAAGATCTTTGTGGATGGGGCCGAGCAGTACGTGCAGTCCGGCGACATCATCCTCACCCGTCGCGGTGATGTGCACGACTTCGTGGAGGTGTACGAGCCGGTGAGCGGTTTCTTCACCGAGAGTGGACTTTCCGAGGGTGGCCAGTGGGGCCACCTTGGCGGGGTCGAGCACGACGTGCCCGGCCTGCCCCTGCCCGCTGACTTCCCGGTACGGTGACGACCATGCGCATCGCAGTAACAGGATCCAACGGCAAGCTCGGCTCGGCGACAGTGGCTCGACTGCGCGCCGACGGGCACGAGGTGCTGGGTCTCGACCTCAGCGGCGCGCCCGGCTCCGGCTTCACGAAAGTTGATTTCACCGACTACGGGCAGACCATCGACAGTCTGCTCGGCGTGACGGGCCGGCACGCCGGTCTTGACGCCCTGGTGCACCTTGCCGCTATCCCTGTGAACGGTGTGGTGCCAGACGTAACCACGTTCCACAACAACATGACAGTGTCATTCAACGTGATGTTTGCGGCCATTCGTGCGGGCATCCGCACCATCGTCTACGCCTCGAGCATCACGGCCATGGGCTTCCCGTTCGACGAGGATCCGCCGTACCTGCCGCTCGACGAGAAGGTCACCTCCGCCAACAACACCTATGGCCTTGGCAAGGTGCTCGAGGAGGCCATGGCGGCTCAACTGGTTCGCTGGAACGCGGAAACATCGATCACCGCGCTGCGCTTCACTAACGTCGTCGCGCCCGACGAGTATGGCACCTTCGCTCGGGCATCGGAGCCGGACTACCGGCGCGACCTGATTGGCAGCTACATCGACTCGCGGGATGGAGCGCTCGCCGTATCGCTGGCACTTGAGCGGGCGGCTCCGGGCTTCGAGATCTACAACATCGCAGCATCCGACAGCGGTCACGCGATGCCTACGGCGAAGCTCGCCGAAACCTGGTTCCCAGGCGTTCCATTGGGTGAGATAGCCGAGTTCGCGCCGCTCATGTCGATCGATAAGGCGCGCACACAACTCGGCTTTGAGCCAGCGCACCGCTGGCGGGATGAGTACACCTCCCGGGCCATCCGCAGCTAGAACTCGGCTGCGACGGGACGGCCCTCCAGCCAGGCGATCATGTTCACTACGAGGAAGTTCCAATTCTGGAAGCCCTTCGTCATGATCGGCTCTCCGGTGTCCGGGTTATAAAACTCGTGCAGGCTGCCGTTCAGTCCGAGATCCTGACCGAACAGCACGACGGTCTTCTCCGCGAGCTGCCGAGCGTCGTCGGTGAACCCATACTTCGCCAGCCCCCGGAAGACGAGGTAGTTGCTGATGCCCCAAATCGGTCCAAGCCAATTCGAGGGATTGTTAGAGGCCCTGAGGTTGTACATTTTCTCGAGCCGCGAGAGGGTTCGCACCCCAAAGTTCGCGTTGAATGTGCGGCTGTCGCGGTAGCGCGCAACCATGCGGTCGGCCTGCGCCTGCGAGGGGATCCCGGCCCACAACGGCAGGAAGCTCGACCAGTTGTCGACACGCAGCAGCAGGGTCGACCACGTGCGCGGCGCCCCGCGATGCAGCCAGTCCGTGGCATCCACTGGCCGAAATCCAAGATCGACGCTGTAATAAGTGCCATCGCGTTCGTCCCAGCAGTGCTCGTTGATTGCATCAGCGAGATCCTGCGCCTTGCCCCGCCACAGGTTGGCTTCGGGCAGTCGCCCGGTCTCTTCGAGCAGGTATCCGTAGGCGAGCAACTCCCGGTAGAGCAGGCTGTTCAGATAGATGGACGCTGTGCTTTTTTCGGGCCGGTAATACACGGAGGGGTCGTTGTCGACGCCGATCGCGAAATCCGACTGCCAGTAGGCAAGGCCGGATTCCCGATGCATGTGACTCTCGAGGTATCGCTTGAGAAACACACCGATCGTGTCGAGGTGGGGCGTTACCCAATCGGCGAGGCCCCGACGCTGAACGAGCATCGCCGCCTGCTGCGCGATGATCGGCTTGTGCATGTTCTGGGAGAAGTTGCCGTCGCGACCCATCGGACCGTGCTCGAGCGAGTCGGTCGCATTCAGCCTGATGGGCATCACGCCGTCGGCATCAGTGTGATCGAGGAAGTTCAGGATGCTGCCCTGCTCGACCTCAAGGAATCGCCCCGGCTGATCGGTGTCGAGCTCGACTTGGCCGAACGCGACGCTGATGAACCAGGAATCCCAATCCCACAGCGAGTCTGAATAGTATGGCGACTCCGGGCTAGACGGCACGCTGTATGGGTACGTGAGGATGCCCGAGGCTGGACGGACCATCTGCTCGCAATTTTGATGAATATGCGCCTCGAGAGCGCGCCTCCACTGGTCTTGCATTCTGCTAGCCCTTCACCGCGCCGGCCGAGAGGCCCTTCATGATCCGCTGGTTCAGGAACAGGTACAGCACAAGGATGCCGCCGACGGTGATGCAGATAGCGGCGAACAGCGGACCGTAGTCGATCGCGCCGTACTCACCGCTGAAGTTCAAGAGGCCGACCTGGATCGTGTTGAGCTTGCGCTGGCCCGCGAAGATAAGCGCGATGAGGAGGTCGTTCCAGATGAGAAAAAATTGGACGATAGCCACGGTCAGCACCGCATTGCGCACCATGGGGAACCCGATGGAGACGAAGGAGCGCAAAATATTCGCCCCATCAATGGTGGATGCCTCGAAAACCTCCCGGGGAATCGCCCGGAAGAAGGTCGCCATCATGAAGATGGTCAGTGGGAGGCCACCGGCGGTGTAAATGATGATCAGCGGGGTGAGTGATCCCACAAGACCGATGCTGAAGAACGTCGTGAACAGCGGGAGGATGATCATCTGGCCGGGGATCATGATGCCAGCGAGCACGTAGAGCAGCACGTTGTTCTTGCCTCGCCAGACCATAACCTCGAGCGCGAAACCCGCAGCCGTTCCGAGAATCACGATGAGAAGCAGTGATGGCACCGTCACGATGATGCTGTTGGTGATGGTCGTCCCAAGGTTTCCGACCTCCCACGCCTTCGCGTAGTTCTCCCACACCCAGACCTCGGGAAGGGCGTACGAGGGGTTGGCGAGGAAGTCGGTCTTACCCTTCAGCGAGTTGATGACCATCCAGAAGAGCGGATACGCCGTGATCAGCACGAGAAAGCCAATGGTGATGAACGCTGGGAGCTTCCTCAGCAACCTCGCTGGTCCGGATTCCGGGCGCAGGCGTGGGGCGAGCCGCAGGTCGGTGGAATGGTCAGCAGTTGTCGTCATGGTCGGCAGCCTTAGAGGGTGTTGTCGCGTCGCGATGAGCGGAAGAGCATGAGGGTGATCAGCAGCGACATGATCGTCAGCAGCAACGCGATCGTCGATCCGTACCCGTAGTCGCTGAACTGGAAGGCAGTTCTATACATGTAAAGAGTGAGGGGAGTCGTGGAGTTTCCTGGGCCTCCACCCGTCAGGGCGAACACCGAATCGAACACTTTCACCGTGCCGTTGATGCTGAAAATGATGGAGGCGAACAACACCGGCAACGACATGGGCAGCACGATATGGCGCAGGAGTGAGAAGAATTTGGCGCCGTCGATGCGCGCGGATTCGATGACGTCCTCCGGAATGTCCAGCAGGCCCGAGAAGATCAGGACGCCGTAGAAGCCCATCGACCGCCAGATGTCCATGATGACGATCACGATGAACGCGGTGTCGCCGGCGCCGAGCCAGTCGACCCCGGACAGTCCGACATTGACGAGCAGCTCATTGACGAGACCATCGTTCGGCGCAGACTGAAACAGCTTCTGGTAGAGCAGCGAGATCGCCACGGTGGGCAGGACTACGGGGAAGAATACGAGCGTGCGTACGAGCGTCGACGATCTGCGGAGCACGAACATGTACAGCAGCGCGAGACCGTAACCGAGCACCACCTGGCCGATCGAGGTGATGATGGCGTATTTGACGGTGAACCAGAAGGCGTCGTGAACATAGGAGTCTGTGAGGAGCCGCTCGAAGTTCTGGATGCCATTGAACTCGAAACCCTGCAACGGATTCCCTTTGAAGAAGGTGAGAACGAAAGACCAGATCACCGGCCCGATGGTGATGAGCGTGTACACCAACAAGGCTGGTCCAAGCAGTATGGCGATGGCTTTCTTGTCGCCTAGCACTGATTTCATGCGGTCCTTCGGGTGATTTCGGCGCCGGTCGGACGCGGGGGTTTATGGGCGGTCGAGACCGTATGGCCGGGCAGGCTGTTCGCCCTACCCGGCCACACAATCCGATCACGGGGATCAGGCGTTGTCGATGGCATCCTGCACGAGGGCCATGAAGTCCTCAGCGCTCAGCTGTCCGGTGACGAGAAGCGCCGCGTTCGTCGATGACACGCTGCTCGCTTTTGCCGGGAACAGCGCCTCGAACCACAGCACCGAGTCGGTGCTGGTTGCGATCGTGTCTGCAACCGTCGCCGTCACGTCGTTCTGATCCACCTCAACATCTGAAATGAAGCCAGTAATCTGCCCCTGCTCTGCAGCTGCGTTTCCGTAGTTGTTCGCAATGCATTCAAGCCACCCGGCTACCTCTGGGGTGTAATTTTTAGACCCGAATGTGGCAGGGAGCCCGACGTTGGCGGGGTATTGGTTGATGTCTCCCTTTCCGCCCGCGACCGCTGGGAATGGCATGAACCCGACGTTGTCGGCACCAATCTCGTTCGAATCCCCGTTGATGTTGCCCAGCAGCCAGCTGCCCATGTAGATCATCGCGGCGTTGCCGGTGAGGAACTCGTTTGTCGCTGCGTCGTAGTCGAGGGAGGTCACGTTCTCGCCGAAGTATCCTGCGGCGCCGAGATCGGCGATGGCCTGAGCGGCCTTCACGTACTCAGGGTCCGTCAGCTTTGCTTCGCCGTCGGCGACCTTCTGAAGGGCGTCCGGGCCGAGCGTGCGGAAGACGTATCCGCTCACCAATCGTGTAAGGGGCCACCCCTGCTCGCCGGAAGCGGCGAAGGGCGTGAAGCCTGCCGATTTGACCTCTGCTGCCAGGTCGGTCAGCTCTGCCCAGGTCTTGGGTTCGTCCCAACCGTTCTCGGCGAACATGGCCTTGTTGTAGAAGATTCCTTCGATGTTGTACTGGAAGGGGAGGAAACTGAACTCACCGCCGTAGAGCTTCTCGATGGTGGAGACTGCGCCGGGGGCAATCTTGTCTCTGGCACCAACGTCGGTGAGTGCTTTGTCGAGGTCGAGGACAACGCCCTGATCGACCAGCTTGGCACCTTCGGCGGGATTGCCCCCGGCCGAGAACATCGAAGGAAGGCCATTCTGGCTGGCGAGCAGTTGCACCTGTGCATCGAGGTCTGCTTGAGGGACCGAACTGATCTCGAGAGGAAGCACCTCTTGTTCGGCGCTGCATTCCCCGTTGGCGAGCGCCTGCAGGATCGGCTCTGTCGTGGTGTTCTCAGCATTCTTGAGGAACGTGAGGGATGTGGGGGCGCTGGCGCCTCCGCCGGCGCAACCGGTGAGAACGAGGGCACTGGCGCTCAGAACGCCTGCCATGGTGATGATTCCACGCCGTAGGCGGGGACGATGTGCTGTGGTCACAATTCCTCCTTGAAATGCGACGCCCCGTTTGAGACGTTTCAATTGTGGATGTTAATCGTGAGATCGAGGCAGTGTCAAGCTCAGATTACATATTTCCCCGGCCGAAACTGAAACGTGTCAACTACGACACCCTTCCGATTACCCCCGTCTCGCGAACACCAGATGGCTATTCCCTGCCTGGCGAGGCGCTGCGCGAGTGGTCTGGGATCGAGGGGCGCGGCGGCCGGTGAACCCGCGACTTTCCGCCGGCGCTGCGATTGGTCCATTATGGCGTGCTACGGTGCCCTTTGAAACGTTCCAAGTATGGCCTTCAGAGAGGAAGAACAAACACTCATGACGTCAAAGAACACACTAGGTCGGCTTCGGGGAAAGCGAGCCATTGTGACGGGGGCGGCGGGCGCACTCGGCCGGGTCATCGCGGAGTCCCTCGCCAAGGAAGGCGCGGATGTCGCCGGGCTCGACCTCAATAGCGCTGGTCTCGACGAGACTGCAGCCATGGTGCGCAGCCACGGCGTTCGCGCTCTCTCCGCAACTGCCGACCTCACCGACTACGACGCCGTGCACGATGCCGTCGCCGGCATCGTTGCTGAGTGGGGCGGGGTCGACATCCTGCTCAACGGAGCCGGTGGTGGGGCCGTCCAGCTCTTCCACGAGATGACACCTGAAGCGTGGCAGACCCAGCTCGATCGCAACCTGACCTCGGTTTTCAACGTGACCAGGGCCGTGCTTCCCTCGATGCTCGACCAAAAGTTCGGGCGCATCATCAATATCGCATCGGTCGCGGCTATATCCGGCGGGCGCCTCGTCCGCGGCGCGACGGGGTACGCAGCGGCCAAGGCTGGCGTCGTCGGGCTCACCAAGGCGCTCGCCATCGAGGTCGCAGGGCAGGGGGTTACTGTCAACGCGCTCGCTCCAGGCGCGCAGGCCACTCCGGGCCGCGACAACGACACCCCCGAGCGCCGCGAGGCGCTTCTGGACCAGATCCCCACACGCCTTCTGGGTGAACCCGAGCACCTCGCGCAAACCGTCGTATTTCTCGCATCGCCCGAGTCGGTCAACATCACTGGCGTTATCCTGCCGCTAGACGGCGGACACTCGATTTAGGGGGATGGAATAGTGACTGAAAGACTCGATAACGGCAAGCAGTGGTTCAACGCGGTCTACGGCGAGGGCAAGGCCGACGGACTCGTGGAGATGCAGACGGGCCTGGCTCAGGACCTCGCACGCTTCGGGATCGAATTCAACTTTGGTGAGATCTATTCCCGCCCGGGGCTGACCCTGGCCCAGCGTGAGCTGCTCTCGCTGGCATCCCTCGTCACCATCGGCGGACTTGAGCCGCAATTGCAGGGCCACACCCGAGGCGCCATCAATGTGGGATGCAGCCCCACCGAGATTCTCGAAACAGTCATCCACACCGTGCAGTACGCGGGTTTCCCCAAGGCCTTGAACGCGATCAGAGTCGTCACCGATGCGCTCATCGCCTACGGCCAGGAGATTCCACCCGCGCTTGGCTCGAACACCGCCAGCCAGTAGTACCGGCCGGCATGGTTCGCGCTACGGGCGCGCCGCCGCCTCGGTGGTAGTGCGCAGCCGGTAGAGACTGCTTGTGGCGGTGATGAAGAGGTCAGCGCCATCGTCACCGCCGAAGCAAAGATTGCTGACGGTCTCGGGCATGGGAATGTCCAGCAGCAGCTCGCCTGCGGGGGAGAACACCTGTATGAGCGGGCCGCTCGATGTCCAGACCCGGCCTGCGGCATCCACCCTGAAACCGTCGGCAACGCCCGTCGGTGTCACGAACACGCGCCCGTTGCTCGCGACCCCGTCAGCAATGTCGTAAACGCGGATGTGGCGAGGGGCCGTGGCGTCCCATACGACGGCCGTATCTGCCACGTAGAGGCGGGATTCGTCCGGCGAGAAGGCCAGTCCATTGGGATGCACCATGTCCGTGATCGCGGCCACGGGTACACCGGCGGCTACGCGGAACACGAAGCAACCGTCGTACTCCTGCCTGCCGGGGTAACCTTCGCGCCCGGACTCATGCAGCCCGTACGGCGGGTCTGTGAACCAGATGGCGCCATCGGATGCAACGACCACGTCGTTGGGCGAATTGAACCGTCGGCCCTCGAAGCGGTCGACGACGACCTGCGGGTGTCCGTCAACCTCGCGTTCTACTGCTCGCCTCCCGTGGCTGCACTGCACGACGGCACCATCGAGGTCGAGAGTGCGGCCGTTAGCGAACTCAGCGTCGTCGTCGTAGACCAGGGTGCGGCCGGTTGCGGCGGAGAACTCGAGGATGCGGTTATTGGGGATGTCACTGAATCGCACCCGGCCGGTCCCGGGGATCCACACCGGCCCTTCGAGCCATTCTCCGCCGGTCCAGAGTTGCTCAAGGCCCGGGTGCGCGAGCATCACGGCGCCACCGATCCCGAGAGGCGCCTGCCCGCCGTGTTCATGTGCGCTGCCATGGCAGATGCCGCTGCATCCGGATCCCGGGTGGCGATCGCCGCGTAGACAGCCGCGTGCTCTTCGATGGCGATGAGGGCCTGCTCCGGCTGCTGCACGGCCCGGTCGACCCACACCCGCAGGAGTGACCGGATGCTCTGCAGCAGGTCAAGCAGCACGGTGTTGTCGATGCTCTGCGCGAGCTCGAGGTGAAACTGGAGGTCGGCTTCGACGAAGGCCTTGAGATCGTCGATGGATGCGCGCATTTCTTCGACGTGATCGCCGAGTCGGGCGAGGGCGTCGTCCGAGATGCGGGTTGCTGCAAGACGGGCGGCGTAGATCTCGAGCGCGCCACGAACCTCGATCAGCTCGAGGGTGCGGGGCTCACCAAGCATGAGCCCCCAGCTGAGGGTCTGGGGGAGCAACTCGCTCACCGCGCCGCGGAGGTAGGTGCCCGAGCCGGGGCGCACGTCGACGATGCCGAGGATCTCCAGGGCGGCGAGTGCCTCGCGCACCGCCGAACGGCCGACGCCCAGAGTGGTGGCGAGCTGGCGCTCCGGCGGCAGTCTGGTGCCGGGTTCGATGCTCCCGTTGGTGAAGATCTCGAGCAGGCGCTTGGCGACGGCCGAGACGGCCGAGCCGCTCGAGAGGCTGCCGATGGATGCGGCGATCTCAGCAGAGGAGTCGTTGGGGTAGGCCGGCATGGCTCAAACGTACCTGCCGCCCGGTGTACGCGTTGCACGCAGCGTCGCGAAGAATTGGTCAACCGGTTGACGACTACGTCACATTCGTGGATACTTGACGACGCGACCACCGACGGTGTTACCGGGGGTTGCATTCATCCCCTTCCACTAAGGAGTCAATGTGGACACCACCACACGCACCCGCCCCGTCCAGTCGGCGGTCGAGAAATCCGCAATCAAGAAGGTCGCCGTTCGGCTCGTGCCGTTCGTCGCCCTGATGTTCTTCATCAACTACCTCGACCGCACCGCGATCGGGTTCGCAGCGCCCAACGGCATGAACGACAGCCTCGCGTTGTCTGCAGCTCAGTTCGGGTTCGCCTCCGGCGTCTTCTTCATCGGCTACATCCTGCTCGAGATCCCCAGCAACCTGGCGCTGCACAGGTTCGGCGCCCGCAAGTGGCTCGCCCGCATCATGGTCTCGTGGGGTATCGTCGCGCTGCTCTTCACCTTCGTGGGCAACTTCGAGCAGCTCGTCGGCCTGCGCTTCCTGCTCGGTGTCGCCGAGGCCGGATTCTTCCCCGGCGCCATTCTCTTCCTGAGCCTCTGGGTGCCCGCCGCCCACCGTTCCAAGATCCTCGCGCTCTTCTACCTGGCGCAGCCGCTGACGACAGTGATCGGCGCTCCGTTCGCCGGCTTCCTCATTCAGCAGGACGGCCTCGTCTTCGGCCTCGAGGGCTGGCGCTTCATGTTCGCCGGTGTCGCGATCCCCGCGATTGTCGTCGGAATCGTCGCGTACTTCTACCTGAAGGACCGTCCGGCCGACGCCAAGTGGCTCACCGCCGAAGAGAAGGTCTGGCTGACTGACGCTCTCGCATTCGAAAAGAAGAACACCGAGACCGCACATGGGCTGCCCGCATCCGCGACGCTTTCAACAGCGGCCGCGTGTGGGTGCTCGCCTTCATCTACTTCGGATTCATCTACGGCCTGTACGCGCTCGGATTCTTCCTACCGACGATCATCGGTGGCTTCCAGGAACAGTTCGGTACCGAGTTCGACGTGTTCCAGAAGGGTCTCATCACGGCGATCCCGTACATCCCGGCGGCCATCGCGCTCCACTTCTGGTCGAGGGATGCGACCAATCGTGGCCTGAAGACGTGGCACATTGTGATCCCGGCCTTCGTCGGCGCGGTGAGCATCCCGGTTCGCCCTATTCGCGGGATCGCCTGTCGCGACGATCGCGATCATCGCTATCACCGCGATGGCGATCTTCTCGGCGCTGCCCAACTTCTGGACGCTGCCCACGCAGTTCCTGACCGGCGCAGCGGCGGCGGCGGGCATCGCCCTTATCAACACCGTCGGCAACCTGGCCGGATTCTCGGCGCCGTACATCACCGGTGCCGTCGCCGACCTGACGAAGGTCGGCGACGTCCCGAACTACCAGGTCCCGATGTTCATCGTCGGTGGGTTCATGGCCCTCTCCGGTGTGCTCATGCTCCTCCTGTCGCGTCGCAGAGGCTAACGCGACTGCGGCTCGAGACGCCCGACGAGGCGCTCGTCGAGTCCACCAAGTAGCCACCGGGTGGCGGTCAGCCGCACGGTGCCGCCATCCTCCAACCTGGAGCTCTACCATGACCCGCCTATTCAATGATCCAGCTGCTTCGCTGACGAGCTGATCGACGGCTTCGTCGCGGCCAACGCCGCCCGGGTGCGCGGGTCACGGTGGAGTCATCCGCAGCACGGTCTCGCCCGACCGGTTCGACCGCCGTCGTGATCGGCGGCGGGTCCGGCCACTACCCCGCGTTCGGTGGCCTGGTCGGACAGGGCCTGGCGCACGGCGCCGCGATGGGAAACCTGTTCGCCTCGCCCGTCGGCGCATCAGGTGCAGACGGTTGCGACATCCGCCGACCTCGGTGGAGGGATCCTGCTGACCTACGGCAACTACGCCGGTGACGTCCTGCACTTCACCAGGCGCAGCAGAAGCTGCGTCCGGCGGGAGTCGACTGCCGCACCGTCGTGGTCACGGATGACATCGCCAGCGCGCCGATCGCCGAGAAGCACAAGCGACGGGGCATCGCGGGCACCTCGCGGTCTTCAAGTCTGCGGCCGGTGCATCCGAAGCCGGCTACTCGATCGATGAGGTCGAGCGCGTGGCCAGACTCGCGAACGAACGCACCCGATCGTTCGGCGTAGCGTTCAGCGGCTGCACGCTGCCCGGCGCTGCCGCACCGCTGTTCACCGTGCCCGAGGGCCGCATGGGCGTCGGGATCGGGATCCACGGCGAACCCGGCATCGACGAGTCGGCTGTTCCGACCGCCGACGGGCTTGCCGAGCTGTTCGTCATCTACGCTGCTTGGCGAACTGCCCGACGGCATCGACGTCGCGCGGGGACAGCGTGTCGCGGTCATCCTGAACGGGCTGGGCTCGGTCAAGTACGAGGAGCTGTTCGTGGTCTACCGCAGGGTCGCGTCGCTGCTCGATGAGGCCGGCGTCACCATCGTCGAGCCGGAGGTGGGTGAATTCGTGCACGAGCTTCGACATGGCGGGCGCGTCTCTGACCCTGTTCTGGCTCGACGATGAACTCGAGAGCTTCTGGCGTGCCGCGGCCGACACCTCCGGCCTACCGCAAGGGGTCGGTCGTCGCGGCCGAGCAATCGCCGGTGGTGGAGGTCGTCGCCGATGTCGATGAGATAGTTGCTGCCACCCCCGAATCCCAGGCGGCTGCGCAGGTCGCCCTCGCCGCGATCGCCGCGATTGTCGCCGTCGTCGACGAGAACGCAGACGAACTGGGACGCATCGACGCCGTCGCCGGCGACGGAGACCATGGCATCGGGATGCAGCGTGGTTCACACGCCGCGCTCGACGCCGCCCTCGCCGCCCTCGAGGCGGGTGCGGGCGCGCAAACGCTGCTCGAGCACGCGGCTGACGCCTGGGCCGACCGCGCTGGCGGAACCTCCGGCGCCCTGTGGGGAGTCGCGTTGCGTGCCGTCGCGGCCAGCCTCGGCGACTCCGTCGCACCGACCGGCGCCGACGTGGCCGCCGGAGTAGTCGCCGCGAACGACGGCATCCTCGAGTTTGGCGCCGTGCCCGGCGACAAGACCATGGTTGACGCGCTGGTGCCGTTCAGCGAGACGCTCCGCCTCGAGATCAACGGAGGCGCGCGGCTCGGCGCGGCCTGGGCACGAGCGGCAGAGGCCGCGACCGCGGCGGCCGCCGCGACATCCACCCTGCTCCCCAAGATGGGCCGAGCACGGCCGCACGCCGAGAAAAGCCTCGGAACCCCCGACGCCGGCGCCCACTCGCTCGCGCTGATCGTGAACCGCGTTGGTGACGTATTTGATGAAGGAAGAGAACTAATGGACAAGCTGCGAATCGTCATCGGCTGCGACGATGCCGGATACGACTACAAGGAGATGCTCAAGAAGGATCTGCTCGCAGAGCGACCTCGTCGAGAGCGTCACCGATGTTGGAGTCGACGCCGACGGGCACACCGCATACCCGAGGATCGGCGTTGCGGTCGGCGAGACGGTCGCGGCTGGCGATGCCGACCGCGGATTGCTGATCTGCGGCACCGGCATGGGCGTCGCGATGGCGGCGGGCAAGGTCAAGGGCATCCGCGCGTCGGTCGCACACGACAGCTTCTCGGTCGAGCGGCTCATTCTCTCGCAACAACGCGCAGGTGCTCGCCCTCGGCCAGCGGGTGATCGGTGTAGAGCTCGCCCGTCGACTCGTGCGCGAGTGGCTCACCCACCGCTTCGACGAGACCAGTGCCAGCGCCGAGAAGGTCAGCGTGCTCGACACCTACGAAACGACCGGGCAGCTGCTGATGACGATCGTCCGTGGGGGTGAGCCTGAAGATGTACTTCGGGCATGCCGCCGCGCTCGACTGGTTCGGGCGGGTGGCCGGACGTCGCGCGCGAACACGTCGGCGTCACGACCGGCGCGATCGAGTTGTTCGTCATCCCCTCCTTCACCTCGATCCCCGGCGCGATCGACGCCTTTGCGGGCACGAAGGTGGCGGTGGGTGCCCAGGATCTGTTCTGGGAAGACAACGGCGCCTTCACCGGCGAGGTCAGCGGAAGCGAACTCGCCGAACTGGGTGTCGGCGTCGTCGAGGTCGGCCACGCCGAGCGACGTCGCATCTTCAACGAGACCGAGCAGATCGTCGCGGCCAAGACCGCGGCCGCCCTGCGCAACGGCATCGCGCCGGTGCTGTGCATCGGTGAAGAGCGAGGTCGACTCCGGATGACGCGGCGCTCACGTGCATCGCGCAGCTGCGGGCGGCGCTCGACCGATGCTCCTGCCGGTCGGGTCATTGTCGCGTACGAGCCCGTCTGGGCGATCGGCGCCGCTCAGCCGGCGGAGCCGGGCTACATCAGATCGGTGTGTCGCGAGTTGCGCGGTGCGCTCACCGATCTGCCCGGGCGCGACGGCAGCATCGTGATCTACGGAGGCAGCGCGGGCCCCGGCCTGCTCGGTCAGCTTGGCGCCGACGTCGACGGCATCTTCCTCGGGCGCTTCGCCCACGAGCCAGCCGCCCTCATCAGTGTGCTCGATGAGGCTCTGGAGCTCGCCCGATGATCGGCCTCGGCAGCTACGCGTTCTTCTGGGCGCACAAAGGGGGACTCTCGCTCGAGGATGCCCTGCAGAAGACCCACGACCTCGGCGTCGGCCTCTTCCAGATCTGCGACTTCGCGCCAATCGAGCTCCTGAGCGTTGACGAACTTCGCGCGGTGAAGCGGCGTGCCGACGACCTCGGGATCAGTCCTCGAGTTGGGTACTCGCGGCCTCGACACAGACCACCTGCGTCGGTACCTCTCCATCGCGACGCGAGCTGGGCGTGACCCTGCTGAGATCCATGGTCAACACCCCGGTCGCCGAGGCCGAGGCACTGCTCGCGGCGATCATCCCCGAACTGGAGCCCGCAGGCGTCACGCTCGCGCTGGAGACCTACGAGCAGATCCCGACCGCCGACCTCGCTGCCCTCGTCGAGCGCGCGGCGCATCCTCTCGTCGGGATCTGCCTGGATCCGGCCAACACCGTCGCGATCCTCGAGAACCCGTCCAACGTGATCAGCACCTCCGCGCCGTTCGTGAAGAACGTGCACGTGAAGGATTTCGAATTCGCCCGTCGCGACGGCTGGGTCGGATTCACCCTCGCGGGCTGCCCACTCGGCGACGGGCTGCTTGACCTCGACGCACTGCTTGCGGTCGCGCCATCCACAAACCACATCATCGAGCACTGGCTGCCCTGGCAGGGCGACCAAGCGACCACGGCCGCGCTCGAGCTCGATTGGACCATCCGAAATCTCGAACCATCTAAGGAGCAAGTCATGACGGATGCAGCAACGCCCACAGGAACCGTGACGATTGCCGTCATCGGCGCCGGCGGCAAGATGGGCATGAGGGTGTCGAACAACCTCGTAAAGACCGATCACACCGTGTTCTACAGCGAGAACTCACCCGCAGGCCAGGAGCGCACCACCGCCGCCGGTCGCACCATCACGGCAACCGCCGACGCCGTCGCCGAGCGCAGACGTCGTCGTGCTGGCCGTTCCCGATCTCGCCCTCGGCGCGGTATCGGCCGAGGTCGTGCCGCTGATGAAGAAGGGTGCGATCCTGCTCACACTCGACCCGGCCGCCGCCTACGCCGGGCTCCTGACCACCAGTGCCGACGTCATCCAGGCCGTGGCGCACCCCTGCCACCCGTCGATCTTCCTGCAGCGCGAAACCCCCGAGCAGTGGGCAGACACGTTCGGTGGCATCGCCGCCCCGCAGGACGCGATCGCTGCAGTCGAATCGGATGACCCGGCCGATGCCGCTCGCGTCGAAGCCGTCGTGCGCGCCATCTACGCGCCCGTCATCGACGTGCACTTCGTGACAATCAAGCAGCTCGCCCAGCTCGAGCCCACCCTCGTCGAGACCGTCGCCTGCATGATCGGTGCGCTGCTCGCCGAGGCGCTCGAAGAGACCGTGAACACCATGGGTGTGCCGCGCGCTGCCGCGCAGTCCATCCTCTACGGTCACACCCAGGTCGCCCTTGCTAACGGACTCCGGGGCGACAACCCGTTCAGCGACGCCTGCCTGATCGCGATGGACTACGGCCGGGCATCCATCATCAAGGACGACTGGAAGAAGATCTTCCGCGACGACGAGCTCGACAAGAATCTGGCCAGCATGCTGCATCTCGACGTGATCGAGCGCTAGCGCGGTAGTCTCGGCAGGTGGCAAGGGTCGGGATCCGAGAGGTAGCAACACTGGCCGAGGTTTCCCTCGGCACGGTGTCGCACTACATCAACCACCCGGCCCGCGTCTCTGCCGAGAAACGCGACCGCATCCAGAAGGCAATCGACCAGCTGGGTTTCGTGCGCAACAACGCCGCCTGGCAGCTGAGACTCGGTCGCAGCGGAACCATCGCGTACATCGCGCCTGACGTCAGCAACCCGTTCTTCGCCGTGATCGCCGAAGGCGTCGAGCAGCGCGCGGCGGCGCACGACCTGTCAGTGTTCATCTCCAACTCGAACCGCAGTCGCGCCCGCGAGGATGCCTACCTCGACCTGTTCGAACAGCAGCGGGTGCAGGGGATGCTCGTCTCCTCGCACCACCCGATCGACGATCGTCTCACCCAGATCCGTGGGCGAGGAATCCCCTCGGTGCTGGTCGGCCAGCAGGCCCTGTCGCCGAGCCAGCCCTCTGTGTCGATCGACGATGTCGCCGGCGGTTTCATGGCCGTCTCGCACCTCATCGAGCTCGGTCGCACCCGGATCGCCTTCGTCGGCGGGCCGCTGGGAATCCGGCAGGTCGCCGACAGGCTCGAGGGCGCCGGCAACGCACTCACGGGCCAACCCGGCGCGACCCTCGAGGTGCTCAACGTGACCAACCGCACGATCGCCGAGGGCCGGGAGATCGGGCGGGCGCTGCTGGCGCGGCCGGAATCCAGCCGACCTGATGCCATCTTCGCCGTCAACGACCTGCTCGCCCTCGGCATCCTGCAAGTGCTCGTTCTCGGTGGTGTCCGAGTGCCGGAGGACGTGGCGCTCATCGGCTACGACGACATCGAGTTCGGCGAAGCATCGATCATCCCCCTCACCTCGATCAGGGCGCCGCACGAGGGCTTCGGGTTCGCCGCCGTCGACCTGCTCGTCAACGAAATGGCCGACGAGCCCACCGATGCGCCGAAGCAGGTGATTTTCCAGCCAGAGCTGGTCGTCCGCGCGAGCACCCGCGGCGCGTAGTCGGGCTCACCTACCCGATGCTCGACGAGGGCTAGCGGGGTAACCTCGAAAGCATGCCACTGACAGGAGAATACGAACCGAGCACGTCCAACTGGGCGCGCAAGCAGGCGGAGCTCTACGAGGCCACCGACGGCGCCGAGGGCGGCGAGCTGCGGGGGATGCCCGTCATCGTGCTCACGACGGTGGGAGCGAAATCCGGCAAGCTGCGCAAGACGGCGCTCATGCGGGTCGAGCACGATGGCCAGTACGCCGTCGTCGCTTCGCTCGGCGGGTCTCCGAAGCATCCGGTGTGGTATTTCAACATCAAGGCGCAGCCGCACGTGGAGTTGCAGGATGGCCCGGTCAAGCTCGACTACCTGGCTCGCGAGCTGCCGGTGATGAGAAGGCCACCTGGTGGGAGCGTGCCGTCGCGGCCTACCCGGAGTACGCCGCCTATCAGGAGAAGACCGACCGCGAGATCCCGGTGTTCGTGCTCGAGCCGATGACGCAGTAAGCGCGGCTGCCACCACCCGCAGACGCGCGGCTGAAACACCGCCGCAACACTGTGGCCCTAGAGTCGGTACATGGCAGATCTGTTCGATGGCTATGGCGCCACCACCGCGACCAAGTCCGGATCCACGAAGTCGGGCACGCCCCCGTGGGACGAGATGTTCTCGACACCGGGGGTAGCGCGCGGGTCGTATCGAGATCTGCATGCCGCGCTCGCCGAGATGACACAGGATGAGCTTCGCGGCCGCACCGAGGCTCTCGGTGCCAGCTACCTCGCGCAGGGTGTCACCTTCGACTTCGCGGGTGAGGAGCGGCCGTTCCCGCTCGACGCAGTGCCTCGCGTCATCGACCAGGCCGAGTGGCTCGACGGTCGAGGCAGGAGTCAAGCAGCGGGTGAGGGCGCTCGAGGCGTTCCTGGCCGACATCTACGGCGAGCAGAATGCCGTGAAGGATGGAGTGATCCCCGCCCGCCTGATCACGTCCTCCAGTAACTTCCACCGCCAGGCCGCCGGAATCGACCCGGCCAACGGCGTGCGCATCCAGGTCAGCGGCATCGACCTGATCCGCGACGAGCAGGGCACCTGGCGCGTCCTCGAAGACAACGTGCGGGTGCCATCCGGCGTCAGCTACGTGATCTCGAACCGTCGGGTGATGGCGCAGACCCTGCCCGAGCTGTTCGTCAGCATGAGGGTTCGGCCGGTGGGGGACTACCCGCACAAGCTTCTCGGTGCGCTGCGGGCATCGGCCCCGGCTGGCGTCGAAGAGCCGACCATCGTCGTGCTCACTCCTGGTGTCTACAACTCGGCATACTTCGAGCACACGCTGCTCGCGCGACTCATGGGCGTCGAGCTCGTCGAGGGCCGCGACCTGTTCTGCTCCGGCGGCAAGGTGTGGATGCGCACCACGGCCGGCCCCACCCGCGTCGACGTGATCTATCGCCGGGTCGACGACGAGTTCCTCGACCCGCTGCAGTTCAGGGCGGACTCGATGCTCGGCAGCCCCGGCCTGATGCTTGCCGCCCGCCTCGGAAATGTGACGATCGCCAACGCGGTCGGCAACGGGGTCGCCGACGACAAGCTCGTCTACACCTACCTTCCCGAGCTCACGAAGTACTACCTGGGCGAGGAGCCGCTGCTGCAGAACGTGCAGACGTGGCGCCTCGAAGATCCCGGGGCGCTGGAGGAGGTGCTCGACCGACTCGACGAGCTCGTCGTCAAGCCGGTCGACGGCTCGGGCGGCAAGGGACTCGTGATCGGCCCGGACGCATCCAAAGACGAACTCGCCACGCTCAGGGCATCGCTGCTGAAAGACCCCAGAGGCTGGATCGCGCAGCCGGTGGTGCAGCTGTCGACCATCCCGACGCTCGTTGACGATGGGATGCGGCCACGCCACGCAGACCTCCGTCCGTTCGCCGTCAACGACGGCAAGGACGTCTGGGTTCTGCCCGGCGGTCTCACGAGGGTCGCGCTCCCCGAGGGCGAACTCGTCGTGAACAGCTCGCAGGGTGGTGGCTCCAAGGACACCTGGGTGGTCGGACAGGATCCACTGCTGGTGTCCCGCAACAGCATCCAGGGTCTCGTCGCCGGCCAGGCGGCAGCGACCGAAGCCATCACGATCATCACCCCAGAGATGCTCAAGGCTGCCCAGCAGGATCACGCGCCGCGCGAGCGCCCCCTCGGGCAGGGCCAGCAGGAGCAACAGCAACAGAGCGGCCCCGTCGCCGCCGCGCCGATCGAGGTCGAGCGCGCCCTCCCGGCGCGAGCGCTGTCGTCCGCACGGGAGCCGTCGCGCCGAACGGGCGCGGTCGACGATCCCACCGAACCTGCCACCGGAGGCACCGAATGCTGAGCCGCATCGCAGAGTCGCTGTTCTGGATCGGGCGCTACATCGAGCGCTCAGACGGCACCGCCCGCATCCTCGATGTCCACCTGCAGCTGCTGCTCGAAGACCCGTGGATCGAGGAAGACCTCGCCTGCCGCTCACTCCTGAGCGTCATGGGCAGCGAGGTGCCCGAAGACCGCGTGCTGAACAGGCAGAGCGTGCTGGAGATTCTGGCCGTCGACCGTTCGGAGCCGGCATCCATCGCCTACTCGCTCGGCGCCGCCCGGGAGAACGCACGCCGCGCCCGCGAGATCGTCTCGACCGAGCTGTGGGAGTGCCTCAACACGACCAGGGCCCGGATGCCGCGGCGCGTGTCCAGCGACAAGGTGCACGAGTTCTTCGGCTGGGTGCGCGAACGTTCGGCGCTCGCCGTCGGCATCATCGAGTCGGGCACGAGCCGGGATGAGGCGTGGCAGTTCTTCACGCTCGGCCGCTCCATTGAGCGTGCCGACATGACCGCAAGGCTGCTGGCGACCCGGTCGCTGACCGAGGCGAGCGGCCCGTCGTGGACGACCATCCTGCGCTCCTGTGGCGCGTACGAGGCCTACCTGCGCACCTACCGCGGCGTGCCGAGCGCACGGAATGCCGCAGAGTTCCTGCTGCTCGATCGACTGTTCCCGCGCAGCATCCTGTACTCCGTCACCCGCGCGCAGGAGTGCATGCGTGAGCTGGAGCCGCGCAGCGACCGGGTCGGCATCTCGGACCCGTCACAGCGACTGCTTGGCCAGATCCGAAGCGAACTGGAGTACCGGCCGATCGCCGAAATCCTGGAAGACCTGACGCTGCACATGGACAACGTGCAGGAGGCGACGAGCGCCGCATCCGAGGCGATCCGCCAGCGTTACTTCCCGACGAACGCCGCGCCAAGCTGGGTGGGAGAGACCTCATGAACCGCCTCCGTATCAAACACATGACCGGTTTCCACTACGGCGGTGACGTGACGGCGTCGTACAACGAGGCCAGGATGCTGCCGGTCAGCTCGGATGGCCAGCTCGTGCTGTACTCCAACCTCGAGATCCTTCCGATGTCGAGCCATCACGGGTACGTCGACTACTGGGGTTCGCGGGTGTCGTCGTTCGAGATCCTGACTCCGCACAAGGAGCTGTCGCTCACCGCGACGAGCCTGGTGGAGGTGCGGCCGCGACCCCACCGCGAGGACGGCCTTGGCTGGGCTGACCTTGAGGTCGCATCCGATCGGCTCACCGAGACCGTCGAGCAGCTGAAGCAGACCAAGCGCACCGAGCCTCCCGAGGAAGTCGTTGTCATGGCCCGGGAAATCGCGGCCCGCCACACCGACACCTGCGCCGCCGCACTCGAGATCAGCACCGCGATCGGCGACGCCGTCGACTACGTGCAGGGCGTGACGGCCGTCACGTCGACCGCGGCGGAAGCGTGGTCCGTGCGCAAGGGCGTCTGCCAGGACATCGCGCACCTCGCTCTCGGGGCGATGCGCGCCGTCGGCATCCCCGCCCGCTACGTCTCCGGCTACCTGCATCCGAAACCGGATGCCGCGATCGGCGAGACCATCGCCGGGGAATCGCACGCCTGGGTGGAGTGGTTCTGCGGCGACCAGTGGCGCGGATTCGACCCCACCAACCTCATCGACATCGGCGACCGCCACGTGCTCGTGGGCCGCGGCCGCGACTACAACGACGTGCCTCCGCTGCGCGGGGTCTACGCGGGCCCGTTCGGCTCGACGCTGTTCGTGAAGGTGGAGATCACCCGCGAGGCCTAGCTGCAGCACCCAGCACTCTGCACGCCCGCTGCACGCCCGCTGCCCGCTGCCCGCTCTCCGCGCGCCGAGATCGCCACTTCTGCTGCCTGTTCCGCGGGCAACCCAGCAAAAGTGGAGATCTCGACGTGTGAGGGGCGGCGCGGCGGCGCGGGCTGTGCGCGCGAGCGGCGCGAGGCCTAGCTCGTGCGCCGGGCCGTGGCCGCGACGATGGCGATCTCCTGCGTTGCGAGTTCGCGCGTCTCCGCGGGGTCGGTGGCCGTGAGGTCGGCGGCCATGCGGTGACGGTGCGAGCGCAGCATCCAGATCCCGGCGATTATTGCAGCGAGGATGCCGGAGCTGGCCCCGATTCCCATGGCCCACCGGGGTCCGAACTCGTTCGCGACCCAACCCACGATGGGCGCTCCAAGCGGGGTGCCACCGACGAAGATCGCCATGTACAGCGCCATCACTCGGCCGCGCATCATGGGTGCGGTGGTGGTCTGCACGTAGGCGTTCGCCGTGTTCATCATGGTGAGGGATGACGCGCCGACGAAGATCAGCACGACCGCGAACGGCGCGTAGCCGGGGGCGACGGCGGCGACGATGCACAGCAGCCCGAACGCGGCAGAGGCGATGATCACGACGCGCGAGTCGTGCACGCTCGCGTCGGGCAGCCAGCAGCGACCCGACGACGGCGCCGACCGCCATGGTGGACGAAAGCAACCCGAACTCGGTCGCGCCCAGCCCGAACTCGACGGTCGTCATCGTCGAGATGAAGATGGGGAAGTTGAAGCCGAAGGTGCCGACGAGGGACACCATCACGAGCACGATCAGGATGTCTTTGCGGCCAACGACGTAGCGCAGGCCATCGCGGATCTGCCCACGCGCCTTGGTCAGTCGCTCGGTCGCGACCAGCTGGTGGCGACGGATGAAGACCAGCGACAGCAGCACGGCGGCGAACGAGAACCCGTTCACGATGAACACCGGTCCTGAGCCGATCCAGGCGATGAGCACGCCCGCGGCAGCGGGGCCGATCAACCTGGCGCTCTGGAAGGAGGTGGAGTTCAGCGCCACCGCGTTGGAGAGGTCGGCATCGGTGACCAGCTCCGAGACGAAGGCCTGGCGCACGGGCGCATCGATGGCCGTCGCGACGCCGAGCAGCAGGGCGAACGACATAGACGTGCCAGAGCTGGGCCTGGCCGGAGAGCAGGAGTGCGCCCATGCCGAAGGCGAGCGCGCACTGGCTGGCCTGCGTCCACATCAGCACGCGGCGTCGGTCGAAGCGATCCGCGATCAGCCCCGAGATCGGCATGAGCAGCAGGATCGGCCCGAACTGCAGCGCCATCGTGATGCCGAGGGCCGCCGCGTCGTGGTCGGTCAGCTCGGTCAGCACGATCCAGTCCTGGGCGGTGCGCTGCATCCATGATCCGGTGTTCGACACCAGCGCGCCGGCGAACCACAGGCGGTAGTTGAAGATCTTCAGACTGCGGAACATGGCACTCACGAGTCGGCGAGCTCCCGGAGGATCGGAGCAGCGGCGATCAGCGCGTCGCGCTTGTCGGGCGGGAGAGCCTCGAGCCGCTGGGCGAACCAGGCTGCACGCCTGCGTTTGGTCTCACGGACGACCTCGAGCCCGGCATCCGTCGCCTCGATCATGACCTTGCGGCCGTCGTCCGGGGCGCTGCCCCGCGTGACCAGCCCGGCCTCGACCAGCGCGTTGACCGTGCGATTCATGGAGGGGGGAGTCACGCGCTCGTGCTCACTGAGTGATGTGAGAGTCTGCGCACCCTCTTTCCACAGGACGAAGATCACCGAGAGTTGCCCGTCGCTCATGTCGCCGTCGGCGCGTTCGAGGCGCATGCGGCGAACGAGACGCATCAGGGCGATGCGCAGATCGTCGTTCAGTGCTTCATCCATATTTAGTTAGCATAGCAAATTAGTTGTGCTAACTAAAGTCGATGGGTGCTTCGGAGCCGCTAAGTCATAGACTTCTCGTGTCCGGCGTTTTCACCCCGTCGGTGCTCGAAAAAGGAGCACGCAGCCGTTCCAGTCCGAACGCGCGAGACACACACGGAATACGTCATCCGTCGTCGTCTCGAAGGGCCATCGCCATGCCGACAGTCTCAGCGCACGTAGCAGCCAGTCTCGCCCGCCACGTCACCCACGTCTTCGGGGTGATGGGCAATGGCAACGCCTACTTCCTCGACGCACTCGAGCGGCAGGCGTCGGTGTCGTTCACGGCGGTGCGCCACGAAGCCGGTGGGGTCGTCGCCGCGGACGCCCACTACCGTGCCGGTGGGGGACTTGCCGCGGCGACCTCCACGTATGGCGCTGGTTTCACCAACACGCTGACCGCGCTGGCCGAGGCCGTGCAGGCGCACATTCCCCTCGTGCTCGTTGTCGGCGACGAGCCCACATCGGGGCCGCGGGCCTGGGACGTCGACCAGATCGCCCTGGCCTCGGCGATCGGCGCGCGCACGTACACGGTCGGACGAGCGGATGCCGCAGCGACGACGGTGATCGCGATCGAACACGCGCTCAGGTACCGCATCCCTGCGGTCCTGGCGATTCCGTACGACGTCGCGACCCTCGATGCCGGCCCCGTTCCGCAGACCATTGAGCCCGTGCTTCCCGAACCACTGCAACCGCAGGGACCGTTCACCGTGGCATCCATCAGGGATCTTGCCGTGGCGCTGTCACAGGCAGAACGGCCGTTCCTGCTGGCCGGTCGCGGTGCCTGGCTCGCCGACGCGGGCAACGATCTGGGGGAGCTCGCCGATGCCACGGGTGCGCTGACGGCCGGGACGGCGCTCGGTCGTGGCGTGTTCCCCGACCCCCAATATGACCTCGGCGTGACGGGCGGCTTCGGTGCCGAAGGTGCAATGGACCTCGTGCGTGACGCCGACGTCGCCGTCGTGTTCGGGGCATCCCTCAATCAGTTCACCATGCGATTCGGCGAGCTCTTCGCGCCGGGCACGCGGGTGGTTCAGGTTGACACGGCGCCCGCCGCGACCCATCCGCACGTGGGTACCTTCATCCGCGGCGACGCCGGGGTGGTTGCGCGAGCGCTCCTGTCCGAGGTGCGCGCGCTCGGCATGACGTCATCGCCCTGGCGGGAATCGGTGGATGTCGCGGCGGCGAGGGCGTACCCACGCGGGGACGACAGCGCGCCGGACGGCCGACTCGATCCCCGTTCGGCCGCGGTCCGCATTGGGGAGCTTCTGCCGGATGACCGGGTTGTGGTGTCGGACGGCGGGCACTTCATCGGCTGGGCGAACATGTACTGGCCGGTCGCCTCTCCCGACCGGATGATCATGGTCGGAACCGCGTTTCAGTCGATCGGTCTCGGCTTTGCGTCGGTGCCTGGCGCCGCTCTGGCCAGACCGGACTCCACCATAGTGCTGACGACCGGCGACGGCGGCGGGCTCATGGCGCTCGCCGATCTCGAGTCTGCGGTGAGGACCGCCGGCGGCCGCGGGCTCGCGGTCGTCTGGAACGACGCCGCCTATAGCGCGGAGGTGCACCTGTACGGGCGCATGGGACTGGCCGAGGCGCCGATGCTCATCCCCGAGGTCAATTTCGCGGGGCTCGCCGAGGCCGTCGGGGCAGAGGGTGTCATCGTTCGGGAACTGGCGGACCTGGATCGACTGGCGGCCTGGGTGGAAACCCCGCCGAACCAGCGCCGCTTCCTCCTGCTGGATCTGCGCATCATCGGGCGAGGTGCTCGCGCCGTATCAGGAGGAGATCATTCGCGTGAACTCGCCGGCGTCAGGTTCTGCGCAAAGAAAGCGGTGAGCTCCGCGGTCGCCGCCAGCGGCAGCACGTGCGCGACGTACTGGTCAGGGCGCACGACCACGACGGCTCCCTCACGCGAAATTGCTCGCTCCTCGAAGATGTCTTCGTCGGGGTCGATCGCGTAGATCTTCTCCCAGTCGGTCAGCGCTAGCGGCCCGCTCTTCGGGAAGAAACGCCGCAGGTACCCGCGCGATATCCACGTCCTCGAACCTCTGCTGCCAGATCACCTTGACGTCGAAGACGCTGTCAATGTCGGCGCCGTCCGGTGTGTGGCGCACCAGCGGGGAGTCGGGCGACGACGACCACCACTGTGCCCAGTCGGCGAGCGCGGACTTCTCCCCTGCGGCCGGAGCGTCGGCGAACGCGTAGATGCGCCAACGGCCGTCGGCCCTCGCATGGTGTCCGAGGTGCTGGCGATTGCCGTCAGACACCCGGGTCACCAGCGCGGACTTGAAGCGTTTGCCGATCGGGAACCCCTCCGCCAGACTCTGATGTTCCGCGGTGCCCACGATCATCGATGGGGTGTACTGCGTCATGAAGCCCGACGGAAATTCCGAGGTCTTCAGGTAGTAGTCCGCGAGCTCGCCGGGATCTGAGATGTCTTCCGGTTTGCGAGCCATCAGCGTCGACCATTCACGATCGAAATCGATGAGCTGTTGTGCCACCGGGTGCCGCTCGGCCGAGTATGTCGCCAACAGCGACGCGGGAGCGCGGCCGGTGAGCACGTGACCCAGTTTCCAGCCGAGATTGAAGCCATCCTGCATCGACACATTCATGCCCTGGCCGGCCTTGGCGCTGTGAGTGTGACAGGCGTCGCCGGTCAGGAACACCCGAGGAGTGCGATTCGAATCGGCCGGTACATCGTCGAACTTGTCGGTGACTCGATGCCCGACTTCGTACACGCTGTGCCAGGCGACACTTGCGACATCCAGTGAATACGGATGCAGGATCTCGTTCGCCCTGGCGATGATCGCCTCGACCGGGGTCTCCCGCACGTGATGTCGGTCGTCCTGGCGACCTCACCGAGGTCGATATACATGCGGCTCAGATAGCCGCCCTCGCGAGGAATGTGGAGGATGTTGCCCGCCTCGGAGTTGATCGCGCATTTGATGCGCCAGTCCGGGAAGTCGGTGTTGACCAGCACATCCATGACACCCCAGGCGTGCAGGGATGCGGCGCCCACATGCTTGCGACCGATCGACTCGCGCACGAGACTGCGTGCGCCGTCGCATCCCACCACGTACTTTGCCCGCACAGACCGCTCAGACTTGTCGCCGCCGACGTGACGCAGCTGTCACCGTCACAGGATGATCGCCAGTCGCGTTCACGGTGAGTCCGCTGAACTCCAGACCGTAGTCGACACCGATTCGGGCCGGCCCGAATTGTGCGGCCTCAGCGAAGTAGTCGAGCACCCGCGCCTGATTGACGATCAGGTGTGGGAACTCACTGATGAACTGCGCGTAGTCCTGGGTGCGAGACGTGCGGACGATGTTGCCTCGGATTCTCCGGATCGGGGCTCCAGAAGTTCATGTGCGCGATGTTGTAGGCCTCCGCGACGATCTGCGGCGCGAATCCGAAGGCCTGGAACGTCTCGACGCTGCGCGGCTGGATGCCGTCTGCCTGACCGAGAGCTAGCCGTCCGTCGCGCCGCTCAATGATCCGGGTCGTGACATCCGGGAATTGGGACATCTGGGCGGCCAGCAGCATGCCCGCCGGACCGCTGCCGACGATGAGCACGTCGACCTCATCGGGAAGCTCCTGTGGCCGGTCGATCCCGGTGCCCGCGGCGGGGATGACGCGCGGGTCACCGGACACGTAGCCGTGATGATGAAACTGCATGGAGGCTCCTCAGCTGAACGCGCGGTCGACTATCGGGTGAATCAGGCGGCGGCCCGACCGTAGATCGGGCTCACGGCCTGCTCGGCCTCATGGTCAGGACCGAGCGGGATACCCGTTCGATCACGCAGGAGAAGTGTTGCAGTGAGGCCGATGAGCGTCATCCCCGCGAGATACAGGGTGACTGACCAGGTTGTCCCCGTGGCCTGGACGAGAGCGGTAGCGATGGTTGGTGCGAAGGCGCCACCGATGATGGCACCGAGCGCGTAGGAGATGGAGACCCCCGAGAACCGAACGGATGCCGGGAAAAGCTCCGAGTACAGGGCCGCCTGCGGGCCGTAGGTGAAGCCGAGCCCAACGGTGAGAATCGCCAGCGCGAGGAACAACGGCACGATCTGGCCGGTGTTCACGAGCGGGAACAGGGTGAAGACGCCGACGAGCTGCAGGATCCAGCCAAGGATGTACGTGTTGCGACGGCCAAACTTGTCTGACAGCCACCCTGCGAACCACGTCGATGCCAGCCACACGATGGCGGATCCGGCAACCGCCCACAGTACGGGTCCGCGCTCGATTCCGACCGGGCCGTCGGGGTTGGTGGCGTAATTCTGGATGTACCCACCGGTGGTCATGTAGCCGACCGCGTTGTTTCCCGCGAAGACGAGAGCGGCGATGAGCACAAGAAGCGAGTGCTTCTTGAAGAGTTGCACGATCGGCGTCTTTGTCTTCTCTTTTCGGGCCGCGATCTCGAGGAACACAGGGCTCTCTTCCACCCGGTGTCGCACCCAATACCCGATGGCGATGAGTACGACGCTGAACAGGAACGGCACGCGCCAGCCCCACTCGATGAACGCGTCGCCCGGCGCGATGATCGACATGAGCGCGAGTGCGCCCGAGGCCATGAGGAGACCGATGGGCACGCCGATCTGCGGTGATGCACCGAAAAGCCCCCGGCGTTCGGGGGTCGCGTGTTCGACGGCCATGAGAACTGCGCCGCCCCATTCACCGCCGGCCGAGATTCCCTGCAGAATCCGCAGAAACACCAGAAGGGTGGGGGCAAGAACGCCGATCTGGGCGTACGTGGGCAGCAGCCCGACGAGTGCTGTCGCCGAGCCCATCAGAACCAGGGTGCTGACGAGGATGATCCGCCGTCCAAAGATGTCACCAAGGTGTCCGGCGAGAAACGCGCCGAGGGGGCGGAACAGGAAGCTGACGCCCACCGTCGCGAACGACAGCAGGATCGCCAGCTGCGCTCCCGCGGGCTCGAAGAAGAGCTGACTGAAGACCAGCCCCGCAGCGAAGGCGTAGATGAAGAAGTCGTACCACTCGACCGAAGTCCCGATCACGGTCGCGAAGACGACGCGCCGTCGATCGTGTGGCGTCGCGATGCGACCGGGGGGCATGGTTCCAGTGCGGTCAAGTGGAGATGTGGACATTGAGAATGACTCCTTCGTCATAATGTCGTCTGGCACGATTGCTGTGCCTGTTCTATATTAGAACTGGTAGTTCTACTATTGGCCTGAATCGTATACGAAGCGATAGTCGCACACAAGCCCTGTGTCGCGCAGAACGAAGAACAGTGAGAAATGGCAATCACCGACCCGCCAGTGGCGCCAGCCTCTCAAACACTCAGCCGCGGGATCCGCATCCTCGAAATCCTTGCCGACTCCGGCGGCCCGCTCTCGATCGCGCAGATCGCAGACGCGCTCGCAGTGCACCGATCGATCGCCTACCGGCTGCTGCAGACGCTCGAGGTCCATCGGCTCGTCACGCGCGACGGCTCTGGCCTGGTGTCCCTCGGCGCGCGCATGGCTGCGCTCGCTGCCGGCGTTGCGCATGACCTTCAGGCCGAGGCTCTCCCGGAGCTCACCACCATCGCGAACCAGCTCGGAATGACCAGCTTCGTCGTTGTCCTCGACCACGACGAGTGCGTGACGCTGACCAGCATCGAGCCTCGACATGCTGTGGCGTCGGTCGCGCAGCGGCCGGGTACGCGGCATCCCGTTCATGTCGGCGCCCCGGGCAAGGCGATCCTCTCCGCCCTTCCCCCATCTCGCTGGCCCGAGTTCGCTTCCCCTCGGCTGCATTCAGAACTCGTGGATGCCGCGGCGCAGGGTTACGCGACGAGCCATGACGAGGTCATCCCGAGCCTGCGGGCGGTGGCCGTTCCGATCCGCCTGCGAGGACGAAATCCTGCGGCGCTGGCCGTCGTATACGTCGCCAGCCAGCACACTCCGGACGAGATCGCCCGCGTGCTCACCGCGTCAGCTGCGCGAATCCAGGAGGCTCTCGGCTGACGGTGCGCCCCTGTGGCGAGTGGATTTCGGGCGATCATTGCGCAACCTCGGGTAGATCGTATACGATCTTCAGCACCACTCAGTAGGGATCCCATGACCGACATCATCGCCGACGCCGAGACATCTCCGGATGCCGCTGATCCGCGGTTTCGCGCCCTCGGCGGCCGTCCGGGCAAGATCATCGCCATCCACCTCAGCTACGACTCGCGCGCACAGCAGCGTGGACGGCGCCCAAATGACCCGTCTTACTTCTTCAAGCCCTCAAGCTCCGTCGCGGCATCCGGCTCGGTAATCGAGCGTCCGCATGGCACGGAGCTGCTCGCCTTCGAGGGCGAGATCGCACTGGTGATCGGCGCAGCGGCGAGACGAGTATCTGTCGCCGACGCGTGGTCGCACGTGGCGGCGGTCACGGCGTCCAACGACTTCGGTCTCTACGACCTGCGTGCGAACGACAAGGGGTCAAACGTGCGATCGAAGGGCGGCGACGGCTTCACGCCCATCGGTCCCGCCCTCGTCGCAGGCGAGCGCAATCGACCCCTCAGCACTCAGAGTTCGCACCTGGGTGAACGGCGAACTGGTTCAGGATGACACCACCGCCGGGCTCCTCTTCTCACTTTCCCAGCTGGTCGCCGACCTGTCGCAGCATTTCACTCTCGAGACCGGAGACGTGATCCTCACCGGAACTCCGGCCGGGTCATCCGTCGTGACACCCGGCGATGTCGTCGAGGTGGAGGTTGACGCGCCTGACGCGCCCGGCGCCCCGACTTCTGGCCGTCTGGTGACCACAATTTCTCAGGGAACCGAGCCATTCGATCCCCAGCTCGGCTCCATGCCGGCGGTCGACGACCTCCAACGCGCCGAGGCCTGGGGCTCGGCGGAGCTGGCGGGCTGCCCTCCGCTGAGAGTTCAGACACGCTCGGAGACGAATTGCGCCGCAAGTTGGCGGGGGTGCCGGTGGCCGCACTATCAGGCCAACTGCGCAAGCGTGGGCTCAATAACGTCACCATCGACGGTGTGCGTCCGATGCATCCCGGGGTCAAGATTGTCGGCACGGCGAAGACGCTTCGATTCGTGCCCAACCGGGAAGACCTGTTTGACACTCACGGTGGTGGGTACAACGCCCAGAAGCGGGTATTCGACACGGTTCGCGCCGGCGAAATCATCGTCATCGAAGCTCGGGGCGACGCCAGTTCCGGCACCCTTGGCGACATCCTCGCGATTCGCGCGCATGCCCGCAACGCAACAGCAATTGTGACCGATGGTGGCGTGCGCGACTACGACGCCGTCGGAGCCGTCGGCATCCCGGTGTACTCGAACGGAGCCCACCCCGCGGTGCTGGGTCGCAGGCACGTCCCCTGGGAAGGCGACGTAACCATTGGATGCGGCGGCACCACCGTTCAGCCCGGTGACATCATCGTCGGCGACAACGACGGAGTGATTGTGATCCCGCCTGGTCTTGTCGAAGAAGTGGTGGACGCCGCGCTCGCCCAGGAGGACGAGGACGGCTGGGTCGCCCAGCAGGTCGCAGCAGGACATCCGATCGAGGGGCTCTTTCCCATGAACGCAGAATGGCGAGCACGTTACGACGCAGAGCGGAGCGGACGATGACCGGCGACGCGTTTTCCTCCACGGACCCCTCCCAGAGTGCGCAGAGCAAGTCGCAGCGAGCACATGAGTGGATAAAAGACCGAATTGCGGCTGGGGATTTCGCCCCCGGCCATCGGCTGGTGCTCGGTTCGATTGCGACCGAACTCGACATGAGTGTTGTGCCGGTCCGCGAGGCAATCCGCCAGCTCGAAGCGGCGGGACTCGTCACCTTCGAGCGCAATGTCGGTGCCCATGTCGCGATGGTAGACGACGCACAGTACCGCTTCAGCATGCAGTCGCTCAGCATTCTCGAGGGGGCAGCGACCGCGCTGGCGGCGAGGACACTGACGACGGAGGATCTTCGCGCCGCACGAGACGTCAACGACGAAATGGTCACGCTACTTGACGACTTCGAACCCAGAGCGTTCACCGCGTTGAACCAGCAATTCCACGCCATTCTGTTCGCCCGGTGCGCGAATCCCCGTCTGCTCGAACTCGTCAACGCCGAGTGGGCTCGCCTCGGACATCTCCGAGAGTCGACCTTCAGCTTCGTACCCGGACGAGCAGCGGAATCCGTCCGCGAGCACGAAAACATTCTCGCGTCCATCACATCGGGGGAACCTCTTGGGGAGATCGAGCGGATCGCCCGTCGCCACCGGGCGGCAACCCTCGACGCCTACATGATTCACGAGCATCCGGATGCGGCACTCAGCATGCCCGCGTTCTGAATGCCCTCTCGCTAGACGACCACACCCTGACCCCGACGAACCCGGAGGTTCACATGACCGACACCAGCACCGCGGCACGCTACGTTCCCGCCGACCTTCCCGACCATATTCAGCACTACATCGACGGCGAGTTCGTCGACTCTACCGACGGCGACACGTTCGATGTGCTCGACCCGGTGTCGAACGAGACCTACCTGAAGGCCGCTGCCGGCAAGAAGGCCGATATCGACCTCGCGGTCGCTGCCGCCACACGAGCCTTTACCGACGGACCATGGCCCCGGATGCTGCCACGTGAGCGATCCCGCATCCTGCACAAGATCGCGAACATCGTCGAATCGAGAGACGCACGGCTCGCGGAGCTCGAGAGCTTCGACTCCGGACTGCCGATCACCCAGGCGCTCGGCCAGGCTCGGCGGGCCGCCGAAAACTTCCGCTTCTTCGCCGACCTGATCGTTGCCCAGTCCGACGACACCTACAAGGTGCCCGGACGCCAGATCAACTACGTGAACCGCAAGCCGATCGGCGTGGCCGGGCTGATCACTCCCTGGAACACGCCATTCATGCTCGAGTCGTGGAAGCTGGCTCCTGCGCTCGCGACAGGCAACACTGTTGTGCTCAAGCCCGCAGAGTTCACCCCGTTGTCCGCATCACTGTGGGCGGGTATTTTCGAGGAGGCCGGGCTGCCGAAGGGCGTGTTCAACCTGGTCAATGGTCTGGGTGAGGATGCCGGCGACGCGCTGGTGAAGCACCCCGGTGTTCCGCTGATCTCGTTCACGGGGGAAAGCAGCACGGGCCAGTTGATCTTTGGCAATGCCGCGCCATTCCTTAAAGGACTGTCGATGGAGCTGGGCGGCAAGTCGCCCGCGATCGTCTTCGCCGACGCAGACCTGGACGCGGCGATCGACGCGACAATCTTCGGCGTCTTCTCACTCAACGGCGAGAGGTGCACCGCGGGCAGCCGGATCCTCGTCGAACGGTCAATCTACGACGAGTTCGTCGAGCGCTATGCGGCGCAGGCGAAACGCGTCATCGTGGGCTACCCACACGACCCCCGCACCGAGGTGGGAGCGCTCGTGCATCCCGAACATTACGACAAGGTGATGAGCTACATCGAGATCGGCAAAACCGAGGGCCGGCTCGTGGCAGGAGGCGGTCGCGCGGAGGGATTCGACGCCGGCAACTTCGTGCAGCCAACCGTGTTCGCCGACGTGGCGCCGGACGCCCGGATTTTCCAGGAGGAGATCTTCGGCCCTGTGGTCGCGATCACACCGTTCGACTCCGACGAGGAGGCGCTGGCGCTCGCCAACGGCGTGAAATACGGCCTCGCCGCCTACCTCTGGACTAACGACCTAAAGCGCGCACACAACTTCTCGCAGGCGATCGAGGCGGGGATGGTCTGGCTCAACTCCAACAACGTTCGCGACCTGCGCACCCCGTTCGGCGGCGTGAAGGCTTCAGGGCTCGGGCACGAGGGCGGCTACCGGTCCATCGACTTCTACACCGACCAGCAGGCAGTGCACATCACCCTGGGCGCTGTCCATAACCCCACCTTCGGCAAATCCGAGAAGGTCGAGCCCTCACTCGACAACCCGGACCCCCGCTAACCGCAATCACCTCACAACACGCAAGGACGCTGACATGAGTACACCCATCCCCACGCCCCAGGCCCCGGCCCCCGACATCCTGCGCTGCGCGTACATGGAGCTCGTCGTGACCGACCTCGCCGCATCACGCGAGTTCTACGTCGACGTGCTCGACCTGACCGTCACCGAGGAGGACGAGAACACCGTCTACCTGCGGTCGATGGAGGAGTTCATTCACCACAACCTGGTCTTGCGCCAGGGCCCGGTTGCCGCTGTCGCGGCATTCTCGTACCGCGTGCGGGCTCCCGAGGATCTCGACAAGGCGGTTGCCTTCTACGAGGAGCTCGGATGCCGCGTCGAGCGCCGCGCCGACGGCTTCACGAAGGGAATCGGTGACTCGGTGCGCGTCGAGGATCCCCTCGGTTTTCCGTACGAGTTCTTCCACGACGTCGAGCATGTCGAGCGGCTCGCGTGGCGCTACGACCTCTACACGCCAGGTTCGCTGGTGCGACTCGACCACTTCAACCAGGTCACCCCCGATGTGCCTCGCGCGGTGAAGTACATGGAGGACCTCGGATTCCGCGTGACCGAAGACATCCAGGATGAGGCGGGCACGACCTATGCGGCGTGGATGCGCCGCAAGTCCACGGTTCACGACACCGCGATGACCGGGGGAGCCGGCCCGCGGATGCATCATGTCGCGTTCTCCACGCACGAGAAGCACAACATCCTCGCGATCTGCGACAAGCTCGGCGCCCTGCGTCGATCGGATGCGATCGAGCGGGGGCCGGGTCGTCACGGCGTCTCGAACGCCTTCTACCTCTACCTGCGGGATCCAGACGGCCATCGCGTCGAGATTTACACGCAGGACTATTACACGGGCGACCCCGATAACCCGGTGGTCACGTGGGACGTGCACGACAACCAGCGGCGCGACTGGTGGGGAAACCCCGTGGTGCCCAGCTGGTACCGGGACGCCTCGCCCGTGCTCGACCTCGACGGAAACCCGCAGCCGATCATCGAGCGCACCGATCCTTCCGAGATCGATGTGACCATCGGTGCCGATGGGTTCTCGTACACCCGAAAGGACGACGACAAGCCCATGCCCGACTACAAGCAGGGCGAGTACAAGCTCGGCAACCAGCTCTGATGCTCCCCACCGGCACCATCACCGCCATCGCCGACGAACTCGCCGAGGCCGAGAAGAACCGATCCATGGTTCCGCTGCTCACCGCGCGACATGCAGGGATGACCGTCGAGGACTCATACGCGGTGCAGAACGAGTGGCGGCGGCGCGCGATCGAATCCGGCCGGCGGCCCGTCGGCCGCAAGATCGGGCTGACCAGCAAGGTGATGCAGGTCGCGACCGGCATCTCAGAACCCGACTACGGGATGATCTTCGCCGACCAGGTGTACGAAAACGGCTCGGTCATCGAGCATGCCCGCTTCTCCAACGTGCGAGTGGAGGTCGAGCTCGCCTTCGTTCTCGCCGAGCCGCTGGAGGGCCCGAATGTCACGATCTTCGACGTGCTGCGCGCGACGGAGTATGTCGTTCCTGCGCTCGAGATCCTCAGCTCGCGCATCCAGATGGAGGGCCGCACGATCGTCGACACGATCAGCGACAACGCGGCACTGGGCGGGATGGTTTACGGCGGAAATCCCGTGAAGGTGGGAGACGTCGACCTGAGATGGGTTTCGGCGTTGCTCTATCGCAACGAGGTGATCGAGGAATCCGGGGTGGCCGCCGCCGTGCTCAATCACCCGGCAGCCGGCGTCGGGTGGCTCGCGAACAAGCTCGCACAGCACGGCGATCGACTCGAAGCTGGCGAAATCGTGCTCGCTGGGTCCTTCACGCGCCCGATGTGGGTGCATCCTGGCGACACAGTGTTTGCCGACTATCGAGAGCTGGGGACCATCACATGTCGCTTCGTCTAGCTGACACCTTTCGCGATCGGCTGCAGCAGGCATCCAGACCCCTCGCGGGCATGTGGGTGTGTTCGGGCAGTCCGCTCGTGGCCGAGATCTGTGCGGGCGGGGGACTGGACTGGCTCCTCATCGACATGGAGCACTCCGCGAACTCGCTGGAATCGACCCTCGTTCAGCTCCAGGCGGTTGCCGCCTACCCGTCCACACCGGTCGTGCGGGTTCCCACCGCAGACGTCGTCATCATCAAGCAGATTCTCGACATCGGCGCCCAGAACCTTCTCGTGCCGATGGTGTCGTCCGCCGAGCAGGCGCGCGCCGTCGTCGAAGCCGTGCGCTACCCGCCTCGCGGACTGCGAGGGGTGGGCAGTGCGCTGTCCCGGTCGGCGCGCTGGAACCGTGTCGACGACTACCTGGCATCCGCCGATACTCATGTCTCGCTGACCGTGCAGATCGAGACGGCGGCCGCCGTGGAGGCCGCCGCCGAGATCGCGGCTGTCGACGGCATCGACGCAATCTTCGTCGGACCGTCTGACCTGGCGGCATCCATGGGTCTGCTCGGCCAGCAGTCGCATCCGGATGTCATCGCCGCCGTTATGCGCACCTTCGAGGCTGCGCACGCCGCTGGCGTCCCGGTCGGGGTGAACGCCTTCGATCCTGCGGTGGCACAGACCTACGTCGACGCCGGGGCCGACTTCATCGCGGTCGGCGCCGACGTCGCCCTCCTGGCGCGCGGATCCGAGGCGTTCGCGCAGCGCTGGGCACCGGCCGGCGACGGCTCCGAACGGGCCTCCTACTAAAGTCGCGCATTCCCGTTCGCTGCTGAGGTGCCCGACACGTATGCCCGTACGATGACAGTGAGCGAGGAGGCTTCGTGCCCAAATTTCACTGTCATCCGCGACCATCAGACCTTCGTCGACGCGCAGGGCATCACGATCCACTACTACGCGTGGAAGGCGGCCGACCCCAAGGGTGTCGTTCAGCTCGCGCACGGCATCGGCGAGCACGCGCTGCGCTACGAGAACCTCGCCCAGGCGCTCGTCAACGCCGGGTACTCGGTCTACGCCGACGACCACCGCGGCCACGGCGCGACCGGCATGCAGCAGTACGACAACGACGCTTCCCGCCTCGGACGCCTCGGGGAGGGTGGCCTGCGCGCCACCATCGAGGCCGTGCGCCAGCTGTCCCGCGTCGTGCGCAGCGAGAATCCGGGCATCCCGCTCGTCCTCCTCGGGCACTCCCTCGGCTCGCTCATGGTGCAGAAGATCTTCAACAAGCACTCCGCCGACTACGACGCCGTGGTGCTCACCGGTACGGCCTACCGCTCGCCGCGGCACATGAACGGCGGCGACCTCGCGGCGAAGCACCGCCACCTCGGCCCGACCGGGTACGACTGGCTGTCGCGCGATCCCGAGATCCTGCAGGCGTTCGTGGATGACCCGCTCACCTTCGATGCGGAGGTGCTCAAGTTGTTCGGGCTCGCCGACGGCCTGCGGCTCTTCGGTCGCCCCGGGAAGAAGCTCGAGAACGACATCCCGCTGCTCATCATGATCGGCAGCGACGACTCCCTCGGCGGTGAGGACAGCGTCGAAAAGCTCGCGGAGGCGTACCACCGCCGGTCGCAGCTGTCAGACGTGATGGCCGTCATCTACCCGGATGCCCGCCACGAGGTGTTCAACGAGACCAACCGCGACGAGGTCATCCACGACCTGATCGTGTGGCTCAACGCGCGACTGCACACCGGAAGTCCGCCGCCATCGGCGAGATAGCCTTTCCCTCGGACGTTTCGAAAGGTGGTCGTTGATGCACGGTGAGTTCAAGGTTCCCGGGGGCAAGCTCGTCGTCGTCGACCTCGAAGTGGAAAACGACGCGATCGTGGACTTCCGGCTCGCGGGCGACTTCTTCCTCGAGCCAGACAGCGCACTGGAAGCGATCAACGCCGCGGTCAACGGCATGCCGGCCAACTCCGAGGCTGCTGTCTTCGCCAAAGCCATCACCGCGGCGCTGCCCCAGGGCGCGTTGCTGCTCGGGTTCTCGCCGGAAGCGGTGGCCACCACCATCCGTCGAGCACTGCAGAAGGCGACGGGATGGCGCGACTACGAGTGGCAGATCATCCAGGGCCCGCCAACCGACCCCGTGCTGCAGATGGCGCTCGACCAGGTGTTGTCCGAGGAGGTCGGTGCCGGCATCCGGAAGCCGACCCTGCGTATCTGGGAGTGGGAGAAGCCGGCCGTGGTGCTCGGCAGCTTCCAGTCCGTGAAGAACGAGGTCGATGAGGCCAACGCGACCAAATACGGTTTCGAGATTGTGCGCCGCATCTCGGGCGGCGGCGCGATGTTCATGGAGGCCGGCTCGGTCATCACCTATTCGATTTACGCGCCCAGCGACCTCGTGAACGGCATGTCGTTCGCCGACTCGTACGCGTTCCTCGACGAGTGGGTCATCGTCACCCTCAAGTCGCTCGGGATCGACGCGACCTACGTTCCGCTCAACGACATCGCCAGCCCGACCGGCAAGATCGGTGGAGCCGCCCAGAAGCGACTCGGCAGCGGCGCCGTGCTGCACCACGTCACCATGAGCTACGACATGGACGGCGACAAGATGGTGCGAGGTGCTGCGCATCGGCCGCGAAAAGCTGAGCGACAAGGGCACGAAGAGCGCCAACAAGCGCGTCGATCCGCTGCGCAGCCAGACCGGACTCAGCCGCGCCGAGATCATTGACAGGATGACGGGCACGTTCGCCGGACTGTACGGCGCGACGGCCAGCGAGATCACCGCCGAGGAGTGGGCGAAAGCCGAGCAGCTCGTCGCCGAGAAGTTCGGCACCGAGGAGTGGCTGCGCCGGGTGCCCTAAGCGCCGGCCCGCGCCGAGACCTCCACTTCTGCTGCCTCCGGCGCCGCAGATCCAGCAGAAGTGGAGATCTCGATGACGCAGCCGCTCTACAGGTGACATCGCCTAGCGTCGAGGGATGAACGCGTGCGCGAAGCTTGCGAGGGTAGTGGAGCTGATCGCTGCCGAGACGACCGACCCCCGCAGCATGCTCGTGTCGCTGGGCACGGCCGCCGCGGGCATCCGTCCCGGTCCGCTTGCGCTGTTCGACCTCGCACGTGGGGGTCGAAACCACTTCCCTGGGCGGGGGATGGCCAGCGAATTCGATGACGACTCCGACGGACAGGTGCGTCACTTCGCCGGGATCGCGACCTCGAGCGCGCGCGTTGGCCCCACCCTCACCCGCTGGCTGTCCATCGTCGTGGGCCGGGACGCGCCATCCTCACCCGATGGAATGCTGTCCGACCTGGCCGTCGAGTTCGCGCGCACACTGCTGCGCGGCGAGCTGGAAACCTCTGACGCGGCCGACTGGATTCGCCACCGACTGTGCGACTAAGCCTGTAGCTGCCGCTCCGACGTAAGCTGAGATGGTGGAACCCTGGCTCGTAATTCTCATCATCGTTGGCGTCGTAGCCGTCTTCTACGTCGCGCAACATGTCGGGCTCATCGACCTCACCAACAAGAGCAAGACCTCGGGCGGCAGTGGTGGCGGCATTGCCGGCATCGGTGACGAGGTGTTCAACCCCACGCGCCACGAGGCCCAGGTCGAGATGGACAGGCAATCGATCCTGCCGGCGCCCGCACCGCTACCCGGCGACGGTGACTTCGGTATCTATGACGGCCAGGTCAAGATCGACCTGACCCAGCGCGGCAGGCATCGCAAGGGCGACGACAAACCGCCGGCGACTAGCGACTGAGCAGGTCTTTATATTCCGGATGCTTCGAAATCCAGTCAGCCGTGAACGGGCAGCTTGCCACCACGCGGTAGTTGGTATCGGCCCGGATGAGGTTGAGGGCGCCGCGCACGAGCTCCCCGCCGAGTCCCTTTCCACGTTGCGAAGGATCGATCTCGGTGTGGGTTATCACGATCGAGTTGTCCGTCGATCCTGTAGTCAGCCTCGCCGACGCTGGCGCCGTCCACAAGCAGCTCGAAACGGTTCATGCTCGTGTCCTGCTGCACCTCTGTGGTCATGTTTCAAGCCTACGCGCTGTCGCGGAACACGATTCTGGCGGCGCGATGCGCTTGTACCCGGAGGGTCGGGTCAGACGGAGCGATCCGCGATGACCTCGCCTGTAGTCGACGGCGCTGTCCTTCGGGGTGCGCTTCTGAGTGTCGTAGTCGACCCGGACGATCCCGAATCGCTTGTCGTATCCCCAGGCCCACTCGAAGTTGTCCGTCAAAGACCAGTACGAAGTATCCGCCCGCGGGCACGGCCAGCGTCGATCGCGTCGAGCAGGCCCGAGATGCGCCCCAGGTAGCCATCAGGTCGCTGCGCCATCCACCACTCGTCGTCGACGCGCGTCCGGTGCCGCCAGTGCGATTCCAGCCGGGCCGTGACTCATCGTGGATGCCCGCTTGCTGCCGGTGAAACCTCGCCGGCTGCGCCGCGCAGCTCATCTGCGGATCGTCGGCGGCGCGCAGGTGCCAGTGCACTCCCAGCCCCGGGACCTGTCGAGCGCCGGCCTGCCGTGTTGGCCGGCCGTCGATGGCCGCTATTCGTTCCCGGTCGCGAGCTTGACTGCTTCGCCGTGGCAATGGTTCGCGCCGGCGACGTTGTCGACATCGACGAGTTGTTGGTGCTCGAAGTCTCGGGATGCAACGGGCGCCCGCTCGAACACCACCGGTGCGCGACATCCTGCAGCACGTCGTCACGGAGTACGTCCCGCGGAATGATTGCGAGACGACGAACGAACCTGTCGAACTTGCCGTCGATGCGCCGCGCAGCGTCGAGGTCATCGGCCTCGGACGGGGTCGACCGGGTCTGGCAACGGTGGAGGTTCAGCGTGATGCCGAGTCGGAGGCTGTCGTCGCGCCGCTGGGTGATGTCCTTCACCGTCATCCCGTGGCCGAGCAGCAGGTGGTGGCTGCCGCAAGGACCGTGGTCGGGTCCTCCGGATGCCCGGCGCGTGCTCGCCGCCGATGTAGCTGAGGAACGACGCGTACCACGGCTCGTTGAGGGTCGTCCACGAGGTGACGCGGTCGCCGGCGCGTCGTGCACTCCGAGCGCGTAGTCCCTGCAGCGGAACGCCGTGTCGCATCGGCCCAGCCGTCGAGCTCCTGCAGCGCCTGACGACAGGTCCCAGTGGTACAGGGTCAGCCTGGTTGCGATGCCCTTGTCGACGAAGCTCATCGACGAGCGCGGTAGAGCGTCGACACCCTCGGGGTTGAACGCTCCGCCATCCGGCTGCACCGCGACCACGAGCGTCGAGAAGCGGTAGGCGCGTCTGCCCGAGATCCGTCATCATCGAGACGTCATCGCGGTAGCGGTCGTAGTGGTCGCAGGCCACGTCGCCGTCGGCATTCACCCGCGCCGGGCTCCCGGCAGAACACGTCCCAGATGGAATCGGTGCGGCCGTCCTCGTGCGCGGCACGCTCCCGATCCGGAACGCTCCCGTCCGCGCGCGCTCCCGTCCAGAACGAGGGCAGGATATGCGCCGGGCGCGATGCAGATTACTCGGGCTCGCAGCAGGCTCGGCGGAGAAATCTCCTTCATTTGGACGGGGTAAAGCCGCGCAACCGATGCGGCGCGCGGCCCGCCGAGTCCCTACTGGCTTCGGTGTGGGCGTTACCTCGGTGTCGGCGGCGGCCCCCGGGGTCACGAGGGCACCCGTAGCGTCAGCGGCATCCTGTGCCAGCAACGCGGCCTCGTTGTCCGCGTTCTCCTGCAGCGCCGACTTCGCGCGCAGCGGGGCCGCCTTCAGGAAGAAGCTCAGGATGAACGCCACGGCGACCACGCACAACGCCACCCAGTAGATGCTGACCGTGGCATTGCTGAACCCCTCGAGGAACGGGGCGGCAAGCCGCGGGTCCGAACCGTTGAGGAACGACGTGTCGCCATCGAGCGCGGTGCCGATGCTGGACGGGTTCTGCAGCAGTCCGAGGATCTGCGTGTTCGAGCTGTCGCTCAGCACCTCCGGATCGGCCGTCGCGGCGGCGATCCCATCCTGCACGGACTTGCTCGAGAAGGCGGCGGCGATCGTCTCGGGGATGCGCGTGAACAGCACCGAGAACAGCACCGCGACGCCCAGGGTTCCACCGATCTGGCGGAAGAAGGTCGACGAGCTCGTCGCCACCCCGATGTCGCGCGGGCCGACGGCGTTCTGCGACGCGATGGTCAGCGTCTGCATGAGCTGGCCGAGGCCGAGTCCGATCAGGAACATGCCGATCATGATCCAGATGAGGGGCTTGTCGGCCGTGAGGAAGGTGAGCCAGAAGAATCCGAGCACCATGAATGCGGTGCCGGTCTTCGGGAAGATCGCGTACTTGCCGGTGCGCGAGATCAGCTGGCCGCTCACGATCGACGAGATCATGAGACCCAGGATCATCGGCAGCATCAGGAAGCCGCTCTCGGTGGGCGTCGCGCCTTCGACCAGCTGCAGGTACAGCGGGATGGTCATCATCGCGCCGAACATGCCGAAGCCGACCAGCACGCCGATGATCGTGGCCATGCGGAATGTCGCGTTCTTGAACAGCTTGAGCGGGATCAGCGCGTCATCGCCCATGAGCTTTTCACTCAGGATGAACGCCGCAATGCCGAGCGCACCGACGACGTAGCAGGCGATCGCGTAGCCGGAATCCCAGCCCCACTCCCGGCCCTTCTCGGCCACGAGCAGCAGCGGAACGAGGCCAACCACGACCGTGGCGGCTCCCCACCAGTCGATGCGAACCGCGCGGCGGGTGTGCGGGATGTGCAGGAAGCGCAGCACGATCGCCAGCGCCGCGAGGCCGATCGGGAGGTTGATCAGGAACACCCAGCGCCATCCGGTGATGAACAGGATCTCGGGAGTGCCGGCAAACAGGCCGCCGATCAGCGGGCCAATGACACTGGAAATGCCGAACACGGCGAGGAAGTAGCCCTGGTACTTGGCGCGTTCACGTGGAGCAAGGATGTCGCCCATGATGGCCAGCGGGAGAGCCATGAGCCCACCGGCGCCGAGGCCCTGAAGAGCGCGGAAGATGGCGAGCTGGTACATGGAGTCTGCGAAGCCCGCCGCAACGGAGCCGACCAGGAAGATGACGATGGCGATGATGAAGAGCGGTCGGCGACCGAAGATGTCGCTGAGCTTGCCGTAGATGGGCGTCGCGATCGTCGAGGTGATCAGGTACGCGGTCGTGACCCACGCCTGAAGCGCCAGCCCGTCGAGGTCGTCGGAGATCGTGCGCATCGACGTGCCGACGATCGTCTGGTCGAGCGCCGAGAGGAACATCCCGGCCATGAGCCCGAAGATGACGAACAGGATCTGCCGGTGGGTCATCACGCCGCCGGCGTCCGCGATGGCCTGGGCCTGTTGTTTGCCCTTGGATTCGACGCGTGTCATGGGTCCTCGTTCATTCAGTGGCTCGTGCAGGAAGTGGGGCTGCGGCAGGTCCGGGCAGAGGGTCTCATGCCCGACGCAATCTTTGCGCAGACTGCAAAGTTATACCCCATGCACGATTCCCGCAAGTCATAGTCCGGGTTCGATCCGCAACCTATGCAAGTGCTATGAATCGCCCCGGGGAGTTCCTCCCGCGTCGATGAAGCGCGATTCCTCTGAGAGCCTGAGAGCATGACTTCTCGATTCACCATCCGCCGGATCGGGCTCTCCGCCGCAGTGCTGGGGCTCGTGGCCGGGGTGACCGCCCTCGTGGTCGCCGCCTCTCCCGTCGCTCAAACCGCGTCGGTGAGCCAGCCCGAGGAGGCCGCAGCCGTCGTCGCGCCGTCGTCGCAGGTGCACTCGGTCAGCGCGGTGTCCGGATCACTGTCGGGCGGAGAATCGGTCGTCATTGCGGGCGTGGCGCTGGATGCCGTCTCCGACGTCACCTTCGGGGGTGTGCAGGCGACCGACCTCACGGTGACAGACAGCGGGAGCATCACCGTGACGGTTCCGGCCAGCGTCGACTTCCAGCCGGCCACCGTTGCGGTCGAAGTGATCGCGGATGCCACGGCGGTGCCGTCTGCGGCACCCCTCGAGTACACCTACGAAGTGTCCACCGCGGTGGATCGCCAGATGCAGTACCTCATGACGTACTGGGCGGACTACAACGTCAGCGAGTTCGGTGACCTGAATTCGGTCGGCGGAGACTGCGCCAATTTCGCGAGCCAATCCCTGCTGCTGCGCGGCTGGACCATGACCGACGACTGGTACAACTACGACGCTGGGGCCGACTGGAGCGCTGCATGGGGCTACGTGCCGAGCTTCGAAAGCTGGCTGACGGCGAACCCCCAACTCGGCGCGACCGAGCTGAGCTTCGATGAGCGCTCGCTGGTGAAGGTCGGAGACCTGGTCGTCTTCGACTGGAACGACAACGACTTCCTCGACCACATCCAGGTTGTCTCCGCCGTGACGACGGTGGATGGTGTGACCTCGATCAAGATGGTCGGCCACAACCTCGACACGAACTACCGGGATCTCGACGAGACCATCACGGTCGATCATCCGGGTGCTACCGGGCATTTCTGGAGCATCTCCTAGTCAGGGAACGCCCGCGCCCCTTTAGGATCGTGGCGTGGATGAACCCGACAACCGAATCTCCGCGCGGAAGCTGGATCGCCGGCGCAGGAACATCATCGGCGCGGTGATCGCTGGCATCGCCGGGGCCCTCGTGGTGATCCTCGCCGTGGTCACCTTCATCTGGCTGCAGCCCCAGTCGTCCACCCCGGTCGCGACGAGCAAGCCCACGGCGACCCCATCCCCGTCGCGCACGCCGAGAGCAACGCCAACGCCTGCGCCCACCCCCACGCCGACACCCACGCCGACCTTCGATTCGACGGCGCAATCCATCGACGACCCCAACAGCTACTGGGTGGTTGCCGACAAGCTTCGGCCACTTAACCCCATCGACTGGGAGCCGCCGGACCTCGTGGAGGTGCCCGTCGCCTACGCGAATCAGCCGTTCATGCGCCAGGCAGCATCGGATGCAGTGGTCGCCATGTTCGCCGCCTTCAGCGCCGAGAGCGGAGGTCTGCAAATGCAGTCACAGAGCGCGTATCGCAGCTACTACAGCCAGCAGAATGTCTACGCGGGCTGGGTTTCCAGCCTGGGACAGGAGGCCGCCGACCTCACCAGCGCCCGGCCCGGACACTCCGAACACCAGACCGGGCTGTCGATCGACGTCAGCGCCCGCCCGCGCCAATTGCACCCTCGACCAGTGCTTCGGCGACACCCCCAGGGCCAGTGGCTTGCCTCGGAGGCCTGGCGCTTCGGCTTCGTGCTGAGATACCCGAACGGTAAGACCGACGTCACCGGGTACGAATACGAGCCGTGGCACATGCGGTACGTGGGTGTCGAGCTCGCCACCGAGCTACACAACACCGGCGTGCAGACGCTCGAGGAGTTCTTCGGACTTCCGCCCGCGCCCGACCTATCGTCGAACTGAGGCGCGACGTCACTCGGCCGCCTGCGCGTACGAAAGCGAGCGATCCACGATCGCTTGGCCTCGGCCTGCACCTGGCGAGGTGCTCCGGGCCCTTGAACGACTCCGCGTAGATCTTGTAGACGTCCTCGGTGCCGCTCGGGCGCGCGGCGAACCAGGCGAACTCCGTCGTCACCTTGACGCCGCCGATCGCCGCACCGTTGCCGGGCGCCTCGGAGAGCCTCGCGGTGATCGGGTCGCCCGCGAGCTCGGTGGCGGTGATCGCGGCGCCGCTCAGCTTGCCGAGTCTGGCCTTCTGCTCCTTGGTTGCCGCGGCATCCACTCGCTCATAGGCGGGGTCGCCGAACTCCTCCACCAGCTCCGCGTACAGCTGCGACGGTGTCTTGCCGGTCACCGCGAGGATCTCGCTCGCGAGCAGGGCCAGCAGGATGCCGTCCTTGTCCGTGGTCCACGCCGTGCCGTCCTTGCGCAGGAAGCTCGCGCCGGCGCTCTCCTCGCCGCCGAAGCCGACCGATCCGTCGATGAGGCCGGGCACGAACCACTTGAAGCCCGACCGGCACCTCCCACAGTTCGCGGCCGAGCGACGCGGCGACCCGGTCGATCATCGTGCTCGAGACGAGCGTCTTGCCGATCGCGGCATCCTGACGCCAGCCGTCGCGGTGGGTATAGAGGTACTGGATCGCGACCGCGAGGTAGTGGTTGGGGTTCATCAGCCCGCCGTCGGGGGTGACGATGCCGTGGCGGTCGGCATCGGCGTCGTTGCCGGTGAGGATGTCGAAGTCGTCGCGGCGGGCGACGACCGAGGCCATGGCCGACGTGGATGACGGATCCATGCGGATCTTGCCGTCCCAGTCGAGCGTCATGAACGCCCACGCCGGGTCGACCTGCGGGTTCACGACCGTCAGGTCGAGGTCGTACTTCTCGGCGATCACCTTCCAGTAGTTCACGCTCGCGCCGCCGAGCGGGTCGGCCCCGATGCGGATGCCCGCCTTGCGGATCGCGTCGATGTCGATGATGTTCTCGAGGTCGTCGACGTAGTTGCCGCGGAAGTCGTACGTCTCGACCGCACTGGGCTCCGCCCGCTTCACGTCGTGGTTGCCCTCCGCGATGATCTCGTTCGCGCGGTCGGCGATCCAGCCCGGTGGCGTCGCTGTCGGCAGGGCCGCCGTGGGGCGGGTTGTACTTGAAGCCGCCGTCGCGCGGCGGGTTGTGGCTCGGGGTGACGACGATGCCGTCGGCCAGGTCGCCGTGGTCTTCGCGCGTTGTACTTGATGATCGCGTGGCTGAGCGCCGGGGTCGGCACGTAGTCGTCGAACTCGTCGACGAGCACGCGCACACCGTTCGCGTCGAGCACCTCGAGCGCTGTCGTCTCCGCCGGCCGCGAGAGGCCGTGGGTGTCGCGGCCGATGAACAGCGGACCGGTGACTGCCCTGCGACGCGCGGTACTCGACGATCGCCTGGGTGATGGCGGCGATGTGCGTCTCGTTGAACGCGGTGTCGAGCGACGAGCCGCGGTGGCCGCTCGTGCCGAACACGACGCGTTGCTCGGGGATCGTGACATCCGGGACGAGCTCGAAGTACGCCTGAACCAGGTCGTGCACGTCGATGAGGTCGGATGGCTGGGCGGCGGTGCCTGCGCGATCATTCATGCGCAACAGTCTGGCACTCACGCCCCGCCGATACACTCTGACCATGCCAGATAGTGCCAGCTCACAGATGCCGCAGCTCAGACCTACAGCTACCTGGGCCCGGCCGGCACCTTCACCGAGGCGGCGCTCAAGCAGGTGCCCGAGGCCGCCGGCAAGACGTGGCGCTCGGTCAACAACGTCGGCGAGGCGCTCGACGACGTGGTCGCCGGTCGCAGCGTGGCCGCGATGATCGCGATCGAGAACTCCATCGAGGGCGGCGTGAGCGCCACGCAGGACGCCCTGGCGAGCATCCCGAACCTGCGCATCATCGGCGAATACCTCGTGCCGGTCAACTTCGTGCTCGTCGCCCGGCCCGGCACGACGCTCGCCGACGTGAAGGTCGTCAACGCGCATCCGGTCGCCTACGCGCAGACCCACCTCTGGCTCGACGCGACCCTGCCCGAGCCACGGGCACATCCCGGCGACCTCCAACGTCGCCGCCGCGGCATCCCTGCTTCGAAACGACCTGGCCGATGCCGCGATCGCGCCGCCGGGGATCACCGACCACCACGACCTCGAGGTGCTCGCCGAGAACATCGGCGACAACCCGAACGCCGTCACCCGGTTCGTGCTCGTCAGTCGCGCGTTGCGCCGGTTCCCGACCCGACCGGGCAGCGACAAGACGAGCGATCATCGCCGAGCTTCCGGATGACCGGCGGGCCGCCTGCTCGAGATGCTCGAGCAGTTCGCCACCCGCGGCGTGAACATGAGCCTGCTCGAGTCGCGCCCGATCGGCGACGCGCTCGGCCGCTACCGGTTCGTCATCGACCTCGACGGCCACATCCTCGACGAGCGAGTCGCCGATGCGCTGCTCGGGCTCAAGCGCTTCAGCCCGAACGTGCACCTTCCTCGGCAGCTACCCGCGCGCCGACAAGATCCCGATCGAGGTGACCCAGCGCTACGACGACGAGGCCTTCATCGACGCGCGCGACTGGCTGCGCGGGCTCATCGCCGGCGAGTAGCTCGCGCCCACCCCGCCGAGAACCCTAGGCCGCAGGCACCCGCACCGTCAGCGCGCCGTGCTCGACCCAGGTGTGCACGCTCTTCGCCTCGCCGAACTCGTCGCCGTCGAGCTGGAACTCCTGCGGGGTCTCGACCGTCATCCGCAGGGACTTCCCGGAACGTAGGTGACATCCCGCACGTCCTTCGACAGGTCGATGATCTTGCGGCCGATGGCCGACTTGCGCAGCACGCCGTTCTCCCACGCGATCTTGTGCCAGACCTTCGCCCAGCCGAAGGTCCCCGGGGGCGCAGCGCCGCGACATTCGAGGATGCCGTCGTCGGGCCGCGCGTCGGGCATGAGCAGGAGGCCGCCCGGCAGGAGCCCGCAGTTGCCGACCAGGATCGAGTGCACCTTGATCGACTTCTCGGGGTCGTCATCGAGCCGGTACGCCACCCGCACCGGTTTGAGCTCGGGGAGGGAGCGCGCGATTCCGTCGACGTAGGCCAGCCAGCCGACGGCCTTCTTCAGCGCGCTGTTGGTGTTCTTGATCATCTTGGCGTCGATGCCGAGCCCCGCCATCACGAGGAAGACGTGCTCCTCCGAGTGGCCGTCGTCGCGCACGATCCTCGCCATTCCGAGATCGATCGCGCGGTCGTCGCCGGCGAACGCGGCGGCCACGCTGGCGGAGAGGTCAGACAGCGGCAGGTCGAGGTTGCGGGCGAGCAGGTTGCCGGTGCCCGGAGGGCAGCAGCGCGAGGGCAACACCGGTGCCGCGCAGCACCTCGGCGACCGCGCGCACTGTGCCGTCGCCGCCCGCGACGAGCACCACGCTCGCGCCCCGGCGGAGGGCGCTGGCCGTGGCATCCTGCCCGCCATCCTCCAGCGTCGTTGCGAACCAGGCCGTTTTCGCCCAGCCGTTGCTGCCTCAGCCGCATCGACCGCGGCCTGCAGCTTTCTGATGTCGACCTTGATGGGGTTGTAGACGACGGCAGCCCGCTCTTTGCGCTTGCTGGGGGCATGTGTCACGCCACCAACGCTACGGCACGGGCTGGGTAGGCTATAGACGGTGATTGACCCCCAGCTTCTTCGCGACAACCCGGACTTCATTCGACGCTCGCAGCAGTTGCGAGGCTCATCCGTGACCCTCGTCGACGAGGCGATCGCGGCCGACTCCGATCGCCGGTCCGCCATCCAGCAGTTCGAGAAGCTTCGCGCCGAACAGAACGCTTTCGGGCGCACGGTGGCGACGGCCCCGAAAGATGCCAGAAGCACGCCCTCGTGCTGCAGGCCCAGGCGCTCGCCGCCCAGGTGAAAGAGGCGCAGCAGAAGTCGGTCGAGGCTGAGGCCGAGTTCGCGAAATACGTCGGGCGCCATCGGCAACGTCACGATCGACGGTGTTCCCGGCGGTGGCGAGGAGGACTGGAACCTCGTGCGCGAGGTCGGTGCGCCCGCGACGCTTCGACTTCGAGCCGCGAGACCACGCCGAGCTCGGCGAGCTGCTCGGCGCGATCGACATCGCGCGCGGCGTGAAGGTGTCCGGCAGCCGCTTCTACTTCCTCAAGGGTGTCGGCGCGCGACTCGAGCTGGCGCTCATGAACATGGCCCTCGACAAGGCGCTCGCCGAGGGCTTCGTGCCGCTCATCACGCCGACGCTGGTCCGTCCGGAGATCATGGCCGGCACCGGGTTTCTCGGCGAGCACGCCGACGAGATCTACTACCTGCCCGCCGACGACCTCTACCTGACCGGAACGAGCGAGGTCGCGCTCGCCGGATACCACTCCGACGAGATCCTCGACCTCTCGGGCGGTCCCCTCCGCTACGCCGGCTGGTCGACCTGCTACCGCCGCGAGGCCGGCTCCGCGGGCAGCGACAACCGTGGCATCCTGCGCGTGCACCAGTTCAACAAGCTGGAGATGTTCAGCTACGTGCTTCCGGATGAGGCCGAGGCCGAGCACGAGCGGCTTCTGGCCTACCAGGAGTCGATGCTGCAGGCGTGCGGGCTCAGCTACCGGGTGATCGACGTCGCGGCGGGCGATCTCGGCTCGAGCGCCGCGCGCAAGTTCGACGTCGAGGCGTGGGTGCCGACCCAGGGCGCGTACCGGGAGCTCACCAGCACGAGCAACTGCACGACCTACCAGGCGCGGCGCCTCGACATCCGGTATCGCACCGAAGCGGGCAAGACGGCTCCGGTCGCGACCCTCAACGGCACCCTCGCGACGACCCGCTGGCTGGTCGCCATCCTCGAGACCCACCAGCAGGCCGACGGTTCCGTTGTGGTTCCGGAAGCCCTGCGCCGGTATCTCGGTGGCCTCGAGATTTTCGAGCCGATCGCATGACCCCGGCAACCGAGCGGTGGCTCATCGCCCTCGACATCGACGGCACGGTGCTGCTCGAGGACGGCGTCATCAACGACCCGGTGAAGGCCGGGGTGTCGAAGGTTCGGGATGCCGGTCACGAGGTCATGCTCGCGACGGGTCGTTCCGTGGCGATGACCCTGCCCGTGCTCGAGAAGCTGTCGATTTCGCCGGAGTATGTGGTGTGCTCCAACGGGGCGATCACCTTGAAGCGCGACGCGGACGCACCCTCCGGGTACTCACGCGTGCCACGTCGAAACCTTCGACCCGAGCGACGTGCTGACGACCATCCGGTCCAACCTCGAATCGGCGAACTACGCGGTCGAGGACGAGGACGGGCTCTACAAGTTCACCGGGCACTTCCCCGAGGGCGCCCTCGGCACCGAGAGCGAGAAGGTGCCGTTCGAGGAGCTCCTCACGGTGTTGGCCACCCGTGTTGTCGTGATCTCTCCCGGCCACAAGGTCGAAGACTTCCTCTCGGTCGTCGAGAAGATGGGTCTCCACAAGGTCAGCTACAACGTCGGCTGGACCGCCTGGCTCGACATCGCGCCCGACGGCGTCAACAAGGCGACGGCGCTCGAGCGCGTGCGTCGGCTGCTCGACATCCCGCGCTCGCGTGTGATGGCGGTGGGGGATGGCCGCAACGACATCGACATGCTCACCTGGGCGTCGGCCGAGGGCCGTGGAGTCACGATGGGGCAGGCCCCGGATGACGTGACCGCCGCCGGCAACGAGCGAACGGCCAGCGATATCGACAACGGTGTTGCGGTGCTCCTCGACGCCTTCTGACTGGCGGTTGCCGAGGGCCGCCCAACTGTCGGCTAAACTCTTACCTTGTACCAGGAGGGCTGTCCGAGCGGCCGATGGAGCCAGTCTTGAAAACTGGTGGGCAGAAATGTCTCGCGAGTTCGAATCTCGCGCCCTCCGCAAAGATCTATCCCTTTTCTCAGGTTACTTTTGATATCGTGGTGCCCGTCACGCGACTTGTTCGCGCCGCGAAGCTGGGGGGCATCGCTTCAGCGGTCCCTTCACAGTCGCTCGCACAGGATTCCCTCCGGGTCCGATGCGCGTGATCCTGCCCCTCAGGGCTGACGAAAGGGTTTGATCATGAGTGAATTGACTCCAGGGTCAGAACTGCGTCCGCGCTCCGAACTGCGCACGCGCAGCAGCGCCGCCAGCCTGCCCGGAATCGCCCGCCATGGTCGTCTCCGCAAGTCCAGCCCCGTTGCGACGATCTTCAAGCTTCTGGCCGCCGCGCTCGCGGTCGTGCTCGTGAGCGGCGTCTCCATCGGAGCGCTCGCCGTCACCAGCCTCGCGTCCAAGGCCACGGTCGTGGATATCCCGAGCACCCAGGCCGACGACGCTCCGCTTCCGGAGGTCGGTGCCATCGAGGGTGGCTTCAACGTGCTGATCGCCGGCAGCGACACCCGAGTTGGACAGGGCGGCATCGGTGGCGCTGACGACGACAGCGGCGAACTGAACGACGTCACGATGCTGCTTCACGTGTCTGAAGACCAGACGAACGCCGTGGCGATCAGCTTCCCGCGCGACTTGGTTGTGACCATCCCGGACTGCACAAACGAAGATGGCTACACGAAGCCGTACTCGACGGAACCCATCAACGTCGCCCTCTCCTACGGCGGTCTCGGCTGCGTCGCGCAGACCGTGACAGAACTGACCGGACTGCCCGTCCAGTACGCGGGCCTCATCACCTTCACCGGCGTGATCAACATGGCGGATGCCATCGGCGGGGTCGACATCTGCGTCGACGGCCCCATGATCGACTCCCAGACCGGAATCAACCTTCCCGAAGCGGGAACCTACAACCTGGGAGGCGTCGACGCGCTCGCGTTCCTGCGCTCCCGCGCATCCGTCGGTGACGGAAGCGACCTCACCCGCATCAGCTCACAGCAGGTCTATCTTTCCTCGCTAGTCAGGAAGCTGAAGAGCCAGGACACGCTGGGCGACTTCTCGAAGGTCTACGCTCTCGCCAACGCAGCGCTCAGCAACCTGACGGTGTCGTCGAGCCTCAACAGCGCAAACACGATGGTCTCGATTGCTCTCGCCTTGAAGAACGTGCCTCTCGAGGCGGTGACCTTCGTGCAGTACCCCGGAACGACGGGCGCCACCGAGGGTGTGTACGCGGGCAAGGTCAAGCCAAACGACTACCTGGCCGACCCGATGATGCAGTACATCCGCGACGATCAGCCCTTCAACCTCGCTTCCGTCGGAGACGATCGCGGATCGACGGTAGACCCCAACGCGCCCGTCGCCACGGAGACTCCGGTCGATCCAGACACGACCACAGATGAGACCCCTGTTGTCGACGTTTCCGGGCAGCGCGCCGACCAGTACACCTGCACCGTCACCAACAGCTATTGAGCCGATTCGGGCATGCGCCCGGGATTGGCTATGATTGCTGACGAACACTGGAGACGTCGCATAGTTCGGCCTAGTGCACCACCCTGCTAAGGTGGAGTACCCTAACGGGTACCGAGGGTTCAAATCCCTCCGTCTCCGCACTTATACACACGCGAAAAGCCCTGAATATCAGGGCTTTTCTGCTTTAAGCGGGACATCTGGTTAACTGCCTCAGCGGGTCGAATCGCATCGATACGATGGCGAGCATGGCCGGCCTGAAAGGACCAACGGTGAACCCTGTGAAGAACGTTCTGGTTGTGCGCGGCGGCTGGCCAGGCCATCACCCGATCGACGCCACCGACGCCTTCATCCCGTTCCTCGAAGCGAACGGTTTCGCGGTGCGAATCGAGGGGTCGCCGGCGATCTACGCCGATGATGCAGTGATGAGTGACGTCGATCTCATCCTCCAGTGCGTGACGATGGCGACGATCGAGCCTGATGAATTCGAGGGACTGGATGCTGCGGTGCAGCGCGGAGTCGGATTCGCGGGCTGGCACGGTGGCATCGCCGATTCGTTCCGCAGCTGCTCGGAGTACCTGCAGCTCGTCGGGGGGCAGTTTGTGAAGCATCCGTCCAAGCCAACGAGCGAACAAGTGGGCGACGCCAGCGACAACTTCGTTCCGCATCGCGTGGACATCACCGCGGCCGGCGAGGAGCATCCCATTACGCAGGGCATCGGGTCCTTCGAGCTGACCACGGAGCAGTACTGGGTGCTCTCGGACGATTACAACAACGTCCTTGCCACGACGACGCACCCAGCCAAGCCTGGCGATCCGTGGGATGCCCCGGTCACGTGCCCCGCGGTGTGGACGCGTCAATGGGGCGAAGGGCGAGTCTTCGTCGCTACCCCGGGCCATGATCCGGATGTGCTTGCAGAAGCGCCAGTTCGAACAATCATCGAAAGGGGACTCCTGTGGGCAAGCCGCTAGGCGTCGGAATCGTCGGTCTCGGAAAGATCAGCGATCAGTACCTCACCACCATCGCGAATCGCGATGAACTTCGGGTTGTCGCCGTGGCGGATCTTGATGCTGCACACGCTCAGTCGGTCGCCGAGCGATTGGGTGTGCCCGCGATGTCCGTCGATGAGCTGATGGCCTTCGAGGAGGTTGACGCGGTGCTGAACCTCACGATTCCCGCAGCACATGCCGAGATTTCGCTGCAGGCAATCCGCGCGGGCAAGAACGTGTTCGTCGAAAAGCCTCTCGCGCTCGAGACTGAGGACGGCAAGGCGCTGCTTGCGCGAGGCGGAACTCGCAGGGGTGCGGGTCGGCTGTGCGCCCGACACGGTTCTCGGCACCGGAGTGCAGACCGCACTCGATGTTCTCGACCGTGGCGAGATTGGCGACGTGGTGGGCGCATCCGCGGTGTGGTCGGCGCCAGGCCATGAGTTGTGGCATCCATCGCCCCTGTTCTACTACCAGCCCGGCGCCGGGCCGCTTCTCGACATGGGCCCGTACTACATCACCTCGCTCGTGATGATGCTTGGCCCCGTCGTACGGATCGCCGGGCACACGGCACGATCTGCCCGCGACCGGCGCGTCGCAACGGGCCCACTCGAGGGTGCTGCGGTGCCGGTGGGCGTTGAGACGCACATCAGTGCGATCCTCATCCACGAGTCAGGGGTGTCGTCGACCATCACGATGAGCTTCGACGTATGGGCAAGCCGGATGACGGGCATTGAGGTCTACGGAACGACGGGAACGATCGCCGTGCCTGATCCGAACCAGTTCTCTGACAAGGTCGAGATCTTCCGGGCAGGCGGCGACGCGTGGGAGACGGTCGCTGACAGCGCAGGCTATGCCGATGGCGGACGCGGACTCGGACTCGTCGACATGGCGGATGCGCTGGACTCCGGTCGACCCCACCGTGCCTCGGGCGAACTCGCGCTTCACGTTCTCGACATCATGAACAGCGTGCTCGAGGCCGGGCGCTCGGGCGGGATTGTCGATATCGCGACGACGGTCGCGCGGGCCGAGACGCTGGGTTGGGCGCCACGGCTGCCGTAACAGTCGGGCTCTCGACTTGCCTAACGCGGGACCGCCGCGCAGACTAGGGGCACCCAGCACGCGCAACGTTGCGCGAACAGGCAGAGGGGATGCGTCATGGCAGACACCGGCTCGATGCGGCTGCCGCGCCGGGCTGCGTACTTCGTTTCGGGGGGAACGGGAATTACTGCCGAGACTCTGGGTAACGCGTTGCTGGCGAATTTTCCCGGCATCAGCTTCAAGCGTCACACTGTCCCGTTCGTCGACACGGTGGCGCAAGTGGAGAAGTTCAACGCCGAGGTTGCTCGATCCGTCGCGGCCGGCGAAGAGCCCCTGGTCTTCTCCACCGTCAAACAGCCGCCGTTGCGCGCTGCGTTAGAGGCCTGCACGGCGCCGCTGATCGACCTTCTTGCCGGTCACCTGCCGGAGGTCGAGGCGGCCCTCGGAACCACCGCCTCGGAGCAGTTGGGCCCGTATCACGGCGTGGGCAACATGAACGATTATCTGCAGCGCATGCGGGCGGTCGAGTATGCCATCGAGCATGACGATGGGCAGAGCTCCCGCGCGCTGGATGTGGCCGACGTCATCATCATCGCGCCGTCACGGTGCGGCAAGACGCCGACGACCATGTACCTCGCCCTGCAACACGGGCTTCTCGTTGCCAACTACCCACTTACGGACGACGACTTCCCGACGGAGAATCTTCCGGGCAAGGTGGCCCAGTACGGCTCGCGCTGTTTCGGGCTGACGACGACGCCGCTGCGGCTGAGCCAGGTGCGGCATGAACGCAAACCGAACTCCAAATACTCCAGCCTGGCGCAATCGACAACCGAGGTGCGCCGAGCTGAAGACCTGTACCGCCGCAACAACATTCCGTATGTCAACTCCTCCACCAAAAGTGTCGAAGAGATGTCAGCGGTCATCATGCAGGCCCTCCAACTTCGCGAGTACGCCCTGTAAACCCTCGAGAAAGGCGCGCAATGACGAGCATCCTTTGGTTCAGCGAAATCGGCATGAACGACCTCCCCCAGGTGGGAGGGAAGAACGCGTCTCTCGGCGAGATGGTGTCGAACCTGTCGTCGGCCGGGGTCCACGTCCCAGGTGGCTTCGCGACCACGTCGGATGCCTACCGGGCATTTCTCGCCAAGGACGGCCTCGAAGACCGGATCCGTGAGCTGGTCAACTCCTTCGACGTCGACGATGTCGTGACCCTCGCCAAAGTCGGCGCGACGATTCGGCAATGGATCGAGGACCAGCCATTCCCGGAGGAGCTCGAAGCGGGCATCCGCTCCGGGTACGAGCAGCTGATTGCCAATGATCCCGACCCGAGTTCGGTGACCTGGGCTGTGCGCTCAAGCGCTACGGCGGAGGACCTGCCCGATGCGTCGTTCGCAGGGCAACAGGAGACCTTCCTCAACATCGGCGGAATCGAGAACATCCTCCACGCCGTGAAGGTGGTGTTCTCCTCGCTCTACAACGATCGAGCCATCTCGTACCGGGTGCATCACGGATTCGACCACCACGACGTCGCACTCTCCGCTGGCGTGCAACGGATGGTTCGCTCCGACATCGCCTCATCGGGTGTGATGTTCACCATCGACACCGAATCCGGTTTCGACAAGGCGGTGTTCATCACCAGCTCCTACGGCCTCGGCGAAGCTGTGGTTCAGGGCGCCGTTAACCCCGACGAGTTCTACGTCTACAAGCCGGCGCTGGAGGCCGGTCGCCCCGCCATCCTGAAGCGCACCGTCGGCGAAAAGGCCGTCGCCATGCGATACGGCGAAGGACAGAACGCGGGTGGCTCCACTGTCTTTGAAGACGTACCAACGTCTGATCGCCCGTTGTTGAGCATCACCGACGACGAGGTCGAGCAGCTTGCTCGGCAGGCCGTCACGATCGAGAAGCACTATGGCCGGCCCATGGACATCGAGTGGGGCAAAGACGGCATCGATGGGCAGCTGTACATCCTGCAGGCTCGCCCCGAGACCGTCGTCTCACGTGAGGAAGGAAACGTCATCCGCCGTTTCGTGCTGAGCACAAACGGCGCATCCATCCTCGCCACCGGACGTGCGATCGGGCAGAAGATTGGGGCGGGCCCGGTTACCGTGCTCAGCAGCATTGACCAGATGGAGCATTTCGTTCCCGGCAATGTGCTCGTCGCCGACATGACCGACCCCGACTGGGAACCGATCATGAAACGCGCCTCAGCGATCGTGACCAATCGTGGTGGGCGCACCTGTCACGCGGCGATCATCGCCAGGGAACTTGGCATCCCCGCGGTCGTGGGAACCGGCGACGCGACCCAGATCCTGGCCGATGGTCAGGACGTCACGGTCTCGTGTGCTGAGGGCGACGACGGACAGGTGTACGAAGGCATGCTCGAGTTCAGGGAGGAGTCTGACTCGGCTCGATGAGATGCCCGACATCCCGGTGAAGATCATGATGAACGTGGGAACACCCGACCAGGCGTTCTCGTTCTCGAAGCTTCCCAACCGCGGTGTGGGACTTGCCAGGCTCGAGTTCGTCATCAACCGACAAATCGGGATCCACCCCCGTGCCCTCCTCGATTTCGACACACTCGAAGGCGAGGTGAAATCGCAGATTGCCGACCGGATCGCCGCATACCCGTCCCCGAGGGAATTCTTCGTCCAGCGAGTCGCCGAGGGGGTCTCGATGCTCGCGGCGGCATTCGCCCCTGAGCCGGTCATCGTGCGGATGTCGGACTTCAAGTCGAACGAGTACGCCAACCTCATCGGCGGCGACCTCTATGAGCCACATGAGGAGAACCCGATGCTCGGCTGGCGCGGGGCTTCGAGGTACATCTCGCCCGACTTCCGCGAATGCTTCGACATGGAGTGCGAGGCGTTGAAGTGGGTGCGCGATGAGATGGGGCTGACCAACGTTCGCATCATGATCCCATTCGTCCGCACCGTCGCGGAGGCGGAAGCGACCATCGAGCTGCTTTCCGAAAATGGCCTGCGCCGCGGAGAGAACGGACTCGAGGTCGTGATGATGTGCGAGATCCCGTCCAATGCGCTTCTGGCCGATGAATTCCTCGACCACTTCGATGGATTTTCTATCGGTTCCAACGACATGACCCAATTGACGTTGGGACTGGACCGCGACTCCGCTCTCGTCGCATCGACGTTCGATGAACGAGACCCGGCCGTGCTGAAGCTGCTGTCGATGGCGATCGAGGCCTGCCTGCGCCGGGGGAAGTACGTGGGTATCTGCGGCCAGGGTCCGTCGGATCATCCCGACCTTGCGGAATGGCTCCTCAAGCAGGGAATCGAGTCGATGTCCCTGAATCCCGACACGGTCGTGGAGACCTGGATGCGATTGTCGAAGGTGTGACGTGATCAGGCTCCTCATCGTCGGTCCACCCGGCTCCGGCAAAGGCACCCAGGCGGCCGCCATCGCCGAGCAGTACGGCGTGCCCGCGATCGCGACCGGAGACATCTTCCGATCCAACATCCGTGAGGAAACGGACCTGGGCCTTCGGGTCAAGGAGGTTGTGGCAGCTGGCGACTATGTTCCCGACGAACTCACGAACGCTCTCGTCGACGAACGGCTGCACGAGGATGATGCTCTCGACGGATTCCTGCTCGACGGCTACCCGAGAACCACCGACCAGGTCACCTTCCTCGACGAGCTGCTGGCGCGACGCGGCCAGGACCTGGACGCGGTCATTCTGCTGCTGGTCGACACCGACGAGGTCGTTCGCCGCCTGCAACAGCGGGCGAGTGAACAGGGCCGGGCAGACGATTCAGAGACGGCCATCCGACATCGCCAGGAGGTATTCATGCACGAAACCGCGGCGGTGATCGACCATTACCGCGACCGGGGGATCGTCATCGAGATCGATGCGATGGGATCGGTGGATGAGGTTGCCGCTCGAATCAGCGACGGGTTGGCGTCCCGAGGGATCAGCGCGACCTGACCCCTCGGGTCGGATCGTCACGCGGGCGTGGTCTCGAAATCCTCGAAGATAAGGGCCGTCTTCGTGGCTCGCACGGCCGGAATCGACTGCAGCTCTTCGAGGACTACCCGCCGCAGATCGCCATTGTCGCGCGCGCGCACGAGAATCATCACGTCGTAGTCCCCGCCGACAAGCGCGACGTGCACCACCTCGGGTATCTGGGATAGGCGCGCTCGGATTTCCTGCCACGAGGCCTGTTCGACGGTGAGGGTCACATAGGCGGAGGAGTGTTGGCCGGCAAGAACGGGGTCGACTCGCGCTCCGAATCCGATAATGACGCCCGATTCGATGAGGCGTTTTACTCGTGCATACGCATTCGCCCGCGAAATGTGGGTGGCCTGCGCCACCGCGCTCACTGATGCTCGGCCGTCTTTGCGAAGCTCCGCAAGAACCCGAAAATCGACTTCGTCCAAGTCCACAGGTGAATCCCCTCGATCGCAGGCTGGTTGCGCAGAACTATTGACTCCAGTTTGCGCTCTATCGCGCTTTCCGTCCAATAACACGGCCATTCATTGCGACGCTATGGCGTACAGGACGATGCTTAAGTCTCAAAGCGTCCATGAGGCGCGGATGTCGACCAACGGAGATCGCCATGAACGACCGCACACTGCTGCCGAGGAACGTTCCGGTTCAGCTGATCGATGCGGCAGGAACTGAGCATCCGGATGGGCTCTACCCCACCGCCACCCTGCCGACATTGTTGGACGGCTACCGCTCGCTCGTGATCTCGAGACGAGTGAACGACCAGTGCTACGCGCTGGTGCGACAGGGGCGGCTCGCCGTCTATCCGTCATCGCAGGGCCAGGAGGCGTGCCAGGTGGCAGCCGTGTCCGTACTGGACGACGGCGACTGGCTGTTTCCGACCTACCGTGACTCGGTTGCCGTGATGCTTCGCGGCGTTGCTCCCGCCGCCGCCATGACTCTGCTGAAGGGGGACTGGCATTGCGGATACGATCCGCACGAGTTCGGGGTGGCACCGCAGACAACGCCGCTGGCGACACAGCTCATCCATGCCGTCGGCTTTGCCCACGCTGCCGTCCTCAAGGGTGAGCCGACCGTGGTCATGGCCCTCTGCGGTGAGGGTGCCACCAGTGAGGGTGACTTCCACGAGGCCATGAATTTCGCCGCCGTGTTTCACCTGCCGGTCGTGTTCTTCGTGCAGAACAACCGGTTCGCGATCTCCGTGCCGCTTTCTCGCCAGAGCGCCGCCGAGTCGCTTGCGCACAAAGCCGTGGGCTACGGGATGCCCGGCGAGCAGGTTGATGGAAACGACCTCGCCGCGCTCCTGGCCGTGCTCGGAGCGGCAGTGGATCGCGCACGGGCGGGGGAGGGCCCGTCCCTCGTGGAAGCCCACACCTACCGGATGCAGGCACATACGAACGCCGACGACGACACCCGGTACCGCGACAGCGAGGAGGTGCGTCAGTGGCTCGCCCGCGATCCGCTGACCCGGCTGCGCTCCTACCTGATCGGCCAGAACGCGCTCGACGATGCGACGGAGGCGGCGTTCGCCGCTGAGGCCGACGAGGTCGCGGCAACTCTGCGCGCAGACCTGGGCACCGACATTGCACCGGATGCCGCCGACCTGTTCCGGCACGTCTACGCCACCAGTACTCCGCAGCTCGATGAACAGTGGGCCTCACTGCAGGGCGAGCTCGAGCGATCGGCAGAGGGGAGCAGCTCATGACCATGCTGCATGACAGGAATGTGCGGGCCGACACCGGGTCGGAGACCCTCTCGATGGCGGCCGCACTGAATCGGGCGCTCGCCGATGAACTGGCGGCCGATGACACAGTCGTGGTGTTCGGCGAAGACATCGCTGCGCTCGGTGGCGTCTTCCGCATCACCGACGGTCTCGCGGCGAGGTTCGGCGAGAAGCGCTGCTTCGACACTCCCCTGGCCGAGGCAGGCATCGTGGGCAGCGCGATCGGGATGGCGATGAACGGCCTGCGACCCGTGGTCGAGATGCAGTTCGACGCCTTCGCCTATCCGGCATTTGAGCAGGTCGTCAGCCACGTCGCGAAGATGGGCAACCGCACCCGCGGTGCCGTGCGCCTTCCCATCGTCATTCGAATCCCCTATGCGGGCGGCATCGGCGGGGTTGAGCACCACTGCGACTCCTCGGAGGCCTACTACGTGCACACTCCCGGGCTCACCGTGGTGGCGCCGTCCAATCCGCAGGACGCCTACAGCCTCCTCAGGGAGGCCATCCGCTACCCCGACCCGGTCATCTTTCTCGAGCCGAAGAAGCTCTACTGGGCGAAAGGCACGGTCGATCTTGACGGCACCGCCACGATCGGCACGGCACAGGTAATCCGCGAGGGAACGGATGCCACCCTCGTCGCGTACGGCACCTCGGTGCCGATCGCCCTGGAGGCGGCGGATGCTGCGGAGGCCGAAGGGCGCAGTCTCCAGGTCGTCGACCTGCGCACCCTGTCTCCATACGACGACGCCACCGTCGATGCTGCCGTGCGCTCCACGGGTCGAGCCGTCGTGATCGCCGAGGCGCCGGGCTTCGCGAGCATGGCATCCGAAGTCGCCGCCCGCATCTCGGAGCGCTGCTTCTCTTTTCTTGAGGCACCTGTGCGCAGGGTGACGGGCTTTGACATCCCGTATGCGCCGCCCAAGCTCGAGCACTTCTACCTGCCCGATGTCGACCGCGTTCTCGATGCCGTCGACTCGCTGTACTGGGACGACTGATGGCCGTCAACGTCTTCCGGCTGCCCGACCTCGGTGAGGGGCTCACCGAGGCCGCGCTGGTGCGCTGGCTGGTCTCGATCGGCGACACGGTGACGGTGGATCAGCCGATCGCCGAGGTCGAGACGGCGAAGAGCATCGTCGAAGTTCCGAGCCCCTACGCCGGCACAGTGTCTGCGCGTCACGGCGCGGAAGGCGAAGAGCTCAGGGTTGGCGCTCCGCTTCTCGAGGTGGATGACGGCGCCTCCGGTTCCGGAAGCGTGCTCATCGGCTACGGCACCAAAGAGCGCCAGTCGAGCGGCCGCACCCGTCGCAGGGCGACGACACCTGCGCTGGTCGCGGCGGGGGCATCCCCTAAGACAGCTTCACCGCGCACCGGCCCGGTAGCCGTGCGCTCCCCAATCGTGCGCAGGCTCGCCCGCAGCTCGGGCGTCGACCTGCACACGATCGAGCCGACCGCCCCCGACGGCGTCATCCGCCGCTCTGACGTCACTGAAGGCCGCCACGGGTGCGACCAGCAATACCTCGTCTACGCAGTCGGTGCCCGAAGACCTTCAGGTGGTGCGCCGCGAGCCGATGGGGATGCTGCGCAAGGCGGTCAGCGCGCGAATGACCCGCAGCCGCACCGAGATTCCCGAGGCGACGGTCTGGGTCGATGTCGACGCCACCGCGCTGTGGGAGTTGCGTCAGTCGATGGGCGATGGCCGCCCGTCGTTCACCGCCATCATCTCGAAGTTCGTGCTGATAGCCCTCGCGCAATACCCGGTGCTTGCCGGCCGGCTGAGCGATGACGGGTCCGAGATCATCGAGTTCGACGGCGTCAATCTCGGGGTTGCCGTGAACACGCCTCGTGGCCTCATGGTGCCGGTGCTGCGGCACGCCGAGCGCGACACGATCGCCGAACTCGAGACGGGCATCCGTCGACTTGCCGACGACGCGCGCGAGGGGAAGCTCGCACCGTCGGAGCTCTCGGGGTCGACCTTCACGCTCAACAACTACGGGAGCCTCGGCGTCGACGGCTCGGCCGCGATCATCAATCACCCTGAGGTCGCGATGATCGGGATAGGCAGGATGATCGAGCGACCCTGGGTTGTCGGCGGATCGATCGTCCCGCGTCGCATCGTGCAACTGTCCATGGTCTTCGACCACCGTGTCTGCGACGGCGGCTACGCGGCCGGCTTCCTACGGTCGGTCGTCGAGTCGATGGAGTCCCCGGCGCAGCTGTTCTCCCGCATCTGAGCCGGCGCTATTCAGGTGTTGCTGCCGCCGAACACGGGCTTGCGCTTCTGCTGGAACGCGGCGAATCCCTCGCGGTAGTCGTCGCTGGCGCACAGTTCACCCTGGGCGATGTTCTCCTCGTCGATCGAGGTCCACAGCCCGATCCGCTCGTCCCGCAGTCGATGGACCAGTCGCTTGCTCGCAAGGAACGCGCCGGTGGCACCTGTTGCCGCCCGGTGCGCCCGCTCCCGGGCGAACTCCACAATCTCCGCCTCCGCCACCACGCGGCTGAACAGCCCGAGCGCGACAGCTTCGGTGCCAGACATCAACTCGGCCGTGTAGATGAGATCGAGGGTGCGGTGGGCGCCCAGACGCTCGAAGAACAGGGCGTGCCCACCCGAGTCGAGGGTCGCGCCGAGGTTCGCGAACGGGCGATCCGATCTTCGCGGTATCGGCCACGTAGACAACGTCGGAGGCGATGAGCAGCCCGAGCCCGACCCCGAGGCAGGCGCCGGTCGCGACGGCGAAGGTGGGCGCCGGAAAGTCGTCGATCGTTCGTAGCAACGGCGTCACGACGTCGGCCAGGTACGCCGTCGCGTCATCGGACGCGGGATCGACGTGCGAGATGTCGCGCCCCGCGCAAAACGCCCGACCCTCGCCGCGCAGCAGCACCGACCGCACGCCCGCCTCCCGGGCCTGCGTATAGGCGTCTGTCAGCGCGCGAATCGCCTCCTCGTCCAGCGAGTTCAGCTTTCCTGGATCGTTCAGCACGATCTCCGCGACAGCATCCGCAATGCGTAACTCGATTGGCATGGCGTCTCCCGGTCAGGCGTCGTAGTTGACTTCGACGAAGTCGCTGGTCGGAATGGATTGGCAGGTGAGCACATATCCGCGAGCAAGTTCCTCGGGTTCCAGTGCGTAGTTCTCCACCATGTTGACCGTGCCGGCGATCAGGGTCGCGCGACAGGTTCCGCACACCCCGCCCGCGCAGGCGAACGGCACATCGCCGCGCACTCGCAGGGCCGCATTCAGGATGCTCTCGTTGCTGTGCACAGGCGTCGTGACGGTGGCCGTCGTGCCATCGAGCCGGAACTTCACGGTGTGCACGGCCTGGTCCGCGGAGACGACGACCGGACGCCCGGACTGGCCGCCGATGCTGTCGGGCCGGCCAGTGGTGAACAGTTCGTAGCGGATGTCTGCTGCTGCAACTCCGCGCTCGGCGAGTGTGTCCCTGCACAGTTGCACCAGGTCGAACGGTCCGCAGATGAACCACTCGTCGACGCCGTCCGGGTCGATTAACTGGTCGAGGATCTCGCCCAACTTCTCGGCATCGAGCCGCCCCGACAGCAGTTCCGAGCTGCGGTGCTCGCGTGTGAGCACGTGGTACAGAGCGAGGCGCGCCGGATACCTGTCCTTCAGGTCGGCCAGCTCATCCACGAACATCGTGTCCATCGCCGTGCGATTGGAGTAGACGAGGGAGAACTGGTTTCTCGGGTCGGCGTGCAACGCGCTCTCGATCAGGGCGATGATGGGCGTGATGCCGGAGCCCGCGGCGATCGCGACGACATGCGCCGGGGCATCCACCAGCTGCGAGGTGAATGTGCCCTCAGGAACCATCACCGACAACTGCATCCCGGCCTGCAGATTGTCGACTGCCCAGGTCGAAAACAGCCCGCCCAGATCCCTCTTGATGCCGACCTTCAGCTCGCCGGTGACCGGCGCCTGGCAGATCGAGTAGCTCCGCCGCACATCCTCGCCGTCGAACTCCGCGCGAAGGGCGATGTACTGTCCCGGCGCGTAGTCGTAGTCGTCGATGAGGTGCTCGGGCACCCTGAAGGTGACCTCGATCGCATCGTCGGTAAGGTGACGCACGTTCGAGACCGTCAGTTCGTGGAAGGCCGCCCGCCTCCTCGTCGCGGTCGTCATCAGTGCTCCTTGAAGTAGTCGAACGGTTCCTGGCACCGCTGGCATACATACAGTGCCTTGCAGGATGTCGAACCGAACCGCGACGCCTCGCGAGTGTGCAGCGAGCCGCAGTTCGGGCAGCGCACCCCGAGCCCGAGGCTGATGACCCCATCGGTGCGCCGGACGGCGGGCGGCGCAATCCCGTACGCCTCGAGCTTGTCGCGGCCGGCCTGGCTCATCCAGTCCGTCGTCCATGCCGGTGCCAGCACCACCTGGACGGTCACGTCGGTGTGCCCGGCGCTCGCGAGCACGGTGACGATGTCGTCGCGCATGGCGTCAACTGCGGGGCATCCCGAATAGGTCGGGGTGATCTGTACGACGATGCCGTCGTCGGTGATCCGCACTGCGCGAAGCACGCCGAGGTCTTCGATGGTCAGCACCGGAACCTCGGGGTCGACGACGGTTGCCGCGAGGTCCCAGAGCTCGCGTTCGAGGGTGCCGCCCGGCCGTGGCCGGGCGACGTGCTCGATGGCTGTCTCGCTCACCAGGACGCCCCAGGGTGAGAGCGGGCGAGCACCTGCATCTCGGCAAGCAGCGGACCGAGCGACTCGGAGTGCTGGCCGAGCCGGCCGGCTCCACGCGCCTGCGGGGTGGTCGGCACCTGCAACCCGGCGTCGACGATGACGCGAGGCACCAGCGCGTCGAAGTCGGCGCGCAGGGTTCGCGGATCGACGGCAACTCCCTCGAGCGAATCGGCGAGCGGATCGGCGCTGTAGAGCTCATCGACCCAGGCCCACATCGTGTCGATCCCGCGCTGCATGCGTTCGTGCGAGAGTTCGGTGCCGCCGCCGAGTCGCTTCAGCCACTGCACGCTGTGATCCAGGTGGTAGTCCACCTCTTTGCGGGCCTTCGCTGCGATGGCTGCGAGCGTCGGATCCGTGGATGCCGAGAGCTCGCGGTAGAGCGAGTCGAAATAGGCGGAGGCGATCAGTTGCCGCGCGATCGTGTGGGCGAAGTCGCCGTTCGGTCGCTCAAAGAGCACGCGGTTGCGGAACTCCGACTCCTCGCGAAAGTAGGCAAGATCGTCTTCGGTCTTGCCCCACGCCGAGCTCGCATAGGTCAGCAGGCTGCGAGCGTGGCCCAGCTGGTCGAGCCCGATGTTGCCCAGCGCGACATCCTCCTCGAGCTCGGGAGCATTCGCGATCCATTCCCCGAGGCGCTGCGCCAGGATGAGCGCATCGTCGCCGAGCCCCAGCGCATACAGGGCGACAGCCTCGGGCGCGACCGCTCCCACCTCGGCGATCGACTCCGGGGTAACGGCGGTGGACTTAACGTGGCTGGTCTTCACAGGTGGGGGACCGAATCTGACTCGGTGTAGTAGGTGGCGTGGCGGTATTCCTTGCCCTGGGGAGACTCGAAAAACACTCCCCGGGCATCCGGATCAGAGGCCGTGATGCTGGATGCCGGCACCACCCAGATCGACACACCCTCGGCTCGTCGGGTGTACAGGTCGCGAGCGTTGCGCACGGCCATGATCTCGTCCGGTGCATGCAGCGAGCCGGCGTGTACGTGGGACAGCCCGCGGGACGAGCGAATGAAGACCTCCCACAGCGGCCAGGTCTCGCGCGTTCCGGAATCGCCTGGGCTGGTCATGATGCGACCCTCTCGGATGTGGCGGAGCGGGCTTCGGCGTACGCGCGCGCGGCCTCGCGCACCCAGGCGCCATCCTCGTGGGCGCGGCGGCGACGCTCGACCCTGATGCTGTTCGCTGGTCCGCGGCCGGCGAGCACCTCATGGAATTCGGCCCAGTCCAGGTCGCCAAAGTCGTAGTGACCACGCTCCTCGTTCCACCGGATCGCCGGGTCGGGAAGCGTGACCCCGAGGATCTCGGCCTGGGGTACGAGCATGTCGACGAAACGCTGGCGGAGGTCGTCGTTGCTGAACCGTTTGATGTTCCAGGCCATGCTCTGCTTCGAGTTGGGGGAGTCGTCATCGGGCGGGCCGAACATCATGAGCGCGGGGGCGTACCAGCGGTTGACGGATTCCTGAGCCATTGCACGCTGGCGGTCTGTGCCGCGCATCAAGCGTGAGCAGGATCTCGAATCCCTGTCGCTGGTGGAACGACTCCTCCTTGCAGATGCGCACCATGGCGCGACCGTACGGGCCGTACGACGCGCGACACAGTGGCACCTGATTGCAGATCGCTGCGCCGTCAACGAGCCATCCGATGGAACCCATGTCGGCCCAGGTCGGGCTGGTGTAGTTGAAGATTGAGGAGTATTTCGCCTTGCCGGTGATGAGCTGCTCGAACATCGTGTCGCGGTCGATGCCGAGGGTCTGGGCCGCCGAGTAGAGGTAGAGACCGTGTCCGGCTTCATCCTGCACCTTGGCCATCAGGATGGCCTTTCGCTTGAGGCTGGGCGCACGGGTGATCCAGTTGCCTTCAGGCTGCATCCCGATGATTTCGGAGTGCGCATGCTGCGAGATCTGCCGGATGAGTGTCTTGCGGTAGCCCTCGGGCATCCAGTCCGTGGGTTCGACCCGCTGTTCATTTGCCAGCAGTTCATCGAACCGACGCTGGCCGTCGAGATCGTCCTCAGTCATGATGGCTCCTCTGCGCAACTTACCGGGCGTTCAGTAATCGTATCAACTATGATGTGACTGATCAACCGTTCCCGCTCGGCTAGAGTCGGGAGACCAGTGGCCGGCAACACCCCGAGGAGCGTCCGATGGCAGGTCCAGCCCCCGAAGCACGCGAACAGCGTCGCGGCGGCAACGGACGAAGCGGCCGCGACCCTTACGACCTCAGTGCCGTGCTGGATATCTCGGTCTCCGCATTCAACGAATTCGGTTACGAAGCCACCTCGATGGGCGCGCTCGCCGAACGGTTGGGAACCAGCAAATCTGCGGTGTACTACCACGTGTCCGGCAAGGAGGACCTGCTGCGATTGGCGCTTGATCGCGCGCTGGGTCACCTCGAGGCTGTGCTCACCGAGCCGGGGGCGACCACAGGACCCGCGGACGATCGCCTGCGGTTCGTGCTTCGCGGAGCCGTGCGGGTGCTCGTCGACGATCTGCCCTACGTGACGCTGCTGCTGCGCCTTCGGGGAAACACCGAGGTGGAGCGCGCTGCACTCGAGCGTCGTCGCGAGTTTGACCACGCGGTCGCCACCCTCGTGGATCAGGCGCGCACCGCCGGCAGCCTGCGCTCAGACGTCGACGCTCGCACCACCACCAGGCTGCTGTTCGGCATGATCAACTCGATTGTCGAGTGGTACAAGCCGGGCGGGCCACTCACGAGCGAACAGCTCGCGGATGACGTGATCACCGTCGCCTTCGACGGGCTCGGCGAGCGACCCACTCGTTAGCTACTCCTTCGAAACGAGGGTCAGCACCTCGTAGGTGGCGACCGGTTCATCACGCTGGTTTGTGAGAGTTGCGTCCCAGCGCACCTCGCCGTACTCCTCATTCTCACGGGGGGTGATCTCTTTGGCCGTCAGGCTCACCTTCACGGCGTCACCCGGCACGACCGGCGTGAGAAACCGCAGATTGTCGAGGCCGTAGTTGGCGAGCACCGGCCCCGGCGCCGGGTCGACGAACAGCCCGGCCGCCCACGACAACAACAGGTAACCGTGCGCAACGCGGCCGGGGAAGAACGGGTTCGCGGCCGCCGCCTCCTCATCGGTGTGCGCGTAAAACGTGTCTCCCGTGAACTCCGCGAAGTGCGCGATGTCGTCGAGGGTGATCTCGCGCTCGGCCGAATGGACGGTGTCGCCGATGGCGAGCCTGGACAGCGGCTTCCTGAATGGATGCTCGCCCTCGACGGTCCCGGCGCCGACGCGCCACTGTCCCGTCAGTCCGGTCAGCACAGCCGGCGAACCCTGCAGCGCGAGACGACGCATGAAGTGCTTGACGCCCCGGATGCCGCCGAGCTCCTCGCCGCCGCCGGCGCGGCCGGGCCCACCGTGCACCAGGTGGGGCACCGGTGATCCGTGCCCGGTGCTCGAGCGGGCGTCATCCCGATCCAGAATCAGGAGACGGCCGTGGTATCCCGCAATGCCCTCGACAAGTCGGTCGACCACCCCGGGGTCGTAGCTGGCGATTGTGGCCACGAGCGAGCCGCCGCCACGGTTGGCCAGCCGGATGGCATCGTCCACGTCTTCATAGCCCAGCACGGATGCCACTGGCCCGAAGGCCTCGACATCGTGCACGGCCTCCGAGTCCGGGTCGTCGAATCGCAGCAGCACCGGTCCGAGGAATGCACCATCGGCGGCCACCGCGCTCGTGCCGTCCTCCTGTTGCACGATCGGATCGTCGAGGCTGCCGTAGACGATCCGCCCGCCGCCCGAGACGAGCGCCTCAATGCTGCGGCGCACCTCATCCCGCTGCTCGATGCTGGCCAGCGGGCCCATCGTCACGCCCTCCGCCCTCGGATCGCCGATCGTCACCCGTGCGTCGAGGCGCTCGCCGATCGCCGCGACGACCTGCGTCCATCATCCCGGCAGGGCACGATGACCCGGCGGATGCTGGTGCATTTCTGCCCGGTCTTGGCGGTCATCTCGGTGACTACTGACGCCACGAACGCCGCGAACTCGGGGGCATCGGGTGTGACATCCGGCCCCAGGATCGCAGCGTTGAGCGAGTCGGTCTCCACCGTCAGGCTCACCCCGCGGGAGATCACGTTGCGGTGCACCGCCAACGATGCTGCAGTGCTCGCCGACCCGGTGAACGACACGTGGTCACGCACGTCCAGGTGGTCGAGCAGCGTGCGCGCTCCGCCGCAGACCAACTGCAGGGAGCCCTCGGGCAGCAGGCCGGATTCGACCATCACCCGCACGGCGGCCTCGGTCAGGATGGCCGTCGGTGTCGCCGGTTTGACGATGCTCGGCACGCCAGCGAGAAACGCTGGCGCGAACTTCTCGAGCATCCCCCACACCGGGAAGTTGAACGCGTTGACCTGGAAGGCGACACCGGGGATTCGCTCGTAGACGTGCTGACCGCCGAACGAGCCATCGCGCGAGAGGTTCTCTGCGACGCCATCGACGATGCGCGTGCGCGTGTTCGGCAGCTCGCGGCGACCCTTCGAGCCATAGGTGAAGAGCACGCCGATGCCGCCGTCGACGTCGACCATGGAGTCACGGGAGGTCGCGCCCGTGCTCGCGCTGATCCGATTGAGCTCGGCTTTGGCCTCGGTAAGCGCGCCAGCCAGACCCTTGAGCAGCAGGGCCCTCTGGTGGAAGGTCAGGGACCCGAGGCTTTTCTGGCCCACGGTGCGCGCGTAGTCGATCGCGCCGGCAAGGTCGATGCCGTCGCTGCCGACCAGTGCGAGCACCTCGCCGGTGGAGGCATCGCGGGTGGGGATGCCGTCGGCTGCCTCCCACCAGTGCCCCTGCACGAAGCTCGGGAGCATGCGAGTTTCGACGAGTGTGGCGGTCATGGCTTTCCTCTTTTCGCCTGCGGATCGGTCAGTAGACTGGCGCGATGACGCGGCAGCCCTGGAAAATCGTGCTCGGAGATCTCGACCGCAAGATGGGGATCGAGATCGTCGAGGAGTCGGCGGAGCGCGTCGTCGCGACGATGCCCGTGGTCACGAATACGCAGTCGTTCGGGATGCTTCATGGTGGAGCCTCGCTCGTTCTCGGCGAGGCGCTCGGATCGTGGGCCGCCGTCATCCATGCGAGCACCCTGGGCAAAACGGCCGTGGGTCTCGATGTCAGCGCGACCCACCATCGCGGCGCGAAGGCGGGAATCGTCACCGGCACGGCGACGGCCATTCAGCTCGGCAACACGGTGACGAGCCACGAGGTTGTCATCACCGACGAGGCCGGAACGCGGCTGTGCACCGTGCGCATCACGAACCTCATCGTCGAAAAACGCTAGCTCTCCCACAGGAAGAACCCCTCACCCGTCTTGCGGCCGAGCTTGCCCGCTGCGACCATCTCGCGCAACAGCGTTGGCGGCTCGAAGCGCTCCCCGATGGCCTCGTGCAGATAGGTTGCAATGTCCAGCCGCACGTCGAGGCCGACCATGTCGGTCAGCCGCAGCGGCCCCACCGGGAACTTGTAGCCCAGCACCATGGCGGCGTCGATGTCGGCGGCAGACGCGACGCCCTCTTCGAGCATCCTGATCGCTTCGAGCGCGATGATGACGCCCAGTCGGGAGCTGGCGAATCCGGGCGAATCGTTGACGATCACCGGGGTCTTGCCGATGGCGGCAACCCATCGCTGTGCCTCAACGATCATGGCGGGCGCCGTGGCGTCGCCGCGCACGATCTCGACAAGCGTCGAACTCGGCACGGGATTGAAGAAGTGCAGTCCGCAAAAGCGTTCGGGGCGAGCGAGAGATTCGGCGATGAGGGAAATCGACAGCGAGGAGGTGTTCGAGGCGAGCCAGGCGTCGGCACTGACTACAAACTCCACACGGGCAAGCACCTCGGTCTTGAGGGCGAGTGTCTCGGGGACGGCCTCGATGACGAGCCCCGCGCCGGCGAGTTCGCCGACCTCGACTGTGGCGATCGTGCGCGCGAGGAGTTCGTCCTGAGGCTCGCTGGTGGCGCCGCGATCGACGGATGCCTCGACCAGGGTTGCCAGCGCAACCCTGGCGTGCTCGGCGGCGGCTTCGTCCCGCTCGAGCACCGTGACCCTCGCGCCCGCGAGGAGGAACGCGTGGGCGATCCCGACACCCATGCGCCCGCCACCCACGACCCCAACGAGGCTGGGAACGCCGCTCATGTCGCGCGCCTCTCAAGGAATGCCGTCATCCGCTCGAACTTCGCGTCTGACTCGAACAGCTCTGACTGCGCGAGCTCATCGATGGCCGGATGCTCGGACCGCGGGGCCGCCATGACTCGTTTGGTGTGCTGCACGGCGAGCGGGTCGAGCGCGGCGATGCGGTCGGCCAGAGCGTCGGCGGCCGCATCCAGAGCCCCAGGCTCGTGTACCTCGGTGACCAGACGGACTGCCAGCGCCTCCTGTGCGTCGAGCACCCGACCGGCGAGCAGCATCTCCTTCGCCAGCGGTTCGCCCACGAGCTCGGGCAGTCGCCACGTCGCGCCGGCCGCCGCGATGATTCCCAGCGACGCCTCCGGGTTGCCGAAGCGGGCCCGGTCGCTCGCGATCCGGAAGTCGGCGGCGTAGGCGAGCTCGGCCCCGCCGCCAAGCGCCCAGCCATCGACGGCGGCGATGACCGGCATCGGCAGCGCCGCAATTCTGGTGAACAGTCGTGAGTTGATGCCGTCGAGCGCGTCTGCCGCCCGGCGTTCCCGCAACTCGGCGATGTCTGCACCAGAGGCGAACACGCCGTCGCTGCCACCGAGAATCAGGATGCGCGGCCTGGCCTCCAGGTCGGCGCAGACCTCGTGCAACTCACGGACCATCTCGCCGTTGATGGCATTTCGTACGCTCGGGCGATGGAGCCTGATGTACAGGCGGTCCGGCCGGTCGTCGACCGTCAGCAGGGTGGTGTGCATCACACGGCCTCCACGATGAGTGCGGCTCCCTGGCCGACGCCGACGCACATCGTGGCAAGACCCCGTCGGGCGTTCTCGCGCCGCATCCGGCCCAGCAGCGTCACCAGAATCCGGGTGCCGGATGCGCCGAGGGGATGTCCGAGGGCGATCGCGCCGCCGTCGGCGTTCACGATCGACGGGTCCAGCCCGAGGGTGCGGATGCAGGCGAGCGCCTGCGTGGCGAATGCTTCGTTCAGTTCCACGGCGCCGAGGTCGTCGATTGTCAGGCCGGTACGTTCGAGCAGCTTCCGAGTCGCCGGAATGGGGCCGAGACCCATCACTTCGGGCGCGACACCGGCCGACGCGCCGCCGACGACCCGTGCGAGCGGGGTGAGGCCGAGCCGTTCGACGGCGGCCTCGCTCGCGATGAGCACCGCCGCCGCACCGTCGTTGAGGGGTGACGAATTGCCCGCCGTCACGATGTTGCCGCCACTCACAACCGGGCGCAGGCCGGCGAGAGCCTCCAGCGTCGTGTCTGCTCGGGGTCCCTCATCGGCAGAAACGAGGGTTCCCCGGGCGGTCGTGACCGGCACGATTTCGTCGTCGAAGTGACCGGATGCCGCGGCCGAGAGGGCGCGCTGGTGCGAGCCAAGCGCGAACTCGTCCGCGTCCGCGCGAGAGATCCCTTCCTGCACGCCCACATACTCGCCGGTCTCCGTCATGGAGAGGGTGGCCTTGTCTCGGGCAGCGAGCCTCGGGTTGGTGAACCGCCAGCCGATGGAGGTGTCGTGGATCTCTCCGGGCCTGGCGAAGGCCTTCTCGGGTTTGGCGAGCACCCACGGCGCCCGCGTCATGGACTCAACCCCGCCCGCGATCACCAGATCGGCCTCGCCGGACTTGACCATGGCCGCCGCGAGGTGAACGGCGGAGAGTCCGGATGCGCAAAGCCGGTTCACCGTGATGCCAGGGATGGAATCGGGCAACCCGGCAAGCAGGAGCGCCATGCGCGCAACGTTGCGGTTATCCTCGCCGGCCTGGTTGGCGGCGCCAAAGATCACGTCGTCGATCAGCGCGGGATCCACTCCGGTCCTGGCGATGATCTCGGCCAGGACGACGCTGGCGAGATCGTCGGGCCTGACGGTAGAGAGGGCTCCGCCGTACCGGCCGATGGGGGTGCGAACCCCGTCGATCACAAATGCGTCTGCCATTGTCCGCTACCTTGCACAATCGCTCGTCGATGGTCGATTACTTACTGACCGTTCGTTCTGCAAGAATGCCATGGCAGTTCCACGCAGTCAACCTCCGATGAAGCGCGAAGGAATGCCCGGAGTCTGCCCCCCGATCTGCCGGCTGACCTGACCTCGGCCGTTCTGCAATCGTGGCGGCGGCTGTCAGCTCCAGCGCGGGTGGTGACCAGGATCCTGGCGGTCGGCGGTCGGCCGTTTCGGGCGGCAGACCTCGACGCGGTCATCGCCGGATCGGTGAGTGTCGGCGGCGAACCTGTCGGTAGCTGCCTGCCGCTGTTGCTCGAGGCTGTCGAGGCCCGCACCCTGGATCCACCTACCAATGAAAAGTTCTGGTTTCACCACCCACTGAATGCGGAGGTGCTCGAGGACGGCTTTCCGGGCGATGAGCGACGACACTGGCATTCCGCCTTCGCTGATCACTACGAGGCACGGCTGGTGGATGAGCCGAGACCGGCCGTGGAGACGCTGGTCGCGCTGGCCGACCATCACTTTCAGGCCGCCCACAGCGCCGCCGCGTACCGGTGGGCGCTACGGGCAACGGAGGCGGCCGGGGCAGCAGGCGGCGTCTCGGAGATGCTGCGGCTCCTTCGCCGGGCCGTATCGCTGCGCGCCTTAGTGCCCGATGCGAGCGAGAGCCCCTTTGAGCTTCTGCAGCGGCTGCGCACCGCTGCCGCCGAAACCGGGGCACAGACGTGGACGAGTCACCTTCGCCAATCTGTTGGCTCGACGGCGCGAGGAGCTGACGGCCCAGGAGGCTCCGGGTGGCGCTCGGTTCAGACCCGGGACCCTTCGCCGATGTGGGCGCCCGGCTCACCGCAGCCCGGCTACCCGACTTTCTTCCCATTGAATTCGATGCCATCCGAGCGGAGGTATACCTCGCTGCGGGCGACCCCCGGGCCGCCTACGACGCGGCAATGGCTCCCTCAGGTCCTGTCCCGCTGCTCGGCTACGCCGCGAGAAGCAAGATCCTCGTCCACGTGGTCGCCGGGCTTTCCTACGGCGAGATCGCCCGCGACCTGTTCATCAGTGAGAAGACGGTGAGTTCCCACATCTCGAACCTGCTGCGCAAGACGGGCGCGTCGAACCGGGTGGATCTGGCCCGTCTGGCGATGAGTCGAGTGACCGCTTATTGTGTGTTTTCTTCAATCCCGGCGCCAGAAACCCCTAGATTTAGGGGGATGCCTTCCCCATTCGTTCTCTCAGCCGAGGTCGCCGACGCCATTGCTGCGCGCCGTCCCGTCGTGGCGCTCGAATCGACCATCATCTCCCACGGGCTGCCGCGTCCGCGGAACCATGAGGCGGCGCTCGAGTTCGAGGCGATCCTGCGCGATGCCAGCGTCACGCCGGCGACGATTGCCGTGCTCGATGGCGTGCCAAGGATCGGCCTCGACGCGGACGGCCTGCGGCGTATCGCCGACGAGGATCTCGCCAAGGCAAGTGTGCGTGACCTGCCGATCATTGCTGCGGGCGGGCTCAGCGCCGCAACCACGGTGGCAGCGACATCCCACCTCGCGTCCCTCGCAGGCATCAGGGTGTTCGCGACGGGCGGCCTCGGCGGAGTGCACCGCGGGGCGAGCAGCACCTTCGACGAATCCGCAGACCTCACGACCCTCGCGGTCACCCCCGTCACCGTCGTGTCGGCCGGGGTCAAGTCGGTGCTCGACATCGCGGCCACCCTCGAGCGACTGGAGACGCTGAGCGTTCCCGTGGTCGGCTTCGGCACCACGATCTTCCCCAGCTTCTGGCTGCGCGAATCGGCATTCACGCTCGATTGGTCGGTGGATGACGCGGCGCAGGTTGCGGCCATCATGCGCTCGCACGACGAACTCGGCCACGGACAGGGCATCGTCGTGGCCAATCCGATTCCCCTCCACGAGCAGTGGGATCCGGCGGAACACGACCGCATTCTCGCCGAAGCGCTGGCCCTCGCGGATGCCGCCGGTGTCACCGGCAAGGCTGTTACCCCGTTCCTGCTGCTGAAGATTGTCGAACTCTCCGGCGGCCGCAGCCTGGAGGTCAACCTCGACCTCGCCAGAAACAACGTGCGAGTCGCTGGCCGAATCGCCACAGAATGGGCGGCACTCAATGGCTGACCGCATAGTCGTCTTCGGTGACGTCATCGACGATGTCGTGGCGATGCCGTACGAGGCGATCCGCACAGACACCGACACCGCGGCATCCATTGGTTTCAGGGCTGGAGGCTCCGCCGCCAACACCGCGGCCTGGCTCGGCTACCTCGGCGCCAGGGTCGACTTCGTCGGCGTGGTTGGCACCTCCGATCTCGAGAGGCACGGCGCCCTGCTGGTTCGGGCTGGCGTCACCACGCACCTGCGCTCTCACCCCACGATGACCACCGGCACGATCGTCATCATCGTCGAGGGTGAGCACCGCACGATGCTGACCGAGCGCGGCGCCAACACGGAGCTGGACCCGTGGGATGTCACGCCCGAGCTGCTGGCGGATGCCGCCGTGCTGCACCTCACCGGCCACTCGCTGCTGAACTCCGCCGGATCCGACGGGTTCGTCACCCTGGTGGCTCGGGCGAAGGCCGCCGGAGCGAAGGTGTCGGTCGACCCGGGATCGGCCGGGTTCATCGCCGACTACGGGGTCGACAAATTTCTCGCGGCTATCGCCGGCACCGACGTGCTGTTCCCCAGCCTCGAGGAGGGCAAGGTGCTCACCGGCCTGAGCGATCCCGCCGAGATCGCGGCCGAGCTCGCTGGGCACTTCCCGACGGTGGTGCTGACGATGGGCGCCGGCGGCGTGGTGATCGCGCACGACGACACGATCCTGATGGTCCCAGCCGTGAGCTCACCGGTGGTCGACCCGACGGGAGCGGGGGATGCGTTCTGTGCCGGCTTCCTGAGCGTCTGGCTGCGCTCCGGCGACCTGGCGCGCGCGGCCACAGCCGGGGCGAAGGTCGCGGCGAAGGCCGTGGCAGGTATCGGCGGTCGACCGCAGCGCTAGCGTGCTGCCTTCACGTGCTCGTAGGCAGCGAGAGCGTCGCGGCGGGAGGCCGCTAGGTCGATGATCGGCTCCGGGTAGTCGTCGGTGCCGACCTCGGGGACCCAGCGCTTGATGTAACGCTGCTGGGAGTCGAACTTGTCGGCCTGCAGCATGGGGTTGAACACCCGGAAGTAGGGTGCGGCGTCAGCGCCTGACCCGGCAACCCACTGCCAGTTTCCGGGGTTGCTCGCCTCGTCGGCGTCGACCAGGCAATCCCAGAACCAGCGCTCGCCGAGTCGCCAGTCGATGAGCATGTTCTTGACGAGCAGGCTCGCCACGATCATCCTGACCCTGTTGTGCATGTAGCCGGTGTGCCACAGTTCTCGCATGCCAGCGTCGACGATCGGGATGCCGGTGCGCCCCTGCTGCCAGGCCTCGAGTTCCTCGGGCACGGGCTCCGACCACGGGAAAGCGTCGAATGCAGGCCGATAGTTCTCGGCGGCCAGCTGTGGGAAGTGGAAGAGGATGTTCGCGTTGAATTCGCGCCACCCCACCTCGCTGAGAAACTTCGCGACGTTTTTGCTCGCCGCATTGTCCAGATCGCCATGCATCCGCTCCCAGATCTGGAACGGACTGATCTCGCCGAAACTCAGGTGCGGGCTGAGCCGACTGGTGGCATCGACGGCGGGTTCGTCGCGCCGGTGGTAGTCCTCGAGCCGGTCGGTGGCGAAGGACTCCAGCTGAGCGTGCGCGCCGTCTTCGCCCGGATGCCACGACTCCCGTAACCCGCCGGCCCAGTCCGGGCGGGTGGGCAGCAACTCCCACGACTCCAGCTCGTCGCTGGTGGCCGTTGCCCATTCCACGGGCGGCGCGGGGAGCGGGGCGCGAACGGCGCCTTGGCGGGCTGCCTTCCAGAATGGGGTGAACACCTTGAACGGGTTGCCGTCGCCGGTGGTGACCGTCCATGGCTCGAAGAGCAGGTTGGCCTGGAAGCTCTTCACCTCCAGCCCCTGCTCGCGCAGGCCGGACTTGAGGCGTGCGTCGATCTCCCGCGCGGCGCCATACCGCCGGTTCCAGAACACGGCGTCCGCCCCGGTCTCGGTGACAAGCGCGGGGATGACCACCTCCGCGGCGCCCCGTCGCAGCACGAGGTTGTCGGCGGTGCTTGTGGCGAGCGACCGCAGCGAGCCGTGCAGCCACCACCGGCTCGCGGCTCCCATCGGCCGCACCTCGGCGCTCTCGTCGTCAAGGATGTACACGAGCACGACCGGGGCGCCCCGGTCGACTGCGGCGGTGAGCGCTGGATTGTCTGCGAGTCGCAGGTCGTCCCTCAGCCAGACGATGGTGGGTGCCGACATTCAGTGCCCCGAGTTGAGTCGCAGTTTGTCGCTGAGCGCCTTGATGGTCGTCAACTCGTCGTCGGTCAGCGCTCCGCCCACCCGTCGGTGGATGGATGCGGCGTGTACGACGGCGATCCGGCGAAACAGCTCGTAGCCGGCGTCGGTCAGGCCGACGACCGTGCCGCGGCCGTCGGCCGGGTCGTGCTCCTTGCAGACGAGCTGACGTGCGGCCAGCCGGTCGACGAGCCGGCTTACGCTCGGCTGGCTGACCAGCAGGTTCTGGTTGAGTTCACGGATGCGAAGGTGGCGGCCGGGAGCGCGCGACAAGTTGAACAGCACGTCGTACTCGTTGAACGACAGCTCGCCGGTCGGAAACTCGGAGCTGATCTGAGTGAGCACCGATACCTGCGCGCGGAAGAGGGCTTCCCACGCATCAACGGACAGACCTTTGTCGCTCATCTCTCAACTCTATGCATCTGCACCGAGTCAAACCTGCATGAAAGGCGGGAGGAAGGGAACCGACCGAAAATGGGCCGTTAAACAGGATTGAGGGTCGGTTTCAGAGGCTAGAAACCGACCCTCTCCCTTGCACCAAGAGTGTCCTGCAATCACATTCCGCTTCAGCTGCCACAGCAAACAACTTCTGCTCTATGAATGTATAACGGAAAGATAACGCTGTCTAGTTATGCAACTGTTATTTTTCGAAATCTCTTTTTGGGGCAGCGTTTCAGGTGAAGAGCGCCGCGCCCAGCGGCCCGGGAGGAGCACATCATGAGCAGGGTTCGCCAGCTGAGGCTCGTTGTCCAGGTGGAAGATTTCGACGCCGCCGTCGCGTTCTATCGTGACGCGCTCGGGCTCGAAGAGAGTGAGGCCTACGAGGGCGAGGGGGATGCCCGGGTGATCATCCTCGACGCCGGGCGCGCCACGCTGGAGCTTTCCAATGCGGCGCAGGTCAGGTTGATCGATGCGGTCGAGGCCGAGGGGCAGCCCAGCGCCCGCCTTCGGGTCGCCTTCGAGGTCGATGATGCCGAGGAAGCGACAGGCACCCTCACGGATGCCGGCGCCCGCCTCATCGCCAGCCCGCGCGAGACGCCGTGGCGGTCGCTCAACTCGCGGCTCGACGCCCCGGCGGGGCTTCAGGTGACGCTGTTCCAGGAACTGGAGAAGCGCGAACCCGATCCGGCATGATGGGGCCATGGCCCAGCACTTCACGGCACAGGATGCCGCGGACGGCTGTGCCGCACACCCCGCTGTCGAGCTGACCTACCCCTTCGGCCCTGAGACCGAGGTGTACAAGGTGGTGGGCAGGATGTTCGCGGCGATGAACGCGGACGGCGAGCATCCACGCATCACCCTCAAGGCAGACCCCGAGGACGCGAAGGCGCTCGTCGAGCAGTTCGATGACATCGCGCCGGGCTACCACATGAACAAGAAGCACTGGATCTCGGTCGACCTGCCGACGAAGTCCGCGCCGCTGGAGGAGCTCATCCAGGCCTCGTACGACCTGGTTGTTGCCGGCCTGCCGCGAGCGGACCGCCCGAAGCCGTGACCGCTTAGAAGAAGTCGGGGCTTGGCGTTGTCGCCTGGCGGATCGACACGTCCGCGTGACGGTCGAAACGGTACCCGACGCCACGCACCGTGCGCACGATGTCTTCGAACTCGCCGAGCTTCGAACGCAGGCGTCGCACGTGCACATCGATGGTTCGTTCGTTCGGGATCTCGTCGTCGCCGGCGGCCCACAGCGCCGAGATGATCTCGGCGCGGTCGATCGTGCGGCCCTCGCGCAGCACGAGGTACTGCAGCAGTTCGAATTCCTTGTAGGTGAGGGCGGCGGTAGTGCCGTCGAGAAGCACGCGCTTGCGCGAGATGTCGACGACGACGCCGCCGCGCGGCTTCGCCTTGGGCTCCTCAGCCTGGCGGTGCTTGGCGAGGGCTGCCGGGTCCTGCAGCGCGAGCCGCACGACCTCGACATCACGACCGCCAACACCGGCCGGGGCGAGGGCGACCGCCGCGTAGGTTTCTGATCCGGGAACCAGCTGTTCGAGGAGCTGCTTGAGCTGCTCGACGACCTGGCCGAGGTCGGTGCCGGCCTCCAGTGCTTTCAACTGGTCGACCCCGACGTAGAGGGCGAAGCCGCGTGCCTCCGTGCCGTTCGGTACGGCGTGCAGGCGGCGCGCCGGAGCCGGCTGAGGGGCTTCGACGGGCTGGACGGGTGTGAGGGGTGCGCGTTCGATGGTTGCAAGAGACATGTCGTCAAGAATCCTTGAGAGTTGTGGTGAAGGGCCTCTGATGATGAGGGTGTGATCCTTCTGGGTGTTACAGGTGATGCAAACGAGCACTACGCCGCTATGAGGGCGAGAACTCGGGAGCGAGGGTTCGCGTACGAACCGCGCTCGGCGAAGTGAGGGCCGTTAGGCGCACATTCGACAACACATGACAACACGAATCCCGCCAGCCTCGATGGAGGTAGGTGCGAACGTGTGAACAGTCATGCACGCCATCATGCCAGAGAGAAACGGGATTGTCGACAACGGGTGGTGTTAGACCAGACCGTAGAGCCTGTCGCCGGCGTCACCGAGTCCCGGCACGATGTAGCCGACCTCGTTGAGTCCCTGGTCGAGGGCGCCCAGCACGATGGTCACCTCGCGACCCTGAGTGGCGGCCTCGACGGCGGCGAGACCCTCGGGCGTTCCGAGGAGGCAAACCGCCGTGACATCCACTGCCCCGCGGTCAAAGAGGTACTGGATCGCGGCAACCAGCGACCCACCGGTGGCCAGCATCGGGTCGAGCACGAAGCACTGGCGGTTCGAGAGGTCGTCGGGCAGTCGCTCGGCGTACGTGTCTGGCTGGAGGGTCTCTTCGTTGCGCACCATCCCGAGGAATCCGACCTCGGCGGTGGGCACCAGCTTGACCATGCCCTCGAGCATGCCGAGACCGGCGCGCAGGATGGGCACGACGAGGGGCCGCGGGTTGCTGATGGCCAGCCCGGTCGTCGTGGTGACGGGAGTCTCGATGTCGACCGGTTCGGTGCGCACATGTCGGGTGGCCTCGTACGCCAGCAGGGTCACGAGCTCTTCGGTGAGCGCCCTGAACGTCGGCGACGGGGTGTTCTTGTCACGCAGCACGGTGAGCTTGTGCGTGATGAGCGGGTGGTCGGCAACGTGTACTCGCATAGGCTCAATCTACTGTGAGTCACTACGAAGAGTTGATGTCTGAGGCCATCGTCGAGGCACAGCGTGCCCTCGAAACCGGCGATGTGCCGGTCGCAGCCATCATCGTGGATGCCGCCGGCCAGCGTCTCGCGGTCGGCCGCAACGAACGCGAACTCACGTCTGACCCCACCGCCCACGCCGAGATCGTCGCGATCAGGGCCGCAGCCGAACGCGCGGGAACCTGGCACCTGGAGAACACCACACTGGTGGTCACGCTTGAGCCGTGCACGATGTGCGCTGGCGCCATCCTGCAGGCGCGCATCCCGCGCGTGGTGTTTGGCGCATGGGACGAGAAGGCGGGAGCCGTCGGCAGCGTGTACGACGTGCTGCGCGACCGGCGCCTGCCTCACAAGGTTGAGGTCATCGCCGGAGTGCGCGAGAAGGAGTGCGCGACCCTGCTCAAAGATTTCTTCGAGGCGCGGCGGTAGTAGCTGGGTCCTGACGCTGTTAGTGCCAGAACACCGCGACGAGCACGTTGAGGATCGCAAGACCGCCAGCGGCGTGGAAGAACGGCTGCACGCGTCCGCCCTTGCGTTGTCTCACGACGGCGGCGATGGCTGCGGCGAGCACGAACGCGGCGATCATGGCCTTGACCGCGACCTTGGCGTAGACAAGGTCTTCGTCCCCCGCCTCGGCAAGGCCAACGAGAGCGAGCCCCGTCACGACCTGCGTGATCGCGCCGATGAGGGTAGGCATGAGCGTGTAGTCCGATTTGCGGCGCATCTGCAGGAAGAAAGAGCCGATGATTGCGGCCAGGCCCAGAAAGTGACCGGTCAGCAGCACCGAGTGAAGGATGTCCATGGGTCAAGACTGGCCTGCCCGGACCGAAACGCCAACCATTGTGGCGGTTCGGTGGCGAGTAATCAGTCCGCGCTCTTGATGACGACCGTCTCGGTCGCCGGATTGGCCGGATTCGGGGCGAGGAAGACGTCAGGTTCGATGTAGATGACTCGCGCCACGGGGACGGCCTCCCTGATGGTCACCTCCACCTCGTTGATGTCGGTGGCGAGGTCGGAGAGGCGCGCCTTGCTGGAGAACGCGATCTTGGCTCCCACGAGCAATTCATCGGGGCCGAGGTACAGCGTCTTCATGTGGATGAGCGCCTCGACGGCTGGATGCGCGTTGATGGCGTCGCGGATCTTCGCGGCATCTCCACGGTTGGCTCCCTCGCCGACCAGCAGACTCTTTGTCTCGATGCCGAGGATGACGGCCACTGCCACGAGCAGCACGCCGATAGCGAGGGTTCCGATGGCGTCCCATGTTGAATCGCCGGTAACGACGGTCATGCTGACGCCGGTGAGGGCCAGGAGGAGGCCGAGCATCGCCGCCATGTCCTCAAGAAGAACCACAGGCAGTTCGGGAGCCTTGGCGTGCCGAACGAATTCCACCCAGCTCTGGTTTCCCCTCACAAGGTTGGATTCCTTGATCGCGGTGCGAAGCGAGAAGCCTTCTAGAACGAGCGCCACGATCAGGATGACGATCGGCACGATGGGCATCTCGAGTTCGTGCGGGTCCTGCAGCTTGCTGATGCCCTCGTAGATGGAGAACACTCCTCCGACAGAGAACAGGATGATCGACACCACGAAGGCGTACACGTAGCGTTCGCGGCCGTACCCGAACGGGTGGCTGGCGTCGGCGGCTCGTTTTGCCTGTCGCCCACCGAGCAACAGGAGGGCCTGGTTGCCGCTGTCGGCGAGGGAGTGCACACTTTCGGCGAGCATTGAGCTCGACCCCGAGATGATCCAGCCGATGAACTTCGCGATTGCGATACCGAGGTTCGCGAGCAGTGCCGCGATTATTGCCTTGCCGCCACCAGATGCGCTCATGCGATCAATCCTAGGATGATCGGATGACGACAACGCTCCCCACTATCGCAATAATCGGCGCAGGCTCGATGGGCGGCGCGATCCTCGGTGGATTACTGGCGCCCGACGTGATCGTGGATGGCGGCATCCGGGTCACAAATCGCAGCCAGGCGAAGGCAGACATTGTTGCGGCCCCCGGCGTCACCTCCTATGCGCTTGCCGAGACTCCGGATGCGAACCTCCAGGCGGTCAGGGGAGCCGGAATCGTGCTGCTCGGGGTGAAGCCAGCCATGATTCGTGACACTCTCGCCGAACTCGCGCCTGCCCTGGATGACGACGCCCTGATCATCAGCGTGGCTGCTGGCATCCCCATCTCGGCCATGGAGGACGCTGTCCCCAACGCTGTGCTTCGTGCCATGCCGAACACGCCGGCTCTGGTCGGCAAGGGAGTCACCGGGCTCGCGGCAGGCACCAGGTCAACTGCGGAGCAGCTGGCGCTCGGACGCGCACTCTTCGAGACCGTCGGCACGGTGCTCGAGATCCCGGAGTCACAGATTGACGCGCTGAGCACCATCTCCGGCTCGGGACCCGCATACGTCTTCCTGTTCATCGATGAAATGACCAACGCTGCCGTGCGCCTGGGGTTCACCGTCGAGCAGGCCGCAACGATGGTCAACGGCACCTTCGCGGGAGCCATTGCGCTGCTCGAGGCATCCGACAAGACTCCGGAACAGCTCAGGCTGCAGGTCACCAGCCCGAAGGGCACGACCGAGCGCGCCGTCGCAGAGCTGCAGGCGGCCGACCTCGGGGCACTGTTCGATCGCGCGACCGCAGCAGCTATCGCGCGGGCGCGCGAACTCGCCTCGGAATAGTGCGGCGGGCCGTTACGAGCCGATGCCCGCGAAACGTTCGATGTCGGCCGAGTTGCCGCTGACAATAATCAGGTCGTGGTTAGAGACCACGGTGTCCGGGGTCGCATAGGTGAACTCCTGGCCCGGTGACTTCACGCCGACCACGGTGATGCCGAACTTCCTGCGCACCTGCGACTCAGACAGCGGGATGCCGCGAATGAGCTTGGGCGGGTACAGCTTGACGATCGCGAAGTCGTCATCGAACTCGATGAAGTCGAGCATGCGGCCAGAGACCAGGTGCGCCACACGCTCACCGGCTTCCGCCTCCGGGTAGATCACGTGGTTCGCGCCGATGCGGGCCAGGATCTTGCCGTGCGACTGGCTGATCGCCTTCGCCCAGATCTGCGGGATCTTCATGTCGACGAGGTTGGCAGTGATCAGTACGGAGGCCTCGATGGATGACCCCACCGCGACGACCGCGATCGAAAAGTCCTGGGCGCCGATCTGGTGCAGCGCATCGATCGACCTGGCGTCTGACTGCACGGCGTGCGTGACGCGGGACGACCACTTCTGAACGAGGCCGGCGTCGGCGTCGATGGCCAGCACCTCGCGGTCCAGTCGCTGCAGCTGCCCTGCGGTCGCGGCTCCGAACCGGCCAAGTCCGATCACCAGTACCGGTGCGTCGTGCGCAATCCTGTCAACCAACGTTGGGCCTCTCTTCCGGGGTGGAATGTGCCGCGCGGGAATACCGCGCATCCGTGCCGCTTTCCGTCGAAAGCATAGCTCCACCGCGCTACCCTGTTCGGATGGCTGACATCTTCGACGTGATTGCAGACGCAACAAGGCGAGACCTTATGCACGCCCTCCTCGACCAGTATGTATCAGGGCAGTCCGAGTCCGGTGAAATCAGCGTCGGCGATCTCGTCGAGCGCCTCGGGTTGAGCCAGCCGACTGTGTCGAAGCACCTCAAGGTGCTGCGCGATCACGGCCTCGTCTCGGTCCGCGAAGACGGTCAGCACCGCTATTACAAGATGGATGCCGGCCCGCTCGAGTCGATCGAGGACTGGCTGATCCCTTTCCTCAGTGCAGACTTCACCGATTCCGACGATGATGGCGGCTCCACCGTCTTCGCCGCGTGGTCGGGGGCGGATGTGGGCGACAGCCTGGGCCGCCGAATCGCCGAGGGGTCCCACCAGGCTCGCACGGTCATCCATGATGCAACCGACAGGCTGCAGGATGCCACGGATACCGTCGCAGGGAAGCTTCCGGTCAGCGTGCGTCGCCGCCTTTTTCGCGACCGCTAGCACCGGAACGACCCCGATAAACGGGGCTGGACACCGAGTCACACCAGCCCCTATTGTTACCGATTAGCACACCAGTAACATTCGCGGCGTGCTTTGGTTCAAGGGGCACAGCGAAAATGACGCAGGATCTGTCTGATGTGCGCTTCCTCACGGTCGCCGAGGTCGCCGAGATGATGCGCGTGTCGAACATGACCGTCTACCGGATGGTGCACTCCGGTGACCTTCCCGCCGTGCGCTTCGGTCGATCGTTTCGCATCCCGGAGTCGGCCGTCGCCGCCGTGATCGAGACGCCAATGTCTGATGTCGGTTAGCGCGCATATCCTGCTGCGCTAGACTCACCTAGTACATTTTTCCGCGGTTCTGATTCGGACCGAGCGGTTCGTTCAGAAATCAGTGAGGTCCCTATGGGTTCAGTCATCAAGAAGCGTCGCAAGCGTATGGCCAAGAAGAAGCACCGCAAGCTGCTTCGCAAGACGCGCCACCAGCGTCGCAACAAGAAGTAGCACCCCGCCGCATCAGCGGCACGTGGAGGCTAGCGGGCGCGTTTCTTTACGTCACGCGCCTGCTTCTTCACCAATTTTCTGGCCTCCCGGATGCTCGACCGCTTGAGCGGCAGCACAGTCCAGGAGTTCTTGCGAGCATGCGCGAGCAGCTTCGCGTCTGGGTTCACGACGATCCTGTTGCCTACCAACGACAGCAGCGGGATGTCATTGCTTGAGTCCGAATAGGCCCAGCAATCCGCGAGATCCGCGTCGAGTTCCTCAGCAAATTGACGCGCCACCGCCGCCTTCTCTGCGCCGTGAAGCACGTGCCCATCGAGAGCGCCGGTGAAGACGCCGTCCAGCGCCTGCACCCTCGTGCCCAGCGCGCCCGTCAGTCCGAGCCGATCGGCGATGACCTGGGCGACCAGCTGGGGCGTGGCGGTGATCAGCCACACCTCGTGGCCTTTGTTCAGGTGCTCTCTGGCGAGCTCGACAGTCTCCGGCCAGAGCTTGGGGGCGAGATGGCGGTCATAGATCTCCTCCGCCAGGTCGGTCAGCCCCGCCTCGGTGTACCCGCTGGCAAGACCGAGGGCTCGTTCCTTCGCCGTGGCGAGGTGGTTGCGGTTCTCGCCGACGGCCAGAAACCGAAATTGGTGCCAGGCGAACAATGCGATGTCGCGCCACGAGATGAAACCGCGGCGGAAGGCCTCCCGGCCGACGTAGTACACGCTCGCGCCCCGCATGAGGGTGTTGTCCACATCGAAGAACGCCACGATCGGTCGGTCGCTGGGCTGAAGAGGCTGCACGTCTGACATCGCCGTCCAGTCTAGATCGAGTCATCTAGTCTGGTGGTCGTGACGATCGCGCGGCTGACCCTTATCGGCAAACCGGAGTGTCACCTGTGCGACGACGCGAGAGCGGTCGTGACCTCGGTCATCAGCGAACTGGATGCCGCGGCATCCGTCTCGCTTGAAGAGCTCTCGATTCTCGACGACGCCGCGCTCAGCGAGAAGTACTGGGAAGAAATCCCCGTGCTGCTGATCAACGGGGTCGTTCACAACATTTGGCGCATCGACCCGGTGCGTCTGCGAACAGCGCTAGTGGAGGCAACGGCATGATCAGGCACATCGTCACCTGGAAGCTCAGGCAGCAGGACGCAGCGTCGAAGGAGGCTGCCGTGGCTACGATCGCGGGCGTCCTCGAGCCGCTGGTCGACGTGATTCCCGGCCTGCACAGTCTCGTGGTGCGACCGAATGTTGCGTACCTCGACAGCAACTGGGATGTGCTGGTGATGGGCGACTACGAGTCGCTCGACGCCCTGGAGACGTACATGACCCATCCCGAGCACGTTGCTGCCGCCGCCATCGTGCGTGATCACGTCTCCGACCGCGCGGCCATCGACTTCGAGATTTAGCCCGGCGCTACCTCGGCTGCACGGCGATCGGGCCGGTGGCCCGCTGGTGCAGCGCGTCACGCTCGGCGGACAGCGAATCCAGGGTGGCGCGTTCGAGTCCGATCGGCGCCATGTCGTCGAACGGGTTGCCCATCCCGCTCTTGGCATGAACGGCCACGGCATATGCGGTGGCGGCCGCAGCTACCTTCGCGCTCGCTCGCTGGGCCTTCTTGAGCGAGACGGCGCTACCGCCGACGACCTCAGCGTGGGCCTTGAGGGCTTTTTTCAGTTCCTTCAGGGCGGCGTCGATTTTCTTGGACATGGGCTTTATCTTGCCCCATGAACCCGCTGTGCTGCCAGTGAGCAAACCATGAATGCCCTATGGCAGCAGTCGCGTGGGTCCGCGGAACAGGTAGGTGGCCTCGCGGATGTTGGACAGGTGCAGCATCAGCATCAGCACGCGGCTGAGCCCCATGCCGAATCCGCCGTGCGGCGGCACGCCGTAGCGGAAGAAGTCGAGGTAGAAGTCGAGCTCTTCCGGCTCGAGTCCCTTCGACTTTGCCTGCTCGATGAGCACGTCGACACGGTGCTCACGCTGTGCGCCCGTCGAGATCTCGACGCCGTTGAAGATCAGGTCGTAGCTGTTGGTCAGCGAATCATCGCCCTCGTGCCGCATGTGATAGAACGGGCGGATGCTCGACGCGTAGTCGGTCAGGAACACGAACTCGTGGCCGTACGTTTCCTTCACGTAGGCGGCGATCTGGCGTTCACCCTCGGGATCCATGTCGTCGTCCTGACGCGGAACCTCGTAACCGCGCTCGGCGACGATGCGCTTGGCCTCGGCCAGCGGGATGCGCGGGAACGGCGTGGTCGGCACCGTCACCTCGACGCCCCACAGGGCCTCGATCTCGGCGCCGTGCTTTGCCTTGACCGCGGCGAACCCGGCCACAAGCAGTTCCTCGTGCAGCTTCATCACGTCTTCGTGGCTGTCAATCCAGCTGATCTCGCTGTCGACGCTGGTGAACTCGGTCGCGTGACGGCTGGTGAAGCTCGGGTCTGCGCGGAAGGCCGGGCCGACCTCGAAGATCTTGCCGAAGCCGGCGGGCTGGGCCATCTGCTTGAAGAACTGCGGGCTCTGCGCGAGGTAGGCCTTCGTATCGAAGTATCCGATCTCGAACAGTTCAGCCTTCGACTCGCTGGCGCTGGCCATGAGCTTGGGGGTGTGCAGCTCGATGAAGTCGTTCTCGACCCAGTACGTGCGCCAGGCGTGCTCGAGCGTGGTCTGGATACGGAAGATGAGGTTGTTCTTGGGCTGGCGCAGGTCGAGGAAGCGCCAGTCCATGCGCTTGTCTCCGGCGCTGTCATCGGCGATCGGGGTCTCGGGAATGGCCGCGGCGGCGATCTCGAGCGTCTCGAGCTTGATCTCGACGCCGCCGAGCTTGACGCGCTCGTCGTGCTTGAGCTCGCCCGAGGCGGTGAGGAACGTGCCCTGGGCGAGAGCCGAGATGGCGTCGGCCAGCGGGTCGGCTGCTGGCGTGCCATCCTCGGCGAAAAGTCGCGGGTGAACAAGCTGCACCGCGCCGGATTCGTCGCGCAGCACGACGAACTGCACCTTCTTCTGGTCGCGCACAGTTTCGACCCACCCCGAGACGGAGGCTGGCCCGTCTGTCGCGGCGGGCAGGTTCTTGATCAGGGTGCGTTGGGTCACGAGGATCGAGTTTACCCGGCAGGGGCGCACCCAGCTTCTGCTCATATCTACAGCACGTAGAATTGCCCGGTGCCCGCTGACCTCATCCACCTTGTACGCCACGGGGAGGTCCATAACCCCGACGGCATCCTTTACGGCCGCATTCCCGGCTATCACCTGAGCGAACTCGGGCATGCGATGGCGGATGCCGCGGCCGCGAGCCTCGTCGGTAGCCCCATCGTGGCGCTCTACGCGAGCCCACTGCAGCGCGCGCAGGAGTCGGCGGCCCCCTGGTCTGAACGGTTCGGGCTTGAGATCAACACCGAAGAGCGCATCATCGAGCCGCACAACTGGTTCGAGGGCCGCAAGTTCGAGTTTCCGGGCGCCCTCAGGCACCCGAGTGCGTGGCCGAAACTCATCAACCCCATGAAGCCAAGCTGGGGCGAGCCATACAAGAGCGTCGAATTGCGGATGCTCGCCGCCATCGCCGCGGCGTGGGCGAAGCCCGAAAGCGGCGAGGTCGTCATGGTCAGCCACCAGATGCCCATCGTCATGGTCGCGCGTTCGGTCAAGGGCATGCGGCTGTTCCACGATCCCCGCAACCGCCGCTGCACGCTGTCGAGCATCACGACGCTCGCGCGCGAGGGCGACCGCTTTGTGGAGGTCGACTACCGCGAGCCCGCGGGCGACCTGCTCGCAAAGTCGATCGACCTCGGAGCGGTGTGAAACGCGCGGTAGCGGTGGCGGTTGCCGCCATCCTGATGCTTGCCGGATGTTCGTCAGGCAACGATTCGCTCGCCACCCAGTACCAGGATGGCTCGGGCCAGGGCTATATCTCCGGCGACGGCGCCTTCAGTGAGATCCCGGCTGCACAGCGGTCGGAGCCGATCGAGTTCAGTGGGCCGGCAACAGACGGCTCGACAATCTCGAGCGATGACCTCGCGGGCCAGGTGCACGTCGTGAACTTTTGGTACGCATCCTGCCCGCCCTGCCGTGCCGAGGCCCCCGACCTGAAGGCCCTCAGCGACGAGTACGCAGACGTGCCCTTCATTGGGATCAACATTTTCGACAACGAAGACACGGCTGGCGTCTTCGAGAGGAAGTACGGCATCGAGTACCCCTCGATCCTCGACGCGAAAACCAACGCGGCGCAGCTGGCGTTCGCCTCAGCCGGTGCCGTCGCCCCGAACGCCGTGCCGACGACGCTCGTCATCGACCGCGATGGCAGGGTCGCGGCACGCATCAGCGGCCGCATCGCAGACACGAGCATCCTCGCCGCGATGATCGACTCCGTCGTCGCAGAGCAGGGCTAGGGCGCGAGATGGGTCCAGGCGAGATCGTCGGGCAGGGCAGCCTGTGGCTGGCGCTGCCTATCGCGCTCGCCGCGGGAGTGCTGTCGTTCCTGTCCCCGTGCGTGCTCCCGCTGGTGCCCGGCTACCTCGGCTACGTCACCGGCGTGACGGACGCCCGCGACATGCGCCGCGGTCGCACCGTGCTGGGCGCCGGACTGTTCGTGCTCGGCTTCAGCGTGGTGTTCCTCGGATTCATCGTGCTGTCCAGCACCGTCGGGGTGTTTTTGCTGCAGTACGGAGACCTGATCCTGCGCGTCGCGGGGGCGGTCGTCATCCTGCTCGGACTGGTGTTCATCGGTCAGGTCACGTTCATGCAGCGCACCATCAAACCGACCTGGCGGCCCCGCGCGGGCCTCGCCGGGGCTCCGCTGCTCGGCGCTGTCTTTGCCATCGGCTGGACACCATGCGTCGGCCCGACCCTCATCGCGGTCACGTCGCTGGCCACCTATCAGGGCGATCCGGGCCGCGCCGCGATCATCGGGATCTTCTATTGCCTCGGCCTCGGCATCCCGTTCCTGCTCGTCGCGCTCGGTTTCGGTTGGGTCGGAGGATCCATCGGCTGGGTGAAACGCCATCTGCGACTCATCAACATCATCGGGGGATCGCTGCTGATCGCACTGGGCGTGCTCATGGTCACCGGCGCCTGGGGATCGTTCCTCTCGTACTTTGGGGGTGTACTGAATGACGGATTCGTCTCGCCCCTCTGATCACTACGATTCCTCCGGCGCCGACAAGGGCGACAGGATCGTGCAGCCGAAACTGGGCGTCGTCGGCTACCTGCGATTCTTCTGGCGGCTGCTCACGAGCATGCGCACCGCGCTCTTCCTGCTGCTGCTGCTCGCGATCGCCGCCATTCCGGGATCGCTGGTGCCGCAGGTCAGCTCAGACCCGAACGGCGTCATCCAGTACAAGGCGACTAATCCGGAGTTCGCTGCCGTGCTCGAGAACCTGCAGGTGTTCACCACCTACTCCTCGGTGTGGTTCTCGGCCATCTACCTGCTGCTGTTCGTCTCGCTCATCGGCTGTGTCATCCCGAGGACCAAGCACCACTTCGACGCACTGCGCGCCCGCCCGCCGAAGACGCCCGCGAACCTGGCCAGGCTCGAGGGCTTCACGACGCAGGATGCGACGACCGATGCCGAAGCCTCGATTGCGGCCGGCCAGCAGCTGCTGAAACGCCTCGGCTACCGAACCGAGCGGTACACGACAGGCGGCTCGCCGTCGGTCAGCGCGGAGCGCGGCTACCTGCGCGAGACCGGCAACCTGGTCTTCCACTCCGCGCTCATCGGGGTGCTCGTCGCCGTGGGGCTCGGCGGCGGCTTCGGCTACACCGGCCAGCGCGTCGTGGTGGAGGGCTACGCACTCTCGAACTCCCTGGCCAGCTACGACTCATTCAACCCCGGCCGTTTCTTCACGGATGCCTCGCTCGAGCCGTTCTCGATCGCGGTCGACTCGTTCGTGCCCACCTACGAGGAAGACCTGACCAGCAGTGCGCTCGGCCAGGTGCTCGACTACACCGCCAACGTCACCACCATGGTGCCCGGCGGGCAGCCGGAGCAGTCCACGATCAAGGTGAACGAGCCGCTGGCGATCGGGGGCACGTCGGTCTACCTGCTCGGCAACGGGTACGCGCCGGTCGTCACAGTGCGCGACCCCGATGGCGCCGTGGTCTTCTCGCAACCCACCGCGTTCCTGCCACAGGATGCGAACCTGTTCAGCCTCGGCATCATCAAGATTCCGGATGGCCTCCAGGAGCAAATCGGAATCAGGGCGCTGTTCTACCCGACCGCCGTGCTCACCGACCTCGGCACCCTCGCCTCGAGCTACCCCGACCTGGTCAACCCGCAGCTGACCATGGAGGTCTACACGGGCGACCTCGGACTGGACAACGGGCAGGGCTCCAACGCCTACGCCCTCGACACCGATTCGCTCACCGAGATCGCGGGGCGCACGGCGGATTCAGCCACCATCAAGCTCGGTCTTGGCGACAGCATCGACCTTCCCAACGGGCTCGGCAGTGTCGAGTTGACTGCCATCCCGCGTTTCGTTTCGCTCGACGTGCACCACGATCCGGCCCAGGGATGGGTGCTCCTGTTCGCGATCCTGGTGCTTGCCGGGCTCGTCACCAGCCTCTTCATCCCGCGACGCAGAATGTGGATCAAGGCCGTCACGCGTGAGGACGGTTCGGTGGCTCTCGAGTACGCGGGACTCGCGCGCGGCGACGACCCCGGACTCAACGCCGCGGTGGCCGAAATCGCGGCCAAACATATGGATCACATCAGACCTAAGGTGGAATCGTGACCGAGACTTTCGTGCTGTACTCCAACATCGCCGTGTATTCGGCCATGGCCATCTACACGATCGCCTTCATCATGTTCACGCTCGACCTCTCGCGCCGGTCGGCTGCGGTCGCAGCCCCGGCGCAGGTCGGCACGGCCGCTCGAGCCGGTCAACTGGGCTCCACCACGCTGCTAGAGAAGGTGGATGCCCCGCCAGCGGTGTCGGCGAAGGGCCCCAGGTACCTGCGCGCGGCGTTCGCGCTCACCGTCTTCGGTTGGGCCCTGCACGTCGGCGCGGCCGTGTTCCGTGGGGTCGCGGCCGGCCGGGTGCCGTGGGCCAACATGTTCGAGTTCACCCTCACCGCCACCGCGATCATCGTCGGCGTCTTCCTGCTCGTGCAGTTCTGGCAGGACCTGCGGTTCCTCGGCTCATTCGTGGTCGGGTTCGCGGTTATCGCCCTCGGCGTTGCCACCACCAACTTCTATGTGGATGTCGTCCCGCTCCCGCCGGCGCTGCAGTCTGCCTGGCTCGTCATCCATGTCTTCGTGGCGTCGCTCGGTACGGGCTTCTTCGCGCTCGGTGCCGCGCTGTCGGTCGTGCAGCTGCTGCAGGCTCGCCGCGCCGCCGGCAAGGCCGTCGGGATGAAATTCCTCGACACCCTCCCCGGTGCAGACAAGCTCGAAAACCTTGCGTACCGGCTCATCGTCGTCGGCTTCGTTTTCTGGACGTTCACCCTCATCGCCGGTGCCGTGTGGGCCGAACGCGCCTGGGGTCGCTACTGGGGCTGGGACACCAAGGAGGTCTGGACCTTCATCATCTGGACGATCTTCGCGGGATACATCCACGCCAGGGCAACCCGCGGCTGGCGTGGATCACGGTCCGCCTGGCTGGCGATCATCGGATTCGGCGCGGTGGTGTTCAACTTCACCATCGTGAACCTGTTCTTCAAGGGGCTGCACGCCTACAGCGGGCTGTAGGTCGCCCGGGCTTCAGCCCAGCAGCTCGTAGCAGCGCTTAAGCCGGGCCAGCCACCAGTTGGTGCGATCGCTGCTCGCGGCATGGGACGCCATCAGTTCGTTGCTCGGCATGACCCTGCGCACGTGGAGCTGGCCGTTGACGGGCAGCAGTGGCTCATCCGTGACATCCACCGCCAGCAGCGACGCCGTCGCCAGGCCGCAGTCAAACTCGAGCTCCGGGATGGACGCCGCGAGATGAAGCCCCATCGAGATGCCGACCGAGGTCTCGAGCGCGCTCGACACGACCACGGGAAGCCCGGCGTCGGCGATGATGTCGAGGGCCGCGGTGATGCCGCCCATCGGCTGCGCCTTGACGATCAGGATGTCTGCCGCCCCCGCCCTTGCGACCGCGAGCGGGTCGTCGCCCTTTCGCACGCTCTCGTCGGCGGCGATGGGAATGCCCATGTACTTCACCCGGGTGCGCACCTGCGCGAGCTCGTCGACCGACTCGCACGGCTGCTCGACGTACTCCAGGTCAAAGACCGCAAGCGCGTGGATCGCCTTCTCCGCCTCATCCACCGTCCAGCCCGCGTTCGCATCGAGGCGGATGCGGCCCTCCGGTCCGAGATAGTCGCGCGCAGCCGACACCCTGGCCACGTCATCCGCCAGCACCTGACCGGGGTCGGCAACCTTGATCTTCACGGTTCGGCAGCCGGGGAACCGGTCGAGGATTCCGCTGACCTCGTCCGCCGCCACCGCGGGCAGGGTGGCATTGACCATGACGGTGTCGCGCAGCAGCGGGTGGGCCGGACCCCACCCGAAGTCGATTGCCGCAGCCAGCCAGCGCGCGGCCTCGCCATCCTCGTACTCGGTGAACGGCGAAAACTCGGTGAACCCGTGCGGCCCCTCGAACAGCATCGCCTCGCGAAGCTGGATACCGCGGAAGGTTGTCACCAGCGGCAGGGACACGACTCTCGCCGTGCCGAGCAGGTCGTCGAGGGGAGGCAGCGTCGCATCGTGGGGGAGCATGCCCCCAGTCTGGCAACTTCGCGGTCGATCCGGTGCTGTTTCGATTAAGGTTAGCCAGTGAGCAGTTCTGGCAGCGTCGAGAGAGTCCCCCTCAAGGTTGTGCCGATGTTCATCGAGGAACAGACGATCGAGCTGCCCGAGGAACCACCGACGCCGACGCCGCCGCCAAGCGAAGAGGTCAAACGCCGACCGCTGCCCTGGGTGGGCGCCGTCTCGATCCTGCTCGCTGTCGTCGCCGGGGTCATCCAGTTCCTGGCCATCGTCGGTGCAAGCGACGGGGACTTCGAACTGGGGATCGTGCTCGGCTACCTCGCGGTCGCCATCGCCATCGCCGCGGTCTTTTTCGGTATCGCCGCGATCATCGTGAGGCGCGGCATCCGGGCCGGAATCGTCGGCATCCTTCTCGGGATCATCGCCAACCCGCTCCTGTTGCTGGCGATCCTGCGCTCCCTCGACGCGGCGTAGGGCCCGGATGTCCCGCCCGCTCAGGGTCGTCGACTCGACGAATGCCCCCGCGGTGTTCGCCGCGCTGCGGGATGCGCTGAGCGGCGACGGCCCGGCGATCCTGCCGCACGCCGGGCATCCGGAGGGCCTGCCAGACACCGTGGAGCAGCGGGTTGCGGTCGTCGTCGAGACGAGTGGTTCGACCGGTCGGCCGAAGCGCGTCGCACTCGGAGCCGACGCGCTGCTGGCGAGCGCAGCGGCATCCGACGTCCAACTCGGTGGCCCCGGACAGTGGCTCATGGCGCTGCCCGCCCACTACATCGCCGGCATCAACGTGCTGGTGCGCTCACTCGCCGCCCAGACCCAGCCGGTCTTTGCGGCGCCCGACGGCTCCGGATTCGTCGACGCCGCGCAGCAACTCGACGGCGCGCTGCGGTTCGTGTCGCTGGTGCCCACTCAGCTGCAGCGATTGATCGAGCAGGATGACGCGCTCACCGTTCTTCGTCGCTTCGACCGGATCCTCCTCGGCGGGCAGTCGACACCCCTTCCGCTGCGCGAGAAGGCCACCGAGCTCGGGCTGAACATCACGCGCACCTACGGATCGAGCGAGACCTCCGGCGGCTGCGTGTGGGACGGCGAGCCGATCGGCGACACCGAGGTGCGCATCGTCGATGGGCGGGTCGAGCTGGCCGGCAGCGTTCTCGCGCACGGCTATCTCGGCGATCCCGCGCGCACGGACGCTGCCTTCCACGACCTCGACGGCAAACGCTGGTACCGCACCGACGACACCGGAAGCCTGGCAGACGGCATCCTGAGCATCAGCGGCAGGGTCGACGATGTGATCATCTCCGGCGGGGTGAAGGTGTCGCTCGCCGAGGTGGAGCGAGCCGTGCGGACGCTTCCGGGGCTGGGCGATGCGGTGGTGGTGGCGGCGCCGCACGCGGAGTGGGGAACCACGCCGGTCGTGGTCAGCGCGCGGCCGTTCGTGCTGCAGCAGATCAGGGATGCGGTCGCCGCTGGCCCCGGCCGGGCATCCGCCCCCACCCGCATCGTGGTCGTGGATGCGATCCCGATGCTCGGCAACGGCAAGCCCGACCGTCTGGCCGCGGCGCGGCTCGCTCAGGGTTGAGCCCCAGTACAATCCTTGCGTGGCAACTCCGAAGCAGCAGCGCATCAATCCGAAGTCAGTTCCCGCCCCCCGCCCGAAGCAGGGCAAGAGTGGGCGTCCCGGTGGTCGGCCCCCGGGGGTGGCCAAGGTCGAGAAGGCGACGGCTCGCGACTGGATCGGCGGAGCCAGGCTGCAGACCCTGCCGCTGGGCATCGCACCGGTCGCGCTCGGCACCGCGGCGGCCTACATCCTGCCGCACGAGGATGCCGGACCCGGCTGGCACTGGCTGCGCGCCATCCTGTGCCTGATCGTTGCGCTGAGCCTGCAGATCGGCGTCAACTTCGCTAACGACTACTCCGACGGCATCCGCGGCACCGACAAGCACCGCGTGGGACCGCGACGACTGACCGGATCCGGCGCGGCGCAGCCCAGGGCCGTGCTGACGGTGGCGCTGGTGTTCTTCGGAATCGCCGCGATCGCCGGCCTCGCGATCGTGATCCGCAGCCAGCAGTGGTGGCTGCTCGCGGTGGGCGCCGTCGCGATCGTCGCGGCGTACTTCTACACCGGCGGCAAGCGTCCGTACGGCTACTCGGGCCTCGGCGAACTCGTCGTGTTCATCTTCTTCGGCCTGGTGGCCACCGCCGGAACCACCTTCGTGCTGGCCGGAACCGTGAACCTCGAGAGCTGGCTGTCGGCCGTCGCCGTCGGCCTGATCGCCACCGCGGTGCTGATGGTCAACAACATCCGCGACATCCAGCAGGACAAGCTGGCCGGCAAACGCACCCTCGCCGTGCTGATCGGAGACAGGGCGTCACGCATCGTCTTCGGCGTGATGCTGCTGGCGCCGTTCGGCATCCTGTCGTTCTTCACGCTCTTCTACGAGAACGCGTACCTCGTGTACTTCGCGCTGCTGGCCGCGATCCCGGCCGTCGGTATCACGATCAGCGCCAAGACGCCCGGGGAGCTCATCATCGCGCTGCGGCTGAGCGCGCTCGTGGCGCTGCTGTACGGCCTCGGCCTCGGCTGGGCGATCGCCTTCTAACCGCCGCCCCGCCGCCCCAAATCCCGCCGAGACTCCAGTTTCTGCGCGCTGCCTGCCGCGCGACCGCAGTAGCTGGAGTTTCGGCGGGGGTTGGCGGCGGGCGCGACTGTTGGGCGCGTAGAGCCGCTTCCGCTCCGTCATTTCGGAAGGGGAAGGGGAGCTGCCGCACGACCCGCGCGAGGCTCCAGTTTCTGCGCGCCGCCTGCCGCGCGACCGCAGCAGCTGGAGTCTCGGCGGGAGTTTGGGGCGGCCGGCGGGACGAGCCGCCGCGGCTAGAGGTCTTCGGCGGCCGCGTCGGCGTCGACGGCGGGCCGGGACCGGCGCGCGACGATGTCGAGTGCAACGGCATCCCGAAGCTTGCCGAAGAAGAGGTAGCTCGCGCAGAAGCTGACTACCGCCGCAATCACCGCGCCGAGCCACGGGACGATGCCCGCGAAGAGCAGTGCGGCAAAGACCACGGCGAACAGTCCGATGCGCACGAGGCTGTAGGCGACCCAGGGTTTCACCCTCACAGTGTAAGCACGCAGGCTGGGCGCAGCTTGCAAGCCTAGAATTGGAGTATGTCCCGTCTGCTAGTGATCGCCCCACTGATCGTCCTCGCTTTGGACGTGTTTGCGATCGTCGACGTCATCCTCATCGAACAGCGCCGGGTCAGGGCCATGCCCAAGTACCTGTGGGTCATCCTCATCGTGCTGCTTCCGATCATCGGTGCCGCGCTGTGGTTCTTCCTCGGCAGGGAAAGTGCCTCGGGTGGCAGTCGCCAGCCGCGCACCGTTGCCCCGGATGATGACCCATCGTTCCTCAGGAACATTCGCCGCGATGAGGAGCAGGATGAGCGCATCCGTCGGCTTGAGCAGGAGCTCGCAGACCTCGACGATGACCCGCCCAAGGACTGATTCCCCGGCGACAGATTTTGCGGTCGCCCTGCTCGATGAGTTTGTTCGGCTCGGCGTACGCGATGTGGTGCTCGGCCCCGGTTCACGCTCGCAGGCCCTCGCGCTCGCCGCCGCCGAATTCGACCGCCTCGGGATGCTGCGCCTCAGGGTGCGCATCGACGAACGGGTCGGCGGCTTCCTCGCGCTCGGCATCGCGATCGAAACCCGCACGCCGGTGCTGCTGCTCACCACCTCGGGCACGGCCGTCGCCAACCTGCATCCCGCCGTGCTGGAGGCCCACCACTCGGGCGTTCCGCTGATCGTTCTCAGCGGGGACCGCCCGGACGAGCTGCGCGGCATCGGCTCCAACCAGACCACCGAGCAGCCAGGCATCTTCGGCGCGGCGGTGTCGCGCACCTGGGACGTGGGCGCACCCATCGGCGAGCCCGGCGAGCAGGATGCCGCGGCACGGCTTGCGCGTGAGGCATTCGCCGCGGCATCCGGCCCCGTGCATCTCAACCTCTCGTTCGCCGAACCGCTCTCGGCCCCGCTGGTGCTCGAGGCGCCCGCTGCGGCGCTCACGGAGGAGGCTTCGACGCCGGAAGCACCAGCATCACCCGCCGCCCTCGAGCTGCGGTGCGCGCCGGGCACGGTCGTGATCGCGGGCACCGGCGCCGGGGAACGCGCGGAGGAGGTCGCCCGCGAGCTCGGCGCCCCGCTCATCGCCGAGGTCGCCAGCGGCGCGCATTTCGGCCCCAACCTGGTCGTGGCCTACCGCGAGCTGCTCGACACCGCCAACTTCGGCGACAGGGTCGCGCGGGTGATCGTGTTCGGTCATCCGACGCTGAGCCGCGAGGTGCCTGCACTGATCCAGCGGCGCGGCGTCGAGACGATCGTCGTGCGCAACTCCGCGGCCGACGACTACAACCCCGGCCGCCGGGTGTCCACCTTCGCCGATGCCGTCACCGTCACGGGCGACCCGACCGCCGACCGCGCGTGGGTCGGCCGCTGGGTGAGCGCGTCCAGAACCCTGATCCAGAGCGTCGACGCGGCCCCGGATGTCACGGCAGATCCGTCGACGCACGCCAAAGCCGAGCTGGCCGCCGTGCGCGCCCCGGTGACCCGCCGCTCGCTGGTCGAAGCCGTCTGGCGAGCCACCTGGCCGCACGACCGACTCGTTCTCGGAGCATCCAGACTCATTCGTGAGGTGGATCGCGTCGCGACCGGCAAGAAGATCCCGGTGCACGCCAACCGCGGCCTCGCCGGCATCGACGGCACCATCTCCACGGCGCTCGGGATCGCCCTGTCGAGCCAGCCCGCCTCCGCCGGAACAACGCGGGTGCTGCTCGGCGACCTGGCGCTGCTCCACGACGTCGGCGCGCTGCTGTTCGGCGTCGGTGAGGAGCGTCCGCGCATCCAGGTGATCGTCGGCAACGACAACGGCGGCACGATTTTCGACGGACTCGAGGTGGCCAGGAGCGCTGGCGCCAACTTCGACAGGGTGCTGCTCACACCCCAGCAGGTGGTGATCGAGAAACTGGCTGAGGCGTACGGCTGGTCGTACCTGCGCGTGGACAACAGGGGCGAACTCGACCAGGCGCTCACGGCATCCACCGGGCAGACCATCGTGGAAGTTCCCCTCGCCCGATAGCGTGAGGGGATGAGCCCGCTCTTTCCCGTCGCCGCCGGTTTCGACCTCTCGGAGATCGACCCGTCATCCACTCCCGGTTTCTCCGGCGACAAGAAGGATGCCGTGCGCGAGCTCGCCTCGCACGGGGCCGAGCTCGCCGCGCTGCAGGAACGGCTGTACGCCGAGAGCAAGTTCGGCGGCACGCGCAATGTGCTGCTCGTGCTGCAGGCGATGGACACCGCAGGCAAGGGCGGCATCGTGCGACACGTCATCGGCGAGACCGATCCGCAGGGCATCCACCTGTACGCCTTCAAGGCGCCGACCGACGAGGAGAAGTCGCACGACTTTCTGTGGCGGATTCGCGCGCAGCTTCCCGCGGCGGGAAAGATCGGCGTCTTCGACCGCTCGCACTACGAGGACGTGCTGATCCACCGGGTGCGCGGATTCTCGACCCCCGAGGTGATCGAGGAGCGCTACGGCATCATCAACGACTTCGAGCGCGAGCTGGTCGAGTCCGGCACGACCATCATCAAGGTCATGCTGCACATCAGCGCCGAGGAGCAGAAGGAGCGCCTGCAGGAGCGACTGGACCGGCCGGACAAGCACTGGAAGTACAACCCGGGTGACGTCGACGAGCGCCGCCTGTGGGACGCGTACCAGGAGGCGTACGAGATCGCCCTCACCCGCACCTCCACCGTGGATGCCCCGTGGTACGTGATCCCCGCAGACCACAAGTGGTACGCCCGCTGGGCCGTGCAGCAGCTGTTGCTCGAGGCGCTGCAGCGCATCGACCCGCAGTGGCCGCCCGCGGACTATCGACGTCGAGGTCGAGAAGGCGCGCCTGGCCGACAGCTAGGCGGGCGGGTCGCCGGTCGACGCCCGGAAGGCGTCGACGATCGGCCGGAACTTGAGCTCGGTCTCGGCGAGCTCGCCGTCCGGGTCAGACTCCGCGACGATCCCAGCGCCGGCGTAGGCCGTCACCGTGCGTGAGCCGTCGGCCGCAGGCGCAACCTGTGCGCACCGCAGCGCGATGGCCCACTCGCCGTCGCCGTGCGAGTCCACCCAGCCGACGGGTCCCGCGTAGCGACCGCGGTCGAACGGCTCGAGCCCGGCGATCAGCTCCAGTGCGGCATCCGTCGGGTCGCCGGCGACTGCCGCGGTGGGATGCATCGCCGCGACGAGATCGAGCGCGCTCGACCCGTCGGTCAGCGTGCCGGTCACGTCGCTCGCGAGGTGCCAGATGTTGCGCAGCTGGAGCGGGAACGGCCGCGGATTCGCGACCAGCCCCGAACTGCGCGGGCCGAGGGAGTCGAGCACGCTCTGCAGCGCGAAGGCGTGTTCGGCGAGGTCCTTGGGGGACTCGGCGAGGGCGGCGGCGGCGCGTGCGTCGCTGGTGGGATCGGCTTCCCGCTGAGCGCTGCCGGCCAGCACCCGCGCGCTGACGACACCGCCGCGTGCCCTGACGAGAGTCTCGGGGCTGGAGCCGATCAGCCCGTCCACCGCGAAGGTGAAGGTGTCGGGGTATGCCGCGGCGAGGGCGCCGATCGGGAGGCGGAGGTCTGCGTCATCCGGAATCCGGGCGGCACAGGTCGCGGGCGACAACGATCTTGCGGGCGGCACCCGAGGTGATCGAGTGCACGGCCGAGGCGACCGCGGAGACGTATCCGGCCTCCGTCATGAGGGCGGGGGAGAAGCTCGACGGGAACGGTTCGCCGAGCTGACGTGGCTCGGGAATCCCGGAGTCGCCGCCGTCGATGCGGGTCACCCAGCACGACGAGCCGCGGCGACCGATGACCAGCGACGGCACCACGAGCACGCTCGTGCAGTCCGACTCGTCGGCGAACGCGAAGCTTCCGAACGCGACGAGCCCGGTGCCCGCGCAGGCGATCGGCGTCGGTCACGGACGACCCGGCAGCGATCGCGCGCCAGGCCTCGGCGGCATCCTGTAACCGGGAGGGTCCTGAGAATTCGAGCCTGAGCGCGACCCCGAGACCGACGATGCCGTCGCCGTTGCGGATGAAAGCGAGCGGATCGTGCGCGTCGGGAAGCGCGATAAGTGGCGGGGATGCGCGCAGCGCTGTGGTGACGGCCGTCAGCGGCGGGAAAGCTCGCGGGCCGTTCACGCTATCGAGCTTACCCTCGGCTCCGAAGACTTACCGTGGACAACAACCGTAGACTTATCCCGTGAGCAAAGCGGACATGAGCAAGCAGCCAGGCGAGGTCGCGAGCATGTTCGACGATGTGGCCAAGCGCTACGACCGAACCAACAACGTGCTCTCCGCCGGCAACGCCGTTCTGTGGCGCGCCGCGACTGTGCGCGCGGTGGCCCCGGCTGCCGGCGAGCGCATCCTCGACATCGCGGCGGGAACCGGCACGAGTTCGGCCGCCCTGCAGCGCAGGGGTGCCCGCGTGGTTGCCGTCGACTTCTCGCCGGGCATGGTCGCCGAGGGGCGTCGCAGGCACAAGAACATCGAGTTCATCGTGGCCGATGCCGAGGCGCTGCCGTTCGGCGACGACGAGTTCGACGCCGTCACGATCAGTTTCGGGCTGCGCAACATCTCAGACCCCAAGCAGGCGCTCAGCGAGATGTACCGGGTGCTCAAGCCGGGCGGTCGGCTCGTCATCTGCGAGTTCTCCAAGCCCCCCGTCGCGATCGTGCGCGAAAGCTACTGGGCGTACCTCAGCCACGTCATGCCTCTCGTCGCCAAGGGAACAAGCTCGAACCCTGCCGCCTATTCCTACCTCGCCGAGTCGATCAAGGAATGGCCTGACCAGAGCGAACTCAGCCAGTGGATCCGCGGCGCCGGTTTCACCAGGGTCGCCTACCGCAACCTCACCGCCGGTGTCGTCGCCCTCCACCGCGGGCACAAACCCATGGATGCCGCTGTGCTGGCATCCATCGCGAAACGCAAAGACAACGCAACGCGACCCATCAAAATCCAGAAGCCAGCCGCACCCGAGACCCCGAAGCAGTAGCTTCCCCAACCGAGAACCGGTCGAGAACGTGAAACCGAGTTTGCCGCTCGCTCGTCGCAGCAACACCCTGAGCTCATCGCTCGGGCTTGGCGAGAAGCTGTTCGCCTCCAGCGACGAGAAAAAGTTCGCGATCGCGATCGAGGACGGCCTGGCGAAGGTCGAGGCCGGGCTTCTCGGCGAGGTTCAGTTCGCCGACGAGATCGCGGATGTCACCACCCGGTACCTGCTGGAGGCCGGCGGCAAACGCGTGCGTCCCGTGCTCACGCTCCTCGCCGCCCAGCTCGGGGACGGGCAACAACGACAACGTGATCAAGGCGGCGCAGGCCGTGGAAATCACCCACCTCGCCTCCCTCTATCACGATGACGTCATGGACGAGGCGCAGATGCGCCGCGGGGTGCCGAGCGCCCAGTCGGTCTGGGGAAACTCGGTCGCGATCCTCACCGGCGACCTGCTCTTCGCCCGCGCCAGCAAGCTCGTCGCGAACCTTGGCGAGCGCGCCCTGGTGCTGCAGGCCAACACCTTCGAGCGACTCTGCCTCGGCCAGCTGCACGAGACGCTGGGCCCGCGCCCCGGCGAAGATCCGGTCGAGCACTACCTGCAGGTGCTGGCAGACAAGACCGGCTCGCTGATCGCCACGGCCGCCGAGATCGGCGTGCTCTTCTCCGAGGCATCCGAAGACTACATAATCCCGGTGCGCACCTTCGGCGAGAAGATCGGCGTCGCCTTCCAGCTCATCGACGACATCATCGACATGTCCGCCGAGACGGATGTCACCGGCAAGACGGCCGGCACCGACCTTCGCGCCGGGGTCTCGACACTTCCGCTGCTCTACCTGCGCGAGCAGGCGAGAAGCGATCAGGATGCCGCAGACCTCCTCACCCGTATCGAGCGCGACGTCAACGCCGCCTTCTACGGCGAAGCCGACGAGGCCGACCTCGCCGCGGCGGTCGCCGAGCTGCGGGATCACGCGGTGACCGCGCGCACCCTTGACGAGGCCAGGCGCTGGGCGAGCGATGCCGTCGCCGCCCTCGCGCCGCTGCCTGAGGGCCCCGTCAAGAAGGCCCTCACCCGATTTGCCGACTCCATAGTCGAGCGTTCGAACTAGTCTTTCGGTGGTAGTTCGATACCACCCCAAGTGAACGGAACACACCCATGACCAAGCTTCGCCTGGCCATTGTCGGCGCCGGCCCCGCCGGAATCTACGCGGCAGACATCCTGCTGAAGACCGAGCGAAAGTTCGACGTGTCGATCGACCTGTTCGAGCAGCTTCCGGCGCCGTACGGTCTGGTGCGCTACGGCGTCGCGCCCGATCATCCACGCATCAAGGGCATCATCACGGCCCTGAAGGATGTGCTCGACTCCGGTGCCATCCGTCTGTTCGGCAACGTCTACTTCGGGCGTGACATCACCCTGAGCGACCTGAAGAAGCACTACAACGCCGTCATCTTCTCGACCGGCGCGATCCGGGATGCCCCGCTGGTCATCCCCGGAGTGGACCTGCCTGGCAGCTACGGCGCCGCCGACTTCGTGAGCTGGTACGACGGTCACCCCGACGTGCCGCGCGAATGGCCGCTGGAGGCAACATCCGTCGCCGTCGTCGGCAACGGCAACGTAGCCCTGGACGTGGCTCGGATGCTCGCAAAGCACGCGGACGACCTGCTGCCGACCGAGATTCCCGCGAACGTCTACGAGGGGCTCAAGGCCTCGCCGATCACCGACGTTCACGTGTTTGGTCGACGTGGCCCGGCGCAGGTGAAGTTCTCCCCGCTGGAGTTGCGCGAGATGGGCGAGCTGAACGACGTCGACATGGTCGTCTACGACGAGGACTTCGACTACGACGAGGCATCGAAGGCGGCGATCGCCAGCAACAAGCAGGTGATGGTCATCGACAAGGTGCTGAACAAGTGGCGCGAGCGGGAGACCGGATCGGCCTCACGCCGCATCCACCTGCACTTCTACGCCAGCCCCATGGAGTTCACGGGCGAGACCTTCCGTTACGAGCGCACCAGGCCGGACGGCGAGGGCGGAGTCGTTGGTACCGGGGAATTCCGGGAGGTTCCGGCCCAGGCGATCTATCGGGCCGTCGGGTATTTCGGATCGCCGCTTGACGGCATCCCGTTCGACGACAAGCGTGGCGTCATCCCGAACCGCGAGGGCCAGGTCATCGACGACAACGACCAGCAGGTGCACGGCGTGTACGCGACGGGCTGGATCAAGCGCGGACCGGTGGGTCTCATCGGTCACACCAAGAGCGACGCGATGGAGACCGTCAAGCACGTCGTGAACGACCAGGCGAACTGGTGGTCACCCGAGCATCCCGAGGAGAGCGCGGTCATCGAGCTGCTCGAGAGCCGCGGCGTCGAGTTCACCAACCTCGACGGCTGGCACAACCTCGACGCGCACGAGCTGAAGCTGGGCGAGCCGCACGGTCGCGTGCGCATCAAGGTCGTCGAGCGCGACGAGATGATCGCGGTCTCGAACAACCACTAGGGCGGATGGCGGCTACTGCACAGCTGCGGTCAGCCTGGCGATGTTGTCGACCGCGCTGATCAGGAATCCGCGCTTCTCCCACTCTTCGAGGGTGAGTTCGCGGCTGTTCGCGCGGTACGACTCCTCGATCTCGCGCAGGGAGTCGATGAATGCCTTGCCGCGCACCATCACCGACACCTCGAGGTCGAGGGTGAACGAGCGCATATCCATGTTGCTCGAGCCGATGACCGCGACGTCGTCGTCGATGGTCATGTGCTTGGCGTGCAGGACCGTCGGCGACTTGTAGAGGAAGATGTGCACGCCGGCCTTCAGCAGCACCTCGTAGTAGCTGCGCTGGGCGTGGTACACGAAGAACTGGTCGCCGATTTCTGAGACGTACAGTTCGACCCTCAGACCGCTCTGGGCGGCTGTCGTGATCGCGTAGAGCATCGAATCGTCTGGCACGAAGTAGGGGCTGACCAGGATGAGCTTCTCCTGGGCCGCGTAGACCAAAGAGTTGAACAACCTGAGGTTGTTCTCGCCGGGGAAGCCTGGACCACTCGGAACCACCTGGCAGTCGATCGTGCCGGGGCCCTCGGTGATGAGTTCGAGTGCAGAACCACGCTCGATCAGCTCGTCGGTTTCGGAGTACCAGTCCGTGATGAACAGGGCGTCGAGGCCAGCCACAACCGGTCCCTCGAAGCGCACCATGAAGTCTTTCCAGTGCAGCCCCCTGCGGTGGTTCTTGCGGCGCTGGTAGCCGGTTTCGATCACGTTCTGCGACCCGGTGAAGGCGACCACGTCGTCGATCACCAGGATCTTGCGGTGATTGCGCAAGTCGGGGCGCCTGACCTTGCCCCGCAGCGGCTGGAACGGCAGCATCAGGTGCCACTCGACGCCCATCTGGTTCAGGCGGCGCTTGGTTCGGCGGTATCCCGGGTACTGAAAATTCCCGAGGTGATCCAGCAGCACCCTGACGACGACGCCGCGGTTATGGGCATCCTCCAGCGCGTCGAAAAATGGTGCGGTCGTCGAGTCGAGCGACAGGATGTAGAACTCGACGTGCAGGCTCCTCTTTGCCCCCTTGATCGCCTCGGTCATGGCGTCGAGGGCTTCCTGGTTGTCTGAGTACAGCTTCGCCGTGTTGCCGCCAACCAGAGGCATGGCGCCCAGGGTGCGGTTGAGTTCGACGATGGGTTCGAGCCACGACGGCCACGGTGGGTCGCGCTTGACGAGATCGATTCCCTCGGTCGTTTCGAGGATGTACTCGTTGATCTGGGACTGCTTGCGCCGACGATCCCGCGGCAGCTTGGCGCTTCCCACGATGAGGAAGAGGATCACGCCGACGTAGGGAATGAAGAATATCGCCAGGAGCCACGCCATCGCGGTCTGCGGTCGTCGGTTGCGGGGGATGACGATCAGCGCGATGATCCGGATGATGTAGTCGATGACCAGCAACACCCCGGCGAGCGAGATGTTGGACACGAAGAAAGCGATTACATCATCCATCGATCGAATCCTATCGACGGATGCGCCTAGTCAGCCCATTGAGCGAGTGGAAGATCGGATGTGCGTGCCTCACCGATCGGGCCCCACTTGACGCTCAGGTATTCGGTGCCGTTCGCGGTGGTTCGACTCGCACCCATCCGCAAGCCGATGATGTTGAAAACGTCTCTACTGGTGCATGTCCCACCCGAGCTCAGGCTGCCCTCGAAGGCTGCCATGCAGATGTTCCCACCCGTGGTGATGAAGGCGAAGACGTCCCAGCCATTGCTGCGGGTGAGCCAGCGGATTTTGTCGGAACGCTCGTCTCGATCAATCGTCCCCGGCCAGGGCGGGGCACCCACCTGGGGGAAGCTGAACACCATAAGGGATGGAGCAGGCACGAGCGCCAGGGCGCTGGCCGCAACCAGCGTCACGGCGAGCGCAACGATGACGACGAGTTTCTGCCGCCGCGTCGGGGCGGAGGGCACGTCAAGCGGCTGCCATTCGATCTCGGGCGCCGGTCGCCGCGCTTCAGCTAGCGCAGCTAGTTCCGCCTGGGCTGCGGCGGGATCGACCCCATCCACTGGTTTCGCATAGGCCCGACGCTGCAGTTCGCGCTCGTACGATGATTCATCGAACGGCGCGGCCGGCACGGTGCTACCGGAAGTTGACGAATTGCAGGTCGACGTCGAGGTCTTTGCCCTTGAGCAGCGCCATGGTGGCCTGCAGGTCGTCGCGGCTCTTCGACTGCACGCGCAGCTCGTCGCCCTGGATCTGCGACTTGACGCCCTTCGGTCCCTCGTCGCGGATGATCTTGGAGACCTTCTTCGCGTCCTCCGACGAGATGCCGTTCTTGAGGCCGATCTCGATGCGGTACTCCTTGCCGCTGGGGAAGGGCTCGCCGGCATCCAGCGAGCGCAGTGAGATGCCGCGCTTGATGAACTTGGCCTCGAGCACCTCGAGCACAGCCTTCACGCGCTCCTCGGCGCTCGCCTTCAGGAGCAGCTTCTCGCCGCTCCATTCGATGGATGCGCCCACGCCCTTGAAGTCGTATCGCGTCGCGATCTCCTTCTGAGCCTGGTTGACGGCGTTGTCCGCCTCCATCTGGTCGACCTTGCTGACGATGTCGAATGTGGAATCTGCCATGTACCCATGCTAGAACCTCTCTGTGGGTAAACGGTGGGGGTGGATGCTCGTGGCCGCGATTGCCGTGATCGCACTCATCGCCGTGGTCGCGGTGGTACTGCGGCCGGCGTCGGTCGTCGAGCCACAGACGGCGGATGAGGCATCCATCGACTTTTCGTCACAGGCACCAGACCCACCCTTCGCCACCGTGCCGACGCGACCCGGCTACGTGGGGCTGATCGACCCGGAGTGGGTGTCGAGCGTGTCCGAGCGGACCGGCATCCCGGAGCTGGCCCTGACGGCCTACGCGGGCGCCATCGTGCGCAGCCGGGAGGTCTATCCGGAGTGCGGCATCGGATGGAACACTCTCGCGGCCATCGGGCTCGTCGAGAGCGACCACGGTCGGCACGGCGGTTCGGCGGTTGGCGACGACTTCAGAGTGCGGCCCGACATCTATGGGGTGGTGCTGGACGGCGGCGCGACCCTGAACATCCCGGACTCCGACGGCGGCGCCATCGACGGCATCAGCGACTTCGACCGCGCGGTCGGACCCATGCAGCTCATCCCGCAGACGTGGTCGAGCTGGCCGTCTGACGGCAACGGCGACGCGATCGCCGACCCGCAGAACATCGCTGACGCCTCCATCGCCGCGGCAAACCACATGTGCAGGGCGGTCGGGGAGATGGTCACGCCGGACGGCTGGCGGGCCGGTGTCGCCTCGTACAACGACGCCACCACCTACGGAGCGTCGGTGGCCACGGCCGCGCAGCGCTACGCGGACGCCGCCGACGACTAGGACTTGGGGCGCGAGGTGCTGGAGCGCACGATCAGCTCGAACGGCAGCGGGGTGTTGCTGGAGGCGTGCGCCGTGTGGTCGGGATGAAGCTGATCCATCAGGATGTCGACCGCCATCCCGCCCTGCAGCGCGGGGAACTGGGCGATCGACGTCAGTCCGAAGAACTCCGCGAGCTCGTGGTCGTCGACGCCGATGATCGAGACGTCGTCCGGCACGCTCAGGCCGAGATCCCGGGCCGCGAGAATCGCCCCGATCGCCATTTCATCGGATGCCGCGAACAGCGCCGTCGGTCGCTTGCGCGGGTTGCCCAGCAGCTGCTTGGCGGCGGCGTATCCGCCCGGGATGGTGAAGTCCGCGGCCTGGAACAGCTCGGGATCGGCGGCGATGCCGGACTCGGCCAGCGCCGCGACGAAACCTTCGCGGCGCCTGCGAGGGCACCTTGAAGTCCATCTCCGACTCGCGGTTGCCGCCGATAAACGCGATGGTGCGGTGGCCGAGGGCGAGCAGGTGCTCCGTCGCCAGCTGGGCGACAGCCCCGTCGTCGATGCTGAGGGTGCGCACCCCGGCGATGGAGCCGCCCACGCCCACGATCGGCTTGTTCATCGCGAGCAGGCGCTCGACCTCGTCGCCGGTGAGCTCGAGCGAGATGGCGATGACGGCATCCACTCGTTTGCGCAGCAGGAAGTCTTCGAAGACGCTCTTGCGCTGGTCGTCGCCCCCGCCGATGTTGTACAGGGTGAGGTCGTAGCCGTGGTTCAGCAGTGCTTGCTGCGCGCCCTCGAGAACGGCGCCGAAGTACCAGCGATTCAGGAACGGGATGACCACGCCGATGTTGCGCGTGCGGCCGGTGGCGAGGCTGGAGGCGTTCGAGGAGACCACGTATCCGAGCTCCAGGGCCGCGGCGCGCACCCGGTGGCGGGTGGACTCTGACACGTGACCGTTGCCGCTCAGCGCGCGGGAAACCGTCGCCGTGGAGACCCCGGCAAGTTGGGCTACCTGGTTGATTCCCGGCATTGGGTGTCGCCTCCTCGGTCGCGTGCCGATCTTACCGGCGCGGGCATGGTCACCGTGGCCTCTCAGAGCTTGTATCCTTAATCCGCACGTTCTCTTAGTGACTACGCTGGGGGAGGGTGCCTCGGCATGTTACCCAAGTGGCCAAAGGGATCTGACTGTAAATCAGACTGCTTCGCATTCGGGGGTTCGAATCCCTCACATGCCACCGAACGAAGAACGACCGCCGCATGTTTTTCGCGGCCGGTCGTTCTTCGATTTCCGTAGCGAAGGTGGAGGACGAGAACCCGCTTCGTGGGCCCCCGCTGAGCAGTCAGCCGCAGTGCGCCTTCCCGAGTCTCGTCGCTCCGCCCGACCGCGCACTGTGGATGCGGCTCAGTAGGGGAGTCGAATCCCTCACATGCCACCGAGAAAGTGCTGGTCAGAGTGCTGTTTTGTGAAGTTTACCCCTCCAAAACCCCACAAAACCCACGGATCGCCCACACATGTCCACCTTCACCGTCACCCCCGACGGGTTGCCGGCGACCCGCCCCGACTCGGGCAGCTTCCGACCTAACTGGAACCCCAGCTCGCCAACAACGCCGCCAGCCACGCCGGTCACTCCATTGACGATGCTCCCGCGCGACTCTTGAGCCTCTGGGAAGCGGCACCATACCGGTGCCACCAGCCCGCTTATCCGCGGAGTATCATGATCGCCATCATGCGATGGAGATAGCGCGCGAGTTCAGGGCGTTGATGTTTTTGGGTGACAACACGTAGTCGGCCGCCATAAGGCTGGCTCCCAAGATGGCTGCCCCATGCCCCATGCGCGAGGGCGCAATAGTGAGGTTTTGGGTCGCCAATGGCTGCGATCGGGCATAGACGACTTCACGGATGCCCGCGATGAGGTGTTCCGCTACCTCGGCCATTGAGCCGCCCACGACGATGACGGAGGGGTTGATTATGCTCACGCACATATTGAGCACCTCCCCGATGTCCTTCCCGGCCTGACGCACGGCTTGGATCGCTGTGAGATCGCCCGACCTCACCAACGCAACGACGCTAGCTGTGCTGTCGGCGGACGGGTCGCCTGCGATGAGTTGCGCCGCAATAGCGGGGCCACCGGCGATGGCCTCAAGGCACCCCTCGTTTCCGCAGCGGCAGATGAGGCCAGCCCCACGCGTGACGCGGATGTGTCCGACGTCGCCCGCAATGCCCTGATCGCCGCGCTGAAGCACTCCTGAGCTGATGATGCCGGCGCCGATTCCAGTGGCGACCTTGAGAAAGATCAAATTGTCCGCGCCCGGCCAGCTTGCGGCACGCTCCCCGAGCGCCATGATGTTGACGTCGTTGTCGACGAGCACCGGCACATCGAAGGTGCGTTGAACATAATGTGGGACGTCAAATTCGTCCCAACCCGGCATGATCGGCGGGTTTGACGGCTTTCCGGTGTCGTGTTCCACCGGACCTGGCAGTCCGATGCCGATTGCCGCAAGATCGCGCGGGTCGCGATCGATCTGAGTCAACAGGGCCATGATCGCGCTGGTGATCCAGTCGAGAGCATTCGTCGGTCCGTGGGCGATTACGAGGGGAGCGGAGATCTCCGAGAGGATGCTGCCCACAAGATCGGTGATCGCTAGCGTGGCATGTGTTGCCCCAAGATCGGCGGCCGCGATCAGTCGTGCATCGGGCTTGAGGGCGATCCGCGCTGAAGGCCGCCCCCCGGTAGAGGCCGCGTCGGCGATTGGCATCACGAGGCCGCTCTCAAGCAACGTGTCGAGGTGGAGACCAATTGTCGAACGTGACAGCCCGGTCGCGTGCGCCAACTGCGCACGCGTGCGGGGTTCGCCATCGCGTAGCAGTTGGAACAGGTCGTAGACGCTGGAGCTGGTGGCATACATGCGGTCCCCTTTCCCCGCGCTGATATGCGCGGATTGTTACCCCGGTTCCGAGCCTACCACTTATAACAAAAATCGACTTAAGTTATTCACGCTCGGGGCCGCGATGGTCAGGATCCCCTGAGTAATCCCAGTTTCCCGCGACAGCAGGCAAATACTTTCGGAGACTTTTGTCGAGAAGCTTGCAAAAGACAGGTAACTGCTGTCATGATGATTATCACGCGCACTCAAGCGCCGAAGCAATGTGGCTTTCGACTCGTTCCTCGCGGCCACTCACAAGAGAAGAGCCGAGATGCAAGGAACCATGCAGGCGGTGCGATTGCACGCTCCGGGCGATATCCGACTGGACACCATCGAGATCCCGACGCCAGGCGACTCGGAGGTCCTGGTAAAAGTTGTGCGAAGCGGCATCTGTGGGACCGACTTACACATCGCCAAGGGCAACTTCCCGGCCCCCAACCTGCCGCTGACGCTCGGTCACGAGTTCTCGGGAGTCATTGTCGAAACCGGCGCGGCGGCAGCCCCGATCAATGTCGGAGATTCCGTGGTGGTGGACATCAACATCGCGTGCGGACGCTGTTTCTTCTGCCGGCGCGGCCAGAAGCTGTTCTGCCCGACCGTCGCGCAGCTCGGTGTGCACCGTGCTGGTGGCCTAGCTGAATACGTCGTCGTTCCGGCCGAAAACGTATACGTGTTACCTGAAGACTTCGATCTGGATGCCGCAGCCTACGTGGAACCGCTCGCCTGTGCCGTTCACGGTCAGGACCGCATCGACATCACGTTCGGTGATCGCGTACTCATCATCGGCGGTGGCCCGATGGGGCTCGCCCACATTGCCCTTTCGAAGCTGGCGGGCGCCTCCGCGGTTATCGTCTCAGAACCGGATGCCACGCGCAGAGCACTCGCTACCCGCCTGGGCGCCGACCATGTCGTCGACCCATTCGCAACCAATCTCGACGAATTCCTCGCCGGTCTCACCGACGGGGTTGGCCCCGATGTCGTGATCGAGGCGGTCGGCAGCATTCCGACCTATGAGACGGCCATTCGCGTTGTGCGTCGCGGCGGCAAGCTTTTGGCCTACGGCGCAGCACCGCCGGCGGCGGAGCTCACCATCCGCCCCTTCGACATTTATGCCAAGGAACTCACGATCATTGGCTCGTACGCGGGAACCTACGACACTTGGCCTCGAGCGATCACACTCATTGCCACGGGTCGTTTCGATCCCTCCCTCATCGTCGACTCGGTGCGCTCACTTGATGAGGCGGCCGAGGCGATCCGTGCGCTTGAGCACGACAGGTCCATCGTGAAGGTCCACATTCAGGTTTCACGCTGACCGCTCTTTCACCATCCTGCAGAACCCAATCATCCTTTGAAGGGAAATATCTCATGAATGCATTCACGCCTCGCGCGGGGAGGGTCGTCGCAACAGTCGGCGCCGTCCTCGCCGCAGCGCTGATCCTGTCCGGCTGCGCCGCCGGCGGTTCCAGTCCGGCCGCTAACGGCAAGGTCACCCTCAACACGATGTTCCTGCCCGCCACCTGGGGCACGGTCGTCAAGGAGCAGCTCGCCCCGCAGTACGAGAAGGAGACCGGGGTCAAGGTCAACGTTGAGCTCGTTGGTCGCGATGCGATCCACGAGAAGATGGCGACGCTATTCGCCGGCCAGGACTCGAGCTATGACATCTTTAATCTGGACTACAACTGGATCCCGGAGTTCGGTGCCGGCGGCAACCTCGTCGATCTGACTAGTTCTGTTTCGGCGGCAGACAAGGCGGACTTCCTGCCGCTCGCGCTCGATGTCGCGACGTGGGAGGGCAAGATTCTTGGTATCCCGCAAACGGTTCACCCGGCCGTGCTCTGGTATAACTCTGCTCTCTATAGCGACGCACAAACCAAGGCGGACTACCTGACGGCGACCGGCACCGCGCTAGCTGTGCCGAATACAATGGACGAGTGGACCACGCAGATCAAGTTCTTCGACGGGCGCGAGTTCAACGGCCAGAAGTTGTCGGGCTGGGCTGCTCAGGCAGCCAAAGGCTTCGGTAACGTACACACCTGGCTCAGCTTTGCCTATAGCTACGGGTGCAACCCGTTCAACGCCGATTTCACCAAGTCGACGCTGAGTACCCCCGACTGCATCGCGGCCACCCAAAAGTGGGCTGAACTAATGAAGTACATGCCTGCTGGTGCTAACGAGTTCACCTATGACAACGTCACCACCTCTGCTCAGCAGGGCACGATCGCAACCGCGATCCAGTGGTCGTGGGGCCAGTTTGCCACGGATGACCCGGCCAACTCGAAGACGGTCGGCCAGTGGTCGGTTGCCCCGATTCCGGCCGGACCGACCGGTATCAGCTCCTCTCACCTCGCATCGTGGGTCATCTCGGTGTCGAAGTTCTCCAAGAACATCGATGAGGCTACGAAGTTCGTGAACTGGCTCGAGACGAAGAAGAACGACGTCTTCCAGGCGGCCAACGGAGGCGGTGACCCGGTGCGCATATCCAGCTACTCCGACACCACGCTCACCGGCCAGAAGCTCGCCGACTCGGACGCGCTGCGTTTCCGCCGACTGCCGGTCGTCCTGGACGTCATGAAGTCGGCGAAGCCGCGCCCGTTCTTCCCCGCTGAAGAGGCTTGGGAGACCACCCTCAGCACCCAGTTGAGCTCCATCTCCCTCGGAGAGAGCTCGGTCGTTGATGGCCTCAAGAAGGCCGACGACGCAGTGAACAAGAGTCTCGCAGGCTAATGTCACTTTCGCTCACGCGCCAGCGCGGCGCCCGGACGCCCCCTAGGCCGTCCGGGCGCCCCGCCGGGCGCTCCCCACGCCACACCGGTCGCTTGTTGGTCATGGCGCCCGGCCTGATCTTCCTTGCCGCCCTCGCGCTCTATCCCACTATCTACTCGCTCGTCATCTCGTTCCTCAAGTGGCAGCTCACCACCGGTGAACCTGCTCGCTTCGTCGGCTTCGATAACTACACTAACCTGCTCACCGACAGCCTCTTCTGGAACTCTGTTCGCGTCACGGTGGTCTACGTGATTGCTGCGGTGGGGATCGAATTCCTGGTTGCCTTCGGGCTCGCACTCCTGTTCTTCCGCGGATTCCCCGGCGACAAAATTCTTCGTGGCCTGCTCTTGATGCCTATGCTCTGCGCTCCAGTTGTCGTCGGTCTTCTTGCCAAGTTCAGCCTCGAGCCGAACTTTGGCATCGTAAACCAGCTCATGCGCAGCATCGGATTGCCCACCACAGAGTTCCTTGGCAGCATTGGACTCGCGTTGCCTACCCTGATCGCGATCGACATCTGGCAGTGGACGCCTTTCCTGTTCCTCATCCTGCTGGCCGGCATGCAGGGCCTGCCAGAAGACATCATCGAGGCCTCGAAGCTCGACGGCGCATCCTGGCCCCGCATCATCTGGCACCAGTTCCTGCCCCTGCTCAAGTACCCGATCATGGTCGGCGTACTGCTTCGCATCATCGACGCGTTCCGTGTCTACGACATCGTGTATATGACCACCCGGGGTGGCCCCATCGATGTCACCTCAACCATGTCCTGGCAGATTTACGACGTCGGGTTCCGTTCGTTCAATATTTCCTACGCAGCGGCCTTCTCCTGGCTGCTTCTAATCCTCGTAATCGCGGTCGTCAACTCCTTGATCCGCCGCATGGTTGCACGATCGTGAGGAACGTGATGAGTGCTCAAATGAAATCCGCTAGTAAACGTCGTAGGTCGTACTCCACCGGACTACGGGCAGGCATCGCGGTCGTGGTGACGCTGGTAGCCATCGCGCCGATCCTGTGGATGGTCAGTACCGCGTTCAAGACCGGCAACCAGGCCTTCTCGCAGAACATTCAGTGGTTCTTCACCCCAACGCTCGACAGCTTCATCACCGTATTGACAGGAACGAACTTTGGCCCTGCACTGATTAACAGCATCCAAGTCTCGGTGATTTCTACTCTGATCGCGCTTGTGCTCGCATCGGGAATCGCCTACCCGTTGGCCCGCTTCAACCTGCGGTGGAAGCAGGGCCTAGCCGGAACCATCCTGTCGCTGCGCATTGTGCCGCCGATAGCGACGATCATCCCGTTGTTCCTATTGATGCGCACGATTGGCCTCAACGGAACATTGATCTCGATCATCGCCCTGCATGTCTTCATGAACCTGCCCTTGGCCATCTGGCTGCTGCGCGGGTTCTACGAAGACGTACCGTTAGAGATCGAGGAGGCCGCCCAGATGGACGGCCTCGGCCACCTCTCAACATTCATCCGCATCGTATTGCCGTTGGCAATGCCGGGTGTCGCCTCAACCGCATTGCTCTGCTTCGTGTTCTCGTGGAACGAGTTCCTGTTCGCAAGTATCCTCTCGAACGCGTCGAGTCAGACAGCAACCGTTGCCCTTACGCAATACGTCACGCCGGTCGGGACGCAGTGGACCCAGATCATGGCGGCGGGCACGCTTGTCGCCGTCCCGGTCTGGATTGCGGCCCTCGCCGCCCAGAAGTACCTCGTGCGTGGACTCAGCTTCGGCGCCGTCAAGTAACCGCCCAACTTCAATACCAGAGATCGGAACTTTCGTGTTCAAGTACACCTACAACACCCTCGTTTATGGCGCAGAACCAATCGAGCTCGGCATCGCACGGGTCGCAGACGCTGGATTCGATGGTGTCGAACTCGTCGGAGAGCCCGGCAACAGCGATGCCGCCGCCATTCGGGCCGCACTGGACGCCAACGGTGTCCGCGCTTCCTCCATCGTGAGCATATACACGCCGGAACGCGACATCGTCAGCTCGACGGCTTCAGTGCGCTCCGCCGCCATCGACTATGTCAAGGCGAACATCGACTACGGTCAGCTGCTCGGTGCCGACGTTGTGACGTTCACCCCGACGGCGTGCATGAAAATCACCCCAGAGGCAGCCATCGATCAGGAGTGGAATTGGGCGGTTGCTGCTGCCACGGAGCTCGCGAACTACGCATCGGGCGCGGGATTGAAGCTCGTGCTCGAACCCTGGAACCGATATGAGACTTACCTGATCACGCGCACGGCGCAGGCGATCCGCTTCATTGACGAGGTCGGCAGCCCCAATCTCGGCTACATGGCTGACACATTCCACATGTCAATCGAGGAGCCCGACATCGCTGGGTCAATTCGGGAGGCAGGGAGCCGCCTGTCGCACGTGCATCTCGCCGACAGCAACCGCGCAGCCCCTGGCATCGGCCACATCAACTTCGACCCTATTCTCCAGGCGATCGCCGACGTGAACTACACCGGGTGGATCTCTTACGAGCTGCTGCCCGCTGCCGGTGATATCTGGGGCGTGCTGAACGGCGCCGGCGCGCCCGAGTTCAAGGACCCATACACGCGTTCCTCGATCGCCCACACCAAGGAGATTGTCGCTCGATTGGGACTCGAATGAGCTCGAACGCGATCGGGCTCAGCACCTTCACTCTCGCTTCGCCGTTCACCGATTCGGACAGCGCACAGTTCGACCATGTCGCCTCTCTAGGATTTGACGTCATCGAGGTCTGCATCGAGGATCCGTCGCTAATCTCGGCCGAATGGATCGCCGCACAAGCGGAGCGCACCGGGCTTACGGTCGGAATCTGCGGGGCGTTCGGGCCCGGCCGAGACATTTCCAGCGATGACGGCGCGGTACACGACCACGCCCACGCCTACCTGAGGCACTGTATTGACATCGCTCAGGTGGTCGGATCTGCCCTGGTGGCCGGACCTATGTACGCCACCACCGGTGTCACGCGGATGCTCGACGATGCAGATCGCGCTGCCCAGCGTGCGCGTGCCGCCGACGGCCTGCGCGAGCTGGCGGACTACGCCGCTGAACGCCGCGTGGGCCTCGCGATCGAACCGCTCAACAGGTTCGAGACTGACCTCATCAACACCACGCAGCAGGGGCTCGAGCTCTGCGATCTGATCGGCCGTGACAACGTCGGGTTGCTCATCGACACGTTCCACATGAACATCGAGGAGAAGAGCCTGGGTGACGCGGTACGGGCCGCCGGCGATCGCGTGTTCCATGTACAAGTGTCGGAGAACGACCGCGGAACCCCGGGCTCCGGCCACGTGCCATGGGGGGAGTTCTTTGCGTCCCTGCGCGACATTGACTACCAAGGACAGATCGTCATCGAGTCGTTCCTGCCGACAGTCAAGGAGATCGCGCGCGCCGTATCGCTGTGGCGCCCTGTCGCGCCCTCAATGCGGGCCCTCGCCGTCGACGGCCTCGCCTTCGTGCAAACACAGCTGAATCAGGGCGGTGCGGGCGCATGAGCCTCAACGCCGGAATTATCGGCGGCGGCATGATCGCCGAGGTGCACGCAGCTGCGGTTCGCGGCGCGGGTCATCGCCTCGCCGGTCTCGTCGCTTCATCCTCGGCGACAACCCATGCTGCGGCGCAGAAGCTCTACTCGCGTGCCTACACGTCGACCGCCGAGATGCTCGCCGACCCCAACATCGACGTCGTTCACATCTGCACCCCGAATGCGTCGCACGGGCAATTGGCCAGAGACGCTGTTGCTGCGGGCAAGCGAATCATCTGCGAGAAGCCCCTCAGCACCAGTCTCGACGACGCGCTCGCACTGACCAAACTGGTGCAAGAGACAGCTACCGAGACGGCCGTACCATTTGTATACCGCTTCTACCCACTGATCCGGGAGATGCGCAGCAGGGTCGGCGACAACGGACGCATCCTCATGCTGCGGGGCAGTTACCTGCAAGACTGGCTTGCCGACGCCGATGCGACCAACTGGCGAGTCTCGCCTGCGGAAGGCGGACCGTCACGCGCATTCGCCGATATCGGCGTGCACCTTTGTGACCTGCTCGAATTCGTCTCAGGCGAACGCATCGCCTCGCTAACGTGCCAACTCACGACGTCATACGTGCGGCGCGCTGGCGTGGCGATCACCACTGAGGACATCGCCTCAGTGCTGTTTCGTACAACCTCCGGAATTCCGGGCGCGCTGACAGTGAGCCAGGTCTCGCTCGGCCAGAAGAATCGACTCGTGTTATCCGTTGACAGCACCAACGGCTCATATGAGTTCGACCAAGAGAATCCCGATCGCCTCACCATCGGTGGCCCCGGCAGCACCGAGACAATCTTTCGAGCCTCGGCGAACATGCTCGCTGCCGATGCGCAACGCATCAACCGTCTCCCCGCCGGTCATCCCCAGGGCTATCAGGACGCATTCACCGCTTTCGTTCGAGACGCTTACGCGACTTTCGGCGGAGCGCAGATTGATGGCCTACCGACGTTTACTGACGGGCTGCGCGCAGCGGTGCTCACCGATGCTGTTATGCGCTCGGCCAGCATGCGTGAATGGGTTGACGTCCCCGAGCCTCTACTCGTGGCGAGCTCCGGCGCCGCATAAGCTCAGTCAGCAGATTTCAGCGAAGGAAGCCACTATTCCTGAGGCCGTAATGACACTGCCCTTCTTCTGCCTTCACGGGAGGGGCCACGCCCCGGCCCGGTCCGCTGTTGTCGACCCGCCCGGATGCCAGGTGACGCGACCCCGGTCGGTGCAATACACCTGCCTTCACGACGCCGACGAGTGTGACCGTGTCATCCTGTTCGATGTATGGGAGAGCAAGTCAGCTCGCGACGCGCACAACAAGCATCGGGTCCATGCTCGCCGTGCCCTCCGCAAATTACGACCCTCACCTCGACCGCCTAATCCTCGCACCACCGTTCTATAAAAGGAGCCGCAATGACGCAGTCCAGCACCCATCCGGTCACCCTGTTCACCGGCCAATGGGCCGACCTGCCGCTCGAGGAGGTCGCGCGCCTTGCCTCGTCATGGGGATACGACGGGCTCGAGATCGCGTGTTCGGGAGAACACCTCGACGTCTGGCGGGCCGCCAATGATCCCGCATACCTACGTGAACGCCTCGAGATCCTCGATCGATACAACCTCAAGGTCTATGCGATCTCGAACCACCTCAAGGGCCAGGCTGTCTGCGACGACCCGATCGACTTCAGGCACCAGGCTATCGTCGGGTCCCGGGTGTGGGGGGACGGTGAGGCGGAGGGTGTGCGCCAGCGTGCCGCTGAGGAGCTCAAGCTCACCGCTGTTGTCGCCCGTCAGCTCGGCGTCGACACAGTCGTCGGATTCACGGGTTCCAGCATATGGCGGTACGTTGCCATGTTCCCTCCGGTGCCGGCAGAGGTAATCGAGGGTGGCTTCGAGGACTTCGCGCGCAGGTGGAACCCAATTCTTGACGTATTCGACAGCGAGGGCGTGAGATTTGCGCACGAGGTCCACCCGAGCGAGATCGCCTACGACTACTGGACGAGCGTCCGCACTCTTGAGGCGATCGACCACCGTGAGGCGTTCGGCTTCAACTGGGATCCCAGTCACATGATGTGGCAGAACATCGACCCGGTAGCCTTCATCGCCGACTTCGCCGACCGCATCTACCACGTGGACTGCAAGGATACCCGCCTACGCACCCCTAATGGCCGCTACGGGGTGCTCGGCTCGCACCTACCGTGGGGGGACCTGCGCCGGGGGTGGGACTTCGTTTCCACTGGGCGCGGAGACGTGCCGTGGGACGACTCGTTCCGCGCGCTTCGCGCCATCGGATACTCCGGTCCGATAAGTATCGAATGGGAGGACGCTGGCATGGATCGCCTGCACGGCGCCGCCGAAGCGGTGGAGTTTGTTCGCTCGCTGCTCTGGGCGATTCCGGGGGCACCGTTTGACGCTGCATTCTCAAACTAGCGCTAGTGTCCCCGGTCTTGGTCCAGACGGGCTACCGCACGATGCTCCTCGGGGTGCAGTGACGACCTTCTGCGCCGAGCACGGTATCTCCGGGGATACGTCTTACGCGATCGAACGCCGCGCTCCCGAGGAAGGGCAGGTGGCGGCTTTGGAGCGTCGAACGCGTCGGCCGTCGAGGAGCCCGAATCGGATCTCCGATGAGGTGAAGTCTCAGGGTGTTGGGGTGCGTGCAGCGCTGGAGCAGTCGGGGCTTGATCATGGGCCGATAAGTGTTCACGAGAAGATGCGGGCCCTGAAGATGGTGCCGGTGCCGGTGCCGGTGCCGGTGCCGGTGGTCTCGTCTTTGGCGCGGATCTTCCGCGACGCAGGGGTCGCGCGGCTGGAGCCGAAGAAGAAACCGCGGGCTTCATATCGGCGGTTTGTTTTTCCGGCGCCGAACGCGTGTTGGCAGCTGGATGGGACCGAATATGTCCTCACCGGCGGTCGCAAGTGTGTGATCTTCCAACTCATCGACGACCACTCCAGCCTCGCGATCGCGTCTCATGTCGCCTGGTGTGAGACGTCGGCCGGGGCGATCGCAGTCGTGTCTAAGGGCATCGCGGCTCACGGTGTTCCCCAGCGATTACTAAGCGATAACGGGGCGGGCGCTGAACCCGTCCCGCCGCGGAGTGCTCGGCCACCTCGTCGCCTATGTCACCTCGCTCGGCGTCGAGCCGATTACCGGCAAGCCCTCCAAACCGACTACGCAGGGCAAGAACGAACGCTTCCATCAGATCCTGTTCCGATACCTCGACAAGCAGCCCCTCGCCGACAGTCTGGAGCAGTTGCAGGAACAGGTCGATCGGTTCGATGAGATCTATAACACCGAGCGACCGCACCACGCACTGCCGGGACGCATCACCCCGCAGCAAGCATGGGACGCGACCCCGAAGGTTGTCCCGCCTTGCCCGACCCCGAGGCCCGCGCAGGCCCTACCCGATGGTGTTCGCAGGACCCGCATTCGCGACACCGGCACCGCTCCTCATCGAGCACCACTGTCCCGCGCCCGGAACCAAATACGTCGGCAGCAGCCAACCCCGAGGACCACGAGGACCACGCCGAATTCCTCGAGTGTCAGGCATGTCCTGATACATCAACTGTCAGAGATGTCCTGATGCAGTTTCGTCAGTGATGTCTTGATGCATCCCACCGGTAGATGAACGCGCCATTTCCCCCACAGAGACCCCACAACACTTCGAGACGGCCATGAGCTCCGAGCGTGGCTATTGCGCGTAAATATGCGGAAGTGAACGAATTCTTGATGCCACTCCACCGTTCCTGCGGCTGGTTTTAGGGTTCGAATCCCTCACATGCCACCGAAAAGAAAACGCCGGCCCATGCTTTTGCGGGCCGGCGTTTTCTATTTCTGTCGAATGTGGAGGACGAGAACCCGCTCGTGGGCGCGGTGGAGCTAAGGCAATCGCGCCAGCGATTGCGCGACCCCAGCGCCGACCGAGCTTGCGAGGGAGGGCTGAGCAGTCAGCCGCAGTGCGCCCTCCCGAGTCTCGTCGCTCCGCCCAACCGCGCAATGTGGATGCGGCTCAGTAGGGGAGTCGAATCCCTCACATGCCACCGCGCACTCTCCTGCGGCGTCAGTCGCGCAGTTCGAGATACTTCTCGATGAGCGCTTTCGTCGACGAGTCCTGCGAGTCGAGAGCATCGCGATCTCCCTCGACTGCGGGGGTGACCTGCAACGCGAGCTGCTTGCCCAGTTCGACGCCCCACTGGTCGAACGAGTCGATGCCCCAGATGGTTCCTTGCGTAAACACGATGTGTTCGTAGAGCGCGATGAGCTGGCCGAGGACGCTGGGCGTGAGGGCGGGCGCGAGAATGGATGCGGTCGGGCGGTTTCCGCTGAACACCCGTGCCGGCACCACCGATTCCTCGGTTCCTTCGGCGCGCACCTCTTCCGCCGTTTTCCCGAAGGCCAGCGCCTTCGTCTGGGCGAAGAAGTTCGCCATGAACAGGTTATGCACGTCCTGGCCCGGCTTCACCGCATTGCCGTCGCCGGTCTTGTCCTTCAGCGGATGGGCTGGATTCGCGACCGCGATGAAATCAGCCGGGATGAGATGGGTGCCCTGATGGATGAGCTGGTAGAACGCGTGCTGACCGTTGGTGCCCGGCTCGCCCCAGAAGACTTCGCCCGTGTCGGTCGTGACCGGGGAGCCATCCCAGCGCACGCTCTTGCCGTTCGACTCCATGGTGAGCTGCTGCAGGTATGCGGCAAACCGGTGAAGGTTTTGCGCATAGGGAAGCACCGCGTGGGTCTGCGCCTTCAGGAAGTCGGTGTACCAGACGTTCAGGAGCCCCATCAGCACGGGCACGTTCCGCTCAAACGGGGCGGTGCGCATGTGCTCGTCGATGGCGTGGGAGCCGGCGAGGAATTCCCGCCAGTTGTCGGGCCCGATGGCAATGACGATCGAGGTGCCGATCGCGGAGTCGACGGAGTAGCGTCCGCCGACCCAGTCCCAGAATCCGAACGCGTTTTCGGGGTCGATGCCGAATGCCGCAACCTTGTCGAGCGCGGTCGAGACGGCGACGAAGTGCTTGGCGACGGCGTCGGCGCGAGCGTCATCCGTGTCGCCGATGGCGCCAGAATTTTCGAGCGCTTCCCACAGCCATTGCCGGGCAAGGCGCGCGTTCGTGAGCGTCTCCAGCGTGCCGAAGGTCTTCGACGCGACGATGAACAGGGTGGTCTCCGGATCGAGGTCCGCTGTTTTTTCGGCGATGTCGTTCGGGTCGATGTTCGAAACGAACCGGCACTCGAGTCCGGCCTGCACATACGGCTTCAGTGCTTCATAGACCATGACCGGGCCGAGGTCCGAACCGCCGATGCCGATGTTCACGATCGTCGTGATGCGCTTGCCGGTTACGCCGGTCCAGGAGCCCGACCGCACACGGTCGGCGAACTGGTAGACCTTGTCGAGCGTGGCATGCACTTCGGCGTCGACGTCGTCGCCGTCAACGATGAAGCCTGCGGGTGGCACAAGGTCCGAACCATCCTTGGGGCGCCGAAGGGCTGTGTGCAGCACAGCGCGATCCTCGGTCACGTTGATGTGCGAGCCCTCGATCATGGACTGGTATCGACCGGCGACATCCACATCCTGCGCCAGTTGCAGGAGATGGGCCAGGATCTCCTCGGTGATGAGGCCTTTCGACAGGTCCACCGTGAGGTCGGCTGCCTGGAAGGTGTACCGAGCGGCCCGCGACGGGTCTGAGTCGAACCATCCGCGCAGGTCGGGCGAGAAGTCGGTCGCGATGCCCGCGAGTTGCTTCCAGGCGTCGGTGGACGTGGGGTCAATGGGGGTGTTCTTGGCCAATTGATTCTCCTGAATGCTCGATGAGCAGCAGGCGCAACGTTCGCAACGCCCACCCGCGGGCTGCACCCCACACTATTCCTGATTGCGGCGATCGTGCTGTGGTCCCGAAACTGGCGGCCCCTTTTCGTCGGCCGATCAGCGGCGTAGCCTCGATGGCATGTGCCGCAACATCCACACTCTTCACAATTTCGAGCCCGCCGCGAACGAGGACGAGGTGCACGCCGCTGCGCTTCAGTACGTGCGCAAGATCAGCGGAACCACCAAACCGTCGAAAGCGAACACGGAGGCGTTCGAGCGCGCCGTGCACGAGATAGCGCACATCACGCAGCACCTTCTCGAGGATCTCGTCACGTCCGCCCCGCCGAAGGATCGCGAAGTCGAGGCCGCCAAGGCTCGCGAGCGCAGCGCGAAGCGGTTCGCAACCGCATAGGCGGCCTAACCCCGGGCGCCAACGGCGTTCGATAGTGTCGCACCATGACGGACACGCTTCGGCCCAACTCGGCGATCGACGCACTCGCCGCACCGATCACCCTCGAACCGCTGCCCGCCGCGCAGATCGTCTCGGGCTCGCCGTCGGCCGGCGTAAGCGAACTCGTCGTCGGCGACACCGAGATCGGCATCTGGGAACACACGCCGGGAACGTCCACCGATGTCGAGGCCGACGAGGTGTTCGTCGTGCTCTCCGGTCGCGCGACGGTCGAAATCGTCGAGACCGGGGAGACCCTGCAGCTGGCCCCCGGCGTGATCGGCCGGCTTGCCGCTGGCACCGCCACCCGGTGGGCCGTGACCGAAACCCTCCGCAAGATCTACATCGCCTGAGTATCGGAGCCTCCATGAGCATCCCGCCTACCGCCTATTCGCGCACGCGGAAACATCCCGTCGCCATGCTTCGGGACGCGCTGCAGGATGCCAGCACCACCCCGTTCTGGCTGGACTCCGCCGATCGTCCCGAGGCTCTGCCCGCGCTCGCCGGTGACGCGGCTGGCCGACCTCGTCGTGGTGGGCGGCGGATATTGCGGACTCTGGACCGCCCTGATCGCCAAGGAGCGCGACCCCGGCCGCGATGTCGTGCTGATCGAGGCGGCCGAGCTGGGCTGGGCCGCGAGCGGGCGCAACGGTGGGTTCTGCGAGTACAGCCTCACCCACGGCCCAGAGAACGGCGAGCGGCACTTCCCCGGCGAACTGGAGACCATCGACCGGCTCGCGCACGAGAACTTCGACGAGCTGAAGGCCACGATCGCCCGCTACTCGATGGACGTCGAGTTCGAGGAGACCGGGGTGCTGATGGTGGCAACCGAGCCGCACCAGATCGACTACCTGCGCGAAGCCGCGGCCGATGACCCCGCCGCCACCTTCTACGAGGGCGACAACATCCCCGTGCGCTCGCCGCTGTACCGGGCGGCGGTGGCCGAGACGGCCGGCTACGGCTACGTGCATCCCGGCAAGCTGGTCTGGGAGCTGCGGCGAGTGTGCCTCGAACTCGGCGTGCGGATCTTCGAGAAGAGCCCGGTGCTCTCGCTCGCGAAGGACGGCGACTGCGTCATCGTCAGCACCCGCGACGGTGCCGTGCGCACCGCACAGGTGGCGCTCGCGACCAACGGATTCCCGTCGCTGCTGGCGCGCACGCGGCTGCTCACCGTTCCCATCTACGACTACGCGATCATGACCGAGCCGCTGAGCCAGGACCAGCTCGAGAGCATCGGATGGGTGGACCGCCACGGCATCAACGACTCGTCCCGCGAATTCCACTACTACCGCCGCACCGCCGACGACCGGATCCTGTTCGGCGGCTTCGATGCGATCTACCACCGCGGCGGCAAGATCCGCCCGCACCAGGATCAGCGTCCCGAAACCTTCGAACTTCTGGCGGACCACTTCTTCAGCACGTTCCCACAGCTGTCCGGCATCCGGTTCACTCACAAATGGGGCGGGATGATCGACATGTCGACCCAGCTCGTCGCCTTCCACGGGCTCGCCTGGGGCGGGCGGGTCGCCTACAGCGCCGGCTTTACCGGGCTGGGGGTTGCGGCCACACGCTTCGGCGCCGAAACGATGCTCGACCTGCTCAGTGGCGAGACGACCGAGCGCACCGAGCTCAGCTGGGCGACCTCGCATCCCTTCCCGATCCCGCCGGAGCCCGTGCGGTACCCCGCGATCCAGCTCATGCGGCGGGCGGTGGCGGCCTCCGACGAGAACGGCGGCAAAGACGGACTGCTCATCAAAATCGCCGACAAGTTCGGGATCGGGTTCGACTCCTAGCGGGTGATCGGGAGCCGTAGTGACCCACGCCTTAGGCTGGGTCGGTGCCCCACGACGAACTGCTCACCATCGCCAGGACCATCGCCCTCCAGGCCGGAGACCTCGCCAGAAAGCGCCGCACCGAAGGCATCGAGGTGGCGGCCACGAAGTCGTCGCCGGTGGATGTCGTGACCGCGGCCGACCACGAAACCGAGGCGCTCATCCGCTCCCTGCTGGCGGAGGCACGGCCCGACGACGGCTTCTTCGGTGAGGAGAGCGGAGCCGAGAAGGGCACCAGCGGACTCACCTGGATCGTCGACCCCATCGATGGCACGGTCAACTACCTGTACGGCATCCCGCACTACGCGGTGAGCATTGCCGTGGTCGAGGGCGAACCGGACCCCCTGACGTGGAACGCGCTTGCCGGCGCGGTCATCAATCCCGCCACGGAGGAGCTGTTTACGGCAACTCTTGGCGGGGGAGCCCACCTCGGTGGGAACCCGATTCGGGTCGCCGACGCCGTCGAGCTGTCGCAGGCGCTCGTCGCGACCGGGTTCTCGTACGATTCCGCGACCCGGGGTGAGCAGGGCGCCGTGATCGCCGGACTGCTGTCGAGGGTTCGTGACATCCGCCGCATGGGTACGGCGTCGCTCGATCTGTGCGCCGTGGCATCCGGTCGCTGCAACGCCTATTTCGAGCGCGGCCTGAGCCCGTGGGATCACGCGGCCGGCGCTCTCATCGCGCGCGAGGCCGGTGCGATGGTGAAGGGTCGGGGGGATGAGGCGCCCAGCCGTGACCTGATTGTGGCCGCTCATCCCGCCGTTGTGGTCGAGCTTGAGAGCGCGATCAGACAGCTCGGTCTGTAACCACCTCGGGGGTTCGCGGCGCGATCACGCAGCCGATATTCTGCACATACCCGTTATATTGCGGGCCACTTGGCCCGTGATCCATTACCCGAAGAGTCGATGTGTGCTGCCTGCACACGTGAAGCCTGAGGAGCATGCCATGTCGCAGCGCGCGTTGCCTGACACCGGCACGGTCGCGCTGACCATGCTCAGGATGGGACGCGCGTAATGGACGACGTCAGCGGTTACCAGCCCCTCACGCGGCGCGAGGCTCGCGCGCGAGAGGCGGCCCTTGCCGCGGAGCAGTCGACGACGGTCACGAGCGAGCCCGATCCCGTTCAGGCGGCGTCGATCGCACCCATCGAACCTCCGGCCGAGCCGATTGCCGAGCCAAGTGCCGAGCCGACCGCCGGGCCGCGTCGCCGTGCGCTTCCTCGCCTGCACCTCACGCTGCCGCTCCCCAGGAGGAGTCGCGCGCACCGCAGGGCGTCGCGCCATGTCGGGCGAGCCGTGCGTGCCTCCAGACTGTCGCCGAACCGTGGCTCAAGCGTGGGTTCGAAGCTCGTTTCCTTTGGGGCGCTGATCATTGTCGGTGCCCTGCTCGTGGGCTCATCCCTTCCGGTGAATGTAATCACCCCAGCATCAAGCGCGTCTGCCGCAGACGACAGGCTGCCCAGTCTCAGCGCGGGGCAGACTGTGCGCGTCTCGGCAGACTCCGTCGAGAGCGCGCCCATTCGTGACAGCTTCGAGGTGGTGTCTGCCGCCCAGCTGTTGGCAGAGAAGTTTGCCGGAGTGAATTACTCGTACACGATGACCAGCGGTGCCGTGCGTTGGCCGTTGTCGTCATACGTGCCGGTCACAGACGGCTACGGCGAACGCGAAAGCGGCTTCCACAAGGGTGTCGACTTCGCGCCTGCAGCGGGAACCCCGATCTACGCGATCGCAGACGGGATCGCGGTGTCGTCAGGCTTCGACGACTCGGGATACGGCAACCACGTCGTGATCCAGCACAATCTCGGCGGCGTCGATGTCAAGAGCAACTACGCCCACATGATCCTCGATTCCAGCCCGATCGTGGCCGGGCAGCACATCGCGGTCGGCGACTTCCTCGGCCTCGTCGGGGATACGGGCATCGCGTACGGCGCCCACCTGCACTTCGAAATTTTCATCAACGGCGTGCCTGTGGATCCGTACGCCTGGTTGCGCGCGAACGCTTCCGACTTCTAACGCCGGAGTGCCAGGAGAAGGTTAGCTGCGCAGCCAGACCGCGGTGTCTTTCGGCAGTGCTCCGCCAACGATGTCCTCACTCGCCAACAGGATGTCGTCGACGGGCAGTTCGACGGCGACCTTCCCGAAGTTCACGATGACCGTCACGGCGCCGTTGCGGAACGCCAGGACTTTCTTTCCGTAGCCCTTCAGCCAGGTGACGGTGCCGGCACCAAGGTTGTGTTCGGCCCGCAGCGCGAGCGCGGAACGGTAAAGCTCCAGCGTGCTCCCGGGTACGCCCGCCTGCGCGTCACGGGCGTAAGGCGCCCAGTCAGCGGGCTGCGGCAGCCAGCTGTTCTTCGAGGGGCCGAAGCCGTATGACGGCTTGTCGGATTCCCAGGGGATGGGCACGCGGCATCCATCACGCCCGTACTTCTCGTGCTTGGTGCGGAACCAGGTCGGATCCTGACGGGCCGAGTCGGGCAGCTCCATGTCTTCGGGGAGGCCGAGCTCTTCGCCCTGGTAGAGGTAGGCGCTGCCGGGGAGTGCCAGCATGAGGGATGTCGCGGCGCGGGCACGACGCAGGCCAGCCGCCGTCTCGGGCTTACCTGGCGTCTTCGGGCCGATGCCAGCGCCCTGCGGAACGTCGGCATCCAGCGAGAGCCGAGTGGCGTGCCTGACTACGTCGTGGTTGGACAGCACCCAGGTGCTGGGAGCGCCGACGCTGGAGAACGCGTCGATCGACTCGTCGATGATGCTGCGCATCGTCGGCGCAGTCCAGTCGGTGAACATGTAGCCGAAGTTGAACGCCTGGTTGAATCTCGTCCGGACGCACCCAGAGCGCCATCTTCGACGAGCGGGTCGACCCACGCTTCGGCGGCGAGCACGCGGTCGCCCTCGTATTCGGCGAGCACCGAGTGCCAGCCGCGCCAGATCTCGTGCACGCCGGCCTGGCCCCAATAGGGCGGGTCGGGGGTGATGTCCTCAATGGCGGGAAGCAGGTCGGTGCCGGCCGCCGAGGCGGTGCCGCCCATGCTGGCGCCTTCGGCCGGAGGCGTGTAGTCGGGCAGCCCGTCCTCCTTGATCATGCCGTGCGCGACATCCACTCTGAAACCGTCGACGCCACGGTCGAGCCAGAAGCGCAGGATGCCGTGGAACTGCTCGCGCACCCACGGGTTCTCCCAGTTGAGGTCGGGCTGCGACGCGTCGAAGATGTGCAGGTACCACTGTCCGGGGGTGCCATCGGGATTCGTGGTGCGGTGCCACATCGGCCCGCCGAAAACCGACTCCCAGTTGTTGGGGGCGATGTCGCCGTTCGGCCCCTTGCCATCGCGGAACATGTAGCGGTCGCGCTCGGGCGAGCCCTCGGGGGAGGCCAGCGCCTCCTTGAACCACTCGTGCTGGTCTGAGGTGTGGTTGGGAACCATGTCGGCGATGACCTTGAGGCCCAGTCCGTGTGCGGTCTCGACGAGCGCGTCGAAGTCGGCGAGGGTGCCGAAGCCGGGGTCGACGTTGCAGTAGTCGGAGACGTCGTAGCCGGCGTCCTTCTGCGGCGAGCTGAAGAACGGTGAAAGCCAGACCGCGTCGACGCCGAGCTCGGCGAGAGAGTGCAGCCTGCTCGTGATGCCCGGGAGGTCTCCGACGCCGTTTCCGGTGGAGTCGGCGAATGACCGCGGGTAAATCTGGTAAATCACGGCGGTGCGCCACCACTCAGAACCATGCGCGGCGACCGTCTCAGCGGTCTCGGATCCAGTTGCGGGCGCGGTGAAACCTGCGGCACTCTCGACGGTCATTCGAACACGATACTTCATTCTCGGGATTATGAAAACGCTTGCACTCCTCGGAGGGCCCGCTCCTGGCTCTGCTGAAACGTGCACGAACAGGGGTCGCGCGGGTGCTAGTCTCTTACGGTGCCAAATGGACGGCTAAGTCCTTTGTGCGCCCCCTTAGCTCATTGGTAGAGCACTTCCTTGGTAAGGAAGAGGTAGTGGGTCCGATTCCCACAGGGGGCTCGGTAATCGCTCTTGCGAGCGGTTCCGTGGCTGAGTAGCTCAGTTGGTGAGAGCGCACGACTCATAATCGTGAGGTCGCGGGTTCGAATCCCGCCTCAGCTACCGAGTCAAGAAAAGGCCCCACCGTCTTACGTGGGGTCTTTTGTTGTCTCGGCGGGCGAGGCGGACGAGAAGCCGCTCGTGGGCCCCCTACGCGGGCGTGATGTGCCGTGACGGGATAGGGCTCGAGTAGACCACGCTGGTGGTTATCCCGCCGAGAGTCGCGAGTCGACCGGTGATGCGTTCGAGGTCACGCATCGAGCGGGCGAGCACCTTGATGATGAAGCAGTCCGCGCCGGTGACGTGATGTGCCTCGATGACTTCCGGCAGTGCCCCTACCAGGTCATGAAACGGCTTGTAGTTGCCCGTCGGATAGGCCAGGCGAACGAAGGCAGTCACCGAATAGCCCAACGCTTCGGCATCGACGGTGATCGAATATCCCGTTATTACCCCTCCGTCGGTGAGACGCCGCACGCGCTCCGCGGTGGCACTGGCCGATAGGTTGATCGCTCTGGCGAGCTGAGCGATGCTGGTACGCCCATCCTTCTGTAGGACGTCGATAATCGCGTGATCGGTGATATCCAGGTCTAACCGTGGGTTCGATGGCATGAGGTCGAATTTACCGTGGATGTATGCAGTTCATGCGGCGAGCACCGTTGAACTGTTGTTCCGCTGCAGTCAGGCGTCGCGCTTGGATGGTGGCATGCCAACATCCCTCTCCGCACTGGACTTCTTCGCCGCCAAGCTCGCCTACGAAATCGACCCCGCAGACCTTGCGGCCGACCGAGCCTCGGGAAACCCTCCCATCGTGATCGACACCCGGTCTCTCGCCTCGTGGAGCCAGGGACGAATCCCCGGGGCCGTGCATGTCCCCAACGCAGAACTCTCACAACGAATCGCAGAGGTCGCACCCGAGAAGGACTCGGCGATCGTCGTGTACTGCTGGGGCCCGGGCTGCAACGGCAGCACCCGCGGGGCGCTGATCCTCGCCACTCTCGGATACACCCAGGTGCGCGAGCTCATCGGCGGCTTCGAGTACTGGGCGCGGGAGGGTCTGTTGACGGTCACCGACGATCGCCGCGTCCGCCGCGAAGCCGACCCCCTCACCGCTCCCGTCTGATCCTGCCGACAAAGGTGCCGCGATCGGCCGTTTGACCCAGCGCCCTCGTCAGCGGACTACGTCGTACACGGCTTTCATCACACCGTTCGCATACGCGGCCGAGTCCCGCAGCACCAGCCGGTGCTCGTCCTGATCTCTTCGGCTGAAAATGCTCTTACCCTCACCGAGCAGCACAGGAAACACCAACAGGTTGTAGCGGTCGATGAGCCCTGCCTCGGCGAGACGTCGCGCGAGTTCGAGGCTGCCGTGGATGAAGATCGCACCGCCGTCCGTGTTTTTGAGTGCAGAGACATCCTCGATCGATCGAAGGATGCTGGTTTCGCCCCACCCACCCAGGAGAGCGTCAGTCTCGAGTGTTGACGACATCACATACTTCGGGAGGTCCTGGTACGCGGCGTGATCGTCGGACTGCGACCAGAACGGCGCGAACGCCTCATAGCTGCGGCGGCCGAAAAGCAGCGCCGAGGTCTCCTCAAGCTCTTCCCCTTTGAGTGCGAAGGCATTCTCATCGAACTCGGTGCGAAATACCCACCCTCCGCCCGGATGTCCCTCGCTTGTGCCGCCCGGCGAATCCATCACGCCGTCGACTGACGCGAACCCTGTCCACACCACTTCCCGAGTCATCGTCTCTCCCAACTGGATCTGTCGTTTGTCCCGGACCCAGGACCCGTCCTGAGCCGAGACAATCCACGATACTTTGGCATCACGATCCCGCGTGCGAACAGAAGGAGCTCTCATGAAGATCGAGTCAGGCGTCGTCATCGATGCGACGCCAGAGAAGGTATTCGCCGCATTCAGCGACCTCGACAACCTAGCCGCGAACGTGTCCGGGATCACAAAGGTCGAGATTCTCGCCGGCCCCGCCCAAATGCAGACAGGCACCAAGTGGCGCGAAACCCGCGTCATGATGGGCAAGGAAGCGACCGAGGTGATGTGGGTCACGGCGATAGAGCCGGATGCCTCGTACGTGGTCGAAGCGGAATCCCACGGTATGCACTACCGCAGTGAGTACCTGTTCACGCCCGAGGGCTCGTCGACCAGGGTTCAGATGACGTTCGAGGGCGAGCCGCTCACGTTCGGTGCCCGCATCGGTTCGCTCCTGATGGTGTTCTTCTCCGGGGCCACTAAGAAGGCCCTGCACAAAGACATGCTCGAACTGAAGCGGGTCTGCGAAGCGGCGTAACGCGGCATCCGCTTCGCAGACCTCGCGCTACGGCGTGCGCTGGGCGGCGCTGGCATCCTGGGCGGCGAGCGACGCCGTCATGGTGTCTTCGAACATGCGCTGACGGCGACGCAGCCACAGCCCGGCGACGAGCAGAATCGCCATCAGGATGTAGGCGGTCGTCGCAAACGGCTGCATCACCAGTGTCGTGAGATCTCCCTGGCTGAGCTGAAGAGCGCGACGCAGCTGCGCTTCTCCCATCGGGCCAAGAATCAGTCCAACGACCAGTGGCGCAATCGGGTAGCCGAAGCGGCGCATGAAGAAGCCGAGCACACCGATGATCAGCAGGATCACGATGTCAACTGTGGAGAAGTTGACGGCGAACGCCCCAAACGCGGCAAACGTGAGGATGCCGGCATAGAGGTACGGACGCGGAATCTGCAGCAGCTTCACCCAGATGCCCACGAGTGGCAGGTTCAGCACGAGCAGAATCACGTTGCCGATGTAGAGGCTCGCGATCAACGTCCAGACGAGCACGGGCTGGTTGGTGAACAGCTGCGGTCCGGGCTGGATGCCGTACGACTGGAACGCCGACAGGATGATCGCCGCCGTGGCCGTGGTCGGCAGACCCAGCGTCAGCAGCGGCACGAGCACACCGGCGGCCGCCGCGTTGTTGGCGGACTCCGGTCCGGCGACACCCTCAATGGCGCCGCGCCCGAACTGATCCTTGTTCTTCTTGCTGAGCTTCTTCTCGGCCGCGTACGAGAGGAACGTCGCGACATCCGCTCCACCGGCGGGGATCGTTCCGATCGGGAATCCGATCGCCGTCCCACGCAGCCACGGGCGCCACGAACGACTCCAGTCCTCCCTCGACATCCAGGTGCGCCATCCCTTTGTAATCGGGATGAGTTGGACGGGGCCCGATCGCATGCGTGCGGCGACGTAGAAGGCTTCACCGACAGCAAACAGCCCGACGGCAACCAGCACGACGTCGATTCCGTCCGCCAGCGGCGGGAGGCCCAGCGTGTAGCGCTGCTGCCCGGAGAGCACGTCGGTGCCGACCAGTCCGATGAACAGTCCGATACCGAGCGACAGCATTCCGCGCGAGATCGAGGAGCCCAGCAGCGCGCCAACGGTAATGAACGCAATGACGATGAGGGCTACGTAGTCGGCTGGGCCGAGTTTGACGGCGAGCGAGGCGAGCACCGGTGCAAGCAGCGTGAGGCCGACCGTGGCGATGGTGCCAGCGACGAACGACCCGAGGGCCGCTGTCGCAAGCGCCGCTGCGCCGCGGCCCATCTTCGCCATCTTGTTGCCCTCAATCGCCGTGACGATTGAGGCCGACTCCCCGGGTGTATTGAGAAGGATGCTCGTGGTCGAGCCACCATACATACCTCCGTAATAGATGCCGGCGAAGGTGATGAGTGCAGCGGCCGGCTCGAGGGAATACGTGAGCGGCAGTAGCAGCGCCACCGTCATGGCGGGCCCAATGCCGGGAAGTACCCCGACAGCAGTACCGACGAGCACGCCCAGGAAGGCGAACACGAGGTACTCAGGTCGGAGCGCGTTGGCGAATCCTTCCAGGAGGAGTGTGATGTTATCCACGAGAATCCTTAGCGTTAAAAGAGAGGTGCGAGCCAGCCGAGGGCCGGCCCGAGGGGCAGCGAGAGCCCGAGAAGTTCGCCGAACAGGATCTGAAGCGTGATTCCCATGCCCAGCCCGACGAGCAGGGCGACCCACCAGCGCTTGGCGCCAAGTGACCAGGCTGCCCCACCGAACAGGATCGCCGCGGCGAAAGCCCAGCCGATGATCGGGATGAGGATGAGATGGGCAACGACGAGACCGGCGAGCTTTGCGATCGTGATCCAGTCCGTCTTATGCGCCAGGTCCACATCCTCTGACTGCTCCGGTGAACCCAGACGGCCGCGAATCACTCCTACGAGTACCGCCGATGCCGAGAGGAGAAGAATCACCGAGACCAGGATGGGGAACACGGTTGGTCCCACGCGGTTGGACTCGGGCACGCGAATCCCGAAACTGCCGACGAGTGCGAAGATCCCCAGCGCCACTGCGAGGCCAACGAAGACGAACTCCCCGAAGCGGGAGGGCCGAGGCCCGGACGCGGTGTCGCGTCCGGGCTCCGGCGATACTACTGAAGTCATCCCACGAGCCCGATGTTGGTCAGGGTCTTCTTGACGTCGGTGATGTTCGTGTCGAGGTACGTCTTGAACTCGTCGCCAGGCAGGAAGGCATCTGTCCAACCCTTGGCCGCGAGCTGCTCGGTCCACTCTGCCGTGTCGTGCATTGCGGTAACGAGTTCGATGAGTGCTGTGCGGTCGGCGTCATCGATGGATCCGGGAGCAACGACTCCGCGCCAGTTCGTGAGCGTGACATCGAATCCCTCATCCTGGATGGTGGGGACGTCGGGCAGCTGCTCGACCGGGGCCTCCGACGAGACGGCGAGCGCCCGCATGGTTCCGGCGTTGATGTGCTCGACGAACTCACCGACACCGGAGATGCCGGCCGAGACGTTGTTGCCGAGGATCAGCGTCACAGCTTCACCACCGCCCGAGTTGGGGGTGTAGTTCAGCTTCGCGGTGATGTCGGCCTTCTCTTCCCCGGCAGCGCCCAGCAGAAGTCCAGCGAGGATGTGGTCGGCGCCGCCGGCCGATCCACCGGTAAGGGTGACTGCCTGGCCGTTGGCGACGATGTCATCGACGAGGTCCTTCAGCGAGGTGTACTTCGACTCGGCGGGAACAACAACGACCAGGGCTTCTTCGGTCAGTCGCGCGATGGGGGTGGTGTCCTCGATCCGGTTCGCCGAGGCGTTGGTCTCGATCGCACCGACCATTACGAGGCCCATCATCATGAGGGTGTGAGGGTTTGTCTCGTTCGCGAGGCTCGCGAGGCCCACGGTGCCGCCGGCGCCGGGAACGTTGGTGACAGGCGCGGACGATACGAGGCCTTCGCCGGTCAGGGTCTGCGCTAGTGCGCGCCCTGTCTGGTCCCAGCCACCTCCTGGATCGGCAGGAACGATGACATTCACGTCACTGATGGCGAGGGGCTCAGCACTGGGGTCTGATTCGGTTGCTGCGGTCGAACATCCGGTGAGGGCCAAAAGGGACACTGCTGCTGCTGCGACGAACGGGGTGAATCGCACGATCACTCCTCCTTGAGTGTGGCGCGGGTGCGTCAGTGCACCCGTCTGCTGTGCCGTCACGTTATTCCGGCGCCCGCGGCCGTCTCTACTTCCGTAACTATTGGTATCGGCGCGAGATTGGGTGAAGTGTCGTCCATCACCGACAATGGTCGAATGCGAGCGATGACGCTACGAATCCAACTCCTGCTGCTGCAGGCAGTGATCGTGTGCGTCACGACGCTCGCAACGGGAGCCGTCGCCGGCGCACTGCAGGAGCGCTCGATCCGGGATGCGTACCAGGACCGCATGCAGGCGGTCGCGCTGTCGGTGGCCCGCCTGCCGGTGATTCTCGACGCGCTCGACGATGACGACCCGGCGGCCGTGGTGCAGCCGGTGGCCGAGCTGATCCGCGAGGCGTCGAACGTCACCTATGTGGTCGTCACCAACCCGCAGGGGATCAGGTACTCACACCCCGACCCGAGCCGCATCGGCGAGATGGTGTCGACGGACCCCTCGGTCCCGCTCTCCGGCGAGATCTACGTCGGGACCCAGACCGGCACGCTCGGCCCGTCGTGGCGGGTGAAGGTTCCCATCTTCTCTGGCACCGAAATCGTCGGTACCGTCTCGGTAGGCATCCTCGAATCTGAGTTGACCGCCGAGTTCATGGGCACCCTGCACATTCTTCTGCTCGCAATGGCGGGCTCCGCCATCATCGGGGTATTCGGCGCCGCTGGTGTCACTGCGATCATCCGACGACGCATCTATCGACTCGAGCCTCCGGAAATCGCGTCCCTCGTCGAGAACCGCGAGACGACTCTGCATCGTCTGAGTGAGGGCGTGGTGGCAGTGGATCCCGACGGCAAGATCCTGCTCGCCAACGATGCCGCCGCCCGACTGCTTGATACCTCAGTTGATGCCCTCATCGGGCGCACCGCCGAATCCGTGCTTGATCCGGGCCTTCTGGAGGTGCTGGATGCCGGCGAGCAGGAGGGCCGCCTCGTGCTGTCGGGCGAACGTGTGCTGGTCGCCCGAAGTTCGGGGGCCATTCAGGATGGGCGACGGACCGCGGCGACCATTCTTCTGAGAGACCATACGGAGCTGCATGAGCTGATGCGGCGAATGGATGGCGCCCAGTCACTGACAGAGGGATTGCGGGCGCAGGCGCACGAGTTCAGCAACGCCATGCATGTGATCTCGGGACTGCTTGAGATCGGACGACCGGCCGAAGCCAGGGCATTCATCGCCCGGCGAACCCCCGGCGGCTCGATCGGCCTGCCCGATGATGCAAACCTGCTCGGTGATCCGGAATTGACCGCCCTGCTCTCCGTCAAGGCAGCCCAGGCCCGCGAAGTCGGCATGGAGCTCGACGTGCGGCAGATTGAGGAGCTGACTAAGCCCCTGCCGCGTGATCTCGCTGCCGACCTGCTGACCGTGCTCGGCAACCTTGTCGACAACGCCATCGAGGCCTGCCACCTCGGAGATCGCGTTGAGGTCACGGCTCGGGTCTCGCACGACACCCTGCACATATCTGTGGATGACACGGGAGCGGGCGTGCCGCCCGAGCTTCGAGCGTGGGTGTTCACCGAGGGGATGAGCACGAAATCGACCGAGCAGGAGACCGTCAGGCGTGGCATCGGTCTCGCGCTCGTGCAGCGAGTGGTCGAGCGACGAAATGGAACCATCGAGGTCGACGATTCACCGCTGGGCGGAGCCCGGTTCGACGTTCAGCTCCCGATCCAACCTCAGGCTCGTACGCGTCGCGTCGCGAAGGCAACACGGTGACCGTTCGGCCGCTGCGGGTGCTGATTGTTGACGACGATCCCGTCATTGCGGTGCTACATCGAGCATTCCTTGATGAGCTGCCGGGTTTCATCGTGGCCGGCGTGGCGACCACGGGCCCGTCCGCGACAAGCGCGATCCACACCCTGAGACCGGATGTCGTACTCCTGGACATGCACCTTCCCGGCTTTTCGGGGCTCGAGGTACTCCGCACAGTTCGTGCCGACGCCACTCACCAGCCGGAGATCATTGCGGTGACCGCCGCGCGCGACATCGGGACCGTTCGCGAGGCTCGTCGGGCTGGCGTGCGTCACTATCTGGTCAAGCCCTTCGCGGCCGCCGAGCTTCGGTCACGACTGCTCGACATCGAGGACGAGGTGCGTATGTCCACCCAGCAGAGTGCTCTGCAGCAGCGTCAGATCGACGAGTACATGGCGCCAGCCGCACGCAGTGCCGGACTGCCCAAGGGCCTCACGCAGGAAACACTGGATCGCGTTCATGATGCACTTCGTGCGCAGTCCACGGCCACCGCGCACGAACTCAGCGAGGCCCTCGGTCTGTCACGCGTCAGCTGCCGGAGGTATCTCGAACACCTTGTTGACGGCGGTGCGGCCAGCCGCACTCTGGACTACGCCACGAGCGGTCGGCCCAGCACCCGCTACGTCGCCTCGCCGCGGGAGATCAGCAGCGTGAATGAGTGATCGCGGACGATCACGGTCGCACTCCCCGGTTCCAGCGACTGTGCGGGGTCGCTTGATGTGGCCAACTCCCACGCAGCACCGGGGGCGTCGGGCAGGGTCGCCTCGACACCATCGCTCGCCGAGTTGAGCAGCAATGCGAAGGCACTCTCGCCGGGGTGCTCGAACACGTAGACCACTGCCCTGATGTCGGGGTCGTCCCAGTCCTCCTCGGAGAAGGTCCCGCCACCTATCTGCAGAACTCTCACGGAGTCGGCGGATGCCTCGTCCGGGGATTGCCGGAACCAGGTCGGCCTGAGCGCCGGATTGTCGCGACGCAACGCGATCAGGTGGCTGGTGAAGCTGGTCAGCTCGGTGTCGGCGTTCTCCCAGTCGAACCACGAAATCTCGTCGTCCTGGCAGTAGGCGTTGTTGTTGCCCTGCTGGGTGCGTCCGAGTTCATCCCCACCCAGGATCATCGGGATGCCCGCCGCCAGCAACACGCTTGCCAGCAGGTTTCGCTGCTGGCGCGCCCTGAACTCATTCACCGCCGGGTCGTCGGTCGGGCCCTCGACGCCCCCGTTGGCTGAGCGGTTGTCGCTCTCACCGTCATTGTTGTCTTCGCCATTCGCCTCGTTGTGCTTTTCGGCGTACGAGACGAGGTCCGCGATGGTGAATCCGTCGTGTGCCGTCACGAAATTCACGCTCGACAGCGGTGAGCGACGGCTGGCTTCATATACGTCGGGACTGCCCAGGATGCGTTGCGACAGCGTGCCGAGCACCTGGTCGTCGCCATTCCAGAAGTCGCGTACGTCGTCGCGGAACTTACCGTTCCATTCGGACCAGTCCGCCGGGAATCCACCGACCTGGTATCCCGCGGTGTCCCATGGCTCCGCGATCATCTTGACCGGCGCAAGCACCGGATCCTGGTGGATGAGAGTGAGGAACGCACTGTGCAGCTCTGCCGAACCGTCCTGGCGCGTGAGCGTCGTGGCGAGGTCGAACCTGAAGCCGTCGATGTGCATCTCGGTGACCCAGTAGCGCAGCGAATCCATGATGAGACCGAGCGCGGCGGGATGGCCGACATTGAAGCTGTTGCCGGTGCCGGTGGTGTCGAAGTACGATGCCCGGTCGTCTTCGACCAGCCGGTAGTACGAGGCATTGTCGATGCCCTTGAACGACAGCGTCGGGCCCATGTGGTTGCCCTCTGCCGTGTGGTTGTACACCACGTCGAGGATGACCTCGAGACCCGCGGCGTGTAGCGCTTTTACCATCGCTTTGAACTCGTTGACCTGCCCGCCGCCGTCGCCCACCGAGCTGTAGTCGCCGTGAGGGGCAAAGAATCCGATGCTGTTATATCCCCAGTAGTTGCGCAAACCCTTCTCCAGCAGGTGGCTGTCCTGCACGAACTGGTGAACGGGAAGCAGCTCCACCGAGGTGACCCCGAGGTCGGTGAGGTGCTTGATGGCTGCCGGATGAGCGAGGCCCGCGTAGGTTCCGCGGATGTCCTCCGGCACGTCGGGGTGCAGCTTGGTGAGGCCCTTGACGTGGGTTTCGTAGACCACGGTCTGCGACAGCGGAACCCGGGGTGATTCATCCCCCTCCCAGTCGAAGTCGTCGGCCACGACGACGCACCGCGGCACGAAGTCGGCCGAGTCGCTCTCATCCAGCTGCTCGGGGTCGGTCTGATTGTGAGCGAATACCTCCTGGCCCCAGGTGTACTCACCCTCGATTGCCCGCGCGTACGGGTCGAGCAGAACCTTATTCACGTTGGATCGCAGGCCCTGGGCGGGATCCCACGGTCCCGCCACACGAAGTCCGTAGCGGGTGCCGGCAGCGACGCTTGGGATGAACCCGTGGAAGACGTGCCCGGTGCGGGCATCGAGGGTGGTGCGCTGCTCGTTTCCGGACTCGTCGAACACGCAGAATTCGACAGACTCGGCAGATTCGGAATAGATGGCGTAGTTCGCGCCGTCCGCCGAGAGGCTGAGTCCGAGCGGATAGGGGTGGGAGGTTCTGGGCATGCGATGATCCTAGGTTTCTGCGCTCGCGTAGCCGGAATCGGGAGGGGGCCTTGACATGCTCGCGGCAGCGTGAACAATGGGTTGCTTTTTCGGGCACCGTCCGCAGAGCATGAACCATGCGCATCCATCGAGGGACCTTATGAGTGAGAGCCGACGCCGTGAGATCGGCGACCGAAGCGACCCGGTCGAAGACGAGGTCGCAGAGTCCTTCGATGAGACCATCACCGAAGGCGCTGAGCGGCTGCAACGCACCTGGCGGGTGACGCTCATCACCGGCTTCTTCGGCGGTCTGGAGGTCGGCCTCGGCATCCTGGCCTATCTCGCAGTTCTTGATGCGACCGATAACCACCTCCTGGCAGGGCTTGCCTTCAGCGTCGGCTTCATCGCGTTGCTGCTCGCGCACAGCGAGTTGTTCACGGAGAACTTCCTGATGCCGGTCGCCGCCCTCGTGGCGCGCGAAGGCACGGTGGGTCAGCTTGCCAAGCTCTGGGGCGGCACCCTCGTCATGAATCTCGCCGGCGGCTGGGTCTTCATGTGGCTGGTGGTGCAGGCATTCCCACAATGGCATGACACCCTCGAAGAGTCGGCGCTGCACTTCACTGACGCGCCGTTCGGGGTGCAGAGCATCGTGCTCGCCATCCTGGGTGGCAGCACCATCACCCTGATGACTCGCATGCAGCAGGGCACCGATTCCGAGCTGGCAAAAATCGTCGCGGCAGTCGTCGGCGGCTTCCTGCTGGCGGGGCTGCAGCTGTTCCACTCGATCCTGGACTCGCTGCTCATCTTCGGGGCTATTCAGTCCGGTGCCTCGATTACCTACCTCGAGTGGCTCGGATGGTTCGGCTACACCCTGCTGTTCAACATGCTGGGCGGGCTCGTGCTGGTGACGGCACTGAGGCTGCTGCGCGCCAAGGAGATGTTCGAGCAGAAGGCCGCCGCCGAGGGGCGTTGAATTCGCTACTCCCGCACAACGTCGGCGGCGGCTTTGTCTGATCGCCAGCCTTTCCACGATGGATGCCGCAGCCGCCCGGTCGCGGTCCACTCCGTGAACTCCACCTCCCCGACAAGCGAGGCCCGCACCCACCGCACTCCCGCGTCGGTTACCTCAGACTCGTCGGCCAGGGGGCTGGACGCGCGCTCCAGCCTCTCGAACTTCGCGGTAAGCGCGTCCAGCTCGCGGTCGCTGAAACCGGTGCCGACCTTGCCGACGTAATCGAGCCCTTCCTCGCCGGGCACGGCCAGCAGCAGGGCTCCCACTCGTCCGCTGCGATTGCCGCGACCGGGTGTCCAGCCGACGACAACGACCTCCTGGCTGCGGTGGTGCTTCAGCTTCACCCACGAGCGTGAGCGTGCGCCTTCGCGGTAGGCACTGTCGCGTTTCTTGGCGACCACCCCCTCGAGCCCGAGGGACAGGCTGCTGGCCATCGCGGCATCCTCGTCTCCGTCGAACGCTGGCGGTATCTGGATCGGCCCGCGCGGTGTCAGGTGCTTCTCGAGCGCGGCTCTGCGCTCGTCGTAGTTCTTCTTCGTAAGCGGTTCACCGCCGTACGACAGCAGGTCGAACGCCATGAAATGCACTGTCGTCTTCGCCGCGGCGGCCGCGACATCCTCGGGCTTGGTGAGGCCCATCCTGTTCTGCAGCACACCAAAATCGGGGCGACCGGAACGAGAGAGCGCCACGATCTCTCCGTCGATGACGGCATCACTGGCGATGGCGTCCGCGAGTATGCCCAATTCGGGATATGTCGCGGTGACGTCATTGCCGTTTCGGCTCGTGAGCGTCACCTCTCCGTCGGTGACCGTGGCAATGGCGCGCACCCCATCCCACTTCATCTCGAAGGCCCAGTCGTCGTCATCGAGCTGCCCCGGATCGCCGAGGGTTGCGAGCATCGGTTTCACCGAGCGCGCTGGGGCCCTGCGCGAGCCGACGACGGTTCTGGCTCTGGTGGGGTGGGAAGCATCCGCCATCAGGTGGATCAGCCAATTGTTCTCGGCCCTCCCGCCTCCCCGGGTGTGAATGAGGGCGTAGCGATGCGAGCCGTGCTTCTCACCGTGGATGGTGACAATGACTTCTTCGTCGTCGCGCCACTTTTCCAGTTCGTAGGTTCCCGCATCCCAGATCGTCACATCACCGGCACCATATTCCCCGGCGGGAATGGTGCCCTCGAAGGTGCCGTATTCCAGAGGATGATCCTCCGTCTGAACGGCCAGATGATTCTTCTTCGCGTCCGTTGGCACGCCTTTCGGCAGCGCCCAGCTCACGAGCACGCCGTCGTGCTCGAGCCGGAAGTCCCAGTGCAGCCGTCTCGCGTGGTGCTCCTGGATGACGAAGCTCATGCCGTCGGTGGGTGGAGCGGCGTCTGCGGGCACCGGCTCGGGGGTCTTCGCCGAATCCCGCATGCTGCGGTATTTCTCGAGTCGGTCGCGGCTGGCCGGCGTCGTCTCGAAGGTCGCCTGGTGCTCCGCGGTCGGTTCGAGTGATTCGAGGTGACCCTTCGTGAGGTCGGCCAGCGGGTCGCCCCTCCGCTTCACCCGTGCCAGCACGTCCGGGTACTCGAGTTGGCGCAGATCCTTTGACGCGAGCTCCCGCCAGGTTCGGGGCGCAGCCACCGTCGGCCGCAGCCGCCCGCGCAGCGAATACGGCGTGATCGTGGTCTTGTTGGCGTTGTTCTGACTCCAGTCGACGAACACCTTGCCTGCCCTGATGCTCCTCTTCATGTCGCTGATGATGAGGTCGGGGTGGTCGGCTTCGAGCGATCGTGCCAGCTCGTGAGCGACCGCGCTGACGGCATCCGAATCCTGCTTACCGTCGAGTGCGGCGTACAGATGGATGCCCTTGCTACCGCTCGTGACCGGCATCGGGTCGAGGCCCATCCCCGTCAGGATCGCCCGCGCGAGCCGGGCGACCTCGGCGCACTCGGCAAGCCCGACCCCCTCGCCCGGGTCGAGGTCGAGCACGAGCCGATCCGGATTCTTGCGTGTTCCCGTGCGACCGAACTGCCACTGGGGGACGTGCAGTTCCAGCGCGGCGATCTGCCCGAGCCAGGTGAGGGTGGCCAGGTCGTTGACGAGCGGGTAGTCGTTGGAATGGGTCTTGTGCGTGATCGAACGCCGCTTGACCCACGACGGGGTGGAGTTGTCGAGGTTCTTCTGGAAGAACGCCTCGCCGGGGTGATCCGCGGTGCCCACCCCGTGCACCCAGCGTTTTCGCGTGGCCGGCCGATTCGCAGCGTGCGGGATGAGCACATCGGCGATCTCCGCGTAATACGCCAGCACGTCCCCCTTGGTCGTGCCGGTCGACGGGTAGAGCACCTTGTCGAGATTGGTCAGGGTGATGCGGTGGCCGTCAATGGATACGACCTGCTTCTGCGCCACGACGACTCCTTCGCTGCCTGCCGTCCATCGTGGCACTCGCGCGTGCCGCGGCTCTAGTGGTTGACGGGCGCAAGGGGTTTCCTTCATAGGGCAACCGGAGGACGATGGGGCCATGAGATCCATATGGAAAGGCGCAATCGCATTCGGTCTCGTGAATGTGCCGGTCAAGGTCTATAGCGCCACGGAAGATCACGACGTGCACCTGCATCAGGTGCACGACAAGGACGGCGGCCGCATCAGGTATCAACGCCGATGCGAGGTGTGCGGCAAGATCGTCAACTTCGAGAACATTGATAAGGCCTACGACGACGGCGAGCGCACCGTCATCCTCACCGACGACGATCTCAGCAAGCTGCCGGAAGAGCGCAGCCGCGAGATCGAGGTGGTTGAGTTCGTCCCCTCAGACCAGCTCGACCCGATCATGTTCGATCGCAGCTACTACCTCGAGCCCGATGGAGCCTCGACGAAGGCGTACGTCCTGCTGCGTCGGACTCTCGAAGAGACCGAGCGGACCGCGATCGTGCACTTCGCGCTCAGGCAGAAGACCCGGCTCGGTGCCCTTCGCATCCGCGGCGACGTGCTCATGCTCCAGTCGTTGCTGTGGGATGACGAGGTGCGCGAAGCCAGCTTCCCCGCCCTGGACGAGAAGGTACGGATCTCGGCGAAGGAACTCGAGATGTCATCGTCGCTCGTTGACTCGTTCGCCTCCGACTTCGCGCCGGAGAAGTTCACCGACGACTACCAGGAGCAGTTGCGCGAACTCATCGAGGCGAAGCTGAAAAAGGGGGATGCCGTCAGCACCGAGGAGACCTTCGGCGAGTCCACGGAGGACACGGGCAAGGGCGAGGTCCTCGACCTCATGGAGGCGCTTCAGCGCAGCGTCGAAAAGAATCGGGCAGCGAAGAAGTCAGATTCGCAAAAAGCCCGCCAAGAAGTCTGCCAGCAGCAAGTCCGCCTGAGACGGCCGGATGCCCCGGCGGTCGCTTGCGCGAACCGCCGGGGCATCCACTCTGTGCTCTGTTACGGTGCCGGGTATTGCACAACGTACGAGGGCACGCCGGGGTTGGAGCTGTCGACCTGGGCGCCGATGCCGTTGACGACATGCTGGATGGTGCCCGCGTTGAGGTTCACCGTCATGATGTGGCGAAGCACCACACCCGGCGTCTCGGGCGCAATGAATCCGTTGGCGGTGACGATCGCCGGGTTGTTCTGGTTGAACACGTAGACGCCGGCTCCCTCGAGCAGGTGGTTCTTGACCTTGCTTCCCACCGTGTAGCCGGGGTAGCCGAGCGTGCCGTCGGGCTGCGTCCAGTCCGCCTGCGTGGGCGGATCGTACGGAAGCTCGTTCTGGTACAGGATGACGCGGCCGTTCTCTCCATTCCACACCGTGTTGAACGTCTGGAAGTGCTCGACGAACAGGCCGGTCGCCGTCACGTTCGCGCCGTTGACGATGACGCCGTTCGTGCCGATGTTGGTCTGCCACCGGTCGGTGTCGCCGTTCACGCCCGTTGGTGAACCCCTCGATGCCGTGGTCAGCGCGCCACACCCAGGTGTGGTCGATCAGCACGTTGTCGGAGTTGACCTCGAGCGCGGTGGTCGTCTTTCCGGTGTGCGGGCCACCGACGCGGAAGTACACGTCGCTCAGCGTGATCGGGTTGCCCGGGTCGAGCTTCTTTCCGCCGTTCGGCTTTCCGACCTTCATCAGCGCGGGCGAGAGCTGCGGTCCAGCGTCGATGGTGATGCCGGCGATGACGATACCCGCGGCATCCTTCACCTCCATGGGGACCGCGCCACCGGCGGAGGTGAGGGTCGCCTGCCCCATACCCAGCACCACAGTGTCCGCACGCTTGACATCAATCGTGCGGTCGATGTCGTAGACGCCCGGGGTGAGGATCAGGTGCTGGCCACGCGCGAGCGCGTTGTTGATGTCTTTCACGTTGTCGCCCGGCTTCGCGATGAAGAAGTCGGTGATCGGGATGCTGCGCCCAGCAGTCTCGCCCTCGCCCCACGTCGTGCCGCTCGTGTTCGTGTGAGCTGACGGCACCCGCACGTTGTAGCGACCGGCGTCGTCAACGAAGAGGTACGGCTTTTCGCGGCTGACCGGAGTTTCGGCGACCGTCGTGTACGGAGGATTGGGGAATCCAGCCTCATCGGGAGCGCCAATGACGCCAGAGAAGACCTGGTTCCAGACGCCGTTGGTCCACTCATCGACCTCACTGTTGCGGATCAGCCACTGCTGCTGCGAGCCGTTGATCGTGACCGGCAGGTCCGAGTCGGCGATGAAGCCGCCACTGGCGAACTGGGGGCCATCTGTGCAGTAGTCCATCAGCGACAGGTTTGCTCCGGTGACGCTGACCCGGCGCATCGACACCGCCTGCGACACCGCCCAGAAGTTGGCGCTCTGGCGACATCCATCCTGGCCAGCCTTGTTGACCTGAATCTCGAGGTTCGAGAGGGTGCGCCAGAAGTTGTTGAGAGCTATGCAGTTCGTTCCCCCTGCTCCGATGCAGCGGTTGTACACCTCGATCGCGCCGTTGACAGTGACGTCACCGGGGGAGGCCCCAAGCCCGGCGACCTCGGTGTAATAGCCCACCTCGAACTGCAGCGGCGTCTCGGCGGTGCCGTAGTTGCCCGGCAGGAAGTAGACGGCATGGCGGGCGCTGCTCATTTCGGCATCACGCTGCTGGTCGGCGAGAGCGTCGAGCGTGCTCTGGATCTCACCGAGGGGAGTGTCCGGACCGAAGATCTGCACGTTGGGGCCGAAGTCAGGATTCAGCGGGTCGACGGGCTGCGGTGGTGCCGCCTGCGCGGGACTCGCGATGAGTGCTCCGCCGAGGAGGGCGAGGCCGGTTGCGGCTGCGGCAAGCCGCCGCCTCCGGGAGTTCTTCTGGGGGAATTCAGGCATAGACATGCGATGGTCCTCTCCATTGAGGGATTGTGCGGCGGATGCCGCCGGTAGAACGGGCGGTCTATGCCGCCATCTCCGAACCTAACGAACCCTGCGTGCTCTTTCAATGAGCAAGCTCTTTCAATGAGCAAGTTCGGGCGCTTCCCGGCACCACCTGTTACCGTGTCAGCCTCGAGATCGCGCATATCTACACCGAAATTTGCCCATGACACCCACGCACAGCATCCGCGCACCGCGCAGAGCTTTGCGTGTGCGCGCTCGTCATGCGCTCGCCGGGAGTGCTCTCGTGTTCGCCTTCGCGCTCGTCACCGTGGGGTCGATCGCCCCGCCCCCTGAGTCGAGTCTCGCCGAAAGCGCGGGAGTGAACGTGCAGACGTATCGCCAGACCGACATCCAGAATGTGACCGTGCCGGAGGGAGCTCAAGCAGTCGCGATCGCCAGGGACGGGTACTCGGCAACGGCGGGCGTGCAAACGCTCGCCGCCGGAGGCACAAACTACGACTGGGCCAAGCTCGTGTTGCTCAAGGCTGGCTTTCCGGTGACAGACGACAACGTCACAGTGATGACGAGATGGATGCGCCAGGAGAACGGCGCTGACAACTGGTGGAACCGCAACAACCCACTCAACAACGGATGGAACTCCGGCGGAAACAGCGGACTCGGCAGCTACGACTCCCTCGAATATGCGGCTGAGAGCGCCGCGGAGGCGCTGCACAGCGTGTCCGGCTACAGCGAGATCGTCGCTGGATTCGCGTCGTCGGCGCCCATGGACGTCATCGAATCCGCGATCTGGGCATCACCGTGGGCATCGAGCCACTACGCGTACGGCGGCCACTGGTCGTACACCCCTGTAGACATCGTCACATCACCCGAGGGGACCTGGGCAGGCTAGAACTGCCAGGGATAGGGTCCCCAGTCTGGTTCGCGCTTCTCGAGGAAGGCGTCCCTGCCCTCGACGGCTTCGTCGGTGCCGTACGCCAGGCGGGTCGCCTCGCCCACGAGCACCTGCTGGCCGGCGAGACCGTCGTCGATGGCGTTCAGTGAGAATTTGAGCATCCGGATGGAGGTTGGCGATTTCTCCATGATCGTCTCGGCCCACTCGATGGCCGTGCTCTCAAGCTCGGCGTGCGGGACGACCGCGTTGACGGTGCCCATCTCGTAGGCGCGTTGTGCGCCGTATTCCTGACCGAGAAAGAAGATCTCGCGCGCAATCTTCTGCCCGACCTGGCGAGCCAGGTATGCGCTTCCGTATCCGCCGTCGAAGGAGCCGACATCGGCATCCGTCTGCTTGAAATGGGCGTGCTCGGCGCTGGCGATGGTGAGGTCGCAGACGACGTGGAGGGAATGCCCGCCTCCGGCTGCCCAGCCCGGGACCACCGCGATGATGACCTTCGGCATGGTGCGAATCAGCCGCTGCACCTCGAGAATGTGCAGCCGCCCGGTCGCAGTGGTGCCGTCGGCGTACTGGTAGCCGTCGCGCCCACGGATGCGCTGGTCACCGCCCGAGCAGAACGCCCAGCCCCCGTCTTTCGGGCTCGGTCCGTTGCCGGTGATGAGCACAACGCCGATACGGGTGTTCTGCCGCGCGTGGTCGAGCACGCGATACAGCTCATCCACCGACTGCGGCCGGAATGCGTTGCGCACCTCGGGCCGGTTGAACGCGACCCTGGCGATGCGCCCGCTCGTGTCGTGGTGATACGTGATGTCTTCGAGTTGCCCGAAGCCCTCGACGTCCTGCCAGCGGGTGGGGTCGAAGAGCTGCGAGATATGGGGCATAGGCCCAGCCTAATCTCGGCCGGGGTCGCCAGATGGTGACAGGATTGAAGGAGCAACGAAGCTCGCGGAAGAGGGTCATCATGGCAGGGTCAGTCATCATCGCAGGAGCACGTACCCCTATCGGTCGTCTCTCGGGAGTGCTCTCCGAATTCACGGCTCCCGACCTCGGTGGCGCCGCGATCGCGGCAGCCCTCGAGCGGGCGGGGGTCACGGCGGCACAGGTCGACGCGGTGATCATGGGCAACGTCGTGCAGGCGGGGGTGGGCCCAGGACCAGCGCGACAGGCCGCTGTTTCCGCCGGAATCTCACTCAACGTGCCATCCACCACCATCAACAAGCTCTGCCTTTCCGGGCTGACCGCCATCGCCATGGCCGACCAGGCCATCGCCAGTGGCCAGCACGAGATCGTGGTCGCCGGCGGCATGGAGTCGATGACGAACGCACCGCACCTCGTGCGGGGCGCGCGTCGAGGAATCACCTACGGCAGCAAGCCGTTCGAGGATGCCCTGGACCGCGACGCGCTCGTCGGTGCCATCGAGGGCATCACCATGGGCGCGGCGACCGAGCAGGATCAGCAGAAGTTCGGCTTCACCAGGGAGCAGCAGGATGCCTTCGCCGCCGAGTCGCATCGTCGTGCACACTCGGCCACCGAGGGAGGCCGCTTCACCAGCGAGATCGTGCCGCTCACCACGCGCAAGGGCATCGTCGTGGATTCGGATGAGGGCATCCGTCCTGACTCCACGGTCGAGAGCCTCGCGAAACTCAAGCCGGCATTCTCGCCGACCGGCACGATCACGGCGGGCTCAGCGTCGCAGCTGTCGGATGGCGCGGCGGCGGTCGTCGTGATGTCGAAGGCGAAGGCACAGGAGCTTGGGCTGAGCTGGATAGCCGAGATCCTCTCGTACGGCACGGTCGCAGGTCCCGACACTTCGCTGCTGCATCAGCCCGCGAACGCCATCCGCGACGCCCTGCGAAGGGAGGGCTCGCTGACTGTCGACGACATCGATCTGTTCGAGATGAACGAGGCCTTCGCGAGTGTCGCCATGGCGTCGGCCGCCGAACTCGGCGTCGACAGCGCGAAGGTCAACGTCAATGGTGGTGCGATCGCCGTCGGTCATCCCGTGGGCATGAGCGGGGCCAGGCTGCTGCTGACCCTCGCGCTCGAGCTGGGCCAGCTCGGCGGTGAACGGATCGGGGCCGCAGCGTTGTGCGGCGGTGGCGGCCAGGGCGACGCGCTGATCATCAAGGTCGGCGGCGAGTAGCTCCCGATAAAGGAGAACGCCCGGCCGCGATGCGACCGGGCGTTCTCGGTACCGGCGCTAGCCGATAGCCAGGGGCGGGATGGTCGCGGTGAGCACCGCGGCCATGACGAAGATGACGATGGCAATGCTGCCCATGATCAGCTTGATGCGGAAGGCTCCCACAACGGCCGCAATACCCAGAAGGAACAGCGAGATGGCCATCACGACGGTGGCGAGTGTCAGCTTGTCGCTGAGGGTGTTCGCGTTGTCGCCGTCGGCGATGGAGGCAACGGCCTGGTCTTTCGTTTCCGCGTATGTTCCGAACAGAGCGGCCTGGTAGTCCTCATCGTCGAGCGGGCTGTAGTACAGGTCCGGGTCGCTCTCGTTGAGAGCATCCGCCGCCACAATGGCCTTGTCGAAGTCCTCAGACACCGACTGGAAGTAGATCAGGTCGTACTTGATCTGCGCGGCATCGGCGATCGCGGGGTCGGGGTTGGCCATGTCGAGCTGCAGGTCGGTGAGGCGATCGAGGAGCTGGGCATCCTGAACGTATTGCTGGTTGCCCTCGAGGTACAGCGACTCGGCCTCGGTCGAGAGATTTGAGCCCGTCGTGTACGCCTGGGTCATGTTGCCGTCGTAGAGGGAGCTCTGAAACGACGCGTACGCGGTGGCGATAGAGATGAGGCCCAGCAGCACCGCGATAATCACCTCGACGTGCTTGCGAAGGAAAGAAAGGTTGCCGCGCGGCTCGATGATCGAGTCAGATGACACTGGTACTCCGGTCTGTGGGTGCAGGGGGAGCGCCAGTATATGGTCGCGGGTGCGCGTGGGTCGCTCGACGTCGCGGCGCCACGCTGGGCGGATTTATGCGGGGAAACTCTGCTTCGCGGCATCCACGCTGGCGAACGAACCCAGCTGCTGGCCGAGGCAGGTCATCGCGGCAAAACCACCGCCGCGCTGTGACTCGATCATGCCGGCGAACTCTCCGTCGCGTTCACCGATCCAGAGACCCTGCTGCACGCTCTTCCAGTGGATGTCACCACTGGGCGTCTCTTCGCGACGGGGTGCTGAGCTTGCAATTGTCATGGTTCGCTCTCCGTTTTGCTTCTCGAAGGAAACTGCTGCTGTGGGGAAACGCGGAACACTCTCGTGGGCACTGCACGCTTTGCTGACATCCCATTTAACTCGGCCATCGTGATGATGTCGAGTTTTATTACGGAATCCTCATATGTTACGGCGCAGACTGGTCTGTGCACCGGGCGCGGACGGCGCACTTGCTGCACACGGTTCCGGTAGGGTCGCTGGCATGACGCCACATCCGTGGAATCGGCTACTCGCCTGGCTCGTCGATTGGATGATCATTCTGGGGTGGGCGGCTATCGTCGCGGCCGTCGGAATTCCGCTGTACCTGACAGGTCTGACCGGGGCGATGTCCGCGCTGTGGCTGAATCTGGTCGCAACGGTGGTGCTGGTCCTGCCAGTGACGATAGCGCTGGCGAGACTCGAGTCGAGTCCGAGGCAGGGGACCTTCGGCAAACGCGCCAGGCGCCTGCGAGTGGTGAGTGCGCGCGACGGAACCCGGATGAGCTTCAGCCAGGCGATCGCCCGCAATGCGCTGAAGATCGCTCTTCCCTGGACAATCGGCCACATCGCGGTCTACGGGATCGTCGCTTCGAGCGAGACCGGCGCCGTGTCCATCTCGGTCTGGGTGCTGACCGCAATCGCGTATGTGCTGCCCGTCACCTACGTTGTCTCGCTGTTCATCGGCACCGGACGAACCCCCTATGACCGGCTGTGCGGATCGGTCGTCGTGCCCTTACGCCTCCAGCCGATCCGTTCGAAAAGCGGTGCCCAGCATTGAGACGAGTTCGGCGAACTGCTGCTGCTCGTCACGGGCGTTGGCTGGCGTGACCTCACAGAGCGTCAGAGATGTGAAATTGGGAAGGTGGCACAGGCGGTCAAGGAGGATGCCCAGCACTCCCAGCGACAGCCCGGGGATGGTGCGGGTGTTCTCTGCGATGGGGAAAGCCCCGCCGTCGAGAACATCGATGTCGACATGAATCAGGATGTGCTCGAAGTCCTTCGCCCATTCGGCCAGCGCATCGCCCACGGCATCCGGACTTGCCATGCACTCGGCGATGGTGTGCTGCTTCAGCTTCAGGGCATCCAGCACCAGCCGTTCGTCAGCATTGCTGTTGTCGGCGGCGACGAATCTGACGGCATCCGGGGTGAGCATGGGGGAACGCCGAGCCAGGCTGACCAGCGCGGGTTCGGCCCCGGGAAGGCCGAGCATGTGTCCTACGCCCATCCAGTCGAGAATCCCGCCTCCCGTCAACGGAGTGTTTAGATCCGTATCGCCGTCGATGTACACCAGGCCGACGCTGTCGGAATAGTCCAGCACGCCGGCGACGGTGCCGAGTTCGATCGTGCAGTCCCCGCCCAGGATGAGCGCTGGAACCCCTCTTCCGACCGCCTCGGCGACCACCCGCGCGACCGAATCGCACACCTGAGCCACTGTGCTCACATTTCCGGCACGCGGATGCTCGGGGTCGGGCATGAACGTCGCCAGCGCCACATCCCCGACGTCGGTCACGCTCCGACCGACAGACTCGAGTTTTTCCCGAAGGCCGTGACGACGGAACGCCGCTGGCGCAAGCTCCTGCCCGGGGCCGTACGCGCCCGCGCTGGAGGCGGCCCCAATGAGACGCAGCGGACTTGTGGTCATGCTCGGCTCTCCTTTCGGCCCCGTCGCCTCAATTCAACTCCCGCTTTTTCCGGCTGTCGAGGGCGTCAGAAGTGTGATGCTGGGCCAATGTGGAAAAAACTTTCGCGACACGCCGAAAACACAACATGTAGTGGAATGACACGGCTGTCATTCAGGTTATATAGTGGAGACCCACCCGCAGAAAGCGGGAGGCACACAGAAGATTTGGGGAGGATCGCACATGGATAACGACAGCGACAACGTCGGCGGATACGCAGTTCCGGTCGACCCGATGGATCTCCTGCAGTGCGACAGCTGCCAGTAGGCCTGTCTCACCTCTAGATTCCGCAAACCCCGGCGCCCACGTGGCCGCCGGGGTTTCGCATTTCCCCCACCCTCCGGTCGCGGCCGCGGTCGGTAGGCTGGCATGGTGCCAGTGAATCCAGACATCCAGGGCCGGGTGTTCGCCCCCACCGCCCCCTATCTCGTAGGCAGGGAGAAGGTTCGCGAGTTCGCGCGAGCCGTTTTCTCCTCCAGCCCCCTCAACTTCGATGTGGAAGCCGCGATTACCGCCGGCTACTCCGACATCATCGCGCCGCCGACGTTCCCCGTCGTCGTGCAGGAGGCCACCCTCGCGCAGCTTCTTGCCGAGCCCGACGCCGGAATCGACTTCACCATGGTCGTTCACGGCGAGCAGCGGTTCAGCTACACCCGGCCGATCGTCGCCGGCGACGAACTCACCGCAACCCTGAGCGTGACAAGCGTGAAGACCCTCGGAGGCAACTCGATGGTGACCGCAGAATCGCTCATCGTCGATGCCAGCGGCTCACACGTCGTGACCGCCATCTCCACGCTCGTCGTAAGGGGTGACTCATGAGCGACCTGACCGTCGGCGAGGTGGTTGCCGAGCACACCTACCTGATCACCCGGGATTCCCTCGTGAGGTACGCCGGGGCATCCGGTGATTTCAACTCCATCCACTACCGCGACGATGTTGCGAAGTCGGTGGGTCTTCCCGGCGTTCTCGCGCACGGGATGCTCACCATGGGTCTCGCGGTGCAGCCCGTGATCGACTGGCTGGGGGAGCGCGGTGTCGTGCTCGAATACCAGGTGCGCTTCACCCGTCCGGTGGTGGTGGATGCCACGACAGGAGCTTCCGTCACCGTCGTGGCAAAGATTGCCGTCACCGACGAGGACTCCACCCGCGTCGACCTGACCGTCACCGCCGGGGACCAGACCGTGCTCGGCAAGGCCCAGGTCAGGGTGTCACTCACCTGATGCTGCTCTCCGAGCTCACCACCATGCGGGTCGGTGGTCCGGCAACGCGCATGGTGGATGCCACGACCAAGCCCCAGCTGGTCGACGCCGCCCGCGCGGCCTGGGCCGACGGCGACGAGTGGTTCGTGCTGGGCGGCGGATCCAACGTGGTCGTCTCGGATGACGGGTTCGACGGCACGGTCATCCGGACACTGACTCGCGGCATCGAGGTGGTTGCTGAGGGTGACTCCGTTCGCCTCACTGCGCAGGCGGGCGAGCCGTGGGATGCCGTGGTCGAGTACGCGGTGAGCAACGGGCTCGCGGGCATCGAGGCGCTCAGCGGCATCCCGGGATCGACGGGGGCCGCGCCCATCCAGAACATCGGGGCGTACGGCCAGGAGGTCGGCGACACCCTCGTCGCCGTCGAGTTTCTCGACTACGACAGCGGCGACGTCACGCGGCTGACCCTGGACGAGCTCGGGTTCGGCTACCGCACCTCGGTCATCAAGCGCGGCAGGCAGGGCGTTGTGCTCTCGGTCGAGTTCGAGCTGAGGCGGAGCGAGCGCGGGCCCGTCGCCTATGCACAGCTCGCCCAGGCGCTCGGGGTGCCGCTCGGCACCGAGGTTTCGATCGCCGACGTGCGCGCGAGCGTGCTGGCGCTGCGCGCGGCGAAGGGCATGGTGCTCGATCCGGCCGACCCGGACTCGACCAGTTGCGGCTCGTTCTTCACCAATCCGATCGTCGACGAGAACTTCGCGCGCCGCCTGCCGGTGGATGCCCCGCGGTGGCCGGTCGTGGCCGACGAGCCCGACGTGGTCGTGCCCCTCGGCGAGCAGCCGCCGCCCCGGGACGAACCACGGCCCGTACCAGGTGAAGCTCAGCGCGGCGTGGCTCATCGAGCACGCCGGCATCGGGAAGGGTTTCGCGTTGCCGGGCTCGAGGGCGGCCATCTCGACGAAGCACACGCTGGCGATCACCAATCGCGGCGGGGCCACCGCCGACCAGGTCACCCAGCTCGCGCGGTTCGTGCAGACGCGAGTGCTCGCGCAGTACGGCGTGCCACTCCACGTGGAGCCCGTCGCGGTCGGCTTCCAGCTGTAGCGCCGCGGCTGCGGCGGCGCGCCGGCTCGGGTAGCCCCGCGGCGCCTCGCGCTGCGCCGCCCCAGCGCCGAGACCTCCACTTTTGCTGGGTCGCAGGCGTGGGAGGCAGCAAAAGTGGCGATCTCGACGGTGGTACCGGGCATGCGCAGCGCCGACGGCGCCCCGGATGCCGCGGCTACAGTGCGGGCGAACCGACGCCGGGCTCGCCCACGGCGGTGTCGCCGCCGGCGAACTGCGACATGTAGAGCTCGTAGAACGCTCCGCGACGCGCCATGAGCGTCTCATGATTGCCGTGCTCGACGATGCGGCCGTTTTCCATCACGAGGATGGTGTCCGCGTCCTTGATCGTGGAGAGCCTGTGCGCAATGACGAACGAGGTGCGATCGGTGCGCAGCGCCGCCATTGCGTGCTGCACGAGCAGCTCGGTGCGGGTGTCGACCGAGGAGGTCGCCTCATCCAGAATCAGCAGTGAGGGCTTCGCGATGAACGCTCGCGCGATGGTGATGAGCTGGCGCTCTCCGGCCGAGACGCTGCCGCCGTCGGCGGCAAGCACGGTGTCGTAGCCGTCGGGAAGCTGCCTCACGAATCGGTCGACCATGGTGGCCTCAGCCGCTGCGACTACCTCATCGTCGGTCGCGTCGAGGCGCCCGTACCGGATGTTCTCCCGGATGGTGCCCTCGAACAGCACGGCATCCTGCAGCACCATGCCGACCTGGCCGCGAAGCTCCGCCCGGCTGAGCTTGCTGATGTCGACCCCGTCGAGCAGAATCCGGCCACCGGTGAGCTCGTAGAAACGCATCACCAGGTTCACCAGCGTGGTCTTGCCGGCGCCGGTCGGGCCGACGATAGCGACGGTCTGGCCGGGCTCCGCCGAGAACGACAGGTGCTCGATCAACTCGGTGTCCTCGGAGTAGCTGAACGACACGGAGTCGAACTCCACGTGGCCGTCCCTGCGCGCGGGCAACGTTGCGGAGGCTGGGGCCTGGTCTTCCTCGTCCGCGTCGAGCAGTTCGAAGGTGCGCTCCGCCGAGGCCACGCCGGACTGCAGCATGTTTGCGAGCCCGGCGATCTGCGAGATCGGCTGGGTGAACTCTCGCGAATACTGGATGAAGGCCGTGGCATCCCCCAGCGTCATCTGTCCGGAGGCCACGCGCAGCCCACCCACGACCGCGATCATGCACGTACGACAGGTACGAAACGAAGGTCATGGCGGGCATGATCATGCCGGAGACGAACTGGGCGCCGAACGATGCCGAGAACAGCTTGTCGTTGCGCTCGTCGAACTCGTTCGAGCATCTCTTTGTCGCGCCCGAACGTGCGCACGATCTCCTGGCCGGAGAATGTCTCCTCGATGTGCCCGTTGAGGGCGCCGGTGTTCTTCCACTGCGCCACGAAGAGGCGTTGCGAGCGCGAGCCGATGACCCCGGCGATGACGCCGGAGAGGGGCAGCGCAATGAGGGCGATCAGCGCCAGCTGCCACGAGACGATGAACATCATGGCGGTGATCCCGAGGATGGTCAGGAATGACTGCACGATCTGCGAGAACGCCTGCTGCAGTGCCGCCTGCACGTTGTCGACGTCGTTGGTGACGCGCGACATCACGTCTCCGCGCTGACGGGTGTCGAAGTACCGCAGCGGAAGCCGGTTCAGCTTGTCCTCGATGTCCTGACGCAGGCCGCGAACCACTCGCATCACGAGCTTGTTCAGGATGTAGCCCTGGGCCCACATGAGCACCGATGCGACTGTGTACATTGCCAGCACCGTCAGGATGAGGCGACCCAGAGTGTCGAAGTCGATGCCCTCGCCCGGCACGACGGACGTGCCCTGCAGCAGATCGGCGAACTGGTCGTTTCCCGACGCGCGAACCTGCTCGATCACCTGCGAGAGGGGGACACCGGCGGGCAGTTGCGAGCCGAGCACCCCGTTGAAGATGACATCCATCGCCTGGCCCAGGATGCGTCGGGGCGATGACGGTGAGCACCACCGAGAACGACACCAGCGCAACAACGAGGCCGAACTTCGCGCGTTCTGGCCTCAGCAGCCCGGCGAGGCGTTTCGCGGATGGCCAGAAGTGCTGTGCCTTCTTCGCGGGCGGGGTGTCACCGAACATGCCGCCGTCGGCATCGCTCGGGGCGAAGTCATCGGGCAGCTCCGGCGATTCGGCGGTGGGCTCCTCGGGCGCCCTTCTTCCTGGCCATGCTCACGCCACCTCCTGAGCCGTTGCCTGCGATTGCACGATCTCGCGGTACGTCTCGCTCGACTCGAGCAGCTCGTCGTGGGTTCCCCTGCCCACGATCACGCCGTCATCGAGCACCAGGATCTGGTCAGCCCCGATGATGGTCGACACGCGCTGGGCCACGATGATGACCGTCGCGGCGCCCGTCGCATCGTCGAGGGCGCTCCTGAGCCGGGCATCCGTCGTCACATCCAGGGCAGAGAACGAGTCGTCGAACAGGTAGACCCGGGGGTCAGCGACGATGGCGCGCGCGATGCACAGCCGCTGGCGCTGCCCGCCAGACACATTGGTGCCACCCTGCGAGATGGGCGAGTAGAGGCCCTCGGCCTTCTCCCTGACGAAGTCGGCGCCCTGGGCTACGGTCAGCGCCGTCCAGAGCTCATCGTCGGTGGCTCGACTCCCGTCCGAATCGCAGATTGGATGCGACGGTGCCCGAGAACAGGTACGGCTTCTGTGACACGAGGCCGACGACGGAGGAGACCTGCGCGCGGGTGAGGTCGGCGACATCCACCCCGTCGATGGTGACCGAACCCTGCTGCGCGTCGTACAGGCGAGGGATGAGGTTCACCAGCGAGGTCTTGCCGGCGCCCGTGGAACCGACGATCGCGGTCGTCTGGCCCGGCTCGGCGACGAAGCTGACGTCGTCGAGGACGGGGCGTTCGGCTCCGGGGTATCCGAAGGTGACGTTTCTGAACTCGACGCGTCCGGCAGAGGGCGTCGGGACCGTCGGCCTCGGCGCTGACCTTCTGGCTGGAGGTCGTGCCGAGCACCTCACTGATCCGCTCGGCGCTCACCACCGCGCGCGGGATCATCATCACCATGAAAACGCCCATCATCACGGCGGTCAGGATCTGCAGAAGGTACTGGAGGAAGGCAGTGAGCGACCCGACCTGGATCTCGCCCTCGTCGACCCTGTGCCCGCCGAACCACAGCACCGCCGCGGTGGCCAGGTGCAGGATCATCATGATCGCGGGGAACATCAGCACGAACAGGCTGCCGACCCTGACGCTCACGAGCGGTCAGGGCGTCGTTGGCTGTCGCATAGCGGCGCGCCTCGAACGGCTCGCGCACGAACGCCCGCACCACGCGGATGCCGAGAATCTGCTCGCGCAGCACACCGTTGATGCCGTCGATGCGTTCCTGCATGATGCGGAACAGGGGCAGCAGCAGTCGCACCAGGAATCCGACGACGACGAAGAGCAGCGGCACGCTGACCCAGACGAGCCACGAGAGCCCGGCATCCTCGCGCAGCGCCATGATGATGCCGCCGATGCTCATGATGGGGGTGGTCACCATGAAGTTGAGGGTCATGAGCACCAGCATCTGCACCTGCTGTACGTCGTTCGTCCCGCGCGTGATGAGGGTCGCCGTGCCGAACTGGCTGAGCTCGAGTGCGCCCAGGGAGTCGACCTTTCGGTAGACGTCGCGCCGCAGGTCGCGGCCGATCGCCATCGCGGTCCTCGCGCCGAAGTAGATGCCGATGATGCCGGTGACCACCTGCACCACACACACCACGAGCATCACCATGCCGGTGGACCAGATGAAGTCGGTGTCGCCCTTCGAGACGCCTTCGTCGATGATTCTGGCGTTCAGGCTCGGCAGGTACAGCGCCGCGATGGTCGACACGAGCTGGAAGACGAACACCAGCGCAATCCACACCCGGTACGGCCGGGCATGCTGCAAAGTGAGCGAAAGAAGGGCCACACGATCTCCTCGAAGCAATGACGTGGGAGCAAACCTCCTCCATTATCGGACTCGGCACCGACATCCGATACCGCGGTCGCGCTGGCGGCGGCCGCCGAAACCTCCACTTCTGCTGGGTCGCAGCGGCGGGAGGCAGCAGAAGTGGCGATCTCGGCGAGCGCGTCCCGGCTAGCTGTCCTTGCGGATCCAGCGGAAGGTCGCGCGCGTCGCGGCCAGCCCCACGACGAGCCAGATCGCGGTGACAATGAGCACCCCGGGCAGATCCCAGGTGCCGCCCTGTTCGAGGCTGGCCAGATCTTCCGGGAGGAACACCGCCCGCATTCCCTGCGCCATCCACTTCAGCGGGAAGACGCTGGCCACGTTCTGCAGCCACTCCGGTAACAGCGAGAAGCCCAGGTACACGCCGGAGATGAACTGCAGGACCAGCGCGATCGGGATGATCACCGCCGTTGCGCTCTTGCCGCTGCGGGGCAGGCCACTGAGCGCAATACCGAGGATCGCCGAGGTCGACACCCCGAGCAGGAACACCCAGGCGAAGGTGCCCCACTTCTCGGGCTCGGAGGGCAGCTCCACCTGGAACACCACGCCCGCCAGCAGCAGTAATGCCGCCGCCTGCATGATGCCCGTCGCGAACACCTGACCGATCTTGCCGATGAAGTAGCTCAGCACCGGAAGTGGCGTCCCCGCGAGACGTTTGAGGGTTCCGTCCCCCTTCTCGCCGGCGATGTCGATCGACAGGTTCTGCAGCCCGCTGAGCAGCAGCCCGGCCGCGAGCATCCCGGGCAGGTAGAAGGCCGCGGCGCTGAGCGGTGCGCCAGGCGACCCGAAGTCCTGCTCGCTGAACGCGACCGAGAAGATGGTGAGCATCACCAGCGGAAAGAGGAACGAGAAGAACACGGCATCGCCCTGGCGGAAGTAGGTCTTCACCTCGTACCGGATGCGGCTGAGGCCCAGCCTGACTGTCCGGCCCGCCGGCAGTGGCGGGATGCTCGTGGTGGTCATGATGCGCCCTCCATCAGGTCTGCGGCTTCCGCCGCCGCGTGGTCGGCCACCAGCTGAAGGTAAATGTCCTCGAGGCTTGGACGGATGATCTCCAGCCCCGCAGGCTCGCCGAGCTCGGCGACGATCCCGGCAACGACGAGGCCGGGCTCGCTCGTGCGTATGCTCTTGCGCTCGCCGTGCTGCATCCATCGCACTATCGGCACGCGAGCCTCCGCACCACCGATCTCGTCGATGGCGCCAATGTCGATGAGCCGTCCGCCGGCGATCACGCCCGCCCTGTCGCCAAGCTGGGCGGCCTCGTCGAGGTAGTGGGTGGTCAGCAGGATGGTGGTGCCCTCCTGCTTCAGCCGGTCGATGAGCGTCCAGAACTGGCGGCGGGCCTCCGGGTCGAACCCCGTCGTCGGCTCGTCCAGGAACAGCAACTCGGGTCGTCCGATGATGCCCAGCGCGACATCCACTCGTCGACGTTGCCCGCCGGACAGCTTGCGGATCAGCGTCTTCTGCTTGTCCTGAAGCCCCACCGCGGCGATCACCTCGTCGACGTCGCGCGGGTTCGGGTAGAGGCCGGCGAAGTGGGTGAGCTGCTCACGCACCGTCACGTTCCCGCTCTCACCCGTCGATTGCAGCACGATGCCCAGCCGCGCCTTCCACTGAAGGCCACCGCGGCTCGGGTCGACGCCCAGAACACTGGCTTCGCCGCTGGTGCGATCGCGGTACCCCTCGAGGATCTCGATGGTGGTCGACTTTCCTGCGCCGTTCGGGCCGAGCAGCGCGAAAGTCTCACCGCGGTGGATGTCGAAACTCACCCCGTCGAGGGCGGTGACGTTGCCGTACCGCTTGTGGAGATCTCGAACGCTGACGACCGTTTCGGTTGTTGTCATGAGTCAATGATGCCCCGCAGGCGCTGGCGCAACAGCCGTCTACCGACAGATTGCGCATCCACCGACCGGTTGATGCCGCCGCCCAGAACCAGCCCTGTCCGCCGCCTGCGCCGCGCCCCGGGTGATAACTCCTGCAGATCGTTCTTGCGGCAGCCAGATGCCCCCGGAATTCCGGGGTCGCCCACTTCCCGTCCGCGCGATCTGCAGGAGTTATCAACATGAGGGGGCCGTGACGCTGAGTCCACAGAAGCGGGGGAGGGCGGAAACTGAGCGCTCGCGCACTGCACCCTCACAGTTATGAGCTGGAGCGATGCATTCACGGATCTCGGCGTGACGATCGCGTCGCGCGAACAGCTGCTCGCGGTCGGAGCCAGCTCGCGATCACTCACCGCTGCCGTCCGGGGCGGGCATCTCGTGCGAGTGCGGCGAGATCACTACGGCCAGCCCGATACGCCGCGGTCCATCGTCCAGGCCGTTCGCGTCGGCGGCCGTATCGCCTGTCTCTCTGCACTGTCGCACGCAGGGATTTTCGCCATCGACCGATCTCGCACCCATATACACCTCGACAGGGGAGCGTCGAGGCTTAGGCATCCGGCAAACAGGCGGTGGCAGCTAGCGTCTCGACGGCACGATGACATAGAGACTCACTGGTCGCCACTCCAGGATCCGCAGGACGGTTCTGAAGTTTCGGTCGGCATCCCGGATGCCCTGGCCCAGGTAATCCTTTGTCAGGACATGAGGCACGCGATCGCATCGCTCGACAACGCTCTTTTTCTCAGGGCGATCGGCATAAGGGAGCTGCGCGACATTTTCGCTTCTGTGCCCCAACACTTTGCCCCGCTGCTGCAGAAAGTCGACGGCAGGGCGGAGGCCGGGCAAGAGAGCATCCTGCGTCTCCTGTTTGAGGACGCTGGCCTTCACTGCGAGATCCAGGTCACCTTCGCCGGCATCGGCCGCGTCGACATCGTCGTCGAAGGTCTTGTGGTTGTCGAGGCTGACAGTCGACTCGCGCACGACGGCTGGGAGCTTCACGTTCGCGACCGGAATAGAGACATTGATCTGGCCGCGTTGGGCCTCCCGAGCCTGCGTCCTGCGTATCAGCGCACGATGCAGGCGCCGAACGACGTTTTGGCTGCCGTACTTGGCTTGCTGGCCGCCGCCAGGCACTTTCGTGTGCACCTGTGACTTCCGCTGTGTTCATAACTCCTGCAATTCGCCGCGAGCCGCGAGGAGAATCCGCAGCGTTGCGCGATATTGCCCCGCGCCCCGACTCGAATTGCAGGAGTTATGAACGGGCGGTGAGGGCGGATGCCCCGAGGCGACACCCGCTACAGCGGCCAGCCCGGCTGCGGCGTGCGATCGTCGGTGCTCAGGATGCTCGCCACCCAGGCATCGCGTCGGTGGTCGCGGTGAGGCAACCCCTGCCTGCGCACGCCCTCGTAGTGCATCCCGACGTTCCGCGCGACGGTGGCCGAGCCGATGTTACCGACGAGCGCACACCAGCCGATGTGGACGAGGCCAGCCCCTGTCCTACTGAATCCGAAGTCGATCACCGCGGTGGTGGCTTCGGTCATGATGCCGTTGCCCCGGTGGGGATGCCCCAGCCAGAAGCCCGAGCTCGGCCGAACGCAGGTCGCCAGGCTTCAGCTCGATCACGCCCAGCAGTGAAGGTTCGCCGAGACGCCGGATCGCCCACAGCCACGGCGCCTTGGGCGCATAGCCTTCCGTGTAACTCGCCGCAGCGTGCACCGAATATGGCACGGGGACCGGGACGTAACCCTGCAGTTCGGCGTCGTTGCAGTACTCGAACACGGCGTCGGTGTCTGATGGGGTCACAGCGTCAAGCTGCAACCGCGCCGTCGTGATCGTGACCGGAATCATGTGCGCGCGAGGAAGCCCATGCGGTCATAGGCGCGGGCGAGGGTGGTGTTGGCGATCTCGGCGGCGCGGTCGGCGTTGCCGGCGAGGATGCGATCGAGCTCTGCCGGGTCATCCAGCAGCTCCAGGGTGCGGGCGCGGATCGGGCCGAACGTCTCGACGACGACCTCGGCCAGCCCCTTCTTGAAGTCCCCGTAGCCGTGACCCTCGTACTCGCGCTCGACGTCGGCGACGGTGCGGCCGGACAGCACGGAGTAGATGGTGAGCAGGTTCGAGATGCCGGGCTTCTCGACGCTGTCGAAGCGCACCTCGCGATCGCTGTCTGTCGCGGCCGACTTGATCTTCTTCGCGGTGACTGACGGCTCGTCGAGAATCCACACCACGCCAGCGGGTCGACGACGCCGACTTGCTCATCTTGTTGGTCGGTTCCTGCAGGTCGTAGACCTTGGCGGTTTCCTTCTGGATGATCGCCTCGGGTTCGACGAACGTCTGTGCCGAAGCGCGAGTTGAACCGGTTGGCAAGGTCGCGGGTGAGCTCGATGTGCTGGCGCTGGTCTTCGCCGACCGGCACGACCTGCGCGTCGTACAGCAGGATGTCGGCGGCCTCAGCACCGGGTAGGTGAACAGCCCGACGTTGGTGCCGTCCGATCCCTCCTTCTGCGACTTCTCCTTGAACTGGATCATCCGCGAGGCCTCGCCGAAACCCGTGATGGTGTTCAGCAACCATGCGAGTTCGGGATGCGCCGAGACATGAGACTGCACGAACAGGATCGACTCGGCGGGGTCGATGCCGGCCGCGATGTACTGGGCAGCAGTGCGCCTGGTGGCCGCCCGCAGCTGGGCGGGATCCTGCGGCACCGTGATCGCGTGCAGGTCGACCACGGAAAAGACTGCGTCGTGTGTCTTCTGCATTTCTTTCCACTGCAGAAGCGCCCCGATGTAGTTGCCGATCTGGAGGGAGTCGGCAGACGGCTGCATTCCGGAGAAAAGTCGGGGCTTGGTGCTCATTGGCATATTGTCCCAGAAGAAACTAGACCTCGTAGTCGACCACGACCGGCGCATGGTCGCTCCAGCGCAGCTCGTGAGTTTCGGCCCGGTCCACTGCGTAGTTGGTGGCGGATGCCGCGAGCAGCGGGGTTGCGACGTGATAGTCGAGGCGCCATCCGGTGTTGGTGTCGAATGCTCGCCCGCGTTGGGACCACCACGTGTATGGACCCTCGACCTCACCGGCCGCCTGCCGTCCGACGTCGACCCAGCCGAGCCCTGCTCCCACGGAGCCGTCGACGCACTCAACCGCTTCGCCGCGCTGGCCGAAGAACCTGTCGAAGTACGCGCGCTCCTGCGGCAGGAATCCGGCGCTCTTGCGGTTGCCCTTCCAATTCTTGATGTCCAGTTCCCGGTGCCCGACATTGAGGTCACCCACGATCACGGCAAGGTCAGTGTGGTCAGCGATTTCGGACATTCTTGCGGTCATGGCGTCGAGGAACTTGTACTTTTCGATCTGCTTCGGGGTGTCAACTTCACCGGAGTGGACATAGGTGCTCACCACGGTCACGAGGCGCCCGCCCACCTCGTAGTCCGCCTCGAGCCAGCGACCGGCGCTGTCGAAATCGTCGGCGCCGAGGGTAACCCTGTGCACGTGGGCCTTCGCCCTGGACACCAGCGCCACCCCGGCGCGGCCCTTCGCCGTCGCGGCGTCGTGCAGGATCGTCCAGTCCGGGCCGAGCAGAGCTTCTAGATCGTCGGTGGACGCCCGCACCTCCTGCAAAGCAAGGATGTCGACGCCACGAGCATCGAGCCAGTCGCCCATCCCCTTGCGGTACGAGGCCCTGACCCCGTTGGTGTTGACGGAGGCAATGCGCAGAGGTGTAGCCATGCTTCGAGCCTACTGAGCACCGCCGACGCTGCCGACGCTGGGCCGGCCTAGAGTGCGGTCGCCGTCTTGCTGGGCGCCTTGTCCGTCTTCTGCCCCAGCTTGCGCCCGCTCGCGAGGCTCAGGCCCTTGTCCTCGGCGCTCACCGAGATCCAGGATGCCGCCAGCAGGATGACCTGGCAGATCAGGTTGAACCAGATGAGCAGGCCGATGATCACGGCGAATGAGGCGAGCAGCGGGTTTCTGGTCGCGCCGCCCAGCAGGGTACCTCCGAGGGCCTTGAGCACACCCAGCGCGACGGCGCCGATGATGGTGCCGTTCGCGAGGATTCGCCACGGGATGCGGATGCCGGAGACAACACGGTAGAACGCACCAAGAATGACCACGTCCAGGGTCAGCGTGATCAGCAGGCCGACTATTCGCGCCGCGATCTCGGTGAAGCTCGACATGGCGCCGATCCCGAGCCAGGAGAGAACCGTCGTCAGCGCCGCCGTGCTGAACACGGTGAGAACGGCAGAGAGGATGAGGGCAATACCGAAGCCGACGGCGATCCCGAGGTCTTTGACCTTGAGGATCAGGAAGTTGGTCGGCGCCGACGGGAGGCCGAAGATGTTGCGCACGGCGTCTCGGCCGGAGGCAAGCCAGCCGAGCGCGGTGCCGAGGAGCCCGACGGCGGCGATGGCACCCGTCCAGCTGAGGATCCCGGTGGAGAAAAGTTCGCTGGGGTTGATGGCACCGTCTGTGCCGTTGCCGCCGATCAGGCCGGGAAGGTTGGTGCGAAGCAGGCCGAGAAAGGCGTCCTCGAACGCCTGATTTGACCTGATCACGAATCCGGCGATGGCAAAGCCCACCCAGATAGCCGCAAAGACGGCGAAGATCGCCTGGAACGACAGCCCCGCGGCGAGCAGCGGCCCGTTGTGTTCGCCGTACTGGGTGAATACCCGTACCGGCTTCAGTTTCATTACTCGCGCGATGATGCTCGCGACCTTCTGCTTCAACGCCATCGCTCCACCATAGCTAGGCTGGAGCCTGTGATCCCGGGCCCGCTCGGCTCAGAACCACGTAATTTTCGATGGAGAGGATCAGCAGATGGAACTGCACGGTGTTGGAGTCGGTCGAGGAATCGCAATTGGCACGATCCTGAGAATGCCTGATCCGCTCCCGGAACCGACCGACGACAGTCACGGTGGCGATGCCGCCGCGGAGTACGTGACTGTACAGGAATCGCTCGCGGCAGTTTCGGCCGAACTGGCCGCCAAGGGCGCGTCGGCGGGTGGGGAGGCGCAGGCCGTTCTCGAGGCCGCATCCATGATGGCTCAGGACCCGACGCTCACTGACGACGTCAAGGATCGTATCGAGAAGGGCAAGACCGGCGAACGTGCCGTATTCGAGGCTTTCGCTGCGTTCCAGGACATCCTCATCGGCATGGGCGGATACATGGCCGAACGCGCAACCGACCTCGGTGACGTCTCGCAGCGCATCATCGCGCACCTGCGCGGTGTGCCGGCGCCCGGCGTGCCCACCAGCGACACCCCGTTTGTGCTTGTCGCTCCCGACCTCGCGCCGGCAGACACGGCGCTGCTCGACCTCGACAAGGTGCTCGGTCTCATCACCCGCGACGGCGGCCCGACCAGCCACACCGCGATCCTGGCCCGCTCGAAGTCGATCCCGGCGATCGTCGGCGTGACCGGAGCGCTCGACCTTGCCGACGGCACGCTGGTTGTCGTGGATGCCGCGGCAGGGCTTGTCACGACGGAGCCCAGTGACGCGGTCGTCGCCGACGCGAACTCCCGGATCGCCGCGCGCGCGGCAGCATCCACGATTCCGATCGTGGACGGCGCCCTCTCGGACGGAACGAAGGTGCCGCTGCTGGCCAACGTCGGCTCCCCGAAGGACGGCCCGGAGGCCGTCGAGCTTGGGGCCGAGGGCGTCGGCCTGTTCCGCACCGAATTCCTGTTCCTCGACTCGAAGACCGCGCCGACCGTGGCCGACCAGCAGGCGAAGTACACGGAGCTGCTGTCGTTCTTCCCGGGCAAGAAGGTCGTCGTGCGCGCCCTCGATGCTGGTGCAGACAAGCCGCTCGCGTTCCTCAACTCCGCCCACGAAGAAAACCCGGCCCTCGGCCTGCGCGGACTTCGGGCGCTCAGGGTGAGCGAGCAGATCCTGCTCGACCAGCTGACCGCATTGAAGGGGGCGCAGGATGCCACGGAGGCCGACCTGTGGGTCATGGCACCGATGGTCGCCGACGCGGAAGAGACCAAGTACTTCGTCAAGCTGGGCAAGGCGCTCGGCCTGAAGACTGTCGGTGTGATGGCGGAGGTCCCCTCGCTCGCCGTCATGGCCGACCAGGTGCTCGCGTCCGCCGACTTCGTGTCGATCGGAACGAACGACCTCACCCAGTACACGATGGCTGCAGACAGGATGCTCGGCTCGGTTGCCAGCTACCAGGATCCCTGGCATCCGGCAGTATTGCGTCTCGTGAAGATGCTCGGCGACGCCGGAATCGCCGCCGGTAAGGGCGTCGGCATCTGCGGCGAGGCAGCGGCAGACCCGCAGCTCGCCGTGGTGCTCGTCGGGCTGGGAGCGACCACACTGTCGATGACGCCCGCTGCGCTCGCAGACGTTCGAGCAGAGCTTGCGACTGTCACACTGGAGCAGGCTCGTGCCCGCGCGGCCGCGGCGCTTGGCGCCTCGACGGCAGCCGGAGCGAGGGCAGCAGCGGCAGCCGCAGAACACTAAATCCCCGGCCCTGGGCCACCCCGAAAAAGTTTTTCTCAGAAGTTTCGATTTCTGGCGTCATAGTTCCCCACATTGGGGGTCTCTCCTGATGAGGGAAAGCTAGTGCAGCCACGTCCCTGCACGAGACAATTGAGAAATTGTTCAGGGGGATTGGACCAGGGGGATGAACAGTACCGACGACACGGGGCACACCACCTCGGATCAAACACTGATTGAGCAGACGCGCTCGGGGGATCAACGCGCGTTTGCCGAGCTGTGGCGCCGTCATTACCGTTCGGGGGCGCGTGTTGCGCGCCAGTTCACGTCGTCAATAGATTCCGATGACCTCGTTTCGGAGGCCTTCACCCGCATCTATCAGCGTGTTCTGGCGGGCGGCGGCCCTACCGGAGCGTTCCGTCCGTACCTGTACACGACCATCCGCAATCTTGCCTCGACGTGGGGGGCAGCATCCAGAGACGTTCAGGTCGATGAGATTGCCGACTTCGAAGACCCCACGACACTCGACGATCCGGCCGCTATCGCGCTCGACCGCACGCTGACCGCACGCGCCTTCCGCAGTCTTCCCGAGCGCTGGCAATCCGTGCTCTGGTACACCGAGGTCGAGGGAATGGACCCGCACGAGGTCGCGCCCGTGCTCGGAATGACCGCGAATGGCGTTGCCGCACTCTCGTACCGCGCGCGCGAGGGGTTGCGCAAAGCCTGGCTTCAGGCCCACATCAACGATGCAACCGCATCCGGTGAGTGCCAGTGGACCATCTCGCGGATCGGCGATCATGCCCGCAAGGGGCTGTCGGTCAGAGACACCGAGCGCATGGACTTCCACCTCGCCACCTGCGCGAAGTGCGTGATCATCAGCGAAGAAGTGGATGAGGTCGGCTCGCGCCTGGCCTTCGTGATGCTTCCGATCCTGCTCGGTGGCGTGGCAGGTGGTGCCATTCTGGCTTCGTACGGCACCGCCGGGTCGTCCATGGTGGCCAGCGCTGGCGTGGTGCCTGCGGTTCCCGCAGCTTTTGGTGCGGGCGCTGCGCTCACCTCGGGAGCGTCGACGGCGGTCGCGCTCGGCTTCTTTGGCATCGCCAGCGCACCGATCGCCGTGGTCGCTACTCTCGCTCTCGCTGTTGCAGTGTCAGGATCGGCGGTCTCGCTCGGCCCAGTGCAGGACGACCTGGCCGCGGACAGCACAACGTCGGTGACCGAGGTCGACGCGAGTGCGACTGTGGCCGGCGGACGGGTGCCCGGCTCGACCGGTGGTACGACGAGTCACTCTGACGACCCGGCTAGCATCACCACCACGACGTCGGCGGGTGACGCCGTTGCTGGCCTTGCCGACGGCGTAGTCGATGGCGTTGGCGGGATTCTCGGAGGCGTGGGGCAGGGGCTGAGTGGTGATCTCGGGGGAGCAGTCGATGACGTCGTCGAGGGCGTCGGTTCGGTGGTTGGCGGTGTCGTAGGCGGCGTCGGGGGCGCGGTCGGCTCTGTCGCAGAGTCCGCCACCGGTGGAGCTGTCACAGCAGACATCTCGCTTTCCCTCTCGGGAAGCGCGACGCCGGGCGCACGCCTGTCGCTGCAGGCCGGTGGGCACGTCTATGCCACAACGACCGTGAATTCCAACGGGAGCTGGTCGGTCAGCGCCACCGGAATCCCCGCAGGCACCGGTTCGCTCGACCTCGTACAGCAGGTCGACCGCACGTACCTCAAGAGTCTTCTGCCGGGTGGCGGAGCGCTTGCCACAGTTCTCGGCACTGTTGACGGGCTCATCAACGCGCTGATCAGGCCCCTTCAGCTGACCGGCGGGGGATCCGCAGTGACGATCAACCTCATCGGCTGATCGCTACGAGTATTCGATGTCGCGCGTTTCCTTGCTCACGAGCAGGGCGACGAGGGTGATGACGCCCATCGCACTGAGGTAGACGCCCACCAACACGGGGCTGCCATTGGCTGCTGCCCAGAGCGCGAGAGCGATGAACGGCGCGACCGCGGCCCCGAGGATGCTCGCCAGGTTGTAGGCGACGCCCGACCCCGTGTAGCGGACGTTCGTCGGGAACAGCTCGGGCAGCACAGCAGCCATCGGGCCGAAGGTCAGCCCCATCAGGATGAATCCGATGATCAGCAACGTCATGACTCCGACGAACCCGCCGGAGAAGAGGGGCACGAAGAACGCACCGAAGACGATGATTCCGACGGTGGTCACGATCAGGTGCGCGCGGCGGCCGAAGCGCTCCGCGAGGGGACCGGAGATCATGGTGAAGATGCCGAAGAAGACCACGCCGATGATCAGCATGATCAGGAATTCGACCCTGGTGTAGCCGAGGCCAGCGATGAAGGCGTCCGGCGAGAACGGCTTGCCCGCGGAGTCCGCTGCGGCCTGCGCGGCCTCGACGGTGGCGGGTGCTGTGCCGAAGGTCAGCGTGAAGGTCGTCATCAGGTAGAACAACGTATACGTCGCGAGCATGATGAATGTGCCCAGGATGAGCGGACGCCAACTCGTGACGAATACCTTCGCCAGTGGCACCTTGGCCACCTCGCCGGCCTCGACGACCTTCTGGAAGGCGGGAGTCTCGAACAGGCGCAGACGAACGTACAGGCCGACCACGACCAGGAGGGCGCTGGCCAGGAACGGGACGCGCCAGCCCCAGCTCAGGAACTGCTCACTCGAGAGGCTGAGTGAGAAGAACAGGAAGACAGTGTTCGCCAGGATGAAACCGATGGGGGCGCCGAGCTGCGGGAACGTGCCGTAAATGGCTCGCTTGCCCTTCGGAGCGTTCTCGGTTGCCAGCAGCGCCGCGCCGCTCCATTCGCCGCCGAGGCCGAGCCCCTGCGCGAACCTGAGAACGACAAGCGCGCCCGGCGCGAGGATCTCCCACCCTGGGGTGAGGCCGGTGGGCAGCAGGCCGATGACGAACGTCGCGATACCCATGGTGAGCAGGGAGGCCACGAGGGTCTGCTTGCGGCCGATCCTGTCGCCGAAGTGGCCAAAGACGATCGAGCCGATGGGCCTCGCGACGAAGGCGACCCCGAACACCGCGAACGATGACAGCAGGGAAATGGTGGGGTCGGCGTTCGCGAAGAACAAGGTCGGGAAGACCAGTACTGCGGCAGTTGCATAGACATAAAAGTCGTAGAACTCGATCGACGTGCCGATGAGGCTCGCGATAACGACCCGAGATTTCGGGTTTGTGCCGACGACAGGATTAATAGTGCTCGTTGACACGGTGGATCTTTCTTTCAGAACCTAGGGTTTACCCCTGAGGATCGCTTGCTTGACCTCGGCAATGGCCTGGGTCACTTGGATGCCACGAGGGCAGGCGTCGGTGCAGTTGAAGGTGGTGCGGCAGCGCCAGACACCCTCTTTGTCGTTGAGGATGTCGAGGCGAACCTGGGCATTCTCGTCACGTGAATCAAAGATGAAACGGTGTGCATTGACGATGGCGGCCGGACCGAAGTACTGGCCGTCGGTCCAGAATACCGGGCAGCTGGAGGTGCAGGCCGCGCACAGGATGCACTTGGTGGTGTCGTCGAACCGGGCACGCTCCACCGGGCTCTGCTTGCGCTCCTTGGCGCCGGCGGGCAGGTTGCCTGCCATCAGGAACGGGTTGACGCTCTTGAAGGAGTCGAAGAACGGCTCCATGTCGACGACGAGGTCTTTCTCCAGCGGAAGGCCCTTGATGGCTTCGATGTAGATCGGCTTCGTGATGTCGAGGTCTTTGATGAGTGTCTTGCAGGCCAGGCGGTTGCGCCCGTTGATGCGCATCGCATCCGAGCCGCACACGCCGTGCGCGCACGAGCGGCGGAAGGTCAGCGAGCCATCCTGTTCCCACTTGATCTTGTGCAGGGCGTCGAGCACGCGGTCTGTGCCGTGCATCTCGACGTCGAAGTCCTGCCAGCGCGGCTCGTCGTCAACTTCCGGATCGAAACGTCGAATGATGAGCGTGGCCGTGAACGTCGGAATTTCTTCCGGGATGCTCGGCTTGCTTTCCATGACCGCGTTACTCATCAATACTTTCTTTCCATTGGCGGGTAGTTGGTGATGACGACTGGCTTCCAGTCGAGGCGGATGTGCTCTCCGGCGTCTGCTGACTCCGGGTCGCCGACGCGGTACGCCATCGTGTGCACGAGGAAGTTCTTGTCGTCGCGATCCGGGAAGTCCTCGCGCATGTGGCCACCGCGTGATTCGTGACGTGAGCGCGCCGAGTAGACGAGCACCTCGGCGAGGTCGAGCAGGAACCCCAGCTCGATTGCCTCGAGAAGGTCGGTGTTGAACCGCTTTCCCTTGTCCTGGATCTGGATGTTCTTGTACCGCGCACGCAGCGTCTCGATGAGGTCGGTGACCTCCTTGAGGCTCTCCTCGGTGCGGAAGATCTGCGCGTTGCGGTCCATCGAATCCTGCAGTTCCTTGCGGATGACCGCGATGCGCTCAGTTCCGTTTCCGGAGCGCACCATGTCGAGGATCGACTGGATGCCGGCAGTCGGGTTCTCCGGAAGCGGAACGAACTCGGCGGTCTGCACGTACTCCACAGCGTTCTTGCCCGCTCGCTTGCCGAAGACGTTGATGTCGAGCAGCGAGTTGGTTCCGAGACGGTTCGAGCCGTGAACCGAGACGCAGGCACACTCGCCTGCGGCGTAGAGACCGGGAACGACGTCCGTGTTGTTGCGCAACACCTCGGCCTTGACGTTGGTCGGGATGCCGCCCATCGCGTAGTGCGCCGTCGGGAGCACCGGCACTGGCTCGGTGTACGGTTCGACGCCGAGGTACGTGCGTGCGAACTCGGTGATATCCGGAAGCTTCTCGTCGATGACGGCAGGCTCGAGGTGAGTGATGTCCAGGTAGAGGTAGTCCTTGTTCGGACCGCCACCACGACCTTCACGGATCTCGAGTGCCATCGACCGGGCAACGATATCGCGCGGTGCGAGGTCCTTCAGGGTGGGGGTGTAGCGCTCCATGAAGCGCTCGCCCTCCGCGTTTCGCAGGATCGCACCTTCGCCTCGTGCAGCTTCGGAAAGCAGGATGCCGAGGCCGGCGAGACCGGTCGGGTGGAACTGGAAGAACTCCATGTCCTCGAGCGGCAGGCCCTTGCGCCAGATGATCCCGACGCCGTCACCGGTGAGGGTGTGGGCGTTAGAGGTGGTCTTGAAGATCTTGCCGAATCCGCCTGTCGCGAAGACGATCGCCTTGGCCTGGAAGACATGCAGGTCGCCGGTGGCGAGCTCGTATGCGACGACGCCCGAGGGCTGCTCGACGCCATCCACCTCGGTCATCACCATGTCGAGCACATAGAACTCGTTGAAGAAGTTGATGCCGAGCCTGACGCAGTTCTGGTACAGGGTCTGCAGGATCATGTGGCCGGTGCGGTCGGCGGCGTAGCAGGCACGACGCACTGGCGCCTTGCCATGTTCACGGGTGTGTCCACCGAAGCGGCGCTGGTCGATCTTGCCGTCCGGCGTGCGGTTGAACGGGAGACCCATGTTCTCAAGGTCGATGACAGCCTCGATGGCCTCTTTGGCGAGAATCTCAGCTGCGTCCTGGTCGACGAGGTAGTCGCCACCCTTGACGGTGTCGTAGGTGTGCCATTCCCAGTTGTCTTCCTCGACGTTGGCAAGGGCCGCGGCCATGCCGCCCTGCGCCGCGCCAGTGTGGGAGCGGGTGGGGTAGAGCTTCGAGATGACTGCGGTGCGCGCCCCGGGCCCTGCCTCGATCGCCGCGCGCATGCCGGCACCGCCGGCACCCACGATCACGATGTCGAACTGGTGGTAGTGCACCCCGTCAACAACTGCGCCGTCTTCGACCATGCCGTTCTTAATGCCGGTCACTTAGCGCACCGGGCAGAAGCTGGGCAGCAGGTCAGCAGGTGACCCTGCAGGGCACGGGTCGAACGTGAAGATAACAAGAGTCCCCAAGATAAGTAGAACGGCGGTTGATGCGGCGAGTGCGCTCAGAAGCACAGTGCGCACGAGCTTGTTGGTGGCGTAGTCGTTGATGAGGGTGCGCATGCCGTTGCCGCCGTGGATGAGGGCAAGCCACAGCAGCAGCGTGTCCCAGACGATCCAGAACGGATCGGCCCACTTGCCTGCAACGAAAGCGAAGTCGATGGCCTTCACGCCCTCGCCGGCAACAAGGTTGACGAAGAGGTGACCGAAGATGAGCACGACGAGCACGACACCGCTCGCGCGCATGTAGACCCATCCCCACTTCTCCCAGTTGACGCCGCGACGAGTGCGGCGAACGGGAGCGGGGGTGCGGGGAGCGTCGATGGTGGTCATGCGCCGCCTCCAAAGATGTGCATGAGTTGACGCGGCACGAAGCCGATCAGAAGCACGACCCACAGGCCGATGACTACGTAAAACATGAGCTTCTGGTGCTTCGTGCCGACGCTCCAGAAGTCGATCAGGATGATGCGCAATCCGTTGAGCGCGTGCAGCCCGATCGCCGCCACGAGGCCGATCTCGCCGAGTCCCATGAGGGGCGTCTTGTACTGGTTGATCACTGCGTTGTATGCCTCGGGGCTGACCCGCACCAGCGCGGTGTCGAGGATGTGCACGAGAAGGAAGAAGTAGATGGCAACACCGGTGATGCGGTGCAACACCCACGACCACATACCTTCGTTGCCCCGGTACAGCGTTCCCGCCGGTCGCTTGGGCATGGCAATGGTGGATGAGGCGGGCGTCTTGCCCGCCAGGGTACCGGCCGACTTATCGGACACGATCAACCCTCCTTGCGGATATCAGGCCATCGATGTCGTGGCCGACGGATGTCCGGTTGACGGACTGTTCCAGTCTATTCGGCGGAATCGGTCGTCGTTGGACAGCGCCGCCTAATTTGGGGCCCATCCGCAGGTTTCGAAAGAATTGACGTTCTTTCACCGCCTGCCGATGGTTGCTCGCTGAAGGGCGGGAGCGACGCGCCCGGCGATGGCGCGCGAGTAGTAATCGAGAAGTTCGTTGCAGACCGATTCCCAGTCCCGGGGGAGCACGGCACGCCGTCCCGCCTCTCCCATGCGTGACCTGAGCGCATCATCCACTGCCAGTGCCATCACGCTCGAGCGCAGCTGCGCGTCGTTCCCTGGCTCGTAGAGGTAGCCGTTCTCCCCGTGGTCAACGAGGTCGATCGGCCCGCCGGCGCGCGGAGCGATCACGGGGATGCCGCTCGCGTGTGCCTCCTGAATGGTCTGGCCGAATGTCTCCTCGGTGCCCGTGTGCAGGAACATGTCGAAGCTGCCGTACGCGGCGGCGAGGTCGGCACCGGTGAGTTTCCCGAGCCAGCTGACCGGCATCCCTGCAAGATGCTTCCTGACGCTGGCAGCGGATGGGCCGTCGCCCACGATGGCGAACCTGACCCCGTCGACGCCTCGAAGTGCGGCAATGCGCTCCACCTGCTTTTCGGGAGCGATGCGACCCACGTACCCGACGACGATCTCGCCGTCCGGAGCGATCCGGTCGCGAAGGGCGATCGCTGCTGGGCTCACCCTGTTGCGGGGGTGATACGCCATCAGGTCGACGCCCCTGCCCCACCTGGCGAGTCTGCGAATTCCCGCCCCATCGAGGTCGGCCATCGAGGCGCTCGATGGGACGAGCGTGAGGTCGGCGCCGTCGTGGATCCAGCGCACGACGCGCCACGCGAACCTGGTGGCGGCGCCGAGGCGGTTGCGCCGCGCGTATCCGGCAACGTCGGTCTGGAAGATGGCGACCGAGGGCACTCCCAGGCGCCCACCAGCAGCGATCGCCTGCGCGCCCAGCAGGAACGGGGATGCCGCGTGGATCACGTCAGGCGCGAAATCGGCGATGAGCCGCTGCACCTGCGGGCTCGGCAGCCCCACCGGGAACTGCCTGTACGCGATCGCGGGCACGGAAAAAACGGGGAAGCCCGCGTAGCTCGCTGGGGCGCCCGCCGCCGGCACGATCACGATCGCGTCATGACCCTCGCGGCGCAGGTGGTCGAGCACCTGCCTGACGCTGGTGGTGACGCCGTTCACCGTGGGAAGAAAGCTCTCGCTCACCACTGCTACCCGCATGCCGACTCCGCTCGATCGCCGTGATCCGACGCTAAGCAGGCAGGGTGTCCGCAGAGTGAATGCAGCATTAAGCCTATGGTTGTGCCATGGAAAACCCTTCGGCATTCGACGATTTCTACAGTGTGATTCCCGCCGGGGGGATCGGCTCCCGGCTGTGGCCGCTGTCTCGTGCTGACGCCCCAAAGTTTCTTCACGATCTGACCGGGTCTGGCAAGACGTTGCTTCGTGACACCTGGGATCGACTCGAGCCGCTCTCGGGCGCCGACCGCACCATGGTGGTCACCGGACGCGCCCACCGCGCGGCCGTCGAAGAGCAGCTGCCCGACCTGCTTGACCGGAATGTCGTACTCGAGAGCGAGCCGAAAGACTCGTCGGCCGCGATTGGGCTTGCCGCGGCGATCCTGCTGAACCGCGAACCCGACGTGATCGTGGGCTCGTTCGCCGCCGATCATGTGATCAAGGACATCCGCGGATTCCGTCGTGCCGTGGCCGAGGGCATCGCCGCTGCGCGCGCCGGCTACATCGCCACCATCGGCATCACGCCCACCGACGCCGCGATCGGCTTCGGCTACATCCAGTGCGGTGATGCGCTCTCGATCCAGGGTGCGCCAAACGCCGTGACCGTCGAGTCATTCGTCGAGAAGCCAGACCTCGCGACCGCAGAGCGATACCTCGCCGACGGGGACCACCTGTGGAATGGCGGAATGTTCATCGCGAGAGCCGACGTGCTGCTGGCGCAGCTTGGCGAGTCGCAGCCCGAACTTCTGGCCGGACTCACCGAACTTGCCAGGGCGTGGGACACCCCCCAGCGCGGCGCCGTCGTTGACAAGGTTTGGCCCGGGCTGATGAAGGTCGCGATCGACTACACGGTGGCAGAGCCCGCGGCCGCCGCGGGCAAGCTCGTGGTCATCCCCGGCGCCTTCGACTGGGATGACGTCGGCGACTTCGCCTCGATCGCCAAGCTGCACTCGGGTGGGCGCAAGTCAGACCTCGCCATCCTCGGCGAGAACGCCAGAGTGCTGGCAGACGCATCCACCGGTGTGGTGATCAGCCAGACCGGACGGCTCATCTCGCTCATCGGCGTCACCGACATAGTGGTAGTGGATACCGCGGATGCCCTGCTGGTGACCACGACGGCCAACGCCCAGCGGGTGAAGTCCGTCGTCGACGCGCTCAAGCTCTCCGGCCGCAACGACGTGCTCTAGCGCGAATCGTCCGCCCGCTGAACCCGGCCCAGGTGGCAGTAACAAAACCGTAACGAACGCGGTCTGGCGTGACATCCATAGTTCATGCCGTGGGCGATGTGGCTAGCGTCGATTGCAGTTGATTGGCGTCCAGCCGGTCACGTCGCGAGGAGTCGCCTCATGTCGAAGTCACTGGTCGTGCGCGCAGGCGCACTCGTCGGAGTTGCGGTGCTGCTGCTGGCCGGCTGCGCCCCCGCCCCAGACCGCGGCACCGACGACGACGGCGGCGACCAGTCGTGCGCTCGCATGGTCACCAATTCCGGCGGCCTGGATGACCGTTCATTCAACGACGCCAGCTGGAAGGGCATGCAGGATGCCGCGAGCGAGTTCGACATCGATGTCGACGTTCTCGTCTCCACGTCCGAGACAGACCTCGCCCCCAACGTGCAGCAGGCCGTGGACACCGGGTGCACCTTCATCCTGACCGTCGGCTACGAGCTCACCCCCGCGACCACCGAGCAGGCAGCAGCGAACCCGGACGTCGACTTCGCGCTCGTCGACGATGTGGCGGATGCCCCCAACATCAAGCCCCTCGTGTTCGACACCGCCCAGGCGGCCTTCCTCGCCGGGTACCTCGCAGCCGGGGTCTCGACGACGGGAAAGGTCGCCACGTTCGGCGGCGGAAACCAGCCTCCGGTCACCCTGTTCATGGACGGCTTTGTGGACGGCGTTGCGAAGTACAACGAGGTGCATGGCGCCTCGGTGATCTCGCTGGGCTGGAGCAAGGAGACACAGGATGGCCTCTTCACCGGCGACTTCGAAGACATCAACAAGGGACTGACTGTCACCCAGGGGCTGATCGATCAGGGTGCCGACGTCATCCTCCCCGTTGCGGGCCAGGTCGGCGAGGGTGCCGCCCGCGCCGCGCTCGATTCGGGCGGCAGGGCATCCATCATCTGGGTCGATACCGATGGATACGACGTGCTCTCGGCCGACTTCCACTCGGTTCTCCTCACCTCCGTTCTCAAGAACACGGGCGACGCCGTCGTTTCGATCATCAAATCGAGCATTGACGGCACATTCGACAATTCCCCATACGTCGGGACCCTCGCCAACGGCGGAGTGGACATCGCCCCGTTCCACGACCTGGCGAGCAAGGTCAGCCCGGAACTGTCAGCCGAGATCGATCAATTGCGTGCCGGCATCATCTCCGGTGCCGTTGAGGTGACGAGCCCGAGCACTCCGAGCTAGCTGGTGGCGCCGCGTCGCACGGCTCGCCGCATATGTCTGGCTGGTTTCCGGCCAGTCGCGGTTTGGTAACCATTCAGTGTCGGCTCCGTTTTTCACTACTCGCGGATGCCGGAAATATGTAGCCTGTACCCACTATGTCCCAGCCCTGATGGTTGGACAGCACCTTGGAGGACACCTTGAGAATCACCTCACGCGGCCGCGTAGTCAGCGGCATTGCACTGGTCGGAGCGAGCGCCATCGTTCTCGCCGGTTGTGCAGCAGCACCCGAATCCACCGACGGCGGCGACGTCGTTGCTGGTAGCGACTTCGTTCCCTGCATGGTCTCCGACAGCGGCGGATTCGATGACAACTCCTTCAACCAGCTCGGCTTCGAGGGTCTGAACGAGGCGGCCGACGAGATCGGCGTCACGCCCATCACGGTTCAGTCAGACTCCGAGACCGACTACGCGCCCAACCTCGACGGCCTCGTCGCCCAGGGCTGCAACCTGATCGTGACCGTCGGCTTCGCGCTGTCGGCTGCGACTGTCGAGTCGGCCCTCGCCAACCCTGACGTTGAGTACGCCATCATCGATGACGCTGCTGACAACGACTTCGATGGTGAGCTCGACGCGCCCAACATCAAGCCCATCCTCTTCGACACCGCACAGTCGGCCTACCTGGTCGGATACGCGGCTGCAAGCTACTCGAAGTCGGGCATCGTAGCGACGTGGGGCGGCCTTCCGTTCCCGACCGTCTCGATCTTCTCTGATGGTTTCGCCCAGGGCGTCGAAGCCTTCAACGCCGCCAAGGGCACTGCAGTCAAGGTCCTCGGTTACGACCCGGCCAGCCCCGAGACCTACACGGTTACCGGTGGCTTCGAAGCGAACGACGTTGCCAAGTCAACGGCGCAGAACTTCATCGACCAGGGTGCTGACGTGCTTCTGCCCGTTGGTGGACCGATCTACCAGAGCGCCGTTGCGGCCATCACCGACTCGGGCAAGGACGTCGCCCTCCTCGGTGTAGATGCTGACCTCTTCGTCACCGACCCCGACACCGAGGACGTCATCATGACGTCCATCCTCAAGGGAATCAAGTCGGCTACGTCTGATGTTGTCTCGGCTGCTGCCGCTGGCGACTTCTCAAACGAGGCCTACATCGGAACCCTCGAGAACGACGGAGTCGGATACGCACCGTTCCACAACTTCGAGTCGAAGGTTGACCCGGCGCTTGCTGGCGAACTCGAGGCGCTGAAGGCCGACATCATCGCTGGAACGATCACGGTGAACTCGTACCTCAGCTAATATCGTCGTAACGAGTTCTCCTCGGAGAATTAGGGGCGGGGAGGTCAGCGCTGCTGGCCTCCCCGCCCTCGTTTTATCCCGAACGCAGTCAACGTTGCCTGCAGGTTAGATTGGTTGACATGAAGCTAGAACTTCGCGGAATTACCAAGAGATTCGGTTCGCTGGTCGCCAACGACCACATCGACCTCACGGTTGAGCCAGGCGAGATCCATTGCCTTCTCGGTGAGAACGGCGCGGGCAAGTCCACTCTGATGAACGTGCTCTACGGCCTGTACCGCGCCGACGAGGGTCAGATCCTGCTGGGTGACGAAGTGCAGCACTTCGCGGGACCCGGCGACGCGATGGCCGCGGGCATCGGCATGGTCCACCAGCACTTCATGCTCATCCCCGTCTTCACGGTGGCGGAAAACGTCATGCTCGGCCACGAAGACACGACCTTCGGCGGCCGCCTCGACCTCGCTGGTGCGCGCGAGAAGGTGCTCGAAATCTCGGCCCGATTCGGATTCCACGTCGATCCGGATGCGCTGGTCGACGACCTGCCCGTCGGCGTGCAGCAGCGGGTGGAAATCATCAAGGCACTCTCGCGAGACGCAAAGGTGCTCGTCTTCGACGAGCCGACGGCCGTGCTCACCCCGCAGGAGACCGACGAGCTCATGGGCATCATGCGCCAGCTCAAGGAGTCGGGCACCTCCATTGTTTTCATTACCCACAAGCTGCGCGAGGTGCGCGAAGTCGCAGACCGCATCACGGTCATCCGTCTCGGAAAAGTGGTGGGCGAAGCATCGCCCACGGCCACAAACGAAGAGCTCGCATCACTGATGGTCGGCCGCGCGGTCGACCTGACCGTCGACAAGGGGCCCGCGAAGCTCGGCAAGCCTGCGCTGGTCGTCGATCGCTTGTCTGTCATCGACCCGCGCAACCAGCTCGTCGTGAACAACGTGAGCTTCGAGGTGCGCGAGGGCGAGGTGCTGGCGATCGCCGGGGTGCAGGGCAACGGGCAGACCGAGCTTGTCGAGGCGATTCTGGGGCTCCAGCCGAGAGTGACCGGCTCGATCAGGCTTGACGGTAAGTCGATTCGAGGCTCGGTCCGAAAGACGCTGGATGCCGGCGTCGGGTTCATACCGGAAGACCGCACGGAAGATGGTCTGGTGGCCGACTTCACCATCGCCGAGAACCTCATGCTCGACCGCTCCAACAAGGAGCCGTTCGTGAAGCGCGGAACCCTCCAGCTGGGCTTTCTCGACGAATTCGCGCGCGAGAAGGTTAAGGAATTCGACATTCGCGCCCAGGGCATCACGACTCAAGTCGGGAGGCTGTCCGGCGGAAACCAGCAGAAGGTGGTGCTCGCGCGCGAACTCAGCCGCGACCTGCGCCTGTTCGTTGCCGCCCAGCCCACGCGCGGGCTCGACGTGGGTTCGATCGAATTCGTCCACACCCGAATCGTTGAGACACGTGACGCCGGCATCCCCGTGCTGGTCGTCTCCACCGAGCTCGACGAGGTCGTCGCGCTCGCTGACCGCATCGCCGTGATGTATCGCGGATCGATCGTCGGAATCGTGCCAGGCGATACCCCCAGAGAAGTGCTCGGCCTCATGATGGCCGGAGAAGCACCCAAATCCACAGAGAGCGCAGCATGAGCGAACAACTGCCCCCGCCCGTGCAGCCGGAAGAAACCGAAACCACGGTCAAGCCAGCGCAGGAGGCCGAAAAGGAATCACGCTCACAGCAGGTGCTTCGGGACATCATCGGCGGCAGCGCGATGATCTCCGTGCTCGCAGTGGTGCTGGCCCTGCTAGCCGGAGCGATTCTGATCGCGGTCACCGACAAGGGCGTCCAGGCGGCATCCGGATACTTCTTTTCAAGACCTGGCGACACGTTGAAGGCGATCTGGGATGCCGCGGCCGGTGCGTACTCCGCACTGTTCCAGGGTTCCATCTACAACTTCAGGCGCCCGGGGTTCGCTGACGGGATCAAGCCGCTCACCGAGACACTCACGTTCGCGACCCCGCTGATTGCGGCCGGGCTGGGCGTGGCCGTCTCGTTCCGAACCGGGTTGTTCAACATCGGTGGCCGCGGCCAGATGCTCGTCGCGGCTGGCGCCGCGGGTTTCGTCGCCTTCACGTTCCCGATGCCGTTCCCGCTGCACCTCATCGTCGCCGTGATCGCCGGAATCGCCGCCGGAGCAATCTGGGGCGGAATCGCGGGCCTGCTGAAGGCGCGCACCGGAGCTCATGAGGTGATCGTCACGATCATGCTCAACTACATCGGCCTGTACCTGATCTCGTACCTGCTGCGCACGCAGGGCGCGCTGCAGGCTCCAGGCTCGAACAACCCGAAGTCGCCGGCCATGCTGCCGAGCGCCGTGTTCCCGGATCTGCTTGGCGCGAAATACAACCTGCACTGGGGCTTCATCTTCGCGATTGCTGCCACGGTCTGGGTCTGGTACCTGATCAACAGGTCGAACCTCGGATTCCAGTTCCGCGCTGTGGGCGCTAACCCGCACGCTGCGCGCGTCGCCGGCATGAACGTGAAGAACATCTACGTGTACGCGATGCTGATCTCCGGCGGGCTCATCGGCCTTGCCGGGGTCGCGCAGATTCTCGGAACCGTCACCACCGGCTTCGGCGAGGGCATCGACGCCGGCATCGGATTCGACGCGATCACCGTGGCGTTGCTCGGCAGGTCGAAACCCGTCGGAGTGTTCATCGCAGGGATCCTGTTCGGCGCACTGAAGGCGGGCGGATACTCGATGCAGGCGGCGCAGGGTGTGCCGGTCGACATCGTGCTCGTCGTGCAGTCGCTCATCGTGCTGTTCATCGCGGCGCCCCCACTCGTGCGGGCGATTTTCAGACTTCCAGTTCCAGGATCCATGCGTCGCGCGAAGGCGCTCAACCCGAAGGCGATGGTGACCAAGTGAGCGTCGCTACCCCGACCCAGACCATAGCCCTCTCGACGGCGGCCGTCAGAAACTGGAAGCCACCCATCGGCTTCGGCATTTTCGCCGCCATCGCCCTGATGCTGTTCACGTTCAGCCCGCGCGACGGCATTACGACCTTCCGGCTGTCCACCAGCAGCGACCTCATCCAGCTTCCGCCCATTTCGGCCGACGTCACCGTCGTGACCATCGTCGTGGTGATTCTGTTGTTCGCGCTGGCCGCGTATGCGGCGTGGCTGTCGTTCAAGGCCATGAAGACACGGGTGTGGATGACGGCGCTGTTCGCGGCGCTGTTCCTCATCGCGTTCCTCACGTGGGCCGCCGCCGGGCAGTTGATCCCCATCCCCGGGCTGCTGGTCGGGGCCGTCGGGCTCAGTGCGCCGCTCATCTTCGGCTCCCTCGGTGGCGTCATCTCCGAGCGCGTGGGCGTCGTCAACATCGCCATCGAGGGCCAGCTGCTGGCCGGGGCCTTCGCGTCTGCTGTCGTGGCATCCATCACCCAGCAGCCCGTACTCGGCCTGCTCGCGGCGGTGATCGCGGGAATGCTCGTGTCGTTCGTGCTTGCGGCGTTCTCGATCAAGTACGTCGTCGACCAGGTGATCGTCGGTGTCGTGCTGAACGTGCTCGTCATCGGTCTCACCAGCTTCCTGTTCTCGAAGCTGCTGGCCCCGAATGCCGCGCTGCTTAACTCGCCTCCGCGGTTCCCGCGCCTCCCGATTCCGCTGCTCGGCGAGATCCCGATCATCGGACCCGTGTTCTTCAGGCAGACGATCATCATCTACATCATGTACGTGGCCGTAGCCGCGGTGTGGTTCGCGCTGTTCAAGACGAAGTGGGGCCTGCGTCTTCGCGCGGTCGGTGAGCACCCGCAGGCGGCAGACACCGTGGGCATCAACGTGAATCGCACCCGATTCTGGAACGTGTCCCTCGCTGGCGCGATCGCCGGACTCGGTGGCGCGTACTTCACGCTCGGGTCGGTCGGTGCCTTCAACAAGGAGATGACAGCCGGTGCCGGATTCATCGCCCTCGCCGCGGTGATCTTCGGTAGGTGGGATCCGATTCGCGCGACACTCGCCGCGCTGCTCTTCGGCTTCGCATCCAACCTGCAGAGCGTGCTCAGCATCGTCGGATCACCCGTGCCCAGCCAGTTCATGCTGATGCTGCCGTACCTGGTCACGATCTTCGCCGTCGCGGGCCTCGTAGGCCAGGTGAGAGCGCCGGCCGCATCCGGAAAGGCGTACGTGAAATCGTGACGGCCATAGATTGGGATGCCCTGCGCGCCGTCGCGAATGAGGCACTCACCCACGCCTATGTTCCGTACTCGAACTTCCCCGTGGGCGTCGCCGCGATCGTCGACGACGGGCGCATCATCTCGGGGGCCAACGTCGAGAACGCGTCGTACGGCCTGACCCTGTGCGCGGAATGCGCGCTGGTCTCGTCGCTTCACATGACCGGCGGCGGCAAGCTCGTGGCGTTCACGTGCGTCGACGGCAACGGGGATGCCCTGATGCCATGCGGCCGCTGCAGGCAGCTGCTGTTTGAACATTCCGCGGAAGGCATGCTTCTCGAAACCGTTTCGGGAATTCGCACCATCGACGAGGTGATCCCGGATGCGTTCGGGCCCCGCACCCTCGAGGCGTATCGCGCCGAATAGCGTCATCGATCGTTAGGAACACCATGGCTGTTGAAGCATTCGATGTCGTCGACCTCATCCACACCAAGCGGGATCACGGCACACTGACCACCGCGCAAATCGACTGGCTCGTCGACGCATACACGCGCGGGTACGTGGGGGACGAGCAGATGGCCGCCATGACGATGGCGATCTTCCTGAACGGGATGGCGCGCGAAGAGATCCGCGACCTGACGATGGCGATGATCGCCTCGGGTGAGACGCTCTCGTTCGATGACCTCGGCAAGGTGACCACCGACAAGCACTCCACTGGCGGTGTCGGAGACAAGATCACTCTTCCGCTTGCACCGCTCGTCGCCTCGTTCGGCGTCGCTGTTCCCCAGCTGTCCGGTCGCGGACTCGGTCACACCGGTGGCACCCTCGACAAGCTGGAGAGCATTCCCGGGTGGCGGGCTGCCCTGTCCAACGATGAGTTCTATGCACAGCTACGGTCGGTGGGTGCCGTCATCTGCGCGGCAGGAACCGGCCTCGCACCCGCTGACGGGAAGCTGTACAGCCTCCGCGACATCACGGGGACGGTCGAAGCAATACCGCTGATCGCGTCATCCATCATGAGCAAGAAGATCGCGGAGGGCACCGCCTCCCTGGTGCTCGACGTGAAGTTCGGCTCTGGCGCGTTCATGAAAGACCCGGCGCGCAGCCGGGAGCTCGCCGAGACCATGGTTCGGCTCGGCAACGATGCGGGCGTCAAGACCGTCGCGCTGCTGACGAACATGAACGTGCCGCTCGGCCTTACCATCGGCAACGCCAACGAGGTGCGCGAATCGGTCGAGGTGCTCGCCGGCGGCGGGCCGTCCGACGTCGTCGAGCTCACGGTCGCCCTCGCTCGCGAGATGCTGGCCCTCGCCGGCCAGCCCGATGCCGACGTGGAAGCCGCGCTGGCCGACGGGCGTGCCATGGACACCTGGCGCGCGATGATCTCGGCCCAGGGTGGAGACCCGGATGCTGCGCTGCCCGCGCCGCTCGAATCCCATCCCGTGCTCGCCGAGCGTGACGGCGTGCTCGTCGCTCAGGAGGCACTGCCGTTCGGCGTCGCCGCGTGGCGACTCGGGGCCGGCCGCGCCCGCAAGCAGGATCCGGTGCACCACGCCGCCGGGATCGATCTGCTCGCCAAGCCAGGCGACACCGTCGTGAAGGGCCAGCCGCTGTTCATCATGCACACGCACGAGGAAGCCAGGTTCGAGCGGGCGATCGAGGCCCTCGACGGTGCGTACCGCATCGGTGACGCCGGTGACCCGATCGACGACGGCGGTCCGCTGCTCGCGGGCCGCGTCGACTGACTGGGGCTCCTCCAGGTCGTTCTGCCGTCAAAACCAGCGAGACCTCCACTTTTGCTGCCTTGCGTCGTCCGGAAGCAGCATAAGTGGAGGTCTCGACGCGGGATTGACCGGCCGCTGCCGCAGGCTAGCTGAGAGGCCGACCTCGTCGATAGTGCGGCGGCAGCCCAAGCTCGGGGTCGCCGATGCGCTCCAGCGCGTCCACCACGAGCGCCCAGAACCTCGCGTGGTCGAGTTTGCCCGCGACCTGGGTCGTGCAGTCATCGGGCGCCGGCGCGCGAAAGTCTGCCACGGTCATCCCGAGCGTGAGCGTGCCGGTGAGCTCGACATCGAGCGGCACGCGCGTCACCTGCATCACTGACGGGTCGATCACAAAGGCGACAGCGCACGGGTCATGCACGGGCGGGAACTCGAACCCCTGGTGCTCCCGGTAGGTCTGCGCGAAAAAGTCCAGCAGCTCGCCCACGAAGCGCGCAGGCCCGGTGCCGACCGCGGCGATGGCCGCGACGACGGATGGCGTGGCCAGCGCCTCATGGGTCAGGTCGAGCCCGACCATGGTCAGCGGCCACGACTCGTTGAAGACGATGTGCGCCGACTCAGGGTCGATCACGATGTTGAACTCGCTGGTGGCGCTCCAGTTGCCGACGTTCACGCCGCCACCCATCAGCACGACCTGCTTCACGCGCTCGACGATGCGTGGTTCCTTGCGCACGGCCATCGCAATATTGGTCAGGGCGCCGGTCGGGACGAGGGTGATCTCGCCGATCTCTGCCGCCATGATCGTGTCGATGATGAAGTCGACGGCGTGCCGGGGATCGAGCTCGATCGCGGGATCGGGCAGCGCTGGGCCGTCGAGGCCCGAGTCGCCGTGGATGGTCTCCGCGACCTCGACCTGGCGCACGAGGGGCCGATGGGCGCCGCGTGCGAAAGGAACGCCGGTGATTCCGGCGACCCGCGCTACCGAGAGCGCGTTGCGGGTGACCTTCTCGATGGTCTGGTTTCCCATCACGGTGGTCACCCCGACCAGCTCGATGTCGGGATTGCCCCAGGCGAGCAGCATCGCGATCGCGTCGTCGTGCCCTGGGTCGCAGTCGAGGATGATCTTGGTAGGCATATCCGAAGCATATATGAAAACAACATTCACCTGTGTAAGACTGTGGCCATGACAGAATCTGGCACATCGAGGCTCCGCGAGAGTCGAATGGATTCGTTCCCGCATGCCGCTTCTTGCAGCGGCGCGAGCCGACTTTGCGGCGTCATCGCCGTTCACGGGCATCAGAATCGGGATGTCGCTGCACATCGAACCCAAGACAGCCGTACTGCTCGAAACTCTGGCCGCCGGGGGAGCCGAGATCGTCGCAACCGGCAATCACGGTTCGACCCAGGACGACGTCGTCGCATTCCTCCGGGACAGTGGCATGACCGTTTTTGGCTCGCGCGATGACTCGATCGAGCAACACCACCGCAACGTGCGCTCCGTTGCCGACGCGCGCCCGCAGATGCTGCTCGACAACGGCGGGGATCTGGCCGCGCTCGTCGCCGACGATTCCGAGGGCATCATCGGGGGCACGGAGGAGACGACCTCTGGCGGCCTCCGGCTTCGGGACGAGCTTGCCGGCCGCATCCCGTTCCCCGTCATCGTCATCAACGACAGCCCACTGAAGGCGATCGGCGAGAACAAGCACGCGGTTGGCCAGTCGGTCGTCGAAAGCTTCATGCGCATCACAAACCTGATGGTTCCGGGCCGCCGGTTCGTCGTGGCCGGCTACGGCTGGTGTGGCCGGGGCGTCGCCCAGTATCTGCGGGCTCTCGGCGGAAAAGTCGCCGTGGTCGAGGTCGACGAGATCAAGGCATTCGAGGCCGCCATGGATGGATTCCGCGTGGCACCGCTTCTCGAACTCGCCGGGTGGGGTGAGGTGTTCATCACCGCGACCGGCCAGCCCGGAGTCATCACCGGCGAGTTCTTCGATCGGGTCAGCCCGGGGGCGATTCTCGCCAATTGCGGTCACTTCCCGTGGGAGATCGATGTGCCGGCACTGCGTGCGCTGGCGGTGTCGAGCACCCAGCTCGATGTCGCGATCGAACGACTCGACCTTCCCGGCGACAGGCACGTCATCCTGCTCGCCGACGGACGGATGATGAACCTGGCGGGCAGAGAGCCGAAGGGCAACTCGCTGGAGTCGATGGACCTGGGCTTTCTGCTGCAGTGCCTCTCACTCGAACGAGTGGCGGTTGCTGCATCCACTCTGATTCCGGGAGCCCAGCCGGTCCCCGACGACATCAACCGGGTGATCGCCCGCCGGATGCTTGCCGCGATGGGCGCGCGGTTGTAGTGGCGGCCATCCCGGAATACTCAGCCCCGGCGCTCGACAGGGGGCTGGAGATCCTCGACCTGCTTGCCTCCCAGCCCGGAGGACTGAGCCAGAAGGAGGTGGCCGACGGCGGTCGGGCGCACCGTGGGCCAGATCTACCGGGTCCTGGCGACCCTCGAGCGGCACGGCTACCTCTATCGTGATCGACCATCCGGCCTCTACTTCTTCTCGATGCGGATGTTCGATCTCGCACACCGGCACCCGCCGCTGCGCGGACTCATCGCTGCAGCAACCACACCCATGCGCAACCTGGCCGACGCGATCCGCCAGTCCTGCAACCTGAGCGTGCTGGATGGCGGCATGGTCAGGGTCATCGCGCAGGTCGAATCGCCCGCCGACTTCGGCTACCGGGTGCGGGTCGGGGCAACGTTTCCCGTCGACCAGACCGCGACCGGATACGCCCTGACCTCCGGGAACTCTGCCGCGGTCCTGCGACCAGACGCGCTGCAGGCCGGCATCATCGATGTCGTCGCGCCCGTCGTCGAGTCGGGTCGCACCATCGCTGCGCTCACGGTTCCCTACGTCGCAACCACATTCAGCACCGTGAGTCCCGAGGATGTCAGCGCGGCGGCGACCGCTGCTGCCGCAGAGATCGGGCTGAACCTCGGATCGCGACCGTAGGGCTACCGCTCAGCCACCTACCGGTAGATTGAACGTCATGAACAGTGCGGTCAACGAGTACATCATGCCCGGCGGCGGCGCCAACATCACCCGCCTCCCCAAGGTCTCACTGCACGATCACCTTGACGGTGGCCTGCGCCCCCAGACCATCATCGAGCTGGCGGATGCCGTCGACATGGCCGTTCCGGTAGCCGACGCCGATGGGCTCGCGACCTGGTTCGCGAACCAGTCAGACTCGGGTTCGCTGGTGGAGTACCTCAAGACTTTCGACATCACCACCGGCGTGATGCAGACCAAGGAGGGGCTCACCAGGGTCGCTCGCGAATTCGTGCAGGATCTCGGCGCTGACGGCGTCGTGTACGGCGAAATCCGCTGGGCTCCCGAGCAGCACCTCGTGCGCGGCCTCAGCCTCGACGAGACAGTCGAGGCCGTGCAGGAGGGTCTGGATGCCGGAGCCGACGATGTCGCAAACAGCGGCGGCAGCATCCGGGTCGGCCAGCTGATCAGCGCGATGCGTCATGCCGGCCGCGGGCTGGAGATCGCGGAACTTGCCCTTCGCCACCGCGGGAACGGGGTTGTCGGATTCGACATCGCCGGAGCCGAGGCAGGCTTCCCGGCGGGCAACATGCGGGACGCCTTCGACCTGCTGGCCCGAAACTACCTCCCCGCCACCGTGCACGCCGGCGAGGCGGACGGCCTCGAGTCGATTCGCGGCGCGCTGTTCGACGGTCGCGCCCTGCGTCTGGGTCACGGCGTGCGTCTGGCCGAAGACATCGTCACCTCGAGCGAGGACGACGAGAACACCTACGTGACGCTCGGCCCCGTTGCCCAGTGGGTGAAGGATCGCGAGATCGCACTCGAGCTCAGCCCCAGCTCGAACCTGCAGACCGGCGCCATCGAGCAGTGGGGGGACGAGCTGATCGACCACCCGTTCGACCTGCTCTACCAGCTCGGCTTCCGGGTCACCGTGAACACCGACAACAGGCTGATGAGTGCCACGTCGCTGTCGCGCGAACTGTCGCTTGCTGGCCGAGACCTTCGGCTACGACCTGACCGACCTCGCCGTGTTCCAGCTCAACGCTGCCGCCTCGGCATTCCTTCCGCTGGAGGAGCGCGAAGAGCTCGCCGACATCATCACGGCCGGCTTCGACGCGGCGTAACCATGAGTCTTCCGCCGCTTCCCGAGAACGCCATAGTCATCGCGGCAGAGGCCGCGGACTGGCGTGCCGCCGTGACGCTCGCAGGGGAGGCCCTCGCGAGGTCCGGTTCTGCCAAGCCCGGATACTCCGCCGAGATGATCCGGATGATCGACCAGCACGGGCCGTACGTCGTGATCGCCCCCGGCTTGGCGCTGGCGCACGCGCGACCCGGCCCGGAGGTCATCGCCGATGGGCTGTCGATCGTGACTCTCGCGACGCCCGTCAACTTCGGGCATCCGCACAACGACCCGGTCAGCGTCATCCTGGGCCTGGCCATTGCGTCGGCAGACACTCACCTTGCGGCGGTCGCTGCCGTCGCCAATATTTTCAACGACTCGTCGCGCGATCGCAGACCTCGCGGCCGCGCGGTCGCCGGAGGAAGTGCGAGCGATCATGGACGTGAACTCATGAAGATCGTGACCATCTGCGGCGCGGGAATCGGCAGCTCCGGCATCCTGAAGGTGAATGCCGAGCGCGTGCTGCACAAACTGGACATCGAGGCCACCGTGGTCGCCGCCGACATCGCCTCCGTGCGGGACGTCGCCGCAGACGCGCAGGTGATCCTGACCTCCGCCGAGTTCGTGGCAGCCATCGGCGCGACCTTCGCCGACGTCATCGTCATCGAGAACTTTTTCGACACCGAAGAACTGACGCGCAAGCTCGAGGCGTCGCTGGGGTCATAGCCCGCGGGTTCACTACTCCAGCAGGCCCGCATTCCGGCATCGAGTTCGGCCACGACGGCGTCGGCCGCTGCGCGACGCTCGGCGGCCGTGCCGTCCGTGCTCGATGCGTCGATGTAGACCTTCAGCTTGGGCTCCGTGCCGCTCGGGCGCACAATCACGCGGCCGCCACCGACCAGGTGGATGCGCAGGATGTCGCCAGCCGGGTACTGCTCGAAGCCGGAGACGAAGTCATCGACAGAGGCCACGGGGATCGTGCCGACCACCGTCGGCAGCTGCGTCCGCAGTCGCGTCATCGTTCCCGAGATCTGGGACAGGTCGGTGAATCGCAGCGAGATCTGGCTCGACGCGAAGGCGCCAAAGCGGTCGGCGAAGGTGTCGAAGTGGTCGTCGATGGTGCGACCGGCGGCCTTGAGCTCGGACGCCAGCGACAGGAAGTCGACGGCGGCCGATATGCCGTCCTTGTCGCGGACGATGTGCGGGTCGACGAGGTAGCCGAGGGCCTCCTCGAAGCCGTAGATGAGGTTCTCGGCGCGCGAGATCCACTTGAACCCGGTGAGGGTGTCTTCGTAGCCGAGCCCGTAGTCGGCGCGCGATCGCCCGCAGCGCTGGGCTGGAGACGATGGATGCGGCCATGGTGCCGCCGCCCGTCGCGCCCCCGGCGACGGCTCGCTCGGCCGCCCGCCAGCCGAGCAGGTAGCCGACCTCGTTGCCGCTCAGCCTGCGCCACACCCCGTCACGCCCGGGCACAGCCACGGCGAGCCGGTCCGCGTCCGGGTCGTTCACGATCGCGAGATCGGCGCCGACCTCGGCCGCACGGGCGAACGAAAGGTCCATCGCCCCCGGTTCCTCGGGGTTCGGGAATGCGACAGTCGGGAACGCGGCATCCGGCTCGATCTGCTCGGCGACGACAGCTGGCGTGCCGAAGCCCGCCGCCCGGAAGACGAGCTCTGCCGTCTCCCAGCCCACACCGTGCATCGCCGAGTAGACGAAGCTCAGCGGGGTCGCGCAGTGGCCGAGCGCCGCCGTCTGGCGCACGTACTCGTCGAGGACCGAGTCGTCGGCGACGATGAAGTCGGTGGATCGCGGAAGGTCGACGATCGAGACCGTCGAGACGAGCGCGATCGCGTCGGCGATCAGGCCGTCCTCCGGTGGGACGATCTGTGAGCCGTGGTCGCTGCCGCCCAGGTAGACCTTGTAGCCGTTGTCGTTGGCGGGGTTGTGGCTCGCGGTGACCATCACGCCCGCGCTGGTGTTCAGGTGTCGCACGGCGAACGCGAGCACCGGCGTCGGCAGGTGCCTGGGCAGCAGGGTGGTGGTGACCCCGGCGCCGGCCATGATCGTGGCGGTGTCGCGGGCGAAGACCTCGGAGTTGCGGCGACCGTCGTAGCCGATGACGATGCTGGGGCTTGGCTCGCGGGCCAGCAGGTAGGCGGCGAGCCCAGCGGCGGCCTGGGTGACCAGCACGCGGTTCATCCGGTTGGGGCCCGCCCCGAGCTCTCCGCGGAGACCCGCCGTGCCAAACTCCAGCCTGGCCGAGAAACGGTCGGCGAGGGCGGCCTCGGCTGTGGCGTCGCCGGCCTCGGTCGCCGACGACGAGTTCATCGAGCTCGGCCCTGGTGACGGCATCCGGATCCTGGTCGCGCCAGGAACGTGCGTCGGCGAGCAGGCCGGCGCTCACAGGCTTGCCACGATTCGTGCGAGAAGGCTGCTGATGGTGATTTCGGCGTCCTTGCCGGCCTGAATCACCTCGTGGTGACTGAGCGGTGTCTTCTGGATGCCCGCCGCCAGGTTCGTGATCAGCGACATGCCGAGGATCTCCATGCCGGCCTGCCGCGCCGCGATGGCCTCCAGCGCTGTGGACATGCCGACGATGTGCCCGCCGATCGCCTTGGCCATCTGCACCTCGGCCGGGGTCTCGTAGTGCGGACCGCGGAACTGGCAGTACACGCCCTCATCGAGGTCGCCCTGCACCGAACGCGCGAGGTCGCGCAGGCGCGCGCTGTACAGGTCGGTGAGGTCGACGAAGGTCGCGCCCTCGAGCGGCGAGTCGGCGGTCAGGTTGATGTGGTCGCTGATCAGCACGGGGGTGCCGGGTTTCCACGATTCGCGGATTCCTCCGGCGCCGTTGGTCAGGATCATGGTGGTGGCGCCGGTGGCGGCGGCGGTTCGCACCGAATGCACCACGCGGCGAACGCCGTGACCCTCGTAGTAATGGGTGCGTGCCCCGATGACGAGCGCCCGCTTGCCGGTCGGCAGCAGTACTGAGCGCAAAGTGCCGACGTGGCCGGCCAGCGCTGGCGCGCCGAAGCCGGTGATGTCCTGGGCCGCGATCGTGGCTGTCGTCTCGCCGATCAGGTCGGCGGCCTTCGCCCAGCCGCTGCCGAGAGTAAGGGCGATGTCGTGCTTCTCGACCCCGGTTCTCTCCGCGATTTCTGCGGCGGCGGTGGCGGCGATCGCGAAAGGATCGGCGGCGGGGTCATCGAGGGGATGGGGGGAGGTCAGCTGCGACATCCCACCACTCTATTCTGCGACAATTGCGGAATGGCCTATGAATTCGAGCGCACGCAACGCATCGCGATCCTCGGAGGTGGGCCTGGCGGATACGAAGCCGCGCTGGCCGGTGCGCAGCTGGGTGCAGAAGTGACCCTGGTCGAGCGCGAAGGGGTCGGCGGTTCGGCCGTTCTCACCGACGTCGTGCCATCGAAAACCCTCATCGCCACCGCCGAGGCCACCAACGGCATCGGCGAAGCTGCAGACCTCGGCGTCCAGTTCTTCACCCGAACCGAATCGGGCAGGGCGGTGCGACCGGAGGTCACCGTCAACCTGTCCGCCGTCAACACCAGGCTCATGCGACTCGCCCGCCAGCAGTCTGAGGACATGAAATCCCAGCTGATCAAGGCCGGGGTTCGCATTGTGCAGGGCCACGGACGCCTGGACGGCCCCCAACGCCTCGTCGTCTCCACCGGCAAGGGCGCCGCGGGAACCGACTTCGATGAGATCGACGCAGACACCGTGGTGGTCTCCGTGGGCGCACGCCCGCGCATCCTGGACACGGCCGTCCCGGATGGTGAGCGCATCCTGACCTGGACGCAGCTCTACACCCTCACCCAGGTGCCCGAGCACCTCATCGTTGTGGGTTCCGGTGTGACCGGTGCCGAGTTCGCCTCCGCATACTCGGCGCTCGGCTCCGAGGTCACCCTGATTTCCTCCCGCGACCAGGTCCTGCCCGGTGAGGACGCCGACGCCGCGAGAGTGATCGAGGACGTCTTCAAGCGCAACGGGATGACCGTGCTCTCCAAGTCCCGCGCAGAATCGGTGACCCGCACGAAGACCGGCGTGGTCGCCACCCTCTCGGACGGACGGACCGTGGAGGGCAGCCACTGTCTGCTCGCCGTCGGATCCATCCCCAACACGGCGGACATCGGCCTCGAGGAGGCCGGAGTTCAGCTCACCGGCATCCGGACACATCCGCGTCAACCGGGTCGCCCGCACCTCCATGCCGTCGATCTACGCGGCCGGCGACTGCTCCGACTTCCTGCCGCTCGCCTCCGTCGCGTCGATGCAGGGCCGCACGGCAGTGTTCCATGCGATGGGCGACGGCGTCACTCCGATCGAGCTGCGGAACGTGACATCCAACATCTTCACCCAGCCCGAGATCGCGACGGTCGGCTGGACGCAGAAGCAGATCGAGGACGGCATCGCCCAGGGCGAGGTCTACAAGCTGCCGCTCGCGTCGAACCCGCGCGCCAAGATGATGGGCATCAAGGACGGCTTCGTGAAGCTGTTCGCCCGCACCGGCTCGGGCACCGTCATCGGCGGCATCATCGTCGCGCCGCACGCGTCGGAGCTGATCATGTCGGTGGCGCTCGCCGTGGAGCACCGGCTGACCGTTGACCAGCTGGCGCGGGCCTTCTCCGTGTACCCGTCGCTGACGGGCAGCATCACGGATGCCGCGCGGGCGATGCACATCGTCGACTAGCCGAGCGCGCCCGTTCGGCTCCGCCGCGGGTGTGCGGTCGGGAGCGCGCGCCCCGAGGGGCAGCGCTCGCCGCTGGCTCCCGTCGTCCACAGCAGCCACCCGCGCACGGGTGTGCACCGCAATGGCTGCTGCAGGATGCCGGTGGCCGCGTTCGGGGAACCTCGGCGTATGACATCCACATCCGGTATCAACTGGAGCGACCACTTCCAGCGCGACGCTGAGCTGAGAGCCAGGGGAGCCCGAGCCGCACTCACCGCCGCGGTAAGGAGCGGCGAGTTGGAGAAGGTCAGCCGCGGAACGTACGCGCCGCCGATCGACACCAACCTGCCCGCACATGAGCGGGAGCTCCAGCACTACCTGACGAGGATGCACGCCGCGCACGTGGTCCAGCCGACAATCCCGATCTTCTCCCACCGGAGCGCGGCGCTGGCGTGGGGTTTGCCTGCCATCGAACCGCTGCCTCGACTACTCCATGTGGCCTCGGGAGTTTCGGCCGGAGGCAGATCCACGAAGCAGTTCACGCGCCACGGAACGGATGCAGGGCAGGTCAGGGTCATCGACGGGCTTCACGTGACCTCGCTGCGACGCACCGTAATCGATGTCGCCCGAACGTCGAGTTTCAGAGAAGCGGTGTGCGTCGCCGATGCGGCGCTCAGCGGCGCGAAGGATGCTGCGGGTGCAGTGACGCGAGATCCGCTGTCGAAGGACGAACTCTTCGAAGAACTGGTGAGCGCAGGCCGGGGACGGGGTGTGGCGCAGGCTCGGGCGGTCGTCGACTTCGCGGATGGGGCATCCGGCTCCCCGGGGGAGTCGTGCAGCCGAGTGGGAATGCACCTGCTTCGCCTTCCGCCGCCCACACTTCAGCAGCCGTTTTTCGACCGAAATGGGCTCATCGGCTACACCGATTTCTGGTGGAAGCACCACCGGCTGATGGGGGAGTTCGACGGAGCCAGCAAGTACACGAACCCGGTGTACCTGCGCGGGCGCTCCCCAGCCAGGGCGCTCGCGGACGAGAAGAGGCGCGAGGATCGACTGCGCGCATCCGGACGTGGCATGTCACGGTGGGGATGGGACGTTGCGATGTCGTTGCCGATGTTGCGGGTACACCTCGTGGCCGCGGGGCTTCGGTGACCGCCCAGCGCGGCCGTTCGGCACCACCGCGAGCGCGCGCACGACCGCGGTCGCGCCGGGCGGGCGCGCTCGCTGCGGGGAGGTCAGTCGGCGATGTTCAGGAGCAGATGACCGGATGCCACGGTGGCACCCACGGTCGCGTTGATCCCGGTCACGGTGCCGTCCTTGTGGGCAACCAGCGGCTGCTCCATCTTCATCGCCTCGAGCACGAGGATCAGGTCGCCCTTGACCACCCGGTCGCCCTCGGCGACGGCGAGCTTCACGACGGTGGCCTGCATGGGCGCCTTCAGCGAGTCGCCCGTGACGGTGCTGACGGAGGTGGATGCCCGGCGCTTGGGTGCGGCAGCGAGAGCCGTTCCCCCCACCGTGGTCGGGACCAGCTTCGTAGGAAGGGACACCTCGACGCGCTTGCCGCCAACCTCGACGACGACGTTGTGGCGGGCCACTGGCGGAGTTCCGTCGGGAAGCGACCCGCTCCACGGCTCGATGTCGTTGACGAAGTCGGTCTCGATCCAGCGCGTGTAGACGCTGAACGGGGATGACGTGAAGGCAGGATCGCGCACGATCTTGCGGTGGAACGGCAGCACGGTCGGCAGTCCGGCGACCTCGAACTCGTCGAGGGCGCGGCGCGAGCGCTCGAGGGCGTCCTCGCGCGACGAGCCGGTGACGATCAGCTTGGCCAGCAGCGAGTCGAAAGCGCCGCTGATGACATCGCCGGTGGTGACGCCGCTGTCGACGCGAACGCCGGGGCCTCCCGGCATCCTGAGCACGTTGACCGGACCGGGCGACGGCATGAAGTTCAGTCCCGGGTCTTCACCGTTGATGCGGAATTCGAAGGAATGGCCGACCGGGGTGGGGTCGTCGTAGTCGATGCTCTCGCCCGCGGCGATGCGGAACTGCTCGCGCACGAGGTCGATGCCCGTCACTTCCTCGGAGACGGGATGCTCGACCTGCAGTCGCGTGTTGACCTCGAGGAACGAGATGGTTCCGTCGCGGGCGACCAGGAACTCGCAGGTGCCGGCGCCGACGTAGCCGACCTCGCGGAGGATCGCCTTGGATGACGTGTACAGCAGTTCGTTCTGCTCATCGGTGAGGAACGGTGCCGGTGCCTCTTCGACGAGCTTCTGGTGCCGGCGCTGCAGCGAGCAGTCGCGGGTCGAAATGACCACGACGTTGCCGAAGCTGTCCGCGAGACACTGGGTTTCGACGTGACGCGGCTGGTCGAGGTACTTCTCAACGAAGCACTCGCCTCGACCGAAGGCGGCGATGGCCTCCCGGGTTGCCGATTCGAACAGTTCGGGGATCTCTTCGCGGGTGCGCGCGACCTTGAGTCCGCGTCCTCCACCACCGAAGGCGGCCTTGATGGCAACGGGAAGCCCGTGGATGTCGACGAAGTCGAGCACCTCGGCGGCTCCCGAAACGGGGTTCAGCGTGCCCGGCGCCAGCGGCGCACCGACCTTCTCGGCGATGTGACGGGCGGACACCTTGTCACCCAGCTGCTCGATAGCCTCGGCGGACGGCCCGATCCAGATCAGACCGGCGTCGATGACGGCCCTGGCGAACGAGGCGTTCTCGGCGAGGAATCCGTAGCCGGGGTGCACGGCGTCTGCGCCGGAGCGCCTGGCCACAGACAGCAGCTTCTCGATGACGAGGTAGGTCTCGGCCGAGGTGGTGCCGTCGAGCGCGTATGCCTCGTCAGCGAGCCTGACGTGCCTGGCATCCCGGTCCTGGTCTGCGTAGACGGCAACGGTCGCGATGCCGCTGTCCTTTGCAGCGCGGACGACGCGTACTGCGATCTCCCCACGGTTGGCGATGAGTACCTTCGTGATGCGAGCCATAGTTACCTAGCTTATGGGTGGGGGCGCTGTGGCCTTTGGTTGGTAGAGACAAAAACGGGGGAGCGGCGGTGTGGGTTTCTACAGCGCCTGTCGATTCCACAGGCTATGCCACGGAACGTCGAATTCGAGCAGCAGGGTCCGAACGAGGGCGACGGACAGCCCGACGACCGCGTGAGGGTCGCCGTCGACCCTCGAGATGAAGGGCGCCCCGAGGCTGTCGATCGTGAACGCGCCAGCAACCTGCAGCGGTTCCCCGGTGGCGACGTATGCGTCGATTTCGTCGTCGGTGATCGTGTCGGAGAAGGTGACGGATGCCGTTGACACCCCACCCACGGACCGACCCGGCACCCCACCGCGGTGGTCGATCAGCCAGTGTCCGGAGTGCAGCATGCCCGGTGCGTCCCCGCTGCGCGAGCCAGCGTTCGCGCGCGACCTCAGGCAGGTGCGGCTTGCCGAACAGTGCGCCGTCGATCTCGAACGCGGAATCCCCGCCGAGGATGAAGCCGTCGATGGGTGAACGGCCGACGACGGCCTCGGCCTTGGCCCGCGCCAGCAACTGCACCAGCTCGGGGCCGGAGAGAGGGCCAGCGGCTGCGGCGACGGCTTCCTCGTCCACGCCGGACGACAACAGCACCGGTTCGACCCCCACTGCGCGGAGGGTCGCCAGTCGCGCGGGAGAGGTTGAGGCGAGATACAGCCGCACGGTGCTCCTATGCTCGAACAATGGGTGAATTTGCAGGCAGGTCGATTGAGCTTGACGTTACCAACATCGCACACGGTGGGGTGGCGGTCGCCCGCTACGACGGACGGGTCGTCTTTGTGGCCGACGCAATTCCGGGTGAGCGCGTCGTTGCCAGGGTGACCGAGGACTCCAAGAAGTCGTTTTGGCGCGCCGAGACCGTCTCCGTGGTCACGCCGAGCGAGTTCCGCCAGCCCCATGTGTGGACTGCGGCATCCATCGACCGCGACCCGGCAGACCGCGCAGGCGGCGCCGAATTCGGTCACATCCGTCTGGATCACCAACGCGAGCTGAAGCGACAGGTGCTCGCCGATTCGCTGCAGCGCATGGCGAAGGTCGACAGCGACGTGCAGGTGGAGGCGCTGCCGGGGGACGAGGAGCGAGGCGGCACGGGCTGGCGCACCCGCGTCAGGCTGCACGTCGACAACAGCACGGGGCGGGTCGGCCCCTTCGCCGCCAGGTCGCACCGGGTCATTCCCGTCACCGAGCTGCCGCTGGCGACGGATGAGCTGTCGGCCGCCGCGCCACTCGATCAGGACTTCGCCGGCTCCGAGCACGTCGACGTGCTGGCGCCGTCGTCCGGGGGAGTCCGGCTGATCATCGGGGGCAAGAACGCCCAGAAGCGCAGCACGATCACGGAGATTGTCGGCGACCGCGAATTCCGCCTTGCCGATTCCGGCTTCTGGCAGGTGCACCGCAGCGCCGCCGAGACGCTGACAAAGGCGGTTCAGGATGCCGTGGATCCGGAGAAATTCGACCCCCAGGCCCACAACCTCGACCTCTACGGCGGTGTCGGGCTGCTCGCGGCGGCCGTCGCCGACAGGTTCGGACCGACCACGAAGATCACCACGGTAGAGAGCGATGCAATAGCCACCGACTACGCGGCAGACAATCTCGCCGAGTGGATCGGGGCGCGATCGGAGACGGCGCGGGTCGAGCGCTGGGTGCGCGATCTTGCGTCCTCTGCCAGCGCGTCGGAGAAGGCAAGGCTGGCCAGGGCGACGATCGTTCTGGATCCTCCCCGCTCCGGAGCCGGCCGCGATGTTGTCGCCTCGGTCGCCTCCCTCGCCCCCGCCCAGATCGTCTATGTGGCCTGTGACCCTGTAGCATTTGCCCGCGACGTCGAGTTCTTCGCGGGCCACGGCTACACGCTGACGGGCCTGCGGGCCTTCGACCTGTTCCCCAACACACACCATGTGGAGGCAGTGGGAACGCTCTCGCGCACCTGACCTGTCGCGAGTTTCAGCGCGCAGTTGACTCGTCGCGACGATACGATGAACTATTGCCCCCGCGAGATCGGAAACGTTTTGAATGAAACTACCGTGACCGACGCACCGGCAGCGCAGGACATGTCAGGCGTCAGAGTCGCAGTGGTCGATGACCACGAGTCGGTGCGCCTTGGTCTGAAGGCCGCGTTTATTGACCAGGGATACGACTTCCTGGTGGAAGCTGCGACGGTCGATGAATTTGTCGAACGACTGGCCGGCCGCGAGCTGGACGTCGTCGTGCTCGACCTCTCCCTCGGCGACGGCTCGACCGTAACCGACAACGTCAAACGCGTACAGGCAACGGGATCTGCCGTTCTTGTGCACAGCATCGCAGACCGGGTCGCGAGCGTCCGTGAGGCGCTCGCCGCCGGAGCCGCAGGAGTCATCCCGAAGTCGTCATCGACGCGTACCGTGCTTGCTGCCGCGGCCACTGTCGCCAGGGGCGACGTGCTCAACAACCTCGAATGGGCCACGGCCATCGATGCAGACCGCGACTTTGCAAAGGCCCAGCTCGGGCGCCGCGAGCGGGAGATCCTGCATCTCTACGCATCCGGATTGCCGCTGAAGCTGGCCGCCCAACAGCTCGGCATCGGGTACTCCACGGCACGTGAGTACCTGGACAGGATCAGGGTGAAATACGTCGAGGTCGGACGCCCGGCGCCCACAAAGGTCGATCTGCTTCGTCGAGCCGTCGAAGACGGCATCCTCCCCGGCCTCGACTCCGATGGCGGCGATGTCCGCTAGCGTGGCTGCAGTCGAGCCCCTCCCGCAGGTTAAGCAGCCGCGTAACCCGATCAGCCGCAAGCAGGTCGAGAAGGTCATGTCCCGCAGTGTCGCGGGTTTTGGCATCGTCTTCGGCGCACAGATGATTCCGTGGCTTCAGGGCCAGATTGACGGGGCGTATCCAGTCTGGCTGTGGATCGTCGTCCCAGCGTTGTTCGGTTCGCTCATTATCGTGCTGGTGATGTCGATCGTGCAGGTGGCAGTGCGTGCGGCGCACGGCCTGTTTACACTCGTCTACCTCGGCGCGCTTGTCAGCTGGCCGTTCGCCGTCATTCCCGGGGTCGAGGTCTTTGCGGGCATCCATTGGCTCAACTATCTGATCACTGTTGCCACGGCGATGGCCGCTATCGCATTCAGCACGCGCATCGGCATCATCTACCTGGTGGCTGCGCCGACGATCTACAGCATTGTGCGCATGACGGAACAGGGTGGTGACGCATCGTGGGAACTCGCTGTTGTCGAGGGCGTTTATGCGTTCATCCTCGGGGCCGCGATCCAGATCATTGTGACCATGCTGAGGCAGGCCTCGACGAAGGTCGACGATGCCCAGGCGACGGCTCTCGATCGCTACGGCCTTGCGGTGAGGCAGCACGCCATGGAGGTCGAACGCGTCGAGGTCGACTCCATTGTTCACGACAGCGTGCTGACGACATTCATCTCCGCCTCCAGGGCGCTCACGCCCCAGGCCCAGGCGCTGGCCGCCACCATGGCCGCCAACGCGATCGGGCACCTGAAGGCCGCGGCGCTGGTGAGCCCCGATGACGGCGCCATGCTGCGCTTCTCGGCGCTGTCGGGAAGGATCAGGGACAGCATCAAGGAGGTGTCTGCCTCCATTCCCGTCACTGTGCGCAGTCCGGGAAGTGCCTCCATGCCGGTCCAGGCCGCTGATGCTGTGCACTCTGCCGCCGTGCAGGCCATGATGAACAGCCTGCAGCACGCAGGGCACGATGGTGTCTCACGATGGGTCTCTGTGCGCGGCTTCGCGCCGAACAGCATCGAGGTCGTCGTGGGTGACGATGGCGCCGGATTCGTACTCGACGAGATCTCGAACGAGCGGCTCGGTGTGCGAATGTCGCTCTTTGAGCGTGTCGCTAACGCGGGCGGCCTGACGACCATCGACACGTCACCGGGCGAAGGTACGGTCATCACCATCCGGTGGCCGCACAGGTCCACCGAGTCCGCAGACTCCTATGCCGAGGCAGGCTCGCGATGAACATCACGGTTCCCCGCTACATGTTCATCGGCATCGCTGCGCTGTTCTCGGCGTACCACATCCTGCTCGCGCTCTTCACGCTCGACCAGCCGCGCAACCCCGGCCCGATCATCCTGGCGATGGTGATCTACGGAGTTGCCACCATCATCAGTCTCCTGCCGTTCGGGCCGTCCCGGATGCCGCTGCCGATGGCAGCTTTCAACTTCGCGGTGGTCATTGCGATCACCCTGCTCGTGGCCAATGAACTGGATTTCGCACGCCCCGGTGGCGCTGGCTATTCGAGCTGGTACGTGGCGGCCAGCGGCACGCTGCTCACCATCACGTCGACCCGTCGCAGGCACACCTTCGCGTGGCTCGGCATCGGCTTCCTGGTCGTGCACACCGTCGCGATCGTCGGGGACGTCGGGCCGGCCGGGATTTTCAGTCTCGGGATCGTCGGGAGTGCCTCATGGGTCGGAGTCGCGCACCTGCTGAGCGTGGCCATGGCAAAGGCATCCAAGGACGCGCAGCGCTTCGCCCTGGCAGAGCGTGAGGCGACGGAGTGGCAGGCGGCACAGGACGCTCACGTGCATGAGCGCCAGTTCCGACTCGGCCAGACCAGCACAATGGCCCTGGACATGCTGCTCCAGATCCAGTCGAGCGGCGGCATCCTGACCGAGGAACAGAGCAAGGAGTGCGCGTACCTTGAGGGCGCCATCCGGGACGAAATTCGCGGCAGGAAGCTGCTGAACGACGCAGTGCGCGAAGAGGTGATGCTGGCGCGCCGTCGGGGCGCCACGGTGACACTGCTCGACGAGGGCGGCATCGACGACCTGTCTGAAGACGAATTTGACAGGGTGCTCAACCGACTCGCCCTGGCGATCCGTGAGAGCAAGGCTGACAAGATCATCGCTCGCACCGTCCCGGAGGGCTCAGACATCGCGGTGACGGTCGTGGGACTGCTGACCTTTGCCGACAGTGAGTCGGTCGCGCTTGGCCAGGACTCGCTCGAAGACGATGAAGTGGATCTGTGGCTGGAGATCCCGCGCGTTCCGGTCACGCCGTAGCCGGAACAGTCCGGAAATAGCAGAAGGGCCGAAGTGGCTCAGTGAGCACTTCTTCGGCCCTTCGCTAAATTCCGAGTCAGGGCGAAAACCCGAATTTCACCCTGACTCGCCCCCATATCATCGGCGCGCTTACCCTAGTCCGCCGATGAATGGTGGTGTCGATCACAAAAGTGAGACACCTGCAGAACTAACTATGCAGGGGTATGACCCCCCTGAAAAGTCGTCTCTTTGGGGGACGACCGGGGGACAATGTGCCAGAGGCAGTGCGCATGATCGCCATTCTGGTGGGATTTAGCTAAATCCCTATGCGCAAAACCGGGGTACATTGGCGCAAACTGAGTGCTTTTCGAAGGCATTCGGGGTGAACTTCGGGTCATTTGAGCCGCATAACCTGCGGATTTCGTTGGATGCACACCCTCAAAGAGCAGCATCCGCAATTCTGACCCCCGAAAAGGGGGTTATCCGGAGAAGTTACGCCACATTCCCGGCCCGGGAATGAGCGTCGAACGGATGTCCCGCTGGCTGCGCTGCCACGCCGAAACACGAGCCGTCGCGTCGACGGCCATGTCGTCGGCGAGCTCGTCGAGAGACCCACGCACGACAGCGGTGACCGCGGCGACCTCCTCGGGCGTGACGCCCGGAGACACGATCCGCAGGTCAATCGGGGCGCGCTCCTCGTGCTGGGTCACAGCGGGATGTTTCCGTGCTTCTTGGGTGGCATGGACGACCGCTTGGTTCTGAGGGCGCGCAGCGCCTTCACGACCGCGACGCGGGTCGCTGCCGGCTCGATCACGCCGTCGAGCTCACCGCGCTCAGCGGCGAGGAACGGGGATGCCACGTTGTAGGTGTACTCGTTTGCGAGACGAGCGCGAACAGCCGCGACATCCTCTCCTGCGGCCTCTGCGGCCTTGATCTCGCCACGGTAGAGGATGTTGACGGCGCCCTGTCCGCCCATGACGGCGATCTCCGCCGTCGGCCAGGCGTAGTTGAGGTCGGCACCCATCTGCTTCGAGCCCATCACGATGTACGCGCCGCCGTACGCCTTGCGGGTGATGACGGTGACAAGCGGCACTGTCGCCTCCGCGTATGCGTACAGCAGCTTCGCGCCTCGACGGATGACGCCGGTCCACTCCTGGTCGGTGCCCGGCAGGTAGCCGGGGACGTCGACGAGGGTGAGGATCGGGATGCTGAACGCGTCGCAGAAGCGCAGGAACCTGGCCGCCTTCTCGCCGGCCTCGATGTTGAGCGTGCCGGCCATCGCCTGCGGCTGGTTGGCGATGACACCGACCGTGCGACCCTCGACGCGACCGAAGCCGACCACGATGTTGGGGGCGTACAGGGGCTGCGTCTCGAGGAAGTCGCCGTTGTCGACGATGTGCTCGATGATCGTCTTCACGTCGTACGGCTGGTTGGGGCTGTCCGGGATGATCGTGTTGAGTTTGCGATCCTCATCCGTGATCTCGAGCTCAACTTCGCTCTCGTAGACGATCGGCTCGGCGAGGTTGTTGTCGGGGAGGAAGCCGAGCAGGGTGCGCGCGTAGTCGAGTGCGTCATCCTCGTCGCTCGCGAGGTAGTGCGAGACGCCAGACACCTTGTTGTGAGTGAGGGCACCGCCAAGCTCCTCCATGCCGACATCCTCGCCGGTGACGGTCTTGATGACATCGGGTCCCGTGACGAACATCTGCGAGGTCTTGTCGACCATGATCACGAAGTCGGTCAGTGCCGGCGAGTAGACGGCGCCACCGGCTGCCGGGCCCATCACGATCGAGATCTGGGGGATGACACCGGATGCCTGGGTGTTGCGGCGGAAGATCTCGCCGTACTTGCCGAGAGCGACGACACCCTCCTGGATGCGGGCGCCACCGGAGTCCAGCATCCCGATGATCGGAACGCCGGTCTTGATGGCGTGATCCATGACCTTGATGATCTTCTCGCCGGCGACCTCGCCGAGCGAACCGCCGAAGATGGTGAAGTCCTGCGAGTAGACGGCGACCTGGCGGCCGTGGATCGTGCCGAGACCGGTGACAACGGCGTCACCGTACGGGCGCTTCTTTTCCATGCCGAACGCGTGGGTGCGGTGACGCACGAACTCGTCGAGCTCGACGAACGACCCGTGGTCGAGCAGCTGCTCGATGCGCTCGCGGGCGGTCTTCTTGCCCTTCGAGTGCTGTTTCTCGATGGCGGCCTCGCCGCTGGCGGTGACCGCCTCGTGGTATCTCACCTTGAGGTCAGCGATGCGGCCCGCTGTGGTGGTCAGGTCTGGGATGTGTGGTGCGGCGTCGGAAGTCACCTTGTCACTTTACCCACCAGCGAGTTGGGCATGTCGTTGGTGGAACCTTACAGAAACGGGGGCCTAACCTGTGGAGATGCACCTTCCACTGTCGAAAGCGGTCGCTGCGCGGCTCGACGTGCTGCCGCATACCGGCTCCACCAACGCCGAACTCGTGGCGCTGGCATCCGGGGGAACGCTGGCCCACTTCTCGGTGCTGGTGACCACAGACCAGACCGCCGGGCGCGGGCGACTGGGCCGAACCTGGCTGGCTCCGGCAGGCAAGACGCTCGCCGTTTCGGTCTTTCTCGCCACGGGGACTGTGCCTCCCGACCGCCTCGGCTGGCTGCCACTGCTCACGGGGCTCGCCATGACGCGCGCCGTCGACTCGCTGATCGAGAACCACGACGTCAGCCTGAAGTGGCCGAACGACGTGCACGTCGACGGGCTGAAGGTCTCTGGCATCCTCGCCGAACTCATTCCGGGAATCGGCGTCGTCGCCGGGGCCGGCCTCAACCTCACCATGACGGAGAGCGAGCTCCCGACACCGACATCCACCTCCCTGGTACTCAACGGCTGGGGAGGCGACGCCGTCATCGCAGACGATTCGATGGTGGATGCCGCGCTCAGCGCGTACCTCGTCGAACTCGACGCGCTCTACTCGAGCCTGGCTGCCGCCGGTTTCGGCGCCGGCGCGAGTGGCCTGCGGGCGCAGGTGGATGCCGCGTGCAGCACCATCGGACGCAGCGTCAGGGTCGACCTGCCCGATGGCGGCGAACTCTTCGGAACGGCGACCGGCATCGACGAGTCAGGGCGACTGATGCTGAGTGGCACGAGCTTTGAGGGCGTGCGGGCGATCGCGGCAGGAGACGTGACCCACCTGAGGTACGCGTGAGCGTCTACGTCGACCGCGAATCCGTCATCGTGCGACTGCGACCGCATTCCCGGGCGCTGTTCTGGCCGACGATGCTGCTGATCGTCGTGGTTGGCGCGGCGGCCTACCTGACGGGACTGGCGGACGAGCAATGGCAGCTGATCACGCTCTTCGTGGTCGCCGCGCTGCTGGTCATCACCGGCTGGTTCTTCCCGCTCTGTCGGTGGCTGTCTCGCCGCTACACGATCACGACGCGGCGGATCGTGGTGCGCCGCGGACTGTTCGTGCGGTCGAAGCAGGAAATATCTGCTGAGCCGTGCCCACGACGTCACGCTGCGACGAGGGGCCCTGCAGACTGTGTTCCGCAGCGGCGACGTCATCCTGAATGCGGGCCATCACAACCCCGTGGTGTTGCGGGATGTGCCGAGCGCCTCGCTGGTGCAGGAGGCGCTGCACGACCTTATCGAGGGGTCGCAGCCGGGCGGGGCTGGGTCGTGACCACGACGGGCTCCGCGGCCTCGACCACCGGGCGAAGCGGGCGCGCGCGGTTCGGGTGGAACACCCAGTAGCGGTAGAAGGTGAACCGGAAGGCCGTTCCGAGCGCCAGGCCCACCACGTTGCTGGAGATGTTGTCGGCCAGCACGGAGGTGAAGCCGAGCACGTAGTGCGAGATCCACAGGCACGACAGCGCGATGAGCATTCCGCCGACACTGACCGCGACAAACTCCAGGCCCTCGCGCACCACCGTCGATCGCTTGGTGGCGCCGAAGGTCCAGTACCGGTTTCCGACGTAGTTGGCGGCGATCGCGAGCATCGTCGAGATCACCTTCGCGATGAATGGGCCCTCGTGCAGCACCGACGGCTCCAACACCGTCGTGCGCAGGAGGTTGAACACGCTGACGTCGATGACCAGCCCGACGAGGCCCACGAGCCCGAAGCGCGTGAGCTGCGTGATGAAGCGACGCATGTGTCCTCGTTAGGTCAGAATGGATGTACGTGATGTGGGCAGGCTTCCGAAAGCGTAGCTTTCGCAGATCGGATCAGCCTGTGTGCCGGCTTAAAGCCAGCCGCATTCAACAAAACGAACGTCGAAACATCCAGGAGTGAAGAATGCCCCCCATTGTCGGCGTCATCGGCGGGGGCCAGCTCGCCCGAATGATGATACCTCCCGCCGTCGAACTCGGCATCGAGCTGCGGGTGCTGGCCGAGACCGCGGGCGAATCCGCCGGGATCGCGGTCACACAGCTGGGCGACTACCGCAACCCCGCAGACGTACTGCGCTTCGCTGAGGGGGTGGATGTTGTCACCTTCGATCACGAACACGTGCCGCAGTCCGTGCTGGCGGCCCTGGTCGACAGCGGCGTCAGCGTGAATCCCGGCCCGGATGCTCTGCAGTACGCCCAGGACAAACTGCTGATGCGGCAGCGACTGTCGCAGCTCGGCCTTCCGGTGCCCGACTGGGCGGCCGTGGCATCCACGAGCGAACTCGACGCATTCCTGGGCGATCACGGAGGTCGCGCCGTGGTCAAGACGGCAACGGGGGGATACGACGGCAAGGGCGTGCGTGTCGTCTCCAGCTCCGCCGACGTTGCCGACTGGTTCGACGGCGATGTCGCGCTGCTCGTCGAGGAACTCGTGGACTTCCGTCGCGAGCTGTCGCAGGTCATCGCCCGCCGACCGTCGGGTGACATCGCGCTGTGGCCCGTCGTCGAGTCGGTGCAGGTCGGGGGAGTGTGCGCCGAGGTGATCGCCCCGGCGCCACTGTCGTCGGGCCGGGTTTCGGCGATGGCTGCGCGGATCGCCACGGAGATCGCCGAAAATCTCGGGGTGACGGGCGTGCTTGCCGTCGAACTGTTCGAGACGACGGATGACCGGCTTCTGGTCAACGAGCTCGCGATGCGCCCCCACAACAGCGGCCACTGGAGCATCGACGGCTCAGCAACGAGCCAGTTCGAGCAGCACCTTCGTGCGGTTCTCGACCTCCCGCTCGGCCCGGCCACCATGCGCGAACCGTGGAGCGTGATGGTCAACGTGCTCGGGGGCACCAGCGACAACCGCTATCCGGCGGCGATGGCCGATCAGCCCGACGTGAAATATCACTTCTACGGCAAGGATCCGAGGCCAGGCAGAAAGGTCGGTCACGTCACCGCCGGTGGCGCCGAACTGGACGATGTCGTCTTCCGCGCGCGTGCCGCAGCGGCGTTCTTTGAGGATTGACACCTACCATTGGTGCGTGCCTGAACCAGAAGCAGAACCTGCGCTCGTAGCGGTCGTCATGGGCTCCGATTCCGATTGGAGCGTCATGACAGACGCCTCTGCGGCACTTCGTGACTTCGGAATCGCCCATGAGGTGCAGGTCGTGTCCGCACACCGCACGCCGGAAAAGATGATCGAATTCGGCAAGGCGGCCTCGGCCAGGGGCATCCGGGTCATCATCGCCGGAGCAGGCGGGGCGGCGCACCTCCCCGGAATGCTCGCATCCGTGACCACGCTTCCCGTGATCGGCGTCCCCGTGCCGCTCGCCAAGCTCGATGGCCTCGACTCACTTCTCTCAATCGTGCAGATGCCGGCCGGAATCCCAGTGGCCACCGTGTCGATCGGCGGCGCGAGGAACGCCGGCATTCTTGCCGCGCGAATCATCGGCTCGGGCGACCCGGCTCTCACCGAAAAGCTCGCCGCGTATGCCAGCAGCCTCGAAGCGATGGTGGAAGAAAAGAACGCCGCCCTGAACAGGTCGCTGTGAGCCAGACTTCTCTCGCCTCGGCCTACCCCGTCCGGTATCCGGACGTGGGCTCGCGACCCGTGATGACCCGACGAGCCTGGGTGCTCGTGGTGCTCAACATCCTCATTCCCGGGCTCCGCCCAGCTGCTCGCCGGCAACAAGAAGCTCGGACGATTCGGCGTGGGTGCCACGTTCGCGCTGTGGGCGCTCGTCATCATCGGCGGACTGACCTTCCTGCTCGCCCAGGCTGTCTTCATCTCCATCGCCACCAACTACTGGGCGCTGTGGGTCGTGCAGGCGCTCTTCGTGTTCTACCTCGTGCTGTGGGTCGTGCTGACCCTGGACACAGTCCGACTGATTCGGCTGGTGCGGGTCGGGCCCCGTGCCCGCGGATTCGTCGCTGGCGTCGCCGTGGTGGCTTTGGTCGCCACCGGCGGGACGGTCGCCTACGGCGCGATGGTCGCCGGCGTCACCCGCTCAACCGTCAACTCCATCTTTTCCGGCGGCCAGATCGAGGATCCCGTCGATGGCAGATACAACATCCTGCTCCTGGGCGGCGACGCCGGCCCCGACCGCGACGGACTTCGCCCCGACAGCATCTCGGTCGTGAGCATCGAGGCAGAAACGGGGAAGCCGACAATCTTCGGTCTTCCGCGAAACCTCGAGTACGCACCCTTCGCGGCCGATTCGCCCCTGGCGGCGGAATACCCCGAGGGCTACGGGGTGAATGGCTGCAACGTCGACGTGTGCCTGCTGAACTCGATCTACACCGAGGTGCAGCTGATGAGCTCCGACCTGTACCCGGACGCAGAGGCAGCGGGCAGCACCCCGGGCATCGAGGCAATGCGCGACGCTGCGGAAGGCATTCTCGGCATCACGATCCAGTACTACGCTCTCATCGACATGCAGGGCTTCAGCCAGCTCATCGACGCCCTCGGCGGCATCACGATCAACTCGCAGGGCCGCTACCCGATCAACGGCGACGTTGACTCAGACGGCAACCCGATCCTGGTCGATGGATGGATCGAGCCTGGCGTCCAGCTGATGGACGGGTACACGGCACTCTGGTACGCCCGCTCCAGGTACAGCACCAGTGACTACGACCGGATGGCCCGCCAGCGTGAGGTGCAGGAGGCCGTTCTCGAGCAGTTCGAGCCGGCAAACGTGCTCACCAAGTTCCAGGGCATCGCCGAAGCCGGAGCCGAGGTCGTCAGGACCGACATCCCCCAGGGGATGCTCGGATACTTCGTCGAACTGGCCGGCAAGGCGCGTACCCAGGAAATCGCGAGTGTGGAACTCGTGCCGCCGAACGTCGACCCCGAGCAGCCCGACTACGAGTACGTGCGCCAGCTCGCGGCCGAGGCACTGGTGCTGAGCACCGAGCCCTGACCGGCGGCCGGCCCCTAGAGGTCGGCGTGCAGTTGCCAGACCTTCTCGGCCGAGCTTCTCCAGCTGAAGACGTTCGAGCGATCCATCCCGGCGAAACCGAGGCGGGTGGCGAGCTGGGCATCGTCGAGAACGGAGTCGATCGCGCCTGCGAGCCGCTCGACGAACGTGGCGTCGTCATCCAGCGCGACGACCAGCCCGGCGTCAGCCGCGACCTCCATCAGCGCGGGAACGTCGGTGTGGATGACCGGCGTGCCCAGGTGCATCGCCTCCAGCACCGGCAGCCCGAACCCCTCGGCAAGGCTGGGATAAGCGAACACGGTCGCCCTGTCCATCGCCACCGTGAGATCGCTGTTCGACAGGTAACCGAGGGTTCGCACCCGGTCTGGCGCCAGTCCCGCTGCCACGGCCAGTTCGTCAACATTGACGTCACCCCAGCCTTTCGGTCCGGCGATGATGAGCGGGATACCGTCATCCGAGGTCGCTGCCATCGCCTTGATGAGCCGGTCCAGGCCCTTTCGCGGCTCCAGCGTGCCGACGGCCATCACGTAGCGCTCGGGAAGTTCGAGTCGCTCCGCCCGCTCATCGGCGTCGTCGGGGACGGTGAGCGAGGAGCTGACGGCCCCACCGATGACCCGGATGCGGTCACCGAAGTCGATGATCTCCGAGAGCTGCTGCGCCACGGCGTGCGTGGGGACCACCACACCGTCCGCGTACTTCTCGGCCCTCTTCGCCATTGCCTTGTGCCAGGCGACGCCGTGCGGAGTCAGGGTCTCTGGATGACTCCACGGGACTGTGTCGTGGATCGTCACGACGACCTGGTCGCCGCGGTTGAGTCGATCGTGACGATGCAGCGGGGCCATCATGCTCGTGGAATGAAGCATCCCCCTGCCGGGCAGCCGCGTGAAGCCGTGCTGCCACGCCGTGGTGAGTTCTCGCCGCGCCAGCGCACTCTTGAAGAGCCCGGCCAATCCGGGAAGCTTCTCGGCGATCTCGTCATAGGCGCTCTGCGGGGACGACGAAACTATGCCGACGACGTCGCATCCCACCGGGGCGGTGTTGATGAGTTCGCGGGTAATTTCTTCCGTATACCGACCGATTCCGCCGGGTACAGCTGCGACCATCTGATCGATGATCACGCGCAGCGTCGTAGTCAATTGCGCTCCCAATAAGTCGGTGAAAGCCTAGCAGTGTGGCCGTTCACCACACCCCGAGCGCGATGAGCGCTCCGATGACGAAACGATCCCTCGGCCGCCGCCTGAGCGACCCCGCATGTGCGGCCAGGGCGAGCCGCGACCGCAGACCGGTGTCGGCCATGAGGCTGTTCATGCGCGAGAGGCCCGAGCTGATGGCATCCGGTGCGACAGTCAACCCCACCGCCGCGTGGATGAGCGCCTGCTGCCTGTGCCATTTGCTCCGGATGAGCCGCAGTCGTTCCAGTGCGGGGGCGCCCCCCACGTTGGAGCCCATCACATTGTTCTCGTGCTGCCGGTAGTCGACGGTGGGCACGGCATCGATGTGCCAGCTCCACCCGCGGGCGCGCACTATCGCGTAGATCAGCGAGTCGTGGTACTCGGCGGTTCGGGCCAGTGGATGCTCTCGCAGCACGTCCCGCACCAGAGCGACCACCGCGGGGGTCATGAGGAAGGTGGACCCAGGACCCGGGCTCTCGGTGAGGAAGTCGAACGCGCGCTGCGGATAGCTCTTGCGCACGAGGGTGCGCCTGCCGCTGGCGTCGAACGACGTGATGCTGGATGACACGGCTGCGACGCCTCGGGTGGCGATCAGTTCCGCGTGGCGCTCCAGCTTGTCCGGCATCCAGATGTCGTCCTGGTCGGCGAGTGCGACGAGGTCTGCGTCCTGGGTGTCCGAACGTTCGATGAGTCGGTAGAAGTTCGCCGCCGCGCTTCCCGACGGCTCGTCGGCTGGCAGCACTGTGACTCGCGGTTCGCGGGTTTCCAGCTCCGTGAGCCAGTCGACCGTGCCATCGACGGATCCGTCGTCCAAGACGACGAGCCTGACATCCACCCCGCGCTGATCGAGGATGCTGGCGACCTGATCGGGCAGCCACCGCCGGCCGTTATAGGTCGCCAGAAGCACGGTCACCCGGGGGCGCGATGATGACGGATTCTGGCGCTGCATGGCATTGCCAATGATAGTTGCAGGCCGACGTCCCCGAACTGGGGTATCGCCCGGCATTGTTTTGTACCCCGGCAACAACCTAAGATCTGTGGACTGGTCACATCGCGCGTTCATGCGCCGGGCCGGGTACCATCCGGGGGGTCGTTCGTGAAGTTTGTCCACAGTACCGCGCTGTCTGCGGGCGTTGTTGCGCTCCTTGCCGCGAGTCTCGTCGTCGTTCCGGCCACTGCGTCGGTCGCAGATACCCCTCCCGCCGTGGAGCAGATGCTCGACTATTCCCCTGATGACTTCGCTGTGCAGGCCAGTGAGCTGCCTCCCGAGCTTGTTGAAGCGGTAAACCGAGATCTGGGAATCTCGGGCGAACAGTACCTCGCCGAATCAGCGGCAGCGGCGCAGGCGCCGGACGTCGTCGAATCGCTCACGTCGGCGGGTGTCGATGTTCTGGGCTCACGCATGGACGGCACCGATCTCGTCGTGAACATCGCAGACGCATCCGACAGCGCGGTTGTTGCCGGCGCCGGTGCGGCCCCGGAGGTCGGCGAGCCTGCACCCTTTGATATCAGCGATCTCACCCTCTCGTTTTCGGCAGACATCTATGGCGGGCAGGGCTACTACTATGACGCCGCCAACAACACGGCGTTCCGCTGTTCGATCGGTTTCAATGGCTTCTCCTCCAGCGGCGCGAAGGAATTCGTGACCGCAGGACACTGCACCAACCCGGTTCGTGGCGATGTGTGGTCTCTCAAGATGAGTGCCCCGGACGCGACAGGGACCAAAGAGGCCCAGCTGGGGTACCCGGTTCCGGGAAGCACGTCTGTTGGCTCCGGCGGGTATGACATCGGTCGAATTGCTGTGCCGACCGCAGTAAACGCTCTTCCCGGCGTGTTGACCTGGGGCGGGGGTGTTGGCGCTCCGCTAGCGTCGACGCCGCTGAACATCACCGGTCGTTCCGCGGCCACCGTCGGCGCGAATGTCTGCAAGTCGGGAAGCACCACCGGATGGACGTGCGGAAGCGTGCTGGACGTCGACTACGACGCAAGCGTGCAGGGCTCGACCATTAATTCCATTGTCACTTCGGCCTGCACACGTCCGGGCGACAGCGGTGGTTCCCTCGTGATGGGCAGCGTTGCCGTCGGAGTCACATCGTGGTCGGTCGATTCGGACGGCACAAGCAGCGTGGGCTGCTCGGATTCGCGCTACGCCGCCGGGGCATTCCCGATGGACTCCGCCGCCGGAAAGGCGAGCGTCGCAAAGCTCTACGGAAGCTCGTGGCAGCTTGCCACGTCCGTGGAGAGCCCGGCCGTCACTTCACCGTCAAGTCGTTCCAAGTTTGACTCCATTCTCGGGACCGTGGCTGGTGCCACCTCGGGCAGCGTCGTTGACGCATACCTGGATGGATCAACAACCTACTTCGCTCGGGTCTCTGCGACCTCGGGATCGTTTTCGATTCCCCTGCGGAATGTGACGGCCGGTTCGCACAAACTGGTACTGGTGCATCGCTCGGGCAGCAGCGCTTCTGCCCCCGCCCGATCCGACCTCGTCATCTCCGACCAGTCAGACAGGCTCTTCGTGCAGCAGCTCTACCGTGATTTCCTCAACCGGGAGGCCACATCGACCGAGCAGTCACAGTGGATGGCGAAGCTCGCCGCCGGAACTGTCAACGCTCACGGGATCGCCACCGCGCTGTCCCAGTCGGACGAATGGATCAGCACCGTAATCACGGGCTACTACCGGGACACCCTGCAGCGTGAGCCAGACGCGCGCGGTCTGGCGTACTGGACTTCGATGGCCAAGTCCGGTGTTCCGGTGTCACAGATCGCCTCGGCGTTCTACTCGTCGGCAGAGTATTTCCGCACCATCGGCGAGAGCAACAACAGGACGTGGGTCGCTGATCTGTACGAAAAACTCCTGCTGCGCACGGGTGAAACGAGCGGGGTGAACTACTGGGTTTCGGTCCTCGACTCTGGGGTCGCTCGCATCACGGTTGCCTACAGCTTCTATCAGTCGAATGAAACCCTGGGGGTGCGGGTCAACTCCGTCTTCCAGAAGCTCCTCAACCGCACAGGCTCGCCGACGACCGTGGCGTACTGGTCGAAGATTGTCAGCAGCCAGGGCGATCTCGTGCTCGCGGCGGCCGTCGCAGGATCGGCGGAGTACTACGAGAAGGCCCAGCCCACACCTAACTAGTGCGTGACGGCTCTGCGGCTCGGTAGCTGTCGAGGTGCTGTTGAGCGGTGCGAGTCCAGGTGAACTCTGCGGCGCGCGCCGCGCCGAGTCCCGACAGGGCCGCACGCTCAGACGGGTCGGAGAGCAACCGGGCCATCGTCTCGGCGAGGGCTGCGGCATCCGGCTCCGAGTACGCGACGGCGTCGCCGCCGACCTCGGGCAGGGCCAATCGCCTGGTGGTCAACACGGTCGACCCGCAGGCCATCGCCTCGAGCACCGGTAAACCAAACCCTTCACCCAGGCTCGGGTACGCGAGGATCGTCGCGCCTCCGAGGAAGGCGGGGATGAGCTCGAGATCCACGTATCCGAGGCTGATCACTCTGCCCGGCGCAGGGACCGCCGCGATGTCATCCGAAATTCCCTCGCCCCAGCCTGCGCCCCCGGCAAGCGCCAGCGGCATGACCTCTCCCCACGCAGGATCCCAGTTCTGCACCAGGTGCCGGTACGCCTTCAGCAGCTGCGGCAGGTTCTTGCGGGGCTCAATCGTCCCCAGGAAGCCGATCCAGCCTGATGTACCCAGTCCCAGTGACTGCGTCGCCGCCGTGACCTCCGTCGGTGTGGGTGGGTGGAACAGGTTTCGATCCACCCCGTGATGAATCACCACGTACGACAGGCCACGCCGTCGCCGGGTGAACCGATCGAGCTCGCTGGCCGTTGCGCGGCTGGGCACGATGATCACGTTCGCGAGTCGTCCGGCCAGCCTGATCCAGCTTCGGAAGAACACGCGTTTGAACCGGGTGTGCACGCCCGGGTCGCTGAAGAATGTGGCGTCGTGGAAGGTCACCACCCGCGCTCGCCGCGTGAACAGCGGCAGGGTGTAGTGAGGGGAGTGGATGACGGATGCCCCAGCTCGCCTGGCCACGCCGGGCAGCCTGAACTGCTCCCAGAGCAGCCGGGCGCCGACCCCGCGGATACCCGCCTGCGGCAGCACCTCGGCGGTCGGGGCGAGACGACGGTAGTGGTCGGCGTCGTGCGCCTGGCACGCGATGATGACCGGTTCCTCGAAGGCGGCGACCAGTTCGTCGATGTACCGCCCGACGCCCCGCCGATCGCTCGGGACTGCCGTCACGTCGACGAGGGTTCGAGGCACTGTCACGGTGAGCCGAATGCGCCCGAGGCGAAGGCGGACTGCAGCGCGGACTTCCAGTCCCGCATGCTCGGCAGCCCGATTCGCTCCCAGCCCTCATGGCCCAGAACCGAATACGCGGGTCGCGGCGCTGGGCGCACGAACTGCGAGCTGTCTGTCGGCTTCACGCGCTCTGGGTCGAAGCCTCCGAGTTCGAAGACCGCCTGGGCGAAGTCGAACCAGGTGGCCTCACCGGAATTGGTGCCGTGGTAGATACCAGCCGGTGCGCCGGCATCCACCAGGGCGACGATGCGTGCCGCGAGATCCATGGTCCACGTCGGCTGACCGAGTTGATCGTTGACGACATCGACGGTGTCACGTTCGCCCGCGAGACGCAGCATCGTGGCCGCGAAGTTTCCCCCATGCTTCCCGTACAGCCACGCGGTCCTGACGATGCTCGTGCCCTGTGGGTGAAGCTCGAGGGCGAGTCGCTCGCCCTCCGCCTTGGTGCGGCCATACGCGGAAACTGGATGGCGCGGAGCATCCTCCGGGTACGGGGAAGTCGCCGCCCCGTCGAAAACGTAGTCGGTAGAGACCTGGATCAGCGATGCACCGAACGTGGCCGCGGCGCTGGCGAGATTAGCGGCACCCGTCGCGTTGATAGCGAATGCCTCGTCTTCGTGAGTCTCGGCATCATCCACCTTCGTGTACGCCGAAGCGTTGATGACCACATCGTGGCCCTCGACCGCGGCGAGCACCGCACCGGCATCCGTCACGTCGAGCTCGGCGCGGGTGAGGGCCGTGACATCACGCCCGGAAAGAACCTGCTGAAGGTCAGTGCCGAGCATGCCCCCGGCGCCGGCGACGAGGTAGCGGCTCACAGCGCTGCGCGCTCCTTGAGGGGCTCCCACCACTGGCGGTTGTCGCGGTACCACTGAACGACCTCTGCGAGGCCCTGCTCGAAGGGCACGAGTGGTGCGTATCCGAGTTCGGCCTGGATCTTCGAGATGTCGACGCTGTAGCGAAGGTCGTGGCCGAGGCGATCCTGCACGCGGTCGACGTACGACCAGTCCTTGCCTGTGGCATCCAGGAGCATCTGGGTGAGCTCCTTGTTGGTCAGCTCGGTTCCGCCACCGATGTTGTAGATCTCGCCAGCGCGACCGCTCACCAGCACCATCGCGATTCCGCGGGTGTGGTCGTCGACGTGCAGCCAGTCGCGGATGTTGTTGCCCTCGCCGTACAGCGGAACATGCTTGTCGTCGATGAGGTTGGTGACGAACAGCGGGATGACCTTCTCGGGGAAGTGGTAGGGCCCGTAGTTGTTGCTGCAGCGGGTGATCGACAGATTCATGCCGTGGGTGCGGAAGTAGCTGCGGGCGAGCAGGTCGCTGCCGGCCTTGGACGCCGAGTACGGCGAGTTGGGCTCGAGCGGGCGCTGCTCATCCCACGAGCCTTCGGCGATCGAGCCGTATACCTCGTCGGTGGAGACGTGTACGAAACGCTCGAGGTTGTTGCGGAGCGCGGCATCCAGCAGGCGCTGCGTACCGAGCACGTTCGTCTCGACGAAGATGCCCGAATCCTTGACTGAGCGGTCGACGTGCGATTCGGCGGCGAAGTGCACCACCGCGTTCACGTCGGGAAGCAGGCGGTCCAGGAGCTCGGAATCGCGGATGTCGCCCTCGACGAAGCTGTAGCGCGGCGAGTCCGCGACCGGCGCGAGATTTTCCAGATTTCCTGAGTATGTGAGTGCGTCAAGCACGACAACCTCGGCGCCTTCGAGCCCGGGGTAGGCATCCTCGAGAGTGCGACGCACGAAGTTCGAGCCGATAAAGCCGGCGCCGCCGGTGACGAGAATTCGCTGTGGCATTTTATTTACTCCCTATAATCTCGAACGATTGTACCGGCCCATGAGCAACTACCCGTTATGCCCCTTGCTAGGCTGACGACGTGCAAATCCGACCTCTGACCATTCCCGGAGCGTTCGAGTTCACCCCGGTCATCCGCGGTGACGAGCGTGGCGCATTCGTCGAGACCTACCGTTTCGAGGCGCTCGAAGAGGCGGCAGGTCACCCTCTCAACCTCCGTCAGGCCAACCTCTCCACGTCCGCGAAGGCTGTGGCGCGTGGCATCCACTACGCCCTCGTGCCTCCAGGGCAGGCAAAGTACGTGAGCGCGCCCTATGGCGCCTTCATCGATTTCATTGTCGACATCAGGGTGGGCTCTCCCACCTTTGGACAGTGGGACTCCGTCATCATCGATGACAAGGACCGGCGCATGGTGTACCTCGCAGAGGGGCTTGGGCATGCCATCGTGGCCCTGACCCCGGGAGCGACAGTGTCGTATCTGGTGTCTGAGGTCTACAACCCGGAACGGGAGTTGTCGCTCAACCTTCTTGATCCCGAGATCGGGCTCGTCTTCCCGTTCGACCGGGATGCCCTGGTGACGTCAGAACGCGATACAGAGGCGCCGACACTCGCGGAGGCCGGCGAATTGGGGCTCCTGCCCCGCTGGGATGAGTGCAACGCCTATTACAAGTCACTCGAGAACGGAATCTGACATGAAGGGCATCATCCTTGCTGGCGGTTCAGGCACGCGCCTGTACCCGATCACCAAAGGCATCTCGAAGCAGCTCATGCCGATTTTCGACAAGCCGATGGTCTACTACCCCCTGTCGACGCTGATGATGGCGGGAATCAACGAGATCCTGATCATCACCACTCCGGATGACCAGCCGCAGTTCCAGAGGCTGCTCGGAGACGGCAGTGCGCTGGGTATCTCCATCGAGTACGCGGCCCAGCCCAGCCCGGATGGACTCGCCCAGGCGTTCATCATCGGCGAGGACTTCATCGGCACCGACAGCGTCGCCCTGGTGCTCGGCGACAACATCTTCCACGGAGCTGGTCTCGGCACATCACTGCGCTCGAATACCGACATCGACGGTGCGCTGATCTTCGCGTACCACGTCGCGGAACCCCGTGCATATGGCGTCGTTGAGTTCGATGAGAACTTTGCGGCCCTGTCAATCGAAGAGAAGCCGACCGACCCCAAGAGCAATTTCGCGGTTCCCGGGCTGTACTTCTACGACAATTCCGTGGTCGAGATTGCCAAGGGCGTCGAGCCCAGCCCACGTGGTGAAATCGAAATCACCGCGGTGAACGACGCCTACCTGAAGAGCGGTTCGCTGCGCGTGCAGGTTCTCGACCGTGGGACGGCCTGGCTCGACACCGGCACGTTCGAGTCGATGATGCAGGCGTCCGAGTACGTCAAGGTCATCGAGGATCGGCAGGGCTACAAGATCGGTTGCATCGAGGAGATCGCGTGGCGCGCGGGTTGGATCTCTGACGAGCAGCTTGCCGAACTCGCGCAGCCGCTTCTCAAGAGTGGCTACGGCAGCTACCTGTCGCAGCTGTTGACCTCGCGGTAGTTCTTTAGCTGACAAGCTCCACGAGAACAGCGCGCATGGTGCGGTCGATGCCCACCGGCAGCGGCGTGAGTGTTCGGCTGTCCAGATGGGTCCAGACCGTTGACTGCAGCCGCAGGTCGAGGCCCTGCAGGGATGCCGAGGCGGACTGGCCGAGCATGACGTGCGGTTTCGCTTTCGCCAGTGCGTGGAAGTGACCGAGAAGCTCGCCGATCGTGACGGCCTGTCCCGAGGCGAGGATCTTCATCTGTTGCATCGGTGAACCGAGGGACTGCAGGTACTCGAGGGAATCCAGGATCAGTTCGGCGCAGTCGTCCACATAGATGTAGTCGCGAACCGTATCCAGCGAAACGAAGATGGATGCCGGCGCTGGAGAAAACTGCGCCTTTGCCAGGTGAGAGATCAGGCCCTGCATCTTGCTGAGCTTCTGGCCCGGCCCATACAGGTTGGCGATCCGGCCGGACAGGCTCGATATGGAGAGCCGTGCGGCTGTGGCAGCCACTACGGCCTCAGCCTGAAGCTTGAAATGTCCGTAGGGCGAGATCGGCGCTGGCACCGAATCCTCAGTGAACGGAGGCTCCAGTGACCCGCCGTAAACCCCTCCGGCTGACGACGAGTAGAAGATGCTTCCGCGCGACGCTGGGCCGTGAACGCTGGAGCCGTCGATCACCTCGCCGATGGCGTCGAGGATGGCGCGGAGCTGATCGAGCTCTCTATCCAGGTCGGACTGCGGGGTCGACGTCACCCCGGCTCCTCCCGCCCAGATGACCGCCCAGTCGTCACCATCGCGGGATCGCAGCCTCCAGGAGTTCGCGCATGATGGCCGCACTCGCGCCCGGCAGAGCGGCAGGCGCATGCCAGGGCAGTGGAGCGGCTGGCAGCAGCACCCAGCCGGCGCGCCTGGTGATCGTGGCGGTGAGGGCGGAACCCAGGAGCCCGCTGGCTCCTATCACCCAGGCAACGGTCACGGGTTTCGCTGGCGTCCGAGCGGACCAGTTTGCGGGTCTGAGGTGATCAGGTACGGCGGGCGGCCCATGGCCATATTCACGTTGACGCCGATGTATTCGGCGATGATGCCAAGCGACACGAGGATGGCCCCGGAACTCAACAGGAGCACCACGATCATGGATGCCCAGCCGGCGGTGTCCACCTGACCCGTGAGCCTGGTGATCAGGATGAAGATTGCGACGACAACTCCGATCGCGGCAAAGATCGCGCCGACGACACTGACGAGCCTGAGCCCGCGCGTTCCGCTGGAGAGCACCATCCGCCAGAAGTGGGAGAAGAGCCTGCGCGGCGAGTATCCGGACTGCCGGTCACCCTCATCCCTCAGCATGAGGGGAGTGGTCGCGACCTTCGAGGACACCCAGCCCAGCGCGACGTCGAGGTAGACCCCGGCACCGCTGTAGGCCGCAACACTGCGGCCGACGTTGCCAAGGATGAGTCTGAAGCTTTGATATTCCGAGGCGTTGGAACCGGCGAACAGTTTGGTCAGCACCCATTTGGCGCCCTTCGACGCCGAATTTCGCAAGAAACCGTGGGATGGCTTGTTGAGGGGCATCATGTAGACGACGTCGGCCTGTTCGCGCATCGCGGTATCGAGCAGCGCGCCGATGCCGGCCGGGTCGTGCTGGCCGTCCTCGTCGAGAGTCACGATCCACTCGCCACCGGACGAGGCCATGCCCGCCAGGGTTGCGGCGTGCTGGCCGAAATTCTTGCTCAGCCAGACCGAGCGCACGAATGGATACCTCGCGCCCAACTCTCGGATCACGCGCGGTGAATCGTCCCTGCCGTTGTCGAACACCAACACAACTTCGGTCACCCTGAACGGGTGGCCATCCGGGGTGCTGGATTCCGCGGTTAACGGCTCGATCTCGCCGATGACACCGGCAAGCGTCTTTTCGCCCCCGTAAACCGGGATCACAATGGAAATGAGGTGCGTACGGCCCCAAGCATTGTCGCTACTGACTGTCACTGAACCTGACCTTTGCACATCGAGAGATCACCGCAGGAACTGCGCGACCGAGTCCTCAAGGTAATCGTAGTGGGCGATGATCAGCCCGGGAGAGGGAGCGCCTTCCGCGTCCACCAGATCGACGCCGACCAGGGTCTCACCCGGCTGCGCGTCCACGGTGAACGAAACCTGCCCAATTCCGTCGTCAAAGCTGACGGTCTGCGTTGTGCCGTCTGGCAGCCTCAGCGTCGCCTCAAAGTCATCCGAACCCGGGCTGCGCAGGGTCAGGTTTACGGTGACGGAGGTCGGATTGTCCCGTTCGCTTGTGAGTATCAGTGTCGAAGCTGGCGCTCCGGCGACATACTCCTTGGAGCCGGAGTCGTTCACCCGCGCCGAGAAGCTGGGAGCCGTGGTCACTGTCACCGGGTTGGTCACGCTGTCGGCGATCTCGGCCAGTTCGGCCTCGGAATACTGCGACTCAAGCGACGACCTCAGGTCTCCGAGGGCGAAGAACACGTACGTGCCATCGCTACTGGCGCTGGGAGCGCCCACAGCCTCGGTCAGGCCGTCCACCAGCGCGGCTCTGTCCGCCTCCGGCAGCCCCGACAGGTCGATGTGAATTCCTGCGAATCCGGTGGCCGCGGCGAGCGTGGCGATATCGCCCGGGGCGAGCAGTTCGAGCACCTGCGGGTAGTCGGCTCGCGGCCGACCCTTGATGCCACCCGAGCTCCATCGCAGATCCTTCGAGTGAAGATAGGGGATGAGCGCGTTGGATCCCAGCACGCCGGTGACGCTGACAGTCTCGGGGAAGGGCTGGTAGGGCAGCTGGAGGATCGACGACCCGGCCGGGACCGATTCTTCCACCGAGGAGATCCAGGCGCTGTCCTCGTCGAACGCCGTCTGTTCCGAGGCGTATGCCGCCCCGTAGCTGGCTGGAGTCTGGTCGACGTAGCCGACGCCAACTACGGCGACCGCGACCACCACGGCCACCGTTTGTTTGACAGGAATCGTGACGATGCGCTTCGTGGCCGCGGCGATGGCGGCGTCCAGGAGGATTCCCACGGCGACGAGGCAGATGAGGGCGATCAGAATCGACATTCGATTCCAGCCGCGGAGTGAGGCGGTGACGAAGGAGATGATCGTCGACAGGCCACCGATCGTGCTGAAGAGGAAGGCGACCAGGGTCAATGCGCCCAGCTGGCCCAGAAGCTGGAATTGCGGGGTGCCGGTAAGCGATCGGGCCCGCACTGAGCCCCACGCTGAGGCAGTGAAAGCGACGATGAGGAGCAGCGCGACGAATCCGAACGCCGCGATGGCACCCAGGGCGGGCTGTTCGGAGCCAAGCGGGTACGTGGCGTCATAGGTGTTGCGAATGTTGGCCAGGAATCCGATGCGATGCCCGCTCCACGGCAGGATCAGCTGCGACAGCTTGAGTGCGAAGATCTCGGCCTCGGCGTGGCTGCGCTCGAACCCTCCGGGGTTCTCGCCGGCGATCCTGGCATAGATGATGTCCGGCGCCATGTTGATCAGCATGACGACGGCCGTGATACCTCCCGCGATGGCCGCGCCCCAGAACCGCCTCCATTGGCCAGAGGCGACCAGCCTGACCAGCCCGGCGAACGCCAGCAGGATCAGGAAGAAGACGGCGTAATAGGACTGCGCCGTGCCGGTGAGGGCGAGGATGGCGAGGGTGCCGAGACTCCGAGGGGTCGCCCAGCGCAGAAAGCGCGGGCCGGTGGTCCTGATGGCCCAGAGGGCCTCGCCTCGAATGGCGGAGATGACGAGCGCTAGTGCCAGAGGAATGACGTAGTAGGACGACAGCCACAGATGACTCTCGCCGCGCATGAAGTGGTAAGGGTTGATCGCGAACACAACGCCGAGAGCCAGAGCTATGGGGCGAGACATCCCGAGGCGCCTGAAAAGCCACAGCGCGGCAATGGCGGCCAGCGGGAAACCGATGATGAAGTACAGATTCATCGCGACTGCCCAGTCGTGCGTGAACAGCGACAACACCTTCGCGGCAATGAAGTGCAGATTGTCTGCGGTGGGGAAGTCGTTGTACGTCTGGCCGTACGGTGCGCCGAGAAGGCGCTGGTATTCGTACCAGCCGGTCTCTATGACGGTCTTGAAGTGTGCTCCGGTCGGCAGGGCGTCACCCGAGTATGTGAGCGGAACATCGAGTCGCGCTCTCCACAATTGCAGTGCGAAAAACGTAATGAGGGTTGTGACGGCAAACGTCAGGACATACAGAAGTCGATCAGCGCGATGCCATTCCGAGCGCAGCCACCTCACGACGCCGCTCTCTCGTTGGCCTTCATCCGACGCCGAAGGACGATGTAGGCGGCTCGTCTAAGCCCCGCCATCGCCAGTGCAGCGAGATTGCCGCGCCGGAGGTCGGCCCGCGATATGACGGAGTGATTGGTGAACAACCAGGTGTGGAAGCCCGCGGCCTGGGAAGCCTGGCTGCGAGCCAGCCTGACGCTCCACTGGCTGTCTGATACCCGGAAGCTGGCGAGGGGCTCATCGATCGCCACGAGATCCCCCTCGAGCAGCACACGCACGTAGGTTGCCTCGTCGATGAGGTAGGGATATGACGAGTCCCACCATCCGACTGTCTTCAGAATGTCGGTGCGAAGCATGACGCACGCCGGCTCGCCAAACAGGTTGGTTCCGCTGGTCACGGTGTTTCGGATCGCTGTCGCGCCAGGGACGAGTCCCTTCATCCCCCCGAGTCCGCGATTTCGAATCACCGGGCGATCGTTGGCATCCACAATGTCGCGCGACACCGCGCTGAGGGTAGCCGATGGATTGCCGTCCAGCGCAGCTACCTGTCGCTCGATGAGGGTCGGCGCGATGACATCGTCTCCGCAGACCAGCTTCAGGTATTTCTCGGTCGCCTCCTGGCTCACGCGATTCCAGTTGCGCAGCGCCCCGCCACCGGCCTCCGTTTTGAGAAGGGTGACCCTTTCGTCAGCCGCATACCGTTGCAGTAGCTCCCACGTCGAGTCTGTCGACGCGTGATCGGCGACGATGATCTGCAGGTCGGTGTGGGTCTGCGCGAGAATCGAGTCCATTGTGCGCTCGATGTACTCGGCATTGTTGTAGGCGGGAACCACTACTGACACGCGGGTCATCGGACTCCCATCCAGTGCTGAGCTGCTTTCGTCACAGTCGTCCTTATCGTGGTGATGCTTTTGTGCCCTAGCGAGTCTACCTACGGCTAGTACGCCGGGCTGGGAGGAGCTTGCAGGCCGAGTAGCTAGGATGATGTGCGCCATACGATCCCGGAGGTAGAGGCTTGGCTGACGCCCCACAAGAAGAAGCGACGCGACCCACAGGGTTGCTTGGCTTGATCAAGCGACTCGTGAACGACCAGCGGGTCAGGTACCTCATCGTGGGAGGCTTCAACACCGGGCTCGGCTATGGCTGGTTTGTTGTCTTCCAGCTGCTCCTCGGCCGACACATCGGCTACTTCGCCACGCTGTACATGGCGTACGGTGCCGCCACGATCATCGCGTTCTTCCTGCATCGCCATTTCACCTTCAGGGCGAGTGGATCGGGCAACGTCCTGGTCGACTTCATCCGGTTCCAGGGCGTCTACGTGGTGGCGCTAGCGTTCAATACCATCGCGCTTCCGATCCTCGTCGAGATCGCCCAGATTCCCGTACTGCTCTCACAGGCCCTCATCGTGATCGTGACCACACTGGTGAGCTACTTCGGCCACAAGTTCTTCTCGTTCAGGCGCAAGGCTGAGCACTCGGCGACGACAACCGAAGCCTGACGCTCACACGCCCGGTGAACCGGTCAGGCCAGCGCTGCCACGTCTGACTCGACCATTCGCGCCACGAGCTCGGTGAACGTCACGCTCGGAGTCCAGCCGAGCACGGTGCGCGCCTTGCTCGCGTCGCCGAGCATCCTGTTGATTTCTGAGGGCCGAACGAACTCGGGATTGATCGACACCAGCGGCTGCCAGTCATGGATACCCACCGCGTCGAACGCCGCCTCGACGAATTCCTGCACACTGTGGCTCTCACCGGTCGCGACAATGTAGTCGTCACCCGATTCGAATCTGGTCGCCCTCATGATGGCGTCGACGTAGTCCGGCGCCCAACCCCAGTCGCGCTCGACGTCGAGATTGCCAAGCTCGAGAGAGTCCTGTTTGCCCGCGGCGATGCGTGCGGCCGCCGCTGTGATCTTTCGGGTGACGAAGGCCTCGGGTCGGCGCGGCGACTCGTGGTTATAGAGAATGCAGCTTGAGACGTGAAGCCCGCGCGCGCGGTAAATGCCCACCATCGTGTGCGCGTATGCCTTCGCCGCGCCATACGGCGACTCGGGAGCGATGGCGGTCGACTCGGTCTGCGGCGAATCGACCGGAGAGCCAAAGATCTCGGCGCTCGACGCCTGAAAAACCCTGACGTCCGTGCCGGTGCGCTCTCGAAGCTTCAGCGCGGCATCGAGAATCCCGGCAACAGCAACACCGGTGATGATGCCCGTAGCAACGGGGATCTTCCAGGATTGTGCTACCGAACTGATTCCAGCGAGATTGTAGATTTCCTCGGGCGCAAGGTCGGCGATGAGGCCCGCGAGCGCGACCGCATCCGAGAGATCTCCCTCATGGAGGGTGATCTGCGGATGACGATCGGCCAGCGCGCGGGCATCGTCGTCCCACGACCTGATGAGTCCGTGGATCTCAGCGCCCTCGTCGGCAAGGCGATCGGCGAGGTAGCTGCCATCCTGGCCAGTTACCCCAGTGATGAACGCCCGAGTCATCGCCTAGAGTCGCGCAATCGACTTCTGCTCAGCGAGGTCGTTCTCGACCATCATCTTGACCAGGGTCGGGAAGTCGACAGTCGGCTTCCAGCCGAGAGCCTCGCGCGCCTTGGTCGAGTCACCGATGAGCAGGTCGACCTCGGCGGGGCGCAGGAAGCGGGGGTCGAGCTTGACGAGGTGCTCCCAGTCGCTGATGCCGACCTCGTTGAAGGCGATGTCGAGCAGCTCACGGATGGAGTGCGTCTCGTTCGTGGAGATGACGTAGTCGTCGGCGACCTCCTGCTGAAGCATGAGGTACATCGCCTCGACGTAGTCTCCGGCAAATCCCCAGTCGCGCTGCGAGTCCAGGTTGCCCATGGAGATCGACTCCTGAAGTCCCAGCGAGATGCGGGCAACGGCCTGAGTGACCTTGCGGGTAACGAACTCCGGCCCACGACGAGGCGACTCGTGGTTGAACAGGATTCCGCTCGAGGCGTGCATGCCGTACGACTCGCGGTAGTTGATGGTCATGTAGTGACCGAAGACCTTGGCGACGCCGTATGGCGACCGCGGCCAGAGCAGGGTCTCTTCGCTCTGGGGAACCTGCTGCACCTTGCCGAACATCTCTGAGCTGGATGCCTGGTAGAAGCGGACCTTCTCAATGTCGTTGCCGGCGTAGAGGCGCGTGGCCTCGAGCATGTTGAGAACACCCTTGCCAGTCACGTCTGTGGTGAGCTGGGCGTTCTCCCAGGAGTATGCAACGAAGGAGATAGCGCCGAGGTTGTAGACCTCGTCGGGCTGCGCGACATCAAGGGTGCGCATGAGGCTGGAGAAGTCAGTGAGGTCACCGTTGAGAAGCTTTACGCCCGGAACCGTCTTCTCAACGAGTTCGTACTTCGGGTTGTTCTGGCCACGGATAAGACCGAAAACCTCGTACCCTTTCGACAGCAGAAGTTCTGAAAGGTAGAGGCCGTCTTGCCCCGTAACACCAGTAATAAGGGCGCGCTTCATTTTCTTTATTGCTCCACTCCAAGTTGACGCCCCATCCTACACTGGGGACTTCTCCAGCTTTCAGAGGCAAGGATAGGGAATCGGGAATGACAACTGGAGGTGGATGTGTCATCAACTGATGCACCAGACGCGACGGCACCACACACCCTCGACTCCTGGTTCACCCAGCTCGCGAGCCCAGCCGCCCAACGCAACGATTCCGTACGCGGTGTGCGCGGGGTTATCGGCAAGCAGGTCTCCCGGCTCAGAACCGTCAGGAAGATCGCCGAAGAAGTTGGCTACGTTCAAACGGGCCGGATTCTGATCATCGAGGCGAGAAGGGCCCTCAGCCGATGACCGGTCGTGACCCCGAGACTTTCAGGGCGGCCTTCCGATCACGCGCGCAAGCGGCGCTTCGTGTGCTCGGGAGCGACGTTGATGACGCACACACAGACGAGGATCTCGCCGAGTTCCTGTGCGCCGCGGCCTCCGCGTCGCGCGGTCCCGAGGCCTGGCTTGCGTTCGTTGCGCTGAGTGCGGTGTTCCCGACGGCGACGCAATTGGCGCAATTCCGTCGTGAACTGTTTCTTGCGCGGCCCGGCCAGCTGGTTGACGCCGCGCTGCGCTCGGCTGGCGAGGTGCCGGGGGTTCGCTCGGCTGCCCATCGAACAATGACCATCGTGACGGATCGACCCGTGGTTGACGTCGGTCACACCTCATCCTCCGATCACAACACCGGTATCCAACGGGTGGTCAGACGAACGGTGCCCCTATGGGAGCGTGACGCCTACGAGTTGGTCGGGTGGTCGGAGGACAACACCGGGTACCGCCCGGTCGATCACGAGGGTCGGCATCGGGTGCTGAACTGGGGACGCGGCAACGAACCTATGGCAGACGCGGAATCCGTCGAGCGCGTGGATGCACTTGTGGTTCCGTGGCGCACCACGGTGATCCTGCCCGAGGTGGCGATGCCGGAGCGATGCGCGGCCTTGGCGTGCCTGGCCGAAAGTTCGGGATCGCGCGTGGCGATGATCGGCTACGACGCCATTCCCCTGGTGAGCGCCGACCTTGTCGACGATATCGAGTCTGAGCGGTTCGCGAACTATCTGACCATCGTCAAGCACGCATCGGTGGTGTCTGCGATCAGTGGCGCAGCTGGGGATGAATTCTCCGGATTCCGCAACGCGGTTCTCGCACAGGGGCTGCCCGGCCCCCGGATAGCGACCGTTCCACTTGCCGAGCACCTTGGTGTTGCGGTCGGCTCACACGATGCTTCGGAGTCTGCGGTTCCCATCATCCTGTGCGTGGGAAGCCACGAGGCACGCAAGAATCAGGAGGCAGTCCTGGCGGCCGCGGCCACGCTTTTCCGGGCCGGCCATGAGTTCAGGCTGGTCTTCGTTGGGGGCGGATCCCGCAGAAATCTTCTGCATTTCGACCGGGCGCTTGGCAAGCTGAGCAAGGAGGGCATGCAGGTCGAATCTCATCGCCGACTGGGCGACGCCGAACTGTTCGACCTCTACTCAGCCGCCCGGTTCTGCGTATTCGTGTCCCTTCACGAGGGCTACGGGCTTCCGGTGGTCGAGTCTCTCTCACACGGCACGCCGGTGCTGACCAGCAACTACGGGTCCCTCGCCGAGATCGCCGCTGGTGGGGGATGCCTCCAGGTCGATCCACGTTCGATCGAATCGATCGAATCTGGAATGCGAGACCTCCTTGAGCACGATGATGTGATTGCCCGGCTGACCGACGAGATCGGTCAGCGACCGGTACGCACCTGGAATGACTACGCGCAGGAGTTGTGGGAGTCCTTCCTCGCAGCCCCAGACGATGCGAAGCCCGAAACGACGGCAAGGAGCCAGTCATGACCCGGCTCGGATGGCTCGCAGAGCGCATCGAAACGCTCTCGGTGGCCCTTGGTCTCGCTCCCGGCCAGCAGAGCAAAACTGCGCTCGCCGCCGCCATTGACTCGGCGGGGGAGCGCGGCGCCTACCTCGCTCGCGCGGTGTTGAGCGGTCGCATCCCTCTCGAGCACGAGGTGCGGGCAGACCGCGCCGATGTCGCCGCGGATCCCGTCGCAGCCCTCGACGCGATGGTCGCCTCGACCCGCGCCGCCAACAGGTTCCGGAAACCGGCCAGGGTGACGGTCGAATCCGGTCTGGTAGTGGATGTCACCGACACCTCCAGGAGTGACTTCACCACCGGTATCCAGCGGGTTGCTCGAGAGCTCGTCGGCGCAAGCGTCCGCCTCGGGCGCGATCCACTGCTCGTGTCGTGGAACACCCACACCGGAGAACTGTTTTCGGTGACCGGCGATGACGCGGCTCGCGGCGGCGCTCCGGAGTCTCGTGACCGCGAACGTCAGATTGTGGTGCCGTACGCCGCCCAGCTGCTATTGCCGGAGATCGCGGTTGACCGCGACCGCGCGCAGCGCCTCGCGACGATTGCGCTGTTTGGTGCAGTTCGCAGCGTCGCCGTGGGTTTCGATTGCATCCCGGTAACGACAGCCGAGACGGCAGGTCCCGGGATGCCCGGGGCGTTCTCGCGCTACCTCGCGGGAGTTTCGCGCTTCTCGACGGTTGTGGCGATCTCGGGTGCTGCCCAGCGCGAATTCCGGGGCTGGTCAGAAATGCTGCCATCGGCGGGCATCACCGCTCCCGCCATCGACCGGGTCGACCTGCCGATCACCCCGATCGATGTGGTGCCCGCCTCGGCCGACAGCCTCGTTGCGACCTATTCTCTGGATGATCATCCCGTCGTGCTATCGGTCGGGTCGCACGAGCCTCGCAAGAATCACCTGATCGTGCTCAGTGCTGCCGAGGCACTGTGGCGTGACGGGGTCGACTTCACGCTCGTGTTCGTCGGAGGAAACTCGTGGCGTTCAGAGGAGTTCACGGAGCTCGTCGCACGGCTTCAACATCAGGGCCGCCAGATCCGACTCATCAGCAATGCTTCCGACGCTACGGTTGCGGGGCTTTACGCCCTGGCACGCGTAAGTGTGTTCTGTTCGGTCAATGAGGGGTACGGGTTGCCGGTTGCCGAGTCGCTGGCGATGGGCACGCCCGTGGTGACCGCGAATTTCGGCAGTCAACGAGACATCGGGGAGGGTCGCGGTGCGGTGCTGGTCGATCCTCGGCGCCCTGAGTCGATCGCGGCGAGCATTCGGACGGTGCTGCTTGACGATCACCGTCGGGATGAGCTTGTGCTGCAGACCAGAGACATCCACAAAACGAGCTGGACCGACTATTCAGAGCAGGTCCTCGATCGGCTGGACGCGCCCTAGTTCAGCACGCCCGTGCCGCTGCGTACCTACTCGTCGCCGGGGAAACGGGTGCGCGCGCGCTCGCTGTATTCGGGAGCGTTGACGATGGCCGCCCTGATGACGTTGTCACCGAGCGACGAGATCAACGGACCCCAGTACAGCTTGCCGTTCTCCTCGATGTCACGACCGAGCAGTTTCTGGTACATCGCGTTGGCGCGGAGGTAGGAGGATTCCACCGAGGCGTAGACGAAGCGCACCACGGCGCCCCTCCCGTACTCTTCGGTGATCTGTGACCAGTACTGCTTGTCGTTCTCCGACGCTGAGCGCTTGAGCACGTACTGGAATACATTCTCGACGAACTGATCCGGGCGTGAACCCAGGTTTACGTAGTACTCGTCGGAGCGAAGGAAGAACTGATCGACGTCGTCGATCGAAGCGACCCCACCCCTGCCCGTGATGGAGATCCAGTACTCGAGCCCCGAAGGTTCGGCTTCACGCCCGAGGAATGTCATATATGACGCCTGAATTCGCTTCGCCAGATACTCCCGTGTGTACAGGAAATCGGTCGCGATCGACGACTTGCTTCGCCCCGCAATGAGCGCGGAGTTCCACATGGAGACGTCACTTGCCGAGGGAGTGCGCTCGAGCAGATCGGCAAATATCGCCTTCACGAAGGGTGCGTCGCCCCCGCTCGGGTTGCCGAACCAGTCGTAGAAGATGCGCCAGAAGTTGCGGTTGCCGTATGCGGAGCAGCTGTCGCCCACGCCATACAGGTTGTCCATGGCTGCCTGGTTCGGAGTGTACGGCGTGTAGATGTACAGGGCATGCGTCGCCTGGTTGCGAATGTAGACATTCTTCGTGCCGCATGACGAATTGGGGTTGTACAGGATGGCGGACGTCTGCCCGACGGGGTAGCGGGCGGGCCAATTGGTCGTGTAGTCAGTTCCCGGTCCGGTGCCCGCCGGGCCCGTGTAGCGCTTGAAATAGTAGGCGGCATTGAAGATCTGGTTGAAGAGCCCGGCCTTCGTCGAGTCGCAGGGCGAGTCATCCGGGCAACCGAATCCGGTGGCAGCGCTGTACTGATACTGCGAAGGCGCTCGTGAGGTCACGAGGGACTGTTCCTTCTGCATCAGCACGAGGAGCACCTTGGGGCTGATTCCGCATGACTGTGCGGTCTTCACGATGATCCTGGCGGCTGATTCGTCGTTCGCGCCCACATAGCCGTTGCACATCGGGGTGACGGGTTGATCGCCGGTGTTGCCCCGGAAGTCCTTCAGGCAGGTGTATCCCGAAACGCACGAACTGACCTGGGTGTTCAGGAAATACTGGACGTCGGCCTCGTTCATCGCGTAACCGTCGAAGAACAGCGCGTCGCTGATGATGTACCCGGGATCGAACTGGCTGGCTGGTGGAGCCGCACGCAGGTCCTGCGCAGCGGCCGTGACCGTGCTGCCTGCCGCAGGCGCAGCTACCGCCAATCCGGACGCGGTAACAACGATCGCCACCACACCCGCGATCAGTCCCCGTGAAAATCTAGCCATGTTCATCTGAAGTGCCCCCGTTACAACCCTGCTAAGAGAATACGGGACGCGCTAAAGATTCCGCGAGAAGGCGAAGGCCCCAATTCTGGGTGCCCGGCCGGCGCGAAGTGCCGCGGAATTACAGCTCCTGTGCGAAATTTCCCTCGAGGCGCGCGAATACCCGCTGCGCGATCCAGATCAGGATGAGGCTGATGAGGAACGTGATGAGTGCCCTGATCTCGAGATCGGGCGGGAACAATTGATCGCTTCCGGCGGTCCAGATAGAGCGTTGAAACAAGAGGACGACGACGGTGACGGGATTGGCGAGGAAGATCTGTTCGACCCAGCTCCCCTGAAGGATTTGGTGTACGAGCTGGTACGAGTACACGATCGGCGAGGCCCAAAAGAGCACAAGCAGGATGATTTCAACCAGGTGCTGGATGTCGCGCAGGTACACGTTGACGGCCGAAAGCAGAAGGCCAATTCCAAAGGCGAAGCTGGTGATCAGAATGAGACCGAATGGCACGTACCAGATCGCCTCAAGGTGTGGAGGGTCGCCCACAATGAGCGTCGCCGAGATTAGTACCAGGAACTGCACAGCGAAGTTGAACAGCGCTGACCCGACGGCGGCCAGAGGAAAGATCTCCCGAGGCAAATAGACCTTCTTGATCAGCCCGGCATTGCCGACGATGGAACTCGTGGTTCCGCTGATGATCTCGGAGAACAGGGTCCAGACCGTCAGCCCGCAGAAAATGAAGATCGCGAACTCGGGAATCGAACGCTCCGCGCCGAGAAATTTTCCCACCGCCACGTAGTAGATGAGCAGCATCGCCAGCGGACGCAAGAGGCTCCACACGAGACCGAGTGAGCTGTTCTTGTAGCGTGCGCTGAGCTCACGGCGCACGAGAAGGCCGAGCAACTCGCGCCGCTGCCACACTCCGCGAATGGCAAAAGCTGTGCCGGTAAAGAGCCCTCGGGGGGCCGTCAGCGTCTCGAGCCCGCCGCCAAGACGGTTGACGTCCTCAATAGAGGAAGCTGGTTCATCGTGGACTGACACTCTGCGGCGGTACCTTTCCTTTAGCCCGCGAAATTGGCCGTTCGCGGCTCCGGCTATCCTAGTTACATCTGCGGATGTAATCACTGAGCAGAGCACCGACGGCCGCGATAAGACCTGGGGATCATGAGCAACCGAACGATTGTTGACGTTACTCGACTGGCTACGTGGCCGGGTCGTGTCACGGGCATCCCCCGGGTGATCAGCGAATACATCCGTCGGGCGGGCGACGACGAGAACGCCGTCTTCGTCGTCTGGGATCACCCGATGCAGCGCTTCGAGGAAGTCGACGCCGCCCGCACCGCGGAGTTGCACGGCCAGGGTGTGCAGTATGTTTTGCGCGCCGACTCGGGAGTGCGGCTGGCGGCAGCATTCCGGTACGCCGGCATCGGTCGCATCAGCGGGTTGCTGAGACGCCAGGGGATTCGCAGGAAGTCCCGCCAGCTGATGAAGCGGGCGCGTCAACTGGAGCGACTCCGCTATAGCGAACGAGTTGTCGTGGAAGCCGGAGCTGGCGACACCTTTGTTTCGTTCATGGGTGAATGGGACGACCAGGGCTACATCGACGCGATCCTTGCTGCGGACGCGCGCGGCTCTGCTGTCGTGCAGGTCTCCTACGATCTTCTGCCCATCGTCACCCCGCAGGTTTCGGGGCATTCGACGAAGCCCATGATCAGCTACCTGACCCAGGTGCTGCCGGTGGCCGACCTGGTTCTCGCGATTTCCGAGCACACCAAAAGCGATCTGATCGAATGGGCCGACAGGATGCAGATCCGCCACGGTCGGGTCGAGGTGTTCAGGCTCGGTGACGACTTTGGGGTGGACCGTTCAGTTTCCCCGAACCGCGGGAACGTTCCTGCCCGAGTGGGTGATGGTGGATTCGTGCTGTGCGTAGGCACTGTCGAGGCGCGCAAGAATCACACGCTGCTGTATTTCGTGTACCGTCTGGCCGCCGGCAGAGGGCTTGACCTGCCCCCTCTGGTCATCGTTGGCCGCGAGGGGTGGCGAGGAAATGACATCCTGCACATCCTTCGCGAGGATCCCGTCCTCGCCGGCAAGGTCTTCGTTCTTGAGGGCACGGATGACACGGGCCTTGCGTGGCTGTACCGCAATTGCCGGCTCACCATCTACCCGAGCATCTATGAGGGCTGGGGGCTGCCCATTGCCGAGAGCCTCGCGTGGGGCAAGCCGACGCTGGCCAGCAGCACCAGCAGCATGCCGGAGATCGCCGGCGATCTCATCGACTACTTCGACCCGTTCTCGGCCGAGGAATGCCTGGCGGCAATTCTCGAGCTGAACGATGACGCCAAGCTGGCCGAAGCCACCGAACGAGCACTGCGCTACAAGCCCACCCTGTGGAGCGAGACAGTCACGGCCCTCACCGATCTGATTGGTTCCGTCAGAGCATCATGAAAGTCCTGCACTTCACTACACACAATGAACCCTGCGGTATCGGGAAGTACCAGGAGGGTTTCGTCGCAGCCATGGGCGGTCGCTCCGATGTGGAGAACCGCGTTTTCGACGTTTCGCCCAACGTAATCCGAGGGCTCGGCGCGGCAGAATACGACAGCGTGATGACTCGCCTTGTGGCTGAGATTGCTGCGGTCGACGTGCTTCACATTCAGCACGAGTGGGGATTCTTCTCGCGGGATGAACTTGCCAGGGCCATCGACGGTGCCCACAAGCTCGGCAAGAAAGCCATTGTCACTGTGCACACAGCTCCGGGCGCAATCGACATGGGGCTTCGCGGGCGCGAGGGTCTGGGCCCGAGAGCCCTGGTCGCGTACGCTCGGGCCCTTAAGGCAATGCGTTCATCCAGCGCAACCGAATCGATCCGCTGCTTCGTGCCGACCGAATTATCGTTCACAACTCTGTCGCACGCGACGGGCTAATTGCGCTGGGTGTTCAGTCTGATCGCATCACACGGGTCACCCTGCCGCTGCAGGAGCTCACGTCCGTGACGCCGTCGAACGTGATCCGGCGGGCGCTCAATGCCGTCGATGGCGACGTGATCATGTGCACGGTGGGGTTCATTCACCGGTTGAAGGGGATAGACGCCGCCATAAAGGCGCTGCCGTACCTTCCCGATAACTACAAGCTGGCCATCATCGGTGGCACTAACCCGTCGAGTCCCGACGCCGATGCGTACGATCTGTACGCCGACCTCATCCGTGACCTTGGTCTCATGGATCGGGTTTTCATCACCGGGTACGTGGGAAGCGACGATGAGCTGAACTCGCTGGTGCGGGAATGCCAGATCGCCGTGTTCCCCTACAACAACCAGTACTACTCCCAGGTCAGTTCGGCGGCGCTCAACATTGCGCTGGCAAACGGAATGACCACCGTCGCGTATCCCATCGCCACCTTCAGGGAACTCAACGCGGTTGCTAACTGTCTTGAGCTCACCAGCAGTTTCAACTACTACGAGCTGGCCCGCACGGTCAGATCCGCGTCCCCTGAGTGGCCAAACAAGAGTGCACTTCAGTACGCGGCGACATACTCGTACGCCAACGTCGGCGAAGCCGTACTAGCTGTGTACGCCGCCAGCGCATAAGGATCCGGCGGCCCCAACGGCGCGCTTCAGAGATTGTTGTCAGTCCCTTCGATGCGATTCACCCGAAGGTTGGTCGCGAGAAGATCCTTCTTCATTCCCTCGACGAGACTGCGGATTTCACTCTCACGCGCGTCGGCCATTTTCTCGCGCTCCAGCAGGGCGGCGCTGCGCGCATCGAGAGCCTCCTGGGCCTTTCGGTTGGCCCTGGCCTGCTCCGCGATGGTGTCGCGCGGCGTCGAAAGCTGCTCTTCGACCAGCGGGCGAAGCAGCCGTCGGATGACCCGCACCGGAAGTGAGGTCGCTCTTCCCAGCAGGGAACGAGGTTCGACGATGTTCACGGGAGCCGTGGGGTCGCGTTCTTCGGCCATTGCTGCCTCCTTCAACTCATCCTCGTGAGTAGGTCGGAAAAAACTCGAATAGAGAGCGCCCATCGCTGCGGTGTCTTTTCGAATTATCTCTCTGGCGACCTCGTCAAAGCTGAATTCGGGCGCAGTCGATTCGGCTGCTGATTCGATGAACTGACTCAGACGCTGCACGGACCGCGAGAACGAAAGGTCCCCGTGCGCAAGAATTCGACCTTGCTCGAACATCTCCTCGAGATCGACTTCGCCAGCGATGACGCGTCGCATCTCACGACCCAGCGCCAGCGCGTTTCGCTCGATCTTCAGTGCATGCACGCCGTGCACCATACGCTCGGCTGGGCCGCAGTTTGCGGTCATGATCGGGATGCACCCCGCCGATGCCGCCTCGAATGGCGCGGATGCGCCTGGCTCCCTCTCCCAGGTGGGGAAGAGGAACGCGTCGGAGCCGGCGTGGACGGCGAACAACTCAGACTGGCTGACGCGTCCCTTCACGAATACGTGACCGGCCAGGTCCCGCTCGCGAATCACCTCCTTGTAGTGATCGATGAGACCACCGCCGTAAAGTTCGACGCTGAAGTTGTCGATCCCGCTGGACACCAGATCGGCAGCAGCATCGATGATGATGTCGACTCCCTTATGCGGCGACAGCATCCCGGCGGCGACGAAACGCGTGTGCCCGCCGTCCCGGTACGCACGCGTACGTTCGGTGTCTGGGTAGAGCACTCCGCGGGGGATGATTTCGTGTCGTCCGAGTGTGACGCCAGTGCCGGTCACCTCGTCTGCCAGTGTCTGGCTGACGATGGCGTACTGGCCTGTCGCGAAAATGTCGTTGCCGGCCGGTGAGTAGACGTCGACCACCTCTGGCTCGGCATCCAACAGCAACTCGCCTGGAACGTTGTCGCCGAGATTCAACGTCCACGGCGTTCCCGTCAGGTTCACGGTGTCGATGATCCCGAGTCCGCCGATTCCCACCAGGTTGAACATCACGACGTGATCTGGCCTGAAGCTCGCGATGCGGTCGAGGACGATGAGCGAGTTGGCCTGATTGGAGACCCGCGACTCATGAAGCTGGAATTTGGCGAGCTGGGTATCGCGCAGGCCCACCACGCCATACAGCTCGCGGAGGTTCAGCGAACGATCGATCCCGGACTCGGCCACGGCAGGCTGGCGGTCCGTGGGAGTCGTCAGGATGAGTACGTCGTGCCCTGCGTCGCTTAGCCCCCGTGAGAGGTTGAGGCAGGCCAGCTCGAAACCCCCGAGCATTCGTGGGGGTAACAGGTCGGAGATCACCAGAATACGCATGGCTCACTTCATTGGGTTTGCATCATGGCAACTCGCACCATGGGTGGTCTGGTGGACGTGTGCAAATCTAGCAGAACCGCTAGCGCAGAGCCTCGGTCAGCAGTGGCCTCAGGTACGGGATCAGGGTGCGCGCGTATGTGCGGGTCACGTGGTTGTCGTCGGAGTAAACACTGACATCCCCCACCACGGCGTGACAGGTCTCTGCGTCACAGAAATGATCGGAGAGATCGAGGAATGTCGCGCCGGTGAATTGCGCGGACTCCTCGAGCACGTTTTGCGCCGTGATGGCGGCGCTCCGCGGGGTGCTGCAGGGGTCGTAGGTCTGCTTCGAACCATCCAGACACGTCGGGATGTCGCCTGCCGTCGTCAGAGGAACATCGCGCAGGGCAAGCACCGTCTTTCCGGAATCCTCGAGGGCCGCCCAGGTGGTTGTGACTGTGGCCGTACTCAGTCTGATTCCGGCGTCGAGGCCCGGGTCGGCGTACTTGTCGGTGAAGTTTGTGAATAGCACCGCATCGATATCGTCGCGAGACTCGATGTCGTCAAGCACCTCAGCGCTCCAGCGCGCACAGTCCTTGACCTTCTCGGGTGACTGACCCGGCGCCTGGACCGAGTCTCGCGAGATTCCAGGACAGCCAACCGCAAAGTAGGTGATCAGTCGCCACTGCTCTGGTAGGGAGGCTTCGACCAGGTGCCCGACCGATGCCGCGTGGGAATCACCGACGAAGGCAAGGGTGTGGGTGTAACTCTCGACGTCACCACTCGCACACGGCGCGGAGGGAGCTGAGGGCGCAGCAATACAGTCTGCGAGCCGATCGTTCTTCGAGAACGCTGTGTCGATTCGACCTGCATCGAACGGCGATTCGCAGGGAGAATCGGGTTCGAGAGCGGCAGCGCCGAAGCAGTCGATCCCGGAATCAATCTGTTCTGCCGAGTACAGGGATGCCGGGCTGGTGGAGTTTGTGAGCATCTGGTTACCGGCGAGTGCGCCTGACAACACCAGCACCGTCGCTGCGCCCGCTGAGGCGAAGGGGCGCCACGATCGCCCGCGCAGCCAGCTGCTTTGCCTGAGGGGGTTTTCGAGAAGGGTGGTGCTGAGCCACGAGAGGACGGCGATGACGAGCAGCAGCACCACCTTGTTTGAGAACGAGAGCGCGTATCCCAGCGCAAACGGGGCCACGATCAACAGCGGCCAGTGCCAGAGGTAGATCGCGTACGAGAAGTTGCCCATCTGTTCGAGCAGATTTGGCCGATCGTTGGGGGCGCTTTCAGTGCCGATGCCGGCCCAGATGATGATGACAGCGCCGAGTACCGGGGCGAGGGCGATCCAGCCCGGGAACGGGGTTTCGCCCGACAACAGAAAGGTCGACCCGAGAACGAGCACGATCCCGACTCCAGCGATTACCTTGCGGGCTATCGCGGCCCGCAACGCTCCGCGAGGTCCGACCGCGATGACGGAGATGGATGCCAGCAGGCCCCCGAGTGCGAACTCCCACGCCCTCGTGGTTGTGGCAAAGTACGCGACGCTGGGATTAGCGACCGTCAGGACGATCGAGGTCGCGAACGAAGCGACGGAGACCAGCCCGAGTGCGATGCTCACGGTGATAGCGGCATTGCGCCTCGTCATGTCCTTTCCGAAGACGCGGGTGGCAATGAGGGCTGCGGCAATCAGGATGAGCGGAAACGCCACGTAGAACTGCTCTTCGACCGAGAGCGACCAGAAGTGCTGCACCAGCGACGGGACGTTCGATGAGGCCAGGTAGTCGACCGAGTCCGATGCGAGAATCCAGTTCTGGACGTACAGCGCAGACGCGCCGATCTCGCGATACGCCTGCTCCCGGATGGCGGGCGGAATCCAGATCGTGGCCAGGACGATCGACACCGCAAGCACCAGGAGTGACGCGGGCAGCAGTCGCCGAACACGGTTGCCCCAAAACGTTGCCAGAGAGATCTTGCCGGCGGAGGAGAGCGTCTCGAGAAGGTGCGAGGTGATGAGGAAGCCCGAGATCACGAAAAAGACGTCGACCCCGATGAACCCGCCCGGGACCACGTTGGGCCAGAAGTGATAGAGAACGACGACGCCAACAGCGAGCGCGCGAAGGTACTGGATGTCGCGACGATAGTTGTGCGTCCGAGTGGCTGTGCCCGCGGAGGTCGACTTCACGCGCATGACTCGCTTCGCTGTGGGTTTCGCATGCGGCGCCGCCCTTGATCAGGGAGCACGCCAGTCAGGCGGGCTGGTATCGAGAATTGGGGAGGCCCTGCCAAGCCGGCCGGTCAGGCGCGGTGGCATAGTATGAGTCCGCCATGTCTGATTCTACCGTAATCGCAATTCATGACGTTTCTAAGCGCTTCATTCTCCACAAAGAAAAGTCGATCAAGGAACGCATCGTCAATATTCGCAACCGCGGATACGGTCGGGAAGACTTCTGGGCGCTGCGCAACGTGTCGCTCGATATTCAGGCCGGTGAGACCATCGGGCTGATCGGAGCCAACGGCTCGGGAAAGAGCACCCTTCTCAAGGTGATCGGTGGCATCATCCAGCCCACCAGTGGCACCGTGCAGAGCCGCGGCCGCCTCGCCGCGCTGCTGGAACTCGGCGCCGGGTTCCACCCCGATTTGTCTGGTCGGGACAACGTCTATCTCAACGCGGGAATCCTGGGCCTGACGAAGAAGCAGACCGACAAGTACTTCGATGCCATCGTCGACTTTTCCGGGATCGAAGAGTTCATCGACACCCAGGTGAAGTTCTACTCCTCGGGAATGTACGTGCGGTTGGCATTCGCCGTGGCCGTTCACGTCGACCCAGAAATTCTGCTCGTCGATGAGGTGCTTGCCGTGGGCGACGAGCCCTTCCAGCGCAAGTGCATGGACAAGATCCGCACCTTCCAGTCCGAGGGTCGAACGATCGTGCTGGTGAGCCACTCCGCCGACGCGATTGGCAGCACCTGCAGTCGCGCCGCGGTGCTCGAGCACGGAGTCGTCCAGTTTGACGGGGACCCGGCCGCCGCGCTTCGAATTCTCCGGGACGGCTTCGAGACTGCCCGGCTCGAGGGACATCACGTCGAGGAAGTTGATGACGCCGCGCTGCCGCGCGTTGTCGCGACCCGGCTGGTGGATGACGCAGGCAGGGTCGTCACCACCATGGCGCCCGGGGCCGACCTGAAACTCGAGGTCGATTTCGAGGCTCCGGAGGAGATCACCGACTGGCAGGTTGGCATGGCGTTCGAGACACCTCTCGGAATGCGGATGTATGGCACCAATACGCAAATGCTGGGGCTCGAGTCCACGCGTGCACAGGGTCACAACCGGGTCACCTTCACGATGCCGAAGGTCATGCTGGGAAACGGCAAGTACTTCGTGAGGGTCACCCTTTCCAGCGCCGCCCTCGGAACGGTGGTTACGCTGCCCCGCGCCGTTGTCTTCGATGTCAAGGATGCGGCCAACTACAGCGGCGGTCTTGCGATCGCGGCCCGGATAGACGCGGTGACCTCTCCGACCGGGTGGCTGTAGTGACGGTGCTGGTCACCGGTGCTGCCGGCTTCATCGGGAGCACCCTCGTTAAACGACTGCTCGATGACGGTCAGGATGTCGTCGGTGTCGACTCGCTCACCGACTACTACGACGTCTCCCTCAAGCGTGCAAACCTGGCACGACTTGCATCACCGTCATTCACGTTCCACTCTTTGGACCTGGCCGACGCCGATCTGGATCTGGGTCCGCTCGTCGCTGAGGCGACATCCATTTTCCACCTCGCCGGTCAGCCGGGGGTCCGCAGTTCCTGGGGCGAGCAGTTCGGCCGATACACGCACGCGAATGTGATCGCGACGCAGCGATTGCTTGAGGCCGCAGTTAGCGCCCCGAAACTCGCTCGGTTCGTTTACGCGTCCTCATCGTCGGTGTACGGGAATTCGGAGTCATATCCGACCCACGAAATCGACCTTCCGGCACCCATCAGTCCGTACGGAGTAACGAAGCTCGCCGGTGAGCACCTGTGCGGCCTCTATGCGAGCCAGTACGGTGTGCCAACGACGGCACTTCGCTATTTCACTGTTTATGGGCCTCGGCAGCGTCCAGATATGGCGTTCACCCGATTCATTCGTGCTTATCTCCGGGACGAGGAGGTCACCGTCTACGGCGACGGCAAGCAGGTGCGGGACTTCACCTTTGTGGATGACATCGTGGAAGCGAACATCCTGGCGTCGCAGGCACAGACACGTCCTGGTTCGGTTTTCAACGTCGCCGGCGGAAGCGAGGTCACCGTCAACGACGTGCTGCGCATCCTCGGCACCTTCGGTGGTCGGCCGGTCCGGGTGAAGCACGAGGACGTTGTTCTCGGGGATGTACGGCAAACGGGCGGTGCAGTCGACCTGATCAGCCGCGAGCTTGGTTGGGCGGCATCCGTGTCTTTTGAAGAGGGTCTGCGTCGGCAGTACGACTGGGCCGCGTCCGCCTTTTCATCCTGATAACAGGGTCAGCGCGCGACAGCCCGAACGAGTTCACGGCCAATCCGCTCCGGAGAGGTTCGGATGGCGATGCCGCGCATGACGTCCATGGCCTGTGCCCAGCGCGGCGAACCGAAGTCCGCTCGCGCCTCGTCCAGAACCGCAACAACCGAGCTCTCGGTATCCTCCGGCACGAGGTAGGGATAGTCCGAACCCAGCCATGCGACGGCCTCTGGGTCGCCGGCCGCGGCGATCACTGCAGCACCGCAGGCTGCCGCGGTAAACCCCTTGAGGAATGGCTTGATTGCGTCCTGCGCAATCCGCTGCCGAATCGCGTAGTGAAGCGTATATCCGGGCAACTCATCGAGCCAGGCTGGATGCTGGGATGCCGTGTCGACTCCGATGAAGTCGACACGTTCGTTGATGGCCGGGGTTCTGTAGGCGTTGAAGAGTTCCCCGAAGTACCCGACCCTGAATTGCGCACGCGGCGCGGGCTTGGGCAGTCGAGGGTCGGTGTGGTGATTGACGAGCACGGTCTCGAGGTCCGGGTAGTCCCGTGATACCTGAATGTAGGAACTGATTGAGGCTGTGACAATGACTGCGGCCACAGCTCGCGCCCACGGGGGAGGCGGTGCATCCACGATGTCAACGAAGAGGCGATTGCCTCGTGACACGAGGGCTGCTGCCGAATCGGAGTCGAGTGCCATCGCGGCATTCTTCGTGAGAAAAAGGTCGGATCGCTTGAGCGCCGGACTGAGTGGGAGGTATCCGACTGTGCGTGACGACCCAAGCGCCTCTCGGGCGATACCCGAGAGTTGCATCCCCCGCATCACCGTCGATCCGACACCCGGCCAGTTGGCGTCGTAGACAAAAGTGAGATCCCGTTTCCTCATTGCCCCAATGCTACGGCCGCGATCGCGACGGCATGGCACCAAACTCATCGACTCGGTGAGCGACCCGCGAGCGCTACGCCGCGAGGGCCTTCCGCCAACTGAGGTGATGCGCTGCCTTGACCGTGCAGGCCACGAACGTCAGCCAGCCGAACTCGATGAGCATCGAACTCTCGGCGAGCGAGGTCGTGACGAGTACAACGAGAACCAGTGCCGGCCAGGCGAAAACGACGCTGCGTTGGCGGGATGCCAGCAGCCACGACCGCACGAAAGCAAGCCCAACCAGTCCGACAAACAGTGCAAGCCCCACGAGTCCCAGCTGCAGCCAGACGTCGACGAACGCGTTTGATGCCGACGTGGGGGTGCGGGAACCCAGCCCGCCGAAGAAGCCGAATGGCACGATGTCGGTGCGCCAGGTCCCGATCCAGCCCCAGCCCTCGAGGGGGTTCAGCGCGATCAGGTCCCATGCCCTGCGCCAGACCCGCAGTCGGTAGGTCAGCTCGCCGGTGCCGTTGAAGACCTGCACAATCGTCAGGCGAGCAGCCCAGGCGAGGGTCGCGACGACCACGGCGAAAACGAGGATGCCCAGCTGCAGCATCCTGCGCCGCTCGGGGTCGGCGCGCCGCAGCCCATACAGCGCGGCCGCCGCGGCGGTCACGACGACGAGGGAGCCCAGGGCCAGCGGCGACTGGGTCAGCACCAACAGGATGCCCGCCAGCACGAGAGACCCGATCGAGAGGCCCCGAGCCACCGACTTCGTCCTCAGCTCGATGCCGAAGGTGACCAGCGCCAGCACGGCGAGGATGCCCAACTGGTTTCGGGCGCCGGTGAAACCCTGGATTGGTCCGAGCTCGTCGAGCTTGCCGAGAATCTCAAGGAACGGGATCGGGCTGTCGATGAGCACCCCCGCGAAGATCTCGATCGCGATGGACGCAGTCAGGACGACGCGAAGAACATCGCCGAAAGACCGCACGATCTGGATCGTGTCCCGCAGCAGGGCGACGTAGATCCCGAGCACGGTGAAGCAGAAGAGGTAGGCGAGCCCGCCCACCGTGACCCACGTGTAGTTGCTCCAGACGGCGGAGAGTGCGGCCCAGCCGAGGAAGACGATGAGCGAGACCGGCAGGATTCCCTGCCACTCGATGGTTCCCCGTCGCGCGACCAACGACGCGCCGGCCAGGGCGACCTGGAGCGAGAGGATGGCGATGAGGCCGGGCCAGCCGATCACGGTGCGCAGCAGAAAGCACAACACCGCCGTGCCGATGATCGACGCGGTCAGCGCCGTCACGAATCGCGGGGAGCCGACGACCGAGAGGAACACGGCGAGGGGAGTCGGCCGCTCCTGTGGCCTAATCAACGGGCCCCCACTGCGGTCGTTTCGTCTTCACGGCGAGCAGGGCGAGGGTGAACAGCCCGTACTCGACCAGCAGCCGGCTCTCGGCGAGGCTCTGCACGATGAGCGCGACGAGCAGCAACAGGGGGAGCATGCTGGCCGCGGTGAAGTTGCCCGTCACCGATGGGGCGAACTGCGGCCGGTCTGTGGCAAACAGCCATGAGCGCGACAGAGTCGACGCCACCAGGGCGCCGAAGACGATCAGCCCGATGATTCCCAGCTGGAACCACACGTCGATCCACGCGTTGTGGGCGTGAAGCTGGCGGACTCCCGTTATTCTCAGCGAGGTTGTCGAACGGCTTGACCCACGGCACCCAGTAGCTCACCCAGCCCCAGCCGAGTGTCGGTCGTTCCTGGGCCAGCGCGCTGACGTCGGTCCAGATCTGGGTGCGGTTGGTGAGGTCGGGGCTCTTGCCGAGCAGCCCGAGCAGCTGCCCGCGGAAGACCAGCGCGGCAGCGATGCCCGCCGCGGCCGTGAGGATCAGGCCGAGGTAGGTGGCGACGACCGCCCGCGGTGTGGATGCCCGCCGCACCAGCAACACCGCGGCGACGACCGCGATCACGGCGACCAGGCCGATGAGGTTGGTGGCGGATCGGCTGAACGCGAGGTTGACGATCGGCGATCGTCAGCCAGAAGAACCCCCAGCGTTTGCGGAGCAGCCCGCCGGCCAGCTGGATGCCGAACACGATGATGCCGAGCAGCGCGACGAACGACAGCAGTGTCGAGTTGCCGACGATGCCCTGGATCTTGCCATCGTCGAACACCTGAAACAGCTCGTTGCGCGACCAGTACAGCATCGGCGGAATCTTGTCAGGCAGCGCCGCGTAGTCGATGCCGGGCTCGGGCACGGGTGGCAGCACCGGTCGGCGGATGAACGCGGCGACCACAAACTCGAAGACCAGTGACAGCCCGAGCACGAACCTCAGGGCGAGCCCGAGCCCACGCAGGATCTCGGCCCAGCTGAAGGTCACCGCCACCGCAACCCCGCCGACGACCGTGGACCAGGTCGCCGCCAGCCCGAGCGCCGTGGCCCCGGGATAGAACGACCATGCCAGCGAGAGCACGGTCAGCACCAGGAAGGCGATGAGCGGATAAGGGAGCAGGCCGGCGTTCCAGCGGTCGCGCTGCACGATCAGCAGGACCACGGATATCACGGCCAGCAGGCCGACCACAATCGCGAAGCCCGTCCATCCGATCGTGTACCGCCAGGCGTCCCCGGCCATCAGCGTGAACAATGTGAGAACCAGGAACGTTGTTCGCGCTCCCGTGGACTCAATCATTCGCATTCCGCAAGGGTAAACGACGGAGCGGGCGCGCCGTGGTTCACGCGGCCCAACTTCCGACGGCGGTAACGTGCCTCGCCTAGACGAACGCGGCCTTGCCCGTGATCGCGCGACCCACGATGAGGGTGTTCATCTCGCGGGTGCCCTCGTAGGAGTAGATCGCCTCGGCGTCGGCGAAGAAGCGCATTACGCCGTAGTCGAGCACGATCCCGTTGCCGCCCATGAGTTCGCGGCACCAGGCGACGGTTTCGCGCATGCGGCTGGTCGTGAACTCCTTCGCCAGCGCCGAATGCTCGTCCTTCTGCACACCCTCGTCGAGCATCTCCGAGACGCGGGTGACGAGAGCGATGGATGAGGTGATGTTGCCGAGGCTCTTCGCGAGCAGTCCTGGACCAGCTGGTGGCTGCCGATCGGCTTGCCGAACTGGATGCGCTCGCCGGCGTACGCCACGGCCGCCTCGTAGGCGCCGATCGAGTTGCCGACAGCGGCCCAGGCCACCTCGGCGCGCGTCAGCCGCAGCACCGCCGCGGTGTCGCGGAACGACTCGGACTTCTGCAGGCGGTTCGACTCGGGCACGACGACGTTGTCGAGCACGATGTCCGCGTTCTGCACGATGCGCAGCGCCTGCTTGTTTTCGATGCGCGTCGCCGAGTAGCCGGGAGTCGAGGTCGGAACGATGAATCCCTTGACCTGGTGGTCGTCAGCGTCGCGAGCCCAGATGATGGTCACGTCGCTGATCGACCCGTTTCCGATCCAGCGCTTGGCTCCGTTGATCGTCCAGGTGTCACCGTCGCGCTTCGCCACGGTCTGCAGCCCCTGCGCGGTGTCGGAACCCGAGAGTGGCTCGGTGAGGCCGAAGGCGCCGAGAAGCTCGCCGCTGGAGAACTTCGGCAGCCACTCCGCGCGCTGCTCCGGCGAGCCGGCGACCGCGATCGACCCCATGACGAGACCGTTCTGCATGCCGACCAGGGTGGCGGCGCTCGCGTCAACGCGGGCGAGTTCGAGCGCGACCCAGCCGCGGAAGACTGCGCTGTTCGAAAAGCCCTTGGTCTCCTCCTACGGATTGCCGAACAGGCCAAGCTCGGCGAGGCCCTTGACGACGATGTCGCGGTCGAAGAACTCGGCCTTTGCCCACAGGTCATTCGCGACGGGGCGGACGTTCTCATCGAGGAACGAGCGCAACCTGACGATGACGTCTTTCTCCTGGTCGGTCAGTTTGTTCTCGAAGCCGTAAAAGTCCGCGCTGATTGTCTCGAATGACATGTATCTACTCCGTTGTTTAGTCGAAATCCTCCGAAAGACTACGACCGCTGCCTGAGCGTTCCTGAGTCGGTTGGTACTTTGGTCCAATGCGTTCCAAGGAGTCGACCCCATGTTTGTAGGCATTACCAATACGCCCCGCGACTACGCGTGGGGGTCGGACGGTGCGATCTCGGCGCTGCTCGGCTTCGAGGCATCCGGAGCGCCCGAGGCAGAACTGTGGCTCGGGGCTCATGCCGGTTCGCCCAGCAGGGTCGTCGGATCGGGGCAGACGCTGCTCGACGTCGTCGACGGTCGGCTTCCGTTCCTGCTCAAGGTGCTCGCGGCCGGGTCGCCGCTGTCGTTGCAGGCGCATCCCACGATGGCGCAGGCCGCGGAAGGGTTCGCGCGCGAGAACGCGCTCGGCATCCCTTTGGACGCCCCGAACCGAAACTACAAGGACGCGTTTCACAAGCCGGAATTGATCTACGCGCTCAGCGATGAGTTCGACGCCCTGTGCGGGTTCAGGTCGGCGGCGGATATCCGGGCCGCGCTTGAGGCCGGGCTGCCCGAGGCGGCTGCCCCGCTGCTGGAGCGGCTCGGCGGCGACGAGACTCTGCGCGACGTGTTCGAGTGGCTGATCACCCGCGGCGATGGGGTCGACGCCCTCGTCGCCGCCGTCAGCGCGGCTGCCGACGACTCCACTCCCGCGCTGTCGACGGTCGGATGCTCGCCGCCAACTACCCGGGCGACCCCGGAATCGTCATCTCGCTGATGCTCAACCGGGTGACTCTCGCCCGAGGTGAGGCGCTGTTCCTGCCGGCAGGCAACATCCACGCCTACCTCTCCGGGCTCGGGATCGAACTGATGGCGGCGTCGGACAACGTGCTGCGCGGCGGTCTCACCCCCAAGTACATCGACGTGCCCGAGCTGCTGGGCGTGCTCGACTTCCGGCCGCTGCCCGTGCCGTACCTGGTGCCGCAGCATCCCGCCGCCGGCGTCGAAGAGTTTCGGCCAGCGGCGGCGGAGTTCGCGCTGCTCGTCATCGACGGCGACGCGGTCACCCCGCTGGACGGCCCCGCGATCGCGCTCTGTCTCGACGGTGAGTTCACGCTGACCGGCGGCGACACCGAGTCGCGGCTGTCGCGCGGCTCGGCCGTGTACATTGCCGACGAGTCACAGCTCGACATCCGCGGCGGCGGCTCGCTCGTGCTGGCCACCGTCTAGTCGCACGAACTGCGGCATATCGTGGATGCCGCGGCTTCCCGATCGCGATCTGCCGCAGTTCGCGGGCCGAAGCCGCGGCCTCAGCTCGCGAGGTCGAGCCCGAACGCGCGGCGGTAGGCCAGCGGCGAAATCTCCAGCACCTTCACGAAGTGGTGGCGCATTACCGACGCCGTGCCGAACCCGGTGGTCTGGGCGATCAGTTCGAGGCTGTCGTCGGTCTGCTCGAGCAGCTGTCGCGCCCGCACCACGCGCTGCAGGGTGAGCCACGCCGCCGGCGTGGTCCCCAGGTCGGCCTTGAACCGCCGCGCGAAGGTCCTGCTCGACATGTGCGCCTTTTGCGCCAGCTGATCGACCGAGAGGCTCGTCGACAGGTTCTCGAGCATCCACGCCGTGACGGCCGCGAAGGAGTCCTCACCCTCGGCCTTCACCGGCGATTCGATGTACTGGGACTGTCCGCCGTCGCGATGGGGGGCAACCACCATTCGCCTGGCGACGTCGTTCGCGGCGGCCGCACCGAGCTCGCGCCGCACAATGTGCAGCGCCGCGTCAATGCCCGCGGCGGTGCCGGCGCTGGTGACCACGCGGCGGTCCTCAACGAACAGCACGGCAGGGTCGACCTCGACGCGGGGGAAGCGCGCGGCCAGAGCGTCGGTGTGCATCCAGTGCGTCGTCGCTCGTCTCTCATTCAGGATGCCCGCCTGAGCCAGCGCGAATGCGCCGCTGCACACACTCAACACCCAGGCGCCGCGTGCCTCGGCGGCCCGAATCACCTCGAGGTAGCGCTCGTCGACGGCACCGGTGAAATGCGCGGGGACGGCGATCAGGTCTGCCTTTGCCGCGACATCCAGTCCGGATTCGATCACCATGTCGAAACCGAGGCTCGTGGGCACCGGACCCGGATCGGCGGTGGCGATCGTCAACGAGAATGTGGGCCCGCCGGTGTCGCTGCGATCGATGCCGAAGACCTCGCAGATGACCCCAAACTCGAAGGGCGCTACGCCGGGCAGGGCAAGCAGAACGACATTGTGAAGCATGAAACTCCTCGGGCGGAAAATCAACGGGTACTTTGACTCTGTCAGTGGGCGTGGGATCTCACAAATCCTCGGCTTTCGGTGCCCTGCGGCGCCACTGCCCACCGCTATCGTTATCAACATGACATGGCTTGTTACTGGCGGGGCTGGCTACATCGGATCTCACGTGGTGCGGGCCCTCGGTCAGGCGGGGCTGTCTGCCGTCGTCTTCGACGACCTCTCCACCGGGTTCGAATCGTTCGTTCCGCACGGGGTGCCCTTCGTGCGCGGCACCATCCTCGACGGCGAGCAGCTCGTCAGGGTGATGGAGCAGCACAAGGTCACCGGCGTCATCCACGTTGCCGGGTACAAGTACGCCGGGGTGTCGGTCACTCGCCCGCTGCACACCTACGAGCAGAACGTGACGGGCACGGCCACACTGCTCGCCGCGATGGAGACGCACGGCGTCGACCGCATCGTGTTCTCATCGAGCGCGGCCGTCTACGGCACGCCGAGCACCGAGCTGGTGACGGAGGAGACAGCCAAGTCGCCCCAGTCGCCGTATGGGGAGTCGAAGCTGATCGGGGAGTGGCTGCTGGCGGACCAGGGCGTCGCCAGGGGGCTCAGGCACACCTCGCTGCGCTACTTCAACGTGGTGGGCTCAGCGTCCGAATCGCTGTACGACGCCAGCCCGCACAACCTGTTTCCCCTCGTGTTCGCAGCCCTCGCGGATGGCAGGATTCCGCGGATCAACGGCAACGACTACCCGACGCCCGACGGCACGAATGTGCGCGACTACATCCACGTAGCCGACCTCGCCACGTCGCACGCCGCGGCCGCCCGGCGCCTCGACGCTGGTGACCCCGTCGAGCCCGCCTACAACCTCGGAAGCGGAGCCGGCAGTTCGGTGGGCGACATCATGCGCACCGTGGCCGAGGTCACGGGCATCCCGTTCACGCCCGAGATTGGCGAGCGTCGCGCTGGCGATCCCGCCCGGATCGTGGCCGCGGGCGACCTCGCGGCGAGGGACCTGGACTGGGAGATGCGCCACACCCTGCACGACATGGTGCAAAGCCAGTGGAATGCAACACGCCGGGTGCTCCAACCCTCAGATTCTGATTGAAGGATTTATCATCGCCGACTTGACGTGGGCCTAACTACAACGGTGTAATTATCTCTAACGCATTTGGTGGACCGGGTCGAATGCAAAGGGGAGACAGAGCATGACGGAGAACGGATATCGCGCAGGTGTTCCTGACGACTGGTTCATCGACCCCGTCAAGCTGGGAGTCCCCGGCGTTCGCAAGCCGGCCACCGACGATGACAACCAGCTCGCCTGGCAGACCGACTCGCTGTGCGCCCAGACCGATCCCGAAGCTTTCTTCCCCGAAAAGGGCGGATCGACCCGCGACGCCAAGAAGATCTGCACCTCCTGCGAGGTGCGCACCCAGTGCCTCGAGTACGCCCTCGAGAACGATGAGCGCTTCGGCATCTGGGGTGGCCTTTCCGAGCGGGAACGCCGCAAGCTGCGCAAGCGCGCCTAGTTCGGACTACTGACAGCAGCCACACAGACTCGCGGCTTTGCAGCGAGTCAAGTGGCTCCGACCGGCACTCACACCTAGTCTCGACACGTTATGCAACCGAGAGTCATTGCGGTGCTGGTGGCACTCAACGGAGCCAGGTACCTTCCCAGAACGCTTGCCGCGCTCGCGGCGCAGACCCGGCGACCCGACTCCACGATCTTTGTGGATGCCGGCTCCTCTGACACCTCCGCGGCCCTGATGGCCGATGTCGGCATCGGGCAGGTCGAGGCGATCGCGAATCGCCGGTCCTTCGGCGGCGCGGTCGCGCATGCCATGCAGGTCTCGCCTCCTGCCGAATCCGAGAACGAATGGATGTGGCTGCTCGGCCACGACAATGCGCCAGAGCCCACGGCCCTGGCCGCGCTGCTCGGCGCCGTCGAGGTTGCCCCATCCGTGGCCATCGCCGGTCCGAAGCTCATGCGTCTCGATGAACCGGATGTGATCTCCAGCTTCGGCGAGACCCTGACGCCGTACGGTCGATCGGTCTCCCTCGTCGACGGGGAGCTCGACCAGGCGCAACACGACATCCACTCAGACCATCTGGGCGTCGCTGCCGGTGGCATGCTCGTTCGACGCACGGTCTTCGCGGCCCTCGGTGGTTTCGACCACGCCCTGCCCAGCGCCGATGCCGCGCTGGATTTCGCGGTGCGAGCCAGGCTGGCTGGCCATCGCGTCATCGGCGTTCCCGCCGCGCGAGTCTCCAGTGCCGGCCCACCCGAGCTGTTCGGAAAGCGCTCGGTGTCCGTGGGCGCACAGAACCGCATCCGCCGTTTCGCGCAGCTTCACCGTCGACTGGCCTGGGCCCCCGCCCCGGCCGTGCCGCTGCACTGGCTCACGCTCATCCCGCTCGCGGTGCTGCGGTCGCTCGGGCATCTGGTCGCGAAGCGTCCGGGTGCAGTCGGTGGCGAGTTCGCCGCCGCCCTCCGCGCGGTCTTCGACGGCAGCATCCCGGCCGCCAGGGCGAACATCCGCCGCAATCGCACCATGGGATGGGCCGCCGTCGACGCGCTTCGGCTGTCGTGGTCAGACGTCCGGGAACGCCGCTCGAGTGAGCGCGCGGCCGCCGCGGCGCAGTACACCACCGTGCGCGATCGGCCCGGATTCTTCGTGAGCGGCGGACCGTGGGTCGTGCTGCTGGCGGCGATCGCGGGCGTCATCGCGTTCGGACGATTCGTGGATGCCCAGGCCCTGGCCGGTGGCGGACTCCTGCCGCTCAGCGCCACCGTCGGCGAGCTGTGGTCGCACGTCGGGTACGGCTGGCATGACATCGCCTCCGGATTCACGGGAGCCGCCGATCCATTCGCCACAGTGCTGGCATTGCTCGGGTCACTGACGTTCTGGTCGCCGTCACTGAGCATCGTGTTCCTCTATCTCGCGGCCCTCCCGTTGGCGGCCATCACCGCCTGGTTCTGTGCAGCGAGACTCTCCGAGCGCATCTGGCCGCCCGCCATCGCCGCCATCGCCTGGGCAGTCGCTCCTCCCTTCCTCGCCTCGCTCAGCGGTGGACACCTCGGGGCGGTCATCGCCCACATCCTGCTGCCAACCCTCGTGCTGGCCGTGGTGCATGCAGCACGCAACTGGTCGATGGCGGCCCTCGCTGCGCTGCTGTTCGCCGCCGTGGTCGCCTCGGCGCCCATCCTCGCCCCCGCGCTGGTGCTCGGGCTCGTGGCCTGGATCATCGCGAATCCCCGGGGAGTGTTGCGGATCATCGGCATTCCCATTCCCGCAGCGGCCCTGTTCGCGCCGCTCGTGTTCGAGCAGATTGCCCGGGGCAACTGGATCGCGCTGTTCGCCGAACCCGGGCTGCCGGTCGCGGGATCGGCGCCGAGCCCGCTGCACCTGGCGCTGGGCGAATCGGCGACCGGGCTCATCGGCTGGGAAGCCTTCCTCGCGCCCCTCGGCCTGCCGGCAGGCATCGCACCCATAGTGGTTGTCGCGCTGCTGGTGCCGCTGGGGATCCTTGCCGTGCTGTCGCTCTTCCTTCCGGGCACCCGCCGCTCGGTGCCGGCGATGGTGCTCGCCCTGCTGGGCTTCGCCACGGCGGTGCTCGCATCGCGGCTCATGGTCACCACGATCGGGTCGGAGACAACCTCGATCTGGGCGGCCCCGGCCGTGAGCCTCTACTGGCTCGGCCTGACAGGCGCAATGGTCGTCACGCTGGACGTCATCAGGAAGGCGGCGACGGCCCCAGCCCTCATCGCCGCGGTGACGCTCGTGACGCTCGCAGTGCCGATGCTCACCGTGGCGGCTTCCGGCGGCGCCGATGTGGCGGCGAGCAACGGCAGGATGCTGCCGGCCTTCGCCACCGCGGAGGCCGCCAACAGGCCCGATCTCGGCACCCTTCAGATCACCGCACAGGCCGGTGGAGGCGTCGCGACCACGCTGCATCGGGGTCTCGGCACCACCCTCGACGAGCAGAGCACCCTCGCCGCGACCGACGAATCCCTCGGCGACGCGGATGACCGGCTCGCCACCCTCGCCGGAAACCTGGCCTCGCGCAGCGGTTTCGACATCGCGGGGGAGCTCGACAGCCTGCAGATTGCCTTCGTCCTGGTACCCAACGTCGTCGACAACAGTGCGGCCAGCACTCGCCAGCGGGTGGCGGACGCCCTCGACGGCAACCGTCTGCTCACTCCGATCGGCTCCACAGCGAACGGCTTCCTCTGGAACTACGGCGACCTCGCCGACGGGACGGCACCCACCGGGCCCGGTCCGCTCGACACCCAGGTCGGCGTCTGGATCATCGTCGGCCAGTCCATCGTGTTCGGCCTGACCCTGCTGCTGGCCATCCCCACCACCCGCCGCAGGCGCGTTCGTGCTGCGCGCGCCAGTAAAGCGACCTCGGGCTCTGACATCACCGAGGAGGTGCCAGCGTGAGCGACGACGTGACAATGCCGGAGGAACCGACCGGTGACGAGTTTGCGAAAGACGATCTGTTCCCGGAGCAGGAGGAACTCGAAACGTCCAAGCGCCGGCCGGTCACCGCGCGCGGAATCGCGAAGGCCGGGGGCGCGCGCCGCGGTCGGGGTCGCTGGCATCGGTGTCGCGGCACTCGTGATCGCGGCATCCACGTTTCTCCCGCTGCCGACCGCAGAGTCGACGTCGCCCAGCACGCTCGTCACACCCGTACCAACGGCGCAGCAGCTTGTGTGCCCTGGCGGCATCCTGAGGCTGGCCAGTGACAGCGGTCAGGATGCCACGGCGGCGTCGGGCCTCGGCCCCGCCACCGTGCGCTCGGGCAGCAGTGCCGGCTCCGTGGATTCCGTGGACGCGTCGAACTCCGACGCCGGCACCGGAGGAACGTCGTCCGCGCCGACCATCATCAGCACCCCGCCCGATGCGGTGGACCCGACCCAGCGCATCCTGTTGAGCGGCGCACAGTCGCAGCAGGTCGACAGCGGGGACTACCTCGGGCTCGCTGCTGCGGACTGCGGCATCGCGCTCGGCGACAGCTGGCTGGCCGGGGGCGCAACCACCGTTGGGCGGACCACCCTCATCACCCTCACCAACCCGACCGAGGTCACCGCGACGGTAAACCTCCAGCTGTTCGGCGAGCAGGGCGCGATCGCGGCCCCGGGCACCAGCGGCATCATCGTGCCGGCCAGCGGCCAGCGTGTGCTGTCCCTCGCCGGGTTCACACCCGGCCTCGTGTCGCCCGTCGTGCAGGTCACCAGCGCCGGCGGCCAGGTGCACGCCACTCTGCAGCAGTCCATCCTGCGCGGGCTCGTTCCCGGTGGAGTCGACATCGTCGAGTCGTCGGCAGCGCCGTCCACGGTCAGCGTCATCCCCGGCGTCGTTGTGACAGATCAGGATGCCGTGCAGGTGTTCAGCAGCGCCAGCAGTGCCAGCGAGGTGCTCGACGACTTCCCTCTGGTGCTGCGGCTGTTCTCTCCCGCGGACGGCATCGTGCCGGTGACCGTGAGCGTCATCCCGGAGAGTGGAACCGGGGCAGGAGATTCGTTCTCGTACGACCTCGACGGCGGCCGGGTGGCCGACATCCCGTTCCATGAGCTTGAGCCCGGTTCGTACACGGTCATCGTGGAGTCCACGGTGCCCGCCATCGCCTCGGTTCGGGCCAGCTCCGTGGTGGGGGAGTCCACCGACTTCGCGTGGTTTACCTCGGCGCAGCGGCTCTCGTCGCTGGCCCAGTTCACGGCGGCCGACGGCCCTGGGCCCGTGCTGCACCTGTACAACCCGCTTGCCGTCGAAGCCACGGTGGCAGTCGCGCGTCTCGGCGAGGAGGCCACAACCATCGTCGTGCCGGCGGGGGCGTCAGCCGTGCTGCCGGTGCAGGGCGGCGCGAGCTACGGACTGAGCGGATTCGACGCCCTGTTCGCCGCGGTGAGCAACTCCGGCGCTGGCATGCTCGCCCGATACACCGTGCACCCGCCCGGGGTGGGCTCGAGCCCGATCACCGTCTACCCCTAGGCTCCAGTCGCGGCATCCGGTGTGCTTCCCCGTGGAAGGCTCGCGCCGAAAACGGGATGTCAGTTCGCACTGATGTCAGTCTGAACTGACATCGGGAAAACGGCGGCAGCGGCACGGCGGGTCAACGCCCGCCCGCGGCTACAGGTGCCGGAAACGGTCGGGCGCCAGGTCCCAGGGGTCCTTGCCCAGCAGCTCGGCGACCGCCCGGAAGACGCAACTCTCCACCATCATGCGTTTGTGCATGTCGTCGTAGCGGTGCAGCCGCGACAGCCTCTCGATCGGAAGCCGGTACAGGATGACGCGGCGCTGCTTCAGCAGAACGCGCCACCGGTCCACGGCGGGGCTGGCGCCAAGCTCGGACGGCATGCCCGCGACCTCGAAAACTACGTCATCCAGCTCGTCGGGCCACAGGTCCTTGAGGTACTCGGCGGTCGATGCGACGGTCAGGTCGAACATGTCGACCCTGCTGCGAAGCAGGGGAAGGTTCGGGCCGGTGACCGCGGAGCGAATGCCACGACCGTGCCGGTCGCGCCAGCCGGGCCGCGCAGAGCCTGACCGTGTCTTCTTCGTCGGACCCGTCACGCGCCCAATTCTACCGGCGTGGCTCGCCAGCGCCCTCAGGGCTCTCACGTAGCCTTAGGGAGAAATGAATGGTCGCCCGTGCAGCAAGGTCGCCTGTAGCCACGAGGCCACGGCCACCCTCACCTACGACTACGCCGATTCGATGGCCGTTCTCGGCCCGCTGAGCTTCGCGTCGGAGCCACACAGCTACGATCTCTGCGATCGACACGCCGACCGCATGTCCGTGCCGCAGGGCTGGCAGGTCGTGCGTCACGTCGTGATGGGCAGCGAACTGCTCTAACGCAGCTGTAAGCCGCGGGCTGATACTCTCGGTCACCGTGAGTACCACTACAGACATCCGCGCGGTCGTGTTCGATCTGGACGACACCCTCGCGCCCTCGAAGTCCACGATGGATCCCGCGATGAGCAACGCTCTCGCGAAGCTACTCGACCGCGTGCCGGTGTGCATCATCTCCGGCGGCCGCTTCGAGCAGTTCGAGTCACAGGCGCTCAACGGATTCCAGGCCAGCGATGACGCGCTCGGCCGCATGCACCTGATGCCCACCTGCGGCACCCGCTACTACCTGTGGCAGAACAGCTCGTGGACGCTGCAGTACGCCGAAGACCTCACCGAAGGCGAGAAGGTGCGTGCCATCAGCGCCCTCGAGGAGGGTGCCCGCGAGCTGGGGCTGTGGCATCCGGGACCCTGGGGCGACCTCATCGAAGACCGCGGCAGCCAGATCACCTTCTCGGCCCTCGGCCAGCAGGCACCCGTCGCCGAGAAGCACGCGTGGGATCCGGACGGCGCAAAGAAGCGCGCCCTCTGGGGCTACGTCGCGCCGAGACTGCCCGACCTGGAGGTGCGCGGCGGCGGCTCAACCTCCATCGACATCACCCGCAAGGGCATCGACAAGGCGTACGGCATCAGCAAACTCGTCGAGAAGCTGGACCTGAACCTCGACCAGTTGCTCTTCATCGGCGACCGTCTCGACCCGACAGGCAACGACTACCCGGTCTACTCGATGGGCGTGTCCTCGGTGGCCATCAACGACTGGCACGGCACGCTGGCCGCCGTTGAGGCGCTGAACGACTGGCTCGATGCGCCGGATGCCCCGTTCCCTCTCACCACCATGGATCCCCTGTAGCGCAACCCGTAAGCGCAGATCCAGCTGGGCCTGCGAGAATGGGTGAATGACTTCCGCGACATCCACCGCCATCTCGTTCAAGGTTGCCGACCTCGCCCTCGCCGAGGCAGGCCGCCACCAGATTCGTCTAGCCGAGCACGAGATGCCGGGGCTTATGGCCCTGCGTGAGGAGTTCGGCGCGTCACAACCGCTCGCCGGCGCCCGCATCGCGGGTTCGCTGCACATGACCACACAGACCGCCGTGCTGATCGAGACCCTCGTGGCGCTCGGTGCGCAGGTGCGGTGGGCGTCGTGCAACATCTTCTCCACCGAGGACGGTGCCGCCGCCGCGATCGTCGTGGGCCCGACCGGTACTCCGGATGCCCCTGCCGGCGTTCCCGTATTCGCCTGGAAGGGCGAAACCCTCGAAGAGTACTGGTGGTGCACCGAGCAGATCTTCGACTGGAGCGCCGAGGGTGCCGTGGGGCCGAACATGATCCTCGACGACGGTGGGGACGCGACGCTGCTGGTGCACAAGGGTCGCGAATTCGAGCTCGCGAAGGCCGTGCCAGCCACGCCAGCCGACGCGTCGCACGAGTACAGCGTCATCCTGGACGTGCTGCGTCGCTCGCTCGCGGGCAGCGCCGACCGCTGGACGAAGATCGCCGCCGAGATCCAGGGCGTCACCGAAGAGACCACCACCGGCGTGCACCGCCTCTACGAATTCGCCAAGAACGGTGACCTGCTGTTCCCCGCGATCAACGTCAACGACTCGGTGACCAAGAGCAAGTTCGACAACAAGTACGGAATCCGCCACTCGCTGCCGGACGGCATCAACCGGGCCACCGACGTGCTCATCGGCGGCAAGGTCGTCTTCGTCGCCGGCTACGGCGACGTGGGCAAGGGCGCTGCAGAAGCCATGCGTGGCCAGGGCGCCCGCGTCATCGTCTCGCGAGATCGACCCGATCAACGCACTGCAGGCCGCCATGGACGGCTTCCAGGTCACCACGGTCGAGAAGGCGCTGCCCGAGGTGGACATCTTCGTCACGGGAACCGGCAACGAGAACGTCATCACCGTCGATCACCTGATGGGGATGAAGCACCTCGCGATCGTCGCCAACGTCGGGCCACTTCGACAACGAGATCGACATCGCCGGGCTCGAGAGCCTCGCCGGTGCCGAGCGCGTCGAGATCAAGGCGCAGGTGCACGAGTGGCGCATGCCCTCGGGTCGCAGCGTCCTGGTGCTGTCGGAGGGGCGACTGATGAACCTCGGCAACGCGACCGGGCATCCCTCGTTCGTGATGAGCAACTCGTTCACCAACCAGGTGCTCGCGCAGCTCGAGCTGTGGGTCAACAACGCCGACGGCAAGTACGAGAACCAGGTCTACGTGCTGCCCAAGCACCTCGACGAGAAGGTCGCGCGACTGCACCTCGACGCTCTGGGCGTCGTGCTCACCGAGCTGACCCCGGCGCAGGCCGCCTACATCGGCGTTCCGGTCGAGGGTCCGTACAAGGTCGACCACTACCGCTACTAGATCGCTCGTTGCGGCCGCGGCGCGGGATGCTCAGCCGCGGTCGGGGAATCCGCGGGGCATTCCGCCGAGCACCGGCGCGAGTCGTTCGAGCCCGGCCTTCTCGAGGCCGAGCGCGGCCGATTCCCTGTCGCGGCGCACCGAGGTCACCGCGGCGAGGAACAGTTCGGCGTTGGCGGTGGGAACCGGCGAGACGAACACGCTGACCTCGTCGGCGAGCTCGTGGCTGAGACGCTCCCGCGTCGACGGGGTCAGGGATGCGGCCTGCGCCAGGAAGGCGGCGACGCGGCGGGCGAGCGCGTCGGGGAGGGCCGCGACATCCGCCGTCCTGGCCCAATCGACGAGCGTCGTCGGTACGCCGTAGATGGGCGTCACCACCTTCGGCACCCGCTCGTTCTGGCTGTAGGTGCCCGCCACGAGGTCGCCGAGCCGCTTGGCGCGCCCGTTCAGCAGGGCGATGATGGCGGCCATCCCGCCGAACGTCATGAAGATCTCGAAGATGCCCGTCAGCGCCCGGATGAACGCGTGCCTGAAGCCGATCGAGCCGCCATCGTCGCGCACGATCCGTGAGCCGACGGCCAGCTTGCCGAGCGACTTGCCCTGGCTGAGGGTCTCGACGGCGGTCGGGATCGCGACGAGGCACAGCACGAGGGCGACCACGCTGAGTGCGGTCATGAGGGCCTGGTCGAGCCCGAGCTGATCGGCCAGCGAAAACATCACGATGACGATGGCGATGTAGCTGCCGAAATAGACGAGGTAGTCGATGATCGTTCCGGCGGCGCGCAACACGAAGCTCGACGGTCGGAGATCGAGGGCAACGGCCTCGCCCGTGACGAGCTCGTGAAGATTCTCGTCGTGTTCGACTGAGTCTTCTCCGGCCATGCCATCATTTAAGCAGATGGACCTCGACGCATACACCGCAGCCCACCAGGCCGAATGGGATCGCCTTGCCGAGCTTGGCGCGCGCCGCCGTTTCAGCGGAGCCGAGTCCGACGAGCTGATCGACAGGTACCAGTCCGGCGCCACGCAGCTGTCCGCGATCAAGACCACCTCCGGGCAGTCCGCGCAGGGCGACAGGCTGTCACTCTGGCTGAGCCGGGCGCGGCTGCGCTTCACCGGGGCGTCCACCAACGTGCTCAGCCAGATTCCGCGATTCTTCGTCGCCCAGCTGCCGGCGGCCCTGTTCCGGATCCGGTGGTTATGCCTGGCGGTTGCCGCGGCATCCATCGTCATCGCGTTCCTGTACGCGTGGTGGGCTACCGCGAACCCCTCGGTGCTCGCGACCCTCGGCTCGACCGACGCCCTGGAGCGGTACGCCAAGGAAGACTTCGTCAACTACTACTCCGAGAACTCGGGAACCTCGTTCACGAGCTTCGTGTGGACGAACAACGCGTGGCTCGCCGCCCAGTGCATCGCATTCGGGATCGTCGGCGTCTACGCGCCGTACCTGCTGTTCACGAACGCGCAGAGCCTCGGGATGACCGCGGCCATCATGAACGAGTTCGACCGCCTCGACGTGTTCTTCCTGTACATCGCCCCGCACGGCCAGCTCGAGCTGTACGCGATCTTCGTGGCGGGAGCGACGGGGATGCGCATCTTCTGGGCGTGGATCGCGCCGGGGCCACGCACCCGGGCACGGTCGCTCTCCGAGGAGGGCCGTGCGATGTTCACCATCGTCATCGGGCTGATCCTCGCCCTGCTCGTCTCCGGACTGATCGAGGGGCTCATCACGCGCCAGGACTGGCCGTGGCCGATCAAGATCGGCATCGGGACGGTCGCGCTCGGGGCGTTCCTCTACTACCAGTGGGTGGTCGGGCGAAGGGCGGCACGGGCCGGCGAAACCGGCGATCTCGAGGAGTTCGAGGCCGGGGCCACCCAGCTCGTCGCGGGCTAGCCTTATTTTGATCTGTTCACGATAAGGGTAGAGTGGGCGGATGCCGTATTCCGCCGAGACCGAGTTGCGCGAGGCCGGCCTCCGCATCACGGAGGGTCGGGTGCGCGTGCTCGGGGCGCTGAGCCGGATGCCGCACTCCTCCGCCCTGGCGCTGCACGCGGAGCTGGCCGAGGATGCCACGTCGGTGCAGTCAGTGCATAACGCCCTCGCCGCGCTCACCGAGGCCGGGCTGCTGCGGCGCATCGAGCCCGCGGGCTCTGCCGCGCTCTACGAACTCAACGAGAGCGACAACCACCACCACCTCGTGTGCAACAACTGCCGCGTCGTGGTCGATGTTCAGTGCGCCGTCGGCCACGCACCCTGCCTGTCGCCATCCGACAGCGCCGGCTTTTCGATCTCGAGCGCGGAGGTGACGTTCTGGGGACTATGCCAGGACTGCGCCGGCCGTGCCCCCATCCATACATCGACCACCAACCAGGAGGACTCATGACGGACAATTTCACCACCAGCCAGAGCGGGGCGCCGCTCACCAGCGACGCACATTCGCTCACCACGGGCCCGGACGGCAGCACCGTCCTGCACGACAGGTTCCTGGTCGAGAAGCTCGCAGCGTTCAACCGTGAGCGTGTGCCGGAGCGCAACCCGCACGCCAAGGGCGGCGGAGCGTTCGGCGAATTCGTCGTCACCGAGGACGTCTCGCAGTACACCCGCGCGGCCGTCTTCCAGCCCGGCGCGAAGAGCGAGATGCTGCTGCGCTTCTCGTCGGTTGCGGGAGAGCAGGGCTCGCCCGACACCTGGCGCGACGTGCGCGGATACGCTCTGCGGTTCTACACGACCGAGGGCAACTACGACATCGTCGGAAACAACACCCCGATCTTCTTCATCCGCGACGCCATGAAGTTCCCGGACTTCATCCACTCCCAGAAGCGCCTCGGCGGTTCGGGTCTGCGCGATGCCGACATGCAGTGGGACTTCTGGACCCTGTCGCCCGAGTCATCCCACCAGGTGACCTACCTCATGGGTGACCGCGGCCTGTCGAAGTCGTGGCGCCACCTCAACGGCTACAGCTCGCACACCTACCAGTGGATCAACGCCGCCGGCGAGCGTCACTGGGTGCAGTACCACTTCAAGTCCCGCCAGGGCGTCGAGCGCATGAGCGCGGAGGAGGCCGAGAAGCTGGCCGGCTCCGACGCCGACTACTACCGTCGCGACCTGCACGAGGCGATCGAGGGCGGCGACTTCCCGATCTGGGACGTCTTCGTGCAGATCATGCCGTACGAGGACGCGAAGACCTACCGCTTCAACCCGTTCGACATCACCAAGACCTGGTCGCACGCCGACTACCCGCTGGTGAAGGTCGGGCACTACACGCTGAACCGCAACCCGCAGAACTTCTTCGCCGAGATCGAGCAGGCCGCCTTCTCGCCGTCGAACCTGGTTCCCGGCATCGACATCAGCCCGGACAAGATGCTGATGGCTCGCGTGCACTCGTACCCGGACGCGCAGCGCCACCGCATCGGCACCAACTACAACCAGCTGCCGGTGAACAAGCCGCACGCCACCACCGCGGTCAACTACCAGCACGAGGGCAACATGCGGTACGAGTTCAGCGACGCCACCACGCGCACGTACACGCCGAACTCCTACGGTGGCCCCGCGGCCGAGCCGGCCCGTGCCGGCGAGGGCAGCTGGGAGTCCGACGGAACGCTGACGCGCGCCGCCGCGACCCTCCACTCCGAGGACGACGACTTCGGCCAGGCGGGCACGCTCTACCGCGACGTGTTCGATGCCGACTCGAAGGCACGACTGCTCGAGACGCTGACCGGACAGGGCAAGGGGATCACCGTCCCCGAGATCCGCGAGCGCTTCTTCTGGTACTGGGGAAACGTGGATGCCGATCTCGGCGCATCGCTCCGCACCACTGTGGGTGCTCTGTAGCACCTGCTCGACGCGACGGCCGGCCCCTCGGGGTCGGCCGTTTCGCGTCCCCCGGGCGCGCGCCCCTCGCCGCGCCTGTCCAGCCGCTGCCCCGGCCCCGCGCGCCGTCGCCCCCCTTCCGAAACCCCTTGCGGCGCCACACCCTTCCGAAACCCCTTGCGGCGCCACACCCTTCCGAAATGACGGAACGGTGGATGCCGCATCCATACGTTTACTGGGGTCAAGGTGCCCCGACCCGCGATTTCTCCGTCATTTCGGAAGGGGCGGAAGGGGCGGAAGGGTCGGAAGGGTCGGCACAGCCACGGGCGGGCGACCGGAGAACGCGCCTTCTACTTCTTCGTCGGCAGCGGCGGCGCCTGGTTGGGGGCGAGCGCCGCTCCGATCTTCCGGAAGATCGCGTCTGCCCCGTTGGCGTAGTCGCCCTCGGCGCTGAAAGCCTCGGGTTCGTAGGTGACGGCGATGGCGATGGCGATCTTCTCGGACGGCAGGTAGGCCATCAGACCAGACTCGCCGGCGAAGAGCGGGTTCTGCACAAGCCAGTCGCCCGAGATGACGATGCCCATCCCGTACGTGTAGAAGTCGCTCATCGGAGCGCAGGTGGGGCATCCGGGGAGGGCGCTGGTCTGGCCGCGCAGCGTCGGCGCCACCATCAGCTCGTAGGATGCCTCGGACAGCAGCTTTCCGGTGCCGATGCCCACGGCGCTGGCCTCCATGTCCCGGATGGTGGTGGTCTGGATGGCGCCGTGGGTCAGGGTCCAGGATGGATTCCAGTAGGTCGAGTCCTCGTAGAACGGCGTGCCGTCGGGGATCATCAGGGCCTGGCGCCGCTCCGAGGTGAAGGCGTGCAGTGCCGGTTCCGGAATCTGCGGGGTGAACGAGTTGGCGGTGTCCTTCAGCCCGAGAGGCGCGAGCACCTCCTCATTCATCAGCGTGGGCATGTCCTTCCCGGTGGCCTTCTCCAGGGCCAGGCCGAGCAGGACGTAGTTTGTGTGGGCATAGTTCCAGTTCGTCCCCGGCTCGTAGAAGAGCGGTTTCGAGGTCGCGAAGCCGAGCAGCTCCTGTGGTTCGCGCTGTGTGAACGGGTCTGCGTAGAACGCCGCGAGGAACTCATCGTTCCCCAGGACGTAATCGACGTACCCCGAGGTCATCTGGGCGAGCTGTCCCAGGGTCACCCGATCGGAGTGGGGCACCTCGGGCAGCCACGTCGAGAGTTTGTCGTCGAGACGCACCTTCTGCTGGTCCACGAGCTTGAGCAGCAGCGTCGAGACGTAGGAGATGGCGACCGCGCCGTTGCGGAAGTGCATGTCCGTCGTCGCCGGGACACCCGTCATCGACTCGCCGAACGCCTCGGTGAGCACCTCATCCCCGTCGATCGTCACCCTGACGATGGCCGCCTTGAGGTGCTGCTCCGCCATGGTGGCGCGCACGATGTCCTCCACCATCGCCGACTGGGCCGAAGCGGCGGCGGTCGGCCGGTTCAGTTCGGTCCGGCGAGGTGCATGCGGTGAGAACAACGAGCACACAGACGACAACAGCCAGAGAGCGTTTCGCGATCATGGTCGAGTATCCCAAGATGCGGGAAACTCTGCTTGCGTCGAGCGACCCGGCGGCCTCGTCAGCCGCGCCTCTTCGTCTCGAACAGAAAGTTGTAGGTAAAGCCGGCGACCAGCGCGCCCGCGATGGGGACGAGGATGAACACCCACTGCTGGGCGAGAGTCTCGGGGCCCGCGTAGATCGCCGGAGCGATCGAGCGCGCCGGGTTGACGGAGGCGTTGCTGATCGGGATCAGCACGAGGTGGATCATGGTCAGCGTCAGCCCGATTGCCAGGGGAGCGAAGCCGCTGGGTGCCCGACGGTCTGTCACCCCGAGGATGACGTAGAGGAAGATCGCGGTCAGGACGAACTCGGCAATGATGACCGAGAGCAGGTTGAACCCGGATGGGGAATGGGCGTCATAGCCGTTTGACACGTCCGCGAAGGTTCCGATGGTGTCGCTCGTGGAGCCGGCTCTGATGCCAAGGATGATCGTGGTGGCCACGATGCCCCCCACGACCTGCGCGGCAACGTAGGGGAGCACGTCGGCCCAGGCGAAGCGTTTCGCGGCTGCCGCCCCAATCGTGACGGCCGGGTTGAAGTGACCACCCGAAATGTGTCCGACCGCGTACGCGCCGCCGATGACGGCGATGCCGATGGCGAACGAGACTCCGACGAAGCCGGTGTTGAACGAGGCGAACATCGCGGTTCCGATGACGGCGAAGACAAGGAGGAAGGTGCCGAACACCTCGGCGGCCAGGCGGCGGCCGAGACTGGGGGTGGCGATGTCGACATCGGCGTTGATCAATTCGTTGGCGGTCACGGAGAGCCCTTCCTGTTGACGAAGAGTCCCGGTTCCCGGTTCCCATTTCTGACACTACGCCGGGAGCGCAGGATGCGACAGCCGTACTTATGGACTACAAACGACCGGCGGCCTTGAGCGCGATGTACTTGTCGGCGAGCGCCGGGGGCAGCTCCTGTGGGGCGCCCGTCACCACCTCGGCTCCGAGCTGGCGCACGGCGGCGGCCACCCGCGACTGGTCGAGCAGCGCACGCTCGGCGGCGGCGGCCCGGTAGACGAGTTCGCGGTCGCCTCGCTGCTGCGTGGCATCCAGCACCGTCGGGTCTGTGACGGATGCCACGACCACCATGTGTTTGCGGGTGAGCTGAGGCAGCACGGCGAGCAGGCCGTGCGACGCACCGGGTGCGTCGATGGTGGTGGCGAGCACCACGAGCGCGTGGTTCGAGGTGATCGACCGCACGAGGGCCGGCACCGCCGTCCAGTCCATCTCGATGAGCTCGGGATCGACCGGGGCCATACTCGACACCATGCGCGACAGCAGTTCGGCGCCGCTGGCACCCTGCACGCGGGCACGCACCCTTCGGTCGTAGACGACCATGTCGACGCGGTCGCCGGCGCTGGAGGCGAGGGCGGCCAGCAGCAGCGCAGACTCGAACGCCGTGTCGATCCTCGGCTCGTTGTCGATGCGCGCGGCGGAGGTTCGGCCGCTGTCGACGACGATCACGACGCGCCTGTCCCGTTCCGGGCGCCAGGTGCGCACGACCAGGCCGGGCCCGGATGGCGCGGCTCGCCGTGCCGTTGCCCTCCAGTCGATCGAGCGCACGTCGTCGCCCCGCACGTAGTCGCGCAGACTGTCGAACTCTGTGCCCTGCCCGCGCACCATCACGCTGGTCGCGCCGTCGAGCTCCCTGAGCCTGGCGAGCCGAGACGGCAGGTGCTTGCGCGAGTTGAACGGAGGCAGCACGGTGATCGCGCCAGGGGCCGCGATGGTCGCCTGACGGGCCGCGAGGCCCAGCGGACCGAACGACCGGATCGTGACGTGCGCGGCCCTGCGCTCGCCCCTGCGGAACGGCGTGAGCGTGGTGACGACCGTGCGACGTTCGCCGGCCGGCACATCCAGGGGCGCCCGACGGGGCAGGGCCGCGGCTGACGGGACCCAGCCATCGCGAACGATCCCGCGCACGCGGCGGCGGCCAGGGTTCGTGATGAGCGAGAGTGGATGTCACGGTCTCGCCAAGCCGCACCCGCGCGGGAAGCTCGCGTGACAGCCGTATCGCGCGCGGCGAGCCGGCCAGGGCGATGTCGACGCCGGTGAGCACGAGCACCAGCAGCAGCCAGAGCACGAGCGCCCACGGCTGTCCGATCAGGATGATCGGCAGCACGCCTGCCACCACAAGTGCGACGAATCGGCCGGAGATGGCCATCAGCGGTGGGCGAGGGGCTCGGGCATCACAGCGGAACCTGCACCTGCTGCAGGATCGACCGCAGGATGGCGTCGGGCGAGACGCCCTCGAGCTCGGCCTCCGGCCGCAGCTGGATGCGGTGCCTCAGCACCGGCAGCACCATCGCCTGCACGTGGTCGGGGGTGATCGCGTCGAAACCGTTGAGCCAGGCCCACGCCTTGGCCGCCGCAAGCAGCGCGGTGGAACCGCGGGGGCTCACGCCCAGCTTCACGGAGGGGCTCTGCCGGGTGGCGCGCGCGAGGTCGACCGCGTATCCGATGACGTCTGCGCTGGCGCCGACGCGAGCGACGGCCGCCTGCGCAAGCGCGAGCTGCTCGGCGTCGAGCACCGCGGTGACCCCCGCCCCCTGAAGGTCGCGCGGGTTGAAGCCCGCGGCGTGGCGCCTGAGCACCTCGATCTCGGTGTCGCGCTCCGGCAGGTCGAGCACGAGCTTGAGCATGAACCTGTCGAGCTGTGCCTCGGGCAGCGTGTACGTGCCCTCGTACTCGATGGGGTTCATGGTCGCGGCGACCATGAACGGCACCGGCAGGATGCGCGTCACACCGTCGGCGGACACCTGGCGCTCCTCCATGGCCTCCAGCAGCGCGGACTGGGTCTTCGGTGGCGTGCGGTTGATCTCGTCCGCGAGCAGGATGTTGGTGAACACCGGTCCCTCACGAAACTCGAACTCACCCGCCTTGGCGTCGTAGACCAGTGAGCCCGTGACATCCCCAGGCATGAGGTCCGGCGTGAACTGCACGCGCTTCGTGTCGAGCTTCAGCGCGTGGCTGAGGGTGCGCACCAGCAGGGTCTTGGCGACCCCGGGCACACCCTCGAGCAGAACGTGGCCGCCCGCGAGCAGGGCGATCGTGAGACCCGTGACCGCGGCATCCTGCCCCACGACCGCCTTCCCCACCTCGGTGCGCAGGTTCGCGAACGATTGCCTCAGGTGCTCGTCAGTCATAGGTTGATTCTCCAGTGGTGTGGGCTGTGCGGGTTACGGGCGAACTGCTGCCGCGACGTCGCGCTCGAGTACGAGCAGGGCGTCTGACAGCGAAACGAGGTCTGCGTCTGTGGCGGGGATGGCGTCGATCAGGAGGTTCCGGATGTCGTGGGGCTGCGATCGGGTCACGGAGGCAACCGCCGAAATGACCTCGTCGACGGTGGCCGTGCGCGGTTGGCCGCACAGCACGGCGAGCCGCTGGATGGTGCCGACCCGCAGGGCGTCGAGCGCCCTGAGCCGCGACGACGACCGCTCGTAGAGCCTGGCGCGCCCGAGCATGGTCTCGTTGGAGCGCACGGTGACCGGCAGGTTCTCGATCGCGAGCGGGCCGAAACGGCGACCGCGCCAGACGGCAGCGCTCACGAAGGTCAGCACGAGCAGCACGAGCACGGGGCCGACCCACGGCGGGGTGAGCTCACCGAGGGTGGCGTCGCCGGTGTCAGCAACGTCGGCCAGGGTCGGGATGTACCAGACCAGGGTCGTCGTCGACCCGAGCAGGTTCAGGGCCATGGCGGCGTTGCCGTTCTCGATGACGTGCTCGTTGGTCAGGGCATCCGTCAGGCCGAGGATGGTCAGGGTGACACCGTCGCGCTCCAGTTGCACGAGCGAGAACACATCGTCGCCGCTGCCGAAGCAGGCGATGGCATCGACCGAGTCGTCGATGATGCGATAACCGGATGCCTCACCCGAGACCGTGCCGGCCCTGGTCGCGGCGGGCAGCGCGCAGTCCGCGGTGAGTGTGGCATCGGCGAGGCCCGCCTGGCCAACCTCGGGGGCGATCGCCCGTAGCTGGGTGAAGTACGCATCGACGACGATGACCGTGCCGGCGAGAGTCGTTGCGTCCCTCAGCTGGTCGTCGTCGAGAAACCCGTTGGGGTCGTAGAGCAGCACGGTGGTGGAGTCGTAGCCGTCGACCGCGGCCCGCGCCTCGTCGAGGGTGGATGCCGCGACCACATCCACTCCCTGCTGCCGAAGCACCTCGGCCACCGCCATCGACCCGCCGGGCGATGCACTGTCGGCGGCGAGCGGAGGTCCATCGGCGTTCGACCCGACCGTGGCGAAAGCCACGAGGGCTATAGCGAACACGAATACTGTGACAACGACCCAGAACAGCGCACGTTTGGCGAACCGGCCGACGGTGGGGGTGAGCACCTCGTGTTCGGGCGCGGTGACCGTCACACGAGCTCCAGCACGGGCCGCGTCTCGCGCAGGCTCCGCTCCAGGGCGGCGGCCTGCTGGAACTGGTCAGCGGTGCCGGCGCGACCCAGGTAGCGCACGTCGTCGAACGATGTCGCGGCCGTGCGCAGCCCCTCACCGAGGGCCGGGAATGGGGCGCTCGCCGCAATCGCGAAGTCCCTGGCGGTGGTTCCCGGGCTCGTCGTGACGATGGTTCGCTCGGCCAGGCCGCGGGCGATCGCGCGGAACATCTCGGCGACCGCGCTCGAGTAGTCGCCGCGTGCGGCGGCGGTCTCGGCATCCTGACGGATCATCGCGGCCGAACGGTGGTCGTCCTCGCCGAACAGGGAGCCGGTGACCGCGCTTCTGCGGTTGAAGCGGGGAAGCCCGAAGATGAGGATGGCAACCACGATGCCGATGACGACGATCGCCACGACCACGCCGATCCCGAGAACGGGCGGACCCTGCATGTCTCCGAGGCGAAGCGACGACAGCCAGTCCTGCACGGCCTTGGCGAGCAGATCGAACCAGGTCGGTTTCGCTGCCTGGTACGCGGGCTTGGCGAGTTCGGTGATGAGCAGGTCTGCGGCTTCGGTGGCATCGGGATCGACGGGCACGTCCAGCGGCAGTGCCGCGAGCGTGGACAGGGGGCTCACGACCACGGCGATGCGAGGCCGGGGCCCTGTGGCGGGGCGTCGCGTGCGGCAGCGCGCTGCAGGTAAGGATCGGCAACCCCGCTGTCGCCGGCCTGTCGCGCCTCGACGAAGCGGTTGAGCTCGAGGTCGAGCCCTTCCTTGCGCATCCTGATGTCGATGTAGATCAGCGCGGTCGTCGCGCTCTGGATGACGGCGGCGATCGCCCCGAAGGCGATGCTGACGATGATCGTGAGCAGGTAGAGCACGATCGCCCCCGCGATGAGTCCGTCGGTCTCGCCGTTCGGGTTGACCAGGAACCCGCTGAAGCCCAGAAGCACCTGCAGTGGCGCGCTGATGATGCCGGCGACGGTCTGAACGATCACCGCGACCAGCAGCTGGATGCCCAGCGTCCTCCAGAAATATCCGATCGTCAGTGACCAGGATCGGGCGATGGCGGCGCGCAGCGGGAGGCGTTCCAGCATGAGCACGCTGGGCACGAGGCACAGGCGCGTACCCAGCCAGAATGCGAGCACCACGGCGGCTCCCGCCGCGAGAACACCGAGGATGATGCCGATGACGAGGCCAGCGGTGCCTCCGAAGGCGATGATCAGCCCGATCAGCAGCGACAGGATGGCGAGCGCGGCGATGGCGGCACCCGTCAGCAGCAGGGCCCAGCCGATGACGGCCCCGATGCGACCCTTAGCCGCGCGCCAGAGCCCACCCAGCCTGAGTTTCTCGCCCAGAGTTCCCCGGGCGACCTCGAGCACAATGATGCCCTGCAGGATCGCGGTCACCACGATGGACAGCACCACCGGCACGAGGGCGGACAGGATGATCGTCGCCACCGCTCCGGCCGCGACGGCCTCCTCGTCGGCTCCGGTGGCGCTCTCGATCCTGGAGATCGCGAAGAACGACACGAATCCAACCACGAGCATGGTGGTCACGAAGATCAGCCCGGTGAGCAGCAGGGCGAAGCCGAAGGTGGGGCGCGGGTTTCTGCGCAGCACCTGGAAGGCGGCACCGAGCAGCGTGCCGAGGGTCAGCGGCCGCAGCGGAATCAGGCCGGGCTTCGGCGGCGGGGTCCATCCCGGTGTGCCGGCGGGCGGGGGCGGCGTGGCGCCAGAAGTTGCGTATGGGGAAGCCTGCGGAGTCTGTGCCGAACCCGCCGGGGATTGCCACTGGGTGTTGTCGCTCATGGCGTGATCCTTCGGGTCATCGAACAGTCCTCAATATGGTTTCACACTCGACTACTCTTATGCGAAAGCTCCCGCACCCGTACGGCGGGCTCGATGCAGTAGCGAGGTACAGTGAACGCCCGAATTCTTGTGGTTGACGACGACACGGCGCTGGCAGAGATGATCGGCATAGTGTTGCGCACCGAGGGCTTCGAACCCTTCTTCTGCGCCGACGGCGCGGCCGCCGTTGACGCATTCCATTCGTCACGGCCCGACCTGGTGCTGCTCGACCTCATGCTGCCCGGCATGAACGGCATCGAGGTGTGCGCGCGCATCCGGGAGGAGTCGGGCGTTCCGATCATCATGCTCACCGCCAAGAGCGACACCGCCGATGTGGTGAAGGGTCTCGAGAGCGGCGCGGACGACTACGTGGTCAAGCCGTTCAACCCGAAGGAACTGGTGGCCCGCGTGCGCACCCGCCTCCGCCCGAGCACCGAGACCGCCACCGGTTCGCTCCAGGTCGGCGACCTGACCCTCGACGTTGCTGGCCACGAGGTCAAGCGCGGAGACGTGACGATCAACCTGACCCCCCTCGAGTTCGAACTTCTGCTGGCGCTCGCGCTGAAGCCGCAGCAGGTGTTCACCCGGGAGATGCTGCTCGAGCAGGTGTGGGGCTACCACTACAAGGCAGACACCAGGCTCGTCAATGTGCACGTGCAGCGGCTGCGCGCGAAGGTCGAGGAAGACCCTGACAACCCGCGCATCGTCATGACCGTGCGTGGGGTCGGCTATCGCGCGGGCAGCATCACCTAGCACTATGCACGGTTTCCAGTGGCGCGCGGCGGTGCAGCGGGCGGTGCGACTGTGGCGGACCTCGCTGCAGCTCCGCACGATCGCGATCACCCTGGTGCTGTCAGGGCTCGCGGTCGCGATCATCGGTGGCTACATGTCGGTGAGCGTCGGCACGAACCTCTTCGATGCCAGGCGCGATCAGCTCAGGGCGACCACGTCGAACGCGGTGATCATCGGCCAGCGCTTCTTTGACGAAGCCACGGAGCAGCTGGGTCTCGAAGACATCGATGCGACGACGACGGATGCCGCAGACGCCATCCTCAACGCCGCGGCAAGTTCGGCGGACACCCAGTTCGCGCTCAAGCGTGCGCCCGGCCAGGAAGGGCCGCGCAGCCCCTCGGAGATCCAGTCGCCCGGGCTTGATCAGACGCTCATCTCCGACGAGCTCAGGGCGGCGGTGCAGGGACTGAGCGAGCTGCGCACGGTGTCGCAGTCCGTTGGCCTCGTGCAGGCCGACTCCACTGTCGAACCGGGGCTGGTGTTCGGAACCATCCTCGACATCCGCGGGTCGCGCTACGAGCTGTACCTCGTCTACAACATCCAGGATCTCCAGCAGTCCCTCGGCCTGGTGCAGCGCACGCTCATCCTCGGTGGGCTGGCCCTGATCCTGCTGATCGGCGCCGTCACCTTCATCGTCGTCAGGTTGGTCGTCGGGCCCGTGCAGCTCGCGGCGGAGACCAGCCAGAAGCTCGCCGCCGGACAACTCGAGGTGCGCATCCCGGTCAAGGGTGATGACGTGATCGCCACCCTTGCCAGGTCGTTCAACGGAATGGCGGCGTCGCTGCAGAACCAGATCACGAGACTGGCGACACTCTCGCAGGTGCAGCAGCGCTTCGTGTCAGACGTGTCGCACGAGCTGCGCACGCCGCTCACGACAATCAGGCTCGCCGGTGACGTGCTCTACGACCAGCGTGATTCGTTCTCGCCGTCGGCAGCGCGCACGGCGGAACTGTTGCACACCCAGGTTCAGAGATTCGAGTCGCTGCTCGCCGATCTGCTGGAGATGAGCCGCTACGACGCGGGCGCCGTCGACATGGAGACAGAGCCGACCAACCTGGTCTACCTCGTCGAGGACGCGATCGAGAGCGTCGCCTCCCTGTCCGAGTCGAAGGGTTCGCCGCTTCGCATGGTGGCACCGGGCGGCTATTTCGAGGCGGACGTCGACAGCCGTCGCATCCGTCGCATCCTGCACAACCTGCTGGGCAACGCGATCGATCACGGTGAAGGCAAACCGATCGTCGTCTGGGTGGACAGCGACAAGGATGCCGTTGCGATCGCGGTCAGGGACTACGGGGTGGGCATGACCCCCGCGGCCATGGAGCGGGTCTTCGACAGGTTCTGGCGCGCCGACCCGTCCCGCCAGCGGGTCACCGGCGGCACCGGACTTGGCCTGGCGATCTCTCTCGAAGACGCCGCGCTGCACGGCGGCTGGCTCGAGGTGTGGTCCGCTCCCGGGGAAGGCTCATGCTTCAGGCTTACGCTGCCACGAGTGCGCGGTGGCCTGATTTCCGGCTCCCCACTGGCGCTCCCGCCGGAAGACCCCGCCCAGGAGGCGATCAATGCGTAAAAAGCCAGCCATCGTCCTGGCGGCTTTCGCCATCGTGCTGGCGCTCGCCGGCTGCGTGGGAATCCCGTCGAGCGGGGGAGTGCGGGTCGGGCCGGTCGTCGAAGACCCGGATAACCCCGAGGTCGAGTTTGTCGTGTCCGGGCCACAGGACGACGCAACCCAGGAAGAGATCCTCGCCGGGTTTATGCAGGCTGTGCGAGCGCCGCAGAGCAACTTTGCGATAGCACGGCTGTTCTTCACCAAGGAGATGGCGGGCAGCTGGGATCCGGATGCCGGAACCCTGATCAGGTCCGGCGTCGCAACAACATCCATCGCCGAGGCGCCAGACACGCTCATGTACACGGTGACGACCGGCGCCCTGGTCGACAGCAGCGGCCGATACACCGAACCGCCGGCCGCCGCCCAGACGCTCAGCTACGGCTTCACCCAGGAGAGCGGACAGTGGCGCATCAGCATGGCGCCTCCGGGGATCGTGCTCTCCCGCAGCAGCTTCAACCTCGTCTTCGATGAAAGATCGCTGTACTTCTTCGATCAGAGCTATCGCTACCTCGTGCCGGATGTGCGCTGGTTCGCCAAACGATCGAACATCACCCGCGACACCGTGTCTGCCCTGCTCGCCGGCCCGTCGGAGTGGCTTGCGCAGGCGGGTGTGACCGCTTTCCCGCAGGCCACCACCCTGGACTCGGTCAATGTGCAGTCCGCCCAGGCCATCGTCGACCTCAGCAATGAGGTGCTCGACTCGACCCCGACGGCCCGCGACCAGATGCGCCAGCAGCTGGTGGCAACCCTGGGCATCGCGAATGTGGTGATCACCGTCGGAGGGACAGAACTCGCGACGCCAGCCGCGTCGGGGGCCGAGGCGATCATTCCGACGGTCGAGAGCGCGGTGCTGGTCGGCACCGGCGACGAATTCGGCTTCGACGGCGGAGCGGGTATCGCAACCGTGCCCGGAGTGTCGAGCCAGGTGGTCGCCGCGGGGGCAACGGCCGCCACCCTCGCCCAGAACAAATCATCGGCTGCGATATTGTCTGCCGCCGGAGTCTCCGTCGTCAGCGAGGGCACCACGGCGGCGACGCTTCTCGACACGAGGGCCGGTCTCATCAGGCCCTCGATCGATCCGCTGGGATTTGTCTGGTCGGCCCAGCGCGACAGTGCTGCATCATTGCTGACCGTGGAGGCCGATCGCACAGTGCATGCACTCCAGTCGGGCCTGCCAGCAGACAGCAGCATCGTCGCAATGGCCGTGTCGAGGGACGGCGCGCGACTGCTGGTGTATCTCTCGACACCTGTTGGGCCGCGGCTCGCGGTGGCGGGGATCATCCGGCAGGAGGGCGTTCCGGTCAGGCTCGGCCAGCTCTTCGACCTTCCCACCCCGCAGGGTGCGCCGGTGGATGTCACGTGGGTGGACGACAAGTCGGTCGCCACCCTGTCTGGCTCCGGCGTCATCACACTCGTGGAGATCGGCGGACCGACCCTGGCCCTCGGGCAGCTCGACGACGCGGTCTCCATCGCCGGCGGGCAGGCAGGCACCGACGGGCTCAGGGCGCTGGCCGACGGTGTGGTCTGGCGATCGCAGGGCAGCGGCTGGGTGCCGACCGGCATCTCGGCCACTCTGCTTGCCACCAAGCAGTAGCTCACTCTCCACAGTTTCCCGGCGAGCGGCCGGACAGTCGCGCCGCCCAGCCAGCATCGGATCATGCAGTCGTTCCGCCTGGTCGTGCGCGCGGCCATTCTCGACGCGTGGGCCCTGCTGCTGCCGGTTCAGTGCGCGGGATGCGACGCGGCAGATCGCGGCCTGTGTGCAGACTGCCTCGCCGCGCTGAGCCAGGTGCCGACCGCGCGCCTCACCCCGGGCGGGCTGGAGGTCGTGGCAGCGCTGCGATACGAGACACGCGTGCGGCGCAGCATCCTTGCCCTGAAGGAGCACCACCGCACGGATGTCGCTGCAGCGCTCTCACGGCCGCTGCGCGTCGCGCTGCGGCAGTTGCTTGCGGCTGAGGCCGCGCGACGGCTGGAGGGCCCCCTGACGCCGTTGGGAGGCCCGGTGGAGATCGCGGCTGTGCCGACCAGCAGGTCGTCGTTCCGGCGTCGCGGCTACGATCCGGTTGCGATGGTGCTGCGCCACGCTGGGGTTGGGCACTCCCGGGTGCTGTCGACTGTGCGCAGCACGAGCTCCCAGAAGTCGCTCGGTCGCGCGGGCCGGTCCTCCAACCTGAACGGCGCTCTGGCCGCACGCGGGACCCTGGCCGGGCGGATATTCGTGCTCGTGGACGATGTTGTGACCACCGGAGCGACCCTGGATGAGGCGGCGAGGGCCATTCGAGCGGCAGGTGGCGAGGTGCTCGGGGCAGCAACCCTAGCGTTCACTCCGAGGATTTTCGTCGCCGCGTGACAACCCCAGCCGTGAGGACTACGGTGGGGCAAAAGGCGCAGAACAAAAACCGCCTGGGTTTGATTCAGGCTCTGGCGGCCGCGCATGATGGCTGGGAGGTCGCCGTGGAAATTACTGTCAGCGGACGAAACCTGGGGGTAACCGACAGGTTCAAGGAATACGCGATAGAGAAGGCCGAGAAGGTCAACCATCTCGCCGAAAAGGCAATCGCATTCGAGATTAAAGTCACCCGTCATCACGAGACCAGGGGGGCGAGCGGCGACGACAGGGTCGAACTCACGCTCATCGGTCCCGGTCCGCTGGTGCGAGCTGAGTCCGCTGGATCCGACAAGTACGTCGCCTTCGACCTGGCCATGGCCAAGCTGATGGAACGGATGCGCCAGTCGAAGGATCGCAAGAAGGTCCATCGCGGCCAGCACCGTCCCGTCTCGCTTCGCGAGGCCACCGCGGGCGGGTTCGCCGTCGTTGACATCACTCCGGCAAGCCCGGAAGTGCTCGAAAAGGTTGCAACGGGATCCATTCCCGTGCAGGCAGCCGAGCCGGAACCCGGCGACGAGGACTACACGCCTGTGGTGATTCGCCGCAAGGTGTTCCCCACCACGCACATGACTGTCGAAGAGGCGCTCGACCACATGGAGCTTGTCGGGCACGACTTCTTCCTGTTCATTGACAGCGCAACCGACCGCCCCAGCGTCGTTTATCGGCGCAAGGGATGGGACTACGGGGTGATCGGGCTCGAGGAAGAGTCTGAGCAACTGCCCACAGTCGCGGCACGGGGAGGCAGCGCGAGGCACTGATCCGGCTCGCCTTGATACGATTGGCCACCGGTAACGTGCTTATTGTCGTGCCGGAATCTCGGGGTCAACCCGACGAAGACTGGAGTTATCGGTGGCCAACGTTCTTGAACGCGCGCTTCGCGTCGGTGAGGGTCGACTTCTTCGACGCCTCAAGCACTACGCAGACGCGGTCAATCACCTCGAAGAAGACTTCAAGGAACTGACCGACGAAGAGCTGAAAAACGAAACCGTCGAGTTGCGTGAGCGCTACTCGAAGGGCGAGTCCCTCGACGACCTGCTGCCGGAGGCATTCGCCGCCGTTCGCGAGGCGGCGCAGCGCACCATCGGCATGCGCCCCTTCGACGTGCAGGCGATGGGTGGAGCAGCCCTCCACCTCGGCAACATCGCGGAGATGAAGACCGGTGAGGGTAAGACGCTTACCGCGGTCTTCGCCGCATACCTGAACGCCATCCCGTCACGCGGGGTGCACGTGATCACGGTCAACGACTACCTGGCGAGCTACCAGTCCGAGCTGATGGGCCGTGTGTTCAGGGCGCTCGGGATGACGGTCGGCGTGATCCTGTCCGGCCAGACTCCGCCGGAACGCCGTGAGCAGTACGCGGCAGACATCACCTACGGCACCAACAACGAATTCGGTTTCGACTACCTGCGCGACAACATGGCGTGGCAGGCAGAAGACATGGTGCAGCGCGGCCACGCGTACGCGATCGTGGACGAGGTCGACTCCATCCTGATCGATGAGGCGCGCACGCCGCTCATCATTTCGGGTCCGGCTTCGGGTGAAGCCAACCGCTGGTTCACGGAGTTTGCGAACCTCGCCAACAAGCTGATCCCCGACGTCGACTACGAGGTCGATGAGAAAAAGCGCACGGTGGGCGTGCTCGAGCCCGGTATTGAGAAGGTCGAGGACTACCTCGGTATCGACAACCTGTATGAGTCTGCCAACACCCCGCTGATCTCGTTCCTGAACAACTCCATCAAAGCCAAGGCTCTGTTCAAGAAGGACAAGGACTACGTCGTGATGAACGGCGAGGTGCTGATCGTGGATGAGCACACCGGTCGCATCCTGATGGGCCGTCGCTACAACGAGGGCATCCACCAGTCGATCGAGGCGAAGGAGGGAGTCGCGGTCAAGGCCGAGAACCAGACCCTCGCCACCGTCACGCTGCAGAACTACTTCCGCCTGTACTCCAAGCTGTCCGGCATGACCGGAACGGCCGAGACGGAGGCCGCCGAGTTCATGAGCACGTACAAGCTCGGCGTTGTTCCCATCCCGACCAACAAGCCGATGCTGCGTAAAGACCAGTCAGACCTGATCTACAAGAACGAGCAGGCGAAGTTCGGGCAGGTCGTCGAAGACATCGTCGTACGCCACGCCGCTGGCCAGCCCGTGCTGGTCGGAACCACGAGCGTCGAGAAGAGCGAGCTGCTGTCCCGTCTGCTCGCCAAGAAGGGCGTCAAGCACGAGGTGCTCAACGCGAAGAACCACGCGCGTGAAGCCGCCATCATCGCCCAGGCCGGCCGTCTCAACGCCGTCACCGTCGCCACCAACATGGCCGGTCGCGGTACCGACGTGATGCTCGGCGGCAACGCCGAGTTCCTCGCCGTCGCCCAGATGAACAACAAGAACCTCAGCCCCACCGAAACCCCCGACGAGTACGAGGCGGAGTGGGATGGCGTGTTCACCGCCGTCAAGGCCGAGGTGCAGGTCGAGGCGGCCAAGGTCATCGAGGTCGGCGGGCTCTACGTGCTCGGCACCGAGCGCCACGAATCCCGTCGAATCGACAACCAGCTGCGTGGACGCTCGGGCAGGCAGGGAGACCCCGGCGAGAGCCGCTTCTACCTGTCGCTGGAAGACGACCTCATGCGCCTGTTCAACAGCGGAGCAGCCGAGGCGCTCATGGGCCGCGGCAGCGTCCCGGATGACCTGGCCATCGAGTCCAAGGTCGTCAGCCGCGCCATCCGGAGTGCCCAGAGCCAGGTCGAGAGCCGCAACGCCGAGATCCGCAAGAACGTGCTGAAGTATGACGACGTGCTCAACCGCCAGCGCGAGGCCATCTACGGCGACCGCAGGCACATCCTCGAGGGTGACGACCTGCACAGCAAGGTCAACCACTTCCTCGAAGACGTCATCAGCGAGGTCATCGAGGTTCACACGGCGGAGGGCCACTCGGACGAGTGGGACTTCGATGCGATGTTCACGGAACTCAAGACGCTCTATCCCGTGTCGATCACGAGCGACGAACTGTTCACCGAGGCCGGTTCTGCTGGCAAGGTGACCACGTCGTTTGTCACCAAGGAGATCCTGTCTGATGCCAGGCTCGCCTACGAGCGGCGGGAGGCTCAGCTCGGCGAATCGGCCATGCGTGAGCTCGAGCGTCGCGTGGTGCTGTCGGTCATCGACCGTCGCTGGCGCGACCACCTCTACGAGATGGACTACCTGAAGGACGGCATCGGGCTGCGTGCCATGGCGCAGCGCGATCCGCTGGTCGAGTACCAGCGTGAAGGTTTCGCGCTGTACCAGTCGATGATGTCCTCCATCCGCGAGGAGTCTGTCGGCTTCCTGTTCAACCTCGAGGTCGAGGTCACCGGCGCATCCCACGTCGAGGCCAAGGGTCTTGCGGCCCCCGCCACCGACACGAACAAGCTCAGCTACTCCGCACCGAGCGCGGACGCCCAGGGCGAGGTCGAGGTGCGCAACCAGCGCGGCCAGATCGAGCAGGCGGCGACGGCCCGTGCACAGGCCCAGCAGTCACAGGGCGGACGGCCCGCTGCGCAGCAGCCGGCGGCCCGTGGCGCGTTCGGCCAGCGGGAAGAAAGCGAAGCGCCCCCGGCGGCTAACCGCGCAGAGCGTCGCGCGCAGGGCAAGAAGAAGTAGCAGGGACATGACGAAGGGGCGGCTCCAGTGGAGCCGCCCCTTCGTCATTCCCGCTTCGCGCAGTCGCTAGGAGGGCTCGACCCCAAACGCGCGAGCGAGCTTGTCGATCTTCTGGGCGCGGGCGAGCCGGGGCGGGTCGCTGCCGTCGCGGATGACGCGTCCCCGCGCCTCGAAGTCGAGCGAGGAAGTCGCGTGCCCAGGCCACATCGGACCTGGTGGGGCTGATGACCTCGTTGATGAGGGGGAGCTGTTCGATGTCGAGGCACAGCTTGCCGGTCATCCCGAGCGCCACCGCGATTCCGACCCTGCTCTCGCAGCAGGGCGTGGTTGGTGCCCACCGTGGGGCCGTCGATCGGGCCGGGAAGCTTGCCGACGCGGCTCGCGACGACCAGGCGGGATCGTGGATACGCCATCGCCATGTCGTCCGCGCTGGTGCCGGTGTCGCGACGGTAGTCACCGCTGCCGAACGCGAGGCGGTACGCGCCGCGGGCGCGCGCGATGTTCGCGGCCTCCTCGATGCCCAGTGCCGACTCGACGAGGGCGATCACGGGGGTGACACCGTGCAGCCTGTCGAAGGTCTCGGACACGTGCTCGGGTGACTCCGCCTTGGCGAGCATGACACCACGCAGGCCCGGCACGTTCACGAGAGCGTCGACATCGTCAGACCAGAACGCGGAGGTGCGGTCGTTGATGCGCACCCAGGCGCTGCCGCCGGTGCTCAGCCAGTCGACGACGTCCGCGCGGGCGCCGTCCTTGAGGCGGGGGTCGACCGCGTCCTCGATGTCCAGGATGATCTGGTCTGCACGGGAGCTTTCGGCCGCGTCGAAAGTCTCCGGCCTCGTCGCCGCGACGAGGAGCCACGACCGCGAGATCTCGGCAGACACGGTACGGGATGCATTCTGCTCCACTACACAACCTCTCTGCTGTGGCGCACACCGTCATGTCGCCTGTATCAGGGTAGTCGCAGCGGCGGGGTGCTCGAACCGCCGCGCGGCTGGTCGTCTTACTGAGCGAGCAGCTTGGTGATGCGCTGCAGGCTGACCGGTTCGGCGGTCGCGATGTGCTGGGCGAAGAGGCTGAGCCTCAGCTCCTCCAGCATCCAGCGGGCCCGGATGATGCTGGCCTCGGCCGCGGGATCGAGCGGCAGTGTGCCGCCGGCGGTGATGTACCGCCCCTCCGCGAGCTGCACCTCGGTCATCCACACCCTGTCTCTCGACGGATTCTCGACCAGCTTGGAAACCCGGTGGATGAGCCCGTCGAGGTAGGCGGGGATGCGGCGCAGGCGCTCCAGCCCCGTGGCGCTCACGAACCCGTCGAAGACCAGAGCGTCGAGCTGGCTGCGGGCATCGCCCAGCGGCGCGATCAGGGCGAGACTCGTCGCGGCCTTGATCGCCTTGTCGGCCTCGCGGGCCTTGCCGGTCACGCGCGACACCAGGGCGACAGTCTGGAAGAGCGAGTCGACGATGGTGGCAGACACCGCATCCCGAGCCTTCTCGAACTCGACCCGCGTGAACAGCTGGCCGTCGCCGATGACGGCGTCGATGCAGGCGACCATGCAGTCCTCGAAGAGCGCCGCCGTCGTGCGGTACGGACTCTGGGCGAGCACCAGTTTCTCCTGCGTGGTGAGATGCTCCTGCACGTAGCCGGTCGGCGATGGGATGGCGAGCAGCAACAACCGGCGCACGCCGAGCCGGTGGGCGGCGGCCTGGTCCTCCGGCGTGCTCATGAGCCTGATGGCAACGCTCGACTTCTCGTCGACGAGCGCGGGGTATGCGCGGATCGTGTTGGTGCCGTGCTTCGTGTCGCGGCTGCGATCGAGCTCGTCGAAGTCCCAGGCGGTGATCCCGGCGCGCTCCAGCCGATCGCTCTGGGGCGTGGCGGCAGACGCCTTCTCCGTCACCCGCGCGACGCTCGCCCGCGCGACCGGCTTGAGGCTGGCCTGCAGCGCGCTCAGCGACTTGCCGCTCGCGACGCGGGTGGCCCGGTCATCCATCACGGCGAACGTCACTCGAAGGTGGGCGGGAACCCGGTCGAGGTCGAAGTCGGCGACGGTGACCGGCGTGTAGGTCTTCGCGGTGATCTGGCGGGCGAGGAATGCGACAAGCGAACCCTCGGCGCCCTCGGCCTCGGCCAGCAGTGTGCGAGCCCAGTCCGTCGCCGGAACGACGTGTCGACGGATGCTCTTCGGCAGCGACCGGATCAGCGCGGTCACCAGCTCCTCGCGCAGCCCGGGCACCTGCCAGTCGAACCCGTCGGGCTTCAGTCCGGCCAGCAGGGGCAGCGGGACGGCGACGGTGACGCCGTCATCCTCGGAGCCGGGCTCGAACCGGTAGCTGAGGTCGAGCGACTGGTCGCCCTGCTGCCAGGTGCTCGGGAAGGCGTCGTGGTCGAGGTCGGGCGTCTCGTCGTCGACGAGGTTCTCGGCGGTCATCGTCAACAGCTCGGGGGAGTCGACCTTCGCCTTGCGCCACCAGCCCTCGAAGTCGCGCGTCGACGCCACCTCCGGCGGGATGCGCCGGTTGTAGAAGTCGAAGATCGCCTCGTCGTCGAACAGGATGTCGCGGCGCCTGGTGCGCTCCTCGAGCTGCGCCAGCTCGGCGCGCAGCCGCTTGTTGGCGCGGTCGAAGTCGTACAGTCGCGCTCGCAGCGTCTCGTCGGTGACATCCCCTTCGACCAGGGCGTGCCTGATGAACAGCTCGCGGGCGTACTGCGGATCGATGCGGGAGAACTGCACCCGGCGCTTGACGATGATCGGCACCCCGTAGAGGGTGACGCGCTCGAAGGCGACGGACGCCCCCTGCTTGCGCTCCCAGTGCGGCTCGGAGTAGGTGCGCTTGACGAGGTCGCCCGCGATCGGCTCGGCCCACGCCGGATCGATGGCGGCGTTCATCCTGGCGAAGAGCCGGCTGGTCTCGACGAGCTCGGCGCTCATGACCGCGGCCGGCTGCTTCTTCGCCAGCGCGGAGCCGGGGAAGATCACGAAGCGCGACTGCCGGCGCCGACGTAGTCCTTCTTCGCCGAATCCTTCAGGCCGATGTGGCTCAGCAGCCCGGCCAGCAAGCGATCGGTGGATGCCGTCGGGGTTGGTGTGGGCGTCACCGATGTGCAGCCCCAGCTGCTTCGTCGTGCGCGACAGCTGGCGGTAGACGTCCTGCCATTCGCGCACGCGCAGGTAGTTGAGGTACTCGTTCTTCACCTCGCGGCGGAACTGGTTGCCGCTGAGCTCCTTCTGCCTCTCCTCGAGGTGGTTCCAGAGGTTCAGCAGGGTCAGGAAGTCGCTCGTCGGGTCGGTGAACCGGGCGTGCTGCTGGTCGGCCTGGGTGCGGCGCTCGAGCGGTCGCTCGCGCGGATCCTGGATGCTCAGCCCGGCGACGATCGCCATCACCTCGCGGGTGGTCGCGTGCTGCTTCGACTCGATGACCATGCGCGCCAGTCGCGGATCGATCGGCAGCTGGCTCAGCTGCTTGCCGATGCGCGTGATCGTGGAGGTCTTCGGTGATCGCGTTCAGCTCGTGCAGCAGGTCGAGGCCGTCCTTGATGCCGCGCGACTCCGGGGGCTGCAGGAACGGGAAGCGCGGCGATGTCGCCGAGCCCGAGCGAAATCATCTGCAGGATGACCGCGGCGAGGTTGGTGCGCAGGATCTCGGGTTCGGTGAACTCGGGTCGCTTGTCGAAGTCCTCCTCGGAGTACAGGCGGATGGCGATGCCGTCGCTCGTTCGACCCGACCGGCCGCTGCGCTGGTTCGCGGAGGCCTGGCTGATCGCCTCGATCGGCAGCCGCTGGATCTTGGAGCGCACGCTGTACCGGCTGATGCGGGCGGTGCCGGCGTCGATGACGTACCGGATGCCCGGCACCGTCAGGCTCGTCTCCGCGACGTTGGTCGCCAGCACGATGCGGCGGCGGGTGCCCGGAGTCCTGCTGCTCTCGAACACGCGGTGCTGGTCTGCGGCGCTCAGCCGGCCGTAGAGCGGGAGCACCTCGGTGCCGGGCAGATGGCGACCACGGATGGCGTCTTCCGCATCCCGGATCTCGTTCTCGCCGGAGAGGAACACCAGCACGTCGCCGGCGCTCTCGCGCCCGAGTTCGTCGATGGCCTCGTTGATCGCCTGGAACAGGTCGCGGCCGTCGTCGCCCTCCTCGTCGGGCGCGAGCGGCCGGTAGCGGATCTCGACGGGGAAGGTGCGGCCAGAGACCTCGATGATCGGGGCTGGGGTGCCGTCGGCGGCGGCGAAGTGCCTGGCGAAGCTCTCCGGGTCGATCGTCGCGCTGGTGATCACGACCTTGAGGTCGGGGCGCCGCGGCAGCAGCTGCTTCAGGTAGCCGAGCAGGAAGTCGACGGTGAGGCTGCGTTCGTGCGCCTCGTCGATGATGATGGCGTCGTACTTCTTGAGGTCGCGGTCGCGATGGATCTCGTTGAGCAGGATGCCGTCGGTCATCAGCTTGATCCTGGTGTCCTTGCCGACACGGTCGGTGAAGCGCACCTGGTAGCCGACGAGCTGCCCCACCTCCTGGCCGAGCTCCTCGGCGATGCGCTCGGCGATGGTGCGTGCGGCGATGCGGCGCGGCTGGGTGTGGCCGATGCTCTGGTAGCCGAGCTCCATGAGCATCTTGGGGATCTGGGTGGTCTTGCCCGAGCCCGTTGCGCCTGCCACGATCACGACCTGGCTGCCGCGGATCGCCTTCTCGATGTCGTCTTTGCGCTGGCTGACCGGCAGGTCGGGCGGGAACGTGACGTGCGGGGGCTCGGTGGTCGGCGGCGCGCTCTCGGAAGACATCAGCCTCACACTCTAACCCGGTGCCGCGGTCAGCCCCTGACGGCGAGACCCGGGGTGTGGTGCTCGAAGACCAGGCTCGTGCGGGTGGAGGCGACGGAGGGGTGCGCCGAGAGGTTGTCGACGACGAACTGCCGGATGTGGTCGGAGTCCCGGGAGGCGACGTGCAGGATGAAGTCTTCCGATCCGCCGAGGAAGAACACCTGAACGACCTCCGGCAGCTGCCGCATCTCGTCGGAGAACTGCGCGATGGCCCTTCGGGCGCCGACCCGGATGTTCACGCTGATCAGTGCCTCGAGCCCGAGACCGAGCGCGCGCGGGTCGAGCTCCGCGTGAAATCCGCGAACGACACCGCGCTCGATGAGGGAGCGCACGCGGGTCAGGCAGGTGGATGCCGCGATCCCGGCATGCTCGGCCAGGCGCGCGTTCGACATCCGCGCGTCATCGCGCAGCAGCCGCACCAGGGTCAGGTCGATGTCATCGAGCAGGGGGAGGGGCCGAAAGATCTCCTGTTCTGGCATGGTTTCGGGCATCCTCACGTCTGAATCGAATGATATTTGCCAACTTTACAGAATTATCTGCGGATGAAACCCGCTGGAAACGAATTCTTCCCAAGATTGTCTCCAACACCTTTTCAGAGAATGGATGACAGTCATGCGCGTTGGGGTACCCACAGAGGTCAAGAACAACGAGAACCGCGTTGCGCTCACCCCGGCGGGAGTGCACGAGCTCGTGCGCCGCGGGCATGAGGTCGTCATCCAGAAGGGTGCTGGGCTTGGTGCGCAAATCACCGACGAGCAGTACGTGGCCGAGGGCGCGACCATTCTCGCGACCGCCGACGAGGTTTGGGCCGCTGGCGACCTGCTGCTGAAGGTCAAGGAGCCCATCGCCGAGGAGTACCCGCGCCTGCGCGACGGCCAGGTGCTGTTCACCTACCTCCACCTCGCAGCCTCACGCCCGTGCACCGACGCGCTTCTCGCGGCGGGCACGACGTCGATTGCCTATGAGACCGTGCAGCTGCCCGACCGCTCCCTTCCCCTTCTCTCGCCGATGAGCGAGGTCGCCGGCCGCCTCGCCGCGCAGGTGGGAGCCAACCAGCTGATGAGTTCGAATGGCGGTGGTGGCGTGCTCATGGGTGGCGTTGCCGGCACGGCGAAGGCCAAGGTCGTCGTGATCGGCGGCGGCGTCGCTGGCGAGCACGCCGCGGCAAACGCGCTCGGCATGGGGGCAGAGGTGACGGTGGTCGACCTCTCGATCCCGCGGCTGCGCCAGCTCGAGGGCCAGTACCCCGGGCTCAAGACCGCCGTCTCGACGGGTTTCGCGATCGCGGGGCTCGTCAGGGATGCCGACCTCGTGATCGGCTCGGTGCTCATCCCCGGCGCTGCGGCACCGAAGCTCGTCACCGACGCCATGGTCTCCGCGATGAAGCCGGGAAGCGTGCTCGTCGACATCGCGATCGACCAGGGTGGATGCTTCGAGGGAAGCCGCGCGACGACCTACGACGACCCCACCTTCCGGGTGCACAACAGCACCTACTACTGCGTCGCCAACATGCCCGGCGCTGTGGCGCAGACATCCACCCAGGCTCTCACCAACGCGACGCTGCCCTACGTGCTGCTCATCGCGGACAAGGGCTGGCTGGGTGCCGTCACCGCCAACGAGCCGCTCTCGAAGGGGCTCAGCACCCACGCCGGGTCGCTGTTCAACGCCGAGGTCGCCGAGGCCCTGGGCTACCAGTCGATCGCGCTGAGCGACCTCTAGGCCGCGCCTCTCCTCCACACCCCGCCCTCGGGCGCCCCTGTCCGATTTTTGAATGTCAGTTGCGACTGACATCAGTCGCAACTGACAGGGTGTTTTCGTGCACCCATACGAAGTGCTGGCCGAGCCCATCCGGCGACGGCTTGTGCAGATTCTCGCGTCCGGCGAGCACACCGCCGGCGAGCTCGAAGGCGTCATCACCCACGAGTTCGGGGTGGGACGCACCGCCGTCCAGCACCACCTCCGCCTGCTGCTGGCCTGCGGCTGGACGGACACCCGCGAAGACTGGCCGAACCACTGGTACCACCTGAAACATGGCGTCGTCGAACACGTCGAGAGGGAGGCGCACGACCTGCGCGTGCTGTGGGATCAACGGGTGGGCTGGAACGGGGAGGGGCTGGCGCAGTTCGACCCCGCAGCCAGCCGCAAAGGCAGGAGGGGGCTCGGCTGGGATCCGGACAACATCTGGCTGCACGTGTTCGACTGACGAGCCGCTAAGGATATTGTGGGCAGGTGCCGACAACGCAGACCTCCACCACTCGAAGCCGATGGTGGAAGCTCGCCTGGCTGATCCCGGCCGGCGTTGCGCTCGTGATTCTCGTCGTGCTGGCCGCGCGAGGCATCCGCGAACTTCCCGCCGTGCAGTCCTTCATGAGCGACTATCCAGGCGAGTCCGAATTGCCGTCTGGCGCCCCGGTCGGCTTCCCCGCCTGGCTGGGCTGGCAGCACTTCCTCAACTCGTTCTTCATGCTCTTCATCATCAGGACGGGCTGGGAGATCCGCAAAGGAAAGCGCCCCGCCGCCTTCTGGACCCGCAACAACAGCGGCCTGCTGAAAACGAAAAACCCGCCGGTACGCATCGGCCTTCCAGTCTGGTTCCACCTCACCGTCGACTCGCTGTGGGTGCTCAACGGGGTCGTGTTCTACATCCTGCTGTTCGCGACGGGACAGTGGGTCCGCGTCATCCCGGTCAGCTGGGACGTGATCCCCAACGCGCTCTCCGCCGCCCTGCAGTACGCGTCGATGAACTGGCCGACCGAGAACGGCTGGATCAACTACAACGCGCTTCAACTGCTGGCGTACTTCGTCACCATCTTCATCGCGGCCCCGCTGGCGCTCGTCACCGGCATCCGGATGGCGCCCGGGTTCGCGACCAAGTTCCGCAAGTTCGACAGGGTGTTCCCGCTGCCGGTGGCTCGCGCCATCCACTTCCCGGTGATGATCTACTTCGTCGCGTTCATCATCGTGCACGTGGCGCTCGTGCTGCTGACCGGCGCCCTGCGCAACCTCAACCACATGTATGCGGCGCGCGATGACGACGGCTGGCTCGGCCTCGCCCTGTTCGCAGGGTCCATCGTGCTCATGGTCGCCGGGTGGTTCGCCGCCCGCCCGGCCCTGCTTGCGCCCGTTGCCAGTCTCACCGGCAAGGTCCGCCGCTAGACCCCTCTTTGCATGCACAGCGGCCAATTCATTGCGATAAATGGCCCTCCACGCTAGTCTGTGTATACAACAGCGGAGAGGGTGTGTATGCGAGCCAGCGAGCGTGCCTACGCTGCCCTGCGTGAAGACATCCTCGAGTGGCGACTCGAACCCGGCACCCTTCTCGGCGAAGTTGAGCAGGCCGAGCGCCTCGGAGTCTCACGAACACCGTTGCGCGAAGCCCTCGCCAGACTGCTCTCCGATGGTCTCGTCGCCGCCCAGGGCGGCAGGGGGCTCGTCGTCACCGCCGTGTCGGTCGACGACATCGCGCGGCTCTTCGAACTCAGGCAGGCACTCGAGCAGCAGATCGCCCGCCAGGCCGCCCAGCACCGCGACCCGGTGGTTTTCGAAGACCTCGCCGCCGAATTCAGGCTCGCACCCGAGCTGCTCGAACGCTCCGACCACGCCGGCTACTACGAGCTCGTCGCCAGGTTCGATGCCGCGATGGACGCAGCATCCGCCAACACCTACCTCGTGACCGCACTGCGCAGCCTGAGGCCACACCTGGTCAGGCTCCGCCGCATCTCGCGCGACAACAGCACGCGACTTCGTGCGGCAGCACGCGAGCATCTCCTGATCGTGGAGGCCGTCGCTGCCGGGGACAGCGAGCTCGCGGCATCCGCCACCCACGTCCATCTCCACCAAAGCCTGACCAGCATCCTCGCGACCGCGCAGATGCTCAGTACGCATCCGGAAGGAACGCCAGCGTGACAACCCTGCACCCCGTTCGTGTCTACAAGAGCGAAGAGAACCTGCCCAGAGAGAACCAGCTCGCCTGGAAGATCGCCGAGGTCGCCTCGGAGCAGATCGAGGCGACGGATGCCGTGGCCGACATGGTCATCAACCGCATCATCGACAACGCGTCAGTGGCGACGGCGTCCCTCACCCGCGCGCCGGTGATCGCCGCGCGCGCCCAGGCCGAGGCGCACCCCGTCTCGCGCAACGGAGCCGGGTCGACCGTGTTCGGCAGCAACCTCCCCACCAGCCCGGAATGGGCCGCCTGGGCCAACGGCGTCGCCGTGCGCGAGCTCGACTACCACGACACGTTCCTTGCGGCGGAGTACTCGCACCCCGGCGACAACATCCCGCCGATCCTGAGCGTCGCCCAGCACCTCGGCCGCTCCGGCGCGGAGCTGCTGCAAGGGCATCGTCACCGGCTACGAGATCCAGGTCGACCTCGTGAAGGCGATCAGCCTGCACAAGCACAAGATCGACCATGTCGCCCACCTCGGCCCCTCGGCCGCCGCCGGCATCGGCACCCTGCTCGGGCTGCCCACCGAGACCATCTTCCAGGCCATCGGCCAGGCGCTGCACACCACCACCGCCACGCGCCAGTCCCGCAAGGGCGAGATCTCCACCTGGAAGGCGCACGCCCCGGCCTTCGCCGGCAAGATGGCCGTCGAGGCCGTCGACCGCGCGATGCGCGGACAGACCAGCCCCACCCCGATCTACGAGGGCGAAGACGGCGTGATCGCCTGGCTGCTGGATGGCGCTGACGCCGCATACGAGGTTCCCCTGCCCGCCGCAGGCGAGGCACGCATCGCGATCCTCGACACCTACACGAAGGAGCACTCGGCCGAGTACCAGGCGCAGGCGTGGATCGACCTCGCGCGCAGGCTGAAGCGCGAGCATCCCGAGCTGACCGCGGACTCGATCGTGAGCGCCGTGCTGCACACCAGCCACCACACGCACTACGTGATCGGCTCCGGCGCAAACGACCCGCAGAAGTACGACCCGAGCGCGAGCCGCGAGACCCTCGACCACTCGATCCCGTACATCTTCACCGTCGCCCTGCAGGACGGCGAGTGGCACCACGAGCGCTCGTACGCTCCCGAGCGCGCCAACCGGCCAGACACCATCGCGCTGTGGAACAAGGTCACCACCGTCGAAGACGAGGAGTGGACGCGCCGCTACCACTCCAACGACATCACCGAGAAGGCCTTCGGTGGCCGCGTCGAGATCGAGCTCGCGGACGGATCACGCATCGTCGACGAGATCGCCGTCGCCGACGCGCATCCGCTCGGTGCCAGGCCGTTCGCGCGGGAGCAGTACATCCACAAGTTCCGCAGCCTCGCCGACGGCGTGCTGGAGGCCGGCGAGATCGAGAGGTTCCTCGACACCGCGCAGGACCTGCCGAACCTGCGCGACCTGACCGGGCTCACCGTCAACGGCAACTTCCCGGCGATCACGCCGAAGGGGATCTTCTAATGCTGTACGCGGCAACCACCCCCGCCGAGAAGCGCGCACGCCTGCGGGCGGCCCTCGCCACCGGCGAGCTGCTGCGCTTTCCCGGCGCGTTCAACCCGCTGAGCGCGAAGCTCATCCAGGACAAGGGCTTCGAGGGTGTCTACATCTCCGGCGCCGTGCTGGCCGCCGACCTCGGCCTGCCCGACATCGGCCTCACGACCCTCACCGAGGTGGCGGCGCGCGGCCAGCAGATCAGCCGCATGACCGAGCTGCCCACCCTGATCGACGCAGACACCGGGTTCGGTGAGCCCATGAACGTTGCGCGCACAGTGCAGTCGCTCGAAGATGCCGGGGTCGCCGGGCTGCACATCGAAGACCAGGTCAACCCCAAGCGCTGCGGTCACCTCGACGGCAAGGCCGTGGTGGGGCCGGATGTCGCCACCAAGCGCATCCGGGCGGCCGTCGACGCTCGGCGCGACCCCAACCTGCTCATCATGGCGCGCACCGACATCCGGGCCGTCGACGGATTACCGGCAGCCATCGATCGCGCGAAGCAGCTGGTGGACGCCGGTGCCGACGCGATCTTCCCGGAGGCGATGGCCGATCTGGCCGAATTCGAGGCAATCCGCAAGGCCGTGGACGTGCCGATCCTCGCCAACATGACCGAGTTCGGCAAGAGCGAGCTGTTCAGCAACGAGCAGCTGGCCGGTGTCGGAATCAACATCGTCATCTACCCGGTCAGCCTGCTGCGCATCGCGATGGGGGCGGCCGAGCGTGGGCTCGAGACGATAAATCGCGAAGGTTCCCTTAACTCGGAGGTTGCGGGAATGCAAACTCGCGCCAGACTGTATGAACTGCTCGACTATGAGTCGTACAACGCCTTCGACACCTCGGTATTCAACTTCCAGGTCCCGCAAGGGAAGTAGGGAACACCCTCCATGACTGAACCAGAAATCCACAAGGGCCTCGCCGGCGTCTACGTCGACACCACCTCCATCTCGAAGGTGAATCCGGATACGAACTCGCTGCTCTACCGCGGATACCCCGTGCAGGAGCTCGCCGAGAAGTGCACGTTCGAGGAGGTCGCCTACCTGCTGTGGAACGGCGAACTGCCGACCCCGACCCAGCTGGCGGACTTCGAGAACCAGGAGCGCGCGCTTCGCCACATCGATGAGCGCGTGAAGCGGGTCATCGACGAGCTGCCGCTGACGGCGCATCCCATGGACGTCGTGCGCACCGCTGTCAGCGTGATCGGTGCCAACGATCCGGATGTCGCGGACTCCAGCCCGGAGTCGAACCTGGGCAAGTCCATGGCCCTGATGGCGCAGCTGCCCGCGATCGTCGCCTACGACCAGCGCCGTCGCCGCGGCGAGCACCTCGTCGAGCCACGGGACGACCTCGGCTACTCCGCCAACTTCCTGTTCATGACCTTCGGTGAGCTGCCGAACGAGGTTGTCGTCAACGCCTTCGACGTGTCGATGATCCTGTACGCGGAGCACTCCTTCAACGCATCCACCTTCACGGCCCGCGTGGTCACGAGCACACTCGCCGACCTGTACTCGGCGGTGACCGCCGCCGTCGGCGCGCTCAAGGGCGCACTTCACGGTGGGGCCAACGAGGCCGTCATGCACACCTTCGAAGAAATCGGCACCGCGGGTGGCGTCGAAGTGTGGCTCGACAAGGCGCTCGCGGAGAAGCGCAAGATCATGGGCTTCGGTCACCGCGTCTACAAGCACGGCGACTCCAGGGTGCCCACGATGAAGGCGGCGCTCGAGACTCTCGTCGCCGAGTACGACCGGCCGGAGATGCTCGAACTCTACGACGCACTCGAGGCGGCAATGACCGAGCGCAAGAACATCCTGCCGAACCTCGACTACCCGAGCGGCCCGGCGTACAACCTCATCGGCTTCGACACCGAGATGTTCACCCCGCTGTTCGTCGCCTCCCGCATCACCGGCTGGACGGCGCACATCATGGAGCAGCTCGCATCGAACGCGCTGATCCGCCCGCTGAGCGTCTACAACGGCCCGGACGAGCGGCACGTCTAGGCGGAGCTGCGGCCGGGCGCGCCCCTTCGGCTCGACCGCGGTCGCGCGAACGGGCGCGCTCGCCGCGAATGACCGCGCTCGGAAAGGAACCACAGCATGACGCAACCCGACCTCGATTTCGTCGAACTGCCCGGCGGCAGCTTTGCCATGGGATCGACCAGCTTCTATCCGGAGGAGGGGCCGATCGTGCAGCGGCACGTCGCCCCTTTCGCGATCGGGCGCACGCCGGTGACGAACGAGCAATTCGCACGAGTTCGTCGAGGCGACGGGCTACGTCACCACCGCCGAGACTCCGCTCAACCCCGACGACTTCCCCGGCGCTGTCGACCTCGACACGCGCCCCGGCGCGCTCGTCTTCAAGCCGACCGAAGGCCCTGTCGACCTGGGCAACTGGCGCCTCTGGTGGCATTGGGTCCATGGCGCGAACTGGCGGATGCCGCACGGTCCGGGCACGGACGGCGCCCTGCCGCAGCATCCGGTCGTGCAGGTGTCGTTCGCGGATGCTGCGGCATTCTGTGAGTGGGCGGGAGTGCGTTTGCCTACCGAACCCGAGTGGGAGTTCGCGGCGCGAGGCGGCCTGGACGGGGCCACGTTTGCGTGGGGCGAGGAGCCCCAGACCGTCGGCGAGCTGAAAGCCAACACCTGGCAGGGCTCCTTCCCGTGGCGGAACACCGGTGCGGCCGGCTGGGTGGGGACCTCGCCCGTCGGGTCGTTCCCGCCGAACGATTTCGGGCTAGTGGATGTGACGGGCAACGTGTGGGAGTGGACGTCGACCGTGTGGGAGCCGCGGCATCCCGAGCAGGTGTCGACCTGTGGATGCTCGCCAGCGAGCGAACCCGCCACCTCCACCGATCGGGTGGCCAAGGGCGGCTCGCACCTGTGCGCTCCCGAGTACTGCCTGCGATACCGGCCGGCGGCCAGAACCCGTCAAACCATGGATTCCTCGACCACCCACATGGGATTCCGGGTGGCCCGCAACCTGTAATGACATATGCTGGGGCAATGACTGTTCCCAACATTTCCCTGAACGACGGCACCACGATTCCGCAGCTCGGATTCGGCGTGTTCCAGGTCGAACCAGACGCCACAGAGCGCATCGTTGCCGATGCGCTTGAGGTGGGCTACCGCCACATTGACGCAGCCGCGGTGTACGGCAATGAGATCGGCGTCGGCCGTGCGATCGCGGCTTCCGGCATCCCTCGCGACGAGATTTACCTCACCACGAAGCTGTGGAACAGCGACCAGGGCACCCAATCCGCGATCGACGCGATGGACCTCAGCCTCGAGAAGCTCCAGCTCGACTACGTGAACATGTACCTCATTCACTGGCCGCGCCCCGACCTCGACCGCTACCTCGAAAGCTGGGTAACTCTCGCCCAGTTGAAGGCGGACGGCAAGACGCGTTCGATCGGTGTCAGCAACTTCCACCGCGAACACCTCGACACGATCATCGCCGGCACCGGTGTCGTGCCGGCCGTCGACCAGCTCGAGCTCCACCCCGCGTTTGCGCAGCGCGAGCTTCGTGCGTTCGGCGACGAGGTCGGCATGCGCATCCAGGCCTGGGGTCCGCTCGGCCAGGGCAAGTACGACCTGTTCAGCGAGCCGGCCCTTCAGGCTGCGGCCGAGGCGCACGGCGTTACCCCGGCGCAGGTGACCATTCGCTGGCACATCCAGAACGGCATCATCGTGTTCCCGAAGACGAACTCGCGCTCGCGCATGGAGGAGAACTTCGACGTCTTCGGCTTCGAGCTGACCGCCGAGCAGATGGCATCCATCGACGCGCTCGACCGCGGCCAGCGCGTGGGTGCAAACCCGGACGAGGCGACCTTCTAGGTCACGCCTGAAGAGTGACGGTTTCGCCGCGCGGGGTTGCCTTGAGCAGCCCCGTGCCGGCGAAAGCCTCCTCGAGTTGTGCCCGTGACTCGGAGAAGTGCTCCCAGTCTTCGGTGTGCACTCCGACCACAGTCGACGCGTCGAGGATCGCGGCAGCACGCGCGGCATCCGCCGACGTCAGCGTCAGTGCGGCATCGATGCCGGGCACGCGAGCGGCTCCGGCGAACAGGATGGCGATCGCGACATCCGGAAACCGCCCGGAGATCTGCTCGACCAGGGGGATCGACGCGTTGTCGCCACTGACGTACACGGTCGGCTCGCCCTCGGCCTCGAGCACGAAACCTGTGACGTGCCCGACGAGCCGCTCGCTGCCGGGAGGGCCGTGCAGCGCAGGTACCGAGGTGATCGTGACGTTGTCGAACTCCCACGACTCCCAGGAGTCGAGGCCGATGACCGACCCGCCGAACAGGTCGCCCGCGGCATCCCGCGTGCTGAGGGTGGGGATGCCGGTGGCGATCAACTCCAGGCCCTCGTAGTCCAGGTTGTCCTTGTGGGCGTGATGGCTCAGCAGCACGACGTCGATCGGGCCGATCTCGGCGCGCTCCACCGCGGGCCCCGCCGTCTTCACGAGCGTGGTCTCGCCTCGCTCCGCGTACGACTGTGGAGCGTCAAAGGTCGGGTCGGTGATGAACCGCTTGCCGGCATAGCCGAGGATTCCGGTAGGGCCACCAAGGTACGTGAAGGTCGTGGACGACATAATCTGAGACTATGCCCAACGCATTGATAGATGCAGTAAGCCCGTATCTCAGATCGCACGCAGGCAACCCCGTCGACTGGCGGCAGTGGGGGCCTGAGCCGTTCGCCGAGGCGGCCAGGCGCGACGTGCCCGTGCTCGTCTCCATCGGCTATTCGACCTGCCACTGGTGCCACGTGATGGCTCGCGAGAGTTTCAGCGACCCCGCGATCGCCGCGGTCATGAACGAGCGGTTCGTCGCCATCAAGGTCGACCGCGAAGAGCACGCCGAGGTCGACTCCACCTACATGGCGGCTGCTGCAGCCTTCACCGGCAACCTCGGCTGGCCGCTCAACGTGTTCGTGACGCCGCAGGGACGGGCGTTCTTCGCGGGAACGTACTGGCCGCCGGAACCCGTGCCGGGGCATCCATCGTTCAGGGTCGTGCTCGATGCGGTCAGCGACGCCTGGCGTGACCGGCGTGCCGAGGTCGAGCAGAACGGTGCGGCGATCGTGGATGCCCTGTCGTCAGCCTCTCTCGGCGGCGGCCCGCTCGTGGTCGACTTTGGGCCGATCATCGCCGAACTCGAGGCCTACGAGGACGTCGAGCTTGGCGGCTTTGGAGGAGCCCCGAAGTTCCCCGTGACGCCGGTGCAGCGCTTCCTGCTGGAGCGAGCCTCGGTGGGGGATGCCGCGGCCTCCGCGCTCGCGGCCCGCACGCTCGAGGCCACCCTGGGTCTGCGCGATCGCGTCGACGGCGGATTCTTCCGCTACGCGACCATGCGCGACTGGAGCGAGCCGCACTACGAGCGCATGCTCTACGACAACGCGCAGCTGCTCGCGGCCTACGCGCTGGCCGGCAGGGTCGACGTCGCCGAGGGTATCGCGGACTGGATCACCTCGATGCTCCAGCCCGGGGGCGGGTTCGCGACGGCGCAGGACAGCGAAAGCACGGTCGACGGCAACCGGGTCGAGGGCTTCTACTATTCGCTGGATGCGGCCAGCCGCTCGCGGGTGGAGGCCCCACCCGTCGACACGAAGATCCTCACCGGGCTGGAACGGCCTCGCCATCGAGGGGCTCGCGCTCGCCGGGCGCACGCTCGACCGCCCGCAGTGGATCGCCACCGCCAGGGTCGCCGCCGACTTCCTGCTCGAGCACCACGTGGGGGAGCGGCTCATCCGGGCCTCGATCGGCGACGCCATCTCGAGCGCCAGGGCAACCCTCGAAGATGTCGGGATGCTCGCCTCCGGGCTCATCGAGCTTGGCGTCGCCTCGGGGGAGGTGCGCTACGCGCGGGCCGCCCGCGACCTCATCGACGCCTCACTCGCGGCCGGGTCCGGCGGCTTCGGTGTGCCGGGAGGGGCCGACCCGGTACTGGAGTCGCAGGGGCTTGCGGTGCAGCCGGACCCGAGCGACGGTGCGCTTCCGTCGGGACTCAGCGCCGTGGCATCCGCCGCCCATCGGCTGTTCATGCTCACCGCCCACGAACCGTACCGGGCAGCCGCGAGTGCCGCGATGGCCGGGGTCGCCGTGGCGGCGGCACGCCAGCCGATCTCGCTCGGTGCCTCGCTCAGCGTGATGTCGGCGCTGTCCGAACCGGCCAGACAGGTCGTCGTCGTCGGCGACGATGCGCAGGATGCCGCCGCCACCCTCGCGCGGAGCTGGCACCGTTCCGGCAGCATCTCCATCGCCCTGTCGCGGGTGCAGGCCGCCGAGTGGGCCGCTGCCGGATTCGAGCTGCTGCAGGGTCGCGCGGGCACAGCGGGAGTCACCACCGCCTGGGTGTGCACCGACTTCGTGTGCCGGCTGCCCACCACGGACGCGGCCGAGCTCGCGCGGCAGCTGGCTTAGAAGAGGGGAGGCCGCCCGAAGACGACCTCCCCTGTTCCCTGCGTGGTTACTTGATGTTGCGGTTGGCCTTGAACTCCATGTTGGTGGAGCCCTTGCCGTTGCCCTTGCCGGTGCCGTTGACCGCGGAGGTGGTCTCCGCGAACGTCAGCGTGGAGTGCGCGATAGCGTCGGCCATCTGTTCGAGCACCTCGGCGTTGATGTTCGAGATGTCGTCGCACGCCGAGTGGTAGCACTCGTCGTACGCCGCACCCGCGGTGCCGCCGAACAGCGCGGCCTCCTCCGCAGTCTTCAGGCCCTCAGCCCCGGTGAACAGTCCGCCGGCGGGGATGCCGTTATTGATGAACGCGAAGTAATCCGAGCGGCCGTCGAACTCCGACGGCACGGTCGCGAGGCCCTGCGAGGCGAAGTAGTCGAGGAATACCTTCTCCACGTTCGACGAGCCATTGGGACCGGTGGAGCCGAACGCGGATCCGTCGCCGTCATAGACGGAGCGGATGTAGTTCGGCGAGGCGACCATATCGAAGTTCAGGTTCACGGCGTGGTCCTTGATATCCCTCTTGCTCAGCTGCGCCACGTAGTACTCCGAGCCGATCAGTCCGTCTTCCTCTCCGCCCCAGAAGGCGAAGCGAACCCGGTTGGTGGGCTCGTCACCGGACTCGGCGAGCTGGATGGCCGTCTCGAGGATCGAGGCGATGCCGGATCCGTTGTCGTTGATCCCGGGTCCCTCCGCGACCGAGTCCATGTGCGCTCCGACGACGACGGTTCGGTCGGTACGACCGGCCGTGTCGGCGAGCACGTTGAACGTGTCGATGGTCTCGAGCCTGGCGTCAACGCTGACCTGCATGGTCAGCCCGGCAAGACCGGCGAGTTCCTCGCCGATGGCGAAGCTCGTGCCTACCGCGGGGATGCCCAGCTGAACGTCGCCGAGCGTTCCGAACACCACACCGAAGCGGTCGCCTGCTGACGCGTCGCCCTGGTTGAAGACGATGACGGCGGAGGCCCCGGCGGCATCGGCGTTGCTGACCTTGTCGCCGAACGCGCAGGTTCCGCGCTGGATGAGCGCAATGTTGCCGACCGGGAAGCCGGCGAAGTCGCTCGCCTCACACCCGCTGGAGGATGCGCGGTCGCCTGCGAGGTTGATGTCCACTGCGGTGACGGCGGCGGTGACGTCGCCCGCACCCGAGTTGGTCATGACGTAGTACTCGTCGAAGTCCACGTACGCGCGCGGAGTCGGGGTGATCCGCTGGAGGGCGGAACTGTTGACCACAAACTGGTCGTACGAGAAGTACTGGCGCTCCGGTTCGTACCCGGCCGCGATCAGCTGCTGCTCGACGTAGGCGCCCGAGGCCTCATAGCCGGAGGTGCCGGCGGCGCGGTTGCCGTCGTTGGCGTCGGCGATCAGCTGCAGTTGCTCCAGGTGTTCGATGATTGCGCCAGCCGACACGGCCTCGCGCAGTGCGCTCGTGTCTGTGCCGTTGTCGGCGTAGGCGGGCAGGCCCCCGCTCACGACGAGCGCGAGCGCGAGCGACGAAGCGGCCGAGGTGGCGAGCACGGCTCGCCGGGTTTTCTTATTCTGTTCCAAGGGGATCTCCTATGATCACGGAATTTGAATCGCCTCGAGCCGGTCCGGCTTGAGGGCCGTGACTTCGACGCTATCCCCCTAACGGGGGTAGAACCAAGGAAAACTTTGGTTAGGCCGACGGCACTCCGCCCGGCATCCGGGTTGCGTAGAGCGAGGTGGCGAGTAGCAGTGCAGCGCCGACAGCGAAGGCCACCGGGTATGAAACGGTGTCGGCGAGCAGTCCGGCGACGAGCGGGCCAATGATGGCGCCGAGGTCAGAGAACATCGAGAATACGGCGACGGGCCTGCCCCCGCCCGGTCCGGCTGCGTCGCCGACGGCCGCCGCGGGAGCGGTGCCCATGAACGCGGCCGCGACGCCGTAGAGGCAGAGCAACGCGGTGAGCGCCCAGATGTTCGGCGAGAACGGTACGGCGAAGATTGTGGCGGCGGCGACCGCGAACCCCCCGATGATGGCCGGGCGGCGGCCGATGCTGTCGACGAAGCGGGCGGCCGGGGCGAGCGCGAGCGTCTGGGCGACCGCGGCGCAGGCGAATGCGATTCCCGTGTAGACGGTCGGCTCGCGAAGCACCTCGACGACGAGCAGCGGGATGAGCGCGCCGCGCACGCCGAACGAGGTCCAGCCCTGGGAGAAATTGGCGAGACACGCGGCCCGGAACCGGGTGTCGCGCACGACGGTGGCGAACGGCACGCGCGGCACCGCTGCGCCGACGGCATCCGTTCGCTGCACCCGCGGCGAGAGCAGGAGGAACCCGACGAGCCCAGCCACTGACAGCGTTCCGGCGTAAAAGAAGAACGGCGCAGTGAGCGAGATCGTCGCGAGCAGGCCGCCGAGTGCGGGCCCGGCCATTCCGCCGATCAGGAACCCGCCCTGGTAGAAGCCGACTGAGCGGGCGCGCAGCGAGGGGGCAGCGCCGAGCAGCAGCGTCATCGCCGACACGCTGAACATCGCCGACCCGAGACCGCCCGCGCCGCGCAGGAGCAGCAGCTGAGGGTAGTCCTGGGCGATGCCGACGAGGCCGCTCGAGACGGCGACAATGCCAATGCCGATCGTGAGGATTGTGCGCTCGCCACCCCAGTCGATCATCCGGCCGACGAACGGGCTCGTGATGAGGCGCATAAGCGCGAACGCCGAGATGATCGCCCCGACCTCGATATAACCGACTCCGAAGCTGCGCGCGTACACCGGCAGAACAGGGATCACGACACCAAACCCGACCATCACGAAGAATGCGATGACGCCGAGCACGTACGCGTTGCGCGAGAGGCGGGGCCGAGGAACGGATGCCGCAGACCCCGCTGTCCGGAATCGCGCGAACCTCATGGGTTCAGATTACGTCGCACCGGAGGTGGCGGCCGACCGCGTGCCCGATCACGGAAGGCCCGAGTGTTTCGTCATGTGACGCCGGCAGGTGAGATCCGCGGGCCGAAAATCTAGACTCCAATGCAACGCCCACGGGCCCTTAACGACGAACGGAGGTCATGATGTCGAGTCTCACACCACAGGTGCAGAACCCCATGCTGTGCGCCTCCGCGGACGGCGATCAGTGCTCCGCGCACGGCGCGGGACACACCCTCTCGACGATGCACGACCGCCTCGTGTCGGCGACCCCCAGCAAGTGGCGCGACGGCGTCGCGGGCGACACGACGGACGACGGATGGACCCCGATCGCGCTGCTCGAGCCGGATGCGGCAGGCGAAAACATCGTCTGGGTGTGGAACCACGCGCGAGGCCTCGTCGTACCGGGCGAACCGGTCGCCCTGCACTCGGTTTATGGCGCACTCGCGGTCGGCGCGGCGCGCTTCAACGTGCTCGTCGCGGCATCGATCGCCTAGGCCGCCTCAGCTGCCAGCCATCGACCCCATCATGGAGTCCATCATCTTCTGGCAGGCCATCGCGCACTGACGGCAGGCCTCAGCACACATGCGGCAGTCGTCGCTCATGTCGGCGTGAGTCATGCACTCCTCGGCACACGCACCGCACATCGTGATCGTCGCCTGGAGCATGGCCATCATGGCCTCCTTGTGCATGCCGTTCGGGCGCATCATCATGCGCATCATCATGTTGGTCATGTCGGCGGTGTTGGCGCAGCGGCCCATGCAGGTGGCCATGCCGTCGCCGGTCATCGCATTCGAGCACATCGTGCACGCCTGCTCGCAGGCCGAACACGCCTCCATACACTCCTGCATCATCGCCATATCCATGCCCATCGACGACATGTCCTTTTCGTGCATCTGCATCATCTGCATCGCTGAGTTCATCATTGATCGATCTCCAGACGCGGATGGTGCCGGGCGCCGGCCGATACCGGCGCCTGGCGCGGCACCCCGCTATGCGGAATGCTACGCCGGAGGTCTCTGCGCTGCTACCTCGTGACTCAGCTCTCCGGCAGCCTATTGTTGGGGAATGACTGAGCCGACGAAACTTCCGATGGTCAAACGTTGGGTCTTCTGGCCCGCCGCCGCGATAGTGACGGTGTTCGTCACTTTCGCCCTGCTCGCCCCGGGTGCGGCCGAGTCTCTGTTCCTGACGATCCAATCCCAAATCGTGAACACGTTCAACTGGTATTACGTGCTGATCTCGGCATTTTTCGTGGCTTTCAGTTTGTTTGTCGGGTTCAGTCGATTCGGCAACATCAAGCTCGGCAAGGACGACGACAAGCCCGAGTTCTCGCTCATGGCATGGTTCTCGCTGCTGTTCGCCGCCGGCATGGGTATCGGCCTCGTGTTCTACGGGGTCAGCGAGCCGCTCAGCCATTTCGCGAATCCGCGCCCCGGGGTGACCGGGACTCCCGCGGAACTTGCCCAGGCCGCGCTGAGCCAGACCTATCTTCACTGGGGTGTGCACGCCTGGTCGATCTACGTGGTCGTCGGTCTCGCACTGGCCTACGCCATCCACCGGCGGCAGCGGCCCATTTCGATTCGTTGGGCGCTCGAGCCCCTGCTCGGAAAAAAGGTGCAGGGCGGCTGGGGTAACACGATCGATGTAGTTGCCCTCGTGGGCACCCTGTTCGGTGTCGCCACGTCGCTGGGACTGGGCGTGCTGCAGATCAGCGCTGGCCTCGATTCCGCGAACCTGGTCGAGCCCAGTCAGGGCTCACAGGTAGCCATCATCGCCGTCATCTCCTTCTTCGTCCTGCTCTCGGTACTGTCCGGATTGACGAGGGGCATGAAGTGGCTTTCCAGCATCAACCTCGTCCTCGCCGGTCTGCTCGTCATCTACCTGGTCGTCTTCGGGCCGACGACATTCCTCCTGCGCGAGTTCGTGCAGTCCATCGGCGCCTATATTCAGAACTTCGTGTCGCTCTCCTTCAACGTCAATGCATTCACCGGGGTCGACGGGGAGTCATGGCAGGCCTCCTGGACTTCGTTCTACTGGGGCTGGTGGATCTCGTGGGCCCCGTTCGTCGGGATCTTCATCGCGCGGATCTCGAAGGGACGTACTGTTCGCCAGTTCGTCGCGGGAGTGATTCTCGTGCCGACGCTCATCGGCATCCTGTGGTTCAGCGTTCTCGGCGGAACGGCAATCGCGGTCGAGCTGAGCGGCGAGGGCACCCTGCTCGCCGCAGACGGGAGCGTCAACTTCGCTGGCGCCCTGTTCGACATGCTCAACTACGTTCCCGGCACGCCGGTTCTCACGGTCGGGGTCCTGTTGCTCATCACGATCTTCTTCGTCACCTCGTCGGATTCCGGCGCGCTCGTGATGGGAATGATCGCGACGGGCGGGCAGGTAAACCCGAAGAAGCGCGTGCGCACCTTCTTCACGCTCATCACCGCGGCGCTCGCGATCTCCCTTCTGCTCTCCGGCGGCCTGCTGGCGCTGCAGACCGCGGCCATAATCATCGCTCTCCCCTTCAGCGTGGTCATGCTCCTCATCTGCTGGTCGACCGTCATCGCGTTCGGCCGAGAGCGCCGCGCTTACGACCGTGCACGTCGGGCCCAACTCGTCGACCACATCGGCGACTACTACGGACTCGAGGTGGAGGAACCGTCCGAACGGGGCATCCTCGACACCGTGTCGCGCTGGTCCCGCCTGCTGCGTCGCAACGGTGCACCGAAGCCAACGCCGACGCTTGGCGACCCGGTCGTGACACTCCCGGGCGCCGCGCTACCCGGTGGCCCTCGCGACTCGGCGGAAAAAAGCGCCCCCCGGCACGTTTCGGAGCGCACGCTGCTGGCGGAGGCCGCCGAACCCGACGGCGTGTCCACCGACGACGTCGACGAAGTCGTCGGGCACGACTCGAAATCCACACAGGATGTGCGGGACGTGCCCGATCGGGGCGGTCCGGTGCAGGGCAGTCCGTTCTAGGGCGCGCCCTACTCGGCGAGGATCTCCTCGATCTGCCCCTGCGCCATGGTCATCCCCTCCTCCATGCCCATCTCGATCATCTGCTCGAGCTGGTCCTCGCTGACGAACTGGGTGACCACCGTCATGCGGGTGCCATCATCGAACGGGTCGAGGGTGACGGTGATGTGCGTGGGAGGGATCTGGTCGTTCGGGGAGCCATCCGGGTCCGCGAAGCCATCGTCGAACTCGAGGTGGGATGGCGCACTCACGGCCGTGACCTTCCACCAGCCCCACATCTTCTGGCCCTCCGGGCTCGTCATGTAATACAGCGACTTGCCGCCCTCGACGAAGTCGTGCTGCTGGACTGTGGCCGGGTAGGTGGGCGGCCCCCACCAGCGTTCCAGTTGCCGCGGGTCTTCCCACACCTGCCACACGCGCTCCACTGGAGCGTCGAAGTGGGAGGTGAACGTGAGCGTGAGCGCTTCGACGTTCTTGTCTGAGGTGATGATGGCCATGGTGCTGTTCCTTTCCCGGTGGTTCATTCAGGATGGCGTGGATGCGGCCGGATCGCACGCGACGGTAGCGCCGGATGCCGCGGGGACGCAAGCCCTTGCTCGCGTGCACTCAGAGGATGCCGAGCGCCTGACGGACGTGTACGTACTGGGTGAGGAAGGCGCGCTCATCGAGGCGTTTGCGGCGCATCCACGACGTCACCTCGCTGTTGCTCTTGCTGGCGTTGCACGACCCGCAGGCGGGAACCACGTTGTCGACCGTGTAGCGACCGCCGCGCGAGATCGGCTGCACGCAGTCCCGCTGCAGCGCAGACTCGTTAGAGGTGCAGTAGGCGCAGCCGCCCCACTCCCGCTTGAGTAACTCCCACTGCTCGGCGGTGAGGTCGTGCTCGACCTCGCCCATGCGGCGCTTGCGCTTGCGCGCCGCACGCACCCGCCGGGTCTGGTTGACAGCCATAGCGCCACGGTAGCCCAGCCGGACCGACGCCCTCGCCTAGCTGCTGGCGCGGCGGGAGCTGATGACTCCGGTGTCGAAACCGAGGAGGTGAAGCCCGCCGTGGAACCTGGCGTGCTCGACCTTGAGGCAGCGGTCCATGACGACCGTGAGGCCCTTCGATTCGCCGTAGATCGCGGCATCCTGATTCCAGATGCCGAGCTGAACCCATACCGTCTTCGCGCCGATCGCCAGCACGTCGTCGATGACTGACGGGATGTCGCTGCCCTTGCGGAACACGTCGACGATGTCAGGCACCTCGGGCAGTGACGCGAGATCGGGGTACGCCTTCTGGCCGAGGATCGTGTCGGCGTTCGGGTTGACGAAGTACACGCGGTAGTCGCTGGACTGCTGCAGGTAGGTGCCGACGAAGTAGCTGGAGCGGGCGGCGTTCGGGGAGGCGCCGACGATCGCGATCGACTTGGCCTTGCGCAGGATCGCGAGACGCTGCTTCGCGTCGGGGCCGACCCAGGTGCGCTGTGACTTCAGCAGCTTCGCCAGCGGGGAGCTCGCGGGCAACTCACACGTGAGCCCGTTCGCCATCTGGGTGGTCTGTACCTCTGCTGTCGACATCGTCAGCCCTTCGTAGCTTCGGACAGTGCCTGGTCAAGATCGTCAACAATGTCTTCGGGGTCTTCTATTCCGACACTGATGCGCACCACGCCCGGCAGCACCCCGGCGTCGAGCAGCTGCTGCTCGGTGAGCTGCGCGTGGGTGGTCGATGCCGGATGAATGACCAGGGTCTTCGCATCACCGATGTTGGCGAGGTGGCTGGCCAGGGTGACGCTCTCGATGAACTTCTGCCCGACCGCGCGGCCGCCCTTCACCACGAAGGAGAACACGGATCCGGCGCCCTTGGGCAGGTACTTCTGTGCGCGATCGAAGTGCGGATGCCCCGGGAGCCCCGCCCAGAAAACCTTCTCGACGCGCGGGTCGGCCTCGAGCCATTCCGCGACGATGCGCGCGTTGTCGACGTGGGCCTGCATCCGGAACGGGAGGGTCTCGACGCCGGTGGCCAGCAGCCAGGCGGAGTGCGGGGCCAGCGCCGGCCCGATGTCACGCAGCTGCTCGGCGCGCAGGCGGGTGAGGAACGCGTACTCGCCGAAGTTTCCGTGCCAGTTGAGCCCGCCGTAGCTGGGCACGGGCTGGTCGAACAGGGGGAAGTGCTCGTTTGCCCAGTGGAAGCGGCCGCTCTCCACGACCACGCCGCCGAGGGTGGTGCCGGCGCCGCCGAGGAACTTGGTGGCCGAGTGGGTGACCACGTCGGCGCCCCACTCGATCGGGCGGTTCAGGTACGGCGTGGCGACCGTCGAGTCGATGATCAGCGGCAGGTTGTGAGCGTGGGCGACGTCGGCGAGTCCCTCGATGTCCGCGATCTCGCCGGACGGGTTGGCGATGGTCTCGGCGAAGATCAACTTCGTCTTGTCGGTGATGGCCGCGGCGTAGTCGGCGGGGTCGGAGGAGCGCACAAACGTGGTGTCTACGCCGAAACGGCGCAGCGTGACATCCAACTGCGTGATGGAGCCGCCATAGAGGTTCGCGCTCGAGACGATGTGGTCGCCGGCGCCGGCGAGTGAGGCGAAGGTGATGAACTGGGCGCTGAGCCCGCTGCCGGTGGCGACGGCGCCGAGCCCGCCCTCGAGGGAGGCGACGCGCTCCTCGAAGCTGGCGACGGTCGGGTTGGCGAGCCGGGAGTAGATGTTGCCGTACTTCTGCAGGGCGAAGCGGGCGGCGGCATCCGCCGTGTCATCGAAAACGTACGCGCTCGTCTGGTAGATCGGCAGGGCGCGCGAGCCCGTCGCGGCATCGGGGATGTTGCCAGCGTGAATTGCGCGCGTGCGGAAACCATAGTCACGATCAGCCATGGCCTCAGGCTACCTAAACGCGAGGGCTGGACGGCTTCGCGGCGTAACAGAACGCCACGCTAGCGCCAGGTCGGCAGCCACCAGTGAGCCGAGAGCCAGAAATAGTCGAGGCGCGCGCCCGTCCAGATCGGCCAGAAGAAGGCGCTGATCGCGATCGCGAACACCAGGAAGATGACGACGATCCGGATGCCCAGAAGCCGCCGCCAGGCTGGATCGCGCGCGTTGCCCAGCACGATGCCGATCACCGCCGTCAGGGCGAGGATCAGGTACGGCTCGAACGCGATCGTGTAGAACTGGAACACCGTGCGGTTCAGGTACATCAGCCAGGGCAGGTAGCCGGCACCGAGGCCAGCGAGGATCAGCCCGACGCGCCACTCCCGGAAGCGGATCAGCCGGTACACGAGGTACAGGGCGGCCGCGGTGGCCGCCCACCAGATGATCGGGTTGGCAATGCCGGAGATGGATTCGCCGCAGATGGAGACGCAGCCGTTGTCGCCCTCGCCAAAGCCCTGGTAATACATGCTCGTCGGGCGGATCAGGAACAGCCAGGTGAGCGGATTCGCCTGGTACGGATGGGGGCGAGACTCGCCCACGTGGTAGTTGTAGACGCTGACCTCGAAGTGCCAGAAGCTCTGGAGCGTCAGCGGCACCCACGACAGGATGCCCGTCCAGGCATTGCCGTCGCCCTGGGCCCACTGCCGGTTGTACCCGCCCGAGGTCGCGAACCACCCGGCCCACGTCACCAGGTAGGTGAACACGGCGGCGGGGACGGTGAGCAGGAAGCTGACCGGAGCCTGCTTGAAGATGGTGCCGCTGAGCCAGAACGGGATGCCCGCGCGGCGCCTGGCCGCGGCATCCACCGCCAGCGTGTAGATGGCCATGGCCGCGAGAAAGTAGATGCCGTTCCACTTGATGGCGGCGGCGGCGCCGAACGCGACCCCCGCGGCGATGAGCCAGGGGCGCCACCAGATCGCCGGTCCCCAGTCGCCGCCCTTGCGGTCCAGCCAGAGGTCGAGCCGCCGCTTCGTCCACCCGCGGTCCATGAGGATCGCGATGAAGCCGATCAGGGCGAAGAGCATCAGGAAGTTGTCGAGCAGGGCGACCCGGCTCATCACGATCGCGTTGCCGTCGATGGCGAACAGCAGGCCCGGCGATGGTCGCCAGCAGCGTGGAGCGGAACAGCATCTTCGCGACGACCATCAGCAGCACGACCGCGAGGATGCCCGCCAGCACCGTCGCGATGCGCCAGCCCGCGGGGTTGTCGGGGCCCAGCCAGCCCATCCCGAGCCCGATCAGCCACTTCCCGAGGGGCGGATGCACGACGAACGCCGGGTCGGTGGTGAAGATGTTCACGGCGCCTGCGTTGAACTGCGCGTCTGCCTCTGCGGGCCACGACCCCTCGTATCCGAGGTTGAAGAGCGTCCAGGCATCCTTCACATAGAAGGTCTCATCGAAGACGAGGGATGCCGGATGACCCAGGTTGAACAGGCGCGCAATCGCGGCGATCACCACCACCAGCGCGGGGGCGCCCCACCGGGCGAGACGGTGGATGGCAAGCGACTGCCGCATCCACCAATCGTCGATGCGGGTGCCAGCGCCCGCGACGATGTCGTCGAACTCGCCGTGCGTCCGGGTGGTCATCCCACCAAGCATAAATCGACTCCAGGTCGCATCCGCGCACGGATGTCGCACGCGCGCAGCGGCGCCCATGCGCGGATGCGACAGCGGTACGCGGATACCCTCGCGCTCGGGTGCGACCGGGCGCGGCGGCTGCTGGGAGAATGGGCGGGTGATCATCCTCGCGGCAACACCCATCGGCAACCTTGGCGACGCCTCGAGACGACTCATCGAGGCCCTCACCAACGCCGAGGTGATCGCCAGCGAAGACACCCGCACCACCATCCACCTGATGCGCGCCCTCGGCATCGAGAACCGCCCGCGGCTCATCCCGCTGCACGAGCACAACGAGAGCGAGAAGGCCGCCGAGATCGTCGAGCTGGCCAGAACAGTGGATGTCCTGATCCTCAGTGACGCGGGAATGCCGGCGATCAGCGATCCGGGGTTCCCGCTCGTGGCCGCCGCGGCCGCGGCAGGCGTCACCGTGACGGCACTGCCCGGGCCGAGTGCCGTACTCACCGCCCTGGCCGTCTCGGGATTACCCACCGACCGCTTCACGTTCGAGGGGTTCCTCCCGCGCAAGTCCAGGGTCGCCTACTTCGCGGCGCTCGCCCGCGAGGAGCGCACCATGGTCTTCTTCGAGAGCCCCAACCGGCTGCCGGCCGCGCTCGCCGATCTCGCCAGCGCCCTGGGCGCTGACCGCAGGGTCGTGGTGTGCCGCGAGCTGACGAAGCTCCACGAGGAGGTGGCGCGGGGAACTGCAGGCGAGCTGGCCGAGAAGTTCCGGGACGGCGCTCGCGGCGAGATCTGTGTCGTCGTCGAGGGGGCCGAGCCCGCGACATCCGATCTGCCGACCGGTATCGCGCAGGTGCTGAAACTCGTCGCCGAAGGCTCACGGCTGAAGGAGGCGGCGACCGAGGTTGCCGACCAGACCGGGCTGAGCCGCCGGGACCTGTACGAGGGCGCGCTCGCGGCGCGGTAGGCGCCCCGCCCCGTGCATCCGCGCACACCTGTCCCACCCGCGGGTGCGCGCCGGTCCGCGGATGCGACATCCATGCGCGGATGGTGTGCATGGCATCCGTCTACCGTCGCCGCAGCGGGATGCCCGCGTTGAGCAGGTGGGCGCGCAGCCGCTGCGGGTTCACGGCAATGTCCCAACCCCAGCGCGTCACCTTCTTGGGCAGAGCGCGCAATCTGTCCTCGCGGACTTTCTCGCTGTGCACGACCTCACCAGGCTCGCGGCCCCCGAGATACTCGTCTTTGAGGTACTTCATCTTGCCGTCCACCTCGCCGACATGGTCGATCTCTTCCCAGTCGAAGTCGGTCTCGCCGATCTTGCCCTGATAGTCGAACCACGACATCTGCAATCGGGGCGGCACGAATCCGGCGACGTGCATGTTCACCCGGCTGACCGACTCGGCAGGCGAATCCGCCAGGTCGGTTGAGAAGTCGAGGATGAAGCCCGCGCGGCGATGAGCCTTGATCGGCATCGCCGCCTCCCACGCCAGCTCGAGGTCGGACGGTCGGATGCGCCCGTTCCGTGTGCGAGACAGGGCGGAATCTGCGCTGATCACCCCGGAGGCGAGGCTGCTGACGGTGGCGAGATCGACCACCGTGCGCGCGAGCGAGGTCACGAGCATCCCGTCCCATTCGACAACGTCGACCCGATCGAGCCTGGTCGGGTGAGCAATGACATCGCCGTGGGAGCGTCCTCCCGACGTTCGTTCGATGAGACGATGAACGGTGTTAGGCCAGGCGCCGAGAATGGGAATGCCCCAGACGGCGGCGGCGGAGTGGTGCGACAGGATGGGTCGGGTCGACTGGGATTCGGAGACGGCACGCACCTGCATTCGGTAGCGCGCATCCGGTGCCAGTGAGGCCCACACGACCGAATGGGCATAGGCGCCCGACCGAACCCGATGCAGCTGACCCCGAGCGGCCTGCCGCGCCAGCACGCGACGGTCGCCGCCCGCACGTTCAACCTCGCGGCTCAGCGTGAGTGGCGGCGTGGCGTCGATGCTCATGCAGCCACGATGACGGCCGCGTGGATGCCGCGGCAGGGGTTGGGGCGACCTGGGAGTCGAGCGGCACCCGTCGCGTCTGTGGAGGAGGGGTCGCGCGGACGGTGGCCGGGCATCCGCGTGCGGATGTCGCATCCGCGGCTGCGCGCGCGTGCGCGGATGCGACAACGGGCTGCGCGGGCGCATGGGACAACGGTGCGCGGATGGGACAAGGGTGCGGGGCCGCACGGGTGCGACGGGGCCGCGCGGGAGGGCGCGCTCGCCGCGCGGTAACACCCGCATCGCGCCCGGTACGATTAAGCCATGGCCGCCGGAGACTCCTTTTACATCACGACGCCCATCTTCTACGTCAACGATGTTCCGCATATCGGTCACGCGTACACGGAGGTGGCTGCTGACGTCCTCGCACGCTGGCACAGACAGCGCGGGGACGACACCTGGCTGCTGACCGGCACCGATGAGCACGGTCAGAAGATCCTGCGCACCGCCGTCGCCAACGACACGACCCCGCAGGCCTGGGCTGACAACCTCGTCGAGAATGCGTGGAAGCCGCTGCTCGAGACGATCGACATCGCCAACGACGACTTCATCCGCACCACGGACGAGCGCCACGAGAAGGCGGTCTCGACCTTCCTGCAGAAGCTCTACGACGACGGCCACATCTACTCCGGCGAGTACGAGGGCTACTACTGCGTCGGTTGCGAGGAGTACAAGCAGCTCGACGACCTCATGGAGACGGCCGACGGCGACTTCGCCGGTCAGCTGGTCTGCAAGATTCACAGCCGTCCGGTCGAGGTGCTGAAGGAGAAGAACTACTTCTTCAGGATGAGCGCCTTCGAGAAGCCGCTGCTCGACCTCTACGAGAGCCGCCCCGACTTCGTGCAGCCCTCCAGCGTGCGCAACGAGATCGTCCAGTTCGTCAAGCAGGGCCTCGCCGACCTCTCGATCTCACGCTCCAGCTTCGACTGGGGAATCAAGGTCCCGTGGGACGACACACACGTCGTCTATGTGTGGTTCGACGCGCTGCTGAACTACGTGACGGCAGCCGGCTACGGCATCGACGACGAGCAGATGGCGCGTCGCTGGCCCGCCGTGCACATCGTCGGTAAAGACATTGCCCGCTTCCACGCCGTGATCTGGCCCGCCATGCTCATGGCGGCGGGGCTCGAGGTGCCGCGCGCGGTCTTCGGCCACGGCTGGCTGCTCGTCGGTGGCGAGAAGATGAGCAAGTCGAAGCTCACCGGCATCGCGCCCACGCAGATCACCGACACCTTCGGCTCTGATGCGTTCCGCTACTACTTCCTGTCGGCGATCACCTTCGGCCAGGATGGCTCGTTCAGCTGGGAAGACCTCAGCGCCCGCTACCAGTCCGAGCTTGCCAACGGCTTCGGCAACCTCGCGTCACGCACGGTCGCGATGGCCACCAAATACTTCGATGGCAAGATTCCGGATGCCACGGCTGACGCCCCGATCACCGCCCTCGCCGAGCGTGTCACCCGTGACGCTGACGCCGCGATGGACCGGTTCGCGATCAACGAGGCTCTCTCCTCCATCTGGGAGCTCGTCGACGCGCTGAACGGATACATCACCGAGCAGGAGCCGTGGGCGCTTGCCAAGGATCCCGCGAACCGCGACAGGCTCGCGCAGGTGCTCACCACCATCGTTCACGGCCTCGGCACCCTCACCGTGCTGCTGTCGCCGGTGCTCCCCAAGGCGACCCCCACCCTGTGGGCGGCGCTCGGCGGCGAGGGCAGCGTCGAAGACCAGCGCGTCGACCGCGCGTGGCAGTGGCAGGGGAGGCTCGAGCATTTCCCCGCTCGCGGCCCCGCTGTTCCCGCGAATCGAGCAGGCGGAAGCAGACGGAGCAGCGTGACCGGCGCGCATATCCGGCATCGGGACACCGACGATTCTCGGGATCTCGAGTACCCGCCCCTGCCGGAAGCGCTCGTCGTCGGCACCTACGACAACCACACCCACCTCGAGATCTCTGACGGCGGCCCCGGCGGGCAGCTCGACTATCACGAGCACCTCGACCGCGCTTCGAGCGTCGGCATCCGCGGCGTCGTGCAGGTCGGCACGGACCTGGAGACCTCGCGCTGGTCGGCGGATATCGCCAGCGTCGAGCCGCGCGTTCTTGCTGCAGTGGCACTGCATCCGAACGAGGCACCGCGCTACGCGGCATCCGGAACCCTCGACGCGGCGCTGGCCGAGATCGACGAGCTCGCCGCGCAACCGCGAGTGCGGGCCATCGGCGAGACGGGCCTCGACTTTTACCGCACCGGCGAAGACGGGCGGGGCGCGCAATACCGTTCGTTCGAGGCGCATATCGAGATCGCGAAACGCCACAACCTGGCCCTGCAAATTCATGACCGGGATGCCCACGCCGAGGTGATCCAGACGCTCAGGCGTGTCGGTGCCCCCGAGAAAACCGTGTTCCACTGCTTCTCGGGAGACGCCGAAATGGCGAAGCTGTGCGCGGACAACGGCTGGTACCTGTCGTTCTCCGGCACCGTGACCTTCAAGAACGCCGGCGGGCTGCGCGATGCTCTCGCGGTGATCCCGCGCGCGCGCATCCTGATCGAAACCGACGCCCCGTACCTGACCCCGCACCCGCTGCGCGGCCGCCCGAACGCGCCATACCTGCTGCCGTACACGCTGCGGGCGATGGCTGCGCACCTCGAGACCGAGGTCTCGATGCTGGCAGCGCAGATCACGTCGAACACCGAAGAGGTGTACGGCCGCTGGGACTCCGAGCCGGTCACCACGCCCGACGGCCCGTTCGCGGATCTCGCGTGAGCGTCGCGTCCGGCGGCACGCTGCTGGGGCCGGTCGAGATCCGGGAGCTCGCCGAACTTCTCGATATCCAGCCCACCAAGAAGCTCGGCCAGAACTTTGTGATCGACGCCAACACGGTCAGGCGCATAGTGAAGTCGGCGGGCGTCACCGCCGGTGAGACCGTGGTCGAGGTCGGCCCGGGTCTCGGATCGCTGACCCTCGGGCTGCTCGAAACGGGCGCAGCCGTCGTGGCCGTCGAGATCGACAAGCGACTCGCGGCGCAGCTGCCGACCACCGTGTCGAAGTACCAGCCCGAGGCCGTGCTGACCGTGATCACCGAGGACGCTCTGCGGGTCACCGAGCTGCCGGACGACCCGACAGTGTTCGTCGCCAACCTGCCGTACAACGTGTCGGTGCCGGTGCTGCTGCACTTTCTCGAGAACTTCCCGACGATCCAGCGGGGCATGGTGATGGTGCAGGCCGAGGTCGGGCAGCGCGTCGCGGCCGGCCCCGGCTCCAAGATCTACGGCAGCCCGAGCGTGAAGGCCGCCTGGTACGGAAACTTCTCGACGGCGGGGCAGGTGAGCCGCCAGGTGTTCTGGCCGGTGCCCAACGTCGACTCCATCCTCGTGCGCTTCGAGCGGCACGAACAGCCGGGAACCGAGCAGGAACGCCTGTCGACCTTCGAACTGGTGGATGCCGCCTTCCAGCAGCGTCGCAAGATGCTCCGTCAGGCGCTCTCGGGTGTGCTCGGCGGCTCGACCGGCGCGTCAGACACCCTCGAGGCCGCCGGAATTGCGCCCACCGCCCGCGGCGAGGAGCTCACTGTCGCCGACTTCCTCGCGGTCGCCCGGGCCCGCGGCTGAGCGTTCCTCCCGTTGCGCGCTAGGTTGGTGTCATGACATCGGGGCCAGGATCAAACGTGGTTCACACTCGCGCACCGGGCAAGATCAACGTCTTCCTGAAGGTCGGGTCGCTGCTCGACGATGGCTACCACGACGTGGCGATCGCGTACCAGGCGGTGTCGCTGTACGAGGACGTTCGCGCGTATCACGCAGACGATTTCTCGGTATCGATGACCGGCACCGTCGACCTGTCGCGCGTGCCCACCGACGGCTCCAACATCGCCATCAGGGCCGCGAGGCTGCTCGCGCGCCGCACCGCATACCGCGGTGGTGTGCGGCTGGAGATCGACAAGCACGTTCCGGTCACGGGCGGCATGGGAGGCGGATCGGCGGATGCCGCGGCCACCCTCCTCGCCTGCGACACCCTGTGGGGCACCGGACTCCCGCGCGAGGAGATGCTCGAACTCGCCGGTGAACTGGGCGCAGACGTTCCGTTCGCGCTCACCGGTGGCACCGCCATCGGAACCGGGCGCGGCGACCAGCTGAGTCCGGCGCTGGCGAAGGGCACGTTCCAGTGGGTGCTGGTCCTGGCCGGCTTCGGACTGTCGACTCCCGAGGTGTACCGCGAGCTCGACCGCCATCGTGAGCGTCATTCGCAGGACATCTTCCCGGCATCCATCTCGCCGACCGTAGACACCAACGTGCTGCAGGCGCTGCGCGCGGGCGACCCACACATGCTCGCGGAGTGCCTCCACAACGACCTGCAGGCCCCGGCGCTGCACCTGCAGCCGTCGCTGGCCGCGGTGCTCGAGCTGGGGGAGGAGAACGGCGCGCTCGCCGGGATCGTGTCGGGGTCGGGGCCGACGGTCGCCTTCCTCACGGCCGACCTGGACTCGTCGCTCGAACTTCAGATCGCCCTGAGCGCCGCGCGCCTGACGGTGGTGCGCGCCTCGGGCCCGGTACACGGCGCCCGCGTCATCACCTGAGCCGCGGCATCCGGGATCTCGCCTGCCGGTTGGCGATAGGCGTCGTTCCCGCGGGCGGGTGGAGCGTTTGTTGGCAAGTGGTGCCGGATGCCGCGGCCGCCGCTAGTCGCGGACGTACCGCAGCACGTTGACGTGGGTGAAGCTCCACTCGTCGGTGACGTGCCAGCCCACGGAGTCGAGCGCTTCCGTAGTGGCAGGGCGAAGGTCGCGCGTCGTGCTCGTGATCAGGTAGGCGACGTCGGCGCCGTTCAGCCGGTCGAGTGACTCGGCGATCGGCGCGCGGGTCTCCCACAGCTGGGCGGTTTCTGCCGCGGGGGTGAGGATCGTGACATCCACCGTCGACTCAAACTGCTCGGGATAGGAGTACGCGATCACCCTGGTCGTGGCCTTCGCATGGCCCCAGAGCTCGCCGTAGATGATGGCCGTCGTGCTGTCCGGCCCGTCCGACGCACGCTCGGCTGCGATGAGGTCGGCGACCTGCGGCCACGACGAGTATTCCTTCGCCTCCGGCTCGCGCTGCACGGCGATCTGCGGAACGGCGAGAGCTCCGATCAGCGCGAGCGCCATGACCACGCCGGGGCGCCAACGGATGGCATCGATGCCCGCAGCAATGGCCAGCGCCACGAACGGCGTGCTCATGCTGAGGTATCGGGGCTGGTACATCGGCTGGTACACGGCGCTCAGCACCAGCAGCGCGAGGGTCGGCACCAGCATCGCGGGGAGCACCGCGGCGAGGAAGCTGCGGGCCGCACTGGCCTCACCGGGCCTGCGCAGCGCACGGACCAGAATGGCGACGCCGATCAGGATGAACGCCCACGCCGCGTAGGCAAACGGCTCGCTCGAGTAGAACCACTGCCACTGCAGCACGCCCTGCACCGCCAGCGAATTCAGTGGTTCTATCCACGAAATCTGGCCGCTCTGGCTTCTGGTGACCAGCACGAAGGGGATGCTGAGCGCGCCTGCCGCGGCCGCCGCGACGAGCCAGTTTCTGGCGTTGAGCCTGGCGCGCTCGCTGCGCTCGGCCAGCAGCCAGGCGACCGTCAGGGCGTGCGCGACGATCACGAGCGCGAGGTAGACGAAGACGATGACCGAGAGCAGCGCGACGACCCCGTACAGGATCCAGGCGCCGCGGGTGCCCGTGCGCATCGCGCGCAGGAGCACGACGGTGGCAAGGATGGCGAGGGTGGCCGTGAGGGCATACGAGCGGCCCTCGGTTCCCATCCACGTGACGCGCGGGATGAGGCAGAACACGACGGCGGCGATGACCGCGAGCCTCGGCCTGCCGAGCTGGCGGCCGAGGACGAGCACGAGAGCTGCGGCGATGCCCACGGCGATGGCGCTGGGCATCCTGAGCGACAGGGGCGAGTAGCCGAACACGTCGAAAACGAGGTGCATGACGGCGTAGTAGAGCGCGTGTACGGCGTCGACGTTGCCGATTTCGGCCCAGAGTTGCGGCCAGCTGCGGGTGGCGGAGATGACGGTGGCGGCCTCGTCGTACCAGAGGCCGGGGGTCGTGATGCCGAACATCGAGATCGTGAAGCCGAGCAGCCCCGCCAGCAGCGGGAGGGCGGCGCCGCGATGCATGGACAGCCACAGGCGCTGGCTGGTGCCGACCGACTCGCGGCCCATCGTCGCGGTCATCTCTGCAGATTACCGGTCGGGGCGGCCAGTGGTGCTGGGAACGTGCCGTGCACGGGAGAACCTCCGGATATGCGGAAAGCCCCGCTGCGCGAATGGCGCAGCGGGGCTTCCGGGTGAAGCTGAGGCGGTAGTTACGCCTTCGCCTTTGCGGTGATGGTGGCGATGCCGACGACGAGCTCGTCGGTGACAGCGTCGGTGCCGAAGGTTTCGTTCAGCAGGCCGGCGGCGTCCGGGCTGATCAGAACCGTGGTGCCCTGCAGGACGGCGTTGCCATCAGCGTCGGTCTCGAGCGGGTTCAGGGTCGAACCGTCGAGGTTGAAGATGTAGATGTCCTTGCCGACCTCTTCACCGTTGGCGGTGACGGTACCGGTGAGGCGTGACGTTCCCGGGTCGATCGCGGAAGTCGCTGAGGCCTACGACGATGTCGCCGGCGGTCAGCGTGATGCCGGAACCCTCGTGGAGGATCTCGCCCTGGACGTACGGACGGTATGACTCGTTGGGGTCGTAGTAGTCGACGTTTCCACCGGTGATCGGGAAGTACAGCGAGCCGTCTTCCAGCGTTGCGGTTCCGGTCACTCCGGGGGTGAGGCCGAGGCTCGTGAGAGCGTCAACGAAGCCCTGGTCGAGAGCAACTGCGGTGTCTACACCGTCGAGTGCGGGGATGGATGCCAGCGGCTGCGGGTCGGCTTCGACCTCGGGCAGCGGGGGCGGTGGTTTCTTCGGTGTCTGCCGGTGTAGCGGAGCAGGCAGCGAGGCCGACGACGAGAAGGCTTGCGGTGGCGAGGCCCATGGTGACTTTGGAGAAGGTACGCATTGGTTCAATCCTTTGTTTGGTTTGGGGGTGTTCTTGGTGCTGATGAGTGTTCGGCCCCCTGTGCCAAATCAGATTGGAATCAGTTTGCTCCGTTACCTTTCCGTTATAAATCGCGGGATGGGATCCGCGTAATTCCGGGCTTTTCGGCCCGCCGAAAGGATGACGAAGCTGCTTTCCCAGGCGCGACAGCGCACCGGGCCCAGCGCGATGAAGCGTCATGACGACGATGAGAACGATGGCGAGAGTGACCGTGAGGCGCGCCAGATCGACGGACGGGATGAGCAGCCGCTCCGTCAGCGCGAGGGGAACGGCCAGCCACTCCCAGCGCCCGGTCATGGCAATCATCGGCACGAGCATGAGCGCGTACCAGGGGTAGCGCGGCGTCACGATGAGCAGAGTCACGCCGATCATGACGGTCTGCGCCAGCCACGGGTCATCCGGATTCGACTTCCACCAGGTGAGCGCCGCGGTGATCAGGATCAGGATGGCAGCCACGACGAGGGCGGCGGCCCCCGGCGCCACCAGCGAGATCATGATGAAGCGGGTGCCCGAGGTGTACCCCTCCTCGCTCAGGTAACCCGGGAGGTATCCGAGCACGTCGATGCCGCTCGCCAGGATGTACGGCACATAGAGCAGCGCGAAGATGGCGATCGAGCCGAGGATGACCTTGAACGGGTTGCGCTTCAGCAGGGCGAACGAGCCGACGACGGGGATCAGCTTGCTCGAGATCGCGATCCCCAGGGCGATGCCGCCGAGCACCGGCCGACGCGTCGAGACGAGCAGGGTGGCGATGAACACGAACATCGCGCCGAGGATGTCGATGTGCGAGTTGGTGATGCCCTCGGTGGCCACCAGCGGGCACCAGCCCCACAGTGCTGCCCAGCGTGGATCGCGACCGCGGGCGACGAGCGCTCGCAGCAGCAGCACCGTGGTGGTGAGGCTCATCAGCAGGCCGGCGAGCTGCATGGGCCAGTACTGCGGTGCCGGCCCGGTCAGGAACCTGACCGCCGCGAAGAAGATCTCGCTGGCCGGGGGATAGATGGTGGTGACCTTCGCCCGGTTGATGGCCGTGCAGAGCACGTCTCCGGTTTCCGGCTCCTTCACCGTCATGATGCGGGGGCCGGTGCATCCCGGCTCGCCGTTGGCCTTGGTGATGGGGGTGGGGAACAGCCACTCCGGGCGCAACTCGGTGAGCGCCGGGATCTGCCGGGGCGTAGTCGTACGGCGAGATTCCCGCGTTCTGCACGATGCCATCCCAGGCGTACCGTGCCGAGTCCGTGCTCGTGTTGGGGGGACCCGCCATCGCGGCGCCGCCGATCGCGACCGACCCGACGAGCACCAGCACGACGGCTGCCCGGGTGCGCACCCCGCGGAGGGCGAGCAACGACAGGCCGAACACGATCCACAGGCCGGCGGTGACGTAGACCAGCGCGGACAGCTCCCCCGACTTGTCGTTGTAATAGGGCAGGGCCGTAACAGACCAGGCGGTTGCTGCCGTGGCCGCGGCCAGCAGCAGGGAGGTCAGCACTATTCGCACGAAACCCATCCTGTCGGATTCGGTGACCGCTACGAACCAGAAGCGGCGTTAGTCTGTCGAAATGACCATGGGAGGTCGCACGTGCTGCTGAAATGGCGAGTTCACCGGTTACTGAACCAGACGCGACGCTCTCTGGCCGCCCCCTCCCGCAACCCGCGCGCTGCGGTCGTGCTCGGCCGGCTGCTGGGCATCGCGTTCATCCTCTGCTTCGTCACCGGCCTCTACAGCCACTTCATCCAGGAGCCCCTGCCCTGGATGGTGTTTCTCACCAGGCCGATCTGGCTGTACCAGGTCTCGCAGGGCATCCACATCACCGCCGGCATCATCTGCTTCCCGCTGCTCTTCGCCAAGCTGTACACGATCTTCCCCGAGCTGTTCCAGACGCCGCCGGTGCGGTCGTTCCCTCACCTCCTCGAGCGGGCATCCATCGCGATCTTCGTTGCGGCGTCGCTGGTGCAGATCACCATCGGCCTCATCAACACCTACCAGTGGTACGCGCTCTTCCCCTTCCCCTTCCGCCAGACGCACTACGCGCTGTCGTTCGTCATCATCGGTTCGCTCGCGATCCACATCGCGCTGAAGCTGCCGATCATCTCCCAGTACTGGCGCAAGCGTGACGCGATCACCGCCGACGGTGACGTGGTCGAGCACGGCGCGGAGGCCGAGCCTGACGCTCCGGATGAGCTGCAGAGGCTCACCGGCAAGACCAGGAATGCCGGGGTCACCGGCCGCATCTTCGAATGGATCGACAGCGCGCCGACACTGCCGCCGCAGGCCAGCCGTCGCGGCTTCTTCGCGACCGTCGCCGTGGCATCCGCGGCTCTCGTCACCCTCACGGCTGGCCAGTCCTTCCGGATTCCTCGACGTCACCAATCTGTTCGGCCCCCGCAAGAACGGCGTTGGGCCACAGGGGCTCCCGGTGAACCGCACTGCCAAGCGGGCCGGCGTGCTCGAGACCGCGACGGCGCCAGACTGGCGGTTGACCGTCAGCAATGGCGAATCCACGAAGTCATTCAGCTATGAGGAGCTGCGGGCTCTGACCCAGCACGAGGTGGTGCTGCCGATCGCCTGCGTCGAAGGCTGGAGCCAGTACGCCACCTGGAAGGGCCCCAGGCTGAAGGAGCTCATCGCGACGGTGGGCGGCAACCCTGACTCCACAGTGCGCATCACCAGCCTCGAGCAGGGCAGCTCGTACGCCCAGACCACCATGCAGCCCGAATTTGTGGGGGATGACCTCACCCTGGTTGCTCTCGACCTCGAGGGTGAGGCTCTCGACATCGATCACGGCTATCCGGCCCGCATGATCGCGCCGGCGCGCCCCGGCGTACTGCAAACCAAATGGCTCAGCACTCTGGAGGTCCTGTCATGACCATCACCACGACGCCCGAAACCGTGCTCGCGCAGCCGAAGACCGCAACGCGGCGCTGGCAGACGGGGCTGATCCTGTTCGGCATCGCCATGCTGGTGGTGGGGGCGATCGTGCTGCTCAACGACGTCGCCCCGAAGAACTACATCGGTATCGCGATCTGGTTCCTCGGCGCCCTGGTCATCCACGACGGCATCGCCGCGTTCGCGATCTTCGGCGTGAGCATCCTGATGCGCAGGGCGTCGCTGAAGATCCCCATCGCGGTCATCGCGATCCTGCAGGGAGCGCTGGCCATCGGCGCGATCTTCTTCGTAATCGTGATGCCCGCCATCCTGAAGAAAGACATCGGAACCGCGAACGCATCGATGCTGCCGCTGGACTACGGGCTCAACCTCGTGCTGTTCTACGGGGCGCTCGCCGCGGTGACCGCGGCCGCGATTGCCGGCTACCTGGTCTTCGCGAGACGGCAGAACGCGCGACCGTCGATCTCCCAGGACTGAACGAGTTCGAGGCCGAGCGGCTGAAGCATCAGGCACAGGCGGTCGAGGCCGATCTCGGCCCACGGGAACGAGTCGCTGCGATTGCCGTGAGAGTCCACAACCTCCGCGAAGTAGTGCTCCTCGTGGCCGGCGTCGGCGTTCAGCTCGATCACGATCTCGCCGGTGGGCGACAGCAGCTCGCGGCAGCGGGCGAGAAGGCTCGGGATGTCGCCACCGATGCCCACGTTTCCGTCGACGAGCAGCGTGGTCTGCCACATCCCCTCGCCGGGTACGCGGTCGAAGACCGAGCCCCTGAAGAACGAGCCACCGAGGTCGCTGGCGATCTCGAGGGCGGCAGCCGAGACGTCGATGCCGACGGCGTGCATTCCGAGACTCATGGCGGCGCGCACCATGCGGCCGGGGCCGCAGCCGATGTCGAGCACGGGGCCGGTCACCCGGGAGAGCAGGGTGAGGTCGGCGTAGTCAGCGTCGGCATTCCAGCGGGACACATCCATCGTCACTCGTGTGGTGGAGCTGGCGCGGGTGTCGCTCAGGTAGAGCAGGTCCCCGCCGCGCAGCGCGCTGGCGTACGGCTCTGCGCCGCCGGCGCCGAAGGTCGGGGTCGCGAGGCTCATCGGTTCGCCTGCTCGAATTCGGCGAGGGTGCGCGCGAAGAGCGTGTGAGGCGCGATCCCGGCCACCTCGCGGGCTGAATCGATGGTGTCGACGTCCGTGAGGGTGGGGAGGGTGCCGACCGTGAGTCCGGCATCCTGCAGTCGTGCGAGCTGCGCCGCGCCCGTGTCATCCATGGACATTTCGATGCCGCGGATGAGGTCACCCCGGGGTTCGCGCATGCCGAGCGCCCAGAAGCCGCCGTCGCTGGCCGGGCCGAACCAGGCATCCACGTCGTCGCCGTCGTGCGGCCAGCCGGTGAACGCGGGGGCAAGGTCGTCGGAGGTCAGCTGCGGAGTGTCCATGCCGATCAGAAGCATCGGTTCGGTGCACTCGTCGAAAATGGCGCCTAAGCGCAGGTCAAGAGTGCCAATTGTTTGCCCAGTCACGTCATAGTCTTCGGAGCCAGCGGGCGTGTGGTTGCCTTCGAACAGCAGAATTCGCCGGGTCGCAGGTAACGATTGCATTGCGGCCAAGGTGTCAGCGATGGCGGCCGCGGCGAGGGTGGCGGCCTGCTCAAGCGTCAGCGGAGGATGCAGCCTGGTCTTCGCTTTGCCAGGCAGCGGCTCTTTGGCGATGAGAACGAGGGTAGTCACGGAAGGGTATTCGGAGCCCTGCGCTGGGCCGCTAGGAGTCGCGACATATCTTTCACCGCGACGATGGTGCCCTTGAGCGTGCCAGTCACCTTCGAGCGGCCGACCCTGGGCGAGTACGGGGTGTCGACCTCGGTGATGCGCCAGCCAGCGCCGTGGGCCTTCAGCACGAGTTCGAGCGGGTAGCCGCTGCGGCGGTCACGCAGGTCGAGCCCGACGACCGCGTCGCGCCTGGCGGCGCGCATCGGCCCGAGGTCTCCGAGAGAGATGCCGGTCGCTCGTCGCATCAACACGGCCAACGCGCGGTTGGCGAGGCGGGCATGGATGGGCCACGCCCCGCGCGTGGTCGGCCTTCTGCGCCCCAGCACGAGGTCGCTCGTGCGGGCCCGCACGGGGTCAACCACCTTCGGCAGGTCGGCAGGGTCCATCGAGGCATCCGCATCGCAGAAGGCCACGATCGGTGCCGTCGCCGCGGTGAGCCCGGCGTGGGCGGCTGAACCGAAGCCGCGCACGGGCTCGGTGACGACCACGGCACCGTGCTCCCGCGCCACCTCGGCGGAGCGGTCCGTCGATCCGTTGTCGACCACGATCGCGCGGTAGCCCTCCGGCAGCCGCGACAGCACCCACGGCAAAGCACCCTCCTCGTTGAGGCAGGGGAAGACGACATCCACTATCGGGTTGGGCACGAGTCAGATGCTAGTGCGGCCCAGCAGTGTGCTCGCCGGGGTTGACTTCGCGGCGGTCGGCCCGGTCGATGACGATCGCCCTGATTCCCGCGATGATCGACGCGAGGATGACGACGCCAGCTATGACGTAGGCGATGGGTCGAAGCTGCGGCTGGGAGCCCGCGGCGTAGCCGACGACGGTGATCAGCACTCCCCACGACACGGCGCCGACGAGGTTGGCCGTCAGGAATCGCCAGTACGCCATGCCCGCGATCCCGGCGACGGGAGGAACGAACACCCGACCCCACGGGATGTATCTGGCCACCACCACGGACCACCAGCCGAACAGTTCGTAGAAGCGTTCGGTGCGCGCGATTCCGGCCTGCACCCACCGGCCGCGCCGTCGGCTCAGGTAGGGACGCCCGAAGTGGCGCCCCAGCACGAAGCCGACCTGGTCGCCGGCGAACGCGGCAACCCCGACGCCGGTGGCGAGAATCCAGATCGACAGCCTGTCGTTGGTCGCGGTGGCGATGCCGGCGGCGAACAGCAGCGAATCACCGGTGATGAAGGGGACGAAGACGCCCACGAACAGCGCGGTGCCGACGAAGACCAGTCCCCACACCGCGAGGTAGAAGGCGATCGGCCCGACCTGCGTGAGCAGGTCAGCGAGCTGATCACCGATCGTGGAGGACGCCGTCGCGCTCGCGGGCATGGGTGTCCTCCGGGTCCGGCTCGGGTCTGCTCAAGCATAGGCCGGTGGTGCGCGGCGGGGGATTCCCGCTCACGCCCAGCCGCGGCATCCATAGTGCGCGTGTTGTCGTTTCGGCGCGCTGATAGCGACAACAACTGCGCACTCGATTGCGGGAGGGGGCGCGCGGGGCGCCGCAGGCGCCGGGCGCGGGGGCGCGCGCGCGCTACGTGGCCGGGGGGCGCAGTGGGGCCGTGGCGAACTCGCGCATGCCGTCCTCGAAGCTGACGGCGGGCATCCACTTCAGTTCACTTTGAAGGCGGGCGGATGACGCGGTGATGTGCCGCACGTCACCGAGGCGGAACTCGCCCGTGGTCACGGGCGGCAGGCCACCGGAGTGCAGGCTCACCTGCGCCGCGAGCTCGCCGATGGTGTGCACCACGCCGCTGCCGACGTTGAACGCCCGGAAGCTGCCGCTGCTCGCGCCGTCAGTCCAGTCGATGGCGGCGAGGTTGGCGGATGCGACATCCCGCACGTGCACGAAGTCGCGGCGCTGGCCGCCATCCTCGAACACCCGCGGGGCTTCGCCGCGTTCGACCGCGCTGCGGAACAGCGAGGCGACTCCCGCGTACGGGGTGTTCTGCGGCATGCCGGGCCCGTAGACGTTGTGATACCTCAGCGCCACCGCTGTGCCGCCGGTGGCGCGCGTCCAGGAGCTCGCGAGGTACTCCTGCGAGAGCTTCGACGCGGCGTAGACGTTGCGCGGGTCGAGCGGGGCATCCTCGTCGATGAGTTCGGGAACCAGAGGGTTGCCGTCGGCGTCGAGCGGATCGAAGCGGCCGGCCTCGAGGTCGGCGACGGCGCGCGGCGCGGGGCGGGTGAGGCCGTTCGGCCCGGAGTACGCGCCCTCGCCGTAGACGACCATGGAGCTGGCGACCACGAGCCTGTCGACGCCGACGGAGGTCATGGCCGCCAGCAGCACGGCGGTGCCGAGGTCGTTCGAGCCGACGTAGTCGGGGGCGTCGAAGAAGTCGACACCGAGGCCGACCTTCGCGGCCTGGTGGCAGACGACAGACACCCCTTCGAGGGCGGATGCCACGGCAGCGGCATCGCGCACGTCGGCGTGCACGAACTGCACTCCCCGCGGCACCACGGGTCGTTCGCCGTGCACATCGGCGCGCAGCGAGTCGAGCACCCGCACCACCTCGCCGCGCTGGAGCGCTGCCGCGACGATCGCGCTGCCGATGAACCCGGCACCGCCGGTGATCAGGATGGTCATGATGCGCTGCGGGCCAGCACGGCGGCGACCTCTGCCGGCGCGATCAGCTCGCGCGGTGTGTAGCCGTGGGGGATCGCCGCGACGACCGATTCGAGTGCCGAGATGATGCGGGGCTGCGCCTCGGCGAAGCGTGCGAAGACGAGCTCGGCGCTCAGCTCCTCGTCGGCAGGGGCGGCGTCAGCGTCGGTGACGTAGGCAATGTTGACGGTGCCCATGTTCAGTTCGGATGCCAGCGGGACCTCCGGGTACAGGGTCATGTTGACGATGTCTGCGCCCGCGGCCCTGAACCACGACGACTCAGCCCGGGTGGAGAACCGGGGGCCCTGGATGACGACCACGGTGCCGCTCGGGATGGCGTTGCCGGCGAGGGCGTCTTCCGCCGCCTCGTGCAGCACCGGGCAGAACGGGTCCGCCGACGACAGGTGCTGCACCGAGCCCTGGTCGTAGAAGGTGTCTGCGCGGCCCGAGGTCCTGTCGATGAACTGGTCGGCGAGCACGAGGCTGCCCGGTGGGTACGCCGGGTTGACGCCTCCGACCGCGGCGGTCGACACGATTGCCTTCACTCCGAGCGAGGCGAGAGCCCACACGTTTGCCCGGTAGTTGATCAGGTGCGGTGCCGCCGTGTGACCCACCCCGTGGCGCGGCAGGAACGCCACACTGCGACCGGCGAGCACACCGGTCGTGACATCCACCGCTCCATAGGGAGTGCGCACAGTCTGCGTCTCAGAGGCGGATGGGTCGAACAGGGAGTAGAGGCCCGAACCGCCGATGACGGCGATGACTGGGCTCGTGTTGCTCATGGCTAAGAGTCTGCCATCACGGTTACTGGGTAGATTCGTTACTTGGTAGATTCGAGGCCTATGCCGATCCCATTCTCTCTTCCCCTCATCGATGACGACGTCATCGCCGAGGTGAACGACGCTCTTACCGGCACAGGCTGGCTGACGACCGGCCCGAAGGTGCGCGAGCTCGAAACCGAGATCGGCAAGATGACCGGCACCCCCGTGCTGTGCGTGAACTCGTGGACCTCCGGCGCGATGCTCATGCTGCGCTGGTTCGGGGTCGGGCCGGGCGACGAGGTCATCATCCCCGCGTACACCTACAGCGCCACTGCGCTGTGCGCCATGAACCTCGGTGCGACGGTGGTGATGGTGGATGTCGACGACGACTTCACGATCAATGCCGCCAACATTCGCGCGGCCATCACCCCACGCACGAAGGCCGTCATCCCGGTCGACATGGCCGGCTGGCCCGCCGACTACGACGCCATCAGGGCGGTGCTGGCGGAGCCCGAGGTGGTCGCCCAGTTCGTCGCGTCGACCGAGCGGCAGCAGAAGCTGGGGCGCATCCTGCTCATCTCGGATGCGGCGCATTCGATCGGCTCCACCTATAAGGGCGAGCCGAACGGCCGCCAGGCAGACGCCGCCATCTTCTCGCTGCACTCCGTGAAGAACATCACCACGGGCGAGGGCGGCGCGATCTGCATCAACCTGCCCGAGCCGTTCGACAACGATGCCGAGTACGTGTTCCTGCGGGCGTTCGCGCTCAACGGCCAGACCAAGAGCGCGTTCGAGAAGAACCAGCCCGGCGCCTGGCGCTACGACATCATCGACCAGGGCATGAAGGTCAACATGCCGGACATCGGTGCCGCGATCGGGCTGGCGCAGATCCGCAAGTACGAGTCGACGCTGCTGCCCGACCGCAAGCGGATCTTCGCGATGTACCAGGCCGGTTTCGCCGGGCGAGACTGGGCTCTGCTTCCGGTCTCGAAGAACAGCGAGCGCGAGAGCTCGTGCCACCTCTACATGCTGCGCATCGCCGGCGCGAGCGAGACGGTGCGCGACGCGATCATCCAGGCGATCGCCGACCGCGGTGTCGGGGTCAACGTGCACTACATCCCGATGGCCACCCTCACGCTGTTTCGGAACCGTGGATACGACATCGCCGACTACCCGAAGACGCTCGAGCTGTACTCGAACGAGATCACCCTGCCGCTGTTCAACGGGCTCACCGACGAGCAGGTCGCCGAAGTGATCCGCGTCGTCATCGAGTCCGTGGAGAGTGTGCTCTGATGCTCGACCTCGAAACCTTCATCGCGAAGCACGTGACCGGCCGCGACGAGTCGCTGTTCGCGGCCGACCTTGCCGCCCACGCCGACGAGCTGCGCGCCGCCATCGCCGGCCGCTCCGTGCTCGTCATCGGGGGAGCCGGCACGATCGGCTCCTCGTTCATCCGCGCGCTGCTGCCCTTCGAGCCGGCGCGGCTCTTCGTCGTCGACCTGAACGAGAACGGGCTGACCGAGCTCACCCGCGACCTGCGCAGCACCGCCGGGCAGTTCGTGCCTGACGACTACAAGACGTACCCGATCAGCTTCGGCGACCCGGTTTTCGCCAGGATGATGCGGCGCGAGGGCCCGTTCGATGTCGTCGCCCATTTCGCCGCCCACAAGCACGTGCGCAGCGAGAAGGACCGCTACTCCATCGAGGCGATGCTCGAGAACAACGTGATGAACACCGTCGCGCTTCTCGACCTGCTGCTGGAGCGTCCGCCCGCAGCACTTCTTCTGCGTCTCCACGGACAAGGCGGCCAACCCCGCCAACGTGATGGGCGCATCCAAGAAGCTGATGGAGGAGGCGGTGCTCGCGTATTCCACGCGCCTCCCCGCCGTCACCGCCCGCTTCGCCAACGTCGCATTCTCCAACGGGAGCCTGCCCGCCGGGTTCCTCGAGCGCATCACCAAGGGCCAGCCCCTCTCGGCCCCGCACGACGTGCGCCGGTACTTCGTCTCGCCTGCCGAGAGCGGCGAACTGTGCCTGCTGGCCTGTGTGCTCGGCGCTCCCGGCGAGATCTTCTTCCCCGAGCTCGACGAGCCCAGGATGCTCACCTTCTCGACCATCGCAGACGCGTACCTGCGCGACCTGGGGTACACGCCGGTGCCGTGCGCCAGCGAGGATGAGGCGCGTCAGGCTGCCGCATCCCGCTCGGCCGAGGATTCCACCTGGCCGGTGTACTACTTCGCCTCGGAGACCTCCGGCGAGAAGCCGTTCGAGGAGTTCTTCACCGCCGACGAGGAGGTCGACCACGAGAGGTTCGACTCCCTCGGCGTCATCGCCGGCAGCACGAGCAACGATGTGGCGAGCATCCGGTCGACCATCGCCGACCTGCGCACCCTGTTTTCCCGCCCCGACCTTCCCAAGGATGCGATCGTCGAGACCCTGACCAGGCTTGTCCCGAGTTTCCAGCACGTGGAGACCGGCAAGAGCCTGGATGCGAAGATGTGATTGTGAGCCGATTCTTCAAGAGGTTCTTCGACGTGCTGGTCGCCGGCGTCGCTTTGCTGATCCTGACCCCACTGCTGCTGCCCGTCACTATCGCGCTCAAACTCACTGGCGAGGGCGAGGTGTTCTACAAGCAGAAGCGCATCGGCTACCAGAACGACAACTTCAACATCCTGAAGTTCGCGACGATGCTCAAGAACAGCCCGAACATGGGCACCGGCAGCCTCACCGTGCGCGGCGACCCGACGGGTGACGCCGCTCGGGCACGGGCTGCGCGCCACCAAGGTCAACGAGCTGCCGCAGCTGATCAACGTGCTCGTCGGCGACATGAGCTTCGTCGGGCCGCGACCGCAGATGCAGGTCGACTTCGACGTCTATCCCCAGCCCGTGCGGGAACGCATCTACGAGGTGCGACCGGGAGTGACCGGCATCGGGTCCATCGTGTTCCGCGACGAAGAGCGCCTGCTGTCACGCGAGGGCATCGACCCCCGCCAGTTCTACACCGAGAAGATCGCGCCCTATAAGGGCGAACTCGAGATGTGGTACCTCGACCACCAGTCGCTGTGGCTGGATGCCCAACTGGTGATGCTCACCGTGCACGCCGTGCTTCGACCGGAGTCAGACGCGGTGTATCGCCGGTTCCCCGACCTTCCCGCCCGCCCAGAGTGGATGGACTGAACTCATAGGTTCGGGGGCTAGCATCACGGCTATGGAGCCCAGGCGCGTAACCCTCTGGTCGGCGGTCACCGGAGTCCTTGCGGCCGTCGTGACGCTGGCCATCGCCGAGGCCATCGCCGCGTTCATGGCGACGCCGGGCAGCAGCCCACTCTTCGCGGTCGGCTCCGCGGTCATCGACCTCGTGCCGTCGTGGCTCAAAGAACTGGTCATCTCGCTGTTCGGCACCGGCGACAAGATCGCCCTGTTCGTGGTGCTCGGCGTGCTTGTGCTCGCGCTTGCCGTCGTTGTCGGCGTGCTGCAGTACCGCAGGCCGCCGTGGGGTTCGGTCGTCCTGGCCGCGGTCGGGGCGATCGCGGTCGTCGCCGTCGCGACACGGCCGACCTCGTCAGCGCTGTGGGCGCTGCCGACGCTGCTCGGAGTGCTGGGCGGCATCCTGATTCTTCGTGCCACATCGAACAAGTTGCGTGACTGGGTCGACGCTGCGGCCGCCGGCCCGGCCCCGCAGCGCACGGCAGCACGCACTGCGGTCACCCGTCGAAAGTTCTTCATCCTGCTCGGCGGTACCGCGGCGGGCGCGGTGGTCATCGGGCTCGGTGCGCGCGCGATGAACGCGGGAAGCGCCGCGGTGAACGTCATCCGTGAGGCCCTCACGCTGCCCACACCCGCCACGCCCGCACCGCCCATCCCCGCGGGAGCCGCCCTCGACATCCAGGGAATCACCCCGCTCGTCACAAGCAACGACACCTTCTATCGCATCGACACGGCGCTGCAGGTTCCCGTCATCGACGCATCGGAGTGGACGCTGCGCATCACCGGCATGGTCGACAACGAGATCGAGATCGGTTTCGACGAGCTGCTCGCGCTGCCCATGACCGAGCATGTCGTGACGCTGATGTGCGTCTCGAACGAGGTCGGGGGTGACCTCGTCGGCAACGCGACCTGGCTGGGCTACCCGATCCGGGAGCTGCTGAAGCGGGCGGGCCCGCAGGCCGGCGCCGACATGGTGCTGTCGACGAGCATCGACGGCTTCACCGCGGGAACGCCCCTCGACGTGCTGCTCGAGGAGGATCGCGAGTCGCTGCTGGCGGTCGGCATGAACGGCGAAGCACTGCCGATCCAGCACGGCTTCCCGGTGCGGATGGTCGTCCCGGGCCTGTACGGCTACGTCTCGGCCACCAAGTGGGTCGTCTCGCTGAAGGTCACCACCTTCGCCGACGACATGGGCTACTGGACCCCGCGCGGCTGGGACGCGCTCGGACCCGTGAAGACGGCATCCCGAATCGACGTGCCATCGAGCGGAGCCTCCGTGCCGACCGGAACCGTGGTCGTCGCCGGTGTCGCCTGGGCGCAGCACCGCGGCGTCGAGGCGGTCGAAGTTCGGGTCGACGACGGAGACTGGCAGCCCGCGACGATGGCCGAGGCGATCTCGATCGACACCTGGCGCCAGTGGTTTTTCGAGTGGGATGCGCCCAGCGGCAACCACACCGTCGCCGTGCGCGCGACGGGTGTCCCCGGGGACACCCAGCGCGAGACCCGGGTTCCCGTGGCTCCCAACGGCTCCGAGGGGTATCACACCATCACCGTGAACGTCGCCTGACGTGCCCCCTTTTCTGGGGCATCCGCCGCGAGTTGAATGGCCAGTACAGTGGAATTCGACGCGGGGGCGTCGCAGAAAAATCGGGGGAACAATGTCAGTTACGACGCACGATCGGCTTCTGTCAACGAAAATCCGAGCGATCCAGCTGGGCAGTGACGAAGCAGAGGGCAACCGTCGCGGCCAGGGCTGGATCATCGTTTTGGCAGCGTCAGCGCTGCTGTGGACGGGCATCATCACCGCCGTTGTGGGTATCGCCGGTCTGACCCCGTAGCGGGCTACTGGGCCGACGCATCATCCATAGCGCACTTGTGGCCGTTGTGACCTGGTCATAGCGGCATCAACTGCACTATCGATTGCTGTCGGCGCAGTGCTGTAGGCAGTGCTGGGGATGGATGCCGCGGCAGAGGCCGCTCTTCGGTCACACTCGCGGCATGCGACCTCCGTCCGAGCTGCCGACGGAACTCGGCCATCACTTCTCCTGCGATGCCGCCGTCAGCGCGGGAGTCTCCCGCCGACGTCTCAGGGGCGGCGACCTCGACTCCGCGTTCCGGGGGTCGCGGACTGTGCCGACCGCGACGCGCCCCGCCGACGAATTCGCGCGGCAGCACCACGCGCTGGTGCAGCGCTGCCTCGCCTACGTCCCCGTGGCGCCGGCCGAGTTTTGTTTCAGCTACGGCACGGCCGCGGCGCTGTATGGGATCCCGCTTCCGCCGCGACTCCGGCACGACTCGCGAGTCGACGTGAGTGTGCCGGTGGGGCGGCCCCAGCCCCGGGCATCCGGGGTTCGTGGTCACCGACTCGAGCTGTGGAATGTGCGCTCCTTTCGCGGCATGCCGCTCGTTGCGCCAGCGGTCGCGTGGGCGCAGATCGCGACCGTGCTGACCCTGGACGAACTCGTGATTGCCGGCGACTTTCTCGTGCAACGGAAGCGTCCGCTCTCCTCCCTGGAGGAGCTCTCCGCGGCAGCGAGCGTGCCCAGGCGAGGCGCCCGGCAGGCGCGACAAGCGCTGCTGGATGTCCGAGCGGGCACCGATTCGCCTCCCGAGTCCGAGCTGCGCCTGGTACTGATGCGCGCGGGACTGCCCGAGCCGCTGATCGGGCACACGGTCATCCACGAGGGATATTTTGTGGGGACCCCCGACCTGGCCTACGTCGACGAGAAGGTCGCGATCGAGTATCAGGGCAGCGGCCACTGGCTGGATCGCGGCGTGTTCGAGGACGACATCATCCGACGGGAGCTGTTCGAGCGTGCGGGCTGGAAGATCATCCTCGTCACCGCGTCGAGGCTGAGATATCCGGCACAGTTGGCGGCAGAGGTCGCCGCGGTCCTGCGCGAGCGGGCGAGTGTAGCGGCGCGAGCCCGAGCCCGCGCGCACGCCCGCGCCGATCGAGAGCGCACTTGTGGTCGTTTCGAGCGACCAATAGCGACAACAAGTGCGCACTCGATGCGCTGAGGGGTGGCAGCGGCGGCTAGAACAGGCGCGCCAGCTCAGTGGATGCCACGGCGCGGCGTACGACGGCGGGGCCGAGCTCAGCGTCCCGCTGGTCAACGGCTCGCAGCGCATGCCGCCGCGCGACCGGAGCGCCCGATGGGCGCCGGGTGCCAGCACCACGTCCATCCACGCGCACGGATTCGCCGGCCGGTGGGCCAGCAGCACGACCGGGCCGAGTCCGCTGTCGATGCTGAACGTCTCGCCGCGCATCGCGTCGATGGGCAGCCCGCGCACGATCACGTTGCGACGGGTGTCTGCCGGGTCCAGTGCGGTCGTGGCCAGGGTGTGAGCAACGTGCTCCACCGACTCGGCGGCCATCACGGTCACCGAAGCGGTGACGTGTGCCCGCTGCCCAAAGTGCCGGTCGCCGACGATGCCCAGCCCCGCCCGAACCTCCACGGAATCGTGCAGCTCGCGCGTGGTGGCATCCATTGGTCCGTCGCTGGGTCGGCCCTCATACCGGTGCCGCGGCGAGGCCAGAAGCAGCTCGATCATCACGCTGGTTTCGTAGCGAAGCGACTGCACCCACCAACGGTACCCGCCACACGCGGATAGGCTTGCGCGAATGGCACATCTTCTGGGCGCTGAAGCGCTGCACCTCGAATATCCGACCCGCGTCATCTTCGACAAGATCACGATCGGGCTCGACGAGGGCGACCGCATCGGCATCGTCGGCCGCAACGGCGACGGCAAGTCCACCCTGCTCAGGATGCTCGCCGGCCGCCTCGAGCCCGACTCGGGCCGCGTCACCCGCCGTGGCGGTGTCACGATCGGCATGCTCGACCAGGCCGACGAGCTCGACGAGCTCCCTCACGGTGCACCAGACCGTCATCGGCGACATCGACGAGCACGTCTGGGCCGGAGATCCGAAGGTGCGCGACGTCATCGCGGGGCTGATCGCCGACCTTCCGTGGGAGGCGAGCGTCGCAGACCTGAGCGGTGGCCAGCGCCGGCGCGTCGCGCTCGCGGCCCTGCTGATCGGCGACTACGACATCATCTTCCTCGATGAGCCCACCAACCACCTCGACGTCGAGGGCATCACCTGGCTGGCGCGGCACCTCAAGCGCCGCTGGTCGGCGAACGCCGGCGGGCTCGTGGTCGTCACTCACGACAGGTGGTTCCTCGACGAGATCTGCACCGCCACCTGGGAGGTGCACGACCGGCTGATCGAGCCGTTCGAGGGTGGCTACGCCGCCTACATCCTGCAGCGCGTCGAGCGCGACCAGATGGCCGCGACGATCGAGGCGAAGCGCCAGAACCTCATGAAGAAGGAGCTCGCCTGGCTGCGTCGCGGTGCACCTGCGCGCACGGCGAAGCCCAAGTTCCGCATCGACGCCGCCAACGAGCTCATCGCGAACGAGCCGCCGGTCCGCGACAGCGTGAGCCTGGCATCCATGGCCATGCAGCGCCTCGGCAAAGACGTCGTCGACCTCGAGAACGTCGTCTGTCGCCTACGGCGACAAGAAGGTGCTGACGGATGTCACGTGGCGCATCGCCCCCGGCGAGCGCACCGGCATCCTCGGCGTCAACGGTGCGGGCAAGAGCACGCTGCTGTCAGCTCGTCGCGGGCAGCCTGCTGCCGACCAGCCGGTCACGTGAAGCGCGGCAAGACGATCAAGGTCGCCACCCTCACCCAGCAGCTCGCCGAGCTCGAAGACGTGTGGAACGACCGCGTCAGCGACGTCATCTCGCGCCAGAAGAGCACCTACGTCACCGGCGGCAAGGAGATGACGCCGAGCCAGATGCTCGAGCGCGTCGGCTTCGCGAGCGCCCAGCTCAGCACCCAGGTGAAAGACCTCTCCGGTGGGCAGAAGCGCCGACTGCAGCTGCTGCTCATCCTGCTGTCGCGAGCCGAACGTGCTGATTCTGGATGAGCCAACCAACGACCTCGACACCGACATGCTCGCGGCCATCGAGGACCTGCTCGACACCTTCCCGGGCACGCTGCTGGTGGTGAGCCACGACCGGTACCTCGTCGAGCGCGTGACCGACCAGCAGTACGCGGTCATGAACGGATCGCTGCGTCACCTGCCGCGCGGCGTCGACCAGTACCTCGAGCTGCGTGCCGAGCAGGACAAGGCCGCGAGCGGCAGCCCGGCGGCGGCCACGAAGGCCGCACCGAAGCTCGGTGGCGCCGAGCTGCGCAACGACCCAGAAGGAGTTCGCGGCGGCCGGTCGCAAGCTCGAGAAGCTACACGGCGCAGATCGCCGAGCTGCACGAAAAGCTCGCCGCGCACGACCAGGGCGACTACGTCGGGCTCGGCGAGATCTCGAAGCAGCTGCAGGCCGTCGAGGCGGCCCAGTCCGAGCTCGAGCTGCGCTGGCTGGAGCTTGAGGAGTTGCTCAGCTAGCTGCTCGCGCGGCCGATGCTGGACAATAGAGGCGATGTCTCACGATCACGGGGGTACCGCCGGCCATAGCCATGGCGCCCGGTCGAGCCGCACGCGGCTTGCCCTGGCACTGGCCATCACCTCGGTCGTGCTCGTCGCCGAGGTGATCGGCGCGATCATCACCGGCAGCCTCGCCCTGCTGGTGGATGCCGCGCACATGCTCACCGACGCCGGCGGGCTGACGATCGCCCTGCTCGCCGCGACGCTCGCCGGTCGCCCCGCCACGCCGAAGCGCACGTGGGGCTTCGCGCGCAGCGAGGTGCTGGGAGCGACGGCCCAGGCCGCCGTGCTGCTCGCGGTCGGCATCTTCGTGGTGGTCGAAGCCGTGCAGCGCCTGTTCAATCCGCCCGAGATCCAGGGCGATCTGCTGGTGATCTTCGGTGTGATCGGGCTGCTCGGGAATGTGGCATCCATCGTCATTCTGGCCAGCGAGCGTGGCAAGAACCTCAATATGCGCGCGGCGTTCCTCGAGGTGATCAACGACGCGCTCGGCTCCGTCGCGGTGATCGTGGCCGCGATCGTGATCACGCTGACCGGATTCCAGTTCGCCGACGCGATTGCGGCGATCCTGATCGGCGCGCTCATCGTGCCGCGCGCCGTGCTGCTGCTGCGCGATTCGACGAGCGTGCTGCTGGAGTCGACGCCGAAGGGTGTCGACCTCGCAGCGGTGCGCCGCCACCTGCTGGAGCTGGAGCATGTCACCGGCGTGCACGACCTGCACGTGAGCCAGATCGCCACGGGGCTGCCGGTGCTGACCGCGCACGTCGTGGTGGAGGACGCCTGCTTCCACGACGGGCACACCCCGGCGATGCTGCGGTCGCTGCAGCAGTGCGTGGCCGAGCATTTCGATGTGCAGATCGAGCACTCCACGTTCCAGCTGGAGCCCGCCGCGCACGGCGCCCACGAGCATCCCACCCACGACTAGCAGCGGGGGCTAGCGGAGGGCCGGCACCCCCGCGGCGGTGGCGATGGCGACGGCGCCGAGGGACATGCCCGCGATGGCGACCCACGAGATCGCGGCGACCGCGAGCGGGCGGGCTCCGGTGCGGATCAGCTTTCCCACGCGGATCGCGGCACCCAGGCCGAACAGGGCCATGCCCAGCAGCACAAGCTGGGCCGTGTCGGCGAACTCCAGCACGGCATCCGGGACCGGGATGAAGGTGCGCACCAGCACGGCGGCGATGAAGCCCAGCAGGAACAGCGGAACCAGCGGAGGACGCTTGCCCTCGCCGTCACGCTTCAGGATGAGGCCCGTCAGCGCGACCATCGGCGCGAGCATCGCGACCCGCGTGAGCTTCACCACGATGGCGATGGCCAGCGCGGAGACCCCGGCGATCTGGGCGGTGGCCACGACCTGGCCGACGTCGTGCACGCTGGCGCCGGTCCACATGCCGAACTGTTCGGCGTCGAGTCCGAGCACAGGCTGAAGAGCGGGCATCAGCGCGATCGCGAGGGTTCCGCACAGCGTGACGAGCGCGATCGGCGTCGCCTGCTCCTCGTCCTTCGAGCGTGTGACCCCGCTCATAGCTCCGATGGCGGATGCCCCACAGATCGAGAAACCGGCGGCGATCAACAGGGGCTGGTCGCCGGGCAGGCGCAGCAGCTTGCCGACGCCCAGCGTGAAGACGAAGGTCGCGACGACGATGAGCACGATCATCCCGAGCACGAGCCAGCCGAGCCCGGCGATGTCGACGAGGCTGAGCTTCAGCCCCAGCAGCACGATCCCGATGCGCAGCAGGCGCCGAGCCGAGGTGGCCAGCCCCGGCTGCAGGATCGCCCGCACGGCCGGCGGCCACGGCAGTGAAGCGAACACCACGCCGAGCACGACGCACGCGGTGAGGACCGGCGCCCACGGCAGGGCGAGGTTGGCAAGGCTCGCCAGAGCGAAGGCGGCGAGTGCCAGGGCCAGCCCCGGCAGCACCACGATGAAGCGTTTAGTCAAAGTCGAGGCTCAGCTTCCGCAGCAGCGCGCTGAGACGTTCCTGCTCGGCCTTGGGGAGTGACTCGAGCAGCTCATGTTCTGCGACGAGCAGGGTGCGGATCGCGGCATCCACCCGGTCACGGCCCGCGGCCGTCATCACGACCAGGATGCCGCGACCGTCGTGCGGGTCGGTGCGCCGTTCGACCAGCTCGCGGGTGACGAGCCGGTCGATGCGGTTGGTCATGGTGCCGCTGGAGACGAGGGTCTGCTGCAGCAGCGCCTTCGGGCTCAGCTGGTACGGGGATCCCGGCGCGGCGCAGGGCCGAGAGCACGTCGAACTCCCACAATTCGAGGTCGGATGCCTCGAACGCCGTCTTGCGCGCCCGCTCCAGGTGTCGGGCCAGGCGTGCCACGCGCGACAGCACCTGCATGGGGGAGAAGTCGAGGTCGGGCCGCTCACGCGACCACCCGTCGACGATGCGGTCGACTTCGTCGTTGGTGGGCATCCGTCAATTATCGCCCCTCGAGCGGATGCGCGGCCCCGGGGTGCGGTGCGCGGGGTCTGCCGCAGCACCGCGCCTGCCGCTCCGCCCCTGCCGCATCGCCCCTGCCGCTCCGCCCAAATGAAGGAGATCGTTGGTAGGGGCATCCATTCATGCGGCAAGAGGGCCCTGTTCTGCGAAATCTCCTTCATTTGGGCGGGAGGGCCGGAGTGTGGAGGGATGCCGCGCCAGCGGGCGAGGAGAGCATCGCGGCGGATGCAGCCGCAGCCCCCGAATCGGCGGCAGCGCCGTCATCTGGCAGACTTATCCGGCACGCATGTGTGGTCCGCCTTGGTGTAATGGCAGCACGACAGCCTTTGGAGCTGTTAGGTCTAGGTTCGAGTCCTGGAGGCGGAGCCAGAGCAGCCCGCGCTCGAATCGCAGCGAGATCGCCACTTATGCTGCCTCCGACGCGGCTGACCCAGCAGAAGTGGCGATCTCGACGCGCACGGCCGCGAAGCTGACGAGCCCGACGGGGCCGCAGTGCGGGAGAATGGCAGCATGACTGACCAGAACCTCGCCGTCATCGTCCTCGCCGCAGGCCAGGGCACCCGCATGAAGTCCGCACGCCCCAAGGTGCTGCACTCGATCGCGGGCCGCAGCCTCATCGGGCACGTGCTCGCGACGGCCCGCGAGCTCGAACCCAGCCTCGTGATCGCGGTGGTGCGTCACGAGCGCGACACCGTCGTGGCATCCATCGCCGATGTCATGCCCGATGTCGTGTTCGTCGACCAGGACGACATCCCCGGCACCGGTCGCGCAGTCGAGGTAGCGCTCGCGGCACTGCCGGAGGGCTTCGAGGGCGACGTCATCGTGGTCAGCGGCGACGTTCCGCTGCTGGATGCCCGCACCCTCGCCGCGCTGATCGCCGAGCATCGCGCCGCCCGCGCCGCCGCGACCCTGCTGTCGGCGGTGCTGGATGACGCGACCGGCTACGGGCGCATCATTCGCAGCTCGGACGGAGCGCTCGACCGCATCGTCGAGCAGAAGGATGCGACGGAAATCGAACGTGCCGTCACCGAGATCAACTCGGGCACCTACGTGTTCAGCGCCGGCGCCCTGCGCGTGCAGCTTCCGCTGGTCGGCACGCAGAACTCCCAGGGCGAGAAGTACCTCACCGACGTGATCGGGATGCTGCGCGCCGGCGGTTCCCTGGTGTCTGCCGTCCCCGTCACCGACGGCTGGATGGTGAGCGGCGTCAACGACCGCGTGCAGCTGGCCGAGGCATCCCGCCGCATGAACGAGCTGATCGTGCGCCGCTGGCAGCTCGCCGGCGTGACCGTGCACGACCCGGCGACCACCTGGATCGACGCGGACGTGACTCTCGCCGAGGACGTCGAGATCCTGCCGGGCACGCAGCTCAAGGGCGCGACGCTCGTCCAGCGCGGCGCGATCGTCGGCCCCGACACGACGCTCGTCGACTGCGAGATCGGCGAAAACGCGACGGTGAAGAGAACGGATGCCACGCTGGCGGTCATCGGCGCGGGCGCGAGTGTCGGCCCCTTCGCCTACCTGCGGCCCGGAACGTACCTCGGATCCGACGGCAAGATCGGCACCTTCGTCGAGACGAAGAACTCGACGATCGGCGCCGGCAGCAAGGTGCCGCACCTCAGCTACATCGGCGACACCACGGTGGGGGAGCAGTCCAACATCGGCGCCGGCACCATCACCGCCAACTACGACGGCGTCAACAAGAGCGCGACGACCGTCGGATCGCACGTCCGCACCGGCTCGCACAACGTGTTCGTGGCGCCCGTCACCATTGGCGACGGCGCGTACACGGGGGCGGGAACCGTGGTGCGCAAGGAGGTGCCCGCCGGATCCCTCGCGATCAACGTCGCCCCGCAGCGCAACATGAGCGGATGGGTCGAGACACACCGGCCGGGATCTGCGGCTGCGCGAGCCGCCGCCGAGGCATCCGGTGACACAGAGGTTTGACCTCAGTTTTGCGCGGATAAGATTGCACGAGACAAACGCCGACGACACGTCGGCAGAGAGCGGGGACTGTGTCCGAGATTAAGATCACCGGACAGAAGAGGCTCGTCATCGTGAGCGGCAGGGCACACCCGCAGCTCGCGATGGACATTGCGGCCGAACTCGAGACCGATGTGGTTCACACGGATGCCCGAACCTTCGCCAATGGCGAGATCTACGCCCGCTACGACGAGAGCGTGCGCGGCTGCGACGCCTTCGTCATCCAGTCGCACACCGACCCGATCAACGAGTGGCTCATGGAGCAGCTCATCATGATCGACGCGCTGAAGCGCGCATCGGCGAAGCGCATCACCGTCGTCTCGCCGTTCTACCCGTACGCCCGCCAGGACAAGAAGGGTCGCGGCCGCGAGCCCATCAGTGCCCGCCTCATCGCCGACCTGTACAAGGCCGCCGGTGCCGACCGCATCATGAGCGTCGACCTGCACGCCGCCCAGATCCAGGGCTTCTTCGACGGCCCGGTCGACCACCTCTTCGCCATGCCCGTGCTGCTGAAGCACTTCCAGGAGATCCTCGACCCGGCCACACTCACCGTCGTCTCGCCGGACATGGGCCGCGTTCGCGTGGCCGACATCTGGAGCGACAAGCTGGGTGCGCCGCTGGCGATCATCCACAAGCGACGCGACCCGCTCATCCCGAACAAGGTGACCGTGCACGAGATCGTCGGTGAGGTCGAAGGCCGTGTCTGCCTGCTCGTCGACGACATGATCGACACCGGCGGCACCATTCTCAAGGCTGCTGACGCGCTCAAGGAGGCCGGCGCCACGAAGGTGGTCGTCGCGGCGACTCACGCGATCTTCTCGTCGCCCGCGTCTGAACTGCTGCAGCAGGCATCCATCGACGCCGTCGTCGTGACAGACACCCTGCCGATCCCGGAGTCGAAGCGGTTCCCGACCCTCACGGTGCTGCCGATCGCGCCGCTGCTGGCTCGCGCAATCCACGAGGTCTTCGATGATGGTTCGGTGACGAGCATGTTCGACGGAGCCGCGTGACCTTCTCCCCACCCCGGCCCTGGCTGGCTTCGTATGCCGAGGGGGTCCCCGAGCAGATCGAGCTGCCGCAGGGTTCGCTGTACGACCTGGTTGAGGCATCCATTGCGGAGTTTCCGGACAATGTAGCGCTCGAGTTCTTCGGTCGCGAGACAACGTATGCCGACATGGGCATGCAGATTTCGCGGGCGGCCGAGGGGCTCCGGCTGCTCGGCGTGCAGAAGGGCGACACGGTCGCGCTCGTGCTGCCGAACTGCCCGCAGCACATCGTCGCGTTCTACGCTGTGCTGCGCCTCGGCGCGGTCGTGGTCGAACACAACCCGCTCTACACGCCGCGCGAGCTGCGCCACCAGTTCGAGGATCACGCGGCAAAGGTCGTCATCGCCTGGACCAACGTGGTCGCCAGCATCCAGGATTTTCCAGCAGACGTCGCCGTCGAGACCATCATTTCGGTGGATGTCACGCGCGCGATGCCGCTCGCCACGCGAACCCTTCTTCGACTGCCGATCAGCAAGGCGCGCGACTCGCGCCGAGCGCTGACCGCCGACGTTCGAGGCACCATCGCGTGGGAGGAACTGCTCACGTCTGAGGCGATCAAGCCGGCGATCGTGCGCCCCCGAGCCACCGATGTCGCGCTCATCCAGTACACCAGCGGCACCACCGGCGCGCCGAAGGGCGCGACCCTCAGCCACCTGAACCTCACCGCGAACGCCGCACAGGCGCGCTCGTGGGTGCCGACGGTCTCGCGCGGCGACGGGTGCGTCGTCTACGCCGTGCTGCCCATGTTCCATGCGTACGGTCTCACGCTGTGCCTCACCTTTGCGATGAGCATGGGGGCACGGCTCGTGCTCTTCCCCAAGTTCGATCCCGACCTGGTGCTCAAGGTAGCGAAGAAGCGCCCGGCTACTTTCCTGCCGGCGGTCCCTCCGATCTACGAGCGGCTGCGGGCGGCTGCGAAGGAGCAGGGCGTCTCGCTGAAGGGGATCGACATCTCGATCTCCGGAGCCATGCCGCTCTCGCCGTCCGTCGTGGAGCCGTGGGAGCAGGAGACCGGGGGATACCTCGTCGAGGGCTACGGCCTGAGCGAGACGAGCCCCGTGCTGATGGCCAATCCGGTCGGCCCCACGCGGGTTGCCGGAACCGTCGGCCTGCCGTTGCCGAACACCGAAATCCGGGTCGTCGACCCCGAGAATCCGACGGTCGATCGTGCTCCGGGCGAGGAGGGCGAACTCATCGTGCGCGGCCCCCAGGTGTTCTCCGGCTACTGGAACAAGCCGGACGAGACCGCCGCGGTCTTCGTGCCCACCTCCGATGACGGCGCCGACTGGTTCCGCACGGGAGACATCGTGACCGTCGATGAGGCCGGGTTCGTGCGCATCGTCGATCGCATCAAGGAACTCATCATCACGGGCGGCTTCAACGTCGCACCGAGTGAGGTCGAAGAGGTGCTGCGCCGACATCCTGCGCTTGCGGACGCCGCGGTTGTCGGGCTTCCGAGCACGCACAGTGGCGAGGACGTGGTCGCCGCGGTGGTGCTCGCGCCGGGCGCAACCCTGGATGAGGCATCCATTCGCGATTTCGCCAGGGAGAATCTCGCCGCGTACAAGGTGCCCAGGCACGTGTACCAGGTGGATGACCTGCCGCGCTCGCTCATCGGCAAGGTGCTTCGCCGCGAGGTTCGTCAGACCCTCACCGACAGGGGCGTCTAGGTCTCGCTGGTCGGTGCGTCGGGGGTCGCGGGGATTCTCGCGCCGCCCGGGATGATTCCCATCGCCGCGAGCAGCGTCTCTTCGCCGCCGAAGCCGACCGCGTAGCAGTTCCAGCCCATCCCGGCCGCGCTGGCGAACTCGAAGCGTGCCGAAAAGGTCACTGACTCGGGCGCCAGGTAGCTGGTGTAGATCGAGCACGTTCGCTGGGCGGTGTTGTTCGCCGTCGACATGCCGATCAGGATGCTGGGCAGCACGAGCCCGATGAGGCCGGCGACCACCACGACGCGCATGACGCGGATCAGGTGCGGGCTGCGCAGCGGTTTCTGGCCGTGCGGCTCATACCCGGCTAGTTCGGGTTCGTCGTCGTACTCGTGGGAGTTGTCTGCGGGGGATGCCATGGCCTCACCATTGTGTCACCGGGCACTGTGCAGCAGCCGTGCCCGGTGACAAAAAGGATTAGTGCGTGTCTGTGGCTTCGATCTCGGTGCGGTCACCGCTCCACAGCGTGTGGAAGGTGCCCTCCTTGTCCACGCGCTTGTAGGTGTGGGCTCCGAAGAAGTCGCGCTGTCCCTGAACGAGGGCGGCCGGCAGGCGGTCTGCACGCAGTCCGTCGTAGTAGGCCAGCGACGACGAGAACGCGGGCGTCGGGATGCCGGACTGTGCGGCTCCCGCGACGACCCGGCGCCAGGCATCCTGCGTGGAGGCCATCACGTCGACGAAGAACGGCGCGGTGACGAGAGCCACGAGGCCCGGGTTCTCGGCGTATGCCTCGGTGATGCGGTTGAGGAAGCGGGCGCGGATGATGCAGCCGCCGCGCCAGATCTTGGCGATCTCGCCCTTCTGGATGTCCCAGTTGTACTCCTCGGCGCCGGCGACGATCGCGTCGAACCCCTGGCTGTAGGCGATGACCTTGGAGGCGTAGAGCGCGAGGCGCACGTCTTCGATGAACGCGTCGACGTCGCCCACGGCGGGAGACGATGGGCCGGGCAGATCTGCGGCGGCGGCGCGCTGGGCGGGCTTCGACGAGAGCGAGCGGGCGAAGACGGCCTCGGCGATGCCGGAGACCGGGATTCCGAGGTCGAGAGCGGTCTGCACTGTCCAGACGCCGGTTCCCTTGGAGCCGGCCTGGTCGAGGATGACGTCGACGAGCGGGGCTCCGGTCGAGGCATCCACCTGCTTGAGCACCTCGGCGGTGATCTCGATGAGGTAGCTCTCGAGCTCGCCCTTGTTCCACTCGGTGAAGATCTCCGAGATCTCGGCGGGGCTCTTGCCGGTGCCGCGACGGATGAGGTCGTACGCCTCGGCGATGAGCTGCATGTCGGCGTACTCGATGCCGTTGTGGATCATCTTGACGAAGTGGCCGGCACCATCGTGGCCGACGTGGGTGACGCATGGCTCGCCCTCGGCGATGGCGGCGATGGACTTCAGGATGGGCCCGAGCGTGACCCACGACTCATCCGAACCGCCCGGCATGATCGACGGGCCGAGCAGTGCGCCCTCCTCGCCTCCGGAGATGCCGGCGCCGACGAAGTTGATCCCCGTCTCGCGGACGGCCTTCTCGCGGCGAATGGTGTCTCCGAACAGCGCGTTGCCGCCGTCGACGATGATGTCACCGGGCTCGAAGACCTCGGTGAGCGCGTCGATCACGGCGTCGGTGCCCTTGCCGGCCTGCACCATGATGATCGCGGTGCGAGGCTTGGAGAGGGATGCCGCGAACTCCGCGTAGTCCTTCGCGGGAATGAACTGGGCCTCGGGGTGAGCGTCGAGCACCGTCTGGGTCTTCTCGTACGAGCGGTTGAAGATCGCTACGGTGTTTCCTTCGCGGCTGGCGAGGTTGCGGGCGAGATTCGATCCCATGACCGCCATGCCAACTACGCCGATGTTTGCCTCTGCTGCCACGGTGACTCCTTAGCGTCTGTTCTGTTCCCGTCGGGCTCGTGAGCCCCGATAAGCCTAGTCGTGCCCACCAATTGATGGACGCGATGTTACTGTGCGCGTACCTCTTCGGTGACGATGGTGACGTAGCCACGCGCGCTGCTTTCGGCGGCGTCAGGATCGCCTGCCGCGACCGCGGCAGCGGTGGCCACGTGGTGTTCAAGCGTTCCCTCCGCGGGAATCGCCGGGGTTAGTCCGAGTGCGGCGCGACCCCGCAGCACCTCCTCGACCGGCCCGCTGAGTTGAGCAAGCAGTGGGTTGCCCCCCGACGTCAGCAGCAGGTGGTGGAACTCGACGTCGACGTTCAGGTATTCGGCCGAGTCGCCCTTGCCGGCGAGGCCGAGGGCGTCCAGTTTCTCCGCGAGCTTCGTGAGCTGCCTGCGATCGGTGGCGGATGCCCGCTCAGCGGCCAGTCGTGCCGCGGCGGGTTCAACGGCGGAGCGCAGCTCCATCAGCGCCAGCAGCTGCGCGTGGCGTCCGTCTCCCGCGAGGTTCCAGCGCACGATGGCGCCATCGAGGGCCTTCCAGTTCTGGCGCGGCTGAACGGTCACGCCGACGCGGCGACGTGAGCGCAGCATCCCGAGTGATTCGAGCACCCGGACGGCCTCCCGGATGACCGTGCGTGAGGCTGCAAACTCCGCCTCAAGCCCCGCGAGGGTGAGCACTGTGCCTTCGGGGATCTCGCCGGCGGTGATCCGGCGCCCCAGCTCGTCCAGGACGAGCTTGTGCGATCCGGTACGCGGTGCCTTGGGCATGAGGCTGGGCTTTCTCTAGGGCCGCGCCCGAGTGTGAGCGAAGCAACGTTGCAAGGAAAGTGTATTGCTACTTGCAAAAGTACTATCTTTGTGACACTGTTTCCGAAGTCACCCGAACCTCGGGCGTGATTGCCACAGCAAGCACACGACATCGGGGCCGCGCCACCCTCACAGGGTCGCCGGCCCAGCCACCACCGCATTCAATGGAGAAGCCACAATGGAAGACTGGACTCAAACACTGGGGGCGGTGCCACTTCTTGGCATTGCGGCTGGTGCCATAGCCCTCATCCTCGTTCTCGTGATCCGATTCAAGGTTCACGCGTTCCTCACCCTCGTTATCGTCTCACTGCTTACGGCGCTTGCGACGGGCATCCCGGTCAACCAGGTCGCGAACGTTCTGGTCGGCGGGTTCGGAACGACTCTCGGTTCCGTCGCACTGCTCGTCGGGCTCGGAGCGATGCTGGGTCGCCTGGTCGAATCCAGCGGTGGCGCCAAGGTGCTCGCAGACAAGATGGTCGACATCTTCGGTGAGAAGCGCGCCCCGTTCGCGCTCGGTATTGCCTCGCTCATCATGGGCTTCCCGATCTTCTTCGACGCTGGACTCGTCGTCATGCTCCCCATCGTCTTCGCGGTTGCGCGTCGCATGGGTGGCAAGAACATGCTCCTGTACGGCATCACTGCTGCAGCCGCCTTCTCGGTCATGCACGTGTTCGTGCCGCCGCACCCCGGCCCCATCACCGCGACCGAGACCTACGGCGCAGACCTCGGACTCGTTCTGCTGGTCGGCCTCGTGATCGTCTTCCCGACCTGGTACGTCACCGGATACCTGTGGGCCAAGTTCGTCAACAAGCGCAACCCGCTCAACGTGCTGTCGATCTTCGGCGGCATCGATGACGACCAGCCGACCAACCCGCCCAGGCCGCGCACGGTCATGATGATCCTTGCTCTGCCGCTCGTGCTGATCCTGATGAACACCGGTCTGAACTCACTGCGCTCCATCGGCGTTGTCAACGCCGACGACCTCTGGGTGCAGGCACTGACGCTCATCGGCACCAGCGCTGTCGCGCTGCTCATCAGCGTGCTCGTGGCCGCATTCGTGCTCGGAAAGCGCCGCGGCGTCAACGGCACCGCGCTCGAGAAGCTCATCGACACCGCCCTCGGCCCGATCTGCTCGGTCATCCTCATCACCGGCGCCGGTGGAATGTTCGGTGGCGTGCTGCGTACCTCCGGTATCGGCGACGCGCTGAGCGACACACTCGGAGACCTCGGCCTGCCGATCATCTTCGCGGCGTACATCATCGCCGTGATCCTCCGCATCGCCCAGGGTTCGGCAACCGTCGCGCTCGTCACCGCCGCGGCCCTCGTAGCCCCCGGCGTGCTCGCCGGTGACTTCAACCCGCTGCAGGTCGCGGCCATCGTGCTCGCCACCGCTGCCGGTTCGGTATTCGCCGGTCACGTCAACGACTCGGGCTTCTGGCTCGTTGGTCGACTGATGGGCATGGATGTCAAGACCACCCTGAAGGTGTGGACAGTGCAGCAGGCCCTCGAGTCCGTGATGGGATTCCTCGTCGTGCTGGTCATCTACGGCATCGCGTCGGTCATCTAGCCAGACCACACCACCCAGCAGACAGCTCGTTCAGAGCGGAAAGAGCGGAACAGATCATGGTCGACCACTTCACCCTCACAGACAAGCTGGCGCTGGTAACAGGGTCGTCCCGCGGCCTGGGTCAGGGCCTTGCCCTGGCCCTGGCCCGCGCGGGCGCCAGACTCATCGTGCACGGGCGCGACGGCGCAACGCTGGAAACCACTCGCGATCTCATTGAGAGCGAGACCGGCACCCGGCCTGCTGCCGTCGTGTTCGACGTCACAGATGCCGCTGCAGTCGAGAGTGCCATCACCGCGATGATCGCGGAACACGGTACCCCCGACATCCTCGTCAACAACGCGGGCCTGCAGCGGCGTGCCCCGTTCACCGAATTCCTCGTTTCTGACTGGGATGACGTCATTGCCGCGAATCTGTCTGGCGTGTTCTACGTCTCGCGATTCGTTGCGCCGGCGATGGTCGAGCGCGGCTCGGGCAAGATCATCAACATCGCCTCGGTGCAGTCGATGCTCGCGCGCCAGACCATTGCGCCGTACTCGGCGAGCAAGGCCGGCGTTGCGCAGCTGAGCAAGGGGATGGCCGCCGACCTGGCCCGCCACAACATCCAGGTCAACACCCTCTCGCCCGGCTACTTCGCCACGGAGATGAACACAGCACTCGTCGAGGACGAGGCGTTCAACGCGTGGGTCGTCAACCGCACCCCCGCACAGCGCTGGGGCAACACCGAGGAGCTCGCGGGCACCCTCATCTACCTGTCATCGAGCGCAAGCAGCTTCGTCTCGGGTCAGAACATCTTCGTTGACGGCGGAATGACCTCGGTCGTCTGACCTGCCGCGACTAACGCGACACTAATAAGGAGTACGCCATGAAGGCGATCTACATCGACGGAAAACTCGAACTATCCGAGCGTGAGGTGCAGACGCCGGAGCCCGCGGCCGGCCAGGTTCGCGTGCGTGTCGACTTCGTCGGCATCTGCGGTTCCGACCTGCACTACTACTTCGAGGGCGCCAACGGGGCGTTCGTGGTGGAGGAGCCTCTGGCTCCCGGCCACGAGCTGTCCGGTCGCGTCGACCTCGACCCGTCTGGCGTTCTCGCTCCGGGAACCCCGGTGACGGTGCATCCTGCCCGCTTCGGCCACGCCGAGCCGGGAATCGAGGATGCCCCGCACCTGTGGCCGGGCGGCTCCTACCTTGGCAGCGCCTCGACCCATCCCCACACCCAGGGTGGCCTCAGCGAGTACCTTGTCGTCGAGAACGACATGATTCGCGTGCTTCCCGCCGACCTTCCGCTCAAGCGCGCGGCACTCGCCGAGCCTCTCGCGGTCGCCCTGCACGGGATGACCCGGGCCGGCGATATCGCCGGCAAGAAGGTGCTCGTCTCCGGCGCCGGCCCGATCGGACTGCTGGCGGCGGCTGCCGCACGCGCCCGGGGAGCGGCGGAGGTCACCGTCAGCGACGTGCTCGAGCAGCCGCTCGCCCGAGCGACGGCGATCGGTGCCGATCACGTCATCCGGATCGGCCAGGATGCCCTGCCCGAGAACGCCTTCGACGTCGTCTTCGAGTGCTCGGGGGCAACCCCCGCGATCAGTGCCGCGTTCGTCGCGGCCAGGCGCCGCGGCATGGTCGTGCAGATCGGCATGGTGCCCAACGAGCCGCGCCCGGTGAACCTCGCACCGTTCATCTCCAAGGAGCTTCAGGTGCTCGGAGTGTTCAGGTTCAAGGACGAGATCGACGAGGCCGTGCGCATTCTCGCCGAAACGCCGGGCCTGGATGCCGTGATCACCCACGTCATCGACGCGAGCGACTCGGTGTCGGCGTTCGACGTCGCGAAGGACTCGGCGGCCAGCGGCAAGGTCGTCATCGCGGTCTGGCCCGACTCCAGCGCCGCTGAGTAGGCTCCAATCATGAGGGCGTTGCGCGCATGACCGACCAGGCTGCAGCATCCGGAGCCGACGACATCGTCATCGGCCTCGACCTGGGCACGACGAGCACGAAGGCCGTGGCGTTCACGGTTGCGGGTGAGCAGTTGGCGACCGCCTCGCACGGCTACCCGCTCGAGATGCCGTTTCCCGGTCACGCCGTGCAGAATCCGGATCTGATCCTCGCGGCCGCCTACGCCGCGGTCGCCGAGGTGGTGGCCGAGGTGGGTGCAGAGCGCGTGCGCGGACTGTCGTTCTCGTCCGCCATGCACAGCCTTCTCGGCCTCGATCCGTTGTATCGGCCGATGACCGAGGTGATCACCTGGGGCGACACCCGTGCCGGGCTGCAGGCCGAGCGCCTGCGGGCGGCGACCGGCGGGCTCGCGCTGCACAGGCGCACCGGTACGCCCATCCACCCCATGTCGCCCTTGCCGAAGCTCGTGTGGTTCCGGGAGCAGGAGCCGAAACTTCACGAGAACGTGGCGTTCTGGGTCGGCATTAAGGATTACGTCATCCTGCACATGTGTGGGGCGCTCGTTGTGGACCATTCGCTGGCAAGCGCCAGTGGCCTCATGAACATCCACACCCTCACCTGGGACGACGAGGCGCTCGCGATCGCCGGGGTGTCAGCAGAGCAGCTTCCCGAGCTTGTCCGTACCCGCGACGTGCTGCCCGGAATCACACCGGATGCGGCCAGGGTCATGGGTCTTCCCGAGACGACCCCCGTCGTTGTCGGTGCCGGCGATGGCCCGCTCGCCAACCTCGGGGTCGGCGCTGTGCGGCCCGGGGTCGCAGCCTGTTCGATCGGCACCAGTGGCGCGCTGCGCGTCGGCGTCGACAAGCCCGCGGTCGATCCGATGGGCGGCGTGTTCTGTTACGCCCTCACGGAGGACCGCTGGGTGATCGGCGGCGCCATCAACAACGGGGGAGCCACCCTCGACTGGGTCAGGAGCATCCTCGCTGACGAGCTCGGACCGGGCTCGGAGGCCGAGCTGCTCGAGCTGGCGGCGCGCGGCGCAGCCGGGTTCGGGCGGCCTCATCATGCTGCCGTACCTGCTGAGCGAGCGGGCCCCGCACTGGAGCGCGCTGCCCAAGGGTGCATATATAGGACTCACTCGCGCGCACAAGCGCGAGCACCTGATCCGGGCCGCGCTCGAGGGAGTCTGCCTGCAGCTCGCGCTCGTGCTGCAGTCGATGCGGTCGGCCGGGCTCGAAGTCACGCAGATCCGAGCGACCGGTGGGGTGATGAAGAGCGACCTGTGGCGCGGGGTTCTCGCGTCGGCGCTCGGCATGACTGTCGATTTCGCTGAGGGACAGGAGGGGTCGAGCTTCGGTGCCGCCCTGCTCGGCATGGAGGCGCTCGGCCTCATCGAGTCGATCGACATCGTCGACCAGCTCATCCCGGTCGATGACAGCGTGCGACCGGATCCGCGATCCGCCGCCGTGTACGCCTCGCTGCTTCCCAGTTTCGGGCAGCTGTACGACGCGCTCGTGCCGACCTTCCAGACGCTGCGCCGGCTGGCGCCCTCGCTGCCGATCGAGCTCGTCGGCGACGAAACGGACTAGCCTCCGCGTGGCGACCAGCCCTGCGCAAATCCCGGATGAGGGATGCTCCTCTCGATAGTCTCTGACCATGATCCGCATCCCCGTCAGCATCCTGGTCGCACTCGTCGCGACCGTGCTGGGATACGCCGCGCTCTGGCACGGCGGGGCCATCCTGTTGAAGGATGCCGCCCGCTACGTGCCGGTCGCGCTCGACGTGACGGCGCTGACGTTCGTGATCGTAGGAATTGCGCTGCTGAGCGTCGCCATGCTCACCGTGGGGCTGTCATCCATCGGCGTGATCGTGGTGGGCGCCATCCATATCGTGACGATGTTGCTGGCGGTGCTCATCCCTGGCGTGCCGATCATCGAACTCACCGAACAGACCTTCGGCCGGAATTCGGCCCTGGGCGACGGCTTCATCTTCTCGATTGCGACCGGGACAGGGATGCTCGCCGGGGCGATCTTCCTCGTCGGCGGGCTCGCGGCCGTCACCCGTCGCTCGCAAAAAGCCGGCTTCGTCGCCAGAACCGCAAGCGTGATCGTCGCCCTCGGGGCAGGCCCGATGGGCGTGATGCTCGCGTTCATGGGCGGCGGTGTTGTGTACACGGATCTGCTGGCCGGCGAGCGTACCGAATTCGATGGGATGGGCGGCCTGTTGCTCACCGTCGGTGCGGTGCTGCTCGGGCTGGCGCTGCTGACACTGCGGTGGTCGTCCGTCGGCATCTCGGTGCTGGGGGTCGTGTTCGGCGCGGCCGGCGTCATCGAGATGACCGAACCCGGGCGGCTGGCATCCCTCGCCGAACTGATCTCCCCGGAACTGACCATCGCCGTCGAGTTCTCGGGGCCCAACGGCACCCTCGCGCTGCTCGGGGTGCTGTTGATCGCCGCCGGGATCGGTGAGCTGCTGCGCTCACGTCGCGTGCGCTGACGGATATCGGTTTGCTCGGCAATCCGTGTAGAATCGGCAACTGAACTTCGGCGAGGGAACCTAACGGTTCCGTTATCGACGCGGCGGGTGAGTCACTGATCTTAAGTGCATTGGGCTTTTCCTCACGCTGGCAATCATGCGTTCGAGTTGAATACGATCTGGGCATTCGCCCGTTATGGAGAACATCATGGCTGACAAGGCCTCAAAGTCCGCAGACAGCAACCACCTTCTTACCGAGGTGCGCGACACCTTCGGCAAGGGCGTCGCCCGCAAGATCCGCGCCAAGGGCAAGATCCCTGCCGTCATCTACGGCCACGGCACCGAGCCGCAGCACGTCACCCTCCCCGGCCACGAGACCGCGCTGATCCTGCGCAAGTCGAACCAGGTTCTCGAGCTCGACATCCAGGGCAAGGTCCAGCTCGCGCTGGTCAAGGATGTGCAGAAGGACCCGGTTCGCCAGATCATCGAGCACATCGACCTCATCGTCGTCCGCAAGGGCGAGAAGGTCATCGTTGACATCCCCGTGCACGTCGAGGGCGAGTCGGCTCCCGGAACCTCCGTCAACCAGGACTCCAACACGGTGTCGCTCGAGGTCGAGGCAACTCACATCCCCGAGAACGTCGTCGTTTCGATCGAGGGCCTCAACGAGGGCACCCAGATCCTCGCGAAGGACCTCACGCTGCCCAAGGGTGCGACCCTGGTCACCGACGAAGACACCCTGATCGTCGGCATCACCGGCGAGACCGAGCAGGACCTTGGCGACGAGACCGAGACCGAAGAGGCCGCCGAGGGCGAGACCGCTGAGGGCGAAGCTGCAGTCGAGGAATCCGAGTAATTCGAAGGTTTCGGCCAATCTGGTTCTCACGTAAGGCGCAGCCTGTGGATGACCTGTGGCTGGTAGTCGGGCTCGGTAACCCCGGGCCCGGCTACGCCGGAAATCGCCACAACGTCGGCCAAATGGCGTTGTCCCTGCTCGCCGACCGTGCGTCGGCGAGCTTCAAGAACCACAAAGCCAACGCCGCAGTGGCCGAGGCTCGCGGCATCGCCGCCGGCCCGAAGCTGGTCTTGGCCAAGCCCAACACGTTCATGAACGTGTCTGGCGCTCCGGTCGCCGCACTTCTGCGGTTCTACAAGATCGAACCCTCACGGCTGATCGTGCTGCACGACGAGCTCGACATCCCATTCGACTCCGTGCGACTGAAGTTCGGTGGGGGTCACGGCGGCCATAACGGCATCCGGGACATCATCGCCGCCACCGGAACCGGTGATTTCACCCGCGTGCGCATCGGCGTCGGGCGGCCGCCCGGCAGGCAGCCCGCGGCCGACTTCGTGCTGCGCGATTTCTCGCGCGAGGAGCGGGCCACGCTGCCCAACACCCTCGAGGACGCGGCGGATGCCACGCAACTCATCGCCGCGGAGGGCCTCACCGCCGCGCAGCTGAAGTTCCACACCGCGCGGTAGTTGCTGCGCCCCCTTGCCGCCGCCGCTCTCCTTCGTCCGTCCAAATGAAGGAGATTCCTGCTTTCGTGGGCGTTTCGCGCGCCATGGCGGGGGTACTCGCAGAAATCTCCTTCATTTGGACGAACGGGCCGCGGGCCGGGACGCCGCCTCCGCCGCCTCCGCCGTATGTTCATAACTCCTGCAGAATGCAGGCCCGTGGCTGCGGCTTGCCCGCAAGGACGGGGGTGGACGCAGTCGGCCAGAGCTAGTTGCAGGAGTTATGAACATCGCGAGGGCGGCACCGTGCCACGGATGCCACGCAGCTGGAACTCAGGTCGCGGAGTACACGCTCACGCCGCCGACGAACGTCTCGAGAACGCGCGTCGAGCCGATGTCTTCCGGGGGCCCGGCGAACGGGTCCCGGTCGAGCACGACAAGGTCGGCGAGCGCGCCGACGCGTATCTGCCCGGTCTCGTCGAGGTGGTTCACTCGCGCCGAGCCCGCGGTGTACGCGGTCAGCGCCGTCGCCAGGTCGAGGCGCTGCTCAGGCAGGAACGGCCCGTACTCGCCCTCGGCAAAGTCGCGGTGCGCCGCGCGGTTGACCGCCACGTGAGTCGCGGCGAGCGGATCCGGGGTGGAAACCGACCAGTCGCTGCCGGCCGCGAGCATCGCGCCGGCGCGCATCAGGTCGCCCCACGGGTACTGCCAACTTCCGCGCGGTTCCCCGAGGAACGGCAGCGTCAGGTCGACCATCTGGGGCTCGAACGTCGCCCACAACGACTGCATGTTTGCCGTGACGTCCAGCTGGCGGAAGCGCGGCACATCCTCCGGATGCACCACCTGGAGGTGGGCGATGTGGTGCCTGTTGTCGCCCCGACCGTTGCGACCGAGAGCGTGCTCGACGGCGTCGAGACACTCACGCACCGCCCGATCGCCGATGGCGTGGAAGTGCAACTGGAACCCGGCGGCATCCAACTGCACGGCGGCCTCATTGAGAATCTCCGGCGGCACGAAAGAGATGCCGGAGTTGTCGCTCGGATGCCCGTGACCGTCGGTGTACGGCTCGAGCATCGACGCCGTGAAGTTCTCGGCGACGCCGTCCTGCATGATCTTGACGCTCGTGGCCTGGAAGCGTCCCCAGCTCAGGCGTTCGCGCTGCTCGATGAGATCAGGGATCTGCTCGAGGCCGCGTGAGCGGTCCCACCACAGGGCGCCGACAACCCGGCCGGTCAGTTCGCCGGATGCCACGGCGGCGACGTAACTCTCGGCAGGATCACCAGCGTCGCCGAAGCTGCCGACGATGGCATCCTGCCAGGCCGTCACGCCGAAGGAGTGCAGGTATTGCTGCCCAAGCATGAGTGCCTCATACATGCGCTCCGGTGTCTCAGCCGGCAGCAGCCTGTTGACGAGCGTCATCGCACCCTCGTGCAGGGTTCCGCTTGGTGTGCCGTCCGAGTCGCGTTCGATCCGTCCGTCGGCGGGATCCGGTGTGTCACGGGTGATGCCCGCCAACTCGAGCGCCTTCGAGTTGACCCACGCGCCGTGGCCGTCCCGGTTCGGGAGAAACGCCGGACGGTCGGGAACGACGCGGTCGAGATCGCTCGCCAACGGTGTGCCGCCGGGGAACGCCGACATGCTCCAGCCGCCGCCGAGCACCCAGTCGTCGTCAGGATGCGCTGCCGCATAGTCCGCGATGGTGGTCAGGTATTCCGCCGAGGTGGCGTACGGCGCAAGGTCGCAGCGCAGCAGGTCGAGGCCGCCCCAGACCGGATGCACGTGGGCGTCCTGAAACCCGGGCACGAGCATCCGTCCAGCGAGGTCGACGACTCTCGTGTGTGGCCCGATGTGCTCGCCCGCATCGGAGCCGACCGCCACAATGCGTTCGCCGGTCACCGCAACGAAGTGCGCCCGCGAGCGGACGGTGTCAGCAGTGAACACTGGACCGCCAGTAAAAACCAGGTCGGCGTGGGTCATCGGTGCTCCTCGATTGATTCTGGTGGGCGGCTCAGCTGCCGCCCATGGTGCGGGCGATGTCGGTGGCAGAATCCCCGGCGCGGCGCAGCACGATCGCGACGAGCCCCAGTGCGACGAGGGTGAGGAGCAGCATGACCGTGGATACCGCGCCAATCTCGGGCCGCAGACCACCCCGAAGTGCGCTCAGCACGTAGACGGGCCACGGCGTGGAGCCCGACACCTGCACGAAGGCAGACACGATGGTGTTGTCAAGGCTCAGCGTGAACGAGAGGAGACCGCCGGCGAGAACCGCTGGCAACGCAAGCGGCAGCGTGATCCGGAAGAAGGTGCGAACCGGCGGGGCGTAAAGGTCGGCCGACGCCTCCTCCAGGTTGGCGTCGAGCCCCACCAGACGCGCGCGCACGATGTACGCGACGACCGCCGTGGAGAAGATCGAGTGTCCCACGGTGAGTCTCACGAGACCCTCGTTGAACGCCGCGATGCCCACATCCTGCCCCAGCGTGACGAACCACGGCAGCAGTGAGACGGCATCCACGATCTCGGGCGTAACGGTGACCAGCAGCAGCAACCCGATAAACCAGGCCGCCCACTTTCCCGGACGGCGAGCCAGGGCGATGCCCGCGAGAGTGCCGAGGGTGGTCGCGACGAGTGCGGAGAACAGCCCGACCCGCAGCGAAACCCAGACGGCGTCGCGGATCGCCGGCTTCTCGAAGATCGCGCGGTACGGGTCGAAGCTGAATCCGTCCCACGACACGAGCAGACGTCCGCTGTTGAAGGAGGACACGACGATGACGGCGATCGGCGCGAACAGGAAGAGAATCACGATCACGCCCCAGACCCACAGCGCGACGTCCCGGCCGAACCCGTGCCTGCGGCGGCCGCTCACGAGCCGGCTCCGAGCACGAGACGATTGGCCGCCCGGAACGGAAGCGACACGATCCAGGCAATCAGGCCACCCACCGCGACGCTCAGGGCGATGACCAGCATGAGCAGCACCGCCATCGCGGAACCGAGCGCCCAGTTCTGCGCGGTCTGGAACTGGCTCGCCACGAGCTGGCCCACCATGTTGCCTTTGGCCCCTCCGAGCACGGTCGCGGTGATGTAGTCACCCATGAGCGGGATGAAGACGAGCAGCACGCCCGCGATGATGCCGGGTCGGGCGAGGGGGATCGTCACGCGGGCGAGCGTTGCGACAGGTCCGGCACCGAGGTCCTTGCTGGCCTCGCGGAGCGGTGCTCCCACCCGGTCGAACGCCACAAACAGCGGGAGGATCATCAACGGGAGGTAGTTGTAGACCACACCGATGAGCACCGCGGTTCGCGTGTAGAGAATCTCGAGAGGTCCGTCGATGAGCCCGGCGGCGTTGAGCCCGGTCGAGAGCCAGCCTTCGGGGGCGAGGATGACCTGCCATCCGATGGTGCGCACGAGAAAGTTCGTCCAGAACGGGATCATGACCAGCGCGATGAGCAGCCCGCGCTTCCCTGGCGAGACTTTCACCGCCATCCAATATGCAACGGGGAAGGCGATCAGCAGGCACAGTGCGGTGCCGACGACCCCGACCCAGAGGGTGTTCATGAACGTCTGGAAGAACGTCGGCGACAGGGCCTCGACGTAGCGGTCGAACGACAGGACGTCGTTGGCGTGAGTGCCGAAGATGCTGGGTTTGTAGCCGAAGCTGAACCAGATCACGTACCCGACGGGTACGACGAAGAAGGTGATGAGCCACACCCACGCGGGAATCGCGAGGGCGAAGCGGGGACTACGCACCAGCCGCAGCCTTCATCTTGTTCCAGATGTCGACGAGTCGGCCCTGAGCCTCGGTGACCTGGCCTGTGTTCATGGTGGCGATCTGCTCCGGGGTGAAGAACACGAGATCGAGCATCACGAACCCAGCATCGATCGCGGACTGCTCGATGTCGGTTGCGCCAGTGTGGTAGCCGATGTAGTCGAGCTCCGCGAGCGAATTCTCGGGCGTGAGCACATAGTTAATGAACGCGTGGGCCGCCTCGGGGTTGGGAGCGCCCGCCGCGATGGCCCAGTTGTCCATCCAGATCTCGGTATCGGGGGCGCCGAGCACCCACTGCCAGCGCTCGGGTTCACCGCCCTCCAGGATGCCGATGCGCGCGTCACCGTTCCACGCCTGCATGAGCGCCATCGTCCCCTGTGGGATCGACTGCCCGCCCGGGTATGAGTCGAACGCGGCGAGGTGGGGAGCAAGGGTGTTGACGAGGTACTCCTCGGCGGCGTCAAGGTTGTCGGGATCGGTGGTGTCCCAGTCGATCCCGTTTGCCCAGAAGTAGATTCCCGTGATGTCGCCCGGGTCGTCAAGCACGCTCGTCTTGCCGCTCGCCTCGTTCTGGGCTGCGTCGAGGAAGTCGTTCCACGTCGTCAGCTCGCGCGTGATGATGTTCTTGTCGTAGACGAATCCGGTGGTGCCCCACGCCTTGCAGATCGAGTAGTCATTGCCAGGGTCCCAGTCCCGGCCGAGGAACGCCGGGTCCATGTACTCGATGTTGGGGATCAGGTCCCGGTTCAGTTTGGTCAGCAGGCCGTTCTCGACCATCTGCGGGATGAAGGTTCCCGTCGGCACCACGATGTCGTAGCCGCTGGTGCCTTTTGCGGCGACGAGCTTCGAGATCAGTTCCTCGTTCGAACTGAACGAGTCGATGACGATGGCCGGGCCCAGCTCGGTGGTGAAGGCATCCATCACCTCGGGGGCGTCGTACTCACCCCAGGTGTAGATCGAGAGCTTGCTCTCGAGTGCGCCGCCTGTCGCCTCAGCCGAAGGCCCGGTGCTCGGACTTGAGCATGCGGCGAGCGCACCAACGGCACCAGCAGCGACGGCGGCGCTGATGAAGCCTCGTCGAGTCAGCTCTCGGTGGATGATGCGGGACGCTGACGCGCTCGCAAGGACACGAATGGGGGTCTCGGGGGTCATGTGCTTCGTCTCCTTGGTTTTCGGTGGTGCCTAGGTCAGCTTCGGTACCGCTTCTGGCGGCCGCACGAATCCTGCGGCCTCCTCGGCGCCGTCGGCAGGGAAAACCTGCACGTGCTCCGGCTTCCACGCACAGTGCACGGCGTCGCCGACCGCCAGCATCGGGGCATCCACCGTGGGTCGGCGCGCAAGGATGCTCAGGCCGCCGTCCAGCTGCACGAGGTATTGCATCGATTCGCCGAGATGCGCGACCCCGATGAGCCTGCCGTCCGAGCCCTGCGTGCCTGCCGTTGTCGGTTCGCTCGCGATATTCACCAGTACGAACTCGGGGCGGATCGCGGCTTGCGCGGCATCCCCCGACCTAAGGGTCTCGTCGATACGTCCGGCGCTCAGTGCTCCGATCGCGGAGTCGACCGTGCGGCCATCAGCGCTGACGGTGCCAGGTACGAAGTTTTGCTGACCGATAAATGCCGCGACATACGCTGACGCCGGGCGTGCATAGATCGTGTTCGCGTCGGCGAGTTGTTCGATACGTCCGTCGCGCATGACCGCGATGCGATCACTCATCGAGAGGGCCTCACCCTGGTCGTGTGTGACAAACACGAAGGTGATTCCGAGTTGCGACTGCAGGAGCTTGAGCTCGAGTTGCATCTCCTCGCGCAACTGGCGATCCAGGGCACCGAGCGGTTCGTCGAGCAGCAGCACGCTGGGCCGGTTCACGAGGGCGCGAGCCAGGGCTATGCGCTGTTGCTGGCCGCCGGACAGCTGAGTGGACTTGCGATCGGCGAACGAGCGCATCTGCACCAGCTCGAGCGCCTCGCTGACCCGCTCGCGAACCTCGGCGCGCGGAACCCGTTTCTGCTGCAGCCCGTATGCGACGTTCTCGGCGACGCTCATGTGCGGGAAGAGCGCATAGGCCTGGAACACCGTGTTCACGTCGCGCTTATACGGCGGCACGCCCAGAACGCTGGTTCCCGAGATCCTGATTTCGCCAGCATCAGGATGCTCGAACCCAGCGAGCATTCGAAGCGTCGTCGTCTTGCCACAACCGGATGGCCCGAGCAGCGACAGGAACTCGCCGGCCTCCACACGAAGACTCAGGTTGTCGACAGCTTTCGTTTCACCAAACCGGCGGGTGACACCGTCGAGCACGACGGTACCTTTCGGTTCCGACCGGGTCGCAGCTCCATCGGGTTGGAGCGTCGCGTGTGTCGTCATCAACCAGCCTTCATCAGTCGCCAGTGTGTGTGAGTCTCACCATAGTGGTGGATGAATCCTCAATGGTGGGGTTATTTTCTGTTCGGGGAGCTGCCATCAGGGTCATGTCAGCCACCCCACATAGACTTGCCCGGTGATACTCGAAGGTTTAATCCCGGCCCTTTCGCGCGCCCGGACGTTCGAGAAAGCACTTTCTCTCGGCGCCAGAAGCGCCGACTTCTCGCTTGTCGACGGTCTCAGGGCGCCCCTGCTTTCCGGGCTGCTGACGCGCAAGGGCGGCCCTCGCGCGCTGCTCGCGATCGTGGCGACGGGCCGTGAATCCGAGGCCCTTCGCCGGTCCCTGGCCAGCTACCTGCCGAGCGCCACGATCGTCGAATTTCCCGCATGGGAGACCCTGCCGCACGAGCGGCTGAGCCCCAGCTCCGAGACTGTGGGCAAGCGGATTGCGGCGCTTCGTGGCATCCGGGACTGGACCGCCGGCGACCAGCAGACACCCTTCGTTATGGTCGCCAGCGTGCGGGCCGCTCTGCAGCCGCTCGCAGACAACCTCACCAGCATCGAGCCGATCACGCTCACCAAGGGCGGCCGCGGATACGACCTGGCCCAGCTCAGCAGCAGGCTGGTCGACCTCGCCTATGCCCGCGTCGACATGGTGACCAGGCGCGGCGAGTTCGCGGTGCGCGGCGGCATCGTCGACGTGTTCGCGCCGACCGACGAGCATCCCCTCCGGCTGGAATTCTTCGGCGACGAGCTCGAGCAGCTCCGCGAATTCTCGGTCGCAGACCAGCGCTCACTCACCACCGAGATCACGGATGCCGAGCTGCCGCCGAGCCGCGAGATGCTGCTCAGCGACAGCGTGCGCCAGCGGGCACGCGAGATGCAGCACGAGTTCCCGAGCCTCTCGACGATGCTCGCCAAGATCGGCGAAGGCATCCCCGTCGATGGCATGGAGTCGCTCGCGCCGGCGCTCGTCGACCGGCTCGTGCCGCTCACCCACTACCTGCCTCAGGATGCCGCGATCGCGGTGCTCTCGCCCGAGAAGGTTGCGACCCGGGCGGTAAACCTGGCCGAGACGAACCGGGAGTTTCTGAGCGCAGCGTGGAACGCCGCCACCGCCGGGGCCGAGGCACCCATCGACCTCGATGCCGGCGACTTCGTCACGCTCGGAAAGCTGCGGGAGTCGGCCGGCAACCGTCCGTGGTGGACGCTCAGCGCCTTCGACTCCGGGGCTCCGGAAGAACTGGAAGCGACCGCGCTCGAGTCGTACGTGCGCATCGACGCGCGAGCCGTGCCGAACTTCGCCGGCCAGCCTGACGGCGCACTTGGCCACGTCGGCGAGCTGCTGCGCGACGGCTGGACGGTCACCGTCGTGTCCGAGGGCCATGGGCTCGTGGAGCGCACAGCCGACGTGCTCGCCGAGCATGAGCTCGCCGGGCGCGCGGTGGAAGCCTTCCCGCCGAAAGCCGACGCCGGCGTCGCGTACCTGCTGCAGGCATCCGTCGATACCGGTTTCGAGCTTCCCGACATCAAGCTGGCGCTGCTCAGCGAGAGCGAGTTCTACGGCAGAACGGCTGGCTACGACACCCGTCAGGTGAAGAAGCTCGCCGTGCGCCGCAAGAACGTGGTCGACCCGCTGCAGCTCAAGGCCGGCGACTTCGTCGTGCACAACACCCACGGAATCGGCAAGTTCGTCGAGCTCGTGCAGCGCGAGGTGTCGACGGGCGGCCGCAACGCGATCAAGACGCAACGTGAGTTCCTGGTCATCGAGTACGCGCCCAATAAGCGTGGATACCCCGGCGACAAGCTCTACGTCCCGACCGACCAGCTCGACCTGCTGAGCCGCTATGTCGGCGGCGAAGCCCCCTCGCTCAGCAAGATGGGCGGCAGCGACTGGGCCGCGGCCAAGGGCAAGGCGCGCAAGGCCGTTCGCGACATCGCCGTCGAACTCGTCAAGCTCTACAGCGCCCGCATGGCGAGCAAGGGTCACGCGTTCGGGCCGGATACCCCGTGGCAGCGTGAGCTCGAGGAGGCTTTCGCGTTCGCGGAAACCCCGGACCAGCTCACCACCATCGACGAGGTCAAGGCCGACATGGAGCGACCGATCCCCATGGATCGCCTGCTCAGCGGCGACGTCGGCTACGGCAAGACCGAGGTGGCGGTTCGCGCCGCGTTCAAGGCCGTGCAGGATGGCAAACAGGTCGCGATGATCGTGCCGACCACGCTGCTGGTGCGTCAGCACATGGAGACCTTCGCGGAGCGGTTCGCGGGATTCCCCGTGCACCTACGCGCGCTGTCCCGTTTCCAGACCGACAAGGAAGCGAAGGAGACCATCGCGGGCATGGAGGATGGCACGGTCGACGTCGTCATCGGCACGCATCGCCTGCTCAGCAAGAACATCGTGTTCAAGGATCTCGGCCTGGTCATCATCGACGAGGAGCAGCGCTTCGGTGTCGAGCACAAGGATGCGCTGAAGAAGCTGAAGACCAACGTCGACATTCTCGCGATGACGGCGACCCCGATTCCGCGCACGCTGGAGATGGCGGTCACGGGCATCCGGGAAATGTCGACACTCGCGACGCCTCCCGAAGACCGTCACCCGATCCTGTCGTTCGTTGGACCGTATTCCGACAAGCAGGTGGGCGCGGCCATTCGACGCGAGTTGCTGCGCGAAGGCCAGGTCTTCTTCGTCCACAACCGCGTCTCGAGCATCAGCCGCACCGCGAACCACCTCGCCGAGCTGGTGCCGGAGGCGCGCATCGCGGTCGCTCACGGCCAGCTTCCCGAGCACGTGCTCGAGCAGGTCATGGTCGACTTCTGGGAGCGCAAGTTCGACGTGCTGGTGTCGACGACCATCATCGAGACCGGGCTGGACATCGCCAACGCGAACACCCTGATCATCGATCGTGCTGACAAGTACGGTCTGTCGCAGCTGCACCAGTTGCGCGGTCGTGTCGGCCGAGGGCGGGAGCGCGCCTACGCCTACTTCCTTTACGACGAGATGAAGCCGCTCACCGAGACGGGCCACGAACGACTCAACACGATCGCGGCGAACAACGAGCTCGGTGCCGGTATGCAGATCGCCCTCAAGGACCTCGAGATCCGCGGTGCCGGAAACCTGCTCGGCGGCGAGCAGTCCGGTCACATCGCCGGCGTCGGCTTCGACCTTTATCTCCGGATGATCGGCGAAGCGGTCTCGACCTTCCGTGGTGATGTCGCCGAGGGCCAGACCGAGCTCAGGCTCGAGCTGCCCGTCGATGCGCACATCCCCGAGGAGTACGTCGAGAGCGAGCGCCTGAGGTTGGAGGCGTACCAAAAGCTGTCAACGGCCTCGGCGCCGAACGCCAGCGTGGACAGCATCGACAGGGTCATCGAAGAACTCACGGACCGCTACGGCGAACCGCCCGAGCAGGTCGCCAACCTCATCGCCGTGTCGCGACTCCGCCGCATGGCGCAGAAGGCCGGGCTCGGTGAGGTGGTCGTCATGGGCGACAAGCTGAGGCTGGCTCCGGCGAACCTGGTCGACTCGATCCAGGTGCGGTTGCAGCGCATGTACCCCGGAGCCCGGTATCACGCCGCTGCGGCGGCCGTGCTCGTGCCGCTGCCGGAGAATCCGACGGATGCCCAGCTCATCTCGTGGACCACCGACCTGCTGGTGGCCATCTTCGGGGCGGAAACTGTGGCGCTTCCCGCTGCAACGGAGTAGAACTGGCGCATGGAGTCCTCGGATGCGGTGTTCGCCGGTTCGGTGCCCGAGATTTATGAGCAGTACAAGGTCCCGATGTCTTTTGCTCCATTCGCGACCGACATCGCGCAGCGCGTGGCCGAACTCGGCCCGTCCAGCGTGCTGGAGACCGCCGCAGGAACGGGGGCGGTGACCCGGCAGCTCGCTGGTGTACTTCCCGAGTCGACACGTATTGTCGCCACCGACCTCAATGAGGGCATGCTCGCTCGCGCCAAGCTCGTTGACATCACTCGGCCCGTGGAGTGGCTGGTGGCCGACGCCCTGGAGCTTCCGTTTGACGATGAGAGCTTCGACGTCGTGGTGTGCCAGTTCGGCGTGATGTTTTTTCCGGATCGGGTGCGCGGGTTCGCCGAGGCCAGGCGGGTGCTGGTTCCGGGAGGCACGTTCATCTTCAGTGCATGGGACAGCCTCGAGCACAACGATTTCGCGAATGCTGTCAGCGCGGCGTGCGCGTCGATGTTCCCGGACGATCCGCCGCGCTTCCTCGAGCGGACCCCGCACGGCTACTTCGACACGGCGCAGATCCGCGCGGACCTCGTCGCCGCGGGATTTGTCGACGACATCACAATCGACACCGAAACCAGGCGCAGCCTCGCGCCGGACGCCCCGACCGCGGCGCGTTCCTTCGTGGAAGGCACCCCGCTCAGGGGCGAGATCGAATCCCGCGGGGGCTCCCTCGCTGCGACGACGGCCGCCGTTGCCGCGGAATTCACCGCCCGATTCGGCGACGGCGCAATCGAGGGCTCGATGCAGGCGAACGTGGTGACGGCGACCAAGGCCTAGCGACGCCGGGCGCAACGTCACGTAAGCTGTATCCGTCGCAACTGGCGTTGAGATGGGCAACCATCGGGGAGCGACCGCCGTGCTGGTCCAGACGGCAGCACGATTGGGCCGTACGCCTGGGCCCACCGGATACCTTTGTTCTATCCGTTCGAGTGTCTTTAGGAGCGCCCATGTCTGACACCTTCAACTCCCCGCTGTCCGAAGTCGACCCCGAGATCGCGGAGGTCCTCGCGCAGGAGCTCGGCCGCCAGCGCGGCACGCTCGAGATGATCGCGAGCGAGAACTTCGTTCCCCGCGCCGTGCTCGAAGCGCAGGGCTCGGTGCTGACCAACAAGTACGCCGAGGGCTACCCGGGTCGCCGCTACTACGGTGGCTGCGAGTTCGTGGATGTCGCGGAGAGCCTCGCCATTTCGCGCGCGAAGAGCCTCTTCGGCGCCGCATACGCCAACGTTCAGCCGCACTCCGGCGCCTCCGCGAACGCCGCCGTACTGTCCGCGATCGCGCAGCCGGGTGACCGCATCCTCGGTCTCGAGCTCGCTCACGGTGGCCACCTCACCCACGGCATGCGCCTGAACTTCTCGGGCAAGCTGTACGAGGCTCACGCCTACGGTGTCGACCCGAAGACCTACCTGGTCGACATGGATGTCGTGCGCGAGAAGGCCCGCGAGGTCAAGCCCCACGTGCTCATCGCCGGATGGTCGGCCTACCCCCGCCAGCTCGACTTCGCGGCGTACCGCGAGATCGCCGATGAGGTGGGCGCCAAGCTCTGGGTCGACATGGCCCACTTCGCGGGTCTCGTGGCGGCGGGACTTCATCCTTCGCCCGTGCCGTACGCCGACGTCACGTCGTCGACCGTGCACAAGACCATCGGTGGCCCGCGCTCCGGGTTCATCCTGACCAACGACCTCGACACTCAGAAGAAGATCAACTCGAACGTGTTCCCCGGTCAGCAGGGCGGCCCGTTGATGCACGTGATCGCGGCAAAGGCGACGGCGTTCAAGCTCGCCGCCGAGCCCGAGTTCAAGGACCGCCAGGAGCGCACTCTCCGTGGCGCGCAGATCCTCGCAGAGCGCCTCACAGCACCGGACGCCGTGGCCGCCGGAATCGACGTACTCACCGGCGGAACCGACGTGCACCTCGTGCTCGTCGACCTGCGCAACGCAGCGATCCACGGCCAGGAGGCGGAGGACATCCTGCACGCGGTCGGCATCACGGTGAACCGCAACGCCGTGCCGTTCGACCCGCGCCCGCCCATGACGCCATCCGGTCTTCGCATCGGCACCCCGGCGCTCGCCACCCGCGGTTTCGGCGACGCCGAGTTCACCGAGGTCGCCGACATCATCGCCGAGGCGCTGAAGCCGACACCGGATGTCGCGGCCCTGCGTGCGCGCGTGCTGAAGCTCACCGACGGTTTCCCCCTCTACCCGGGCCTGGAAAGCCCCGGGTCGTGGAACGCGTGACCGCGGTCAGGCTCGACGGGGTCGCCACCGCGACCACCGTGAAAGGTGAACTCGCCGAACGCATCACCGCGCTCAAGGCCAGGGGCATCACCCCGGGGCTCGGCACGCTGCTGGTCGGGAAGCGACCCAGGTTCGCTGTCGTACGTCGCGGGCAAGCACCGCGACTGCGCCGAGGTGGGCATCGAGTCGATCCGCGTCGACCTGCCCGCGGACGCGAGCGAGGCCGACGTGCGTGCGGCGATTGCCGACCTCAACGCGAACCCGGCGGTGACGGGCTACATCATCCAGCTCCCGCTGCCGGCCGGTCTCGACGAGAACGCGATGCTCGAGCTCATGGACCCGGACAAGGACGCCGACGGGCTGCACCCGACCAACCTCGGCCGGCTCGTGCTCGGCGTCGGGGGAGAGATCGACTCGCCGCTGCCGTGCACCCCGGCCGGGATCGTCGAGATGCTGCAGCGCTACGACGTGCCGATCTCGGGACGCCACGTCGTGGTCGTCGGTCGCGGTCTGACCGTCGGCCGCCCGCTCGGTCTGCTGCTCACCCGCAAGGGACTGGACGCGACGGTCACGCTGACACACTCACGCACCGTCGACCTGGAGAGCTACGTTCGCCGGGCCGACATCCTCGTCGCCGCCGTTGGTGTGGCCGGGCTCATCCAGCCTTCATGGTTGAAGCCGGGCGCCGCTGTCCTCGACGTCGGCATCACGCGAGTCGTCAACGCCGAGACTGGCAAGGCGCGACTCGTTGGCGACGTCGACCCCGGAGCGGCGGATGTCGCGGGGTACCTGTCGCCCGTGCCCGGAGGTGTTGGACCCATGACCCGTGCGATGCTGCTGAAGAACGTCGTTGACGCTGCTGAAAGGATTCTGCCGTGAAGAGTTTTCCCTGGGGCCGGTTCTGGCTTGTCGTCGCATCGATCGTCGGCCTCGCCGGCGTCGTCTCCTTCACGCTGAAGTACCTCGAGGTCTTCTAGGCAGCTGGCGCTCGAGCGTCCCGGACTCCCGGGCGAGCCGTCCTGTTTTCGCGATGTCAGTTCAGGCTGACATCAGTCTGAACTGACACCACTCTTTCGGGTGCCCTCTGCCGCGCAGCTTCCGCGCAACTTCCGCCGCCTACCTTCCGAAATGACGGAGATCTCGGTGGTCGGAGCATCCATGCCCCCGGGATTCCGGGAACAGGATGCCCCGACTTCCGTCATTTCGGAAGGGAAGCGGGTTCGGGCGCGCGGCCACGGCAGCGGCCAGGCCCCGGATGCCACGGCTCAGCGGTCGCGCTGGGCACCGTTCGACGCGGTCACCGTGAACATCGTCGGCTGGCCGAAGCCGTGCTCGGCGAAGGCTCCATCGATGGCCACCTGGATCCGCGAGATTCCGGATGACGGCACCAGGGCGATGGCTGCTCCGCCGAAACCGCCGCCGGTCATCCGCGCCCCGATCGCACCGTTCGCCTGCGCGGTCTCGACCGCGAGGTCGAGCTCGGGCACCGAGATCTCGAAGTCGTCGCGCATGGAGAGGTGCGAGGCATCCAGCAGCTCGCCGATCGCGGTCGGGCCGTCGGTGCGCAGCCGCTCCACGGTGTCGAGCACGCGCTGGTTCTCGGTGACGACGTGCCGCACGCGGCGGAACGTCTCGTCGTCGAGGATCGCGCGCGCCCGGGGCAGGTCGTCCACCGTGAGATCGCGCAGCGACGAGACGCCCATGCTGGCGGCGCCCGCCGTCGCAGGATTCCCGCCTGGCCGAGTAGCCGCCGGTCGCGTGGCGAATGCTCGACCCCGGTGTCGATGATGAGCAGCTCGAGTCCGGCCTCGGCGAAACCGAGCGGGACGAGCTCGGCGGCGAGACTGCGGCAGTCGAGGAACACGGCGTGATCGTCGCGCCCGAGCAGCGAGGCCGACTGGTCCATGATGCCGGTGGGCGCGCCCACCGCCTTGTTCTCGGCGAGCTGGCCGGCCCGCGCCAGCGTCGGCCGGTCGAGGCCGAGCTGCCACACCTCATCGAGCGCAACCGCGACGGCGCTCTCGATGGCGGCGGACGACGAGAGCCCTGCGCCGACCGGAACCGTCGACTCGATGTAGAGGTCGACACCGGGAACCGCTGCGAGATCCGCGCCGGCCTCGCCGAGCGCCCACGCCACACCCAGCGGATAGGCCGACCATCCTTCGAGGCGGGATGGGCTGAGTTCGGTGAGCGGGATGCCCGCCATCTCGTCCGCGAACTCGCTCGCAACGTTCATGACGGCGTCATCGCGAAGACCGAGGGCGACGACGGTGCGCCGGTTGATCGCGAACGGCAGCACGAAGCCCTCGTTGTAGTCGGTGTGCTCGCCGATCAGGTTCACGCGGCCGGGAGCCGACCATATGCCCAACGGGGCATATCCATGAATCTGTTCGAAGCCTTCGGCCACGTCGTCCCTGATGTCGCTCATGCGCGGTTGATGCCTTCCCTGATGAATGCGGCCGTCTGCTCGGGAAGTACGTCGCCGATCCACGCGCCCATCGCGGCTTCCGAGCCAGCGAGGTACTTGAGTTTACTTTCCGCGCGCCGGGGGCTCGTCACCTGCAGCATGAGCCGGATGTCGTCGCGAGCAACGGTCACGGGCGCCTGGTGCCACGCGGCGATGTACGGCGTCGGGGTGTCGTAGAGCGCGTCGATGCCGCGCAGCAACCGAAGGTACATCCCCGCCAGTTCCGTGCGTTCCGCGTCGTTGGTCGCCGCGAAGTCGGGGATGTGGCGGTGCGGCAGCATGTGCACCTCGATGGGCCAGCGGGCGGCGAACGGCACGAAGGCAGTCCAGTGCTCCCCGGTGAGCACGACGCGCTCGGAGCCGCGCTCGAAGTCGAGGATCGACTGGAACAGGCCGGGTCCGAACTTCTCGATCGACTCGATCACCCGCTTCGTGCGCGGCGTGACGTACGGGTACGAGTAGATCTGCCCGTGCGGATGCCGCAGCGTCACGCCGATCGCCTCGCCGCGATTCTCGAACGGGAACACCTGCTGCACCCCGGGGATGGCGCTGAGTGCCTCGGTGCGGTCGGCCCAGGCCTCGATCACGGTGCGCGCCCGCGACTCGGTCAGCGTGCCGAACGATCCCTCGTGCTCGGGGCTGAAGCACACCACCTCGCAACGACCAATGGATGGCAGGGCTCGACCCAGCCCGAGCTCATCGAGCAGCGCAGGGTCGAACGCGTCGTGCGACGGACCGAACGAGGGCGAACGGTTCTCGAACACGACCACGTCGTAGTTGCTCGGCACCTCCGAGGGGTTCGACGGGGTCGCCGGCGCGAGCGGGTCCTGGTCGGCGGGCGGCAGGAAGACGCGGTTCTGGCGGGCGGCCGCGATCGAGATCCACTCGCCGGTCAGCGGGTCCTGCCGCATGGTCGCGGTGGCCGGTCGCGGGTCGAGGGTGCGGGCATCCACCGCGCGTCCCGCCGGCAGCGTGGAGTCTGCATCGTCGTAGTAGATGAGGTCGCGACCGTCGGCGAGGGTGGTGGGGTGGGAGGTGATTCCGGCCATGAGCATGGCATTACGATAACGAAAGTAAGCTTTCGATATCGGAGGTAATCGTAAATGGCTCTCTCGGCACCAGAACGACGGCAGGAACTGGATCGGCTGGTCACGCAGCGCGGATTTGTGCGCGTCACCGACGCCAGCATCGAGCTCGGCGTGAGCGAGGTGACGGTGCGCGGCGACCTCAGCGCCCTCGAGCGCCGCGGCAGGGTCACGCGGGTGCACGGCGGTGCGATGCCGACCGGCGCCGCCGAGCCCACGCTCGAGTCCGCGCTCGACCGCAACCGGGCCGCCAAGATCGCGATCGGTCGGGCGGCAGCGACGCTGGTGTCGAACGGGGACAGCATCTACGTCGACGCCGGAAGCACCTCGATGGCGCTCGCGCTCGCGCTCGTGGACCGTCACGACCTCCACGACGTGGTCGTCGTGACGAGCGCGCTCACCATCGCGCTGGCGCTTGAGCCCGCGATTCCCCGGTTGACCGTGATCGTGACCGGCGGCACGCTCAGGCCCCTGCAGCACTCGCTGGTCAGCCCGTTCGCGACCCCGATGCTCGACACCCTCAACCTCGACATCGCCTTCATCGGCTGCAACGGGGTGCACCCGATCGAGGGCGTCACGAACATCAACCTGGCGGAGGCGGAGATCAAGTCGAGGGTGCGTGGGCGCTCGCGCCGGGGCATCCTGCTGGCGGATGCCACGAAGCTGGGCCGCACGGCGCTGGCTGCCATCGGCGGCGCGAGTGACTTCGACACCCTCGTGACGGCGGGAGCGGCATCCGGCACCGTGCTTGACGACCTGCGCGCGGCGGGAATGACCGTCATCGACGCCGATAAACTGTCCGCGTGAATCAGGTACAGACAGCGCCCACGGGCGAGCAGTTCGAGATCACCCGCGCCGGGGCGACGGCGATCATCACCGAGCTTGCCGCGTCGCTGCGGTACTTCTCCATCGACGGCACCGAGATCATCGAGTCGTACCCGGTGGATGCCACGCCGCCGTGGGCCGACGGCATCGTGCTGGTGCCGTGGCCGAACCGCATCAGGGACGGCCAGTGGACCCTCGACGGCAAGACCATGCAGCTCGACATCACCGAGGTCGGTCGCAACAACGCCATCCACGGGCTGCTGCGCAACACCGGATACCGTGTGGTCGAGCGCACCGAGAGCGCCGTGACGCTCGGCGCGACGGTGTTCCCGCAGCACGGCTACCCCTTCCACCTCGCGACGACCGTGCGGTACGAGCTGGTGGATGGCGGGCTCGACGTCACGCACACCGTGCAGAATCTTTCAGACTCGAAGGCGCCCGTCGCCGTCGGCACCCACCCGTTCTTCAGGATCGGTGACGTGCCCACCGAGCAGCTCGAGCTGACCGTCAACGCCGCCACCTACATCGAGCTGGATGACCGGCAAATCCCGGTCGCGGAGCATCCCGTCGACGGCACCGACCTCGACCATCGCGAACCGAAGGTCGTCGGTGAGCGCAAGTTCGACGTCGCGTTTGGCGAGGTCGACACCGTGGATGGCGCCAGCGCCGTGCTGCGCGCGCCGGACGGCCGCGAGGTGCGCCTGCTTCAGGACGACTCGCACCCCTTCGTGCAGGTGTTCACGACTCCGGAGTTTCCCAAGGACGGCGGCTTCGGTATCGCCATCGCGCTGGAGCCGATGACGGCTGCGCCGAACGCGTTCAACAGCGGACACGGCCTGCGGTGGGTCGAGCCCGGCGAGACGTGGACGCTCGGGTGGGGCATCCGGTACTCGGCCTGACCATGACTACGTCCACCCCGAGCGCGTCCGACATCAGGCGATGGCGCAAGTACCTCGCCGCTGAGCGCGCGGAGGCCTCCGTGTACCGCGACCTCGCCTCGCGGCGGTCCGGCGAGGAGCGCGACATCCTGCTGGCGCTCGCCGACGCCGAGGGGCGCCACGAGCAGCACTGGATCACGCTGTTGGGCGACGACGTCGGAACCCACAGGATGGGCGACGTCCGCACCAGGGTGCTCGGGTTCTTTGCCAGGCGGTTCGGCTCGGTCTTCGTGCTCGCGCTGGCGCAGCGGGCCGAGTCCCGATCGCCCTACGGCGGCGATGTGGACGCGACGGATGCCATGGCGGCGGATGAGCGGATCCACGAGGAGGTCGTCAGGGCGCTCGCCGCGCGCGGGCGGCAGCGCCTCTCCGGCACGTTCAGGGCGGCCGTGTTCGGCGCGAACGACGGACTCGTCTCCAACCTCGCGCTCGTGCTCGGGATCAGCGCGGCAGGCGTCGACAACCGCATCGTGCTGCTGACGGGCATCGCGGGCCTGCTGGCCGGGGCGCTGTCCATGGCCGCAGGCGAGTACGTCTCGGTGCGCTCGCAGCGTGAGCTGCTCGACGCCACCACTCCGAACCCGGAGGCCGGGGCATCCGTGCGATTCCTCGACGTCGACGCCAACGAACTGGCGCTCGTCTACCGGGCCAGGGGGATGACCGAGGCGAAGGCGAACCTCCAGGCGCGGGAAGTGATCGCCGGCCGGGTGGTGACGCCGGCGCTGCGGCCGCAGGAACACGAGGCCGTCGGCTCCGCGCTTCGGTGCCGCGCGATCGAGCTTCTGCTTCTTCGCCTCGGGTGCCATCATCCCGGTGCTGCCGTACCTGTTTGGCGCCGAGGGACTCGCGGCCGTGATCATCGCGGCGGTGCTGGTGGGACTTGCGCTGCTGGGCACCGGTGCCGTCGTGGGGCTGCTGGCCGGGGCATCCCCCCTCAAACGCGCGCTGCGTCAACTCGCCATCGGGTACGCGGCGGCGGCGGTCACCTACCTGCTCGGCCTGCTCTTCGGGGCTCTCGCAGGCTAGTCGGCGCATAATCGAGGGATGATCTCCACCGCCCTGGCCCGTGCCCTGCGTGACTCCGGACTGACGTGGCGTCCTCGCGCCGGTGATGCGTTCCGCATCGACAAGGTGGAGGCCGACGAAGAGGTCTACGTCCTCAGCGACATGACCGTGGAGGCGCACGACCTCGGCTCGGGCGTCGTGCTGGGCTTCAACGGCACGACCGAGTGGGCCCTCGACTCCGTCGCGCTGGAGGATGCGCTGTGGATGCCGCACGAGCACCAGCTCCGGCAGTTTCTGGCGGGCACATTTCGTTCCCTGACCCAGGGCGCCGGACTCGTCATCGAGATCGAAGTCGAGGGGCAGACGCGCAGCTTTGAGTCGGATGACGCGGCGGACGCCTATGCGCGCGCGGCACTCTACCTGCTCGACTCGCTATCTGTACAGGCCCCATGAACCGGCCGCGCACGCGGGTAGATTTCGGAGATCGCAACGTGACGTTCACGTTCCGATAGTTCCGCACATGACCTGGAGGTCGATATGCGCCGACAGGTTCGCGATGAGGCCTCATGCGCAAGGTTGCGGCTGGTGATATCGAGGCGTTCTCTCGGCTCTATGACCTTCTCTGTGTTGCGACGTATTCGATCTTGCGACAGCGCCTGACCCTGCAGGAGCACGTCGATCTCGCCATGAACGACATGTGGGTCTCCATATGGAGGAATGCCCGCGCGCTCGATAGCCAGCCCGGAACGACGTCGGACAAGATCATCGCGGCCGCCGAGGCTCGCGCCCGGAAGTCGATGGCTCCCGCGGCCTGACTCCGGCTATAGCCGTCGCGTGCGCAACGAGTTCAGCGCGTCGACGACGGCGAAGATGCCCTTTCGGTCGAACGAACCCTCAACACCGAACGCTGCATGACCAACGCGGACGAGGAGCGGCTCGGCGAACGGCCGCACATCCACCGAGGCGCCGATACGAGGGCGCCCTGCATCCGACGTGAACGACACCGCGGAGATCTCTCCGATCTCCGACCACCCGATCAGAATGAGTTCATGGGGCCATAGTCCGCCCGACCACACCGAGATGCCCCGTGAGTCCACCAGGGCGACGGTCCACGAGTCTGGCAGATTCGCGGTGTTGTCCTTGCGGTGCTGGTACGTGGGGAGGTTCGGCTTGCCGGTGGCCTCGCGCAGAGCCAAAAAGACCAGTGCCTCTGGCCGGGAACGCTGCAACCGGGCCACCGCCAAACCCCGAAGCAGCGGACCTCCACCAAGCCCGAGCAGCAGGAAGGCTGCTCCGATGGTGGCGAGGGTCAGTGACGCATTCCACCGTTCCTGGGGCGACGTCAGGATCACGCTGCCGCCCGCGAGGAGCAGTCCCAACGTAACCAGGGTCAATGCGGCGATCGCGGCGGAACGCGAAACCCGTCGAGCGCGCGCGGTTTTCAGCCTCGACCGGATGTCCTCGTGAGAGGTCGCGTCGACCTCGCGAATGAGGTGCCCGATGTTGTGGACACTCATTCGTTTTCCCCCACGGATCCGATTGTCAAACAACTACAGTCACGATAATGGTCTACCCTCGACCAGTTTTGGGGAGACTCGCCATCCGTTCGCCGTGACCAGGCTAGAGCCGTCGCGTGCGAAGCGCGTTCATGCCGTCGACGACGGCGTGAACGCCCTCCTCATCGAACGCCCCCTCCACCCCAAAGGATGAACTGCCCACGCGGATGAGCAGGGGGACAGGGATGGGGCGTACGTCGATCGATGCGCCGATCCGCCCGCGGCCGGTCAGCGACGTAAACGATGTGGCCGCGATGTCTCCGACCTCTGACCAGTCGACGAGCAGTAGTTCCTTCGGCCGCAGCCCTCCCGACCAGACCGAGAGGCCACGGGAGTCGACCATGGAGACGGTCCAGTGGTCTGGCACGGTCGCAATATTGTCTTTGCGGTACTGATAGGTCTGGAGGTGGGGGGTGCGAGTGGGTTCGCGCAGAGTCAGGAGGACCATTGCATCCGGGTGCGACCGCCGCAGCCTGACAACCGCGAGTCCCCGAAGCAGTGGGCCTCCGCCCAGCCCCAGCAGCAGTAACGATGCGCCGATCGCCGCGAGGGTCATTGACGAGTTCCAATGCTCGTCAATCCTGGTCAGGATGATGCTGCCGACCCCGAGAAGCACGCTCAGCGTGGCGACTATCGTTCCGGACAGAGCGGCGGATCGGACGGCCCTACGATTGCCTGCGGCCTTCATACGCTGACGAATACCGCGAAGTCCCGTCTCGTCTTCTGCGTCGCGATGTTGCGCTTGAGGCTCGGACGAGGGGTTCGACGTTGTGGCCAGTCATTCGACAATCCTTTGCGGTCCCGACGGTCAAACATCGACGTCTCATGAGGGCGGACCGCGGTGGATCTCTGCACCCTCGTTAATCGTAGGGTGCAACCTTATAGGTTGAAGCTATGACCGAACGCCGGTCAGTCCTTCTTGCTGCCGCGCGCCGCCTTGAAACGTCGTCCCGTGATCGATGACGGCACGATCTGGATGTAGTTCCACTTCGACGACGAGGTCATCGTCGGAAGGTCCAGAATCCCGGAGTCGACGATCTCGGTGTCGTACGACATCCGGGTGGCTTCCCCGTGGATCACGACGCTCCAGTGGGTGCGGCGACGGCTGCCGTCTGCCTCGAACGCGACGGATGACGCGTGCGTGATGTCGACCAGCTTCGAGCCCGGTGCGCTGCGAATGTACACCACGTGATCCTTGACGATGAAGTTGACCGGGAAGATGTCGACACCATCCTTGGATCGAGCGGCCAGCCGGCCGACGGGTGCCTTCTCCAGCAACTCCCAGCACTTATCGGGGGAGAGCTCGTCGACCCGATCCGTTTCTTCGGGGGTGAGCCAGGGTTGTGTGGGCATTAATCGTTCTCTCTCTCATGTAGCCATTCCCAGGTTGTGACATCCGGGCTGTCTTTTCCGTTCTCGTACGCGAAGGCGCGAAGTCGTGACCGCTCGCTCTCGAAGAACTCGATGCGGTCGCTGTGTCGTTCCTCAAAGCCCCGGAATGCGACGAATGGCGTTGATCGCGATGCTGTACCGGTCGACGCCGTTCATCATGAGCATGTCGAACGGGGTGGTCGTCGTGCCCTTCTCGCTGAAGCCGAGCACATGAAAGTCGTCGTGGTTCGTCTGCTTGTACGCCAGCTGATGAATGAGCGACGGATACCCGTGAAACGCGAAGATGACCGGCTTGCTCGTGGTGAAGATCGCGTCAAAATCGTCCCTGGTCATCCCGTGCGGATGCTGCTCATTGGTCTGCAGGCGCATCAGGTCGATGACGTTCACGAATCGCAGCGAGATGCCGGGGATCGCGTCGCGCAACAGTCTCACCGCGGCCATAGCCTCCAGCGTGGGAGCATCGCCCGCGCACGCGATCACGGCGTCTGGCTCGGTTCCCGGATGCTCGGTGCCGGCCCACTCCCAGATGCTGATGCCGCGCTGCCCGTGGGTGCGGGCTTCCGCAAGGCTCAGCAGGGTGGGGCCCGGCTGCTTACCCGCGACGATCACGTTGACGTAGTCGCGAGTCCTCAGGCAATGTTCGGCCGTGACCAGCAGACAGTTCGCGTCAGGCGGGAGGTAGACCCGCACGACGTCGGCGCTCTTGTTGACCACCACGTTGAGAAAGCCCGGGTCCTGGTGCGAGAAGCCGTTGTGATCCTGCCGCCAGACGTGCGAGCTCAGCAGGTAGGTCAGTGAGGCCACGGGCTGTCGCCAGGGAATGTCGTGGGCGGATTCCAGCCACTTGGCGTGCTGGTTGAACATCGAGTCCACGACGTGGATGAACGCCTCATACGAGTTCATGAGGCCGTGGCGTCCGGTCAGAAGGTAGCCCTCGAGCAGGCCCTCGACGAGGTTCTCGCTGAGAATCTCGATCACCTGGCCCTGCCGGGCCAAATGCTCATCGGTGGGCTCGGTGGTGCCCAGCCACTGCTTGTCGGTCACCCGGTAGATTCCGTCGAGCCGATTCGACGCCGTCTCATCGGGGCCGAACACCCGGAAGTTGCCCGGGTTCAGCTCGGCGACGCCCGCAAGCCAGACTCCGAGGGCACGCGTGGCCTCCGCGGTCACGCCGCGGCCGCCTTCGATGTCGATGGCGCAGTCGTCGATGGCCGGCAGCACGAGATCGGTCAGGAGGCTGCCACCGTTGGACGCGGGCAGCGCGCTCATCCGGTGCTGGCCGACGGGCCGGATCGACGACAGGATCGGCGCAGGATGACCATCCTCGTCGAACAGTTCATCGGGCCGATAGCTGCGCATCCACGCCTCGAGCATGGCGAGGTGCTCTGGGTTCTCCGCGACGTGAGCGAGGGGAACCTGATGGGAACGCCAGGTGCCCTCGACGGGTAGTCCGTCGACTTCCTTCGGTCCGGTCCATCCCTTGGGCGTCCGCAGGATGATCATGGGCCAAACCGGTCGCGGCGCTCGCTGGGAGTGTCGAGCGCCGGACCGGATCTCTTCGATGCGGTCGGCCGCATAGTCGAGCGCGGCAGCCATGGCTGAGTGCACGATCATTGCGTCTTCGCCGTCGAATCCGCCCGAGACGAGAATCGGCTCGTAGCCGTAGCCACGGAACAACTCGAGCAGTTCATGCTCCGGGATCCGCGCCAGCACCGCGGGGTTGGCTATCTTGTACCCGTTGAGATTCAGGATGGGCAGCACGACACCATCGGTCTCGGGGTTGAGGAACTTGTTGAGGTGCCAGCTCGCCGCGAGTGTGCCGGTCTCCGCCTCGCCATCCCCGATTACGCAGGCCACGGTGAGGCCGGGGTTGTCGAGAGCGGCACCGAACGCGTGAACGAGGGAGTAGCCGAGCTCACCGCCCTCGTGGATCGATCCCGGGGTGTCGGGGGCAGCGTGCGAGGGGATTCCTCCCGGCGTCGAGAACTGCTTGAACAGGCCGAGCATCCCGGCGTTCATCCTGGGAAATGTTGGGGAACAGCTCGGAGTACGTGCCGTCGAGCCAGGTGTTCGCGACTACCGCCGGGCCGCCGTGCCCAGGGCCAGCAACATAAAGCACCTCGAGAGACCGACGCACGATCAGGTCGTTCAGATGCGCATAGATGAGGCTCAGAGCCGGCGACGTTCCCCAATGGCCGAGCAGCCTGGGCTTGATATCGGCCGGGGTGAGCGGCTCCCGCAGCAGCGCATTGCTGCGCAGATAGATTTGCCCGACGGTGAGGTAGTTCGCGGCCCGCCACCACGCGTCGACCGCATGCAGGGATGAGTCGGAAGCGGGCGTCATCCTTCGACCCTACGGACGCCGCCGCGAGGGCTGAAGGGCCGAAGGTCCCGACTACTCCTGCTGCGACTCGAGGTGCAGCACGGCCGCCTGGGTGCGACGCTGCAGGCCGAGCTTGCTCAGCAGCCCGGAGATGTAGTTCTTGACAGTCTTTTCGGCGAGGCCGAGCCGTTCCCCGATCTCGCGGTTGGTCAGCCCCTCGGCGATGAGCGGCAGGATCTGCCGTTCCCGGATCGTGAGCGATTCGAGTCGCGGGTCGGTCTCGTGGCTCTCGTTGATGCGCTCGACGACCCGACGATTCAGCGTGGGGTCGAGCAGCGAGCGCCCGGCGGCGACGGCACGCACGGATTCGACGAGCCCGCTGCCCCTGATGTCCTTGATGACGTAGCCGGATGCGCCGGCGAGCACGGCCGCGTAGATCGCATCATCATCGTCGTAGCCGGTCAGCATGAGGCACCGGGTGGCGGGCAGCGTGGATCGGATCTCGCGGCAGACGTCGATGCCGCTGCCGTCGGGCAGGCGCACGTCGAGCACCGCGACATCCGGTTTCGTTGCCCGGATGCGGCCCAGCGCCTGGGCGGCGGTGGACGCCTCGCCGACCACCTCGATGTCCTCCTCGGAGCTCAGCAACGCGCTGATGCCCCTGCGCACCAGCTCGTGGTCGTCGAGCAGGAATACCCGGATCATGATCGCGCCTCGATCGGAACCGTCCAGATCATTCGTGTGCCCCGATCGTCTGAGTCGAGAGTGAAGTTGCCGCCGCGATCCAGCGCCCGACACTCGAGATTTGTTAAGCCGCTCCGGCGAGTGGAGTCGCTCATTCCTCGACCGTCGTCGGTGACAGTCAGTGCAGCCCAACCGTTCTGCACGGTCAGGTCGATGGTGCTGTGCTCGGCCTGCGCGTGCTTCACGACGTTGGCGAGGGCTTCGCGGGTGACCGCGAGCACGTCATCGGCGAGGTCCCCGGTGACCATCAGGTCGACGGGCCCGGCGAAGCTCACCGTGGGGGTGCGGGTGAGGGTGGATGAGAATTCGTTGATGAGGTCGATGATGGCGTGCCGGACCGCGGAGTTGCCCTCCCCGACAGAGTTCGAGAGCGCAAAGATCACCGTGCGAATCTGGGAGATGCTGCCATCCAGGTTGGCTACCGACGCCGAAATGCGCTCGGCGATGTCACCCTGTGTCTGCCCGGCGATGCTCTGCAGCTCGAGCCCGGTAGCAAACAGTTGCTGGATGACGTGATCGTGCAGGTCTCTCGCGATGCGTCCCCGGTCTTCCAGCACCGCCACCTTCTGGCGCGAGGCCCTGGCGGCGGCGATCTCCATGGCGACGCTCGCCTGGCCGGCGAAGTCGGCTGCCATCTCCAGGTCGCCGCGAGAGAACTTGGCGCGCCCGGCGAGCCGGGCCACCAGCAGCACTCCCCGGCCGGGAGCGGCAAGGGGAACTGCCATCACGGGACCGAGCGGTCGGCCGTCGCTCGGCAGATCCTGAAGCCCCGCCGCGTCATCCACCAGTCGTGGTTGCCCCGCCTCGACGACGCTGCCGATGATCGATCCGGCGGAATCCAGCGTCGTGCCCTCGATGTGTTCCTCGTCGATGCCACGCGCCGTCGCGACGGTCATCCGGCCGGGCTGGGAGGTCGGCTGCAGAACCCAGACCACGTCAGCGTCCGCGAGAGCGAGGATTCGTGCCGTGAGGATGTTGAGGCTGTTGCCCTCGTCGGCCGACACCAGCGCGGCCGTGATCTCCGCCGACGCCGCCGTCCACGCCTGACGTCGAACGGTTTCGGCAAACAGTCGTGCGTTCTCGATCGCGATGCCTGCCGTCGCGGCAAGGGCGACGACCAGCTGTTCGTCGTCTTCGCTGAATTCCCCGGATGCCTGGTTGCTGAGGTAGAGGTTGCCGTACACCTCGTCGCGCACACGAATCGGCACCCCGAGGAAGCTTGCCATCGGCGGATGGTGGGCCGGAAACCCCACAGATCGCGGATGTTCGGAGAGCGTGGGCACGCGAATCGGGTGCGGGTCGTCGATCAGTGCGCCCAGCAGCCCGTGTCCTTCGGGCAGGTGACCGATCAGTTTGACCTGCTCGGGCGTCATCCCGACATTGATGAACTGTTCGAGGGTGCCGTCTGGCGACACCACGCCGAGGGCGCCGTATTGGGCGCCGACCAGTTCGACCGCCACCTCAACGATTCGCTCGAGCACCACCGGCAGGTCGAGATGCCCGATGATCGCCTGGTTGGCGCGCAGCAGAGCGCGAAGCCGCCCCTGCGTGGCCAAATCCTGTAGTCGATCCATGTCACACCTCGACTGCGTGGTTGAGAGCTGTGCCCTGTGCCAGGGCTGCTGCCCCGAGTTTACGCGGCAGGACGGGCGGGGGACCAATGGCCCTATGGCTGCGTGATGCCCCGCGGGATGCTCAAGGGGAAAGGTGGCGACGAAGCATGGGCGAAACGATAGTGGTCGGCATCGACGCATCTGCACCAAGCCGGGCGGCGACCGACTGGGCCATCGCCAGGGCCGCATCCCTCGGTCTGGGCGTGGAGATGGTGCACGTGCTCGATGAGCGGCGGCTGGCTCGGGAGCCGGATGACAGCGAGCTGCGCGACCACGCCACCGCCGTGCTCGTGGCCGAGCTGACGCGGGCCGAGTCCCATGCGCGAGGTGTGTCCGATTCGAGGTCGCGTCGTCACGGGGTTCCCGCCAAGGCGCTGATCGACGCGTCGGCCGGGGCAGACCTGCTCGTGGTCGGAACGCACAAGACCGGCTTTGCCTATGGTCGGGTGTTCGGCTCCAAATTCCTAAGCCTGGCCTCTGGGGCGCACTGCGCCGTGGCCGTCATTCCCGAGTTTCTCGGTCGATCCCGTCGCGGAGTCGTGGTGGCAGCAGAACTCAACGAGACGGGCCTTCGAGCTATCGAGTTCGCCACCCGCGAGGCGGTGCGCACCAACGAGGTACTCGTCATCGTGGGGGCGTGGATGGTCGAGTCGCTGGCCGGGAATCGGGCGGGCAGCAGGGCTCTCATGGTCGAGGCCGCGACCCAGGCGGCCAGGGACGTCGATCCCCTGGTGACCGTGCGATCCCGCATCTCGGACAGCACGTTGTCCGAGGCGCTCGTCGCCGCATCCACGACGGCCAGCGTGCTCGTGCTCGCCCGGCCGGGTGTCGAGGCGGACGATCCGACGCTCGCCATCGACCACGACGTGCTCGCCAACATCACCAGCCCGGTGATCGTTGTCGGTCAGCAGCCCGAATGAGGCCAGATCAGACCTCTGGATGCTTCGGCACGACGGCAACCGGCGCCGGCAAGTTCATCAACACGTCGTGACTGACCGATCCGAGAAAGAATCCGGCGACGGCGCCGCGGCCGTGGGAGCCGACGACGACGAGTGAGGCGCCTTGGGCCGCGCGGACGATCGCCACGGCCGCCGAGCCCGCCTGCAGCAGGTGCGTCACGTTCAGGCTCGGAAACCGGTCAGCTGTCCGACGTGCGGCGTCGGCAAGTAGCTGCCGGTTCGCGCCGACGAGCTGCTCCATGACGGCGATGGGGGCCTCGGGAGGCGCGACGGCGGCGGACCAGGTGTGCACGATCGACAGTTCTGACCCGGTGCGGGAGGCTTCCACCGCGGCGAAGGTGAGCGCCTCTTCGGCGAGCGGGTCGTCGTTCCATCCCGCCACTACCTTTCCGGGTCCCGGTGTCCATTTCACCGGCACCACCACCGTGACGCATCGTGCCTGGCCCGCAATCTTCAAGGGGATTGTGCCGTGCATGATGCCGGACAGCGGGGAAGGCTTGTCGGATCCGATGACGAGCAGGTCGGCGTCATTGCCGGCGTTGATGAGCGACTCGTGGGGAGTCCCACGTCGGACGAAGGTGGTGACGGCCACGTTCGGTGCGGCGCTCGTGACTCGTTCTCTCGCCCGTGCGAGGGCATCGTCGTACCGGCCGTGGAACATGTCCACCGTGCCTTCCGGGAGTTCGGAATCGAACCGCACGACGGCCGTGATCTCGAGTTCCATATCGACCGATCGTGCGCGGTCGATCACCCACTCGACCGCTGCATCGCTGGCGGCTCCTCCGTCGACGGCCACAATCACTTTCTCAACCATGAGACGCTCCTGCTCTATCGCGTATCTCATCGTGACAAAGCGGAGGTGAGCAAGAACAGTGCCAAAAGTCCCGTCGGCTGGCTGCGGCGTCCGTCGCGGTGGCGGCTGAGCGTTCGCCTAGAACAGCCAGCGCTGCGTGCGCACGAACGGGAGTCGGCGCCAGGCCGCTCCAAACCCCCACGTGTCGCCAGCCGAGGTTGCGGCGATCACGATCAGCGCCAGCGCGTAGATGATGTGGTAGTCGACGGCGGGGTTCGTCGAACCCGCGCCGGCGGTGAATGGCCACTCCGCGAGGTACATCAGCACCATGATCACGGTGCCAGCGACGGCGCTGACCCGCAGTCCGATGCCGAGCATGACGGCGAGGCCGATTCCGAGCATCCCGAGCATGAAGAGCACGTCGGTGGCAGGGCTCGCGATCCCGGCGAAGAAGGGCTGCAGCGGGCCGGTCACGGCGTCGCTTCCCAGAAAGCCCTGGCTCGGTGTTCCGCCGTTGATCCAGGCCCGCTCGACCGGCGTGGAGAACCCCAGCCCGAAGGTCTTGTCGAGGAACGCCCACAGGAAGATGAACCCCGTGGCAAGTCGCAGGATGGCGAGCGATGCGTGCGCAGCGGAAGCGCGTCGGCTCGCCAACGTGACTGAGGTCGCCGCCGGTAGGTGGGTTGCGGGTGAGGCGATGGTGGTCATGGCGTTCCATTCGATTAGGGCGGGCCGCGCAGCGGCCGATCAGTGGTGATGTACACACTGTCCGGTGCGGCGGCTAGTCCCGTTAGTGCCGAAAGTCCCACAGCTTTGCGGCCGGGCCGGCATCGGCATCGCGACGGGATCATCGCCCCGCGGGCCCCAGGGGCCCGACCACGCTCTACGTCTGGTTGACGACGACCGCCGGATTCGGGATGTCGCCACCAGTCCTGGCCGGAAAGACCACGCCCTTCGTCAACACGAAGCAGCCCCAGGGCTCAGGTTCGAGAGTGTGGATCACGGCAAAGGTCTTCTTCGCCCGATCATAGAAATCCAGTCGCGGGATCACACCCCAATCGAGTGGACGCGGATGCCCGGCGCGCGCGATCGTGAGAATAGCGTCCTGCTGGGGCGTGGTCGTCGCCGGATCATCGTTGACCTCCATGCGCTCCAGCGGAAACTCGAGAAACTCGTCCAGCGGGAACACTCCGAGGATCGCGGTCGCGGCGCGCACGACCCCCACCTCGCCGAGGCGCACTACGGGCCGACCTGCGGCGGCGGCGGGATAGTTTCGGTCAACGAGCAGCAGTTGGTCACCGTGACCCATCTCGTCGAGGATGTGCAGCAGTTCACCGCTCAGCAGCGGGTCGATTCCTTTGAGCAACGGTGCTCTCCTTCGCGATTGGTGAAACGGTTTCAGGCTGGGATGTCGAGACGGCTTACGCCGAAAGCAGGAATGGTGAGTTGCGCGTGCCCGTTCTCGCCATCGAGCGGCCACGTGACCTCGACCGTCTTCTCCCTCGGCGAGAGGTTCGCGCCGATGATGACGATGCCACCCGGACCGCGGGCACCCAGCAGGTGGATGTCAGTTCCCACGGTCGACGCAAGCAGGAGTGTCGACCCGCGCAGGCTGTGAAGCAACTCGATCGCGCCGAGCACGGGGAAAGGCGCACCGGTGGCGTCCATCAGCCCTCGAGGGCCCCATTCCTCGAAGTAGGCGATGCTCGCAGCACCCGACGACGAGAGCGCGGCGAAGCTCGCCACGGTCCACGCCGCCAGTGCGCTCGAGAGCTGGCGGTCATCCGTCGCATCCTCGAGCAGTCCAGGGCCGTAGCCGTCTCTCAGGTCGCCCCGTTCCGCCGGCGCAGCGGTCGTGGCCACGGCGTTGAATCGGGATCTCAGGGTCACGGGTCCGATGTGCACGGGGCGACCGGCGGCGATGCGGCTCGCGTCTCTCGCCACGACGGCCTGCATCGCGATCGACTCCACAAGTTGCGAGCGTTCCTGTGCGTGCATCTGGGGCGTCACGCTGAAGGTCACGCCGCCAGCATCCGCGGGCAGGCGCTGCTGGTAACGATTCAGCTCGGTGAAATGCGCGCGGGTGCCCGCGATGAGCGGAACATCGAGGCCCAGTCTCGCCGCGGCGGCGGTGAGGTGGCGCCACAGCATGGGCTCAGTCACATGCGAGGTGGGGGAGAACACGCCCAGCCTCGCCACGAGGGCGGGGTCGAGCGCGGCGAGCACCTCGTCGAGCTGAGCGGCAGAATCTGCGACGATCCTCACGTCCAGGGGAAGGCCGGATGCCCCTGCCCTCGCAAGGGCGAGACGAAAGTTGGGAGCACGAGCGTCGAGTTCGACGAGTATGCCCGAGGCGGGGGTCGCGACCGCGGGGCCGGCCTCCGGCGCCGTGGCTGCTCCGATGAGCAATTCAGGAACAGCGCCGTGTGGCGTCAGGTGCACGGGCCCAGCCGGGCTCGTGGCGGCAGGGTCGTCCCGGCGCACGCGCAACTCGATCGCCTGCGCGACATGGGCACCGGTCGGCAGCAGCACGGGGAACGGCCGCGAGAGCGGGGTGCTGTAGGTCTTGAATGAGGCGTCGGTCCAGTTGCGCTGGTCTTCCATCTCGAAGATGTCACCCTCGAAACCGAGTCGGGCCGTGAATCCGTCATGTCGCCAATTCGAGGCCGGCGATGTCGAATGCGGGCTGGTGGGGCGAGATTCCGACGGGGAAATGGCCAGAATGCCGTGCGCACCGTCAGGGTGGAGGACGATCAGCGGATCGCCGGCCACGGCGGGTGGGTGCAGCACGACTAGTCCCAGCCGGTTGCGCTGGAAGGCGGCCCGGGAGACGGCGTCGAACTCGAACCGGAGGGTCTCGCCAGCGATCACAGACAGCGTCGCGTCGATCTGTGCACCCAGGCCGTGCAGGTGCAGGTCGAGGTCGAGGCGGCCATCCTGCTCCCGCATTCCGGCCACGGCCGCGGGGACGGTGTTCCAGTCGCCGTCGCGCGCGACGGCGCGCACCATCCTGAGCACGACGGATCCGTCGTAGCAGATGTCGGCAAGTTCGTCGCCGCGTCGCTCCAGTGACCACGGTCCGCTGCTCCACGGCGCCGGCCTGGGCTCGCTCAAACCCCAGGCCCCCTCGGCGACCTCCCACTCATGAGAGGGGCTGTGAGTCATAGCGTGGTCATGCCGCCGTCGACGGCGAAGGTGGCGCCGGTGGCGAACGCGGATTCGTCGCTCGCGAGAAACACCATGATGCCCTCGAGGTCGGCCGGAGATCCTGCCCGACCCATGGGGATGCGACTGATGATGCCGGCGCGGGCCTCCGGGTCGTTGGCAATCGTCGACACAAGACCGGTCTCGGTATAGGCGGGCCCCACGGTGTTCACCCGGATTCCGCGTTTCGCGTAGGCGGCAGCGACGGTGCGGCCGAGCCCATGCATCCCGGCCTTCGAGGCGCTGTACGCGGTGAAGTCGGAACCTTCGCCACGCACGGCGGTGGGGGAGCCGGTCAGGATGATGGAGCCACCGCCGATGGCGAGCATCCCGCGACGGCGTGCTTCACCGTGAGGAAGGTGCCCGTGAGGTTCACCGCCATCGTGCGCTGCCAGCACCTCGAGATCCAGGTCGGCGATCTCGGCATCCTGGCCAAAGAGCTGCACTCCAGCGTTGGCAACGACGACATCCGGGGTCCAGCCGGTTCCGTTGAGCTCAGCGAAAGCCGACTCGACGCTTGGCTCGAGCGAGATGTCCATGGTGATCGCGCGAGTGTTTGGACCGGTCGCGGCGGCCACCGCGCCTGCCGCATCGCCGATCCGCATAAATGACGCGGGCGCCTTCGCAGCAAACCGGTCGGCAATGCCGCGACCGATACCCTGCTGCCGCACCGGTGACCAGTGCAGTTTTTCCATCCAACCGATTGCTCATTCAGCACTCCCTCATCGTCGAGTGGCGGATCCTCCCGCGTCTATTGCCCCCATCATAGAACGATAATTGGTCAACCGGTTGACATGCCCGGATGCGCTATGTCACGATTACCGAACCCGCGAACACCGTCGTCGCGATTGCCTGTGCCTCGAGCGCTGACCACCGGTACGACGAGCCATCCGACACCAATTGCTCACGCTCTAGGGAACAGCCAATGACGTCTCCTGCTCGCCGAACCACGCTCCGACCATGGATGGTGGTTACCCTGATCGCCCTCGTGGTGGTCGTCATCGCGGCGTTCAACGTGAAAGTCGTCAGCACCGCTGGCGTAGACGAGGCCGCGTCTGGAGGATTCAACGCGGTGTCGTTCGCCGACGAGCACTACTCCGACGTGTCCGACTACATCGATAAGAATGCGGTCGACCTTGCCGAACTTCTAGCCAGAGCTTGCCGCCGGAGCGGATGAGTCGGACCTCGGCAACACGTCGGGGCGAGTAGCGCCTTCGCCTTCCCCGTGCGCTTCACCGCGGTAGCCGGTGCTGCGGTCGCGCCGATCATGCCGCTGACCGTGGACGGCGTGCCTGCCGAGGTGCAGGTGCAGGTGCAGGTCGGCCCCGCCGATCAACGGGACCGCACTTCGGGATGTGACGGGCACCATCTCATTCAACGAGTTCACGAACCAACTCGAATACCAGAACGTCGGAACCGAGCTGAACAACCTCGCCCGGTCGAAGGTTCTCGACGCCTTCGACGCCGCCGCCGCCCAGGGTAAGACCGTCGAAGTGACCGGGGCTTTCCTCCGCGTCAACCCGAACCTCGTGTCGATCAGTTCCGACGTCGATCAAGGTCGTCGAATGACGGGCGAGGTCGTGATGCGGGCGATCGGCATCGAGAAGCGGTACGGGGGGACTCACGCCCTCAAGGGCGTGGATTTCGAGATCCGCAGCGGATCCGTCACCGTGCTCTTCGGTGAGAACGGCGCTGGCAAGTCCACGCTCATGAAGATCCTCAGTGGCGTCGAGACCCCCACGGCGGGCGTGCTCGAGCTCTTCGGCCGCCCCGCCCAGTTTCCGCACCTCGGTGGAGGCGTCAGCAGCAGGGGATCGCGATCATCCACCAGGAGTTGAGTCTGGCTCCCAACCTGAGCATCCGCGACAACATCTTCATGGGCCGCGAACGCACGAAAGCGGGGCTGGTCGTCGATGAGCGCCTCGAAGACGGCATCGCGGTAGCCCTGCTCGAACGGCTCGAAGAGCAGATCGACCCGTCCACCCTCGTTCAGGACCTCAGGCTCGGTCAGCAGCAGATCGTCGAAATCGCCCGAGCGATCGCCGGCGAGGCCCGAGTGCTGATCATGGATGAACCCACCTCCGCCCTCAGCGGCAGCGAGGTGGAGGTGCTCTTCAAGGTCATCCGCGAGTTGAAGGCCGACGGCGTCGCAATCGTCTACATCTCCCACCACCTCGAAGAGGCGTTGGAGATCGCCGATCACGCGGTCGTATTCCGAGACGGTGCACTCGTGGCGCGCGGCGAGGCAGCAGACATCGATATCAACTGGGTGATCAGCAACATGGTGGGTCGCAGCGCAGACGATCTCAGCCCCGACCTGAATCAGGAATTCGGAGAGGTGCTGCTCGACATCAAAGGCGTGAGCGTCGCCGACCCCACCAACTCATCCAGGCTGAGCGTCGATCGGCTCGACCTGCAGGTTCGCGCTGGCGAGATCGTCTGCATGTACGGACTGATGGGCGCGGGCCGCACCGAGCTTCTCGAGGCGCTCGCCGGGAGGCTCAGTATCCTGTCTGGCTCTGTAACCCTCCGGGGCAAGCCGATTCAGTCCCTGAGCATCGCCGAGCGCATCCGCCTGGGGCTCGCGCTCGTTCCAGAAGATCGCCAGCGGGATGGGCTCGTGCAGACCATGAGCGTGGGCGAGAACCTGTCGCTGGCATCCCTCGGACGCTTCGTGCGTCGATACATCATCCGATCGAAAAGCGAACGAACAGCGGTCGACGACGGCATGCGGGATGTGCGGGTGAAGGCGGCAGGGCCCAAGGCTGCCATCACCTCGCTGAGCGGCGGCAACCAGCAGAAGGTGGTCATCGGCAAAGTACTCATGAATCACCCCGAGCTGCTGTTGCTCGACGAACCGACTCGCGGCATCGATGTCGGCGCCAAGGCCGAAATCTTTGCGCTGATGGCACGCGAGGCTCGCCGTGGACTCGGTGTGCTCTACGCCACCAGCGAGATCGGCGAGGCGCTCGGCGCAGCTAATCGCGTGATCGTGCTTTCCAAGGGCCGAGTGGTCCGCGAATTCGACCCCAAGACGGCCAACCGCGATGACGTCATGGTCGCCAGCGGCGAGGCAGTAGACGAGCAGGCAGGAAGATCATGACCACCACCACAATTAGCCCCAGGCGCAATATCGACCTCGGCAGCGTGCTCCTGGAGGGGCGCGCCTTCATCGCACTCATCGTGCTCATCATCGTCTTCTCCCTGCTGTCTGATTCGTTCCTGACGGTGCCGAACCTCATCACGATGACCAAGCACGTCGCGATGAACGCCATCCTCGCCATCGGCATGCTGTTCGTCATCCTCAAGGGCGGCATCGACCTGTCGATCGGATCGACCGTCGGTCTCTCCGGCGTCGTGGCGGGCGTGCTGCTGCAGGGGTTCAGGATCGACTCCCTCAACGTGGTGCTCTACCCCGCTGTGTGGGTGGTCGTGCTGTGCTCTCTCGCAGTCGGATCGCTCGTGGGCGTGATCAACGGCATCCTCGTGACGAGGTTCAACGTCGCCCCCTTCATCGCGACCCTCGGCATGCTCTATGTCGCCAGAGGGGCGGCGCTTCTTATCTCCAACGGATCGACCTATCCGAAGCTCGCGGGTAACCCCGAATACGGCAACACCGGCTTCGGCAGCATCGGTGGCGGTCGGCTGTTCACGATCCCGATGGCGATCTGGATCATGATCGTGTTCGCACTCATCGCGCTTTTCGTGCTGCGGAAGACACCGTTCGGTCGCTGGGTGTACGCGACCGGTGGCAACGAACGAGCGGCAGACCTGTCTGGCGTGCCCGTGCGCAAAGTCAAGCTGTGGGTGTACGTGATCAGCGGTTTCTGTGCTGCCACGGCAGGGCTCATCATCTCCTCCGAGCTCACCGCTGCGGCGCCGCAGACCGGTGAGACCTTCGAGCTGAACGCGATCGCTGCGGTGGTCATCGGTGGGGCCGCGCTGACTGGGGGTCGTGGAAACGTTCGCGGGGTGCTGCTCGGTGCGTTCGTCATCGGCTTCCTCAGCGACGGGCTCGTCATCATCGGTGTCTCGACGTTCTGGCAGATCACCATCAAGGGTGCGGTGATTGTGCTCGCGGTCGTTCTCGACCAGGCACAGCAGCGCATCAAGGGTTCCAAAAACGCGGCCATGGCTGCGGCATCCAAGTCCATCCCTGCCGATCAGGCCGGGAACAAAGATTCCGATCGAGTTTCGGCACCGCGCGCCTGATCGGAATTACGCGTCGGCAATGAGGTCGACGTTCATATCAAGAGAATCGAAAGGTCACATTATGCTTCGACGCAAAATCATCGCCGCAGCCTCGGCCGCGGCCATGGTCACTTTTGCCCTCGTGGGCTGCTCTGCGAGCGACCCGGGAACAACCACTGATGGCGGAAGCGGCGACACCGCCGGCGGCCTCATCGTCATCATCACACCGTCGCAGGAGAACCCGTTCTTCAAGGCTGAGGCCGACGCGGCCAAAGCCGAGGCTGAGAAGCTCGGCTACGACACCTCGGTGGCGTCGCACGACGACGATCCCAACAAGCAGAGCGAGCTCATCGACTCGGCGATCAGCCAGGGCGCGAAAGCGATCATCCTGGACAACGCCGGCGCCGACGCATCCATCGGCCCAGTGCAGAAGGCGAAAGACGCAGGCATCCCTGTGTTCCTGATCGACCGTGAGATCAACGTCACCGGTGTCGCTTCGGCACAGATCGTCGCCAACAATGCTCAGGGCGCCGCCGCCGTTGCCGAGGACTTCGTTGCTGCGCTTCCCGATGGTGGAAACTACATCGAGCTCACCGGTAAGGAATCAGACACCAACGCTGGTGTTCGCTCGGAGGCGTACGCCAGTGTGATCAGCCAGTACCCGAACCTGGTGTCGATCGCCAAGGAGACCGCCAACTGGAGCCAGGATGAAGCCTTCACCAAGGTGGAGACCCTGCTGCAGCGCGACTCAAACGTTCAGGGCATCATCGCCGGAAACGACACCATGGCGCTCGGCGCTCTCGCCGCCGTTGAGGCTGCTGGACTGCTCGACTCCATCAAGATCGTCGGATTCGATGGCAGCCCCGACGCGGTCGACGCAATCAAGGCGGGAAAGCTCGTTGCCACCGGCCTGCAGCCCGCCGTGCTGATCTCGCAGCTCGCTGTTCAGCAGGCTGACTCGTTCATCAAGACGGGTGAGACAGGCGTTGACGAGAAGCAGTCCATCGACTGCATCGTGATCAACAAGTCGAACGCGGACAAGTACACGCTCTTCGGTCTCTCAAGCTAAGGGCACAACAGATACCGGGCCAGGCAAGCAATGCTTGCCTGGCCCTTTCTGATGCCCCAGAAGCGTGTGCGCCATCAGGACGAACCACATAGAGTTGCGAAATGATCCTCGCGGAGACCGACCTATGGGGCGTAGCGATTCCCGCATGGGTGGGTGCCGTGGGCAGCACCGCGGCGGCGTTCGTGGCGGTGGCGGCCTGGATTCAGTCCCTGCGAAACAACGGTGGCGTACAGACCCTTGCCAAGGCCGCGCAGCAACGCAGTAGTCCGTCGCTACGGTCGTCGGCGCTGGCTAGTCCAGACACTGTGCGGTGGGCGACCGCAAAAGAGGGTCGGTCCCGATACCGACTGCGCAATGACTCCCGCGGGGCCACCGCCGAGCTCATCTCATTCACCGATGTCACCCCCAGCGGCCCCAGGGCCGCGGAGTATGTGGGCCAGTTGCCGGTGACAGTTCGTGCGCAGGAATCAGTACCGTTCACCATCCACAAGAAGCTCGTGAGGCCGAGCGTGACGGCGATCGAGCTGCGGTGGCGTGAGGGCGACGAGGACCGGCAGACGACGCTCTACGTCTGATCGCCGCAGCGGGGTTGGCTCAGCCGCGGATGCGCTCGCCGGCGGCCCAGACGTCGGTCACCTGCCACGAGTGGTCGAGCAGCACAGCGTCAGCCGCGAAGCCGGGGGAGAGCAGCCCGTGCCGGTGCTCAAGCCCGAGGGCGCGAGCCGGCGTGAGGGTGAGGGCGGTGACCGCGTCGAGCGGCGGCACGCGCGCGTCGGTCACCGCGAGCCGCAGGGCGGCATCCTGAGTGAGGGTGGAACCCGCGATCGTGGTCGTGCCGCTCAGGGTCGCGAGCCCGTCGCGCACCGTGACCTCGCGCGATCCGAGGGTGTACTCGCCGTCATCCGAACCGGCCGCGGCCATCGCGTCGGTCACCAGCGCGATGCGGCCGGGCGCCGCATCGAACGCGAGCCGGGCGACGCTCGGATGCACGTGCATCCCGTCGAGGATCAGCTCGAGCGTCACGCGCTCGTCGTTGAACGCGGCCACGACCGGGCCGGGCGCGCGATGGTGGATGCCCGGCATCGCGTTGAACGCATGGGTGAGGATGCGCGCCCCGGCGTCGAAGGCCCGGCGTGCGAGCACCTCGTCGGCCATGGTGTGGCCGACGGCGACCGTCACGCCGGCCTCCACGAGGATGTCCATCGCCTCGAGCGCGTTGGGGAGCTCCGGGGCGAAGTGATCTGACGCAGGGTGCCGCGCGCGGCGTTGAGCAGCAGGTCGACGGTCGCGGGGGATGGTTCGAGCAGGTACTCAGGGCTGTGGGCGCCGCGGTTCTCGGGCGCGAGGAAAGGCCCCTCGAGGTGGGAGCCGAGCACCAATGGGTCGCGCGCCGCGAACTCCGCGATCATGTCGAGGGTGGCTAGCAGGTCGTCGATGGGGTTCGCGACGAGGCTGATGACCGAACGCGTGGTGCCGTGCTGGCGGTGCGTGTCGAGGGCTGCCGTCAGGGCATCCGGGCCATCGTCGTAGGCGTAACCGCCGCCGCCGTGGCCGTGGAGGTCGATGAATCCCGGCACGAGCCAGTGACCGCCCACGTCCACCTTCCTGGCGGCCTCCGGGTGCGCGTGGCCGTTGCCGGTTGACGTGATGGTGTCGCCTTCGACGAGCATCCAGAAATCATCGACCTGCCCCTGGGCGTCGAGTTTTCGTGCCGAGTGGAAGAGCGTGGCCACGGTTCTCAGGCTACTCGTCCAGTCTGTGATGCTGGATGCCCAACGCGTCGAGCAGTTCGACGAAGCGCTCCAGCCGGGAACTGAACTCGTCGAAGTCACGCGTCCCGGCGGGCGACCACGCAGACCGGGGCCTCGACTCCCAGCAGCTGCGCCTCCCACGGTCGACTCGGCGTGAGCGTGAACGTTCCGGATCCGTCGACGCGGCGAACGGGGGCGGACTATTTTTCCAGAGATGTCGCCCAGTGTCGCGGCGGGTGAACGCTGCTGCTCCGACGGGTCAGCTTTTTTTCAGCTCCTCGGCGAGCATCACGAGGATGCCGCTGGGACCGCGCAGATAGGTGAGCTTGTAGACGTCCATATAGTTGGCTACCCCGCGAAGCGGGTGGCATCCGTGTTTCGCGGCTATCTCGAGTGCCTTATCGATGTCGTCGACTGAGAATGCGACGCGGTGCATGCCAATATCGTTCGGAAGAGTTGGGTTCGACTCGTTGGCTTTGGGGTGGATGTACTCGAACAGCTCAAGACGACCGTTGCCATCGGGTGTCTGGAGCATCGCAATCTTGGCGTGGTTGCCATCGAGGCCGACTGCAGTGTCTGTCCACTCACCGCTGACGGTGTCACGTCCCACGACGGTGAGACCGAGGTCGGTGAAAAAGGAGATCGCCTCTTCGAGGTCGCGAACGGCGATTCCGACATTCTCGAGACGGATGGGCATGTCTGTCACGATACCGAGTGCGGGCACGATCTCATCGATTTAGGCTGAGGGTATGGGCGAGGCATTAGATGAGGGTCCTTTTTTTCATGGGACCAAGGCCGACCTTCGGGTTGGCGGCCTCCTCGCCGCAGGGTTCCAGTCGAACTATCGTCCCGATGTCGTGATGAACCACATCTATTTCACTGCGCTGCTGAACGGCGCTGGGCTCGCAGCCGAGCTCGCGGCGGGTGACGGCGCCCCGCGGGTGTACTCCGTCAAGCCCACCGGTGCATTCGAGAACGATCCGAACGTTGCCGACAAGAAGTTTCCCGGAAACCCCACTCGCTCGTATCGAAGCACCGCGCCGCTCAGGATCATCGGCGAGGTCACCGAGTGGACACGGCTGACGCCCGAGGCGCTCCAGGAGTGGAAAGAACGCGTCGAAGCGCTCCGCGGCCACGAGCGAGGCGAGATCATCAACTGATGATCGGGCGGTGGGCGCCGCATCCGGCCGTCGTCGTGCCGCACGGTCACCAGCGTGGGCCCGCCGGGGCTCGACTCCCCTACTGAGCCGCCGGCCCATTGCGCGGTGTGGCGAATCCCAGAGTCCTGCGACGGCGCAATGGTCCGGTCTGCTCAGCGGGGGCCCACGACGAGTTCTTCTGCGTGCGGGCCCACACACCGAACCCGGCCGCTCGCGCGGGGGCTGGGATTGGGGTGTGTGGCCGGGTTCGGTCGTGGGCCCGCCGGGGCTCGAACCCGGGACCCGCGGATTAAAAGTCCGATGCTCTACCAACTGAGCTACAGGCCCTACCCCTCAAGCGTACCGTGGACTTATGGCCGACGATTTCCACAAACCCACCCAATACTCGGGTGACAAGTTCGACACCTTCGAGGGCGGGGAAGACCCCGAACGCATCATGCGGGTCGCCCACGACACCGCGTGGGCGTTGATGAGCAGGGCACGCGACGCCACCGATCCAGAGGTCATCGAACGGCTCGTGGCATACACCGACGCCAACGGCATCGACGCGCTCGCCGAACTCTGGGCGCGCTCCAGCGCGCGCAGCCTTCCGGGCGCGCTGTGGCGCATCTACCTCATCCGGGTGCTCATTCGGCAGGATGCCGCGGGCACGAGTTTCCTGTTCCAGCGAGGTCTCGACATGCTGCCGACGATCGACGCCCTCGTCGCCGGAGCACCCATGCCCACCGGCCCCGAGGAGATCACCGCCCTCGCCGATCAGATCCTGCGCGGGCTCTTCCGCGGGGACTTCGCGATCGCCCTCGATCGCGCCGCATCCTTCAGCCGCATCCTGGCGGCCGGCTGCACCAGCGCTGCGGATGACGCGGAGCCGACGAATCCCGAACGGGCCACCGAGCTGACCACCCGGGCCGACCGCCTCGCGCAAACGGCAGACGAATTCGCGGCGTGTGCGCGGCTGTATCGCGCCGGGTCGCTGGAGTAGGGCATCCACAGGTGCATGTGGCACCCAGTGAAGCTTTGCTAAAATGATCCGGCCGGGCCGCGGTAACCCCGGGCTCCACTAATAGCCGCTTCGAGCGGCCTCGCGCCGAGAGGCGTTCTGCGGCCCGGCGCCACCCCAGCCTCCCGCTGTGCGAATTCCGGCGGGGTACCAAACCCCATTGTCAAGGGTCACGAATAACTAGTGATCAAAGGGCCCGGGGAAGGTATAGGTGTCATGCTGGAGATTATGTCTCGAGAGAATGATGTTTCAGCCGACCCGAACGCGGGTCGAACGCCTGTGCAGACCCAGCAACATCTTCTTGAACGTGTTGCGAACGGCGACCAGCAGGCGTTCGCTGAACTGTACGACCAGATCTCGCCACGTGTTTTCGGTCTGATCAAGCGTCTTTTGCGTGACCACTCGCAGTCAGAGGAAGTGACGCAGGAGGTTTTCCTGGAGATCTGGCAAACCGCAACACGGTTTGATCCGAATAAAGGGGCAGCAGCAACGTGGATTCTCACCATGGCTCACCGCAGGGCGGTAGACCGGGTGCGTTCATCACAGTCGTCACGAGATCGCGACACCCGCATCGGCATCCGTGACTACAATCCCGATTACGACAATGTCGCAGAAACCATTGAAGTCCGCGTCGAACACGAAAGGGTGGAGAAAGCCATGACACGACTAACAGAACTACAGCGCCAGGCTGTCTCCCTCGCTTACTACGGCGGGTTCAGTCATAGCGAAGTAGCAGCAAAACTCAGCGTGCCGATCGGCACGGTCAAGACACGTTTACGCGACGGCATGATCCGTCTGCGCGATGAGCTGGGGGTGACATCATGACTCCTCGAAAACAGGATGTAGAGAGCATGTCGGGTGCATACGCCCTGCACGCTCTGAACGAGGATGAGACCAAGCTATTTGAGGCTCACCTCGCCGAGTCCGAAGCGACCCGCAACGAGGTCACCGAGCTGGCCGACACCGCCGTCCTTTTGGGAATGGCCGTCGACCCCGTGGAGCCCCCTGCCGCACTCAAGCAGAGCATCATGGCCCAGCTCGCCAGCACACCACAGTTGCCTCGTGAGGTACCCGTCGCGGCTCCCGTCGACATCAGCAGCTTCAACGGCAAGGCCGCAGCAAAGGCCCAGGCCCGCTGGTTCTCGAAGCCGCTGACCGCACTCGCAAGCATTGCTGCTGCGGTCATCCTGATCGTCGGTGGCGGCGTTGTCGTCAACAACGTCAACGACGCATCCTTCCAGCAGGCTCAGGCCAACCAGCTTGCGGCGATCGGATCAGCCAGCGACACCCAGCGAGCCGACACCGCGATCGACGGAGGTGGCTCCGCGACACTGATGTGGTCTGAGGAGCTCGGCTCGGCCGCATTCATGGTCGCCGGTCTCGAAGAACTTCCCTCGGGCAAGGTTTACGAGCTGTGGTTCATCGGCAGCGACGGGCCTCGCGCCGCCGGCACCTTCTCGATCGACGACGACGGCACCGCCTGGCGCGTGCTCGACGGCGACATGAGGGGCGGCGACGTGGTCGGCGTCACGATCGAGCCTTCCGGAGGGTCGGAGTTGCCGACGACGGATCCCGTCATCAGCTTCGGCGACGCCTAACCCGCGGTTTCGCGCATAAACGGCCCCCGAGCGATCGGGGGCCGTTTTTCGTGCGCGGGGCCCCTTCCGCGCATCGAGAGCGCACTTGTTGTCGCTTTGCGCAGGCAGTAGCGACCATAACTGCGCTCTGGATGCTGCGCCCTCCGTATCCGCGTGCCCCGGCTGCAGCATCCACTGCACCCGCCCTGGACTGCGCCCGCAGCACTGCCGCACCCAGGACTCCGGTCCCGCTCCCGCGCCGCCACCCTCGCGCTCCTAACCGCCGGCCGCGCCACCCGACCTTCCGAAATGACGGAGATCCGGGCATCCATTCTTCTAACTTCCGCATGTTTCCGGATGCCGCACCCTCCGTTGGCGCACGATCTCCGTCATTTCGGAAGAAGGGAGGCGAGCCGCGAGGGAGCGCCCGTCGCGACGGGGGAGCGCGACGGGGGACGGCACCGCACGAAAAAGGGCCCCCGATCGCTCGAGGGCCCGCCGTCAGGGGTGGATCAACCGAACTTGCCCGAGACGTAGTCTTCCGTCGCCTGCACGCTGGGCTTCGAGAACATCGTGACGGTGTCGTCGTACTCGATGAGCTTGCCCGGCTTGCCGGTGCCCGCGATGTTGAAGAACGCGGTGCGGTCGGAGACTCGGGATGCCTGCTGCATGTTGTGAGTCACGATCACGATCGTGTAGTCGAGTTTGAGCTCCTCGATGAGGTCCTCGATGGCGAGGGTGGAGATCGGGTCGAGCGCGGAGCACGGCTCGTCCATGAGGATCACCTCGGGCGACACGGCGATCGCGCGCGCGATGCAGAGGCGCTGCTGCTGTCCACCGGAGAGTCCGGAACCGGGGAGCGCCAGGCGATCCTTGACCTCGTTCCAGAGGTTCGCGCCCTGCAGGCTCTTCTCGACGAGGTCGTCCTGCTCCGACTTCGCCATGCGGGTGTTGTTGAGCTTCACACCGGCGAGCACGTTGTCGCGGATCGACATCGTGGGGAACGGGTTCGGACGCTGGAACACCATGCCGACCTGGCGGCGCACGAGCACGGGGTCGACACCGGGGCCGTAGAGGTTGTTGCCGTCGATCAGCACCTCACCCTCGACGTAGGCGCCGGGGATGACTTCGTGCATCCGGTTCAGGGTGCGAAGGAACGTTGACTTGCCGCAACCGCTGGGGCCGATGAAGGCCGTCACGGTGCGCGGCTCGATCTTGAGCGTGACGTCTTCGACGGCCTTGAACTTGCCGTAGTAGACGTTGAGGTCGTTGACTTCGATGCGCTTTGACACGGGTTTCCTTATGGTTGCGCGCCGCTTAGCGGCCGAGCTTGGGGGAGAAGATGCGGGCGATCAGGCGGGCGATCAGGTTCAGCAGCATGACGATCAGGATGAGCGTCAGCGCGCCGGCCCAGGCGCGATCGAGGTAGGGCTGCACGTCAGAACCGGGGTTGGCGTACTGGGTGTACACGAACACCGGCAGCGACATCATCCTGTCGTTGAAGAGGTCGTAGTTCATGCTCGCGGTGAAGCCGGAGATGATGAGCAGCGGGGCGGTCTCGCCGATGACGCGGGCGATGGCGAGCGTGATGCCGGTCGTGATGCCGGCAAGCGAGGTGGGGATGACGATCTTCAGGATGGTCAGCCACTTCGGCACACCGAGCGCGTAGGAGGCCTCGCGCAGTTCGTTCGGCACGAGCTTCAGCATCTCTTCGCTCGAGCGCACCACCACGGGGATCATCAGCAGCGACAGCGCGATCGACCCGCCGAGGCCGAAGCGGATTCCCGGGTCATCCAGAATCAGCGCGAAGAAGGCGAACGCAAACAGCCCGGCGACGATGGACGGGATGCCGGTCATCACGTCGACGAAGAAGGTGATGGCGCGGGCGAGCGGCCCGGTGCCGTACTCCACGAGGTAGATCGCGGTGAGCAGGCCGACCGGGATGGAGATGAGGGCGGCAGCGCCGGTGATCAGCAGGGTGCCGACGATCGCGTGAAGCGCGCCACCACCCTCACCGACGACGTTTCGCATCGACTGCGCGAAGAAGTCCAGGTCGAACCTGGGCACACCGTTGGAAACCACGGTGAACAGCAGCGAAATGAGCGGGATGAGCGCGATGAGGAAGGCGCTGACCACAAGTGCCGTCACCAGCCGGTCCTTGGCCTGGCGGATGCCCTCAACGAGGTACGCGAGGACGAAGTTCAGCACGATGAACAGGATGGTCCCGAGGAACAGCGCGGCCGCGATGTTGAACTCGGATGCGGACCCGGCGGCGATCAGGGCGAAGATGATCCCGGTGACGGCCCAGCTTCCCCCGAGGATCGCCCACGTCGACCACTTGGGCAGGCGGCCCGCGGTGAGGGAGTTGACGATTCCCGTGGTCTGCACTGAGGCGCTCATCAGTTCGCTCCCGAGAATGCCTTGCGGCGGTTGATGACGGCGCGGGCGATCGAGTTGATCACCAGCGTGATGATGAACAGCACCATTCCCGTGGCGATCAGGGCGTTGACGTCAACGCCGTGTGCTTCCGGGAAGTTCAGCGCGATGTTGCCGGCGATCGTGGATGGGTTCTGCGAGCTGGTGAGCACGAAGTTGATGACCACGGCGGGCGACAGCACCATGGCGACGACCATCGTCTCGCCGAGGGCGCGGCCGAGGCCGAGCATCGCCGCCGAGATCATGCCGGGGCGGCCGAAGGGGATGACCGCCATCTGGATCATTTCCCAGCGGGTGGCGCCCAGGGCCAGGGCGGCTTCCTCGTGCAGTCGTGGTGTCTGCAGGAAGACCTCGCGGGTCACGGCGGTGATGATCGGGATGATCATGACGGCGAGCACGATGGCCACGGTGAGGATCGTGCGGCCCGTGCCCGAGACATCCCCTGCAAAGAACGGCAGCCAGCCCAGGTTGTCGACCAGCCAGATGTAGAGGGGGGTGACCGCCGGGGCGAGGATCTTGATGCCCCACAGGCCGAAGACGACGGAAGGCACGGCGGCCAGCAGGTCGATGATGTAGCCGAGGCTCTGCGCGATGCGGCGCGGAGCGTAGTGCGAGATGAAGAGGGCGATTCCGATGGAGATCGGCAGCGCCATGATCAGCGCGAGGAAAGCGGCCCAGACCGTTCCGAAGACGAGCGGACCGACGTAGGCCCAGAAGCTGGACGGCTCACCCTTGAGTTCTGCCGGGTCGACCACCAGGGCGGGGATCGACTGGGCGACCAGGAACACGGCGACCGCGGCGAGGGCGGCGAGGATGAGGCTTCCAGCGACGATGGTGCTGCCGGCGAAAATTCGATCTGCGGGGCGGAGCGTGGATCTCGGCTTACGCGGCGAGGTTGTCGTCATTCCTGTCTTCCTGCGAGACCTGCTGGGCTGGGGGAGCTGATGGAGCGGGCGATGCTGTCCAAGTCTGTCGGGCTGCGACCCGAGGTGCAATGTGCACCCGTGCCGCAGCCCGACAGCTGAGGAGTTGTTACTTCAGGTCGGCCAGAACGGTCGCGACCTTGGCGGACAGCTCAGGTGCGAGCGGTGCTGCGCCGGCGGAGGTTGCGGCCTCGGTCTGGCCAGCCTCGCTGGTGATGTACTCGATGTACGCCTTGACGATCGGAGCAGCGTCAGCGTCTACGAACTCGTTGCAGGTGATGATGTAGCTCACCAGGACGAGCGGGTAGTGCGTCGGGTCGGTCGTGTTGCGGTCGAGCTTGATCACGAGGTCGGTCGGGCCGGCCGTGTCGCCAGCAGGCGATCCGGTGACGACGGCGGCAGCTGCCTCCGGGCTGTAGTTGACGAACTCGTCGCCGACCTTGATCGCGGCAACGCCGAGCGAGCCGGCCTTGGATGCGTCAGCGTAACCGATGGTGTTGCTGCCGTTGGTCACGGCATCCACAACACCGGAGGTGCCCTGTGCTGCTTCGCCCACCTGGTAGGGGAACGGGTCAGCGGCCTCGGCGTCCCAGATCTCCGGGGCAACCTTGTTCAGGTAGTCCGTGAAGTTCTTGGTGGTGCCCGAGTCGTCCGAGCGGTGAACGGCGGTGATCGGAGCCGACGGCAGCGTGGCGTCAGCGTTCAGCGCGACGATGGCCGGGTCGTTCCAGGTGGTGATGGTGCCCTTGAAGATGCCGGCGATGGTCGCAGCGTCGAGGTTGAGTGCGTCAACACCGTCGACGTTGAAGATCACGGCGATCGGGGAGATGTAGGCGGGAACCTGGACGTAGCCGGTGTCGGGAAGGCAGGCCTCGAAGCCGCCGTCGATCTCATCCTGCTTGAGCGCCGAGTCGGTTCCGGCGAAGTAGACGCCGCCGGCGATGAAGGCCTCGCGACCGGCACCCGAGCCCGAGGGGTCGTAGTTGATGGTCACGTCGGGGTTGGCGGTCTGGAACGCGGCAACCCACGCCTCCTGAGCGGAACCCTGCGACGATGCGCCGGCGCCGTCGATCGTGCCGGAGAGGTCGCTCGACACGTCGGACGAGCCGCCCTCGTTTGCTGCACATGAGGAAAGGAGGATGGTTCCTGCGATGGCAACCGCGCCGATGGAGGCGAGGCGCTTGTACTTGGAAAGTACAGAGTTCAAAGTTGTATCCCTTTCAGGAGATTTCGCTGTGTTGACGTTGCAGGCCGGTGCGACCCAAGGAGAAACCCTACGTAGCGTGGTTAACCACGGTCGCCCCCGGAGGTGAACGGGAGGTTAACGCTCCCGACAACATCGGCCTGTCAGGCGGGGGAGTGCGTCTCGACGGCCACTATGCCGGCCTTCTTGTTTGTGCGCGAGAAGTGCAGCACGGTGAAGTCCCCTGTGGCGAGGGATGACGCGTCGTGCAGGTCCTGGCTCATGCGGGTGCCCGACTGTTCGGCGAACTGCGAGATGAGACGCGGAAGGACGGGCCCATGGCTGCAGAGCACAGTGCTGATGCGCTTCTTGAGCTTGCGGGTGACGACGGTGGTCAGGTCGGAGGTGCCGTCGTAGAACGCGTCCTGGCTGATGCGGCCGCTCGGCTTGACCTCGAGTCCGGTCAGGGACGCGAGCGGCGCCACCGTCGCGAGGCACCGCGCCGCGGTGCTGCTGACGATCTTCTCCGGTCCGAACGCGGCGATGCCGTTGGCGATGGTCGCGGCCTGGTCGCTTCCGCGGTGCATGAGCGGCCTGGTGGCATCCGGGCCATCCCACGCCGACGGCGCCACGGCCTTTCCGTGACGCACGGCAATAATCGCGAAGGTCCGGATGCAGTCTGTGTCCAGAAGTTTTTCGAAGCGATCGAGCACATCGTGGTCGTGCGGGTACGTCAGCTTCTTGCGCGCCTTCGCGACGGGCAGCCACTCGAGCGCGGCGATCTCGTCGTTCGGCTGAAACTTCGCAAGCTCAAGCGCGTGGTCGTTGACCTCGGCCGCCCAGTAGTAGACGAGCTTGGGTCGACCGCTCGGCAGCGTGTAGTCGACCGTGCCCAGCGGCGGGCCGAGGGTGATGGAAACGCCGGTCTCCTCGCGGATCTCGCGCACGGCGGTCTCCGGAAGCGTCTCGCCCGGGTCGACCTTGCCCTTGGGCAGCGAGTAGTCGGAATGGGTCGACCGGTGAACGACCAGCACCTTCGCCTTACCGTCGACTATGCGCCAGCACACGGCGCCGGCGGCAAGCACGGGCGCTGGTGACATGCTCAACGGCTGCTGCTCCGCTTGCGCTGGGAAACCTGCTTCATAAGAACATTCTGCATGTCCTGAAGTCGCCTTCCGTTCGTCGCCGAGGTGATGGCGGGTCCACGTGCCGTCGGATTCGAGCCACCACGACGACGTCTGATCCGAGAGCGCGAGGTCGAATTGCTGCTCAAGATCGGCGAGATGATCGGGGCTGGTGATGCGCACGAGCGCCTCAACCCGCCGATCGAGATTGCGGTGCATCATGTCTGAACTGCCGATGTAGACCTGCGGGTCGCCATTGTTGTGGAACGAGAAGATCCGGGCGTGTTCGAGGTAGCGCCCCAGCACCGAACGAATCTTGATGTTCTCGCTCAGGCCCTCGACGCCCGGCCTGATCGAGCAGATCCCGCGCACCACGAGCTCGACGGGCACCCCGGCGTTGCTGGCCCGGTACAGCGCGTCGATGATCGCCTCGTCGACGATCGAGTTCAGTTTGATCCGGATGCCTGACGGCAGTCCCGCCTTGGCGTTCTCGGTCTCGATCCTGATGTGTTTGAGCAGCCCCTTGCGCAGGTGCAGCGGGGCAACGAGCAGCCTCTTGAACTTCTTCTCGATGGCGTACCCGGATAGCTCGTTGAAAAGCCGTGTCAGGTCTTTCGCGACGGTGCCGCTCGCGGTGAGCAGCCCGAGGTCTTCGTAGATGCGGCTGGTCTTCGGGTTGTAGTTGCCCGTGCCGATGTGGCTGTACGTGCGCAGAACGCCGCTCTCCTGGCGCACCACCAGCGCGAGCTTGCAGTGGGTTTTCAGGCCGACGAGCCCGTAGACGACGTGCACGCCGGCCTTCTCCAGCTTGCGCGCCCAGTTGATGTTGGCGGTCTCGTCGAAGCGCGCCTTGATCTCCACGAGCGCCAGCACGGCCTTGCCGGCCTCGGCGGCCGCGATGAGCGCCTGCACGATGGGGCTGTCACCGCTGGTGCGGTAGAGGGTCTGCTTGATGGCCAGCACGTTCGGGTCTGCCGCGGCCTGCTCCAGGAACGCCTGAACGCTGGTCGAGAACGACTCGTACGGGTGGTGCAGCAGGATGTCCTGTTTCGCGATCGAGGCGAAGATGTTCGGCGCGGCGTTCGGCTCGCTGGGCAGCAGCGATACGGCCGTGGTCGGCACGTGACGCGGGTACTTGAGCTTCGGCGCGTCGATCTTGGTGAGCTGGAACAGTCCGCCGAGGTCGAGCGGGGCCGGCAGCCGGTAGACCTCCTGCTCGGTGATGTCCAGCTCGCTCATCAGCAGGCCGAGGGTGACGTCATCCATGTCATCTGTGACCTCGAGGCGGATCGGCGGGCCGAAACGACGATTCAGGATCTGCTTTTCGAGCGCCTGGAGCAGGTTCTCGCTTTCGTCTTCGTCGACCTCGAGGTCTTCGTTGCGGGTGACCCTGAACTCGTGGTGCTCGAGAATCTCCATGCCGGGGAACAGGTCGCCGAGGTGGTTCGAGATGAGGTCTTCGAGGGGGATGAACCTCAGCAGCCCGCGCTTGTCGTCCGGCAGCTGCACAAACCTGGGCAGGTTCTGCGGCACCTTGAGGCGGGCGAACTGCTCCTTGAAGTTCTTGGGGCTTCGCACCCTGATCGACAGGTTCAGCGACAGCCCGGAGATGTAGGGGAACGGATGCGCCGGGTCGACGGCCAGGGGCATCAGCACGGGGAAGATCTGCGCGGAGAAGATCTCGTCGATGCGGATGCGGTCTGCCTCGTTGAGGTCGGCCCACGTCTCGATGTGGATGTCTGCGGCATCCAGGTCTGGCTTGACGATGTCGCGGAACGCCCTGGCGTGGCGTTCCTGCAGCTCGTGAGCCTTCGCGCTGACCATCTCCAGCACCTCGGCGGGCGCGCGGCCCACGTTGGTGGGCACCGCGAGTCCGGTCAGGATGCGACGCTTCAGGCCAGCGACGCGCACCATGAAGAACTCGTCGAGGTTGCTGGCGAAGATGGCCAGGAAGTTGGCGCGTTCCAGCAGCGGCATGGCCGGATCTTCGGCAAGCTCGAGCACCCGCTGGTTGAAGGCGAGCCAGCTCAGTTCCCGGTCGAGGAAGCGGTCGGGCTCCAGCGTGCCGTCATCGACGCTCGACGACTCGTCGAGGTCGTACTCGTCGAGCGAGTCTGTCGCGTCTGCGGCGTCGGTAAGGCTGGCGGAACTTTCCATCTGCTCATCCTGCCACCCGCCCGTGAACGATGGATTAACTCTGCTGCCGATTTCGCGTCGCGTGCCGAGCGTATGGTCGCGATTTCGGGATGTCAGTTCAGACTGACATCAGTCGCAACTGACATCCCGAAAACGGCGAGGTCGTCGCGGGAGGTGCGCCAGAATCAGCCGCGCGCCGCCCAGCGGTACTGCACGTCGACCGACCGGTTCGTGAAGCCGAACCCGCGATAGAGGCGCAGAGCCGGTGCGTTGTCGCCCTCCACATAGAGGTGCGCCATCCGGATGCCACGGCTCGCCAGTCGCGCCAGCCCAGCCTCCACGAGCCGGCGTCCCAGCCGCTCGCCCTGCCGCCGCGGGTCGACGCCGACCACGTAGAACTCGCCCTCCGGCTCACCTGCGGGCGTGGCATCCACCTTCATCCAGCAGAAGCCGATGATCGCACCGTCGTCGCGAAGCACCAGGAAGTCGTCGGCGTCGAACCACGGCTCGGCCATGGTCGTGTCCAGGTCTGCGCGCGTCATGCGGCCCTGCTCCGGATGCCCGGCGAAGGCGCGTGCGTTCAGCTCGAGCCACGCGTCCAGCCTCGTCCGGCAGCCGGATCGGGCTCACGTCGAGGTCACTGGAGACGCCTTCGGGCACCGCGGCTTCGAGGTGCAGCAGCGTGCGCACCGCGGCGAGACCGTGGCTCGCGGCCAGCGCCCGGGCGCCGGGGTGGTCGCCGTGCGCCCAGAACAGCATGTCGTCCGCGGCCTGCGACGTGAGGCGCTCAAGCATGCGGGTTCCGAGACCCCGGCGGCGGGCATCCGGATCCACCACGAACTCGGCCGACCCATCGGCGGTGACGATCGCGGCCGCGTCATCCAGCCACACCAGCGATCGCCGCGCCCTGGCGCAGCTCGACGAGCGCGCCGTCGGAGAACGGCGGAGAACCGTCGACAGCCCTGGCCCGCGAGATGAGGTCGGGCAGCGAGGGGCTACTGGGCGTTGGCGAGAGCGGGTCGCTCATTGTCATCGTCGTACACATTGAAGCGGTAACCGACGTTGCGCACGGTGCCGATGAGCGACTCGAGGTCGCCGAGCTTGGCGCGCAGGCGCCTCACGTGCACGTCGACGGTGCGGGTGCCCCCGAAGTAGTCGTAGCCCCACACCTCGCTGAGCAGCTGCTCGCGTGTGAACACCCGCGACGGGTGGGTGGCCAGGAAGCGCAGCAGCTCGAACTCCTTGAAGGTGAGGTCGAGCGGTCGGCCGTGCACCTTCGCCGAGTACGAGGCCTCGTCGATGACGACACCGGATGCCTGGATCTTCGACGATCCCGCGTTCTGGGCCTGACGGCCGAGAGCCAGCCGGATGCGTGCGTCAGCCTCGGCGGGACCCGCCGTCACCAGGATGACATCGTCGATGCCCCAGTCTGCCGAGACCGCGGTGAGCCCGCCCTCGGTGAGGATGAGGATGAGGGGAACGTTGACGCCGGTGGTCGTGAGGATCTTGCACAGCGACTTTGCGCTGGCCAGGTCCTGGCGGGCATCCACGAAAATAAGGTCGCAACTGGGCGCGGAAATCAGCGATGCTGGCGATGCCGGAATCTGCTTGGTGCCGTGGCTCAGGAGCCCCAATGCGGGTAGGACCTCAGTGTCCACCGCAGAGGTCAGGATTAAAAGCTGAGCCAAAGTGCCTCCAAAAGTGGTGGGGATAGTCTACTGGCCCATCGAATAGCATGGAATCTATGAGTTGGCAGGCGGCAAGCGTGATCCCCGTATGGCTGATCGCACTGGCTGGAGCCATCGTGATCGGCATCGTGTCGCCCCGCGACGAGTACTTCGTCTGGCTGGGCGTGGTGATGGCCTCAACGGTGATCGCGACCTTCGGGATTCAGCTCGCCACCCGCCGCCCCGAGGGGTTCGTCGTGCGCGCGATGGCGAGCATCGGTGTGAGCGTCGTCATTCTCGCCGCGGCATCCGGCGTATCACTTCTCGTTGGATAGGATTGACGCATGCTGCTCGCACTCGAACTCTTCTTCGTTGGCCTCCTCGTGCTGGCGACGCTGTCGATCGGATTCGTCTCTGTCGTAGTGCTGTACAACCTGTTCCGCGGCCAGCGCTGAGCTGAAAGGGAGGCACAGTGATCGAGCTGGATGCCACCAACCCGGCAGAACTGGCCCCCATCTCGTGGCTCATCGGGCTGTGGGAGGGCACGGGCATCGTCGACTACAAGATCGGCGACGAGACGCGCTCCCTCGAGTTCGGCCAACGGCTGAGCTTCACGCACGACGGCCTGCCGCACCTCAACTACAACTCCTATACGTGGCTGCTGGATGACGACCGCACCCCGCACGTCACCGAGACCGGCTACTGGAAGCTGACCCGCCCCGCGCTCGAGGGCGATCCCGGCCCGGGCCTGCTGCCCGGCGTCGGCGCGCGTCCGTTCACGACGGCTGGCGCGGTCGAGACGCTCCGCCGCAGCGACGGCAGCTTTGAGATCGAGGTCTCGATCGTGCATCCGGGCGGCGTCAACGAGTTCTACCTCGGCCGCGCCAACGGCCCCCGCATCGACCTGTCGACGGATGCCGTCATGCGCACCGCCAGCGCCAAGGAGTATTCCGCCGCCACCAGGCTGTACGGACTCGTCGAAAACCACCTGCTGTGGGCGTGGGACATCGCCGCCCTCGGCCAGGACCTGCGCACCCACGCCTCAGGGAGGCTCGCCCGTGTCGAATAACTTCACCGCACGGCCCGGTGCCGTCGGCGACCCGCCGCAGCACTACGGCAGCCCGCTCAGCGAGCAGAAGCTGCTGGCATCCGGCGAGGCCATCGTCGACCTCTCCGACCGCGCCGTCATCACCATCACCGGTCCTGACCGGCTCACCTGGCTCGACTCGCTCACCTCGCAGGCGATCGCGAAGCTCGCGCCGGGGGAGTCAGCCGAGACACTGCTGCTCGACCCGTCCGGTCGCATCGAGCACGCGATTCGTCTCGTCGACGACGGCGAGACGGCCTGGCTGCTGGTCGACGCCGAGCAGGGCCCGCGGCTCGCCGCCTGGCTCGACCGCATGCGGTTCATGCTGCGCGTTGAGGTCGCCGATCGCACCGCCGACTTCGCCACCGTCGCGACCCTCGGCACGCCCGAGCTGCCCGCGAAGGTCACCTGGCGAGACCCGTGGCTGGCCGGCCCCGGCCACACCTATGCCACAACGAGACCGGATGCGCCCTGGTCGTACAGCGAGGTGCTCGTCGAGCGCGGCGCCGACCTCAGCGCCCTCCCCGCGGCGGGAACCCTCGCCCTGGAGGCGCTGCGCATCGCGGCCTGGCGCCCGCGGCTCGCCACGGAGGGCGACGAGAAGTCGATCCCGCACGAGCTCGACTGGCTCCGTTCTGCCGTTCACCTGGTCAAGGGCTGCTACCGCGGCCAGGAGACCGTGGCCAAGGTGCACAACCTCGGGCATCCTCCGCGCAGGCTCGTGATGCTGCACCTCGATGGGTCTGACGGCGTGCACGCGGTCTCCGGTTCACCGGTACTGCTCGGTGACGTGGAGGTCGGCCGCGTGACATCCGCCGCCCTGCACTACGAGCTGGGCCCCATCGCTTTGGCCATCGTGAAACGAAGCGTCGACCCCGCGGCCGAGCTTGCGGTGAGGGTCGATGAGACGCTCATCGCCGCGGCCCAGGAGGTCATCGTTCCGACGGATGCCGGTGCCTCTGCGAACATCCCGCGCCTGCCCAGGCTGGGTGCCGTGCGGCGATGATCGACGCCCCGTGACCGACTCCGCTCCGCTGCGGCGGCTCGCCCGCTGGGTGCACGTGCGGGCGACGCTGCGGTCCGCGATCCGGCGCGCGACGGACTCGCTGCCGGCGGTCATCCAGATTGTGGCCGCTGCCGTGGTCTCGTATTCGATCGCGCACTTTCTGCTGGGGCATCCGAGCCCATTCATCGCGGTGGCCGTGACCATCTCGTCGCTGGGACTGACGAGGGATGCCCGGCCGCGCCGCGTCTTCGACCTCGCCCTCGGAGTGACGATCGGCATCACCCTCAGCGAGGTGCTGGTGCTGGTGATCGGCAAGGGCGTCTGGCAGATCGCGCTCGTACTGTTCGTGGTGCTGCTGGTCGGCCGCGCGTTCTCGCCCAACCCCGCGTTCGCGGTCGCGGCGGCCGTGCAGTCGGCGATCGTGGTGATCGTGCCGGATCCGAGCGGGCTGGCGTTCACACGCTCGCTCGACGCCATCACCGCCGGTGTTGTGGCGCTGATCGCGACCGCGCTGATCCCGCGCAACCCGAACCGCGACGCCTCACGCGAGCGTCGCCGACTGTTCGCTGCGGTCGACGAGGGCATCGAGTGCGTCGCCGATTGCCTACGGGATGCGGATGAGGCCGCCGGCGAGCTCGGGCTCGCCCGTCTCAGGCGCACCCAGCCGATGATCGAGGCCTGGACCGCCGCGCTCGAAAGCGCCATCGCGGTCGCCCGGATCTCGCCGTTCCTGCGTTCCAGGCTGCCGGAGCTTCAGCGGGATGAACGGTTTCTGGCCGCCGCGGATCTGGCCAGCCGACACATGCGCACCCTCGCCCGCCGCGCTGAGTTCCTGGTGCGCGACGGGGTTCGACGCCCGGCGCTCGCCGAGGTCGTGGCGCAGCTCGGGACGGGCATGCGGCTGATCGGCGAGGAGGCGGAAGACCCGCAGGTCGGCGGCACCGCGCGCTCACTGCTGACGGATGTCGCGCGCCGACTGGCGCCATCCACCATCGTCCCTGACGGCCATGTCACGGACGTGGCGATCGTGCTGATGTTGCGCCCGCTGGCCGTCGACCTGCTCGTCGGCACCGGAATGCCGATCGAGGAGGCGCGGGCGCTGCTGCCCGAGGTGTAGCGGCGGTGCGCGGGCTGCGGTGGCGCGGGCAACTGCTGCCCTCACGAGCCCTCCCGTCGCCGAGATCTCCACTTCTGCTGGGTATACGCGCGCCGAGGCAGCAAAAGTGGAGATCTCGGCGCGCAGCAGGGCCCGCGCGGGCGCGCAGGGCGCCGCGCAGCGGGCCGCTCTCAGGCGGCCGGGCTCACCACTGGAACCCGCGGGGCTCCACCGCATCCCACGCCACCGTCAGCTCGCCGAGCCGCCACCGCGCTTTCGTGCCCAGGATCGGCCAGCTCTGCTTCATGGATGCCGCGACCGCGGTCCAGCGCTGCGACGGCCCGTACACGCTGAGCGGCGCGTGCACCTGCCACCAGCGGTCGAGGTCGGCGAGGTAGCGGTGCACCGGCTCCCCGTCCACGTTGCGGTGGATGAGCACCTTCGGCAGGCGTTCCGCGACGATGGACGGCCGGTCGAGGTCTGACAGCCGCAGGCTCACGGTGAGGGTTTGGGGGCCGGCGGCCGTGACATCCACCCAGCTGGCGACCCTGCCGACCTCGTTGCAGGTGCCCTCGACGAGCACCCCGCCGGGTTGCAGCCGGTCGACCATGCGCTGCCAGTTCTCGAGCACCTGCGACTCGTCGTATTGCCGCAGCACATTCAGCGCCCGGATGATCGTGGGCCTGTCGCCCGGCACCTCGAAGCCGCCCAGCCTGAAGCTGACCCCCGGCCGCGCGCTCTTGCTGGCCTCGGCCACGCGTTCCTGCGAGATTTCGATGCCGACGACCTCGACGTCCGCTCGCACGCGCGCCAGCCGCTGGTGCAGTTCGAGCGAGGTGGTGGCGGATGCCCCGTAGCCGAGATCCACGACCAGGGGAGTGGACGCGAGCCGCAGTGGCGGCAGTTGCGCGATCCACCGGTCGATGCGGCGAAGCCGGTTGGTGCCGGTTGTTCCGCGGGTGACCTGGCCGATGGGCATGGGCTCCATTCTCCCGCAACCCCGTCGGGCCGCCGCTACTTGGGCATGTTCCAGTGGTAGCGCGGGTTCTTTTTCGATCCGATCCACATCGGCACCTTCGCCGCGAACCCGATCGCAAAGAACCCGATGACGCCAAGCACGGCGGCAACTAGTCCGGCGACACCCAGCCACGGGATCCCGTATCCGAACCCGAGTGGCCCACCGATGAGCCCCGCCACAAAGAGTGCGCCGATGAATCCGCCGCCGGGCCAGATCGCTTCGCCACCGAGCACGGCCGCGATCAGGAGCGGACCCACGATCCCGCCATACAGGAGGCCCTGCGCGAGCAACTCCTGCCAGGGTTCGGCCGAGCTGTCGAGCGTGCTTCCGTAGATGAGGCCCGTGACGGGAAGAACGAAGACGGCAGCGGTTAACACCACGGTCCAGTTTCGGATGGTGCGGGCGCTGAGGCGATAGGGATGCGCTGGGGCTGGCATGCGCCCATTCTCCCGCAACCCGCCACGTCTACCCCCTACTGGGGGCACCCATCGCTACCATGGACCCCATGACGCACACTCTCATCCTCCTTCGCCACGGCAATTCAGACTGGAACCAGAAGAACCTCTTCACGGGCTGGGTCGACGTGCGTCTCAGCGATCAGGGCGTCACCGAGGCGAATCGGGCCGGCGAGCTGCTGGCCGAGGCCGGCCTCAAGCCGGACATCTCGTACACGAGCCTGCTGACCCGCGCCATCCAGACCGCCAACATCGCCCTCGACGTCGCCGACCGCGCGTGGCTGCCGGTGAAGCGCACGTGGCGCCTCAACGAGCGTCACTACGGTGCGCTGCAGGGCCTCGACAAGGCCGAGACTCTCGAGAAGTTCGGTCCGGAGAAGTTCATGGAGTGGCGCCGCAGCTTCGACGTGCCGCCGCCCGTGCTGGACGACGACGCCGAGTACAGCCAGGTGCACGACGAGCGCTACGTCGGCATCGACGGCGAGATCCCGCGCACCGAGAGCCTCAAGCTGGTCATCGACCGCATGCTCCCGTACTGGGAATCTGACATCATCCCCGACCTCGCCGCCGGCAAGACCGTGCTGGTCACCGCCCACGGCAACTCGCTGCGCGCGCTGGTGAAGCACCTCGACGGCATCTCGGATGAGGACATCTCCGAGCTCAACATCCCCACGGGCATCCCGCTGGTGTACGAGCTCGACGACAACTTCATGCCCACCGGCCCCGGAAAGTACCTCGACCCTGAGGCCGCTGCCGCCGGCGCCGCCGCGGTTGCCGCGCAGGGCGCCAAGAAGTGACCTCAGGCCGGTTCACGGTCAGTGCGCTGCTCGAGCCGGCCAGCGATTTCTCCTCGACCCGCTGGCCGCTGCATGTGACGGTGGTCGGCAACTTCGTGCTCGAGGGTTCCACCTACGACGTGCGCGATTTTCTGGTGGATGTCACGGCATCCCATCCGCCGCTGACACTGCTCGGCGGGCGCGACGACTGGCTCCCCGGAGACAAGTGGGTCACCAGGATTGAGCCGAACGTGGCGCTGACGGAGCTGCACCAGGAGTTGCGACAGGGATTGTTGCTGCTCGGGGCCCGGTTCGAGGCATCCGGGCGCATGCGCCATTTCGCTCCTCACGTGGCCGTGCAGAAGACAGCCCGGCTGCGGAAGGGCGAAACCGTGACCGTCGGCGAGCTCGCGCTGATCGATCGCGCGTCGGGTGGCGACCCGGGAAGCCATGACATCATCGCCCGCGGCAAGCTGCAGGATCTGGCCGCGCTGCGCTAGCGGATCTGGTCGTCGACCGGCAACCGGATGGTGATCGTGGTTCCCTCCCCGGGCGCAGAGGTCGCTTCGATGGTTCCGCCGTGACTGCTGACGATTTCGCGCACCATGGCCAGGCCGATCCCCGAGCCAGGCACCTGTTTCGCAGCCCGGCCACGCCAAAGCCGGTCGAAGATAAAGGGAAGCTCATCCTGGGGGATGCCCGGACCGGTGTCCGCCACCCGGAGCACCGCTGTCCCAGGCTCGAGAGTCACCGCAAGAGTTACCGCGTCTCCTGGCCGGCAGTACCGGGCGGAATTGGACAACAGATTGCCGATGGCCTGGTGCAGGCGGTCGGCATCCGCTCTCACGAGGATGGGCGTACCTGCTTGGATGGTCAGTGTCAGCCCGGCGGCGCGCATTTGCGGTTCCTGAAGGGTGGCTTCATCCCGTGCGATTTCTGACAGGTCGACGGTGGCGAAGTTCAGCGGGGATCCCGCGGCCTCGACCGCCGACAACTCGGCGAGGTCGGCGACCACCCGACCCAGCCGGAGCGATTGGTCGTGGAGGCCGGCGATTCCCTCGGGGCTTGCCGGAACCAGTCCGTCACGCAGCTCCTCCAACCCGGCCTGAAGCGCGGCGAGTGGGGTGCGCAGTTCGTGGGCAACGTCGGCCGTCAGGTTGCGTCGATTGAGATCGGATCGCACCACCGCATCGGCCATTCCATTGAACGCGACGGCCAGTTCGCCCAGCTCGCCTGGCCCCGGATCTGTGGCGCGGGATTGGCGGTCGCCTGCGGTGAACATTCGAGCTGCGTCGGTCATTCTTCGCACCGGTCGCACGAGCAGCCGTGTCACCAACCAGCTCGCGGCCAGCGCCACAACGAGCGCCACGGCGGCGGCAGCGGCGATCCATTGCCAGGCGACGTCGATGACCCGGGTTGCGTTCATCCCGCCGAAGTTCAACCGCACCGTGCCGACCTCGGCGCCGTCACTCACGATCGGTGCCGTGACGAGATTCATTCCCTGACCCTGAAAACCCCCGCCGCCCGCCCCGCTGGTGCGCACCGTCGCGCCATCCACGTCGACAACCGAGAGCCGGGCCGACGCTGCGTCGGCGATCGCGATGGCGTCGCTGAGATCAGCGCGATCCCAACCGGTGTCCTGCGAGTAAGCGGCTGCGGCAGCTGACTGCTGCTGATGCCGCGACCTGGTCATGGTCGGCCTGCTGTGCGGCCTGCTCTCCCCGGTCGACTCCGATCAGGGCGGCGCCGGTTAGCAGGAGCACCGACGAGACGGCGACCAGCACGAAGGCCAGCAGCAGCCGCCGCCCGAGTGGGCCCAGCCCCAGGCGACCCGCGTTCATGACGGGGCATCCTGTCGAAGTCCGAGGCGGTAACCGACTCCGAGTACCGTCTCCACTATCTCGGCGCCGGCTGGACCGAGCTTGCGCCGGAGATTCTTGATGTGGGAGTCGATGGTGCGCTCGTATCCCGCGTATTCGTAGCCGCGAACGCGATTGACCAGTTCGTAGCGCGAAAAAACCCGGCCGGGCGCCCCCGCGACGGCGGCGAGGAGACCCCACTCGGTGGGGGTGAGGTCGAGCAGTACGCCATCGCACCACGCCTTGTGCGCGCCTTCGTCGATGCTGAGTCTGCCGTCGCCGAACGTAACCGGGCCGGTCTCACCGGGCAGGCCTCCGCTGTATCGATGCAGCACGGCTTGCACCCGTAACACCACTTCGGCGGGGCTGAAAGGTTTGGTCACGTAGTCGTCGGCACCCAGCTCCAACCCACGGATGCGGTCATCCGTTGTGCTGCGAGCGGTGAGAACAATCACGGGCAGATTTCCCAGCTGGTGGATCTCGCGAAGGATGTCTGTGCCATCGATGTCCGGCAGGCCGAGGTCCAGCAGCACGAGGTCCGCCGACGCGAGCAGCTGCAGCGCCTCCGCCCCTGACGCGGTCGTCACCACGGAGAATGCGGCCCGTTCGAGGTAGCGGCGGAGCACATCCCGAATGTCGCGTTCATCTTCGACGACAAGCACGGTTGACATGGCCTCACCCTATCCGCCGCCCGATTTGCCGAGCTCGCGGACGGTGAATCTCCACGCGATCTCCACACGGCCGCCAGATCACCTGCATGCCGGGAGGGGATCGTGTAATCAACGACAACCACACCCCACAGAAGGAGCGCACCATGCGAAAAGGAACTCTCATCACCACCGCGATCATCGGCGGAGTAGTCATCACCGCCCTCATCGCTACGCCCACCATTGCCGCCATGAACTGGGGCGGTGATGAGGCGGGCAACGGAGAATCCGTGCAGAACTCCCAGCAGCACGGCCGCTTCGGGGAGAACTCTGGCGGCATGCATGACGGAATGCATGACGACCAGGTCGGTGGTGGCGATATGGGTGCCGGCCTGGCAGACACGGCCAGCGGCATCCTCACGGATGAACAGCGGGCCATTCTCACGGAGATGGCCGCGGAAGAGACTCTGGCCCACGACCTGTATGTCGCGTTCGCCGAAGAGTACGAGGACGCGACGGTCTTCAGCCGGATCGCCCGCTCGGAGACCCAGCATCTCGAGGCGGTTCGCACCCTCCTGGAACGCTACGACATCGCTGACCCGACGGTCGGGCTTGAGGCCGGGACATTCGAGAACGCGGAAACCCAGGAACTCTACGACTCGCTCCTCGCTGAGGGCATGGTCAGCCTGGACGGGGCGATGGAGGCGGCCCGCACTGTGGAGAAGATGGACATCGCTGACCTGACCGCCGCGATGGACGGAGTTACCGCACCGGACCTGTTGAAGGTTTACGGGAACCTGCTCAACGCTTCACAGCACCACCTGACGGCCTTCGGCGGCTAGGCCACGCACATCGAGAGGGCGTCCACAGTCGTGGGCGCCCTTTCGCAGGTGTGACGGGTCAGCCGCCGATGATCGCGTTCGTGTAGATAATCGCTACGGCGAGCCCGACCACGGGGAGGAAGAGGCCGCTGAGCAGTTTCTGGAGGGTGGCCTGCTGGCTGCACTTGAGTCGCGCCTGTGCCTGCACGGTTTCCCGCGGACGGATCGGTGCGGCCTTGCGGGTTTTTGCGGCCACGCGCGCCGGTGGGCTGACGCTGATTGTCTTCGGCGCGCTGTACTCACCCACGAGGTGGGTGCCGAGCTTCAGTTCGAGCGCCTCGAACTCGCGGGTGATGTGGGTGCCGATCGTGGACACTGCTGGCGACCGGTGCCACGTTCCCGGACGCTCGGCCGCTGCGGTGATGCGGGCGACCTGCTCCTCGCTGAAGATCGGGCGACCCGTGAAGACCTTTCGCAGATCGCGATCGGAAAGCACGCGGACCTCGGGCTCGTTCGGTCCGCCGCCGGCGGGGGCCTTGCGATCGATGGCGCCGGGGTCGACGAACACGAGCAGCGCGGTGACCGGAACCGTGAGACCGGATGCCTCTGACAGCAGGTCGGCAGCGCGCCGAGCCTCATCCACAGATCTGCGAACGTGGGGCTGCGAATATCCGCCGACGTAGAGGCCGTAGCCGCCCGTCCAGATCTTTTTCCCGGGGCTGTATTTGGTGTTGATGCTGAAGACGCCAGCGCGGCTGATGACCACGTGGTCGATGTCAGTGGAGCCGGTGCCAACCGGGACCGAGTGCAAAACGGTGTGCGAGGCATCCAGTTGATTCAGGATCGAGCCGACCCGCCGCTCGCCGAGCACGCCCCGGTACCAGCTGACCGCATCCTCGCCCACGACGACATCGTTGGTGCTGGCGTCGAGGCGAATCTCGCCGATGTCCCACTGGTGCAGCAGCTGCTCGATGAGGGAATGCCCTGGCACACGCTGTCGAAGATCTGTCACCTGTACAGCTTCTTTGCTCGGGATGCGCGGCAACAGCCCGAGTTCGGGGGGCGTGCTGGTGCGTCAGTTGGTGTCGGGTTCGTCCCGCTGGACTGGCAGCCGATTCCACTTCTTGATGAGCTTGAGCACAGCAGCACGGGTGGATCCCAAAACCAGGGATCCCGATTTATAGCGACTTCCTTCGGCAAGAAGGGTCATAGACCGACGGAGTTCACCCCGAACTCAGCTTCCTCCGGGCTAAAGCCCTCGAATATGAGTTGGTCGATCAAACCGCTCCTGGAGAACGAGGAGTATTCGAGGTAGCTCTTTGCCTTGGCCGCCGCCTGCTGGAACCAGTCCGATCCGACGGCATCGGCCCCGTAGGTGGCGTCTTCTGCCGGAAACCCCTCGAAGACAAGCTGATCGATGAGTCCGCTCCGTGAGAACGACGTGTAGCTCAGGTAGCTTTGCGCCTTTCTTTTGGCGTTGGACTGACTTACGGTCTCAACTGGCGGCGGCGGGGCTGGTGCAACGGTCGGCGTAGGCGTCCCAGCGCGTAGGCGTAGCGGTCGGAGTCGGAGTGGGCGTAGGGATGGACGTGGGAGTGACGGTTGGGCTGGAAGTCGGAGTGGCCGCGCTGGTCGCGCTCGTTCCGCCGACGAGAGCAGCGTCTGATTCTCGGACGCCCGCCATGCCAGCGATGAGTGCAGCGGTGGTGATGAGGGAGGTGAGACCGGCAAGACCTCCAAGTGCTACGCCGGCGAGCGCAAAACCCTTGCGTTGCTTCCGCACCAAAGCGACCACCCCCAGGGCAACAGCTGCACCTCCCACTATTAATCCCCATACCGGCGCTAGCCCGGATAGGAAAGCCACACCACCCACGACGAGAGCCGCAACCGCCAAGGCGGAGGTGGGCTTTCTGGCAGCGGGAGGCATGCTTTCCTGCGATTCGAGCGGAGCAGTTGGGAGAGCGTTGGGCTGGGGCGGCTCTGGAATACTCATCGACCTATCTTTCGCACGTTGTTGTGGTTCCCTGACCGCGCCGCGCGCGCAAGGGGTGTTGAATATTGCCGGGCTTCTTTGCGACTTATGGAAGATGGAGACTTCAGCGACCGCAGGCCCAAGCGAATGCGCACGCTACGCTGCTCGATCCACAACGCTGCGCAGAACGTTGACTTGACCACGAGCCGATTCGATTGCAGCTTTGATCGTTCCGGGGTCATCAGCCGAGATCGCATCCGTGATGCCTGTGATGGCGGTGTCCAATGTCACGAGCCCCGCTGCCCATTCTCCGCTTACCGAGAGTGGTGCGTCATGGGTCTCCATCTGGCCCAGGTTGAAGCTGAGCTCAGCGGAATTGGAGAGAAGTCGCCAGAATCCGCCTTCATCCACTGTGACGATCAGATCGTTGAGGTCCTTCTCAAAATCGTCCAAGTCGCGGTACGAGTCGCTCTTGAATCCGGCGACATCCACGACAGGTTCCGGATCGGGTGTAGCGGGCGCCGCGGCGGCCACCGTCGGAGTCGGCGTAGCGCTGGGCGTGGGGGCCTCATCGACCGGGGCGCTGCTCTCGATGGACACGGATTGTGCGACCGGTTCGCTATTTCCGTTCGCGGCTGTTGCGATGCTCGCGATCAAGCCAACAGCAACGAGCGACCCCACGCCAATGAGCACGCCTTTCGTCGCTTTGCTCATTCCTTTGCTTGCCGCAACCGGTAGCTCCGTCGCCCGAGGTGCGGTGTGTTCTGTCCACTTCGTGCCATCCCAATACTGAAGGAGGGCAGGTTCGGTCGGATGGTTGTGCCAGCCGGCGGGCGTTGGGGGTGGGGTAGTCACAGAAATCCTTCCGTTACGCCCCAGTATATTGAGTCCTTGTCATGTTGCGGTAGCCCGAATTAGAGCCCTGTTTTCCGCACGTTAACCGCACTGACCAATGAGACTCGCAACAGGCGGCTCTAGACGGTTCACCTCTGAAAAGAGCGACCCCGACAGCGGACAGGACACTATTCTTTCCGCCCTTGTGCTCGGGAGCGTTGGGTCTGGGTGTCGGAGTGGACCATAAAGCGCAGGGTGCTTCGGAGCCACCCATTCACCTTTGCATGCGGTTAGAGGTCCGGTCACTCGGTGGCTGGCTCCTCGCGGTGTCCCTCCTCGGCGGACCGCACCGAGCGCACCTGATCTTCCAGATGAGCGCGGGCGGCGTCCGTTTCCTCGAGACCTGCCGGCGTGCCGAGATCCGGCCTTGTATCGTCGCTCATCTCGATGTCGGGCCCCTCGGCCTCAATGAGTTCGACGTCGTCGGGGTTCTTGCTCGCGTCTGACATGCATCCTCCTCAGTTGTTGTTCCAGTTCACACCCGCAGGGGATGGGATGCCAGCCCTTGTGGATGGAGGTGGGGAGGGGCGAGAGTGGCCGTCGACTCACCCGTCGCCCAACAACGCGACACTGCTACGTTGACCACATGCCAGAAAACTCGACGCATGATGCGATCGCAGCCTTCGTTGCGGAGCGTGAATGGGCACAATTCCATACCCCCGAAAACCTCGCGAAGAGCGTCTCGATTGAGGCAGGGGAACTGCTGGAGTGCTTTCAATGGAACGCCGATGCCGACCCGGCTCGAGTGGCAGACGAGCTCGCGGACGTTCTCACCTACTGTCTCCTGCTCGCCAATCGACTCGGTGTTGATCCAGACCAGATAGTGCTGGAGAAGTTGGCGAAGACCCGGGAGAAGTACCCGGTTGACGCCGCGCGAGGTCGAAGCGCCAAATATGACCAACTCTGAGATCACGAGGCTTCGATTCGATCGCGAAGCGGTAAGAGAGTGGGCGCCGCGAGACCACCGACATTCAAACTGGCCTGTTGTCTACGTTCTGGACGACGCTGAGCTCGATCGCGGAGCATCCGCCAAGAAGAGGCTCAGCGACGTCTACGTGGGAGAGTCACTCAATGCTGCCGCCCGAATGCGCCAGCACTTTGAGTCACCCGAGAAGAAGCACCTGCGAACAATTCGCGTGATCGTTGACGAGACGTTTAACAAGTCAGTCTGCCTCGATCTGGAGTCCTATCTCATCCGGATGCTTGCCGGAGATGGTTCGTACCGTGTGCTCAACAGGAATGACGGCATAACTGAAGCCGAATACTACGATCGCGACAGCTATAAGGACACGTTCCGTGAGGTCTTCGAGAAACTAAGGCGTGACGGGGTATTCACGCGATCGATGCCGGAGATCGAGAACAGCGACCTCTTCAAGCTCTCCCCGTTCAAGGCACTCACTGACGACCAGGCGGTTGCCGTCGAAGGAATTCTCGAGGGGCTTTTTGAAGATCTCCGGTCTGGAGCGGACAGCACGATCGTGGTTCGCGGGGAACCGGGCACAGGTAAGACGGTCATCGCGATCTTCATCATGAAATTGCTCGTAGACATCGTGAAGACTGTGCCCTCCGACGAGTTGGACAGCGACTCGCGGTTCGCGGAATTCTTCGTGAGTGGCTACCCCGAACTGCTGGATGGGCTGCGTCTGGGCATCGTGGTCCCGCAGCAGTCGCTGCGTGACTCGATTCGGAAAGTATTCAAGAAGACGCCGGGCCTTGATCCCAGCATGGTGATGACCGCCTTCGACGTGGGACTTTCCGACCGACACTTCGATGTGCTGATCGTGGATGAGACCCACCGGCTGAATCAGCGGGCTAACCAAGCGTCCGGAGTGCAGAACAAGAATTTTCAACTCATCAACGAGAAGCTCTTTGGGTTCGATGACCACACCAAGACCCAATTGGATTGGATTGCAGCCAAGAGCAGGCATCAGATTTTTCTGCTTGATGCTGCGCAAAGTGTGCGACCTGCCGACCTGCCGCCAGAATTTCTCGGCGAGATCGTTAGCGCCGCAAGTGCGGAGAGACGGTTGTATCCGCTGGTCTCTCAAATGCGGGTACAGGCCGGGTCGGATTATGTCGGCTACGTTCGACGAATTCTGAGGGCTGAACCTACGCCGCGATACGACCATGTTCCGATGACCTTCCCGGGGTATGACTTCCGCATATTCGACAGTGTCGAGGAGATGCGCGATGAAATAGTTGCACGTGATGCGGAGTGCGGCCTTGCGAGGATGGTGGCAGGTTTCGCCTGGCCCTGGAAGACGAAGAACGACAAAACGGCATACGACATCGAGATCGGCGGTGCCATGTTTCGTTGGAACAGTGCCCAAACTGACTGGATCGCCTCAGCCAAGGCGCTCAACGAAGTCGGCTCAATCCACACCGTGCAGGGATACGACCTGAACTATTGCGGGGTAATCATCGGACCGGATCTCCGATTTGACGAAGCGTCTGGTCGCCTCTTTGTCCATCGTGCTTCCTACTTCGATGTCAAAGGCAAGGAGAACAACCCGCGACTCGGAAAGAAGTATTCAGACGACGATCTGCTGCGTTTCATCACCAACATCTACGCGGTGCTCATGACGCGAGGGATCCGTGGAACCTATCTCTATGTGTGTGACCCGGCGCTGCGCAAATATCTCGGAGGCTACGTCCCTGACAGTGTCACCGCCGCACGCTAGCCTTCGCGCATACCTGATCGGAGCCGGATGTTCCTTCTCGATGACGTCATCGTCACCAGCGCGAGCGACCTCACGCACCGCGTCGAAGTGCGAGTTCGCGTTCGCCCGGCAGCTCGACATCAAGCTGGGGCTCGCCGAGGGCGTGACCATCGAGCTCGACCCGATGCTGGTGCGCGCCGGCAAGCTGGGGGACCAGCACGAGCTGCGCCAACTGCAGCACTACCGCGAGCAGTACGGCGCCGGGGTGGCCGAGATCGCGCGCCCCGAGAGCATGAGCGTGGAACACCTGCGCGAGCGCGCAACCGAGACCGTGGCGGCGCTGCAGAGCGGTGCCGAGATCGTCTTCCAGGCCACCTTCTTCGACGAGAGCGACCCCGCGGCGCCCTTCGTCGGGTTCGCCGACTTCATCCAGCGCCAGCCCGACGGGCGCTACCGGATCCAGGACACGAAGCTCGCGCGGTCCGTGAAGGTGGTCGCGCTGCTGCAGCTCGCGGCGTACCACGAGCAGCTCACGCGGCTCGGCATCCCCGCCGACGACACCGTCGAGCTGATCCTCGGCGACGGCACCGTCGCGCCGCACAACGTGCACGACATCCTCCCCGTCTACCGCAACCGCCGCCGCCGCACGCTCGACATCGTGCAAAGCCGAGTGGATGCCACCACCCCCGTCCAGTGGGGCGACGAGCGCTACCTGATCGACGGTAGGTGCGACTTCTGCGCGGCCGAGGTGGAGGCATCCCGCGACCTGCTGCTCGTGGCGGGGATCCGCGTGACGCAGCGGGCACGGCTACGTGAGGCGGGCATCCTGAGCATCGAGGCGCTCGCCGCCACCCCGAATCGTCCCGAGAACTGCGCGCTGTCGCCGCGCACCTACGCGCAGCTGCAGGCGCAGGCGGCGCTGCAGGCGTCCGCCGTTCCGAGCGACGACCCGCACGCCGCCCCGCCGTTCGTGCTGTACGAGCCGTCGGTGATCGGCGACCTGCCCGCCCCCGACCCCGGCGACATCTACTTCGACTTCGAGGGCGACCCGCTGCACCTCGAGAACGAGCAGTGGGGCATCGACTACCTGTTCGGGCTCGTCGACGACGACGAGACGTTCACCGCATTCTGGGCGCACGACCTCGCCGCCGAGAAGCAGGCGCTGCTCGACTTTCTCGACTTCGCGGTCGACCAGGCGAATCACATACCCGCAGATGCATATCTACCACTACGCCTCCTACGAGCGCACCCACCTGCTGAGCATCGCCGCCCGCCACGGCGTCGGCGAGCACATCGTCGACGACCTGCTGCGCGACGGCGTGCTCGTCGACCTCTACTCCACGGTCAAGAAGAGCCTGCGGGTCGGCGGCCGCTCGTACTCCATCAAGAAGCTCGAGCCCCTCTACATGGGCGCCGAGCACCGGGCCGACGACGGTGTGACGAACGCCGCGGCATCCATCGAAGAGTACGAACGGGCGATGGAGGCCAGGGCGTCCGGCGACGAGGCCGAGGCGCAGCAGATCCTCGACACGATCGCCGACTACAACGAGTACGACTGCGTCTCGACCCGCCGGCTGCGCAACTGGCTGCTCGAACAGGCCGCCAAGGTGGGCGTCGCGCCGGGCGCCCACGAGGAGGAAGAGATCCCGGGAGACCCCTTCGAGCCGAGCGCCCTCAACCTCGAGCTGCTGAGGCGTGCCGAGACCTCCGACGACGCTCAGGATGCCGCGGCCAACGCCCTCGCGGCGGCCGCGATCGACTACCACCGCCGCGAAAACAAGAGCTTCTGGTGGGAGCACTTCGCGCGACTGACCGAGCCGATCGACCACTGGGCCGACACCCGCGGCGTCTTCATGATCGACCGCGTCGACCGTCGAGGCCGACTGGGGTCGCACGGCAGGCAGCGCAACATGCGGCGACGGCTGCGCGCGGAAGGAACCTGGGCGCCCGGAAGCGGCACCCCGCAGGGCGACGCGTTCGCGCTGTACGGGCATCCGGTGCCGTTCCGCAAGAAGGGACGCCGCCCGGGGAGCCTGCTCGACGTGGGCGTGAAGATCGTGGCCGACCCTGAAGACGGCGTCGTCTGGATCGACGAGGTGTGCCCTGGCGACGAGGACCTGTGGAGCGTGCTCCCGCTCGCCATCACGCCCGGGCCCGCCGCCGAAAGCGGACAGCATCGTCGCCGCGATCGAGGAGTGGGGCGGCAGCGTGGTCGAGCTCGACGGCGAGTGGCCGCGAGACGCGGCATCCGACATCCTGACCGCCCGCCCACCGCGCGGTGCCGGGCTCGAACCGCTGCGCGACGCCGACGACAGCGTGCGCGCCGTCACCACGAGCCTGCTCGGGCTCGACAACTCCTACCTCGCCGTGCAGGGGCCGCCCGGCACCGGCAAAACATACCTCGCCGCGCATGTGATCACCGCGCTCGTGCGCGACCACGGCTGGCGCATCGGCGTCGTCGCGCAATCGCACAAGGTCGTCGAGAACGTGCTGCGCAAAGTGGTGGATGCCGGGCTGGCGCCCGGTCTCGTCGCCAAGGTGCCCGGAGGCGACCCCGGCTCCTACGCCGACGAGCCGTTCACCGAGCTGCCGAAGGATGGGCAGGCCGAGTACGCGGCGGCGCGCGCCCGGCGGCTATGTGATCGGCGGAACGGCCTGGGATTTCACCAACCTCAAGCGGGTCGCGCGGCGGCAGCTCGATCTGCTCGTGATCGACGAGGCCGGCCAGTTCTCGCTCGCGGCCACCATCGGCGTCGCGATGAGCGCGAAGAACGTGCTGCTGCTCGGGGATCCGCAGCAGCTGCCCCAGGTCAGCCAGGGCACGCACCCCGCGCCGGTCGACCAGTCCGCGCTCGGGTACATCGCGGGCGGGCATCCTGTGCTGCCGGCGGAGCTCGGCTACTTCCTCGCCGACAGCCGGCGGATGCATCCCGAGGTCACGGCGCCGGTCTCGCGCCTGGCCTACGAGGGCGCGCTGCACTCACACCCGAGCACGTCGAAGCGGCACCTTGCCAACACGGCGGCGGGGCTGCATCCGGTGCCGGTCGATCACGTCGACAACGCCACGGAGTCCGCGGAGGAGGCCGCCGCGGTGGTCGAGCTCGTGCGCGCGCACCTCGGGCGCGAGTGGACGGATCCGCAGTGCGACAGGGTGGCCGATCCGCTGCGGGAGGGCGACATCATCGTGGTGACGCCGTACAACGCGCAGCTCGAACTGCTGCGGGCGCACCTCGACGCGGCCGGATTCACGGACGTGCCGCGTCGGCACCGTCGACAAGTTCCAGGGCCAGGAGGCGGTGATCTCGATCGTGAGTCTCGCGGCATCCAGCCCCGCCGAGGTGCCGCGCGGGCTCTCGTTCCTGCTGTCGGCCAACCGGCTGAACGTCGCGATCTCCCGCGCGCAGTGGGCCGCGTACCTCGTCTACTCGCCGCAGCTCATCGAGCACCTGCCGCATACCCCGGATGCCGTGGCCGAACTCAGCCGCTTCATCGAGTTGGTCGCGCAGTAGGTCCTCCACACGCGGCATCCGGGGGCACTCATCCCCAGATGCGTGCGGGCTTCGCGCCGGGGTCGGGCACGGGCGCACGATGGCCGGATGACGAGACCCAACTACGACGACATCCGCACCATTCCGCTGCCAACCGACCGCGAACTGATCCCACACCTGCAGGCCATGCTCGAGGCGGCTTTTCGTCGCCAGGTCTGGATCATGCTGCTAGACAAGCAGTTCTGTCCCCTCCCGATTCTCGTGCCCATCGACCTTGAGTCCGAGCCGCATCAGGATGACGCCGCGGCCTTCGCCGAGTCGCTGAACTGCCTCTCGATGGACTTCGACACCGCGACCCTCGTGCTCACCTTCGAGCGCCCGGGCCCGGTCGAGCTCATGGATCGCGACCGCCGCTGGCTGCGATCGCTGCGGGAGGCCTGCGTGGCGTCCGGCACCTCGTTCCGCGGGCCGTACCTGCTGCTCGGAAACACCGTCAGGCAGGTGCCGCCCGACGACTACGTCAGCACGCCGTGGGCGCGCTCGCACCATGACGACTTCGGCCAGAGCTCGTTCTGAGTAGCGAATCTTTGTTCGATTTGATTGCCCCAAGTTATACACAACCATAGAACATATCTTCAGTTTCTGGTAAAATCGATCATGGCCCCGAATCCCACCCCCGTCGACACGGTGATCGTGTTGCCGTCGGTGACGGGGGTGGGTGTCCTCGCCGATGGCGAGCTCTTGAGCCTGCAGGAAGAGCTGGGGGCGGTGCGCAGGCAAGTGGATGCCACTGCCGCCGTGGTCGCGTCCGAGATCGCCCGGCGTTCCGACCGTGCGCTCGGCCAGCAGGGTCTTGCGGCCCGGACGGGCGAGTCGTCGCCGGAGAAGGTCATCCAGAAACTCACCGGAGTCAGCTTCACCGAGGCCCGCGCGCTGACCACGGCCGGCGCCGCTGCTGGACGCTGTGCGACATGGTGAGTCCGGGTGGTTGGCGCCGGTGGCCGAGGCGGTCAACGACGGTGGCCTGTCGGTGGCCAGCGCGGCGGCGATCGTGACCGGGCTGGGTGCGCCGTCCGCGGCGGTGCCGGCCGAGGAAGCTGCGGCGGGTGGCGATCACGCTGGTCTCGCACGCCGGCAGTGCCACGCCGGAAGAGGTCGCCCGGGCGGCCCGGGCGGCACGGGTCACGGCTGGATGCCGGGTCGGTGGCCGACCTGGAGGCGCACCGGCAGTCGAAGCGCACCCTGAGCTGGTTCGAGACAGCGGACGGGATGACCCGGCTGAGCGCTCTGCTGGATCCGGAGTCCGCCGCGGTGATCGTCGGGCGCCCTCAACACCGCGCTGTCCCCACGCCGGGGCGGGCCCCGCTTCGTGGATCCGCTGAGGTGCGAGCGGGCGAAGGGGATGCTGGACGATCCGCGCACGAATGAGCAGCTCGCCGTCGACACCCTGGTCGAGATCGTGCAGCTGGCCACCCGCACCGCCGGCTCCGGGCGGGTGTTCGGCCAGAAATCCCCGGCCGTGCGCGTGCACGTGCAGGCCGAAGCGCTGCAGACCGGTGTGGGGGTGGCGCACTTCGAGGGCCAGTCCGCGGCGGTCAGCATCAGCACCGCCCAACGGCACATGTGCCTGTCCGGGATCCTGCCGATCCTGTTCGAAGGCAACACCCCGATCGACGTCGGACGCACCCAACGCCTGCACAGCCCCCGCCAACGCGCGGCGATCACCGCCCTCTGGAACGGCTGTGCGTGGGGAGGCTGCGACAAACCACCCCAGTTCACCGAAGTGCACCACCTCGAAGCGTTCAACGGCAGCAACACCACCCTGGCCAACGGCATCAGCCTGTGCCGGTTCCACCACATGCAACTGCACGCCAACCAATGGAGCATCCGCGCCCGGGCCGACGGAACCTACTGGCTCACACCACCACCCAGAGCCCGGGCGCGCAGGACGAGCACGATCTCCAGCAACACCCGATCGAGCTGCACCCGAAAAGCCCACTCCGCCACACCGGATAACCCTGCCCGCTGGGGGAGGGGCGTGCGCCGCGAGGGTGTAGCCGCCCGAGGGGGTGTGCGCCGCGAGGGACTAGCCGCCCGAGGGGGTGCGCGCCGCGAGGGACTAGCCCCCGAGCGGGTGTGCGCCGGAGGGACTAGCCGCGCACGCGGCGAGGCCGTGAGGAAGTGCCAGCGCGAGCCGGCGAAAACTACCTACCTACAGCTCCGAAGAGATCCAGTCACCGGTAGCCAGGTACTGCATCTTCTTGGCGATCGAGACCGCGTGGTCCGCGAAACGCTCGTGGTAACGCGAAGCGAGGGTCGCATCGACGGTGTCGACGGCAGCACCCTTCCACGTCTCACCGAGCACCTTGTCGAAGACACTCAGGTGCAGCGCGTCGATCTTGTCGTCGTCGTTGCGGATCTCCTCGGCGAGATGAACATCACCGGTGGAGAGCAGGTCGACGAGCTTGCGGGCGATCGCGACATCCAGAGTCCCGAGCTCAGCGAACGTGGAACGCAGCGACTTGGGAACGACCTTGTCCGGGAAGCGGTAACGAGCCAGCTGGGCGATGTGCTCGGACATGTCACCCATGCGCTCGAGCGAAGCACTGATGCGAAGGGCACTGACGACGATACGAAGGTCCCGAGCGACGGGCTGCTGCCGAGCGAGGATGTTGATGGCCAGCTCGTCGAGCTCCAGCGCGGCCTCATCGATCCTGTCGTCTGCGGCGATCACGGCCTCAGCCAGTGACACGTCAGACTCATTGAACGCACGAGTGGCGTTCTCGATCGACGCCGCCACAAGGGTCGAAATCTCGACGAGGCGGTCCTGCACCTCTCGCAGTTCCTGCTGGAATACTTCGCGCACGTTTAATCTGGTCCCTTCATCACGGGCAACACCCGCACGGTTCAAGCCCAGACTGCTGGTCCTGGGTAAACAGCGGGTGTTCTGAGTCTGAACATCTTCTGAAGTGGAGCGGTCGTGGAGGTCGCTGACACTCCGCAGTGGCCGGATGTAACTAATCTAGTCGATATGGACTCCCAGATGCTGGTGCTGGTCGCACTGGCCTTCGGTGTCTTCCTCGGTGTCACCACCTTTGCGATCATCCTCGCGGCAGCCCGTCGCGGCCGCGCCGCAATGGAGGTCACGAACACTTCAGTGCCGGATGGCGTCGACCAGGTGATCGAAGCGCTCGAGTCCGCAGCCGCCGTCATCGACCCGTCAAACCGTGTCGTGAAAGCCTCGCCCGGCGCGTACAGCTTCGGCCTCGTCGCACACGGCGCCCTGGTGCATCCCACGATCTCCGACATCGTCGACAAGGTGCGTCGCGACGGCGAGACCGTGACCCAGGAGCTCCACCTCAGCCGCGGACCGTTCGGCGACGCCAACCTCTTCCTCTTCGTGCGAGTCGCACGACTGGGCGCCCGCTACGTTCTGCTGCTCGCCGAAGACCGCACAGAGTCTTTCCGCCTCGAGGAGATGCGCCGCGACTTCATCGCCAACATCAGCCACGAACTGAAGACACCGATCGGCGCCGTGGGGCTTCTCGCCGAAGCCCTCGTGAGCGCGTCCAAGGAGCCCGAGCAGGTCAAACGGTTCGCCAAACGTCTCACCCACGAGTCGGAGCGACTGGCACGCATCACCCAGGAGATCATCGAACTGTCGAGGCTGCAGGCGTCGGATGCCCTGACCAAGCCCGAGCTTGTCGACATCGACAACGTCGTCGCCGCGGCCATCGACCAGAACCGTGTCTCAGCCGAGTCCCGCGAAGTTCAGCTGGTGACCAAGGTGCGCACCAAGGCACAGGTCTACGGCGACGAGACGATGCTCGTGACTGCCCTCCACAACCTCATCGCCAACGCGCTGCAATACTCACCGCCACGATCCAGGGTCGGCATCGGCGTCATCCGCCGGGACGACGTCGTCGAGATCGCCGTCACCGACCAGGGCGTCGGCATCCCGGCTGACGAGGTCGACCGGGTGTTCGAGCGCTTCTTCAGGGGCGACCCCGCCCGCAGCCGAAACACCGGCGGCTCGGGACTCGGACTCAGCATCGTCAAACACGTTGCCCAGAATCACAGCGGCGACGTTCGCGTCTGGTCGCAGGTGGGCAAAGGCTCAACATTCACGATCCGCCTGCCAGCGGCAGACAGCGCATCCGCAACCCAGGGAGCACAGAAATGACCACGATCCTGATCGTCGAGGACGAGTCCTCGCTGAGCGAGCCCCTCGCCTACATCCTCGAACGCGAAGGCTACGAGACGATCATCGCCGAGGACGGCCCGTCCGGCGTCACCGAATTCGATCGCGCCGCACCCGACCTCGTGCTGCTCGACCTCATGCTTCCGGGGCTGCCGGGCACCGAGGTGTGCCGCGAGATCCGCACCCGTTCCAGCGTGCCGATCATCATGCTGACCGCCAAAGACAGCGAGGTCGACATCGTCGTGGGGCTTGAGCTCGGCGCCGACGACTACGTGACCAAGCCGTACTCGACCCGCGAACTGCTGGCGCGCATCCGGGCCGTGCTTCGTCGCCGCGTCGACACCGACGACGACGGCGAGGCGATCCTGGAGGCGGGAAGCGTGCGCATGGACATCGAGCGCCACACCGTGTCCGTTGATGGCGTGACCACGGCCATGCCGCTGAAGGAGTTCGAGCTGCTCGAGCTGCTGCTGCGCAACTCCGGGCGCGTGCTGACCCGCGGCCAGCTCATCGACCGGGTGTGGGGTGCCGACTACTTCGGCGACACGAAGACCCTCGATGTGCACATCAAGCGCATCCGATCCAAGATCGAGAAGGTGCCGTCAGAGCCCACGATGCTGGTGACCGTGCGTGGTCTGGGGTACCGCTTCGAGAGCTAGTTGACGTCGCGGCCCGAGGCCGTCGTAGGCGCCGTCCGGCGGAAGCACCGGCACCATGAGCTCGGTGCCCGGGTTGTCGCCGTACTGCACGTACACCGGCATGAGCGCACCGGAGTCGACACCGGGGTTCACGACGACGATCTGCTCATCGGCCTCGGTGTTGCCGAAGGATGCCACCTCGCCAGCCGCAACGGCCTTGATGTCGGTGCGCTTCTGGCCATTCGACTCATACTGCAGCTTCACTGAGACGTTCTCGGTGCCCGAGTTCACCAGGCTGACCAGGAGGCTTACGGCACTGCCGTCCTCGTTGATCAGCGCGATCGCATTACGCACCTGAACGTCACCCACGGTGGCGCCGACACCATTGCTGGGGTCGTACTGGATCAGCGTGGCCTGCCTCGAAATGAACGTGCAGCCGGCGGTGCCAGCAAGCAAGGCAACGGCGAGGACGACGGATGCCGCAGCGCGGGCGAGTGGGGTGCGAGATTTCACCCGCCCAGCTTATCTTCTGAGCGCTGCAGGACAAGAGTAAGGACACCCTTACTTAGAGCTCGCTGTGGTAAACTGGATGCTCTTTGAGAGGACACTGAATCATGCAATTCGAGGTCGGAGAGACCGTCGTTTACCCGCATCACGGCGCCGCAACAATCACAGAAGTGAAGAAGAGGATCATCAGGGGCGAGGAGAAGCTCTACCTGAAACTCAATGTCGCTCAGGGCGGCCTGGTGATCGAGGTTCCGGCCGACAACGTCGACCTCGTCGGAGTGCGTGACGTGATCGGCCGCGAAGGCGTCGACAAGGTGTTCGAAGTGCTGCGTGCCCCCTTCACCGAGGAGCCGACCAACTGGTCGCGCCGCTACAAGGCCAACCTCGAGAAGCTCGCATCCGGAGACGTCATCAGGGTGTCCGAGGTCGTTCGCGACCTGTGGCGCCGCTCACAGGACCGCGGCCTGTCTGCCGGCGAGAAGAGCATGCTGGCGAAGGCTCGCCAGATCCTGATCTCGGAGCTCGCGCTGGCCGAGAAGACCGACGAAGAGAAGGCATCGCACGTGCTCGACGAGGTTCTGGCATCGTAGCTTCATGATCGGCATCGTCGTTGTCGCTGCTGGCAGCGGAACCAGGCTCGGTGCCGCGGAGCCCAAGGCCTTCGTCGAGGTGGGCGGCATGACGATCCTCGAGCGTGCGCTCGGGGGCGTGTTCCAGTCCGTCGAGGCCGCGCAGGTCGTGGTCGTCGCGCCGCGAACCCACCTCGAGGCGGCACGGTCCATCGCACGCAAGGCGGCGGGCGCGGCATCCGGGTCAATCTCGGTGGTGGCCGGCGCCGAGCACCGGCAGTCATCCGTCGCGGCGGGTCTCGCGGCGCTTTCTGACGACGTCGACATCGTGCTCGTGCACGACGCGGCGAGGGCACTGACCCCCGGCGAAGCGTTCGACACCGTTGCCCGGGCCGTGCGCTCCAGCGGCAACGGCATCATCCCGAGCCTGCCGGTGAGCGACACCATCAAACGAGTGGATGGGTCGACCGTGCTCGACACCGTCGATCGCAGTCGAACTCGTGCACGTGCAGACCCCGCAGGGCTTTCCCCGCGCGGCCCTCGACGCCGCGTACGCGTCCGCGACCCACGAGTACACCGACGACGCCGCACTGTTCTCGGCGGCGGGCCACCAGGTGCAGACCGTGGAGGGCGACGCCCGGGCATTCAAGATCACGACCCCGTGGGATCTGCAGCGCGCCGAACGCCTGCTCGAAACCGCGCCATCCACGCGCACCGGCGTCGGCATGGACGTGCACGCGTACGATCCGACGCAGCCGCTGTGGCTGGGCGGTCTCTACTGGCCAGACGAGGTCGGCCTCGCCGGACACTCCGACGGCGACGCCCTGTGCCACGCGATCTGCGACGCACTGCTGTCTGCCGCGGGACTCGGCGACATCGGCGGGCGCTTCGGCACGGATGATCCCCGGTTCGCTGGCGCCCACGGAGACGTGTTCATCACCGAGACGGTGGCTCTCGTGCGGGGCGCCGGCTACGCGGTCGGCAACGTGTCTGTGCAACTCGTGGCGAAGCATCCACGTCTCGGATCGAGGCGAACCGAGCTCGAACAGCACCTCACCGCACTGGTCGGAGCCCCCGTCAGCGTGGCCGCCACCACCACGGATGGGCTCGGTTTCACCGGCCGATCGGAGGGCCTCGCGGTCATCGCGACGGCGTTGGTGCGCTCGGATCGCTAAACTTGCATGGTGACAGTGCGTATTTACGATTCACGGCAGCAGGCCGAAGTCGACTTCGTTCCTCTCGTTGAGGGAAAAGTGGGCATCTACGTCTGTGGACCCACCGTGCAGTCGAGCCCGCACATCGGCCACCTGCGCTCCGCTCTCGTGTACGACCTCTGGCGTCGCTGGCTCAGCTACCGCGGCTACGCCGTGACGCTCGTGCGCAACGTCACAGACATCGACGACAAGATCCTCGCCTCCGCCGACGGCGCCGAACCGTGGTGGGCGCTCGCGTACCGGTTCGAGCTCGAGTTCACCGCCGGCTACAACGCCCTCGGCATCCTGCCGCCGACCTACGAGCCCCGGGCCACGGCATCCATCAGCGAGATGCGCGACATCATCCAGCGTCTGATCGATGCCGGCCACGCCTACGCGGCCGATGGCGACGTCTACTTCGACACCGCGAGCTGGCCGTCCTACGGTTCGCTCACCCGCCAGAAGTCGGACGACATGGTGGCCGCCGCCGATTCGGAGTCGCGCGCCAAACGTGACCCCAGGGACTTCGCCCTCTGGAAGGGCCACAAAGACAACGAGCCGGTGGATGCCGCGTGGCCGTCGCCGTGGGGATCAGGCCGCCCAGGCTGGCACATCGAGTGCTCGGCCATGTCGAGCCGCTACCTCGGCGCAGCCTTCGACATCCACGGCGGCGGACTCGACCTCCGCTTCCCGCACCACGAGAACGAGCTGGCCCAGTCCACCGCGGCGGGCGACCCCTTCGCGAGCTACTGGGTGCACAACGGTCTCGTGAACGTGAACAACCAGAAGATGTCGAAGTCGCTCGGCAACTCGATCTTCGCCGTCGAGTTTCTGCAGAAGGCGCCGGCGATCGTGGTCAGGTACTTCCTCGGCGCGGCGCACTACCGATCCACCATCGACTACCACGACGGCTCGCTCGTCGAGGCCGAGGCGGCCCTCGACCGGGTCGAGGTGTTCCTCACCCGCGCCGATCGCAGGCTCGACTCCACCCGGTTCGCCGGCAGCGGTGTCGAGGCCGTGCCCGAGGAGTTCGCCGCGGCCATGGACGACGACCTCGCCGTACCGCAGGCGCTCGGCGTGCTTCACGAAACCGTGCGAGCCGGCAACGCCGCGCTCGACAACGGCGACCTGCGTGCCGTCGCGGATGCCCGCGGCGCGGTGCTGGCGATGAGCGAGGTGCTCGGCATCAACCCGCTCTCGCCCCAGTGGCGTGACGCACGGGCCACACCGTCCGAGATGGCGCTCACCTCCCTCGTGGAGACCCTCATCGCCGACCGCAATGCCGCACGTGCGGCCAAAGATTTCGCAGCAGCCGACCGGATCCGTGATGAACTTGCCGCTGCGGGCATCACCGTCGAAGACGGTGCCACCGGATCTCATTGGAGCCTGCCGTGATCGTGCAGAGCTTCACAAAGGAGCAACAAAAATGAAGAGCCCAGGAAACAAGCCACGCGCAGGTGCCGTTCGCAAGGGACGCAAGGGCCCGCAGGTTGGCTCCGGCGGCCAGGGCCGCCAGGCGCTCGAGGGCAAGAAGCCCACGCCGAAGGCCGTCGACCGTCCGTACCACCCCGCCGGCAAGCGCAAGGCTGCCGCCGAACGTTTCGAGGCGGCCGGCGGTCGCAAGAAGCAGACACCGGATGCCGGTGCACCCCAGCGCGCGCAGACCCGCCGCAGCCCCAAGTCGAGTGACGAGTCCGAGATGGTCACAGGCCGCAACTCGGTGCTCGAAGCGCTCAGGGCCAAGATCCCGGTGACCACCCTCTACATGGCGGCGCGCATCGAGTTCGACGACCGCGTGAAAGAGATCCTGCAGATCGCCACCAACCGTGGCATGCCGATCCTCGAGGTGATGCGCCCGGAACTCGACCGCCTCGCCGGCTTCGACTCGGTGCACCAGGGCGTCGCCCTCAAGGTTCCGCCGTACGAGTACGCACATCCCATGGAGCTGCTGGAGAAGACCATCTCCCGCGGGCAGGTGCCGCTGTTCGTCGCGCTGGACGGCATCACCGATCCGCGCAACCTCGGAGCGATCATCCGTTCGGTCGCAGCGTTCGGCGGCCAGGGCGTCATCGTGCCGCAGCGTCGCTCGGTCGGGCTGACCGCCTCGGCCTGGAAGACCTCGGCCGGCGCCGCAGCGCGCACACCCGTGGCGATGGCATCCAACCTCACCCAGATGATCAAGGCCTTCAAGGAGCAGGGCGTGTTCGTGCTCGGCCTCGACGGTGGCGGCGACACGATGCTGCCCGACCTGAAGCTCGCCCGCGAGCCCGTGCTCGTCGTTGTCGGCAGCGAGGGCAAGGGCCTCTCGCGACTGGTGACGGAGAACTGTGACGCGATCGTCTCGATCCCGATCAGCTCGGCGACCGAGTCGCTGAACGCCGGAATCGCGGCAAGCGTGACGCTCTACGAGATCTCGAAGCTGCGGGCGGCCGCGAAGCGGAAGTAGCTCGCCCCTAGACCGAGTGCGCGTGCAGCTCGCGCTCGGCCGACCCCTCGAGCAGCGCGGCATCGAGCGCTGCCGTGAGGTCGGTGAACAGGTCTTCCACGTGCTCGAGCCCGATCGACAGCCGCACGATCCCGGCTCCGGGCCGTGCGTGGGCGGCCACCGGCCGGTGCGTGAGCGACGCCGGGTGCTGCACGAGCGAGTCGATGCCGCCGAGCGAGACGGCGTGTGTCACCAGCTCGCACGATTCGGTGAAGCGGGCGGCGGCGGCGTACCCACCCGCGAGATCGAGCGCGATGAGCGAGCCCGCGCCGGCGCTCTGGGTGCCGATGAGGCCCTGCGGGTCCTGGCCGGGCAGCCCCGGGTACAGCACGCGAGCCACGGCGGGGTGAGCGCCAAGGCGACGCGCGAGTTCGCCGGCGGTCTCCTGCTGGGCGCGCACGCGCACCGGGAGGGTGCGCAGCCCGCGCTGCAGGAGGTAGGCGGCGAGTGGATGAAGCACGCCACCGGTGAGCGCACGCACCTGCCGCAGCCTCGTGGTCCAGTCGCGGTTGGTCGCGATGATGCCGCCCATCGCGTCGCCGTGCCCACCGAGATACTTGGTGGCGCTGTGCAGCGACAGCGTGGCGCCCAGCTCGAGCGGACGCTGCAGCACCGGAGTGGCGAACGTGTTGTCCACGAGCACGGGCACCCCGTTCGCGGCATCCACCACCCGACGGATGTCGACGAGTTCGAGCGTGGGGTTGGCGGGGGATTCGAGGATGACCAGGCCGGTGTCTGCGCGGATGGCCCCGGCCACCTCGTCCGCGGTCACCCACGTGACCGTGGTGCCGAGCAACCCGGTGTCGAGCACGTGGTCGGTGCCGCCGTACAGGGGACGCAGCGCGACGATGTGCGGCTTGCCGGCGACCACGGTGGCGATGAGGCAGGCAGACAGCGCGGCCATGCCGCTGGCGAAGGCGACGGCGGCCTCGGAGCCCTCGAGCGCCGCAAGGCCGTCCTCGAAGCGTGCCACCCCGGGCTGCCAGAGGCGCTGATACACGGGGGACTCCCCGCGCGCCAGATCCCCGCCGCTTGCGAGATTCTCGTAGGCGTCGCCGCCAGCCTCGACTTCGGGCAACGGGAACGTCGTCGACAGGTCGATGGGCGGAACGTGGTGGCCGGCCTCGCGGAGGCCTTCCATTCCGGAGTGAATAGCAATCGTCTCGAGCCTGGCATCATCGCGCATGTCTCTAGATGAACAGATACTGCGAGTTGTGGCAATCGATCTGCAAGAATATGCGAAACAGGCCCGATGAATCGAGGAAAGTGCAATGGATGCCCGACGTTCCATCGACCGGATCGACCGCGCCCTGCTGCGTGCGCTCTACCGCAACGCGCGCGCCTCCGGATCGGCGCTGGCGCGCGAAGCGCAGGTCGCCGAATCAACCGTCGCGCTGCGCCTGCGCAGGCTGCGCGACGACGGCTACCTGCGCGGCTTTCACGCCGACATCAACGTCGAGGCCCTCGGGATGACGGTGCAGGCGATCATCTCGGTGAAGCTCGTCAGGCACGCCCGAGCCGAGGTCGATGCGTTCCGGCGCGAGGCACCCACCTGGCCCGGCGTGCTGTCGTTCTTCCACACCGGGGGAGCCGACGACTACATGCTGCACATCGCCGCGGCCAGCGCGACCGACCTCCGCGACTTCGTGATCACCCACCTCGCCGACCACCCGGCCGTGGCTCACACCGAGACGAACCTCGTCTTCGAGCACGTCATCGGCAGCGGGCTCGAGGAGATGCTCAGCAGCTGACTCAGCCCTTCCAGACCGTCTTCAGGTTGCAGAACTCGCGAATTCCCGCGGCCGCCAGCTCGCGGCCGTAGCCCGATGCCTTGATGCCGCCGAAGGGCAGTTCGGGATACGAGATCGTCATCCCGTTGATGAAGACGGCTCCGGCGTCGATCGCGTCGACGAAGAACTGCTCGTCGTCGGCGTCGGTGGTCCACACCGCCGAACTCAGACCGAAGGTGGTCTGGTTGGCGATCTCGACGGCCTGCTCCCGGGATTCGACGCGGTAGAGGGATGCCACGGGTCCGAAGGCCTCCTCCATCACCAGCCGCATTCCGTCGTGCAGGTCCGCGATGAGCGTGGGGTTGTAGAACCAGCCTGGGCGGTCCGGGGCCGAGCCGCCCGCGAGGACCGTCGCACCGTGTGCCACGGCATCGTCGACGAGTTCGGCGAGGTCGCTGCGCCCGGACTCGGTGGCCAGCGGTCCAACCTGAGTGGCGGCATCCATCGGGTCGCCGACGACGAGCGCGCTGAGCTTTTCGGCGAACAGGGCCGCGAACTGGTCGTAGACGTCGGCGTGGACGATGAAGCGCTTGCCCGCGATGCAGGACTGGCCGTTGTTCTGCGTTCGCGCCGTGACGGCGACATCCACGGCCTTGGCGATGTCGGCGCTCGGCATCACGATGAACGGGTCTGACCCGCCCAGTTCGAGCACGGCCTTCTTGATCTGGCTGCCGGCGTTGGCGGCGACCTCGCGGCCGGCGGGTTCGGACCCGGTCAGGGTGACGGCCTTGACCCTCGGGTCCTGCAGCACGGCAGCGACCTCCTTCGAGCCGATGAGCAGTGTGGAGAATGCGCCCTCGGGGAAGCCTCCGCGGGTGAACAGCGAGTCGAGGTACATCGCGGACTGCGGCACGTTCGAGGCGTGCTTGAGCAGCCCGGAGTTGCCGGCCATGAGGGCGGGGGCCGCGAAGCGCACGACCTGCCACAGCGGGTAGTTCCACGGCATGACCGCGAGCACGGCGCCGAGCGGCTGGTACACGGCGTACGCGCTGGAGGCGTTGACGCTGGCGGGGTTGTCGAGCGGCTCATCGGCGAGGAACTCGGCGGCATGCTTCGCGTAGAAACGCATGCCCTTGGCACACTTGAGGGCCTCGGCTTTCGCCTGCGCGAGCGGCTTGCCCATCTCGACGGTCATGATGCGCGCGACCTCGTCGGCCTCGGCCTCAAGCAGGTCTGCCGCGGCGTTCATCCACTGCCCACGCTGGTCGAAGCTTGTCGAGCGCATGGCCCTGGTTGCGGCATCCGCCAGCGCTAAGCGCTTTTCGACCTCCTCTGCGTCATGCGCTTCGAAGGTCTTCTCGGTGGTGCCCGTCGTTGGGTTGATGCTCGCTATAGCCATGATCTGAGATTACCTCTCAGGCGCATGCTCGTTTAGACCTTCAGGCGCCAATCGTCTTCGTCGACCACATCGGTGGGCAGCGTGAAGGTGCCCGTCGGCGGGTCGATCATGGTCGCCTCATCGCGACGGTGGCTCAGCACGTTGTCGATGTAGCTCGACACCGCCTCGGCGAGCGGGATGTCGTGGCCGGCGTCCTGCGCCATGTACCACCGGTGCTCGAGCAGCTGGTGGAAGATCTCGGCCGGCTCCAACTTGCCCTTCAGCGACTTGGGGATGGCCCGGATGACCGGCTCGAATACCCGCGCGGCCCACTCGTGCGACACGACCTCTTCGTCAAGATCCTGTTTGTCGAAGGTGGCGCGGTACGAATCGAGGTCGTTCAACAGCCGGCGCGCCTGGTTTTCCTGGGCGTCGAGCCCGGTCAGCCGCAGCAGTCTGCGCGAGTGGTGTCCGGCATCCACCACCTTGGGCTGGATGCGAACCTTGGTTCCGGTCTCATCGGTCCTGATGGCGAGCTCTTCGATGTCGAAGCCGAGCTCGTTGAGTCGTTCCACCCGCTGGGTGATGCGCCAGCGCTCCGACTGGTCGAACTGCTCGGCTGCGGTGAGCTCTTTCCACAGCGTGCGATAACGAGCAACGATGCCGTTGCTGATCTCGACGGGATCGATGTCGTCCTCGAGTCGCCCGCCCGCCTGCAGGTCGAGAAGTTCGCCGGCGATGTTGACCCTGGCGATCTCGAGGTCGTTCTCGCGCTGGCCGTTCGAGAGTCCGGTGTAGAGCTGGCCGGTCTCGGCATCGACGAGGTACGCGGCGAACGAGCCGGCATCCCGGCGGAAGAGGGTGTTGGAGAGTGACACGTCGCCCCAGAAGAAGCCGACGATGTGCAGGCGCACCAGGAGCACGGCGAGGGCATCGACCAGCCTGGTTGCGGTCTCGGGGCGCAGGCTCTGCGAGTAGACGGCTCGATACGGCAGGGAGAAGCGAAGGTGACGGGTGACCAGCACGGATTCGAGAGGCTCACCGGCGAGGTCAGTGCGGTTGGTGATGACGGCGACCGGGTCGACGCAGGGGATGTCGAGCCGCTGCAGTGAGCGCAGCATGTCGTATTCCTTGCGGGCAAGCTCAGCGGATGTCTCCTTGATGGCCACCACGTAACCGCTGAGGTTGACGAACCGCACCAGGTGCCGCGAGATGCCCTTCGGCAGCGCCGCGATGGTGTCTTCGGGCCAGACCTCCAGCGGCAGAGACCAGGGCAGGTCGAGAAGGGCAGGGTCGACCGTGGCCGCCGTGATGTTAAGTGAGCCGCTCATAATGTCCTAAAAACGGATCGAGCCTGCCGGGAAACCCGACAGGCTCGATCACGGTTGAATGCTTACTCGTCGTGTACGGCCTTGCTGAGGCGAAGGCCCGATTCGTTGTCGAACACGTGGATGTGGTTCGGCTCCGGGGTGATGAAGACCTTGTCGCCGGCGTGCGGGTGGGCGCGACCATCGACGCGAGCGACGATGTCGACCCGGTTGCCGTTGATGTCAGCGTGACCGTAGAGGTAGCCGTCTGCACCGAGCTCCTCGACGAGGTCAACGTCAACGGCCAGGCCGGTTCCGGTGGTCGACACCTTGACGTCCTCCGGACGCACACCGATGGTGACCGTCTTGGAGCTTGTGCCGCTGAGCGTCGCGCGGTCGACGGCTGCAACTGCGGTGCCGAACTTGAGTCCGCCTTCCACGATCTCGACGTCGAACAGGTTCATGGCGGGGCTTCCGATGAAGCCTGCAACGAACACGTTCTGCGGGGCCTCGTACAGGTCGCGAGGCGTTCCGACCTGCTGCAGGATGCCATCCTTCAGAACAGCGATGCGGTCACCCATGGTGAGAGCCTCGGTCTGGTCGTGGGTGACGTAGACGGTGGTGACGCCGAGTCGACGCTGCAGCGATGCGATCTGCGTACGGGTCTGAACGCGCAGCTTTGCGTCGAGGTTCGACAGCGGCTCGTCCATGAGGAACACCTGCGGCTGGCGCACGATGGCGCGGCCCATGGCGACGCGCTGACGCTGGCCACCCGAGAGTGCCTTCGGCTTGCGGCTGAGGTACGGCTCGAGGTCGAGCAGCTTGGCTGCCTCGAGAACGCGGGTCGCACGCTCGTCCTTGTTGACGCCGGCGATCTTCAGGGCGAAGCCCATGTTCTCGGCGACCGTCATGTGCGGGTACAGCGCGTAGTTCTGGAAGACCATGGCGATGTCGCGGTCTTTCGGGGGAACGTCGGTGACGTTGCGGTCTCCGATGAGGATGCTGCCGTCGTTGACCTCTTCGAGGCCGGCGAGCATGCGGAGGCTTGTTGACTTTCCGCAACCGGACGGGCCAACGAGAACGAGAAACTCGCCGTCGGCGACCGAGAGATCGAGGGCGTCTACTGCGGGCTTGGTCGAGCCGGGGTAGAGACGAGTTGCCTTGTCAAAAGTGACTGATGCCATGACTATTAATGCTCCTTCACCGGCAGGTACGTGCCGGACGATCCGTAGTGAATGGAAATGGTGACGAAGTCACCGTCCCCTAGTATGTCACCCACTTCGGGGGTGCGACAGAAGAATTTGGGTAATACCCAGTCATCCCTCGTAGAATTCCACAGGCGCGCCGAACCTGACGCGCACGGCATATACGAGTGAATGAGGATCGATTGAGCAACGTCACACCCGGCGACGGGCGGCTTTCGAGGAACGAAAAGCGCGAAGCCGCACGCGATAAGGCCCGCATTCTTCGCGAAGGACAGAAGAAGAAGGATCGCCGCACCAAGTTCCTGCTGCAGGGCGGAATCATCGTCGCATCGCTTGCGATCGTTGCAATCATCGCCCTCGTGATCGTCAACTCCGTGCGTCCCGTCGGCCCGGGCCCACGCAATATGGCCAGCGACGGCATCCTGATCAGCCAGGGATTCGTCGCCACCGAGACGGCGGCGCTGAAGTCTGACGCCGACCCGGTCCCGAACGAACGGGACGAGGAATCCGGTGTTCTCGCCATCCAGATGTACGTCGACTACCTCTGCCCCATCTGTGGTGAGTTCGAGGCGACCAACGGCGACTACATCGCGAGCCTGGTCGAGAACGGGAAGACGACCGTCGAGATCCACCCGATCACGATCCTCGACAGGCTCTCGCAGGGCACCAAGTACTCGACCCGGTCTGCCAACGCGACAGCGTGTGTCGCGAACTACTCGCCAGACAACTTCTACGACTTCCACAACCTGCTCTTCGCCAACCAGCCGGCCGAGAACTCGACCGGACTCACCGACGAGGAACTGATCGCCCTGACGGAGGAGGCCGGTGTGAGCTCGGCCAGCTCCATCGCATCCTGCATCAACGACCAGCAGTTCAAGTCGTGGGTGAACGCATCGACCGCCCGCGCGCTGAACGGTCCGATCCCGAACTCGAACATCGACAAGGTCGAGGGCACCCCGACCGTGCTCGTGAACGGCCTCAAGTACGAGGGTTCGGTTTCCGACCTCGCGTCATTCCAGGCGTTCGTGCTGCAGGCGACCGGAGCCGACTTCAACGAGCAGTCGACGCCGACACCGACGCCGACGCCAGCGGCGTAACTCTGACTGATCCTGTGATCGCCCGTGAAGCGCACCCCGGTGCACTTCGCGGGCGATTCCCAGTTGTGGCGGGAACTATTTCTTGCTGGCAACTGTTTCCACCATCGAGGGCCGCAGTCGGCGGTCCACACGACACGAAGGGGGCCTGACCATGGCCACGACTGAGACCGCGATCCTTGCCGGCGGATGTTTCTGGGGAGCCCAGCAGCTGCTGCGTCGCCGACCTGGAGTGACCTCGACCCGTGTCGGCTACTCGGGTGGCGACACCCCCAACGCGACATACCGAAACCACGGCGACCACGCCGAGGCCGTCGAGGTCGTCTTCGATCCGACGCAGATCTCGTTCCGGGAGATTCTGGAGTTCTTCTTCCAGATTCACGACCCGTCGACTCGAGACCGCCAGGGCAACGACGTGGGCCGCAGCTACCGCTCCGCGATCTTCTTCACGAACGACGAGCAGCACCGCGTCGCCCTGGACACGATTGCCGACGTTGATGCCTCAGGGCTGTGGCCAGGCAAGGTTGTCACCGAGGTGGAGCCGGCCGGCGACTTCTGGGAAGCAGAAGAGGACCACCAGGACTACCTCGAGAAGTACCCGAACGGGTACACCTGCCATTCGGTACGCCCGGGCTGGAAGCTCCCGCAGCGCGCTGCGCTAGTAGTTGATGCGGGCGTAGTGGGTGTTCCTGAATTTCAGGATGATCCCACCGATCACCGCGGCAAGCAGCGAGCCGGCGAGCACACCCACCTTGACGTGGTCGTCGGATTCGCTGCCGGCACCGAACGACAGTTCTCCGACCAGCAGTGAGACGGTGAATCCGACACCGGCAACGAACGCCATGCCGATGATGTCGATCCACTTCAGGCTGGCGTCGATGGCGAGTCCCGGAATCCGGGTGACGAGGAACGTCGTTCCGGTGATGCCGATGGCCTTTCCGAGCACCAGGCCGGCGATGATTCCCACGGCGATCGGGTCGCTGAAGGCTTCCCCAAGCCCGTCGAGCCCGCCGACGGCGACCCCGGCGGCAAAGAAGGCGAAAATCGGAACCGCGATGGCGGACGACACCGAGCTCCACCGGTCGGCGAAGTGCGCGGCAAAGCCGTCGTAGACCGGTTCGCCGACGGCATCCTTGCCCACCTCGACGCGAGCTCGCCTGGTGGCGATGACGGGCACGGCGAAGCCAAGCAGCACCCCGGCGACGGTGGCGTGGATGCCTGACGCGTGCACGAGTCCCCAGGTGATGAGGCCCAGTGGCAGCAGAATCCAGATGCTTCTGATGCCCCGGTGTGCCGCGAACGGCGAAAGCGGCGAGTGGCACCAACGCGAGCAGCAGAATGAGCGGCTCAAGGTCGTCGGTGTAGAAGATCGCGATGATGGAGATCGCCAGCAGGTCATCCACCACCGCCAGGGTGAGCAGGAAGGTGCGCAGGGCCGGCGGCAGGCTGCGGCCCACGACGGCGAGCACGGCCACGGCGAAGGCGATGTCCGTTGCCGCGGGGATGGCCCACCCGCGCAGGGCGGTTTCACCCAGCGGTGCTACGACCGCCACGTAGATCAGCGCAGGGAGCGCCACGCCACCGACTGCCGCCGCGATGGGCAGGGCGGCGGTGCTGGGCTTTCGCAGCTTGCCGGCGATGAATTCCTCTTTGAGCTCAAGACCGACGACGAAGAAGAAGATCGCGAGAAGTCCATCGGCGGCCCACGACCCCACCGAGAGGTTCAGGTGCAGGGATTCGGGACCGAAGGTGAAGTCGCGAACTGTCTCGTAGAACGAAGCGGCCGGGGAGTTCGCCAGGATGAGCGCGAGCACTGTCGCGCCCAGCAACAGCGCGCCACCGACGGTGTCTTGCTTGAGGGTCTGGTGGATGCCACGCCACAACGTGTGGGGCAGCTGATGCCGGGCTGTGTCATCTGGTTCGTGAGCCATGAGGCACCTTTCAAAAGCGGTCGTCGTAGTGGGCGACACCGCTGTCACCCGCCGACCCGACTTCCCGGCACACCACCACCAGCCTAACCGACCTCTGGTCGTGATCTAGCCGATGATCGGACGTTCCTCCGGCAGGTTGTAGAGCAGGGTGCGCTGCTTGAGTGCGAGGGCTGCGGCAAGGCCGATCGGACCTATTCGTCCCGCGAGCATGAGCAGGCTGAGCACCAGCTTTCCGAACGCATCGAGCTCGGCAGACAGACCTACAGACAGGCCGCAGGTCGCGAACGCAGAGATCACCTCGAAGGCCACCCTGTCCAGCGGGATGGAAGGGTTCGCCGCGAGAATGAGCACCGTCGCGACGAGAACCAGGGTGGCGCCGAGGAAGGTGACACTGATCGCGACTCGGAGGCTCTCGCTGGGGATCGACCGACCGGCCACCCTGAGATCCCGGTCACCGCGGGCCTCCGCAATGATGGCGAGGAACAGCACGGCGAGGGTCGTGACCTTGATGCCTCCGGCCGTCGATGCCGAGCCGCCACCCACGAACATGAGCGCGTCGGTCAGAAGCAGCGTCACGGGATTCGACGCGGAGATGTCGACGAGCGAGAATCCGCCCGAGCGCATCATCGTCGACGCGAAGAGGGCGTGCACGATCTTGTCGAGCGGTGACTCGTCGCCGATCGTGCCGGGGTTGCCCCACTCCGACACTCCCCAGCCGAGGGCACCCACCAGCAGGAGACCGGTGGTCATGGCCAGCGTCAGCTTGGTGTGCAGAGTCCAGCGCTTGCGGTTCCACTTCTGAGTGATCAGGGTGAGGAAGACGGGGAATCCGAAGCTGCCGACGAAGACGCCGAGCATGATCGGCCCGATGATCCAGATGTTGGTGCCGAGGTCCTCCAGTCCACCGGGGTGTACCGAGAAGCCTGCGTTGTTGAATGCGGACACCGAATAGAACAGGGCGCTGCCGACGCCCTCCCACCAGTTCGCCTCCTCGATCACGAACGGGGGCAGCAGCAGCAGGAACAGGGCGCCCTCGATCGCGAAGGTGGTGAGCACCACGATGCGAAGGAGCGTGCCGACTTCGCCGATCTTTGACGTGCCGATGCTTTGCTGGGCGAAGATCTTGCTCTGCACTCCCAGATGTCGGGTCACGGCGCGGGCCAGCAGGAGTGCGATCGTCACGATTCCGAGACCGCCGGTCTGGATTCCCAGAAGGATGACGATCTCGCCGAACAGCGACCAGTGGGTGGCGGTGTCGACGGTGGTGAGCCCGGTCACCGTCACCGCCGAGACCCCGGTGAAGATCGCATCGATCAGCTGCGTGCCGTTGGGGTCGTCCGTGGAGATCGGCAGTGCCAGCAGCGCGCTGAAGAAGGCCGCTGCGAGCACGAACACGAGTGCTGCAGCGCGGGCCGGCGATGAGCGCGCGATTTCCCGGAACGGGTGACTCGTCACAGAGCGCTCCGTGGGCAAGTGAACTCCTCGCGATTGACGGCTGATAATTGTGCGCCGCGCGTGAAATTCGACTCTAGGGCACTCTGAGCGCTACGTGGGTTCGGGCGTGATGATGAGCCCGGATACCGTGGATGCCTGCTGTGAGAGCTCATCGAGCCAGGCCCGGTTCATCTCCTGTGGCGCTGCGTCCTTGAAGATGAACTGCAGGGGGATCTCGCGTGACACCCAGACGCTGGATCGCCCGCCACCTTCGGTCTCGGGAATGTCCCACGAGAAGGTGAACGGCTCGCCCCGGCGAAGCTTGTTGACCATGACGTACTTCAGATGTGCAAGCTCGCGGTCGCTGATGGTCACGGCGACGCGAGTGCCGTCAGCGTAGTAGAGGGTTCCCACGAGAGTAGATTCCACTTCTTTGGGGGCGAGAGTGCGATTCTGCAAGCGTACCTCTCACACTACGAGACCCGAGCGCTGCCTACTACCGGATGACGGCAACCGTGGTGGGCATCGCGAGGATGAGTTCTTCGCTCGTCGAGCCCAGCCAGGCCTTCTGGAATCCCTGCCGTCCGTGGCTGCCAACCACGAGCATCGTCGCATTCTCCGCCGCGGCGAAGAGCGTGCTGCCTGCCCGGCCGAACCTGACCTCGGCGAGCACCTTCAGGTCGGGATAGGTCTGCGCCAATCCGGCTACCGCCTCGGCGAGAACGCGGCGGGCCTCGTCTTCGGGCTCGGCTGGCCAGCCTTCGAACTGGCCGTCGGTCCACGGTCGCGGCGCGTACCAGGAGTGGACGACCAAGAGCGGTTCGCCGGTGCGGTCTGCCTCCCGGGCCGCGAATGCCAGCGGCGCGACCGACAACTCTGAGCCGTCGATGCCCACGACGACTCCCTTGCCCGGCGCTGGGGGTGCTGGGCACCACCACGGTCGACACAGTCACCTTGCTCGCCACCCGAAGGGCCCGGGTGTTGAACAGCGACTGTCCGAGGTTTTCCTTGCGTCGTGTGCCAAGCACGAGAATGTTCGGCACCGGCAGCGTGCTGGACAAGCAGGGTGGCTGGATGCCCGACCAGCACATTCGCGTGGACCGTCAAGCCCGTACGGGCCGAGCATCGGTTCGCGATGTCGCGCAACTCACGCTCGGCGACGAGCAGCGCGGCCTCGGCGAACGTGGCCGGGGTGGACCGCCAACTTACGTCGACGACGTGCACCAGCTCGACCTCCGCGTTGACGCTCTTCGCGTAGGAGAGTGCCCATTCGATAGCTGAATCGCTGAGCGACGGACCGCTCACCGCGACCATGACTGCTGGCTGATTGCTCATGAAACCACTGTGCTCCAGCCCGCCCGGATGCCACAGGGCCGAAGGTCCCGCACGGCCGAGGGACCAACGGCACTAGTGGCGCCCCGCGCGGCAAATGGTTGGCTGGCGCTCATGCTGCGCTACCCCATCGTCCTCCTGACACTCGTGTGGGGCGTGCTGGGCGGGGCCCTGTGGCTCGCCGGTTTCGATGTCGTGGCCCGGTGGGGCTTCGGCATCTTCGCTGTGGTGATCGCGGGCATCGAAGCCAGGCACATGATCGTGCAGCTTCGCCAGAATCGCGTCGGCATCGACATCCTCGCCATCATTGCCATCCTGGCGACGGTCGCCGTCGGCGAGGTGATCGCCAGCATGATCATCGTGCTGATGGTGTCTGGCGGGAAGGCCCTCGAAGACTTTGCCCAGGGTCGCGCCCAGCGCGAGTTGAGTGCCCTGCTGCGCCGCGAACCACAGACCGCGCACCGAGTGGTGACCGGATCGACGCTCGTCGACGACATCCCTGCTGCCGAGGTGGCGGTCGGCGACGTGCTGCTCGTCCGCTCCGGCGAGGTGGTTCCGGTCGACGGAACGCTAGCGTCTGCTGGCGCATCGTTCGACGAGTCGTCGTTGACCGGCGAGAGTCTTCCGCGCAACCGGCAGGAGGGTGAGGCGGTGCTCAGCGGTTCGATCAACGGCAACACCTCGGCAACCATCGTCGCGTCGGCGCTCGCCGCGGACAGTCAGTATCAGGCGATCGTCGCCCTCGTGAAGCAGGCATCCACCAACCGGGCGCCGGTCGTGCGGCTCGCCGACCGTTACGCGATCCCCTTTACCGTCGTCTCGCTGCTGCTCGCGGGGGTGGCGTGGGCGGTGTCGGGTGATCCGGTGCGTTTCGCTGAAGTACTTGTGCTCGCAACCCCGTGTCCCTTGCTGCTGGCTGCGCCCGTCGCGTTCATGGGAGGGATGAGTCGGGCCGCCCGCGACGGCATCATCGTCAAGGGCGGCGGAGTGCTGGAGCAGCTCGCGCGGGCCCGCACCGCGGTGTTCGACAAGACGGGCACGCTGACGCACGGGGTGCCCGTCATCGCCAGGATTCACGCCCTGCCGCCGTTCGATGAGGCCACCCTGCTCTCGCTCGTCGCCTCCGCCGAACAGTTCTCCTCCCATGTGCTTGCCGCCTCGATCGTCTCGGCGGCCCACGAGCGCGGTCTCACCCTCCACCCCGTTGCTGACTCGCACGAGGTCGCCGCGCGGGGTGTTGTAGCGACGGTGGATGACCGGGTTGTGGCGGTCGGCACCCTGGCGTTCATCCGGAGCCTGGCCGCCGATGCGGTCGAGTCGCCGCTGTCCGGCGGTGAGCTGGCGATCTATGTCGCGGTCGACGGCGAGTTTGCCGGCACCGTCATCGCCACGGACGCGGTGCGCGCCAACTCGGTGGCAACCATCGAAGCGGCTGCGAAAGCGCGGAATCACTCGCATCCTCATGCTGACCGGCGACGCGCAGGCCACAGCGGACCATGTCGCGCAGGTCATCGGCATTTCCGAGGTGCAGGCGAACTGCCTGCCCATCGACAAGGTGAACGCCGTCATGGCCGTCCAGCAGCGCCCCGTGATCATGGTGGGTGACGGCGTCAACGACTCACCCGTGCTCGCCTCGGCCGAGGTCGGCATCGCGATGGGCGCTCGCGGCGCGACGGCCGCCAGCGAGGCGGCGTCGGCCGTCATCCTCGTCGATGACATCTCGCGCGTCGACCGAGCGGTCGAGATCGGTCAGGACACCGTGCGCATCGCGCTTCAGAGCATCTGGCTCGGGATCGCGCTGAGCCTCGGCCTGATGGTGGTCGCCGCGTTCGGCTTCATTCCGGCGACACTCGGGGCGGGCATTCAGGAGATCGTCGACCTTGCGACCATCTTCAACGCGCTGCGGGCGCTTCGCCGACGGACCGACCGCTGATTGCGCCGAGGTGCGAAAATACCCCCGGGGGTATACTATGGAGTTGTTTAGTCATCGAGAAGGGAATGCCAATGTGCAGTGCAGTGACGTGTGAGATTTGTGGGAAGACGACGTGGGCCGGATGCGGTGAGCATGTCGCGCAGGTGATGGAGAACGTGCCAGCCGGCGATCAGTGCAAGGGCCACGACTCCAGCACCAGCTCACGATGAAGGTCATCACCAGACTCGTTCTCGCGGCAGCCGTGCTCATCGGCCTCGCCGGGTGCGCGCCGGAGTCCGTCGAGATGACGACGGACACGGTCGTCGTCGATGTGAGGACGAGCAGCGAATATTCGGCGGGTCACCTGGAGGGCGCCATCAATGTCGATGTGAGCGCCCCCGACTTCGATACTCAGATCGCCAAACTGCCGCAGGATGGCCGCTACGTCGTTTACTGCGCCTCGGGCAACCGGTCGGCCTCGGCCGTCGCGCGCATGGCCGACCTCGGCTTCACGGACCTTGTGGACGCTGGCGGTATGTCCAGCGCGTCGACCGCGACGGGCCTGGCGATCGTTACCTAAACCAGGTTGACCAGCGGCGCACCGGATGCAAGGTTTCGCAGATTGGTCGCCACCAGGCTGCTCGCGCCACGAGGGCGGTTGCCCGCAGCATGAGGGGTGATGATCAGGTTCGGAGTCGTCCACAGCGGCGACGATGACGGCAGCGGTTCTTCGTGCATCACGTCGATCGCGGCCCCCCGCAAGCGACCCGAGCGCAGGGCATCCATCAGGTCCTTTTCATTGACGGTCGCACCCCGGCCCACGTTGACAAACAGGGCGGTGGGCTTCATCGCCGCAATCAGTGACGCGTCGAATGCGTTCGTGGTCTGCGGGCTCGCGGGCAGAAGCGAGATCAGCACGTCTGTGGTGCCCAGCTGGGCAGGCAGCTGCTTTGTGGAGACGACGGAATAGCCGTTGCGCGTGCCGGCCGTCGAGGCGACCCCCGTCACCCGTGCGCCAAGCAGCTCGAGCATCGGCGCGAGTGTCGCGGCGATCGAACCGAACCCCCAGATGAGCACCTCGGCCCCCGAGAGCGTGTACAGATGGTCGGTCTCCGGGGTGCGCTGGGCCGTCAGGAAGCCGGTGTCCCAGCGCGAGTCACGCTGTGCGTCGCCCAGCGTGTCGAGTCGGCGAACAAGGGCGAGGGTCAGCGCGAGCGCGTGCTCGGCGACGGGTGCGTCATGAAGTGAGCGGCCGGAGGCGATCGGAACCCCGGTAAAGCCTGCGTTCAGTACGGCATCCGGACCCGCCGCGAGAGTCTGCACGAGTCGAAGCGAAGTGAGCCGGTCGGCCGCGTCGTGCAGGTTTGCCGCGGTGTTGCCCCACGCGACGAGCACCTCGGCGTCGACGTGCCCGTTCGGAATGGGCTGGTCTGCCGCATATTCGACGTAGGTGTATCCGGAGGGCAGCGTGAGTTCTATGGTGTTAGGAATCAGTACTTTCATCGCACGCGAAGTTTACCGACCGGTTCCGCGCCGCTGATCACGACCTGGCGGGAACCAGCGAAGGATTGCGCTCATGAGCAAGTCCGAAAAGCCCCCGACCCTCCCGCCGAGGTGGTTCATTCGTGTCGCCTGGGTGCTGCATCGCGCCCTCTACAAGGTCACCGGCGGCAGGCGCGGGTTGTGGTTGCCGACACCCACCAAGTGGGGAGCGATGCGCGTCACGACGACAGGTCGCCGCACGGGGCAGAAGCGCAGCGTCATCCTGGGCTACTACGAAGACGGCCCCAACCTCGTCACCATGGCGATGAATGGATGGGGCGAGGGTGAGCCGGCCTGGTGGCTCAACCTGCTGGCGCATCCCGTGGCGACGGTCGAGCTGGTGAACGATCGGCGCGTCATGACCGCGGCAGCGGCGACGGGGGAGGAGCGCGCCCGGCTCTGGGAACGATGGCGCGACCTGGGCGACGACGTCGACGAGTTTTCGAAGCTGCGATCGACCGAAACGGCGGTGGTGGTGCTCAGCCCTTCTACGCATTGATGCGCGCGCAGTCACCCGATCCTTAGCGGCGGGATTTCCGCCGATTGGCGACTCTCAGGGACAGAATATGTTCATGACGCGACCGACAGAGAACTGGCACACCAGGCACCAGAAACGACCTCACACCCGGCCAGCAGGCAGCTGACCGACTGCGGAACATCATGGGCAGCTGGCGCTTCGTCGGGGGCTTCCTGGTGTTCATGGGCGTCTGGGCAATGATCAACGTGACGTCGGTGCAGTGGGACCCGTATCCGTTCATCCTCCTCAACCTGTTTCTGAGCATGCTCGCCGGTTTGCAGGGAGCGATCCTGCTGATCGCCGCGCGGCGGCAGGATCAGATCGCTGCGGCGCTGGCGCAACACGACCGCGAGACGAACCTCGCGGCCAAACAGGAGATCGAGGATCTCATGGAGATCAATCGCATGCAGCTCGAGATTCTCAAGCAGCTTCAGGTGGCGAATGGCAAGATGACCACCTGACGCATCCCGACAAAGACAGGAGACTCCCGTGTCCCAGAAGTCGATCGAGCAATGGCCAGCTGCCTATTGGTTGTTAGGCCGAGGCGGCTCCCTGCGCAATCCAGAGATCACGCGCTAGGAAGCGGGATGGCCATTGACTCGGGCACCGCAACAGCGCTGGCCCAGATCCTGCCGTTGCTGCTGATCTCGATCATGGTGGAACTGCGTCGCACGAGGCTTCACCTCCGAGGGCGCAGCCATCGCCTCAACAGGATCATGCTCGGGATGTTCTTTCTCATCTTCGGCGTCGCCGAGACGTTCATGGTCCTGTCGATCGACGCGCAGCTCTTTCCCCTTCTCTGGGGCGACGTCGTGGCGGCGGTCCTGATCTTCGGTCTGCTCGTTGCGCTGTTCCTGCTGTCGCTGATGGAGCCGAGAAAGAACGAGGACTAGCCCGGTCCGTCACGACAGCGAAGTGGCATGAGAGACCCCTGCCTGAACCAGTCAGGCAGGGGTCAGAATGCGAGACCGGTCAGCAGCAGGTGCAGCCGTCTTCGCATTCCTCGGTGCAGCAACTCACGTCGCAACATTCGGCCATCGTGGCCTCCTTCCCCGTCCGGTCTAGTCGGGCGGTCTGGGGATGCTCAGCTGCAGCATCCGGGAACGGCGCACGAGTCGTCGAGGCACGGGGTGCCCTCATCGACGGCGAGCACGACGTTCATGAGCGAGGAGAGCGCGGCGGTCAGGTGCGCGTCGGCGATCTCGTAGCGCGTCTGGCGCCCTTCCGATACGGCTGCGACGAGACCGCAACCGCGCAGGCAGGTCAGGTGGTTGGAGACGTTCGGGCGGGTGAGATTCAGCTCTCGCGCCAGCTCGCCGGGGTATCCAGGGTGCTCCAGGAGGCTCATGAGGATGCGGGAGCGATTCGGGTCGGCCATCGCCCGGCCCAGTCGGTTCATCACATCGAGTCGTGAAGCAATGGTCAGCATGCACTGACTATACAGTCATGACTGACCTATTGGGAAGGGACCTCTGACGGCAGCTCGGCGAGGAGTGATTCGACCTTGAGGGAGATCTCGTCGCGGATCGCGCGCACCTCGTCGAGCGTCAGCCCGGCCGGGTCGGTGAGCTCCCAATCCAGGTATCGCTTGCCCGGGTAGATTGCGCAGGCGTCGCCGCATCCCATCGTCACGACGACATCGGCGGCCTGAATCACGTCGTCGGTGAGCGGTTTCGGAAACTGTTCGTCAAAATTGAGACCGAGTTCTGCCATCACCTCGACCACCACCGGGTTGATCAGGTCGGACGGCGACGACCCGGCCGAACGAACGTGCACGCGCGCGCCACCGAGGTGGCGGGTCAGCATCGCCGCCATCTGAGACCTGCCCGCGTTTTGCTCGCAGACGAAAAGCACCTCGGGCACGGTGGAATCGATGGCGCCTTTCGCTTGTGCCAGTGCTGTCAGGCGATCGGTAGCGAAACGCGTCGTCTGCGAAGCGAGGTGGGACTTGACCTTCGAGGTTCGCAGCAGCCCGGTGTATGACTCGAGCACGTACCGCTCGACGGTCTCGGTGCTGAAAATTCCCGCGAACCTGTCGCTGAGTTCGACGGCGAGGCGCTTGAGGTATTCCTCGGGGTAGGCGAGGCCGGGCATCCCACGGCGTTCGGCAGCGTTGGTCAGGATGCCGCGAGTGTCCTGTTTCTCGATCATATGAGAACCATAGATGATCATCTATGCGTTAGGTAGCTGCCTCGGCCTGAGTTCACCGAGCGTTCATGTGCGACCTCCACAGGCCGGCCACGAGACTCGGAACGGGCTGCCCGATGCGGTGCAGTGTTGGCGTGGCACGATGGTTTCATGGGCGTTGCGGAATTCTGGAACGATGAGGCTGAACGGTTCGACGACCAGCCCGACCACGGCCTGCTTGACCCGTCTGTGCGTCTGGCATGGGCCGGACTCCTTCTCCCGTTGATACCGACCCCGGCTGCGCGTGTTGCAGACCTGGGTTGCGGCACCGGATCGGTGAGCCTGCTGCTGGCCGAGGCCGGCCACAGTGTCTCAGGTCTGGACATCTCACCGGCGATGGTGCGCAAGGCGCGCGAGAAGTTCGCGGCGTCTCAATTTGAAGCAGAGCTCCGCGTCGGTGATGCTGCCGCTCCACCGTGGCAGTCGGCTTCGTTCGATGTGGTCATCACCCGCCACGTCCTGTGGGCGATGGACGACCCTCACGTGGCATTGACGCGCTGGCTTGACCTGCTCGCGCCTGCTGGGGTTCTCGTCCTGGTGGAGGGCCTGTGGTGGACAGGCGCGGGGATGAGTGCTGCGGAAGTGACCGACCTCGTTCGCGGTCACCGCACCGAAGCTCAGGTAGTGCTGCTTGACGACCCGGCGTTGTGGGGCGGCCCGATCAGGGACGAGCGTTTCGTCATCGTCAGCCGGCGTTGACCCGCAGTCCCACAGGGCCGGATTCGAACCTACGGCCCTGGATCCGTTCGGAGACAGCCGTGGTGGTCCTCGATCCGCTGCACTAGATGAAGAGGGTCGTCGTGGACTCGGCTGCCTCGCCGAGGAAGGTGGCGACGCCGCCGAGTTCGACTCCGTCGATGAGGTCGGACTCGGCGATTCCGAGCAGATCCATCGTCATCGTGCAGCCGATGATTCGTGCGCCCCCGGCCTGTGCCGACGCGATCAGCTCGGGCAGCGAATGCACCCCGTTCTTCTTCATCACGCCCTTGATCATCGCGGTGCCGACTCCCATCATGTGCATCCGCGAGAGCGTGAGCTTTCTCGGCTCCGCGGGGCATCATCGCGCCGAACATCGCATCGAGCGCGCTGCGTTGTCGCTTCGGCGGGTCCTCGCGCCGCAGGGCGTTCAGCCCCCAGAACGTGAAGAACATCGACACCTCTTCGCCCATCGAGAGAGCACCGTTGGCGATGATGAACGCGGCGATGAGCTTGTCGAGGTCGCCGTCGAGAAACCACGAACGAGAGCTTCGGAGCGGTCGGGCAAGCGCGACCGTCTGCCCGTGCCGGCAGCGGGTGCTGGTCCGCCCTTGCGCATGGTCGCGACGTAGCCGGGACCGTCGGGGGTGAGGTCGAGCAACTGGTGGCCGTTGCGTTTCGCCCAGGCTGGGCGCGTCGATGGCGAACCCGGGGTCGGAGACGTGGACCACGACGTCGTCGCCGGCGTTGAGGCGTCGTCATCGTCTCGGCGAGCTTCATGATCGGGCCCGGGCACGCCAGCCCCGAGCAGTCGAGGTCGACTGAAACGCCGCTTCCGTGCGTGGCGAGGGCGATGTGGCTCGACGCGCCAACCTCTCGATCGCCCTCGGCGTAGGCCGTCACGGCAGGCTTCGGCTCGACGCCGTCCGGCTCCAGTTCGTGCCACGCGCGGAAGGTCTCCGAGCCGCCGGAGAGGGTGGCGACATCGGTGAAGCCCGCGCTGCACGAGGATCGGTAGGCGAGGTAGCTGCGGAACCCGACGGAGCAATAGAGCCGCAGCGGCCCGCTCCTGTCCCACGTCGCTGACCGTGCGGATGGTCGCCAGCGGCACGTTCTCGGCTCCGGGCAGGTGCCAGATCGAGAACTCCTCCGGCGTGCGCACGTCGATGATTCGCGCGCCGTCGATCGCGTGAGGATAGTCCTGGGCGTACCACAGCGCTAGGTCGCCGAGCAGCACATTGCTTGCGACGAAGCCGGCCATGTTCACCGGGTCCTTCGCCGAGCCGAACGGCGGCGCGTAGGCCAGCTCGAGCTCCTCGAGATCCCAGACCGTCAGTTCGGCGCGCAGGGCCGTAGCGAAGACGTCGAGTCGCTTGTCGACGCCGTCGAAGCCGGCGATCTGGGCGCCGAGGATGCGGCCGTGCTCGGGAGCGAAGAGCACCTTCATGTGCATCATCGCCGTGCCCGGGTAGTAGCCAGCGTGTCCCGACGGATGCACGTGGACGGCGCGATAGTCGAACCCCGCCGCGGTGAGTTGGCGTTCGGTAGCCCCGGTGCCCCCCGCGACCATGTCGAAGACCTTGACGATCGAGGTGCCCTGGGTCGACGTGTACTCGGTGTCCCGCCCGCAGATGTTCTCGGCCGCGACCCGCGCCTCCCGGTTGGCTGGGCCAGCGAGGGGGGCGAGCCAGGAGCCGGGCAGCACGGTGTTCGGGGTCTCGACGCTGTCGCCGGCCGCCCAGATGTGCGGGTCGGTGGTGCGCATGTGGGTGTCGACGGTCGATGCCCGCCGTGGGTCGCCGAGTTCGAGCCCGGCGTCCTGCGCGAGGTGCGACGCGGGTCGCACGCCCGCAGAGAGAATGACGAGATCGGCTCGAAGGCTGGTCGAGTTCGTCAGCTCGACGGTCAGTCCGCCGCCTCGCGCGCGTGAAGGCGGCGGCAGCGGTCGAGAGGTGGAGCCTCGATGCCCCGGCTGCGAAGGTGATGTTCGACCGGAACCGAGATCTCGTGGTCGAGCGGCGGCAAGATCTGGTCGGCCATCTCCACGACGTCCACCGTTGCGCCGCGGTGCGCGAGGTTCTCGGCCATCTCGAGGCCGATGTAGCCGGCCCCGATCGACGACGCAGCGAACGGCCCCGCGATCGCCGGCCGGCCGCAGCGCGAGGGCGGCATCCAGCTCAGCCTTGATGGCGTCCATGTCGCTGATTCGTCGCAGCACGTGGATGCCCGGGCAGATCGATTCCGGGAAGCGGCGGTCGGATCGCTTCGGCGCCGGTGCACAGCGCGAGAGCGTCGTAGGTCTCGGTGTACTCGCGGCCCGTAGCGAGCTCGCGGACCGTGACCGTTTTCTTTCCGGTCGATCGAGATCACCTCGTTGTCGATCCGCACATCGATGTTGAGCGACTCGCGCAGGCTCTCGGGGGTCTGAAGCAGCAGCCTGCCGATCGGTGATCACCTCGCCGATGTGGTACGGCAGGCCGCAGTTCGCGAACGACACGTGGTGTCCGCGCTCGAGCACGACGATCTCGGCGCCCTCATCCAGTCGGCGTGCGCGGGCGGCGACGGATGCTCCGGCGGCGACGCCACCGACGACGACGATCTTCATGTATGTCCTGCCCTTCGAGACGGCTGTCAGGATGCTGATCCTCGCAGCCTCGGCGGTCACCGGACACGGCCAAAGGTCCCACGGCTGTGGGGGACGGGCGCGTGGGTCGACATGAGAGACCCCTGCCCGAATCAGTCGGGCAGGGGTCAGAATGCGAGATCGGCTAGCAGCAGGTGCAGCCCTCTTCGCATTCCTCGGTGCAGCAACTCACGTCGCAACATTCGGCCATGATGGCCTCCTTCCCCGTCCGTTCTCGTCGGGCGGTCTGGGGGATGCTCAGCTGCAGCATCCGGGAACGGCGCACGAATCGTCGAGGCACGGCGTGCCCTCATCGACGGCGAGCACGACGTTCATAAGCGAGGAGAGCGCGGCGGTCAGGTGCGCGTCAGCGATCTCGTATCGCGTCTGGCGCCCTTCGGGTACGGCTGCAACGAGACCGCAACTGCGCAGGCAGGTCAGGTGGTTGGAGACATTCGGGCGGGTGAGATGTAGCTCTCTCGCCAGCTCGCCCGGATATCCAGGCCGCTCCAGGAGGCTCATGAGGATGCGGGCAGCGGTTCGGGTCGGCCATCGCCCGGCCCAGTCGGTTCATCACATCGAGGCGTGAAGCAATGGTCAGCATGCACTGACTATACAGTCACGACTGACCTATCGGGAAGATATCTCGGAAGGTAGTTCGGCGAGGAGCGATTCGACCCTGAGCGTGAGCTCGTCGCGGATCGCGCGCACCTCGTCGAGCGGCAGCCCGGCCGGGTCGGTGAGCTCCCAGTCCAGGTATCGCTTGCCCGGGTAGATTGCGCAGGCGTCCCCACATCCCATCGTCACGACGACATCGGCGGCCTGAACCACGTCGTCGGTGAGCGGCTTCGGAAACTGTTCGTCAAAATTGAGACCGAGTTCTGCCATCACCTCGACCACGACCGGGTTGATCACGTCGGACGGCGACGACCCGGCCGAACGAACGTGCACGCGCGCGCCGCCGAGGTGGCGGGTCAGCACCGCCGCCATCTGAGACCTGCCGGCGTTTTGCTCGCACACGAAAAGCACCTCGGGCACAGTGGAATCGATGGCGCCCTTCGCCTGTGCGAGCGCCGTCAGCCGGTCGGTGGCGAAGCGCGTCGTCTGCGAAGCGAGGTGGGACCTGACCTTCGAGGTTCGCAGCAGCCCGGTGTAGGACTCGAGCACGTACCGCTCGACGGTCTCGGTGCTGAAGATTCCCGCGAACCGCTCGCTGAGTTCGACGGCGAGGCGCCTGAGGTAGTCCTCCGGGTAAGCCAGGCCGGGCATCCCGCGGCGTTCGGCAAGGTTATTCAGGATGCCGCGGGAGTCCTCAGTCTCGGTCATACACAGAACCATAGATGATCATCTATGCATTGGGAGGACGCATCGGCCGAAGTTCACTCAGCGTTCATGTGTCATCCGCACTGCAGCCGGTGATGCGCGCGCCTCAGATTGCGCCGCGTAAGGTTGTGTCATTGTCTGGTCGCGCATCCACGGATCCACGTGGAGAACGGCCTCAGCCGCAGGCTCATATTGCGAGGAAACCCCATGAAGGCAACATTTCTCTACGGCGCAGGCGACGTCCGAGTCGAGTCGGTACCGGACCCAGTGATCCAACAGCAGACAGACGCCATTGTCCGGGTGGTTCGTGCGTGTGTCTGCGGGTCGGACCTGCACCCCTATCACACGCGTAAGCCAGGGCCGATCGGTGCTCCGATGGGCCACGAGATGGTCGGGGTAGTCGAGGAAATCGGCTCCGAGGTCTCCACTGTGAAACGAGGAGACTTCGTCGTCGCTACGTTTACGTACCAGGACAATACCTGCGTCTTTTGCCAAGAAGGGTTCCACACATCCTGCCTCCACGGCGGCTTTTACAATAAGCCCGACGTCGGTGGCTTTCAAGCGGAGTATGCGCGGGTGCCGCAGGCAGACGGCAGCCTGGTGACAGTGCCGGGCGTCGACGAGAAAAGTGAGCTGCTTCCGTCGCTCCTCGCCCTGTCCGATGTCTATCTCACTGGTTACCACGCCGCGCATATGGGGCGGGTCGGTGCGGGCAAGACTGTGACGGTGATTGGCGACGGCGCCGTAGGGCTGTCGGCCGTGCTGGCGTCAAAAAGGCTGGGGGCCGAGCGGGTCATCCTCATGGGTCGGCACCAGTCGCGCACTGATATCGGTGTCGAGTTCGGGGCGGACGAGATCGTGTCCGAGCGCGGAGAAGAGGGAGTCGCCAGGGTGCGCGAACTCACCCGTGGCGAGGGTAGTCACGTCGTCATCGAGGCGGTCGGTCACTTTCCGGCGTACCAGCAGGCTCTGGGGTCCGTCCGCGCGGGCGGCACCATCTCGCGGGTAGGCGTTCCACAGTATTCCGAGGCTCCGATCGGCTGGGGTTCGCTCTTCAGCCGCAACATAACGCTCACGGGTGGACCTGCCCCCGTGCGCGCCTACATCGAATCCGCGCTCAAAGACGTGCTGGACGGCTCGATCGCTCCGGGTCGCGTCTTCGATCGCGTCGTGGGCATCGACGAGATAGCGCTGGGATACTCCGCCATGGACTCCCGCGAAAGCCTCAAGGTGATGGTCGCCTTCTAGCGGGCCGAAGACCGTAGCGAGCTGATCGCCCGGTCGAGGTACTCATCCCGAACCGTCACGGCAAACCGCACGAATTGCTCGCCGCTCGGGCCGTAAAACTCGCCGGGTGAGACGAGGACGCCGATGTCGGCGAGATCCATGGCGGTATCGACTCCACTTTCGCCCCGCGTGGCCCAGAGGTACAGGCCGCTTTCCGACCCGTGAATCTGGAATCCGGCAGCCTCGACGGCAGATCGGAGACGCTCGAGTCGGGAGGTGTAGAGGGCGCGCTGCTCGGCCACATGCTCGTCATCGGACAGGACTGCGCTGAGCACCTGCTGCACGGGCGCAGGGACCATGAGACCCAGGTTGCGGCGCTGCGCTGCGATTTTTCCGATCAGCTGCTCGTCCCCGGCGACCATGCCGCCCCGGTATCCAGCCATATTCGACTGCTTGCTGACCGAATAGCAGGCGAGGACCTGGCTCATGTCGTCGCCAACCACTCTCGGGTCAAGAATGGATGGGATCCGCTCCCCGTCGACCTCGTTCAGCACGGCGTAGCACTCGTCGCCGACTATCACAGCACCGAGCTCACGAGCTCGGGCGACGGCACGACGCAACTCCTCAACGGTCAGGGTCTGGCCGTCTGGGTTGCGAGGGGAGTTCAGCCAAATGAGCTTGGTCGCTTCGGGCCACTTGGCCGGATCGTCCTCAGCCACGACGCCGGCACCCACGGCAACCGCCCCCGCTTCATACGCGGGATAGGCGAGCGACGGGCGTACCACGACGTCGCCAGGACCCAGTCCGAGCAAGAACGGCAGCAAACCCAACAGCTCTTTAGACCCGATCGTGGGTAGCACACCCGCTCGATTGAGGGTGACTCCGCGTACGCGATCGAACCAGTTCACCATCGCGTCGCGCAGCTCGACGACCCCGATGGTCAACGGGTAACCCGGCGCGCCGCCCGCTGCTGCCAGTGCATCGACAAAGACTTGCGGCGTCGGGTCAACGGGGGAGGCGGTGGCGAGGTCTGCGAACCCGCCCGGATGGGCGACTGCGCGACGACGAAGCTCCGCCTGCACATCCTTCGCTGCCGGGCGCAGAGGAGTCGGAGACGACGCGGAGGCGGTCACGCGACAACTCCGGAGCGATGAATCGAGAGAATCGATACCGCCCGGGGATGGGGCGATCGGGCTCCGGTGTAGTTGAAGAAGGCATCCATGTCACCCATCAAACCAGCGCTTCCTATGAAACCCATGGGTGCCGACGGACCCTCGGGGCCCCCTGTCGGATTCGAACCGACGACCCCCGCTTTACAAGAGCGGTGCTCTGGCCAACTGAGCTAAGGGGGCAAATCAACCTCGTCCATAATAGGGGACTCCCGGTACGACTAGCGTTGTCCCGTGTCGATACTCGAGCTGAAGCATCCGGAACCCAGGGTTTTGGTACCCGGAGTGCTGGGCGCCCTGTTGTGTGGCGCAGGCATCGCGGTGCAGGCCCGCATCAACGGCCAGCTGGGTGTCGAGCTCGGTGACGGTTACGTCGCCTCAGTGATCTCGTTCGGGTCAGGGCTGATCCTCATGCTGCTGATCCTGGCGATCTCGAAGCCGGGGCGCAGAGGTCTCCGCGTCATCCACGACGACCTGGTGGCGGGGCGGATGCCGTGGTGGATGGTCATGGGTGGCGCGTCAGGCGCGCTCTTCGTGCTGTCGCAGGGGCTGTCGGCCGGGCTGCTCGGCATCGCGGTGTTCACCGTTGCGGTGGTCTTCGGGCAGACCCTCAGCGGACTCGCCGTCGACCGGCGCGGGATCGGGTCGACGCCCCCTCGCGCCATCACGACGGCCCGCATCGCAGGCTCCGCCATGATGCTTGTCGCGGTGGTCCTGGTGGTGTCGACCCAGTTCCTCGGAACCGTGCCACTGTGGCTCGTGGTGCTTCCCTTCCTTGCCGGCCTCGCCATTCCGTGGCAGCAGGCGGCCAACGGGGAGGTGCGGGTCATCTCGGGCTCACCCGTCACGGCGACCGTGCTGAACTTCGTGGTCGGTCTCACCCTCCTCGTGGGGGTTGCGGCCATCCATTCCCTGTATGCCGGGGTTCCTGCCGATGTATCCGACCAACCCCGTGCTGTATCTCGGGGGCGTGATTGGTGCCGGTTTCATCGGCCTCGGTGCGATCCTGGCGCCGCGCATCGGTGTGTTGCTGCTGGCGCTCGGAACGATCTCGGGGCAGCTCATCGTGGCGCTGCTTCTCGACATCGTGACACCCGCTGCCGAGCATCCATTGACCTGGACGACCGTCGTCGGCACCGCCATCACCCTCGTCGCGCTCGCCGTCGCGATGGTTCCGTCACACGTGCTCAGGGGGCCGAAAGGTACTGCGAAGCCGTGAACTTCGGTCGCTTCGGCGACTTCGTCCTTGCGGGCTTCCCGCCCACGTAGAGCCAGCCCATGAGCTTCTCGTTCTTGCCGAGCTTGTGCATCTTCGCCACCCGCTTGTTGCGGGTCAGGTCGCCGGTGCGCCAAAAGACACCCCAGCCCGCCTCATCCAGCAGCAGGCTCATCATGTAGGCGACACCGGATGCCACCACCTCCTGCTCCCATTTCGGCTTGCTTTTCGACCGGTGTACGGCCACCACCGCTATGAGCAGTGGAGCGCGCAGCGGCTTATCCGCCGAGCCGCCCTCCTTCGCGAAGGCCGCACCGAGCGCCACCCTGTCGTCACCGCGCAACTCGATCAACCGCCACGGCTTCAGCGAGCCGTGGTCGGCGATGGTGGCGGCGGCCTCGACGAAGGGCACCAGTTGCTCGTGGGTGGGGGCGTCGGATGTGACCTTGGGGCAGGACTGCCGACGCATCACGGATTCAAGCGCGGACAATCAGGCTTCCTTGAAGCCGAGTGAGAGCGAGTTCATGCAGTATCGATCGCCGGTGGGTGTTTGGTAGGCGTCGTCGAACAGGTGACCGAGGTGCGAACCGCAGGTGCCGCACAGGACCTCGGTGCGAACCATCCCGAGCGACCTGTCGTGCTTGAGCTCAACGGCGTCAGGGTCGATCGACTCAAAGAAGCTGGGCCATCCCGATCCCGAATCAAACTTCGCGCCACTCTTGAAGAGTTCGGCGTTGCACGCACCACAGGTGTACGTGCCTTCGCGCTTCTCATCGAGCAGGGCTCCCGACCAGGGACGCTCGGTGGCAGCCTCGCGCAGGATGGAGTATCGGTCGCCGAGTTCGTCGCGCCATTGCTGCTCGGTCTTCTCAACCTTGTATGTCATCGGGTTCTCCTTGATCCTGGGAAGTGGTGCTCTCCCTATTAAACTCGGGACTATGCCTGAAACTTCCGTGATCGCGCGCTCGTGGAGCGAACTCACAACCAGCGAACTCTACGGCGTCCTGAAATTGAGAACGGATGTGTTCTTCGTCGAGCAGAAGGTCGACGAAGAAGAGCTGGACAACCGCGACCAGGAGCCCGGCACCCGTCACTACTGGATCGCAGACTCACAGGGCATCGCGGCGTACCTGCGGGTGCTGGTCAACGATGTGCCGGAACACCTGGACGCGCACCACATCATCGGCCGGGTGGTCGTGCGCGAGGATCGTCGCGGGGAAGGTCTCGCGCACCAGCTGATGACGCACGCCATCGAGGAGTTTGGCGGGGTCCCGATGCTGCTGCACGCCCAGCAGTACGTGGCTCCGTTGTACGCGAAATCGGGGTTCGTGGCGTTTGGTGAGCCATACGAGGAAGCCACCATCATGCACATCTCGATGTACCGGGCCGGCAACGGTCCTCACTGACCGAGCGAGGTTCGCGACGAGCCTGTCAGATCCCGGCTCAGCGAACATCGCGCCCTAAGATGACAGCGAGTTTGGAGGTGTGGATGAGTTCGCTACAGCAGCCTGCGGACGCTGCCGCCCCCGGCCTGTCCGAGCGCGACGCCTCGATCCTCGACTTCGAACGGGAGTGGTCGCGCCACGTCGGGGCGAAGGAAGAGGCGATTCGTTCCCAGTTTTCCCTGTCGACCGCCCGTTATTATCAGGTCCTGAATGCAGTGATCGATCTGCCCGCAGCCGTGCGACACGATCCCATGCTGGTGGGAAGGTTGCAGCGAGCTCGCGATGCTCGAACCTCGTCCAGAGCAGCACGGGCATTCGGAAGCCCAGAGACTGGCGCAGCTGCGCACCACGACGAAGAAACGACCTATTGACCCATGGCGTATCCCAAAGACAGGTTCGATAACCTCCCCGAAGACCTCCACCGCGTCGGCGCGCACAGGAGCCCGGCCCGGCCCGGGCGAGGCTGGATCGCGTTCGCGTGGGCGGCCCTGGCGACGCTGGTGCTCATCGTGGGCGGTATCGCCGGGCTGAAGGTGTTCGCGGGTGTGGATTTCGACATCCCGTTCCTGTCCGCCCAACCCGCCCCGACGTCAACCCCGTCACCGACACCGGTACAGACCGCCGAGCCCGTTCTCGACCCATCCACCATCGACCCCGCCCGAGCCATCTCGACATCGGTCTACAACGGAACGACGACGGCCGATCTTCAGAACACGGTGGGGGATGCGCTCGCCGCAGCGGGGTGGACGATCGACGCTCGCGCCCTGGCGTCGACGAAAGACATCGAGACGACCACCGTGTACTACAGCGATCAAGCCAACGAGGATGTCGCGCGCGGCCTTGTCGTCGCTCTCGGTGCCGGCGAGATCCGGCTCGTGTCGGCCGAAACCTTCCCGGGTAATCCGCTGAACATCGTGCTCGGCTCCGACTATCCCGGCGCGACGCCCGCGGGCTAAAAGGGCCAAAACGCGCAGGATGATCGCCCTGTGTTTCGGGAGTGTTTAATGTTTGCGGCAGTGCTGTTGCCGACATCCGTTTGAGCATATGTGCCCCATTACGATCTGAAAATGGAGGCCCTGTTCCGGCCTTCGTCAGTTCACAGCAGGGAGAAAGTCATGGCAAACGGAATCGTTAAATGGTTCAACGCCGAAAAGGGTTACGGCTTCATCACCGTCGATGAGGGCGGTCAGGATGTTTTCGTGCACTACTCGTCAATCGAAATGGGCGGCTACAAGGTGCTCGAAGAAGGTCAGCGCGTAGTCTTCGAGGTCGGCACCGGTGCGAAGGGCCCCCAGGCAGACGCCGTTCGGCCCGCCTAGTCGCACGTTCCGACCGCGTCGAAAGCGCAGCGGACGCCGCCCACCTCGGTGGGCGGCGTCGCTTGCGTTGGCGAGGGATGCGGGGGCGTCGTCCTGTCTTGCACTCGACCCCGGCGAGTGCTAATTTAGCCGTTGGCACTCGCACGTTTCGAGTGCTAACGAACTCGCTGGTACGACGTCCGGGAGGGACGAGAAACACACATGGCAAAGATCATTGCTTTCAACGAAGAGGCCCGTCGCGGCCTCGAGCGCGGCCTGAACATCCTGGCCGACGCAGTCAAGGTCACCCTCGGCCCACGCGGTCGCAACGTCGTACTCGAGAAGAAGTGGGGCGCGCCCACCATCACGAACGATGGTGTGTCGATCGCCAAGGAGATCGAGCTTGACGACCCATACGAGAAGATCGGTGCGGAGCTCGTCAAAGAGGTCGCCAAGAAGACCGACGACGTAGCCGGCGACGGAACGACCACCTCGGTCGTACTCGCACAGGCACTCGTTCGCGAAGGACTGCGCAACGTCGCGGCCGGCGCAGACCCGATCAGCCTGAAGCGCGGAATCGAGAAGGCTACTGCAGCCGTCATCGAGGCTCTCGTCGCCAGCTCCAAGGAGATCGAGACCAAGGAAGAGATCGCGGCCACCGCGTCAATCTCTGCCGGTGACCCCGAGATCGGCGCTCTTATCGCCGAGGCGATCGACAAGGTCGGCAAGGAAGGTGTTGTCACCGTCGAGGAGTCGAACACGTTCGGCACCGAGCTTGAGCTCACCGAGGGCATGCGCTTCGACAAGGGTTACCTGTCGGCATACTTCGTTACAGACCCCGAGCGCCAGGAAGCGGTCTTCGAAGACCCGTACATCCTGATCGTCAACAGCAAGGTCTCCAACATCAAGGACCTGCTGCCCATCGTCGACAAGGTGATCCAGAGCGGCAAGCAGCTGCTCATCATCGCGGAAGACGTTGACGGCGAGGCTCTCGCGACTCTGGTTGTCAACAAGATCCGTGGCATCTTCAAGTCGGTTGCCGTCAAGGCTCCCGGCTTCGGTGACCGCCGCAAGGCACAGCTCGCCGACATCGCCATCCTCACGGGCGGACAGGTCATCTCCGAGGAGGTCGGCCTCAAGCTCGAGAACGCGACGCTCGACCTGCTCGGCCGCGCACGCAAGGTCATCATCACCAAGGATGAGACGACCATCATCGAGGGCTCGGGCGACGAAGAGGCCATCGCTGGTCGCGTCAAGCAGATCCGTGCCGAGATCGAGAACACCGACTCCGACTACGACCGCGAGAAGCTCCAGGAGCGCCTCGCGAAGCTCGCCGGTGGCGTCGCCGTCATCAAGGCCGGAGCCGCGACCGAGGTCGAGCTCAAGGAGCGCAAGCACCGCATCGAGGATGCAGTGCGCAACGCCAAGGCAGCTGTCGAAGAGGGCATCGTCGCCGGTGGTGGCGTCGCACTCATCCAGGCTGGCAAGGTCGCGTTCGATTCAGAAGCCATCACCAGCCTGACGGGCGACGAGGCAACGGGTGCGAACATCGTGCGCGTAGCCATCGACGCTCCGCTCAAGCAGATCGCACTCAACGCGGGCCTCGAGCCCGGTGTTGTGGCAGACAAGGTCCGCCACCTCCCGGTTGGCCAGGGCCTCAACGCCGCGACCGGTGAGTACGTCGACATGCTCGCTGCAGGAATCAACGACCCGGTGAAGGTGACCCGCTCAGCACTGCTGAACGCTTCATCCATCGCCGGTCTGTTCCTCACGACCGAGGCTGTTGTTGCTGACAAGCCCGAGAAGCACCCTGCTCCGATGGGTGACCCGTCGGGTGGCATGGACTTCTAAGTCCTCCACGTAGCACACACGAACGGCCGGTCTCCTTCGGGAGGCCGGCCGTTTCGCTGTTCCCTGGCGTCGCTAGCGGGTGAACAGCCGGGCGTTGGCTGCCTCGATCTCGGCGTACTGCTGGCCGGCCTGGGTGAGGGCCTGGTTGATCGCGGCGAGGTTCTCTTCCACCCGCTGCTGCGTGACCTTCCATTCGGAGACCACGCCGGTGAACGCCGAGGCGGCCTGGCCGGTCCACGACGACTGGAGGTTGGTGAGCTGGCCGTGCAGGCCAGCCACCTCGGACTGGATGCGGGTGATGGACGACCGCACCGCGCCGGTGGCGCTGATGACGGCTTCACTGTCTACTTGGTAACGAGTCATGGGCGAGACGTTAGCCGCGGGCAGGGGAGCGGGAACTACTCCTGCGGTGCCGCGGGGAGAGCCGGGGCATCCATTGGGTTGGGGAGGAGCGGAAGGCTGATCCTGAAGGTCGCCCCACCACCAGGGGTCTCGACGATCTCGACGTCGCCACCGTGCGTGTCGACGATCGCCGCGACGATGGCCAGGCCGAGCCCGCTGCCGCCGGTGGCGCGCTGGCGCGAACTGTCTGCGCGGTAGAAGCGCTCGAAGATCCTGCCCCGAATCTGCGGGGGAATTCCCTCGCCGTGGTCGATGACGGAGATGACTGCACGACGGCGTGACGGATCCACGCCCACCCCGATCTCGAGCGGGCTGCCGGGTGGGGTGAATCGCATGGCGTTGCCGATGAGGTTGGCGACCACCTGGCGGATCTTGTTCTCTTCGGCGAGGACGACGGCGCGAAGCGCAACGTCGGGCGGGTCGACCGCGGGCATCTCGAGCTCGTCGTCGCGCCCGCGGGAACGGCGGGCGACGAGGCGTGCGAGCGTGGCTCCGGCGAAGGCGATGGGACCGGTCGCGAGGTTCGCCGCCGACCGTGACGCCGCTGACCCGTTGCCCTCGGGCAGGATGAGCTCCCGCGTCGGCGGGTCGATCTCGTCGTCCTCGATGTCGGGTGCCGCCGGGATGTCGATGCCGACCACCGTCACCACCCGATCCGGTGCCGAGGCCATCGCGTCGAGCGCAGCATCGCGGGCGAGCGGCACCAGGTCAACCTCGGTCAGCTGCAGCGGTTTGGCCTCGTCGAGCCTGGCCAGCTCCAGCAGGTCCTCGACGAGTCTCGCCCATGCGGATCGCCTCTTTTTCGATGCGTTCCATCGCCTGGCTGACATCCTCGGGCTTGGTGAGCGCCCCCATCCTGTACAGCTCCGCGTAGCCGCGCACCGAGACGAGCGGGGTGCGCAGTTCGTGGCTGGCGTCGCCCACAAAGCGGCGCATCTGGTCGATGGTGCGCGCCCGGTCGGCGAAGGCACTGTCGATGGTGCCGAGCATGGAGTTGAGGGAGCGGTTGAGCCGCCCGACCTCGGTGTTGGGCGTCGCGCCCGCGATGCGCTGGTTGAAGTCGCCATCGGCGAAGCGGGCGGCCGTGGCCTCCACTTCCCGCAGAGGGGTGAAGGTGGATGTCACGAGCAGCCGTGTCAGCGCGCCGCCGAAGATCACCACCGTCAGCCCGAAGAACAGGAAGATCGCCGCGAGCCGTGAAATCGTGGCATTGGATGCGCCGAGGTCGAGGCCGATCACCGCCGTCAGGTCGCCCGCAGTGCCGTTCGTGGTGACGGGGTTGGCGACGACTCGCCACTGGCCTCCGATCGTCGAACTCGGCAGGGTGAGTTTGACGGTGCCCTCGTGGCCGTCCATGAAGGGGCTGGCCAGCGAGCTCACATTCGGCTGTTTCGCGGTGTCGGCGGCATTGCTGCACAGCAGCTCACCGTCGCTCTTGACCACGGCCAGGAAGAAGTCGGTGGGGAGCGTCAGCACCGAGCAGCGCAGGTCGGTGTCGGTGCCCGTGAACGTGATGGTGCGGTCGGGCAGCGCCTCGACGGCGGAGTCGATCTTCTTGTCGACCTCGTCCAGCAGGTAGTTGCGCAGCACCGTCATGGTGCCGACGCCGGCGACGAGAAGGCCCATCGTGAGAAGCAGAACCGTCACGCCTGTGATTTTGGTGCGGAGCGAGATCCGGTTCCACCACTCGGTGAGAGCGTGCATCAGGTAACTAGGTTAAGCCCTCGTCCCTGTTAGACCCTCGCAGCTTTGAGCATGTAACCAAAACCACGCTTGGTCTGGATGACGGGCTCGTCTGAGTACTGGTCGAGCTTGCGACGCAGGTACGAGATGTAGCTCTCGACGATGCCGGCGTCGCCGTTGAAGTCGTACTCCCACACGTGGTCGAGGATCTGCGCCTTCGACAGCACGCGGTTGGGGTTGAGCATCAGGTAGCGCAGCAGCTTGAACTCCGTGGGGCTCAGCTCGATCTGCTCTTTTCCGATGGTCACCTCGTGGGTGTCCTGGTCCATGGTCAGCTCGCCGGCGCGGATGACGGCTTCCTCGTCATCCTGCATCGTGCGGCGCAGGATGGCCTTGATGCGGGCGACGATCTCGTCGAGGCTGAACGGCTTGGTGACGTAGTCGTCGCCGCCCACGGTGAGGCCGGTGATCTTGTCTTCCGTGTCATCCTTCGCGGTGAGGAAGAGGATGGGCGCGGTGTAGCCGGATGCCCGGAGTCGCTTGGTGACCCCGAATCCGTTCATGTCCGGCAGCATCACGTCGAGGATGATGAGGTCGGGTTCTTCTTCGAGCACGGCAGAGATCGCCTGTGCGCCATTCCCGACAGCTCGTACGGCGAATCCTGCGAAGCGCAGGCTCGTGGTGAGGAGGTCGCGAATGTTGGGTTCGTCGTCGACAATCAGAATCTTCGGTCCGTCAGCCATGGACCAAGTATCTGCACGTAGCCTGAAAGCTGGCTGGGAGTCTGATGGTCGAGCGCGCCCGCCCGGCGCGACCGCGCGCGGGCGCACCGCCGCGCCCGCGCCGAACGGGCGCGCTCGACCTGAGCCGCTACCCCGCCAGGTCGTGGGCGTCCAGGATCGTGTAGCTGTACCCCTGCTCGGCGAGGAAACGCTGGCGGTTCTGCGCGAAGTCCTGATCGACAGTGTCACGAGCCACGAGCGTGTAGAAGTTCGCGGGCAGACCGCTCTCCTTCGGGCGCAGAAGACGGCCGAGGCGCTGGGCCTCCTCCTGCCGGGAGCCGAACGATCCGCTGACCTGAATCGCGACCGTCGCCTCCGGGAGGTCGACCGAGAAGTTCGCGACCTTCGAGACGACCAGCACGGTGATGCTGCCCTCGCGGAAGGCCTGGTACAGCCGTTCGCGCTCGTCGATCGGTGTGGAACCCGTCAGCTTGGGCGCATCCAGGGCATCGGCGAGCTCGTCGATCTGGTCGAGGTACTGCCCGATCACCAATATGCGCTCACCGGCATGTTTCTTCACGAGCTCGCGAACGACCCCGAGTTTCGCGGGTGCCGTCGCGGCCAGCCTGTACCGTTCGTCGTCGGCGGATGCCGCGTACTCGAGCCGATCGCCCTCGGGCAGGTCGATGCGCACCTCGTAGCAGGACGCGGGCGAGATGAAGCCCTGCGCCTCGATCTCTTTCCACGGAGCGTCGAACCGCTTCGGGCCGATGAGGCTGAAGACGTCGCCCTCGCGGCCGTCCTCACGCACCAGGGTCGCCGTCAGGCCGAGGCGGCGGCGAGCCTGCAGGTCGGCGGTGAGCTTGAACACGGGAGCGGGCAGCAGGTGAACCTCGTCGTAGATCACGAGCCCCCAGTCGAGCGCGTCGAGCAGCGCGAGGTGGGCGTACTCGCCCTTCCGGCGGGCGGTGAGGATCTGGTACGTCGCGATGGTCACCGGACGCACCTCCTTGACCTGGCCCGAGTACTCGCCGATGTCCTCCTCGGTGAGAGTGGTGCGCTTGAGCAGTTCGGCGCGCCACTGCCGGGCCGAGACGGTGTTGGTGACGAGGATGAGGGTGGTCGTCTTGCCCGCGGCCATGGCGCCGAGACCGACGAGCGTCTTGCCCGCGCCACACGGCAGAACCACGACGCCGGACCCGTGGGCGTAGAAGTTGTCGATCGCCTGGTTCTGGTACGGACGCAGGTGCCAGCCGCCGTCCTCGGCCAGCGCGATCTCGTGCGGGGTGCCCGGCGTGTAGCCGGCGAGGTCCTCGGCGGGCCAGCCGAGCTTCAGCAGTTCCTGCTTGAGCTGGCCGCGAGCCCAGGCCTGCACGACGTAGGTGTGCGGTCCGCGCTTCTCGAACAGCAGCCCGGCGACCTTGCGGGCGCGAGTGATCTCGGCCAGCACGGCCGAATCCGTCGCCGTCAGGGTGAGCGCACCATCGTCGGCGCGCTCGATCACCAGACGCCCGTAGCGGCCGACCGTCTCGGTGATGTCGACCGTCACCGACTGCGGGATCGAGAACTTCGAATACTTCTCGAGCGTCGCGATCATGTCGGTGGCGTCATGGCCGGCGGCTCGCGCATTCCACAGCCCGAGGCGGGTGATGCGGTAGGTGTGGATGTGCTCAGGCGCACGCTCGAGTTCGGCGAAGACGGCAAGATCGTGCCGGGCATCTTCGGCGTCCGGGTGCGCCACCTCCAGCAGCACCGTGCGGTCGGACTGGACAATAAGGGGACCGTTCGGAGCCGGATTCACCCCGTTAGCTTAGTTCGACTTACTGGGAGCGGCGGCAGGGTGCCACTATCGCGCGGGGCTCACCGAGATGATCTTGGCCAGCGGAAGCGTGCGTTCGATGTCAGCCTTGCGGTCGAGCGCCCTCAGGCGACCGCCGGCCACGCTCGCCGGCTCCAGCTGGTAGTCCGCAGTCGAACCGTCGCCCAGCTGCACGGTCACGGTGATCGTCACCTTGCCCTTGATGGCGACATCCAGCTGCCTGGTGAGCCAGGCGGCGCCCGTGATGTCGGGGTCTGACGAGCTGCCGAGCCGTAGCCTCTCGATGAGGCTGGCGGTCGTGTCGACGGTCTCGGCGGGGGTCGAGCGGGTCGCAAGGGGACGCTTCAGCACGATCACCTCGCCGTCCGCGTTCTCGGCGGTGACCGGATACCTGGCCTCGCTCAGCGTCCAGAACACGATGTCCTGGTTGAACCTGCTGACCAGAACGATCGCCGACACGCGTGAGCCCGAGGGAGGAGATGCCGTGGTCGACGAGCAGGGTCCGCAGCATGGCGTCATCCGTTGACCGCACCGAAGCCCGGCCGCCGTCGGCGGCGGCGACGCGCACCAGACCGTAGCGGGATCCCGCCTCGGCGATGAGGTATTCGAGTGGCTGCGGGATGCCCGTCAGCGAGATTTCGGACAGGAACCGCCTGATCGTGGTCACCGTCTCGCCGCCCGCCATGGCGCGGTAGATGCTCGCGGTCGACACCCGGTAGCTGGAGGCGAGGGCGCGGCCCTCCACGTCGGCGATGGTGCGCAGCCGCGCGTCGATGCGCGGGGCGAGGGGACCGGGGGAGACGATCGACAGGTCGTGCTGCACGTAAACCTGCGTCACCTCGGCGGGGAACAGGGCGACCATCGCCGCGGCGGCGGGAACCGGCCCCTGCGTGATCAGCGCGGCCCCTGGCGTGCTCGGAACGTGGTCGGAGGTGATGCCCAGCAGCTGCGCGTCGCGGGTGTAGATCTGCACGCGTTCGCGCATCCGCTCGCCGCCCGGCCGGGAACAGCCAGTCGACGTAGCGTTGCAGTTGCTCGCCCCAGACGGCGTGAGCGCGATGCCCGAGAATCTCGCGAATGTCACGCGGCAGACGCTCCAACCAGGCGGCAGCGAGGCGGGCCCAGCGTTCCCCCGACGTGCCAGACAGCCAGCTGGCGCTCGCCGCGGTCGGCAGCCAGCGTCCCGAATCGAGGGCAACCAGTCCGGCGCGCGACGCGATCTCGAGCAGTTCGGGCACCCGCTCGATATCCACGCTCATGGATGCCGCGAGCCGCTTGCTGTCCGGAAGCGCGACGCCCCCGCGCGCGAGTTCCCGCGCCGACTCGTGTTGCAGCTCGGCGATGAGTTCTGCGATTGACGTCGACGTGGCGAAGGCGTGCTCGGCGGAGCCCGCGTCGGTGATGCGTACCTCTGTCTGGCTCACCGGCACGAGGGCGGCCGGCGGCGGAGTCGACGCGAGTTCGTCGAGGCTGGGCAGGCCGAGGGCCGGCCACTCCTCGAGCTGCCGCGACACGGAGGGGGGCACCGCGTAGCGCCCGTCGGCGTGGGTGACGATGGCGAACTCCGCGGCGGCGGTGAGGTGCCGGGCGGCGGCGGCGGGGTCTGTGCCCCATTCGGCGACGTGTGCCGCGGCATCCTGTGCCGTCAACGGAACGGGTGAGGTGCCGAGCGCGGCGACGGTGATCAGCGCCGAGCGGTCGAGCCGACCGAGCGCGAGCTGAACCGAGTCTGGATCCAGCAACGCGTCTGCGAGGTCGAAGAAGTCTTTGATCGACGATCCGCGCACGTCGCGGGCGACGAGCAGGGCACTCAGCTCAGGATCGCCGAGCGCTCGCAGCTGGGCTGCAAGCGCAAGGGTCGACTCGTCAGTTGCCGGCATCCCGGGATTCACGACCCCGACGGATGCCGCTCATCACGATCAGGATGATCATGAGGATCAGCCCGAGCGGCAGCCCGATCGACGGCAGCACGATGGCGACGGGCCACAGGCCTTCACCGAAGTTTGTGACCCCGGATGCGGTGCCGATGATGATCGTGAGGAACGCGATGATCGAGAGCCCGACGGCCGATGCGACCATGAAGGCGAGGATGCGTTCGCCGCGGTTGCCACTAATGGAGGTATCTTGTGCCACGTACCAAGGATACGGGTAGCCGCAAGTCCTCTAGGCTTGATGCACCAGCAATAAGGAGTACCACGATGCCCACCGGCAAGGTTAAGTTCTACGACGACGAGAAAGGCTTTGGCTTCATCAGCTCTGATGACGGCCAGGAAGTCTTCCTTCACGCGTCCGCCCTGCCCGCAGGCACTACGGGAATCAAGGCAGGCACAAAGCTCGAATTCGGCATCGCCGACGGCAAGAAGGGCGCCCAGGCGCTCTCTGTTCGCGTGCTCGAGGCGCCGCCGTCACTGGCGAAGCTGAACCGCAAGCCAGCAGACGACATGGCGATCATCATCGAAGACCTCGTCAAGTTGATGGACGGCATCGGCACCAACCTCAAGCGCGGCCGCTACCCCGACAAGTCGCACAGCACCAAGATCGCCGCGATGCTGCGCAAGGTCGCGGACGAGTTGGATGCCTGAGTCGGCTCTCGAGAGCCTGGCCCGCACCGCTCTCCTCGAGATAACCCCGGCCGAGGGCGTGGGGCCATACTTCGACGAGGTCGATGAGGGCGACGGAGTCGTCTCCGTGCGATTCGACTCCGCGCTGCCCGGGTACCCGGACTGGAAGTGGGTCGTGTCGATCGCCAGGATCGAAGGCTCCGAGCCGTCGGTGCTCGAGGCCGAGCTCATGCCCGGCGAGGGCGCGCTGCTGTCTCCGGACTGGGTGCCGTGGTCTGACCGCCTCGCGGAGTACAAGGCTGCCCAGGCTGCAGCCGAGGGCCTGGAGTCCGACGACGAGTCGGACGAGGACGAGTCGGACGACGACTCCGACGATGACGACGACGAGTCCGATGACGACGACGACGACGAGTCTGACGACGACGAGACGAAGACGACGACGACGGCGAAGTGAACAACGACGTGCTCCATGGCGGCGACCTCGATGGCGTCGACATCGACTCGCTCGACGATGCATCCGACGACGATGCATCAGACGACGACGATGACGATCGGACGACGAGCGCAGACGACGACGCTGCATGACGAGTTCGGACGACGCAGGACAACGTCCGTACTAGCTCAGGCGACTGAGGCAAGCCGGCGCCGGCCTAGGAGTTCTCGACCACGTACTCGATCGACGCGATCAGCTTGCGCACGTCGTCGGGCTCGATGGCCACGAAGGTCGCCACGCGAAGCTGGTTGCGGCCGAGCTTGCGGTACGGCTCGGTGTCGACGATTCCGTTGGCCCGCAGGGTCTTGGCGATGGCCGCGGCATCCACTGCGTCATCGAAGTCGATCGTGGCGACGACCTGCGAGCGGTGCGAAGCCTCGGTGACGAACGGCGTCGCGTACGACACCGAGTCTGCCCAGTCGTACAGCGCACCGGACGACTCGAGGGTGCGCGCTGAGGCCCAGGCGAGGCCGCCGTTGCCGTTGATCCAGTCGACCTGGTTCTCGAGCAGCAGCAGCGTCGACAGCGCGGGGGTGTTGAGCGTCTGGTTGAGGCGCGAGTTGTCGACGGCGTTCTTGATCGACAGGAACTCGGGGATGTAGCGACCGGACGCCGCGATCTGCTCGACCCGCTCGATGGCGGCGGGGGAGAAGAGCGCGAACCACAGCCCGCCGTCTGAGGCGAAGTTCTTCTGCGGGGCGAAGTAGTAGACGTCGGCCTGGCTGGCGTCGAAGTCGATGCCGCCGGCTGCCGACGTGGCATCGATGACGGTCAGGGCGCCGGGCGCTGCCACCCGGGTGACGGGCGCCATCACGCCGGTGGATGTCTCGTTCTGCGGCCACGCGTAAACGTCGACTCCGTCGGCGATCTCGAACTCGGCACGCGAGCCGGCCGGCGCGTTGATGACCATCGGCGCCTCGAGGAACGGGGCCGCGGCGGCTGCGGCGAACTTGGAGCCGAACTCGCCGAAGGTCAGGTTCTGGCTGCGCTTCTCGATGAGCGAGAAGGCCGCGGCATCCCAGAACGCGGTGGAGCCGCCGTTGCCCATGACAACCTCGTAGCCGTCCGGGATGCGGAACAGTTCGCCGAGGCCGCTGCGCACGCGACCGACGAGGTCTTTGACGGGCGCCTGGCGGTGCGAGGTGCCCATGATGGCGGCGCCCGCACCGGCGAGATAGTCGAGCTGCTCCTGCCGCACCTTGGATGGACCACAGCCGAAGCGACCGTCGGCGGGCAGGATGTCGGTGGGGATTGTCAGGCTGGCCATGTGTCCAATCCTATTGTCGGCATCCGGATAGGCTGAGAACATGACAGATCTCGTGGACACAACCGAGATGTACCTGCGCACCATTCTTGACCTCGAAGAAGAGCACATCGTGCCACTTCGGGCCCGAATCTCGGAGCGCCTCGGCCACTCAGGTCCCACGGTCTCGCAGACCATCGGCCGCATGGAACGCGACGGTCTCGTCGTTGTCGAAGGCGATCGCCACCTTGAGCTGACCGTCGAGGGCCGTCGCCGCGCCGTGCACGTCATGCGCAAGCACCGCCTGGCGGAACGACTCCTCGCCGACGTCATCGGGCTCGACTGGGCGTTCGTGCACGACGAGGCATGCCGCTGGGAGCACGTGATGAGCGAGCAGGTCGAGCGTCGCCTGCTCGAGATGCTCGATCACCCCACCGAAAGCCCGTACGGCAACCCGATCCCGGGGCTGGAAGAGCTCGGCGATCCTCCCGCGCCCGCCTTCATGGACGGCGTCATCAACCTCGTGGATGCCGTTGCTGCGTCCACCGCGCCCATCAGCGCGGTCATCCGTCGCCTCGGCGAACCAGTGCAGTTCGAGCCGGAACTGCTGCAGCAGCTACAGGCCGCCGGCGTGATGCCTGGTGCCGTGGCATCCATCTCGGCTGCAGGTTCGTACGTATCTGTTCAGGTCGAGGGATTCGGCGACGGGCTGGAGCTGCCCAGCGAGGTTGCCGTTCACGTTTTCGTCGCGAAGTAGCAGCGCGAAATAGCCAGCGCGCCGCCGTCGGTGCGTGGCGACGGTTGTGCAGGATTTTTCCGGTAGCCTGAAGCTCTTGGAGTTCACGAGTGAACCGGAGAGTCGAATGTCGAGTACGCACAGCATCCAAACCGTGGACGCGCGTGCGAACTTCTACATACGACACAGCAGCATGCGATGTGGGGTAGCCCGCGTCCGTAACTTTTAGGCACTGTCTTACGACAGTGCCTTTTGTGTTTTCTGCCCTCTCCACGACTGCGTTCCGGGAGCGTTATTGCCTGCAAGCCGTGCAGGCACTTTCGAGAGGATGACTATGCGAACCCTTGTCCTGAATGCTGGCTACGAGCCGCTCGCCGTCGTGTCGTTCAAGCGAGCCCTGGTGCTCGTGATGAACCAGAAGGCAACGATCATTGCCGCCGACGACGGGCATCCCGTCTGGGCCGCTGCAGGGGCATGGGATCGCCCGTCGGTCATCATCCTGCGCAACTACGTGCGCATCCCGAGCGGCAGGCACATGCCGGTCTCCCGGCGCGGGGTGCTGCGGCGCGACAACAACCGCTGCGGATACTGCGGCGGCACCGCCACGACGATCGATCACGTGATGCCCAGGTCGCGCGGCGGCAAAGACAGCTGGGAGAACCTGATGGCCTGCTGCCTGCGGTGCAACAACATCAAGGGCGACCGCACGCCGGCCGAGATGGGCTGGAACCTCAGGATGACGCCCCGACCGCCGCACAGCACCGGATGGCTCATCCGTGGCGTGGAAAGGGCGATGCCGGACTGGGAGGAGTACCTCGCGCCGGCCGCTTAGCTCTTTACCAACTTGTTTGTTACCAATTTGTGACAATAAGTGGACAGGGGCCCTTGCCTCGGTTAGCCTCGATAAGTCCCCGGCCCCCTCGGAAGGTATACGAAACTTTGGTTAAATTGACGAAATCCAGTGAACTGGATCTTTCGGTCAACCCAGATTCTTCGGCTCCAGGCCCGTCGGTTTCTCGTGGTTCCCGCTCGGCCACCCGCAAGGCGGAGGCCGCCCGCAGGAGCAAGAAGAACCCTCTTGCAGTAATCGCCACCATGCTGGCCGTCGGCGGAATGTTCGCCGTTGTCGGCCTCCCCGCATACGCATACAACCCCGCCAGCGCAGACAAGACCACCGACGTCAGCAGCCTTCCCTCGCAGACGGTGGTCTCCGCAGCCGTGGGCGCTGACGCCGTCGTCTCGGCCCGCGACGGCTTCTCGGCCACCACGCCGGAAGAGCTGGCCGCAGAGAAGCTCGCAGCCGAGCAGGCCGCAGCCGCACAGGCAGCGTCCGCCGCGTGGGTCTCAAGCTACGTCTACAACGACCCGGGCCCCCGTGCCGCCGGCGACGACTACCCGTTCTCCGGAATGGGCACAGGCCTTTCGCAGCTGAACTACTACATGGGTGAGTGCACCGACTTCGTCGCGTGGCGCCTCAACCGTGACGCCGGTTCTACCGGTTCCCCCTGGAAGTGGACCTGGTCGAACCTCACCCCCGGTGGCGGAAGCGCCAACCAGTGGACGAGCGCCTGGAATGCTCACGGCTGGCCCGTCAGCGGCACCCCCGTCGCGGGTGCCGTCGCCGTCACCGAGTACATGCACGTCGCCTACGTCAAAGAGGTCCTGGGAGATGGCACAGTGTTGATCGAGGAATACAACTTCGGCAACTACCACCAGTACGGCCAGCGCATCATCTCGGCTGGAAGCGCCACCTATCTCTATCCCCCTGGCTAAGCCCATTGTCTGACATTCCGCTGTGAAACGTTAGACAAGTCGTATTTTTTCCCCTAGCCTCAATGAGGTTCGAAATACCTTAAGGAATTATCTACACGTGGTCGATGTCATGCCATCCAATCAGGATGACCTGTCCGGCACGGCCGCACCCAGTGCCGTCGTGCGTGCTGATGCACCCCCCGCACAGCAGTTCCTTACCCGCCGCGAGATGCGTGCCGCTGAGGCCGCCGCAGCAGCCGCTCAGGCTGCAGCCCAGGTCGTTGTCGCTGACACCGTCGTGGCCGATATTCCCGTAGCCGAGCTGGCCGTCACCGAGGTGGCTGTATCCGTGGCTGAGGCGACTCCCGTGGCCGCTGACCCGCACTTCGACGACCTGCTGGGCCTGTCGGTGTCCGTTCCCGACTTCTCGGCCGGCGGCATCCAGATTTCTGCTCCGTCTGTTCAGGATGCGCCCACCCGCCGCTCCAACAACGTTCGTCGCGTCGACGCGCCGCGCAAGCTGCGCCGGGCCGAGGTCGCGCGCATCCACGCAGGCACCGCCGCCCCGAAGGCGCCCCGCAAGCACCCGGTGAGCGTGCTGGCGACCATGGCCGTCGTCGGTGGGCTGTTCGCCGTCGCAGGCCTTCCCGCGTACGCCATCTCGACCCCAGAGACGGACGGCGCGAAGACTGTCGCCGCGAGCCAGTCCGTCACCGTCAGCGCCGAGTCGTCGTCCGTCGCCGCCGTGCGTGACGGCTACGAGGCCACCTCCGCCGAGCAGATCGCCGCCGCGACCCGCGACGACGTGCGCGCGGCCAACAACGCCAAGTACCTCCTGTCTGGCGCTCGTGAACTCGGTGACGACTACCCGTGGTTCTACGAGCTGGGCGAGGAGCAGGGCGGCGGGCTTTCTGAGCTCAACTACTACTACCGCCAGTGCACCGACTTCGTCGCGTGGCGCATCAACCGCGACGCCGGCTCGTACAAGGCACCGTTCAAGTGGGTCTGGTCGAACCTGACCCCCACCGGCGGTAACGCCAGCCAGTGGAAGTACGCCTGGCAGCAGCACGGCTGGCCCATCAGCACGACCCCCACCGTCGGTGACGTCGCCTGGTTCGGTTCGCAGAACCACGTCGCGTATGTGAAGACCGTGCTCGACGGCGGATACATCGTCATCGAGGAGTACAACTACGTGCAGAGCTCGTACGGGCAGCGCACCATCCTCGCCTCAACCGTGGAAGCGTTCCTCGGCGCACCTTTCTAAAAGGTTCGGCTAGGCTTTGCACGCCAGCCTCTGTAGCTCAATGGAAGAGCAGTTCCGTCCTAAGGAAACGGTTGGGGGTTCGAGTCCCTCCAGGGGCACGAATCGAAATCGCGCCTCGCCAACGCTGTGATCTTGTCTTTCGTCTCGTGGGTGGCACCTCGGAGCTGGGGTCCCCGCGCGCAGTCCGACGCACCTGACGCATTGGATGCGCGCTGCCGCACGATGTGTCGGCGGCTCGGTGGGGCGTCGAGTCCCTCCAGGGGCACTGTCGCTCAACCAATCTTGCGCTGATCACACGACCGCTGCGGGATTCCCGGGGGAGGGTCGCCCGCCGTAGCCGGGAGAGGCGGCTGAGCCGCGGCATCCACTCTCGTTTTCGTCGTCCAGGGCCGCTGGCGCTGGAACTCCAGAAGCTGAGCGCCGAGGCCGAAGAAGACCATCGCGAGCCACACCAGGATGTTCAGCCACGGAATCTGAAGGGCGACGATCAGGATGACTCCACCGACGAGCGCCTTGACGACAGGATGTTGGCCGCCACGGAACAACAACCGCCCGATGTAGTAGGCGCCGTAAACGAATGTGGCGAGAGTCAGCACCAGCCACACCAGCATCCCCGCGAGCGCGAGTGGGGCGCCCACGATCGTCACGAGAAGGAAGAACAGGGCGACTGGGACGGAGATGGATGCCACGAAGCCCACCAGCAGCGCCTTCCCCGGCGATGGCACGAGATGGTCGGTCACCCGTTGCAGCCAGCGCGGGAGCAGAAGGCCGGCGAGCAAGGTGATGAGGCTCAGGGCGACGAGTGCATACAACAGTCCGAGGAACCAGCCCAGGAACACGTTCCACGGTGAGACTTCGACGGTCTGCGTCTCCGGAGGCTCAATAAGCTCCACGGTTCCGTCGACCGCGCCGTCCGCAATCCGCGCCTCGGTGCTGCTGTAATACGTGACGTTGCCGCCGACGGTTCCGTCGATGGTGAGGGTTCCGACGCTCAGCAGCAGGTCCCGGCCGACGTCGCCGGCGATGCTGACGGTGCTCGCGGCCCCGAGCATGTCGTCTCCGAGCGTTCCGGTGTCGGTGACGGTGATGTCCGCAGCGAAGATGGTGCCGCTGCGGGAGACGTCCCCGCTGACGGTCACGCTCTGTGCTGCCAGCCGCACGTCACCGTCGACGGTGCCGGTGATGGTGATGGTCTGGGCCGCTGCGATCACATCGCCGGTGACGTTCCCGCTGATGGTGATGCTCTGGCCGGCCGCGTACACATCGCCAGCGATGTCGCCGGAGATGTCGATGAAGGCATCGCTGTAGAACTGCGGGCCCTCGCCATCGTTCGCGGAGGAGAGCGCAGTGGAAGTGGGAGGGGTCGGCGTTGGGGTGGCGGCGATGGCGGCCGTTCCTGTACTGAGGGTCAGGATGCCGACCGCCAGGGCGGCGGCAACGAACCGGCGAGTGTGTGACAGAACGCGCATTGCAGTGCCTCTCGTCGTCGGGCTGATGGTCGAATCAGTCTGCGCGGACGACGGGATTCGCCATAGGGCCGTAGGTCCCTCAAACCCAGCGCGCGCCGGGCCGCGTCGACTCTCGTTGTCGAATCCGGAGCCAGAACTCCCAGAGAGCGCGGCGACCTTGGCCGCGTCATCGGCGATGAAACGGTAGACCGCGATCGTCGGACCGTAGTTGGCCTTGAAGAAGTCGCGGAACTCCGCCCCCGTGGCGAATCGGTCGACCTGCAGCGCCTGCTGATGGGCGACGAAGTCTTCGACGCGGTCGCCGAACAGATCACGGACGTGCTCGACGTTGCCCCAGAGCGGCGCCGGAGAGGCGCCGGGAGGGGGCGGCGGCGCGTACGGCTTCATCGTCGCGAAGAGCTGCCCGATGAACCCGTTCGGAGTCCAGCTGAGGACGCCGATCGTGCCGCCGGGACGGCACACGCGGACGAGCTCGTCGGCGGCCAGCTCGTGGTGCGGTGCGAACATCACGCCGATGCTCGAGGTGACCACGTCGAAGTCGGCGTCCGGGAACGGCAGCGCTTCTGCATCCGCCGTCTGCCATGTGAGCGCGATTCCCGCGTCCTCGGCAGCGGCACGGCCGACGGCGAGGAGTTCGGGAGTGAGGTCGGTGGCGATGACCTCGGCGCCGCGCAGCGCCGACGGGATGGCCGAAGTGCCGGTGCCGGCCGCGACGTCGAGGACGCGCTGCCCGGGCTGGACGTCGACCGCGTCCACGAGGATGCCTCCGAGGGCGTGGACGACCTCGTCCACGACCGCGGGGTAGCTTCCGCTCGCCCACATCGCGGCGTGCTTCGCCTTGAGCGCGCGATCCTCATCGGTCGCCGTCAGCGTCCGGGTGGTGCTGGTAAAGGATGACATCCGATTCCTCCCTTTGTGGTGGGTGATCTCACCACGGTAGGAATCGGGAGGCCGCCGTCACATCGGCGCTGACGCGCAAGGGTGCGCCCGGACAGGAGGGCGGTTGGCGGCTGACGCGTACGCGTTCACGCACCGGACAGCAGTCGCGCAACGGCGGCCGTGCGAGCCGTCCGTCCGCTCAGCCCGAGCTTCGCGTACGCATTCTGCAGATGGCGTTCCACGGTGCGCACCGAGAGGAAGAGTTCGGCGGCGATCGCGTCGTTGTCGTGACCTGCAGCGGCGAGACGCAGGATGTCGAGTTCGCGCGGGGAGACCAGGGCAGCGACATCGTCCGTGACGATCTCGTGGGAATGCTGCCGATCGGGCTCGGTGAACTCGGTGATCTCACGCATGAACGCCGGCCAGGCCGGTTCGTGGGCCAGGACGATGTGGTTGTTGCTGTCCAGTCCCACCAGGCGTGCCCCGCGGATGCCGGCCGCAAGGTGGCGGGCATGGTGGAACTCCATCATCTGATCGCCCCGGCTGTGGATGACGAGCGTCGGAAGATCGAGTTCGGGCAGGCGCCAGGTCGAATCAGTGGTCATGCGCTGCGCTCGAGAGATGACCGCAGTCTCGGTGTCGCAGGCGCGCTCCTGGAGATCATCGACCCACTTCTTCTGCTCCTCCGTGCCGCCGGGAATCATCATGCTGCTGAAGACGCGCCGGAATTCGGGGGTCGGGACGAGTCCAGCCGATCTTTATCAGCGCTTGAAAAGCCGCGTTGTCGAATCCGGAGCCAGAACTCCCAGAAAACCGGGTATTCACATCGCCCCGGACGAGTGGAATCATGGTTGCACGCCGAAAGTTTCGACGCCCCTATCTCGAAGGGCCGATCATGAAACAGAAGAATGTGGCATCCGTCGATGCCTCCTCGGGGCTGGCATCGCTGGCCCAGCAACTGGATGGTGCTCTGTATCTTCCCTCGGATGAGGGTTGGGATGCCGCCCGCACCGCCTGGCAACTGGCCGTCGACCAGCATCCCGAAGCAGTCGTCGAGGCGGCCGGCAGCGCCGACGTCATCGCCACGGTTGTCGCGGCAGGCCTGCTCGGCCTCCGCGTCGCGGGGCAGGCCACCGGACATAACGCCGCACCCATGGAAGACCTGAACGGCACGATCCTGCTCTCCACCCGCCGAATGCGCGAGGTGAGCGTCGACGCCGAGAAGATGATCGCGCGCGTCGACGCTGGTGTCGTGTGGGGCGAGTTGACTCCCGTCGCCGGCGCGAGTGGCCTGGCGGCGCTCGCGGGGTCGTCGCACGACGTTGGCATCGCGGGATACACCCTCGGCGGCGGGCTCAGCTGGCTCGCGCGCAGTCACGGGCTAGCGGCATCCAGCGTCACCGCGTTCGAGGTGGTCACGGCCGACGGTGTGCTGCGAAGAGTGGATGAGGCCGAGCATCCCGACCTGTTCTGGGCGCTGCGCGGCGGCGGCGGCGACTTCGCCATCGTGACCGCGATCGAGTTCCGGCTCTACCCGATCACCGAGGTGCACGCCGGGGTGCTGTTCTTCCCGCTGGAGCGGGCGTCCGAGGTGCTGCACGCCTGGCGAGACTGGACCGACGATCTGCCGACATCGGTGACCACCGTGGGTCGCGTGCTGCGGTTCCCGCCCATGGACGAGCTGCCGCCCTTCCTCAGCGGGCACAGCTTCTCGGTCGTGGAGGCGGTCATCCAGGCGGACGAGGCGACGGCGGATGCCCTGCTCGCGCCCCTGCGCGCGCTCGGTCCCGCAATCGACACCTTCCGTCGAACCCCGGTGCACGAGCTCGACCAACTGCACATGGACCCTCCCGGTCCGGTACCGGGTTGCGGCAATGGCGCGTTGGTTCAGTCGCTGACGGCGGACGCGATCGACGCGTTCCTGGAGGCGGCGGGGCCGGCGGGTGCACCGATCCTGTCTGCCGAACTGCGGCTGCTCGGTGGCGAGCTGCGCCTGGAGCACGCCGAGGGCGGGGCAATCAGTGGCTTCGCGGCGGATGCTGCCTACTACGCCGTTGGCATCGCCCCAACCCCGGAGGCAAAGGCTGCGGTTGACGAGGTGCTGGACCATCTGTTCACCGAGCTCGATGCGCACCTCTCACCGAGCACATACTTCAACTTCACGGAACGCCCGGCGGCCCCCGAGGCGCTGTTCGGGGACTCTCTGGGCCGGCTCGTCGAGATCAAGCGCACGTGGGATCCGGACAACCTGATCCGTTCGAATCATCCGGTTTTGTGACCGCGTCGACTGTCGACGGGGGAATCGCCTAGGCTGCCGGAGGGAGCGCCGTTGCTCGCACAGGGCGTCCCGACCACTCCGAACGGGGAACCGATGCTCGATCATGCCCAACCGACGGTGCAGCCATGCCGCTGAGCGCCCTGGACCTCTACTCGATCGGCATTGGCCCGTCGTCATCGCACACGGTCGGACCGATGCGCGCGGCGCGTCGGTTCGTCGAGGCGCTGGCGGAGTCCGGTGATCTGGATGCCACCACCCGCGTTCAGGCGCAGCTCTATGGTTCGCTCGGCGCCACCGGTCGCGGTCACGGGTCTGACAAGGCGGTGATCCTCGGCCTGCAGGGCGAAGATCCGGAGACAGTCGACACCGCCACCATCGAGACGCGGATGGCGGACGCTCGCGAGTCCGGGCAGCTGCGGCTCGCCGGCATCCACCTCGTGGACTTCGCGTTCGACACCGATCTGGTGCTGCACCGGCGCACCTCGTTGCCGGCGCATCCGAACGGGATGACGTTCGAGGCTTTCGGTGAGGCGCGGCGAAAGCCTTGCGCCTGCGCACGTACTACTCCGTCGGTGGCGGGTTTGTCGTCGACGAACTGGCCGTCGGCGCCGACCGTGTGGTCGTCGACTCGACCGAGGTGCCATACCCCTTCACGACCGGTCGCGAACTTCTGGCGCACTGCGCCGCGCAGGGCATGAGCATCTCCGAGATCATGATGGCCAACGAGTGCGCCTGGCGCAGCGAAGCCGAGGTGCGCGACCGACTGCTGCAGCTGTGGTCTGTCATGCAGGACTGCGTGACCGCGGGGTGCGAGCAGACGGGCATCCTGCCGGGAGGTCTGAAGGTTCGGCGTCGCGCCCCCGCCCTCTTCACCGAGCTGACCGCGGAGGAAGACAGCACGGATCCGATCCGCGCGATGGAGTGGGTCAACCTGTTCGCCCTCGCCGTGAACGAGGAGAACGCCGCGGGCGGCCGGGTGGTCACTGCGCCGACGAATGGCGCGGCCGGGATCATCCCCGCGGTGCTGCACTATTACAAGAAGTTCGTGCCCGGTGCCGACGACGATGGTGTGGTGCGGGTGCTCCTCGCGGCGGCTGCTGTCGGCATCCTGATCAAAGAGAACGCGTCGATCTCGGGTGCTGAGGTGGGCTGTCAGGGCGAGATCGGCTCGGCCTGCGCCATGGCCGCGGCCGGCCTGTGCGAGGTGCTCGGCGGCTCGCCCGCCCAGGTGGAGAACGCGGCGGAGATCGGCATGGAGCACAACCTCGGGTTGACCTGCGACCCCATCGGTGGGCTCGTGCAGATCCCGTGCATCGAGCGGAACGCGATGGGAAGCGTGAAGGCGATCAACGCCGCCCGCCTCGCGCTGCGTGGTGACGGCGTGCACGAGGTGTCGCTCGACAAGGTCATCAGGACCATGCGCCAGACCGGCGCCGACATGAAGAGCAAGTACAAGGAGACCTCCCGCGGGGGCCTCGCGGTCAACGTCATCGAGTGCTGAGCTCTACAACCCGTATCCGCGCACGGATGTCGCACGCGCGGGTGCGCGCCGGTGGGCGGATGCGACAAAGGTGCGCGGATGCCGCGAGCGAGGGTTGCGCCCGACGTTCGCGCGGGGAAGGGTTGCCAGATGAAAGACCCGCAGGATGACCTCGCGCTCGGCGCCTGGTTCGAGGAGCTGTTCGAGCGAGACGCTCAGCGTGCCGACACTCCGGCGCAACCGACGGAGACCATCGCCTACGGCACCCACCCCGACCAGCACGTCGACGGCTGGTCGGTGGTCGTCGGGGAGCCGGTGGTGCTGAGCATCCACGGTGGCTATTTCATGACGGAGTACGACGCGTCGCTGCACGTGCCGATGGTGAGACAGCTCGTGGCCGACGGCTTTGGGGCCGCCAACGTCGAGTACCGGCGCGGCGAATCCGGCCGTGCGGCAACGATCGCGGACGTGTGGGCGGCACTGGATGCGGTCGTCGAGCGGTGGCATCCCTCATCCGTCGCCGTTGTGGGCCACAGCGCTGGCGGATATCTGGCGGAGAAGCTTGCGAGCCATCCGGCCGTCGACCTGGTGATGCCGCTGGCGCCCGTCAGCGATCTGGCGGAGGCGTCGCGTGAGGGCTGGGATGACGGCGGCGTCGCCCAGTGGATGGGAGCCGATCCGCATGGATGCGCCCGAAGAGTATCGTCAGGCGGATCTTCGCGTCGGAATCGGTGGCGCAGCGAAGCGGGTCGTGCTGCACGGGACCTCAGACACTGCGGTCGGCGTTGAGCAGTCGCGGTCCTTCGTCCGTGCGCTGACAGGCGCGGGCGTCGACGTGACCTACCTGGAGCTGCCGGGCGAGGGACACTACGGATTCCTCGACCCGCGAGAGAGTGCCTTCGGCGTGATGGCGTCGCAGCTGAGGCTGTGGCGCGAGAGTCACCTGGCTCAGCAGCATCCATAGTCGTTGCATAGCGTTCGTGCAGGGGCGGCCCAAGACCGGCCGCGACGATGGGAACATGAACACCCCATCCCGCACAGTGACCCGAGGCGTTGCGGCCTTCGTCGGCATCGGACTCGTGGCGGCAAGCCTCACCGCCTGCTCGGTATCCACGACCGCCACGACCTCCACCCAATCCGTCGTCACGGCGGCGCTGTGGGATTCGAGCGCCGTGCACAGCATCGACATCGAAGTGGATCCCACAGAACTGCAGGGGCTCCTGGATACCTATCTGGACACGGGCGAGCAGGAATGGGTGAGCGCCACGGTCGTCATCGACGGGGAGACCTTCACCAATGTCGGGCTCAAGCTCAAGGGCAATTCGAGCCTGCGGGTGGTGACGGCCGACAGCGACCCCGCGACGCTGCCGTGGGTGATCCGGCTCGACAAGTTCGTCGACGACCAATCCCTCGACGGCGAGACCGAGCTGGTGGTGCGGGGGAGCAGCACCGAGACCGCCATCAACGAGGCGATCGCACTGGAGATGCTGTCGCTGGCCGGTCTCGCGAGCGAGGAGGCCGTGTCATCCCGTTTCACCATCAACGGCGGCACCACCGAGCTGCGGCTGGTCATCCAGAACCCCAACGACGGCTGGGACGAGCAGGAATTCGGTACGACCGGGCTGCTCTACAAGGCCGAGAGCGGGGGCGACTACTCGTACCGCGGTGACGACCCCGAGAGCTACGCCGACATCTTCGACCAGGAGGCGGGCGACGACAACCTCGAGCCGCTGATCGCGTTCCTGCAGTTCATTAACGAGTCGGATGACGCGACCTTCGCCGCCGAACTCGACCAGTACCTCGACGTCGACGCCTTCGCCACCTACCTCGCGTATCAGGATCTGGTCGACAACTTCGACGACATCGACGGAGCCGGCAACAACTCCTACCTGCACTACGACGAGACAACCGGCATCATGACGGTCGTCAACTGGGACCTGAACCTCGCCTTCGGTACCGCCAACGTTGACGGCGGTGGCGGCGGCGGCGGTGGCGGTGGCGGTGGTGGCGGCGGCCAGGCCCGACAGGGTGCCGTGGGTGGACAGGGTGGAGCCCCGGCCGCGGACGGCGAGCAGGCCGGTGGCGGTGCTGGCGGCGGGCCGAGCAACGGCAACATCCTCTCGGAGCGCTTCCAGGAGAACTCCGAGTTCGCCGCGCTGGTGAGCGCAGCCAAGACCGAGCTGATCGCGACGCTGTACGCAAGCGGGGCCGCGGAGCAGGCCGTCACAGAGTGGGTCACCGTGCTCACGACTCAGGCCGACGACCTCGTCCCGACCGCCACGGTCGACGCACGAGGCCGACGCGGTCCGCGAGATCGTTCGCGCAGTACCTCAGCTAGGGGAGCTCGGCGTCGCGAGCCCGACGGTCCGCTGCCGGCATCCGCGCGACCGTAACCTGTATCCGCGCACGACTGTCGCACGCGCCGGTGCGCGCCGGTGCGCGGATGCGACGAACGTGCGCGGATGCCGCCGGCCGATGGGCCGAACGGCCCTACCCGCGCCCGAGTCGCCTCTCCTACCGTGGAGCCATGACGACGGGCGCGCCACGACACTGTGGCATGCGCTCGCGCCCGCCGAGGTTCTCGCTCGGCTCGGGGTGAGCACCGACGGGCTCACTGCCGCGGAGGTGGATGAACGTCGCGCCCGGTTCGGGCCGAACCAGCTCGAAGTGCACAAGCTGGCGTCACCCTGGGTGGTGGCGTTGCGACAGTTCCGGTCTCCGCTGATCGCGATCCTGCTGGTCGCGGCGGTGATCACCCTGGTGCTGCAGGACTGGATCGACGCGATCGCGATCCTCATCGTGCTGGTGTTGAACGCGACGATCGGGTTCTGGCAGGAGTCGCGGGCCGAGCGTGAGATGCTCGCTCTCGCCAGTCTTGCCGTGCCTGCGGCGCGTGCCGTGCGCGACGGCAACGTCATCCACCTGCCCGCGGCCGATCTCGTGCCTGGCGACATCGTCGTGCTGGAGAGCGGTGAGCAGATCGCCGCCGATATCCGCGTGATCGACGCTCATGCCCTGCAGGTTGACGAGTCAATGCTGACGGGCGAGTCGGAGGATGTGCTGAAGTCGCCGTCAGCTGCGTCCGAACATGCGGGGTTGGGCGACCGCGTCGGGATGCTCTACAGCGGCACGTTCGTCACCTCCGGTCGGGGCCGTGGCGTGGTCGTCGCGACGGCACGGGACACGGAGCTCGGTCGCATCAACGAGCTGGTGCAGGTGAGTTCGGAGCGCACACCACTGCAGCAGAACATCCGCAGCCTGGAACGCCGCATCGGCATCGTCGTCGGCGCTGTTGCCGCGTTCGTGGTCGCCACCGGCGTGGTGTTGGGCGAGGACCTCGAGATCGTTTTCCTCTCGGCCATCGCTATGGCCGTGGCCACCATTCCCGAAGCCCTTCCCGTGGTCATGACGATCGCCCTCGCGATCGGGGTGAGACGAATGGCCGCCCAGGGCGCAATAGTGCGAACGCTGCCAGCGGCCGAGACTCTCGGCTCGACCACTGTCGTCGCCAGTGACAAGACGGGCACGCTTACCGAGAACCGGCTCACCGTTGAACGGCTCTGGGTGCCCGGCACTGGACTTCTCGAGGTCTCGGCCCTGCCGCATCCACCGGCCGGAACCCTGCGAAACGTCGTGGTGGCGGGCGCGCTCGTGAACGAGTCGCACGCCCCCGTCGACGAGGAGCACGGCTTCATCGGGGACTCGGTCGACGTGGCGCTCGCCACCCTGGCGCGCAGCCTCGAGGTGACTCGCGGCGGCGGCGAGGTGCCCGATCAGGTGGCGCACCTGCCGTACGAACCGCAAAACCGCTACTCGCAGTCCTTGCGCCGTGACGGGCACGACAGCGTGCCACTCACGCTCTATGTGAAGGGCGCGACGGAGCTCGTGCTCTCGATGTGCACATCGGAAGCCGGGGGAGAACCGCTCGATGATGCGGCACGCCAGAGGGTGCGGGATGCGCACGACCAGCTGGCAAGCGACGGATACCGCGTCCTGGCGCTCGCCCGCCGACAGGTGGCCGACCACGAGATATCCGGACCCACCCTGCCGTTCCCCGCCGGGCTGGTGCTGCTGGGGCTCGTCGCGCTCACCGACCCACCCAGGGCCGAGGCGCTCGAGTCGGTGGCGCTCTGCGTCGGAGCCGGGATGCGCGTCATCATGGTGACCGGCGACCACCCGCTGACCGCGACGACCATCGCGCGACGGCTCGGCATTGCCCACTGCGACGACGTGATCACGGGGGAGGAGCTCAACGAGCTCGACGACGAAGCGCTGGCCCGACGCCTTCGCGAGGTTGGTGTGATCGCGCGGGTCTCGCCGTCGGACAAGCTGCGCGTCGTGCAGGCGCTCCAGGCGAACGGGGAGACCGTCGCTGTCACGGGTGACGGCGTGAATGACGCGCCAGCGCTCAAGGCGGCCGCGATCGGCGTAGCGATGGGCAAGTCGGGCACAGACGTCGCGCGCGCAGCCTCGGATGTGGTGCTCACCGACGACCGCTTCGCGACGGTCGTCGAGGCGGTGCGGCAGGGGCGCATCGTGTTTTCCGCGATCCGCAAGGCCACCTTCTTCCTGCTGTCGACCGGTTTCGGCATCCTGCTGGCCATCACCATCAGCTTCCTTCTCGATCAGCCGCTGCTGCTGATACCGGTGCAGGTGTTGTGGATCAACGTCGTCACGAGCGGCCTGCAGGATGTCGCGCTCGCGTTCGAACCGGCCGAGGGCGACGAGCTGACGCGGCCGCCGCGGGCCGCACGCGAGGGCATCCTGTCGCGCGAACTGTGGGTGCGCACGGCGATCTCGGCAAGCTGGATGGCCGCGGTGCTGCTCGTCACCTTCCAGCTCGCGCTCGCCGCGGGGTACGACATCGAGCGCGTGCGAACGATCACGATGACGGTGTTCGTGATCATGAGTTTCTTCCAATCCGGCAGCGCCCGAACCGAACGTCGTTCGCTCTTTACGGTCAGTCCGTTCAGCAACCCTTTTCTCATCATCACGGCTCTCGGTGCGCTCGGGTTGCAGTGGCTCGTGATGACCTGGCCGGTCAGCGCGGCCGTTTTGGGACTCGTGCCGCTCACCCTCGCGCAGTGGGTGGGTTGCGCGCTCGCAGCATCCAGCGTGCTGGTGCTCATCGAGGGCGAGAAGTTTGTGCGACGGGTGGTTGCGTCGGCGCGAGCACGCGCCGCGTAGCGCCCCACCGGGAGACGCGGGATGACGCTCGCTCTGTAATCTGCCGTGCTGACCGTTCGCAGCCGGCTGGCTTACTGTGAAGTACCCATCCGGAGCCTATCGACGCGGAGAACTGCCATGAGTGACATCCCGATTGCCGATCACGCGCTGCTCTCTGATCGGCATTCCGCTGCCCTGGTGACCCGGGATGGCTCGATCGACTGGCTGTGCTTCCCGCGGTTCGACAGCGAATCCGTGTTCGCATCGATCCTCGACGACGATGCCGGGCACTGGTCGATCCGGCCCACCGCGCCGAGCACGTCAACGCGCGCTTACGTGGATGGATCGATGGTTCTGCAGACCACCTTCCACACCGAGGAGGGCACGCTCGAACTGCTCGACGCGCTGGAGCTGGGTAATTCGACAGATCCACACCGCCTCGGCGAGAACGCCCCGCATTCGCTGCTGCGTGGAGTTCGCTGCACCGCCGGACGGGTCACCGTCGAGATGATCTGCCGGCCCCGACCCGAGTACGGGCTGGTGGTGCCGATCCTTGCCGAGATCGATTCCGGCGTCGTCGCCACGGGCGGTTCGGGCACGGCTCACCCTGTCGCTTCCCGACGCGGCAACAAGCATCGATGGTGAGATCCGGATGCAGCTGACCCTCGACGCGGGACAACAGCAGTTTTTCGCGCTGCAGCGCACGCCCCTCGGCGACCCGCTGCCCGGTGCCCGTACCCAGGATGAGATCGCGGCGGGCCTTGCGACCACGACCGCGAGCTGGCAGGAGTGGTCGGAGATCCACCAGAGCTATGACGGCCCATGGCGCGAGCTGGTGCACCACTCCGGACGGGTGCTGCAGGCTCTGAGCTACCAGCCCACGGGTGCGATCGTGGCGGCAGCCACGACATCCCTGCCCGAAGAGATCGGCGGCGAACGCAACTGGGATTACCGCTACGCCTGGGTTCGCGACGCCAGTTTCACCATGAAGGCCCTCTGGGTGGCTGCCTGCCCCGACGAGGCCCACGAGTTCTTCGCCTTCATGACGGCGGCCGCCGCGCACTCCAATCCCGACCGTCATCTGCAGATCATGTTCGGTGTCGGCGGCGAACACGACCTGTCTGAGCGGCTGCTTCCGCAGCTCTCCGGATGGCGGGGGAGCGCGCCGGTGCGGGTCGGAAACGGGGCCTGGGATCAACCGCAACTGGATGTCTACGGCGAGCTGCTCGACGCGGCGTATCGACTGCGCGAGCAGCTGGGTGACATCGAGCCGGCCACGCGAACCTTCCTGGTCGCCCTCGCCGACGCTGCCGCAGCGCAATGGGAGCAGCCCGACAACGGCATCTGGGAGATTCGTGGTGAGCCGCGCCACTTCCTCTACTCGAAGCTCATGTGCTGGGTCGCTCTCGACCGGGCGATCGCCCTGGCCGAGCAGCTGCACGCCACCGACCGGGTCGCCGAGTGGTCGGCAACGGCCGCCAGGATCCGCGCGACCATCCTCGAGAAGGGGTGGAACGAGGAGGCCGGTGCCTTCACCCAGTCCTTCGATTCGGCCGATTTGGATGCGTCGTCACTGATGATCCCGATCGTCGGGTTTCTGCCAGCATCCGACCCGCGCGTGCTGGCGACCGCTGACGCCATTATCGAGCGACTCACCGACGACCGAGGGCTCGTCTACCGATATCAGACGCACACCGGTGTCGACGGACTGGAGGGAAACGAGGGCACCTTCCTGCTGTGCACCTTCTGGCTCGCCCGCGTGCTCGCATCCGGCGGCCGGGTGGATGAGGCCCGCGACGTGTTCGAGCGGGCCGTGAGCCACATCAGCGATGTCGGCCTGCTTGCCGAGGAGATCGACTCGGAGACCGGCGAACAGCTGGGCAACTTTCCCCAGGCGTTCAGCCACGTCGGCCTGGTCAATGCCGCGTGGGCCATCGATCAGGCCGAGCGGGGCCACCCTGTCGACGGCGAAGTGCCCGCATGACGTGGCGGATGCTCGTGCCAGTGTGTTCCAGCACACCGAGCACGTTCAGCCATCCGGTCTAGCCTTGGTCGAGGGAATCTGTTCGACGAGAGGCACAGCATGAGACTGATTGTGATCGGCATCATCGTGGTCGTGGTGGCCGCCGTCGTGGCGATCGTCGCGATTCCCCGCGGGGCAGAGCCGAGCGCGACGACCTCGAGTTCGGCACCGTCGAATTCGGCCGAGTTGGCCGGGTCGTCCGAGCGGTATCAGCCTTACAGCGAGCAGGCGCTGGCCGAGGCGGGCCCCGACGACACCGTCGTCCTGTTCTTCAGCGCAGCGTGGTGCTCGACGTGCAAGGTTCTGCGCGACGATATCACCGCCAACCAGCAGAGCATTCCCGACGACGTGCTCATTCTGGTGGTGGACTACGACGACTCCACCGATCTCAAACAGAAGTACGGTGTGGTGCGCCAGCACACCCTGGTGCAGGTCGACCTTGCGGGTGAGGGCATCGCGCGCTGGGAGCTGTCGCGCTCGCTCGAAGACGTGCTTGCCACCATCGTCGAGGCCTAGAGGCCGATCGTGGAACTGCTTCCACTGTCTCTGCTCGCCGGGGTGCTCACCGTGCTCTCGCCGTGCGTGCTTCCGCTGCTGCCGGTCATCCTGGCCGGCTCGGCTGCCGAGACGGGCAGACGCAGTGCCTATGTGGTCATCGCGAGCCTGGCCGTTTCGGTGGTGGCCTTCACGCTGCTGATCCGTGGTGCGACCGCGCTGTTGGGTGTGCCGACCGACGTCTGGCTCATAGTGTCCGGCTCGCTTGTCGTGTTCATCGGCCTCACTCTGGCGTTTCCGGCACTGTGGGAGCGCATCTCGGTCGGCACTGGCCTCCAGCGAGCCACCGGTGAGCTGGTCGACTCGTCGTCGCAGCGAACCGGCACTGCGCGCTCGATACTGCTCGGACTCTCCCTTGGGCCGATCTTCACGAGTTGCAGCCCCACCTACGGGCTCATCCTCGCCGCCGTGCTGCCCACAAGTTTCGCTGTGGGGTTGGTCAACCTTCTCGCCTACACCGTGGGCCTCAGCGCCGTGATGCTGCTGATCGCGCTCGGCGGACAGTCGGTAACGCGACGGATGAAGTGGGCGGTCGACCCCCGCGGTGTGTTCCGCCGCGTGCTCGGCGGCGTGCTCATCGTGGCGGGGTTGCTCATAGCGACCGGGGTGGTCAAAGACGTCGAGGCCTGGTTGGTTGAGCGCGGCTTCCTCGGGGCGGTGCTGCTTGAGCAGGGCATCCTCGACCAGGTCGATACGGGAGTGGATGACCCTGGGCCGGTGCGTATCGATGGCAGCGCGCCGAGCGAACCGCCCGCTTTTCTCGCCCGGCAGTTCACCACGATCGACTGGCAGACCGCCGACCCGGCCATCTTCGAGGCAGTGTCCGGCGGGCCGGCACGTGACGGCATTCCCGCCCTCAACGACCCGGGGTTCCTGCCGATCGACCAGGTGACCTGGGGTGATGACGTTCAGGCCATCGTGCTCCAGGATGGCTCCGATCCCGTGCGGGTCTACAGCTACAACGTGCTGGTGTGGCACGAGATCGTCAACGACACGGTCGACGGCGTCCCCGTCGCCGTGACCTTCTGCCCGTTGTGCGGCAGCGCGATCGTGTTCGAGCGCACGCTGCCCGACGGCACAGACACGACCTTCGGGGTGAGCGGTGGGCTCATCGACAGCAACATGATCATGTTCGACCGCGCCACCGAGGGGCTGTGGCAGCAAAGCACCGGCCGCGCGCTCGCCGGTGAGTTCGTCGGGACCGAGCTGTCGCTGCATCCATTCCAGCTGCTGTCGCTCGGTGACGTGCGCGAGTTGCACCCCGACGCCCAGGTGTTGAGCTCCAACACGGGACATGCGCGCGACTACGAGAACAACCCCTACGGAGATTACGACCAGAGCAACCAGTTCTACTTCACCCCGTCGACCGTGGACGAGCGTTACCCAGCCAAGATGATCGTGGCCGCGTTCATCGTCGACGAGCAGCGCGTCGCCGTGCCGTGGCTCGCCCTGCGCGAGGCGGGTTCACTCGAGGCCGAGGTAGGCGGTGAGTCGGTGAGCCTCAGCGTGACCGGCGGAGAACTCGACGTGCGTGACGGGGACGGGCGCTCGCTGCCCTTCTACTTCGAGATGTGGTTCAGCTGGGCTGTTCAGAACCAGGAGTCGGGCATTGTGCTTGACCCCTCAACCGGCTGACTATCGGCCTTCCACGCTGGAGCCGGTGCGTCGCACCGCAGTCAACCCGCTGGGTCGACTGCTCGCCTCCACCGGGGTGAGCGGCAGAAGGTCGCGCAGTTGCCGCGTCTCGGCGGGATCCAGAACGGAATGCTGCACACACGCAGGTACGAGGCGCCCGTCATCCGGATGGCTCATCGCATACGAGCACGACTGCAGTCGCACCTGCGTCTCCCGAACCGAGGCATCGTCGCTCATCACGCCGCGCTGCAACAGGCCCCAGGCGGGAGCGACCTGCTCAGCATCCATAAAACTGTGCACAACGAAAGTTCGGAATGACACTCGCCGTCGAATAGCGGCCCGGAGCAGCAAGCGAATGCCGCCCGCTCGGCCGATGATCCGGCGAAGCTGGCCGACCGCGACCGCCACGTCACCGGGGTGACGCAATGCCGCACGAACGATCTTCACCGTCAACACCGGCCACGGCGTTCCCCCGAAAACCATTCCGCCGGCATGCGCCAGGAGGGTGTCACGCGCCGCGATATCCCGGGCATCGTCGGGATCCAGCGCGACCGTAAATCGACCGTCGACCTGCACGCCTGTCGTGTAGCGGTTGCAGGAGGGATGCCCGAACTGCGTGGCGCGCCACGGCAGGGTTTGCCCGGCGCCCGCCTCCACCTGCGCCCACACGGCGTCGATCGACACGTCGGAGAAGTCTTCCTTCCAGCGGCGATCGTCACCAATGTAGGCGGCCGGCTGAAACGACATCATGTCGAATGGCATGTCGAGCACTGCCCGAACCGTTTCCGCGACCTCGGGCAGGTTCGACGGGGTGACCGTCATGTTGTGCGCCAGGTAGGAGCGCACACCATGCTGGCGCGCCAGGTCGACGAACATCTGGGCGAACCGTTCTCGGGACGGGTTCAGCTCGGCTTCGCTTCGGGGTCGCACGGCCCCTCTGCGGCCGCGCATCAACGAATCGAAGTGGGCAGCGAATGACACCCGATCGAAACGACGTCGCCCCTGATCGTCGAGCACCACATCGAGGAGGTAGTCGTAGTCGAAGTCGCCGTGCGTCATCGACATGGGTTCACGCCCGTGCCGCCGCATGATTGCCAGGGCGGCAGCGTGGTCGGCGGCCGGCAGCAGGCTCACTTCACCGCCAATGAGCTGCGCGTGCGCTCGTGGGCCCCTCATTGTGCGGGCAAACGCCATCTGCTTGTCGACCTGCTCGAGCGTGTGGCCCCCGTCAATACTCACCTTGTTCGCGTCAGCGGAGTGATAGCAGGGCGAGCAGGTCAGGTTGCACTTCGGAAAGACACCGTGTGTGCCTTCACAGCCGATCGCGCTGCGCCCCAGAAGCTGGTTGTCGGTCTGAACTTCCCCCGGCAGCTCGGACCATCGTCGTTGCATTGCCAGCCGACTTTCGGGATGGATCGGGCGGGTCGACAGCTCCCACCTCGCCAGCGATCCCCAAACAGTCATGCCGCTTCTCTCATTGATAAGTTGTCTACGCCGACCGTGTGCCCCAGTAGAACACCGCCGACCGTATTGCTTCTGTATCCCACGTCACCGAAACCCGATGTCGTTCGGCCCACAAAAAACGTCCACACCGACCAGAGGGAGCGCAACGTGGAGATTCAAACGTTTGAGGCACGTGCCGCGGCAATCGCCAGCCCCGCAGAAACCATCGTCTTCCTGCATGGCGGCAACGTGGCGAGCTGGATGTGGGGGCAGCAGGTTCCCGCCTTCCCCGACTATCGCGTGCTCGTGCCCGACCTCCCGGGGTTCGGGGCGAGCAACCACCTGGTCTGGCGGTCGATCGGATGCGACTGCGGATGACCTCGCTGCCCTGATCCCGGATGGCGCCCACATCGTCGGCCTCTCGCTCGGCTCCAGCGTCGCTCTGCACCTCGCGGCCCGCCACCCGCGCAAGGTGGCGAGTCTGTTTCTTGCCAGCGCCCAGGTGCAGCCGCCCGCCCGGCGGCACGTCGTGCTTGGCCGCCTGATGATGCTGTTCTGGGACCAGCGCGGTTTCTGGTCGAGCACGGCCCGAAGCTACGGACTCACCGGGGACGACGCCGACCTCTTTATCGAAACCGGTCTCGGCATCAGGAAGCAGACGGCCAGGACCATCCTGGATGAGGTCGCGCGCGGCATCCCCTCATCCATTCTTGAGCGCGTCGCGGCACCGACGATCGCGGTCGCGGGTGGCGCGGACTCTGCCGCGATCGCCGCCGGCTCGCTGCGCCGGATCGCCGCTGACATCCCCGGCAGCGTCGTCGCCACCGCGCCCGGCCTGCACCACCAGTGGAACATCGAAAGCGTGGATCTGTTCAATGAGTCGCTGCGCTGCTGGCTCGAATCGGGGCGTGCTGCCGCTGGCCTGTCCGAGGTTCGAGTCGATGCGTCATAGCCGCAGAGCTAACCCGTTGCGCAATGTACTTCGGGGTCGTATCATCCGGGTGTTTCGCGCCAAATCGAGCCCATATTGAGGCTCGCCAGCGCACTGGGAACGCGCGGTGCGCATTATAGACATGGATTCCACGGCGCTAGCCCCGGTTGCAGCTACGGGCTCTCGGCGGCACGATCGTGTCATGATCATCCACTCGGCCACGACCGCATAATGACCGCGGACGACGTCACCCGATCGCAACTGGCTGCCGACCTGCCGGGGGCTGCAGCGCGTGGTGAGATCGTCGCGTATTACCAGCCGCTGATAGCGATCGCCGGCGGCGCCGTCGTTGGGGCGGAAGCCCTTGCCCGGTGGTTCCATCCTCGTCTTGGACTGATCTCGCCCGAGGTGTTCATCCCACTCGCCGAGAGCATCGGGAACATCGTGGAGATCGGCGAATTCATGCTCGACACCGCCTGCGAGTTCGCCGCAACCTGCTGCGGCGGCGGTTCGGCGGTCGACATTGCGGTCAACGTGTCGGCCATCCAGCTGCGCGACGAGAACTACGCAGCGCGCGTGCTGGACACTGCCGCTCGGCACGGCCTCGATCCCCGACATCTCACCATCGAGGTCACCGAGTCTGAGGTTGTGCACAACATCGCCGATGTGGGTGAGAGGTTTGCACTGTTGCGCTCGGCTGGAGTGACCGTCTCGATTGACGATTTCGGCACCGGCGAGTCTTCGATAGAGCAACTGCTGGCCCTCCAGGCCAGCGAGCTCAAGATCGACCGGAGCCTCGTAAAGGACCGCGCCGCAAGCTCACGAACCCTGCTTGCGGCAGTCATATCCTTCGCCCACGACAAGGGGCTGCGCGTCGTGGCAGAAGGCATCGAGACAAGCGACGAACTCGCTGAGGTGTCGGCGCTCTGGGGTCGACCGTGTGCAAGGGTTCCTCACCGGAAAGCCCATGCTCGCAGAGGACTTCCTCCAGCTCCTTTCGGCAGTGCGGTCGACATGAGCGTCAAGGATCGCAGCATTGTCGATGCCCCGCTCCTGCTCAACCGCTACCGCCCGTTGCGCATTCTCGCCCGGGGCGGGTCATCATCTGTGTATCGCGGCCGGGACGAGATTCTCGGGCGCGATGTCGCCATCAAACTCTTCAAAGCCGGCGCGGTGACCGACGTCAGGAAGCAACAGGAAGAGCTGCGTGTTCTGGCTGGCCTCAGCCACCACGGAGTTGTTGCCGTCATTGACGCCGGGATCGACGATTCGACCCCCACCGATCCGCGTCCCTTCATCGTCATGGAACTGGTGCAGGGGCATACGATTCGCCAGATAATCGGCGACCGCCAACTCTCGGCGCGGGAAATCGGCGAGATCGGCTTTGAGATCGCCGAGGTACTCGAATACATTCACTGGCGAGGCGTGATTCACAGCGACATCACGCCATCCAACATCATGCTCGTGGACTACGGCACGCTTCACTCGCGACCACGGGCCAGGCTCACCGACTTCGGAATAGCCATCGACACCCTCACGCGCAAGAAGGAGACTAAGGGTCTCTCTGGCACCATCGCGTACATGAGCCCGGAGCAGGCCGTGAGCAAGCCGATCGGCCCGCCATCCGATATTTACTCGCTCGGGCTCGTGTTGCTCGAGTGCTTCACCAACGAAATAGCATTCCCGGGTAGTCCGATGGAGTCCACGGCGGCCCGGTTGACGCGTGCGCCGGAGATTCCATCATCAGTGGATGCCGCTTTCGCGCGCGTGATCGTCGCGATGACTGCACGCGATCCCTCCAGCCGGCCGACCGCCGGGGAATTGATCGAGGCGCTGCGGGCGGCCCTGCGGGTTCCGCGAGACTGAAGCTGCTAGAGCCCGTCGGCGTCGAAGCTCTGCTCGACGAGGGGAGTCTCGGCCTCAGCGACCTCGATCTGTGCCCACACCACCGGCATTCCGGGCGAGAAGAGGATGTCGAGCCCCGGGCCGCCTCGCAGCGGAGGCACAGTGACGTATCCGCCGCCCGCCTTAATGGCATCGAGGATGCTGTTCTTCAGTGCATCTACGGGCGAGGGGAGGAAGTAGTCCTTACCGTCGACGGTAAGCCGGTGAATGATCATCTAGAACCTGTCTGCTGCAGCGAGGGTTAGCTCCTCTACGCTATCGCGATTTGTTTTTGTCTATGTAGATGCATTGAGCCTGATCAGAGGCGGTATGTTCGTTGGGGTGCGCTTTTTGCGCGCCGCGACAACAATCGGAGGATGGCAGTGGGATACCTGCACTATGGCGGAGAAGAGTTTGAGTTCGACGATCGAATCCTCACTCACCTGCAGGTCGTCATCAGCACGAAGCTGCGCCGCAAAGAGGACTTCTTCTTTACCTGGCTTGTGCCCGCCGATCGCGGAAGCGGCCGTCACGCCATCTGGATCGACAACGGTGTGCCGATCCATTTCTTCTACAGCGGTTCGCGCAACGTCGCCATCAACCGTGAGTGGATCGAGCAGATGGTCGCCAGCGCCAGCCGGGCATCGGGCCTGCTGCTGGGCGACGAGCCGGTGCAGCAATGACCATCAACCCACCCGCAGGGCTGGCAGTACGACGCAACAACGTTAAGGTGTCGGGCAATCCGGCAGGGCCCACCATGGTCTTTGCGCACGGCTTCGGATGCAGCCTCGAGTCGTGGCGCGATGTCACCCCCCATTTCACCGACACTCACCAGGTCGTCGTGTTCGACCTGGTTGGATCGGGCGGTTCGGACCTCGCGGCATACGACCGCGGCAAGTATGACGCGCTCCACGGCTACGCCGATGACCTGATCGAGATCATCGACGAGCTGGGGCTCAGCGATGTCGTTTTCGTCGGGCACTCCGTCAGTTCGATGATCGGCGTGCTCGCCTCGATTCGCCGCCCCGAACTCTTCGCAGCTCTCATCCTGGTCGGCCCGTCTGCGCGGTATGTCGACGCCGAGGGTTACGTCGGCGGGTTTACTCAGCCCGACATCGAAGCGCTTCTCGACTCCCTCGACTCCAACTACCTCGGTTGGTCAGCGGCGATGGCGCCGGTTATCGCAGGAAACCCCGACCGCCCAGAGGTCGGCGAACGACTCACGACGAGCTTCTGCAGCGTTGATCCGGCGATTGCCGGCCATTTCGCGCGTGTCACCTTCCTGTCAGACAACCGCGCCGACCTCGCACGTGTCACGACACCGACGCTCGTGTTGCAGTGCTCCGACGATGTCATCGCTCCGTACGAAGTCGGCAACTATGTACACGAGAACATCGCAGGCAGCCAGCTGGTTGTTATGTCGGCTCGGGGTCACATGCCGAACCTGTCGGATCCAGAGGAGCTAGTGGCGGAGATCCGAGCCTTCCTGTCGTGACAACCGGCGAGTCGTTCGAGGAGCTGTACCACTCAGCGGCGTGCGGTCAGCTTTCGACGGATGCCACCGGCATCATCACCGTCGTCAACCAGACCTTCCTCGACTGGAGTGGCCGCGCGCGCGAAGACATCGTCGGCGTGCCACTTCGCGACCTCCTCACGCGTGGAAGTCAGCTGTTCTACGAGACGAGATACCTGCCCGTCCTGCGACTCGCGGGGGAGGTTCGGGAGGTTGCTCTCGAGATGAACCGGGGGGATGGCTCCGTGCTTCCCATCCTCGTCAACGCCAGGGAGGTCGGGGAACGCGACCCGGGTCGCCGTCTTCGATTCAACCCAGCGGCAGGACTATGAGCGCGCCCTGCTCGCGGCCATGCGTGCTGCCGAGATCTCCGAGGCGCGAGTGCGCGTGCTGCAGGATGTGTCGACCGCGTTCTTCTCCGCCTCAACACCGGAGTCCCTTGCCGAGGCGCTGCTCGGCATTGCTCGCGACGCATTTGCGGCAACCGACGGCATCGTCGTTCTTCGCGCGGCCACCGACGACCCCGACGGCCTCGACGACCCGGCGCAGATTCGGATCGTGGCTGGGTCGCACCTTCGCGCGCAATTGCTGGACCTGTGGGCCTCGCAGCCCAACCCCAGCGAACCGCCCAGCGAGGACATGACGGTAATCTCCAACCTCCGGGAGGCCGAGGCGCAATCGCCGAACGGCGCCGAGATCCTCCGATCCATGCGCATTGAGGCGCTCACCGCGACGCCTCTGATCGGGGCGAAGGGGGTGCTCGGCTCACTCGTGCTGTTCTTCGGGCGTGAGAGAAAATTTGATGAAGCCACCCTTGATCTGCATCGCGCGCTGGCTCGCCAGGCAGCACAGGTGTTCGAGCGCATCCACCTTCAGGCGGAACTCGAGAAGATGGCGATGCACGACCAGCTCACCGGCCTCGCTAACCGCAATCTGCTGCGCGAACGGCTGTCTCACGCCGTGGCGCAGGCCGATCGCACCGGGCGTCCGATGTCTGTCATCTTCCTGGATCTGGATGGATTCAAGGCGATCAACGACGACCTCGGCCATCGAGTCGGAGACGCGGTGCTACAGATCGTCGCGGCCCGGATCGACAGCGTGATTCGCGAAGCGGACATCGTGGGTCGCTTCGGCGGCGATGAGTTCCTGATCGTCTGTGAAGAGGCCGACGAGAGTGCTGCCACGCTCATCGCGGAGCGCGTGGCCATGGTAATCGCGGAATCCATAACCGAGCTGCCGGGCGACCGAAAGGTCAGCGCCAGCGTCGGCATCGCCTCGTTCGCCCCAGGCGGCCAGATCCCCACCAGCGACGCACTGGTGCGAGCGGCCGATGCCGCCATGTACACATCGAAATCTGCCGGCAACGGCATCATCACCGCGGTGAGCATGTAACGGCCCACCCGGTTGTCAACGGGGCGAATCGCCGTCCCGCACGATCAGCACTGGGCAGTGTGCATGCTGCGCGCACGCTGAGCTCACCGATCCCATGAGCATTCCGACGAATCCGCCGTGCCCGCGGCTGCCCACCACAAGCATCTCGGCTCGCTTGCTCTCCTCGAGAAGAACGTGGGCGGGTAGTCCCTCGACCGCGGCACTCGTGAGGTTGGCTGGTGGGTCGCCGTGAAAGGCCTTGTCGAGCGTGATGGACAGGATCTCTCGAGCATCCCTCTCCGGGGACCAGCCGTTCATGGCGTATCCGCCTTCGAGAGTGGTCGGGTGGCTCCAGCTCGTGACGACCCGTAGCGGCAGATCAAGCGCCTTTGACAGCCTGACGCCCTGGTGCAGGGCCGCGAGCGACGAGTCAGAGCCGTCGACGCCGACGACGATGGGAAGTTCAGTCGCGTTTTCCATGAATTCAGGATGCTTCGAAACCCCCGCTCCAGCTAGGGCCGAAAGTCACATCCCGCAGCCAGAATGTAGTGTGACCACCGAGATCCCCCATCCACATTCCGCAACCAAAGAAGGTTCCCCGTGAAGCCCCTGGCCCTCGCCCCCAACCTGATCGACCACTTCTATCGCGGCGGCGACCGGATCGCGGCACTGCGCGGAATCGAGCAGACCTCCGAATTTCAGCCGGAGGAGTGGCTCGGCTCAACCGTCAGCCGCGCCGGTGAGGGTGACTCCGGTCTCGCTAGCACCGTCGGCGGCGACATTCTGCGCGACCTCGTTGCGGCCGATCCGGCAGGCTGGATCGGTGCAGACCACGCCGCCGCATCGTCAGCCTCTGACGTAGGGCTCCTGGTCAAGTTGCTGGATGCGCGGCAGCGGCTGCCAGTGCACGTGCACCCGGAGCGGGCCTTCGCCGTGAGCCACCTCGACTGCCCTTACGGCAAGACAGAGGCCTGGTTCGTGCTGGATGCCGAGCCTGGCGCCGCGGTATACGTCGGATGGAATACCGCAATCGACCGAGCCGAACTGCAGCGTCGCGTAGACGTGCAGGACAGCGAATGGATGCTCGCCCACATGAACCGCGTCGAGGCGCAGCGTGGCATGGGGATCCTCGTGCCCGCGGGAACGGCCCACGCCATCGACGGCGGGATCTTCGTCGCTGAGGTTCAGGAACCGACAGACTTCTCCATCCTGCTCGAATGGTCGGTGACCACATCCACCAGGGACGACTCTCACCTGGGCCTCGGTTTCGACACCGTGCTTCCCGCAGTGTCGGTGGAAGCCCTCCCGCTCGCGACGCTGGAGCGGCTCGTGGCTCGCCACGACCTCGACAGCCGCTCGTCGGCACCGGTCAGCCTGCTTCCCGCAAGTGCCGACCCGTATTTTCGGCTCCACCACGTTACGGCAGAGGAGGAACACCCCGTTTCCGTTGATTCCGGATTCGCGGTGGCTCTGGTGCTTGACGGCGAAGGCACCCTCGAGGGTGATGGCGAGATCGAGTTCACCGCCGGCCAGGTTTTCGCGATTCCCGCGGGCTTCGGAGCATGGACTGCCCGCGGCGCGGCGCAGCTGCTCGTTGCGACGCCAGGGGCGGGATGGCCGTCGAGTGTGACGCAGGGCGGGATTCGCTGAGCCCGGGAACGCCCGAAAGGCCCTGTTTTCCGGCTCTTTCCTCGTGATACTGTCCACCTAACCCGACACAGCGTCAGTGGCGGGGCACGCGTGGATCAGACAAGGGAACTAATGGCTGAAGACACCCCACTCACCGTCGGTGTTAGCGCGGAACACGACGCTCGTGAGCATCGCGTGTCGCTCGACCCGGCCGCCGTCGCCAGTCTCGTAAAGACGGGCTACGTCGTGAGGGTGCACAGCGGGGCAGGCGCTCCAGCCAGCTTTCCCGACAAGTCCTATGTTGCGGCGGGGGCGACGATCACCGCGGAAAAAGACGACCAGCACGACACCGACGTGCTGCCGCTGCTTCGTTTGCCCTCCTCGGCGGTGATCGACTCAATTCGGCCCGGGCAGATGCTCGTCGGCCTCCTCGATCCGGCAAACAACCTCGACGCCATCGCCGCGCTGGCTCGGCGTGGAGCTACCGTAGTTGCTCTCGACCTCCTGCCACGCACCCTCAGCCGCGCCCAGGCGATGGATGCGCTGAGTTCGCAAACGAGCGCCGCTGGCTACCGCGCGGCGATCGTCGCCGCCGACCGCTTCGGACGGTACCTGCCCATGATGATCACGGCATCTGGCACCGCAACCCCGGCGAAGGTCATCGTGATCGGCACGGGGGTTGCCGGCCTTCAGGCCATCGCCACCTCCCGTCGCCTCGGCGCCGTCGTGACGGGTTATGACGTGCGACCAACCTCGCGCGCCGAGGTGGAGTCACTGGGGGCGCGCTTCCTGACCTCATCCGTCGCGTCCGGCGCGGGGGAGGGTGGATACGCTCGCGCATTCACCGAAGACGAGCAAGCCATCCAGCGGCAGGAGTTGGCGTCTGCATTGCCAGGCTTCGACATCATCATCACCACGGCTCGCGTTCCCGGCCGCACACCCCCGGTGCTGGTGTCCGAGGAAACACTAGCGAGCCTGAAGCCGGGGTCGGTCTGTGTCGACCTCGGGGCCAGCGACCGGGGCGGAAACGTCGTCGGTTCAGTTGACGGCGTGACGATCACCACCCCAAACGGTGTCATTGTCGTCGGCGCTGGCAATCTGGCCGCCGACCTCCCGGCATCATCGTCAGAAATGTACGGCAGGAATATCGTGGCCGCGCTGAAGGCTGTCGCTCCGTCGGGTCAGGTCGTCATCGATCCGACCGACGAGATCCACCGCGCGATTGTGGTGTGCCATGGGGGAGAGGTCACCAACCCGGCGATCCGGACGGCCCTCAACCTCGATCCGCTGCCCGGCGGACCCTCGCCCGAGAAATCACAGGTGGCATGATGGAGTCCCTTTTCAGCAACCTCGCGATCTTCGTCCTCGCCCTGCTGGTCGGTGTCGAGGTGATCGGCAAGATCCCGTCGACGCTTCACACCCCGATGATGTCTGGCGCCAACGCAATCCACGGAGTCGTGGTCGCCGGCGCAGTCGTCACCGCCTCCCTGGCCAACAGCCCAGTCGGCTACGTGCTGACATTCATCGCGGGGGCGCTCGCCGCGGCCAACGTCTTCGGCGGCTACGTCGTCACCGACCGCATCCTGAAGATGTTCGCACGACCAAAAACCCCGGCAGCTTCCGCAGCTCGGAAGGACGAATCATGACCGGGTTCGAGTTTGCGGTCGGCGTGCTCTACCTCGCAGCTGCGAGCCTCTTCGTGGTGGGACTGCACCAGATGCGTGCCCCATCGACCGCCCACGCCGGCAACCTGATCTCGGCTGGCGGCATGGTGCTCGCCGTGCTGACCACGGTCGCCTATTCGCTCGTGACAGCGGGGGGAGACTGGATCGCCTGGGTGGCGCTCGCCGCGGGATCCGTGGTCGGCGCCGTGTATGGCGTGAGCCAGGCGCGCACCGTCAGGATGACGGCAATTCCGCAGCTTGTCAGCATCTTCAACGCGGTCGGGGGTGGGGCGGCGGCGGCTGTCGCGTTCGCGGCGTTCGTGTTGCCGACCACGAGCGCCCGGCTCGAGTTGGAGGTGTCGATTCCCGTCGCACTCGATGTACTGATCGGGTCGATCACTTTCTCTGGTTCGCTGATCGCCGCGGCGAAGCTGCAGGGAATCATCTCGGGCAGACCCGTCACCTTCCGGGGCGCTCCCGTCGTCAATGTGATTGTCGCTGTCATTGCGATTGCGGCAGGCGTTGCCGCGATCGTACTGCCGCGCAACACCGCGCTTCTGGTGGTGATGCTGGTCGCCTCACTCGCCCTCGGCGTGCTCATGGTGCTTCCGATCGGCGGGGCAGACGCGCCAGTGGTCGTGTCACTGCTCAACGCCTTCACCGGTCTCGCTGTCGCGATGGCCGGCTTCGCAATCAACAACCAGGCACTCATCATCGCCGGCGCCCTGGTCGGGGCAGCCGGAACGATCCTGACTCTGCAGATGGCGGCCGCGATGAATCGCTCGGTGATGTCGATCATGCTGGGTGGTTTCGGCACGGGTGATTCCGAGGTCAATGCCAGCGCCGCTGATGAGGATCTTAGCCAGGTCAGAAGCCTGAGCGGCGACGACGTGGCGATTCAGCTCGCGTACGCACAACACGTGCTCATCGTGCCCGGGTACGGTCTGGCTGCCGCGCAGGCGCAGCACGAGGTCGCAGCCCTCGCCGCGCTTCTCATCGGGCACGGTGTCGACGTGAAATACGCCATCCATCCGGTCGCTGGCAGGATGCCCGGCCACATGAACGTGCTGCTCGCAGAGTCGAACGTGCCGTACGAGCAGATGCTGCAACTCGAGGAGGCAAACGCCGCCTTCGATAATTGCGATGTTGCGCTGATCATCGGGGCGAACGATGTGTGCAACCCCGATGCGCGCACACCGGGAAACCCGGTGTCAGGGATGCCCATCCTCGAGGCAGACCAGGCGAAAGCCATCGTCGTGATCAAGCGATCGATGCGGCCCGGGTACGCCGGGATCAACAATCCGCTGTTCACCAATCCCAAAACCGGGATGTTCTTCGCGGACGCAAAGAAGGGTCTCGCCGACATCACCGTCGCGGTCAAGGAATACGTCTCAGCCTGAGAGGGAATACCACGCCAGACCCGCCAGTTGCACCCACAATGAGCATTAAGCCCGGCACCCTTGCCCCCCAACTGTCCCTTCCGCTTTCCACTGGAGGGGTCACGGATGACCTGCTTCTGGGTGCCGGCGAGGGCGGCCGCTTCACCCTCGTCGTCTTTTTCCGCGGACTGCACTGCCCGTCGTGCCGGCGTCAGCTGGTCGAGCTCGACCAGCGTCTGGGCGAACTTCAGGACGCCGGATTTGGGCGCGTCGTCGCCGTGAGCATGGAGTCGGCCGAGCGCAGCCAGAAGATCGTCGAACGCTGGGGCATCAGCGAGGTGCCGGTCGCCTACGGGCTCGGCGAGACCGCCGCCCGGGACTGGGGACTCTTCGTCTCCCACGCCATCAAGGAGGGCGAGCCCGACATCTTCAACGAGCCGGGAACCTTCATCCTCGACTCTGACGGCACCGTGTACTGGAGCAGCGTCGCGTCGATGCCGTTCAGTCGCCCCTCACTCGACGATGTCATCAAGGGCATCACCTGGGCCACCGAAAACTCGTACCCGGCCCGCGGCGCGGCGTAATGTCACGGCTCAGCGCGGGTGACACGTTCCCCACGCTGGAGCTTCAGGGTGCCATCGGCGGTTCGGTAAGCATCCCGCCGGCGCACGGCTACGTGCACCTGCAGCTGCGCCGATTCTCCGGCTGCATGGTCTGCAACGTGCACCTGAAGCAGGTCGTGCAGCGACTTCCCGAGATCACGGCCGCCCACGTGCAGGAGGTTGTCGTGTTCCACTCGACGGTCGCCGAAGTGAAGCGATACGAGAGTGAGCTGCCGTTCGTCGTCGTGGCTGACCCCGATAAGCACCTCTACCGACGGTTCGGGGTGGAGCGGTCATCCACCGCCCTGTTGGCGGCCTGGCGCACGCTGCCGCGGGCCGTGCTGGGCGCAGCGATAACAGCCGTTCGCACCCGAAGGCTTCCGCCGCTGAAGCCAAGGGGAGGGGAACTCGGACGCCCGGCAGACGTTCTCATCGACAGCGGAGGACGCGTGGTCGCCGTCAAGTACGGCACCCACGCCGCCGATCAGTGGTCGATTGACGAGCTTCTGCACCTTGTCGCCGCGGACGTCGCAGCGTCCCGAGGCTGAATCAGTCGCTGATCTCGCCGGATTCGAGGTGGGTGGTGAGCCTGACATCGGCGTGCAGGGTGCGGTGCACCGGGCACTTGTCGGCGATCGCGAGCAGCGACTCCTGCTGTTCCGGCGTCAGGTTGCCAACGACCACGATTCGCCGGTCGATCTGCTCGTAGCCGACCGTCGGCGGATCAGTGCTCTCATCGGCGCGCACCCGGCTGAAGCTCAGGGTCACCTCGACTCGCTCGAGAGGCAGCTTCTTGCGGGTGGCGTACATGCGCAGCGTCATCGTGGTGCAGGCGCCCAATCCCGCCAAGAGCAGATCGTACGGCGACATGCCCGTACCCTCGCCGAGCGGCTCAGGCTCGTCGGCGAGGATGGTGTGCTCGTTGGTCGTGACGGTCTGCCCGTACGGACCCTTTCCGTTTTCGGTCACGCGCACCACGCCAGGCTCAAGCCCTGCGGCTGATTGCTCGGTCGCCGCCTCCGTCACGAGGGATGGAACGTACCGCCGCGCCCAGGCTCCGATCACGTCGGCCGCGAACTGCGCATCCATGGGATCGGTGAGCAGATGATCGGCGCCGTCCAGCGCGACGAAGGATTTGGGATGCCGCGCAGCGTCGAAAATCTCGCGGGCGTTGTCGACCGAGACCGTCTGATCGAGGGGGGAGTGCAGCACCAGCAGGGCAGCGGACAACTGGGAGACCTGCTTCAGCTGCTGCTGCTCCTCGAGATCCCGAAGGAACTGGCGCTGAATGCGGAACGGTCGCCCGCCGAGCGAGATCTCAGCGCTGCCGTCGGTGCGCACGTCGGCGACGCTGTCTCCCAACAGCTCGAGTACGTGCGCAGGGTCGGCTGGAGCGCCGATCGTGACGACCGCGCGAACCTCGGGGATCTGGGCCGCGGCGACAAGCACGGCCGCCCCTCCAAGGGAATGACCGATCAGGATGCTCGGCGCCTCGCGGTTGTCGCGGAGGTATGAGGCCGCGCGCACCAGGTCGTCGACGTTGGAGGTGAAGTTCGAGTTGGCGAAATCTCCGCCGGACTGACCCAGCCCGGTGAAGTCGAAGCGAAGCACGGCGACTCCCGCGTCGGTCAGGGCGCGGGAGATGCGGGTCGCCGCAACGGCATCCTTGCCGCAGGTGAAGCAGTGGGCGAAGAGCGCGTAGGCGAGGGGTTCACCCTCGGGCAACTCCAGCCGCCCGGCGAGGAGCTCGTCCAGCGATCCCGGGAATTCCACGCGCACCGGGGCGCGGCTGGCCGCCATCCCTAGCCCATCTGCTTCGAGAGAATGGCGAGACCGTCAAGGTCGGTGAGAACAATCCTGCCGCGGGCCTGGCGGATGAGTCCGCGGGAGGCGAGGTCGGCCATCGTCTTGCTCGTCGACTCCCTGGTCGCGCCGAGCAGCCCGGCCAGCTGGTCGTGGGTGAGTCGGATGGTCACATACCCGAGTCGGGAGACCCGCTGCGACCCCGAGAGGCGCACGAGGGTGCTTGACACCCGGGCGATGAGCGGCCGCAGCGCCAGGTCGGTCAGTCGCTCCTCGAGTCGAGCCACCTCCTCGCCGAGGTGGCGAGAGATGCGAACAGCGATCCGAGGGTCTGACAGCAGGTGACGCTCGACCTCCTGCACGCTGAGCTGGCAGATCTGGGTCTCCTCGATGGCTTCGGCGTAGTTGTCGTACATGCGCTGGCCGACGAGCAGCATCTCGCCGAACACCGCGCCCGGCTCGAGGATCGCCATCGTGAGCGCCTTGCCATCTTCGGTGACCCTGAAGATCCGAACGCGGCCCTCCTTGAGGATGAACAGCGCGGTGATGGGCTGGCTCTGGCTGAAGACGATGTCGCCGTTGTGAAAGGTCTTCGAGGGCGCCATGCGGTCGATAGCGGCGATCTCAGCTGCGGTCAGATCGGAGAAGAGTTCCACCGAACTGAGGCAACTGAAAGGCTCGGGGCTGCTGGCCTGCAATGGATTGGTCTCCCGCCCGTCTGGTGACCACGGGCGTCGGCTACCTGTCGGCGCCGACGCCACGCCCATGGCGCACTCCTCAATCATCGACTATTTTTGAGGATCTTGACTGCGACGACGCCAAGAATTGCGCCATAAATCAGGTGACCCATCAGCGAGAACAGCGCTGGCGTGTCGATCGTGAACAGCGGCATGCCGAACATCATCGGCATCACCATCAGCGGGCCCAGCACCCACCAGACCGCGCCGTAACCCATTCCGACGACGATTCCGCGCGGGTAGGTGGTGAGCAGAAAGTTGCCGAAGATCACGGTGAGACCGAGGCCGATCATGATCGACATTCCGATATGGACGACGAATCCGACGACGGCCGAGCTCGAACCCACCATGGAGGCGATCATGGGCAACATGCCCATCATCGCCATCAGGATGCCGAACGCGATGCCGCCGGCGACACCGCCGACAAGCCCGGCGAGGGCCCGGCGTCCGATTGTCGCCCCGGAGTGACTGACATTTGTCGTATGAGTTGCGGTAGTCATTGTTCTCCCCTATTCAGTGGATGTTGCGTTGCCTGACGCTATTCCCGCGATGTCCCGAAGTTTTGCGACCCAGGACACACTGCGCGAAACCGCTGCGGTTAGGGGATGGTCGCTGCGGCGGCCACGATGTGACCACCGCGAACCGGCACCTCGCGTAGATCGATTCCGTCCGTCCGCAGCACGGTCCAGGGATGCGCGTGGATGTCGGATCCGCCCATCGCGCAGGCCAGTCGCGCCAACGGGGACAGTATTGCCGCCGCTCCGGTGGGCAGCTGCATGTCGACGATCCCGGCGCGACCGCCGGGCCGGAGCACGGCCCGCATCCGCTCCCAGGCAGCACGCCAGTCGTCGATGACGCTCAGCGAGTAGGTGGCGAAGACCGCATCCACCTGCCCCTGCCCGAGGTCGCTGGCGGTGAATATTGTGGCGTCGGCGCTCACCGTAGTGACGTTCGGCCAATGGTTGCTGGCGATGCGCCGATCGGCCATCTCCAGCATCGCCGGGCTACGGTCGACACCGATCACCCGGCCGGTGGGCCCCACGGCGGCGACCAGCAACGGAAAGTTCAGCCCGGTGCCGCAGCCAAGGTCGAGAACCGTATCGCCTTCCCTCAGCCCCAGTAGTTCGACGCCGACGACGCGCCCGCGTCGGTACACCGGCCATTCCCCGGAGATGGCGTCGTAGAACGGTGCGCCGCGTTCGTAGGTTCCGTTCACCGATATTCGGGATTGGAGTCGAAACCGAAGTGGTTGCCTTTGTCCCACTCTTTGCGGAGGTTGCCCTGGGCCGGAATGCCATCGGCATCCTTCAGCATTCTGGCGGTGTGCAAAAGGTTCCAGGTCATGAAGGTGGTGTTGCGGTTGGTGAAGTCGTTCTCGGGGCCGCCGGAGCCTTCATCCAAATAGCTGGGGCCCGGGCCGACCTCGCCGATCCAGCCAGCGTCAGCTGCGGGTGGGATGACGTAGCCGATGTGCTGAAGGCTGTAGAGCAGCGACATGGCGCTGTGCTTGACGCCATCCTCATTGCCGGTGATCAGCACGCCGGCGGTCTTGCCGTAGTAAGATGTATTGGCCGCGGTCATTGAACATCCCGCTCATCGCGTACAGGCGCTCGATGAACTTCCGGGTGACCGAGGAGTTGTCGCCCAGCCAGATCGGCCCACCGATCACCAGAACGTCGGCATCGAGAATGCGCGGCCAGATGTCGTCGGGCCAGGCATCCTCGTCCCAGCCGTGCTCGCGCATGTCCGGGTACACGCCGGTCGCCACGGGATGATCAATGAGTCTGACCGTGTCGACAGTCACCCCGAGCTGCCGCATCAAATCGATACTGCGATCCATCAGCCCCTGAGTGTGGCTGATTTCTGGCGACTTCTTGAGGGTGCAGTTGACGTAGACGGCGCGCAGGTCTGAGAAATCGGGCGTGGATGTGGTCATACCTCGACACTACGGCGGCGGCATCCACTGTTGTGTGTTTTCGATCACCAAGGCGCCCCGCCCGCCGCTGATAAACATGACCGAGTACGCGCACGTGCGCAATGAGGGGGAAAGCTTTGGGTGATTCATCGATGTGGGATCTGGTTGTTATCGGCGGGGGGAGTGCCGGGCTGGTCGCCAGCAAGGCGGCAGCAAACTTCGGCGCTAAGGTCCTCATCATCGAGAAGGACCGCCTCGGTGGTGATTGCCTGTGGACGGGATGCGTCCCGTCGAAGACTCTCATCGCCTCGGCGCACTCCGCGGCAGCCGCAGCGCGAGTGCAGGGCGTCAGCTCCGGCGCGCACCGGTCAGCGATGAGCTTCGCCGACACCATGCACGCCGTGCACGGCGCCATCGAGACCATAGCTCCCGTCGATTCCCGCGAAGCGCTCGAGGCCGAGGGCGTCGCCGTTGCCCACGGCCACGCGCGATTCCTGTCTCGTCGCAGTCTCTCCCTCGACGGTGAGGAAATCCGCTTTGCGCAGGCCATCATCGCCACCGGAACCAGCCCGAGGGTGCCAGAGCTTGAGGGAGCGGCCGGACTGAACATCCTCACCAGCGAATCCTTCTGGGAGTTGCGGGAGCTTCCGGAAGAGCTGGTGATTCTCGGCGGCGGAGCCATCGGGTGCGAGCTCGGCCAGGCGATGGCCCGCCTCGGCTCCCGCGTCACCATTGTGCAGCGCGGCCCGCGCATCCTGCCCAAGGAACAGGATGCCGCCGCGCGCATCGTGCATGACGCCCTCGTCGCGGATGGGGTGACCATCCTCACCGGGCGCACGGCGGTCGCCGCGTCATCCACGGATGACCTGGCGGGAACGCTCACCCTCGACGACGGGCAGGAGCTGCGGTTCGATCGACTCGTCGCAGCCCTCGGACGTCGGCCCGAGACATCCAGCCTGGATCTTGCCGCCGCCGGGGTCGCCACCGATGAGGCCGGATACGTGCGCGTGGATGCTGCGCTGAGAACCGACAATCGCCGCATCCTGGCCGCTGGCGACATCACCGGAATGCCCCAGTTCACGCATCTCGCCGGGGTGAACGGCAGCGTCGCCGCGACCAACGCCATCCTGGGCCTGCGTCGTAAAGCCGAGACCCGGGTGATTCCCCGCGTCACCTTCACCTCACCCGAGGTCGCCGCCGTCGGCATTGAGGCATCCGCCGCTGACCCCCGACGCCACCGGGTCTTCACCCAGCAACACAGCCACTCCGACCGGGCGATCACCGAGCAGGCCACGTCGGGGTTCACCCAGATCGTGGTCGAGAAGAGCGGACGCATCGTCGGCGGCACGGTCGTCGGACCCAGAGCGGGCGAGACGGTCGGCGAACTCGCGCTCGCCGTGCAGAGCAAACTCTCGACGAGCAGCGTCGCCAGCACGATCCATCCGTACCCGACCTACAACGACCCGCTCTGGAACGCCGCGGTCAGTGACGTGAAGCACCGCCTCGGCTCGGGTGTCATCGCCGTCGCGATCAAGGTGTTGCGCAAGGTGCGGAACGCCCGAATGGCGTGAGAGCCGATGTGGGGGCTACCGCAGCAGGCGGTAGCCCACGATCATGCGCTGCACGGCACTGATCATGACGATCGCGGCCCAGCCGACCGCGATCTGCCAGGCGAAGGCAGGCACGATCAGCCACGCGGAGTGCACGGCAATAGTTTCGGCGCCCTCAGCCACCCGGCCGAGGAATGACAGCGACCGGCCGTCGTCGACCTGGCGACCCGTGCGTTCCGCGATCGAGGAGAACGCCAGGAACGTCGCCCCGTTGATGTAGTACGCGAGAAGCACGGCCAGGAACGGCCACCACGGGGCTCCAGCTCCCGCGGTCGCGCCGACGGCGACCCCGACGACCGTCGCGCCGTAGACGACGAAGTCCGCGGTGATATCCAGAAACCCGCCGGCCTCGCTCGAGGAACCCTGAGGGTTCCGAGCCCGGCGCCGTCGAGCAAGCGACCCGTCGAGCCCATCGAGCACCCTCGACATCAGCCAGGCGGCGAGGGCCAGCCACCACCACTGGGCAGCGGCGAGCCCGGCGCTTGACAGGCCGACCACCAGCCCGGCCACCGTCAACCGATCGGGCGTGACCCACGGCACGTCGATGCGCGCCGCCATGACTGACACCGGGCGTTCCATGGCGCGACGCAGCTGCGCGTCGATCATTGGGCAACCTCCGCTGCGATCCGGTTGTGGCGCCGTCGGGCGCGCACGCTGTAGACCACGCCGGCGATCGTCAGCAGCCCCAGCGCGCCGGCCGCGACGTAGAACGGCCACCCGAGCGTGGTTCCGAATGCGCCCACCGCGACGTACGCGAGGGTTCCCGGCAGGATGCCCAGCATCGTGCCAATCGCGTAGTCGCGACGGCTCACGCTGGTCAGTCCTGCCGTGTAGTTGATCACGGTGAACGGCAGCACCGGCACCAGTCGAACGCCGATGAGCGCGATGAGGCCCCGGTGCTCCAAAATCTCGTCGACCCTGGCGACGCGCGCTCCAGTGAAACGCTCGACTGCCTCGCGGCCCAGCGCTCTGCCGATCGCAAACGCCAGCGCAGCTCCGATGAGGGCTCCCGCATACACGAGCACAACCCCCAGGGCCCATCCCCAGGTCAGGCCGGCAGCAATGCTGACGACAATTTTCGGGATGGGGGTGAGCGTCGCTACGCCATATCCGACGACGAACAGCACAGCGCCCATCCATCCCGCCGCGGTGGCTGCTGCCCTGATGTCCTCGACGCTCGGCAGAGGAACGATGAATCCAATGATCACGACGACGCCGATAAACGCGAGGAAGAATGCAGCCCGCCAGATGACGGCACGGCGAGATGACTGCATTTGCCCAATGATAGGGATCCCTTCGTCGACTCTTGTGTGATCTGGGGTACCGAGCGGGTGGTCGCGCTGGCCGTAGCGTCGGAGGCTCCACCTGCCGATCGCCGACAGAATTGCTGACCAGTGCCCTCCACACCACCCTCATTTCGCCGCCGAACCTGGCGAACATTCGCCACCGCGACTCTCGCGCTGGGCGGACTTGTTGCCCTCGCCGGGTGTGCCGCTCCCTCCGCCGAGGCGACGACCGCGTTCACAGACTGGGACAGCGTGGTGAGTGCGGCCCAGGGCCAGACCGTCAACCTGTGGATGTACGGCGGCGACGATCAAGGCAATAGCTATATCGACGATGTTCTCGCGCCGGCGGTCGCGGCAGAAGGCGTCATCCTGAACAGGGTCCCGATCGTCGACACGAAGGATGCGCTCAACCGGGTGCTCACGGAGCTGCAGGCCGGTCGAACCACCGACGGAAGTGTCGATCTGGTGTGGGTCAACGGCGACAACTTCCGCACCGGAAGCGAGGCAGACGCCTGGCTGTGCGAATGGACGCCGCTGCTGCCGAATATGCGCAACGTCTCAGCGACCGACCCGCTGCTGGTCAGCGATTTTGGCACTCCGGTGAACGGTTGCGAAGCCCCGTGGAACAAGGCCCAGTTCAGCATCGCCTACAACTCGGCCGTGGTCTCAGACCCGCCATCGACCGTCGCCGGAATCCTGGACTGGGCCACGGCGCATCCCGGCCGGTTCACCTACCCCGCCCCGCCGGACTTCACCGGTTCCGCCTTCGTCCGGCAGGTGCTCTACAGCGTGTCCGGCGGCTACGAGAACGTCCCTGCCGCGTACTCGGCAGAGAGTTTCGACGAGCTCAGCCCCGACCTGTACACGGCGCTGTCGGATGTCGCGCCGTCACTCTGGCGTGGCGGCGACACGTACCCCGCCGACGTCGACCAGCTCAACCAGCTCTACGCCGATGGTCAGATCGACATGACGTTGACGTATGGCCCGGCGACGCTGACCAGGCTCGTGGAGGACGGCACGTTCCCCGCCGCGACGAAAGTGCTCTCGCTCGACGAGGGCACCCTCGGCAATGCCAGCTTCCTCGCGATACCGGCCAACGCCGCCCATGCCGCCGGGGCGATGGTGGTCGCCAATCTTGCCCTGTCGGTTGAACAGCAGGTGGCCAAGGCCGACCCGACGCGCTGGGGACAATTCACGGCACTGGATGTCGCCGCACTGACGCCAGCGGAACAGCAGCTGTTCGCCGACCTGCCGCAGTCGACGGTCGTGCCCACCTTCGAGGTGCTCTCCCGCAATGCCAACCCCGAACTCTCGGCCGAATGGGTTCCTGCGGTGAATGAGGGATGGCGAACCCGAATCCCGACACGGTGACCCGCCTGCGAGGGGCCAGAGTCCTGCTCATCGTCGGCATGATCCCGGTTGTCGTCGTGGTGGTCGGCGGACTGGGGTCGACGATCCTGCAAAGCGTCGGGCTCATGCCGCTTGTCGGGCCTGTCCACCTCAGCGTCGATGCCTACGTCTCCACAGCACCCACCCTGCTCGGCTCGATGGGCACGTCTCTCTGGATAGCGGCCGCCTCCACCGCGGTCGCCGTCGTGCTCGGCGCCACGACGGCATTCGTGGTTGTCTCTGGCGGCAGGTTCGGTCGAATCGTCGGTGCCATCGGCGCCGTGACCGTGAGTGTGCCCCACCTCATCGGGGCCGCCACGATGGGGCTGCTTCTCGCCGACTCCGGGGTGCTGCCCCGGCTGCTCGGAATCGAGGCAACGGCCTGGCCGGCGCTCGTAGCTGGCCCGTGGTGGTTTGCCGTCATCGCGGAGTACGCATGGAAAGAATCCGCCTTCATCGCGCTGGTCGTCGCCGGAACGCTGCTCACCCGCGTCGCCCAGTTCGATGAACCCGCCGCGATGCTCGGTGCAAGCCGCAGCGTGCGACTGCGTATGGTTTTTCTTCCCCTCGCTGCACCCTCGCTGATTGTCTCCGCGACCATCGTCTTCATTTACACCCTCGGATCGTACGAGGTCGCCTGGCTGCTCGGTCGCACCTATCCCGAGCCACTCGCGGTGATGGCCATCCGCCTGTTCAATGATGTGAGCCTGTCGTCGCGCACGGAGTCGGCTGCGATCGCCGTGCTGACCGTCGCGATCTCCCTCGCGGCCGTCGCAGTGGCATCCGTTGCGTTGCGCCGAAGGGCGGTGTGGCGGTGACCATCTCGACGCGAGAGCTCGACCCTTCCCTCGCCGCCCCGCGATCTCGGCGGCTTCCCGGTGATCCGGGGCGACCGCTGACAGCGTCGCGGGCGTCAAGCCGGATCGGCCGACGCGTGCTCGCGGTGCTGCTCCTCGTGTGGTTCGCGCTGCCCCTTGTTCCGCTCGCGCTCTGGGCTTTCGCGGACCGGTGGTCCTTTCCTTCCGTGATCCCGACCGAGTGGGGGGTCGACGGACTCGACGCGGCGATCGCCGCAGGCGGCCCCGCGGCATCCGGACGCTCGTTCCTGCTCGGCCTGATAGTCGCGCTGATCGCCACGCCCATTGGAGCGCTGGCGGCGCGCGGGTTGGTCGCCGGCTGGGCGCCCCTGCCGAAGATCCTGCCGGTGCTGCTCTTCGCGCCGGTCGCCATCCCGCCCTTCGCGGCCGTCCTGGGGACGAATGTGCTCCTGCTGCGTGCTCACGTTCCGCCGATGCTCGGTCTGGTCGTGGTGCTCGTCGCCGCGGCCGTGCCATACACGACCTTCATGCTCCGCACGGCATATGCAGCGCACGACATCGGGTTCGAAGAAGAGGCTCGAACTCTCGGTGCCTCACCCGGCCAGGTGCTGTGGCGAGTTCACCTGCCGCTGATGGCACCAGCCTTAGCCCGTGCCGCGTTCCTCGCCTTCCTCGTCGGCTGGAGCGACTATCTGGTCACCCTCATCGTCGGCGGCGGCACATTCGTCACCCTCCCCATGATCACCGCATCGCTGGCAGCGGGCATAGGCAACGACTCAGTTGTTGCCATGCTCTCGCTGACTGCGGTGCTCCCTCCACTCATCCTGCTGGTCCTGCTGGCTCGAACAGGAAGCCACCACCGCCCATGACCTCCGCCATCGCCCTGCGCCAGATCACCAAGCAGTTCATCGATCACCGCCCTCCCGCGCTGAGCGGGGTGAATCTCGACGTGCTCCCTGGCACGTGCACGGCCCTGCTCGGCCCCAGCGGTTCGGGCAAGAGCACGATCCTGCGCATCATCGCCGGGCTCGAAGATCCGAGCGGCGGGCGCATCCTCCTGAACGGCCGGGACATCACCGAGGTGCTTCCCGAGAAGCGCAACGTCGGCCTCGTCTTCCAGCGACCGCTGCTGTTCCCGCACCTGTCGGTCATCGACAACGTCGCCTTCGCAGACCGCGCGGCGGGCCAAACACGGCGACAGGCACGCGACCGTGCCCGGCCATACCTGGACATGGTGCAGTTGGCAGACCTGGGCGACCGTGGTGTCGGCTCGCTGTCTGGCGGGCAGGAGCAACGCGTCGCGATCGCCCGTGCGCTCGCCGCGCAACCCAGCATCCTTCTGCTTGACGAACCCTTCAGCGCACTCGACGCGACGTTGCGCCACGAGATGCACGAGCTGCTGCTGCGCATCCGCCGTGAACTCTCACCCACGATCCTGATGGTCACCCACGATCGCGACGAAGCCACTGCCGTCGCAGACCGGATCGCCGTGCTCGAGAACGGTCAGCTCCTGCAGCACGACACGGTGGATCGCGTGTATCACCGCCCCGCGTCGCTCGATGTCGCCCGGTTGATGGGCGGCGAGAACGTTGTCAGCGGAGTCGTGCGTGGCGGCGTTCATCACTCCGGCCTCGGGGCGGTCGTCGTTGACGAAAGCGCCGAGGATGGCCCCGGGGCGCTGGTTTTTCGCCACGAGTCGGCGGGCCTGATCCCCGGCCATGCCCCGTCGGCTCCGGCGGGTTCGTTGCACGCTGCCGTCGTCGCCGTGATCCGTAGCGGTCTTCGCCAGCGGGCGTCGGTTCGCGTGGGGTCGGAGCTGCTGCGGGTTGAGGTGCCCGGCACCATGACCGTGTCTGCGGGGGATGCCGTCACGGTCATCCTTCCCGAACAGATCCTCTGGGTCGTGCCGTTGGGGCGCACAATGGTGAGATGAAGATCGACATACTCCACATCGACGCGTGCCCCAACTGGGAGGACGCGGGACGTGTCATTACCGAGTTGATTGACGAGCTCGATATCGCCGATGTCAGAGCCGACCTTCACCCTCATCCGCACCCCGGAAGACGCGGCGAAGGTCGCATTCGCCGGCTCGCCGACCATCCTCATCGACGGTGTCGATGTTGACCCGGGGTCGGCACCGACCACCGACCTGGCATGCCGTATCTACCGCAACGGTCAGCGCACCGCCGGACTTCCGACCAAAGACGCACTGCGCGAGGCGATCCTCAGCCACCAGTCGCCGCGATGACGCCGGGCGCGCTGTCGCCTGTCGCCCGCGTCGTCGTGGCGCTCGCCGGTGGCATCGCGTTCTCGGTGCTGATCTATCTGCTGGCCATTTGGGTGGATGCCAGCACCCTCGCCCAGCGACCGGCAACGTGCGCGGAAACGGGCTGCTTCTGCGAGGCCCCGCTGAGCGCAGTGCCGATGCAGTTCGCCAATTCGGTCAGCTCGCTCGGATTCGTGTTGCTCGGATTCTGGACCCTTGTGGCCGCCCGCCGGCCGGCCCTGGGAACACCCGAGCGTCGACTCACGCCACTGTTCGGTGCCGTGCTCGTCTTCATCGGCGCCTCGAGCTTCATCTACCACGCAACGCTGTCGTTCTTCGGGCAGTTCCTCGACATCTTCTCGATGTACACCTTCGGAATCCTGCTGGCGCTCGGGGCGCTGTACCGCAGCGGCAGGCTGCGGCCGGTGCCGGCGGTGACGCTCTTCGTCGCGCTCAGCCTGGTCCTGGGCGTCGTGCAATACGTGGTTCCGGATGCCCGGCGCGTGCTGTTCGCAGCCCTCCTGCTGCCCGGCATCCTGCTCGAACTCATGCCGTTCGTCACGGGACACAGCCCGCGCTCGCCGAGGGTGCGCTTCATCTGGATCGGACTCGCCGCCATGGTCGTGGCCTACGTGATCTGGATCCTCGACCAGACCGCGTTCTTCTGCTCGGCGCAGTCACCCCTCCAGGGCCACGCGGCCTGGCATCTGCTCGGAGCTGTCGCCGCGGTGATGATCGTGGCGCACTACCGGGAGACGCAGCACGCTCGCCGGGACTAAACGTCAATCTTTGTGAGAAACCACACCTGTTCGCTCGGGAAATCCCTGGCCCACTCCGCGGCCACGTTGAAATCCCCTCCTGTGGCGGCGAGCGGCGCCCGCGGTTCCCGGTAGTCGTCGACCCGGAAACCAACCCGCCTGAACAGTTCGAACCATCGCGAGATCGGGCGCGCGAACTCCACCCCGCCAGGGTCGACCTCGACCTGTCGCCAGTCGAGTCGACCGAGTTCGAAGTAGTTGCGATGGAGCGACCGCTCGGCCGGGCTTCCCGCCGCACCCTCGCCTCAGTCGAGGATGACCGGCTGAAGAGTCGCGCTTTTCGGCTCACGGTTGTCTCCGGATGACCGTCCGGTGAGCCGTCGCCCGACCCACGGCAACACGTACTCCCGCCAGTAGGCCGAGGTGCGCGGCCGCGCGATGTCGTTCTCGTCGTCGGCGGGGGAGAGGATCGGCACTCCGAGCGCGGCGAGCACATTGCCCGCGACGCGAGCATGCCCGGCGCCGTTGAGGTGCAGCTTGTCGACCGACCAGTAGCGCAGCTGCGTGAGCTCGGCATCCGACCAGTTGTCGACCCAGGTGACGCCGTCGCGAGGCAGGTGTTTGCGCACGGCCAGCGCGAGCTGGTCGCCGCGCTTCTCGATGGCGGCCCCGAGCGGGATGTGCCGGGTCGGGTTCGCCCCGCTGGCGAGCACCACGTGGATGCCGGCGCTGGTGGCTGAATCCACGGCTGCGAGGAGCTGCTCGGCAACGGCGTCGATCGAGACCCGCGGGCGCATGATGTCGTTACCCCCGCCGTTGATGCTGATCAGAGCGGGTTTCAGCGCGATCGCGGCATCCATCTGGCCCGATGCGATGGGTTCGAGGAGTCGCCCGCGGATGGCAAGGTTCGCGTAGGTCACAGGGCTGGTGGATGCCAGCGCCAGCCCTCGCGCCACCAGGTCGGCCCACCCCCGCACCGAGCCGTCCGGCAGGTCGTCGCCGACCCCCTCGGTGAAGCTGTCTCCGATGGCGACATAGCTGGAATAGACCATGCCTCCATCTTCGCCTACCTCGGCGGGACCATTGGCACTGCCGGACGCGCATGGTGTCGCCAAGACTCGAGGCAGACACATCCACAGAAGGGACGTGGCGACATGATGTGGGACTACGGCCGGGAGCGGCTTTCCGCGCTCGGCCTCGATTCCTGATGGAGCCCATCAGCCGACGTACGGCGCTGGGCCTGGGCGGCGTGGGCGTCCTGATCGTGGCGGCCGGCGGCGCAGGTCTCGTGGCGGTGTTGTCCACGACGCCAGACGCGCCTGTGGCCGTTCCGGCCGGGCCGGAGCTTGCCCAACCGGAGATGATCCGAAGCGTCGATGGCCTGCTCGCCGTCACCCTCGTTGCCGCCCCATCCCGGATAGTCATCGGCGGCACACAGGTCAACGCCCTCACGTACAACGGCACGCTCCCTGGGCCGACGCTCGTGGTGCGGCCGGGGGACACGCTGGCGGTCACCCACACGAACCAGCTCAACGATGCGACGAACCTGCACACCCACGGGCTCCACGTGTCGCCCGAGGGGTCCAGCGACAACGTGTTTCTTCGGATCGATCCCGGCTCGACCGTCGAGTACCGGTACGAGATTCCCGTCGACCATCCGCCCGGGTTGTTCTGGTACCACCCCCACCACCATGGGATGGCGGCCGAGCAGGTATTCGGCGGTCTCTACGGCGCGATCATCGTGGAAGAGGCAGAGCCGATTCCGGCGGCCGTCGAGCGGGTGCTGATCGTGTCGGATGTCACGTTCGATGCATCCGGCAATATTCCGTCTGCCTCCCCGATGGATCAGATGCTGGGGCGCGAAGGAGCGATCGTGCTCCTGAACGGGCAGCTCGACGCGACCATGAGCGCACGTCCCGGAGAACGGGAACGCTGGCGCATCGTCAACGCCTGCAGCTCGCGCTACCTCGACCTGCGGCTCGACGGCCAGACGCTTCAACTGCTGGGAAACGACTCGGGCCGGTTTGGTGCGCCGCGGGACGTGGATTCGCTGGCGCTCATGCCCGGAAACCGGGCAGACGTTCTCGTGACCATGGCGGAAGGCACCTCGGTGCTGACGGCGGTGCCCGTGGATCGGGGTTCCCCCGGGGGAATGATGGGTGGAGCGACCCGGTCCAGTGCCGCCGTGGCCATCGCCACGCTGACCGTGTCCGGCGCCGCGGTGGCCCCGCTCCCGAGCCCGCAGCGCACAGAGCCGCGAGACCTGCGAACCGAAACGCTTGACGGCACCAGGACTCTCACCTTCGCGATGGGCGGGGCGGGGATGGGAGGGTCGATGATGAGTTTCACCATCGACGGGCGTTCATTCGATCACGCTCGCGTTGACCAATCCGTGACCCTCGGCACGATCGAGGAGTGGATGATCGTCAACACGAGCCCGATGGATCATCCGTTCCACCTGCACGTGTGGCCGATGCAGGTCATCGAGGTCGGTGGTCGGGCCGTCGAGACGCCCGCCTGGCAGGACGTCGTGAACGTGCCGGCGCAGAGCAGCTCGCTGGTGCGCATCGCCTTCGACGACTTCGCGGGCACCACCGTCTATCACTGTCACATCCTCGACCACGAAGACCTCGGGATGATGGGCATCATCTCCGTCGCGTGACTGTCGCATCGCCTACCCCCGCGAAGAGACCTTCCGGGACCGACGCGGCCGGAGCACCAGGAGTGAGGTGCCGGCGGCGAGCGCGACTGCCGCCGCGGTGATGGCAGCCAGATGGACGTTGAGCGCGCCGCCGTTGTACATCGTGACGCCGACGGCGACGAGGGTGACGGCGATGATGATGAGCGCGACCGGCTGCTGACGACGCAGGCCGGCCAGGACGAGAACCGCGGGAACCACGTAGAGCACGATGCTCTCCGTCCCCATGCCGTTGACCGACTGGAGGTATCCGTCGGCCCCGGGGATGCCCGCGATGAGTCCGCGGTAGAACATCGCCACGCAGTGCAGCACGAGCCCGACCGAGCCGACGATGAGTAAGGCGATGTCGAGCCGGGACGACGCGCGAGCGTACCGCTTCAACGGGATGCCGGGCAGCACAGCGCGGGCGCCGAACAGCAGCACCGGCGCGGCGATCAGGAATACTGTCAGTGCTGGTGGCATGGTGGCGTCTCCCTTGGCCCCGTTGCGAGGCGTGCAACGAGCGTAACGCTGACGATCGGACGCTAGTTGCGCCGCAGCTTCAGCACGCTGTCGACCATCGAGCCGACGGATCCGTCGGTCGCCACGGTCGGTCGCTCGATCTCGGCCTTGGTGAGCACCGTCCAGTCGTCCAGCGACAGACGCGGGTTGTCGTGGAACAGCGCGGCGAGCACCTCATCGGGGGTGGGAAGCACCTCGGCGGCGTGATGGTGGTCGTCGGTGGTGTCATCCACCCAATGCGGCGCGCCGGAGTGACCCACCACCAGCAGCAGCCCGCCGGCGGCGACGGCCTCGGCGGCCCTCCGCAGGATCTCGTCGCGCGGCAGGTCGACGCTCGAATGCAGGAAGCAGGCGGTGACGAGGTCGTAGCTGGTCGGTGGATGCCACGAGCCGAGGTCTGCGGCCACCCAGGTGATGTCGTCGCCGGGTTGCTGGGCCGCGGCACCGATCGCCAGCGCAGAGGGCGCTATGTCCACCGCGGTCACGGACCACCCGTTTCGGGCAAGCCACAGGCTGTCCCCACCCTCGCCGCTGCCGAGGTCGAGGGCGGTGCCGGGCGCGACTCCGGCGATCTCACGCTCCAGCGCGGCATTCACGTTGCCGCTCCACGTCTTGTCGGCCCCGCGGTAGCGGTCCTCCCAATACTCGGCGGCGGTCGGAGTGCTGTCGGCTGCAGTCATGCTCCCATCGTGGCGGCGCACCCCCCGCGAGAGCAATTCCGCTGGTCGCAGCTCGGTACGTCAAAACCGCCGCGACGTCAACGCCCCCGGCCGGTGACGGAGGCGAACCTAGTGTGAAGGTACGGAATTCTCCGTGACACCGAAGGATGGTCATCCATGAAGCAACGCACCATTGGCGACGTACAGGTCAGCTCGATCGGACTGGGCGGCATGCCCATGTCCATCGAAGGGCGACCCGATCGCGAGCGCTCGATCGCCACGATCCACGCCGCCCTCGACGCCGGTGTGACGCTCATCGATACCGCAGACTCGTACCACCTGGTTGGCGTTGACGTGGGGCACAACGAGTCGCTTATCGCGGAGGCGCTGGCATCGTGGGGCTCGGACACATCCGGCATTCTCGTGGCGACCAAGGGTGGGCACCTGCGACCGACCGCCGGCCCGTGGGCGCTCAACGGGCATCCCGATTATCTGAAGGATGCCGCGAAAGCCTCAGCACATCGTCTCGGTGTCGAGTCGATCGGGTTGTATCAGTTTCACCGCCCCGACCCCGAGGTCGACTACGCGGACTCGGTCGGTGCGATCCGAGACCTGCTCGACGACGGAACGATCCGCATGGCCGGGATCTCGAACGCTGACCCTGACCAGATTCGGCTGGCCAGCGACATCCTCGGCGGACGGCTGGTCTCGGTGCAAAACCAGTTCTCGCCGAAGTTCCGCTCCAGCGAGCCCGAACTCAGGCTGTGTGCAGAGCTCGGCATCGCCTTCCTGCCGTGGAGTCCCCTCGGCGGCATCTCGGGAGCGAAAGAGCTCGGTGGAAAGTGGGCGGCCTTCCAGGAAGTGGCCGACGCGCACGGCGTGAGCCCCCAGCAGGTCTGCCTCGCGTGGGAGCTCGCCCTCGCGCCGGTCGTCATTCCGATTCCCGGTGCATCGCGGCCCGAGAGCATCCTTGATTCCGTGAAGGCAGCCGAACTGCAGCTCACCGACGATGAGGTGGAGCGGCTCTCACGGTAGGTCGCCGCACTCTAGCCGGGACCGACCTCGCGAACATGTGTATTCCCTCCGAGTGTGGCGCCCAGCTTGAAGCTCACGCCCAAGTGCGGAAGCGTGGCTGTCTTCACAGCACGACACCGCTTGCCAATGGGAGGACGAATAATGCTCACACTCACAGAAACAGCCACCACGGTCGTTAAAGCCATCGTCGACAAGGCGCCACAGGCCGATGCCGCCGGTCTGCGCATCCACGGAACCGCAGAGGATGCCACCAACTTCAGCGTCGCGGTGGTCGCCGCCGCCGAGCCGGGCGACTCTGTCGTCGAAAACTCTGGTGCACGGGTATTCCTCGAGCCCAACGCCTCCGCCGCACTGGACGACAAGGTGCTTGACGCCGAGGTCTCCGACGAGGGCGCCGTTACCTTCGCGCTGACCTCGCGCTAACGCTCCCACCCCGAGCGCGCCGGTTCGGCGTCGCCGCGGCTGTGCGCACGCACGCCGTGGCGCCCAACCGGCGCGCTCGACCCGGATGCCTCAGCTTCTGTAGCGCGCCAGCGCATCCGCATCGCGCACCAGCGTGACCGCGCGTCGAATCGTGTCGAGCGCCGCCACCGGATCGGTCTCCGCCTGGGCGAGCGCGTACTGCCGCTCGGCCTCGGCGAGCTTCGTGCGCGCGCTCACCGCGCCTCCCCGTGAGCCGATCAACTCGCGCGTCACCGCGATCTGGCTGGCGGCGGAGACGAGGGTTCCCGCGTACGCGGCCCGGGCATGGGCGAGGCGATCCGCCTGGTTGCGGGCGCTCGCCAGAGCCAGGTCGAGATGGGCAACGGCCGCGCCGATCCTGTCCAGGTCCGACACCGGATCCACCGGCCCGCCGTGCGGCTCGATCACACTGTCGACCTCCGCCATCGCGTCGATGATCGCGCGACCCGTTTCGGCATCCGGCGCAGTGTCTCGTTGCCGTTTGGCCTCGGCCAGGTCGGAGCGGGTGGAGCTACGCAGCGCCGCGAGCGCGTCGTCGGCTGCCTGAAGGTCGCGTTCGGTGCGCTCGATCGCGTCGAGCAGCTGCTCGGCGCGCTGGGCCGCCTGTGCGGCGGTCTGCAGAGTGCCCGAGACCGCGCTGACGCCGGTCTCGGTGACAGCGGGGGCTGCGGAATCCGCCAGCGCCGTCGCCTCCGCAAGCGCCGCTTCGGCCTCGGATGGGTTGGCTGAGACCGCGGCGACGACAGCGGGGGAGTAGCGGGACTCCAGTCGCGCGAGGGCGTCGCGTGCCGGTTGCAGCCGCTGCTGTGTTGCCGCGATGCGCGACCGCAGGTCGGTGAGAGCGCCGGCCGCACCCACCTCGCGCTGGCGCATGACGGTGAAGGCGGCATCCTGATCGGAAAGAATCTTTTGCGCCTGCTCGCACAGCGCGATGATCTGGAGTGTCCACTCGCGCTGCTGGCGGTCACTGTCTGGCGTGCTGTCGTCGAGGGCCTGGCGCAGGCGGAACGCCTCGGCAAGCTTTGCCCGCGCCGAGCCGATCGACTGCCCGAACTCCCGGGACTGCTCGGCGCCGAACTGGGCGATGGCGAATCCGAGCTCGTGATCGGCCGCGCGCACGGCGTCATCCAGACGCACCAGGGCGCTGCCGGCGCGAGTGTTCAGTTCGGCAATCGGGGCAGACCCGAAACCGAACGCCGGCGAGCCGACCGTCGACAGGGCGATACCGCGATCGCCGCGCCGGCGGAACAGTGCGACAAATCCGACGGCTACGCCGCCGCCGATAAGTACCAGTGCTGTCACCACGGCGACGACGATGCCCGTGACCACATCCATGTTTCGTATTGTACGGCGCCGCGAGTATGCGAAACCCGTGTGTATCACCGCCCTTTTTGCCGCCAGTCGACTTAAGGTTGCGATGTGTGGCGCGCCAACAAACCTTCCGAAGATTTCACTGTTGACCCTGATGTCGAGCAGCCGGTCTCCAGCGACCCCGCTGAGGAGCACGTCGTCGTGCCCCCGCAGGTGACGGCCCCGCACGTCATCAGCCTCGGCGATCCGAGCGTTGCTGCCGGGAACGTGGCAGAGCCCGTGTGGGCTCAGTGGCGTGCCGAGCTTGCCAGCGTCGGCGGCCGCAACCCGCTGCTGCAGTTCGACGACTCGCCGCGCACCCACATCGAGCTGTCGGCCACCCACCCCGGCGGGCTCGCGCAGTTCATCACCGGCAAGACGACGCTGCTGTCGAACCTGATTCGGGATGACCTGGCCCTGCGTGCCGCGAAAATCGCGGCGGGTGCCATCGCGACCAAGGGTCTCGAGCTGCAGAGCGCTCGCGGCATCGACTCCGTTCACCTGGGCATCGGAATCGCGGAGTGGAGCCACGGCGGCGTCGACTTCCGCGCCCCAGTGCTGCTGCGCCCGCTGGCCATCCGCCGCCACGGTCGCGACTTCGAGGTGAAGCTGCGTGGCTCCGCCTACCTGAACCCCGCGCTGGCGAAGGCTCTCGACGAACAGTTTGACCTGCGACTGGATGCCCATGCCTTCGTCGCCCTCACCGACGACGACGGCACCTTCAAGCCGAACCCGGTCATCGACAGGCTTCGCGGTCTCACCTCCCACCTCGACAAGTTCACCGTCAGCCCCCGGCTCATCGTCTCGTCGTTCGCCGACGTCGCGAGCGGCATGGTCGACGATGCTCTCCTCCTCGATCACCCAGTGCTCGACGCGCTTGCGGGAAACTCCTCAGCGCGCTGGACCATCGAAGAGAGCTACGCGCCGGTGGATGGCGTAGCGGCCGACGAGCGTTCGCCGCAGACGGACAGCCTGCTGCTGGATGCCGACGCCGAGCAGGAGCACGTGATCGCCCAGATCGCCGCGGGCAACTCGATCGTCGTCAGGACGCTGCCCGGCACCGGCGGCACGCAGACCATCGTCAACGTGATCGGAACCCTGGTTGCGCAAAACAAGCGCGTGCTCGTCTCCAGCGCGCGACGGGCATCCCTGCACTCCATCTCTGACCGGCTGAGCGACATCGGGCTTGCCGGCATTGCCGTGTCGCCGCGCTCGCTGCGTCGCGACATCATCCGGTCCATCTCGCGCAGCGAGAAGGCCACCCAGCCCGCCGTCGGCGAGGTCGATGACGCTCTCGTCAGGCTTCGCAAGGTGCTGCTCGACTACCGGGGCGGCCTGGCAAAGGGCGACACCGCGCTGGGCATCTCGGTGCTCGATTGCGTCACCGAGCTGAGCAGGCTCGCCCTGCTGCCGCATCCGCCCGCCACCACCGCGAGACTGTCTCGTCGTTCGGTCGAGCTCCTGGCCAATGACCGTTCGCGCGCCGCCGAGATCATGGTCGCGGCGGCCCGCCTGGGTGAGTTCCGCTACGGCCCGGGCGATTCGCCCTGGTATGGCGCCCAGTTCTCCAGCGGCGAAGAAGCGCTCCGCGCGCACGAGGTGGCCAAGAGACTCAACCTCAGCGTGCCCGAGCTCGTGGAAGCCGGGATGCACCTCGTCTCGAAGACCCACATGCGGCCATTCCAGAACATCAGCGAGCTTGGCGTCTACCTGCGACTGCTCACCGACCTGCGCGACAGCCTCGACAAGTTCCTGCCGAGGGTCTTCGACCGTTCGATCACCGAGCTGATCGCTGCCACGGCGCCCCGCAAGGACTTCCCCGAGATGGCTCGCGGCAACCGTCGCAGGCTCAAGAAGCTCGCCATGGAGTACGTCCGCCCCGGCGTCCGTGTCCCCGACCTCAACCAGGCCCTGGTGCGCATCCAGCAGCAGCGCGTGCTGTGGCACAGGTTCGTGGCGGAGGGTGCGACACCGGAGGTGCCCGTCGGCATCGGCCACGTGCAGGCCGCCTTCAACGACGTCGCCCACGACCTGTCGTTGCTCGACCAGCCCCTCGGGCTCACCGACCGCGAAACCCAGCTCGGTGCGCTTCACATCCCGGCGCTGCTGGCGAAGATTTCCGATCTGGCCGCCGAGTCCGACGTGCTGCACAACCTGCAGGAACGCACCACGCTCATGGCGTCGCTGCGCGAGCTCGAACTCGACCCCCTGATCGACGACCTCGCCCGCCGCCACGTGCCGGAAACCGACGTCGCCGCCGAACTCGAACTCTCGTGGTGGAAGTCGGCCCTCGAGTCGATGCTCGAATCCGAACGCGCCCTGCTCGGCGCGAACACCTCCGTTCTCGATCGGCTCGAGGCCGACTTCAGGCTCGTCGACGAGGCCCACGCGCAGAGCAATGCGCAGCAGCTGAGCTGGCAGCTGGCCGAGAACTGGAAGATCGGTCTGGTCGACTGGCCGGACGAGGCCAAGCTGCTCAAGCGCATGCTCGCACGCAACTCGGTCTCTGCCTTCGACCTGCAGACGACGGCCCCCCACCTGTCGCGCACCGTCGCGCCGGTGTGGCTCGCGTCGCCATACGAGACCAGCTCGATCGTCGACACCATGCCCTTCGATGTGGTGATCCTGGTGGATGCCGGAGCCACGACGATCGCGGAGAACGCCGGTGCCATCCGCCGTGCCAAGCAGGTCATCGCGTTCGGCGACCCCGTTACACAGACCCCAGCTCCGTTCGAGATCGGCGTGGTCGATCGCACAGCGGACGACGTTCAGGCACCAGCGGCCACCGACGAGTCACGCGACGAGTTGCACTCCAACTCGGCCCTGGCGCGACTCGGCGCCCTTCTGCCGACCCTCTCCCTCACCCGCAGCTACCGCCCGGGCGGGGAGGATCTGGCCGAACTGGTCAACCGCCGTTTCTACGGTGGACGCATTGTCTCCCTCCCGTGGGCGGGCAGCTTCCTCGGTCACGGCAGCCTCGCGCTGGATTACGTGGTCAAGGGGCACGGCATGCCCGACCCCGACTCGGGCGCTGTGGAGAGCCCGGACGCCGAGGTCGATCGGGTCGTCGACCTCGTCCTCGATCACGCGACGAAGCGTCCGCACGAATCTCTCATGGTGATCACCGCGAGCCCGAAGCATGCCGTCAGGGTGATGCAGGCCGTTCTTGATGCCGCCGGCACACGCTCGGGTCTGGTCGACTTCGTCGTGAATGACCGTCCGGAGCCGTTCGCGGTGTCGACGATCGACCAGGCGGTTGCCCAGAGCCGCGACCGCGTGATCTTCTCCATCGGCTACGGCCGCACCCCGCACGGTCGGGTACTGTCTGACTTCGGCGCGCTGGGGGAACCGGGCGGCGAGCGACTGCTGGCTGTCGCGATGACGCGGGCCCGCCGCTCGATGGTCATCGTCAGTTCGTTCAAGCCGGAAGACCTCGACGACGGGCGCATGAAGCACGGCGCTGTCGCCCTGGCAGAGATTCTCGGTGAAGTCGGAGCACGCCAGGCCGCGGTGCCGGTTCCCGACGACAGCGAACCAATGTTGGTTGATTTGGCCCAGCGGCTCAGAGTTAGAGGGCTCAACGTCGCGCTGGGACATCGGGGAAAACTCGGGCTCGTGGCATCCAGGGGTGGAATGTGTGTCGCGATTGAGACCGACACTGTGCTGCACAGGTCGAGTCTGCGCGAGTCCCTCCGGCTTCGGCCAGAGCTGCTGAGGCGGCTCGGATGGCACTACCTGCGCGTGCACGCCTTCGAGTTGTTCAGCGACCCCGACGCTGTTGCCGGCCAAGGTCGCGGTCATGCTCGGTGCCGACCCGTCGCCGGTGACAGAGCCCATCTCGGTGATCGGTCCAGCAAAGCAGTCCTGATGACGCGCGACGACACGCCCGATCCGGACGACGAAAAGACACCGGCTCCGCGCATCCGGAGACGCCGCGCCAGCACGCCGCCGCCCCCAGGGTCAGATCCGACCCCGACGCCGGAGCCGACGCGGCACGCTGCCACGGAAAATGACGAGCAGCTGCGCCGGGACAAGCCGCCGCACTGGGGCTGACCGGCGCAGGAACCTGCGCTAGCTGCCGGAGTGGCTGCCGCCGCCGACGGGCTTCGCGAGAAGGTCACGGATCTCCATGAGCAGAGCGACCTCGGTCTCCGCCGGAGTCTCGGCGACAACTTCGCCGGCATCCTTGCGGGCTTCCGCGCGCTTCTTGAGCACACCGACCGGCACGATAAGGCCGAAGTAGACCACCAGTGCCACCAGCAGGAAGTTGATCACGGCCGCGAGCACCGCGCCAAAGAACAACACTGCCGGCTCACCGCCGGAGGTGGTCGGGATGCTGAGCGGGAACGCTGTGGCAAGGTCTGAGGCATTGAAGATGGCACCGATCGCGGGATTGATGACGCCATCCACGATCGCGCTCACGATTGCGGTGAAAGCAGTACCGATAACGACAGCGACGGCCAGGTCAATGACATTGCCGCGAAGGATGAACTCCTTGAAACCCTTCAGCATGGTGCTTCCTAACTGGTTGTGCCCCCTGAGGAGCTTCCTGTGCGATGCGGCCGGCTTTGCCGCCTCCTTCTTCGGTGCCGCCTTCTCGGCGGACGAGCTCGATGAGTCGGACTTCGGGGCAGCTGACGTCGCTCCGCCGGTCGATCCTGACCGCGAATCGGTGCGGTAGAAGCCGGACCCGTTGAACGAGACACCCACCGGCGAGAAGACCTTGCGCAGTTTGCCGCCGCAGGTCGGGCACACCGTCAGCGTGTCGTCGGTGAACGCCTGCACGATATCGAAGGCGCGGTCGCACTCGGTGCAGCGGTAAGAGTATGTGGGCACGCGGAATCCTTAGAAAATCAGAGGTCTACGATGCCCGAAGGGGTCACCACGCCATTAACGCGCTGGTCGTGGCGCTCGCTGGGAACGGCATCCACAAGCTCATCGTCGAAAATGACAGCATAGACCGGCGGGCACTGTTGCATCGATCCGAGCGTCTTGTCGAAGTATCCGCGACCCCAGCCCATGCGCATCCCGCTGCGGTCGACGGATGCGGCAGGCACGAGGATCAGGTCGACGTCGTCGAGCGCACTAGGGCTCAGCGGTTCGCCCGTAGGTGCCGGCATCCCGAGGTCGTCCTCGAACTCGTCGGAGTCATCGAACTCGGCCCAGTCGAGCAGCCCATCGGCCCGGGAGATCGGCAGAAGCACCCTGATTGACTGCGCGTGCGCCCACGCCAGGAATTCCCGTGTGCCCGGCTCATCCGGTGTTGACAGGTAGGCAGACAGCGAACGGGCACCCAAGCGGGTCGCCAGGGCGATGAGATTCTGGGTGATTGCGGCGTTCGCTTCCGCACGACCAGTGGTGGTGATGATGCGTCTGCGCTCACGAAGCTCGGCACGCAAAGCGCGTTTTTCGAGCGTAAGGTCATCAGACACGCCCCAATACTATGAGCAGTCAGGGATTTACGAGGCGCAGACTGCCGATAGCCTGTGGTCATGGCATTCAGGATTTCAAAAGCAGTTGTCCCCGCGGCGGGGCTCGGAACACGGTTTTTGCCTGCAACCAAGGCGATGCCCAAAGAGATGTTGCCGGTTGTCGACAAGCCGGCCATCCAGTACGTCGTGGAGGAAGCCGTTGCGGCCGGCCTCACCGACGTGCTCATGATCACCGGGCGCAACAAGAATGCGCTCGAGAATCACTTCGACCGGATGACCGAGCTGGAGGCAACGCTCGAGCAGAAGGGCGACACCCACCGCCTCAAGGCCGTCGAGTTCTCCAACGATCTCGCCGACATGCACTACGTGCGCCAGGGCGACCCTCGCGGACTCGGTCACGCCGTGCTGCGCTCCAAGATGCACGTCGGCCGCGAACCGTTCGCCGTCCTGCTCGGTGACGACCTCATCGACAGCCGCGACGTGTTGCTCTCGCGCATGATCGAGGAGCAGAACAGTCGCAACGCCAGCGTGATCGCGCTGATGGAGGTCGACCCGAGCTCGACCCACATGTATGGCATCGCCACCGTCGAGAAGACGGGAACTCCCGACGTCGTCAAGGTGACCGGGCTCGTCGAGAAGCCAGCGCCTGGCACCTCGCCATCCAACTACGCCATCATCGGCCGGTATGTGCTTCAGCCAGACGTGTTCGATGTGCTCGAGCACACCGCGCCCGGCAAGGGCAACGAGATTCAGCTGACCGACGCGCTGCAGACGATGGCGACCGAAAACATCGCAGGTGGAGTGTACGGAGTCGTCTTCCGCGGCCGCCGCTACGACACCGGTGACAGGGTCGACTACATCAAGGCGATCGTGCAGCTTGCTGTAGAGCGCGACGACCTGGGCCCCGAGCTTCGGCCGTGGCTCAAGCAGTTCTCCGCCGACCTCGACTGACGTGGCGACGATCCCGACGCTGACGGAGGGGCGAACCACCATTCGCCCGATCCGGCTGCGTGACGCCAGGGCGCTCGAGCGTGAGCTCACCGAGAACCGCAGCTGGTTGCGCAAGTGGGAGGCCACGAACCCTCACGGTCCGATGTCGTTCGACGTGCGGTCGAGCATCCGGAGCCTGCAGCAAAACGCTCGCGCCGGCCTGGGCATGCCGTTCGTCATCGAGTATGAGGGCGAGCTCGCTGGGCAGTTGAACGTGTCATCCATCGCCTACGGATCGTTGTCGTCTGCCACCATCGGCTACTGGGTTTCTGAGCGGTTCGCAGGCAAGGGGCTGACCCCCACCGCGGTGGCGCTGGCGACCGACCACTGCTTCTTCGGCGTGGGGCTGCACCGCATGGAGATCTGCATCCGCCCCGAGAACGAGCCGAGCCTGCGCGTCGTCGAGAAGCTCGGCTTCCGCTACGAGGGGCTTCGGCGGCGCTACATCCACATCAATGGTGACTGGCGGGATCACTTCTGCTTCGCCCTCACCGTGGACGAGCTGCCGGTCGGGGTGCTGCGGCGCTGGCTCGACGGCAGGGCCACTCCGGCAGACGCCGAGGTTCCCGAGGCCGACCGCGCCAAGGCGCTGCGTCCACTGCTGCCCTGACCTGCCCGGTGCTCGCCGCGCGACCTGCGAATTGCAGGAGTTATGAACGAAGGTGCGTGTCGCGTCCGCGTGGTGCCGCGTTAAGAGGCCGCCCTGCTCGTACCGTATGGCTATGGAACTTACGGGAGCAGGCGGCGGGCTCATGCTCGCAATCGCTGCTGCTCTATGGCTGGCATACCTGGTGCCGAACTGGTTCAAGCGCCGCGAATACCTGGCCACCGAGCGTAATGCGGTGCGACTTCAACAGACGATCCGGGTATTAGCCGAGAGTGCCGAGATTCCGGATGCCGTCAGGGCCAACCTCCAGGCGAAGCAGCTTGCTCAGGCCCAGCGTGCCGAGTTGAGACAGGGGCCCGTTGCGGTCGGTCCCGTTCGGCAGGCACCCCAGGCAGAAGATCCGCGGGCAGTCGCCGCACGCCGCCTGCGCCGCGCTCGCACCCTGCTCGCGGTTGTGCTGCTGGTCGCGGCACCTGCCGCGGTGGTGCAACTGGTGCTCATCGTCACCTCCGGTGCGGTCGCCGCATCCTGGGTGATCCTTGCCGTCAGCACGACGGCGGCCCTCGGGTCTGTGTCGCTTCTGGGGCGTTTCGCGAAGGCCTCCCGTGGTCGTCCGGAGGTCAGTGCCCCGCGGGCGCGCCGCACGTCGATGAGCAGCGCCCCGGCGCGCACCGAGACGGTCGCCGAGCGCGAGGCGAGCTGGACTCCGGTGCCGATCCCCAAGCCGCTGTACCTCTCACGTTCACTGGCCCCGCAGACGATCGTGGCCGACCCGTCCGCCGCGCTGAAACTTGCCTCAGCCAAAGCCGAGGAAGCCGTGCGCGCTGCTCAGCAGGAGGTCGCGCCGATCCCGGTGCAGCAGGCAGCGCCCAGCCGTTTCGCGCGAATGGGCATCGTGGATGACGCCACCAGCGCAGCGCCGGATATCGACGCGGTGCTCGCCCGTCGTCGCGCCGTCGGCTGACGACCGGCTGATTCACCCGCCCACCGGCAGGTGCTAATCTAGCTAACGCACTGGGCCGCAAGGCGCAGGGGCCCTTGGCGCAGTTGGTAGCGCGCCTCGTTCGCATCGAGGAGGTCAGGAGTTCAAATCTCCTAGGGTCCACCGCAAAATCCCGAACGACAGCCAGCCGGATCACTCCGGCTGGCTGTTGTCGTTTCGGCCGTGAGGTGCGCCAGTCCGGCAAGCGCTCATATTGCTACTGGTGCTCAGCGTCCACTGCTCGCTAATTTATTGCTATTGGCGAAGGTGGTGCAGCATGGCTGAAACGCTTGGGGCATTTGCGGGTATAGGAAACACGCCGCTGGTCGAATTGCGACGAATCGCGCCAGCCAGTGGCGCGCGGATCGTCGCGAAGCTGGAGTGGGCAAATCCGACCGGCAGCATGAAGGATCGGATGGCCAGGACGGCGATCGAGGGTGCCGTGCGTGACGGCAAACTCAGGCCGGGTGACACCGTCGTCGAGTACACCGCTGGAACGACGGGAATCTCGCTCGCCTTCGCATGTGCGGCCCTCGGGTACCGCCTGCATGTTGTCTTTTCGGACGCATTCAGCGAAGAGAAGCGACGCACTATGGAGGCCTTCGGCGCCGTGGTTGAGGATGTGCCAAGCGATGGCGGGCAGATCACGGAGAAGCTGATCAAGGGCATGATTTCGCGTGCCGGTGAGGTGGCAGACCAGCCGGGTCATTGGTGGTGCGACCAACTCAACAACACAGACGCGATCACCGGGTACCTCCCGCTTGGCGAGGAGATCTGGACGCAGACTGACGGCGATGTTGATGCTTTCGTTCACGCCGTCGGCACCGCGCACTCCATCCACGGAGTGGGTCGGGTGCTGCGCTCGCACAAACCGGATATTCAGGTCGTTGCTGTTGAGCCGGCGGAGTCTGCTGTCCTCTCCGGCGGACCAACCGGGTCGAATCGCATCGAGGGGATCGGTATCGGCTTCATTCCTCCCTTGTGGGAACCGGATCAGGTGGATGAGATCCAGGTCGTCAGTGCCGACGACGCGATGCGTATGGCACGCAGACTCGCCCGCGAGGAGGGGCTGTTCGCTGGAACCTCGTCCGGCGCAAATGTCGTTGCGGCGCTCCGGGTTGCCGAGCGGCTCGGTCCCGACGCGACCGTCGCAACGATCCTGTGCGACTCGGGCCTTCGGTACTTATCGACGGAGTTGTACAGAGGTAGTTAGCTCGCGGCATCCAGCCGCACCTCGACCAGCTGAAGGGCATCATTATGAGCGCGTATGGCATCGGATCCGATACAGCAACGATTGGTGGAGACGGCGTCAGTCGTGTGAACACGGCGGACTCCAACGTTCCAGCGACGATCGTAAAGTGGATCCCGGGCGAGGCGATCACTCTTTACGCGGGAATCCTCGGGGTCGGTGCCGCTCAAGGTGTCCTGACGGGGGACGAAACGCCTCAGGAGCTCCTTGAGCGCATAGAAGCTGGGTCTCTCGGCTGGTTTCTGGTTGGCGTCATTGTCGCTGCTGCTCTCGTGATCACGGGCGCCTTCGCGGCGCCTCGCGATCCGAACGTGAGGATCTCGATAGTTGGCTTGGCAGTTCGGGTGGCGCTCGCACTGGCGGCCTTCGCGCTCTGGACCAGCGCGCTGCCGGGGTCCTGGATGTACAGCCTCAACTTCATCCGGGATATGGGGGCCGCCTACGCGCTCCTGCTCGTCCCCGCGGGATTAGCGTTTGCCGCTATCGCCGAGTGGCTGACAAGGCGTATCCGGCTCTAGCGGTCATGCCCTCAACTCGCGGCATCCAGCTGCACGAGTTTGGTCGCGGTCAACTCGTCGACGACGAGGTGCGTGATGACGCCGGCGCGAAGGGCGGCCAGCAGCGGGATGACCTTGCTGTCGCCCGCGACGGCACACACCCTGCGCGGCACTCGCCTGAGCTCGGCCGGGGTTGGACCCGTTGCACGTTCGTTCAGCGACAGGTCTTCGTACGTTCCGTCGGCGCGTAGAAACACCGTGCACACGTCGCCGACGACGCCCTCGGCCTCGAGGGTCTGGATGTCTTCGCTCTCCAGGTAGCCCGCCGAGTAGACGTGGCTCGGCACCTCGCCGGCCACCGCGCCGATGGAGAACAGCGCGATGTCGGCCCGACGTTGCACGTCAAGCACGCGTGCGATGGAGCGCTCGCGCCACATTGCCTTTCTGGTTTTGGCGTAGTCGAAGAACGCGGGCACGGGGAACAGGTGAACGCTCGCGTCGAAGGCTTCCCCGAATCGCGAGATGAGGCTTCCGACGTATTCCACTCCGGATGTGCGGTTGTTGGCGGCACCGTTGAGCTGCACTATGGCGCTGCCCAGTGTCGGTTTTCGCCCCAAATGCTGGGCGATGGCGCCCAGGGTCGTGCCCCACGCGACGCCGAGGATCATGTCGGAATCCATCCAGCCGGTGAGCATTCTGGCCGTGGTCATGGCCACCTGCTCGAGCCGATCCTCCACAGTGGCGGTGTCCAGAACCGGCACCACATAGACCTCGACGTTGAACTGCGTCGAGATGTACTGCCCGACGCCGGGAGCCCGACTGGGGGTGGGGCGAAGGGTGATCTCGACGAGTCCGCTCGCCCTCGCCTGCTTGAGCAACCGCGAAACGCTTGACCGCGACATGTGCAGCCGACTGGCGATCGTCTCCATCTTCATGTCCTGCAGGTAGTACATGGATGATGCGGCCAGCAGCGTCTCTTCGCGGTCCATGGCATCCATTCTGCACATACGTGCAAGTTCGCTGCTCAATTTGCCAAGCAGTAGTGCCAGCGTAATACGCTGCTCAACGGCGCAAGCAATGACGCCCACCACTTCGACGTTCAGGATTTTCTCCATGACTGACAGCCGCCTCACCACAGAGTCGCGTGACCGCGCCCTGTCCCGTCTCAGGGCGAGCACTGCGCCGGGCGAAGAGCTCGACGTTCTCGTCATCGGCGGGGGAGTCACCGGCGCTGGCATCGCTCTGGATGCCGTGAGCCGCGGCCTGTCGACGGCCGTCGTCGAGGCGCAGGACTGGTCGTCGGGCACCTCCAGCCGCTCGAGCAAGCTCATGCACGGCGGCCTGCGCTACCTGCAGATGCTCGACTTCAAGCTTGTGCTTGAGGCACTCAAGGAGCGGGACCTGCTGCTCACCGAGATCGCACCTCACCTGGTTCGTCCGGTGCCGTTCCTGTACCCGCTGCGCCGCCGGGTGTTCGAGCGCATTTTCGTTGGTGCCGGCATCCTGCTCTACGACCTGCTGGCGACCATCAGGACGGGCAAGCGCGCCCTTCCCTTCCACCGCCACCTGTCGCGGGCGGCTCTCACTGAGACCTTCCCCGACTTCGCGAAGACCGCAGCGGTTGGCGCGATCGAGTACTGGGATGCGAACGTCGACGACGCACGCTTCGTGCTGACCGTGATGCGCACGGCCGTAGAGCGCGGTGCTCACGCCGCGTCGCGCACCCAGGTCGTCGAGCTCACCCGTAACGCTTCGGGCGCCGTCGACGGTGCCGTGCTCATGGACCTCGAGACCGGCGTGAGCTTCGCGGTGAAGGCGAAGTCCGTCATCAGCTCGACGGGCGTGTGGACCGAAGAGTCGCAGTCCCTCGCCGACAACGAGGGTGGCCTGCGGGTGCTCGCCTCGAAGGGCATCCACATCGTCGTTCCCCGGGATCGCATCGACGGCAACGCGGGTCTGATCCTGCAGACCTCCAAGAGCGTGCTGTTCGTCATCCCGTGGTCGCGCTACTGGGCCATCGGCACCACAGACACCCCGTGGACCGAAGACTTCATGAACCCGGTGGCGACCGCCGCCGACATCGACTACGTGATCGCCGAGGCCAACAAGGTGCTGGCCCGCCCGATCAGCCACGACGACATCGTGGGCACCTGGGCGGGGCTTGCGGCCGCTGCTTCAGCCCGGCACCAAGTCGGGCACGCAGTCGGCGAAGGTCTCGCGTGAGCACACGGTCGCCTCCACGGTTGCCGGCTTCGTGTCGATCGCCGGTGGCAAGTTCACGACCTATCGGGTGATGGCGAAGGATGCGGTCGACTTCGCGATCGGGTCTGACGCGAAGCGCCTGCCCTCGGTCACCCGCCACATCCCGCTCGTGGGCGCGGAAGGGTACCGTGCCGCGGAGAGCGAACTGAAGTCGATCATCACCGGTCTCGGCTGGGGCACCTCGATGACCGACCACCTGTTCCACCGCTACGGCGCGAACATCCGCGATATCGCCGAAATCGCCTTACGTGAGCCCGATCTCGCGAGGCCGCTCGAGCACGCCCCCGCCTACCTGCGTGCCGAGGTCGTCTACGCGATGACCCACGAGGGTGCCCTTCATCTCGACGACCTCATGATGCGTCGCACGCGCATGGTCTACGAATACCTCAACGAGGGCATGGATGCCCTGCCCGAGGTTGCTGAGTTGGCCAGGGTCACCCTCGGCTGGAGTGACGAGCAGGTCGCTCACGAGACCGAGCTGTACCGCAAGAGGGCAGCCGCCGATGCTGACGCCGCCACCCAGCCGGACGACGCGAGCGCCTCCCGCGCGAGGGCGGCCGCGGCCGAGATCGTGCCGATGGTCGACCTCAGCGCGCCCGCGCACCACTAGCGCGCTCAGCCATACCTACGCTCAACGGAGAGATCAGAACTTATGCAGAAGTACGTGATGTCGATCGACCAGGGGACGACAAGTTCCCGTGCGGTGGTGTTCGATCACTCCGGCGAGATCGTCTCGGTCGGCCAGCTCGAGCACGAGCAGATCTTCCCCCGCGCGGGATGGGTCGAGCACGACCCGCTCGAGATCTGGGCAAAGGTGCGCGAGGCGACCGGAATCGCCCTCACCCGTGGCAACCTGACGGCCGACGACCTCGTCGCCGTCGGCATCACCAATCAGCGTGAGACGACCGTGGTGTGGAACAGGCACACGGGCATCCCGGTCACCAACGCGATCGTCTGGCAAGACACCCGCACCCAGAAGATCGTCGAGACGCTCGCCGGCGAGCACGGTCCCGATCGCTACAAGAAGATCGTCGGGCTGCCGCTGGCCACCTACTTCGCCGGCCCGAAGATCGCCTGGATCCTCGAATTCATCGATGGCGCCAGGCAGGCGGCAGATCGCGGCGACCTGCTGTTCGGCACGATCGACACCTGGCTGCTGTGGAACATGACCGGCGGCATCGAGGGCGGCATCCATGTCACCGACGTCACCAACGCGTCTCGCACCATGCTCATGGATCTCGACACCCTCGCCTGGCGCGAGGACATCGCCGCCGACATGGGCATCCCGATGTCGATGCTGCCCGAGATCCGGTCGTCGTCCGAGGTGTACGGCCACGGGCGCACACACGGCATGCTTCCCGGCGTGCCGATTGCGGGCATCCTGGGCGACCAGCAGGCGGCCACATTCGGGCAGGCGTGCTTCAGCGAAGGCATGGCCAAGAACACCTACGGCACCGGCAACTTTCTGCTGCTCAACACCGGCGCCCGTCGGGTCGACAGCACCCACGGATTGCTCACGACCGTCTGCTACAAGATCGGCGACGCACCCCAGGTGTACGCGCTCGAGGGTTCCATCGCGGTCACGGGCTCACTCGTGCAGTGGCTGCGCGACAACCTCGGCATGTTCTCCGACGCGCCCGATATCGAGAAGCTGGCGCGCGAGGTCGACGACAACGGCGGCGCATATTTCGTGCCGGCCTTCTCCGGCCTGTTCGCCCCATACTGGCGACCGGATGCCCGTGGCGCACTGCTCGGACTGACCAGGTACGTCACCAAGAACCACATCGCTCGCGCCGCGCTCGAGGCAACCGCGTTCCAGACCCGTGAGGTGATGGACGCGATGAACGCGGACGCGGGGGTTGACCTCGCCGAACTTCGTGTCGACGGGGGAATGGTCGCCAACGAACTGCTCATGCAGTTCCAGGCAGACCAACTCGGGGTGGATGTCATCCGCCCCCGTGTCACCGAGACCACAGCTCTCGGTGCCGCGTTTGCTGCCGGCATCGCCGTCGGATTCTGGAATGGGCAGCAGGACGTCATCGATATTTGGACGGAAGGAAAGCGATGGACGCCCGAAATGCCCGGATTTGAGAGGGACCAGCTCTACCGTAATTGGAAGAAGGCGGTCACCAAGACCATGGGCTGGGTCGACGACGACGTGGAAATCTAGAGAAGTTTTTTGCAATGAACCAAACACAAAGGAGTGGAATGAAACCCGCACTGTATAAGAAGAACAAGTTCTGGCTGGCGTTATCGCTGGTGTTGGTGCTGCTGTCGGCGATCGGGGCATCCCTTGTCCAGACGTCGGCGTACACGATCACGGTGAAGGACATGAGCTGGGAGACCTCCACCGGAGAGTCGCTCAGCGCACTGCTCTACAAGCCGAACGGCGTGACTGCCGACAACCCTGCCCCCGCGATCGTCGTCTCCCACGGCTGGTGGAACAACAAGGAGATGCAGGATGCCAACTTCGTCGAGCTGGCGCGCCGCGGCTACGTGGTGGTCTCCATCGACATGTACGGGCACGGTGATTCCGACTACCTGACCAACTCAGACATCACTGCGGGTGGTACCGGGATGTACGACGCCGTCAAGCTGGTCGCGGACCTGCCGTACGTGCAGCAGGACAAGATCGGCGTCTCGGGCCACTCGAACGGCGCCCGTGCCGCAAACTTCTCGATCCCGCTGGATGACGCGGCGGACGAGCAGCTCATCGCCGCCGTGTTGCTGGTCGACAACGACGCCGTCTACACGGACGCTGACGGGGCGTACACCAACGTGTACGGCTCCCGCGATGTCGGAATTTCGGCAGCCCAGTACGACGAGTTCTTCTTCCGCAGCTACAGCCCGGAGGGCGCAGTGCTGACCCCGCCGCGCGAGTACATCGGCACGCCGAACGCTCAGTCGTTCCTGAACTTCGGTGCAGAGGGAACAGAGACCCGCGAGGCCGGCACGTTCTACGAGGACACGGTCGACGGCGACGACGCGTTCCGCGTCATCTACAACCCGGCCGAGTCTCACCCGTGGAGCACAATCTCCAAGACAACCGTCGCCAGCCAGGTCGAGTTCTTCGAGGAGGCCTTCGGCGCGCCGAACCCCATCGCATCCGGCAGCCAGATCTGGCAGGTCAAGGAAGCCTTCACGACCCTGGGAATCGTCGGATTCTGGATCTTCGTGCTGGCCTTCGCCCGTGCCATGCTTCACACGCGCGCCTTTGCCGGACTGCGGGTTGTTGAGCCGCGCCCTATCGCCGCCAACTCCCGCAAGGGTCTGATCTGGTTCTGGGGCGGCCTTGTTGTTCTCGCCTTCGTTTCGGGCGCCAGCTGGGTGCTGATGAGCCAGACGCCGTGGATTCAGGGAATCGCGTTCAACGTGACGCCGACGATCTTCACCCAGGGTGCCGTGTTCTTCGTGGCGCTGTGGGCCTTGATCAACGCTGTAGCTGTGGCCATCGTGCTCGCGGTCTCGTACTTCGCGTACGGCCGCAAGAACGGTCTCGACCTGCGCGCTGCCGGACTGCTGCCGGGATGGCGCAAGTTCTTCCACGGCATCGGTCTCGCCGCAGTGGTGGTGGCTGCCTCGTTCAGCCTCGTCTTTATCGTCGACTACTTCTTCAAGACCGACTTCCGGTTCTGGACGATCGCGATCAAGGCGTTTGGTCCTGACAAGCTGTGGATCGCGCTGCTCTACGTGCCGTTCTTCCTGGCGTACTTCGTGGCAAGCTCCGTCGCGGTCAACGCCTTCAACCGGTTCACGATCCGCGGCAAGGAATGGGGCAACACGGCGGCAATCGCACTGTTCACTGCCCTCGCGGCAATCGTGCTCGTCATCGTGCAGTACATGACGTTCTTCATCACGGGTCAGACCATCACGGGCTTCGGCGGCATTTTCAGCATCTGGCTGTTCCCCGTCATCCTGATCCTGATCCTGACGGTCATCATCTCGCGCAAGCTCTACCGCGTCACCGGAAACCCGTACATCGCGGGCTTCATCAACGCCGCGATCGTGACCATCATCTCGGTCACGAACACGTTGACGGTCACGTACTAATCCTCGACCGGCCGGTGCTGGCCGGACGATGACAGGAGGCCCCGGCCCGCTCGCGCGGGTCGGGGCCTTTGTCGCGCGATACGCGGAGGTGTGGAATAGGGGAGCGGCGCATGCTGTTGTCCAGAACGATACATTTGCATAGAACCTCGGGAGCGAAGATGGCACAGCAGATTGAGTTCGGACTAGACACCTTCGGAGACGTCACCATGGACATGGATGGCGCCGCCGTGAGCCAGGCGCAGGTCATCCGGAACCTGGTCTCCGAGGCGGTGCTTGCCGACGAGCTCGGCATCGACTTCATCGGGGTCGGTGAGCATCACCGGCAGGATTTCGCGGTCTCCGCTCCCGAGGTCGTGCTCGCCGGAATCGCCTCGGCGACGAAGAACATCCACCTCGGGTCTGCGGTCACGGTGCTCAGTTCGGATGACCCGATCCGGGTGTTCCAGCGTTTCGCCACCGTCGACGCGCTCTCGAACGGCCGGGCCGAGGTCATCCTGGGCCGCGGATCGTTCACGGAGTCTTTTCCGCTCTTCGGTTTCGATCTCGGCCGGTATGAGCAGCTCTTCGAGGAGAAGCTCGACCTCTTCTCAGAGCTGCTGAAGGAGCAGCCGGTCACCTGGAGCGGTGAGCTGCGTCCGTCCCTCACCGAGCAAAACGTCTACCCGCGCACCGAGGGCGGCCACCTGAAGACCTGGATCGGTGTGGGCGGCAGCCCGGAATCGGTGGTGCGGGCCGCGCGCTACGGCATGCCACTGGTGCTTGCCATCATCGGGGGAGACCCGGCGCGCTTCGCGCCATACGTCGACCTGTTTCACCGGGCCCTTGCGCAGCTCGAACGGCCCGACCTGCCGATCGCGGTGCACTCGCCCGGCTTCATCGCCGACACCGACGACGAGGCCGCCGAGCAGTACTGGTCGCACCACAAGGTGATGCGTGATCGGATCGGGGCCGAGCGGGGCTGGCCGGAGACGAGCCCGGCGGAATACGCGGGCGAGATCCAGCACGGATCCCTCTACCTCGGCTCGCCCGAGACCGTGGCCCGCAAACTGGCGGCCACGATCTCGACCCTCGGCATCCAGCGCTTCGACCTCAAGTACAGCGCGGGAACCCTGCCCCACGAGCTGATGATGCGATCGATCGAGCTCTACGGCTCGAAGGTCATCCCGATGGTGAAGGACATGCTCGCCTAGGCCTTCTTCGTGCGGCGCCTGACGATCAGCACGACGATCAGGGTGATCAGTCCGACGAAGACCAGCCAGGGCAGCGCCACACCGAAGGCCACCAGGAGACCGGCGAAGAAGGCGACGAACGAGGCCCAGCCGGCCGCGATGCCATCAAAGAAGTTGTCGGGATCCGGGGTGGGGGCGGTGAACTCGGAAATCAGGTTCACCGAGATCGTCGAAAGGCTGACCTGGTCCGCGTAGTAGCGGCGCTGGCTTTCCATGCTCTCCAGCTGGGCCTGGCGATCCGAGATCGCCGTCTCCAGCGTGATCAGGTTCTCCGTGTCTGTGGCCGTCGACAGCAGGGCGAGCAGGCGGTCGACGGATGCCGACATCGCCTTGATCCTCGCGTCCAGGTCCTGGGTTTCCATCGTCACGTCCGCGGAGTTCAGCGACACCTCCTGCACTGCGCCCAAGTCCCGGAGCTTGTCGAGGGTCGCGGTGAGGGTGCTCGACGGAATACGCAGGATGAGGGTGGCGCTGCCGGCGTTGCCGTTGACGGGAGCGGTTTCGGTGCGACCGTCGACCCGGCCTCCCGACTGTTCGACAATGCGCACGGCCTCTGCCGCGGCATCCACCGGCTTATCGACCGTGATGGTGACCCAGCCGGTGGTGATGACCTGGCGGTCGGACTCCGCGATCGAGTCTGACGCCATCCTGTCGCCCTCGGGGGAGACCATCGGCGCGCTTTCGCTCGACGTCGTGCCGCCGCTCTGGTCGGTGGCGCCACTGTTTGCTGAGCACCCCGCCAGAGCGAGAGTGGCCAGAAGTACTGCTGCCGGAACTATCAGAATTCGCCTCATGGCATCACCGTACTGAGGCGGCCGAGAAGTCACTACCCAACGTTTTTGTGAATTCGCGCGTCACTCTGCAGTGGGGCGAAACGGCCCCTGTTCGGGCCCGAGATCAGCTGACGAAACGGATCGTTTACATCGAGGAAACCTTAAATTGTCCATAATGGTCTCATGACATTTGTTCAGCTACCTGACCTTGGAGCCTGATGACCGCGCAGCTCACCTTCGTCCCCGGCCCGCTCGATCGGGACGCGCCCGTTTACATTGCGGGGCACCGTGGACTCGTGGGGTCGGCAATTTGGCGCAAGATGGAAGCCGAAGGGTTCACCAACCTCCACGGTCAGACCCGCGCCGAGCTCGATCTGACGGATCGCAAACCGGTGTTCGACTACATCACCGACCTCAAGCCCAGGTATCTGGTGCTCGCCGCGGCCAAGGTCGGCGGCATCATGGCGAACAGCACCTACCCGGTCGACTTTCTTACGGAAAACCTGCAGGTGCAGGTAAACGTCCTGGATGCCGCACTTGAGGCGGGCGTCGAGCGCGTGCTGTTCCTCGGGTCGTCGTGCATCTACCCGGCCAAGGCGCAGCAGCCCATTAAAGAGGAGTACCTCTTTACGGGCCCGCTGGAGCCCACAAACGACGCCTACGCCATTGCCAAGATCGCGGGCATCCTTCAGGTCCAATCGGTGCGCAAGCAGTACGGCCTGCCATGGATCTCGGCCATGCCGACGAACCTTTACGGGCCAGGCGACAACTTCTCGCCGCAGGGCTCACACGTGCTGCCCGCGCTCATCCGGCGCTACGAGGAGGCAGTGGTCTCTGGTGCCGGCTCGGTGACCAACTGGGGAACGGGCGCGCCACGCCGAGAGTTCCTGCACGTCGATGACATGGCGGCCGCGTGCCTCCACCTGATGGAGAACTATGACGGGCCTGCCCAGGTGAACGTCGGCACCGGCAGTGACGTAACAATCAAGGAGATTGCCGAGACCATCGGCAGGGTGGTCGGATTCAAGGGGGAAACTCGCTGGGACACGACCAAGCCCGACGGCATGCATCAGAAGCTGCTCGACGTGACCAAGCTGGCCGACGCCGGCTGGACATCGCAGATCAGCCTCGACGCAGGACTGCGCTCCACCGTCGAATGGTTCCGCGAGAACAGCGAGACCCTTCGTGGAGGGGCGGCTCACCCGTCACTTCAGGTACCGCCGATTGCCGAGCTGTCAGACAGCGACGCGGAGGTACTGGTCCACTCGTAACAACGGACTCGCTAGCCAGCAACGGCCAGCGCGATCACCGAGCCGTTGAACACGACGTGTGCGGTGATCGCGCCGCCGAGCCGGTTGGTGCTGACTGCCAGGGTGCCCGCTCCGAGGGCGAAGAGAAACGTTGACAGGCCGACCGTGAGAGCCGAGGCGGGTGTCGACGTGCCGAGGATGTGCATCAGGGCGAAGACAAGCGAGCTGATGGCCACCGCAACGGCCTGAGAACTTACCGTGGTGCCACGGAGAGCACCGAGAACGGTGCCCCGGAAGAACAATTCCTCGATCACCGGCCCCAGCACGAGCGGCGCGACAAACGCAGTGGCGACGAACAGGGCCATTGCGCCGAAACCATACTCGAGCGGCGCACGGAGATGCACGGTGCCCGCGCCGCCGTACATCGCAAGCTCCAGCACGGTCGACATCGCCCGCGCCAGAAGACCGACGCCCAGCCCCCACAACAGGTCGATCCAGCGGAAATGGAGGGGAACTCTCCAGGCCGCTCGGGTGGTTATGGCGACGGCGATCACGAGAGGCACCCAGAAGACGAGATAGCTGAGCGTCTCGACCAGGTACCGGTCGGCTATAACGCCGGAGGTGTGCAACGACGTGAGAAGGGAAGAGAGCAGGACCGCTGCAATCAGCGCCAGGGTGGCAATCGCGATGGCCCGGGAACGGTCCGCCGGGCGCGCGCCGTCTGCCTCGGTGGGTTGCATGATTCGACAATAGAGGAGCCCGGGGATACAGCGAGTTTTTGTCGGGAAACGCTTCTCGTCGACGTGAGGGATTACATATCTATGACACGATGGTCGCGAGCCTGACGTCCCGCATCACCCGGGCTTCTCCCATAAACACCGAAAGGCAGCCGCGTGGAACTTCGCGACTATATCCGCATCCTTCGCAAGAGCTGGGTGCTGATAGTGCTTCTCACGCTCGTCGCAGTCGCCGCCGCCGCCGCCTATTCCATTGTGCAGACGCCAAAGTACAGTGCCACCACGCGCGTTTTCGTCTCGAGCCAGTCGGCCGATTCCACGTCGGAATTGTTGCAGGGCAGTAGCTTCACCCAGGGGCGGGTCAAGACCTACTCCTCCCTTGTCACGACGCCCATCGTGCTGCTGCCTGTCATTGCAAAGCTCGGCCTGAGCATCACCGCCGAACAACTCGCGGAGAGAGTGAATGGCGCAGCGCAGCTCGATACCACCCTGATCGAGATCACCGTGACCGATGTCGATCCCGTCGTGGCAGCGAACATCGCCAACGCCACATCGCAGAGCCTCACCGCCGTCGTCGAGAAGATCGAAACCACGGAGGGAAGCGTCGGCTCGCCTGTGAAGCTGACCAGGGTCGAAGACGCGATAGTGGCCAGCACGCCCATCAGTCCAAACATCCCGCTGAATATTGTGCTCGGTGCTCTCGTCGGGCTCGCCCTCGCCGTCGGATTGGCAGTACTGCGCGAGGTTTTGGACACCCGCATTCGCAACGAACGCGACATCGAACAACTGACGGACACCCCCATCATGGGAGGAATCGTCTTCGACCCCAAGGCCGCCGAGCGACCCCTGATTGTTCAGGTCGACCCGCGAAGTCCCCGTGCTGAATCATTCCGCACTCTGAGAACCAACCTGCAGTTCCTCGAGATCGACGGTGCGCGCAGCTTCGTCGTCACCTCGTCCATTCAGGGGGAAGGCAAGACCACAACGGCGACCAACCTGGCCATCGCCATGGCGGATGCCGGCATGCGAGTGCTGCTCGTCGACGCCGACCTGCGCCGCCCTAAAGTTTCCCGCTACCTCGACATCGAGGGCGCGGTGGGGCTCACCGACGTGCTCATCGGTCACTCGACGCTCGGCGACACTGTGCAGCGCTGGGGACGTGGTTCGCTGTTCGTGCTGCCAGCAGGACAGATCCCACCGAACCCGAGCGAGCTGCTCGGGTCGCGGGCCATGCAGCAGCTCGTCGCGACCGTCGAGAAGGAATTCGACGCGGTGATCTTCGACTCGCCGCCGCTGCTGCCGGTGACGGATGCTGCCATCCTCGCCAAGCGCGCTGGGGGCGTGATTCTCGTAGTTGCTGCGGGTCGGGTCCGCAAAAACCAGGTGGGCGGCGCCTTCGCAGCCCTGCAGAATGTCGACGCTCGGGTGTCTGGCGTGGTGCTCACCATGCTGCCGGTGAAGGGGCCAGACGCTTACGGCTACACCTACGGCCGCTATGGGTACACCTACGCATCCGACAACGACAAGACATCACAACGCGCCTAGCGCGCTACTGTGACCCGGTGAGCACGAGCGTGTCGACATGAATGAGAACAAGCCGTTTCGCATTCTTGTTGTGTGCACGGGCAACCTCGTGCGGTCGGCGGTCGCGGCCCAGCTGCTGAGGGCGCGCCTGGCAGAGTTGGGCCCCGGGGTCGCGATCATCGGCGCGGGCACAATGGCAACCGAGGGCGACCGCATGCCGGTCGAAGCTGAACGGCTGTCGGTCCTGTTCGGGGGCAATCCCGAGGGTCACCGGGCCCACCCACTGACTGCCGAGCTCGTATCTGCGGCCGACCTTGTGCTCACGGCAACGCGAGAACACCGGGCCCGGGTCGTCTCGCTCTCGCCGAGGGCGTCGCGAACGGCTTTCACGCTGAAGCAGTTTGCTCGCCTCATCCAGTCGCTAGATGCAGAGCCACATCCGGGAGAAGCGGGCAGTACGTCCGTGGCCTCGCCCCGGGAACTTCTACTCGCTGTGACCGCGGACGCCGGGAGTCAACGAGGGTATCTGCCGCCCCCGGAGCGCCCCGATGATGACGACATCGATGATCCGTACCGACGTCCGCAGCAGGAGTACGACAAGGCGGGGCTGGCCATCGACGCCGCCGTCAGCACGATCGTGGCAGGGCTGCTGGCGCCGATTCATGCGGGCATGCGCAATGATGGCGCCTAGCGGCTCGAAGTCCGCTGGAGGTCGACGCAGCTCCCGCGGCGCAGTGATCGCCATTGCCGTGGCAGCATTCCTGGTGATCGACATCGCGCTGGTTGGCATCGCGGTAATGCGCAGCGACCCACCGAATCCGGGCGCAACGCCTGGCCCGATTCCCACGTTTGGCTCGTCAGCTCAGCTCGATCCAACACCCCAGCCGACGAACGAGCCAGCCGTGTCCGGCCCTCACCGTCATTTGGTGGCGAGCGGTGCCGGCGCGGGGTGGCGGTCCACCGTCGGTGACTGCACAGGTGAGGCCGCGGTAGTAGAGCTGTCCAGTGACGGAGGTTCGACCTGGCAGGCAGTGAACCCGCCAGGGGTTCACGAAGTGCTGTACCTCTCGGCCAACGCCACAGTCGTCACGGTTATCGCGAAGACGGGAGCGACCTGCGAGCTTGAGGTGCTCAAGAGCTTCACCGCTGGCCAGTTCTGGAGTTCGTACCCGAACGAGCTCACGGACTACACATTCCTGGATTCCACCGAACCTCCGACCGTGCTTACCTCCGGAGGGCCTGTGATCGCGCCGTGCCCCGACGTCCGTGACGCTCGTCAGCGCGCAGAAGCAGTGGTCGTGACCTGCGATGGCCAACTGTTCGAGGGTGGGGACGGCGACTGGACCGCTTTTCCCGTGCCCGGTCTGCTGGCCGTTGCCGTGGGTGATTCCGGCTACACGCTGGCCGTATCGGGGTACGGGGATTGTGCCGGCGTGTCGATCCAGACACTTGCCGCGCCCCTCGGTGATTCGTTTCCGGACGCTGTGGGCTGCGTCGACGGTCCGGTGCTGCCGTCTCAGGTGAGCATCGCGCAGCTGGGAAGCGACGTGTGGCTGTGGATCGATGACCGCGTAGCCGTGTCAGCGGACGCCGGAACCAGCTGGAACTGAGCAACGCTCGCGCCTCAAGATATAGTGGAATCCTCAGGTCAGTGGGGCCCTGTCTTTTTTCAGGAAGCAGGGAGCGGAATGACCGACCAGGTGCGCAGCAGCGTCGCACGTGTGGCGCGCGATTGGCGCGACCGCTACGCGCATCGACTGCTGGTTACCGACGCCCTCGTGTTGACCTGGGTGGTCTTCGGGGTACAGATCGCCTGGTTTGGTATCACGACGGCCGATGTGCAGTTTCGGGGTGACCTCAATGAGGTCGCGGTGAACTACACCACCGTGTCACTGGTCATCATTGTCTGTTGGATGCTGGCGCTGAGCATCTACGGAACCCGCGGATTCCGCATCGTGGGAACGGGAAGTGCCGAGTACAAGCGGATTGCCGACGGAACGATCCGTCTGTTCGGGCTGGTAGCGATCGTGTCATTCCTGTTCCAGATCGATCTTGCTCGCGGCTATATCCTCGTCGCACTGCCGATGGGGCTGGTCGTGCTGATTTTTTCTCGCTGGATGTGGCGTCAGTGGCTCGGCGTTCAGCGTGTGGACGGCGGCTACTCGTCGACCGTTCTGCTCATCGGATCTGAGCTGTCCGCGTTGCATATCGCAACCGAGCTGGCCCGATACCCCAAGGCTGGCTACCGGGTCGTGGGCGCCTGCGTGCCGAGCGGGGTAGTTGCTGACCACCTGCCGGGCACCGCCATACCGGTGTTCGGCAATGTCGATCATCTCCTGGCGGCGTTGGCGGCCAGCGGAGCGGACACCGTCGTCATCACCAGCAGCGAGGAATTGCCGCCGCAGAAGTTGCGCGAATTGAGTTGGTCGCTCGAACCCGGTCGCCAACACCTGATCATGGCACCCGCCTTGACTGACGTCGGTGGGCCACGAATTCACACGCGGCCCGTGGCGGGGCTTCCGCTGATCCATGTCGAAACCCCGCGGTACGAGGGATTCAAGAACTTTGCGAAGCGGGCGTTTGATCTCGTGGGCTCGACACTGATCATCGCCCTCGCATCCCCCATCCTCCTGGGGATCGCGGTCGGTGTGCGGTTGAGCACGCCCGGCCCTGTGCTGTTCCGGCAGGAGAGGGTCGGCATCAGCGGAAGCACGTTCACGATGCTCAAATTCAGGTCGATGGTGGTCGACGCCGAGGAGCGCCTGGACCTCTTGCAATACCAGGATCGCGCCGAGGGAAACGCGGTGATGTTCAAGATGAAGAACGACCCCAGGGTCACGCCGATCGGCGCCTTCATGCGACGCTTCAGCCTCGACGAGCTTCCGCAGCTGTTCAACGTGTTCCGCGGCAGTATGTCGTTGGTCGGTCCGCGGCCACCGCTGGTGCGCGAGGTGGACGTTTACGAGAATCACGTGCACCGCAGGTTCCTTGTCAAACCAGGGATAACCGGACTCTGGCAGGTGAGCGGCCGCTCGAACCTGTCGTGGGAAGACACTGTGCGCCTCGACCTGTACTACGTCGAGAACTGGTCGATGACCGGCGACCTCGTAATCTTGTGGCGTACCGCTCGTGCGGTGCTGGGCCGCGACGGAGCGTACTAGCGGGCAGGCCTCCGTTGTCTGTGCCGCCTACAAAAGAGGATCGATGCCGAGTCACATGTCACAATCCAGCACGCGCTCCCGCGCGCGCCGTCGTCGCGCGCGGGTGTGGGTTCCGATCGTCGCCGGCATCGTCGTGGCGCTGGCTGCGGTAACCGCCTGGATCGGGGTTCGCGGGTTCCTGGCGAAAGACGAGCTGGAGGCCGCAGTTCCCCTCGCGGGCCAGGTGCAGGATCACCTCATCGCCGGCGATGTAACCGCCGCGCAGCAGGCCTTCGCGAGCCTTGACGGGCATGCCAGTGCGGCCGCCTCCCTGACCAGCGATCCAATCTGGCGCGCCGCCGAAATCGTGCCGTTCGTGGGAGCCAACCTCACAGTGGTTCGGGAGCTCGCGAGCATCGTCGACCAGGTCTCGGGCGAGGCGATCAAGCCGTTGATCAACGCCACAGAAAACCTGAACGTCGCCAGCTTCAAGCCGGTCAGCGGCACCGTACAACTGCAGCCGCTCATTGACGCGGCTCCGGACATCAGCGCCGCCTCGGCGGCTCTCGACAGCGCAGTCAATCGGGTGGCGGCGCTCGACACCTCTGCGGCGATTCCCATGCTGCAGGCCGCGACGGTACAGCTGCAGGATGCCGTGCTCGCGGCGAGCGAGGTGGCCTCCAGCGTCGACCGCGCAGTCCAGCTGGTTCCCGCAATGCTCGGTGCCGACGGCGCGAGAAACTACCTGGTGCTGTTCCAGAACCCGGCCGAGTTGCGCTCAGCGGGCGGGATACCTGGTGCACTCGCGCTCATCCATACGGATGGGGGGAGTATTCAGCTCACGCAACAAGCGTCATCAACCGACTTTCCGTTTTTCGATCCGCCCGTGCTTGACGTGCCGGTGGATACTCGCGGTATCTACGGCGACACCGTCGGACAGTACATCCAGAACGTCACGCTCACACCCCGTTTCCCGATCGCGGCAGAGCTTGCTCGCGAGATGTGGAATCGCCAGTTCGGAGTCGAGGTCGACGGCGTACTGTCGGCGGATCCCGTGATGCTGTCGTACCTGTTGAGCGCCACCGGGCCGGTGGATGTCGGCGGCGAGCAGCTGACGGCTGAGAACGCCGTGCAGGTGCTTCTGAGCGACGTCTACGCGCGCTATCCGGTGCCGTCGGACCAGGACGCATTCTTTGCGGCTGCGGCGGCCACCGTCTTTTCGAAACTCTCCAGTGGCGAGCTCGATGCCCCGAAGTTGATTTCGGCGTTGACACGCGCCGGCAGCGAGGGTCGCGTGCTGATCTGGAGCGCCCGACCCGAGGAGCAGGCGCTGCTGGCGGGCACCACGCTCGCCGGCGAGCTGCCCGTCAGTGACAACGCCACTCAACGACTCGGTGTCTATTACACCGACGGTACCGGCGCGAAGATGGACTACTACCTGACCTCGGAGGTCAAACTCGGGCAGGCGGTATGCCGCAACGACGGTCGGGTGACGATCGCCGCTGACGTCACCCTCACGAATACGGCACCAGCGGATGCCGCGACATCCCTCCCCGAATACGTCACAGGGGGAGGTGCCTTTGGAGTCCCTCCCGGAGTCATTCGCACGGTAGTTCGCGTGTATGGCCCGCCCGGTGCAATAAACCTCGGCGCCACCTCGTCGACCGAGGGTTTTGCGATGTACCTCGCAGAGGACGACACATACCCGGTCACGGCTTTCACGGTCGATCTTGCTCCCGGCGAGAGCCTGACCGCCACCACGACAATGCTCATCTCGGCTGGCTTCACGGGCGAAATAGCCGCTGTGACGACACCCGGAGTTAACGCGCCCGCAACATCACAACGTGAGGAATTGTGTTGATCTGCCGCTATAGTGAGTTCATATCATTAGTGCGGACAGTGTGACTTCGCGGCATCCGGTGATCAAATTCGGCCACGTCGTGGCCCACAGCTAGGGGTTCATGTGTTCAAGAAGGTATTCATCGTGGCAGCGGTCGCCACCGCAACGGCACTCGCAGCTGTGCCATTCGCGGCAACGGCGGCAGAACCCTACGTCAACCCGACGAAGATCGAATCCAGCAATTCCACCCCCGCTCCCGGCGAGCCGGTAGTCATCACCTTCGGTGACACGGCCTTCGATCCCACAGAGTCGGTCACGGGTACCGTTGACGCCGATTCGCCCGCCACCATCGCCATCATCAAGACGGCGGTGCAGGGCAGCGTAACCAAGTCCTCCTCGGCCACCGGCGCAGTCTCGTTCACAGTGACGGGCTCGGCTGCTGGCTCATACCGTGTCACTGCCACGGGATTGACCTCGGGCACCGTCGGAGTCGCGACCTTCACGGTCGTGCCCGCCGACGCTGCCGCTGGCAGCGGTTCGGGCCTGCCGAACACCGGTTCCGAGATCTCGATGCTCGCCATCTGGATCGGCGGCGGTGCGCTCGCGCTCGGCGTCGCACTCGTGTCGGTCATGACGATCTCACGACGACGTAACCGCGAATCTTCGCAGCAGCTTCGCTAGCCAACGGCCCCGTTGAGCCCCGGACCCGGGCGCTCATCGGGGCTTTTTGGCGCCCAAAAGCGCTACTGTCAACCCCTCGCAGGCCGTCGAATGCCAGACGTACAGTGACAATGCGAGCCATTGCTCGCGACACCGAAGTCACACATTCGAGGAGATAGACATGGGATTCATGGACGACGCCAAAGATGCAGCCCAGGCCACCGGCAAGAAGATCGGTGAGATGGCGGACGACACCAAGGAACGCGTCAGCGACAAGGTGGATGAGGTGCAGGCAGACGCGGAGGTGAGGCGCGCCGAGGGCGACGTTAAGCGCGCAGAAGCGGAACGAGACGCTACCCACGCGAAAAACGACTTCAAGGAAAACCTGCGCGACTGACCGGAACTTTATAGGCGGGAGCGACCCACGGTCGCTCCCGCTTCGGCGTTCAGGCGCGATCGTTAAGCTGTGCTCATGAGTTGGTGGAGCACGGTGATCGAGAGGGTTCGGCCGAGCACCGCGCCGCTGCTGAACATCGCCGGTGACGTGGGCGAGGGCCCAGTCATCATCCTGATCCACGGCATCGCCTCATCGGCCGCAACCTTCAAGCGACTCGTGCCACTGTTGTCTGACCGCTATCGATGCGTCTCGATCGATCTGCTCGGATTCGGTGAATCACCAGCGCCCGCCCACGCCACGTACACGATCGAGGAGCACGTCGCTGCGATCCACCGCACCATTCGCTCGTTGCGACTGGACGCACCCTTCCTCTTGGTGGGCCACTCGCTCGGAAGCCTGCTCTCGTCCAGATACGCCGCCGTGCATCCCGAGCACGTCTCCCGCCTGGTGCTGATGAGCCCCCCGGTGTACCTGTCACCCGGCGAGATCGGGGACCCGCGCTCGCGCCGCCAGGTGGGCAGGTATCTGCGCGTCTACGAGTTCATGCGTGAAAACAAGGACTTCACGATAGGAAGCACAGAAAGAATCGCGAGCTTCTTCCAACTCAAGGATGTGCTCGAGGTGTCTGAGCGCAACTGGACCCCGTTCATCCTGAGCCTTCAAAACTGCATCGAGTCCCAGACCACGGTGAGCGACATCGCGGCGATCAAGGTGCCGATCGACGTCGTGTATGGCACGCTCGACCCGTTCATCGACCCCGGAACGTTGAGCATCATCGAACAGATGAGGCACGTCACCATGCATCGGGTGGATATGAACGATCACCTCGTGCGCCGCCGGTTGGCTACCGCCACGGCGGAGGTCATCAATTAGCCATTTGCTGCCTTATTGGCGGACACCGGAACAGGCTCGGCCGTGGGCTGCGGCAGGCCTGGCCGTCGCAGCACTGAGTTCAGGATACCGCCACCCCCGACCAGCACCGCCGAGGCGCCGCACACCAGCAGCCCCGCCCACGCCCCGCCACGGTTGATCGCCTCGCCGCCAATGGTCGCCCCGATGGTGACCCCGAGCGACAGCGCCACGCTGGGCCAGGCCATGGCCGTGGTGATCTCGGAACGGTCGACGATGATTTCGATCAGCGACGAACCCGAGATCAGCACCGGAGTGGTCACCAGCCCGGCGGCGAAACTGATGATGGCGAGCGTCGGGATGTCGCGCACCACCAGCAGCAGCGGCACGACGAGGGCGAACGCCACAGAGCCGTAGAGCAGTCGGCGCAGAGGCGACCATCCTCCGCTGATCGCTCCGAAGACCAGCCCGGAGGCCACACTCCCGATCGCGAACACCGCGAGCAGCACGCCAGCAAGCACCGGGCTGTCCGCTTCTCGGGCCACCCCCACCGCGGTGAGGTCGATCGATCCGAACATCAGCCCGACGCCCACGTAGCTGGGGAGCAGTCCGATGATTCCTCTCGGGAGCATTCGTCGTCGTTGCTGAGGCGTGCGCACCGGTGCCGGCGCGGTCGAGCGCTGGGCCAGCAGCACCGCGAGCCCCGCCACGGAAATCGCAACGCCGGTGGCCAGACCGAACGCCGGCGAGACCAGGCCCGCCAGCAGCGTGACCACGGGCGGGCCGATGACGAAGGTGAATTCGTCGCCGACCGCTTCGAGCGCGAACGCTGTGTGTTTGTCGTTGGGGGAGCGCAACAGATGCACCCAGCGTGCTCGGGCCAGCGTGCCGGCGTCGATCGAACTGGCGCCGACGAAGAACGCGGCGACGAACCAGGTCCAGACTGGTGCGGCCAGCTCAACCACAGCGATGAGTGCCGCTGCCGAGATGACCGCGGTGGCGATCGCCAGTGGCAGCACCGCGCCCTGGCCCCGGGCGTCGGCCACCCGTGACCAGATCGGACTGAGCAGCGCGGCGCCGAGCACGACGCATCCGGAGACGGCGCCAGCGAGCGCGTAGTTCGAACTGCTGTCGGCGATCAGGAGGATGGCACCGATGCCCGCCGTGGAGCGCATGATGCGGCCAAACCAGGCGGCCAGCGAGAACCGCCAGGCGCGGGGAGTGGCGAGAATATCGAGATACGGGCGAACCAAACGCTGGGCCACGAGGTCGAGTCCATTCCTGGCCCGGAGAAGACGGGGAGGCCCGCCGGCTGCTCACCAGGCACCTCGACTCTACCGGTGTTCATGTCGACGTATGGTGGGGTAATGCACTCAAAACCCGTCACCAGGCTCGGCCGTCCAGTATCAGCAATCGGCCTGGGAACATGGCAACTTGGGGCCGACTGGGGCGACGTCAGCGAGGCGGATGCCACGGCGATTCTCGAGGCGTCGGTCGCAGCCGGCGTCACGATCTTCGACACCGCCGACGTGTACGGTGACGGACGCAGCGAGCAGATCATTGGCCGCTTCGCGAAGTCGCATCCCGATGTGTTCATCGCCACGAAGATGGGTCGTCGCCTCGAGCAGACCGTCGAAAACTATTCCATGCCGAACTTCCGCGCATGGACCGACCGCTCACGCACCAACCTCCGTATGGACACCCTCGACCTGGTGCAGCTCCATTGCCCGCCGAGCGCCGTGATCGAAAGCGACGCCGTCTTCGACAACCTCGACACGCTCGTTGCCGAAGGCGCCATCGCGCGCTATGGCGTCAGTGTCGAAACCGCGGCCCAGGCTCTCTCCGCTATCGAGCGTCCCGACGTTGCCAGCGTGCAGATCATCCTGAACGCCTTCAGGCTCAAGCCAATGGATGCCGTACTGCCGGCCGCGATCGACGCCGGCGTGGCGATCATCGCGCGCGTGCCTCTTGCCTCGGGGCTGCTTAGCGGCAAGTACACGAAGTCCACGACGTTTGCCGCCGACGATCACCGAAACTACAACCGACAGGGCGAAGCCTTTGATGTGGGGGAGACGTTCTCCGGTGTCGATTTCGACAAGGGCGTTGCCGCGGCGCAGGAGTTCTCGGCTCTCGCCGGTCAGGTCGGGCTTACTGCCCCGGTCGCGGCGCTCGCGTGGCTGTCGCAGCTGCCCGGCGTCACCACCGTGATTCCCGGTGCCCGAAACGTTTCCCAGGCGCAATCGAATGCAGCTGCAGGAACCGTCGAGCAGCTCAATCTCACCCTCCAGATTCGCGAGCTGTACGACCGGTACTTCCGCGCCGAGATTCATCACCGCTGGTGACATCCCGTCGCTCCCCTCACGCGGCGTAGAAATGATTCCGCAGTGCAAGCGTGTTGGCGCGAAAGTGCAGAAAGATGTGGTATGCGCTCTTGACGCCGTGAGTGGGCGACGCTAGCCTGACAACACTTCGGAATCCCGACCGAGGCGTCAGCAAGAGCTACCCAGGCATTAATGCTGGCTCATGCAACACCTGTCCCCAACAGGCTTATACCTATGCGAACTTCACCCGAAATGTTTTTCGCGCGCCCTCTGCTCGAAGAACCAAAATTCTCCACAATTACCCAGGCATCGTCCGACAGCTGCCGGCCCGGTGGGGAGCACGCCGTGAGCGGCATGATCGGCATCGGCCAGTCCTCATCGGGCACCCGAGCGCTCGACCTGCTCTCGGCCAGTCCGCCGCAAGCTTCTGCACGCGTCACCGCGGACCACGCCCGGAAGCCGGGTCACGCTTCATGGGCCCGCCATCAGGTGCACGCACATCAGGTGACCGACTTCGTTGTGGTGGTCATCGCGATCGCGGCAACCGTGGCCTTCGGCGCACTCGCCGGCATCGACCCGTTGCGGCCTGGAGCAACCGAGGCAGCCTTCGCCCTACTCTGGTTCGTCGCGCTGCGTGTGCGTCGCACCTCCGAGCTACGCACAGTCGGCTGCAGCACGGAGCTTGGCCGTGTCGTCGTCGCCACTCTCGCGGCCTTCGGATTCCTCGCAGTCGTCAACGGTTTCGTCGACGTGCAGGGTCTTCGCTCTTACCTGACAATCGGCCTTCCTGTCGGACTGCTGCTGCTGATTGTCAGCCGCGCATTCTGGCAGCACAGGCTCGACGCCGAGCGAGCGGTCGGGCTGAGTCTGCCACGCGCCCTCATCGTGGGAGCCCGTCCCGATATCGACTTCGTCGTCGACCAGATTTCGCGCGCAACGGCACCCAAGTATGTGGTCACCGGCGTTGTCTTCTCGGACGCTGCCGCAACCGCTGCCGGTGCGGCCTCGAATGGTTCTCCCGTCGCCGATCGTATTAACGCGGTCACGGATGCGATTGCCATCGGCAATGCAGACGTGGTCATCCTGGCCGGCTACCCGAGCGATGGCGGGGAGTTCGTGCGTGCCCTGTCGTGGCGTCTGGAGAAGAGCCCCACCGAGCTGGTTTTGGCCTGGTGCCTCGACTCGGTCGACCGGTCACGCATCCGCTTCGACACGGCGAACGGCGTTCCGCTCATCCATGTGGCGACGCCCACCTTCTCGGGTGGAAAGCACCGAGTGAAGCGCGCAATGGATGTGCTCCTGTCCGGGCTCGCACTTGGCGTTTCTGGCGCCCGTGTTCGGCGTGATCGCCCTGCTGATCCGCCACGACAGCCCCGGTCCTGTGTTCTTCCGTCAGGAGCGGGTCGGGGTCGACGGCACGAGATTCTCCATGATCAAGTTCCGCTCGATGAAGGAGACCGCCGAGGACGACCTCGCCGCGCTTCTGGAAAAGAACGAAGGCAACGGCGTGCTCTTCAAGCTCAGGGACGACCCGCGGGTGACTCGCATCGGCGCGATTCTCCGCCGCTATTCGCTCGATGAGCTCCCGCAACTCTGGAACATCTTCGTTGGCGACATGAGCATCGTTGGCCCACGCCCACCCCTCGCGCGTGAGGTCGAACAATACAACGACCGCGTCCAGCGCCGGCTCTATATCAAGCCAGGCCTCACCGGCCCGTGGCAGGTCGGCGGTCGGTCCGATCTCAGTTGGGACGAGAGCGTCCGCCTCGACCTTCACTATGTGGAGAACTGGTCGATTACCGGTGATCTTCGAATAATGTGGCGCACAGTCGGAGTGGTCATCTCACCAGTAGGGGCGTATTGATCAATCATGTCCAACATTTCAATGACGATCTCACGGATGTTCAATCGCCAGCCTGTCGCGGGCCCGGTCATGTTGCGGCGCCCCATCGCGACACCAGTGACTGCCACGGTCGCCGCCATCGTGCTGTTGGCAGGCGTCCTCGTGGGAGTGCCCGCGTCACCCGCCTCGGCCCTTATCGACCCTTGCGGGTCGGGCTCGAACAAGATCACATGTGAGAACAGCAAGCCGGGCACCGATCCCGTGATCTGGGACATCAGCGGTGCCGGAGACACGACGATCCAGGGATTCTCGACCGACATCAGCGTCAACGTCGGGAGCACTATCGGTTTCAAGGTCAAGACGCCCGCGCCGAGCTATCGGCTCGATATCTACCGCACCGGGTATTACCAGGGCCTCGGCGCACGGTTCATCACGAGCATTACGCCCTCCGCGTCGCTTCCGCAGACTCAGCCGCCGTGTGCCTTCGAAGTCGCGACCGAGCTGACGGACTGCGGCAACTGGGGGCTCTCCGCGTCCTGGGCAGTTCCCGCAACGGCAGTCTCCGGCGTCTATGTCGCGCTTCTGCACCGCAATGACACAGGCGGAGAGAGCCACATCACCTTCATTGTGCGCGACGACTCCAGCCATTCAGATGTGCTTTTCCAAACGTCAGACACGACCTGGCACGCCTACAACAGCTACGGCGGGTCTGACTTCTACTCCGGTGCAGCGAACGGGCGCGCCTACAAGGTGAGCTACAACCGCCCCTTCGCGACCCGGGAAGGCACCACCGCGCGCGACTTCTACTTCAGTGCGGAGTTCGCGCAGGTCCAGTTCCTCGAGCGCAACGGCTACGACGTCACGTATGCCGCTGGAGTCGACACCGACCGCTATGGCTCCTTGCTGCTCAATCACAAGGTATTCCTCTCGGTTGGCCACGACGAATACTGGTCAGCGGCCCAGCGCTCCAACGTCGAGGCTGCCCGCGACGCCGGCGTGAATCTCCAGTTCCTGTCGGGTAACGAGATCTATTGGCACACCCGGTACGAGGCATCCACTGTCGAATCGGGTTCAAACAATTACCGCACGCTGGTCTCGTACAAAGAGACCTGGGCGAATGCGAAGATCGACCCAAGCACCACCTGGACCGGGACGTGGCGCGATCCACGCTTTGCGCCGCCCAGCGCAGGAGGCGGCAACCCCGAAAACGCTCTCACCGGGACCATGTTCGTGGCGAACCGCAACGATGCTCCGGTCACCGTGTCCGCGGCGGAGGGAAAGACCCGGCTGTGGCGGGGAACCTCTCTGACGACCATGGCGGCGGGGACGTCAACGGAACTCGCCCCGCACACCGTTGGATATGAATCGAACGAAGTGGTCGACAACGGGTTCAGCCCAGCCGGTCTGATCAAGCTTTCGACCACCGTGAGTGCGTCGAACGAGATTCTTCAGGACTTCGGAAACACTGTTGGTCCGGGCACCACCACCCACAACCTGACCCTCTACCGCGCGCCCAGCGGCGCACTCGTCTTCAGCGCGGCCAGCATCCAATGGGCGTGGGGACTCACCCAGAATCACGACGGACTCGGTGCGCCAGCCGATCCTCGCATGCAGCAGGCGCAGGTGAACCTGCTCGCCGACATGTCGGCACAGCCCCTCACCTTGATGGCTGGGCTCGTCGCCGCAGCCAAGAGCACCGATACTACGGCGCCAACGGTCACGATCGACGCTCCGGCATCGAACTCCACCCAAACTAATGGCACCATAGTCACCGTCACAGGAACCGCGCAGGACGCGGGCGGAATCGTCGCCGGTGTCGAAGTCTCGACGGACGGCGGGACGGCGTGGCGTCACGCCACGGGCACCTCGACCTGGAGCTACTCCTACAGTCAGAGTGGGCTTGGGGCTCAATCCATCATGGTTCGCGCCACGGATGACAGCGCGAATACCTCGTCGCCGACGACGCGGGCGGTGACCGTCACCGGGCAGGCCAGCGTCTTTGGCGCCCAGGTCCCGCGCATCATCGACACGAATGATGCGAGTGCTATCGAACTGGGCATGACCTTTAGCCCGGATGTGAACGGTTTTGTGAACGGGGTGCGTTTCTACAAGAGCGCGGCGAACGTCGGATCTCACACCGGCTCCCTCTGGAGCCCCTCTGGCACGCGCCTGGCGCAGGTAACGTTCACGAACGAGTCGGCGAGTGGATGGCAGTCTGCACTCTTCTCGGGTCCGGTCACCGTGAGCGCGGGTCAGAAGTACACAGTTTCGTACACCGCCCCGTCCGGTCACTATTCGTCGGAAAGCGAATACTGGGCGTACTCCTCACGTCTGTCCCCGCCGTTGACGGTGCCGCACGGGTATGGGCAGCCATCACCTGGCGTCTACGGCACTCCGGGCACGTTGCCTACGTCGAGCTTCAAGGGCACCAACTACTACGTCGACGTACTCTTCTCCACGCAGAGCAACGCACCGGTGTCTGTGGCGTCGCGCTACCCCTTGGTGGACGCCACGTGCGCTGCCACAACCACCGTGGTGGAGGCGGTGCTGTCGGGCTCGGTGACAGCATCTACCGTCAGCCTGTCGCTTAAGACCGCGGCCGGCGCTGTGATCGCGGGCTCCAGTGCCTACAACGAGACGACGATGAAGGCCACCTTCACGCCGTCCTCCGCGCTGTCAACCAACGACCTCGTACACGGCGACCATCGTGGCCAGCGGGCCAGCAGGATCCCTGACAACCGGCAACACCTGGACGTTCACGACCGCAGCGGACGGTACCGGCGCATCCTGCCCGACATCGATCTTCTCGGAGTCGACAGTGCCGGCGGTTCTGCACATCTCCGATAGTCCCGTCACCCTCGGTGTCACCTTCAGCTCAAGCAGAGACGGCTCGATCGTAGGTTTGCGCTTCTACAAGGGTTCGACGAACACCGGAACGCACACCGGCACCCTCTGGTCATCGACTGGAACGCAATTGGCAACGGCGACCTTCTTCAGCGAGAGCGCCAGCGGCTGGCAGATCGGTCTACTTCAACGAACCTGTCGCCATCACCGCGGGCACGAGATACGTCGCGTCCTATCGCGCAACGAGTGGTAACTACTCCGCCACGGCGGGGTATTCAGCCAGCCGTACACGAGCGGGTACATCACCGTACCTGCGAATGGCGCCGTCTATAACTACACCGATGCCTTCCCGTCGTCGCCGTCGACGTCGAACTATTTCGTCGACGTGCTGTTCATTGAGGGCGCGGGCTCGTTCCCGACGGTGATCTCACGTACCCCGGAAGCGGACTCGACCGACGTGCCCACCTCGACGTCGATTGCAGCCACCCTTTCCGCGGACCCCGGATCGCCAGCACCCACGATAGTTGTCACTAAGGCTGGCGACTCGGTCGCCGGAGTGTCGAGCTATGCGCCGTCAACCAAGACCGTGACGTTCACGCCAAGTGCGGTGTTGACAAGCGGCACGACGTATTCGGTCGTCGTCTCGTCCGGATCGACCGTCATCCCGGGGGGCACCTGGTCATTTATGACAGACGAGACCGCGCCCGTCGGGACAGCATTCAACCTGATATCGGGTACCCCGGTCACCCCGTCGAGCAATGACTCCAGCGCAGTCGAACTAGGGATGGCTTTCGTTACGTCGCAACCCGGGTCAGTCACTCAGATCCGCTTCTACAAAGGACTCGAGAACACAGGCACGCACACTGGGTCGATCTGGTCGTCGAACGGCGCGCGGCTTGCCACCGTCACCTTCGTCGATGAGACGGCAAGTGGATGGCAAACCGCGACTCTTTCCACTCCGCTTGCCCTCAACACCGGAACTACCTACGTCGTCTCGTACCTGGCGCCAGTCGGGCGATATTCCGCCACCCCTAACGACTTCAGCACCGCGAAGACAAGCGGCCCGCTCACCGCACCGGCGACAAACAACGGCAGGTACCTCTACCGCGGCGGGGGCGGGTTCCCGAGCTCTTCCTACCAGGCGACGAACTACTTCGTCGACGTGACCTTCGTGACCGCGACGCCGGTCCCGGTGACCGTCGTATCGAAGACACCAGCTCCAGGCTCGAACGATGTGGCACCCCAGACGTCGGTGTCTGCAGTGATGTCCGGGGAGGGCGCATCGGGAACGCCCTCCTTGGCTCTCACGGATCCGAGCGGAACGGTTGCCGGAACCTCGACGTACTCGACAGCCAACCGCACCGTGACCTTCGTCCCCGCGGAGCCACTCGCGTCATCCACGTCGCATACCGCGACGGTAACTGTCGGTGGAGCCGTCCCCAGCGGAGGCACCTGGACATTCACGACCGGCGTCGACTCCACTCCCGGCATCCGAATACTCACTGATTTCGGGCACGCCAACCACCGTTCAGGCAGCCGACACCAGCTCCGTTGAACTGGGGATGGCCTTCCGCACCTCGCAGGCCGGCTCGGTCACAGCGATCCGCTTCTATAAGGGCGCAGGTAACACCGGAACCGCACACCGGTTCGCTCTGGTCGACCACTGGCACCGACTCGCCACGGTCACCTTTGTGGAGAGACGGCACCGGATGGCAGACGGCAACCCTCGCCACGCCATACGCTCTGACGCCCGGCACGACATACATCGTGTCGTACCTGGCGCCGGTTGGCCGCTATTCGGCCACCCCGTCGTATTTCACAACCACACGGACGAGCGGTCCCCTCACCGCCGACGTGAGCAACGGAAGGTACCTCTACGGTTCCGGCGGTGGCATGCCCACCTCGGTCTGGAACTCGACCAACTACTTCGTCGATGTCGTGTTCACGACAGGGTCAACGCCGACGCCCACGCCGACTCCAACGCCGACTCCGACTCCGACCCGACTCCGACGCCGACGCCGACGCCAACGCCGACGCCGACGCCGACTCCAACGCCGACCCCGACGCCGACGCCGACGCATGACCCTGTCGCCGATGCCGGTCCCAGTGGACCCGACCCCGACCCCAACGCCGACGCCGACCCCGACTCCGACGCCGACGCCGACCCCAACTCCAACGCCGACTCCGACGCCGCACGCCGACGCCGACTCCGACGCCGACGCCTCCCGCGGTGACCGTGGGCGCGGTCTCGCCAGCGCACAATGCGACGGATGTTTCCCCCACCGTGCTGGTCACGGCCGAGGTCACGGGTGCTGATGCCGCGACGGCGACCCTGCAGTTGACGGGCCCGTCGGGAACGGTGGCTGGCACGAGCAGCTATTCCGAGGGATCGGGCATCGTGACTTTCGAGCCCGCCAGTCCGCTCGACTGGTCAACCGTCTACACGGCACAGGTGAGTTCCGGTTCCACGCAAATCGGATCATCCTGGTCGTTCACGACGACGGCGGCCCCGGTTGAGGTGACCGCGCAATCGATCTTCGCGGAGAATGCGGTGCCGGCCAACGTCAACTGGAACGACCCTGCCACCGTGCAGGTCGGTACTCGATTCTCCAGCTCGGTCGCGGGAACTATCACGAAGATCCGCTTCTACAAGGGACCGACCAATACCGGCACCCACACGGGATACCTCTGGACAGGAACGGGGACCCTTCTCGGCACGGTGTCATTCACCGGTGAGACCGCAAGCGGATGGCAGACCGCCACGCTGAGTACGCCGATCGCCATCGCAGCAGCCACGGAGTACCGGGTTGGGCTGCTGAGCACCACGGGAAGGTATGCCGTCGACCTGAACGGCCTGGCGGCGGTGACGACGAGCGGATCTCTGAGCACGCCCGCGAACGGCGGTGCCTATGTCTACGGGAACGGGTTCATGAGCAATACGTCTTCCCATAACTACTGGGTTGATATCGGGTTCGTTCCGAACTCGTAAGCCTGTGGAGTGGGTTGCCGCTGGCAGCCCACTGGGGAGCCGAAAGGGGGATGTAATGAGTCATCCATTACGTGCAGCGGTGATCGGTGCGGGCTACTGGGGCCCGAACCTGGCGAGAAACTTTCGAGCGAACCCAGAGTGGGAGCTGACCGCGATCTGCGATCTCGATCGGTCACGCGCCGAGAAGCTCGCCGACTCGCTCGGAGGAGTACCGGTCGTCACCGATCTCGATGAGTTGCTCAGCGATCCGGAGCTCGATGCGGTCGCCATCGCGACTCCAGCGCGCACCCACCATCCCATCGTGCTGCAGGCGCTCCGTGCCGGTAAACACGTCGTCGTCGAGAAGCCCCTAGCCGACAGCCGCGACCGAGGGCTCGAGATGGTTCGCGAGGCCGACGAGCGTGGTCTGGTGCTGATGGCTGACCATACCTATTGCTACACCCCAGCCGTGATGAAGATCCGCGAGCTGATCGAAGACGGAATGCTGGGCGACATCCTGTTCATCGACTCGGTGCGCATCAATCTCGGGCTGATTCAGCCCGACGTCGATGTCTTCTGGGATCTGGCACCCCACGACCTCTCCATCATGGACTTCATCCTTCCGGGAGGGCTCACCGCGACGACCGCCGCGGCCCAGGGCGCCGACCCCCTCGGTTCCGGCAAGTCCTGTGTGGGTTACCTCAGCCTTCCCCTCGAAGGTGGCGCGATGGCGCACGTACATGTCAACTGGCTCAGCCCGACAAAGATCCGCCACATGGTCGTCGGGGGCACCAAGCAGACTCTGGTCTGGGATGACCTGAACCCGCAGCAGCGGCTGAGTATCTACGACCGGGGCGTCGACCTGATGCAGGTCTCCAAGACGCCCGCCGATCGCACCGCCGCGACCGTCTCGTACCGCCTCGGTGACACCTGGTCGCCCGCTCTGCCCGAGCGCGAGGCGCTCGCCGCGATGACCACCGAATTCGCCGAGAGTATTCGCGCCGGACGCGCTCCGCGCACCGACGGCCGCGCCGGTCTGCGCGTGCTCTCGGTGCTCGAGGCTGCGAGCCGCAGCCTTGCACTGGCCGGTGCCCCCAGCCCCATCGATTCCGTCCCCGTCTCAATGGAGCGCGCATCATGACTGACATTCTTGGCACGAGCATCCTCGTCACGGGCGGGGCCAGGAACCATCGGCTCGCACATCGTCGATCAACTGCTGGACGCTGGCGCCGCTCACATCGATATTCTCGACAATCTCGTGAGGGGCCGCAGGGCCAACCTCGACGACGCGCTGAACACGGGGAGGGTCACCGTGCACGAGGGCGACCTCCGCGACAGGGAGATAGTTCGTGAGCTCACCGCCGGCAAGGACCTCGTCTTCCACGAGGCCGCGATCCGCATCACCCAGTGTGCCGAAGACCCGCGCCTCGCACTGGAGGTGCTCGTGGATGGCACCTTCAACGTCGTCGAGGCGGCCGCCGAACTTGGTGTCAACAAGCTGATCTCGGCGTCGAGCGCCTCCGTCTACGGTCTGGCCGAGGAGTTTCCCACCACCGAACGTCACCACCACCACAACAACGACACCTTCTATGGTGCGGCCAAGTCGTTCAACGAGGGCATGATCCGCAGTTTCAGGGCGATGAAGGGCCTCGACTTCGTCATCCTGAGGTACTTCAACGTCTACGGACCACGCATGGATGTGCACGGACTGTACACCGAGGTGCTGGTGCGCTGGATGGAACGCATTGCCGACGGCAAGCCACCCCTGATCTTCGGTGACGGCCAGCAGACGATGGACTTCGTCGTGACCCAGGACATCGCGAGGGCCAACATCCTCGCCGCCCAGAGCAACGTCGTCGACGGCGTCTACAACATTGCCAGTGGGCGGGAGACGAGCCTGCTCGAACTCGCCCAGTCACTTCTCAGGGCGATGGATTCCGATCTGAGCGTCGAACACGGCCCGGAACGCGCGGTGAACGGCGTCACTCGTCGCCTCGCGGACACCGTCGCGGCCCAGACGGATCTGGGATTCTCCGCCGAGATCTCGCTGGAAGACGGCCTCCGCTCGCTAGTCGAGTGGTGGATGCCACTGCGCGACGAAATCTCGGCCGGAAAGTCGGAGATCCGCACATGAGCAGGGTCAATGTTGATGAAGCCCTGGCTCGGCGCAGAGGAGGCCGACGCGGTCGCAGAGGTCATCGCGTCCGGCTGGGTCGCGCAGGGTCCTCGCGTCGCCGCCTTTGAGACGGCGTTCGCCGAGGTGATGCAGGCTGAGCACGCCGTCGCGACCTCGAACTGCACCACGGCGCTACACCTCGCGCTCGTGGTCGGGGGGATCGAGGCGGGCGACGACGTGGTCATCCCCTCCTTCTCGTTCATCGCAACGGCGAATGCACCAACGTATGTGGGCGCCCGACCGGTTTTTACGGATGTCGATCCACTGACCGGCAACGTCACGGCTGAGACAGTGCGGGCTGCGCTCACCGAGCGCACCCGCGCCGTCATCGTGGTCGATCAGGGCGGGATGCCCGTGGACCTCGACTCGATCCGTGCCGTCACCGACCCCCGCGGCATCCTGGTCATCGAAGACGCAGCGTGCGGCGCCGGCTCGACGTACAAGGGACGCCCGGTCGGAGCGGGAGCGGACATCGCCGCCTGGTCATTTCACCCGCGCAAGCTGCTGACGACCGGCGAGGGCGGAATGCTCACCACCTCGAACGCCGGATGGGCCGCCCGAGCCCGCCAACTCCGCGAACACGCCATGAGCGTCTCCGCCGCCGACCGCGCGGCCAGCGTCATCGCGCCCGCGGAGGAATACGGCGAGGTCGGATTCAACTACCGGATGACCGACATGCAGGCCGCCGTCGGCCTAGTGCAGCTCGGCCGCCTGCCCGAGATCGTCGCCAGGCGCCGTGAGATCGCGGCGGAGTATGCGCGACGCATCGCCGGGATACCCGGACTCCGGATCGTCGCAGACCCCGCGTACGGGACATCCAACTTCCAGTCGCTATGGGTGGAAGTCGAGGCTGGCTTCCCCCTTACTCGTGAGGGACTGCTGGAGGCGCTCGCCGAGGCAGACGTCTCGGCCCGCCGCGGCATCATGGCCGCGCACCGTCAGCCGGCGTATTCCGACCGCGATACCGGGTCCATCCCGCTGCCGGTCACGGAGCACCTCACCGACAACACCCTCATATTGCCCGTATTTCACCAGCTGACCGAGGCCGAACTGACGCAGGTCGTCGACGCGCTCGTCGGGGCGGCGGAGCCATCGTGACCAGGCATCCGCTCATCCTTATCGCCGCCAGCGGTCTCGCCCGAGAGGTGCTGCCGGTCCTGCGCGAATCGGGCCGGGAGGTGATGGGATTCCTCGATGACCGGCACCACGAGCTTCCGCCCACCATCGCTGATGTGCGCGTGCTCGGGGGTATCGAGGATGTCGTGCGCCACCCGCGGGTCGAGCTGCTCGTGTGTGTTGGTTCCGGTCTGGGCCGCGAGCGGGTCGTTGCCAGACTCACTGAGCTCGGCATCGAGCAAGAGCGGTATACGACGGTCATTGATCCCTCAGTGCGCAACCCCGGTGACTGCCCGGTTGGCGTTGGCTCGATCCTCCTTGCCGGCGTCGTGCTCACTGCGGACGCCGCGATCGGGGAACACGTGGTCCTGATGCCTCGAGTCACCATCACGCACGACTGCCTCATCGGCGATTTCGCCACACTTGCCGCAGGTGTCGCACTGGGCGGGGGAGTCCGGATTGGTCGCGGCGCCTTCCTGGGGATGAACTGCTCGGTGCGACAGGGACTCTCTATTGGCATCGGGGCCACGATCGGGATGGGCGCGGTCGTGCTCAGCGACGTCCACACGTCGGAAACGTGGGCAGGCATCCCTGCCCGGCGCTTGGGGGCGGCGGAGTGAGCGTCCCATTCATAGACCTGGCCGCCCAGCAGGCCGAGGTTGCAAGCGAGGTGCTGCCGGTGTGGCAGCGTCTGTTCGACAGCGCGGGGTTCATCGGCGGCAGTGAGGTTGAGGCGTTCGAGCGAGAGTACGCCGCCTACATCGGGGTCGGGCACGTTGTCGGCGTTTCCAACGGCACCGACGCTCTCGAACTGGCCTATCGAGCCGTGGGCGTGGGTCCAGGCGACGAGGTCATCATGCCGGCGAACACCTTTATCGCGACCGCGGAGGCGGTGTCGCGGATAGGTGCCGTGCCAGTCTTCGTGGATGTCGACGAGGAGCACCTGCTCATCGACCCGGACGCGGTCGAGGCGGCCATCACCGAGCGCACGCGGGTCATCGTTGCCGTGCACCTTTTTGGCCAGACTGTCGCCGTCGAACGCATCCTCCCGATCGCGGAGAAGCACGGACTGGTTGTGGTCGAGGATGCCGCCCAGTCGCAGGGGGCGTCGTCGGCTGCTGGCCGGGCGGGCGCGTTGGCGCGGGTGGCGGCGACGAGCTTCTATCCCGGCAAGAATCTCGGCGCGGCCGGAGACGCCGGCGCTGTGATGACGGATGATGCGAGTATCGCCGACTGCATCCGAAATCTGGCAGCCCATGGCAGCTCTATTAAGTACGTACACGATCGCATCGGCATGAATGCCCGCCTGGACGCAATACAGGCGCCGGTGCTGCGGGCGAAATTACGCAGGCTCGACGGGTGGAACGCTGCGCGCCGGGCCGCCGCCGATAGATACGCGGAGTTGCTCGCCGACGTCGTTGGCGTGCGCACCCCGACCGTTCGCCCGGGCAACACCGACGTGTGGCATCTCTATGTGGTGCGGGTCGCGGAGCGTGAGCGCGTCATGGCGGAGCTGTCGGTCGCAGGCATCGGCGTCGGCATCCACTATCCAACGCCGGTGCATCTGACCGAGGCGTACCAGGCGCTCGGCTACCGACGTGGCCAGTTTCCGGTGGCGGAAACTGCGGCAGGCAGCATCCTGTCGCTGCCGATGTTTCCGCACATCACTCCGACTCAGCAGGAGCATGTCGTCGGCGTTCTGCGATCCGCCGTGGTGCGCTGAGCGAGGGACGACATGCGGGTACTCGTACTTCTCAACAGCCTCGAACTCGGTGGCACGCAGATCAACGCGGTCGATTTCTCGGTTGCACTGCGCGCGCACGGCGTGGAATCGTGGCTGGTCGGGGAACGCGCCTCGCTGGCACCCGAACCCGACCTGCTTACCTACGCGGCTGAGCGAGGTGTCACTATCGAGATGTACGACGCCCTGCCCGGGATGCGGGCACACGCCGCGCAGCTGTCGTCGATGGCCCGGCGGCTGCGGATCGACCTCATCCACGTCTACGGGATGTGGAGCCTGGCCAGGCAGGTTTTCTGGGGCCCCGCGCGATTCGGGGGAGTGCCCTGGGTGCAGACGGTGTACGAAATGAGCGTCGCCCCCATCGTCCTGCGCCACATGCCGTTGATCGTTGGTACCGGCTATCTCGTGGACGAGCTCGTCGACAGGCCAGGGCCGACCATACTGATCTCTCCACCCGTCGACATGGCGCGAGACTCGCCGACGTCCGGGACGCGGGCGCGTTTCGTCGTGAGAACGACCTGGGGGACGGTCTTCTGTTGGGTATCGTCGTCGCCGCTGGACAGCAACATGAAGGCGACGTCGATCGAGGTGGCCATCGACGCGATGCGAGTGCTGGCGTCCGAGGACGTCACCCTGTTCGTCGTCGGCGCCGGCGACGGTGGAGACCGACTGGATGCCCGTGCACGCGAAGTCAACGCGGCGGCCGGTCGCGAAGCCGTGCGGATGCTCGGGCCCTCGGTCGATCCTCGACCTGCGTACGCTGCGGCCGACATCATGCTCGGCATGGGTGGTTCTGCCGCGCGTTCGCTCGCGTTCGGTCGCCCGCTGATCGTGCAGGGAGAGGCGGGCTGGTCAAAGCTGTTCGAGCCGTCGACCGCGGAGTCGCTTGCCCGATCGAGTTACTGGAGCCCGGACACCGTGTCTGACCCTGTCGGCGCACTCGTCGGTACCGTTCGAGAGCTGTTGTCGAATGCTCCACGCCGTTCGGAGCTGGGTGACTTCGGTCGGGAGTTCGCTTCCCAGCGGTTCGGCCTTGAGGCGATGACGGCCCGACTGGCAGCTTTTTATGGAGAGGCAGTTTCTGCCTACGGCCGCCGGGCCTGGGCGGCCGACCTTCCGCGTGAGACGCGTCGCCTTGTCGAGAAGGTCGCTCGACACATCCAGCGCGCTGTTGCGAGGGATGCCACGTGAAAACCAGGGCAGGCGCCTCGCCGAACGATCAGGGCCCCGACGATGCCGTCGGGCGGCAGACGACGTCCGGCGTGCTGTGGCTCACAGCGCAGAAATGGGTGACTCGCCTCCTGGGCTTCGTCACAATCGCAGTACTGACGCGCCTGCTGAGTCCCGAGGACTTCGGCACTGTTGCAGCCGCCTCGACAATCCTTCCCTTCTTCTATCTGCTGTCTGACCTTGGCTTCGCCGCCTACATCGTGCAGGTGGCGAAGGTAGACCAGCGGATGCTGAGCACGGCGTTCTGGTTCTCGCTCGGCGCGGGCGTGGCGCTTGGCGGCTGCACTCATCGCGATCGCGCCGTTGATGGGGATCCTGTTCAGCAATCCGGACGTCGTGCCAGTGCTGCAGGCGCTCTCGCTCTGGGTGGTTTTTTCCGCAATTGGTTCCGTCCCGATGGCGATTCTTCGGCGAACCATGCGCTTCTCCGCGCTCGCCGCTCAGGGCGCCGTCGCTGCCGTCATTGCGCAGGTCGTCGCGATGGTGATGGCGTTCAGTGGGTTGGGAGTATGGGCTCTCGTCGGACAGAGTCTCGTCGCTCCTGCGATCACCGCGCTTCTGGCGTGGATCACCACCCGGTGGCGGCCCAACCTCATGTTCAATCGGCGCGAGTTTGCGACGATGACCCAGTTCGGCGGGAAGGTCCTCGGTGTCGAATTCGTCGCCATGATCAGGGCCTCCGGCGAGGCCGCCGTGATCTCGTCAATGCTGGGGGCAGCAGCGCTTGGCTACATGACCATAGCGCCAGCGTCTAGTGCAGGTCGTTCAGGACCTAACGGGGAGCGCGATCGTGCCGGTGACGACCGTCGCTTTCGCTCGCATCAGAGAGAACAAGGAACGCGTCCTCAACGCCTACCTGCGTGCATTGCGCATGTCGTACGCAGCGCTGTCTCTGCCGCTCACCATCGTCGCCGTCGCCGCTCCCATGATGGTCCCGATAGTGTTTGGCGCGGCCTGGGAGGCGAGCTATCCCATCGCACAGATCCTCGCGATTGCCGGCACGCTGACGGTGGGGCCTGGCTCGACCACGGCCTCTTCTACGGGCTCGGCAAGCCGGGCAAATGGTTCGTCTATGCACTCGTCATCGATGGGCTCACCCTCACGACGACGGCGGTGCTCGCCCGGTTCGGGCTCGTCGCCGTGGCATCGGGGTTCCTGGGCGTGTGCGTCGTGGCCACCATCAGCCGGTGGTTCCTCGTCGCGAGGGTACTGTCGGCGCCTGTGCGACGGGTTGCTGGCCCCTTCCTCTTCGTCGTCACTGCTGTCGTGACATCCGGTGCGGCACGGGTGGTTCGCCATGCTGCTTGCTCGCAGCCTCCCCGACTGGGCTTCGATCCTCGTGATCGCGGCGACAGTGACCATAGTCCACCTGATCGTGACCCGACTGCTCGCGCCTCAGGTGATCTCAGAGGGGCTGGCCGTTTTGGCCCGCTCCAAGTGGGGCAACCGCATCCCGAAGCTGCGGAATGGAGAGAAGCACGCATGAAAACCTTCCAGGAGGCCCGCACGTCCTGATCATCGTCGAGAATCTTCCCGTGCCCCTCGACCGTCGCGTGTGGCTGGAGTGCAAAGCCCTGATCGCGCGAGGCTACAGCGTGAGCGTGATCTGCCCGAAGGGTCCCGGTGATCCCGCTCGCCAATGCATCGACGGCGTCGACATCTACAAGTACGCGCCAGCGCATGAGGCGGAGGGGCTATTCGGGTTCGTCTGGGAGTTCGCGTACAGCTGGGTGCGAACTGCCTTTCTCTCGCGGGAGGTGTGGCGCCACCGCCGATTCGACATCATCCAGGCGTGCAATCCGCCGGACACCTTCTGGCTGCTTGCGCGATTCTGGCGCGTCCGTTCCGTGCGGTTCATCTTCGACCATCACGACCTCAACCCTGAGCTGTTCCTCTCGCGATTTGGGGCTCCCAAGAGTCTGGCGCAGCGGCTCGAGTACGCAGGGCTTGCCTGGCTCGAGCGTCGCTCGTTCCGCACGGCCGACCGCATTACCTCGACCAACGAGTCGTATCGGGAGGTCGCTCTGCGCCGCGGCCGTCGTCGTCCCGGGCACGTCACGGTGGTGCGAAGCGGCCCGGACACGAAGCAGATGCGCCCGATCTACCCGTCCGGCCCTCGCCCGTCTGACGGAATCAACCTCGTGTACCTCGGAATCATGGGGCCGCAGGATGGCGTGGATCAGGTGTTGCTGGTGATGAACGAACTCATCCACGTGCGCCACCGCACCAACATCACGGCGACCCTGCTCGGGTTCGGTGACTGCCTCGAACACCTCAAAGAGCAGTCGAGGGAGTTGGGCCTCGATCGTCATGTCAGATTCACCGGACGCGTCGACAGGATCGCGATCGCGGAACACCTCAGCCGCTCAGACATCGGGTTGTGCCCCGACCTGAAGACGCCGCTGAATGACCTCTCCACCATGAACAAAACGATGGAATACATGTCGTACGGCCTCCCCGCCGTCTCGTTCGACCTCGTCGAAACGCACGTGTCTGGCGGAGACACCCTGCTCTATGTGCCGTCGGGAGACATCCAGGCGTTCGCGGACGCCGTGGAGAAGCTGATCGACGACCCGGCCCTTCGCGTGGAGCTCGGTAAGAAGGCGCGCGAGCGGGTATCGACCCAGCTCGACTGGCGCCCCCAGGCCGAGGCGTACGTCAGCGTCTTCGACGAGGTATCCGGATTCCATCAGCCAGGCCCCGCCGTGCCGGACGACGGTACGAACGCCGAAGCAGACGCGCAGGGACGCCGATACGTTGACCTCGATGACAGCGAGGAGTTCGAACGATATCTTCGGGAGCGGAGGGCACCGTGAGCGCAGATTCGTACGAACATCCATCACCTCCTGGAACAGGCGGCGGTGGCGACCCCGCAGTCCGCGGCGCTCACCTATAAAAAGGAGACCGTCTCGTACGGCGACCTGTGGCAGGAGGCCCGCGCCGTTGCCGCTCAGCTGCAGGGGCTCGACCTTGAGCGCGGCGATCGGGTGGCGATCTACCTCGAGAAGCGCGTTGAAATGGTCGTTGCCATGTTCGCGACCTCGGCGGCCGGCGGAATCTTCGTCCCCATCAATCACGTGCTCAAGCCAGCGCAGGTCGGGCACATCCTGCACGACAGCGGCGCGAGGTTCCTGGTGACGTCGGCGGATCGGCTGTCGCAGCTGTCCGCGGTCGTTGCCGACGGAGCGGTGCGGGAGGTGTTGGTGGTCGGCGCAGCGGGAGGTCTCGGTATCGGCGCCGTATCGCGTCTCGACGCTGGCGCAGTTCCGCCGACGGCCGGGCTGGAGCCGCGCACGCCGACCGTGATCGACATCGACCCGGCCGCGATTCTCTACACCTCGGGGAGCACGGGAAAGCCCAAAGGCGTCGTGCTGAGTCACCGCAACCTCATCGTCGGGGCGGAGAGTGTCAGCACGTACCTGAGGAACACGAGCGACGATGTGATTCTGAGCGTGCTGCCGTTGAGTTTCGATGCTGGCCTGAGCCAGGTGACCACGGCGTTTGCCGTCGGCGCGCACTGCGTGTTGATGAACTATCTGCTGCCGCAGGATGTGCCGAAACTGTGTGCGCTTCACGGCGTGACCGGCATCACGGGCGTGCCCCCGCTCTGGCTGCAGATCGCGGACGCGACCTGGCCCGACGAGGTTGCGTCGCGGCTGCGCTACTGGGCCAACACCGGGGGCCGGATGCCGCGAAACATCCTCGATCGTCTCCGCGGAATCTTCACGGCGGCAGACCCGTACCTGATGTACGGACTGACCGAGGCGTTCCGCTCGACGTATCTCGACCCGAGTGAGGTGGACCGCCATCCGGACTCGATCGGAAAGGCGATCCCCAACGCGGAGATTCTGGTGCTGCGCCCCGATGGATCGCGCTGCGCTCCCGGTGAAGAAGGGGAGCTGGTTCACCGCGGAGCCCTCGTTGCCCTGGGGTACTGGAATGATCCCGAGCGGACGGCCGAGCGATATCGCCCGGTGCATCATCCCGGCCAGTCGTGGCGCTCGCCGGAACTGGCCGTCTGGTCGGGAGATACGGTCGTCGCGGACGATGAAGGCTTCCTCTACTTCGTCGGTCGAACCGACGACATGATCAAGACCTCCGGATACCGCGTGAGCCCCAGCGAGATCGAGGAGGCGGCGTACGCCACAGGAGTCGTTCGGGATGCCGTCGCGCTCGGAATCGAGCAGGTGGGCATCGGGCACCGGATCGTGCTGGTCGCGACGGGTATCGACGGCGCCCTCGACGAGGCGCGGCTACTCGGCGCACTTCGGCTGGCTCTGCCGCTGTACATGGTGCCGTCGCAGATCGACGTCCGCGATGAGCTGCCGCGTTCGCCAAACGGTAAGTTCGACCGGAAGCTGATGAAGGCGCAGGTATCCGCATGAAGCCCCACGAGCATCTGGCAAGGTTTGGCACCATCGACGGGGAGCTCCGCGTGGGCGGGATGCCTCTGTCGCGCCTCGCGGCTCGAGTCGGATCCACGCCGTTCTTTGCATACGACAGGGGCATTCTCGATGCGCGGGTGGATTCGCTGAGGGCGGCGCTTCCCGCCAGTGTCGAACTCAGCTACGCGATGAAGGCCAACCCGATGCCAGCGGTGGTGCAGCACCTGGCCAGGCGCGTCGACCGTATCGACGTGGCATCCGCGCTCGAAATGCGAGCGGCCCTGGACACCACGATCAGTGCCGACCGGGTGAGCTTCGCCGGGCCGGGGAAGGCTCCGGCCGAGATACGCCAGGCCGTCGCGGCCGGCATCATCGTCGAGGTCGAGTCCACCACCGAGATCGAGCGCGTGATCAGCGGCGGGTGACGAGCTGGGGTTGGTGCCACGGGTCGCGATCCGGGTGAATCCGGACTTCGCGGTGAAGGGATCGGGGATGCGCATGGGTGGCGGCCCGCAGCAGTTCGGCATCGATGCCGAACTCGTGCCTGGCGTGCTCAGCGAGTACGCGAGCGCCGGCCTCGACATCCTGGGCTTTCACGTCTTCGCCGGATCGCAGAACCTCAACGCGACCATCATCGCCGAGGCGCAGCGCCGCACCGTCGATCTCGTCAGCGAGCTGGCCGATCACCTCGCGACGCCGGTGCGGTACCTGAACCTCGGGGGAGGGTTCGGGATTCCCTACACGGAGAGGGATGAGCCGCTCGACCTCGATGCGGTGGCTTCCGAACTCACCGCGCTCGTGGAAGGACCACTGGCGCAGCGGCTGCCCGAGGCAACCCCCGTCATCGAACTCGGCCGCTACCTCGTCGGGGAATCCGGCGTGTACGTCAGCCGTGTTCTGGATCGCAAGGTTTCGCGCGGAAAGACCTACCTTGTGGTGGACGGGGGGATGCACCATCAGCTGGCCGCGTCCGGCAACTTCGGCCAGGCCATCCGGCGCAACTATCCGGTGATCGTGGGAAACCGCGCGGACAGCGCACTCGACGAGAACGCCACGGTCGTCGGCTGCCTGTGCACGCCCGCTGGACCTGCTTGCTGACGACGTCGAACTGCCGCAGGCCAGGCATCGACGACCTGATTGTGATCTTCCAGCAGGGCGCATACGGACTGACCGCCAGCCCGACGGCCTTCCTGGGACATCCTGCACCCGCAGAGGTGCTCGTGTGAATCGAACGGAGCAGCCATGACCAACACCATCGACGCGATCCGCACCGTGCTGATCGACACTCTCGAACTCGCCCATAAACCGGACGACCTCCAACGTGACACTCCGCTGTTCGGTGCGCTGCCCGAACTGGATTCGTTCGGTGTCGTGCAACTGGTCGCCGAGCTGGAGGAGCATTTCGGCATCACGATCGATGACGACGAGTTCGGTGCCGATCTTTTCGAAACAGTGGGCACGCTGACGGATTTCGTCGACGCCAAGCGGGCGACGGCATAGTGCGATGACTTCGCCAGAGCCCCTTCCGGGCTTTCTCGCGGCCGCAGATTCCTGCGTCGATCGCGTTCGCGATTCGGTCCCGGCCGCGACTCTTTCCACCTGGGGACCGGTGTCCATGATGCACTGGGGGCTTGACCCGATCGCGGAGGATAAGGGCTCCCTGATCCTGTCCCGAGTCGTGCGAACGGAGCACGGAGCGATCCCAAGGGCAGACATAGCCTGCGAGATGGCGTCACGTCCCGAATCTCTCGGCAGGCTGCTCCCTCCGTTTGCTGCTGTACGCGGCGATGCGACCGGTGTCGCGATGGTGGCCGACTCGATGGGACTGCGCCAGCTGTTCCACAGTTCGCCCGATGTTGATCGGGAACCGGTGATGTCGACCTCCGCGCTGGTAGCGGGTTGGGCCGCGTCAGCGAGTTTCGACGAGGCGGCAGTGGCAGTGCAATCTCAGCTGGGGTGGCAGTTGGGGCAGCGGACTCTCCTGTCGGGAGTGCAGAAGCTCGCCCCCGGCGCGGTGGCACGCCTCGACGGCACCAGGGTGGTGACAACGACGCCGGATGGCGCGACTCACGAGCCGATCGGGATCAAAGACGCCGTCCGTCAGGCAGCGGGGTTGCTTCGCACTTCACTCGAGGCTTTGCTTGACGAGTATCCCGATGCTGTCCTGCAACTTACGGGTGGGCAGGATTCTCGACTCCTCCTCAGCGCGATTCCACCCGCGCGGCGTCGAGGGTTGCGCGCCATGACTCTGGGAGTCGCGGGCGACGGTGATGCCCGCGTGGCGGCTGAAATCGCGGCGCGTTACGGAGTGAGCCACGAGGTTCATGGACTCGAGCGACTCGACGAAATCACTCCAGCTCAGGCCTGGGCGCTCTCCGTCGACGCAGCGATTCGTCTGGACGGGATGGCTGACCCTGTCGCGCTCGCCGCACTCACGGTCGCCGAGGGAGCATTCGAGCAGGGAGTACGCATATCGGGTCTCGGCGGAGAAGTCGCTCGTGGGTTCTACTATGTCGGCCAGGTGAAAGCCCGGGCCTACACACGCAAGGATGCTGAGCATCTTGCAGACTGGCGGATGTTCGCGAATGAATCGGTTGAACCCGGGGCGCTCGCCCCGGACTTCGCTGAGTGGGCGCGCGATACGGCCTACGAGTCGGTGTTCGACACGCTCACGGCGGGCGGGCCGGAGTGGTTCCGGGCGACCGACGACCTGTATTTGCGTCACCGCATGCAGCGGTGGGCTGGTGTCACCGACACGGCCGTCGCATACCGGCGCGTCGTGATCAACCCGATGCTCGATGAGAAGTTTCTGCAAATGGCTACCCGGCTGGCACCCGAGGACAAAGCTCACTCACGGTTTCTTGCATCGCTCCAGATGGAGTTGGACCCTGAACTCGGAAGAATGCGTTTGGAGGGCCGACCGGCCCCGATCGCGTTCGCGGAAGCTGGCCCTTTGAGCTCGGCCAGACGCACCCTCAGCACGGCCGGCAAGGTCGCACGTAAGGTCGCGCAACGCGTCAGCCGCGGAAATCGTGCGCCGGCGGGCGGGGTTGCGCTGGCTGCAAAAGTTGTCGAGCATTGGCGCGAAAATCCGCACATTGTTGAGCGCTCCGCCTTCGTTCCGTTCATACGCGAATCATGGATTGATGACCTGCTCGGCGGCCGACTCGATCCGCGACCCAGTTCCGTTGCGTTCCTCACTAATCTTGTCGTCGCGTCGCGGCCTTCTGGTTTCGAAGCGTCAAAGTGAGTTACGTGCTCATTCCGCGCACCTGTGTATCACCTGTGCTGCTTGAGTACAAGTGGATTATGTGCCAACATCGATCCACATGACCAGATACAGGCCTCGAAACATCATTGCGCTCATTGCTGCGCTCACACTCTCAATTACGACCGCCGTCGCGTTCGGCGCAGGAGCCGCCGCTGCCAGCGGTGACTACAAGTCCACCTCGACCTCAGCCACAATTTGGGGCGAAGCGAAGCCTGCCGGGGTCACCCTTGACTCGGACAAGCAGGCTGTAGAGCTCGGAACCTCGTTCACCCCCGCCCGAGATGGCCAAGTGACAGAGATTCGCTACTACAAGGTTGCTGGCGTGACCGGTCGTCACACTGGCTCAATCTGGGCGTCTGATGGCACTCGGATGGCAACGGCGACTTTCCAGAATGAGACCGCGTCCGGATGGCAGACAGCAACGCTGACAGAGCCTGTGACGCTGAAATCGGGCACGTCCTACGTCGTCTCATACCGCGTTCCTGCCGGCGGCCAGTATGCGGCGACGGAGAACTTCTCGGGCGCGTCCACGTCAACATCGCTTAAGGTTGCCGAGCGCAACTCAGGCGTTTACACCTACTCGGCCTCGGGGACACGCCCCACCTCGCAGTGGCGCTCAAGCCAGTACTGGGCCGACGTCACCTTCGTTTCAGCGAGCCGTGGCAGTGCCGCTGCGCCGGAAAAAACCCCGGCACCGGAGGCGACCGCAACCGCAACGCCGACCGCAACGCCGACGCCGACCGCAACGCCGACGCCGACCGCCACCAAGACGCCTGCCGCTGTGCCGGTGCCGGTGCCGTCGCCTACTCTGACGTTGAGCCCCATGCCTGCGCCGCAGCCGGTGACGCCGCCTACCACCTCGACGGGGTTCCCGAACGCGAGTACGACCGGGGTTCCAGCTGGCACTTCGCTTTCCGCCTACACGGGGCCCTGCACCATCACGGCAGCCAACACGGTGATCGACTCCAAGACCATCAACTGTTCGACCCTGAGCGTGCGAGCACCCGGTGTGGTCATCAGCAAGTCCCTTCTTAACGGCACTGTGTATGCCGACACGAACGGTTCGGCTTCATTCACCATCAGTGACAGCCAGGTCAACATTGGTGCCAAGATGGGAACGGGCATCGGCGACGGCTACTTCAAGGCCGAACGTGTTCACGTGACCGGTGGAAACCGATCGATTAACTGCTTCATCAACTGCACGGTGCTGGACTCTTACGTCCATGGCCAGTTCACGGACACCACTGGCAGGGCCCACGAATCAGGAATCCGCATGGGATCCGGCAGCGTCATTCGTGGGAACACGATCGCCTGTGACGCCCCGGATGTCGCTCCGGATGCTGGTTGCTCCGCTGCCCTGACCGGCTACGGCGACTTCGCCACGGTGCAGAACAACACAATCGACGGCAACCTCTTCATCGCGGGATCGGGAGGCTACTGCACGTACGGGGGATCATCCTCGGGCAAGCCGTACTCCTCGAGCACCAACAACATCCGGTACACCAACAACGTGTACCAGCGCGGGACATCGGGTAAGTGCGGCTTCTACGGGCCGATCACATCCTTTGACACGAGGGCTTCTGGCAACGTCTGGAGCAACAATAAGTACGACGACGGAACGATCGTTTCCGCTGCCAACTAGGTAACAGACCCTGGTCGAGTGGCGGCTACCTTCTCGGTAGCTTCTACCACTCGACCAGGGCGAGTTCGCTGTACAGGTAGTCGACAGCGACGGCTGGCATGCCGCTTCCGCGAAACATCTTTGGTCGCGGGTTGGCCAGCTCAGTGCCAAACCCCCGCGAGAAACCAAGAATTCGATGTTCCGCGAGCGTGAACGGGAGACCCTTTCTCAGCAGATGAGATCGAATGGATCCCCACGCAAACTCTATGCACGCCGACTGGCCACCGACGAACAGTGGGGTGGCGAAAAGCCTCAGTCCTTTCCGGCGATCGCGGCGGAACATTAGATACCCGTAGCCCCCATCCCTCTCAACCAGTAGATGCTCGACGGCCGCAGCGTCTCGATGGTCACGGTATGCGAGCGCATCGCGCCCGACGAGGACACGCTCCAGGGCCGCTGGGTCGCTAGTCAGCCGAACACCGCGTCGTGGAACGTGAGGAAGATTGACCACGAGACGTGTTGACGTGTCGATGTGGTGGAACCCAAGTCGTGCATTCATGGCGACTACGTTCCCGCTGGGGGACAGATCGGTGAAAACGAACCCGGGCTGCTTGAGAACAGCACGAATTAGTTTGAGGCTGTGCACCCGGTAGGGCTCGAGCACACAGAACGCCGCGAGGTTGCAGACGTCGAACGCGATCCCCTCAACGTCTCGTTTCGAATAGACCGCGACGTACACTCCGACGATTTTTCCCTCGTCCGTCACGAGTTGGAATCCGTTGTTCGGGCCGACGTGAGTCCATGGCGGCAGGATGAGCCGCATCCACGCTGCAGCGGACACCTGACCGTTGAGGTTCTCGTGCAGAAAGTCGCTGACCGACATGGCATCTTCCGACGTGATCGGTCGCGTCGATACGCTGGGGTTCGCCATGTCGCCAGCCTAAGGGAACGGCGGACGGGCCCCGAGGTCAGGAGTAGCGGATGACGAGTGTCGTTATTGCGGCCCACAACGAGGAGGCTGTGCTTGGAGCGTGTCTCGATTCGATTCTGAATCAGGCTGCGCACTCCGGTCAGCTTGACATCGTCGTCAGCGCCAACGCATGCACGGATTCCACCGTCACGGTAGCGAGGGAACGAGGCGTGACAGTTGTTGACCGACCTCAGGCGGGGAAGGCCGCGGCCCTTAACGCGGGTGAGGCGGTCGCGCACGGATTCCCGCGTATCTACCTCGACGCCGACATCGTCGCTCCCCCGAATGCGATCGCGGAACTCGAAGCGGTCCTGGCCAGCGCCCGGGGGGCTCTCGCAGCTGTTCCGCGGCGAAGGTTGAACACGACGGGGCGGCCGTGGCTCGTGCGTGCCTATTTCTCTATCAACGAGCGACTTCCGGCTTTCACCGACGGGCTATTTGGTCGAGGCATGATTGCGGTGAACGCCGAGGGGCGTGCCAGATTCGGAGCGTTTCCAGAGATGGTCGCAGACGATCTCTTTCTGGATTCACTGTTCCTGTCAAGCGAGAAGGTGGTGGTACCGGAGGTGGAGGTTGTTGTTGAGGCGCCTTTCACTCTCGACGACCTGATGCGGAGACTCGTTCGCGTTCGCCGCGGGAATAGCCAGATGCGTCAGGCAGCACGGTCTGGCGAGGTCGACCTGGCGGTACGCAGGTCGGACAGGCGCGCCTGGTTGACAGTAGTTGTGCGAAAGCCCCGCCTACTCATTGCTGTCATTCCGTACGTCGCGATCACCGTGACCGCCGCGCGCCGCGCTCGCCGCTCGATGTCCAGTTCAGACTGGGGCCGGGATGAGAGCACCCGAGCGCGCCCTGCCAATTCGGGAGATGATGGCGAATGATCACGAACCTCTGCTTCCACGGAATCGGTGTGAGCACACACGAGCGCGAGCCGGGTGAATCCCGATACTGGATCTCCGAGGATGTGTTCAAAGGCATTCTGGACGAAATCCTCGATAGGCCGAACGTGAACATCAGCTTCGACGATGGGAATCGATCCGACGTCGAGATCGCTCTTCCCGAGCTGCAGGATCGAAACCTGAGCGCTACGTTCTTCGCGCTTGCCGGGCGACTGCGCGATCCAGAAAGCCTGACGCCAGCCGACCTGCGCGATCTGCGCGCGAGTGGGATGACCGTTGGGAACCACGGCTGGTCGCACATCCCCTGGCGGGGGCTTTCTCGCGCCGTCGCCTACCGAGAGCTGGTCGAAGCTCGCGAGGCGCTGGCGGAGGCCAGCGCGGGGGAGATAATGGATGCGGCGTTGCCGCTCGGTCGCTACGATCGGAGGCTGCTCTCGCAATTGCGGGATGCACGGTATCGCTCGGTGTTCAGCAGTGATCGATTCCGGGCACGGGCTGGGTCCTGGTTGCAGGCGCGATACAGCGTTACGGCGTCCGACAGTGTCGATTCCGTGCGCTCGATGCTCTCGCGGTCAGTGTCACTTCCCGAAGCCCGCAACGTTGCAGCGAGCCTTGTGAAACGGATCCGATAGCACACGCCCTCGTCGCTTGGAAGATGCTCGGGCGCGCACCGGCCAGGGAACAGGCAGTCCGCATATAAGGTAGGCGGAAACGCTACTCTTCACGGTTGGAGCGACGGCATGACTGTACGCGACTTGGCGGGGGCCATGCTGCGCCGGTGGTACATCGTCATCGCTGCCCTAACCATTGCGGGCGTCGGCGGATACCACCTCTACCTTGGGCAAGGTGTCTACTCAAGTGAGACGGTTGTCTCCTTCGTCTACCCCGGTGAAACAAGGCTGTCGCGCTATAGCGGTCTGGATGATGCGAACTTGATCGCGTTCGCAGGAATGGTCGCTCGCGCAGTGGACAACGGCAGGTCGCCCGCGCTCTATTCTGAAGACACCGCGCCGCTTTACGGTGCGGGTGTCAGGGAACGCGTTGTCGTCGCCCTGCCCAACTCGGGCAACCAGTGGTTCGCGAGCTATCAGCGCGCTGAGGTCGTGTTGCAGATTGTCGGCCCGTCACAGCAGTGGGTTGCCCGAACACAGGACGACCTGCTGACGAAAATAGTTCAGGTTTCAGAGGCGCAACAAGCCTCCGTGGCATCCGGAGTATCACTGATCCAGGCAGCTCCCGTGGAAACGACGAAGACGATTTATCATGTTCTTCCATCGCGCACCTCGACGATTGCCGCGTTCCTGGCGTTGTTTTCTGCTGCGCTCATCGTCGGCGGTTGGGTGTCAGTCGTCATCGATGGCGCGGTGGGCAGTCCGAAGACTAGATCGAGGCGTCGTCATCTCGCGAAGGAAGGGTCGGACCGATGAACCTTGTTGACACTTTGAGGGGTCTTTGGCGAAGGTGGTACATCGTTCTCCCGGGGTTGATCCTGACTATCGCGGTGGCCATCGCGGCGTGGCAGCTGGTCAAGCCCGACTACGAGCGGACCGGCGTTCAGCTCCTGCTTCCCGGGGCGACAAGCATCCCGGAGGCGGGCAATCCATACCTCTACCTTGGAGGCCTCTCGCAGGCGTCCGACGTTCTCGTAACCGCGATGTCCGCGGATAATCAACTCGATTCGCTGACCGAGGACTATCCGGGTGCTGAGATCGTTGTCAGCCGGGACCCTGTGACGTCAGGCCCTCAGATCCTTACGACGGTCACTGCGCGCAGCGATGCCGACGCAGGGAAGATTCTGGACGCCACAGTTGCAAGGACCACGGCGATGCTCAGGAACCTGCAGGATGTCAATGGAATCACCGCGGGCAACAGGATGTCTATCAAGACGATCACGGTCGACACCAAAAGCACCCTCGTGGAGAAGAACCGATTACTGGCAGTCGTGGGTGCGTCGCTCGCGATGTTGCTCGTCACGCTACTCACGGCGGGTCTCGTTGACGGCCTGAGCTCCCGGAAGCGCCGCCGCGCTTCCGGGGTTACGCGAAATTTCCCGGGCGACGACGACGACCTCCTATCGGAAATCGCGCTTGGACGGAATCGAAACCGAAAGGCTCCGCCCCGCCCGCTCGCGAGACGGCGACCCCGGCGCCGTCGAACCAGATGACCATGGCAAGGGACTACACGGCGTCCGAGCCCTCAGGCGCACAGATTGAGAAACTGCCCGGGACGCAGGCCGGACGCGCAGTCTCCATGCTCACCGTGTATCTCGTGCTCCTGCTTGCGATCCCTTCGAGTGCGACGATCACCGTGCTCGGGTCCCTGGGTCGTCCTGCCATGCTCTGGGGCATCGTGATGTTGGTGTGGTGGATCGTCGCAAAGCTGCAGGCGCGGGCAGGCGGAATTCAGCCTGCGCGATATCCCGTGCGACTCGTGTACCTAATGCTTATCGTCATTGCTCTGGTCAGTTTTGCCGCGGCCCTGCTTCGGGGACAGCCGGACGATCAGGTCAGTCCGGCGTTCACCGCCTTGGTTCGGATGCTGTCATGGGCGGGCGTGCTCCTGATCACCATCGATGGCATCAGGACCATGGGTGACCTCAAGCAGATGGTGCGACGAATTGGTATCGGCGCGGGCCTGCTTGCCAGCCTGGGCATCGCGCAATTCATCACGAAGACCTCCCTCCTCTTCGTATTCGGCGTGATCCCGGGCATCTCGATTCCGTTCTACGATTTCGCTCAGCGCGGGGGAGTGTCCCGCGTTCCCGGTACAGCGATCCATCCACTTGAGTATGCGACTGTGTTGAGCGCGGCTCTGCCGCTTGTCATTGCTGCGGCAATATCGCACGGGCTCCACTGGAACCTGAAGAAACGCAGGCTCGGTTGGTGGATTCCGGTTGCTCTGATCTCCTTGTCCGCGATCACCGCAGTCTCGCGGTCGGCGATCATCGGGTTCTCGGTCGCCGCGCTAACCATGATCCCCGAGCTTCCCCGCCGGTCTCGCGGTCTTGTGATCCTGGGTGGGTTGGTGCTTGCTGCCGGTGCGGTGATTGCGATCCCGGGTCTGTTTGCAACGACATTGGCCCTGTTTGCCGGTGCGCTGAGCGATCCCAGTACCCAGTCTCGAACCGGCGGCCTTTCCCAGGCACCTGAGTTCATCGCCGCGTCACCCGTGGTGGGTGTCGGCTTCGGTACCTTCCTCCCGCGCTACTACATTTTCGACAACCAATGGGTGCTGATTGCCGTCGAGTTGGGACTGCTTGGTGCGATCGTATTCGGGGCTCTATTTCTGGCCGCGGTATGGAGCGGTATCGCGGCGCGGAGGCGTTCGACCGATCCGGAAATCAGGCTGCTTGGCTATGCCCTCGCCGCATCGGTTGTGAACATCGCCGTGCTGTTCGCTTTCTTCGACGGACTGTCCTTCCCTCAATCCGGCGGGATATTCTTCCTGATCGTCGGACTATGCGGCGCGATCAGAGCGATCAGCCTCGGCGAGGCAGAACGGAAAATCCTGGCGTAGGCATCGCGTCACAGCTTCACTCCGGCCAGCCATCGCGGTCCGCGAGGCTCACGGAGTCGGGCCGGGCTGACGAGGTCGCGAAAAGCCGCACGGCTGGTGTGCCGGCCCATCAGGGATCGTGTGCCTTCCCGAACCGCGGTCGCGGCCCAAAAGGCGAGCGTCGACGCCCTTCCGTGGCTGGCTCCAAAGAGCTTGACTCGATTGGCAATCAGCAGCGACCACTGACGGGGGTTCCCGGCAGATCCACCCTCAAGGTGCTGAGCTGTGGCGCGGGGCTGGTACCAGGTCACCAGACCGAAGCTCCGCACCCTCAGGTCGTACTCGGTCTCTTCCGAGTAGAGGAAGTACGACTCGTCCCACCGGCCGCAGGTCATCCAGCACTCCGCACTGATCAGCTGCGTCGATCCCTCCGCCCAATCCGTGGCGTGCTCGCTGACATAGGCCCTCGGGTCGGTGACCATCTCGCCTAGAGGTGCGAACCGGCCGGCACGCTCCGCTCCCAGCAAAGCGTCTCCCCAGGCGCGCAGCACGGACGGTGTGCGACGAAGGGATGAGATCAGGATGCCGCGGGCATCCGTCAAGCGGGGAACGACGATACCGATCTCGGGTGTGATGGTCTCGTAGAGGGACAGCAGGCACCCTGGATCGAGCCTGACGTCCGCATTGAGCACGAGGTACGCGTCCTGTTGTCCCGCCGCACGTACTGCCGCGTTGATGCCGGCCGCGTATCCGAGGTTGCCGCCGTTCCGCACGACCGTGGCGTCAGGAGCGTGACGCCCGATCTCGGCAAGCGTTTCGTCGCTGGAGGCATTGTCGGCGAAGACCAGCGTCCAGGCGACGCCTTCGGTTCCACGCTCGAGTGAACCAACGAGGTCGGCAATGAGCGGTGCGCTGTTGTAGGTCACGACACAGATCGCGACTCTCGGCTTCCCCGTCATGGCCGTACCACAGACGGCGACCACGCGTGCGGGATGAACAGGGTCGGCGAGCCGGATCCGTCCACGGGGATGCTCCAGACGTCGCTGTCACCCACCACATCGATGCGGGGGAGCCCGTAAAGCAGGGTCGAATCGTCGAGCCATTCGACCTGGTCATCGACGCTTCGGTCCTCCGGCAGCACGGTCTCGACCATGGTCGCAAGATCGAGCACGCCGATGCGCCAGTCCGGTGCATTGAGCGTCCCTGTGTTCTTCTTGAAGGCCACCCGCGTGCCGTCGGGCGACAGGGAGGGGCACTCTGCGTTCTCGTACACCGACGTGAGTGACTTCTCTGCGAGGTCCCCGTACACGAGCCAGGTTGAGCCGTTGCTTGCTGCGGTCGCGTAGAAGTGGCGACCGTCCTCAGCGAAGGTCACTCCCCAGATGTTGCGATCGGCGGCGGTCACCTCATCGCCGTCCACCAGCAATGTGAATTGTTCGATGTTGCCGAAGCTCGTGCCGGAAGCAGTGGCGATAATCGTCTCTGTGGCGAAGCCCACCCCCACGTACGAGACACCTGTCACGAACGATGTCTCGGCTACGAGATCGGAGTCAGCGGAGATCCTGGTTCGGCTCGGGGCGCCCGGAAGCGACCAGCGCTGCTCCTCCACGCCGGTTTCCCCGTACTGCACGGCGGTCCAGGTGGTCACGATGCCCGCATCCGTCGTGAGACACATTGTGATTTTCGATGTGGAGTAAACACGATCGCACAGCAGCGAGGAGACGGATCGTGCGCCAGAGGCGTCGTCGATGGGCACGCTGGCGACCTTGCCGTAGTCGGCCCCTGAGGCGGTGTTACGGAACTCGACGCGGTCTCCCGTGAACTCTGTCACGGGGATCACCGACACCGAACTCGGCGTACTCAATGCCGTCTGGGACCGCTGGAAGGCGAGTACGCCAAACACGACCACGACGACCAGCGCGATCGCCGAGATCACGCTCAGCAGGATGATGCGGTGCCGTGGTGTCATACGTCGGCCCGATATGGTCTCGCGCCGCGCAGGATGATCGCGACGATCGGGATGACAATCGCCATGGCGATGGACACCACCACCATCGACGGCTCGCGTCCGATCGCGAACCACAGGATTCCGAACCCCGCGGCTGCGACAAACCGCGAGACTGCCACGACCGTTTGTGCGGCAGCGATCGAGGTGGCCCGCGTGGCCGGGGTGGTGAACTGGGTGGCCAACACCGAGAGGATGCCGTCGGTCGCCGCGTAAAAACCGCCGAGCAACACGAGGCAGAGGATCGTGATCGCGGCACCCGTCACCGGGAGTGAGGCTGAGACGTAGGCGGCAAGAAGCAGGAGGTGGCCGACCACGAAGGTGCGGCCGCGACCGAATCGATCGGCGATTTTGCCGACCGGCACGGCGAAGATCAGGAACGCCACATTGGTGCCCACATACAGCAGGGGGAAGTACTGCGCCGCGAACGAACTGCGATCCTGGAGCACCAGGTAGATGAACCCGTCGCCGATCGTCAGCACACCGAGCAGGCCAGCCACGAGAAGCAGGCGCTTGAGCCCCGGATTGTTCAATTCACGCCAGCGGATGCGCGGCCGACTCTCGACCTGTCCGGCAGGAGTCGCGGCCGACCCGGCTGCGCGCGGACGCGAGCGCCCGTTCGGAACGATGATCCCGAGCACAGCGACGCCAACGAGCGCGAACGCGAGTGACACCACGAAGACGGTGCTGTAGCCGTTCGGAATCACCAGCAGAATCAGGAACGCCAGCAGCGGCCCGATTGCGGCCCCGGTGTTGTCGAGGGCGCGATGCACACCGAAGGAGGCGGCCAGATTCTGTGGCTTCGATGCGCCAGTGATGAGCGAGTCGCGAGGCGCGGTGCGGATGCCCTTTCCCAGTCTGTCTACCGTCAGTATGGCGGCCAGCGCACCGAAGCTCGTCGCGAACAGCAGCAGGATACGCGCAATGGCGGACAGGCCGTAGCCGAAGAAGGCCACCCATTTTGGCTGGTCACCAATATCTGCTGCATAACCTGCGCCGATTCGCACAATCGCGCTGACGCCCTGATACAACCCGTCCAGCACGCCATAGGCCACCGTCGACAGCCCGAGCACGCCCGTGACGTACAGGGGGAGAATCGCTGACACGGACTCGGTCGAGATATCCGTGAGCATGCTCACGACGCCAAGCGATATGACAACGGACGAAACCCCGTTGGCTGCCTTCGTCCCCTTGGGAGTCTCCCCGGGATCGGAGGGTTGGTTGGTCAGCGAGATGTACACAGTGTCAGCTCGTGCCAGCCGTGAACAGCGCGAACACGCTGAGGCGCGTTTCTCCGGCATCCGGTGTCGTCGCCACCACGATGCTGTCGGTGCCGCGCGACCAGGTCACAGCCTTCGAGCCGGAGGCGGCTGGCGTCTCGGCGCCGGTCATCCCGAGGTCGCTGAAGACTCCTTCGAAGTAGCTCTGCACCTCCTCCTCCGGCGCAGCGGATGTCGCAACGACGGTCACCTGCATGCGCTCACCCTCGGTGGCAATCGCGCTGCTGATCACCTCCGCACCGGGCGGAAGGGAAATGACGGATGTCGGGAATCCGGCGACCAGCTCACCGGTCGCGCTCGCCGACTCGGGCAGCGGCCCCGAAATGAGCGGCGTGGTCTCGATGCCGAGCTGGGGAGGCGTCGGTGTGCCGGTTGACTCCGGGATCTCGGAGCCGCCTGCTGCGGTGAGGGTCGGGGTCGGTGTGGGCGTGGTCGTCTGCACCACATTTTCTACAGCGAATGACACCGCGATCGCCGCGACAGCGATCGCCACCACCACACTCGTCAGGATGAGTGGGAGGCGCTGCCGCGTGGCCCGCTTCATGTGCCAGATTCGACCATCGACAGTGCACCATCCGTTTCGCGGTACAGCTCCCCGGTGAGGGGACACCGGAAGTTTGTGCCCTCGGCAACGAGGCGGGCACCCGCACGGCCGACCCAGCCGACCTGATGCGCGGGACTTCCCACCACGAGGGCAAACGCCGGCACATCCCGGGTCACGGTTGAGCCAGCGGCAACCAGGGCCCATTCGCCGATCTCGACCGGCGCGATGCAGACCGAGCGAGCTCCGATTGCGGCGCCCCTGCGCACCGTCACACCTACCGAGTGCCAATCGTCGCCCGACTTTCGAGAGCCGTCCGGGTTGATGGCGCGTGGATACAGGTCGTTGGTGAAGACGACAGCCGGGCCGACGAAGACGCCATCCTCCAGAATCGCGGGCTCGTAGACAAGCGCGTAATTCTGGAGCTTGCAGTTGCGACCGAGGGTCACCCCCGGCCCAACGTATGCGCCGCGGCCGAGGCTCGAGCCTTCGCCGATCACCGCATTCTCGCGAACGTGCGCGAGCTCCCAGACGATCACGCCCGCTTCGAGGCGCGCACCCTCATCCACCTGAGCGGTGCCAGCGATGCGTGGGGCGGGTTGGGTAGACACGACATGCCAATCGGGAGTGGCGAGTCTCAGCTCTCACCGACTGATACGGCTGGGTTGCCCATCAACGGCGGGGTTGAGGATTGCATGAATGCTAGCGTATGCGCACCCATCGGCATGGGAAAGTAGTTTCATCGGGTGACATCACGGAAGGGTGGCGCGGCATGGACGACTACCTCGTGATCGGCGCCGGACTCGTCGGGCTGGCGACTGCCCGCGCCATCCTGGAGCAGCGACCGGATGCCAGCATCACCGTTCTTGAGAAGGCAGCGGATGTCGCCACCGGCCAGACCGGGCATAACTCCGGCGTCATCCACGCCGGGATCTACTACGCGCCGGGATCGCTGAAGGCCACACTCTGCAGGCAGGGCAGGATCGAGACCGTCGAGTTCTGTGAACGCTACGACATCCCGTACTCGCTGGTTGGCAAGCTCATCGTCGCTACAGACGAGATCTCGCAGGCGCGACTCGACGATCTGGAGCGTCGCTCGATCGAGAACGGAATCGTCGTCGAGCGGATCGGGCCCGGCGGCCTCGCGGAGCGTGAACCGAACGTGCGCGGGGTGGATGCGCTGCTCTCGCCCACGACCGGCATCGTCGATTACTACCAGATTGCCTCAGCGATGCGCGATGAGCTGGCGGCAGCCGGGGTCACGCTGCGATTCGGGGCTGAGGTGACCTCGATCCGCGAGCAGGACGGGGTCGATGGCGGGGCGGTGTTCGTGAGGACGGCGGACGGCGGCGAGTGGGCGGCCCGGCGCCTGGTGGCGTGCGCCGGGCTTCAGGCCGACCGCATCGCCAGGATCGCGGGAATCGATATCGACTTTCGCATCATCCCGTTCCGTGGTGAGTATTTCGAGCTCCCGGCCGAGCGTCACGGTTTCGTCAATCACCTGATCTATCCGGTGCCTGATCCCTCGATGCCCTTCCTGGGAGTACACATCAGCCCGACGATTGACGGTCGCATCACGGTCGGCCCCAACGCGGTCCTCGGATGGGCGCGGGAGGGGTATCCCCGTGGTTCGATTCGGCCAGCTGACGTCCTCGATTTTGCGACATACCCCGGTTTCTGGCGCATGGCAGCGCACAATCTGCGTCCCGCCGTCATCGAGATGAAGAATTCACTGCTCACATCCGGTTACCTGCAGGAGTGCCGAAAATATGCGCCAACGCTGGAACTGCATGATCTCGGCGCGCGGTCGGCCGGAATCCGAGCTCAGGCTGTGCGCCGGGACGGGACGTTCATCGAGGACTTTCAGTTCGAGAGCACGGCGAGGCAGATCCATGTCGGTAACGCCCCGTCTCCGGCGGCGACCTCGTCAATCCCGATCGGGCGCATGATTGCCGAGCGCCTCCGCCGCGAGCTGGGTTAGCGTCGCGCGATAGCAACAACGGCCGCGATGGCGACCGCTGCGGCGCCCACGAAACCCCAGAACCTGAGCGGCTTGAGGTGATAGGTGTCCGAGATGGCGAGCGCAACTTTGCTCGCCGAGTGCTGCACGTTGGCGACGGTGTCAAAGGACAGCGCGAGGGCCGAATCCGACACTCCTCGTGAGTTGGTCATGTGGTGCTCCTCGTTCGTCGCGGTTCGTTCTCTCTATCTTGCGTCAATCCGGCGTGCAGAACGACCTGCTCAGCAACCCGGGTTGGCTGCAACCTTCACGAATGCGGCAGTTTGGTACACGTACTGCTCCACCCACTGCTCAAAGGAGAGGGGATCGGTGTCTGGCACCATCAGCAGGTCACCGGCGAAACACCGTTCGAAAATCACTCGGGCCCTGGTGACGTGGGGAGTAAAGGTGATCACCGTCGCGCTGCTCCAGCCGTCGTTCGGCCGCGAGGTCACGAAGCTCGCGAGCCTCGCCCTGGGTGGTGAAGGGCGAGGGGCGGTCGCAATAGACGGTGAACGTCTGTGGCTCGTGGCAGACCGGGTACCAGTCGGAGTTGGGCACAGACACCATCAGCGTGTCACTGATGCCATCGTCGATGAGGCGTCAGTGCGAGCGCGATCCTGGACGGCGTAGGGGGCCCGATGACATAGATCACATCTGTCTTCGCGGGGGCGTCCACCATTGGGAAGACGTAGAACGGCAGGCCGACGGCAACGAAGGCCAGCGGCAGCACGATAAGGACGACGATGAGCCGTTTGAGGACGCGAGGGATGATGTCCGCCTGGGTCAGGGGCTCAGCTGGGCTGAACGGAGATGGGTTCGGTGTCTGGGATCGGACTGGCGTCTCTGCCGCGGAGGTCAGGATGTGCGCTGCGGAACACCAACGGGACGAGGAAGCCGAGAGCGCCGAAGATGGCCGCCGTGACGAAACCCCCGATGGGGCCGTTCGCGTCGATCAGGAAACCGGCAACCGCGGAACCGATCGCAGCGCCGATCAGCTGCCCTGTGCCCACCCAGCCGTATGCTTCGGCCGTGTCGCTGAACTTAACGCTCGCCGAGACTATGGCGAACATGACTGCCAGCGCGGGAGCGATGCACAGCCCGGCGATGAGCAGCGTGAAGGCCAGCGACCAGAAGTCCCAGGCGAACATGGCGAGGGTGCAGCCCAGAAAGACCACGGCCATGCGGCGGGTGAGCGCCCATGGGCCCACGGGCAGGTGGCCGAAGGTGAGGCCGCCAGCGAGTGATGCCAGCGCCCAGAACGCGAGAATGATGCCGGCCTGCGGGCCGTCCTCGCCGAAGCGGGCAACAACCCCGGTCTCGATCGCGGCACAGGAGCCGACGAGCAGGAATCCGACGACCGTGGCGAGCAGCACCGGCGGCTTGGTCAGTACGACGCCGAGTTTGCGCTTGCTGCGCGGGATGCGCACGCGTCCGACCTCGGGACTGGAGATGAACCAGGCCCCGCCACCGACCAGGAACACCATGGCGATAACGATTCCGAGCACAGTCGAGACCTGGATCGACACAAAGGTCACAAGAACGGGAGCGGCGATCCAGATGATCTCCTGCGCCGAGGCATCCAGTGAGAATAGGGGATTCAGCTGGCGGGAGTTCACCATCTTGGGGTAGATGGTTCGCACCGCGGGCTGAACGGGCGGCTGGCTCAGACCGCCGAGGAACCCGACGATCATGTAGCCGACGAGGGGCATGGCAACGAAAGCGACGATCCCCATGGATGTCGCTGCCACCGCCGTCGTCAGGATCAGTACGGGCCGCATTCCCCATGCGCCCATCCAGCGGCTGGTGAGCGGACCCGCGATGGCCTGGCCGATGCTGGTGGTGGCGAGCACGAGACCAGCTGCGCCGTAGGAGTTGAAGATGTGCTCGACGTGCAGCAGGTACGCCAGCGAGAGCATGCCGCCCGGAAAGCGCGCCGTCAGCTGCGCCGCAATAATGCGGCCAACTCCGGGCGTTTTCAGGAGGTCGAGGTAGCTCTTCACAAGAGCACAAGCTTAGCGTTGAGCGCCGCTCATTCAGAGGCGCGAAGTGGCGGCGGGCATTTCCCCACACCCTGTGCATAAGTCCGCGAAGTTATGCACACCTGTGGATGACACGCCCACTAGATATGGTGTTGGCGCAGTGTCGGTGGCACGATATATAGTGGTGGAACTGCCTGGCCGGGGGTCGCAGTAAATAGTCGTTATCGGGGCCGCATGCCCCGCTTTTTGAGAGCATTCAAGGGAGATTTCAGTGGGAATAACAGTCGTCAAGCGCAGCGGTGAGCGGGAGCCGTATGACGCAAACAAGATCAACCTGGCGATCGAAGCCGCCACCGTTGGTCTTGACGACAACATCACGTGGGTGACACAGATCGCGTCAGAACTCGAACTCACCCTGTTCGATGGAATCACCACCCAGCAGCTCGACGAGGCCGTCATCCAGGTCGCACTGCAGAATGTCAAAGACGACCCTGCGTTCGACGTGGTCGCGGCTCGACTGCTGCTCAAGACGATCTACAAGCGCGTTCTCGGTGACTACAAGACCGAGGCCGAGCTGAAAGACCTCCACCAGCAGCACTTCGCCGCCAACGTCACGCGTGGAGTTGACGAGGGCCTGCTCGACTCGCGACTCGTCGACCTGTTCGACCTCGACTTCCTGTCGACCCAGCTCGAGCCAGCGCACGACGAGCTGCTCAAGTACATCGGTGTCGTCACCCTCAACAACCGCTACGGCATCAAGGGCCGCAACGGCGACGCCCTCGAGGTGCCCCAGTACTTCTGGATGCGCATCGCCATGGGCCTCTCGCTCAACGAGGCAGACCCCACGCAGGCCGCCCTCGGCTTCTACCGCAAGATGTCGACCCTCGAATACCTGGCCGCGGGCTCGACGCTCGTCAACGCCGGCACCGTTTACCCCCAGCTCGCCAACTGCTTCGTCATGGAGATGCAGGATGACATGGAGCACATCGCGAAGACCACCCGCGATGTCATGTGGCTGACCAAGGGCACCGGCGGAATCGGGCTCTCGGTAACCAAGCTTCGCGCCCAGGGTTCACCCATCCGATCAAACAACACGTCGTCGACCGGCCCGATCCCGTTCATGCACACCATCGACTCGATCCTGCGCGCGGTCAGCCGCGGCGGCAAGAAGTTCGGCGCACTGTGCTTCTACATGGAGAACTGGCACATGGACTTCCCGGAGTTCCTCGAACTCCGCAACAACTCCGGTGACCCGTACCGTCGCACCCGCACGGCCAACACTGCCGTGTGGATCAGCGACGAGTTCATGAAGCGCGTACAGAACGACGACGACTGGTACCTCTTCGACCCGCTCGAGGTCGCCGACCTCAACGAGCTCTACGGCAAGGCATTCTCCGCGCGATACAACGAGTACGTCGCCATGGCCGAGGCCGGCGAGATGCGCATGTTCAAGAAGATCACCGCTCGCGAGCAGTTCAAGTCGATCCTGATCTCCCTGCAGACCACCAGCCACCCGTGGCTGACCTGGAAAGACACGATCAACAACCGTGCGCTCAACAACAACACGGGCACCATCCACCTCTCCAACCTCTGCACCGAGATCACCCTGCCGCAGGACGAAGACAACGTCTCGGTCTGCAACCTGGCATCGATCAACCTCTCGCAGCACCTGGATGACGCCGGTCGACTCGACTTCGCCAAGATCGCCGAGAGCGCCACGCTGGCCGTGCGCCAGCTCGACAACCTCATCGACATCACCCGCTCGAGCGTCGCGGAGGCCGACTTCTCCAACAAGGAGAACCGCGCCGTCGGCCTCGGAGTGATGGGCTTCACCGACGTCATCGAGAAGCTCGGCATCAGCTACGAGAGCGAAGAGGCGTACGACCTGATCGACGAGATCATGGAGCACGTCTCGTACGCGGCGATCGAAGCATCCACCGAGCTTGCGAAGGAGCGCGGCTCGTACGCGAACTTCGAGGGCAGCCGCTGGTCGGAGGGGCTCGTTCCCCTCGACTCGATCGCGCTCACCGAGGCCGACCGTGGCATGGAGATCAAGGTCAACCGCAAGACCCGCCTCGACTGGGACGCCCTGCGCGTCAAGGTCAAGGGCGGGATGCGCAACGCGACGCTCATGGCGATCGCGCCGACCGCATCCATTGGCCTTGTCGCGGGAACCACCCCGGGTCTCGACCCGCAGTTCTCGCAGATCTTCAGCCGCTCGACCTCCAACGGCAAGTTCCTCGAGGTCAACCGCAACCTCGTCACCGACCTGCAGAAGCTCGGCATCTGGGAGTCGACGCGTGAGGCGATCCTGCGCAGCCAGGGCGACATCCAGAACGTGGCAGCGATCCCTGACCACCTCAAGGAGGTCTACAAGACCAGCTTCCAGCTGTCGCCGTACGCGTTCCTCGAGGTGGCGGCTCGTGCCCAGAAGTGGATTGATCAAGCTATCAGCCGCAACATGTACCTTGAGACGCGTGACCTCGGAGACATGATGGACATCTACTTCGCTGCATGGGAGCGTGGCGTGAAGACCACGTACTACCTGCACATGAAGCCGCGTCACACCGCCGAGCAGTCGACGGTGAAGGTCAACAAGTCGGAAGACATCGTGTCGTCGAACGCGGCACCCGCCGCGAGCTCAGCGGCCACCACGTCGTCCGCCCCGGCTCGCCGTGGCTTCGGTGGCCTCGCTCCCAAGGCAGGTGCCTGATGGATCGTTTCGCCACAGCAACAGACGAATACTACGTACCGGTCGATCCGATGGACGACCTCCAATGTGAAAGCTGCCAGTAATGGGAATTTTAGGAACGGGCCTGCAGGACGGGCTCCTGCTCAAACCGATCAAGTACCAGTGGGCCATGGACCTGTACGACCAGGCCGTCGCCAACACCTGGTTCCCGAATGAGATCCAGCTCGGCGAGGACATCGCCGACTTCAAGAAGATGACGGATGAAGAGCGTCACGCCGTCACCTTCCTGATGAGCTACTTCAACCCGAACGAGCTGCTCGTCAACAAGGCACTCGCGTTCGGCGTGTACCCGTACGTCTCCGCCGCGGAATGCTCGCTGTACCTCGCGAAGCAGATGTGGGAAGAAGCCAACCACTGCATGAGCTTCGAGTACGTGCTTGAGACCTTCCCGATCGACCGGGAGGCCGCGTACAACTCGCACGTCGACATCCCGTCGATGGCCCGCAAGGAAGAGTTCGAACTCAAGTACATCCGTCGCATGACGGAGCAGACCCTCGACATCAACAGCACCGAGGGCAAGAAGGACTTCGTTCGCAACCTCGTTGCGTACAACGTCATCCTCGAGGGTGTCTGGTTCTACTCGGGCTTCATGGTCGCCCTGAGCTTCCGTCAGCGCAACCTGCTGCGTAACTTCGGTTCGCTCATGGACTGGGTCGTGCGCGACGAAAGCCTGCACCTCAAGTTCGGTATCAACCTCATCCTGACCGTTCTCGAAGAGAACCCGGACCTTCAGACCGAAGAGTTCGCGGCCGAGATCAAGCAGATGATCGTGGATGCCGTGGAGATGGAAGAGGAATACAACCGCGACCTGCTTCCGAACGGCATTCTCGGCCTGAACTCCACGTACATCAACCAGTACGTGAAGTACCTGGCCGACCGCCGGCTCGAGGAGCTGGGTTTCGACGCCCACTACAACGTGTCGAACCCGGCCAAGTGGATGGCGGCAGCCAACGACACCCTTCAGCTCGTGAACTTCTTCGAGTCGACGAACACGTCGTACGAGTCGAACGCCAGCGCCAGCTCGAAGAAGTCGACGGTGGGTGCGTAGAGCCAGCGACGCGGGTTGACTAGCGCCGAACGCGCGAATCGCCATCCCATGCACATCGAAATCGTCGACTGGTTCGACCCCCGCGCGCTCGCCCTGCGGGGGTCGATGGATGTCGAAACCAGCGCCATGTACGCCGAGTTCACCGACGGACTGACGCAGGTGGAACGGGACGCCCTCGACTCCGCGCTCTCGATCGACCCGGCAGCGATCACGGTCACCGTGATCGCGCTGGTCGACGAGGTGCCGGTGGGGCACGCGGCGCTGCGGCCATTCGGCACCGAACTCGAGGTCAAGAAGGTGTTCGTCGCGGCAGAGTCCAGAGGCACGCCGGTGGCGCGGGCGCTGATGTCGTGGCTCGAGGAGTTCGCGCGAGAACGGGGCGTGGCATCTCTCGTGCTGCAAACCGGGCCCCTCCAGGCGGCGGCGATCGCGCTCTACAAGCGAATCGGCTACGCGCCGATCCCGCCGTATGGGCGATACGCGGACATGCCGGGCGCGCTGTGCTACCGCAAGGCGCTCGGCTAGATTCGGCTGGCCGCTGCGGTCAGCGGCGCTACAGGACGTTGATCGCGGTGGCGCGCCAGCGGTTGTCGAGACCCTCGAGCCTGAGGGCGACGGCCCTGGTGCGTGCCCGATTGTGCACGATGACGACGGCTTCGACAGCGCCATCCCGCGGCTCGAATTGAGAGATCGACCCAATCGTGAAGTGCGGTCGGGTCGCCGTGCGACCGGTGGCCTGCCGCGCTCGGGCGCTGAGCACGACCCGCTTCAACAGGTGGCGGTAGACGTCGTCTGTGACCCAGCGGGAGATCTGCTCGAGGTCGCGTGCCCCGGCCAGGATCTCGATCACCGCACGGGTCAGATTGTCGATGAGGGGAGTCGGATCTGGCAGCGATGACGTGCTGCTCGGCTGCTGGCCGAAGAACTCGTCGGGAACGAACCGCTGGCGCACCGCGCGCAACGGCGGCGGCGCGGGGGAAGACGGCAGGGGAGTGGCTGCGAGCCCGTCAGGTTGTGCCGCTGTTCCCACGCCCGACCCCAATCAACATGATCTATGGAGATGCGAATCATTCCACCCCCGTTCGGGGGTAGGCATACTAAAGCAGTCCGCACCCGTTCCTGTCCATGATTAATTTTCAACTGTGGATAACCTCCGCGGCTGGGGCGGTGGTTGAGTAGCCTCGCGGGCATGCGCTGGGACAGCTTGTTCGACGACCTCGAGAGCCAGCTTGAGCGCGAGATCTCGGTGGAAGAGAGCGACGTCGACGCCGAGGAAGAGCGGCTGCGACTCGGGCGACTCTCGCTGCGGGACAGGCTGGTCGCGCTGCAGTCCGCCGCGACATCCGGCGCCCCACCGGTTCTCGGTGTGGTCCTCGCCAACGGAGTGAGGCTGTCCGTGCATCCGGTGCTGGTCGGACGCGACTGGTTCTCCGCCGACGTGATCGACGGCTCAGCCCGCCAGCGGCAGTGCATCATCCCACTCGATTCGATGATGGGCCTCAGCCTGTCACCCGCGCTTGTCCGGGCAAGCCTGTCGGACGTCGAGGACGCCGGACACCCCGCACTTTCCGCGCGGCTCGGGTTGGCCTTTGTGCTTCGCGACCTGTGCCGCCGGCGCCGCGCCATAGAAATCGTGACACCCGCAGGCTCGCTGCACGGAACCATCGACAGGGTGGGCAAAGACCACGTCGACCTGGCTGTGCACGAGCCGGGCACGCCTCGACGCGCCTCCAACGTATCCGAGCTCCGCCTGGTGCCGCTGGCGTCGGTGATGCTCGTGAAACTCTGAGCGGCTGAGCGGCTGAGCGGCTGAGCCGCCTAGCGGTCGCTGGACTTGCCGAACGAGACCTCGGTGAGGCTCGAGAAGTCGGCCTGGTTCCACAGGTTCATGCGTCGGGTCTGCTCGTACATGGCCGCGATGTACGACTCGAGCACACTGCGCTCGATCCGCCAGGTGCCGCTTGCCCCGACCTTGATCGCGGGCAATTCGCCCGATCGCACGAGTGCGTAAGCCTGGTTCGCGGAGATGTTCAGCAGCTCCGCCGTGTCACCGAGCGTGAGGAACCGCCCGAGGTGCTCGGCAGGGGTTGCGTCATCCATTCGTCGAGTATGGAACCGGAGCGGGCCCGGTGGGCGGCATGTGGATAACTTTCGCGACGAATCTCGCGCACTCGCGACGATAGTCCCGAGGCGCCAGCCGGATCGCCGCAGGGAGCTGACGAATGAAGACCAGATTGCGACGGGGCCGTGGCATTGCGGTCGACCCCAGGCTTCTCATCGGACTCGTGTTGGTCATGGGCTCGATCGCCGGTGTGGTGGCGATCGTGTCGACCGCCGACGAGACAGTCCAGGTTTACTCGGCTCGCGCTCCGCTCAGCCCCGGCGATCGCATCGATCTGTCCGACCTCGACACGAGCAACGTGAGACTGACCGGCGTCGCCTCGCTGTACCTGCTTCCGGGCGACGTTCCCGCTGACGGCTTCGTGGTGACGCGCGCGGTCAACGAGGGGGAGCTGATCCCGGCATCGGCCGTGGGCAGTGTCAGCGGACTGCGGCTGACCTCACTCGTGCTCGATGTGAACGGCGCGCTCGCGGCATCCATCGCTCCGGGTTCGACCGTCGACGTCTGGTCGGCGCGAGAGGTGGCGAACGGGCAGTTCGGCCCGCCGGTGGTGATCGTGTCGGGCGCCACGGTGGTGCGGCTGGTGACCTCAGACACGATCATGGCCGGGGGCGAATCGGTCGCGGTCGAGGTGCTGGTGCCGAAAGCCAGGGTGGCGAGGGTGCTTGAGGCCGTCTCCAACGCCGATGCCATGTCGATCGTGCCGGCCGATCTCCCGGGTCGCTGACGTGGCCAGGATCATGCTCGCGCTTCCTCTCGCGCTCGAAGACCGTGTAACCGACGACGCTGTGAGGCACGGTCACGACATCGTCGGGAGGAGCGTGAGCGCGCTCGAGCTCGCCTCTCTCGTGGGTCCACTCGCGCCGGACGCCGTGATCGTGGCGTCCGAACCCCGTTACCTCACCGATCGCGTACTCGCCGCGTGTGACGACGCCGGAGTTCGGCTTGTCGCGCTCGCCGGCGACGATGCGGGTCGACGGCATGCCGCGACGCTCGGAATCTTCGAGGCGGTGGATGCCGCATCCCCCTGGTCAGACATTGAGCTGGCGTTGTCCGGCCCGGGCCGCGAGCCTCCGCCAGCACAACGCCGGGCCACCCGGGGCACCGTGCTCGCCGTCTGGGGTCCATCCGGTTCGCCGGGTCGCACGACCATCGCCATCAATATCGCCGCCGAGCTTGCGGCTCTCGGACACAGCGTCGCGCTGGCCGATGTCGACAGCCACGGTGCGTCCATCGCGCCGGCGCTGGGCATGCTCGATGAGGCGCCGGGATTCGCCGCTGCCTGCCGGCTCGCGGGAAACGACACCCTGAGCCACCCGGAACTGGAACGCATAGCGCAGCGGTACGAGTCGCCGCTCGGCGGATTCTGGGTGCTGACCGGCATCGGGAGGCCGAGCCGGTGGCCCGAGCTGTCGGGGGAACGCGTGGCAGCCACGATCAAGCAGTGCCGGTCGTGGGTCGACTACACGATCCTCGACACGAGTTCGAGCCTGGAGAACGATGAAGAGATTTCGAGTGACCTGTTCGCTCCGCGCAGGAACGCCGCGGCTGTGACGGCGGTGCATGACGCGGACGGCATCGTGGCGGTCGGCTCGGCTGATCCGGTGGGGCTGTCGCGCTTTCTGAGGGCTCACGTGGACATGGTCGAGACGGCGTCGTCGACCGACGTCACGGTCGTCATGAATCGGATCCGGGCATCCGCGATCGGGATGAATCCGCACGCGCAGGTCACCCAGACGCTGTCACGGTTCGGTGGCATTGAGTCGCCGGTGCTGGTGCCGCACGACCAGGCGGGGCTCGATGGTGCGGTGCTGAGCGGCAGGACGCTGGCGGACTCGGCGCCGCGCTCGCCAGCGCGCGCCGCGATCCGGGCGATGGTGACGTCGCGGTTGGTGCCGGAGGTGCTTCAGGAGTCGAGGAGTCTGCGCAGCCGGTTCGGGTGGGCTCGGGCCACGGGCTAATCTGAATCCATGTCGACGCTCAGTGATCTTGTGCAGGCCCAGGGACGCTCGTGCGAGGAAGACATCGAGTGGCTGCACCTGCTGGTCGGCGACTGGCAGCTGCTCGCCGACCTCGCTTTCGCCGACATCGTGCTCTGGGTGCCCAGCGTTCAGGGCGATTTCGTCGCCGTCGCGCATGCCCGGCCCTCGAGCTCCGCCACGCTCTTCTACCGCGACTTCGTCGGACAGGTCGTCAAGCCGGAATGGAAGGCCCAGATCGACGAGGCCTTCCAGACCGGCCGCATCATCGACACCGCGACCCCTGACTGGTACGAGGAGACACCAACCCGCGTGCGCGCCGTGCCGGTACTTCGTCGGCTGAGCCCGACGGGCAAGCAGACCACCGACATGCCGATCGCCGTCATCACCCGCCACACCAACCTGAGCGAGGCGCGCACCCCCAGCCGGCAGGAACTGACATTCAACGGCTGCGCCAACGACCTGTTCGGGATGATCGCGACCGGCGATTTCCCGGACCTCGGCGCACCGAGCTCACCGCGCCGTGGCGCACCCCGGGCATCCGACGGCCTGATCCGGCTTGATGTGGATGGGGTGGTGACCTTCGCGAGCCCCAACGCGCTGTCGGCCTTCAACCGGATCGGGTTTCCCAACGAACTCGAGGGGGAGTCGCTCGCGGACGTCACGACCGGCCTGATCAGCGGGCAGTTGACGGTCGACGAATCCCTTCCGCTCGTCGTGACGGGTCGTGCCCCCTGGCGCACCGATATCGAGGCCCGCGGGGCGACCGTGCTGCTGCGTGCGATCCCGGTACGAAACCATGGCGAGCGGGTCGGCGCGATCGTGCTGTGCCGCGATGTGACCGAGGTGCGCCATCAGGAGCGCGAACTCATCACGAAGGATGCCACGATCCGGGAGATTCACCATCGGGTGAAGAACAACCTGCAGACTGTGGCATCGCTGCTCAGGATCCAGGCCAGGCGCACACACTCGGACGTGGCGCGGGATGCCCTCGGCCAGGCCATGCGGCGGGTCGCTGCCATCGCCGTGGTGCACGACACCCTGTCGGAGGGGCTCACCCAGGACGTCGACTTCGATGTGGTGTTCGACCGCGTGCTCATGCTGATCGCGGAGGTGGCGTCGAGCCACAGCACGACCGTGCGGCCCAAGTCGACCGGTAGCTTCGGGAACCTGCCGAGCGAGTACGCGACACCGCTAGCGCTTGCCTTGACGGAACTGGTCACCAACGCCGTTGAGCACGGGCTTGCTGGTCGCGCCGACGGCGAGGTGGAAATCGTCGCCAAGCGCACCGATGAGAAGCTCAGCGTAAAGGTGCGCGACAACGGAGTTGGCCTAGCCGAGGGCAAGGTCGGTTCCGGTCTCGGCACCCAAATTGTGCGCACCCTGATTCAGGGTGAACTGAGCGGGACCATCGACTGGCACACGCTCGTGGGCAGCGGCACCGAGGTGACGATTGAGGTGCCCATGGGCTGGCTTAACCGACGCTAGTCGGCGACGCGGAGTCGCTTAGGAAGCGCGGCGGGCGCGAGCTGCGCGACGCTTGAGGGCGCGGCGCTCGTCTTCGCTGAGGCCGCCCCAGACGCCGGAATCCTGTGAGGTGTCGAGAGCGTACTGGAGGCACATCTCGGTGACCGAGCAGCGGCCGCAGACGGCCTTTGCCTTGTCGATCTGGTCGACTGCCGGGCCGGTGTTGCCGACGGGAAAGAAGAGCTCGGGGTCTGCCGTGAGGCAAGCAGCTTTGTCGCGCCAATCCATGGTGGTACTCCTTCGGTGCATGCGGGGTCTGGCCCGCTGGCAGGCCTGCGCCAGTGGTGTCAAAGCCGACAGTCTGAAAATGACTGGGATTTCGTAGCGTCTGGTTCAGGCCCGAGTTATCGGGTTCGAGAAAATGGGACCCGCTCGCGACCCTGAGAGCTGGAAATCAACCTCATATAGACTCTCATACCGGTAGAGGCAAATCAATGGTTGTATATGGGGCCAAACTGTGAGTTACGTACGAGAAGGTCGTGGCCCACATCCATTCGTGATCGCCCTGGCTGTATTGATCTTTGCTCAGTGCGCAATGCTCGTTGCCGCGACCGCATTCCTCGTGATCGAGGTCATCGTCGCCACCCCCGACTCCTATGCCAGTGCCATTGCGCTCGCCGTCCTCACCTCGATCGGGGCCGTGTGGCTGGCGGTCATCGGGGTGAATGTGCTGCGGGGGAGCCCGTGGGTTCGTGGAGCCACGGTAGTCGTCCAGGCTCTGCAAATCGCCGTCGCGATTGGCGCCTTTCAGGGCGCTTTTGCCCGACCCGACCTCGGATGGCTGCTGCTGATTCCCGCGATCGCTGCTCTCGTCCTTCTCTTCACCTCGCCGGTGGTCGCGGCTACAGCACGCCGCTCGTAGTCTCGTTCTGACCTGCACAAGAGCCAAGGAGCACCGTGTCCCATCTGATTTCTGCCGAGACCCTCGCCGCCGAACTCGCCACGGACACTCCGCCCGTGGTGCTCGACGTGCGTTGGGTGCTCGGTCGAACCGACGGTCGCGCCAGCTATCTGGACGGACATATTCCCGGGGCGGTATTTATCGACCTGGACAGCGAGCTGGCCGGGCACGGGACGGCGGAGGATGGGCGTCATCCATTGCCCGCCGTCACCGACCTGCAGGACTCGGCCAGGCGCTGGGGCATCGACGACGACAGCGCGATAGTCGTCTACGACGACGTGAAGGGCATGTCGGCCGCGAGGGCCTGGTGGCTGTTGCGGTGGGCCGGGCTCGGCAACGTGCGGGTGCTCGACGGGGCGCTGAGCGCGTGGGTCGACTCCGGCGGGGCTCTCGAAGAGGGAGACATCGTTCCGGATGCCGGAACCGTCACTCTCGAGCCCGGGAATCTGCCGGTTCTGAACATCGACGAGGCAGCGGCCTTCCCCGAGGTCGGAGTGCTGCTCGATGCCAGGGCACCTGAGCGATTCCGTGGCGAGGTGGAGCCGATGGATCCGAAGGCTGGCCACATCCCGGGAGCGGTGAATGCGCCGGCGACGGGTAACGTCGCCGCAGACGGACGCTTCCTGCCCGCCGCTGCTCTCGCCGCCAGGTACGAAGCGCTCGGGGTGACCGCCGGCACCAAGGTGGGGGCGTACTGCGGCTCGGGCGTCACGGCCTCGCATGAGGTGCTGGCGCTGGCGATCGCGGGGGTGGATGCCGCACTCTTCCCCGGCTCGTGGAGCTCGTGGTCGAATCATCCAGACCGCCCGATCGCCGTCGGCTAGCCCTCATCCAGCGCGGGGACGGGTCAGGCGTCGATGCCGAGCTTTTTCCGCAGCGATGCGACGTGCCCGGTGGCCTTCACGTTGTACAGCGGCAGAGTGATCGATCCGTTCTCGTCGATGACGAAGGTGGATCGAAGCACGCCGGTGACGGTCTTGCCGTAGAGGTTTTTCTCGCCCCAGACCCCGTACTGGTTGTGGACGGTGAGGTCGGGGTCGCTCAGCAGCGGGAAGTTCAGGTTGTCCTCGTTGGCGAAGGCTGTGAGCTTCTCCGGCTTGTCGCGAGAAATCCCGATGACGCTGAACCCGGCGGACTTCAGCGAGTTAAGGCTGTCGCGGAAGTCGCACGCCTGGGTCGTGCATCCGGCCGTCATCGCCTCGGGGTAAAAGTAGACGATCACCTTCTGGCCAGCGAAATCGGCGAGGGACACCGGTGCACCTGCCTGATTCGGAAGGGTAAAGGTGGGCGCCGTGGCACCGGATTCGAGTCGCTCGGTCATGGGTCTCCGCTTCAAATGTGGCGTGCTGTTCATGAGCACGTTTCTGCCATGCTAATCTTGTTCGTCGGCTGGTTGATTCGTCTTCCAGCCAGGCACCTCTAGCTCAATTGGCAGAGCAACTGACTCTTAATCAGTGGGTTCCCGGTTCAAGTCCGGGGGGGTGCACCAACAATCCCATCACTGTCCTCGCGCGGTTCCTAGCCCGTGAGATTGGCGGGTGTGTCGAGCTTGAGGCGCTGCAGGATGCTGTGCGCGAGTCGCATGAACTGCCCGGTGGCCGGGGATATTGTTCCGCCCGTTCTTGTCACGAAGGCGTAGTGCTCGCGGATCGGCGGGTCCAGTGGCGCCCACGTCAGATTGCGCTCGGCGATCATCTTCCTGCCGACGTGGTACGACACGAGTGAGTCGCCAACGCCCTCCGCGGCGAGCTCGAGCGCGTGCGTCTGGAACTCGACTTCGACGATCGGCTGGATCACCACTCCGCTGCTCTGGGCGAGTTCAGTGAGTGAGACGCGAAGCGGATCGTCGTTCGACCAGCGTGCTTCGGAGAGGATGAGGGGACGTTCGGCGAGGGTGGCAATTCCCACCGGAGCGCGGGTGTGATCGGGGTTGCGCGAGACGTAGACGACCTGGTCCTGAAGCACCGCGGGCGTCAGGTTGAGCTGGCGAGCGTCGACCGGGAGCTGCACCAGGCCCGCCTCAAGCCGCCCATCACGAACTGCATCCGCCACCTCCGATGAGTTGAGACCGACCACGTGGATGCGAATCAGGGGGTACTGCTGACGAAACTCTCGGATCAGGTCGGTGAGCAGGTACAGGTGCGCGCTGTTGAAAGTGCCGAACGAGACGGTTCCTTCCTCGATAGCTGCAACCCGCCTGCTCCAGTCGGCGAACTCACGCACTTCGCTGAGCGCTCGTTCGGCCATCGGGAGGAGCTGCTTGCCGGAGTCCGTCAGCAGCAAGCGGCGGGATGTGCGAGTGAACAGCGTTACTCCGAGAGATCGCTCGAGCACCGCAATCTGCTCAGAAAGGCTGGGCTGCGCAATGTGGTGCATCGCCGCGGCGGCGGCAAACGTCTGCAACTGTGCGGCCGAAATGAAGTATTCAAGCTGCCTGACCGTAGGAAGTGGCAATTCCTCACCCTTTCATCAAGGTAAAACCTATGTCTAGCATCCAATACTAAGCATTGCCCTGATCCTGCTGCGCTGGTCCACTGGTTGTCACCACCACGGATCGAAGGGCAAGACATGAGCACGCAGGGGACAGCAGTTGTTACAGGTGCTGCGTCGGGTATGGGACGCGCCACCGCGCTCACCTACCTTGAGAAGAACTGGCGTGTCATCGGCATCGATATCGCCACCACGGAAATGAATGCCGGCGACGCGGGAGAGTTCATCTCCGTGGTCGCCGACGTTCGCTCCCGCGCGGACGTCGAGCGCGCTATCGCCCAGGCACTGCCAGCTGGCGAGTCAATCGACGCCGTGGCGAACATCGCCGGGATCTATCCCCCGACCACGCTCGACAACTACGAGGAAGACACCTACCGACGCATCTTCGACATCAACGTTTTCGGCGTCGTGAATGTCATCGCCGCGGCGAGGCCGTTCATGAAGTCCGGATCGAGCGTCGTCAACTTCGCTTCGGTCGACGCTTTCGTCGTCTCACCCGGCCAGCTCTTTTACGGGGCATCCAAGGCCGCCGTCGTCATGCTTACCAAGTCGCTCGCCCTGGAACTTGCCCCCGCCGGCATCCGGGTCAACGGCATCGCGCCCGGATGGGTCGCCACCCCGGGAAACGCTGCGACCGGACGCATGGATGCCGCAGCGGCGAGCATTCCGCTCGGTCGAGTTGCTCAGCCCGAAGAGATCGCCACGTGGGTGTGGATGCTGTCCGCGCCCGAGAACGTCGCCTTCATGACCGGAGAGACGATCGTGCTCTCGGGCGGCGACGTGATCCGATGAAGGGCCGCACCATCGTCGTCACGGGCGCCGCCCGTGGCCAGGGCGCAGAGCATGCAGGTCGACTGGCACGCTCCGGCGCGCGGGTGATTGTCACCGACGTTCTTGACGACGAGGGCGAGCACACCGCCGCGCTGTTGCGCGCCACCGGCGCCAACGCCGAATACCGTCATCTTGACGTCGCTGACGAATCGTCGTGGAGCGAACTCGCCGAGGAACTCAGCACCCTGGACTGGCGCGTTCGGGCACTCGTGAACAACGCGGGGGTGCTGCGGCACTCCCTGATCGCGGAGACGAGTCTCGACACCTGGAAGCTGCACGAGCACGTGAATGTGCACGGCACGTTTCTTGGCATCCGCACCTTCGCGCCGATCATGGCCCGGGCCGGCGGCGGCGCGATTGTGAACATCGCATCGACAGCGGCTCTTCGTGGTTCAGCCGGGTATGCCGCGTACTCCGCGACCAAAGCCGCAGTAATCGCACTCACCCGCGTTGCTGCGGTCGAATACGCACCAACCGTGCGGATCAACGTCGTCTGCCCGGGCGGAGTTGATACGCCCATGAATCGCGACGAGCCAGTCGGCGGCTCGAGCCTGTCGACGCCGCTGGGCAGACGGGCACATGTCACCGAGATCTCGCCGCTCGTCGACTACCTCCTGTCGCCCGACGCCTCCTTCGTCACCGGTTCGGTCTTCACGATCGACGGCGGACTTACCGCCGCCTGACCCCCCAAGCGCACCACCCACCACGCACCACCCACCATGCACCATCCACCACCCCGACACTGAAAGAGAACAGCACGATGACTAAGCGAGTAATCAGCACAACTTCCTTCCTCCTCCTCGGCGCACTGGGAGCGTTCAGCCTCGCCGGCTGCAGCGCTGAATCAGCCGTTTCCGCCGTGTCTGCCGACTGTGTGCCGAGCCACGACGTGACCACCGTCACCGCAGGCACATTGTCAGTGGGCGTGCCGGAGAACCTGCCGTACACCAAGACCGAAGGCACTGACGCAGACGGCTTCGAGATCGCATTGATCCGCAAGCTTGCGGATTCACTGTGCCTCGACCTGGCTTTCACTCCCATCACCTACGCCAACGGCATCCCCCTGATCAGCCAGCAGAAGCAGCTCGACATCATCACGGGTGGCTGGTACGTCACCGAATCCCGTGCTGAGCAGGTTGGATTCACGAGCCCCACCTATTACGACTCGATGGCAATCATCTCGGTCGACGGGATTGACACCATCTCGGGCCTCGAAAGCATCGGCTCGGTCGGTAGCGTCGCGGGATTCGCCTGGGAGTCAGACATGATCGGGATTCTCGGCGACGACCTTAAGACTTACCCGAGCACCATCGAGACCAAGGCCGACATGGTGAGCGGACGACTCGTCGCCGCCCTCGACGGCTTCGCGGTTGCAAACTACGCATACTCAGACACCGACTACACGGTCGAGGTTGCACAGCCTGACGACCGTGTCGCGATCACCACCGAGGCTCCGGTCATCGCGTTCCCGGTGTCACGAGACAACGTCGAGCTGTCTGACGCACTGAGCGAGCTCATCGATGGCTTCCGCGAAGACGGGACGCTTGCCGCGATCCTCGTCGACTGGGATCTGCCCGAGACCCTCGTCATCCCGGCCGACGCAGCGGCGACCTCCATCCGATAGCCGCCTTCGGGCGGGCCGCAAGCACAAGGCGGCCCGCCCGCATGCCCACCACGAGCACAAGCAGACGGAGCACTTCAATGGGACCGATCTTCACAAACGCCATCGACCTACCCCGCGTGGGTGTCGACATCCAAAACCTGTCCAAGAGCTTCGGAGATCACCTCGTCCTTGACGACATCTCGATCACCGTCAAGCCTGGCAGCGTGACGGCACTGATCGGTCCATCCGGATCAGGAAAGAGCACGCTGCTGAGGTGCATCAACCTGCTGGAGCAACCGGACCACGGGACCATCACCGTCGGTTCTCAGAGGATTTCGGCCGACGAGAAGATCAAGGACGCTTCACTGCTGCAACTTCGCCGCCAGGTCGGCATGGTCTTCCAGTCCTTCAACCTCTTTCCTCACTTCTCGGTGTTGCGAAACGTCGCGTTCCCGCAGGAGAAAATCCTGGGCCGCAGTCGGGCAGAGGCCGAAGAACGAGCGATGATCCTGCTGGATCGGGTGGGGCTCGCAGACAAGGCGCACCAGCACCCGAGCAGGTGCTCGGGCGGGCAGCAGCAGCGCATCGCCATTGTCCGTGCCCTCGCACTCAATCCAGGCGCAATGCTGTTCGACGAACCAACCAGCGCCCTCGACCCGGAGATCGGGCTCGAAGTGCTCGCCGTCATGCGAGACCTCGCTGCGTCCGGCATGACGATGATCGTCGTCACCCACGAGATGCAGTTTGCGCGGGATGTCGGCGACCACCTGGTTGTGATGGCAGACGGCCGGGTCGTGGAGGAGGGCAATCCCGCCGAGATCATGTCGAACCCTCGCGAGGACCGCACACGTCAGTTCCTTCGCGCCGTGATGGATCGATGACATGAACATCCAAGACGCCTTCTTCGCCGTGATGCTGGGGTTGCCCCTCACGCTGCTGGTGACGGCTTCGGCATTTGCAATCGGTCTGGTGGGTGGCATTCCGCTGATGCTCGGGCTCCGCTCGCAGATCACCCCGGTGCGCTTGCTCACACGCTTCCTAGTCGACATCATCCGCGCGGTCCCGCCGATCGTGTGGCTGTTTCTCATCTACTTCGGAGTGCAACTCGGCACGTTTCGGGTGAACTCCCTTACGGCGTCGATCATCGGCCTCGGGATCATCGCCAGCGCGTACCTCTCCGAGGTGTATCGCGGCGGATTCGCGACGCTCGCTGTCGGCCAGAATGAGGCAGCCCGCGCTCTGGGACTTGGCCGAATCGACACCTTCGCCTTCATCCTGAGCCCCCAGGCGCTGCGCACCGTGCTGCCGACGCTCAGCACCTTCCTGCTCGCCCTACTCAAGGACTCGTCCATCGCCTCGACTATCGGGGTCACCGACATGGTCTTCATGGCCAACCAATACGCCAGGCAGAACCCAGCGGATGCCGGCATCACGCCGTTCCTCATCGCCGCCGGCGTGTATCTCGTCATCAGCATTCCGATTGCGATCTTCGCCAGACAGTTCGACGCACGTTTGAGGGGCACACACTGATGGAACTTCTTGAGTATCTCCCGCGACTGATGAAGGGGCTCGGCATCAGCCTGCAGCTCACCGTCATCTCGGTCGTGTGCGGCTATCTGATCGGGCTCCTTCTCGCGCTTGGCACAGCGGCAAAACCGCGATGGATCCGTTTCCCCACCCTCGTCTTCGTCGAGGTCGGTCGCGGCGTTCCTTCGCTGGTCGTGCTGTACATGGTCTACTTCGGCCTGCCCGCCTTCGGCGTGCTGTTCGAAAACTTCTGGGCGGCCGCAATCGGCCTGACCTTCACCGTCTCGGCCTACTCGTCCGAGATCATTCGCGGAGGCATCGGCTCCGTCGCCCGCGGACAGCAGGAAGCATCGTCGGCGCTCGGCCTCAACCGCCGAACGGCGTTCATGCGCATCGTCCTGCCGCAGGGACTGCGTTCGGCGATCCCCGCGCTCATGGGACTGGCGATCATGTCGTTCCAGGGCACGTCACTCGCCTATTCGATAGCGGTGAACGAGCTGATGAGCCAGGCGTACCAGGTGAGCCTGATCACGTTCCAGTACCTCGCAGTGTTTGGGCTCACGGGCTTGATCTTCGCTGCCATCGCCCTGCCCGCGACGTGGGCATCCGCCGCCGTCGAACGCCGCCTTGCCCGCGGTGCTTAACATCCCTCGGCTGAACAGAGAGACGAAACGATGAACACGATAATCACCCAACCGGCGGGGCAGATGATGGGCGGTCACTCCATCGGCATCCTCGTACTCAACACCGGATACCCTCTCCTGCCTGGCAACGTGGCCAACGCCACCACCTTCGATTTCCCCGTGCGCTACAAGGTTGTCGAGGGAGCCGACAGTCCGCGTTTGATCGGCGGGGATCCCACCCTTCTGGAGCCCATCCTGGCGGCCGCCGAAGAGCTGGTCCGCGACGGCTGCCGCGCGATAGTCGGAGCCTGCGGGTACTTCGGGCGCTTCCAGCGCGAGATCGCCGATGCCCTGCCCGTTCCCGTGTTTCTCTCGAGCCTGTGCCAGGTGCCGATGGTGCTGTCGAGCATCCGCTCATCCGAAAGCCTGGGCGTTATCTGCGCGAAGAAGAGCAGCCTCGATTCGAGTGTTCTTGCGTCGGTTGGTATCGCCGCTGACGCACCTCTGGTCATTGCTGGCATGGAAGACAGCCCGGCATTTCGGGGCGCGATCCTCGAGGACCAGGGGTGGATGGATGCCACGGCCGTTGAAGCCGAGGCCATCGAAGCGGCGGTGCGCCTCACTACAGAGCACCCCGAGGTCCGCGCGCTGCTTCTCGAGTGCAGCGATCTGCCGCCGTACGCCAAGAAGATCCAGGAGGCAACAGGACTGCCCGTCTGGGACTTCATCACCCTCATCGAGTGGGTGCACTCCGGCGTCGTCAAACGCTCCTTCCACGGCTTCATGTAAGCCGTCCGACCCTTTCCGCACCACTCACCAACTCTTCAAAGGACATCTCATGACCCGCTATTGCGTGATCGGTGCTGGCGCCGCCGGCATCTCTGCTCTCCAGCAGCTTCGACAGGCCGGATACGACGTTGACTGCTTCGAGAAGACCGACCGCGTCGGCGGGCACTGGCACACCGACTACGAGGCGCTTCATCTGATCACGTCGCGGGACATGACACATTTCGAGGACTTCCCGATGCCGTCCGACTACCCGCACTTCCCCCGTCGTGATCAGGTGCGCGAATACCTCGAGTCATATGCGCGCCATCACGGCCACTACGACATCATCCGCTTCAACACCGCCGTCCTCTCTGTCGAGCCGGTGGCGACCCCGGGCCCCATTGGGTCTGCAGGATGGACCGTGACGCTCGACACCGGTGAAGCGCTGCACTACGACGGTGTTCTCGTTGCCAACGGTCATCTCTGGGATCAGAAGACTCCTCCGATCGCAGACTCGTTCACCGGGAAGCAGGTGCATTCTGGCGCTTACCGGAACACCGGCGACATCGAGGGCGATCGTGTGCTCGTCGTGGGTGCTGGCAACTCGGGCTGCGATCTCGCCGTGGACGCGGCGCAGCACCGGTTCGACGTCGACGTGGTCATTCGCAAGGGCACGTACTTCCAGCCGAAGTCCTACTTCGGAGTGCCGCGACAGGAAGTTCAGTGGATGGCCCAGTTCGCCCCCGATGAGCAGGACCTCATCTCACGGCTGCTGGCGCGCGTCACTCTTGGAGAGGCGACGGACTACCCGGGAATGCCCGTTCCGGAACATCGCACCCTCGCCGAAGGCAGCACAGTTGTCAACAGCCTGCTCCTCTACTGGCTGCAGCACGGACGAATCTCTATTCGCCCCGGCATCGAGAGCATCGTCGGCAAATCCGTGCACTTCACCGATGGCTCGGTCCGCGAGTACGACACCATCCTGTGGGCGACCGGCTTCAGGTCCAGCCTTCCCTTCCTCGACGATGCTCTCGTCGAGCGACGCCTGGGGGCTCCGCTGCGGTTTGGTGCCGGGGTCGTCCCGAAGGGGCTGGAGAAGCTCTACTACATCGGCATGGCCGCACCCCGTGGCCCACAGATCCCGGTGTACGGCGTCCAGGCGAAGCTCGCAATCCGCATGATCGCAATCCACGAGGCAGAACCCACAGGCTTCGCGGACATTGCCGGGTACCTCGGCAACCTGCAGGAGGAGGAACATCGCATCGACATCGTTCGGTCGATCTGGAACGACCAGATCGTCGACACCGAACGTCTTCTCGAGGCGTACCGCGCCGCGCGGTCGTCATCTGTTCTCGAATCCTCAGCTGTGTAAGCGGACGTAATCTTCGAGATTCACTCGACTTACTATGCCGAAAGCTGCTAGGCGAGTCGACGCTGTGAGCAGCGACCGGCTGTGTATGTTTGTGTCGACCGCTGACATCGTGTACTCGACGAGTAGCGGAGATACGTAAGCGCAGATAGGTGAGGATGCAGGTCACGACCAGTGCCAGGGGTGCCCGGATGTCTCGACGCCGCTGGTTTGCGACCTGGTTTATGCAACCGCTGCTTCAGGCGGCGCTGCTTGAGTACCGCCGAGATGTTGCCAAGGCAGCATTTCCGACGGACCAGCCAGAGCCGTGGATCGATGGTCCCGCTGCACTGAATGTGATGTTTGTCGGCGATGTCGCTGCGATGGGTTACGGGGTGCTCAGGCAAGGGATGACAGTCTGCACTCGTGTGGCAGAGTCGTTGTCGCGTGAGCTCCAACGCGGCGTGAGGTCGGAGCGAATGGCTGCCTACGACCTCACGATCAATCGAGCGGTCAAGCAATTCGCGGACTCGCCTGACGAGATCGATCTGATCGTCATCCTCGCCGGTGTCCCCGACATCCTGCTGGCTACGACACCCGATTCCTGGGCGGCCTCGCTCGAGCAACTCGCGGTCACGCTTCGGCACCAGCATCCGCGGGCGAAAGTAATCGTCACGGGTCTGCCTCCCGTGCAGGACTTCAAACCGATTCCCGGGCGTTTATACCGGATGCTGGAAGCTCGGGTGCGCGACCTGGACGCCGCCTCGATGCGGGTGGTCCAATCCCGCTCCCGCTGGCACTACGTCGCATTCCCCGCGACGAGCCCGGAGGAGTTGAAGGTGCTGGATCAGTTGTCGTGGGGAACGCTGCATGGCGCATGGGCCAGGGCGATCGTCCCCGAGGCGATGCTTGCCCTGCAGGGACACCGGGAATAGCGACTGCCGCGTCGCGGTATTAGCCTGATGACACCCGACCTGGCCGCTCTGCTGAGTCGACCGGGCGAGCAGCAGCAGCACCGCCCAGTGAAATGGAGCACACGCCATGCCCAGCGCCATCATCACATCCGAGCTGCGCAAGCGATACGGATCGGTAACCGCGCTGCATAGTCTCAATCTCGTCGTCGAGCGCGGCACTATTTTCGGCCTGATCGGCCCGAATGGTGCGGGTAAGACGACGGCGCTACGCATGTTGCTCGACATCATCCACCCCACATCCGGAACCGTTCGTGTGCTTGGGCAGGACCCCAGGACGGCCGGCCCCCAGCTGCGCCGACGCATCGGATTTGTGCCGGGCGATCTTCGGCTCGACGGCCGCATTCGCGGCAGGACCCTGCTGGCCCACTACGCCGAGATCAGTGGCCCCGTCGCGCCCGGCACGATCGACGCGCTCGCCGAGAGGCTTCAGCTGGACCTGAATCCGCCGATCCGCGCCCTGTCGAAAGGCAACCGGCAGAAGATCGGTCTCGTGCAGGCCTTCATGCACAAACCTGAGCTGCTCGTGCTCGACGAGCCGACGTCCGGGATCGACCCCCTGGTGCAGCGGGAGTTCCTGCTCATGCTGCGTGAGGCCCGCGAGAACGGCCAAACCGTGCTGCTGAGCTCCCATGTGCTTAGCGAAATTCAGCAGGCGGCGGATCAGGTCGCCCTCATCAGTCGTGGACGCATAGTTGCGCAGGGTGGGGTCGAATCGCTGCGGCTCGGTGACATCCGCCGCTTACGGGCGGGGCTCGCCGACACGACCGCCGACGCAGTGCTGGCTGTCCTTTCTCCGCTACCGCATCTGCACGACATCGAGGTCACCGAGGGCGACGTTGTTCGGGTGACGGCGCGGGTGAACGGCGACATCGACGGCGTCGTGAAGGCGTTGGCGCGGTTTCGCATCACGGACCTGGCCATCGAGGAGCCCGACCTCGAGGAATCAGTGCTGAGTCTCTACGGGGAACAAGCCCCCGACGCGGGGGGAGGAAACCGGTGACGACGCTGCTCCCGGTGCTCCGCCGCTCCCTCGCAGATTCCTGGCGCTCCCTGCTCGGATGGACGCTGGGGGTCGCAGCCGCACTGGCGCTGTACCTCCCGCTGTATCCGAGCATCAACGGCGCAGGTCAGATGGACCAGATGATGGCGAGCATGCCGCCAGAACTGGTGAAGACGATGGGGCTGGAGCAGATAGGTTCGGGGCCCGGGTACGTGCAGGGCACGTTCTACGGTCTCATCGGCGTGCTGCTGTTGACCATTGCGGGAACGTCGTGGGGATCGTCGGCGATTGCGGGGGCCGAGGAATCGGGTCGGCTCGAACTCGATCTTGCGCATGGTGTTGGCCGGGTGCAGTACGCACTGGAGTCCGCGGCATCCATTGTCGTGCGATTGCTGTGGCTCGGGGCATTCGCGGCGTTCGTGGTGCTGGTGTTGAACGGCCCGTCCGAGCTGGGGCTGGAGCCGACCAACGTGATTGCAGCTTCCGCGGCTCTGGTCGGCCTGACCCTGCTGAGCGCCGCCGTGGCGCTCGCCGTCGGCGCCATCACAGGTCGTCGCAGCGTCGCCACCGCCGCCGGTGCGGGAGTGGCCGTGCTCGGCTACGCCACCAATGCCGTCGCAGCCCAGAGCAGCAATCTCGAGTGGCTGCGGGCAATCTCGCCGTACTCCTGGGCCTTCGGCACCACCCCGCTGGTGGACGGATTCGATCCGGTCGGCCTGCTGGTGCTCGGTGCCGTCAGCGCGGCGCTGATAGCGGTAGCCGCGCTCGGCCTGCGACGACGGGATGTCGTCGGCTAGGCCGCGCTCGAGGTAGAACCTCTAATTCCTCGCGGCGGACGTCAGGGGCTTTCGCGCAACTGACCGGCTGGGTCGGTGGCTCCGCCTTCGCTGACCCAGCCGATCTGAGCAGCTTCTTCCCGACTCACCGGCCGCGGCGGACGAGAGAATTCGCTGAATTTCCTTGTGAATCTGGACATGTCTGCCCCTGTCGATCGAATGCACGACGTCGCGGCAAATCCCCGCGACGGCCGCGCTTCGAACTCCGGATTTCTGCGTATTCTCAACGGGTAGATGGAATATCCTCTGCAGCTCCCATAGAAGAGCGGCGTCATCTGCTTAGCCAATTCCATTCCGCATGTGCGGCGGGAGTGCTCGCAATGCGTACGGCGGTTAAGCGGCGTAGCGCGAACCCACGCGGAGAGATTCATGCCAATGGGGCGCGAAGGGGACGCCTCCAATGAGAGACTTTCAGGAAATCGGTGGATGGCGATAGGGTCAGTTTGTTGCGAGGTTCTCGACCGCGCATCACGACCAGGGGGGGTGAGTGATGCCGTCCAATCTGGCGCCAAGGGATCCGGTGGTGAGGTCAGCTGCGACAACGCGCCAGCAGCAACCCACTGCTTCGCCATTCCCGCTAATGCTAGGTATCGTCGCGTTCATCGCGAGCGTGGGTCTCTCGATTTGGACCGTCTCCACAGCGGTTGCACAGCCCGTTATCTTCGGCTTGCTGCTTCCGCTCGCGTCGGACTCGACCTGGCCCTTGAGTGTCGCTGGATATCTGCTGACGCCGCTTACTGTGAGTGCGGCACTTGGCTGGGATCGAATCTCGCAACAAAGAGGCCTCCGTGACCGCAATTTCGCACTTAAGCCGCGGTACCAGAGAGTGCTGCGGTGGTGTGCTGGTCTTTCATTCATCCTCGCGGTGTGGCATGTCCTTAACATTGCAGCGTGGGCCGCCGGATGATTCGCTCCGCCAAGGTGTTCACAGCGTTTGCCCTTGTGGTGGGCATGATTGTGGGGTCGTCCGCAGTGTGGTCGGCGGTGCCCAGCGATGATCTGCTGTCTCCCACTGGCGCGCGAGCAATCGTAGACCTCCGCGAATGCATTGCGTCGAAGAATTCGGTGGACGTTTATTATCTCCTTGATGCTTCCGGAAGTTTGAAGTCCACCGACCCAGAATTTGTCCGCGCCGACTTGATTGCAAATAGCCTCTCCGAGCTCGCAAGGGTGCGCGACGGAATCGCGCTTAACTTCGCGGTCGGATTCTTCGGCACAACATTCTCGCCAGCGATCGGATGGACGTCAGTCGCGGGCGGCAGTGAAAGAAACGCTGCCGATGAAGTTGCGGCCGCAGTCCGCAACCAGCCTTCTCTGGGCTGGACGGACTGGCGTGAGGCAGTACTTTCCGCTCAAGACGCGCTCTCGGAGCGCCGTGCCGTCTCGGATAGCTGCCAAATGTTGGTGTGGCTGACGGATGGCGGCATCAATACCGACGGGAACGACGATGGTCTGGATGACGCTGCCGTCAACGATCTCTGTGGAAAACCCGTAACGGGTGGGACAGCGCCCACGCTTGGACGCGGCCCTTTTAACGAACTCCGGCAAGCGCAAGTAGTCGTCTTAGGTATCTTGCTCAACGTCCCTGGAGCGACGGACGATACACGGGACGAGCGATACCGGCCTTTCATGCGGCCACTCGTAGAAGGTCAAGGAAGCGTCTCCGGGAAGGAGACCGACTGCGGCGAGTCACCGATTCCAGAGGCTTATGCCGCAGGAGCATTCGTGGAGGCGACTAGCGCCGATTCGTTAGCTCGGGTCTTCCTTAGTCTTAGCGCGCTGATCGCCAGCGGATCATCAGTTGGAATTCGGCCTGACGGTACTTTCGATGTCGATAAGGGGGTATCAAAATTCTCGCTCGTTACCTCGGTTGCGAATTGGAAGCTTGAAGATCCGCTCGGCAACGTTTTCGGTCCTGATTCGCTTGGGACGGAGCTTGTGGAGAGCATCTCTGGAGGCGTTCATAAAGTTGACTTCAGTCGAATGCGAGACTCGCAGATCGGTGAGTGGACATGGCGAGTACCAGATCCGACGTCCGACAGCCTCTACTACTACAGCGGTCTCGCAATCGAGCTAGATGAGCCAGAGACATTCTTGGCAGGTTCACGGAACCAGCTGCAGGGACGGTTGGTGCGCTCGGATGACCTCAACGCCACTGCCGAGGATTACCAGTTCGACCTAACCTTGACCCTACAGACCCCGGCGGGGCTCCAGAAGATCCATACCACCGACGTCAAGATCGACAACAAATCTGGCGAATTCGATTTCTCACTCGATGCGAAAGAAGCCTCGGGGAGCGTGATTCTGGTCGTCACGGTTGATGAGCTGAAAACGAAGCCAAATAACATCGATCTCGCTCCGCTGGCCGTCACAACTCAGGTCACCGTATCCCTTCCCGACCAGTACCCGACGCTCACTCCAGAACCGCTCGTGCTCTCAGACCTAGTCGGGTCTGAGGGCACGGCCTCAGCCACGCTCGTGATCGAGGCACCTCGTGACGGTTCTGTTGGGGAGATCTGTTTTGAAGGTCCAGGCAGCGTCGACGTGACAAGCGATTCATCTGATCGTGACGAAAGTTGGGCGTGGTCGGGGATCCCCGACGTATGTGTATCTTCGGGGCAATCCCTATTAATCACAGCACGAAACCCCATTTCGGCCAACAGCCGAGTTTCAGCGACTATTCCCGTGACCTACACCAGCGCAGGCGGTGACGAGCTCACCGGGACGCTGCCGATCTCTTTTGACTCGACGCGACCCATCGATGCGGCCACGTTCAGCATTCTATTTTTCGTTCTACTCGTTCTCGGGCTTCTGTTGCCCCTCGTCGCGCTGTGGTTATTCACGTATTTCACCCATCGGATCCAGCGTGGGTCAGGTCTGCTGCGTATGTCCGAGAGCGTTAGAGTTACCGCAGATGGCGAGATCCATACGTCGACCGGCGCTGCCGCCCGAACAGCGGCGTGGGGCACTGATCAGTTCAAGTTTCTCGAGAGCGTCGGTGATGCCCGGTCGGTAGCCGATGCCGGCTTGGGCGGGTTGAAGGCACAGATGCCGTTCAACCCATTCGCCCGACCATGGTTTGTTGTGCGGGCAACCCCTCAGCAAGTGATCCTCGGTCCTGCGAGCTATGTTGGTCAGCGAGACAACCGTGCAGTGATGAATGGTCGTGCTGCTGGGTTCACCGGAGATATCGGACGGCTGTGGGGCGTGAGTATCTCCGAGTCGGATTTGCGAGCTGGGCCGTCGGAATCTGGATATCCCGCAACACTCGTCGTCTATGTACGAAACGAGCGAAATGATCGATCTGTCTTCGAGCGGGGGCTCGCCGAAGCTTTCAACGCCGGCAACCTGAAGGCGAGAATGGCAAGTGTTCGTGCGCATCTCGTGGAAGAGCAGGGTGCAACTCAGCGCTCAGACACCGCGCAGCGAGCGCAAGGGGACCGCGGCGGCGCTGTGCCAAACAGCGGCTCGAGGGATGCCCGGACCGATGGGCCCCCTCCGCCGCGTGGCGCTGGTCCTAGTCCGGCTCGTGGTGCGGCACCACCGCAACCGACGAACTCAAGACTTCGCAGCGGCAGTACCCCAGCACCGCCCCCGAAACGTTCGGGAGACGACCCCCCTCCGCGTCGACGATGACTCCGCGCTCCGTGCACTACCTGATTAAGGAGAACCTATGCTACGACCGTTTCTGATCCTCGGTGTCGGAGGGTCCGGTGGCAAGACCGTGCGGGGCCTGCGCCATGCGCTCACGCTTCGCTTAGAGCAATCGGGGTGGAGGTCGGGCATACCCAAGGCCTGGCAGATCATCCACGTCGACACGCCCGTTGCGCAGGACGGCACCGATTATGTGATGCCTTTCATTCCTGCTGAGGACTATCGCGGGCTCGCTGCGGCCGGCGCATCCTATGAGAGCGTTGTCCAATCGATCGTTCACGGGCAACGACTGTCGGGAGATGCTCTTAACAACGTGAAACGGATGCTCCCAGATGCTTCAAGGGTGCCCGTCGATGTGACCAAGGGTGCTGGCCAGTTTCGAGCCGTCGGACGAGCTGTCGCCCTTTCCAAGCTCGCGGACATCGAACGCATGGCCTCCAACGCAGTAAATCGCATGAACGACGCCACCGCTCTGGGGGAGTTGGCATCTCTTGGTGAAACTCTGGGATCAAAGCTCGGAGGCGGAGTCACCCCCAACCCAACTGTGATCGTCATCTCGTCAATAGCAGGCGGGTCCGGAGCTGGCCAATACCTCGACGTGATTGAAGCAGTAAAGGCTAATGTCAAGACTCTGCCGTGGGCTCATCAGTTTTTCGCACTTCTCTACGCCCCGGATGTATTCGATCAGGTCAAGGGCTCCGCAGGGATCCCAAGCAACGCTTTGGCGACGGTCTCCGAGACAATGAACGGATTCTGGACTCGTGATCCATCCCCCTCGACCGTCGAACTATTTCGCAGCATGGGCCTGAGTCCGTCCTACGGAGCAGCGCGGGATCGAGTGGGCGCTGCGTACCCGTTGATAGTCGGCCGTTCGAATTCCCGGGTGGCGTTCGACAATCAGGGCGAGGTTTACTCGGCAGTGTCAACGAGCCTCGCGGCCTGGATGACTGATGACAAAGTGCAAGACGATTTAGACGCATACGCTACGGGCAACTGGACGGCCAACGTTGGTGCCGATGTGCTCCCCGATGCGACACGGCTGATGCGGCCGCTTGACCAGGCTCCGCCTTTTTCGGCGCTCGGGTTCGGCCGCGTAACTCTGGGCCGGGACAAGTTCCTCGACTACGCCACCGAACGCTTCACTCGTTCCCACATCGACCGCATGCTGTTCGCCCACATCGAGGAGGATCCGCGCTTTGAAGTGCGTACGGACGACGAATGGATTGAGTTCCGAAAAGATCAGGCATTCGAGGGGTTCATTCGTGAAATCGGACTCGATGAGGAGACCGAGGATCGGAACGACATCATTGATGCCGTGCGACCGGACTCGGCGCGAAAGCTGCTCGAGCAGGAGTTCCGGAACGCAGTGTTTGAGAACAGTGCTGTCGGTCTGGATAAAACAGGTGGGCTGGATCTTTCTTCATGGCACGATCGACTTTTGCTGAATCGGGAAGATCGAATTGGCTCTTTCATCGCTCAGGACACCGTAAACCTGAGCCGCAAGATGAACGAATGGGTCGAGGCAGCCCCTGAGCGCATCATCGACTCAGTGGAATTGGCTATCGCACGCTACGGAATACCTGTGACCGTCGCGATCCTGGGAGACCTCTCGCGAACGTTGCGTGCGGCACAAGCCAATCTCCTGCAGGAAAGCGAAAAGTATCGAGGCTATGTGCAACGACTCTCCAGCTACGTGCACGACGATCTGGGTCACGTTGCCAATCAAGAATCCATCAGATCTGATCAGGACGCCGTCCAGAACGCCGTCGACCACGTGGCTCAGTCGTTCGACTGGGAGTGTGAGGCCAATTTACGCGAAGTGGTCTCGGCGCTTGTTGGTGAGCTCCATCACGATTTCATCGATCCCCTTCGGCAGCAGCTCAGCGGAGCTCGGACTGCGCTGTTGCAACGCGTGAGTGACCGGCTCCTGCAGGACGGACGCGAGAACGACTACGACTCATGGCCTCGCCGCGTCGGTAGCGCAGTGCCACGGAAATTTTCGCCAGCTCCCAACGAACGTCTTCTCGTCCCTCACACTCAATACCCGGCAGAGTTTCAACGACTTGTATCGCAAACATTCGGGAATCGAAAGTTTGAAGATTCAATTCTCGATGTCATATCGGAATTGGCTCGCGGAGTCGAAATCCCGGGGTCGCGAGATGATCAATGGTCGACAATCGAGCTGCGTCGTAGCTGGAAGCCAAGGACGACGGGAGACCGTCAACAGCGCGCTGCATCGGCATCGACTCCACAATTTCGAATTTCAGACGACCCTGCTGATTATGCGGCGAGGGCGCACCGGTGGATGCTGCGCAAAGGCACTCCGTTCGATGCGTACATCCGCGCCAACCTCACCGATTTCTTTAACGCGGATGAGGTCGATCCAGGTGAATTCAAACGTCGCAAGGATGCATTCAGGGAGGGTTTCACCGCAGCTCTCGGCACTAGCGAACCCCTCGTCCGACTCAACCCTCAATTGCTTTCAGAGGTGCATGGAAAATCGATCGGCGAGGGGACGCGCCTTGTTTTCAGTTCGATCCCATTTTCGGAAGGTTCGGAGATGTATCAGATCGCTAAAACTGCCCTGACGCAGGCTGGATTATGGGATGAGAACGTTTCACGCGGCTGGTTTAAGGACGCCAAGGTGGACAGCATCGATGTGTTCGCGATGGCTGGATTCCCGTTCCAGCCAGTCGTTATGGATTCGATTATGGCTCCGATCGCTCGAGGGTGGCTTGCAGACTCCGGTAATCCTGACTCTCGTACGGCATTCTGGAAGTGGAAGCGAGCCCGTCTTCTGCGGGAAGCTGTTCCGGCCGACCCGGAAGTGTTCGATCAAATGTTGAGAGGCTGGTACGTAGCTAAGGCCCTGGGCTGGCTGGCTGTGGAAAAGGACCCAGCGAAGGGGCCAAAGCTCGGTGTCTGGGACGCAGGGTTTAAGGCGATGCGTGATTTTCCGCACCCGTTGCTCTACCCCGGTAACGCGCCTGCAAGGGACTTCCCTGGCGCCGTCCTTGAGTCGCTAATAATTGCGCTCCCGCTGGTCAATGCGGAAGGCTCTCTGCGGCCGCTCAGGGCCTACCATGCTCTACTGGATCTCGGCGGCTCGCAAGGTCACCTTTCGGATCCCATGGCCGATTGGCTCCGGGATGGAAAGCTGCCCGAGTCTGCCCCGACCCCCAACCCGGAGAGGGCTGGTTCAAGAGTGGACTCCCTTGTGGAGCGCCAAAGCGCAGTGAGAGCGTTCATGGACGGAGAGATCGCCGAGTTCGAGGATCAAATCGTCAAGCAAGACACCCGATCGTCGGTCTACTCGTATCCGGTCACATGGGAGATCCGAGACTCAGTCTCCACTGCGCTCCGAGAGCTGCGTGATGCTGTCTTAGACCTCAAACCCGAAGTAAGCGGGATCTAACTCGTGTGGGAGGGTGGTGCGCTGACTGTCGCGTTAATCCCAAGCGGGGCGAGGGGGGAGGCACTGCTTGGTCTCGCTCGAGAATGGACGGAGCAAGGACTTCTTTCGTCGGCCCTGTGGGTACGCCCGGAAGCGGTGGCTCTAGGAGAGCCACCGCGCGTGTCTGCGATTGTTATGGCTTCAGTCGAGGGGGTGCTGATGGAGCGGGAGGTCGACCTTTTCGAAATCCTCGCGCGGGAGTCTCTAAAGCTCGTGCGCCTGATCAAGGTCCGGTCTGCGCTTCCGGACCGCGACCTCGACGAGCTTCAGGATGAGATCGGCGACGTCGTCAGCCGGTGGGTCGGGTATTCGATGCCACTCCTAAATCCTCGATTGTCCGGTTCACCAGATCGGATCGAGCTAGTGCGCGCAAGCCTCATTTGCGCCCCAACCCGACATCAGATGGGCGACCGGGTGGCTTGGGCTCTTAACGATTCCAGCGTTCTAGTTGTCGCCTCACCGGAGGACAGAGCTACCCCAACCGCGGGAGATGCATTCGTTCGCGATAATGAGCGATTTGTGGGATTCGTCCTTATGCATCTTGCGACGATAGGGGGTCTTTGGAGCGGCATACCCGTAGGCTCACTTGAACTATTCGAGCGAGATGCCTCAGCGGCACAGAGCATCTGGATTCCTCGGGTTTTTGTGAGCGGAGTGCTAACCACCGGACTCGCGCGTCGCACAGCGGCGCAGGTGCTCGACGACATCGTGAGATCGCGCGGTGCCGTCGGCTCGCCTGGCGCGCAGGTGAGTGCGTCAGATACTGCGGTCATTCCCTCATCCAGCGAAGCCATGTATGCAGGGCAGCTGGTGGGCAGCGCAATGAGACTTGATAACGAAGCATTCGCGTTCCATGAGCCGGATCGTGAAAACGATCCGGAGCGAGAAGGAATCACGATTGGGCATCAACTTGCTCTGTATTTCCGATTCGCTGCGGAAAAGTTAGTAAGAATTCCTCGATGGCTCGGGCTGTGGTTTCACGATCGCATTGCCAGAGATCTTTCTCGCAACCTCCAGGGGGAGACCGGGCTTCGGCTGGTCGACCTCGTCTTGGATCAGCGACTCGACTCTCGGGACCAGATGCTCCTCTTGGCGGCGCGCGATGTATTGCTCGCTGAGACGCAGCAGGGTACGAATGACCCACGAGTTGCGCGCGGCCCGCAATTGTACGCAACGCCAAGATTATGGACCAGCCTTCGGCAGATGGTGTTTGGTGCCCTCGATGGGAGCTCCGACCCCGATTCTTTCGGATTTGAAGCGATCGAAGGACGGGCGCCGGTCTTCTCGTCAGTCGGAGCCATCGCACCCGATCCTGATGATGTTTGGCACCATCCGAAAGGTGACAGAGCCGACGGATTCCCGCCAGCAGTCGACTGGCGCACAGCTCGTACTCGGCCGGAGCTTCGGGCGGAACTGGTGGCGCGGGTTGAACGCGCGTTGGATGCAGCAACCAAGGAAGAGGAAAACTTGGCCGCTGCCGTGTCCGGTAAGGAAGCTGCGCGGAACTTGATGGATGACATCGAGCGACAGCTGATCGAAGCAGGGTCAGCGCGGATAAACGAAAATGGCCGTCTGGTCAAGGTGCGACGATCGAAGAGCGCCCCCGAGCCTGAGGGTGTACCAACGATCGAGCAGTACAGAGTGGCCGAGGCTGAATTGATTCGTGCTGCGAGGGCGGCTGCAGATACTGAGAGCCACATCGAGGTCGCGAGATCCGCTGTCGAAGTGCACGAACGCATTCTGGCAGACTTCGTTTCATGGGCCGAGAAGCATTCGACGACGTTTGTGTGGCAATTACTAGATAGGCTCTCGGCCTCTCGAGTCTCCGCTGGGAATCGCCTTAGCGAGAGCGAGTCTCACACGGTAGTGGTGCCTGATCCAAGTCGGCTCGTGGAACTGCGGAAGGCGTTTCATCGCGGGATACTCATCACAATTTCGGTTGTCGGCGCTCTTGCCGCAATCTTCGTCGCGGCACCACATCTCCTGCGTGCAGCCTCGGATGTAAATAGTCGATGGGAACCTCTCGTTCAAGTAACGCAGCTTGTAGAAGGCCTCGTTCAGGATGGCAGGTATCCACAGTGGTGGATCATCGTCCTGTGTGCCGCAGCGCTCATTCTGCTCCTGGGGAGCAGTTTCATGATCGAGTACTACAGAGGATGGTCGTCCTTTGAGAGAAGTGTCAAGGTTGCAGAGTACTCCCTTCGATCGCGTTCGCAATTGCTAACCGACCTACGCGGAGAGGTCCGCCGCCTAGAGCTCCTAGAAGCTCAAACGACTGAATGGCTGGACGCGCTTAGTCAGGCCCTATACCAACCATGGAGCGTTGATGCTTCCTGGCTATCAAACGACCGTCGACCTCTGGATCCTGCCCGACTTCCGCTAGCCCTTCATATCGCCCGCGCGGTTGAGGGCGTTGGTGTCGGGAAGGATCGGTTGAAGAACGCCGCCGCATCGGCGCTCATTCGACGGGGTTGGCGAGCAAATGCGTTCTCGACGCTCGTGCGCGAGATCGGTGAAGAGCTGGGTCTGGACGGTCGTCGCTTCGGGCTCGATGCGCTTGACAACGACCTTCCTGATTCAAGTAACAACAGCCGAAGCCTGTTGCGGCAGCACCAGATGAATCCAGAGATTCTAAGGGCAGTGGCGGAAGAGCATTTGAGTAAACTCGTGGAGGAACTTCAGCAGGAATCGCTATACGGGGCTGGCATTCGCGTCGAGGCTGCAACGCTAGACCCGCTGGCAGATTTCCGGGGCACATCCGATGCTGAAAGCGTCTCGTGGTCTGATTTCCTCACCAAGAGTTTAGGGACAAACGTTGACGTCCCCACCCCGTTGAGCCCGTTAGGGATAGCAACGCACTCGGTTCAAAATGGCCATCATGTGAACGTGTCATCTCACGTGATTGCGCCTCATCGAATCGCTGTCGATTTGGAGAGATCATCCCCCTCAATCAGCGTCAGATCCTACGAATCCGGCGTAGCTCACTCTTTTGACGTTGTCGTGCGAGTCGACATGGTTGGGCCGGTCCCGGTTGGGGATGTCGCGCTTTGGGGCTCCCACCCCACAAACAGTCGAATTGTGGATGACCTTCAACCCGAGATAGCGAGGTGCCCAAACTGCGGTCGAGAGAATTGCGCGGGCGCGGATCCGAAGGCGCAGGATACCTGTGAACACACCGGGATTTAAAGGTGATGAGGTCGTCGGTTGAGTGCACGATTGGCCGAGGCGCTGGTCGCGATCGGGTGGCCGGCGGCAGTGGTCCTGCTGGGGGTAGGAGTTTTTGTCTCTGGCCAACCCCCGCAAGTCGTCTCAGAGGTCGAACGGGACCCGATAGTCACATCTAACGATGCAAGCTCGGATCCCTACGAACTAGCGCTCCTGTCGTTGCGGGACGTGCACATCGCCGACTCGGATCCTCCCGCATACACACGCTCGGCTTTCGGCGACGGGTGGAAGGATCCTGACCGCAACGGCTGCGACGCGCGAAACGACACGCTGAAGAGGGATCTCACTAGTGTGAAGCTGAAGCCAGGGACGCAGGGCTGCGTCGTGCTCGCGGGGACGCTCCATGATCCATACACAGGGATGGTCATCAGGTTTCTGCGAGGCAACAGTACCTCTGAGTTCGTCCAAATCGACCATATTGTGCCTCTCGCGTGGGCGTGGCGCAACGGCGCTTGGGAGTGGACCGACGACGAGCGACTGCAGTTCGCGAACTCTGCGGAGAACCTCCTTGCCGTGGACGGACCGACGAATCAGTCCAAGTCTGATTCCGGACCATCTCAGTGGACACCGCCGAATCCAGCATTCAGATGCGAATATTCTCTTCGCTGGGTGGAGATCGTCTCAAACTCCTCGCTAGCGATGCCGATCAGTGACGTAGCTGCTTTGGAAGGGCAATTGAGCACGTGTAGTGCCCCAGTGGATTAGTCACCGGACCTTGCGGTCGAATCATTCTCTGGATGAGCGCTGACACATCCACGGTTGTTGCCCCTTCATGCTCTCTATGATTTAGCGTCCAGATGCTAGAACTGTCGATCGTGCCCGTCGCCATCAGGCGAATGCAGCCGCCATGCGCTCGACGGCCTCCTCAAGCACGCTCGGATCACACGCAAAATTGATGCGGGCGTGCCCCCTGCCTGCTGCACCGAAGGTCGGCCCGGAGTTCAGGGCCACCTTGGCGTCGACGAGCACGTGCTCGGCAGGGTCGATACCCGAGTCCGAGGTCGCGGAAGTCGAGCCAGCCGAGGTAGGTCGCCGTAGGGCGTCGATAGTGCACGACCGGCAACCGGCGGTGCAACAGCCTGGCGAGCAACTGGTCGTTGTGCATGATCTTTGAGATCGTCGCATCCAGCCATTCCTCGTCACCGTAGGCGGCCACGTTGGCATGCAGGCCCAGGATGCTCGTGCGCGAGGCCACCTCCTGCGGAAAGCTGTCCAGCAGCGCGAGGGCGCGGGCATCCGATGGCACCATCAGTGCGCACTTCATGCCGGCCATGTTCCAGCCCTTGCTGGCGGAAGTGATCGTGACGGCGCGTGCGCCGGCCTCCGTGGCGATCGCCGCGAACGGAGTGAACACCGCGCCGTGGTGGGTGAGCGGGGCGTGCACCTCGTCGGCGATGACCAGCACGTCGTGCCGCGCAGCGAGCATGGCGAGGTCGATCAGGGTCTCGCGGTCGTGGGGGAGACCGAGAGGGTTGTGCGGGTTGCACAGCAGCAGTGCGCGGGCACCGGAGATAAACGCGGCCTCGATGCGTTCCAGATCGAGGTGCCAGCCCTCAACGCCCTCGAGCATGGGCACGTCGATGAGGGGCAGGCGCGCCTCCTCGACCAGCTCGAAGAATGGCGGATAGACCGGGGAGCTCACGACCACCGGCGACCCCTCCGCGACACCGAATCTGAGGCTCTCGACGATGCCAACGCTCACATCGGTGGCCACGCGAACCCAGGCGGGATCGGCCTGCCACCCCCAGCGTCGCGAGGCGAACTGCGTGAAGGCCTCGGCCAGCGGACCAGCCGAATCGATGTAACCGAGGTCGGAGGTCTTCACCCGCTCGATGATCGCCTCGCGAATGCGCTCAGATACCGGGTAGTCCATCTCGGCGACGAAGAGGGGCAGCACGCCCTCCGGGTAGCGCGTCCACTTCAGGGAGGAGCGCGACGATCGCAGCAGGTCTGCTGGCTCGGAGGATGCGATGGACATGACCCAAGCCTGCGCCACATGACAGCATCGCGCCACCTCGCACCGTCATCCGGGGTAGCACGCGCGATATCCTGAGCGCATGGATGCTGCGGTGCTGGGCCCGTGGGCGAAGTCATTCCCGCCGTCCTGCTGGGGCCTGTCCATTCGGGAGCTTGTCGAGTCGCGGCCCCGACTCTCTGACTTCGCAACCCCGCTGTTGACGATCGACGGCAGCGCCACCGCGCACAACGTCGGCCTGATGGCGGCGTGGCTTGGCGAACGCGGACTCCGGATCGCCCCGCACGGCAAGACCACGATGGCACCACAGCTCTGGCAGCAACTCCTGGACGGCGGAGCGTGGGGGATCACGCTCGCCACCGCCTGGCAGGTGCAGCTCGCCCGGTCGTTCGGGTTCTCGCGGATCATCCTCGCGAACGAGCTCATCGACCCAGTGGCCCTGGCATGGCTGGGCACAGAACTCGCCGATCCAGAGTTCGAATTTCTCTGCTGGGTCGACAGCATCGAGGCCGTCGAGCTGATGTGCCGCGGGCTCGGGTCAGCCGCGCGACCGGTCGACGTCGCGGTCGAGCTGGGCGCCTCGGGAGGGCGCACCGGCGCGCGCTCCCTTGAGCAGGCCCTCGCGGTGGCAGCAGCGGTCGACGCAGCGCCGCAGCTTCGGCTGGCGGGGGTGGCCGGGTACGAGGGCTCGTACGGCAACAGCCGCACCGATGACTCGGTCGCGGCCGTGCAGAGTTTTCTCGATCGCCTCGTCGCCGTCCACGATGCGATCCACTGGGATGTCCGGCCAATCGTCACGGCCGGCGGCAGTGCGTTCTTCGACCTGGTCGCCGACACGCTCGCGCCTCTCGTTGACAGCGCTACGGTCATCCTGCGCTCGGGGGCATACCAGCTGCACGATGACGGCTTCTACGACGCCGTGACGCCGTTGCCGCAGCTGAAGGCCGCGATCCACGGATGGGCGCGGGTGATCTCGCGGCCGGAAACGACGCTGGCGATACTGGATGGCGGCAAGCGCGATTTTCCCTACGATCTGGGCCTGCCGACAACGCGATTCGGCAGCGTCGAGAGGATCAACGACCAGCACTCGTACGTGCGGGTGGATGGAGACGGTCCGAGCGTGGGCGACGTGCTCAGGCTGGGGCTGTCACACCCGTGCACGGCGCTCGACAAGTGGCGAGCCATCCCCGTCATCGACGATGCGAGTGCCGACGATCCGGTCGTGACCGACGTCGTGCTGACCTACTTCTAGGCGAGGGTTACGGCAACCAGCCCATGGGGTCGACCTTGGATCCGTTGACCCAGACCTCGAAGTGCAGGTGGGCGACTGTGACGTAGCCGGTGTCGCCAACCGAGCCGATAACCTCACCGGCGCCGACCGACTGGCCTACCGATACCGTGGGCGAGCCGGAGATCATGTGCGAGTACAGGGTGGAGAGTCCGCCGCCGTGATCGATCTGCACGTACTGGCCCCAGCCGCCATCCCACCCGACGGTGGTGACGACGCCCGGAGAGGACGCGACGATCGCCTGACCGTAGCCGCCCATGATGTCGATGCCGCCGTGGAATTCGGAACCGCGGTAGCCGAATCCGTCGTTGACGCCGGCGTTGAGCGGCCAGGTGGCGAGGAGCCCTCCGACATTCGCGTAGGCGACGGTGAACTGCGTCACCGATACGGGCACTGGTTCTGGCTCTGGTTCCGGCTCCGTGATTCCGAAGGCGTCACGCTCGGTGGGGGCCGCAACGGCGGCCGACGCAACGATCGTCTGCGGGTCTGCGGCGCGAGCGCTCGAGGAGGATCCGGGCTCAGCGAAGGCTGCCTGCGACGTGTCGGGGAGGGCTGAGGTGGGGATACTTGCACCCATGACCAGCGCAGCGATCGCGCAGATTGTCAGTGTTCGTTTCACGAATCTCGTTTCGGTTCTCCGCGTGCCCAGGGTGGACACTGTCAGTTGAAACCATGTTTCGCCACGGTGCTGTGACCGTTTTTGCCGGACTAGGGGACCGGAGGCACTGACTACCGTTGCTGGTGACCGTGGGGTCAAAACCGGCAGACGGGACCCTTAAAGTTACATTCCGGATACGATTTCTGCAACTGTGAGGGCGGGCGAGCGCGTCAACCCGCCCCCACAGCGACCTACTTTCTGTCCAGTTCGTGCGCCATTGCCTCGTATCCCTCGGCCTGCGGGTCACCGTGCATTCCGCCGCTCAGCGCGTATTCCTCCTCGGGCGAGAGCACCAGACGGTGGCGTCCGTAGAGGGCAAACGCGATGAGGATCAGCACGTACACGATCACAATGGCGATGATCGCGGGCTGGAATGTCGGGTTGATGAGGAACCCCAGGAACACCAACGCCGAGAGGATCGCCGCGATGTAGGCGCCTGGCAAACCCCACGGGCTCTTGTACGGGCGCTTGGCGTTGGGGAACTTCCGTCGCAGGATGATGAACGACACCATCTGCAGGAAGTAGGCCACCACCGCGCCCCACACTGCGATGTTCAGGATGATCGCGCCAGCAACTGAGGCGACCCCCTCCGACGCCACGCTGCTGAGCACATCCAGCACCACGAGAGCGATGAAGCCCAGGATCGCCCCAACGACGAGGGCTACCCAGGGTGTCTGGCGCTTGCCCGTCAGGGAGAAGAACTTCGGGTAGTACCCGGCGCGAGACAGCGAGTACATGTTGCGGCCGTAGGCGAACATGATGCCCTGCAGCGACGCCAGCAGCCCCACCAGCGCGAAGAGTGCCAGTACCGCAGCGAGCTCGTCGCCGACCATGGCACGGAATCCGTCGAGCAGAGGTTCGCCGGAGACTCCGGTCGCCTCCGCGCCGATGATGCCGGTGTTGAGGAACAGTACGAGCAGGCCGGTGACGATCAGGGTTCCGCGGGCCAGGAATCCGGCCTTCGGGATGTCGCGGCTCGGGTTGTGAGCCTCCTCGGCGGCGAGCGGCAGTTCTTCAATCCCGAGGAAGAACCACATCGCGAAGGGCAGTGCGAACAGGATCGGCAGCACACCGTGTGGGAGGAACGCGGTTTGTCCCGGGTCGGGAACGATGTCGAACAACTTGTCGACGCTGAACAACCCTGAGGTCGCGGCCATCACCGAGAACACCAGCAGGATGCCGATGGAGATGATCGAGACGACGATCGCAAAGGTGAACGAGATGTTTGCGCCCGCGGAGTTCAGTGTGACGAACACGACGTAAAGCACGACCCACCAGATCCACATGCTGCCCGAGAGGTCGAAGTTCAGCAGCTCTGAGGTGATCCCGTTCGCGTATTGCGCAGAGAAGAAGACGATCACCGCGGTAGTGGCGACGTACTCAATGGTCTCGGCGAGTCCGGTGACCAGACCGCCCCATGGGCCGAGGGCCGATCGTGCGAAGGAGTAGGCACCGCCGGTGTGTGGCATGGCTGCGGCCATCTCACCGATCGAGAAGATCATGCCGTAATACATGGCCACCAGGATCACGAAGGCGATCAGCATGCCGCCGAAGCCGGCGAAGTCGATGCCGAAGTTCCAGCCCGAGAAGTCGCCCGAGATGACGGCTGCGACTGCGAGGCCCCATAGGCCCCAGATGCCTGCGCTTCGCTTCAACTTGCGCTTCTCGAAGTAACCCTCGCCAGCGGAGGTGTACTTCACTCCCGAGACGCTTCTGCTCTCTGTCATTACTGCTGTCCTTCCAGTGCACGATCGGGTGCGCGACACCGTTCAGACTCCAGCGTCCGCGCTTATCGAGAGCATGGCCTCTATTGGTACCCGATGTCTACCTTTAGATGTTAAATACGCGTTACATTGGGCGAGCATCCCTCGATGGCGCTGTGGTGTAATGGTCGGAACAGTCGACGTAGTCGGCATTGCAGAGGAGCAATCGGTGGCATCAGCGACACGTACGGGCAACCTCACCATCGATGAGTTGGAAGCGCTGGTGGCGTCGAAAGAGGTCGATACCGTCATCATCGCCTTCACCGACATGCAGGGCAGGCTCGTCGGCAAACGCGTGGCAGCGCGACTCTTCCTCGAGGAATTCGCCGAGCACGGAGCGGAATGCTGCAACTATCTGCTCGCCGTTGACGTCGAGAACAACACAGTCGATGGCTACGCGATCTCGTCGTGGGCCCGGGGATACGGCGACATGGCGATGATGCCGGATCTCGACACCCTGCGTCTCGCGCCCTGGCTTGACGGGGCCGTCATCGTCACTGCCGACCTGACCTGGCTGGACGGCACGCCGGTGCCCCCGGACCCCAGGCAGGTTCTCAAGCGCCAGATCGCCAGGCTCGCCGAGAAGGGGCTCACCCCGTACGCGGCCACCGAACTGGAGTTCATCGTCTTCGACGACACGTACCGGGATGCGTGGAAGAAGAAGTACGACGACCTCACGCCCGCCAGCGACTACAACATCGACTACGCGCTGATGGCATCCACTCGCATGGAACCGCTGCTCAGAGACATCCGCAATTCGATGGATGGCGCCGGCATGTACTGCGAGGGCGTCAAGGGCGAGTGCAACCTGGGCCAGCAGGAGATCGGCTTCAGGTTCACCGACGCGCTCGGCACCTGCGACAACCACTCCGTGTATAAGAACGGCGCGAAGGAGATCGCGGACAAGCACGGCAAGTCGCTGACCTTCATGGCGAAGTTCAACGAGCGCGAGGGCAACTCGTGCCACATCCACCTCTCCGTCGTCGGCGAGGACGGTTCGCCGGTCATGGCCGACGAAAACGGCAAGTACGGCTTCTCGAAGCTCATGGAGCACTGGATTGCCGGCCAGCTCAAGACGATGCGGGAGCTCACGCTCTTCTTCGCCCCGAACATCAACTCGTACAAGCGCTTCGTGGCTGGCAGTTTCGCCCCGACGGCGGTTGCGTGGGGGCTCGACAACCGCACCTGTGCTCTGCGTGTCGTCGGGCACGGCCGCTCGCTGCGGGTGGAGAACCGCGTTCCCGGTGGCGACGTGAACCAGTACCTCGCCCTGGCCGCGCTTATCGCCGGCGGTCTGTACGGGATCGAGCACGAGCTGGAACTTGAGCCGATCTTCGAGGGCAACGCCTACGTGTCGGATGCCCCGCGAGTGCCTGCCACGCTGCGGGATGCCGCCCAGCTCTTCTCCGAGTCCGAGGTCGCCCGTGAGGCGTTCGGTGAGGATGTCGTCGAGCACTACCTGAACAACGCGCGGATCGAGCAGGTCGCCTTCGACGCTGCGATCACCGACTGGGAGAGGGTGCGCGGCTTTGAGCGCTTCTGACCCCACCGGCACCCACTCGCCGCCGGTAATCGGACTCACGACCTACCTCGAGCAGGCGCAGACCGGAGTGTGGGACGTACAGGCGGCCTTCCTCCCCAAGGTGTACTTCGAGGCGATCAACCGTGCGGGCGGCATCGCCGTCCTGCTGCCTCCCCAGCCGGTCGACGCTGCGATTGCAGCCAGGGTGCTCGACGGACTCGACGGTCTGATCATCAGCGGCGGAAAAGACGTCGACCCGGCGCGCTACGGCCAGACCCCACATCCGGCCACAGACGAGCCTCGCCGCGATCGTGATGCCTGGGAAGACGCGCTGCTCAATGCCGCGATCGCGCGGGATCTTCCGTTCCTCGGAATCTGCCGTGGCGCCCAGATGCTCAACGTCGCCCTCGGCGGCACCCTGCACCAGCACCTGCCGGACCTGGTCGGCTCTCAGCGGTACAACGTGGGCGGCGGCATTTTCGTGGATAACGACGTGCTCGTGGATGCAGACAGCCACATTGCAGGACTCATCGGCGGCGCCGTCATCGCCAAGTCCTATCACCACCAGTCGATCGATCGCGTGGCGGACGGGCTGATCGTCACTGCCCGCACCGACGACGGCACGATTCAGGCCGTCGAGCTGCCCGACCTCGCCTTCGGGGTGGCCGTGCAGTGGCATCCCGAGCAGGATTTCGACGACATCAGGCTGTTTGAGGGGCTCGTGGAAGCGGCCCGCGGCTACAACGCCAGGACGGAAGGCTCACTGTGAGTAGCTCAACCCTTATCAATCCGGCGACGGAAGCCCAGCTGCGGCAGGTCGAACACACCACGGTCGAGGGTGTGGATGACGCGGTAGCGCGCGCTGTCGCCGCGCAGAAGCGGTGGGCAGCTCTCGCTCCCGCCGCGCGGGCAGGCGCCCTGCGCGACTTCGCGGCCGCGGTGGACGGTGCAGTGGATGAACTGGCCGCGCTCGAGGTCGCCAACTCCGGGCATCCCATTACGCAGGCCCTGTGGGAGGCCGGCCACGTTCGCGACGTATTGACCTATTACTCAGCGGCCCCTGAGCGGATGCTCGGCAAGCAGATCCCCGTCGCGGGTGGGCTCGACGTGACCTTCCTCGAGCCGCTCGGCGTGGTTGGCGTGATCGTGCCATGGAACTTCCCGATGACGATCGCCAGCTGGGGGTTCGCGCCAGCGCTCGCCGCAGGCAACGCCGTCGTGCTGAAGCCGGCAGAGTGGACGCCACTGACGGCAATGCGCCTCGGCGAGCTCGCCCTCGAAGCCGGGCTGCCCGACGGCCTCTTCCAGGTGCTTCCTGGCAAGGGATCGGTGGTCGGGGAGCGATTCGTCACCCACGAGAGCGTGCGCAAGATCGTCTTCACCGGCTCCACCGAGGTGGGCAAGCGCGTGATGGCGGGATGCGCCGAGCAGGTGAAGGCCGTCACGCTCGAGCTGGGCGGGAAGAGCGCGAACGTGATTTTCGCAGACTCTGACCTCGAGAAGGCCGCAGCGGCCGCGCCATCCAGCGTCTTCGAAAACGCCGGACAGGATTGCTGCGCCCGCTCGCGAATCCTCGTCGAACGCAGCGTCTACGACAAATTCCTCGAACTGCTGGAACCCGCGGTTAAGGCTGTCGTGGTCGGCGACCCCACGGACGCCGCCACCGAGATGGGACCTCTCGTCTCGAAGACGCACTTCGACTCGGTGTGCTCGTACGTTCCGGATGACGCGCAGGTGGCGTTCCGCGGAACCGCACCAACCGGACCGGGGTTCTGGTTCGCGCCCACGGTGCTGCTGCCCGAATCCAGAACCGACCGCACTGTCACCGACGAGATCTTCGGCCCGGTCGTGACCGTGCTGCCGTTCGACGATGAGGCCGACGCGATCTCGCTGGCCAACGACAGCGTCTACGGACTGAGCGGCTCCATCTGGACGAGGGACGTCGGCCGCGCCATCCGGGTGTCGCGTGGCATCGAGAGTGGCAACCTCTCGGTGAACTCGCACTCGTCCGTGCGGTATTCGACGCCATTCGGCGGCTTCAAGCAGAGCGGCCTCGGTCGCGAGCTTGGCCCGGATGCCGCCACAGCATTCACCGAAACCAAAAACGTATTCATCAGTACCGACTAAGACAGCCCCAACTAAGGACAGACATGGCCATTACCCCCATCGACCTCACCCAGCGCCTCAAGGGCAAGGTCGCCGTGATCACCGGCGGCGCCGGCGGCATCGGTTTCGCGACCGCGCGCCGGTTCGCTGCGGAGGGCGCGACGGTCGTCATCGGCGACTTCAACGTTGAGGCAGGCACCGCGGCGGCGGCCGAGATCGGCGGACTATTCATCCAGGTGGATGTCACTGACGAAGCCCAGGTGAACAACCTGTTCGACACTGCGGCAGCCACCTACGGCTCCGTCGACATCGCCTTCAACAACGCCGGCATCTCGCCGCCAGACGACGACTCGATCGAGACCACCGAGCTGCCGGCCTGGGATCGCGTGCAGGACGTGAACCTGAAGAGCGTGTACCTGTGCTCGAGGGCCGCCCTCAGGCACATGGTCGCTCAGCAGAGCGGATCCATCATCAACACCGCGTCGTTCGTCGCCGTCATGGGCTCTGCCACCTCGCAGATCTCGTACACGGCATCGAAGGGCGGCGTGCTGGCGATGACCAAGGAGCTCGGCGTGCAGTTTGCGCGCCAGGGCATCAGGGTCAACGCACTCTGCCCCGGACCGGTGAACACACCCCTGCTGCAGGAGCTGTTCGCGAAGGACCCCGAGCGTGCCCAGAGGCGACTCGTGCACATCCCGAAGGGCCGGTTCGCCGAGCCAGAGGAGCTCGCGGCGGCGGTGGCCTTCCTCGCCAGCGACGACGCCAGTTTCATCACAGCGTCGACCTTCCTCGTCGACGGCGGCATCAGCTCGGCCTACGTCACACCACTGTGAATCATGGCGGCGGTGCCGAATGACTGACCCGATTCCCGCCGGACTCGCGGACGGGGTGCTGCTGCGCCCCGTCCGCAGCGGGAACGCGTTCGAAGACACCGTCGCAAGGCTGCTGCAGACCATCCGTCTCGGGATCGTGGAGCCGGGCGGGGCGCTGCCTCCCGAACGCGAGCTCGCCGCGCGTTTCTCGGTCAGTCGCGACACCGTTCGCGAGGCGATCAAGTCGCTGTCCGAAGCCGGATACCTGGTCGCGCGCCGCGGTCGCTACGGGGGCACCTTCGTCAGTGAGACGGTTCCCGAGCCCGTGATGACGGATGCTGCGCCGCCCACGGCCGCCCAGATCGACGACGTGCTCGGGCTCCGCGACATCCTCGAGGTCGGTGCCGCCCGCGCGGCGGCGGCCCGCGAACTGGGAGCGGCGGACCGCGAACTGCTCTGGACACGCCTAAAAGAGGTGTCAGCGGCATCCGTCGACGACTACCGCAGGCTCGACTCGCGGCTGCACCTGACGATCGCGGAGCTGGTCGGCACCCCTTCTCTCGTGTCGCTGCTCGCCGACAACCGCACTCACGTCAACGAGTTGCTCGACGGGATCCCGCTGCTGGCGCGAAACATCGCGCACTCCAACGAGCAGCACGAGGCGATCGTGGTGGCCATCCTGACGGGCAGCCCCGAGCGCGCTGGCGAAGCGATGAGCGAGCACCTCGAGGGCTCCGCCGCGCTCCTGCGCGCCTTCCTGGGCTAGCGCGCGCCCCTACTGTCGTCGAGATCGCCACTTCTGCTGTCTGCGCGCGCGCTGAGCAGCAAAAGTGGTGATCTCGGTGAAGCGAGACCGTCAGGATGCCGCGGCTATCGCCTTCGCGAGGTTCTTGTCGCGCGTGGCGTCGCTCGATCTCGAGCGTGACCTCGACCTACAGTCGTAAACGTCACTATGTCACACCGCGGGAGCGCTGCTACTCAGCGGAGGGCTTCGGTGGCTTGCGCGGCTTCTTGACCGGAGTTGTGGGGGACTGCGGAGTCAGCTTCTCGGTGACGGACGTGTCTGCGTCAGCAGCATCCGTAAACAGAGGAGTGGTCGCCGTGGCATCCGCCGACGTCTGGCTGGCCGCGGGAGCCGACGGAGTCGAGGGCGCCACTGGGTCTGGCTTCGCTGGGGAGTTTTGCGCGACGTAGATTTTGGCCGCGGTGGTGGCGACCAGGAGGAAACGCACGAGCAGGAAGATGAGGGCCGCGGCGACCAGCACCAGGAAGAAGGCGAAAAGCCCGCCGACGAGCGTTCCGATGAAATGGAACGCGCCCCAGCCAAAACCGTTTCCGTACATGATCAGTCCTCCAGCTCATCGTGGGTTTGGGACTGCTTGATGATGGTGCCGACAGCGATTGCCACGGTCGCGCCCCAGCTGATCCACATCATCAGGAGTCGCCAGTCCCGTGGACCCTTTCGCGTGGCCTGAACCGTGCCCCAGCCGCCGAAGACGGCGCTAAGAAGAGTGGTGTTGAACATGAACCTGCGCACTGTGCCTCCCGGGTTTTTACCAACGCTACCCGGTTCGGCTCGCGTTTCACCGGGGGTGCCATCTGAGGGCGGTCCCTGCTAGTGCGAATAGATTCTGACCGATCGGTCAGCTAGTCTCGATGGCATGTCAACCCGGGAAGAACTGCGCTCGATTGCGCTGGCCGAATTCGCGTCTGCCGGCTACGCCGCGACATCCCTGCAACGGATCGCGGAATTGGCCGGGGTCTCCAAATCGAGCGTGCTGTACCACTTCGCCTCCAAGGAACAACTGCTCGAGGCCGCGATCGGTCCCGCCCTCGATCAGATGGCAGGGATGCTTTCGCCGCTCGAGAGCGTCGGGACCGTGCCCGACAACCGGGAGTTCCTCGAGGTGTTCGTGGACTTCCTCCTGTTGCACCGCCTCGAGGTGAACATGTTCATCAACCAGGGACCGTCGCTGGTGGATGTACCCGTCATCGATCGCGCCAACTCGATTGTGGCCAGACTCGCGACGTTCTTCCGTCAGAGCACTGATTCCCTCGAAGACAACATGCGTTTCGGAATCGCGCTCGGTGGTGCCGCCTACATGCTGTGCACCCCGCACGCGCATGGCCTCGACTTCCCGCCCGATGAGACCCGCGCAGCGCTCATCACCATCATGAGCGAACTGCTCGCACCGATCAGTAATCGCTGATCCCCGATCCCGCACTCTGGAACAGACAATGGCAACTCTTCTTTATCGACTCGGCCGCTTCGCCTACCGCCGGCCCTGGCGAATCCTCGGGGTGTGGCTGGTGCTCATCGTTGCCGTCCTTGGCGGTGGTGTCGCACTGGGCGGGCAGACACAGGAGTCGTTCGTCATCCCCGGCACGGAATCTCAGGATGCCCTGAACCGGCTTGAGGCGGTATTCCCCTCTGTTGCTGGCGCGAGTGCCACGGCCGTCGTGGTGGCTCCGGCCGGATCATCCATCGACGACGAGGAAGCCGAGATAGAGAGGCTCGTCGCCGCGATCGGGGACGTCGAAGGAGTCGACTCCGCGCTCAGCCCGTTCAGCGAATACGCCGGAAACGCGATCAGCAGCGACGGCGAGATGGCGATCATCCGGGTGCAGCTTGTCGGCGTATCGGCGGATGTCACCGACGCGACGCTCGCGGACCTGAAAGCGACGGCGGCCGTGGGTGAGGACGATGGGCTGAGGGTCGAGTTCGGCGGACAGGTCTTCCAGGACAACAGCGTCGGCATCACGGTCACCGAGGTGTTCGGCGTGGTCTTTGCCGGGGTTGTGCTCGTCATCACCTTTGGCTCACTGCTCGCGGCGGGAATGCCGCTGATCAGTGCCCTGCTCGGTGTGGGAATCGTGATGGGGGCGATCATGATGCTCTCGGCATTCACGACGGTCTCGAGCTCGGCCCCGCTGCTGGCGCTCATGATCGGCCTCGCGGTCGGCATCGACTACGCCCTCTTCATCCTCTCCCGGCACCGAACCCAGCTGGCCAGGGGTGAGGACCCCGAGGAATCGGCGGCCATGTCCGTCGGCACCGCGGGCAGCGCCGTGGTGTTCGCGGGACTGACCGTCATCATCGCGCTGCTGGGTCTGCTCGTGGTGGGGATCCCGTTCCTGAGCGTGATGGGCGTGGGTGCCGCCGTCGCCGTGCTCATCGCGATCGGGGTGGCCACCACCCTGCTCCCCGCCTTCCTCGGGCTCGCCAAGGGCCGACTCGCGCCGAAGACGGGCTCGCGGGCCTGGAAACGCGCAAACGCCGAACCCGACCAGCGCACGAAGCATGGGCATGCTGTGGGTGAAGGGCGTCATGAAGCACCCCATCCTCGCGACAGTCGCGGTGATCGCCATCCTCGGAACCCTCGCCATCCCGGCGCTGAGCCTCGACCTGAACCTGCCAGACGGAGGCTCCGAGCCGGCCGGTTCCACGCAGCGGGAGGCATACGACCTCGTGAGCGACGGCTTCGGCGCCGGTTACAACGGGCCGCTCATCGTCGCGGTCGACATCACCCAGACCACCGACATCCTGAACGACCTCGAATCGATTGCCGACGAGCTGCGAACGCTGCCGGACGTCGACTTCGTCTCGCAGGGCATTCCGGACGAGGGCCTCGACACCGCGATCCTGCAGGTCACCCCATCCAGCGCCCCCGATGCCGTCGCCACCAAAGAACTCGTGCAGGCGATCCGCGACCTCGCCCCGACCATCGAGACTCGCTATGACACCCCGATCGCGGTCACCGGCTCGACCGCCATCGGCATCGACATCTCCAATCGGCTGACCAACGCCCTCGTGCCGTTCGGGCTCATCGTGGTCGGCCTGTCCATCGTCCTGCTGATGGCCGTGTTCAGGTCGGTGCTCGTGCCGGTCAAGGCGGCGCTCGGGTTCCTGCTCTCCGTTGTCGCGTCGTTCGGAATCGTCGTCGCGATCTTCCAGTGGGGATGGTTCTCCGAACTGCTGCACGTCGAAAACCCCGGACCGATCCTGAGCTTCATGCCGATCATCCTGATGGCGGTGCTCTTCGGGCTGGCCATGGACTACGAGGTGTTCCTGGTATCCGGGATGCGCGAGGAGTTCGTCAGGACCGGCGACGCCAGGCACTCGGTCAGCACCGGATTCGCGAACGGGGCCAGGGTCGTCACGGCGGCAGCGCTCATCATGTTCTTCGTTTTCTTCGCCTTCGTGCCCGAGGGCGGCGGCGCCATCAAGGGCATCGCGCTGGGCCTTGCCGTCGGCATCGCCCTCGACGCGTTCCTGGTCAGAATGACGCTCGTACCCGCCCTCATGACCCTGTTCGGCAACGCAGCATGGTGGATGCCCCGCTGGCTCGGCCGCGTGCTGCCGATGCTCGACATCGAGGGTGAGCAGTTGCGCGAGCACAAGCATTCGGTCGACTGGGCGGCAACCACCACCGCTGTGATCAGCATGGATGGGCTCGTCGCCGGCTCGGCGGAGCACAGCGTCGGGCCGTTCACCCTGTCCATCGCCGAGGGTTCTCTCGTGACGGCCACCGGCGACGCCAGCGACCGACGGCTCGTCGCCGCGACCCTGGCCGGGCGGCTGGAACCGCTGTCCGGGCGGGCACAGGTGGGCGGGCATCCACTGCCTTCCGAGGCAGCAGCCGTGCGCTCGATCGTCGCCCTCGCAGATATCGGCGGAAGCGAGCACGCCGAGGCGAGCCCCACGGTGGGTGACCTTCTCGCCGAACGGCTGGAATTGACCCAGCCCTGGTACCGGGTTTTCACGATTCCCGCGCAGACCCGACGGTGGCTCGACCGGGTAAACGCGGTGCTCGGAGCCGGTCGCGTGCCGATCCTGGGCAGCAGCACCCTGGTCGGGCTGCCGCAACTCGAGCGCGCCGTGGCGCTGGCGAGCATTGCCATCGCCGAACGGCCGACCGTCGTGATGCTCGATCAGCTTGACGCCTTCGCCGACCCCAGGGACGAATCCGCCTTCGTCGCAGCCGTCTGTTCGCTTGCGAGTGAGACCACCGTCATCGTGATCGGTAGCCCGCCGGCCTCGCGGCTGGTGCGCGCCGACTCGCTGCGCTCGGTCACGGGCGACCGCACCCGAATCGACATTGACCTTTCCGGGCCCGTTCCCGAAACCAGACAACTCAGCGCGGAAGGAGTCGTCCGATGACGACCGCAACAACATGGCGCCGCATCGGTCTCGCGGCCGTCGTTCTCATCCCGCTCGCGTTCACCGGGCTCTTTGTGGGGGCGATCGGCCAGGGGGACAAGGCCCTGGCAAACATCCCGGTCGCGATCGTGAACGACGATGTGCTGCAGAACACGACAGCGGCCGATGGCACGACGCAGCCCGTTTTTGCCGGGCGACTTCTGGTCACCGAACTCACCGGCGCCGACGGGTTCGATTGGACCATCACCAACGCTCAGGATGCCGCGGCAGCACTCGATGCCGGCGACGTGTACGCCGTGCTCACCGTGCCGTCCACCTTCTCCACGTCGATCCTGTCGCTCTCCTCGTCCGAGCCGCAGCGTGCGGACATCTCTATCCGCACCGACGACTCTCACAGCTACCTGACCGGATCGGTGGCCCAGGTCGTGGGCCAGACGATGACAGACACCTTCGGGAAGGCAATCACGGCGCAGTACATCGACGGCCTCTACGGCGGCCTCGGCGATCTGGGCACCTCACTGGCAACGGCGGCGGAGGGCGCGACGGATCTGTCGAGCGGTGCTGCCTCGTTGCAGAGCGGGCTGGGGGAGTACACGGCGGGCGTCGGATCGCTCGCCGGGGGGCTCAACGACCTGAGCGATGGCGCGTGGGGGCTCACCACGCTCACCGACGGGATCGACGACTATACGGGTGGGGTATCGCAACTCTCGGCGGCGCTGTCGCAGCTCACCCCCGCCATCGAAGCCAATCCGAGCGTGGACCCCTCAATCTCCGGCGGTCTTCGCTCCATCACCGACCAACTGGCCGGAGCCGCGGCCGGCGGTGCGACGCTAAGTTCCCAGGCGACCTCGGGGGTCGCCTCCGTGCAGTACGGCATCTCGCAGAGCGCGGACGGTGCCACTGAACTGAGCGCCGGGGGTCCAGCGCTTGTCGGTGGCGCGGGTGAGCTCGCCGCCGGCGCCACAGAGCTGGCGGCGGGGTTGCAGCAGGGCGCTGACCTGGTGCCCTCCGCCGAGGGCGATGCCGCGGCATCCAACGCGGAGATCGTCGCAGATCCCGTCGCGCTCTCGGTGTCCACCGCGAATGAGGTTTCCGACCTCAGCCAGGTCGTGGCGACTTTCCTCATCCCGCTGGGTCTGTGGATTGGGGCGCTCGCGGTCTTTCTCGTGCTGGGGCCCGTGTCACGGCGGGCACTCGCGTCGACCGCTCGCAGCGGTCGACTTGTGTTGGCGACCCTCGGCCGTGCCGGAGCGGTCGGCGCGGCCCAGGCTGTGCTTCTCGTCGTCGTGCTCCATGGCGCTCTCGGAGTGGGCTGGAACTTGCTGCCTGCGACGCTCGGATTCTCGCTGCTGGTCGCGCTGGCGTTCACCGCCTTCCACTACCTGCTGACGGTCGGGCTCGGCAGGGGAGGACTCGTGGTCTCACTGTTCCTTCTCGCGCTGCAACTCACGTCGACGGGCGGGGTCTATCCGATTCAGGCCCTGGCGTCGCCCTATCAGGCCGTCAGCCCGCTGCTGCCTCTGACCTGGGCCGTGAGTGGAATGCAGGGGATCATCGCCGGGGGGAGTTCCGCCACCGTCGTCACTTCCGCCGCGATCCTGCTGGTGTTTGGTGCCGCGAGTGTTCTGCTCGCGCTGGTGGCTTTGCGGCGCACCAGACGCGCCGGGGCTCTGGGCCTGATGCCGAGCGCGGCGTAGAACCGCGCCAGCAAGGGGTGGATGCCGAGGCTCTCCGGTCGCGACACGCCCGGGATGTGGGCTGGCTTGGTGGTGGCGGGGTTTCCCACGTAAAGTCATCTCTTGTCACCCCAAAGGTGCGGAAAACCAAGTCAGTTCTGCTGCTAGGTTTCCGGCCTCAAGTGGGGGCCGCCATCCTCTAAAACCTTCGGGTTTTAGTCGAGTCAAATAGCGAATTTCCTCTTGTAGGTTTCGTCTTCAGATCTTAGGATGAGAACCCGCTTATGCGAGTGTTGGTCGTGCGCTATGTGCCGTTTAGGTGCTCTCCGCTCGACTTGACAGACTCGTAGAAGTTGGTAAGTTAGACAGGTTGCCTTCTGCAGGTTTGTGGGGGGTGGCTGACAGGTTTTGTAGCCCTGGGTGATGCCGTTTTGCGGTGGAGGTCAGGAGCGTCCGATCCTTGAGAACTCAACAGCGTGCACAATGTCAAATGCCAAAAACCCGACTGTGCTTTATGTGATTGACCTATTTCGGGTCAGGATCGTGGGTGCAGCGGATTCCTTTGGAAAAAGATATAAACAACAAAGCAAGTCAGTTTTGATTTGTTCTGTCAGTTTCAAACTTGTCACCGTTGACACCTATTCCGGATGATCGGTGCGCTAGATGTGCCGGCTAGCTTGCTAGTCGAGCAATCAAACATTTATGGAGAGTTTGATCCTGGCTCAGGATGAACGCTGGCGGCGTGCTTAACACATGCAAGTCGAACGGTGAAGGAGAAGCTTGCTTCTTTGGATCAGTGGCGAACGGGTGAGTAACACGTGAGTAACCTGCCCCAGACTCTGGGATAAGCACTGGAAACGGTGTCTAATACCGGATACGAGCTTCAGCCGCATGGCTAGGAGCTGGAAAGAATTTCGGTCTGGGATGGACTCGCGGCCTATCAGCTAGTTGGTGAGGTAATGGCTCACCAAGGCGACGACGGGTAGCCGGCCTGAGAGGGTGACCGGCCACACTGGGACTGAGACACGGCCCAGACTCCTACGGGAGGCAGCAGTGGGGAATATTGCACAATGGGCGCAAGCCTGATGCAGCAACGCCGCGTGAGGGACGACGGCCTTCGGGTTGTAAACCTCTTTTAGTAGGGAAGAAGCGAAAGTGACGGTACCTGCAGAAAAAGCACCGGCTAACTACGTGCCAGCAGCCGCGGTAATACGTAGGGTGCAAGCGTTATCCGGAATTATTGGGCGTAAAGAGCTCGTAGGCGGTTTGTCACGTCTGCTGTGAAAACTGGAGGCTCAACCTCCAGCCTGCAGTGGGTACGGGCAGACTAGAGTGCGGTAGGGGAGATTGGAATTCCTGGTGTAGCGGTGGAATGCGCAGATATCAGGAGGAACACCGATGGCGAAGGCAGATCTCTGGGCCGTAACTGACGCTGAGGAGCGAAAGCATGGGGAGCGAACAGGATTAGATACCCTGGTAGTCCATGCCGTAAACGTTGGGAACTAGATGTAGGGACCATTCCACGGTTTCTGTGTCGCAGCTAACGCATTAAGTTCCCCGCCTGGGGAGTACGGCCGCAAGGCTAAAACTCAAAGGAATTGACGGGGGCCCGCACAAGCGGCGGAGCATGCGGATTAATTCGATGCAACGCGAAGAACCTTACCAAGGCTTGACATATACGAGAACGGGCCAGAAATGGTCAACTCTTTGGACACTCGTAAACAGGTGGTGCATGGTTGTCGTCAGCTCGTGTCGTGAGATGTTGGGTTAAGTCCCGCAACGAGCGCAACCCTCGTTCTTTGTTGCCAGCACGTAATGGTGGGAACTCAAAGGAGACTGCCGGGGTCAACTCGGAGGAAGGTGGGGATGACGTCAAATCATCATGCCCCTTATGTCTTGGGCTTCACGCATGCTACAATGGCCGGTACAAAGGGCTGCAATACCGTAAGGTGGAGCGAATCCCAAAAAGCCGGTCTCAGTTCGGATTGAGGTCTGCAACTCGACCTCATGAAGTCGGAGTCGCTAGTAATCGCAGATCAGCAACGCTGCGGTGAATACGTTCCCGGGCCTTGTACACACCGCCCGTCAAGTCATGAAAGTCGGTAACACCCGAAGCCAGTGGCCCAACCGCAAGGAGGGAGCTGTCGAAGGTGGGATCGGTGATTAGGACTAAGTCGTAACAAGGTAGCCGTACCGGAAGGTGCGGCTGGATCACCTCCTTTCTAAGGAGCATGTGCAACTCTCCTCTGTATACAGGGAGATAAAAGTTGCCAAGCTGTACCAACCTGTTCGGGTTGGACAGCGCTCATGGGTGGAACATTGACATTGTGGCCAGGTAAGACTCTTGCCTCTCAGTACATCCGCTTGCGGATAGGAACGGATGCTCGAGTGGAGTCTGGTCTTTTGCACGCTGTTGGGTCCTGAGGGACCGGGCCGGCGCTTGAATCTTTATGGTTCGGGTGTCGATCGGACCTCTGGACCACCGCACCGAAAGGTGCAACGGTCTTCGGATCCTGTTGTGACTGGCTTTTGGGCCAGGCGCGGGGGATACCGCCCGTATTTTGAGAACTACACAGTGGACGCGAGCATCTTAGATTCGACCCGAAAGGGTCGGATCACATAAACGATGACTGTTGGATTTATCGTCAACAAATCATTGGTCTATCTCCAGCCTTCGGGCTGGCGATCGATTCAAACTCATGTGATATCAATTTTCTAAGAGCAGACGGTGGATGCCTTGGCATCTGGAGCCGAAGAAGGACGTATAAATCTGCGATAAGCCTCGGGGAGCTGATAATAGAGCTGTGATCCGAGGATTTCCGAATGGGGAAACCCCGCTGGGCGTTGCAAGACGACCCAGTGACTCCCGCCTGAATATATAGGGCGGGTAGAGGGAACGTGGGGAAGTGAAACATCTCAGTACCCACAGGAAGAGAAAACAACCGTGATTCCGTTAGTAGTGGCGAGCGAAACCGGAAGAGGCCAAACCGATCATGTGTGATAGCCGGCAGGCGTTGCATGGTCGGGGTAGCGGGACTTTTCAGCTGTTACTGCCGTACAGCAAGAATTACAACGCAATATAGACGAATGGGATTGAAAGCCCAGCCATAGACGGTGCCAGCCCGGTAGTCGAAATGTTGCAATGGTTCGAAGAGTATCCCAAGTAGCACGGGGCCCGAGAAATCCCGTGTGAATCAGCCAGGACCACCTGGTAAGCCTAAATACTCCCAGATGACCGATAGCGGACAAGTACCGTGAGGGAAAGGTGAAAAGTACCCCGGGAGGGGAGTGAAATAGTACCTGAAACCGTCTGCTTACAAACCGTTCGAGCCTCCTTAGTAGGGGTGAGAGCGTGCCTTTTGAAGAATGAGCCTGCGAGTTAGTGCTCAGTGGCGAGGTTAACCCGAGTGGGGCAGCCGTAGCGAAAGCGAGTCTTAATAGGGCGTTTTAGTCGCTGGGTCTAGACCCGAAGCGAAGTGATCTATCCATGGCCAGGTTGAAGCGACGGTAAGACGTCGTGGAGGACCGAACCCACTTCAGTTGAAAATGGAGGGGATGAGCTGTGGATAGGGGTGAAAGGCCAATCAAACTTCGTGATAGCTGGTTCTCTCCGAAATGCATTTAGGTGCAGCGTTGCGTGTTTCTTGCCGGAGGTAGAGCTACTGGATAGCTGATGGGCCCCAAAAGGTTACTGACGTTAGCCAAACTCCGAATGCCGGTAAGTGAGAGCGCAGCAGTGAGACGGTGGGGGATAAGCTTCATCGTCGAGAGGGAAACAACCCAGACTACCAACTAAGGTCCCCAAGCGTGTGCTAAGTGGGAAAGGATGTGGAGTTGCACAGACAACCAGGAGGTTGGCTTAGAAGCAGCCACCCTTGAAAGAGTGCGTAATAGCTCACTGGTCAAGTGATTCCGCGCCGACAATGTAACGGGGCTCAAGCACACCACCGAAGTTGTAGATTTCATGTATTAGCCCGGCACCCTAGGTGTCCAGGCGCATGGAGTGGTAGGAGAGCGTCGTGTGGCGAGTGAAGCGGCGGTGTAAACCAGCCGTGGACGCCACACGAGTGAGAATGCAGGCATGAGTAGCGAAAGACGGGTGAGAAACCCGTCCTCCGAAAGACCAAGGGTTCCAGGGCCAGGCTAATCCGCCCTGGGTAAGTCGGGACCTAAGGCGAGGCCGACAGGCGTAGTCGATGGACAACGGGTTGATATTCCCGTACTGACGAAGAACCGCCCAAACTAATCCAGTGATGCTAAGTGTCTGAATCCCTTTGATGGATCCCTTCGGGGTGAAGCGTTGGGCCTAGCACACGACCCTATGCTGGTGCGGTTAGCGTATTAACAGGTGTGACGCAGGAAGGTAGCTGAGCCGGGCGATGGTTGTCCCGGTCTAAGGATGTAGGGCGAACGATAGGCAAATCCGTCGTTCATTAAGCCTGAGACCCGATGGGTAGTCCTCACGGACGAAATCAGTGATCCTATGCTGCCAAGAAAAGCATCGACGCGAGGTTCAAGTTACCCGTACCCCAAACCGACTCAGGTGGTCAGGTAGAGAATACCAAGGAGATCGAGAGAATCGTGGTTAAGGAACTCGGCAAAATGCCCCCGTAACTTCGGGAGAAGGGGGGCCTGAGGCGTGAAGGGATTTACTCCTGGAGCGTTTGAAGGCCGCAGAGACCAGTGGGAAGCGACTGTTTACTAAAAACACAGGTCCGTGCTAAGTCGCAAGACGATGTATACGGACTGACGCCTGCCCGGTGCTGGAAGGTTAAGAGGAACGGTTAGCCGCAAGGCGAAGCTGAGAATTTAAGCCCCAGTAAACGGCGGTGGTAACTATAACCATCCTAAGGTAGCGAAATTCCTTGTCGGGTAAGTTCCGACCTGCACGAATGGCGTAACGACTTCCCAGCTGTCTCAACCGCGAACTCGGCGAAATTGCACTACGAGTAAAGATGCTCGTTACGCGCAGAAGGACGGAAAGACCCCGTGACCTTTACTATAGCTTTGTATTGGTGTTCGGTGTGGCTTGTGTAGGATAGGTGGGAGACTGTGAAGCTTGGACGCTAGTTCAGGTGGAGTCATTGTTGAAATACCACTCTGGTCACTCTGGATATCTAACTTCGGACCGTAATCCGGTTCAGGGACAGTGCATGGTGGGTAGTTTAACTGGGGCGGTTGCCTCCCAAAAAGTAACGGAGGCGCCCAAAGGTTCCCTCAACCTGGTTGGTAATCAGGTGTCGAGTGTAAGTGCACAAGGGAGCTTGACTGTGAGACTGACAAGTCGAGCAGGGACGAAAGTCGGGACTAGTGATCCGGCAGTGGCTTGTGGAAGCGCTGTCGCTCAACGGATAAAAGGTACCTCGGGGATAACAGGCTGATCTTGCCCAAGAGTCCATATCGACGGCATGGTTTGGCACCTCGATGTCGGCTCGTCGCATCCTGGGGCTGGAGTAGGTCCCAAGGGTTGGGCTGTTCGCCCATTAAAGCGGTACGCGAGCTGGGTTTAGAACGTCGTGAGACAGTTCGGTCCCTATCCTCTGCGCGCGCAGGAAATTTGAGAAGAGCTATCCCTAGTACGAGAGGACCGGGATGGACGAACCTCTGGTGTGTCAGTTGTTCCGCCAGGAGCACCGCTGATTAGCTACGTTCGGAACGGATAACCGCTGAAAGCATCTAAGCGGGAAGCCGGCTTCAAGATGAGATTTCCATGACTTAGGTCGAGAGGCTCGCAGCTAGACTACTGCGTTGATAGGCCGGATGTGGAAGTGGGGACTAACGACCCATGGAGCTGACCGGTACTAATAAGCCGATAAATTGATAACACCCCACCTCACTGGGCACCCTCGGGTGTCGAATGGTGAATGAGAATGATTCTCGCGTCCACTTTGTGGTTCCCGATTTACGGTCGGGAACTGGTTCTGATTCGCATCAGACCAACGAACGAAACATAAATCCATAGTGTTTCGGCGGCCATAGCGAGAGGGAAACGCCCGGTTACATTCCGAACCCGGAAGCTAAGACTCTCTGCGCCGATGGTACTGCAAGGGGGACCTTGTGGGAGAGTAGGACACCGCCGGACTTAAATTGTGAGAAAGCCACCCCAGGTACTGGAAAGTACCCCGGGGTGGCTTTCTTGCGTTAACGGCCGAGCCGCCCGGAGCGACCGGGTTAGCCCGGCGCCCCGCTAGCTCTTCTCGCCGAAGATCGTTGCGATTCGATCCCACCAGGCCGATGAAGCAGCGTGGGCCCGCGGGGCCAACAGCGCGGCTTCGGAGCGGATCACGTCGCGATCGGCCCACAGCCGGGTGGCCAGCTCGGCGCCGTTGCCGGCCAGCAGCTCGTCGACGGGCAGCACGCCTTCCTGGCCAAAGTTGCCAAGGGCGCCCCGCAGCTTGACCCCGGTGTAGTCATCCACAGGGACGCCGATAGTGGGCACCCCGGCAGGAACGGCAAAGACCACGGGGTGGTAGCGACTGCTCACAACCATCGCGGCCCCGCGTGCGAGGCGTGCTCCTGTCACAGAATCGACCGGCGGTACCACCCTGGCGGTGCTGCTCATCGCGGCGATGATGGCGTCGTGCATCACGGCGTCTCCTCGCGACGGCCCATCCAGCGGTCCGAAGTGCGCGAAGAAGACGATCTCAAGGCCCGTGAGCTCCGCTATCCCGTCGAGCAGGGCAGCGAGGGCGACGACGACCTCGCTGCGAGTGGCGTCCCCGACGTGGCTCGCGACGCTCACGAGGCAGTAATCGGCCGAGCCGGCGACGTCGTCAGTAACGAGGAAGCTCGCATCGTCGATGGTCTGGATGACGTCGGAGATGTCGAGGCGCTGACACAGGGCGAACGAACTCGGCTCGCGTACGCCGACGAGCTCGGCGCTGCGGAGCAGATCGCGAACGAGGGCGGAGTCTGCGTCATCCAGTTCCGGCCCGATCGTTTGCCCACTCACGACCAGCGGCTTACCGAGGGCTGTGGCGATGCGTCCGAGAGCTGTCCGCTCGAAGATGTGCTGCGGCCACAGGGTCGACATGTTGCCACCACCGGCAACCAGCATCCCGTCGGAGTCGCGGATGGCTGCGATCACCGCGTGGGCGGAATCCGCGTCATCCAGAGCCTCGGGGTTGTCGACGGCGGCAACCACCGCGGCCAGCCGCGCCTCGCGGTCGGGGCGAGACGCTGGCCATCCGATATTGCTCACGGCAGAGATGCCGTAACGAGCCGCGCTCTCTGCAGGAACGCTCGAAACGCCCGTGATGTCGGTGATTCCGCGCTCTCGCATGGCGTCGACGGCGGCCTCGAACATGGCTTCGTCGCCGATGTGGATCATCCCGTCAACGACACCGATATCTCCGATGATGACAATTCGCTGTGGCACCCATACTCCCTTGGTCCCATTCACGCTAGCCCATCCCTTCTGTCACCTTCGACGCTTATCATCGAGGAGGATTTCCGCGGGCACACAGGGCCCACACGACCAGAGGGGGAGGATCCCATGGGCATTCTCACCGCGCTCGATGCAGTCCGCCAGGCCACCCGCCTGGTCGATGCCATGCGCCTCGCCGACGAGCTGGCCTTCGAGGCCAGCCGCGAGGGTGGCGTTCGCACCATCCGGGTTCTGAAGTCCGCGATCGCGGACGAAAATCAGCTCGTCGCCATTGCGGCCACTCATGCCCTTGCCGGCATATTCGACGAAGACGCCGACCACGCTATCTCAAAGCTGCTGTCGAGCAGCAAAGGCTACCTGCGTGAGCACGCCGCGTGGGCGCTCGGTTCCCGGGTGCCACAGGCGGGTGCGGTCAGCCGGCTGATCGGTCTCGTGATCGCCGGCGGTTTTGGCGGGATGGTCGCCCAGCGCACCCTCGAGCAGTGGTCAAACGCCACCCCGGAAAACATCGCGGTCGGAATCGAGGGCGCCCTGCTCGGGGTCCGCGACGAGGATGCCCGCTATCGCCTGGTCGAGACCCTCGGACTGGTGGCGAACGGGCTCACGATTGCGCCGCTGCTGCGGATCGCCGCCGACGAGAACGAGCACGAGATCGTTCGCGTCGCCGCCGTCTCGGCGTTGGGTCAGCGCGGCCCCGACCCAAGAATCGTCACCTTCCTGGAGCGGGAGGCGGCAGCAGACGGGTACCTCGCCGACGTCGCACGACTCTCGCTCGTCGACGTGTCTGCATCGCCAACGCAGGCCGCCCCGAGCGCCCTGACCGTCGCCCAGCTGTTCCTGCACGCCGACATCGATGCCAACCTGACGCAGGTCGGCAGCGGTGACAACGGTGGTATCGCGACCCTTCTCGTGCGGCTCGGTGACGCCCTGATGGCGACCCCGGATGCCGCGACCAGAGTCGAGCGGGTCATCACCCTGTCGCGCGGCACCGCCGCCGACGCCGTCGCCAGTGTCTCTGAGATCGCGGCAGCGGGCAGCGGGCACGTGTACGGACGGGTGCCGACGCTGAGCGAGCCGATCCAGTCCGCGAGTGCCTGGCCGCTGCGGGTGGCCGTTCGCCGCGGCATCCGGAGACTGCTTCGCGCCGCTGGCGGTATCGACGTGCTGCACCTGAGGATGGCGGACGTGGGCAGTCTTGCTGCCGCGGACGTGGCGAGGGAGCTCGACATCCCTGTGGTCTTCACGGTCGCACCAGACCCGCACGCCGTCATCGACTCGCTCGACAAGTCGGGCCAGCTCACCCAGCAGAACTTTGGCGATGTCGATGAGCGCGAACACTTCTGGTTCAGGGTCCGGCTCGTCCAGCGCCTCGCGGCGAACGCCGACCACACTGTGCTGTTCCCGCGACCGAACCTGGAACGGGACATGCGCGAGCTGGTCGGAATCGACCTCAACGCTCACCCGGAACGGCACTCGATCGTGCCGGAGGGAATCGACATGCGGGTGATCGATCGGGCAGTCGATGAGGCAGCGGATCTCGCCGCGGGGCTGCCTGCGACGGCGCCGCTCGAGCAGCTGACTGCCCTGCTCGAAACACTGCCGGAGTCTCGCCGCGGGCTTCCCCTGCTGGTGAGCGTCGGCCGCTTCCATCGGGTCAAGGGGATGGCAGCCATCGTGGAGGCCTGGGCCACCGGACCGCTCGCGGACCGCGCGAACCTGCTGCTCATCGGCGGAGACCTCGTTTCATCGTCGGCCGACGAACTGCAGCAACTGGAGGCGATGGATGCCGTGGTCCCCGCCCGCGAACGCGCCGAACGCGGGCTCCTGCTCGCGGGACACCAGCCCAACGACACTGCCGCGCGCTGGGTGGCGGCGGCGCGCTTCGGGGTACCCGGGCTGGCGGCTCCGCGGGGCGTGTATGTGTGCGGCAGCCTGAAGGAGGAGTTCGGGATCGCGCTGCTGGAGGCGATGGCATCCGGTCTCTTCGTGGTGGCTCCCGCTGGCGGCGGGCCGGCAACCTACGTGAGGCAGAACGTCACCGGCCTACTCGTGCCCACCTGGGACCTGGGGCGGTTGCGCGAGGGGATGATCGATGCGCTCGACATAGCCTCCGCCGAAACCGACCATGAGCGTGCCGCCATCTCGCGAGCGACCGTGCAGGACAGCTTCACGATCCAGGCGATGGCGCAATCGCTCGCCGAGGTCTACAGCAACGTGAACAGCGCACAGTCGGCGTTGCGAGAATGGGCTGTACCCATCTCGTGACGCTGCTGATCATCTGCCCGGACTACGCCTCGCACCTGCTTCCGCTGGCAACCCTCGGCACGGCCTGGCGCGATGCCGGACAGCGGGTGGTGGTGGCCACCGGACCAGCGACGGCGCCCATCGTCGAATCCTTCGGTTTCGAGCGCGTACAGCTCCAGCTCGGCAAGGGCTCCAACCCCGGAGTGATCAGGCCGGAAGACCAGCCGGCGGGGGAGGACGACGCCCTGCGCGGCTTCTTCGATGCGACGCGCCGCGGGATGACCGAGACTCTCGCCTTTCAGGCCGAAGCGCGGCTCAGCGACTTTATGTGGGAGCCGGTGCGGGTGGGGCGCGACGTGCAGGCCGTGGTTGCCTCTGTTTCTCCTGACGCGATCATCGTCGATCACCTCGCCTTCAGTTCGAGGCTGGCTCTGGATGCCGCGGGCATTCTCGTACGCGGACGTGCTGGTGGGGCATCCATCGGCGCTGCCCCTGGCGGGAGAGGTCTACGGTTTTCCGCCAGCCTGGCCTGCCGCATTTCAGCCGGACCCTGCCGAGCTCGAGTCTCTGCGGCGCCTGTGCGATCGCGTGAGTGAATCGTTCACCGCCGAGTGGAACGCGGCCCTCGCCGAGCTCGAACCCGTCGGCGACTCCCTCCGCGAGCGCATTCGCTGAGCACGGTGATCTCCTGCTGCTGAACTATCCGGAGGAGCTCGCCGATGACGCCAGGAAGGCGGCGTTGCCTGCGCATGTCTTCCTGGGTTCGTCGGTGCGCGAAGAAACGCCGGACGCCGAGGTGGAAGACTGGCTCGATTCCAGCGATGAGCCGTTCGTGTACGTCAGCTTCGGCAGCTTTCTCTCGGTGCGCTCGGATGTCACGGCGAAGGTGGTGCGTGCCCTCGAGTCACTCGGGCTGCGGGTCGCCCTCGCGCTCGGCTCCGGCGAACGGCATGTGCTCGGCGACCTGCCGGACGGCTGGCTCGTGCGCGAGTTCCTGCCGCAGGTGCGGCTGCTCGGCAGGGCCGCGGCCGCCGTCACTCACGGGGGAAATAACAGCGTCACCGAGGCGATGACCTTCGGCGTCCCGCTGCTGGTGCTGCCATTCTCCACCGACCAGTTCGCTGGCGCTGAGGCCATCGAGCGTGAGGGATTCGGCATCGCCCTCGCCCCGAACGAGGCAACAGTTGCGGAGCTTGAGCACGCGCTCAGCGCCACGCTCGCGTTGCCCCGCGACAGGTTCGACGCGGTGTCGACGAGCCTCCGTCAGTCTCCCGGAAGCGCCAGGGCGTTCAATGCGCTGGCCGCGTGGGAGCTGCCGACGAGTGAGCGCATCGCCGCGACATCCCCAGCGGCAGACTTATAACGTTCCATCAGGGCAGCGTTCGCGTCGTATTGGTCGCCCTCCCGCGGCTGCGCCGCGTGATGCAGCGCAAACACACGACCCTCGTTCCTGCGCGGTGGTGCGCCGAGAAGCGTCGAGTGGGCGAGGTACCAGGCGGCGTCCTCGAATCCCCACCCCCTGAACCGCTCGTCCTGCGCGCCATGGCTGGCCCAGGTTCGTGGTGTGGTCACGTACACACCGGAGCATGCGCCGCGAACGAGCTCGAAATCGCAGTCCTCCAGCGCGGTTCCGTCGGCGAATTGGGCGGAACCGGATGCCCCGAGCCAGTGGTACTGCGAATACGGCAGGTGAACGAGGCCGGAGGTTGCGGCATCCTGCACCGCCTGCAGCAGGGACTCACGCTCGGGGATGGTGTCTGCGTCGTTGATGACGACGACCTGGTCGGGATCGGTGATTGCTGCCACCCCGAGGTTGCGCGCCTGCGCGAGGTTGAAGATCTCGTCGTGGGAGTCGATGTGTACGAACTCGACGTCGCCGATCTCGTTGGTGTACCAGTCGCGCACGGCGTTGAGCGCAGAAATTCGTGTCGGCTGTTCCCGCCATGGGATGACCACTGTAAGCATCAGCCCAGCCTAAATGAGCAGCAGGATGCCGCCGAGCACGCGTCGTTACGCTGCGTGGTACAGCAGCGTGCGGTGCTGAGCGATGGTGACCTGACGGTCGACGTCGGCGGCGATGGTGGCGGGGCCGGTGGTCTTGATTCCGAGCTCGCCCTCGATGTGCTGCCACAGTCTTTCGTGCTCGGCCATCGGGGTGGTCGCGGCGACCCGGCGCCCCTCGGTGACACGCACCGGATTGAATGCCGTGGCGACCTCGTGGGCGATGGTGTCTGCAATGGTGGTCACGAAGAAGGCATCGTCGGCGGCCGGACGTCCCATGGTGATGCGGAAGCTTCCGCCGGGACCAAACATATCGATCAGACGCTCGCGCATGAGGTCGAAGACAACTTGTTGTTCGACCTCGGTGGCTGCATTGTGTCGCTCGGACATGTGCCTAGTGTGAGGGACACTCGGGGATGAGCGCGGAAGCGACACGCCGCTAGAGCCAGTCGCGCCTCTTGAAAACGAAGTATAGGGCGATGCCGGAGGCGAGCATGACGACGAGCGTCGCGGGATACCCGAAGGACCACTCCAGTTCGGGCATGTATCTGAAGTTCATTCCATAGATCGAGGCAATCAGGGTCGGCACAAAGAGTATTGCCGCCCATCCGGAAATCTTCTTCACCTGGGAGCCCTGGCGGAGGCTCGTCTCTGACAGGTTTCTCATCTCGTCATTCTGGCGCTGCATCACCAGGGTTGACTGCACGGTCAGCGCATTCTGCAGCACCACCCGGAAGGAGTCGGCGCGCTCGACGGTCTTGAGGGCGTGGTCGAGTACGTCCCGCAGGTTTCTCTGCAGTTCGATGTCGACCCTGTACTTGGTGAACCCAGCCTCGAGCGACCTCAACATGTCGATCAGCGGGTGGGTTGCGCGCTGGAAGGCCATAGTCTCGCCGGCCAGTTCGTAGATGCGCCGAAGCACAGCGGGGTCGCGGTCGAAGAGCTGGTTCTCGATCTCGTCGATGTCGTTCTCGAGCCCGCGAATGACGGGCTGGTACTCATCGACCACCTCGTCCAGCACGGCATACAGAACCGATTGCGGGCCCAGCGAAAGCAGGTCGGGGGTCTGTTCGAGCCGCTTTCGTACCCGCGCGAGGTTCGGCGATTCCGCGTGGCGGATGGTGATCGCGAAATTGGTGCCGATGAACAGGTGGACCTCGCCGAACTCCACTTCCTCCGGCCCGTCGAGGTAGCGAGCCGGCCGGAGCACGACGAAGAGAGTGTCGCCGTAGCGTTCGAGCTTGGGTCGCTGGTGGCCGGTCAGGGCATCCTCGACGGCGAGGGGGTGCAGGTTGAACTCGACGGCGAGAGCGCGCAACTCGTCTTCGGTGGGGCGATACATGCCGATCCACGCAAACCCGCCGTGCTTGCGCAGCTCCTCGAATGCCAGATCAAGAGTGACCGGGTGAGCATCGCGCACCCCGTTGCGGTAGATCGCATTGTCGACGATGGGCATTTCGTCATGATAGGCCTCGCCGATCCCGAAGGCTCTGCGCTGGTAACGTGGAGGTACATGTCTGACTCGATGAAGGTCCCTCCAGCCGAATACGATTTCGTCGTCGTATCCAATCGTCTGCCCGTTGATCGCGTCACCGATTCGGACGGTGTCGCCAGTTGGACGCGATCACCAGGAGGGCTGGTCACTGCGCTCGAGCCCGTGATGCGGGAGGCGGACGGCGCCTGGGTCGGGTGGGGCGGCCAGCCCGATCTCGAGATCGAGCCGTTCGAAAACAACGGCATCCACATCGTGCCGATCTCTCTCAATGCGTCCGAAATCGAGGAGTTCTACGAGGGCTTCAGCAACGACACGCTCTGGCCGCTGTACCACGACGTCATCTCATCGCCCGCGTACCACCGAGAATGGTGGGAGAGCTATGTCAAGGTCAACCAGCGCTTCGCGAAAGCCGCAGCGGATGTGAGTGCGCAGGGCGCCGTCGTCTGGGTGCAGGACTACCAGTTGCAGCTCGTACCGAGGATGCTGCGAGAGCTCCGGCCCGACCTCACCATCGGATTCTTCGATCACATTCCCTTTCCGCCATATGGCATCTTTTCGCAGCTTCCGTGGCGTCTGCAGATCATCGAAGGACTCCTCGGCGCCGACGTCATCGGGTTTCAAAGAGTCGCGGATGCCGGCAACTTTCTGCGCGCCGTGCGCAGGCTCACCTCCTTCGACACGAAGAACCCCGTCGTTGAAGTAACGTCTGACTCCCTGCCGACCCGCCGGGTCATCGCTCGAGCATTTCCGATCTCGATCGACGCCCGGGGCTTCGAAGAGCTCGCTCGCGAGCCGCACATTCAGGAACGGGCGAGGGAAATCCGCGAGGGTCTCGGCAACCCCAGGACTGTCATGCTCGGTGTCGACAGGCTCGACTACACCAAGGGAATCGGCCATCGGCTCAAGGCGTTCGGCGAACTGCTGGCCGAGGGCCGGATCAGCGTGCAGGACGTGACGCTCGTGCAGGTCGCGAGCCCGAGCCGCGAGCGCGTTGCTGCGTACATGCAGCTCAGGGACGAGATCGAGCTGACGGTGGGGCGTATCAACGGTGACTACGCCACGATGAGTCACACCGCCATCAGCTACCACCATCACGGCTACCCCAGAGAAGAGATGGTTGCGCTCTATCTGGCTGCTGATGTGCTGCTGGTCACGGCTCTTCGTGACGGCATGAACCTGGTCGCGAAAGAGTACGTCGCGAGCAGGTTTGATGAAGAAGGCGTGCTGGTGCTCAGCGAGTTCACCGGGGCATCCGACGAGCTGAAGAAGGCGCTGCTGGTCAACCCGCACGACATCGACGGACTGAAGGACTCCATCCTGCAGGCCATCGCGATGCCGAAAAAGGAGCGTCGCGCTCGCATGCGGTCACTGAGAAAGCGGGTGATCGAGAACGACGTTGCTCGATGGTCGAGCAACTTCCTGAAGACCCTGGAGCAGGCTCGTGCCAGTCGCTACGACGAAGAATCGCCCACCGAGCTACCCGACGAACTTGAGTGGACCATCGACAGGCGGTGGACGGACTGATGGTTGACGTCGACACCGCGCCCCCGTGGTCGAAGCTTCCCGAGCCGCTCGTCGGAGCACTTCGCGAACTCGCTCGCACCAAGCGACTGCTGGTCGCGCTCGACTTCGACGGCACGCTTGCCCCCGAGGTGGATGACCCGGAAAAGGCGCGCGCTCTCCCCGAGGCCAGGGCTGCCGTCCTCAGATTGCTGGCGATGCCGAACACCCGCGTTGCGCTCGTGTCCGGGCGGGCGTTGAAGAGCCTCGAACAGGTGGCCGATCTTCCCGACTCCGCGCTGCTGGTCGGCTCACACGGTATCGAGATCCGTCTCGATTCCGATGACGATCCATCCAGGCTGGATGCCTCGGAGCGGGCTCGGGTCGACGTTCTGAACCTCGTGCTCGGCGAAGTTGCCGATTCGGTGGATCAGGTATGGCTCGAAGAGAAGCCCGCAGGCTTCGCGCTTCACACCCGGCTTGCCACCGAGCATCACGGCCGGGTCGCTCACCTCGTCGCCCGCTCGGAGGTCGCAGCCGAGCTCTCCGGGGTGACGGTGCGTGAGGGCAAGAACGTGCTCGAATTTTCGGTGCGGTCAACGACCAAGGGCGAGGCTGTTGAGCATCTTCGCCAGTACACCGGTGCCGACGCCGTCTTCTACGCAGGCGACGATGTGACGGACGAGGATGCCTTCGCGGCACTCAGCGCGGACGACCTCGGGCTCAAAAGCGGGGAGGGCGCAACTCTCGCGAACTTCCGTGTTGCCGGCCCTGAACAGGTTGCGCGCACGATCGCGCTGCTCGCCGATATGCGCGAAGGCGACGTTCACGAGCAGTAGCTAGCGGAGCTCCGCCCGCGGCCGCGCGACCGCGCTTTGCCGCGCGGCCGCCACCCTGGCCGCAAACCTTCCGAAATGACGGAGATCTCGGTGGTCGAGGCATCCACTCGCCCGGAAAGTCGGGACACGGATGCCGCGACTTCCGTCATTTCGGAAGCCTGGCGCCGCGCCGCGAGGGCCCGCGGCCGACGCGACCTACGGCTCGCTTAGGTGCGTAGCTTGGGCCGCGGCGTGCGCGGAGTCCGCCATACCGCGGCCGCCAACCCTGGCCGCAAACCTTCCGAAATGACGGAGATCTCGGTGGTCGAGGCATCCATTCGCCCGCAAAGTCGGGACATGGATGCCGCGACTTCCGTCATTTCGGAAATACCGAGGCGCGCCCACCCGCGGCCCGTGCCACCCGCGGCCCGCGCGACCTACGGCTGCAGTCTCTCGATCGACCAACCGCCGGGGGTAGCGGTGTAGCGCAGCCTGTCGTGCATCCGTGAGCTTCGGCCCTGCCAGAATTCGATCGACCGCGGGACCACGCGCACCGCACCCCACCACGACGGTCTCGTGAGCACTTCCGTGCCCTCCAGCTCCCGGGTGAGTTCGACGACTCGCCGTTCGATCGCGGCGCGCGAGTCGATCGGCTGGGACTGCTCGCTGGCCATGGATGCGAGCTGGGATTCCCGCGGTCGGGCCGCGAACAGCGCGTCGCTGCGCTCGCCGCTCGCCCGCGATGCGGTTCCCAGGATGATGACCTGCCTGTGCAGCGAGTACCACGGGAACAGCAGGGACACCGCGGGATTGCCGACGAGGTCTGTGCCCTTGGCCGACCGGTAGTTGGTGACGAACTCGAACGCGTCGCCGTCGAGCCCCTTCAGCAGCACCGTTCGACTGGATGGCCGGGACTGGGAGTCCGCAGTGCCGAGCACCATCGCGTTGGGTTCGTAGACCCCGGCCTGCTCTGCCGCGTTCAGCCAGCTGGCGAATTGGTCGAACGGATCAGCTGCCAGCGAGCCTTCATCCAGCGGCACAGCTCCGTAGTCCGTGTGGCGTTCGAACGAGTCCATAGCCCCCATCATCACCGTTAGAATGACAATGCGGCAACGGGATGGTCCGATGCTCCCCAGTGGCTCCCAGATGCTGCGACGTGCATATGCCGCCGCCCATCCACCGAATTGTGCCCTGGAAGGACAGATGCTCGCGATCCTTCTGGCCTTCGCTGTGGGCTCGCTCGTCATGCCGCTCTTCACTCGGCAGTTCGGGCGCAACGCGTTTTATGTCGCCGCGATCGTGCCGACTGCGGCGTTCGTCGCGGCACTCCTCGAAACGCCGCGAATTGTGGCCGGCGAGACGATCCAGCAGAGCGTCTGCCTGGGTCGACGAGCTTGCCATGACCATCTCGGTCAGGATGGACACCCTGTCGTGGCTGCTGACGCTCATCGTCACCGGGGTCGGCGCACTCGTGCTCATCTATTGCGCACGGTATTTCCGCAGCGACGAGGATTCCCTCGGCAGGTTCGCGGCGCTGCTGCTCGCGTTCGCCGGGGCCATGTACGGGCTGGTGCTGGCGGATGACGTCTACCTGCTCTTCATCTTCTGGGAAGCCACGAGCGTGCTCTCGTACCTGCTCATCGGCCACTACACGGGCAAGAAGGCGAGCAGGTCTGCCGCTCTCCAGGCCCTGCTGGTAACGACCTTCGGCGGGCTCGTCATGTTCGTGGGGCTCGTGCTCCTCGCGGTGGGGACCGGAACCTCGAGCCTGTCCGGGATCATTTCCGCCGCGCCATCCGATCCGCTCGCGGTCGTCGCGATCATGCTGGTGCTTGTCGGCGCGCTCTCGAAGTCGGCCATCTTCCCGTTCCATTTCTGGCTGCCAGCGGCGATGGCCGCACCCACGCCGGTGAGCGCCTACCTGCACGCGGCGGCCATGGTGAAAGCCGGAATCTATCTGGTCGCGAGGCTCGCGCCCGGCTTCGCCGGCATCGACGGGTGGCACGAGGTCATCGTCGGGCTCGGGGTGTTCACGATGCTGCTGGGCGGCTGGAACGCGCTCAAGCAGCATGACCTCAAGCTGGTGCTCGCGTACGGCACAGTCAGTCAGCTCGGCTTCATGCTCATCGTCGTCGGGTATGGCACACGGGAGGCCGCGCTCGCGGGCGTCGCGCTGGTGCTCGCCCACGCGCTCTTCAAGTCCACCCTCTTTCTGGCGGTCGGCATCATCGACCACCGCGCTGGCACCAGAGACCTGCGCAAACTGTCGGGACTCGGCCGGGAGGCCCCAGCACTCGCCATCATCACGACCGTCGCGATTGCGTCGATGGTCGGGCTGCCGCCGACTCTCGGGTTCGTGGCCAAGGAAGCGGTGTTCACGTCGTTGCTGGCGGATGCCACGGCAGGCTCGGCATTCGGCTGGATTGCGCTCGTCGGGGTCGCCGTCGGATCCGTGCTCACGGTGGCCTACAGCGCCCGGTTCCTCTGGGGCGCTTTCTCGCGCAAGCCGGACGTCGAGGATTGCCGTTCAGTCCAGGAGCACGCCGACTTCCTCGTGGCGCCTGCGCTGCTCGCCGCCAGCGGTCTCGTGCTCGGGCTGATGGCCAGTACCGTCGACGGCTGGCTGACCGGATACTCCACAGCGTTCCCGGAGGGGGAGGAGTCGTATCACCTTGCGCTGTGGCACGGTCTGGAGCCGGCGCTCGGCATCTCGGCTCTCACCCTCGCATCCGGTGCCGTGCTGTTCCTGGCGCGGCAGCGAGTCGCGCGAATTCAGAAGAGGCTGGGCTCGGGACTCTCCGCCGCCACGGCGTACAACAGGAGCGTCAGGTTCGTCGATCGCACGGCAGCTCGAACCACGAGTCTCACCCAGCGTGGATCGCTGCCGTTCTACCTTGGCGTCATCCTCACGGTCTTCACCGTCGCGATCGGCACCGCGCTCATCCTGAACCGCACCTGGCCCGGCGAACTGAGGCTGTGGGACTACCCGGCGCAACTCGCGATCGGCGTCATCATGGTCGTGGCCGCCATCGCCGCCACCCGGGCCGGCAAACGATTCCAGGCCGTCGTGCTCGTCGGCGTGACGGGGTTCGGGATGGCAGCGCTCTTCGCGCTGCAGGGCGCACCAGACCTCGCCCTCACCCAGATCCTCGTGGAGATCGTCACCCTCGTCGCGTTCATGCTGGTCCTGCGCAGACTGCCGGCCCGACTCGGTCAGCAGCACGGCACGGCGCACCGCGGCATCCGCGCGGTAATCGGGGTGTCGGTTGGACTGCTGATGGCTGCTGTAGCCGTGGTCGCCCTGGGTGCCCGCACTGAGCTGCCGATCTCGCTCGAGTGGGCGACGCTCGCCTTCGAGGAGGGGCACGGTCGGAATATCGTCAACGTTGCCCTCGTCGACATCAGAGGGTGGGACACGATGGGGGAGCTGTCGGTGATCATCGCCGCGGCCACCGGTGTTGCCAGCCTGATCTTCATCAGCGGTCGCGGCGTCGACAACCTGCCCACCGTCGCCAGGCGCGATGCCAAACGTGTCGCGCGCGCCCGACTGCGTCAGTCGAGCGATCCCAGCACGAACGACCGCGCCTCGTGGTTGCTGGCCGGACGAACCCTCGCCGACCGCAACCGATCCATCCTCCTGGAAGTGGTTGTTCGACTCATTTTCCACCCCGTGATCGTCGTCTCGCTCTATCTCGTGCTGGCAGGTCACAACGCACCAGGCGGCGGATTCGCCGGAGGCCTCGTCGCAGGCATGGCCCTCGTGGCGCGATACCTTGCCGGCGGACGCCACGAACTGGGTGCGGCAGCACCCGTCGACGCCGGGAAGCTACTGGGAGTCGGGCTCGTGCTCGCCGTCGGTACCGCGATGGTGCCGCTGATATTCGGAGCCGACGCCCTGACCTCGACCTACTTTGAGTGGGACGGTGGGATCTTTGGAGACCTGTCTTTCGTGACATCCACCATTTTCGATATCGGTGTCTACCTCGTGGTGATCGGGCTCGTGCTCGACGTGCTCCGCAGCCTGGGTGCCGAGGTCGACCGTCAGTACGAAGAAGAGGGTGTGCACGAAGCTCCCATCGCGAACGTGGCCAGTAGCGAGCAGAGGGGGATCTCGTGAGCATCTCACTCGTACCTCTCGTGGTGATGGCCGCACTGTACGCGAGCGGCATCTTCCTGCTACTCGAGCGCAGCATGACGAGGGTGCTCCTCGGATTCCTGCTCGTGGGCAACGCCACGAATCTGCTCATTCTGATCATGGCGGGCAAGGTGGGAACAGCCCCGATCGTGGCCGACGGCGTCGCGCCGGAGGACATGACGGATCCCCTTCCTGAGGCTCTCATCCTGACCGCGATCGTGATCACGTTCGGCGTTTCTGCTTTCCTCATGGCGCTCATCTATCGGTCATGGAAGCTGGCCAGGCAGGACACCGTGCAGGACGACGCCGACGACATCGCCCTGCGCACCGGGACGCTCCTCATTCCGAGCGACGGCGCGGTGCCGAACTCATCCGACACCGAATTCGGGAACAGGGGCGAGGCGGCGATCTCCACAGCGCTCGATCTCGAGGTCGAGGACCAGGCGAACCCGCCCACCGACGACGGAGGCGAGCGATGAACTGGCTTGTACCGCTCGTAGTGCTCGTGCCGCTCGTGGGAGCGGCGGTTGCGCTCATCCTGGGCAAGAAGTCTCACGCACAGCGGATCGTCACCATCATCGCGCTGGTGATCGTGCTGGCCATCGGTGGGATCCTGCTGTACACAGTCGACCGGGAAGGTTCGCTGGCCATGGAGGTCGGCGGCTGGGATGCCCCGTTCGGCATCGTTCTCGTCGTCGACAGGCTCTCCGCACTCATGGTCGTCGTCTCGGCGCTGGTGTTGCTCGCCGTTCTGATCTTCTCGGTCGGCCAGGGCCTCGCAGACGGGGACCGGGAGACCCCCGTCTCCATCTACCACCCGACCTATCTCATCCTGGCGACCGGGGTCTTCAACGCGTTCATCGCGGGGGACCTGTTCAACCTGTATGTCGGTTTCGAGATCCTGCTGGTGGCGAGCTATGTGCTCATCACTCTTGGAGGCACCGAGGCCCGCATCAGGGCTGGGACGACGTACATCGTGGTGAGTCTCGTTTCGTCGATGCTGTTCCTCGCCTCGATCGCGATGATCTACGGGGCAGTCGGCACCGTCAACATCGCCCAGATTTCGCTCAGGATGGCCGAAATCCCCACCGATGTCCAGGTGATCCTGCACATCATGCTTCTCGTCGCTTTCGGCATTAAAGCCGCGGTATTCCCCCTGTCATTCTGGCTGCCTGACTCATACCCCACCGCTCCGGCGCCGGTCACCGCGGTGTTCGCGGGGTTGCTGACGAAGGTGGGTGTGTACGCGATCATCCGCACGGAAACGATCATCTTCCCCGGGCCGCAGCTGAACATCCCGCTCATGATCGTCGCCCTGCTCACGATGGTTGTTGGTGTGCTCGGTGCCGTCGCACAGGCCGACATCAAGCGACTGCTTTCGTTCACCCTCGTCAGCCACATCGGCTACATGATCCTGGGGGTGTCGCTGGGTTCGGCGGCAGGCACAACCGCCGCGATCTACTACATCGTGCACCACATCATCGTGCAGACCACCCTCTTCCTCGGTGCGGGCCTGATTGAGCGAGTGGGTGGCAGCACATCCATCACCAAACTCGGTGGGCTGCTGAAGGCCGCACCAATTGTTGCCGTGCTGTACTTCCTTCCCGCCCTGAATCTGGGGGGCATCCCTCCGTTCTCGGGGTTCATCGGCAAGCTTGCGTTGTTCGAGGCGAGCGCGCAGCAGGGCTCCGTGCTCGCGTACGTTCTCATCGGCGCGGGCGCCTTGGTGTCGCTGTTGACGCTGTATGCACTCGTCCGAGTGTGGAACATGGCATTCTGGCGACCGGCCGACGACGTCAAGGGCTACGAATCGGCGCTCCTCGACAACATCAGCGAGGCCCCCGGCGATCGAACGGTCAAGGAGACACGGCGACTGCCCGGTCTCATGATCGGCGCGACCGCGGGAATGGTCGTCGCGAGTCTGGCGCTCACCGTGTTCGCCGGGCCGCTGTTCAGCCTGAGCGCGAGGGCTGGCGATAACCTCGAAGGCCCGACAACCTATGTCGATATCGTCTTCCCCGGAAATTCGGGCCCAGGCGATCCAGACCCGGGAGACACGAATGACTGACACCGCGACCCCCGGGCAGGGCGCCAACGAGGTGGCTCCGGCGACCCGTAAGGAGCTGCGCTGGCGCATCTGGGTGCAGCTTCCGCTCATCGTCGTGCTTGTGGCTCTATGGATGCTGCTCTGGGGCACGCTCAGTTGGCTCAGTTTCGTGAGCGGAATCGCCGTCGCATTCGCCGTCACGCGGGCCTTCTACCTGCCGCCGGTCGAGCTGTCTGGCCGCTTCAACCCGTTCTGGTTCATCGTGTTCCTGGCGCGATTCGCCGTCGACCTCGTCGTCGCCTCATTTCAGGTCGCGTTTCAGGCGATCGGTCCGCGAGGCATCAACCGCAACAGCGTGGTCGCCGTTGACCTGGTCACCCGATCAGACTTCATCATGACGCTGACGTCGATAACGCTCTCGCTCATCCCGGGCTCGATCGTGGTGGAGGTCGATCGGCACCAGTCGATCATCTACCTGCACGCACTGAACACCGGTGACGATGCCGCCGTCACCGCGCTTCGACTCAAGGTGCTGTCGGTCGAGCGGGCGCTCGTGCGGGCTCTCGGCTCCGCCGCCGATGTGCGAGACGCCGGAGTGCTGGCCATGAGCGGCTCCACCGCCGGCATTCCCGTCGACCCACCCAGGGAAGGTCGCGACTCATGATCGACATCATCCACGGCGTTGTCGTGGTGCTTTTCGTTGCTGCGTCGTTCCTGGCGCTCTACCGAATAGTGCGCGGACCATCGATCCTCGACAGGATGATCGCCTCCGACGTGATGCTCACCACACTGATCCTCGTGGTCGGCGCCGACATGGTCATCAACAATCACACCCGAAGCGTGCCGATCATGCTCGTGCTGTCTGCGATCGCGATCTTCGCCACGGTGGCAGTAGCCCGATACGTCTCCAAGCAGGATCGCGCGATCACGGGCGAGACTCTCCCCGACACGCATCCGACCCCGAAGGGTGGCTCTCAATGAGCGGCGACGCGCTCGACGTGCTCGCAGCGCTGTTCCTTGCCCTCGGCGCGTTCCTCTCGCTGGCCGCCGGGGTCGGCCTGCTTCGGTTCCCGGATGCCCTGAGCCGCCTTCACGCGGCGACCAAGCCGCAGATCCTGGGCCTGATCTTCGTCCTGGCCGCCATCGCGCTGTCGTCGCGCAGCTGGTCGACCCTGCTCGTTCTCGCGCCCATCCTTGTGTTCCAGATGCTGACGTCGCCCATCTCGGCACACATGGTGGCGCGCGCCGGCTACCGCACCGGCAACTTCCGCTCAGACCTCATCCACGTGGATGACCTGGATGAGGTAGTTGAACGCGCGACGAGGGATTCAGAGGACTAGGTCTGCTTGCCGAGGATCGACCGCGCACCCCTCCCGGGGGCGGTACCCTCGTAACATGCCGGAAACGCCTGATATCAAGCCGCGCTCACGCACGGTCACCGACGGAATCGAAGCCACCACCTCGCGCGGAATGCTTCGTGCTGTCGGGATGGGCGATGCTGACTGGGATAAGCCCCAGATCGGCATCGCAAGCTCGTGGAACGAGATCACCCCGTGCAACCTGAGTCTGGACCGTCTCGCGCAGGGCGCCAAGGAGGGGGTGCACGCCGGCGGCGGGTACCCGCTGCAGTTCGGCACGGTGTCCGTCAGCGACGGAATCTCGATGGGCCATGAGGGGATGCACTTCTCTCTCGTCTCCCGCGAGGTCATCGCTGACTCGGTCGAAGTTGTCATGCAGGCAGAGCGCCTCGACGGCTCGGTGCTGCTGGCCGGTTGCGACAAGTCGATCCCCGGCATGCTGATGGCGGCAGCTCGACTCGACCTCGCCTCCGTGTTCCTCTACGCCGGGTCCATCGCGCCGGGCTGGGTGAAACTCTCGGACGGCACCGAGAAGGACATCACCATCATCGACAGCTTCGAGGCGGTCGGAGCGGTCAAGGCCGGCAAGATGAGCCTCGAAGACGCCAAGCGCATCGAGTGTGCATTCGCCCCGGGCGAGGGAGCCTGCGGTGGCATGTACACCGCGAACACCATGGCGTCAGTCGCCGAAGCGCTCGGGATGTCGCTGCCAGGCTCCGCGAGCCCGGCCGCCGCCGATCGACGTCGCGACTACTACGCACACCGTTCGGGTGAGGCAGTGGTCGGGATGCTGGAGCGCGGGCACACCAGCCGCGACATCCTGACCATCAAGGCCTTCGAGAACGCCATCGCCATCGCCATGGCGCTCGGCGGCTCGACCAACGTCGTGCTTCACCTGCTCGCCATCGCCTACGAGGCCGAGGTGCCGCTGAGCCTCGACGACTTCAACCGCATCGGAGCGAAAATCCCGCACGTGGGTGACCTCAAGCCGTTCGGCAAGTACGTCATGAACGATGTGGACCGCCAGGGCGGACTGCCCGTGCTGATGAAGGCGCTTCTGGATGCCGGACTGATGCATGGGGACGCGATGACCGTCACGGGCAAGACGATGGCCGAGAACCTCGCCGAGCTGAACCCGGCGCCGCTGGACGGCGAGGTGCTGCGCACGCTCGACAACCCCATCCACGCCACCGGCGGACTCACCATCCTGAGCGGATCGATGGCACCCGAGGGCGCCGTCGTGAAGACCGCCGGGTTCGACGCTGACATTTTCGAGGGCCCAGCACGCGTGTTCGAGCGCGAGCGCGAGGCGCTGGATGCCCTCACCGAGGGCAGCATCGAGGCCGGCAGTGTCGTCGTGATTCGCTACGAAGGACCCAAGGGCGGCCCCGGAATGCGCGAAATGCTGGCCATCACGGCCGCCATCAAGGGCGCGGGACTCGGCAAGGATGTACTACTCTTGACCGACGGCAGGTTCTCAGGCGGCACAACCGGACTGTGTATCGGCCACATAGCTCCCGAAGCAGTGGACGCAGGTCCTATTGCATTCGTGCGCGATGGTGATCTAATAAGGGTCGATATCGCAGCTCGCTCGCTCGACCTACTTGTCGAACCCGCAGAGCTGGAAGCTCGCCGAAACGGCTGGGCTCCCCTTCCTCCCCGCTACACTCGTGGCGTTCTCGCGAAGTACTCGCGTCTTGTGCACTCTGCAGCTGAGGGCGCGGTGACCGGGTAACGCCCGCGGTCCCGCCCCGTCCAATTCAAAGGAATTCACCATGCCCACGGATTCAATGCCGCGGCCGAAGAGTTCGACTCCAGACCATTCGAACCCCGAGATACTGACGGGCTCCGGCGCTATCCTGCGCACGCTCGAACATCTCGGGATCAAGGATGTCTTCGGCCTTCCCGGCGGCGCCATCATGCCGTTCTACGACGAACTGATGGCCTCGACCGCCGTTCGTCACATCCTCGTGCGCCACGAGCAGGGTGCCGGTCACGCTGCCGAGGGGTACGCGTCATCCTCGGGCAAGGTCGGCGTCGCGATCGCGACCTCGGGGCCGGGAGCCACCAACCTGGTCACCGCCATCGCCGACGCCTACATGGACTCGGTGCCGCTGCTCGCGATCACCGGCCAGGTCTTCTCCACCTCCATGGGAACCGACGCGTTCCAGGAGGTCGACATCGTCGGCATCACGATGCCGATCACGAAGCACTCGTTCCTCGTCACCAAGCCGGAAGACGTGCCGGCCACCCTCGCCGCCGCGTACCACATCGCGACCACCGGTCGGCCGGGACCGGTGCTGGTTGACGTCACCAAGGACTGCCAGCAGAACAGCGCCCCCTTCATCTGGCCGCCCAAGATCGACCTGCCCGGCTACCGCCCGGTAGTGAAGGCCCACGGCAAGCAGGTGCAGGCCGCTGCCCAGCTGCTCGTCGAGGCCGAACGCCCGGTCTTCTACGTCGGCGGCGGAGTTGTTCGCGCCAACGCGTCCGAGGAGCTCTTCGAGCTCGCCAACCGCGTGGGTGCCCCGGTCGTCACCACGCTCATGGCGCGCGGAGCGTTCCCGGACTCAAACGACCTCAACCTCGGCATGCCCGGCATGCACGGCGCTGTGCCGGCGGTGCTCGCGCTGCAGGAAGCCGACCTCATCATCTCGCTCGGTGCGAGGTTCGATGACCGCGTCACGGGAAAGCCCAGCGAGTTCGCCCCGCTGGCCAAGATCGTGCACGTCGACATCGACCCGGCCGAAATCGGCAAGATCCGCGCGGCCGATGTGCCGATCGTGGGTGACGCCAAGGACGTGATCGTTGACCTGAGCCTGGCGTTTGCCGATGCATCCGCTGCAACCAAGCCCGACTACGTCGACTGGTGGGTGCGGCTCAACACCCTCAAGAAGCAGTACCCGCTTGGCTACACGATGCCTGACGATGGCCTGCTGTCACCTCAGCAGATCATCCAGCGCATCGGTGAGCTGTCTGGTCCCGAGGCTGTGTACGCCTCCGGCGTCGGCCAGCACCAGATGTGGGCAGCGCAATTCATCAAGTACGAGCGTCCCAACGCCTGGCTGAACTCCGGCGGCGCCGGCACCATGGGCTACGGCGTGCCTGCGGCCATGGGCGCGAAGGTTGCCAACCCCGACCGCGTGGTCTGGGCGATCGACGGCGACGGCTGCTTCCAGATGACCAACCAGGAGCTCGCGACCTGCACGATCAACAACATCCCGATCAAGGTTGCGATCATCAACAACTCCAGCCTCGGCATGGTGCGCCAGTGGCAGACCCTGTTCTACGAGGGTCGCCACTCGTTCACCGACCTGAACACGGGCCACGGCACCGCGATGGTGCCCGACTTCGTGAAACTGTCTGAGGCCTACGGATGCCTTGCCATCCGTGTGACGAAGCCGGAAGAGGTGGATGCCGCGATCAAGCTCGCGCTCGAAACCAACGACCGGCCCGTCGTGATCGACTTCATCGTCAGCCGGGATGCGATGGTGTGGCCGATGGTGCCGCAGGGCCTCAGCAATTCGAGTGTGCAATACGCCAGGGATCACGCCCCCGAGTGGGAAGAGGAGTAGAGATATGAGTCACGTACTGTCACTGCTCGTCGAGGACAAGCCGGGTCTGCTGACCCGCGTCGCCGGACTGTTCGCGCGCCGCGGCTTCAACATCGAGTCCCTCGCGGTCGGCAAGAGCGAGATCGAGGGCCTGTCGCGCATCACCGTTGTGGTGGATGTCGAGGAGCTGCCGCTCGAGCAGGTCACCAAGCAGCTCAACAAGCTGATCAACGTGATCAAGATCGTGGAACTCGACCCCGAGACATCCGTCACCCGGGAGCACCTGCTCATCAAGGTGCGGGTCGACAACACGACCAGGTCGCAGGTGCTCGAGGCCGTCAACCTGTTCAGGGCGCGGGTCGTGGATGTCGCCACCGACGCCCTGGTGATCGAGACCACGGGCGACTCCGGCAAGATCTCCGCGTTTTTGCGCGTGCTCGAGCCATACGGCATCAAGGAGATCGCGCAGAGCGGGCTTCTCGCGATCGGTCGCGGCTCGAAGAGCATCACCGAACGCGTCTTCAAAAACTAGTTCGCCTTCCGGGCGACAAAAGAACTAAACGATTCATTCACCGAAACAGAAGGATAAATAAAGTGGCTGCAGAACTTCTTTACGACCAGGACGCCGACCTCTCCCTCATTCAGGGAAAGAAGGTAGCCATCGTTGGCTACGGCTCGCAGGGTCACGCCCACGCACAGAACCTCCGCGACTCGGGCGTCGAGGTCAAGATTGCGCTCAAGGACGGCTCGAAGTCCACGACCAAGGCTCAGGAGGACGGCTTCGAGGTGCTCAGCGTCGCTGACGCCACCACGTGGGCAGACGTCATCATGATCCTCGCGCCGGACCAGCACCAGCGCTCGATCTACAACGACAGCATCAAGGACAACCTGACCGCAGGCAAGACGCTTGCCTTTGCCCACGGCTTCAACATCCGCTTCGGATACATCGACGCTCCCGACGGCGTCGACGTCATCCTGATCGCCCCGAAGGCTCCGGGCCACACCGTCCGTCGCGAGTTCGTCGCCGGCCGTGGCATCCCGGACATCATCGCGGTCGAGCGTGACGCTTCGGGCCAGGCCTGGGACATCGCCCTTGCCTACGCGAAGGCCATCGGCGGAACCCGCGCCGGCGTCATCAAGACGACCTTCACCGAAGAGACCGAGACCGACCTGTTCGGTGAGCAGGCCGTGCTCTGTGGTGGAACCTCGCAGCTGGTCATGTACGGCTTCGAGACCCTGATCGAGGCTGGCTACCAGCCCGAGATCGCCTACTTCGAGGTGCTGCACGAGCTCAAGCTCATCGTCGACCTCATGTGGGAGGGTGGCATCGCCAAGCAGCGCTGGAGCGTCTCGGACACCGCAGAGTACGGCGACTACGTCTCGGGCCCGCGCGTCATCGACCCGTCGGTCAAGGAGAACATGAAGGCCGTCCTGGCCGACATCCAGACGCGGTGCGTTCGCCGAGCGTTTCATCGCTGACCAGGATGCCGGAGCAACGGAGTTCCTCGACCTGCGCGCCAAGGGTGCAGCCCACCCGATCGAGGCGACCGGCCAGAAGCTGCGCTCGCTCTTCGCGTGGAAGCAGATGGACGAGGGTTACACCGAGGGCTCAGCCGCTCGCTAGTCCCCGCTCTTCGAGAACGGCCCCGGTCTTCGGATCGGGGCCGTTTCTGCGTTGCGGGCTCGGCGCCTCCGCCGCTCTCGCCCGGCTCCCTTCCTCCTTCGGCCCTCCTTCCGAAATGACGGAGATCGCGACGGCCGCTGGCGCTATCGCGCGGGTCGCATGCTCCCGGATGCCCGGATCTCCGTCATTTCGGAAGGCAGGGGAGGTGCGGGCGCAGGTAACGTGGGCGCGTGCCAGTGATGTCTCCCGCCCGCCGCATCGTCGGCATCCTTCGCCTCGCCGCCGGTCTCGGGCTCGTCGCGGCGTTGACCTTCCAGATCATCGAGAAGGTCGTAAACAACGACATGGTGGCCGAGGAGTATTTCAGCTTCTTCACCATCGAATCCTCGATGATTGCCGCGGTCGCGCTCATCGTCGGGGGAATAATGGCACTGCGCATCCCCGTCGACACCGTGCCGTACACGGTGGTCAGGATGTCTGTGCTCTCGTACGCCGTTGTCACGGCGATCGTCTACAACCTGTTGCTCAGGGGCCTTCCCGACGAGGGCTTTGTGTCGTCGCCGTGGCCCGGGGAGCTCATGCACGTGTGGATCCCGATCTTCATCGCGCTCGACTGGTTGATCTCACCCGGGCGGCCCGCCCTGCGCTGGACGGGATTGCGGTACGTGGTGATCTTCCCGCTCGTGTGGCTGGCGTTCACCATGCTGCGCGGTGCCGCCACAGGGTGGTTCCCGTATCCGTTCCTGGAGCCGTCAACCGGCTGGCTGAGCATTTCGGCGTACGTGGTGGCGATCTCCGCGTTCGTGGTCGGGATCGCATCGCTCGCTATCGCGTGGAGCAGGTGGCGAGCTCCCGCGCCGCTCGCGTCGCGGCAGGCGTAGCCGGTCCGTCGGCACCGGTCCGGTCCGGTCGCCCTTCCGGTCGGGCTCCGTCCGGCGTCCCGTCGACCCTTCCGAAATGACGGAGATCGGGAGGAGCGCTGGCGCTGTTGCGCGGGTCGCGGGCTCCCGGATGCCCGAATCTCCGTCATTTCGGAATGACGGGAACCGTCAGGCGGGCCAGCCGTGTTCGGCGGCGATGGCGGGCAGCTGCTCGTGCACCTTCGCGCTGGCCTCGGCGGCGAGCGGGTTGGTCGACACACCGTTCTCGTTGACGAGCACACCGCCCACGTAGACCTGCTTGAGGTTGCGCAGGCTGCTCGAGAGCACGTAGTTGTCGATCGGATGCCACAGCGGACCGATATCGGGGGAGCGCGGGTCGACCACGACGAAGTCGGCGAACTTGCCCGGCTCCAGGCTGCCCACGCGGTCGGCGATGCCGAGCACCTGCGCAGAACCGAGGGTGTGCATCCTGAGCATGTCGGCCGGGGACATCGCGTTGGGGTCGCCGGTCGCTGCACGCTGCTGGTAGATGCCGATGCGCATGTTCTGCCAGGGGTCCGAGACGTCGGTGCAGGCCTGATCGTCGAGGCCGACGCCGATCGTCATGCCCCTCTCGCGCATCCGGGGCAGGTCCGCGATGCCCGAGGCGAGGCGTCCGTTCGAGGCGGGCTGCCACGACATGCCGCTGCCGGCTGCCGCGGCCCGGTCGATGATTTCTGGGGTGGTCTGGATGAAGTGGCCGAAGATCAGCGATCGGCCCGAGTGCATCGGCCTCCGAGTACCACTCGAACTTGGAACGCTGCAGCTCGACCTCCTCGCGCGTCTCGAGGAAGTGCGCCTGGTTGATGATGCCGAACCGACGCATGGCCTCGACCTCGAGCTCCGCGGCGTCGCGGCGCGGCGACCACTGCACGGCGCCGAAGACCGCAGAGCCGAGCATGCGCGACGGGTCGGCCGCGGCGTCGTGGGCGACCGCGGCGGCGAGGCGCTCGAAGATTTCGTCGTCACTGCCGACCGTGACATCCATCCCCACGGCGTTGATGTAGCGGATGCCGCTGTCGGCCTTGGCATCAGCCTGCCGCAACACGTAATCGATGTCGCGCAGCACACCGTTACCGCTGCGGACACCCTCGACCATCGGCACCCAGCTCAGGCGCGGGTCGGTGAAGTCGAAGGCGGTCGTCACACCGTTGGAGAGAAAGTCGAGCGAGCCGTGAAGACTCGACCAGTAGATGTTCTCGGCGCTCGCCTTCGCGGTGAAACCCAGCATCGAGTCGCACCAGCCATAGAGGGTCGCGTCGACCCCGAGCCCGCGCAGGCCGCTCGTGAAGAGATGACTGTGGGATGACACGAAGCCGGGTGCCACGAAGGAGCCGGCCACATCCAGAACCTCGGCCGCCTCGACACGCGGCGGGGTGCCGGAGCCGACGGAGTCGATGCGCCCGTCGTCGGCGACGAGCATCCACCCGTCGTCGATAACGTCGGGGCCATCGGAGGCGATCGGGATGAGTCTGGCGTTGATGACGAGCAGCATGATCCGAGTTTGCACGGTAAATATGTCTGGCGCATTTCCTGTCAGGAATTTTTCTCACATCGCGTCATAGCAGGCGGGGTTTGCAGTCTCTTTCAATAACAGCACTTCATTTGATCGAGGAGCCCCCCATGGACATCACGGAAATCACCGCCAACGACGTCATGCTCGACCTCAACCCGCGCGAACACCTTGCCCTGTCACGGTCATTCAGCATGCTGATGGCGTCGCTGGAACCGAGCGACATCAGGTCGACTCTGGGCTGGAGCGTGGAGCAGGCCTACGAACTCAGCTACAGCGTCTACGTGCGTCGAGGCTCGCGCTCGCCTCAGCGGCAACTCGTGGCTCGAAGCCCCGGGATGCAGTGACAGGCGTCGCCGTCGCGAATGGAGGACGGCCCGTCGTGTCGATCAGCTTCACTGGAGGCGGAAGCTCCTGGCGCCTGACTGCTCGTCAGGCCCGGTTCATCGGCCGTTGCATGGACGTGGCGCGTCGGATGGAAGCAGCAGGAACCCTCGTCGAGAACAGGGACGAGCTGGTCTTCGACCTCGCGGCCTAACGCAGGCACTGAAACCGGAACTACCGCCAGCGCAGACGCCTCCGAATACCTGGTGTGAACACGACACAGACCAGCCGCACGGTACTCGGGCTCATCAGGCTCGCCGTCGGACTCTTCGTCCTCGTGACGGTCAGCATCCAGATCGCTGACCGCGTGCTGAACGATGCGTTCGATCCGGCCGAGTACTTCAGCTACTTCACGATCCAGTCTGGCCTCATCAACATCGTGGTGCTGCTGGTCGGCGGCGCCATGGCGCTGCGGTACCGCCAGGACTCCGTGCTGTACACCTCGATCAGGATGTCGACAGTCGCCTACGCGATCGTGACCGCCGGCGTGTACAACCTGCTGCTGCGCAACGTTCCGTACGAGGGCTTCCAGGGGCTGCAATGGCCCAACGAGGTGCTGCACGTCTGGGTGCCGATCTTCATCGCCGTCGACTGGCTGGTTTCCCCGGGCAGGCCGGCGCTGCCGTGGTCGTGCGCTCGCCGTGCCCGTGGTGTACCCGGTGCTGTGGCTGGTCTACACGCTGGGACGCGGAGCAGTCGCGCCGACCACGTATCCGTACCCGTTCATCGACCCATCAACAGCGGGCTGGGGCAGCGTGGCCGCGTACATCCTCGGGCTGACCGTGTTCATCCTGGGCATAGCCGCGCTGTGCATCGCCTACAGCAGGCGCGCGAGCTGCTCAGCTCAAGACATCCTTGGTCGCGAACCGACCGTAGGCAAGAGTGCCGAAGACGGCAATGTAGCCCAGCTGCAGCAGGGCGTTGCTTTGGAACGAGTCGAAAGAGACCGGGTTGGTGAGCAGGTCGGAGATTCCGAGCCAATAGTGGCTGAACAGCCACGGATGCAGCCAGTCGAGCTGCGGCAGCGCATCGAGAATCTGTGATGCGGCAGAGAGCACGATCGTTGCGGCCATCGCCCCGACCGGCACCGAGGTGAGGGTCGACAGGAAGAGCCCGATCGCGCTCAGCCCGAGCATCGAGAGCGCGACGTAGGCGATGAGCAGCAGGGACCTCACGGCGTACTCGCCCCCGTCGATCGTGTCGCCGGAGAGCAGGACCACCGGCCGCACCGGGAACAGCGCCGCGCCGATGGCGATCCCGACGATGACCACGGTGGCAGTGGCCGCAACGCAGAATGCCGCAGCGCCCGCGTACTTGATCAGGAGGAGCCGCAGCCGCCCGGCGGGCGCGACGAGAAGATAGCGCAGCGTGCCGAGGTTCGCTTCGCCAGCGATCGTGTCTCCGGCGACCACTCCGACGGTCAGCGGCAGGAAAAGCGGAATCGACACCGTGAGCGCCGTGATCGCGACGAACAAACCGTTCTCGGTGATGCTCGCCAGGAAGGCGGGTCCGCGGCCGGACGAGACATCCGACAACCGCACCGCTACGGCAATGAGGATGGGGACAGCGGCGAGGGCGAGCAGCAGCGCCTGGTTTCGACGGCGACGAAAGACCAGCGCTATCTCAGAGCCGAGCAGGGCGATGCCGGAGCTTCGTGGGGCGTCACTCAGCGACATCGAAGCCCTCCCCGGTCAACGCCACGAAACGGTCTTCGAGGCTCGCACCCTCGGCGCTGAATCCGCGCAGGCGCACGCCGGCGGCGACGAGTGCCGCCGAAATCTGCTCGGGCGGGATGAATGTCGTCAGCACCGCCGTGACTGGACGAGGGGACGGGACCGGTCTGAACCTCGAGCCCCCACCGGGCGAGCACCTCGCGCGCCTGGGCCAGATCGGGCGTGCGCACCTCGACGCGCGTCGTGCCCTCGGCACGCAACTCGTCGAGACGACCCTGCGCAACCAGTCGTCCCGCGCTCATCACCGCAACATGGCTGCAGGTTTGCTCGATCTCGGCCAGCAGGTGGCTGGAGACGAAGACGGTTGTTCCCTCGGCCGCGAGCGACCGGATGAGGTTTCGCACCTCGCGGGTGCCCTGCGGGTCGAGTCCGTTGGTCGGTTCGTCGAGGACCAGCAGCTCGCGCGGGGTGAGAAGTGCGTTGGCAAGCCCGAGCCGCTGCTTCATTCCGAGGGAGTACGCGTGAGCCTTCTTGTGCGCGGCGTGGGTGAGACCCACACGCTCGAGCGCGGCATCCACCCGTGCCAGCCTGGTGCGGGATGGCGCGTACCGGTCGGCCGAGTCCAGCCGGGCCAGGTTGGCTCGCCCCGAGAGGAACGGGTAGATCGCAGGGCCCTCGACGAGGGCTCCGACGCGAGGAAGCACGGAGTGCAACGACTGCGGCATCGCCGAGCCGAGCACCCGCATGTCACCGGATGTCGCAGCAGCGAGGCCGAGCAGCATCCGGATCGTCGTCGTTTTTCCCGAACCGTTGGGCCCGAGAAACCCGAAAATTGAGCCCCGGGGTACCGCGATGTCAAGCTGGTTCACCGCGAGCTGTGAGCCGAATCGTCTTGGTCAGCCCGTGCGTCTCGATGGCGAGCGCGCCATCCGTCATTGCGCGGCTGCAGCCTGAAGCTGGTCGATGCCGACGGCGCCGACGAGAACGCGACCGTCGTCTGTCACCAGCACGGAGACGAGCGATGTCTCGAGCGCGCGACCGTCGCTCACCGGTGTCAACAGCTGGTCGAGCATGCCGGATGCCGACGGGTCGGCAACCTCGGTGGCGCTTCCCGCGGGAAGTTCGATGATGCTGCTCCAGCCGGAGCCAGACACCTCCGGTTTCGGCATGTCACTGCCCTCGGGCGTTTCACCGCTGGCGTCGCCCGACTGGTGCTCCTCCACCGTCGCACCGGCTGGGGGCGTGAAGCTGAAGAGGCTCGCATCCTGAGCGCCAAAGTCGATCGAGCTGAAGCCGACCGAGAAGGCTGCAGCGTTCTGGCCGACGGCGAAGATCCGGACATCGAGCGGCAGGCCCGTTTCGGCATCGACCGAAAGGATGATCGAGTCAACCAGGGTGCTGGTGTCGTTCGGCGTGAGTGTCAGTTGGTACGCAGCGCGACCGGCGACCATCGCGGTGTCGGTCACGGTGATCGTCGTGGACGGCTCGATCGTGGCGATGATCCGGGCTGCGTACTCCGCAGGTGTTCCGGTCATGCCGGTGTCAGGCTTCTGGTCGGTGGGAACGGTGAAATGCTCGACCGAATTCGTCTTGGAGTCGTAAGTCCAGGCTTCGCTGCCGTTGCGGATGATGTTCCGCTCGGCGAGCGTGTCTTTGATCTGGATGCGCGAGGTGTCAGCGCCCCCGACGAACACGCGCGCCGAGCTGCTGCCCGTGAGCAACTCGATGGCCGCCGAGATGGCCGAATCGGCGCCGTCCCCGTAGCCCGATCCGAACGACGACAGGTCCGGGAGTCCGAGATCCGAGGTCTGCTCCACCGAACCGGAGTAGGCAACGTCCGCGCTGTCGGCAATCATTGCGAGCACCTGCTCCGGCGACTTCTCGGGCAGGGTCGGGTTCGCATCCGCAGCCATGGGCATGACCACCGCCGCCGCGACGGCAACGACGGGAACAAGTACAGCTGGAATCCAGCGAGTCAGTTTCGATGACATGGCAACCCCTCCGCGAGCAGCTCTCGGAAATCGCTTTCAGCCTACGCCTGCCGTCCGAATGCCTGCTGGGAGTCGAGGCACTAGCTGCCGCCGAAGCGCTCAGTCTTGACGGCGACCGGATCGTGCCCGAGCTCCACCAGCGCAGAGGCGACCGCCTCGACGAACCCGGTGGGGCCGCACACGAACACAGCCGGGTTCTCGCTGGCGGGAGTCGTTGCCGCGGCGATGACGTCTTTCGTGACACGACCGGGCGCGGTGGGCCAGCCATCCGGCGTCTCGCGCGTGTAGACGAGGGTGATGTCGACATTGGTGGTCGCCGCGAGCTCCTCGGCGAAGAAGCGGTCGGCCGGGGAGCGAACGGAATACAGCAGCCGCATGGGCACGGCGCTCGCGGCCGCGGTGTGTGCGCGCATCATCGCCAGCAGCGGCACCACACCCGACCCGCCGGCGATGAGCTGCACGGGCGCGGTCTGCTCCGGCTTCCACACGAACCAGCGGCCGATGGGGCCGCGAAACTCCAGCTGGTCGCCCGAGCGGAGCTCTTCGACGAGATAGGGAGAGACCTCCCCGTCATCAATCAGGTCGACGGCGAGCTCAACGTGATGGCCGGGGCCGGTCGAGGCGAGCGAGTACGCCCGGACGGCGCTGTAGCCGTCCGGCGCGGTGAGTCGCACATCCACGTGTTGTCCGGCGGCGCTGCCGTGCCAGCCCGGCACTTCCAGAACGATGCTCTTGGCATTGGGGGTCTGCTGCGTGGTCGACACCACGGTGCCGACCAGCCATTCGCGAAAATTCACCTAGCTGTATCGCTCTTCGCGCCACGGGTTGCCGTAGGTGTGATACCCGTTCTGCTCCCAGAAGCCGGGGGAGTCGCTGCGCTGCATCGTGATGCCGCGCACCCACTTCGCGCTCTTCCAGAAGTACAGGTGCGGCACGATCATTCGGGCCGGGCCGCCGTGATCCGGCTCGAGCGGTTCGCCCTCGAACTCGGTGGTGATCCAGGCCTGGCCGTCGAGAATGTCTTCAAGCGGAAGGTTCGTCGTGTAGCCGCCGGTCGAGTGCACCATCACGTAGTCGTAGCTGGACTCCACGTCGGCAAAAAGTGTGTCCATCGACACCCCACGCCAGTTCGTGGCCAGCTTCGACCATCGGGTGACGCAGTGGATGTCGGTGTGTACGTCCTCGAACGGCAGTGCCTGAAGCTCATCCCAGGTCCACTTGTGCGTCGCGCCAAGTTCCGTCTTGATCGTGAACGACCAGTCGGCTTCGGCGATCGTGGGGGTGGGCCCGGCGGAGAGCACGGGAAAGTCCTGAGTGAGGAACTGCCCCGGCGGCAGGTCGGGCTGCGCCTCACGGGGGCGACCCGTGAAACCGCGGGAGAAAATGGCCATGCTCACAGAATACCGAACGCTCAGGCCGGCACACGTAGGCTTGCAGCATGACTCTGTCGCTCGGCATCCCCGCGATTCGGCGCGACCCCGCCGCGATGCCGTCGACCCTGGGGCGACCGGATGCCCCGGGGCTGATCGATCGGCATGGACGCACCGCCCGCGACCTCCGCATCTCGGTCACGGAGAAATGCTCCCTGCGCTGCACGTATTGCATGCCGGAGGCTGGGCTTCCCGCCATCGCCCGCAACGACCTGCTCACTCCGGTCGAGATCGCGCGACTCGTCGGCATTGCCGTGCGCGACCTGGGGGTGCACGACATCCGCTTCACCGGGGGCGAGCCGCTCATGCGCGCGGACCTGGTGGAGATCATCGGGCTGAGTTCGGCGGTCGCCGGTGGGGCATCCATCTCGATGACCACCAACGGGATCGGGCTCGACAAGCGGGTCGACGAACTCGTGGCCGCGGGCCTGACCAGGCTCAACATCTCGCTGGACACGGTTGACCGCGACCACTTCGCGCGCCTCACCCGGCGCGACCGCCTGCCGGCGGTGTTCGCCGGGATCGAGGCAGCCAAACGCGCGGGCATCGCGCCCCTGAAGATCAACGCCGTGCTGATGCGCGACACCCTGGGCGGCGCTGCTGACCTGCTCGAATGGTCGCTGGCCAACGACGCGCGGCTGCGGTTCATCGAACAGATGCCGCTCGACGCCGACGAGGCCTGGGCGCGCGACAACATGGTCGACGCCGCCGAGCTGCTCGAGGTGCTCGGCACCCGCTTCACCTTGACGCAGCCGCACCGGGTCGACCCGTCGGACCCGGCCGAGGAGTGGTTGGTGGCCGGACACAGCTACAACGGGGGACCTGCCACCGTGGGCATCATCGCCTCGGTCACGCGCAGCTTCTGCGCAGCCTGCGACCGCACCCGCGTCACCGCGGAGGGCACCGTTCGCTCGTGCCTGTTCGGCGACGACGAGACCGACCTGAGGGCGCTGCTGCGGGACGGATCGACGGATGCCACGATCGCCGACTGGTGGCGGGCGGCGATGTGGGGCAAGCAGAAGGGTCACGGCATGGAGCGCGCCGATTTCGTGCGTCCCCAGCGCAGCATGGGAGCCATCGGTGGCTGAGGTGACTGTGCGGTACTTCGCGGCGGCGGCGGAGGCCGCGGGTCGCGACGAGGAGCTGCTGCCAGCGGCATCCACCGTCGGCGAGCTGCGATCACTGCTGGTGGAGCGCTATGGCGACGCCATGAGCCGGGTGCTGGCATCCGGATCGTTCCTCGTCGACGGCGTGGTGAGCCGCGACAATTCGCGAGCTCTGGGCGCGCGAGTCGACGTTTTGCCGCCGTTCGCGGGCGGCTAGCTCGGCCGACTGCTGCGCGACCGGGTCGAGGAACACCAGCGGGATCTCCCTGTCGGTCCGCTTCTGGTACGCGGCGTAGAACCCGTAGTCGGCGGTGACCTTCGGCCAGAGCTCGGCACGCTCGGCGGCGGTCGCCACCCTGGCGATGCGCTTCTGCTTTCCGCCGCCCCGGTAGTCGACCTCGACCTCGGGATTGGCCACCAGGTTGAGGTACCAGGCGGGGTGCCTGTCGTCGCCACCGCGTGACGCGACGACGACGTAGCTGCCCCCGGGCTGCATCGGCGAGCTCAGCATGGCCGATCTCGGCTCGCCCGAGGTGCGACCGATCGTTGTCAGTTCGAGCACGGGCATCCCGCCGACGCGCCACCCGAACCGCCCGCGAGTGAGCCAGATCAGGCGCGGTGAACAACATTCATCGCATTCAGCGTGGTCTGCGACGGGGAGGCTGCGTTCCTGGGCATGCGAGTAAGGCTACAGACCGACCCACTCGGTGGCGCCGTCGGCAAGATGCTGCCGCTTCCAGATCGGCACTGTGCTCTTGATCGACTCCACCAGCTTTTCGCAGGCGGCGAAGGCCTCGGCGCGGTGCGGTGCGGCGACGGATGCCACGAGCGCGACATCCCCGACGGTGAGCGACCCCGTGCGATGGCCGGCGGCCACCCGCAGCCCGGACTCGGCGGCGACCGCGGTGCAGCACTCCTCGAGGAAACGCTGCGCGTCGGGGTGGGACTGGTAGTCGAGACCGGACACCGACTGCCCGTGATCGTGGTTGCGCACGACACCCCGGAAGGTGACGATCGCGCCGTTCGTGCTGTCGAGCACGAACGCCTCGAACTGGTCCTGGTCGAGGGGCTCGTCGGTGATCAGCGCCAGGACGTCACTCATGGGAGCCACCCCCGGCGACCTGAGCCACGAGGTGCTCGAGTATCTCGTCGAGCACCGCGAGTCCGTCCTTCACGCCGCCGGTGGAGCCCGGCAGGTTCACGATGACGGTGTCGCCGGCGGTGCCGGCGAGTCCGCGGCTGAGCGCGGCCTTCGGGGTGTGCGGCAGGCCGCGCGCCCTGATCGACTCCGCGACCCCGGGAAGCTCGCGGGTGAGCAGCGCCCGGGTGGCCTCCGGCGTCTGGTCGGTGGGGCTCATGCCGGTGCCCCCGGTGGTGATGATGACGGCGGGGGAGGTGGCGACGACCCTGGATAGCTCCGCGGCGATGTTCGCATCGGCGACGACGGTGACGGCATCCACCGTCCAGTCACGCTCGCTCAGCCAGCGCGCGATGTGCGGACCCGTCGTGTCTTCGCGGGTGCCTGCGGCGCCTCCGGTCGAGGCGACAACCACCGCGGCAGTCTTGGGGCGCACGGCTCCACGACTCTTGCCGCCGGTTTTCGAGGCGAGCCTGATGTCGCCGAGCACCGAAAACGGGTCGACCGCTTTCGTCATGTCGTGAAGGGTGAGGCCCGCGATCGCCACGGCGGTGAGCGCCTCCATCTCGACACCGGTCTTGCCGGTTGTCGTGGCGGTGGCCGTGATCTCGATCGACGTGTCGTCGAGGTAGAAGTCGATTGTGACAGCGCTCAGCGCCAGCTGATGGCACAGCGGGATCAGCTCGCTGGTGCGCTTGGCGCCCTGGATGCCGGCGATGCGCGCCGTCGCCAGCACGTCGGCCTTGGGGAGGTCGTCCGCCCTGACGAGCGACAGCACCTCCTCGGTGGTCGTGAAGCGACCGGTGGCGGTGGCCGTGCGTTTGGTGACTGCCTTATCGCTCACGTCGACCATGCGCGCGCGCCCGTCGCCGTCGAGGTGGCTGAGCCGTGCGGGGGAGTCGGTCATAGTTCCCATGTTTCCACGGAATCGCCCGCGGCAATCTCGGCAACGTCTTCCGGCACGACGATCAGCAGATCGGATGCCGCCAGCCCGGCGACGAGGTGCGAGCTGGGCCCTGCGACCAGGCTCACGCGGTCATCACCCACCGCCGCTCCGCGCAGGAACTGGCGTTTGCCGGCGATGGACGCGGTGCCGGTCGTCATCGTCGCGCTGCCGCCGCGCGGGCGCCGCGACGCCCGAGGCCGTTCGCAGCAGCGGGGCCACGAACACCTCGAATGAGATCTGGGTGCTCACCGGGTTGCCGGGGAAGCAGATCACGGGAACGCCGTCGAAGATTGCGGTCGCCTGCGGTCCGCCCGGCTGCATGGCCACGTGCCCGACCTGCGCGCCCCTGGGCTCCAAAGTCTCGCGCACCACCTCGTAGTCGCCCATCGAGATGCCGCCCGAGGTCAGGATCAGGTCGGCAGTCGCGGCCGCCTCGGTCAGCGCGGCCAGCATCGCGTCGGGATCGTCGAGCACGTGCGCGCGAAACGTGACCACGGCACCGGTGGCCAGCACCGCGGCCGCCAGCGCCGTCGCGTTGGAGTCGAACACCTGCCCGAGCACCGGGCGCTCGCCGGGCTGGATCAGCTCGGAGCCAGTGGTGATGATCGCCACCCGCACGCGGTCGACCACCTCCACCGAGGTGAGGCCGGCGGCGGCGAGTGCGGCCAGGTGGCGCGAGCCGAGCCGGAGCCCGCGCGGGCAGCAGCTGATCTCCCTGGCGGAGGTCGCTGCCCCGGTCGCGCACGTACTCGCCGGCGGAACGCGCGCGGGTGATGGTCACTTTGGTGCCGTCGACGGTGGTGTCTTCGACCGGAACCACGGCATCCGCCCCCGCGGGCACCACGCCGCCGGTCATGATGCGCACCGCGGATCCCGGCAGCAGCGGCAGCGGGTCACCCGGCCTCGCCGCGATCTCGCCGGCGATGGGGAGGGTCGCGGGCAGTGTCGCAAGGTCCGTGCTGAGCACGGCGAATCCATCCATCTGGGAATTGCGGAACAGCGGGAGGTCGACGGGCGACGGGATCGGCCGAGGCGGTCACCCTGCCGAGCGCATCGTCGAGTGGCACGATGTCGACGCGCGGTGCGATGGCCGGTTCGAGCATCGCGGCGATGTGGGCCGCGTGCTGCGCGACTGTGCTGTGCACCGTCAGTACCGCAGCATGTCTGGGTCGTTCTCAACCGCCCAGGCGTCGATCCCGCCCGCGAGGTGGCTGGCGTTGAAACCGGCGGAGATGAGGATGTCGCGTGCCGCGCCCTGATCGGGTGCCGTGGTGGCAGTAAGCGATCACGGGTTTTGAGGGGTCGATCTCACCGAGGCGCATCGGCAGGGAGCCGAGCGGGATGACCGTCGCGCCCGGCAGCGACACCAGCTCGACCTCCCACGGTTCGCGCACGTCGAGGAGCGTGTAGTCGTCGGTGCGGGTCACGAGCTCGGAGGGGGCGGTGCCGCCCGGATCGGATGCCCCGCAGAACGCGTCGTAGTCGATGAGGCCGGTGATCGGCAGGGCCGTCGGGTCCTTCTCGAACGACAGTTCGCGAAACGACCCGGTGAGCGCATCCAGGATCGTGACCCGGCCGATGAGGGGCGCGCCGATGCCGGTGATGAGCTTGATCACCTCGGTTGACATGACCGAGCCGATCAGCGCCACCACCGTCGGCAGCACGCCGCCGACCTCGCACGACAGTATCGAGCCCGGCGGGGGCGGGGTGGGGAAGAGGTCACGGTAGCCGGGCCCGTCCGGCATTGCGACGCTCGCCTGTCCGCTGTACTGGGAGACCGAGCCCCAGACCAGCGGAATTCCGCTGAGTGTTGCGGAGTCGCTCGCGAGATAGCGCGTGGGAAAGTTGTCGCTGCCGTCGACGACGAGGTCGTAGCTCGCGAACAACTCGAGTGCGGTCGTCGCGGTCAATCGTTCGCGAAGGGCCACGACGGTCGTGGCCGGGTTGAGCGCCGCAATGGTGGCTGAAGCGGAGGTCACCTTGCTGTGCCCAATATCGGCAACACCGTGCATCAGCTGCCGGTGGAGGTTGCTGAGTTCGACCGTGTCGTCGTCGACGATGCCGATCGTCCCGACGCCCGCTGCCGCAAGCGAGGGGATCACGCTGCTGCCGAGCCCACCTGCGCCGATGACGAGCACTCTGGATGCCGCCAGCCGCTCCTGTTCGCTCGCTCCGAAGCCGGGGAGCGCGAGTTGGCGCGAGTAGCGAAGATCCACGGGGTCCATTCTCGCGCCTGCGAATCACTGTCGCTTCTCAAACCGCATTCGCGGGTCAGATAGCATTGTTTTCACGCGAATACGGAAATGAGATGTCTCATGGCGGCGACACAGTTGAAGGTCAGCGAGGCAGCGGCGCTTCTCGGGGTCAGCGACGACACGGTGCGGCGCTGGGCAGACGGTGGACGGCTGACCCTCGTCACCGGCGCGAACGGGCGGTCACTCGTCGATGGGCGCCAGCTCGCCGCCCTCGCGCAGGAGCTCGCGGCGGAGTCCGCGCTCGCGGCCGCCTTCCCCGCATCGAAAGCCTCGGCGCGAAACCGGATCACCGGCATCGTCACCAGGGTGGTCAAAGACAAGATCATGGCTCAGGTCGAAATGCAGGCCGGGCCGTTCAGGATCGTGTCGCTCATGAGCCGCGAAGCCGCCGACGAACTCGAACTCGAACCAGGCACTCTCGCCACCGCCAGTGTGAAGGCGACCAACGTCGTGGTCGAGACCCTGGAAGCGCACCCGTGAAACGTGCTGTGTCAGCGTGCATTGCCGCGGCCGTGCTGCTGAGCGGATGCGCGGCACCAGCCGCGTCGACCGCAGACACACTCTCCGGAACCGTGACCGTCTCTGCCGCGGCATCCCTCACCGACACCTTCGGTGCTCTTGCGGACGCGTTCACGAAGGAACACCCGAGCGTGACCGTCGACGTTCAACTTCGGCGGCAGTTCCGCGCTCGCCGCCCAGATCGTGGAGGGGGCGCCGGTGGACGTGTTCGCCGCCGCCAGCGTCGACACGATGGAGACGGTCACCGATGCCGGACTCGCCGCGGGCGAGCCGGTGGCCTTCGCGACGAACACCCTCGAGATCGCGGTGCCTCCCGGGAATCCGGGAGGGGTGTCCGGGCTCGCCGACTTCGCGAGACCCGAGCTCAGTGTCGCACTGTGTGCGTCCGAGGTGCCCTGCGGCGCGGCATCCGTCGCCGTCTTTGACGCGGCCGGGATCGTCGCGGCGCCGGACACCCTCGAGCAGGACGTCAAGGCGGTGCTGACCAAGGTCGAGCTGGGGGAGGTCGACGCCGGACTCGTCTATACGACCGACGTGCGTGCCGCGGGGGAGCGAGTCGTCGGGATCGAGTTCGCTGAGGCCGAGTCCGCGAGCAGCGTCTACCCGATAGCCCGGCTCGCGGCATCCACCAACAATGCCGCCGCTTCGGCCTTCGTGGCTTTCGTGCTCTCGCCAGAGGGGAGGGCGATCCTTGATGATGCAGGCTTCGGCACGCCGCAGCAGTAGACGGAGTTTTCTGTCCCCAGCCCTATGGATTCCCGCCGGGCTGGCGCTGGCGCTGCTCGGGTTGCCGCTGGTGGCGCTGATCGTTCGCGCGCCGTGGGCGCAGCTGCCCGAACTGCTGCGTCAACCCACGGTGGCGTCGGCCCTGGGGCTGTCGCTCGGCACGGCCCTGCTGTCGACGCTGATCTCGCTCGTGCTGGGGATTCCGCTCGCGCTCGTGCTCGCGAGATCCGACCAGTGGGCCGCCGTGCCGAGGCGACTGCTGCGCGCGCTCGTGACGGTGCCGCTCGTGCTGCCGCCGGTCGTGGGCGGAGTCGCGCTGCTGCTGCTGCTGGGGCGCAACGGGCTGCTCGGGCAATTCCTGCCGTTCCAGCTTCCGTTCACCACCGCGGCCGTGGTCATCGCCCAGGTGTTCGTGGCGATGCCGTTCCTGGTGCTGGCGGTCGACGGCGCGCTGCGCACATCCGACCGCAGGTTCGAGGCGGCCGCCGCCACCCTCGGCGCATCCAGGTTCACGGTCTTCCGGCGCATCACCCTGCCGCTGGTCGCACCGGGGATCGCCGCGGGCGCCCTGCTCTGCTTCTGCCGCGCGCTCGGCGAATTCGGTGCGACAATCACGTTCGCCGGCAGCTTCCCCGGTGTCACGCAGACTCTTCCGATCGCCACCTACCTGCAGCTGCAGAGTGACCCGGATGCCGCGATCGCCCTCTCGCTCGTGCTGATGATCATCTCCGCGGCCGCCCTGGTCAGCCTGCGCGACCGATGGGTCCCGGGGGTGACGGCATGAGCGTCGCCGCCGCACTGAGGCTCGCGCGCGGAGCCTTCACCCTCGACCTGGACCTCGCGGTCACCGCCGGACGCACCCTCGCGCTGCTCGGACCGAACGGTGCAGGCAAGTCGAGCGCCCTCGGCCTGCTGGCCGGAACCATCGCCCTCGATGCCGGATCCATCGTGGTCAACGGCCGGGTGCTCGACGACGAGACGACCCACGTCGAGACCGAGCACCGCCGCATCGGCGTGGTGTTCCAGGACTACCTGCTGTTTCCGCACCTCAGCGTGCTCGAGAACGTCGCATTCGGACCCCGGTCGGCCGGCATCCCGAGGCCCGCCGCGCGCGCCGAGGCCATGAGCTGGCTCGACAGGCTCGGGATCGCGGATCTCGCGTCGACCCGCCCGCCGCAGCTCTCCGGCGGTCAGGCGCAGCGCGTCGCGCTCGGGCGTGCGCTCGCGAGCAGCCCCGAACTGCTGCTGCTCGACGAGCCGCTCGCCGCCCTCGACGTCGAGGTGCGCGAGGAGGTGCGCGCGGAGCTGGGGCGTCACATCCGGGAGTGGGGTGGCCCGACGATCGTCGTCACCCACCTCTTCGACGATGTCGTGGCGCTCGCCGACGACGTCGTGGTGATCGAGCGTGGACGTGCGACCCAGCGCGCCACGGTCCGGGAGCTGGTGCAGGCGCCGGCGACGTCGTACGTGTCGCGGCTGGTCGCGAGCTGGTCGGACGACTAGGCGGGTTCGGGCGCGGGCGCGGCGGCGCGCGGCGCGGGGCGCGGGTGCGGGGCGGGGGGCGCGGCGGCGCGCGGTGCGTCATCGCGACTGGCTTCTGCCGTGGCATCCACTCTCGTAGTTCGTTCCTCCGTCCAACGACGAACCTTCCGAAATGACGGAGATTGGCGCCTTCCGCGGCTATCCGGTCCAGCAAATGGCTGGGGTGGATGCTGCGGCTTCCGTCATTTCGGAAGGAAGGAGCACTGCGGCCAGGGCAGGGTGTGGGCGCGGTATCGCGTGCGGCTTCTGCCGTGGCATCCACTCGCCGTGGTTCGTTCCTACGCCCAACCTTCCGAAATGACGGAGATTGGCGCCTTTCGCGGTTACCCGGTCCAGCAAATGACTGGGGTGGATGCTGCGACTTCCGTCATTTCGGAAGCGGCCAGAGGGCGGCCGGCGGCAGCAGGCCGCGAGCCGGCCGGAGCCGCGCGGCTACTCGGCGGGAGCGGCGGGGGCGGGAGCCGGGCGACCGAGGTGGCCGACGAGCGCGGTCAGCAGCGTGATGCCGGCGGCCACGAGAATCCCGGCGGCGACGCTGACCTGCAGCAGGAGCGCTCCGGCGGCGGCACCGGCGCCGATCAGCGCGATCGCGAGCAGGCGGCGCGGCCACGGGTGACCCTTGGTCCGTCCCGGCGAAGACCGAGTCGTAGGCCAGCCCGACGATGGTCGACGTGACGACGACGGTGGTGACATCCTTCACCCCGATGTGCCTGGCGGCGCCGGCCTGGAGTCCCATCGCCAGACCCAACGCACCTGTCACGGCGTACTTGATGGGTTCCGCCGGGTCGGCATCCATGAGCATCGGTACGGCCGCGGCGACGAGCACGATACCCACAACGGAGAAGAGCACCGTCGAGCGGAGGTGCCAGCCCGCGGATTCGTGCCTCAGTGTGCGGCCGGAGACGGCCGCCCCGAGCATGAACAGCACGAGCGCGACGATCGGGCCGACGATGGGCAGGTCATCCGCTCCGGTCAGCGCCATTCCGAGGATCACGACGTTGCCGGTCATGTTGCCGGTGAAGACGCGGTCGAGGCCGAGGTAGCCGACGGCGTCGATCACGCCGGTCGAAAATGTCAGCGCGAGCATGAGCGTGAGGTGAAGGCCGGCCGGGTTTCGGCGCATACGAGTGATCACTATTCTCCCTGGGATCTGGGCGACCCCACAGTCGCTAGTGTTTAGACACTAATGGAACCGATGGGGGCTTTTGTGACCATGGATGCACTGCAACCCGGCCTTGGACCAATCCGTGCCGCCACCTACCTGCCCGCAGATCCGGCAGAGGTGCTCTGGGGCAGGCTGCCGTGTGCCGCCGATTCGGCCGTGCTCACCATCGACTCCGGCACCGAGGTCACGATCGACACGATCAGCCACGAGGGCATCCTGGAGGACCAGGGGCGCGACCCCCGAGCGTTCTTCGGCGGCTTCGGAGCCGAGGAGGTTCTGGACGACGCGGTCGCGCTCGCGGCCTCCGCCTACGACAGGGCCGATGGTGGCCCCCACGTCATCTCGGGCCCCATCCACGTCAGCGGTGCCCGCCAGGGCGACCTGCTCAGGATGACCGTGCTCGAGACTCTGCCTCGGGTGCCGTACGGAGTCATCTCCAACCGTCACGGCCGCGGCGCTCTGCCCGGCGAATACCCGCAGGCTGCTCCCTCCGTAAGCGTGTTCGCGGCGGTCGACGGCGACCACGGCACGATGCCGCGGGTGCTCGGCGGCGCGCACGATGTGCGGTTTGAACTGCATCCCTTCCTCGGAATCATGGGCGTGGCCGTCGCCGGCAGCCAGCGCCCGCACTCCGTGCCGCCCGGCACCCACGGCGGCAACATCGACGTCAACCTGCTGACGGTCGGCGCCTCGCTGTACCTGCCGGTGCAGGTGGATGGCGCGCTGGCCTACGTCGGCGACCCGCACTTCGCGCAGGGCGACGGCGAGGTCGCGCTGACGGCGATGGAGGCGTCGCTGCGGGCCACGATCCGGTTCGAGGTTGTCGCCCACGAGGATGCCGTGAAGGAGTTCGGCGAACTGGTCGGACCACTCGCCGAAACCCACGAGTTCCTCGTGCCCACCGGCATGAATGAGGATCTGGATATCGCCGTGCAGGACTGCGTGCGTGCCGCGATCGCCCTCCTGCGAGCCCGCTACGGCATGGACGCCGCCCACGCGTACGCCTACCTCAGCGCGGCCACAGACTTCAACATCTCCCAGGTGGTCGACCTCGTCAAGGGAGTGCACGCCCGCATCCGGAAGGCCGACTTTGCCTGATCACGACCAGCTTCTCCTCGCCTTTTGGCAGTACGAGCGGGCGTTGATGGCCAACGATCTTGAGGCGCTCGACAGCCTGTTCGCGTCCGGGCCCGACACGATTCGAGGGGATGCCGCGGGCATCCTGGTCGGACACGACGCGATCTCGGAATTCCGTAAGGGCCGCGGTGGAGCCCCGGCCCGGGACATCCTGACTGTCGAGATCGTCGGGATTTCGGATGACGCGGCGCTCGTGATCGCCGTCACGGCACCGCTCACCGGCGGCCGCGGCCAGCAGACCCAGTTGTGGCGATGGGAAGAAGGGTCGTGGGTGGTTGCCGCCGCGCACGTCTCCCTGCCGGCGCCCGCCGTCAACTCGTCGATCTGGCGGACCGTGGGGACGCCGCTCGTGGCCGGGGTCGCGGCCGGTGTGATGTCGGGTGAGACCGTTGCGGTGAAAGACCTGTTCGACATCGAGGGATTTGCGGTGGGTGCGGGCATCCCGGCCTTCCTCGCGGAGCGCGAGGCAGCCACGGCAACCTCGCCCGCCGTTGCCGCGCTGCTTGCGGCCGGGGCATCCGTCACCGGAATCGCGCAGACCGACGAGTTCGCGTATTCGATTGCCGGGCGCAATCCGCACTACGGCACCCCGCCGAACGTTGCCGTGCTCGGGGCGGTACCCGGTGGATCGTCGAGTGGTCCCGCCTCCGCGGTGGCCACCGGCCAGGCGTCGATCGGCCTCGGCACGGACACCGCGGGTTCGATCCGCGTTCCCGCGTCGTACCAGGGCCTGTGGGGGCTTCGAACGACACACGGATCGGTCAGCATGGATGGCCTCGTTGCCCTCGCGCCGACCTTCGACACGGTCGGGTGGATGACGCGACGCTCGTCGACCCTGCGCGCCGCAGCCGAGTCCACTCTCGACACGACGCATTCAGCGCGCGGTCGAGTCGCGGTTCGTGGTCGCTCCCGCGCTCGCGGCACATGCGGAGCCCGCGGTGAGCGCCGCCTTCGATGCGGTCGTGGCCGGGATCGAGACCGAGGACGTCGACCTCGGTGACATCGATGAGCTGTTCCTCACGTTCCGCACGGTGCAGGCGGCCGAGGCCTGGCGCACCCACGGGGCGTGGATCGAGGCACACCCCGGCGCGCTGGGGGAGGATGTCGCAGCACGGTTCGCCTTCGCATCCACCATCACCGGCGAGCAGGAGGCCGCAGGGCGCGAGGCTCTTGACGGCAGCGAGAGCGCGACTGGAGGCAGTACTCGGCGACAGGGTGCTCCTGCTGCCGTCCGCCTCATCCGTCGCACCATCGGTGAATGCTGATGCCGACCTCATCGAGCGCACCCGCCAGGGCACGTTGCGCCTGACCTGCATCGCGGGACTGACGGGTCGTCCGGCGCTGAGTGTGCCGATGCTGGGCGTACCTCAGCCCGGGCTGCTGCTGGATGCGCCGGTCGGCATGTGCCTGGTCGGGCCGCGGTTCTCAGACCTCGCGCTGATCGCTTCGGCCGAGAGTCTTATCGGGTCAGACTGATCCTGCGGCGTGCGGTGACCTAGAGAGCCTTGGGCTTCTTCGCCTCGGCCGCGGCCGCCCTCGTCAGGATCATCGTGAGAAGCACGCCATCACGGTGCACCTCGGTGAAGCCGAGCTTCGAGGCGAGGGCGAGAGACTTGTCGTTTTGCGTGTCGACGACCGCGTACATCCACTTCACGTCCAGCTTGTCGAACAGCATGGTGATGACGGCGCGAACGGCCTCAGCCGCCAGCCCGGAACCGCCGTGTTTCGAGCCGAGGATCCAGCCGATCTCGGCCGCCCGGAAGTCGGGATGCACCGTGCGCAGGTGCACGGACAGGTCACCGATCAGCCGACCCTTGTGCTCGATCGCGAGGGCGAGCAGGTCGTCTGCCTGCGAGAGCCTGGTGTGGCTGGTGCGATCCTTCAGGTGCTGCAGCGACTGTGCGCGGGTGCGCAGCGGCCACGAGAGAAACCGGACCACGTCGGGGTCGGACTGGATTTCGTACCACGCTGCTGCGTCGGAAAGCTGGTGTGGGCGCACGATGAGGCGCTTCGTGCGGACGGTGGGGGAGTCGAGCGGAGTGCCGACTCGCGGCCCTCGAAGCAGTCGCGGGGTGCGAACCCCCAGGGCAGACAGCCGGCTGCGAAGCCCGGCTGGAGCGGGCGTAGGCGCGGCCCCACTCTCGGCGACCGGGGACTTCAGGCTGGTGCTCATTCGGCTAAGCGTATGGACTGTTTCTATGAATTCCATCTGAACGTATGAACATGAGCTTGGCTCGCGCTTCCGGGCCGACGAAACATCTCCGAGACACGATGTCCGTACCATGGGGGTATGTCAATCGAGCCAATCAATCCGCCACCACGACTGCTCATGGGGCCGGGCCCGATCAATGCAGATCCGCGTGTGTTGAGGGCGATGTCTGCACAGCTGGTTGGCCAGTACGACCCCGCCATGACGGGGTACATGAACGAGACCATGGAGCTCTATCGCGGCGTGTTTTCCACCGCGAACGAGGCCACCCTTGTCGTGGATGGCACGTCGAGGGCGGGAATCGAGGCGGCCTTCGTGAGCCTGATCAAGCCCGGCGATGTCGTGCTGATCCCGGTCTTTGGGCGATTCGGCCACCTCCTGCGCGAGATCGCCGAGCGTTGCCAGGCCGACGTCCGAGTCATCGAGCGGGAGTGGGGCACCGTATTCACCGTGGCCGAGATCGAGGCCGCCATCATCGAGCACAAGCCTGTGCTGCTCGGAATCGTGCACGGCGACACGTCGACGACCCTCGCGCAGCCCCTGGACGAGATCGGGCCGATCTGCGAAAAGCACGGGGTGCTCTTCTACAGCGACGTGACGGCCTCACTCGCCGGTAACACCTTCGAGACCGATGCGTGGGGGCTGGATGCCGTGACCGCCGGCCTTCAGAAATGCCTCGCCGGCCCGTCCGGAAGTTCACCCATCACCCTCTCGGCCCGCGCCGTCGAAGTCATCAACAGCCGCAAGAGCGTCGAGGCGGGCATCCGCTCCGAGGGGGATGCCGTCAGCGAGCATCCGATTCGCAGCAACTACTTCGACCTGAGCCAGATTCTCGACTACTGGGGCCCAAAGCGCCTGAACCATCACACCGAGGCCACCAGCATGCTGTACGCGGCACGGGAGTGCGCGCGGCTGCTCGTGGCCGAGGGCATGCCGCAAGCAGTTGAGCGACACCGGATCCATGGGTCCGCGATGGCGGCAGGGCTCACCGGCCTCGGCCTGAAGCTCTTTGGCGACCAGTCCGTGCGCATGAACAACGTCGTCGGTGTGTACGTGCCTGACGGCATCGACCCGGATGGCGCACGTTCGACGATGCTCACCGACTACGGGATCGAGATCGGCACCTCGTTCGGCCCACTCGTGGGCAAGGTCTGGCGCATCGGCACCATGGGCTACAACGCCCGTCGCGACACGGTGCTCACCACGCTGGCGGCGCTCGAGCAGATGCTGCGCCGCGGCGGAATGACGATCACGGCAGGCAGTGGTGTGGGCGCGGCATTGGATTCCTATGGTCACTGACGCCGCAGCCCGGCTGATCCTGGATCGCTGCGATGAACTCGCGGCGTTGTCGAGCGAACCCGATTTTCTCAAGCGTGTGCACCTCAGCCCGCAACATGCCGCCGCGAACGAACTCATCGCCGGGTGGATGACCGAGGCCGGGCTGAAGACCTGGCAGGATGCCGCGGGCAACCAGTGCGGACGGATGGAGGGCAGCGAGCCCGACCTTCCCGCCCTGCTGCTCGGATCGCACATCGACACCGTGCCGGACGCCGGCCGCTACGACGGGATGCTCGGGGTGCTGCTCGCGATCTCCGTCGCGGCCCGCATCGAGCCAGGCACGCTGCCCTTCGCCCTCGAGCTCGTCGCCTTCAGCGATGAGGAGGGCACCAGGTTCGGCACGGCGCTGCTCGGAAGCAGAGCGGTCGCCGGCACCTGGGACGACGAGTGGTGGAACCTCACCGACGACGACGGCATCACCCTCTTCGAGGCGTTCCAGGACTTCGGGCTGGATCCGGCGAGACTCCCCGGCGCGTTCCGCCGCCCCGAGGAGCTCATCGGCTACCTCGAGGTGCACATCGAACAGGGGCCGATCCTCGAGGATGCCGGACGCGAACTCGGGGTCGTGACATCCATCGCCGCCGCCAGACGGCTGGAACTGAGCATGGTGGGCAAGGCCGGTCATGCCGGCGGCACACCGTTCGAACGCCGCCAGGACGCGTTGGTTGGCGCGAGTGAACTCGTGGTCGAGATCGAGCGACTGTCACGCGAACGTGGCGTCGTTGGCACCGTCGGCAAGCTCGAGGTGTACCCCGGCGGCGTAAACGTGATCCCCGGGTCTGGTCGAGTTCAGCCTCGACCTTCGGGCAGAGTTCGACGACGACCGGGACGAAGCGCTGAGGATCATCGACGAAGCCGGCAGGGCGATCGCCGACCGGCGCAGGCTGGAATTCCACCGGCACGAGTTCTACCGTGCCGACGCAGTCGTCTGCGACCTCGACCTGCGTTCGGCGTTCGAGGCCGGAATCAGGGCCACCGGCGACGACGAGCCCATGGCCATGTGGAGTCGAGCCGGTCATGACGGTGTCGCCATCGTCGCGGTGACCCCGATCGCCATGCTGTTCCTGCGCTGCAAGGGCGGCGTGAGCCATCATCCTGACGAGTCGGTGACGGCGCGGGATGTCGCGGCAGCACTGACCGCCTTCGAGGCGGCCGTGCGCACCCTCGCCGCCAGGGCGGTCTAGTTTCCGAGGTCGAAGTCTGCGCCGTCCCACAGGTCGCCGCACTCGATCTGTGACACGTCGTGCGCCGCGAGGTAGCCGCGTGCACCGGTGTCTGCGAGGCCGCCCGCGCCAAGGCTCGCAGTGACGGGCATCCAGTGCTCCTTCGAGAAGTAGACGGGATGCGTCGGCCGACCGTCGACGACCGCCCGTCGCAGGCCACCCGTCCCGTCCAGCACGCGCCGAACGACGGCGGCCGGCAGCGTCGGAAGGTCGACCAGAGTGACGAGCGCGGCATCCCCGGAAGCGGCCGCCAGCCCGGCGGCAAGGGACTCGGACAGACCGCGCTGCCACCGCTCGGCCACCACGACCTCGGCATCACCGGGCACAAGCAGCCTCGCAGACTCGGCCTCTGCGCCGAGCACCACGACGACCCTGGAGCACCCGCCCTCGCGCAGCATCCGCACGGCAATCTCGACCCATGGTTCGCCCGTGGGCAGCCGCAACAGCGCCTTGGGAGTGCCGGCGCGAGTCCCGGCTCCTGCGGCCAGAACGATGCCGGTCACATCGACTCTCTGTGCCACTGTCATCGGTACAGTTATACACACGATGATTGATGTGACGGACGCCGACCTGCGTGCTGGCCTCGAGGCCAGCCTCGCCGTACCCCGCTGGGTCAACGACGTCGCATCCAATGCTCCCTTCGAGAATCTCGAAGAACTGCTGCTCGTCGCCTACGCTGAGGCGACTCCACTGGCCGCCGACGAGATCGATCAGGCCATCGCACATCACCCGCGCATCGGCGAGAAGCCCGCCGGCACCGGCACCGCGCAGGACTTCAGCAGGGCCGAACAGGGCGATGCCGCGGAGCTGGCCGATGAACTTGCGGCAGGCAATGCCGCGTACGAGCAGGCCTTCGGTCGAGTGTTCATCATCAGGGCGGCCGGTCGCACTCGTGCCGAGATCCTTGACGAGCTGAATCGCCGCATGAGGCTGGATGCCGCGACCGAACTGCAGGTCGTCGGCGAGCAGTTGCGCGACATCGCGTTGCTGCGGCTCGAGAAACTATTCGCCGGGGAGGTCACAGCATGAGCCACGTAACAACGCATGTTCTGGATTCGGGGCTGGGCGTGCCCGCCGCCGGGATTCTCGTGGCGCTGGCGGGGCCCACCGGCGAGGTCATCGCCACCGGCGTCACCGACGTTGACGGTCGCATCTCCGATCTCGGCGACGAATCCCTGCCTGCCGGCGACTACCGGCTCGAGTTCGAGACCGGCCCATACTTCACGCGCACGGGACGACGGTGTTTCTATCCGAGGGTCACCGTCGACTTCATCGTGTCCGATTCCGCGCACTATCACGTGCCGCTGCTGCTCAGCCCGTTCGCGTATTCGACGTACCGCGGCAGCTAGCGGGAGCTACGACGCCAGGTCGACGAACGCCTGGGTGAGCGGCGGCCAGCCGAACACCAGCAGGGCGAGAACGTTGACGGCGACCGTCACCCAGAAGATCGAGATGAACTCTTTCTTGCGGTTCTTGTGCCGCAGCACACGCTGCGCGATGACGGCACCCGGCCATCCACCCAGCAGTCCGAAGATCAGCAGCCTGGCCTCGGAGATGCGCCACTGGCCGGTTGCTGCAGCCGACTTGTCGAAGGCGTACGCGGTGAAACAGCCGACGCTGAGCACGAGATACGAGATCCCCACCCAGATCCCCAGGCCGGCGAAGACGGTGAGTGCGATGAGGAGCATGGGGAAGACGATGACGGCCAGCCAGCCCAGGATGTCGGACGCTCGCAGCCTCACCCGGGGGATGGGTGCAGAAAACGCGGTCATCCCGGGGGGCGAGACGGATACCGCCCTGGGCTTGCCGTTGGAGTCGATCTCGGTCCTGAAGCGTACGGCGTCGCCCACGGTCGGGCGAGGGAGTCCATGAGCGAAATCCTTGACATTGACAAAGATTCGCGCGCTGCCGTCGGCCGGCTCGATAAAGCCGAAGCCGCGATCGTCTTTCCAGATCGTGAGGATTCCGTCACGGAATGGAGCAGTGGCGGTCATCCTTCGAGATTAGCTTCTCAATCGGACGGAAAAGTTCAGTAGTCGGTGCGGTGTTCGTGGTCGAGCCAGGCGTCGAACGGCGCGCTCGCGTTCTCGGGCCGCACGGAGTCGACGGGGAGTGGCCAGGTTGACCGATCCCTGGCGAACAGCTCATAAAACTCGCGGTCGTCGAACCCGCCGGTGGCGGCGTCATCGCGGTCGGCGGCGTACACGACCCGATCGACTCTCGCCCACAGGGCCGCGGACAGGCACAGCGGACATGGCTCACACGAGGTGTACAGCGTGGTGCCCGCGAGCGAAAAATCGCCAACAACCTGGCACGCGGCGCGAATGGCCACGACCTCGGCGTGCGCGGTGGGGTCGAGGTTCGCCGTCACGCGATTCTGGCCCTCGGCGACGAGTTCGCCGTTGCGCACGATCACCGCTCCGAACGGGCCGCCGCCCGACGGACGTTGGCAGTCGCGAGCTCGATGGTGCGCTCCAGCCACTGCGCGTCGGTGGGGATGGCGCCCGTAGGCGCCTGCGTCGGCTGCGCGGTCACGCCAGTCCGGCCGATGCGCGCCATGCGTCGTGGGCGGGGGGTGCGTCATCCTGCAGCACCTGCGCCTCGATCAGCCCGTACGGACGATCTGCCGCGATGAACACCTCACCGGGATTCTCGAGCCCGAACGGCGATAGATCGACCACGAAGTGGTGCTTGTTTGGCGCGGTGAGCCGAACCTCCACGATCTCGGGAATCTCTTCGATGACGGCCCGGCCCATGTGCCACAGCGTCTGCTGCAGCGCGAGCGACTGCAGCGTCGCAAACTCGCGCACCATGATCTCTTTCACCCGGGGGTAGACGGCGTTCCAGTCGACATCGCTCGAGTTGAATCGCCATTTCGCGACCAGCGACGTGGCCATCACGCGGTCTTTGGTCTCCTGCAGGGTGGTGTATTCATCCTTCAGGAATCCGGCGAACTCGCTGCCGGTCGACTTCAGGATGACCAGGTCTTTGAACCCACCGATCACGTATTCGCCGGAGTAGTCCACGGTGATCGCCGCGGTGCGCGTCTCGCGGCCGGCGCGCATCCACGTGTGGTCGTGGGGAACACCGTCGACCACGGCACGTTCCCAGGCGTATTCCTCGATCTCGATGCGGGCGCCGTCGACAGGCTCGACGTCGCGCACGAAGTGCCTGGCCAGTTCGAGCCCGTACTTCTCGATGGAGTCGATGCCGTGCGACTTGGCGAAGGCGAACGCGGTGTTCTTCTGGGTGTCTGTGGGCAGCACGTTCGACTGATCGCCGATGAGGTGGGCCGGGTCGAAGGGGCCGCGCATCGCCGTCGACACGTTGAGATCGCGAATCTCGTGACGAGGGCCGTCGCGGTAGATCCGGACGACTCGGGACTCTGCCTTGCCGTACTGCTGTTCACCCAGGATTATTGCCATGCTCGGATCCTCTCAGAGTGGTGTTGCTGATGTGTTTCGTCAGCGTTCCAGCAGGCGGCCGTGCGGCTCAGCGCCGACCACCTCACCACGCAACCAGGCACGACGCACCACACCGCGCAATTCACGGCCATCGTAGGCGCTCACGGGATTCTTGTGCAGCAATTGCCGTGCGTCGACGGTGAAGGTAGCATCCGGTGCAAACGCGACGAGGTCGGCGTCTGCCCCGACCTCGAGTCGGCCCTTGCGGCCGAGTCCGACGAAGTCGGCCGGCCCCCGCGACATCCACCCCACGACGAGTTCGAGCGGGATGCCTCGGCGAGACGCCTCCGTCCACACCGCAGACAGCCCGAGCTGGAGTCCGGCGATGCCACCCCAGGCCTGCCCGAAGTCGCCGTCGCCTGCGAACTTCAGCTCGGCGGTGCTGGGGGAATGGTCGGTGACCACGATGTCGATGTCACCGTCGCGCAGCGCCTGCCACAGCGCATCACGATTCGCCGCGTCGCGAATCGGCGGGCAGCACTTGAACTGGGTCGCGCCGTCCGGGATGGCCTCCTCGACGATAGTCAGGTAGTGCGGGCACGTCTCGACCGTGATCGGAAGGCCCTCGGCACGCGCCGACCGCAGCGCGGGCAGCGCCGCCGCAGACGACAGGTGCAGGATGTGCGCTCGCGCGCCGGTGCGGCGAACCCCGGCGATGACCCGCTCGATGGCCGTCGTTTCCGCCTCGTCCGGGCGTGATTCGACGAACGCGTGATAGTCGGCGCCGCCCGAGTTCGCGTGCGCATCCAGCACTGTCGGGTCCTCGGCGTGCACGATGAGCACGCTGCCGATGGCGGCGATCTCGTCGAGCGCGACGGCGAGCTGGGCGTCGTCGAGATGCTCGAACTCGTCGACACCGGAGGGAGCGAGGAAGGCCTTGAAGCCGAAGACGCCGGCGTCGTGCAGCGGTTTGCAGCGAGCCGAGGTTGTCCGGCACGGCACCGCCCCAGAAGCCGGTGTCGACGCTCACCGTGGCGACTGCACGCTTGGCGGCGAGCGCGTCGACCGTGGTGGTCGCCGGGATGCTGTTCAGCGGCATATCGATGATGGTGGTCACACCGCCAGCGGCCGCGGCACGGGTGGCACTTGCGAAGCCTTCCCATTCGGTGCGGCCTGGCTCGTTGACGTGCACGTGAGTGTCGACGAGCCCAGGGATCAGCACCTCATCGGCGGCCAGGGTGACGTAGCGCTCGCCGTCGAGCTGCCCGTCGGAGATGGCCGCGATGACGCCGTCGTTCACCCCGATCTCCGTCGCGCGAAATCGCCCATCGATGAGCGCGGACGCTGCCCTGATTACCTGCTCGTACCTCTGTGCCATGCGTCCATTATCCGGGCAGCGAGAGCACGGCCGGCCACGGTCGGGATGGCCCGGCCGGTAGAATCAGCCATGCCCGAGTCGCTCATCGAATGCCCGAAGCACATGCAATTCGGACCGTGCGGCGGGGTGAATTTCGACGGCAGCTGCGAGGTGTCGCCGCATCCGTGCGTGTTTCTCGACCTGCCAACCGTGCGGTGGCCCGGCGCGATGCAGCAGGCGTCCACCGAGCCCTTCTGCCGGTGCCACGGCGATGAGAAATCTCATGAGCTCCAGGCCCATCGTCGTGGCCGACTTCCCGGCGCGAGCCATTGATGCGGCATCCATTGTCGAATGCGCAGACCTGATGCGCGACTCGGTCGACGTGGTGCTCGCCGGGGACGCCGGCAACGCGAGGGTGCAGTTTCCGCCCGCGTACCGCGCTGCGCTCATGATGGCCGCCGGGCTGCAGGTCTGGTCGGGATTCAACTGCCGCGACCGCAACCGGGTGGCGATGGAGGGCGAACTCGCCGCGCTCGCGCACGCCGGAGTGGCCGGGGTGCACTGTGTGACGGGCGACCACACCGCGACGGGACAGCGACCGGATGCCGCACCGGTGTTCGACCTCGACTCGACCCAGACCGCAGCACTCGCGCGCGCATTCGGGCACCTGGTCTCCGTGGCGGAAGCCCCGGCGACCCCGCCGACCGAGCGCAGGCCGGAGCGGCTGCTGGAGAAAATGCGCGCGGGGGCCGAGGTGTGCTTCGTCAATCACAGCGGCGGGGCGGCGCCGGTCGCCGAATTCATCGCGAGGTCGACGGCGCTCGGTGTCGACATGGCGTTCATCCCGTGCGTGCCCGTGATCGTGGACAGGGGAAGTGCCGAGCTTCTGAAATCGTTCACGACGATGGTGCTTCCCGACGGCTACCTCGACCGGATCCTCGACGCCGCAGATCCCTTCACCGAGGGCATCGCCGCGGCCGTCGAGCTCAGCCTGGACCTGCTTCGGATCGACGGGGTGGCCGGCATCAACCTCTCGGGAGGCGCGGCCCCCGGCCGCTCGGCCTGGTTCGCGGAGGCGCTGGCGCGAGTGTCACGCGAGCTGGCGTAATCCTCGGCCCAGGGGCGATCAGCGTGAGGTCGCGATAGCGTCACGCTGGGCGCGCAGCACCGCGATCTGCGTGGGACCCGTGCCGCAGCATCCACCGATCAGCTGGGCGCCAGCGGCTGCCCACCGCGCCACCATCGCGGGATCGTCGGCGGGAATGGGCTCGCCGTCCCAGCTGGCGTCGGTCGCGCTCCACGACTGGCCGCCGTTCGCGTACGCCACGAGGGGAAGGTCGGTGACCGTCGCCGCGCGTTCGAGCAGCGGCCCGATCAGCCGGGGGTCCGTGCAGTTGACGCCGACCGCCACGATGCCGGGGATCTGCGCGGCCACGGCCACGGCGTCCTCGATGCGGTCGCCCGCGGCGGTGTGCAGCTCGTCGCGGCACACGAACGCGAACCAGGACGGCAGCGGGGCGAGCTCGGCGATCGCATCGGCGATGGCACGAGCCTCGACGATGCCCGGGATGGTCTCAATGGCCAACAGGTCGGGGCCAGACTCGACGAGCAGCTCGAGCCGGCGCAGGTGGAAGTCACGCAGCGCTGCCGCGTCGATGGTCGTAGTCGCCGTGATATTCGGAGCCGTCGGCGAGGGTGGCGCCGTAGGGTCCCACGGAGGCGGCGACGAGCGCGGGGGAGCCGTACCTGCGCACGGCCTCCTGCGCGAGCGTGGTGGTCGACCGCAGGGCATCCTCCGCCGCTGAGCGGGAGAGCCCCATCGCCTCGAGCCCGGTAACGCTCGCCTGGTAGCTCGCCGTGATGATCACCTCGGCGCCAGCGCGGAGGTAGGCAAGATGAGCCTCGATGAGGGCATCCGGCGATTCGGTGATGAGACGGCCGGTCCACAGTGGATGCCGCAGGTCGAACCCGTGCTCGTCAAGCACCGTCGACAGCCCGCCGTCGACAACGGTGAAGGGGAAGTTCAGGTTCACCCCTGCATCCTGTCAGTTCACTCGCTCCTTGCGCAGGTGCAGAACCGGGGCCTTCCAGCGCCGGCGCAACCAGCGATCGTGACTGGCCACCACCACGGCGCCGGGGTAGGTTCCGAGGGCGTCCTCAAGCTCGCTGGCCAGGGTGAGGGAGAGGTGGTTGGTTGGCTCGTCCAGCAGCAGCAGGTGCGGCGGTTTGGCGATGATCAGCGCGAGCGCAGTCCGTCGCTGCTGGCCGATGGAGAGCACACCCACCGGGCGGTCGAGTTCTCGTTCGCTGAGCAGGCCCAGCGCCGACAGCGGTGTGGATTCCGCCCGCTCGTCGCCGAGGTAGCGCAGGTACAGCGCGCGCGGGGTCACGCGCGGGTCGCTCCAGCGCACATCCTGTTCGAGCAGCGCGAACCTGGAGCCCTCGCGGCGGTTGATCCGGCCGGAGTCGGGCGCGATGCGACCGGCCAGCACGCCGAGCAGGGTCGACTTTCCTGCGCCGTTCGGCCCGAGCACGAGCAGTCGCTCCTGTGGATGGATCGACAGCGAGTCGATCGCCAACCGGTCGCCCACGCGCACGTCGTGCAGCTCGAGCAGCGGCTCCGTCTCGTCTTCGGAGATCAGGTCCGTTGCGATGCCGGCAAAGGTGAGCAGCTCCGGGGGCTCCTCGACGCGTGACTCCTCGAGCTCGTGGATGCGGCCGCGGGCGTCACGCAGCCGCTGAGCGACCTGCTTCTCGACCTTGCCGCCCTTGAACTTTGCCGCGAGCTTGTCGTTGTCCCGGGCGCCGCGGGTGTGAGTGGCGGCCATCCCGCTGACGGCGACGACCTCTTCGAGCGCGGTGAGCTCGGCCTCGTCGTTGGCGAACTGTGCTTCCCACCGACGACGGTCAGCGGCCTTCTGTGCGAGGTAGGCGGTGAACGTGCCCCCGCGGGAGGTGCCTCCGAACCGGGTGGCGCCCTTCTTCGATGAATCGATGTCGACGAGGTCGGTGGCGACCGTGTCGAGGAACGCCCGGTCGTGGCAGGCGAAGATGACGACACCCTTCCACTCGATGAGGGTCTGCTCGAGGAAGGCGACGGTCGTGTCGTCGAGGTGGTTCGTGGGTTCGTCCAGCAGCACGGCCGTCGGCTTGCCCAGAAGCAGCGCGGCGAGGGCGAACCTGGAGCGCTGACCGCCCGAGACATCGCCGATGGGGGTGTCGAGAGGGATGCCGGAAACGCCGAGCCCCGTGAGCAGCTCGTCGCGGCGCCGGTCGATGGCCCAGACTTCCGTCGCATCCGCGAGCTGGAGCGTCTCGGCGTACCGCGCCTCGGCGGTCGGATCCGTGGTCATCGCCGCCGCGGCATCCTGCAGCCTGGTTTCGATGCCCCTGAAGTAGCTGATGCCAGACTCGATGATCGCCGAGAGCGGCTTAGCCGGATTGATCCGCACTTCCTGCTCGAGCAGACCTGTACGTCGTGGGCGCACGAGGGTGCCTTTGTCGGCACGCTCCACCCCGGCGAGGATGCGCAGCAGGGTTGACTTGCCGGCGCCGTTCTCGCCAAGCAGTCCGATGCGCTGGCCGGCACTGGCGGTCAGGTTGATGTCGGAGAGCACGGCGTGGTCGCCGTAGGCATGGGAGATGTCACGGGCGCGCAGCGCGATGACGGTCTTGGATAACACGGTATGAAGTCCTGTTCGTGTGAACGAATCCCGCCGGGCTTAGCCACGGACGCGGGAATGGCAGGAGTCACAAGTTCACTGCGTTAGCTTACGTGCCCGAGCCCGGGATGTCGACCCGGTGGCACGCGGACCGGTGCACTGCCAGCGAATGGTCAGCCCGCGAGGTAGCTCGAGGCCCAGCTGCCGTCCACCAGCGTGAACTCCTCGCGGCGGGAAGCCGTTTCCGGGTCGCTGGCCCAGAAGGTCAGCCGCGTGGGTTTCACGACGAATCCGATCCAGGTGGCCGGCGGCCCGTCCGGCAGGCGGAAGGATGCCCATTGCGAGCGTCGCTCGTCGAGCGGAAGCTGCGCAAACTCGCGCGAGTTCAGCCACGCGAGCTGCTTCAGATAGGGGGAGCGGGCGTCGAACGCCGCGGCCTGCTCGGTTGGCGGGGCGACCTCGGCCGTGCCCTGCACGACGAGCTGCCGCGTAAACCCGGGCCAGAGGAAGGTGAGCGCCACCGCGGGGTTCGCGGCAATGTCTGCAACCTTCCTCGACCGTGAATCGGTGTGAAAGTACAGCCCCAGGTCGTCGAACTCGCTCAGCAGCACCGTGCGTGCGTCCGGCGAGCCGGCGGCAGACACCGTCGACAGGATCATCTGCGGGCGCTCAGGATCGGCGTTCGCGGGCAGCCAGTCGTTCAGCAGCGGGAAGCTCACTTGTTGAACCTGGCGATTTCCTCGAGCTCGGCGACGCCCTTGGCGATGGATCGCTCCACCAGCTCGGCACCCCAGGCGGCGGTGGCGCCGGTGGCGTCACCGATCACGCCCGACGGCCCGAAGTCGTCCGAGGCCCAGCCGAACGCGACAGCGCCCCCGTTGAACTTGATGTGCTTGAAGTCGGCGAGCTGGTCGGGAACCCAGCGATCGGCAAGCGAGAGGTCGACCAGCTCGGGCCGCAGCGCCATCACGATGGATGTCTCGGCATGACCGCCGTGGATGCCGAAACCGCGCTCGTCCGGCCCGTCCACGCCGTCGCCAGCTGGCACGCCAGCGCCCATCAGGAAGGTGCGCAACCCGTACTTGATGTGCAGTTCGCGCAGCGCCACCATCAGCAGCGCCGTATTGCCGCCGTGCCCGTTGTAGAACACCAGGGTCTTTGCGGGGGTGGCCGCGATCGACTCGCCGATGTCGAGCAGCGTGCGCATCATGGTGTCCCAGCCGATCCACACGGTGCCGACGGCCCAGTGGTGTTCGTTCGACTTCGTGTAGGCCAGCGGCGCAAGCCTCCACACGTCGAGACCGGTCGCGGCCGCGGCATCCACCACCTTCGACGACAGCAGGTCGGCGACGAGCAGGTCGGTGGCCAACGGCAGGTGCGGGCCGTGATGCTCGATGGCGCCGGTCGGCAGCACGATGATCGAATCAGCGGTCAGCGTGGATGCCGCGGCAGGGCCCGAGAGCTCTGCGAGTTCGCGCGTGCTCATGCCTGGCTGCCCGTCGAGACGAGTGGCTTCGCCTGGAGCTTGCCCGGAGTTGAGCAGACCGTTCGGGTCGGTGATTGCCGCGGTCTGCGCGGTGCGTTCCGGCTGGTAATCGACGTTCCACTGGTGCGGGTTGTGGAATCCAACCCCGAGCGCGGCGAGCCGCTCGAACCCCGCGACAACCTCCTCCGCCGAACGGTACTCGCCGGCGAGCATGCCGATCGGTCGGCCCTTTTGCGCTTCGATGTGCAGCATTCCACCCGGGTACACGGCGTGCACCTCGTCCAGGCGATCGATGAGGGCGTCTCCGGAGACCTCGACGTGGAAGTAGGTGTTCGGGTACGACTTCTGCAGCCATTCGATGGGGTGGTTGTAGCTCATCATGCTGATCTTCATCGAGGTCTGCGCGCCGTCGCGGATGTCGTCGACGCGCCCTCCGGCATCCTCAACGAGCTTGCGCGCGGCATCGATGGATGCGACATCCAGAATCGCGCGCAACGATGCCCGGTCGGCCGGGATGCCCGGATCCGCCGGGAGGGCATTGGCGAGCGTGGGCAGGTCGGCAGACACCAGCCGTGGCGTGGGCTCGAGGTCGGCAAAGGGGCGAATCACGGTGAGCGCCTGCTCGAAGGTGTCGAAGCTGGCGAAGAACCCCTGCCACTCCTGCAGCGGCTCGAGCGCGACCGTGGCGCGCGCGATGATGCCGGCTGTTCCGTAGTTGTGGATGTACGGCTCGGCCTCCTCGCCGTCGACGTGCAGCAGCTCGGCGTCCGGCATGGCGTGCACGACGTCGAGAGCTCGCACGAAGCCGTGGTGCAGCATCCCGTGCTTGATCGACCCGGTACCTCCGGAGCCACCCGAGATGAACCCACCGAGCGACGACTGTGCGGTGGACGGGTACATCAAAATCTGCTGGCCGGTCTTGTTGGCGGCCAGCTCGAGTGACACCATCGTCGCGCCGGCCTCAGCGGTGATGAAGCCGTCGCCGACCTCGGTGATGGCGCGGGCGCGGCTCATGTCGAGCACGAGCCCACCAGACATGGGGATCGCCTGGCCGTAGTTTCCGGTGCCCTTGCCGCGCGGTGTGATGGGCACGCCGTGACGCACCGATGCGGCGATCGTGAGCGCGATCTCGTCGGCGTTTGCCGGGTACGCGACGAGGTCGGCGAGTCCGAGCGGCAGCAGCTCGCTGATCACCGGCGACATGCGCGAGCCGTCAATGGATGCGCGTTCGCGGGCGGCAAGTTCGATGCTCACACCCTTCTCGCCCAGAAGGTCGAGCAGTTCGGCGTGCAGTTTCGTTGCGGGGGAGGTCATCGGGGTCCTGTGTTCCTTTTGGTGCGAGGGTCAGTGCATGACCATCCCACCGGTGACGTTGATCGCCTGGCCGGTGAGATAGTCGGCGTCGGATGACGCGAGAAAAAGTGCGACGGCGGCGACATCCTGCGCCTGCCCGAGTCGGCCCAGTGGTGAGTATGCCGACCACGTGTCGATGTCGTCCTGGGTGCGGGTCGCCGCTCCCATGTCGGTGAGGATGTAGCCGGGGCACAGCGAGTTCGCCGTGATCCCGTGGCAGCCCCATTCCAGCGCCGCCTGCCGGGTGAGGCCGACGACCGCGGCTTTGGATGCCGGGTATGCCCCCTCGCCGGCGCCGCCCTTCTTGGCGGCCATGCTGGCGAGGTTGATGATCCTGCCACCGTTGCCGGCGGCGATCATCGCGCGGACGCAGACCTGCATCGTGGTCAGCATCGCGCGGGTGTTGATGGAGAAGGTCTCGTTCCAGTCCTGAACCGTCAGGTCGAGCAGCGGCGTGAAGCGAAGGATGCCCGCGCTGTTGACCAGCACGTCGACACCGCCGAGCGCATCCACTGCCGACTGCGTGACCGCGGCTGTCGCGACGGGATCGAGCAGGTCGACCTCGTGAAAGGTCCCGTCGATCGTCTCGGCGAGTGTGGTGCCTTCGTCGACCAGCCTGTCGAGGATGGCGACCGTGGCGCCCTCCTGGGCGAAGCGGCTGACGATTTCGCCACCGATACCGCGAGCCCCGCCAGTGACGATGACACGTTTGCCGCTGAGGCGGTGTGTCTGTGTCACTGGCGGGGTCATCATCGAATTGCTGCTTCCAGGCGCGGGGCCTAGAGGCCGATCGCCGGGTCGATGAACTCGTTGGTGTAGAGGTCAGTCGCGGTCAGTCCGGCGAGCGGAGCGTTGCCGATTCCCTCGTAAACGGGGGTGGCGAGCTCGAGGAAGTCCGCCATGCGGGTCTCGTCGAAGTCACCGAGGGTGTCGTTCGGGCCGTTACCGATCAGGCCATCCTCGATCATGGTCGAGACCGAGTAGTCGGCGACGCCCTGCGAGTAGACCCAGCCGGTGTCGAACTGGTCTACCAGGTCGAGCACGAGGGTGTTGGTCGCGGACGGGTCAGCGACGTAGTCGACCTCGGCCTGCTGAAGAACGGGCACCAGTGCGGTGAAGCACGGGGTCATCTCTTCGAACTCTGCGGCGCGAACCGAGATGGCCGAGGAGTAGATGTCCCAGCCGGCGGCGGAGATGTAGTCGTACGCGATCGGCGCCGCCCAGTCTGCGACATCGTTCTGGTAGATGTACGGCTCGGCGGAACCGAAGCCCTGCTGTGCATCCTTGCCGCCGGAGGCGACGAAGTTGGCGGGGCTGCCGTCGTAGCTTCCGTCGACCACGCTGGCGTCGAGCTGGCCCGAGCTCATCAGGTATTCCATGTACGCGGCGCCGCCGAAGTAGCGAACAACACCGCCGCTACCCGCGAGCGCGGTGCCCAGTCCCGCGATGTCGGTCACCTCGGGGTAGGTGGCAGGATCCCACATGAGCATCTGCGGGGTCTTGTCCAGCGGAGCGAAGACTCCCACGGTCGGGAATTCTGCCGACAGCTGGATGGCCTCATCCGTGCTGACGTAGCCCAGGGTGATGTCGTCATCCGAGTACATCTGGCTGGTGACTGTCGCGTAACCGATCGCGGGTCCGCCGGAGCGCACCTCGACGTTGACGCCGGTGTATTCGCCGGTGGCCATCAGCGGGCCGGAGACCGACTTCTGGTCGGAGTCGACCGTGTAGTCGTCGCCGAGAAGTTCGTACAGGTGGCCGTGCTCAGCCTCGGGGTTCCAGTCGGTCTGGATCACGATGTTGGCGGGGCATCCGGCCGCGGCGAGGTCGATCGAGCCGATGGCCATATCGGTGACGGGGGCGTCGCCGGACTGGGTCTCTGCGCTACAGGCGCTGAGCGTCACAACGGTGGCTACCGTCATGGCGGCGGCCAGAGCCGTGCGGGAACGAGTGATGTGCATTGCGTCTCCTTGGGTTGTTGCTGCTGTGTTGTGAGGCGTGGTGAAGCGGGCGGAACGGGTGAGGATGCTGAGTCTGATGTGCTACTTCTGGCCGAAGTCGTACCAGCGGCCGACCGCGAGCTTTCCGAGGAGGCCGAAGATCGCGAAGATCGCCACCCCGAAGAGGGATGCCGCGATGATTGCCGCGAGCAGCTCGGCGCCCTGGAGCCTGGAGGTGTAGTTGTTCAGCAGCGCGCCGATGCCTGGCGTGCCGCGCCGGAAGAAGAAGTCACCGACGATGGCACCGACCACGGCCAGCCCGGCCGAGATGCGCATTCCGGCGAAGATCGCGGGAAGCGCGGTCGGCATGTCGAGCTTGGTGAGAATCGTCCAGCGGGATGCCTGCTGAAGTTTGAACAGCTCGCGCTGAGACAGGGCAACAGACTGCAGGCCGAAGAGCGTGTTCGACACCATCGGGAAGAGCGCGATCATGACGCACACCACCACCCTGGAGAAGAACTCGAACCCGAACCAGAAGCCGATGAGCGGCACGAGGGCAAGAATCGGGATGGTCTGCAGGATCACGGCGTAGGGGAAGAGCGAGCGCTCGATCCACTTCGCCTGCGACATGGCGATGGCCCAGACCACGCCGATCACGATCGCGATGGAGAGGCCAACCAGCGCGACGAGAGCCGAGCGACCGAGGGCGGTGAGGATGTCCGTCGCGGTCTCCGTGTTGAGGAATCCCTTGATCACCACCTCGTGTGGTGGGGGCAGCAGGAAGTTCTTCTCGCCCAGCATGGAGCTGATCAGGTACCAGACGCCGATCACGGCGATCGCGACGAGGATGGGGGGAGCCCACACGCCGAACTTTGCCCCACCGCTGGTGCTGCGGGTACGGCGCGCGGCGAGCGAAGCGGTCGAAGTGCTTGTCACGTCGCTGGTCACGAGTGTGCCTCCCTCAGTGCGTGTGAAACCTCGCCGACGAGCGCGGCGAACTCCGGAGTGAAACGAATCTCGGGGTCGCGCGGCACGTCGAACGGCACATCGAAGCTGCCGACGATCTTTCCCGGGCGGCCGGACATGACGATCACCTTCGTAGAGAGGTAGACCGCCTCAGAGACCGAATGCGTGATGAACAACCCGGCGAACTGCTTCTCGGCGAACAGCCTGATGAGCTCGTCATTCAATCGCTCGCGGGTGATCTCGTCGAGCGCACCGAACGGTTCGTCGAAGAGGAAGATCTCGGGGTCGAGGGTGAGTGAGCGGGCGAGCGAGGTGCGCATCTTCATCCCGCCCGACAGGGCCTTGGGCAGGTGCTTCTCGAAGCCGGCCAGGCCGACGAGGTCGATGGCTTCCTTCGCCTTGGCCGCGCGGGCCGCCTTCGGCGTGCCGTGCAGTTCGGCGAGCAACTCGACGTTGGCCTGCACGGAGCGCCAGGGCAGCAGCGTCGCGTCCTGGAAGACGTAGCCGATGCGGTCGGTGGCAAGGTTGACCGTGCCGTGTGACGACTTCTCCAGGCCGGAGGCGATGCGCAGCAGTGTCGACTTGCCGCATCCCGATGGGCCTACGACGGTGACGAACTCGCCGCGCTTGACGGTGAGGTCGACGCCAGACAGCGCCACCGTGCCGTCCGGAAATGTCATTGCCACGTCGCGGAAGTCGAGAAGCGTCGTGGCTTCGGACGTCGCCCTCGTGTCGCTGGCAATCATGGTTGCTGAAGACATGTGCGTGTCACCTCAATTCGATGTAGCGGTTAGTTCGAGCTCGGGAATTTCTGCTGGTGCTACCTGCGGTGCTGCCACGTCGTACTGCACTCGCGATTGCGACACGAGACGGCCGGCGTGGATGACGAAACGGTCTGGGGATGCGGTCGCGATGACCTCGGACATCGTCGCTCCGCGTACGGCGACGAGTTCTGCGCGAGCGCCGACGCTCACGCCGGCGACAGGCAGGGACATGACGGAACGTGCGCCGGTGGACACCGCGGCGTACGCCTCTTCGAGCGACAGGTGTGCAGCGGTGACGAGCAGTGATGCAGTTTCGAGTGCGTCGCTGCGGCCGACAGGGTTGAAGGGATCGCGAACGTTGTCTGCGCCTGCCCCGACCCGAACACCGGCGTCGAGCAGGCTGCGCAGCGCCGTGATGCCTCGCGGCGTCGAGACCGGGTTGTCCCAGCCCTGCAGGTAGAGGTTGGTGATGGGAAGGCTGATGATGCCGATGTTGCTGGCCAGGATTTCGGTGATGACCTCGTCGAGCAGCGCAGGCTCGAGGGTGCCGAGCCGCACGCAGTGGCCCGCGCTGACGGGAACGGTCCAGTCGCGAACGATCCTGGCGAACTCGATGATCGTCGGGTCGCCGGTGAGCCCCTCGTCGGTGTGCATGTCGACGCCCACTCCGCGTCGCTCGGCGATCGCCAGCAGCCGCCTGCAGGTCGTCGCCCGGCGATGGTGCGAGATGCGGGGCGCCACCCACCAGATCGACACCGAGATCGAGCGCGGCTTCCACCGTGGCATCCGAGGCGTCAGAGCCGGCCAGTGCGACCAGCTCGATGTCCATCAGTTCGGCAAGCTCGCGCCGAACCTGCACGAGAGCTTCCACGCCCCGCAGTGGTTCGGGTCCGGTGAGCATGTCAACGTGGCATCGAACAGCGGTGGTGCCGTTGCGAAGCATGGTCAGCGCCTGTTCGCGCGCACGGTCGGCGATGCTCTGCACGGTCATTTCGCTGGAGTAGGCGCGCCACGACTCGATCGCGCGACCGAGGTCGCCCGCCGGCGGGTTGATGAGGTCCCAGGAGAGCGCCTTGTCGAGGTGGGCGTGCGGCTCCGCCGGTGCGGGAAGGAGCATGAACCCCGAGAGGTCGAGCGTGTCGTCGCCGCCCGCGACCGCAGAATCCGATGCCGGCCGAACGGCTCGCACCACGTCCTCGATGAGCTCGACGTCGACGACGGAACCGTCCGGAAGCGTGGCGTTCCTCAGCAGGGAAAGCTGGCGAGGCAGTGTGGTCACGGGTGTCGTCTCCGGGGGAAAGCGGGCGATTGTGCACCGCCACACCGTCGGGTTGGTTGCACGTGAATGTTGATGTGTTCAACAGACGCGAATCTACGGTCGCCACGTTTCTATCGTGTGACGTGATGATTTCCACGTGTTAAATCGCCCTGTTGGCGGGTCGAGCCGTGATACAAAATCACCGAGCCTAGGAGGAAACAGTCACATCGCTAGACCATGCCGTTGATCGGCAAGCCGTATTGCTGGGAGCGCGCATCCGTCGACTCCGGCATGCCCGCGGGCTCACGCTGGTGCAGTTCGCGGGACGGTCCGGGCTGTCGCATCCGTTCCTCAGCCAGCTGGAACGGGGCAGGGCGAGACCCAGCATGGGTTCCCTCGAGAAGATCGCGCGAGCCCTCGACAGCAGCCAGCTCGAACTGATCGCTGCGGTCGACGATGAGCTGGTGGCATCCACCGGGGAAGCCCTCATGCGCGCAGGAGACGGCACCGTCGGCAGGTACGGCGACGGCGAAGCCCGGATGCTCGTGCACGGCACCAGGCGATTCCAGCCCATGGAGTTCACCGGGCACAACCTCGAGGTCGGCGACCAGTTCGTGCACGATGAGGACGAATTCATCCATGTCATCGCCGGCGCAGTCGAGGTGGTGCTTGGCACCGAACCGCCCACCGTTTTGCGTGAAGGCGATTCGCTCTATTACGTTGGCGGCACACCACATCGATGGCGGGCGCTCGACGCCGCCGGCTACCGGCTGTTCGTCGTCAAGGAGAAACCGCACCAACTATGAACGCACTTGATGACACAGCTTTCGACATGGTCGTGGTCGCCCGCACACAGGGCGCAGCCGAGGTCGAACTGATCGATCTGCAGTCGGCCACGGGGCGCGCGCTGCCTCGATGGCAACCCGGCGCACACATCGACGTGCTGCTGCCGGACGGGGATGCCCGTCAATATTCCCTGTGCGGAATATCTAGCAGTGACACCTGGCGTATCGGAGTACTCAGGGAGCCCGACGGGCGCGGCGGATCGCGCTGGGTGCACGATGAACTGGTCGTCGGGGCATCCGTTCGCGTGGCCGGGCCGCGCAACCACTTCGAGTTCGTGCCGGAGCGCGGCACCCGCTACCTGTTCATCGCTGGCGGCATCGGCATCACGCCGATCTCGGCGATGGTCGCGTCGGCGGCCGCCGTCGGAGTCGACTTCAGGCTCGAGTACGCCGGGCGTTCGCGTTCGACGATGGCGATGGTCGACGAGCTGCTTGCGGAGCACCCCGACCGCGTCACGATCCACGCGGCAGACGAGGGCGAGCGGCTCGACCTTGCCGGGCTGTTTTCCGACCTGCCTCCGTTCACGACCACCTACTGCTGCGGTCCGGCCCGGCTCATCGAGGCGGTGGAGATCGCGGCCACCGGCAGGCAGCTGAAGGTCGAGCGGTTCGAGCCGAAGGACATGGGCGAGCCCATCCTCGCGGAGCCGTTCGAGATCGAACTGGCCTACTCGGGGCTGGAGCTGACGGTTCCACCGGAGCGCAGCATCCTGGATGTCGTCGAGGAGGCCGGTGTGCTCGTTCTGTCGAGCTGCCGCGAGGGCACCTGCGGCACGTGTGAGGTGCGCGTCATGGACGGCGAGATCGATCACCGGGACTCGATACTGACCCCCGACGAGCAGGCCGCCAACGACGTGATGTACGTCTGTGTGTCGCGTTCGGCCGGACCGAAGCTCACGCTCGAACTCTAGGGCGTGCGCGCCAGTCGCCGGTTGAGGCCGGCGACGAGATCCTGCTCGTCTGCCGTCGACCAGCCTGTAGTCGCGCACCACGACGCGACCCGCGACCACGACGTGCTTCGGTCGCCGGCCGGGGTTCGCCCACAGCAGCCCCGCCACGGGGTCGGCGACTCCGGCGTCTGCGACTCCGGACACGTCCCAGACGCAGAGGTCGGCCGCCGAACCCTCGCGCAGGTGCCCGAGTTCGGGGCGGCCCAACCCAGCGGCGGAACCGGCGGTCGCCATCCCGAGGATGGTGCGCGCGGAAACCGGTGGTCCCACCAGTGGGGCGACCTGCATGGCGAGCCTGGCGTCGGCGAGCAGATGTCCGGCGTCGTTGCTGCCGCCTCCGCTGGTGCCGAGACCGACGGTGATTCCGGCCGACTGCAGGGCGGCGACCGGGGCGATTCCCCAGCCCATCGGCAGGTCGCATCCGGGCGCGTGGGTTGCCGTGATTCCGGATGCCGCGAGCCGGGCGATCTCGTCGGCCGTGACGTCGCACAGATGCGCGAGCGTGACATCCTCGGCCAGCCAGCCCCACTCGTCGAGCAGATCGATCGGGCGCTTGCCATATTTCTCCAGCGCGATGGCGACATCCACCTGCTCGTTGGCCTGGGTGCGTCGACGCAGGCCGTGCTTCGCCGCCACCTCACCCATAAGTTCGAACGTCTCGCGCGGGTCGCTGTGTACACCGGCCGGCCCGACGGCGAGCTGCAGCATGCCGTCTGCACTCACTCCACCGGCGCCACGAGCAGCCGGAAGCAGCGCCTGCACGATGGCCTCCGCCGACGCGGCCGCCTCCTGCGGGTCGTCGCGCGCAGCGCCACGCACGAAGACCAGGCGACCGCCCAAGGCGCTTGCCGCCTCGGCGACCGCCGTCGCGATGGCAACGGTGTCGACCCCGCTGGGCCAGCTCAGGTGGTGGTCGGCTACCGTCGTGACACCGTTGAGCAACCCCTCAGCGATGCCGATGGATGCCGCGGCGAACGCCAGCTCGGCATCCACCCCGGCCCGTGAGTATGCCGCGGCCATCGTCGGCAGCCAGTGCGACATCGGCACGCCACGGGTGCCCGGGAGCGTGCGGAACGCGCTCTGCATGAGGTGGTGGTGGGCGTTGACGAGACCGGGGGTGACCACGCAGCCGGTGGCGTCGATGACGTCATCCGGAGCAGTGTCGAGGTGAAGGTCGCCGGCGGTCTCCGTGGACTGGTCGATGACGATCGCCGTCGCGTTCGAAATGGTGAGCATGATGTCGTTTCTAGCACCGTGATGTGTCGTGCAGATCACGTGTCGGCGGGCGGTCAGGCCTCCACCGCTTACGCTGAAGGCTGGCTACGACAGGAGCACGTGCATGACCGGCAGGACCATCATCATCACCGGCGCCAGCGATGGCATCGGCGCAGCTGCCGCCAGGGCGCTGTCTGGCAAGGGCGACACGGTTGTGCTCGTCGGGCGCTCGCCGCAGAAGACCGCGGCCATCGCCGATGAGCTGGGTGCGCCGTACCACGTCGCCGACTTCGCCAGGCTGGATGACGTGCGTGCGCTCGCGGCAACGCTGCTCGCCGCATACCCGCGCATCGATGTGCTCGCGAACAACGCCGGCGGCATCATGGCCGCGCGCGAGCTCACCGTCGACGGTTTCGAGAAGACCATGCAGGTCAACCATCTGGCGCCATTTCTGCTGACCAACCTCCTGATGGAACGGCTGATCGAGAGTGGCGCGACAGTCATCGGCACGGCAAGCATCGCCAATGTTCTCTACGGCAAGATCGACATCGACGACATCCAGAACGCCAAAAAGTACTCGCCGAACAAGGCATACGGCGATGCGAAGCTCGCCAACATCCTGTTCGCGAGGGAACTGGATACCAGGTTCGGCGCCCACGGAATTCGCGCGGCGTCATTTCACCCCGGTGTGATCGCCACGAACTTCGCGGCGGAAAGCTCGAGTGTGCTGCGGCTCGTGTACCGGACGGTGCTCAGCCGATTCCTCGGCACCGCCGAGACCGGCGCCGACACCCTGGTCTGGCTCGCGTCGACCCACCCCGGCTCGCACTGGCCGCTCGGCGAGTACTTCAGCAAGCGTCGGGTGACCAAGGCCAACGCGCAGGCCTACGAGGATGGGCTGGCGAGTCGGCTGTGGGATGCCAGCGCGGCCATGGTTGGCATTTCGTAACGCCACCGAAACGCGAATGTGCGACTCTGGAGCCATGTTCGACATCGCTGAACGCATCCTCCAGGCGGTGGATGCTGGGCGCACGCTCGTCGTCGCGACGGCGATCTCCATCGATGGCAGCGCTCCGCGAACCACCGGATCCTCGATGGCGTTCGACGGCGAGACCGTCATCGGCAGCATCGCCGGAGGCTGCGTCGAGGGGTCCGTGGTCGAGACCTGCGATCTGGTGCTCCAGGACGGCGTGGCCCGAACCGTCGAGTTCGGGGTCAGCGACGAGACCGCGTTCAGCGTCGGCCTCACCTGCGGCGGGCAGCTGCGCATCCACGTTCAGGTCGTCACGCCCGTGATCGTGGCTGCACTGCGCGACCGCGCGGCCATCACGAGCATCATCTGCGACGGCGACACCCCTGAGGTGTTCGTGGAGCATCCTCCGATCCAACGTCGGATGATCATTTTTGGTGCGATGGAGTTTTCGGTGGCCCTGGCCCCGGCCGCGGCGGCACTCGGCTACCGCGTCACGGTGTGCGACCCCAGGCCACTGTTTGCGACATCCACCCGGTTCCCGACGGCCGAGGTCGTTGTCTCGTGGCCCACCGACTACCTCGCATCCACCGACGTCGACGAACACACGGTGATCTGCGTGCTCAGCCACGACGCGCGCTTCGACGCCGAGCTCGTCGCCATGGCGCTCGAGCTTCCCGTCGCGTATGTGGGAGCGATGGGATCGCGCAACACCCACGATCGCCGGGTCGCCTCCCTCCTCGAGCGGGGAGTCACCGAGTCGGCGATGCTGCGCCTGCACTCGCCGATCGGGCTGGATCTCGGCGCCAGCACCCCGGGGGAGACAGCCCTGTCTGTCCTCGCCGAGGTGCTCGCCGCCCGCACGGACAGCACCGCTCTGCCGCTGGCGCTCACGACGGGTGTCGATCCACTCGGAATCCCGCCGGGTCACGGCCTGAGCTCGACTTCCACTCGCCGAGCTTGCGCAAAGTGTCGCTAAAACCTCGTGGATAGCGACATTATGAGCAATCTCGGCGGCTGCTCCGGGCCCGAGGGTCGGCGGCTGCTAGGAGTGCTGGGTGGATGCCAGCCGCCACAGTCGATCGCGTGACATCGGCAGCTCGTAGCTGCGTACCCCCATCGCATCCCTGATCGCGTTGGCGAGCGCGGGAGCGACCGGGTTGTACGGAGCCTCGCTCATCGACTTCGCGCCCAGCGGACCCAGCGGGTCGTGGGTCTCGGCGAACAGCACCTCGGTGACCGGCAGGTCGACAAAACGGGGGATGTGGTAGTTGCGCAGCGCCGTCGTGGTGACGCGACCTTCGCCATCCAGCAGCACCTCCTCGAACAGGGCGGTTCCGATGGCCTGGGCCGTGCCGCCCTCGATCTGGCCCCTGAGCTGCTCGGGATTCAGCACCACCCCGGCGTCCGCGGCCTGGATGGACTGCAGGATCTGCACCTCGCCGGTCGCGGTGTTCACGGCCACCCTGAAGGCGTGCACGTTGAACGACACGCTGCGGGGCGTTCCGTCGTGCTCGGCGGTGGCCGAGAGTCCGATGCTGAGCCCGTCCGAGGCGATGAGGTCGCGCAACTCCTCGGCCGCGGCCAGCAGCGCCTTGCCCGCCACGACCACCCCGGCCGATCCGAACGCCCCGGTGTCGTAGCTGGTGGCGTCGGTGTCTGACTGGCGAATCCGGATGCGGTCGACCGTGGTGCCGAGTGCGGTCGCGACGAGCTGGGTGTGCACGGTGGTGGTGCCGTTGCCAAACTCGGCGGTGCCGACCGCGATCTCGAAGACGGCGTCGCCCGCCACGCCAGCGCCGTCGTCCAGCACCGAGACGGTCGCCGTCGCGTAGTGGCCACGCGGGGCGATGGTGGCGATCATCGAGAGCGCCATTCCGGTACCAACCGGCCAGCCCTCGGGGCCGGTGAGGCTGAGGTCGAGAGCGGACTCGGCGAGGTCGAGGCACTGGTCGAGCCCGTAGCTGGCCATCGAGAGGTCGCTCTGCGCCTCGGCGTCTGTGACCACGAAGTTGTCGCCGGGCACGATCACGTTGCGGCGGCGCAGCTCGAACGGATCGATGTCGAGCTTGCGCGCCAGCTCATCCATCGCCGACTCGATCGCGTAGATGACCTGCCCGAGCCCGTATCCGCGGAACGCGCCAGACGGAAGGTTGTTCGTGTAGACGGACTGCGCATCCACTCGTTTATTCGCGCAGCGGTACACCTCCACCGACTCGTGGATGGAGTGGAACATCACGCCGACCCCGTGGTTGCCGTACGCGCCGGTGTCCATCAGCTGGTCGACGGCCAGCGCCGTGAGCACGCCGTCGGCCGTTGCTGCGACCGTCACGGATACCTGCATCGGATGCCGCGTGGGGGCGATGGTGAACTCGTCCTCGCGGGTGAATTCGTACTGCACTGCGCGGCCGGTCTTCATCACGGCGAGCGTCACGAGGTCTTCGGTGAGCAGCTCCTGCTTGCCGCCGAAACCGCCGCCCACCCGGCCGTGAAGACGCGCACCCTGTCCGCGTCCAGACCGAAGATGTGGCACAGCTCGTCGCGCACCAGGAAGGGCACCTGGCTCGAGGTGCGCAGCACCAGCCGGCCATCCGCGTCGATCCAGCCGCGAGACGCGTGGGTTTCGAGGGCGACGTGGTTGACGCGCTGTGTGGTCCAGGTGCCGCTGACGGATGCCGCGGCGCTCGCAATGGCGGCATCCACGTCGCCCAGCTCACCGTGGAACTCGGCCACCGTGTTGCGTTCGGGTGCGGCGATGCGCGACTGTGGCCCCTTGTCGCCGTGGACCAGCGGGGCCCCCGGCTTGCGGGCCTCCCGAGGATCGAACACGGCGGGCAGCTGCTCGTACTCCACGCGAATGGTGGCCAGCGCAAGCTCCGCGATGCGCACCGTGTCGGCGACCACGGCCGCCACACGCTGGCCGCGGAACCGCACGATGGTGTCGAACACCAGTGAGTCATCCGGGTCATCGTTGCGATCTTCGTGCCTGGCCGTCGAGAAGAGCACACCGGGGGAGTCGTGGTGGGTGAGCACGGCATGGACGCCGTCGATGGCCTCCGCCGCGCTCGAGTCGATCGACACGATCCTGGCGTGCGCGTGCGGGCTGCCCAGCACCGCAAGGTGCACGAGCCCGGTCGTCTTCACGTCGAGCGTGTACGGCTCGGTTCCGGTCACGACGCGCATCGCCGCCGGGGGAGCGATCGAGGCTCCCGCGGCATCGCCGGCCGCCGCCGTCGTGGTGTTGCGCGACGCCGGTGATCGCGTCGTGGATGGCGCGATAGCCGGTGCAGCGGCAGAGGTTGCCCTTCAGCAGCCGCGGCAGGTCGTCGTGGTCGGCTTCGGTGAAGGTCGATGCGGTGACCACCAGCCCGGCGGTGCAGAACCCGCACTGGAATCCGCCGGCCTCGACAAACGAGCGCTGCATCGGGTGGGGCTTCTCGACGGTTCCGAGCCCGGACACCGTCGTGACGCTCGCGCCCTCGAGCCGGTGCACGGGCACGAGGCAGGAGTGCACAGCGCCACCGTCAAGCAGCACTGTGCAGGCTCCGCAGTCGCCGGCGTCGCAGCCCTTCTTGACCTCGACGTGATCCAGTTCGCGCAGGAGGGTGCGCAGCACCTGGCCGGGCTTCGCCTCGGTTTCGACGGCCTCGCTGTTGATCGTGAACTTCATGACAGCTCCTGCCGAATCTGCTCGGCGAAGAGCAAGCTCATCGCGCGGCGCCAGTCCGGTGCGCCATGCGGGTCGTCGTACCACTCCGCGATGGAATCGACCCCGGATGCCACATCCGCGGCGCTCGGAGCACCGTCGAACCTCAGCTGCCGAGGTCGGGGCGTGCCACCCGTCACGGTGAAAACCGTCTCGCCCGAGGCATCCACCCGCCCGATCACGAGCGTGCCGGTGCGGCCCATCGGGGAGCGGGAGATGCGGCGAAACGCTGTGCGGTGCAGCGACGCGACGGGCAGTTCGATGGAGCGCAGGATCTCGCCGGGAGCGAGCACGGTGGTCGTGACGCCCGTGACGAAGTCGGCGACGGGCACTCGCCGCTCACCGCCGTCGACGGTCCAGATCACGGCGATGCCGTCGAGGGATGCCGCGAGCGAGGTCATGGGTCCGGCGGGCAGCGCGAGCGCGATGTTGCCGCCGACCGTCGCGATTCGCTGAATCTTCCACGAGGCGAGAAGCGAGTCCGCGCACTGCTGGAAGAGGGGTTCGGGTAGCGCGCGCAGCGTCTCGATCGTGCAGGTTGCCGCGATGCTGATCGTCTCCGCGGTGCGCGTGATAGGAGTCCAGCCCATTGCCGTGAGGTCGACGATGCCTGTCACGCCCGGCTGCGGCTCGGAGTAGAGCCAGGTGCCTCCGCCCATGGCGCGCTCCCCGGGGGCAAGCATCACGTCGGCGCGGGTGTGAGCCACCCGCACGTGCTGAACGTCGATCAGATCCATGGTCCCTTGAGTCAACAGCATTGTTGTGACGCGCGTGTAACACGCCCGGGCCCGTGTCGAGGGGCGGGGGAGTGGGATGTGCGGCGCAGATGCCCATCGCGCCGCTCGTCGGAATAGGATCGATGACATGGCAAAAACGGCTGTACATTTCGGGGCGGGCAACATCGGACGCGGATTCGTGGCGCAGTTCTTGCACGAGAGCGGATACGAGGTGGTCTTCGCTGACGTCAGCGAAGAGCTCATCGGTGCCCTTCAAGCCCGAGATAGTTACCAGGTCATCGAGGTCGGCGAAGGCGCAGTGACCAAGGTTGTCGACAACTATCGGGCCATCAACTCCAAGACCCACGAGGCCGACGTCATCGCGGAAATCGCCAAGGCCGACGTCGTCACGACGGCCGTCGGAGCGAGAATCCTGCAGTTCGTCGCCCCCGTTATCGCCAAGGGTCTAGCGGCACGCACGAACCCGGCGCCGCTGGTGGTCATCGCGTGCGAGAACGCGATCGGTGGCACCGATGTGCTGGCGGCCGAGGTGCGCAAACACGACCCGGCGACGAACGCGATCTTCGCCAACTGCGCCATCGACCGCATAGTCCCCGAGCAGGACGCCGGGGTGGATGTCACGATCGAATCGTTCTTCGAATGGGTGGTTGACCGCACGCCGTTCAACGGCTCGACGCCAGACATTTACGGTGTGACCTGGGTCGACGACCTCGGGCCGTTCATCGAGCGCAAGCTGTTCACCGTCAACACCGCCCACGCAGCGGCGGCCTACCACGGCATCGACCGCGGCTGGGTGTCGATTCGTGAGGCTCTCGCTACCCCCGAACTGCAGGCCGAAATCCGCGCGGTCCTCGGCGAGACCAAGGAGTTGCTCGTTGCCAAGCACGGCTTCGATCCGGATGAGCAGCAGGAATACATCGAGAAGACGCTGAAGCGAATCTCCAACCCGGCCCTGCCCGACACCTGCGAGCGAGTGGGTCGCGGTCCGTTGCGCAAGCTCAGCCGCAACGAACGCTTCATCGGCCCAGCTGCGCAGCTCGCCGAGCGCGGCCTCGAGGTCTGGAACCTGCTCAACGCGGTCGGCGCAGCGCTGCGGTTCGATGTCGCCGAAGACGCCGAGAGCGTTGAGCTGCAGGCGATGCTCAACTCGGGAACCCCGGCGGCCGAACTCGCGACCACGATCACGGGGCTCGAGCCGACGCATCCACTGTTTCCGCACGTCGTCGAGGTCATCGAACTGAGGCTTGCCCGTTAGTACCGATCACAGCGATCCGGATGAGGATGCGCTCGCCTGGGCAGGGGATGAGCGCGTCGAGCCGGCTCCAGCGCGCGTGCGGCGGCAGGTCGAGAACGCTCCACAGTTGCCCGCAATTCTGCTCGTGACGTATGGGATTCTGGGCGGCATCCACCTGATCTATTCGGCCGGCTGGGTCGTGGTGCTGCAACGCCTCAACAGCATCAGCGTGCCGTCGTCTGATGCGCTGAGCGAGATCATGTTCCAGCTCGGGGAGGCTCTGGCGATCATGAGCCCCGTGGCCTGGTTCGCGGCGGCATTCATGCTGACGAAGGGCCGGCGGCCGATCGTCAGGCTGCTGTGGCTGCTGGCCGGGCTGGTCGTCGTGGCCCCGTGGCCGTACGTGCTCGGGGCGTGGGCAGCATGAGCCGGATGATCGCGACGGTGGCCGTGAGCGTTGCCTTCGGACTGCTCTTCGCCTGGGATGTCTGGGAGGCGGTCTCGAACCTGGTCGCGCTGCCCGACTTCTACGAGTACGCCGGCTTCGGCCGCGAGAACGTTCCGTGGTGGCTGCTGGCTGTGGGCGTCGCGATTCCGGTGATCGCCTTCGTAGCCGCGTTGCTGCTCGGCCGCCGCCGGCCGCTGCTGGTGAAGGTGATCCTGCTCTTCGTCGGCCTCGCCGTCGCCTCCTCGCTCGGTCTCGGCGTCATCGCGCTTGAGGATGTGCTGCGACCCACCATCGTGCTGGTGCCTCGCTAGAAGAGCCCGACCCAGACGATCAGGGCGATCAGGGCGAGCTGCGCGGCGAGGCGTGGCCAGAACGGAATCGACAGCGACCTGAACGTTTCAGGATGCTGGCTGGCGTAGATATTCGCTGGGAACACCGCGACCAGAAACAGCACGAGCGCGATCGCGGCCGCCGGTCGCGTGAACGGCACCGCGAGCCCGATGCCGCCGAGCACTTCGCACGCACCGGTGAGGTACACGAGCGCGATCGGGCGCAACGGCCCCTCGAACCTGAGGAACGGCGGAATCATCTTCGCCATGATCCTGGCCGGCTTCGGCCTGAAGTGGTTCAGTCCCATCCCGATGAACACCGCCACGATCGCGACAAGTACGACAAGTCTGATGATCTCGACGACGGTGGATGGCACGTTCCATTCTCTCTGGATTGGGTGAGAATCTGGCGGGGCCGGTCGTAACACGCAGGGACTAAGTCGTCGGCTGCAGTAAAGTCTTGGGGGGCAGCGAGCACCGTGCCCTCCACTCTCCGCCTAATCGAAGGACTCGATCCCGTGGCCAAGCCGATCGTGCTGATCGCCGAAGAACTTTCTCCCGCTACCGTCGAGGCCCTCGGCCCCGACTTCGATGTGCGCATGGTGGACGGCACCGACCGTCCAGCGCTGCTGGCGGCGCTCGCCGACGCAAGCGCGGTGCTGATCCGCTCGGCCACCAAGATGGACGAAGAGGCCATCGCGGCCAGCTCCAGGCTCAAGGTGATCGCCCGCGCCGGAGTCGGCCTCGACAACGTCGACATCAAGGCAGCAACCACGGCCGGCGTGATGGTGGTCAACGCTCCGACGTCGAACATCATCTCGGCAGCCGAACTGACCGTAGGTCACATCCTGAGTCTCGCCCGTCACATTCCCGCTGCACACGGCGCTCTTGCCCAGGGACAGTGGAAGCGGTCGAAGTACACGGGCGTCGAGCTGTACGAGAAGACCATCGGCATCATCGGGCTCGGCCGCATCGGTGCGCTGATCACGGCCAGGATGCAGGCCTTCGGCACCACGATCCTCGCCTACGACCCCTACGTGACCTCAGCCAGGGCGCAGCAGCTCGGCGTGACCCTGGTGTCGCTCGAGGAGCTGCTCGCGCAGTCGGACTTCATCACGATCCACATGCCGAAGACGCCGGAGACGACGGGCATGATCTCGACCGACCAGTTCGCGCTGATGAAGTCGACGGCGTACATCGTCAACGTCGCTCGCGGTGGACTCATCGACGAGGATGCCCTGTACTCAGCCCTCAAGTCGCGCCGTATTGCCGGCGCCGGGCTCGACGTCTTCGTGAACGAGCCCCCCACGGATTCGCCGCTGCTCGCGCTCGAGAACGCCATCGTCACACCGCATCTCGGCGCATCCACCGATGAGGCACAGGAGAAGGCAGGCGTCTCGGTCGCGAAGTCGGTGCGTCTCGCGCTCGACGGCGAACTGGTTCCGGACGCCGTCAACGTCGCCGGTGGGGTCATCGACCCGAGCGTGCGTCCCGGCATCCCGCTCATGGAAAAGCTGGGCCAGCTGTTCTCGGCGCTCGCCGATGACCCGATCACGAACATCGACATCGAGGTTCGCGGCGAGATCGTCGAGTTCGACGTGAACGTCCTGAAGCTTGCCGCGCTGAAGGGCATCTTCTCCAACATCGTCAGCGAGTCGGTCAGCTACGTCAACGCGCCGCTGCTCGCCGAGCAGCGCGGCATCACGGTTCGCCTGGTCACGGATGCCATCAGCGAGGAGTACCGCAACGTGCTCACCATTCGCGGAGCCCTGGCCGACGGCAGGCAGGTCTCGGTCTCCGGCACGCTCATCGGCACCAAGCAGGCGCAGAAGATCGTCGAGATCAACGGCTACGACATCGAGGTTCCGTTCGCGGATCACCTCATCGTGATGAGCTACGTCGACCGACCCGGCATCGTGGCCGTCTACGGACGCGAGTTCGGCGACGCGAACATCAACATCGCCGGCATGCAGATTGCGCGCCAGAAAGCCGGCGGTCAGGCACTCAGCGTGTTGATCGTTGACTCACCGGTGCCCGATGACCTCCTTGAGAGCGTGCGTACGGCAATCGACGCAACGCTTCTCAAGGAGATCGATATCGTCGAGGTCTAGACCTCGTCGGGGGTGGTGGTGGTGCGGCGCTGCTGCACCGTGCCTCCATCTGCGTCAACGCCATTGTGCACCGTGGTGACGGACTGGCGCTTACGCATCATGAGGACCAGCCCGATGATGAAGACCAGCGCGCCGGCTCCCATCAGCAGGTAGCCCACAAGCTGGAGGTTGATGGCCTCGACCTGCACGTTCACTGCGAACGCGAGAACTGCGCCAATGACAAAGAGGACGATTCCTGTTCCGATACTCATGGGCACAGCCTAGGACCGCAATGGGGCGATGACAGGGGGTTGTGGCCCCTGCCACGCGTGCGCTATACCCAGCAGGCCGGACTGAGCGTTGTGCGAGCGACGGTACTGTAAATCCATGGCATCAACCCTCAACCTCGCAGTCATTCCCGGTGATGGCATCGGCCCCGAAGTCATCGCAGAAGCGCTCAAGGTGCTCGCTGCTGTGGGGGTGGATGCCACGACCACCGAGTTCCCGTTCGGTGCCGGGCATTTCCTGGCCTCAGGCACCATCCTCGGCGACGACGATCTCGAAGCGCTCAAGCCGTTCGACGCGATCCTGCTCGGAGCCATCGGTGGCGACCCGCGTGACCCGCGCCTCGCCGGTGGGATTATCGAGCGCGGGCTGCTCCTGAAGCTCAGGTTCGCTTTCGACCACTACGTAAACCTTCGTCCGACGACCCTGTTCCCCGGGGTGCAGTCGCCGCTCGCGAACCCGGGCACGGTCGACTTCGTGGTGGTGCGTGAGGGCACCGAGGGCCCGTACGTGGGCAATGGTGGTGGCATCCGGGTCGGAACCGAACACGAGATCGCCACTGAGGTCTCGATCAACACCGCGTTCGGTGCCGAGCGCCTGGTGCGCTTCGCGTTCGCGCAAGCGGCGGCTCGCCGAAACAAGCTCACGCTCGTGCACAAGACGAACGTGCTCACTCACGCCGGCAGCCTCTGGCAGCGCACCGTCGACAGGGTGGCTCTCGAGTTCCCCTCCGTCGAGGTGGGGTACCAGCACATTGATGCCGCGACTATTCATTTGGTGACGCAGCCGGGTAAGTTCGATGTCATCGTCACCGACAATCTCTTTGGCGATATCCTGACCGATCTTGCCGCCGCAATCAGCGGTGGCATCGGGCTGGCGGCCTCGGGGAATATCAACCCCGAAGGAGCTTTCCCGTCGATGTTCGAGCCCGTACACGGTTCGGCGCCAGACATCGCAGGCCAGCAACTGGCCGACCCGACGGCAGCCATCCTGTCGATCGCACTCCTGCTCTCGCATGTCGGGCATCAGGATGCGGCGGCGCGTGTCACCGCTGCAGTGGAGTCCGACCTCGCCTCACGCGGGACTGCGGCTCGCAGCACTGCCGAGGTCGGTGACGCGATTGCGGCGGCAGTAGCGCAGAATTAGTAGTACGTCCAACTAAAGCCACAAAGGGATCCACCATGAAGAACCTGCTTGCTCCCGCGTCTCTCCAGTTCCTGGTGAAGAAGAACCAGGAGGCCCGCTCCGAGGAGGAGCACGCCGCCATTCTGGCTGACCCGGGTTTTGGCAAAAACTTCACTGACCACATGGTCGACATCTGCTGGAGCGAGAAGGGCGGCTGGCACCGCGCTCGCGTGCAGCCGTACGGACCGATCGCGCTCGATCCCGCCGCGGCCGTGCTGCACTATGCGCAGGAGGTCTTCGAGGGGTTGAAGGCGTACCGGCACGAGGACGGCTCGATCTGGTCGTTCCGTCCTGAGGCGAATGCCGCACGCATGCAGCGGTCGGCGCGTCGGCTCGCCCTCCCCGAGCTGCCCACCGAAGACTTCATCGAATCGCTCAGGCAGCTCATCGCCGTCGATGCGCGCTGGGTGCCGTCAGCGCCAGAGACCAGCCTGTACCTGCGGCCCTTCATGTTCGCGAAGGAGGCGTTCCTCGGCGTTCGCCCCGCGGCGAAGGTCAACTACTACGTGATCGCCAGCCCAGCCGGCGCCTACTTCACGGGTGGCGTCAACCCGCTGTCGATCTGGGTGTCTACTGACTTCGCCCGGGCGGGCAAGGGCGGCATGGGTGCGGCCAAGACCGGCGGCAACTACGCATCCTCCCTCGTCGCCCAGCAGGAGGCATACGACCAGGGCTGCGCGCAGGTGCTGTTCCTGGACGCGGAGGAGGGCAAGTATCTGGAGGAACTCGGCGGCATGAACGTCGTGTTCGTCTACAAGGATGGCCGCCTGGTGACTCCCGATTCGCCGAGCATTCTCGAGGGCATCACCCTCGACTCGATCCTGCAGCTCGGCGTCGACCGCGGGCTCACGGTGGAACGCCGCAGGGTGACCATCGACGAGATCCGTGAGGGCGTGGCATCCGGCGAGATCACCGAGATGTTCGCCTGCGGCACCGCCGCCGTCGTCACCCCGATCGCTCAGTTCAAGGCCGAGGGCTTCACGATCGGCGACGCGGATGCGCCTGCCGGCGAGCTCACCATGTCTCTGCGCGAGGAGCTGACCGACATCCAGTACGGCCGCCGCGCTGATCCGCACGGCTGGCTCACCCGTCTCGACAGCAAGGACCAGTAGTGAAGATTGCGCGATTCAGCACAGGTGGAGACCCCCGCTTCGGAATCGTGGACGGCGACTCGATTGTCGTTCTGAACGGCGATCCGATGTTCGCCGGTTTCGACACCACGGATGAGCGGATTCCCCTGTCTGACGCGAAGCTGCTGGCGCCGGTCATTCCGCGATCCAAGGTCGTCGCCGTCGGCAAGAACTATGTCGATCATGTGGCCGAGTTCGGCGGCGAGGTTCCGAAGGAGCCGCTGCTCTTCCTCAAGCCGAACACCTCGGTAATCGGCCCGGGGGACCCGATCGTGCTTCCGCACCAGAGCCACCGCGTCGATTTCGAGGGCGAACTCGCGATCGTGATCGGCAGCATCGCGCGCAACGTCGCCGAAGCAGACGTGGACTCGGTCATCTTTGGCTACACCGTCGCGAACGACGTGACGGCCCGTGACCTGCAGAAGACGGATGGCCAGTGGGCGCGCGCCAAGGGCTTCGACACCTTCTGCCCACTCGGCCCGGTGATCGAGACCGAGTTCGACGTCGCCACGAACAGTGTGCAGTCGCGTCTCAACGGCGAGACCCGCCAGGACGCGCCCTTCACCGACATGGTGCATTCGGTGGCATCCATCGTCGCCTACGTGTCGGCCGCGTTCACTCTGCTTCCCGGCGACGTGATCCTGACGGGCACGCCAGCCGGCGTGGGCAAAATGGTCGGCGGCGACGTCATCGAGATCGAGGTCTCCGGAATCGGCACGCTCAGCAACCCGGTTCGCGGCTAGGACCTCACCCGCTTCCCGTCGCTTCGACCTCCGCCGTCGCTTCGACCTCCCGTCCTTTCCCGGGCCTCCGCGTCCCCGCCCTGCCCCTCCGCTCCTCCACCGATGCCGCGGCGACGTCCGCTCCCCGGCATGGCTCCCGAATCAGCAACGTATGGCGTGACGCCATACGTTGCTGAAATGGAAGACCCGATCCCACAGCCCGTCCATCGACTGAGCAACGCGAACCGGATGGCGCGAACGACCGTCTATTTCCCGTCATCGCTCGTGGAGGGCGTGCGCGCCGTCGCTATTCGGCGCGGGACCTCCTCTGCCGCGATCATTCGGTCGGCCGTAGAAGCCGCTATCGGGGGCCACCGGCCGCCCCCGCGCGGGGGATTTCTGTGATCCTCGATGCGAGCACCCTGGCCGCGTACTTTGATGCGGGGGCGGAGGGCCACTGGCAGGTGGCCGGGGAGATCGAATTCGTTGCCGAGTTCGAGCCGCTCGTGGTCTCACCCTTCGTTGTGGCGGAGCTCGAGCCGGTGATTCGCGGGAAGTTTGGGCAGGAGGGCTGGCTGGCAGTCACTGGAGGAGCTTGCTGGAGGCGCGTGGACGATCGCGGTGGTCGACGCCGAGCACCTCGGGGCCATGCGTGCATGGCTTGAGACCGCCGGTGAGCGCAACTGCGCTGATGCTTCCGTCGCGGTGCTCGTCGCCTCGTAGACTTATCGGCAATGACTGCTTCATTCTCGACCGCTACCGGAGCCGACGTTCGCGTCCGTTTCTGCCCATCTCCCACCGGAACCCCGCACGTCGGGTTGATTCGAACTGCGCTGTTCAACTGGGCGTACGCGCGGCACACCGGCGGCAAGATGGTGTTCCGCATCGAAGACACCGACGCCGAGCGCGACAGCGAAGAGAGCTATCTGCAGCTGCTCGACGCGTTGCGCTGGCTGCACATCGACTGGGATGAGGGCATCGACGTTGGCGGGCCGCATGAGCCGTACCGCCAGTCTCAGCGCACCGACATCTACCTCGATGTCATCGAGAAGCTGAAGGCCAGCGGTCACCTGTACGAGTCCTACGCCACCGGCGAGGAGATCGAGGCGCGCAACGTCGCCGCAGGGCGTGACCCGAAGCAGGGCTACGACAACTTCGAGCGCGACCTGACGGCAGAGCAGAAGGGCGCGTATGTGGCGGAAGGCCGCAAGGCCGCGCTGCGCCTGCGGGTCCCGGACGCAGACCTCAGCTTCGACGACCTGGTGCGCGGCGAGATCACCTTCCCCGCCGGTTCGTTCACCGACTTCGTGGTCGTCAGGCCCAACGGCGCACCGCTGTACACCTTCGTCAACCCGGTGGATGACGCGCTCATGGGAATCACCCACGTGCTGCGTGGCGAAGACCTGCTGTCGTCGACCCCGCGCCAGATCGCGCTGTACACGGCGTTGATCGAGATCGGCGTAGCCACCGCGATTCCCCGCTTCGGGCACCTTCCCTACGTGATGGGGGAGGGCAACAAGAAGCTGTCGAAGCGCGACCCCGAGTCGAGCCTGTTCCACCACCGGGATCGCGGCTTCATCCCGGAAGGGCTCATCAACTACCTCGCACTGCTGGGCTGGTCGATCGCGGCAGACCGCGACGTCTTCTCGATCGACGAGATGGTCGCTGCCTTCGACGTCACCGACGTGAACCCCAACCCGGCCAGGTTCGACGTGAAGAAGGCCGAATCGATCAACGGCGACCAGATCAGGCTTCTCGAGGTGCACGAATTCGCGAAGCGCCTCGAGCCATACGTCGCGGACATGCTGAAAGACGACGGGGACCGCGCCATGTTGCTCGCCGCCGCCCCGCTCGTGCAGGAGCGCATGCAGCTTCTGGGGGAGTCCCGCGAGCTGCTGGCCTTCCTGTTCACGGCAGACGACGACCTCGAGTTCGCCGCGGACGCCATGCCATCGGCAGACGGCGCAGAGGTGCTGGATGCCGCATCGGCAGTACTGCCGGCCGTGGCCCCCTGGAACACCGAGAACATCGAGGCGGCTCTACGCGCCGAACTTATCGAATCACGGGGAATGAAGCCCCGCACCGCATTCGGTCCGCTGCGCACCGCCCTGTCGGGTCGCCGCATCAGCCCGCCGCTGTTCGAGTCGATGGAGCTGCTGGGCAGGGAATCGACGCTGAAACGCATCGAGAGGCTCCGTGCGGCCCTGTCGTGATGTACTCGGAGTGCTCTGAGATGCGCTAAAGTAGACAGTCGGCTCGACCTCGGTTGAGCCCTGTGGGGTATGGTGTAATTGGCAACACGGAAGATTCTGATTCTTTTGTTCTTGGTTCGAGTCCAGGTACCCCAGCAAGTTTTCTCCTTCTAAAGAGCGTCAGCTCCCATCGAAACGCCGTCGTGCGTGAGCGACTGTTCGACTCCCGCGAGACCGGTAAGTGCAAGGCTTCCGTCCGCCTCGACGACGCAAATATCCCCACCCCAGCGGTAGCGGGCTCCCGCCACCAGATCGTGAAAAACGAACGATCGTGGTCCCTCGCCGGGTACGCGCACCCACCAGTCAAGGCCAGCGCGTTGCAGGCGGATGCCGCCCACGGAATAGGTCAGATCCCCGCCGCGAAGGGGGCGCACATCGACGCTCGCCACGTCGACGACGAGCCCGTAGACGCCCTCCCTCAGCAGGATGTCGAGGACGCCCGGGTATTCGTGGTAACCGTCGGCGCGGATCATGTCGCCGTTGACGTCGTACCGTTCACCCATCCAGGTGTGCTGAATCAGATCCGCGCGAACAGCTTCGAACATGGCCATGAACGCGGCGGCGTCACCGCGGTCGCGGCGTGCGCGCATTTCTGCCCACCAGATCCGCGCGAAGGCGCAGTTCGAATCACCGACGTTGCGCTCGTAACAGAGCTCGGGGCCGTACTCCCGTGCGCTCACCCACGTGCCGCGACCGCCCGGGTGCGTTTCTGGACTGTCCAGCCGATCGAAGATCGCGCGCGCTCGCGCATCGTCGGTGACTCCGGCGAGTACAACGAGCACGTCATCGGAGTCGAGCATGTCGAGATCGTCTCCCGAGCCGGGCAGCACCGTGGCGTAGTGGTCTGTACGCCAGAAGCCCTCGATGGCCGCACTGATGCGGTCGCGATAGTCGCTCCACCGCGAGGCGACAGCCGACTCCCCGAGGTGGCGTGCGGCTGAGATCATTCTGTTCAGGAGCAACACCACTGCGGCATTCGTGTCGAGCGTGATGCCCTCGCGCCGAAACACGTCGATCCACAATGGTCCTCCAGAGCGGAGGAGGTCATACGCGGGATCGAGAGTGTCGAGCAGAGCCTCAACACAAGGGACCAGGGTGTCGGCCCAGACCGTGCGCAGGTAATCCGCATCCCCGGTCGCAGCAACATGGTCGAGCATCGCCAGGCAATAAAAAATGTTCGGGCCGGGTTGAGTCGCACCCGAGATCGCGACGTACACGGGTTCGTGTTCGTCGTAGTGGTGGGGCACCCGGCCGTCTGCCGTGACATCGGAACGAACCCGATCGAGCACGGCGCGTGCCTGGTCGACGAGGTATTGGTCGCCCGAGAAGCTGAGGCAATTCACAACGCTCCACGAGTCCGGGTCGAAGAACGAGTTCAGTGTCCAGTATTCGTGCTCGGGCAGCTTCAAGGTGGGATACACCGAACCTGGCACGTCGAGACTGCCGAGGGTCCCCACCTGGTTCGCCCAGAGAGCCGTGAGATGGGTTTGCTCGTCGAGGGGGTTCGAGAATGCCGCGCTGTCGCGGGCGAAACCGGGAACAGCTGTTCGATCGGCCCACACTCGAATGACGGCTGGTGCGTCGCCGGACCCGAGAGAGATGCGAAGCCGAATGCGCTGATCGTCTAGATGGATGATCGAAGCGTCGACCGCATGCGCGTCGCGAAGGTCGAGTGAGACGCATCCCGCATATCGACCAACCGAATAGAAGCGCTCGAGTCGTTGGGTGATCGTGCGTTCTACACGATCGATCGGACTCGTCTGGAGCACGCCGGAATCGAAGAGCGCAAACGCGAGGGTGCCCTCGAGCGTGAAAGAAATGTGACCGCTTGTCGTGCGGGGGTGGAGTTCGACCGTGCCATCAGGATGAGTGATCTGCCCCACCGGGTCGGCGTGCTCGTCGACCGCACTCCAACTCGGAGCCGCTCCTTCCTGCAGCCGCGGTGGGGAGGCCGGTGGTCGGGAAATTTGAGTCATCGGTCGTCTCGATTTCTGTGACGGTGCTGGATTTATGGTGCCGATACTGCGATTGCCATCAGGAAGTAATTTACACACTCGATGGAGATATTCATCTAGGCTTTGAGCTCGAATCCTTGAATATGGGGAGGGGATCCGGGGGAGTCGAAGGCCCGCTCAGGAGTTATCCTGCAGTTGTCGAAAGTTGAGGGTGCGCCGTGGCAGATCAATCGCAGTCGGCAATGCGCCGTGGCACCAACCTGCCCGCCATGGGGGACTTCAACCAGTCCGTCATCCTCGACGCGATTAGGCGATCCGGTAGTGGACTTAGCCGGGTTGAACTGGCCAGTGCGACCGGCCTCTCGGCCCAGACGATCTCCAATATCTGCCGCCGGCTGCTTGATCAGGAGTTCATCGTTGCTGCCGGGAAGGAGATCAGCGGCCCCGGCAAGCCTCGAACGATTCTGCGGCTCAACCCGCGCGGCCGGTACGCGCTCGGGGTGCACCTCGACCCCACCGTGATGACATTCGTCATGCTCGACCTGACCGGGGCCGTCGTCGCCCACGAACGTCACGCAACTCCGACCTCGACGGATCCCGTTGTCATAATCGCAAACCTTGTGAGCGCTATCGCCAAGCTCGTCTCCGATTCGGGAATCAGTCCCGATCGAATCGCTGGCGTCGGGATTGCGGCGCCCGGGCCGATTGATCGGGTGCGGGGAACGGTTGTCGACCCGCCGCACCTCGTCGGCTGGCATCAGGTGGCGCTTCGTGACGCACTCGCCAAAGGCACCGGCTTTCCCACCATTCTCGACAAGGACGTGACCGCGGCTGCTGTCGCCGAGATGTGGGCAGGCGGCGCGAGTGGTCTCGGGAGTTTCGTGTTCTTCTACCTCGGGACCGGAATCGGCGCCGGACTCGTCGTCCGCGACGAGGTGGTGCGGGGGAGCTCAGACAACGCCGGCGAGATCGGGCACATCGTCACAGATCCCGATGGCCCGCCATGCTTCTGTGGACTGAGAGGGTGCGTATTCGTCACCTGCATGCCCAGGACGCTGGTGATGGAAGCCGATCGACTCGGTGTGTTCGGCGGCGCGTCCGTCGCTCTCGACACCGAGTCAATCGACGAGCGCTTCACCGAGCTGTGCGATGCGGCCGATGCAGGCAATCAGGTTGCGATCGACATTCTTGATCAGTCGGCCGTTCGCGTCTCCAAGGCGGTTTCGGTGGTAGCGAACCTGCTTGACCTCGACAGGGTTGTGTTCGGCGGCCCCTTCTGGTCGCGGCTTGCGGGGCACTACATGCGGAGCATCCCCGCACTTCTCGAGGAACAACGCGTCGCCCGAAGCATCCATCGCATCGCCGTCGTAGGCACCGGTGTTGGCGAGGATGTCGCGGCAGTCGGAGCGGCGTGCCTCGTGCTGGACAGGGCACTCACCCCCAACCCGAAGTCGCTTCTGCTGGCGTAATTCTGCGCAAAAACGCCGGACTGGTGTTAATAAGTCAATTCGATGTACTCTCGACCTAATGCACAGCGATGTGGAGCGATTCCCTTCGCGCGTGCCGGCAGGTATCGACACATTCGCACAGTGGAGCAAGGGAGCACCATGCGCACGAAAGCAGCAATCGGCATCGCGGCCATCGCCATCGGGTCCATGCTTGGACTGGTCGGGTGCACAGCATCCGGTCAGGCAGACGGGGACAAGGTCCTCAAGATCAGCTACATCAAAACCGATGCGTTCACGGCGCTGGACACGCTCTTCACGTCGGTGAAAGCCGACTTCGAAGCGGCGAACGAAGGCGTCACAGTCGAACTGCTGCCGGTCGCCGGCACCGACGACGACTACAAGACGAAGCTCGCCCTCTCGCAGCGATCTGCAGAGACCGCACCAGACGTCTTCTACGAAGACACCTCGGCTGTGCGATCAGATGCCGAGGCAGGATTCCTGCTCAACCTCGACGAGTACGTCGCCGGATGGGAGGACTGGGACCAGTTCAGCGATGCAGCCAAGGGCGCGGGTGCCGGCGATGACGGGAGCATCTACGCGGTATCGCTCGGCACAGATACGCGTGCGATCTGGTACCGGAAATCGGTATTCGAGGCCGCAGGTATCTCCGTGCCGTGGACACCGGCTACGTGGCAGGACATCCTCGATGCTGCAGCGGCCATCAAGGCGTCGCAACCGGGGGTCGTGCCATTCAACCTCTACGCAGGCACTGGCACCGGGGAGGGCTCCAACATGCAGGGCTTCTATGAGCTGCTGTACGGGACTGAGCTGGGCGGAGACGCACTGTACGATTCGGAATCGTCCAAGTGGGTTGTCGGATCGCAGGGGTTCATCGACTCGCTGGAATTCCTCGACACCCTGTACACCGAGGGCTACGCTCTGACGCCGGCCCAGGCACTGGACCCGAATATCTGGCAAGAGGTCTTCGGCACGATGTTCCCCCAGGGCACACTGGGCGCGACTGTCGAGGGTTCGTACACGCCGTCGTTCTGGGTTGAGGGCGGTTCCTACGAGTGGCCCGAGTATGCGGACGAGATGGGCGCTGTTGCCTTCCCAACCCAGGACGGCCAGGCGCCAGGCGGCGTGAGCATGTCCGGTGGCTGGACGCTGGCCGTCGGTGCAAAATCCGCAAACCCCGACCTCGCCTTCGAATTCCTCACTATGGCGCTGAACAAGGACAACGCACTCGCGTACGACAACGAGAATTCGCAGATCGCCGTTCGTGCCGACGTTGCCGCCGACCCGAGCTACACGGCCGCCAATCCGTTCGTTGAGGCCGTCACCGACCTCGTGGAAGTGACGCACTTCCGTCCGGCCACCGCCGACTACAACCAGATCTCGGTTGAAGTTCAGCGTGCCACCGAGGCCGTCATCACTGGTTCGTCGACCCCGGCAGAGGCTGCCGCGGCCTACGACGCCGCAGTCGAGGGCATCGTTGGAGCCGACGGAGTCATCGACAAGGGCTGAGCGCGCACACGGCCCGGTGAGAGATAAGAACGCAACCTACAGGAGCGATCGACCTTGACTGCAGAAGTGCTCAGTCCCTCACCGCAGCCGAGCCTGCGGCGGGATCCCCAGGAAGGATCCCGCCGCAGCAAGCGCCGAAGCCTCGTGACACTGGTCCGGATGATCCCACTCGTGCCGGCGATCATCCTCATGGTGATCTTCCTGGTCGGGCCGATCGTCTGGTCGCTGTGGGGCTCTCTCACCGACGCAGCGCTCACAGGCAGGGCGGCATCCGACCCGCAGTTCATTGGGATCGACAACTACACGAGGCTTTTTGCCGATCCGCTCTTCCCCCAGTCCGTGTGGCTCACGGTCGTATTCACGCTCGTGTCTGCGGTCATCGCGCAAACCGTGCTCGGGCTCTCGCTCGCATTGTTGATGAACAAGGCCAACAAGAAGGTCGGCGCCATCGTCAGCACCATCATCGTCGCCGCGTGGATCCTGCCTGAGATCGTTGCGGCGTTCGTTGCCTACGCCTTCTTCAGCCAGAACGGAACTCTCAACCAGATCCTGGCCACGTTTGGCATGGACGGTCCGAACTGGTTGTACAGCTTCCCCATGTTCGCCGTGATCTGCGCGAACATCTGGCGGGGCGCCGCCTTCTCGATGATGATCTACCAGGCGGCGTTGAACGACGTACCGCCCGAGGTCACTGAGGCAGCCATGATCGACGGCGCCGGGGGAGCGAATCGGCTGTTCTACGTGACGCTGCCGATGATAAAGCAGTCCATAACCACGACTCTTATGCTGATCACACTTCAGACCCTGTCGCTCTTCACGCTCATCTGGGTCATGACCGGGGGAGGGCCGAGCAACGCCAGCACCACGCTGCCGATTCTCGCCTACAGGGAAGCCTTCCGTTTTAGCGACATCGGCTACGGCACAGCAATCGCCACGGTGATGCTGGCCGTCGGGGCTGTCTTCTCCATCGTGTACATCCGAGCGCTTCGCGCACCCAGGGATTAGAGCCATGACCAACACCTCCACCCGAGAGTCAGCCGCGACCACCGTCCCGGGGAAACGTCCGCGGTCCGTAGCAGCACCGACGAAGCGGATGTCGGCCTTCTTCGTCAACCTCGCGCTCATCGTGATCGGCGCCTGCTTCCTGCTTCCGCTCACCTGGCTGATCTTCGCGTCGTTCGACACCGCGGCCACTTACCAGACCCGACTGCCAACCGAGTTGTCTCTCGACAACTTTTCATCGGTGCTCACTCCCGAGCTGACGTTCCTGCCGATGTGGAACAGCCTGGTCATCTCCGTCTCGACGGCTGTGATCACGGTCGTTATCGCCCTTCTGGCCGCCTATCCGCTGTCTCGGTATCAGGCGCGATTCAACAAGCCGTTCATGTATTCGGTGCTGTTCGGCACCTCACTGCCGATCACCGCGATCATGGTGCCGGTGTACGCGCTGTTTGTCGCACTGAACCTGCTCGACTCGATCCCGGGCACGATCGCGTTCCTCGCAGCAACGTCGCTGCCGGTGGCCATCTACATGGCGAAGAACTTCATGGACTCGGTGCCGATCAGCCTCGAGGAAGCGGCGTGGGTCGACGGCGCATCCGCCATGCGGGCCCTGCGAACCATCGTCGTTCCCCTGATGAGGCCGGGAATCGCGGTCATCTCCATCTACGTGTTTTTCGCGGCGTGGGGAAACTTCTTCGTGCCGTTCGTCTTGCTGCTCTCTCCCAGCAAACAGCCCGCCGCCATCAGCATCTACAGCTTCTTCGGGCAGTACGGAACTATCGCCTACGGCCAGCTGGCGGCGTTTTCCCTCATCTATGCCGTGCCCGTCATTGCCCTGTATGTGCTCGTATCCCGCGGCATCGGCGGATCGTTCGCGCTCGCTGGCGCAGTCAAAGGCTGATTGGCCCCGCTCGACCCCATCCTCGCCGCGAAGGCGGGACATAGTCCTAGCTAAGGAGACGACATGCACGACAACAGAGCCCTCGTCGAGGCCCGAATCGAGCGCTTCACCCGGGAACGTCTCGTGCCCGCGGTTTACCGTGATCGTGCTGCGCTGCAGATCGAGGCCTGGGAAGTGCCCGACGAGCCGGTCCCCTTCTCGGAAGCGCGCACACAGTCGTACGCGCCGTTTTCGATTGGCTCGAGTTGGGGCCGGCCCTGGAGCACCGTGTGGTTCCATCTGACCGGGAAAGTGCCAGCGGACTGGAAAGTCGACGGCACTCGCGCCGAGGTGATTGTCGACCTCGGATACAACAAGACGTTGCCGGGATTCCAGGCGGAGGGCACCGCATTCGACCAGCGTGGCCGAATCATCAAGGCCATCGAGCCACTCAACAGCTACGTTCCGGCGGGGGAGCCGGGGAGCGACGTCGACATTTATCTCGAAGCCGCAGCTAATCCCAACGTGGCCGGCACGTTTACCTTTGGGGTGACCACCCTCGGGGACAAGGCAACGTCGGGTTCCGAGCATGCGTACGAACTGCGGACTCTCGAACTCGGCCTTCTCGACGTCGCGGTGTGGGAACTGCTTCAGGATGTCTGGACTCTGAGTGGTCTCATGGCCGAGCTTCCGCTGACCCTCCCGCGGCGGATGGAGATCCTGCTGGCACTGGACCGCATGGTCGACGCCGTCGATCCGGAAGATGTGCCGGGTTCGGCCGAGGCTGGCCGCGCCGCGCTCGCCGATGTGCTCGCCCGGCCCGCGTATGCGAGCGCTCACAGGCTTCAGGCGGTCGGCCACGCGCATCTCGACTCGGCATGGCTGTGGCCGGTGCGGGAGACCGTGCGCAAAGTGGCCCGCACGTTCTCGAACGTACTGGCCCTCATGGAGGACGATCCAGATTTCACGTTCGCCGCCTCCAGCGCTCAACAGTATGCCTGGCTCAAGCAGTACTACCCCGAACTGTTCGAGCGCGTGAAGAAGCAGGTTGCTGCGGGCCGTTTCGTGCCAGTGGGGGGCATGTGGGTGGAATCCGACACCAATCTGCCGGGCGGCGAAGCCATGGCTCGGCAGTTCGTGGCAGGCAAGAGATTCTTCATGGAGGAGCTGGGTGTGGAGCCGCTCGAGGTGTGGCTGCCCGATTCGTTCGGCTACTCGGCCGCGCTGCCCCAGATCGTCACCGCCGCCGGCTCCAAATGGTTCCTCACCCAGAAGATCTCATGGAATGAGACCAACCGCATGCCGCACCACACCTTCTGGTGGGAGGGCATCGATGGCACCAGGGTGTTCACTCACTTCCCGCCGGTGGACACCTACAGCTCCGATGTCTCGGGACGCGAGTTGGCAAGGGCCGAGCGGCAGTATGCCGAGAAGGGGACGGGTACCACGTCGCTGCTGCCCTTCGGCTGGGGTGACGGTGGTGGCGGACCTACCCGGGAAATGCTCGCTGCCGCGAAGCGCACCGCTGACCTCGAGGGGTCGCCGCGGGTGTCGTTGTCGACGCCTGAGCGATTCTTCGAGACCGCAGAAAAAGAATACGCCCAGGCCCCGGTATGGTCCGGGGAGCTCTACCTCGAATTCCACCGGGGCACCTACACCTCGCAGGCGAAGACCAAACTGGGCAACCGCCGCAGTGAGCACCTGCTTCGCGAAGCTGAACTCTGGGCGAGCGCCGCAGCTGTGCTGTCCGGTCGCTCCTATCCATACGATGCGCTCGAGGAGGTGTGGCGCACGGTTCTGCTTCAGCAGTTCCATGACATCCTTCCCGGCTCGTCGATTGCCTGGGTGCATCAGGAGGCGGAGCGCAATTACGCCGAGGTGGCCGTAGTTCTTGAGAAGATCATCGCCGATTCCATCGCCAGCCTCGCGGGCGATGGCGACGATATCCTGACCTTCAATGCCAGCCCGTTCGCCCGCAACGGGGTACCCCCGCTCGGAGCTGCGGCGGCGCATCCAGTCTCCGCGCCTAACGTCTCGGAATCGGCGGAGGGATTCGTGCTCGAGAACGCCGCTGTGCGCGTTGTTATCGACCGCAGGGGACTCATCGTCTCGATGGTTGATCGCGCGAGCGACCGGGAGACCATTCCTGCCGGAGAGACAGCGAACCTGCTGCAGCTGTTCCGTGACACCCCCAACCAGTGGGATGCGTGGGATATCGACGAGAGCTACAAGCACAGTGGCCGCGACCTGACGGAGGTCGACGCCGTGGCGATCACCGAAGACGGCCAGGGCGTGCGCATCGCACGATCCTTCGGGGCATCCTCCGTCGAGCAGACTCTGTGCCTTGACGGTGAGACAGGTGCGCTCGATATCGCCATCGTGATCGATTGGCACGAGACGCAGAAACTGCTCAAGCTCGCGTTCCCGCTCGAGGTGCATGCAGACCGTGCGGCATCGGAGGTGCAATTCGGGCATGTCTATCGCCCGACACACGCCAACACGTCGTGGGATGCTGCGCGCTTCGAGACCTCGGCGCACCGCTGGGTGCATGTGGGCGAACCCGGCTTCGGAGTGGCCATCGCCAACGACGCCAGCTACGGGTACGACATCCGTCGGCACGCTCTGCCGGGGGCTGGCAGCTGCACCGTCGTTCGGGTCTCGCTACTGCGCGCGGCGCTGTTCCCCGACCCCGACGCCGACCAGGGGCGGCAGGAATTCCGGTTCTCGGTGATGGTTGGAGCTCAGATCGTGGATGCTGTCGAGGAGGGCTATCGGCTCAACCTCCCCTTGCGGGAGGCGAAGGGTGCGGCAGCCTCACTCGCCGCGCCGTTCGTCTCCATCGACACGCCCGGCATCGTTGTGGAGGCTGTCAAGCTCGCTGAGGACCGCACAGGTGATGTGGTCGTCAGGCTCTACGAAGCACTCGGCGCCAGGTCCACAGGGATGCTTCGTCCGGGCTTCGGCTGGACCCGCGTTGACGAGACCGATCTGCTCGAGCGTGCAATCGACAGCGAGGCGGTCAGCGCCGTGGGCGACGATGGGATCACCCTGACACTCCGACCCTTCCAGATCGTCACTCTGCGTTTTGCAATCGGGTAGATATAGACAGCAGCACTATCGATAGTTACACTATCCGATATGAAGATGTCGGAGCTGAGCGAGCGCAGCGGAGTGAGCGTCGCATCCATCAAGTTTTATCAGCGTGAAGAACTGCTGCCGGAGCCCGAGCGCTCCAGCCCGAATCAGGCGCAGTACGACTCGAACCACGTCGACAGGCTGCGGCTCATTCGCGCCCTCGTCGACGTCGGAGGGCTGTCGGTCGCCGCGGTGCGTAAGGTGCTCGCCGCCGCCGAAGCCGACATTCCGCTCGACTGGGCGATGGGGGTCGCGCAACACGCGATCCCGGGTGGCGTCGGGCTGCCGGAGACGACCACCCGCGGTGTGACCGAGATCGACCGGGTCATCGCGGAGATGGGGTGGCAGGTATCTGCCGACAATCCCGGCCGGGGGATGGCGGCGAAGGTGATCGACTCCTACCTGCAACTCGACCACGAAGAACTGCTGAGCGTGTTGCCCGAGTATTCCGCGGCGGCGGTCATCGTCGCTCGCGGCGATCTCGCCTCGGTCGGCCTTCAGCCCAACCGGGCGCGGATGTCGGAAACCGTGGTCGTCGGCACTGTGCTGGGCGACTCGCTCTTTGCCGGGCTGCGTCGCATGGCGCAGGAGGACGCTGCACACCGCCTGTACTCGGGAGACCGATCATGACCGCGCACCGGCCACTCATCTGGCTCGCCGCGGCGATGGGGGTGCTCGCCGTGGTCGCCGCGATCGGCGTATTCGTCGATCCCCGCGAGGTGCTCGGTGCGCCCGCGTGGGCCAAGCCGCTGAAGTTCGCGATATCCATCGCCATCTATGCGATCACCCTGTCGTGGCTCATCGGCCAGGTGCACAGGATGCGCAGAGTCGTGCGCATCGCCGGGACTATCAGCGTCGTCGGCCTGGTCGTCGAGATGATCATCATCGTCGGCGCCGCCGCTCTCGGTGACACAAGCCATTTCAACGTGGCGACACCGTTCCACGCGGCGCTGTGGTCGGTGATGGCTACTTCCATCGTGGTCGTCTGGGCGATGACCCTGCTGGTGGCGATCGGCCTGTTCCGCAATCCGCTCGGCGACCCGGCGCGAACCCTTGCCATCAGGGCGGGTGTGATCATCGCGATTGTCGGCATGGGCCTCGCGTTCCTGATGACGGGCCCCACTGCCCGTCAGCTCGACAACTTCCAGGGCATCGCCGGTGCCCACGCGGTCGGTGTGCCGGATGGCGGTGCCGGACTGTTCCTGCTGGGCTGGAGCACCGTGGCTGGCGACCTCCGCATCCCGCACTTCGTGGGCATGCATGCCCTGCAGGTGCTGCCGATCTTCCTGATTGCGCTCGAGATTCTGTCGCGCAGGATTCCGCGGCTCGCGTCCCCGCAGGTGCGCCTTCGGCTGGTGCGCGTGGCCGTCGTCACCTACGCGGCCACCCTCGCCGTCCTCACCTGGCAGGCGCTGGCAGGCCAGTCGATCGTGAGCCCCGCCGGACCGATCCTGGCAGCGGGAACGACCGTCGCCGCGGCCGCGGTGATCGGGGCGGTCGTGGCGTTCGTGGCGCCGGCGACTACCACCCATCATTCATTGCGATCGATCCGATGATCAGCGCGGCGTCGGAGGAGTAGTACGCCAGATCCGACTCCCGGATCGTGATCGTCGCCAGGCCCTGGTCGTTACCCCTCCTGGTGAAAATCTGCCACTGGTTCACTGGCTCGGTGTACCCCTCCGGCAGCCAGGTGTAGCGGATCACCTCGGCCTCGGTTGCGCCGGGAACGTCCAGCGGATCGCGGGACTTCAGGTCGAAGCCTGCAAATGTCGCGGAGTAGTCGGCGAGGCCCGCATCGACGCGGCTGGCCACGGTGCTTTCGTAGATGTCTGAAGAGACCAGAAGGTTGGCATCCCAGGAGCAATCCTTCGCTGAGATGAGGTTGCCGATGCCGCCCTCGGGTCGCGTCGCGCCGTCCCAATTGAAGGGGATGCTCATCGACATACCGCCTGCCTCCATCGGCCCGGAATTGGCAGGGAGACGATCGGGCTCGCGCTCCAAGACGATGGAGTTGAAGAGATCGTAGGCGGACGGCGAAGTCGCATCGCCCGACACCCTGCCCAGGAACAAAGTTCCGCCGCACCCCCAGTGCGACGTGTACGGCGCGAGGCCGGCAGCCTCAATGACGCTGTCGCTTTCGTTCACGACGATGTTGTGCAGTCCGAGAAAATAGCTTGCCGGATTGGCGGACATTCCCGAGTCGGACGCCGTGGCCGACCAATCCCGCAGCTGTGACTGCAGGTATGGCTCAACGTCGTCGGGAATCATGCCTTCGACTCTGCGCAGTGTGATGCCGGTCGCTTCGTCAGGGCCGATGTGCCACTCCACGCCGTCATTGCGCCACTCCATCCACTCCTCGGGGACGACGATGCTCACGCCCAGGCGCGTCGACTCGTACCGTGCGAGATCGTCGTCGGCGGTGTGTGCACCGTGCAACTCCACGCGCTGCCCACCCAAATACACGTCGGCGCGATACTTCCCTGCCTCGAGGAGGGAATGTGCTGAGACTGGCCTGTCGAGGAAAAAGCCTCCCCGCATCGTTGTCGCGCTCGGTGCGGGCAGCACAGCCCACGAGGTGCTCGAGTCGGCCCGGTAGTACCAGACGACGCTCACAGACGGGCGGTAACCGCCGCCTGCCACTGTCAGCTGGAGCTCCTGCGGGTAGAGGTCGAGCCGGGCATCCGGAATCGACATGGAACCGGTCGGCGGCCTCGAGATCCAGAACCGCAAACCGGTAACTATCGACATCGCTGGGAACAACGTCAGCCCGATCACCAATGAGCTCGAGGTCGGCCAGTGCCCCGAGACGGAGGTCGTCCCGGATCTCCGGGCTCACAATGCCACCGCCGAGACATCCCTCGGCCGGGTCGAGGCAGCGTTCCGCCTTCTGATACTCCCGCAGCGCCGCCGCCGAGTCGCCGAGCGCCGCAATGGCAAGCGCCCGGTTGAAGCGCAGAATATGAACACCCTGGCCCGTCGGGAGCGAACTGGCTTCGATCTGTGCGAGTGCGGATCCGGTGCTTCTCAGGCCGCGCCCCAGCTGGCGGTCGTCGTCATTTTGTATGCCGTACAGAATCTCAAACCAGCCCAGTTCGCCCACCAACTGCGGGGTCACTGGTCCGCGATCAATCGCCCGGGTGAGGTCGTCCAGGATGCCCGGAAGGGCCGCCGGATCCGCATCGGACGAAAACGCCGGCCAGGAGTGCACGGCAGCTTCGCAACTCGCGTAGTAGGCCCGAGCCTGAAACGCGGGACCGTACCCGTCGAAGGCCGCGATCGCCCGGTCGAGCTCGACCGGATCTGCCGCGCATGGATCATTGAGCCCACTCGCGACGGTGGTGCCGAACTGCTGCGCGCTCGAGTTATCGGGCACCCTCGCTCCCACGAGGAAGGTGGGTGCGGGTGCGAGCGCGAGCACGAGGCCGAGCGTCGTACCGGTGGCACCGATGAGCAGCAGCATCCGGGAGCTTCGCGCCGACCGCTCGGAGCTGGCAGCCAGCGACAGCAGGAATCCGGCGAGCCCGAGAACCACCAGTGCCACCGTCAGGGTCGAGGCGTGATCCGACCAGATGCGCGCCTCCTGCCTGGACAGGGCGGCGACAACATCGCAGGATTTGGCCGGAAGCTGCTGCGACAGAACGTGCCACATCACGGCGTCCGGGTCGTGGCCAAATTCCGTGAACATCTCCTGCGGCGCACGAGCGTCGGCGGCGCGAGGCGCGGCGCAGATCCCGGATGCCGCGTCGGAGAGGGTGGCGGACGTCTGGTCGCGCAGTCCCTGGTCGGTGTCGCGCATCCGTTCGTCCGAGACTTCCCGCATCGCGGCGAGGCGCTCCGGGTCGTCAACGGAATCGGAGCCCCGCGCGGCGAGCTGACGGATCGTGATGTCCTCGGCTTCGAGGCTCGCAGCGTATGAGACGGCAGTGAGATCACGCAGCGCCTGCAGTTGCCCGACCCGCTGCAGATCCATGGCCACCACGTCCTGGCGGTTCGCCCTCGCGTTGGCATCCCGCTCCTGAATCGAGGCCAGCGAGAGCCCGACCGCCGCGGCAGTGAACGCCACGAGCGTGAACGCACCCACCACTTCGGCCCACCATCGCGCGCGAATTCGATCCACCGTCTGCCGGGGCCGATTGCGGGTGCGACGGAGCCAGAGCCACTGGCCGATCAGGAGTATGACGAGGCTGCCGCCAAGCACCAGGGAGAAGATCCAGTCGACGGCGTTCACCGCCAGCACGACGACGCCGGCAATGAAGGCGCCGGTGGCGACCGCCGCGAAGACGTACTGCCAGCGGTGTGCGGCGCGCGACCGCAGCCCTCCCGGTCGGTGCAGGCGTGCCCCGAGCTGGTCGATCACGATGATCGCCGCCACCACCGTCGCGAACAGGAAGCCGGCCGCCATCAGGAATCGCTCGTTCAGGTTGTAGCCAGCAGCACGCGTTTCAAGCCGCGACGCATCGGGCAGCCCGGGAATCGTGCCGCTTGCGAGCAGGCGATCCTGTGCGCGCTGGATGACGTAGTTCGCAGTCGAACCGTCGGCGGGGGAGCAGCTCGCGGTGCGGTCACCGAGGAGGAGGGGCTGGAGCGAGTCAAGGGTCACGTTCGCCGCGACGAGCTCCCCCAGGCGCGAGCTGTCGTTAAGAAACGCGTTGTCGAGAAACGACACGCGGGCGACATCCCGCTCGACGGTGGCCTGGCAGGCCGGGCGAAGGACGTCGACGTCGTGGTCGACGAGAGTCTGCAGGAATCCGGCCTGCCTGGACTGCTCGGTATGCACGATGCGGGCCTGATCTAACAGCTCGCCGGCCTCGTCCGAGGCGCGCGTGGCCTGATAGATAGAGAAGGCGCTCAGTGTCATCGAGACGGCGATCACAGTGATCAGGATGGCGTCGCTGCGGATCACCCGCTGCGACGAGCGAATGAACTGACGCCCGAACCGCCCGCGCTCCCGGGCGCTGTCGGTGGGCGACGGGGCGGAACCGGGCAGGGGAGCACTCATCGCAGCACGCCTTTCTCGCGGCTTTCGGGTTGATTGCGATAGTTGAAGGTTCCTCTCGCCGACAGCGATGTACAAGAGGCTGCGCGATTTATTTGCGGTGAGGCCAGGCGCCGCGTCACGGCGGGTTCGGTGATGCTGGATCATGGATGCATGCAGATCCGCCCAGCGACCGACTCCGACCTCGACGCCATCCTCGAGATCCACAATCGCGCGATTCGCGAGACGACCGCGATCTGGACCGACGTTGAGGCCGACCGGGGGGATCGCGAGCTGTGGCTCGCTGCGCGGCACGCTGCCGGGCATCCGGTGATCGTCGCCGAGATCGACGGAGAGCTGGCCGGCTACGCGTCCTACGGACCCTGGCGCGAGAAGACCGGGTACCGCTTCACGGTGGAGAACTCCGTGTACGTCGCGGACGGCTTCCAGCGGCGCGGCGTGGCACGTGCGCTGATGATCGAGCTGATCCGTCTGGCCCGTGAGCGAGGCATCCACGTCATGGTTGCCGCCATCGAGGCCGGCAATGCAGGGTCGATCGCGCTGCACCGCTCGCTGGGTTTCGGCGAGCCCATGATCGTCACCGAGGTTGGCCGCAAGTTCGACCGCTGGCTCGACCTCGCCTTCATGCGGCTGCCGCTGTAGTCGGCGCCAGCATCCGCGCACGACTGTCGCATCCGCGGATGCGCGCCCGTGCGCGGATGCGACACGCGTGCGCGGATGCCGGGGGCGGCGCTACAGGTCGAGCGACTCTCCGACGGCCAGCGGCTGGTACTCGCCCCCGCCGCGCTGGGTTGCCCACTCGAGCCGGGTGCCGTAGGTCGAGATGCCGATCTTCGAGAGCAGGGCCTCGTGCACCGGAAACGCGCGGTTCGGCGCGACCTGCAGCACGTAGTCCATGGCCTCGCTCACCTTCAGCCACGGGGCATTGATCGGCACGGCAAGAGTGTCGACCGGCCCTGGCGGCAGGGTGAAGGAGTCTCCGGCGTAGTAGAAGCTGTCGTCGATGAACAGCGCCACGTTGTCGATCACCGGGATCGTCTCGTGGATGACCGCGTGCTTGCCGCCGAAGAATTTCAGCGAGAATGGGCCGATCTCCAACTCGTCGCCCTCCGCGACCGATTCGATGGCCAGGTCTTCGTGTGTGGCCGCCGCGACCACTCCGCCAGGGCCGAGGATGCGCGCTTCAGGGTTCTTCACGAGGATGCGCCTCAGGTGCTCCGGGGTCCAGTGATCGGGGTGTTCGTGGGTGATCACGATCGCTACGACCCCGGTCACATCGGTCAGCGGAGTCGTGTACGCACCGGGGTCGATGATGAGCGAGGAGTTGCTCTTCTGCACGACCATGCACGCGTGCTCGTACTTCGTGATCTTCATACCTCGACACTATTGCTCGCGTCGTTTAGCGGCAGGGGGTTGACGTTCGCTGCGGCATACTTGCCGTGTGACGATGAAGCCGCTCCGCCTCACAGTGGCGATCAACCCGACGGCGTCGTTCGGCAAGGGTAAAAACGTCGGTCCGGCCGTGGTGCAGGCCCTCCGGGCGATGGGCCACGACGTCACCAGCCTTCAGGAGCCGGATTTCGAGCAGCTGGCCGCGGCGGGCCGCGTGGCACTGGCGTCGAACCCAGACGCGTTCATCGTCGTGGGCGGCGACGGCATGGTCAGCCTCGGGGTGAATCTGCTCGCGACCACGAACGTGCCGCTGGGCATTGTTCCGTCCGGCACGGGCAACGACATGGCGCGTGGGCTCGGCATTCCGCACGAGAACACTGAAGCCGCGATCAGGATGCTCGGCGAACTGCTGCAGGGATCACCGCGCACGATCGACGCCGGACGCGTGAGCTTCGTCGACGACGAGTCTGGACGCGCATCCACCCGCTGGTTTGCCGGCACCGTCTCGGCGGGATTCGATGCCGTCGTCAACGAGCGGGCCAACCGGATGCGGCACCCGAAGGGCGCCAGCCGCTACACGATCGCCATCGGGCTGGAATTGCTGAGGCTCAAGCCCATCCCGTATCGACTCCTTCTCGACGGCACCGCGCTGGAGACAAAGGCCATGCTCGTGAGCGTCGGCAATAACGTGTCACTGGGTGGCGGCATGAAGGTCACCCCGGATGCGAAGGTGGATGACGGAGTACTCGACGTTCTGGTGGTTCAGCCGCTCTCGCGCATCGCGTTTTTGCGGATCTTTCCCAGGGTGTTCAAGGGCACTCACGTCAGCGACCCGCGGGTCGCTATCCATCGGGCCCGGGAAATCAGGATCGAATCGAATGTCGCGGTGGTTTATGCGGATGGCGAGCGCATCGGTCCGGCTCCTGTCGACGTCACTGTGGTGCCCGGAGCACTGCGGATATTCGCGCCATCCTGACTCGTTTTGGGAGTCGGGCCAATCGTGTGGCATACTCTTGTAGTTGTCGCGACGGCCCCATCGTATAGCGGCCTAGTACGCTGCCCTCTCACGGCGGTAACACGGGTTCGAATCCCGTTGGGGTCACAACAAGCCCGGACTCCAGTTCACACTGGAGTCCGGGCCTTTTTTGTTGCGTCGGGTGGCTTGTGCCCCGCTACGAGCGCGGCTTCGCTGCCGTCAGTCGCGACTGCGCCAGCCGCTCGGCGGCTTCCAGCGTGGTGATGCCCTGCGCGGATGCGTCGCGGAAGATGGTCGCAACGGTGTCACCGATCGCGGCGACCCGACGCGAGATCACGTCGGCGTCGGCATCGGGCCTGGTCGCCATGTCGAGGTAGATGACACCACCGCCGTTGACCACGAAGTCGGGCGCCCACAGGATGCCGCGTTCGGCCAGCGCCTCAGCGCCGTCGTGGCGGGCGAGCTGATTGTTGGCGGCACCAACGACACCCCTGACGTTCAGCTCGTCTATGACCTGCGGGCTCAGCGCGCCGCCGAGGCCGCACGGCACATACAGGTCGGCCGCGACGCGGTGTGCCTCGTCGGCGCTGACCCAGTCCGCGCCCAGTTCGGCGGCCAGCAGCTGGCGATCGAGATTCACATCGCTCACGGTCAGTTTGGCTCCGGCAACGGTCAGCGCACGCGCGAGGCGACCACCGACCTGCCCGAGCCCGGAGATCACGACACGCCTGCCCACAAGCTCGCGGGAGCCGAACAGTGCTTCCACCGTGGCGAGGATGCTGGCGTACACCCCGGCGGCCGTCGCATCCGCCGGCTCGCCGACGCCACCCTGGTCGGCGGGCAGGCCGCACACGTGCGCGGTGCGCTCGGCGACAACGGCCATCAACTCTGCGGTCGTGCCCACGTCTTCCGCGGTCATGTACGCGCCGCCGAGACTCTCGATGGCGTCGCCCAGGTCGAGCATGGCGTCGCGCTTTTCGGCGCCGGTCAGGGTCACACCCATTGGCAGATGGATGACCGACTTGCCGCCCCCGCGGTTGAGGCCGGCGGCGGAGTTCTTGAGCGTCATGGCAGCAGACAGGCGCAGCGCGTCGGCGACGGCGTCGGTGAAGTGCGGGTAGTTCCACATTCGGGCGCCACCGAGGGCCTGGCCCAGCGCTGTGGAATGAACGGCGACGGTGATGATCAGGCCGGAACGCCTGCCGGTCGAGATGAGCACGTTTTCGTGGCTGAACTCGGCATTGGCGATGGCGGCTGATGGGGCATCCAGCATCGTAGATGGGTGCGGGGTCATGATGTTCTCCTGAGACTTGGCCTTGTGGGCGAAACAGTGGTGCAGTCGTGCTGGCGCGAGGGTGGTGCGCCCGACGTCAGCGTAACCCGGTCGGGCCGGAAGCGCAGCCCGTAGTCGGTACGCCCCCGGCCGGGTTAGGGTCGAATGATGAGCCAGAATGCGCCGGATTCCCCGACAGCTCCCGACCGTTTCCTCAGCGTCGACGGACTGCAGTTCGTCACCGACTACCACCTGGCCACGCTGTCGACGCTGTCAGCAGACGGCACCATCCACGCGGTCCCTGTCGGATTCACGTATGAGGCCGGAATCGCCAGGGTGATCACCAGCGGTGGTTCGCAGAAGGTACTGAACGCGGTTCGCGGCGGCATCGCGACCATCAGCCAGGTCGATCGTGCGACCTGGCTGACGCTCAGCGGAACGGTGAGCATCCACGATGATGCCGAGACCGTCGCTGACGCCGTGCAACGGTACGCCGCGCGCTATCGGCAGCCTCGCGTCAACCCGCTACGGGTTGCCATGCTTGTCACTGTCACGAAGACCCTGGGTTCTGCTCAGATGCTCGCGCCAAAGTCGTCATAGAGCGGCAGGCTTTCGGTTAGGCTGAGGGTTGCGAAGGGGAGTATCCCACCTCGTTGAGCCCGTCAATACGGTCTGCATCGTTGCAGGCCCGGGCCAGCGGCATCCGTCTCACGATTCAGTGAGGAAGGGTGCGGGAGAGACTTTCGGCTAATGCCGTACCCACACTCCCTGAATGGATGCTTATGGAAGCCACCCTGCCCGTCTGGTTTGAAGTCACGTCATACGTGGTTCTGCTGGCAATTCTCGCGTTCGACCTCTTCATCGCCTACCGCCGGCCGCATGTGCCATCGACGAAAGAGTCGGCCCTGTGGGTCACCTTCTACGTCGGGCTCGCACTGATCTTCGCGCTGCTGATGCTCTGGCAGGGTTCGGTCGATCACGCGGCCGAGTTCATTGCCGGCTGGGTGACCGAATACAGCCTCAGCATCGACAACCTGTTCGTGTTCGTCATCATCATGGCTCGCTTCTCGGTGCCGAGGAAGTACCAGCAGGAAGTGCTGATGGTCGGCATTCTCATCGCTCTCGGACTGCGCGGGTTGTTCATTCTGGCTGGCGCCGCTCTCATCGAGAACTTCAGCTTCATCTTCTACCTGTTCGGTGCATTCCTGATTTACACGGCCATCCAGCAGGCCAGGCAGAAGCACGACGACATGGAGGAGGAAGAGAACAGGATCATCCGCTTCCTTCGCAGGCGGATCCCGATCTCCGACGTCTACAACGGTGGAAAGCTTCGCGCGAACATCGACGGCAAGCGGGTATTCACGCCGATCCTGGTCGTTTTCGTCGCCCTCGGCATCACCGACCTTGTGTTCGCGCTCGACTCGATTCCCGCGATCTTCGGAATCACGACAGACCCGTTCATCGTGTTCACCGCCAACATCTTCGCCCTCATGGGTCTTCGCCAGCTCTACTTCCTGCTCGGCGACCTCATCGACAAGCTGGAATACCTGCACTACGGCATCGCCTTCATCCTCGGCTTCATCGGCGTGAAGCTGTTCTTCCACGCCCTGCACGAAAACGAAGTGCCCTTCATCAACAACGGCCAGCACGTCGAGTGGGCTCCCGAGATCTCGACGTGGACGTCGCTTGCGGTCATCCTCGCGTCGATGACGATCGCCGTCGTCGCCAGCCTCATCAAGATCCGGGTCGACAGCAAGCGCGAGGGCAAGGACCGCGAGCCGGCACCGACCGAGTCCGTCGACAGCTAACGCCAGCGGGCATGGGTAGCAGTACCCATGCCCGTGAGCCCGACTGCGTCGCGAGCTTGGTACCGTGTGTTACTGGCCTCGAGCGTGACGCCGGAAAACCAGGGAGAGCGGATGTCGGTCGAGGTCAGACACGAGTTCGCGCTGCCTGTCGCCACCGTGCGATTCCGCTACTCGGGGCATTCGGACCGCGGAGTCGTCCGACGCATCAATGAGGACAGCTTCCTGATGGCGGCACCGCTGTTTGTGGTTGCCGACGGGATGGGCGGCCACGCCCAGGGTGACATGGCCAGCCAGGCGGCCATCGCCACGTTCGTCGACTCTTTTCCGGGCGAGGGCCCGGCCAGCGCCTCTCGAGTGCTCGAGACGATCCGGCTGGCCAACGATGCCGTGCTGTCGCTGTCGGCGGACAGCGACGACGGTGCGCTATCGGGCACAACCCTGACGGGCGTGGCTTTTGTCGATGTCGACTCGGCCGGCAACTATCACTGGATGGCGTTCAACGTCGGTGACTCGCGTTCGTACAGCTGGGATGGCCGCACGCTCAGCCAGCTGAGTGTGGATCATTCGGCGGTGCAGGAGCTGATCGACTCGGGGGCGCTGACCAAGGCGGATGCCGAGCGGCATCCACACCGCAACGTCGTCACCAGAGCTCTGGGCGCCGACGACACCGTGGACGCCGACATCTGGCTGATGCCGGTTCGGGCACGCCAGACCTTTTTGTTGTGTTCTGACGGGTTGACCAAGGAACTCGGCGACGACGAGATTGCACGCATCATCGTCTTCCACGACGCCGAAAACCTGCGCGACACTGACAGGCCGCCCCTGACGCTCGCCGAGAGACTCGTCAACGCGGCGGTCGCGGCGGGCGGGTCAGACAACATAACGGTGGTGGTTGTCGAATCGGAGATGGTTGGTACGGGCGCGCAGCGCGATGACGGCGATACGCTCGATCGAGGCGCCCTCTCCGGGCAGCTCGAAGACACCAGGCCGAGGGGCTAGCAGTATGACGTTCACGTTTCGGCCATCGGGGGATGGCGGTTGGCTCGCTTACGTGTCTGGTCCGAGGCTCCTGGTAACGCCCGTGGGCGCAGACAGCGTGGTGGATGCCGCATGGGCGGCGATCGCAGCCGCAGACGGTTTCCGGCTCAGCCTCGACCTGCTCACCAGCAACGGTCTCGCCGCGACACCGCCGTTCCTGCTCGTGGAGTGGAGCGAGGGAGCCGATGCCCGCATCATCCTTCGCGGTGACGCACCTCTGATGGTGACGGATGCCTCGGGGGGCGAGTCGCTGTCGGCCTCGGGTGTCTCGACCTGGGTCGAACGCAGCATCCCCGGCGTCGACTGCCATCCGGTTTGGCGTGCCAACGGCAACGCCCGCGGGCACCGTAACGCTGCCGCTGAGTGCCGGAGTTGCGCTCGTGGCCGAAGTCTCGGTCGGGGCGGCGGTGGACACGAAGCCCGTCGAGGTGGATGTCGAGGCGACAGTGCGCGAGGCGCCGGATGCCGATTCGTCGCCCTCGCAGGTCGAGGGTGAGGGTTCCCTTGTCGGTGACACCATCGTTCGCTCCGGTGCTGACGCGGTCGCGTCTGAACCAGAGGCTCCCGAGACGGACGAAGTTCCCGTCGTCGATGACGCCCTGCACGATGGCGAGACCGTGCTCACCTCAGACATCGCGAAGATGCGGGGCAAACGTCGCCCGGCAACCATGGCAGCCGCCGTCGTTCCCGCGCAGCAGCTGGTGCTTGCCGTCTCGACGACCGGTGCGCGCGAGGCACTGACCCAGCCGATCCTGGTCGGTCGCAGCCCCAGCGTCAGCAAAATCTCCAGCGGCGAAATGCCTCGGCTGCTCACGGTGGGCACTCCCGAGCAGGACATCTCGCGAAACCACGTGCAGGTGAGCCTCGAGGGTGGAACCGTGGTGGTGACCGACCTTCACTCGCGCAACGGCACGATGGTCGAGCTGCCCGGCAGGTCTCCCCAGAAGCTGCGCGCTGGCGAACCGACCTCGGTCATCCTCGGCACCATCATCGACCTGGGCAGCGGAGTGACCCTCACGGTCGAGGATGAGGCCCCGGCCGGCGTGATGGCGGGCGACGCGTGAGGCGGCCGGCATCCACCCCGCCCGAGCTTCCCGGCTACACCTTCGTCAAACTGCTGGGCTCCGGCGGGTTCTCGGATGTGTTCCTGTACGACCAGCACCTGCCCAAGCGTCGCGTTGCGGTAAAAGTGCTGCTCACCGACGACATCACCGACGCGAGCCGGGATGCCCTCGTGGCCGAAGCGAACCTGATGGCGCAACTGTCTGCGCACCCGTACATCGTCACGATCTACCAGGCCGATGTGGCCTCGGATGCTCGCCCGTACTTCGTGATGGAATACTGCTCGGGCCCGAGCCTCGCCGAGCGCTACAAGACCGAGACCTTCGCCGTGGCAGATGCACTGCGCACCGGGGTGCGCCTGTCCAGCGCCGTTGCCACTGCCCATGCCGCCGGCATCCTGCATCGGGATATCAAGCCTGCGAACGTGCTGAGCAACGACTATGGCTGGCCGGCGCTGACGGACTTCGGCATCTCATCGGCGCTCGAGGATGAACTGCCGCTGCACACCACGACCCTCGCCGCGGCGCTGAGCGAGACCGGCACCAGCGGCGGCACGGCTCCGTCTGTGGGCATGAGTGTTCCGTGGTCGCCCCCGGAGATGTTCGAGGATGACCCGCAGCCCGACGTTCGCAGCGACGTGTTCTCGCTCGCTGCCACGATCTACACAATCCTCGCCGGACAGACGCCATTCGAGGTGAGAGGCCGCTCGAACGGAACTCTCGACCTGATCGGACGCATCGAACGCGGCGCGATCACACCGATGAGCCGCACCGACGTGCCCCGCTCGCTGCTCGCCGTGCTCAACAAGGGAATGTCCAGTGATCGGGCGGACCGGTTCGAGACGGCGGTCGACTTCGCGCGCGCATTGCAGCGCGTTGAACTCGAGCTCGGCTACGCGCCGACCGCCATCGATGTGCCCAACCTGCTCGTGGCCGCGCCCGTGCGCGACGAGAGCGACGGCGACGACAACGAGACCAGGGTTCGCACCGTCGCCACCATCGACGCCCAGCCCGCAGTCGCTGCGCCCGCGGCACCGAACGACGAGCCACCCAGCGACGAATCCACTGTGCTGCGCGGTGCCAGGGTGGTTGTTGCTCAGCCCGCCGACGCGTCGGGTGACAGGCTCCGAATGGCAGAGCTGTCGGGTGAAACAATCGTGCGTCGTCGTGAAGCCCGCCTCGCCTCAGGATGTCGCGGCTGAGGCTCCTGCGGCACAGCCAGCCGCGCGGAACATCGCTGGCTGGATCATCGGGGCCGTCGCCGCCCTCGTCGCCGTCGGAGTCGTGGTCGCCTCATCGTCGGTGGGGTGGCAACGGGCGGCAGCGCCGACCCGACTCCGACCGCATCCCGACCTCCGGTCGTGGTCACCAGCATCCCGACCCCGCAGATTGCCGGCGAGCCGGTCGTCGACGGCGCCACCGTCACCTTCACCTTCACCAACCCGGACCCGAAAGAGGGCGACGCCTTTTTCTGGCAGATCAGCAACCGCACGGCGGACGAGCCCGTTCGCAAAGCCGATGGCAACGCCGTGGTCATCACCGACTACGCGCCCGGCTCGACGGTGTGTGTCACCGTCAGCATCTCGCGGGCGGGAAAGCTCTCCGCCAACCCCTACGAGACCTGCTACCCCGCATGAGCACCCCGTGACCGCTGAGGCGCAGGTCGGCCCGCTCAAGATCGAGTTCTGCGGCGAGTGGTATGAGGTGGCGCACCCGAACGATTTCCACATCGGGCGTGAGTCAGACCTGGTGATCGACGACAACCCGTACCTGCACCGTCGTTTCCTGCGCATCTACGAAGACTTCGGCATGTGGTGGCTGGCCAACGTCGGCACCCTGCTGTCGGCCACCGTGACGGATGCCACGGGGCAGGTTCAGGCCTGGCTCGCGCCCGGCGCCAGACTGCCGATCGTGTTTCCGCAGATGCAGGTGCTCTTCAGCGCGGGCTCGACGACGTACGAGTTCACTGTGTATTCGCCACAGGACTACTTCAACACCTCTGCAGCGCATGCGGGAGGGGGAGGCGAGACGACGATGGCACCTGTCGCACTCACCTCTACTCAACGTCTGCTCGTCGTTTCCCTTGCCGAACAGGTTTTGCGTCAGGACTCGCCCGGTCGGGGCGAGATCCCCACATCCGCCGAGGCGGCCGCGCGACTGCACTGGTCCATGACCACCTTCAACCGCAAGCTGGACAACGTCTGCGACAAGCTCGACAAGATCGGGGTGCGTGGTCTTCGGGGCGGAAAGGGAAACCTGGCGACTAATCGTCGGCTCAGACTCGTCGAATATGCGGTGGCGACCCACCTCGTGAGCAAGGAAGATCTGTTCCTGCTCGAGCGAAATGATCGCGAGCACTCCTCAGCTCTGCCCCTCGAAGATGGGTAGCGCTACCCATGTCTTTCCCTCATGTCTGTGCGTGGCGCCGTGTTAGTTTGGTCAAGAGTTGCCGTGGCCGTTGCGGGGCATTGGCGGGGGACGATCGACGCGAGGGATGTCTGTGAGGGTGCTGACGAGGTGGGTCGCCGCACGCAAGTCGACCGCATCTGTCGTGGTGATCTCACTCATTCTCGGTGTTCCGCTGACAATCGCGGCCCTTCATCCCGGATTTCCCATCTCGGACGTGAAGCTCACCTCGCGCGACGTCTGGGTCACCAACGGCCAGCAGCTCATGGGCGGAAGGCTCAACCGTCAGATCGATGAGCTGAACGGTTCCGTCATCGCCTCCAGCGCCAACTTCGATGTGATGCAGGATGGCGACACCCTGTTCATGCATGACCCGGATGCCGGGCGCGTCGAGTCGGTGAATCCGGCAAGCACCGAGGTGACCTCATCCATTGATGTGCCGATCGGCGCCGAGGTCGCATACGGGGGAACGGTCATCGCGATCCTGGATGCCGATGGAAAGCTCTGGGGAGTTCCCTCCGTTGGTGATCTGCAGTTCAACTACGTCTCGGACGCCCCCATCGCCGAGCTGGGCGAGGGTGCCCATGTGACGGTCACTCGCGATGGCGAGATCATCGCGGTCTCGCGGGAACAGAAGAAGCTGTACCGCGTGCAGACCCTGGCCGACGAGCCCACCGACGACAGATTTCGCGGCGGTCGGCGAGTTTCAGCTCGCCGCGGTGGGCGACATCCCCGTGGTTTTCGACCAGTCCACCAATGAGCTCGTCACTGAGGGCGGCCAAAAATACGGGATCGGGGATGCGGCTGGGCTCAAGCTCCAGCAAACCGGCCCGGAGTCGAGCTTTGCGGTCGTTGCCACGGCAGACTCGCTGGTGCGGCTGGACCTCGCATCCGGCAGTGCCGACATCGTCAACGCCGGATTCGACAGCACCAGTCGGGAGCTTGACGGCGTAGCCAGCCCGGTCAACCAGGACGGCTGCGCTCATGGAGCGTGGGGCGCCGCGCAAAAATACCTGCTTGCCTGCGACGGTCAGGAGCCTGCGCCACAGGATATTCCGGAGCCGACCCAGTCCGGGGTCCTCGAATTCCGCGTGAACCGCACGATCATTGCACTGAACGACCTCACGAACGGCAACGTGTGGTTGCCCAGCGAGAACATGCGGCTCGTCGACAACTGGGATGACGTGACCCCGCCGGTCGAGCAGGAATCTGAGGAGATCGGCGAAGAGAAGTCGGCGATCCAGTCGTTTGAAGACGCTCTCGCCGAGCGGACCGAAACCAACCGGCCGCCCACGGCGAAGGACGACCTGTTTGGTGTGCGCCCGGGCCGCACCACGATCTTCTCGGTGCTGGACAACGACTCGGATCCCGATGGGGATGTGCTGGTGATCTCGTCGTTCGATCCCATCGCCGAGACAACCGGGCGGCTCGATCCGATCGATGGCAGCCGGGCCTTGCAGTTCACTCCCGCCGAAGGCTTCGTGGGTGGCATCTCGTTCAATTACACGGTCGATGATGGCCGCGGCGGTACGGCATCGGCGAACGTCACAGCGCGAGTGGTGCCAGACGAGATCAACGAGCCCCCGTACTCGGTCAGGTTTCCCGGGGTCGCGGTCGAGGCCAACCAGACGATTTCGTACAACGTGCTCACCGACTGGCGAGACCCTGACGGCGACGACCTGTACCTGACCGGTGCGAGCCCCAAGTCGGCCGACCTGGTCCGATTCACGCCTGATGGTTTCATCACCTTCACCCATCAAACGTCAGAGTTGGGCGAGAAGGAGGTGCAATTCCAGGTCAGTGACGGCAATGGAACTCCCGTGGCAGGCACCCTCACCGTCACGGTGGAGCCTGCGGGCACACTGAACCCGGTCGGCACTCCGGACTTCGCCACCGCCTTCGCCGACGAGACCGTTGTCGTTGAGCCGCTCAAGAACGACCTGTCGCCGTCGGGCGCCCAGCTCACGCTGGTTGGCATGGATGAACCGACCGGTGGCGCCGTCGCATCCTTCAATTCCGACCGCGGTCAGGTCACCTTCTCGTCGTCGAACCCCGGCATCTTCTACATGAAGTACACGGTGCAGGCCGGGGCCAACTCGAGTGTTGGCATCATCCGGATCGACGTCAAGGAAAAACCGGCCGACGACAATCTGCCGCCCGTCGCCGTGAAAGACACCGCGTACCTGCGCGGCGAAGAGCCGGTGACGGTCTCGGTGCTGTCGAACGATGTGAGCCCCACGGGCAAGATCCTCGCCGTGCAGTCTGTCAACGTCGCTCCGGATGTCACGGCCAAGGGTCTCGTCGTCGAGCTTCTCGAGTCCACCCTGATCCGTGTGACCTCCCCGGCGGCCCTGACCGAGCAGGTGAACTTCACGTACACGATTTCGGATGGTGTTTCGACGGCAACCGCCGGAGTGACCGTGGTACCGGTGCCGGCGTTGACCAAACACCAGCCGCCGGTCGCCGCCAACGACACAGCGACGGTGCGCGTCGGTGACATCATCACGCTGGACGTGCTGGCCAACGACTTCCATCCGGACGACACGAGCATGTTCCTCGACACCAACCTGATCACCCCGCCGACGGCCGGTATCGCCTTCGTCGCGAAGAACGCTCTGCGGTTCCAGGCGCCCACCACCGCCGGGGAGTACCGGGTCGACTACCGGGTGCTTGATCCGTTCGGTGAGACGGCCGCGGCGACCGCGATCATCACCGTGACCGCGCTGAACGACGATGGCAACCGCGACCCCGTTCCCGATCCGCTGGTGGGCAGGGTTCTTGCCGGTGGGTCGATTCGCATCGATGTGCCGCTGAACGGAATCGATCCAGACGGCGACTCCACCCAGCTGCTGGACTTCCCCAGAAACCCAACGCTTGGCTCGCTGAAGGAGGTCGGCAACGACTACTTCATCTACAACGCGTCTGAGGCGGCGGTCGGTACCGACGAGTTCAGCTACCAGGTCTACGACGCATTCGGGGCAACCGGGGAGGCGAGCATCAAGATCGCGGTGATCCCGCAACCCGACGAGCTCCAGCCCCCCAATGCCGCCCCTGACAGCGTCTCGGTGCGACCGGGTCGTATCGCGCAGGTCGACCTGATGGCCAATGACTCCGATCCGCAGGGCTCGCCGATCAAGGTGTCCAAGGCGCTCGTCGACGTGCCGGACGGCATCGACGCCGAGGTCGTGGATCGCCAGTACCTGGTCGTCACGGCACCAGATACCGAGCAATCGTTCTCGCTGCGCTACGAACTGACGAACGACCGCGGCGGCAAGACCATGAGCTACGTGTTGGTGACTGTCACCCCGGATGCTCCGCTGCTGCCCCCGACGGCCGACGACGTACCCATCCTCACTAAAGACATCGCGGGCAAGAAGTCCATCACGGTGAACATCTTCGACGGGTATGCCTTCAATCCAGCGGGCAAGACGAAGGATCTCGTCGTGTCACTCGACGGACCCAACGCGGGCTCGGCGACCCTGCTCGAGCGCAACGGACAGATTGAGGTGACCCCGGGCGAGACCCGCCAGGCCATCGCCTACCGGGTCACCAACGCCGACGATGACCTCGAGCGCGATGGCGTTCATCCTCGTGCCCGCGGCCGTCGACGAGAACTTCGACGACCCGCCCGTCATCGACCCGAACCTGCCCGTTCAGTACGTGAGCATGAACGAATCCCGTCAGTGGAAGCTGTCGGACATCCTCGTGGTTCCGTCCGGCCGGGACGCCCACATCTACGACAAGTCCAGCGTCAGCGCCATCCGGAGCAACGGTGAATCCAGCTACGTAGACCAGGGGACTCTTGCGTTCACTCCGACCCTGGACTACCGCGGGCCAGCGTCGATCACGTTCACCGTGTCCGACGGTGATTCGAAGAACGACCCCAAGGGCGTGGCAGCCACGCTCACCCTGCCGATCATCGTCGGCGACCCCGAGTTCCGCGACACCGCGCCGGTATTCACCACCCCGAACGTGCAGGTGGAGGTCGGGGAGACCGCCACCATTGACCTGCGCCAGTCGACCGGCCACCAGAACCCGCAGATCCTGCAGCAGGTCACATACTCCGAAATCTCACCGTCTGCTTCGGCGTTGAGTGCCAGTCTCTCCGGTTCGCAGCTGGCCCTGAGCGTTCCCCGAGACACGCCAAAGGGCACGACGTACACGGTCGGCGTCACCCTGCGCTGGGACAAGTTCACTGTCCCAGGCACGATCAACGTCACGGTTGTCGGATCCACGAGGCCGCTGCCCGTGGCCGTCTCTGACACGTACGAGACCAAGCGTCCCGTCGGGACCTACGTAATGGATCCGCTCACCAACGACTCGAACCCGTATCAGACCACGGGGGAGCAACTCACGATCGTCGACGCCACGATCACCAACGCGAGCAACGTCGGCTCGATCAGCTTCACCGGCACTCAGATCAGGGTCACCCCAAATTCGAGCCCTCCGTACATGGTCATCGAGGTGGTGTACACGATCGAGGATGCGACGAAAGACAGGGATCGCCGCGTCAACGGAACCATCACCTTCACTGTCACCGACGTGCCCGATGTCGTGCAGAAACCAGACCGTGACGGGGGCTCCGCCATCGGCGGTGACGGCTCCGCCACGATCAGGTTCGGTGCCCCAGGTACCAACGGCAAGGACATCACCAGCTACCAGGTGAGGACCGTGCAGACCGGTGTCATCACCGAGGGGTGCACGGCCGGACAGGCCTGCACCATCGGCGGCCTCACCAACGGCACGCCGTACACCTTCCAGGTGCGAGCCATCAACGAGAACGGCGCCGGCGCATTCTCGGTGGCCAGCGACCAGATCACGCCGTATGGCACCCCGCACAGCCCGCCCCCACGATCACCGTCGTCGACCAGTGGGCGCCTAACGGTGTGCTGCGTGGTGACTGGCCCGCCGTGGCCGGAACCGGTGGCACGACCACCTACTTCTGGGCAATCAGTGGCGGGCCATCCGGAAGCACCACCGGAACCACGACCGGCAACCAGACCCTGAACGGCGGCACCTATCGGGTCACCGTCTACGCGGTGAACACCGGCGGCAAGCAGGGTGCCAACGGGGTCTCCGCGCCAGCCACGCTCAGCACGCAGGGCACCCCGGGAACGCCGAACATCACCTCGTCGTCGCCCGCGAACGGAACATACTCGCCGTCGACGGTGACCTGGCGGTGGTCGACCGCGTCAGCAAGCCCGGGAGGTTCCGCCAACCTCACCTACGAGGTCAGCTACAACGGCGGTAGCTGGCAGAACGTTGGCACCGCCACGCGCCACGACCTCAACAACCGCGGAACCGGTGACCACACCCTGCGCGTGCGTGCCACCAACAAGTCGGGCAACGGCAGCCCGAGCGCCGGCGAGACGGTGCGACTCGCAGACGAGCCAGCGCCCCCAACGCCTCCTTCAGCGTCGCTCTGCCGCGACATTGGCGGCGCAGGCGACCCCCTCGGCAACGGATACAACGCCGACATGTTCGGCATCCGATGGAGCAACCAAAGCGGCGGAACGCACACCATGAGGGTCGGCAGCCCCGGCAACAGCTTCAACGACACCAGGACCAGAACCGGGTCGAGCGGCCAGCAGATGATGCAGAGCTGGGCGTACTCGGGCGGCGCAACCAACGCCAACACCCGGTACTGGGCCATCTTCGATGGCGTCGCGTACCCCGACCAGCGCATGGCCAGCATCCCGAGCTGCTAGCTCGCACCACACTCACCACCCACACCCCAGAGAGCAGAACAATGCCAGTAACACAGGAGCAGGCGACCTGGTTCGCGGATGCCTTCCAGAAGCTCATCGCGAACGTCGACAAGGCGATCCTGGGCAAAGACCACGTGATCCGGCTCGTGCTCACCGCGCTGATCTCCGACGGGCATGTACTGCTGGAGGACTTCCCCGGCACCGGCAAAACCGTTCTCGCCAAGGCGCTGGCGAACACGCTCGACGGCACCACCAGCCGCATCCAGTTCACGCCTGACCTGCTGCCCTCAGACGTGACAGGTGTGCAGATCTACGACCAGGGCAAGGGAAAGTTCGAGTTTCACCCGGGCCCGATCTTCGCCTCGATCGTGCTCGCCGACGAGATCAACCGCGCCAGCCCCAAGACGCAGAGTGCGCTGCTCGAGGTGATGGAGGAGGGCGTCGTCACGATCGACGGCGAGGGCCATCCGGTCGGCGCGCCATTCCTGGTGATCGCTACCCAGAACCCGATCGAACAGGCGGGAACCTACAAGCTTCCCGAGGCCCAGCTCGACAGGTTCCTGATCAAGACGAGCCTCGGCTACCCAGACACCAAGACCGCGGTCGCCCTGCTGATGGATCCCGCGAACCGCGCCAGGGCATCCCTCGTCTCGCCCATCATCAAGCCGGAGTCGATAGTCGCGATGGCGGCACTGGCCGCCGAGGTCTTCGTCGACGAGTCGGTGATGCAGTATCTGAGCGACATCGTCGATGCCACCCGCAAGAACCGGGACGTCACGCTCGGGGTGAGCATGCGCGGTGCCATGGCGTTGTCTCGTGCGATCAAGACCTGGGCGATCACCCAGGGTCGCACGTACGCGACGCCGGACGATGTGCGCGACCTGGCCAGCGCGGTGCTCGCTCACCGCCTGGTGCTCGACGCCGAATCCGAGTTCGCTGGGGTCAAGGCCGGCGACATCATCGACCGGATCCTCGTCGACATCGAGCCTCCCGCCTACCGCGCGGCCTGACCACCCCGAGCCCATGACGACCATCGCCGAACGCATCACCGCGCTCCCGGCCCCGCTGCCTGCGGCGGGCCGGGTGATCGGGCGCGCCCTGCGCGTGGTGTGGGCGGTCGTCTCGCCGGCCATCCGTGCGGTCTGGCGTCTGGTGCGCCCGGTGCTCGGCGTCGTCACCCCGGTCGGCTGGCTCGTGTTGCTGGTGGCAGCCGGAGCCCTCACGCTCAGCCTCGTGTTCGGCTGGCAGGAGTTCACCTATCTCGCCACGGTGATGCTCGCCGCGATTGCGATCTGCAGCGTTTTCCTCTTCGGGCGTGCGTCGTACGGCGTGATCATCGAACTCAACCCCCGCAGGGTCGTGGTCGGTGACAGGGCGATGGGCCGGATGCTCGTCACCAACACCAGCGCCAGAAAGCTGCAGCCCACCCGCATGGAGCTGCCGGTCGGCGCGGGCATTGCCGAATTCCAGCTGCCCGTCGATGACGCCAAAGCAGGAGGTGGAGGAGCTGTTCGCCGTCCCCACCAACAAGCGCGCCGTGATCGTGGCTGGGCCAGCGGAGTCTGTGCGCGGAGACCAGCTGGGTCTGCTGCGGCGGGCGCTGAAGTGGGCAGACCCGGTCGACCTGTTCGTGCATCCGACGACCATCAGGCTCGCGCCGTCGGCTGCCGGACTGGTGCGGGACCTCGAGGGCCAGGTCTCGAAGAAGATCACCAACAACGACATCGCCTTCCACGCGCTTCGACCCTACGTACCCGGCGATGATCGCCGGTACGTGCATTGGCGCACATCGGCCCGCATCGGACAGCTCATGGTCCGGCAGTTCGAGGAGACCCGCCGATCGCAGGTCACGATGATCCACAACACCCGCCGTGACCTCTACGCCTCCGACGAAGAGTTTGAGCTGGCCATCTCGGTGACCGCGTCGATCGCCGCGCAGATCATCCGCGACGGCACCCAGATGAATGTGGTCAGCGAAAGCGGCGTCTGGACGACGCCGACCGTGGTGTCGATGTTGGATGCCTCGAGCCGAATCGATCCGGTCGGTGCAGTGTTTCCCACCACCCGTGACTTCGCGCGTGAGCGCACCAAGCGTCTCCCCAACCCGAGTGTGGTCATGATCGTCGGGGGATCGAACATGACCACGGCGGAGTTCCGCAGCGTTCAGTCGCTGTTCGGTTCGGACACCAGCCAGGTCGCGTTCCATGTGGTGGAGGGTGCCCAGCCCAAACTCGGTGCCGTAGCCGGGCTCACGGTCATCACGATCGGCAACCTCAACGATCTTCCGAGCCTCGTCAGGGGTCTCGGTTCATGACGGCTTCCACGACTGACGCGGCGACCAGCGCCCCCATCGGTGCTGGCATCCGGCGCCTGGCACCCCGCACCTGGGCCGACATCGCGGTGCTCACCATGCTCACCGTCCTCGCCCTCATCGGATTTGAGCCGTCCTTCGGCGGCTACGGTTTCCTTCTCGCCGGCCTCGGCGGTCTCGTGCTCGGCGCGGCGACCGGCATCGTCACCTCGATGTTCAGGCTCAGTGCGATCACAACGGTGCTGGCGGCAATCGCCGCGTACTTCCTGCTCGGTACGCCTCTCGCCGTGCCTAGCCAGGCCACGCTGTTTGTGCTGCCCAGCCTCCAGTCCCTGGCGAGCCTGGCTCAGGGCACGGTGTTGGGCTGGGCAGACATCGTCACGCTCAGCACGCCCGTTGGCGCCCCCAAGTACATCGCCGTTGTGCCCTATTTCGCGACCTGGGCCGTGGCGCTCGTGTCGACGACCCTTGCCGCGCGCTGGCTCGCGGTGCGGCCGCGCACCGCATGGCGGTTCGGGGTGGCGTTGCTCGCGCCGATGGCCCTGTATGTCACGGGAATCCTGATCGGAACCGACGAGCCGTACCAGTCCGGCCTCAGGGGCATCGGTTTCGGTGTGCTCGCCATCATCTGGCTCGGCTGGCGCCGACAGGGCAGTTCCGTCGCGCAAGCCGGGGCGGCAACGTTGCGCAATCGCAAGCTGGCAGGCACGGCGGTCATCGTGGCCGGCTCCATCCTGCTCGGAGGGGTGGCGGGGTTCTGGGTTGCGCCGCCCAATGACCAACGCTTCGTCCTGCGGGAGGAGATCCAGCCGCCGTTCGACCCGCTGGACTACCCGAGCCCGCTCGCCGGCTTCCGGCACTACACCAAGCAGGTCACCGACGAGCTGCTGTTCACTGTCTCGGGGCTGCAGGTGGGCGACACGATCAGGCTGGCGACCCTCGACACGTTCACCGGAAAGCTCTGGAATGTGACGGGGCCGGAATCCTCCGCGAACGGCTCAGGATCGTTCGAACTCGTAGGACGCCAGCTTCCCGAACCCTCGCTCATCACGCCGGTGAAACGGGACAACGTCACGTTCACCATCGAGGAGTATGACGACGTGTGGCTTCCGAGCATCGGATACCCCACCGACCTCACCTTCACCGCGGGCGATGCCGAAAACGAGACCGACAGCCTGCGCTACAACGCGTCAACCGGCACGGCGGTGCTGACCAGCGGACTGCGCAAGGGCGACACGTACACGATCGACGCCGACGAGCAGCTGGTCATTCCCGTCGAAGACCTGGCTGACGCAAAGATCGCGTCGATCGACCTGCCCTCCGTGGACGGCTCCCCGGACATCGTGACCGTGCGCGCGGGCGAATACGCCGGCAGCGCGTCGACCCCGGTTGCCCAACTCGAGGCGATCAGGCTCGCGCTCGTCGACAATGGATTCCTCAGCCATGGTCGAGCGTCAGACTCCGTACCATCGCGAGCAGGTCACGGAGCCGACCGCATCAGCGAGTTGTTCGAACGCACCCAGATGGTGGGCGACCAGGAGCAGTACGCCTCCGCGTACGCCCTGATGGCCCGCAGCCTCGGATATCCGGCGCGGGTCGTCATGGGGTTCGCGCCTGAGGTCATCGAGGGCCAGTCGAGCACTCCAGTGACCGGCGACGACGTGACGGTGTGGACAGAGGTCGCTTTCGCCGACATCGGATGGGTCGCGTTCAACGCCACGCCGGACGAAACCGACATCCCGCAGGACCAGGTGCCGAAGCCGCAGAGCGAGCCGCAGCCGCAGGTGCGCCAGCCGCCGCGCGCCGACAATGACGACGAAGATCTGCTCTCGCCGGTCGAGCTCGAGAAGACGGACGACACGGACAAGGCTCTCGGATTCCTCCTGCCCGGCTGGGTGTGGGTCGTGGGCCTGAGCATCCTGATCCCTGCGGCCCTGTTCTTCGGTACGTTGCTGATCATCGGCGCGATCAAGACCCGTCGTGCGCGAAAACGGCGAACCGAGGGGCCCGGCCACGACCGTGTTGCCGGTGCCTGGCGTGAGCTGACCGACCGGTACTCGGAACTCGGGTATTCCGTGCCATCCAGGCTCACCCGAGTCCTGGTCGCCGACAGGCTTGAGAGCCAGGTGCAGGCCGCGGAACCGCTGCGCCTGCGCGGGCTCGCGGTGGCCACAGACGAGGCGGTGTTCTCGGGTCAGGACATCGGCGAGGAACGCTCAGAGGCTGTGTGGACCGAGGCGATGGCGGCAGTTGAGCTCGCCCAGGCGACCCTGGGCCGCGGCCGTCTGCTGCTCAGCAGGTTCCGCGTTCGCTCCGCCCGCGACTGGGTGGCACGGAAGGGTTCCGGGAATCGATGAGTGTGACGACAGACGATGACGACATTCCTGGTCTGAGGCCAGACGGTCGGCCGGATCCCGCGTACCCCGCATCGCTCGGCATCATCAGCGCGAGCGCGTCGCGGCGTTCCGCGGCGTTCGCCATCGACGCAGCATTCTTCGGCGTGCTGCTTGCCCCCGTGCTCATCGGTGCGGTTCCCCTGATACTCGGAATCGTCTCAGACCGGTCTGACCCATCGCGGTGGTCGTCGCATCCCGACTTCCTCACCGTCGTGGTGCTGTGGGCAATAAGCCAGGGACTCGTGTCGATCTTCACGGTCGTGCAGCTGGGCCTCCACGGGGTAAGAGGCGTGACAATCGGCAAAGCCATGGTGGGAATTCGATCGGTGAATGTCGCACATTTCGGCAAACCCGGCTTCTGGCGGATGGTCCTTCGCGCGCTGGTGTTGAGTGCCGCGTTCACCGTGGTGCCGTACCTCGGCGTGGTGCCATTCCTGTTGTCGCCGTTGTGGGATCGGGAGAAACGCGGGAGGGGCTGGCACGACAAAATTGGCCGCAACTGGCTCATCAACGCTCGTCGTGGGGTGGATCCTTTTGATTCGAAAGCGCTTCGCCATGCCAGGAGAGCACTGACGGCGCCCACCGCAGGCGAGGCACAGAAGCTCCCGTCGCTTGCGACAGGAACGGCGTGGGGTGGCCCGACTTTCGTGCCATCGGCACGCTCCAGCTCCGGTGTCATCTCCCACGCAGCAGGTGACGGGGCCGTTCACGAAGAATGGCAACCGCCACTGGTCGGACACACACCGGCACAGCCCATTCCCGGATGCCCACGACCCCGTGCCGGTTGTTGCTGCCGCCGCCGCTGAGCCTCCGCGCGCACCCCGGCCCTCCAGCGCAGAGATGGTGTTCGCCGGTGGAGAGGTCTTCGCCGTGACCGGCCAGGGCCTGCTCGGCCGGAACCCCGAACCCGGGGCAGGCGAAGTAGTCGAGCACCTCTACCGCATTGACGACCCGCACCGTCAGCTCTCCAAGACTCACCTCGGCTTCGGGGTTGACGAGTCTGGATTCTGGATCGAGGATCGCGGGTCGAGCAATGGCACATTCATCACCACGAGTTCGGGCGCGGTGCTCGCGCTCGAGGCAATGGCGAAGACGTATGTCTCACCCGGTTCGGTCGTCGAAATCGGTGACACGACCTTTACAGTCAGGCGAACTCCGTGAAAATCAAACTGTCCCTGAAGCGCAGCTCCGGAACTCTCGTCGACATTGTGATCACGGCGGACTCGACAGCGACGGTTGCCGATATCGCGCGGACGATCGCCGAGACCGACCCGATGTCGTCATGGGGTTCCGTCGCGAGTAGTGCAGCGCTCACCCTCGCGGTGGGTCCGCCCACGGACGCCGCGCTGGTCCAACTACCGGCCGACCTCCTGATCGGGGAGGCGAAGATCGGGTCTGGGTTCATCGCAGCGGTGACGCCGATCGACACCAATGCACCGGCACGCACGGCAGCAGCAGCGGTCCTGCGCGTTCATGCCGGGCCAGACACTGGTAGCGAATTCCGGCTCAGGTCCGGGCACAGCACCATCGGGCGTGATGTCGCTGCAGATGTGACGCTGACCGATCCGCTCGTCTCGAAACTGCATGCACGCATTGAGATCGGCGCGACGTTCGAGTTGGTTGACTCGAACTCAGCGAACGGCCTGCTGGTGGATGGAGGCCTTGTTCCACGACTGCGGCTCACCCCAGGCGCCAGAGTGATTCTGGGCGACACCGAGATCTCGGTCATCCGGGTGGCGTCCAGCGACCTCGAGGTCGACCCGGTGCTGGAGCGTGGTGGCGGCCTCATGTTCAACCGTTCGCCCCGAGTCGAGGTGAGGTACCCGGGAACTGAGTACCCTCAGCCGGCAATTCCCGTCGAAGCCCAGCCTCGCCTCTTCCCCTGGCCCATGCTCGTGGCTCCGATCATGCTGGGATTCACGATGTACATCGTCACGGGGCGCGCGTTATCGCTCGTGATGGTAGCAATGACCCCGATGATGATGCTGGGCAATGTCATCGGCCAGCGGAGGAACGCCGGCCAGAAACTCAATCTTGAGATCGACACTTTCGAAACGCAGATCGAGGCACTCGAGGACGAGCTGACCGCGCAGGTGGCCGTGGAGCGCGAGCGCCGCCACGCGGAGGTACCTCCCGTGGCTCACATTTACGAGCAGGCGATGAGGCTCGGAGCACTGCTCTGGACCAGGCGCCCCGAGCACTGGAACTTCCTGGGTCTGCGACTTGGCGTGGGACGCGCGTTGAGCCGTAACACGATAGCGACCGCCGAAAAGGCGCAGGGAATCCCGAAGTATCAACGTCAGATCGACAAGCTTCGGGCGAAATTCCAGTATGCAGACGAGGTTCCGATACTGGAGCTGCTGCCCGGCGCCGGAGCCATCGGAATCGCAGGGTCGCGAGAGGCCGTCGCAGACGCCGTGCGTGGTTTGGCGGTGCAGCTGTTCGGCCTTCATGCACCGAACGAAATAGTCACGGTGGCGATCGTTGACCAGTCCTGGACCCCGGAGCTGGAGTGGATGAAGTGGTTGCCTCACGCCAGCAGTTCTCGTTCGCCCTTTGCGGAGATGCCGCTGGCCGACAGCCAGTCGGCGGCGACCGCGCTGCTGAATGGTCTGGAGGAGGCCATTTCCATCCGGGGGACGACAACGGCATCGCCGAAAGGCCCGCTCGCGCAGGCTTCGGCGTCAATGGAACTGGGATCCCATATCGGCGAGAGCAACTCGAGCATCGTCTCGCTCGAGGGCGATCTCGCTCTCGTCCTCTTCGTCTCGGCTGATGCTCCTGTTGATCGCCCCCGTCTCACGCAGGTCATCGAGCGCGGCGCGGACAACGGCATCTACACAATCTTTTTCGCCGCGACGGTCGAGGCGCTCCCCGCGGTGTGTCGCACCTATGTCGACGTAACCAAGGGGCTGGAGAACGCCACGGTTGGCTATGTGCGCTCGGGTGAGACCTACGAGAATGTGCAGATAGAAGGGGTCTCGAACGCCTACGCCGAGGTGTTCGCCAAGCGGCTTGCACCCGTGGTGGATTCCAGCACGGTCGCAGCCGATTCGAGTGACATTCCTCGCAGTGTCAACCTCCTGACTCTCATCGGTTCCGACATGGCTTCGGCCCCTGCCACAGTCGTCGAACGCTGGCGCCAGAACAACTCGGTGGTCGACCGGAACGCAGCGGCAGGATCCCTTCCCCGGCTCAAACGCGCAGGCTCGCTCAAGGCCTTCGTCGGGCAGGCGAGCCCGGATGCGATGACCCTCGATCTGCGTGGGCAGGGGCCACACGCCCTGGTGGGCGGCACAACCGGTGCGGGAAAGTCTGAGTTTCTCCAGGCCTGGGTGCTCGGTATGGCTGCCGAGTACAGCCCGGACCGGGTGACGTTCCTCTTTGTCGACTACAAGGGTGGCTCCGCTTTCGCCGATTGTGTGGAACTGCCTCACACCGTCGGATTGGTGACAGACCTGAGCCCCCACCTGGTTCGCCGAGCTCTGACGAGCCTGAGGTCGGAGCTTCATTTTCGGGAACACCTCTTCAACCGGAAGAAGGCCAAAGACCTGCTGGAGCTCGAGAAACGGCGAGATCCCGAGACTCCGCCCGCGCTTGTTCTGGTCATCGACGAATTCGCTGCGCTCGCGGGGGAGGTGCCGGAGTTCGTGGATGGGGTGGTCGACATCGCTCAGCGAGGACGTTCGCTGGGCATCCATCTCATCATGGCGACCCAGCGGCCTGCGGGCGTCATCAAAGACAACCTGCGAGCCAACACCAACCTGAGAGTCGCCCTGCGCATGGCCGACGAATCTGATTCCAAGGACGTCGTTGGCGACCCCATCGCGGGGACGTTCGACCCATCGATCCCGGGCCGCGGAATCGCCAAGACGGGACCAGGCCGCCTCGTCTCTTTCCAGTCGGCGTACGCGGGAGGCTGGACGAGCAAGAAGCCAGCGAAAGCAGACGTCAAGGTTGCTGAACTGCGCTTCGGTTCAGTGATTCTCTGGGAGGCCGACGCCGATCCCGAAGCCGACACGCACGAAGATTCTGGACCCAACGACCAGAAGCGGCTGGTGAGCACCCTGGTGGCGGCCGCAGCGAACGCTGGAATTTCGGCGCCCCGCCGCCCCTGGCTGGACGACCTCGAGACCACGGTCGACCTGCGCGAGCTCGGTGGGGCGGGCGATTCGCAGATCCCGCTGGGCAAGGTCGACATTCCCGAACGTCAACTCCAGGAGGCGTTCCACTTCGTGCCGGACCGCGACGGCGCGATGCTGATCTACGGGACAAGCGGCTCTGGCAAGTCCACCGCCCTGCGCACCATCGGGATAGCGGCGGGAATGAGACCGGACCTCGGCGCTGTTGAGGTTTACGGGCTCGACTTCGGTTCGGGCGCCCTGCGGTCTCTGGAGGCACTGCCCCACGTTGGGTCGATCATCAGCGGGGACGACAGCGAACGGGTGCAGCGCCTGCTCGGGAACATCGCGTCGATCCTGGACGCGAGGGGCAAACTCTTCAGCGACGCGAACGCGTCGACCATCACCGAGTATCGGGCGATCTCCGGGCAGGATTTGCCGAGAGTGATTCTGCTGATCGACGGATTCGGACAGTTCCGGGCGGAATGGGACGCCACCACTGTGCGCCAGCCGTTCTACAACATCTTCATGCGCGTGCTCGGCGAGGGTCGCCCACTCGGAGTACACGTCATCGCGACCGCCGATCGGGCCGGCACCGTTCCCACGGCGGTGAGCGCGAATGTGTCGAAACGGCTCGTCTTGCGCATGTCCGACGAGTCTGCCTACCAAATGCTCGGTGCACCCAAAGATGTCCTCAACGAGAATTCGGCGCCGGGCAGGGCCGTCATCGATGGTCTCGAGGCGCAGATCGGTGTGCTTGGCGCGACGTCCAACGTTGCTGAGCAGTCCACAGAACTGGAGAAGCTCGCAGCCGAACTGAGAGCGGCCGGTTCGAGGGATGTACCCGAGATCGGTGCGCTTCCGCGCGAGCTTAGCGAGGGAGAGTTGCCGTCGTCATTCGATTCCGAACCCGTGCTGGGTTTCGGCGACGACACCCTCGGGCCGAAGAGTTTCGAGCCTGTCGGCACGTTCGCCGTAACGGGACCCCCGCAGAGCGGAAAGACGAACGGCATGCGGGCCCTGATCCGGTCGATGCAACGCTTCGACCCCGCCATCAAGTTGTTCCACATCGCCGGGCGTCGCTCGCAGCTGAAAGATGCCGCGCCGTGGATGCGGAGTGCGCTTGTGATCGAGGAGGTCACGGCTCTGGCCAAGGAGCTCACCGAGGTCATTTCGGACGAGAGCATCCCTGGACGCATCATGGTGGTCGTCGAGAACGTCACCCAATTCGCTGACACCGACGCCGAGCGCGCCATGAAAGCACTGTTCCAGGCCGTCAACCGAAGCGAACACTTCCTGATCGGCGACGCGGACATCTCTGCCCTGTCGAGCGGGTTCGGCTTCGTGGGTGATTTCAAGGCAGGGAGGCGCGGCATCGCGCTCAGGCCCGATGCCGGCGACGGTGACGTGTTCAAGACAGCCTTCCCGAGGGTAAAACGTGCCGACTTCCCCGAGGGCAGGGGAATCTTCGTTCAGAACGGCCGAGCCGTCACCGTGCAGATGCCGCGGGTAGGCGATGCCGAATAGCGGATGGGGAGTGCTGCCCATGTTGCCGCGTGTGAACACTGGGATATTCTCACTTGAGTCCGGACAACCCGGCCCTTTTTTCACCAGTTCGCCAGCGACAACATTGGAGATTACGACATGAGTGACGTTGTCATTTCGTTCTCACTGCTCAACGAGCTGAACGGATCGCTGAAGCAGATCATCGTGGAATTCAACGAGGCGGACAAGAACGCGGATGCGCTTCAGGACGCAGTGAAGAAGCCCTGCGGCAAAGATGACCTGCGCGAAAAAGTGCACGATTTCGAAGGTGGTTGGAACAACCGCCGCGAAGAGCTCCAGGCCGACATCGAGAAGGTGCAACAGCACGTGGAGGCGGTCGGTGCGAAGTGGGCAGAGTGGGATCTCGACGCCTCCAAGAATCTTGAACTAGACGCGGGCGACGCCCCGATCGTGAAATCACAGTGACCCCCGACCAGGGCCAGGGAGAAAACAATGGATGACTCGCCAAACGGCAGGCGCATCGAGTGGATCGAGGGCAACGCTGCCGACCTGGTGACGCGGGGCACTGAGATCGAGAACCTCGGGCTGCAGATGCAGGTTTCGGCAGGGGTGCTGCGCCAGATCGCCGAGGGGGCGACCGGGATGAAGGGCCTCTCCGTCGACAAGATCCGCGAGGTGACCGGCGACGTCTACGAGCAGTTGCAACTCGCGGGGGAGCGCTACTCTCCCACCGGAGTCGCTCTCAAGGATTACGGCACAACCCTCGGCGAAGTCCAGACTGGGCTCCAGGCGATCATCGAGGCCTGTGAGTCTGCGTGGAGCACCTATCAGGCCAAACAGGGCGACTACAGCGACGTCATGTTTCCCGGTCACTACACGCCGCCTCCAGCTACTCCCGAGGAAGCGACTGCGGCGGAGGAGACGCTCAAGGATGCGCAAAAAGCTGTCGGAGCAGCGAGGGCTGTATTCGACGAGCACGGTGGCGACTTCGATAAGAAATACGACACGTGGGAGACCGCGTTCGAATTAGCCGTCACCCGTATCGGGAGCGCCACTGACGGAGGGATCTCCGACAGCTGGAAAGACAACCTGAATGGCTTCCTCGAGGTCATGCTTCAGGTGCTCTCGTGGGTCGGGATCGCACTTGCCGTGCTCTGCATCGTCGTCGGCGGCCCGATCTTCGCCGCGCTGGCGGCCATCGTGGCGATCGTCTCTCTCATCGCCACGATCATCCTGTTCGCGCAGGGAAGGAAGAGTGGATGGGACCTTGCCTGGGCGATCGTGGGTGTCATCCCATTCGGGAAGCTCACGCAGGTCTTCAAGCCGGGAGGCGCGGTGGGTGCGATGAAGGCGGTTGTCGCATTCGACGAATTTGCGGAGCTTGGAGGAGCGTTCAGAGCGGGCTGGTCGGCGGGGGCCCCGAGTCTAATATCGAGGTTCGGGTCGGGCGGCTCTGGTCTCTGGTCTCACATCGGGGACGGCGTTACCTTCGGCAGCGCAGACATGCTCGCGCCGATGTTCGGCGCAACGAGTATGGCCGAACTGGGCGCACTGACTCAGACCAATTCCGGCACGGCCAGCGTCGTAGTGAGTCACGTTATCGACTGGAATATCAAGACAGTGGTCTTGCCTACGATTGGGGCAGGCAATGAGGTCGGCGCTATGAACGCCAATGCCTCATCTGACAACAAGGCGGATACCTGGAGCCAGCAGCTCGCCAACAGCAGCAGCTAGGGTAATCAACGCGAGTCATCGTCGCCGACCGTATCCGGCATTTCGAAAGGCAATCTGTCCCGATGTCCCTCAAGGATGATTTGTTGAAATCCGACCGCATGGTGCCTGAGTATCGACTCATGTTGCCTGCTGGCTGGAAGGAGTACCGTCCGGACAGCATGAACGAGCAGGAGTTGCTGCGCGACGCGAAGATTCGGCTGCGAGACGCTCACCGGCCGGATCTTGCCGCTGAGCTCGTCGGGATGACTAAGCGTGCCTTCAGCCAGATGCGCCGCACGAATTCGCTGGCGTTCTACATGGGACTTCCGCAGGATGAGGCAGCGGTGCTGCCGCTATCGATCACCGTGTCGAAGCGAGTGGCGGCCAACGGGCTCACACTCGACTCCGAGGTGGCCGACCTTATCCGCAACCACGGAGCCCAGCCCCTCAACGACGATCAGGTGGTCATCCGATGGGAAACCTCGCAGACCCACACGGTGGGACGGGACAAGATTGCGACGGAAACGATTTCGTATCTGACTCCCATTCCCGGAACTGAACGGCGCGAGGCCCTCCTGTTCGTCGGGGTGGTTCCGCATCCCCTTGAGCTTGGCCGGCACGACAGTGTCATCGAGGCCTACATCTACACGTGCGACGTGATCATGAGCACGTTTTCCTGGGGGAGCAAATGATCGTCGAATTCGAATTTCCGTCGGATGTATGGGAGATCATCCCGAGGACATTTCCTACAGTGGACGGGCTGTCCGAGGAGGCCTGGAGCGCGCGACTCGTTGCCGCGTATGTGGCATCGGTCGGTGAGCAGGATGGTCAGACTGTCAGGATCGTGACAGCACTCGCTTCGGCGGTGCGTGAGCAAATCGACCCCCTCGACGTAGCGACTGTGCTCTTCCGCCCGCCGACGCTTCCGGTGACGGCCGTCATCCACATCCAGCTCTTCGAACGCGATGGGCTCGACGCGGGGACTCTTATCGCCAGCGGCATGGTGCCTGAGGTGCCACTCGCCCTGCGCCCCGTGCTTACTCCTTTTGCCAACGAGTTTTTCGGTGAAGGCGTCAAGGCGGCGTTTGTCGCCGCGGAGGCCTTTCCCGACGGAACTGCCGTGGGCGGGCTCAGCTACGCCTTCGCCTCGGAACAGCACGTGGTCAATGTCCAGTCGAGCCCGGCGCGGCTCGATGTTGTGGGCATTCTGGAGCAGCATCTCGACGCCCTCGTGGAGAAGATCACGCTTTCGGACGGTGTGGTTGCCGGCATTCGGCAGGTGAGGTGACAGGCGTGTCGGTCGACGAATGGTCGCGCACCAGGGGACCGGAGGACATTACTCTCGGCGGGTTGGCGCGCTTGGAAGCTGAGCTTCTCAAGCCGTATCCGGAGGTTCAGGCGTCGATCGAGCAGTCCATTGGGGATTTCGCCCCGAAGGCTGCCGAGGCAGAGGAACGTCATGGTGGACGCGAGTTGATGGCTCCGGTGCGCGCCCGAATGAATCAGGACTGGCGGGCTTCGTCGAACTTCGGACAGGCATTTCTTTCCTTCCTCGTCGTCCTCCTGCCCTCATGTGCGTTCGGCATCAGCGTTCGAGGGCGCTGGGACTATGGCAGCGTCGTGTGGACAGTGGCGACCCTTCTCGCGCTCACAGCCGTGGTTTGCGTCATCAAGGTGCTCTCAACACTGCGAGATCGAGTGTGGGTAGGTGTGCGGCCGCGATGGGCCCTCTGGGCTGCGCTGATCGGTGTGGCGACCACGATCTCGTCCTATTACGTGAGCACGTTGATCACCGCCTATGATTCCGGCGCACCCCTCGCGGTAATCATGGGCAGCACGGCGGCAATCGTCGCCTTCGCAGCGCTTGCGATCTACCGCCAGGTGGCAGCGGCACGAACGCTGAAGGCAGACCTCGCAGACGTCCAGCCGCGGATCAGCGCCTACCTGGCCGAATACGACTCGGCCTATTCGGTGGCCCTCGCGCGGATTCAGGATGCGGTAAACACCCTCGATCCACCAGTGCGCACCAAGCTGTTGCGCGACCGGAATGGAGTCATTTCGCACTTCGCCGGAAACCGCGGTCTCTACCAGGGCGACGTTCCGTTGTTCATGACCAAGAAAAGTCTGGGTGAGTTGCAGCTCCTCTCTGTGGCGGAGCCGCTGCTCGGGGGAGGACCATACCCGGTGCATGGCAAGCCAGCAAAAAAGTACTTCACGTCCTCCCCGACATAAACTCAAGGGTGGGTACCTCTACCCATTGAACGGTCCAGGGTTACTGGATAGTTTTGCTGAAAGTGGTCCACTGTTCGGACCAATCTGAATCGGAAAGGTAGAACAATGGCAGACTTCGGAGCCTCCTACGCGGAGATGGAATCAATGGCAAGCAAGCTCGCCACCGCGAGGGACAACATTCAGGACCAGCTCGACCAGCTCAAGTCACAGGTTGACGACCTCCTCGGCAACGACTTCAAGACGCAGCACGCATCGGGCAAGTTTGGCGACGGATACACCGAGCTCACGACCGGTCTCAAGACCGCCACCGACGGAATCGGCGACATGGGCGAAGCGCTCAGGGGCATGATGCAGGCCATCAAGGACCTCGACGAGGCGCTCGCAGGAGGCTAACGGCCGAAAAGTTTTCACGGAGGGGAGGCGCACGGCGCCTCCCCTCTTCTGTTGTGCCAGTCTCCGACCGCACAGATCACGCTAAAGTTTGGTCGGACGATGCAGCGAGCAATGGGGGAGCGTGGATGTCAGGCAACGACGGATTCATCGAACCCCCGCCATGGCTTACGCCCCCAGCATCCACACCGTCGGCTCCCAACGACGAGACCGACGGCGGTGACGCGGCTCACGGCGACGAGGTCATCGTCCTTCCGCCAGGAATAGCAGATTCTGCAACGTTCAGACTGCCCGCAGAGCGGTTGCGAACTCCACCGCCGAAACCCGACGTCGTCTTTTTTCCGGCACAACCGGGTGTACCTCATCCCGTTCCGCCGAAGGACCCGGTACCGCAGCAGTTGGATGACGCCACAGTGCACGTGAGCCGCCCGAAGAGTGCATGGCGGCTCGTCTTTGAGGGTTCACCGCCCGTCGTTGTGGGCAGCATGCTTTTTCTTGGTCGCAATCCCGTCGCAACCCCTGGCCACGAGAACGCGCCGGTGCTTGCTGTCAATGACGCGGCGAAGTCGATCTCGAAGACCCACGCCATGCTCGAGGTCGATGACGACGGCTTGTGGGTTCACGACCTCGACTCGACCAACGGAGTCTGGGTGGTGCCGCAGGGCGAGGACGCCATCGAGGTGACACCCGGCCAGCGCGTCGCGGTCCCTGCGGGAGCCGACCTGGAACTCGGCGACCTCGTGATCCAGATCGAACACAGCTGACAGGCTCCCCAGCCACCTCGGTGATACTCTCGACACATGCATTTCGGTCGACTTCTTCTTCACTGCCGCGACGGGGCTTAGCCACCTGCCACCCTCGTCGCGGAGTCTTGTCTGCACAGACACTCGACGGCTGGGTTGATCGAAACGAAGAAGGACAGCACTCATGACTGAAACAACTCCCAAAACTCTGGCCGAGAAGGTCTGGGAAGACCATCTGGTCGTCAAGGGCGACGATGGCACCCCCGACCTCATCTACATCGACCTGCACCTGCTGCACGAGGTCACCAGCCCGCAGGCGTTCGATGGCCTCCGGCAGGCCGGTCGTCCGGTACGCCGCCTCGACCTGACGATCGCCACCGAAGACCACAACACCCCGACGCTGGCCATCGACAAGCCGATCGCCGACCTGACCAGCCGCACCCAGATCCAGACCCTGCGCAACAACGCCGCCGAGTTCGGCGTTCGCCTGCATTCGCTCGGCGACATCGAGCAGGGCATCGTTCACGTCGTCGGCCCGCAGCTGGGCCTGACCATGCCGGGAATCACCGTGGTGTGCGGCGACAGCCACACCTCCACCCACGGCGCGTTCGGTGCGATGGCGTTCGGCATCGGCACCTCCGAGGTCGAGCATGTGCTGGCCACGCAGACCCTGCCGCTCAAGGCATTCAAGACGATGGCCATCACCGTCGAGGGCACTCTGCGCCCCGGCGTGACGGCGAAAGACATCATCCTCGCGGTCATCGCGCAGATCGGAACCGGTGGCGGGCAGGGCTACGTCCTCGAGTTCCGCGGCAGTGCCATCCGGTCGCTCTCGATGGAGGGCCGCATGACGATCTGCAACATGTCGATCGAGGCCGGCGCGCGCGCGGGCATGGTGGCTCCGGATGAGACAACCTACGCCTACCTGAAGGGCCGGCCACACGCGCCAGAGGGCCAGGACTGGGACGACGCCGTCGCCTACTGGAACACGCTGCCCACCGATGACGGAGCGGTGTTCGACGCCGAGGTGTTCCTCGACGCGAACACGCTCGAGCCGTTCGTCACCTGGGGCACCAACCCCGGCCAGGGCGTCTCGCTGAGTGACAGCGTGCCCGACCCGACCGCATACGACGACGTCAACGACAGGGCTGCCGCAGAACGCGCCCTCGAGTACATGGATCTTGACGCAGGCACCCCGATGAAGGAGATCAGGGTGGATGCCGTCTTCATGGGTTCCTGCACGAACTCACGCATCGAAGACCTGCGCGCCTTCGCGTCCATCATCGAAGGTCGCACGAAGGCCGACGGAGTGCGCGTGATGGTGGTGCCTGGATCCGCTCGTGTCCGCCTGGAGGCGGAAGCCGAGGGCATCGACAAGATCGTCGAAGCGTTCGGTGCCGAATGGCGTTTCGCGGGGTGCTCGATGTGCCTCGGGATGAATCCAGACCAGCTTGCGCCGGGCGAACGCTGTGCATCCACCTCCAATCGCAACTTCGAGGGTCGGCAGGGCAAGGGCGGAAGAACCCACCTCGTCTCGCCTCTGGTCGCGGCCGCCACGGCCGTGCGGGGAACGCTCTCGAGCCCGTGGGATCTCGATAACAGCCCCATGCCGGAGTCGCCCGCGACAGCAAAGGCAGGCGTCTGATGGAAAAGTTCACCACCGTCACCGGCATTGCAGTTCCGCTGCAGCGTTCCAATGTCGACACCGACCAGATCATCCCTGCCGTCTTTTTGAAGAGGGTCACCAAGACCGGTTTCGAGGATGCCCTGTTCCATGGTTGGCGCCAGGATCCCGAATTCGTGCTCAACCGTGAGCCATTCACCAGGGGAACCGTGCTGGTGGCCGGGCCGGATTTCGGCACGGGCTCCAGTCGCGAGCACGCCGTCTGGGCGCTGAGGGACTACGGATTCACCGTGGTGCTGAGCTCGCGCTTCGGCGACATCTTCCGCGGTAACTCCGGAAAGCAGGGCCTGCTCGCGGCTCAACTCACGGAGAAGGACATCGAGACGATCTGGTTGATCATCGATGAACAACCCGGCATCGAGGTGACCGTCGACCTCATAGCGAAGACCGTGACGGCTGGCAAGTCCAGCTTTCCTTTCGAGATCGATGATTACACTAGGTGGCGTTTGCTTGAAGGGTTGGACGATATTGGCCTGACCCTGCGCGATGAGGCGCGAATTACGGAGTTCGAGGCGAAGCGTGAAAGCTGGCGGCCAAAGACTCTTCCCGCTCGCTGAGCGGTAAATCGACATTCGACTGCTTTAGCTATTGCAATACAGAGGTGAGCATGAATTCTCTTACGAAGGATGCCCAGAAGGCGGCCAAAAGGGTAGGGCTCCGGTCAGACAAGATCGTCATTAACGGCGGAAAACCGCTCGTGGGGCGCATCGAGTTGCGCGGGGCCAAGAACCTCGCCACGAAGGCGATGGTCGCAGCGCTCCTGGCCGACACCCCGAGCACGCTGAAAGACGTACCCGCGATCAGCGACGTCGTCATCGTCACCGGCATGCTCGAGGCATACGGCGTATCGGTGTCTGACGATGACAACGGCACCCTGGTGCTCGACCCGAGCAATGTGCTCAAGGCTCACTTCGCCCAGATCGACGCGCTCGCTGGGTCAAGCCGCATCCCCATCCTGTTCTGCGGACCGCTGCTGCACAGGCTCGGTGAGGCGCTCATCCCAGACCTCGGTGGCTGCCGCATCGGCGACCGACCGATCGACTTCCACATGGATGCCCTGCGTGCGTTCGGCGCAGTCGTAGACAAGAGCTACGAGGGCATCCGGCTCACCGCCCCCAACGGGCTCAAGGGTGCAGAGATCGACCTGCCGTACCCGAGTGTCGGCGCGACCGAGCAGGTTCTGCTCACGGCCGTGCTCGCCGAGGGTGTCACCGAGCTCAAGAACGCCGCGATCGAGCCCGAGATCATGGACCTCATCGCGATCCTTCAGAAGATGGGCGCGATCATCTCGGTCGAGCCGAACCGCGTCATCTTCATCGAGGGTGTCGACAAGCTTCACGGCTACGAGCACCGCGCGCTGTTCGACCGCAACGAGGCAGCGAGCTGGGCCTCCGCAGCGCTGGCCACCGAGGGCGACATCTTCGTCGGGGGCGCAAAGCAGCAGGAGCTCATGACGTTCCTCAACATCTTCCGCAAGGCCGGGGGAGCGTTCGACATCCACGAGGACGGCATCCGGTTCTATCACCCGGGAACGCCGCTGAAGCCGGTCGTGGTCGAGACCGACGTGCATCCCGGATTCATGACCGACTGGCAGCAGCCGCTCATCGTCGCGCTGACGAAGGCCGAGGGGCGCTCCGTCGTGCACGAGACCGTGTACGAGAACCGCTTCGGTTTCACCGACGCCCTCATCACGATGGGTGCAGACATCGTCGTGCACAAGGAGGGCCTCGAATCGGTGAGCCGCCGGGTGCCGCGTCGTCCGCTCGAGCAGGCGGCCGTGATCACCGGTCCGACGAAGCTCTACGGTGCCGAGATCGAGATCCCCGACCTGCGCGGTGGTTTCAGCCACCTCATCGCCGCTCTGACCGCCGAGGGGCAGTCGACGGTGACCAACGTCGGCATCATCAGCAGGGGTTACGAGCACTTCATCGACAAGCTTGAGCTGCTCGGCGCCGATTTCCACTACGAGGGGTAACACTTCTTCGTAGAGTGGTGTGCATGAAGGCTGGGCTAATGAAGGCTGATCGACGGTGATGCGAGCAACTTCTGCGACCTCGCACCCAGCGCAGCGAAAGTCGGAGAAGACCGCGATCTTCAGGTTCATCGCGACCCTGCTCATTCCGCTCATGAACCTGGTGGGTCGATACAAGGTTCGCGGGCTCGAGAATGTGCCGCCGACCGGCTCTTTCGTCGTTGCGCCAAACCATTACAGCAACCTCGACCCGATCGTGATCGGCATTGGGCTCTGGAAGTCCGGCAGGATGCCGCGGTACCTGGCGAAGGCGTCGCTCTTCAGTAACCGGATCGTGGGTTTCCTGCTGCTGAAGGCCGAGCAGATTCCCGTCGAGCGTTCCGGAGCATCGAGGGACGGTGCAGGGCCCCTGAAGCAGGCGCAGCAGATCGCGGCGGCCGGTCACGCCGTGGTGATCTACCCCGAGGGCTCGCTCACCCGCGACCCTGACGGCTGGCCGATGCGCGGCAAGTACGGGGCCGTGCGGACGGCGATGGATGCTGGAGTCCCGCTGATCCCCGCGGCGAGCTGGGGCGCACAGAAGATCATGCCGCAGTCGACCAACCGCATCAGCTTCTTCCCGAGGAAGACGGTTCACATAGTGTTCGGTGAACCGGTCGACCTCAGCGAGTTCGCCGGCAGGCCGCGTGATTCACGGGTACTTGCGGATGCGACCGCCAAGCTCATGGCGGCGATCACGGTGCTCGTCGAAGAGCTTCGCGGCGAGACCGCGCCCGCAGAACGATGGAACCCCGCCGACCACGGCCAAACCGAGATCGGACGCTTTCATGACAAGCACTGAGTCGCCAACGACGAGTCGCAGGGTCGCCGTGCTCGGTGCCGGATCGTGGGGCACCACGTTTGCGAAGATCCTCGCCGACGGTGGTTCAGATGTCGCGATTTGGGCGCGCAGGCCGGAACTTGCCCGTGAAATCTCGCAGTCCAAGCGCAACAGCGACTACCTGCCAGGCATCAACCTGCCGCGTGGGCTCTGGGCGTCCGCCCGGCTTCCCGAGGTGCTGGAGGGCGCCGAGCAGGTCTACCTGTCCGTGCCGGCCCAGTCGCTTCGCGAGAACCTGCGGATCGTGCGCGAACTCATTCCCGCCGACGCGACCGTCGTCTCGCTGATGAAGGGTGTCGAGAAGGGCACCCGAGCCCGCATGAGCGAGGTCATCCGTCAGGAACTCGGCGTCGACGGCGACCGGGTGGCCGTGGTATCCGGGCCCAACCTCGCGCTGGAGATCGCCAAGGAGTGGCCCACCGCGGCCGTCGTCTCGTCAGACAGCCTCGACACCGCGACCGAGGTGGCGATGACCGCCACGAACCGCTACTTCCGCTCATACGTGAACACCGACGTGATCGGCACCGAGTTCGGTGGGGTGCTGAAGAACCTGATCGCGGTCGCCATCGGCATCGTCGACGGTGTCGGCTACGGAGAGAACACCAAGGCGTCCATCATCACCAGGGGGCTGGCCGAGATGACCGATTTCGCCGTCGCCTACGGGGCCAGGGCCGAGACGCTCGCGGGGCTCGCCGGCCTCGGAGACCTCATCGCCACCTGCGAATCCTCGCTCTCGCGCAACAACACCGCAGGCAGGCTGCTCGGCCAGGGCTACAGCTTCAGCGAGGTCATCAAGCAGATGAACCAAACCGCGGAAGGGCTGTCGTCGGTGGCACCCATCCTCGAACTCGCGCTCGCCAAGCACGTGGAAATGCCGATCGTGAGCCAGGTGGCAGAGGTGCTTGCCGGTACTCTGAACCCGCGCGATATCGCTCCGCACCTCACGACCGACGACATCCCGCAGGGGGAATAGTTGCCCAAACTCACAGTCGCGCTGCTCTTCGGCGGGCGCTCGTCCGAGCACACCATCAGCTGCGCAACCGCTGGTGGCGTGCTGTCTGCCATCGACCGCGACAAGTACAACGTGGTGCCCATCGGCATCACGAAGGACGGCGCGTTCACCCTGCAGCCCGACGACGCGGCGCTGTTCACGCTGAACCCGTCGGCCATGCCCGTCGTCGTTGACAACGGCACCCGGGTGTCGTGGCCGGAGTCCGCTGCATCCCGCGAGCTGTCGGTGACGGATGCCGCTGGCCAGAGCCGCTCGCTCGGCGACGTCGACGTGGTCTTCCCGATCCTGCACGGCCCATTCGGTGAAGATGGCACGATTCAGGGGATGCTCGAACTGCTGGGCCTTCCGTACGTCGGCAACGGCGTGCTGGCTTCGGCGCTCGGCATGGACAAGCACTTCGCCAAGACGGCCCTCGAGGCCGTCGGTGTGACGGTGGCCCCCTGGGTGACCGTCACGGCGGCGCAGTGGACGGCAGACAACGCGCTCTGGCGGGGGCGGGCGGCATCCCTTGGCCTGCCGGTCTTTGTGAAGCCGGCACGCGCTGGATCGTCTGTGGGTGTCACGAAGGTCACGGACGCCGCCGGACTGGATGATGCGCTCCGCACCGCCTGGGCGGAAGACGGCAAGGCGCTCATCGAGAAGGCCATCGCCGGTCGCGAGCTGGAGTGCGCAGTGCTTTCCGGTCGCGATGGCGCAGCGACCAGGGTGAGTCTCGCCGGCGAGATCATCATCGCCGGGGACGGCTTCTACGACTTCGAGGCCAAGTACCTCAACGACTCGGCGGCGCAGCTCGTCTGCCCGGCGGAGCTGAGCGATGGACAGCTTGCCGAGATGCAGCGGGTCGCGGCTCGCGCCTTCGAGGCGATCGGCGGATCGGGTCTCGCGCGCGTCGACTTCTTCTTCACCGGCACCGAATTCGTGGTCAACGAGCTCAACACCATGCCAGGGTTTCACGCCGATCTCGATGTTCCCCAAGTGCTGGGCAGCCAGTGGCGTGAGTTATCCCGAGCTCATCGATGAACTGATCGAGCTGGGCCTGCAGACGGTTCGCTGACCTGCTCGGTTGGGCGCGATGCGGGAGCTACCCGGTGGTGGTGTCTTCCGGTGACACGCATGCCCGGTCTGCCGGGATTTCGCTGACCGCGGCGGCGAGGTCGCTGAGCACCTCGAACCCCGAGACGCCGTCTGTGCTGACGTCGGGGTCGCCGTCGCTGTCGATGATGACCTCGACGGCCGGGGTGCGCCCGTAGGTCGTGAAGACGAAGTTGGGGTCGTCGGCGTCGTCGCGCAGCCAGTCGATCCCGAGGACGGTGATGCACGGCAGCGTCGCGGTCGGCGCGGGGGACGGCACGCCGCAGCGCAGCAGCACAGTGGCGGGGTTGCCCCAGGCTGCTGTCGCCTGCGCATCGGTGTTGCGCGACGGCAGCTCGCCCACCGTGTCAGGCAGGCGCACCATCATCGGTGCGCACGCGGGGTTCGCTGCGTCGTCGGCGGCATCGAGCACGACGACGGGAGTGCATCCGGCCAGCAGCAGAAGCAGGGGTGCGACCAGCGCGGTCACCAGGGTTGCGCGGGTCGATCTCATCGGGATTCAGGTTACCGTGTGAAGTATGACGACACCCGAGTCCCCGTCGCCGACCGACACCCTCACGAGCCTCGGCGAGCAGGCGGTGCTCGCCCGCATCTTCCCGAGGCTGCCCGCCTCGACTGCGCAGCTGCTCGGCCCCGGCGACGATTCCGCGGTCGTGGCCACGCCCGACGGACGTGTCGTGATGACCACAGACATGATGATCAACGGGCCGGACTTCCGGCTGGCGTGGTCGACTCCGTACGACCTGGGCTGGAAGGCCGCAGCATCCAATCTGGCCGATATCGCGGCCATGGGTGCCGTGCCGACCGCACTCGTCGTCGGGCTCGCGGTGCCGGCGGACACGGCCATGACCGTGCTCGAGCAGTTCAGCGACGGCCTGCGCGATGGCTGTGACGCTCTCGCCCCCGGTTGTGGCGTCGTGGGCGGCGATCTCTCGGTCTCGTCGGTCTTCACGATCGCGGTGACCGCCATTGGCGACCTTCGGGGACGTGATCCCGTGCTGCGCTCCGGAGCATCGGTCGGCGATGTGGTGGCCGTCTCCGGGGTGCTGGGTGCGGCCGCTGAGGGCCTGCGACTGCTGTTCGAGCACGGCACCGTCGATTCAGTTCCGGATGCCGCATCCGCCGCCAGGCTCAGACTCGAGCACGGCGACGCCATCGCGGCCCAGCTCGCGCCGAGGCCCCCGATCGCGGACGGTACCGCCGCCGCGATCGCCGGAGCGACCGCCATGCTCGACCTCAGCGACGGTCTCGCGATCGACGCCAGGCGGCTGGCGAAGGCGAGTGGGGTGGCGCTTGACCTGTCGAGTGCTGCCGTGGGCGGCAAGCTGCAGCTCGATGGCGGGGAGGATCACAGTCTGCTGGCCACGTTCCCGGCTGCGGCGACGTTGCCGGGGGGATTCAGACCGATCGGCACCGTGGTGACGGGCGCCGGGGTGCTCGTCGACGGCGTGCTGTACGACGAGTCGAGCGGGTGGGACCCCTACGTCGGCTGGGACGGTCACGCGGGCTGAGCTTTGCCCGAGCTCGCGCTATGCCGTGCTGATCGGCTATTCCGCGCTGAGCCAGAACAGCGCGGTGTCGCCGTAGTCTTTGCGGCGTTCCAGCTCGAGCCCGGTCGGCCACTCGGGTTCCGGTGTGCGTGAACTGCGTTCGAGCACGACGATGGCGCCCGGCGAGAGTCGCGGCACGCAGTGCCTCGAGGTTCTGCGTGACGTCGGCGACTCCGAGTTCGTATGGCGGATCCATGAACACCAGATCCCAGAACGCGCGGGCCGCGGTGAGGAACGGCTGCACGGACTGCCCGGATGTCTCGATGGTCGGCTTCTTGCCGCTCGGCGCCTGTTTCAGGATGCGCGCAGCGTTGAGCTTGCTCGTTTGGATGGTGCGGTCGACCAGGGTGACGTGTGCGGCGCCACGTGACGCCGCCTCAAGCCCCAGTGCGCCGGAGCCCGCGTAGAGGTCGAGCACGCGGTATCCCTCGATCGCATCGCGGGCTTCGAGTGCCGAGAAGATGGCTTCGCGAACTCGGTCGCTGGTGGGGCGGGTGCCCGAACCCGGGACGGCGATCGTGAGTGATCCGGCCCATCCGGCGATGATCCTGGTCATGGTGGTCGCTAGCTCCAGAAACGGAAGAGGTCGAGGCCGCTCCACACGAATAGCGGCGGCACGTTGAGGAATTGCACGATCCCGAGGATCGTGGAGAAGAACGCGGTGTTGATCGCGGGCACCCACAGCAGCACGAAAAGGCCGAGCACCGCGTATGGCGCGATCGGCGCGACGGCGGTGAGTGCGCGACTCGACAGGTATGGCTGGATGATGCCGAAGCCGTCGAGCCCGGGCACGGGCAGCAGGTTCAGCACCGCCGCCGTCACCTGCAGGAACAGCAGGAATGACAGCGTCACCCAGAACGGGCTCGGACCGTCCCGGAACGCGAGTGCTGCCGCGAGAACCAGTGCGATGGCCAGATTGGTGAGGGGACCGGCAGCAGAGACTGCGGAGTTCGCGAACGGCGTTCGGATCGCTGAGCGGTCGATGAACACGGCGCCACCGGGAAGTCCGATTCCGCCGGCGAGCAGGAACACGAGCGGCAGCACGAGGCTGAACACCACGTGGGTGTAGCGCAGCGGATCGAGAGTGAGGTATCCGCGGTACAGCACCGAATGGTCGCCGTTGCGGTAGGCGACGAGGGCGTGGGCGAATTCGTGCAGTGACAGGGAGATCACCCAGAAGAACATGACGAACAGGAACGCCATGATCGCCGCGGGGCCAATCCCGGCCCACAACGCCCAGCCCGAGATGGCCGCGCCCGCCACCAGGCCGAGAAAGATGGGGGATGGGCGGTGGCTGGTCTCGCGCCGGGCCGACCTCGGTTCCCCGGGAACCACCGCGTCGCGTCGCTGGCGGTCGTCGTCGCCGCGCCCCATTCCGCTCGTCGTCACGCTGGTAATCCTGTCACAGGGTGGTCACGGGTAGCGTTGCATCGTGGCATCCCCTCTCGATCAGAAACTCGCTGTCGCTCTCGGCGGGCGCACGGCTGCCGCGTTCGCCAAAGGGCTCGGGCTCGAGACCGTGGGCGACCTGCTCAGCCACTACCCCCGGCGCTATGCGCGACGAGGTGAACTGACTGCCCTCACCCACCTTCCCGTCGATCAGAACGTGACGATCGTGGCAGAGGTGCTGCGGGTGATGAACCGCCCGATGCGGGCCAAGCGCGGCTCGATCCTCGAGGTGACGATCGGCGACGGCAAGGGCATCCTGACCCTGACCTTCTTCAACCAGGCGTGGCGAGCCGCCGAGCTCAAGGCAGGCGCGAGGGGCATCTTCACGGGCAAGGTAGGCGACTACCGCGGAAACCTTCAGCTCGCGCATCCGGACTATGAACTGTTCGACGATGACCTCGATGGCGCTGACCCGGAGCGGGTGAAGGCGTGGGCGGAACTGCCCATCCCGATCTACGCGGCGACCGCATCGGTGGCGAGCTGGCAGATCCAGAAGGCGATCGGCGTCGTTCTCGACACGCTGCCCCAGCTGGATGATCCCGTGCCGGAGGATGTGCGGTCGTCGCTGAAGCTGATGGACTTCTCCCGTGCACTGCAGCTCGTGCACCGCCCCACCATCGACGCCGAGTGGGGTGGGGCTCGCAAGAGCCTGCGATTCCAGGAGGCCTTCGTGCTGCAGGCGGCCCTGCTGCAGCAACGACTGCGGCTGCGTGAGACGGCGGCCACTCCTCGCGTCGCCGGTGCAATCCTCGAGGGTTTCGATGCGAAGCTGCCGTTCACCCTCACCGGCGACCAGGCCCTGGTGGGTCTGCAGATCGCGGATGATCTGGCCGCACCCGTGCCGATGAACCGTCTTGTGCAGGGTGAGGTCGGCTCCGGAAAGACGCTCGTCGCCCTGCGGGCCATGCTCGCGGTAGCTGAGTCTGGTGGGCAGTCCGCACTGCTGGCCCCCACCGAGGTGCTCGCGCACCAGCACCTGCGCTCGATCGTGAAGACCCTCGGCCCCGATCTTTCTGCCCGGCTTCGGCCGACCGTGCTCACCGGCCAGCTCCCGGTCGCGGAGCGCCGGAAGGCGATGCTCGCGACGGTCTCTGGTTCGGCGCACATCATTATCGGGACGCACGCGCTGCTCGCCGACAGGGTTGAGTTCTTCGACCTCGGACTGATCGTCGTCGACGAGCAGCACCGATTCGGCGTGGAGCAGCGTGAGGCGCTGCGGCTGAAGGGACGGCAGCCACCGCACGCGCTCGTGCTGACGGCGACTCCCATTCCGCGCACGGTCGCCATGACCGTTTTCGGTGATCTGGATATCTCGACGATCGCCGAGTTGCCGGCCGGTCGGTCGCCGATCGAGAGTTTCGTGGTGCCACTGGCCGAGCATCCGGGCTGGGTCTCCCGGGTGTGGGCGCGCGTCGCCGAGGAACTCGCGAAGGGACACCAGGCGTTCGTGGTGTGCCCGGCCATCGATGCGACGCCGACCGATGATGGCGACCTTCCCGCCCCGGATGCGCTCGCGGTTGGCGCCCCAGCACGGCCCACCGCCAACGTGACCGAGGTGCTTGCCTCGCTTCGCTCGAACGCAGTCCTTGCGGGCAAACGCATCGAGGCGCTTCATGGCCGGATGTCTGGGGACGAGAAGGACGAGGTCATGCGGGCGTTCGCGGCCGGCACCATCGATGTGATCGTGGCAACCACGGTGATCGAGGTGGGGGTGGACGTGCCCAACGCCTCGACCATGGTTGTGCTCGATGCCGACCGCTTCGGTGTGTCGCAGCTGCATCAGCTGCGGGGTCGCGTCGGTCGTGGGGGAGTCCAGGGGCTCGCGCTGTTTGTGACGAATGCCGAATTGGAGACTCTCGCGCGAGAGCGGGTCGAGGCCGTGGCATCCACCCTCGATGGTTTCGAGCTTGCCAACAAGGACCTCGAACTGCGCCAGGAGGGCGACGTGCTCGGGAGCACACAGTCCGGTGGCCGATCCAGTCTGCGCCTGGTCAGGGTGGCGAAGGATGGCGCCCTCATCGCTGACGCACGAGAGCGAGCGTCGGCAATTCTCGCCGTCGACCCCACTCTCGCGGCGTATCCGGCACTGCGGGAGGCACTTGAGCGCAGGCTTGACGAGACCTCCGAGTCGTTTCTGGCCAAGAGCTGACGGCTGCGTCGGGGGCGGACGGCCCGTTCCCCGTTCGGTAACGAACCGGCAACATTGGCCCGGTATGGTGAAGGCATGCACAGGATCGCCGTTGTTCCTGGGTCTTTTGACCCTGTCACCCTCGGGCACCTCGACGTCATTGAACGTGCGGCGGGGCTCTTCGACGAACTTCACGTTTTGGTGGTGCACAACCCCGGAAAGACGGCGTTGCTGCCCATCGCGCAGCGGGTGACTCTTATCGAACAATCGATTCGGGACGCGGGCATCGAGGGCAACATCCGGGTCACCAGCTGGAGTGTGGGGCTGCTCGTTGACTACTGCACCGAGGTCGGTGCCACTGCCATCGTCAAGGGCATTCGCTCGGAGGTGGATGTCGCATACGAGACTCCGATGGCGATTGTGAACCGCGATCTCGCCGGTGTTGAAACGGTGTTCATGCTGCCTGACCCCGCGCACTCTCATGTGTCGAGCTCACTGGTGCGCCAGGTGGACTCCCTGGGTGGCAATGTCGCTCCGTACGTGCCGCCGGCGGTCGCGCGCTTTCTGCAGTCGCCGTAGTAGACAGAGTTTCGCGGTGTCACGCCGGTCACCAACAGCCGACGCATGGCAGGGCTCGCTGACTGCAGCTGTCTCGGGCGCTGGTGCTGGTCGATGTCCGGTGGCGGAATCATCCAGTACCGCCCGGCGCTGTTGGTGATCCGCCAGCCGTTGTTGTGAACGAGCATGTGGTGGTGTCGGCACAGGCACACTCCGCTGTCGACGTCGGTGGTGCCGCCTCGGCTGAACTCAGTGATGTGGTGCACCTCCGTCCAGGACGGCGGTCTGTCGCATCCGGTCGCAATGCATCCGCCATCCCTGGCCGAAATCACCGCTCGCTGCCGCGAGTTGTGCAGCCGTTGCGTGCGACCGAGGTTGAGTGATCGCCCGTCATCATCGAACAGGATCGGCTGCAGACCACCGTCGCAGGCCAGCCGTCGAACGCTCGCCATGGAGATGGTGGCAGTCTGGCCTTCGATGAATCCGACGCCGGTGTCGCCCTCTGCGGCGAGGTCCCGCTGGGTGACCAGAACTCGTACGACGGCGCGGCGTCCTCCGGGGCGCTCGCTGCTGCGCGACCGAATGGCCACGTCGATGAGCTCCACCAGCGCATCGAGCGCGAGTTGCTCGGTCGTGCGAGGGTCGTTGACGACCTGCTCGGCGTGAGCAAGCTCGGCAGGATCGACGAATCGCGGGCCGCCCCTGCGCGGTGACGTGGCCGCATCCACGGCCGCAACGAGCACGGCGGCGGATTCTGGATCGAGCAGGCCGACGATTCTCGTCATGCCGTCGCCCTGCGGAAACAGCCGCAGGTATCGCCGGTCGCGACGTTGCTCCTCACGGGCAGCCACTCCCGCGGCATCCAGCTGGTCGCGTTGCTCTCTGGCCCGGGCGGCGAGCCGGTCGAGGCTGACGTCGTTGGCAATCGCGGTGAGAAGGCTCGCGGCGGCGGCGAGGGATTCGGCCGTCACGTCACCGTCCGACGGGATGGACGGGTCGCCGCTCGGCACGCCCAGCCCGCAGCGGATCGCCTCGAGGGCTTCGGCCGAGATCACCCCGGCGCCCGCGGCACGAACCGCAACGTCGAGCCACGGCTCGGACACGCGGAATGCAGGGTCGCCATCATGCGCCGACAGCTCAGTCACCATCGTGCCGACCCGGATGAGCCGGCGCGCAGTTGAGCCACTGGCCCCGGTGATCGACTGCACCAGCGCCTCGGGAGTGCGCGCGCCGTGTTTCTGCGCGAGACCGAGGTATCCCAGTTCGCGCCGGGACCTGTGCGCAATTTCGGCAGCAACGGTGGCCGCGGCGACCTCAAGCAACCGGACCGATGCGGCAATCCGCCGCTGATGATCGAGCAGCACGTCGTCGATCGGCATCACCCGCTGCCGCCCTGCGGCGAGCCAGCGCAGCCGGTCGCCACGGAATCGAGTTCCGCGAGGAGAGCGTCGAGGGTGGGCATGGTCCAATTCTCCCAGAGATTCGAAGATATGTTCGATAATGTGGATAACCTCTATCCACAGATTTCGCGAGGAGTAGAGCCTGTGGAGGAGGAGTTGACGAGTACCCGACTACCGCCGGCATCCCGAACCAGCGCACAATGGAGCGGTGACCCTCAAACTCGGATACAAGGCATCGGCAGAGCAGTTCGACCCGCGAGAGCTGGTGGAGATCGCGGTTGCTGCTGAGCAACACGGCATGGAGAGCGTCGCCGTCAGCGATCACTTCCAGCCCTGGCGCAACGAGGGCGGGCACGCGCCGTTCTCGCTCGCCTGGATGGCGGCAGTGGGCGAACGCACGAGCACCATCAGCATCGGCACGAGCGTGATGACTCCGACCTTCCGATACAACCCCGCCGTGCTGGCCCAGGCCTTTGCGACTATGGGATGCCTCTACCCGGGCCGCATCATGATCGGCGTCGGTACCGGCGAGGCGCTGAACGAGATCGCGACCGGCTGGACCGGCGAGTGGCCTGCGTTCAAGGAGCGTTTCGCGCGGCTGCGTGAATCCGTCGACCTGATGCGCCAGCTGTGGACGGGGGACCGCATCAACTTCGACGGTGAGTACTACACGACCGTCGATGCATCCATCTATGACCGGCCGGACGTGCCGATTCCGGTCTACATCGCCGCGGGTGGCCCGGTTGTGGCCCGGTATGCCGGACGCGCGGGGGACGGCTTCATCTGCACCTCGGGTAAGGGCATGGAGCTCTACACCGAGCAGTTGATTCCCGCCGTGAAGGAGGGCGCCGAGAAGGTCGGACGCAGCTTCGATGACATCGACAGGATGATCGAGATCAAGCTCTCGTACGACACCGATGTCGAGCGTCGCCCTCGAAAATACCCGGTTCTGGGCGCCGCTGGCGCTGTCGAAGGAGCAGAAGCACGACATCACGGATCCGATCGAGATGGAGAAGGCCGCGGATGCTCTGCCGATCGAGCAGATCGCTTCGCGCTGGATTGTCGGTTCGGATCCGGATGATGTTGTGGCGGGCATCAAGCAGTACGTGGATGCGGGCATGAACCACCTGGTGTTCCACGCGCCGGGTCAGGATCAGCGCCGGTTCCTCGAGCTGTTCGAACGCGACCTTGCTCCAAGGCTGCGTGCCCTCTAGCGAAAGAGGATGGGGATGAGCGATCCGAAGGACGTGCTGCGGGGATACCTCCAGCGCGCGCACGAGACCCTGCTGTGGAAGCTCGACGGGCTCGACGACTACGACATCCGTCGGCCGCTTGTGCCGACCGGCACCAATCTCCTGGGGCTGCTCAAGCATTGCGCCGGCGTCGAGGCCGGCTATCTGGGCGAGGTCTTCGGCAGGCCGTTCGCCGAGCCGCTGCCGTGGATGTCGTTCGAGGCCGAGGCTAACGCCGACATGTGGGCGACCGCTGAGCGAGTCACGCGCCGACATCCTCGGCCTGTTCGAGCGGGTGGCCGCGCACTCGGAGGCGACCATCGACGCGCTCGATCTCGACGCGATCGGGGCGGTGCCGTGGTGGCCGGAAGAGCGACGATCGGTCACGCTGCACCAGATACTCGTTCACCTCGTCGCGGAGTTGAATCGCCACAGCGGTCACGCCGATATCGTGCGGGAACTGATCGACGGGTCGGTGGGGTTCCGGCCCGGCAACGACAACCTGCCCGAGGGCGACGCGGCACTGGTGGGCCGGTCTACGTCGAGCGACTCGAGGCCACCGCACAGACGTTCCGGGAGGGCACCAGCTAGCTCGCGATCTCCCAGATGTGGCCCGCCGGATCCATAAACGACGCCGTGCGGATGCCCCACGGGCGGTCCATCGGGCCGTTGAGCAGCGTGACTCCGCGCTGCTGCAGGGCTTCGGCCGTGGCATCCACGTCGTCCACCGTCACCGTGAGCTGCATGCGGGCACCGGATGCCTGTGGCGCGACGATCGCGGGCTCAATCAGCTCGGGAGCCTCCGTGGAGGCCAGCAGGTTGATGAGGGTGTTGCCGAACGTGAAGACGACGGAGTTTTCGGTCTCCAGTTCGACGGGCAGGCCAATGCGGTCGCGGTAAAACTCGTGGACCGCGGTCAGGTCGTCTGCGAAGAGGGTGATGGCGGTGATCGGACCGGGAAATGTTCTCATTTTCGCAATGTACACAGTGTGCACTTCGAGCGCAATGGGGGCGGGCGCTTGCCTCCCGCGGCCCCAATCTCCATCGAGAGCGCAACTGTGGTCGCTAAAAGCGAGCGGAAGCGACCATTTCTGCACTCTCGATGCATCAGGAGCAGAATGACCAGATGGGCAACCTGATCTACACGGGGATCACCTCCCTCGACGGCTACACCAACGACTCCCAGGGCAACTTCGACTGGAGCATGCCCGACGACGAGGTCCACGGTTTCATCAACGAGCTGGAGCGCCCGATCGGCACCTACCTGCTCGGCCGGCGCATGTTCGAGGTGCTGTCGGTGTGGGACACGATGCCGGCCGACCCCGAGCATCCGGTCATCGGCGAGTACGCCGAGATCTGGCGCGCTGCCGACAAGATCGTTTATTCGACGTCGCTGGCGGAGGTGACTGCACCGCGCACGCGGCTGGAACGCACCTTCGATCCGGACGCCGTGCGGGCCATGCGCGGTGACGTGTCGATCGGCGGGGCGACGCTTGCTGCCGAGGCGATCAGGGCGGGCCTGGTGGATGAGTTCCGGATGCTCGTCAGCCCGATCATCGTCGGTGGCGGCACCCCTTACTTCCCGTCTGACGTGACGGTGCCCCTCGAGCTCGTGGAGCAGCGCGGGTTCGGCAACGGGGTCGTGTTCCTGCGATATCGACGGGCCTAGCGACCTAACGGTCGACAGCCTGAAGGATCGTCGCGGCCAAGTCGGCTGGCCGCGTGAACTGTGGCCAGTGTCCGGTGGGGAGGTCGACCAACTCGTAGTCCTTGACGCTGGCCAACTCGCCAAAGGCGCCGCCGGACATCCATTTCTTCAGTTGCTCGCTGGTGAACTGGCAGCAGATGACGGTGGATGCCACGTCGTAGCGTGCCTCATTGCTGAGGTGTTGCTTGTCGGTGGCAACCCGCAACGGCTGGGGTCTGGCGATGCTGGCGAAGCGCTCGCGCAGCTCGTCGGTCAGGTCGATGAGATCGGCATCGTCGAAGACCGCCCAGTCGGGCAGCGGAATCTCGCCGTTGGACGAGGGAAGTTCGTCGTTGATGAATTCGCCCTCACCCTGCGGTCCGCTGTCGACGTAGATCACGCGCGTGACCAGGTCGGGCCTGGCGTCCGCCGCGCCCCAGGCGATCGGGCCGCCTCCGCTGTGGCCGACGAGCACGACGGGCTCACCGCTGGCGTCGATCGCGGCGACGACAGCGTCGACGTGATCGCGCAGGGTGATGCCGGAGCGGTCGGCGTCCTGCGATTCGAGACCGGGCAGGGTGAGCTGCTGCACAGTGTGACCGGCGGCGCGCAGTGGGGCTGCGACCTCGTCCCATGATGCGCCGTCGAGCCAGAAACCGGGGATCAGTATGAGGTTCATGCGGGCCACGATAGAACCGGCCTACGACAACGGGCTAGGGCTTGATTTTCACCTGGTGGGCGTCGGCAGTGCGGCGATAAGTGACTCAGCGCTTACACCCTCCGCCGCGACGAATCCGTCGGGTCGCACGAGGTACAGGTGCCCGTCCTGCAGCGCCGTGCCGACCGGCGACGGGAACGCGTGCACGGGGAGCCCAACCGCAGCGGCGACCGCCGGGTCGACCGTTCCGTAGGCGTGCACCTGCCACGTGAACGAGCGCAGGGGCTCGTGGTTGTTGGCGAAAGGGGGCAGGCGGCGGCCGACGACGGGGTCTCGGCGGCGGGCATCCTGATTCGAGGCAGGCAGCATGGGGTAGTGGATGCGCGTCTGCGACACATACCCGAACACGCGACGCCCGAGCGGCGACCGCGGCACCAGAAACGCGACGACGGGCGCGAGCACGGGGAACAGCGCGCGCGTGATGAACCGCCGGACGCGGCTGTCGGTCGTGGCGGCACCGAACCCGCGCTCCGTGAAGGCGATCACGTGGCGCGCGACCGGCCGCCGCTCGGCGTCGTAGCGGTCGAGGTAGCCGTCGTTGGCTCGGCCCTGCAGCACGTCGGCGAGTTTGCAGGCGAGGTTGTGGGCATCCTGAAGTCCGGTGTTCATGCCCTGCGCACCGACGGGGGAGTGCACGTGCGCGGCATCGCCGGCGAGAAACACGGGACCGTCGCGGAAGCGCTCGGCCAGCCGGTGGTGCACCTGGTACGTGCTGAGCCAGCGGGTGTCGCCCCACGTGACGCCGAATTCGGCGATGCGTGCGCGCAACTGGGCGTCGGTGGTGGGGGTCGTTTCTGCGGTCTGCTCGCCCGGAACGACGCCGACGAGCCGGGCATCCCGACCCTGCCCCATCGGAAACCCCAGCAAGAAATCGGTCGGCCCGATCCGCACATTGATGGATGTGTCGGGCAGCCCGTGCACGTCTGCGGCATCGATCACGAAGAAGGTGTGAGCGCTGGTCGTGCCCTCGAAGCCGATGTCGCGCATGCGCCTCACCGGCGAGGATGCCCCGTCGGCGCCCACCACGTACCGCGCCCGCACCGTGACGCCGCCGCTCAACGTGGCGTTGACTGGATGGTCACCGGATGCCGCGACCTCGAGCCCATCGAGGGAGTGGTTCCACAGCACCTCGCCGCCGAGCGCCCGCAGCGCTTCGACCAGCAGAGCCTCGTTCTTGTTCTGCTCGAAGATCTGCATGAACGGGTACTTGGTGAACGTCGCGCCGAGGATGACGAACGGGATGGTCGCGAACACCCGCGTGCGGAAACCGGGCGAGATCGCATCGGCCTTGGTGCCGTTCGCGAGCACCTCGTCGACGATGCCGAGCTGTTCGTAGATCTCGAGCGTGCGCGCCTGCACGCCCAGCGCGCGTGACTCGACCGTCGGCCCCGCCTTCGAGTCGACGAGGATGTGGTCGACCCCCAGCTTCGCGAGCACTGTCGCGAGCATGAGGCCGGTGGGTCCGGCGCCGACGATGAGCACGTCGGTGGTGCGGGTTGTGGATGCCACGGGGCGAGCGTACTCCTGCCCCTGCGTTGAGGCGCCCGGGGGACTCACGTCCCCAGCTCCGCCTCCACCCCATCGAGCCACTCGCTCCAGAACTCTTTCCAGAGCTCGCCGAGCTCGATGCTCGACAGCTTCTCGTGCGTCACCGTGAGCCGCAACCGCTCCTTCGGCGCCGGGTCGAACGCGAACGTGACCGAGCCGAGTGACTCGCCATCCTGCGCGAACGAGAAGCGCAGCGACTTCGACTCGGGCTTCGACCGCAGCGTCAACTCGTAGCCGGGCACCAGCTCGGCGCGGTCGGTGTCGTCGAGCAGCAGGGCGCGCAGCGCGGCGGCATCCACCGGCAGGATGCGTGTGCGACTGACCGTGAACGTTCCGTCCTTCATCTGGCCGGGCAGGCGAAGGCCGGTGATCCGCTCGAAGCCGACCGTCACCCCCTGCGCCCACCATGGGTCGACTCCGTGTTCCTCGCGCAACCAGGTGGCGATCGCGGTGTGGCCCGGCCTCGCGACCGGGGCCAGCGTCGATGAGCGCGACCCAGTCGTCCCAGTCGCGGCCGGTGCCCGCGACGATCACCTCGGTGGTCTGCATCGGCTGGGCCACCCAGCTGGATGCCGCGGCCGCGGTGTCCGGTGTCAGCAGTGCTCGGCGCGCAGCACCGTACCGCTCGCCGGTCTTGAGCATCCGCTGGCGGATGCGGTGCTTGAACTTCTCTTGCGTGGTCATCAGAACTCCCGTGCTCTTTGGTGCCGCAATCGCACGCTCGCGCCGCCGATCCGCACCGCACGTGAGGATGGTCCGCGTCGAGCACTCGAGGTCCCCTTGGGCTCCCGCCCTTGCGGGCTGCCGACAGCGCGAGTGTCGGCGTGGAACTCGGGCGCAACGCGGCGCCCACCAGCAGGATAATCCGTAGCATTGAGGTATGGCAATGAGTAACCAACTCGACGCCGATGGCCGCAAGACCGGCCACTGGGAGGAGCCCGATCCGCACGGTGGGGTGAGCTCCGGAAGCTACGTCGACGGCGAGCGTCACGGGAGGTGGACGCACCACTTCGCCGACGGGCGGGTGCGCTCGGAGTTTCACTACGACGCCGGAAAGTTGACGGGCGACAGCGTCTGGTACCGCGCGACCGGAGGGCTGCTGCAGAAGGGTGGGTTTCTCGCCGACGAGAAACACGGCTTCTGGCAGCGCTGGACAGCAGACGGCGTGCCCATCGACGAAGGGCACTTCGACCGCGGATCCAAGTCCGGCCCGTGGACGTACTTTGCGCCGGATGGCTCGGTGAAGAAGGTCACGGTGCACAGGGCTCGCGGCTGAGGCTGCGGCGCTCGGGTCACTGCGGCCCGCGGCATCCACTCTTCGCCCAAATGAAGGAGATCCCACCACTCGCGTGCCCTTTTGCTGGCACACAGGGCCATACCCCAGAAATCTCCTTCATTTGGACGATGGCTATGCGGTGGATGCCGCGGCGGAGGCGGCCCGGCGGGAGCAGTGGTGCCGCGGTGGTCACGTGCGGCTCCCGCGCGCTCATCCGCATCCAAATGAAGGAGATGTGGCGGCTCGCGTGCCCTTTTGCTGGCAGACAGGGCCATATCCCAGAAATCTCCTTCATTTGGGCGTGAAGGACGTTGGGCGTGGAAGTGCGTTGGGCGTGAAGGACGTTGGGCGTGAAGGACGCGGGACGCGGATGCCGCGGACGAGCAGCCGCAGCCGCGGCGCAACCCGCACCGACGCGCGGCCGCCTCCGCATAAACTGTTGCGATGATGCTCACCGTTTTCGCCGTCGGCGGGCTGCCGGAGTTCGTTGCCGGCGACGACCTGGAGAGCATCCTCGGGGATGCGGTCGACGGCATCCTGGAGGACGGCGACATCCTCGCGATCACGTCCAAGATCGTGAGCAAGGCCGAGGGCCGGCAGGTCGAGGCCTCGCATCGCGACGACGCGATCACGTCGGAGACCGTGCGGATCGTGGCATCCCGCCAGCACGCCCACGGCGTCACCCGGATCGTCGAGAACCACCTCGGCATGGTGTCGGCAGCGGCTGGGGTCGACTCCAGCAACGTGCCCGAGGGCATCGTGCTACTGCTGCCGGTCGATCCTGACGCCACCGCGCTCGCCCTCTGCACCGCCCTGCGCAAACGGCTCCGGCGGCGCATCGGCATAGTGATCACAGACACACTCGGCCGGCCGTGGCGGCAGGGCCAGACCGACGTTGCGATCGGCGCAGCCGGCATCACGGTGCTCGACGACCTTCGCGGCTCGACCGACTCCAACGGCAGGCGATTGGATGTCACGGTGCCGGCTGTTGCTGACGAGATCGCCGCCGCGGCCGACCTCGTCAAGGGCAAGGCCCTCGGGCTCCCGGTCGCGGTGGTGCGCGGTATGGGTCACCTCGTGGCCGGACTTGACGCGCCGGGCGCGAGATCGATCGTACGGACCGGGCCCGACGACATGTTCAGCCTGGGCACGGCGGAGGCCCGCGCCGAGGGCTACGCCGAGGGGTTCGAGGCCGGGCGCGCGAGTGCGGACTGACTGGGTCGTCGTCGTACCCTTCAGGGCGGCATCCGCGAAATCCAGATTCGGCCCGAGCGACAACAGCGAGCTGGCCCTCGCCATGGCGCTGGATACGGTCGAGGCCGCGCTGAAGGTCGCGCACGTGATCGTCGTGACGGAGGTCCCAGCACCTTTTAGCGCGCTGGGCGCTGCCGTGCATCCTGACCCCGGGGAGGGCCTGAACGCCGCGGTCGCCGCCGGTCTCGCGCAGGCCGACATTGATGCCCCGCGCGCGGTGCTGCTGGGGGATCACCCCGCGCTCACGCCGAGGGAACTCGCCGGGGCGCTCGCTGTGGCGACCCATCCTTTGTCGCTGGTTGCCGACGCCGCCGGAGATGGATCAGCCCTCACCGCGGCACTGCCGGGCGTACAGCATGCCCTGGCCTTCGGCGTCGGCTCCAGAGCTGCACACTCCGCGGCAGGCTACGTCGAGCTGGATGGCGCGTGGCCGGGCTTGCGCGAAGACGTCGACACCGCCGCCGACCTCGCTGGCCTCGCGAATCCGGGTCCGCGCACGGCCGCGTGGCTAGCCGCGCGCGGCAGCGAGCGCGCTTCGGCCTAGCGCCTCGCTCGTCTCGGCGTCGCGCATCCACAGCGGAACCACATGCGCCCGGATGCCCGCAGCCTCGATCGCGGGCGCTAAAGCTGCATCGGACTCGTCGATAAGCCAGTCGTCCAGCACACCGCCGCGCGAGCGGGCACCGTAGTGCTCGGCGACCGCGTCGGCCGAGGTGGAGACGCCGATGGCGGCAAGGCACGCGTCGGCCATCCCGCGCACGACCGCTCCCGCGATGATCGGGGAAACGCCGACCACTCGCGCCCGGGTCTGCCGTCAGCGCGTCACGGATGCCGGGGATCGCCAGGATCGGCCCGATCGACACGACCGGGTTGGATGGTGCGACGATCACGACGTCGGCTGAGGCTATGGCGTCGAGCACGCCGGGGGCCGGCGTCGATGCGGCGACCCCGCGGTACTCGAACGAGCGTGCCGCGATGGATGCCCGATGCCGGGTCCACCATTCCTGGAAGTGCATGGTGCCGCCGTCCGTGACCACGTGGGTCTCCACTTCGTCGTCGGTCGCGGGGATCAGGCGCACCCCGAGCGGCCAGCGCGAGGTGATGCGTGCCGTGGCTTCGCTGAGGGGCAGCCCCTCGCGCAACAGGTGGGTGCGCGTGAGGTGGGTGCCGATGTCGAGGTCGCCCAGGGTGAACCACGGCCACCCGACCCCGTATGCACGCAGTTCTGCACTCACCCGCTCGCTCTCGCCGACCCTGCCCCAGCCGCGCTCTTCATCGTTCTCGCCCGCGAGCGTGTACATGATCGAGTCGAGGTCTGGAGCGATGCGCAACCCGGTCAGCCACATGTCGTCGCCGACGTTCACTATCGCGGTCACCTCGTCGCTGGGGGTGACGGCGGAGCGCAGTCCGCGAAGAAATCGTGCGCCGCCGACGCCTCCCGAGAGAACAGTGATCTTCATCCGCCCCACGCTACGGGGTGGCTGGGAACTGACCGCGCTAAACGAACTTTCATCGCCATTTTTAGCTGATCAGTGACAGACTCGAAGGGTGGGTACTTCAGCGTTGAACCTTGACACCGAGCGCAACGACGACGTGCCGCACGCGATGCCCCAGGGCGAGTTTTATTCGCGCAGCCGCGAGATCCTGCGCTCGATCGAGACGGTCATCGACGGCAAGCGGGACGCCATCGAGATGGCACTCACGGTGTTGCTGGCCGAAGGGCACCTGCTCATCGAGGACGTGCCGGGAGTCGGCAAGACGATGCTCGCCCGAGCTCTGGCCCGCACGGTGGATTGTTCGGTCAACCGCATCCAGTTCACTCCCGACCTGCTGCCGGCAGACATCACCGGCGTTTCGGTCTACAACCAGGCCGACCATGAGTTCGAGTTCAAGCCCGGGCCGGTGTTCGCCAACATCGTCATCGGCGACGAGATCAACCGGGCCAGCCCCAAGACCCAGTCCGCACTGCTGGAAAGCATGGAGGAGGGCCAGGTCACGGTCGACGGCCGCAGCTACGAACTCGGCACCCCGTTCATCGTGATCGCCACCCAGAATCCGATCGAGATGGAGGGCACGTACCCACTGCCCGAAGCCCAGCGGGACAGGTTCATGGCCCGCATCTCGATGGGGTACCCGGATGCCGCGGCAGAACTTGCCATGCTCAGGCAGCGTGCCACCTCGAGTCCACTGGCGGCGGTGAAGCCCGTCGTCACGACCTCCCAACTCGTCGCCATGATCGCGACAGCACGCAACGTCTTCGCCAGCCGTGCCGTGGAGCAGTACGCCGTCGCGATCGCCCAGGCGACCCGCGACGACCGCGAGCTTCGGCTCGGGGCGAGCCCCCGCGCGACACTGCAGCTGGTGCGCGCGGCCAAGGCGCGAGCCGCGCTGGACGGGCGCGAATTCGTGCTTCCGGACGACATCGACGCCCTGGCCATCCCCGTCTTCGGCCACCGGCTCATCGCTGCGCGTCACTCCGGGGCTTCCGGGCTGAGCGGCTCGAGCCTCTCAGACATCATCTCCGCCGTCGTGGCCAGCGTTCCTGTGCCGATCAGCGCGACGGGGCCGGCCTGAGGTCGGGAGCCCGGCCCATGCGACGACGGGCGAAAGGGGCCAACACCGCAGGCTTCAGCCGCCTGCGGCTGACCAGACGCGGAGTGGCCTTCGTGGTGGCATCCGTCGTGTCCCTGGTCGCGGCCTACGCAGTCGATTTTCGGCAGCTGCTGTACGTGGCGATCACGCTCGCCGCGCTGCCCGTCATTGCGCTGGTGCTGGTTCGGGTGCGCGCGCCGAAGCTGTCGGTGTCGCGAAACTTCTCGCCCCATGTCGTCGAGGCTGGCAGCGTGGCCACGGTGTCGCTGCTCGTGCACAACCTCACCGCGGTTCGCACCCTGCCCGCGACCTGGTGGGATGAGGTGCCGTGGATCGAGAGCGGTTCGAGCGTCGCCCCGCTGCCTCCGCTGCAGCCGCGCGGAGTCCGGTTCAGCCGCCGGGGCAATACTGTGGCTCTCGAGTACGAGCTGCACCCTCCCCGACGCGGCATCTTCGCGATCGGACCGTTCGTTGTGAACATCGGTGATGCCTTCGGGTTCGCCACCATGACCTATTCCGTCGGTCAGACGCGGGATGTCGTCGTCACGCCGGAGGTGATCGCTCTTCCGGAGACCGGCCTGAGCGTGTCTGCCGGGGATGGCGAAGCTCGGATCGTGCAACGGCGCTCTGCCGGCGATGCTGACGACTCCATGACGAGGGAGTATCGCACCGGCGACGCCATGCGCAGGGTTCACTGGCGCGCCACGGCACGCCACGGTGACCTGATGGTGCGGCAGGAGGAACATCGCTCATTCCCGGAGGCGCGCATCATCCTCGACACCAGGGGGATCGGTTACGACGACCTGTCGGGTGACGAGCGCACCGGGTACCTCGACAGTGACGCCTTTGAGTGGGCGGTGGTGATGCTCGCGTCTGTCGCCGTTCATCTTCGCCGGTACGGCTTCCTGGTGAGGGTGCACGAGTCAGGGCCGCCGCAGCTGGGCAGCGACCCCGCCCAGGGTCGAAGCCGACACGACGAGGAGTTGCTTGCCCAACTGGCCGAACTCCGCCTCACCGTCACCTCGACGAGCGCCCTCGACCGGAGCAGAATCTCAGACAAGGGCCGAGGCAGCAACGGGCCGATCGTCGCGATCGTGGGCAATCCAGACGCACAGACCGTCGAATGGATGATGCGCCAACGCCGTGCGGGAGATGTTGCGGTCGCGTTCATGGTGCAGGGCTCATCCGGGCTCGAGTCTCTCGATCCCACCGTCGGGTCACGCCTGTCGAAAGCGCTGCCGGTGACCACCCAGCGATTGACGGATGCAGGATGGCTCGTCGTCCCGGTGCGATCAGATGATGACCAGGCCAGGGCGTGGGAGGCCGTTGTGCTGAAGACGGGACGATCCGGTGCAGGTCGCTAGGGTCGCCACTCCCGCCGCCCGTCCTTCCCCTCCGGAGCTGAGCGTCGGAAGCAGCTGGTTGGTGAGCGCTCTGATGCTGGTAGGCGTGGGTGCCGCGGTCGCGGGCCTGAACTCACTCATCGCCGGAGTGGCATGGTGGTTCGCCACCATGACCGTGGCGCTGCTCGTGCTCGCCGCCGCAGCAACAGTGCGCTCGTTCACCGCCCGACGCGTCTGGCCGACTGTCGCGGCACTGGCGACGGCGTTCCTGGTCATGACCCTGATGTTCGCTCCCGGCCAGTCGATCTTCGGGCTGATCCCAACCCCGGAAACATTCGAGCGCTTCGTCGAACTGCAGCGGGCGGGAGTGGCTTCAATCTCGGCACAGTCGACTCCCGCCGAGGCCGTTGAGGGCATCCTATTTCTGCTGTGTGTCGGAGTCGCGGTCATCGCGGTCGTCATGGATGGCCTTGCCTTCGTGGTCAGGATGCCCACCCTCACGGGCATCCCGCTGCTGGGCCTGTTGCTCGTGCCGAGTTTCGTGCGCTCGGAACTCAACAGCGGACTCTCGTTTGTCCTGACGGCCGGGGCGTGGATGGCAATACTGCTGGTGGGGTCCCGGGGCGCGGGCAGACGTATGGCGTTCGGCGTCGCTGCTGCTGCCCTTGCCGCAGGGCTGATCGTGCCTCTCGCCCTGCCGCCGCTGGGCTCGGCCGCCGGAAATGGCCCGGTTGCCGGGTTCTCGACGGGAATCAACCCCCTGGTGACGCTGGGGGACGACCTCCGCCGGGGCACACCGACACTCGCGCTGAGGTACACCACGACCGATGACGACGGGCAGTACCTGAGGCTCACCGCGCTCGACGACTTCAGTGGTCGCTCCTGGGAAAATTCTGACCCGACGATCACTCTCGGCAACGAGGTTGACGCCATCGGCGCGGCGCCAGGCCTTGGCGCGGATGTGCCCGTCAGCGAAGTCAGCACAGACATCGACGTGCAGAACATCCTGAGCCGCTGGCTGCCGACGCCGTATGCTCCGACGAGCATCACGGGCCTGGTGGGGGCGTGGACGTGGGATCCGGACGCGCTCACCATCCGCACCCAGCGATCGAGCGCTCGCGGCCAGTCGTACACGGTCGAGAGCTCCCGGATCGCGCCATCCATTGACCAGCTCAACGCCGCAGGAACGACGGTGGATGCCGGCTTTGAGCGATATCTCGTCATTCCGGCCGACATGCCGGCCGTGGTCGCCGAGACCGCGCGCGCCGTCACGGCAGGGGCAGGAACCAACTTCGAGAGGGCCATCGCGCTTCAGGCATTCTTCCGCAGCGGCGACTTCATCTATTCAGAGGAGGCTCCGGTCGAGAACGACTACGACGGCACCGGCGCGAGCGTGCTCGAACCCTTCCTCGCGGCCAAGGCGGGCTATTGCGTTCACTTCTCGTCCGCCATGGCGTCGATGGCCCGCACCCTCGGGATCCCGGCCCGGGTGACCGTCGGTTTCACCCCTGGCCAGGCTTCGCTGCAGGATGACGGCTCCACCGAATACACGGTGACGACCTTCAACCTCCACGCCTGGCCGGAACTGTATTTCTCCGGAGTCGGCTGGGTGCGGTTCGAGCCGACTCCCGGTCGCGGGTTTGTGCCGGAGTTCGCTCCGCTCGCGGTGGATGACCCGGCCACCCCCGATGTCGACGAATCTGTGCCCGCCCCCGCGTCCACGGTGGGTCCCACCTCTGGGGCGATCCGTCCCAATGAAGACATCGGCAGACTCAACGACCCAGGAGCGGTTGCCCCGGGCGGCGCATCCACCCCCGCCCCGTGGTGGGTGCTCGTGCTCGTGGTCGTGCTCGCGCTGCTCGTGACCCCGGCCGTCGTGCGGTCCGCCCGCCGCCGCCGTCGGCTCAGACGGGTGGCGAGCGGTTCCGCCGCGGCAGCGTGGGATGAGCTGCGCGACACGGCTGACGACCTTGGCCTCGATCCGGACACCGGGCGCACGCCGCGCCAGTTGAGCGACGACCTGCAGCACCATCTGACCCTGAAGGGGGTGGATGCTCTAGCGCGGCTTCGCGGCGCGCTAGAGGCCGAAGCCTTCGCTGAGCACGATGGCGCACCCGATCCGGCCGACGTGCGCTCCGTCATCCGGTCGCTGAGAAGTGCCGCGGGCGTGACCCCCACCCTGCTCGCAACCTTCGCGCCCCGGTCGCTCGCTGCCCGGTGGCGGCCGGTGGTCGAATAACGAGTAGCTTGGAATCCGAAGTCACGATGCTGTGTCAGTCGCCAGCAGCGTCAGCAGTGCGCCTGGAGCACAGGCGACGAAAGGAACCCCGATGAGCACGTACACCCTGCCGACACCCACCATCCGTCCGGTCGCACCGCCGAAGACCGCGTACCTCATCGCGAGCGGCGACCTGCGCGAGGCGGCCAACGCCGGGGGCTGGCCGACACAGGCGCAAATGGAGTCGGACGTCATTGCCGCCATGGGCGAACTCGGGTGGAACGTTGTCCGCGCGAACGGTGTCGACCCGGAGACAGGGCACGGTTTCATCTCAAGCCAGCGGATGGGCCTGGAGGTGTTCAAGACCATTCCCACCGATGTGCCGCTGATCGTGGCTGAGGCGGTGTGGCAGTACAGCCACCACGTGCTTGCGGGTCTCCGCACCCATCAGGGCCCCATCCTCACTGTCGCCAACTTCGCCGGGGACTGGCCGGGTCTGGTTGGCCTGCTCGGTCTGAACGCCGGCCTGACCAAGATGGGCAAGGAGTTCTCCTCCCTGTGGAGCGTCGATTTCACAGACGAATGGTTCATTGACGGCCTCACCCAGTGGACGCAAACCGGCAGCATCACGCATGACGCTTCGCACGTTCGCGACCTTCCCTCGCTGCCAGAGAGCCCCGAGCGTGAGCTCGGCTACGCGCTGGCCGATCAGCTCCTGGCAGACAAGGCGATCATCGGTGTCTTCGATGAGGGTTGCATGGGCATGTACAACGCGATCATCGATGATGAGCTGTTGAACTCGCTCGGCATTTACAAGGAGCGGCTCTCGCAGTCGGCGCTGTACGCCGAAATGCTGACCGTCACGGATGAGGAGGCTGCTGCGGTGGGCACGTGGCTGACCGACCATGGCATGACCTTCAGGCTCGGCACCGACGACGCCACCGAGCTGACGATCGCGCAGCTGATGTGGCAGTACAAGATGTACATCGCCGCGCTCCGCATCGCGGACGATTTCGGTCTCGACGCCGTCGGCATCCAGTACCAGCAGGGCCTGAAGGATCTGGTCCCGGCATCCGACCTCGCCGAGGGGCTGCTGAATTCGACGGAGCGTCCGCCGGTGACCTCCCGCGACGGATCACGCGTTCTGCACGAGGGCCGTGCCTTCCCGCACTTCAACGAGGCGGACGAGGGTGTCGCTGTCGACGCGCTCATCACCGACCGGGTCTGGACCGCCATGGGCCTGGTGCCAGACAACACCCTGCACGACGTGCGCTGGGGCGAAGACTACGACGGCCAGTTCGTGTGGGTCTACGAGATCTCCGGTTCGGTGCCAGGTTCGCACCTGGGCGGTTGGGATCAGGCCGAAGGATGGCGCCAGGGCGCGGTGTTCTTCCCGGCCGGGGGCTCGACGATCAACGGCATCTCCAAGCCGGGCGAGGTAGTGATCAGCCGGGTGTTCATCGCAGACGGACGCCTGCACCTGGACATCTTCCGCGGAACTGTCGTCGACCTGCCCGCCGAAGAGACGCAGCGACGCAAGGATGCGACGAATCCGGAGTGGCCGATCGCCAACGTCGTGCTGCACGGCGTTTCCCGCGACCAGTTCATGGCACGCCACAAGGCGAATCACGCCCAGGTCGTCTACGCCCCGGATGCCGAGACCGCCGACAAGGCGCTGCTCGCCAAGGCCGCGCTCTTCGAGCGACTCGGCGTCGAAGTGCACCTGATTGGTGACGTCTCGATTTAGGTCGCGTCAGCGAAGAGGCGGGAAGGGGCAGCGCAGAACTGCCCCTTCCCGCCTCTTGTAATTACATGTACTCTTGGCTTGTAATAACATGTACGCATCGTGGCGCCGTCGATACCGGGCCACGCACTGTCGAGGAGACCGAGTGTCCGACTACTACACGCAGCCCGTTCTGCCGTTTGCCATCGAATTCGATCAGGAGAAGCTGACCCTGACTCCGGAGGGGCCGACGCTCACTCGTCGCATGTCAGACCTCGAGGGTCTGTTCCTCGATGCCGAAGATTGGCAGGCCGCTGTAAACGGCGACAATCCCGTCGTCTACAGCGTGGTTTCTTCGCCCGTCCCCGAGATCGATCGCGAACTTCCACAGTCGATCACCACGATCCAGCCGGGAACCACCGGGGGCGAGCTGTGGATGACCAAGGGTCACCAGCATCCCAACAATCAGGGCGAGATCTATCTCGGGCTGAAGGGCACTGGCGGGCTGCTGATGTTCGACGGCGAGCGCACCGAATGGATCGACATGAAGCCAGGCACCATCGGTTACATCCCACCGGGGTGGGCGCACCGCTCGGTCAACACCGGTTCGGAGCCATACTCGTTCCTCGCGGTCTACCCGGGCGGTGCGGGTCACGACTACGGCTGGGTGCTCGAGCACGGCATGGGCAAGCGGGCGTACGCGGGAGACGACGCGAGCGTAGAGCTTCGTCCGTACGCGGGCTGACTCCATGATCATCGCCCATGATCTCGGCACCACCGGCAACAAGGCATCTCTGCACAACGATGACGGTCGCCTGCTCTCATCCGTGACGGTGTCGTACCCGGCTCATTTCGCCGCAGGCGGGGTCGCCGAACAGGATCCAGCCGATTGGTGGGATGCCGTGGTCTCGGCGACACGGCAGCTGATCGATGCGGCCGGGGTAGAGCCCGGATCGATCGCCGGTCTCGTCGTCAGCGGACAGATGATGGGCGCAGTGCTGCTCGACGCGTCATACGAGCCCGTGCGCCCGGCGATCATCTGGGCAGACAGCCGCAGCGCGCACCAGGCCGCGCAGTTGAAATCCGCGCTCGGACAGGAGTACGCCTACGGCCTCCTGGGGCACCGCATCGACCCCACCTACTCCGTGGAGAAGGTCATGTGGGTTCGCGACAACGAGCCGCAGACCTTTGCTCGCGTGCGTCACTTCGCTGTGGCGAAGGACTACGTCGCACACCGCCTCACCGGCAGGCTCGCGACCGACCGCTCCGATGCGTCGAGCACGAACGCCTACGACCAGCGCACCGGCCAGTGGTCGACAGAGGTGCTGGCCGCAGCCGGGCTGGATCCGGTGCTTTTCCCCGAGATTCTCGAGTCGACAGACATCGTTGGCACCCTCAGCGCGTCGGCCTCCGACGCCCTGGGGCTCCCGCGGTCGGTTCGGGTGGTGATGGGCGGCGGCGACGGACCGATCGCGGCCGTCGGCTCCGGTGTCGTCTCGCCGGAAGACGGTGCCTACGTGTGCCTCGGCACATCGTCGTGGATCTCGTTTGTCACCGACGCCCCGGTGCACGACCCGGCGATGCGCACCTTTACCTTCGATCACGTGGTGCCTGGGCTGTACGTGCCCACCGCGACCATGCAGGCTGGTGGGGCATCCATCGCCTGGATCAGCGAGGTGCTCTCGGCCGACCCCGCGAGCACCGGCGTGAGCGAGCTGGTCGCGGAGAGCGAGAGAGTTGCCGACGACGTCGACGACCTATATTTCCTTCCGTACCTGCTCGGTGAACGATCACCATGGTGGAATCCGGATGCGCGTGCGGCCTTCGTCGGCCTCAGCCGGCACCACGGGCGCGCCCACCTCACCCGCGCGGTGCTCGAGGGTGTCGCGTTCAACCTCTTCTCGTGCATCCAGGCCTTTGGCGACGCTGGAGCCACCATCGACGGCATCGATGCCGTCGGGGGCGCTGCCGCGAGCGACCCCCTGCTGCGGCTGCTCGCCGACGTGTGGGGCATTCCGGTCAGGCGTCGCACCGTGGTCAGCGAGGCAAACAGCCTCGGCGCCGCGGTGACCGGAGCAGTCGGTCTCGGCCTCACGGACTTCGGGGCGGCGCGCGACCTGAGCGAGGTAGTCGCCGAATTCACTCCAGACCCTGACCGGCACCGCAACTACGTGCGACGGCACATCGAATTCACCGAGGCGTACCGGGCACTCGAGCCCTGGTACGCGAGGAGCAGCAACTAATGGCCACCATCCTTGCCACCAGCCGCTCGTTCTCGGGCGGAAACGTCGACCTCATCGCGCGCCTCGCCGAGGCCGGCCACACCGTGACCCGCGGGCCATCCGACCATGACCTTGCGACGATCACCCCCATGCTTGCCGAGGCCGATGCGTGGATCGCCGGGACCGCTCCGGTCACCGACGAGCACCTCGCCCTCGCGCCGAACCTTCGGGTCGTGGCCCGCTATGGAGTGGGCTACGAGGCAGTGGACGTGGATGCCGCGGCTCGCCGTGGCGTCGTCGTCACCAACACCCCGGGAGCCAACTCCGATGCGGTGGCCGACCATGCCGTCGGGCTCATGCTCGCCGCCCTTCGACACACTGTCGACGGCGACCGGCGGGTTCGCCTGGGGGACTGGACAGTACGCCGAGGTCGCGAACTCGGCGCGGCGACGGTCGGCATCGTCGGGTTCGGACGCATCGGCCAGGGGGTCGCCCGTCGGCTCTCGGGCTTCGGTTCCAGCATCGTGGCCGCCGACCCGTTCATGACTGACGGCCAGCTGGCCGCGCTCGGTGCCGACTCCGGGCGACGCTTTCACCATCGCGGCATCCTGCGACATCGTGTCGCTGCATGCGCCGGGCGGGCAGGCGATCGTCACCGAGGAATGGCTCGCACGCGCCAGGCCGGGGCTCGTGCTGGTCAATACCGCTCGCCCCGACCTCATCGACGAGGCCGCGCTCGCGAATGCACTGCGCTCGGGGCAGGTCGCGGCGTACGTCGCAGACACGCTCAGCGGCGACACCGCGGGCTCGGGTGACTCACCGCTGCTGGCGGCAGACCTGGTCGACCGCGTGGTGATCACGCCCCACCTCGGCGCTCAGACCGTTGAGGCCGTCGACAGCATGGGCTCGATCGCCGTTGCAGATGTGATCGCCGTTCTTGCCGGGCAGGCCCCGGCGCATCCCGTTCGTCAGTCATAAGGGCCGACCAGCCACCCACCGAAAAGAGGGCACTGTTGCCGTCAGAAAGTAGCGTCACCATGAATGACCGTCTCCAGACACTCCGCGACACCGCCGTCCTCGCCGTGCTGCGCGCGCCGTCCGCCGAGATCGCGCTCGACGCATCCGAGGCCCTCATCCGCTCGGGCATCACCGGCATCGAGGTGACCTATTCCACCCCGGACGCCACGGAGGTCATCGCCGAACTCGTCCGCAGGCACGGGGACGCCGCGTACGTCGGTGCGGGCACCGTGACCACCGCCGAGCAGGCGCAGGATGCGGCATCCGCTGGCGCACAGTTCCTGGTCAGCCCGGGAACCTCCGCAACGCTCACCCCGGCCATGATGGATACCGGGCTCGTGGTGATGACGGGCGCTCTCACGCCGTCCGAGGTCATGGAGGCGACTCGACTCGGAGTGGACGTCGTCAAGATCTTCCCGGCATCGCTGGGAGGCCCTTCGTACCTCGGCGCGCTGCGCGGACCGTTCCCTGACGTGCCCCTCATGCCCACCGGTGGGGTCAACCCCGACAACCTCGCGGCCTGGTTCGCCGCGGGTGCCATCGCCGTGGGAGCAGGCGGCGACCTCGTGCCGTCGTCGGCGCTCAGCTCGGGTGACATGGGCGAGATCGAGTCTCGCGCCGGGCTGTTCGTTTCCGCTCTCGCGTCGGTACGGGGCAGCGGGGTGGCCTCATGAGTGGCCACATGGGGTTTGTCGGCGTCAGCACCGCATCGTCGTCGATCATGCAGGTCTTCCCTCGCTGGGCCGAATTGCTCGACCTGCCCACCCGAAACCTGGTGGGCCACGACCTGCCCATGGATGCCCCGGCCGCCGATTATCGTGCGCTGGTCGAACAGATCCGGGATGACCCCAACCACCTCGGGGCGCTCGTCACGACACACAAGATGGCCGTGTACGAAGCTGCTCACGACCTGTTCGCCGAATGCGACAGCTTCGCCACCCTGTGCGGCGAGATCTCCAGCATCTCGAAGCGCGACGGCGCACTGATCGGGCACGCGAAAGACCCCATCACGGTGGGGCTGGCACTCGATGAGTTCCTCTCCGCCACGCACTTCGGTGACACCTCGGGCGAGGCCGTGATCCTCGGCGCCGGGGGAGCCGGCACCGCGCTGAGCTGGCACCTCGTCGAACGAGCCGATGCGCCGAGTCTGGTGACGGTCGTCGACACCAGCGATGAGCGGCTGCACCACCTGCGGGAGGTGCACGAGCGCCACGGCACGGCCGAAGGCGCGATCCGCTACGTGAATCCAGCGAACACCTCCACGTCGGAGGTGCTCGCGTCAGCCCCGGCGGGAAGTCTGGTTGTCAACGCCACGGGGCTGGGCAAGGATCGACCAGGATCGCCGATGCCGGACGATGCCGTCCTCCCCGCCGATGGGGTCATCTGGGAGTTCAACTACCGTGGCAGCCTCGACTTCCTCCACCAGGCCAACGCACAGCGGGATGCGCGCGGGCTCGAGGTCGTCGATGGCTGGCGCTATTTCATCCACGGATGGACCCAGGTGATCGGCGAGGTCTTTAATGTGGAGATGACCCCGGCCGTCGTCGATGAGCTTGCGGCAGCGGCGGAGTTCGCGAGAGCCCGCTAATGATCCGCACGGTGCTCGGAGACGTTGAATCCTCCGACCTCGGTGCCACGAACTATCACGAGCACCTCTTTCAGGTCAGTCCGCTGCTCGCCGGCGACGAGCTCACCGATGAGGCGGCGTCCCAGGCCGAGGCCGCGCTGCTCAAAGCGAGCGGATTCGCCGCGATGATCGATGCCACCCCCATGGGTCTGGGGCGCGATCCGGCCGCCCTGGCGCGCATCAGCGCGGCCACGGGGCTCGGCATCGTCGCCACCACGGGCGCGCATCGCGACGCACATTACGGCTCCGGGCATCCACTCAGGGCACTGGACGTCGACGCCCGCACGGCGCTCTTCGTCGCAGACATCGAGCGGGGGATGCCCGCAAGCGACGATGATCGCGCCAGCGACCCCCACGCCGCTCTCGCGCAGTCACCGTCGGGGGAACCCGTGCGTGCCGGTGTGATCAAGGCAGGCATCGACTACTGGTCGATCTCGCGTTTCGAGCGGGAGACGCTGGATGCCGTGGCGGCGGCTCATCGCGCGACCTCACGCCCCGTGATGGTGCACCTCGAGTTCTGCACAGCAGCCCACGAGGTGCTCGACATTCTCGAGGCCCAGGGCGTACCAGCCGACCGGGTCGTGCTGGCGCATGCAGACAGGTTGCTCGATGTCGGGCTGCACCTCTCGCTCATCGAGCGGGGCGCCTGGCTCGGCTACGACGGGGCGGCCAGGATGAAGCTGTTCGCCGACGAACAGTTGCTCCAGCTCACCGAACGGGTGATAGCCGGCGGGGGAGTGGACCGTCTCCTCCTCGGTGGCGATGTCGCCAGGGCCACCAGATACATCTCGTACGGCGGCATGCCCGGGCTGGCATATCTGGGCGAGCGCTACCTGCCCCGACTGCGCGACCTGGTGGGAAGCGAGACCGTCGACCGGCTGACCATCACCAACCCCGCGCGCTTTCTCGACACGGTCTGAGACCGAACGCCACACGTAAAGGAGCCCCTCACCTGCCGGTGAGGGGCTCCAGTGTTTTACTGGCGGTTGTTACTGGTAGAGAACCGCGGCGATCTGAGGATCGTCGATGTTGGTTGCGTCGTACCAGAACGAGCCGGTGTCGGTGAATGCGTCGAGCGACTCACCCTTGGATGCCTTGTAAGCAGCCTCGACAACGGACTTGCCAATGCCGATCGGGTCCTGAGTGATCGCACCGGCCATGAGGCCGCTCTTGATCGCGTTGATCTGTGCGGCACCGGAGTCGAACCCGATGATCACGAGCTTGCCTGGCTCAAGCGCCAGCTCGGTCGCAGCGTTCACAACACCGATGGCCGAACCCTCGTTGGTTCCGTAGAGACCCTTGAGGTTCGGGTGTGCAGCAATGATCGCCTTGGCGATGTCGGCCGACTTCAGGTGGTCACCGTCGCCGTACTGGATGTCGACGATCTCGATGTCCGGGTAGTCGGCTTCGATCTTGTCGACGAAGCCATCGCGACGCTCGACACCGGTCGAGTTGATCTGGCTGTGGCCGACGATGGCAACCTCGCCAGAACCGCCAATCAGCTCTGCCATGTGCTCAGCCGCGAGTGCGCCAGCTACCTTGCTGTCGGTTGCGGAAAGGTTCTGTGAGTAGTCGCCGTCGCACGGAGCGTCGAACTCGACGATCGGGATGCCAGCAGCCTCAGCCGCGTCATACATCGGGAGGCACGCCTTGGGGTCGAGCGCAGCGTAGCCAATCGCGACAGGCTTCTTGTCGATCGCGGTCTGGAACATCTGGAGCTGTGCGTCAACCTCAGTCTCTGATGCGGGACCGTCGAATGTCACGGTCACGCCCAGCTCTTCGGCCTTCTCCTCCGCACCCTGCTTCACGGCCTGCCAGAACTGGTGCTGGAAGCCCTTGGAGATGAGTGCGATGTATGGCTTGTCCGAACTTGTGCCGTCGGAGCTTGAGCCCGACGTGTCGCCCGTCGAACACGCGGCGACCGAGAGAGCGGCGACGGTGATTGCGGCGAAAGCGAATTTTCTACCGTATTTCATTGGATCTCCATTTTATTTGTTGATACCGGCGGTGCTGCCGGCAGGTGGACAGGTTGGTGCTGGGCCCTCGTCACGCGCTCGCGCGGTTGCGGAGCGTGTCGAAGTAAACGGCGATCAGGATGACGATTCCGACGACAACGTTCTGCCATTCGGTCTGGATCGACATGATTCGCAGGCCGTTGATCACGACGCTCATGATGAGCGCCCCGATCACGGTTCCGAGGATGGAGCCTCGCCCGCCCAGGAGCGAGGTGCCACCGATGATGACTGCTGCAATTGCCTGCAGCTCGTAGCCAACGCCCAAGCTGAGGCTGGGCGGAGTCGAGTCGCGAGGCGATAACGACTCCGGCAACTCCCGTGAAGAGCCCGGCGAAGGTGTAGATCATGATCTTCCAGCGGCGGGTGTTGACGCCAGACAGGCGCGTGGCCTCTTCATTCGAGCCGATGGAGAAGGTGTAGCGACCCAGGATCGTCTTTCCCAGCACGACGAAGGCCACGATCGCGGCGACGAGGGTGATGAGTACGGCATTCGGCAAGCCGGGGATGATCGTTCCCAGTGCGATCTGCTTGAAGTCGTCTGCAACGCCCGAGAAGTAGATCGGGCGAACGCCGGAGATGATCAGGGACAACCCCTGGGCGATCAACATCATGGCCAGCGTCGCGATGAACGGCGGAAGGCGCAGGAAGGCGATATTCACACCGTTGACGAAGCCCATCAGGCCTCCCGTCAGCACACCGCCGAGCACTCCCAGCCACACCGGAAGGCCCATATTCACGATGAAGACACCCGTCATGACGGCCGCGAGCGTCATTCCGGTACCGATCGACAGGTCGATGCCACCCGTGATAATCACGAAGGTCGTACCCAGCGCGAGGATACCGATCACGGCTGTCGCGAGCAGAACACCCGAGATGTTCGACCAGGTCAGGAACGCGGGGCTCGCGATCGAGAAGAACACCACCAGGAGGATCAGCGTGCCGAACGCGAGCGACTGCTGCGCCTGCTTCTTGACGAAGGCGAGGACTCCTCCGCCCTGCTTTTCACCGACGACTGTCATGTCTGTTTTACCTTTCGTGGACGGTCCGGGATCGGTCTGGGTGCTCATTCGTCGCCACCGCTGTGTGTTGCAAGGTGCATGATTTTCTCCTGACTGGCTTCTTCGTTGTGGAGCTCCCCGGTGATTCGTCCGCCGGCCATCACGATGACGCGATTGGCAACTCGCAGGATCTCCGGGAGCTCGGATGAGATGACGATGATGGACTTGCCCTGGTCCGCGAGTTGCTGAAGCAGCGCGTAGATTTCCTCTTTCGCGCCGACGTCGATACCACGGGTCGGTTCGTCGAAGATGAGCACGTCGCAATCCCGCACAAGCCACTTCGCGATGACGATCTTCTGCTGGTTGCCGCCGGAGAGCAGCTTGACCATCTGGCCGACCGAGGGCGTCTTGATGCGCAGTTCCTCGACCTTCTGCTTCGCGGTGGCCTTTGCCTTGGCATCCCGCACAATGCCGATGCTGTCGGTGAAGGTGGGAATCGACGCGAGGATCGTATTGAAGGTGACGTCCTGCTCAAGCATCAGCCCGAACATCTTTCGGTCTTCAGACAGATATCCGATGCCGAGCCGCACGGCGTCGGCTGGCTGCTTGATTCGCGCGACCTTGCCGTGGAGCTCGACGGTTCCTGACGTGGTGGCGTCGGCCTTGATGATCGCCCGAGCGGTCTCGGTGCGGCCGGCACCCATGAGCCCTGCGAAGCCCAGGATCTCGCCGCGGTGAAGGTCGAACGACACGTCCCTCAGCAGCGACTTCGTCGACAGGCCGCGGACGCTGAGCACCGTCTCATTCGCGGACTTGTCCCGAATGTTCGGCCTGGTGCCTTCGTCGATGTGGCGGCCGACCATCATTTCGATGATCTTCGGGATCTCGATCTCGTCCCGGGTCAGCGATCCGATGTAGGAGCCATCCCGCAGCACGGTGACCCGGTCGGCGAGGCGCTTGAGCTCATCCATGCGGTGCGAGATGTAGATGATCGCGGTGCCGGAGGCCTTCAGCTGCTCGATGAGCGTGAAGAGCACCTCAACCTCGGTGTCGGTGAGGGCGGAGGTCGGCTCATCCATGATGAGCACCTTGGCGTTGAAGGAGAGCGCCTTCGCGATCTCGACCATCTGCTGCTTCGCGACGGTGAGTTCGCCGACGAGCTGCTTTGCGTTGAGATTGATGTTCAGCCGCGTGAGCAGTTCGGTCGCCGTCTTGTTCAGCTTCGCCTCGGAGAGGAACGGCCCGACCATCGGCTCGCGGCCGATGTAGATGTTCTGTGCGACGGTGAGGTCTGACATCAGGTTCATTTCCTGATGGATGATCGTCACTCCGAGGTGCTGGGCGTGCAGCGGGCTGTCGATCTCGACTTCCTTGCCCTCGAAGAAGATCCGGCCGGCGTCCTTCGTGTAGATGCCGGAGAGGATCTTCATCAACGAGGACTTGCCCGCGCCGTTTTCGCCCACGAGGACGAGAACTTCTCCGGGGCGAACCTCGAGGTGAACGTTATCGAGGGCCTTGACGCCGGGGAAACTCTTGCTGATCCCCTCGACTTTGAGGATGGGTTCAGTCACTCGATTACCTGCTTCGCTGGAGGTTTTGCGTGGGGGGAGTTGCCTGTGAGCCGAGGGCTCTACGTAAGTTGTATCTCAATGTATCTAATAAATCCAGACTGCGGTAGACCTGTAATAACATCTTGATCACAAGTAAGAAATTTGACCATTCGGATGAAGGCAGAATCATGATCATTGGCGCTCACGCACTCGTATTCACCGGCACGTTCGACGAACAGGGGGTGCGCGGTGCTATCGAACGAACCAAGGCGGCCGGCTTCGACCTGATCGAGATTCCGCTCATGGACCCCGACAATTTCGACTCCGCGATGGCCGCCCAGATCCTGCGCGACAACGACCTTGCGGTGACGGCGTCCCTCGGGCTGACCGAACACACGGACCTGACCAGCCTCGACCCGACGATCGTTGCTCGCGGTGAGGGCGAGCTCGAAAAGTGCCTCGACCATCTCGCCACCATGGGCGGCGACACCCTCTGCGGCGTGATCTACTCGGCGATGCGCAAGTACCCTGCGCCCCCTACAGCGGCCGGCTCTGCGGCGAGTGCCGCAGCCATCGACAGGGTGGCGCGCAAGGCGGCCGACCGCGGAATCCGCCTCTCGCTGGAGGTCGTCAACCGCTACGAGTCGAACGTCTTCAACACCGCCAGGGGTGCCGTTGCCTACCTCGAGCAGGTGACGAGCGACAACGTTTCCATTCACCTCGACACGTACCACATGAACATCGAGGAGTCCGGTCAGTTCGGCGCCGTGCTCGACGCCGGGGATCAGCTGGGCTACGTGCACATCGGCGAGAGCCACCGTGGATACCTGGGTTCCGGAACCGTCGACTTCGACGGCTTCTTCCGCGGACTTGCCCGTGTCGGTTACGACGGTCCCGTGGTCTTCGAATCCTTCTCGTCGGCCGTGGTGAACGCCGACCTCAGCAACACGCTGGCGATCTGGCGCAACCTGTGGGAGGACTCCGACGACCTCGCGGCGCACGCCAACAGGTTCATCCGCGACCGGATCCACGGTGTGGAGTCGATCGCGATGCACTGAGTCGCGGTTGTGCCGGGCATCCATGGTCATCATGGATGCCCAACCACGCCCTTGCGTAGCAGCGCGTTGCCGTACTTGCGGGTCTCGCCCGTTCTGACGATGAGAAACGCATCCTTGGCGGCCTCGTAGTAGGCAAACCTGTCGATGAAGCGGGTCGTCTCGGCGGAGGTGCCGGCGGCGGACATGAGTTCGTGCTGCACGTCGAGGATCGATCCGTCCGCAGACGTCATCAGGTCGACCGAGGGATCGTCGTCGAGCGGGATGACGGTGCGGATCGCCGCCATGACCTCCGGCGTGGTCGTCCCTGGGAGCACGACGAGCCGGCGGCCGAGTGCCGCTGCCGGGAAGTGTGCGTCGGCGATGACCACGGAGTCGCTGTGGCCCATTGCGTCCAGGTGCATCAGCAGTTCGCCGCTGAGCAGCGGGTGAATTCCATCAAGCATTCGCGCGTCCCTTCTCGTTGCGTGAGGCCGGGATGAGCCCGCGATCGGCCAGCGCCGTCCAGAGTTGTTCGGGAATCGGCGCATCCATGTATTCGGCATTCCGGCGCAGGTGAGACGGGCGGCTGCCGCCCACGACGACCGAACGAACTGCGCTGTCGCGCAGCGTGTACTGCAGCGCCGCGGCCGGCAGGGGCACGTCGAAGCCGTTGCACACCTCGGTGATCGCGAGCACGCGCTCCCACAGCTCCTGCGGCACAGATCCGTAGTCGTAGCGCCCGCTCGCCGACGGCACCTCGGTCGACAGCAGGCCAGAGTTGAAAATGGATGCCGTGACGACGCCGATTCCCTTCTCGTGGCACACGGGGAGCACCTCGGCCGCGGCGGGCTGCTCGGCGAGCGTGTAGCGGCCCGCGATCATGAGCAGGTCAACATCGGTCTGCGTGGCACACGCCAGCAGGGCATCCGTCGACATGGATCCAACGCCGACCGAGCTGACCGTTCCCGCCTCCCGCAGTGCGACGAGGGCCGGGAGCGCCTCGTCGATGGCGATGTCGACGTCGTGCTTCTCGGGGTCGTGCAGGAACAGGATGTCGACCCGGTCGAGCCCGAGGCGCTCGAGCGATTCCTCCAGCGAGGTGCGGATGCCCTCGGCCGAAAAATCCCAGACGCGACGCAGGGTCGCCGGCACCAGGAAGTCGTTCTCGGTGTCGAGCGACCCGGCGCCATCCGGGTTGGGGCGCAACAGGCGGCCAACCTTCGTCGAGATCACGAACTCGTCGCGCGGTTTCGTGGCGAGGAAGGCGCCAAGACGGCGCTCTGAGAGTCCCGAGTCCATAGTGCGGTGCCGTGTCGAAATACCTAACGCCAACGTCCCAGGCGGTCTGCAGAATCTCCCAGGCGTCGTCGTCCGAGATGTCCCTGAACAGGTTTCCGACGTTCGCCGCGCCATAGGCGTAGGGCGTGAAGGGCAGCTCCGTGCTCGAATCAGTCGGCATAGGTGAACTCGGAACGGCTCGCCGCGTGCATCTCCATGCCATTGCCCGGGGCGAGGGGAGGCATGTAGGCGCCGGCGCGCACATCGGTTGGCACGACGAAGTGCTCGTGCAGGTGATCAACGAACTCGATCATGCGACCCTCCCGGCTGCCGCTGACAGCCACGAAGTCGAACATCGACAGGTGCTGTACCGCCTCGCACAGCCCGACTCCACCCGCGTGAGGGCAGACCGGCACGCCAAACTTGGCGGCAAGCAGCAGTTGTGCGACATTCTCGTTGACCCCGCCGACCCTGGCAGCGTCGATCTGCATGACGTGCATCGCGTCGGCCTGGAGGAACTGCTTGAACATGACGCGGTTGGCGGCGTGCTCGCCGGTGGCGACCCGAACCGGATGCACGCCCCGGGCAATCTCGGCGTGGCCGAGGATGTCGTCAGGACTGGTCGGCTCCTCGATCCAGGCGAGGTCGAACTGAGCCAGCGCGCCAACCCACTCGATGGCCTCTGCGGCCTCCCAACGCTGATTGGCATCGATGGCCAGCGGGAAGTCGGGGCCGACCGTGGCGCGAGCCACACCGAGGCGACGAATGTCGTCATCCAGGTTCGCGCCCACCTTGAGCTTGATCTGAACGAATCCGTCATCCACGGCCTCGCGGCACAGCCGCGCCAGCTTCTCGTCGGAGTAGCCCAGCCAGCCGGGAGTCGTCGTGTATGCCGGGTATCCCGTGTCGAGAAGTGCGGCTTCGCGCTCCTCGCGACCGGCTTCCGCCGATCGGAGGATCGACAGCGCCTCATCCGGTGTGATGGCGTTGGTGAGGTAGCGGAAGTCCACGAGCGAGACGATCTCCTCGGGTGACATCCGCGACAACAGCTGCCAGAGCGGCAGGCCCGCGCGCTTGCACTTGATGTCCCAGAGGGCGTTGACGACGGCGCCGATCGCCATGTGCATGACGCCCTTCTCCGGCCCGAGCCACCGCAGCTGGGAATCCCAGACCAGGTGCCGTGCCGCAGCGCCCATGTCGTCGAGGAAGTGCTCGACGTCCATGCCGACGAGGTAGGCGGCGAGGGAATCGATGGCAGCGACCTGAACGTCGTTCCCGCGTCCGATCGTGAAGACGAAGCCGTGACCGTCGATGCCGTCGTCGGCGTCCGTGACGATGCGCACGTAGGCAGCGGAATAGTCGGGATCCGGATTCATCGCGTCCGAACCGTCCAGTGACTGGGAGGTGGGGAAACGGATATCGGTGGTGTCGAGGGCGACGATGCGGCTCATGGTTCTCCTTGGGTTCAGCCCTCGAAGTGTAAACATCGGATGTCTATACTGTCAACGTGGACGGCTACGGCGCCCCCGACGGGGGAGCCAGGAATCCAGAAGAGAGCCGTCAGAGCAGGAGAGCCATGAAATTCGCACGCCTCGGCGACGTCGGCAGCGAGATCCCCGTTGTCATAGACGGCGACCGATACCTGGACCTTCGCAGCATCACTACCGACATTGACGGCGCTTTTCTCTCGACGGGCCCGCAGGCTGCAGTTGAGGCAGCGCTGGCAGCGGGCAGCCTCCCGGAACTTCAGGGTGCGGCAGAACTGCGCATCGGAGCGCCCATCGCCCGCCCGAGCGCCGTCGTGTGCATCGGCATGAACTACGCGGCGCACGCCGCCGAGTCCGGGTCGGCACCGCCGACCATCCCGATCATGTTCATGAAGACCCCCAACACCGTCGTTGGGCCGAACGACACGGTCGAAATTCCGAAGAACAGCGTGAAGACCGACTGGGAGGTCGAGCTCGGCATCGTGATCTCCAGGCGGGTGTCTTACCTCGATTCACCCGACGAGGCCGGCGACTACATCGCCGGATTCGTGACGGCCAACGACCTGTCGGAGCGAACCTTCCAGATGGACGAATCCGGCGGCCAGTGGTCGAAGGGCAAGTGCTCGCCGGGATTCAACCCGACGGGACCGTGGCTTGTCACTCCGGATGAGGTCGACGCCACTGACGTTCGACTGCGCAGCTGGGTCAATGGCGAACCCCGACAGGATTCCTCGACCCGCGACCTGATCTTCGACGTGAACTTCGTGCTGTACCACCTCAGCCAGTACCTGGCTCTGGAGCCGGGAGACCTCGTGCTGACGGGAACGCCAGAGGGGGTCGCGCTGTCCGGCCGATTCCCCTACCTGAAGGCGGGAGACGTCTGCGAAATCGAGATCGACGGTCTCGGGCGCCAGCGCCAGGAGTTCGTGGCACACAAGGGAGCGGCCAATGTCTGAGTTCACCCGACCACTTGAGGGCCTCGTCGCGATCGTGACCGGCGGGGCATCGGGCATCGGGGCGGCCATCGCCGACCGCCTGCACGCAGAGGGTGCGCAGGTGGCGGTCTTCGACCTGAACCCGGCCGATGCCAACCCCGACCACGCCTCGTTCGCCGCTGACGTCTCGGATCGCGCGTCGGTGACGACCGCCGTGAACGCGGTTGCCGAGCAATTCGGTCGCATCGACATCCTCGTCAACAACGCCGGCATGGGCGCGGCGGGCGACATCGCCGCCAATGACGACGACGAGTGGGCCAGGGTGCTTGAGCGTCAACGTCACCGGCATCGCGCGCACCACCGCTGCCGCGCTGCCCTGGCTGCGCAAATCGCCCGCCGCCTCGGTGTGCAACATCGCGTCCATCGCGGCGACGGCGGGCCTGCCCCAGCGCGCCCTCTACACCGCGACGAAGGGGGCCGTGCTCGCGCTCACGCGTGCCATGGCTGCCGACCACATCCGCGAGGGCATCCGCGTGAACGTGGTGAACCCCGGTACCGCTGACACCCCGTGGGTGGCTCGCCTGCTGGATGCCGCGGCCGACCCCGAAGCGGAACGTGCTGCCCTCGAGGCGCGCCAGCCCCACGGGCGACTGGTGGCAGCCAACGAGATCGCCGGAGCCGTGGCGTACCTGGTCAGCCCGTTGTCTGGATCGACGACAGGCACCTCGATCGCCGTGGACGGCGGAATGCAGGAGCTGAGGCTGCGCCCACCGGGACAGTAGCGGTCGTCCGGTCGTCAGCGCGCAGCGCGTCAGCTTGTCAGGGAGTAGATGCGCTGCGCGTTGGCGAACCGGATGCGCTCAGCCCCGTCGCCGTCGACGGAGCCGTCCAGCCACTGCTGCACAAACTCGATCCACCGCTGGTAGCTGGATTGTTCGGACGACGCCGGCCAGTCGCTTCCGAACACCGCGCGCTCGTCCCCGAAGGCGTCGAGGGCGGCATCCAGATACGGCGTGAAGAGTTCAGGGGTCCAGGCGGCCGTCGACTGCGCAGGCAGCCCGGACAGCTTGACGCTCACGTTGGGCTGGGCCGCGACGGCGCGAAGATCGCCGTGCCAGCGGTCGAAGCCGTCGCGGTCGGCGGCCCCTGACTCGCCGATGGTGGGCTTGCCGAGATGATCGAGCACGATCGTCAGTTCGGGCACGTTACGCGCCAGCACAGCAACGTCCTCCAGCTGGTCAGCCGTGACGCAGGCGTCGAAGGTCAGGCCCGCTTCCGCCAGCCGGCGGGCGCCAGCGAGGAACGCCTCGGTGCGGGAGAATCCTGCCGGCTCCGACTGCAGCAGGCGGCGCACGCCCTTCACCAGCGGGCGCGATGCGTAGTGGTCCAGGGCTTCGCCTAGGGCGCGCTCGTCCTCCACCGGGGCGAAGGCGATGATGCCGCGAATGGGGGCATCGGTCGACAGTCCGGTCACCCAGTCCACCTCCGCTACGGCCTGCTCGGGCGCGCAATCCGCCTGCATGAACACGTACTCGCGCAACTCGCCCTCGGGAACGACAGATGCGACCTCCAATTGCGGCAGCGCGAAGGTGCGACGCAGGGGCGGCACGTCAGCCAACCATGCGTAATCGAGGAGGTCCGGATCCCAGAGATGCAGGTGGGTGTCGATGATGTGCATGGTCCCATTCTGGCCTGACATCGGATGTTTGCGCCTCGCCCGGCTACACTGTCAGCCGTGGCAGTGACCGACGAGGCTATTCAGAAGATCAAGGCGATGATCGTCAACGGCGAGCTCGCGCCCGGGGACAGGCTCCCTCCCGAGAAGGAACTCAGCGAGCGGCTGGGGCTGTCGCGCAGTTCGATGCGCGAAGCGGTGAAGGCCCTCGAGGTGATCCGCGTGCTGGACGTACGCCGCGGGGACGGCACCTACGTCACGAGCCTCGAACCGCAGCTGCTGCTTGAGGCGATCTCGTTCGTAGTCGATCTGCACGACGACGCATCCATTCTGGAGATCTTCGAGGTGCGCCGAATGCTGGAGCCCGCCGCGACCGCCATGGCCGCGCGCACGATCGGAGCCGACGACGTTGCGAAGCTTCGCGATGAGGTCGCGGCCGTCGACCCGGCCACGGATGTCGAAAATCTCGTGCGACACGATCTCGAGTTTCATCGGGACATCGTTGCGTTGTCCGGCAACGCCTATCTGGCCAGCCTCATCGACACCCTGACGAGCCGGACCATCCGGGCGCGAGTGTGGCGCGGACTGACCCAGGCCGGATCCGTGGAACGCACCCTCGCCGAGCACGACGCGATAGTCGATGCGCTGGCCAGCGGAGACGCGGAGCTCGCGCGGGCGCTGGCCACCGTGCACATTGCGGGCGTTGAGAGGTGGCTGCGCAAGGCGAGCGAGCTTTCCTAGCCGCGCTGTCGCGGAACTCAGGTGGAGAGGCGCTCCACGGCGGCCTCGAACTCCGCGGCGGATCGCTCGCTGACCTCGTCCTGAAGCATCGCTGAAATGACGTCGGGAGCCGCGGTGAAGTACTTCACGCCGGCAAGGCGGAGGGCGACTATGTCATCGGGAGTTCGGAGGCTGGCCGCGAGCACGTCGGTCGTTGACCCCTCGCAGACCGCCTGCATCTGGGTGATCATGCCGAGGGCGTCGCGCCCGCTGTCACCGAGTCTTCCGAAGTACGGGGCAAGGTAGCGGGCGCCATACGTAACGCCGGCGAGTGCCTGCGCGACGGAGTAGACGGCGGTGACGAGCACGGGGATGTCGCGGGCGACGAGTTCACGAGTCGTGATGAAGCCGTCGCGTGTCGCTGGTACCTTCACGACGATTCGTTCGCCGAGCGCGGCAAGCGACTCGGCGTTGTGGAGCATCTCTTCGGCCGTGGTGCCCCACGCCTGGAAGAAGACTTCGTTGGCACCCTCATCGACCCACCGCGCATAGAGCGAAGGAAGCTCCGCGATGCGCCGCCCACCACGCTCGAGGATCGTCGGATTGGTGGTCACGCCGTGCACCAACTGTGTCGTCAGCAACTCACTCACCGCTGCCACATCAGCACTGTCTACATAAAGCCGGGGAGTGGACTCCATGGCGTCTCCGATCCGATTTGTCGACGCCGTGATAAGCGACCTGTTGTTACAAGTTGTTCCCGGCTAATGTAATGACAGGTAAGCGAGGATGTCAACGAGCTCGAAGGGGAGTCGCCATATGGTCAACAAGTCATCCGAAGGCGATGGCTCGCGTCCCGGCGTCATCATCGTGGGCAGCGTCACTGCAGACCTCACCACCTTCTCTCGCCGGCTTCCTGCCAGGGGTGAGACGATCCACGGAGACGAATTCACTCTCGTTCTGGGCGGCAAGGGCGCAAACCAGGCGGTCGCCGTCGGTTTGGCGGGGGCGAATGCCCACTTCGTGGCCTGCGTCGGCACCGACCTTTTTCATGACCTGATCATCGACGGACTGCGCGATTCCGGGGTGAGCACCGACCACGTTCGCGCCATTGAGGGCGAGCGCACCGGCATCGCCCACATCCGCGTCGATGATTCCGGCGAGAACGACATCGTGATGGTCCCGCTGGCCAATGAACGCCTCAGCACCGAACAGATCGACGAGGCGTTCGCGGCGCGCTCCGCAGAATCGTCGGTCCTGCTGACTCAGCTCGAGATTCCCTCCGCGTTGTCCAGCTACGCGATCCGCAGGGCGCGTGAGGATGGGCTGACGGTGGTGCTCGACCCCGCGCCGGCGGTCGCCCTCGACGATGCCATTTGGGCGTACGTCGACATCGTGACCCCCAACGAGACGGAAGCACGCATCCTGACCGGCATAGAGGTCGTGGATGTCGCGAGCGCGACTGACGCGGGCATCTGGTTCCTCGATCGAGGTGTCGGCGCAGCGATCATCACCCTCGCGGCCGACGGGGCGCTGCTCGTGACCGCGGACGAGGTGACATCCTTTCCCTCGATCGAGGTGGTATCGGTTGACACGACCGCAGCCGGCGACAGCTTCGCGGGCTATCTGGGCGCAAGCATCGCGCTCGGGATGCCGCTTCACGACGCCATCCGCCGAGCCGGAGCCGCTGGCGCGCTGACGGTCACCACGAGGGGGGCTTCTCCGAGCCTTCCCCACCGCGACCGGGTGGACGAGCTCCTCCGCGCAGCCGATCACGTCGACACCAGGAAGTAGGGCGGACCCCCGATGAGAAGCACAAACACGACACTCAACCCACAGCTGTCGCGGGTGATCTCGGAAACCGGCCACACCGACCTCATCGTGGTCACGGATGCCGGGCTGCCGATACCCGCGGGAGCCGAACGCATCGACCTCGCCTATCGGCCCGGCGCGCCGGCGTTCCTCGACGTGCTCGACACGGTGCTGGCGGAACTCGTCGTCGAAGGAGCTACCGTGGCGGCCGAAGTCGTCGAGAAGAGCCCGGAGATGTATGCGGAGCTGCAGCGTCGCTGTGCAGAGCTGGGCATCGAGATCACGCTGATTCCGCACGTCGAGTTCAAGGCAATGACCCGGCATGCGCGCGCCTTTGTGCGCTCGGGCGAACTCACTTCGTACGCGAACATCATTCTTCAGGCGGGGGTGACGTACTAGATGACGACCGATTTCGCTGTGACACCGATAGACGGCATCGATCGCCACTCGGCCGTCCCGATGTACGACCAGCTGCGCCAGCTGATCCACAACATCATCGAGGAGGGTTCGCTGAAGCCGGGAGACCCGCTGCCGGGCGAGCACCGCCTGTGCGAACAGTACGGAATCTCCCGCACCGTGGTTCGCCAGGCGCTGGCACAGCTGCAGAACGAGGGAGTCGTCGAGCGCGTGAAGGGCAAGGGCACCTTTGTCGCGCGACCCAAGATCGCGGAGAGTCTCGTCCACACGCTGTCCGGGCTCTACGACGAGGTCGCCCAGCGCGGGGGCCACGTTCACAGCGACGTCCTCCGGCACGAGCGCGAGCTTGCGGGAGCGGACGTGGCGCGCCTCCTGGAAATCAACGAGGGCGACACCGTGGTTGCGCTGGAGCGTTTGCGGTGGGTCGATGGCGAACCGTGGTCGTTGACGACGACGTGGATGCCAGAGGACGTCGGCAGCTACACGCTTGGCGTCGACATGTCGGAGAACTCGCTGTATGGCGTGCTCGCGGAATTTGGCATCGAGGCAACCAGCGGCGTCCGTTCGGCAGAGGCGATCGTCGCATCACCCGACCAGTCCCAGCTTCTGAATCTTCCGAGCGGCAGCGCACTGCTGCTGCTGAGCAGCGTGAGTCGGGACGCCACGGGCATGCCCATCGAGCATTTCGTGGCATACCATCGCGGCGACCGCAGCCGCTTCGAGTTCCGCCTGGAGACGGAGGGCTCGTCGGTGAACCTCAGCGTCATCGACAGCTGAGGTCTTACAGCGGGCTCAACGCGATGACCGGGCGACCCGTTGCCGGATTGTGCAGGACGGTGGCGCGCACACCGTAGACCTCCCGGATGAGGTCAGGGGTGAGCGTGTCTGCGGTGAGCCCCGCCGCAACCACCCGGCCGGCGCTCAGCACGATGACGTGGTCGGAATAGGCGGCGGCAAGGCCCAGGTCGTGCAACGCCGCCAGCACCGTGGTTCCCCCGGCGGCGAGCCTGCCGAGCAGGCCAAGCACGTCGAGTTGCGCGCCGATGTCGAGGTGGTTCGTCGGTTCATCGAGAAGCAGCAGCGTCGGCTGCTGGGCGAGCGCTCGCGCGAGCATCACGCGCTGGCGTTCGCCACCGGAGAGGCTGGCGAACTCGCGCTCGGCGAACTCAGTCATCTCCACGGTCTGCAGTGCCGCGGCGACGATCGTGGCCGTCTCTGATGTCTCGTCACGCCACAACGACTGGTGGGGGAGTCGCCCCAGCCCCACGACGGAGGCGACAGTCATGGCCGTATCCGTCGTGGAATCCTGTTCGGTGAAGGCGACGAGCCTCGCGCGCTCGCGGCGGGGCATCGCGAACAGGTCGTCGCCGTCGAAAGCCACAGTTCCTGCCGTTGGCCGTTCTACCGCTGCGAGCGTGCGGAGCAGAGTCGATTTGCCGGCACCGTTCGGTCCGATCAGGGCGGTCACGCTGCCAGGGGGGATAGTGCAGTCGACCCCGTCGATGAGCACGGTGTTGCCAGCGAGAACCCTGATTCTGGATGCCTCGAGCCCCCTGCCAGCGTTGCGGCCGGTCATGTCAGCCTCCGCCGTCGCGACAGCAGCAGCGCGAAGATCGGCGCACCGATGATCGCGGTGACGATCCCCACCGGGAGTTCGCGTGGCTCGAACGCGGTTCGGGCCACCGTGTCTGCCCAGACCAGGAAGATCGCACCCACGAGAGCAGACAGCGGCAGCAGCGCGCGATGAGCGGGCCCGGCGATCAGGCGCACGGCGTGCGGCAGGATCAGCCCCACGAAGCCGATGGATCCGCTGACGGAGACCATCGCCCCAGTGAGCAGCGCGGATGCCGCCAGCAGGCCCCAGCGGGTCGCGCTGACGTTCACGCCCAGCGAGGCGGCAGAGACATCGCCGAACGCGAAGGCGTCGAGGAGTCGCCCGGTGAGCATGATCGGGATGCCCGCGATCACGATGGCGATCACGACGATGGTGACGGCGGGCCAGCGGGCTCCCGCGAGCGACCCGAGCAGCCAGCCGAGAATCTCGCGGTACGAGTCGCCGGTCACCGTCCAGAAAATCACGAGGCTGGTGATGGCCGAGGCCAGCGCCGAGACCGCAAGCCCCGCCAGCACGGTGCGGCTGGGGGTGATCGCTCCGAGTGAGCTCGCCAGCAGGAGGGTGAGCCCCAGCGCGACCATGGCGCCGAGGAAGGCCGCGAGCGGCAGCAGCACGGCGGCGCCGAGCAGCAGCACGGCCACAGCCCCGAGGGACGCCCCCGACGACAGCCCCAGCAGGTAGGGGTCCGCGAGCGGGTTGCGGGTGATGGCCTGCATCACGGCGCCCGCGATGGCGAGCCCAGCGCCAACGGCGGCCGCCGTGAGCACTCGTGGCAGCCGCAACTCCCACACAATGCCGTCACGCAGCAGCGGCAGCGGGCTCACGCCGAGCCCGAGGTGGCTGGCGATCGATGCCCACACCTCATCGAACCGGATGTCCGCCGGCCCGATCGTGACCGCGACGACGACCGAGGCGACCAGCGCGACACTCAGTACGGGCGCTGCCACCGCGAGGGCAATGGGCCTAGCCATCGAGCTCCGTGATCTGCTTCGCGATGGATGCCACGGTCTCGACCGTCCGCACACCGGCCTCGCTCGCGGCGAAGGGCACCAGCAGGTACCTCTTGTTCTTCACGGCGTCGAGGTTGGCGGTGGCCGGGTTGGTCTCGAGGTTGCTGATCTTGGACTCGACGGTGTTCCAGGTCGCATCCACCAGGACGATGAAATACGGGTCGGCGTCGACGACCGACTCCCAGCTGTACGGCGCCCAGGTGGATGCCACATCGGCGGCGATGTTGGTCAGCCCGACGGTGTCGAGAACCAGCTGCGGTGCCCCGATCCCGGCTCCGGCGTATGGAGTGTCTGAGCCTGACGAGTACCAGAACGCGCTGCGGCCGTCGCCGACGGGCTCGATGGCGTCGAGCGCTGCCTGCTGCGAATCCACCAGGGCCGTGGCATCCACCCTGAAGATGGATGCGACCTCGGTGATGCCGCCGAAGATGTCGTCGAAGCTGAGCCTGGGCGGCTGTCCCGAGCTCTGGCAGGCGGCGGGGGCGACGTAGCTGGCGACCCCGAGGGTCGCGAGTTCGGCGCGCTCGCCGGCGCCCTCCGCCGAGAAGTTCGACTCCCAGCCCGCATAGACCAGGTCTGGCTGGGTCTCCAGCACCACCTCCTCGCTCGGCACCTTGTCCGAGATCGAGGTGAGGGATGCCGCGTCTGCTGCCCACTCGTCGGGCACGGGTCCGTCCTGGAACGCCGTGCCGACGATACGGTCGCCGAGGCCGAGCGCGAGCAGAGTCTCGGTCGTGGACGATTTGATGGTGACCACGCGCTGGGGCGCCGAGTCGAACACGACGGTGGTGCCGCAGTTCGTCACCGAAACCGGTGCGTCGGCCAGCGGCGTGGGCTCTGCCGCAGGCTGGGCGGCCGTCGAGGCGCAACCGGCGAGCGCAAGCGTCGTGATGGTGAACACTGCGAGCGAGCCGCGAATGCTGGGCAAGGAGGACCTCCTGGGTGCGGGTTCGTTCACTGCGCCGCAGACACCCGCGAAACGGCCGGAAGCCTCACGTCGAGGGCAGCACTCAACGCTATACCGGCCGGGAGGGTCTGTATTGCCCAGTCTATTTACGTGCCGGTCACAAACAGAAACAATGGGGAAACGTGCGCCCTCGATGATGAGGGTCAAACCCGGAGGTTCCACCCATGCCTGTTGTTCGCGCCGCCATCACACAAACCACCTGGACTGGCGACAAAGAGTCAATGCTTGCCAAGCACGAGCAGTTCGCCCGGGATGCCGCAGCCGATGGTGCCCAGATCATCTGCTTTCAGGAGCTTTTTTACGGGCCGTACTTCGGAATCACCGAAGACAAGAAGTACTACAGGTTCGCCGAGCAGGCCGATGGGCCGATCGTGCAGCGTTTCGCGGCTCTCGCAAAGGAGCTCGGCATCGTCATGATCCTGCCGATCTACGAAGAAGACATCACGGGCGTGTACTACAACACCTCGGTCATCGTGGAGTCAGACGGAACGATCCTCGGCAAATACCGCAAGCACCACATTCCCCACCTCGACCGGTTCTGGGAAAAGTTCTACTTCCGCCCGGGCAACATGGGCTATCCCGTCTTCGACACCTCGGTCGGCAAGGTCGGCATGTACATCTGTTACGACCGCCACTTCCCCGAGGGATGGCGCGAGCTGGGGCTCAACGGCGCACACATGGTCTTCAACCCGAACGCCACGAAGCCCGGCCTCTCTAATCGCCTGTGGGAGGTCGAGGGCCCGTGTGCGGCAGTAGCAAACGGATATTTCGTGCTGCAGCCCAACCGTGTCGGCCGCGAGGACAACGAGTACGGCGACCTTGCCGTCGACTTCTACGGCACCAGCCAGGTCATCGACCCCCGCGGAAACTTCGTGGGCGAGCGCGGTTCCGGCTCCCACGAGGAGATCCTCATCCGCGACCTCGACATGGACATGGTCCAGCAGATGCGCGACGACTGGCAGTTCTACCGCGACCGTCGCCCGGAGTCGTACACGAGCATCCCCAAGCCTTAGTCGAATAGGAGCATTCAATGAAGACGCTCATCAAAAACGGAACTGTCGTCACCTCGACGGGGCGATCGCTTGCCGACGTGCTGGTCGACGGTGAGACCATCGCCGCGGTGCTGGCGCCCGGCTCGAGCCTGCTCGGATTCGACGTCGCAGGCAACGTGGATGCGGTCATCGACGCCGCGGGAAAGTACGTGATTCCCGGCGGCGTCGACGCGCACACCCACATGGAGCTGCCGTTCGGCGGCACCGCGGCCTCAGACACCTTCGAGACCGGCACCAGGGCCGCGGCCTGGGGTGGCACCACCACGATCATCGACTTCGCTGTGCAGACGTTCGGCCAGCGGGTGATGGACGGGTTGTCGACCTGGCACCAGAAGGCCGCCGGCAACTGTGCGATCGACTACGCCTTCCACCAGATCATCGGGGACGTGAACGACGACTCGCTTGCCGCGATGCGCTCGCTGCCCGACGAGGGAGTGTCGAGTTTCAAGCTGTTCATGGCGTATCCGGGCGTTTTCATGTCGGATGATGCGCAGATCCTGAAGGCGATGCAGGTGTCAGCCGACACCGGCATGATGACGATGATGCACGCCGAGAACGGCCCCGTCATCGACGTGCTCGCCCAGCAGCTCATCGACAAGGGCAACACGGCGCCGTACTACCACGGCATCGCCCGCGCCTGGCAGATGGAGGAGGAGGCGACGCATCGCGCGATCATGATCTCCCACCTCACCGGGGCGCCGCTCTACGTGGTGCACGTCTCGGCGAAGCAGGCGGTCGAGCAGCTCGCTGCCGCCCGCGACAAGGGCCAGAACGTCTTCGGTGAGACCTGCCCGCAGTACCTGTACCTGTCGCTCGAGGAACAGCTCGGGGCTCCCGGATTCGACGGAGCCAAGTGGGTGTGCTCAACGCCGCTGCGCTCGAAGGAGGAGGGGCACCAGCACGCCATGTGGCAGTCGCTTCGCACGAACGACATCCAGATGGTCTCCACCGACCACTGCCCGTTCTGTATGAAGGGTCAGAAGGACCTGGGGCTCGGCGATTTCCGCAAGATCCCCAACGGCATCGGCTCGGTGGAACACCGCATGGACCTGCTCTATCAGGGCGTGGTCGACGGTCAGATCTCGCTCGAACGATGGGTGGAGATCACCGCAACCACCCCGGCACGCATGTTCGGCCTGTACGGCAAGAAGGGCGTCATCCAGCCCGGTGCCGACGCCGACATCGTCATCTACGACCCGAACGGGCACACGTCGATCGGTTATGAGAAGACCCACCACATGAACATGGATCACTCGGCCTGGGAGGGTTTCGAGATCGACGGTCACGTCGACACCGTCCTCTCGCGCGGCAAGGTCATCATCGACGACAACCAGTACCTGGGCGCAAAGGGCGACGGCCAGTTCGTCAAACGAAGCCTCTCGCAGTACCTCATCTAAGGAAGACGGCACCATGGAATTCGGAGCAGTTCTCCAGACCAACCCACCAGCATCACGCACGGTGCACCTCGCCAAACTGGCGGAGCAGTACGGCTTTGAGTACGTGTGGACTTTCGACTCACACCTGCTCTGGCAGGAACCGTACGTGATCTACAGCGCCATCCTCGCCGAGACCAACCGCGTGATCGTCGGGCCGATGGTCACCAACCCGGCGACCCGCGACTGGACGGTCACGGCATCCGTGTTCGCGACCCTCAACGAGATGTACGGTAACCGCACAGTCATCGGCATCGGCCGGGGAGACTCCGCCGTGCGGGTCACCAACGGGGCACCGACGACGCTGAAGACCCTGCGCGAGTCGATCCACGTGATCCGCGAACTGGCGAACAGCCGCTCCGTCGAGTACAACGGCGCCGAGCTGCGGTTTCCGTGGTCGCGCGGCTCCGAGGTCGAGGTGTGGGTGGCCGCATATGGGCCGCTGGCGCTCAAGCTCACGGGCGAGGTCGGGGATGGGTTCATCCTGCAGCTGGCCGATCTCGACATCGCCGAATGGATGATCAAGACGGTCAGGGATGCCGCCGAGAAGGCCGGCCGCGACCCGATGGCGATCAAGTTCTGCGTCGCGGCACCGATGTACATCGGCGACTCCTCGGACGAGACCGCGATGAAGCACATGCGCGACCAGACCCGGTGGTTCGGCGGAATGGTGGGAAACCACGTCGCCGACATCGTCGCCAAGTACGGCGAGGGCTCCAACGTGCCCACGGCGCTCACCGACTACATCAAGGCGCGCGAGGGCTACGACTACAACCAGCACGGACTCGCGGGCAACACGCACGCCGACTTCGTGCCCGATGAGATCGTCGACCGGTTCTGCGTGCTGGGCACCGCCGAGCAGCACATCGAAAAGCTCAAGGCTCTCAAGGAGCTCGGGGTCGATCAGTTCGCGGGCTATCTGCAGCACGACAACAAGGAGGAAACCCTCAGGCAGTACGGCGAGACAGTCATGCCGGCGCTGCGTGAGCACATCGTGGCCAAGGCATGACCCGACAGCGTGCCGCGACTGCATGGGGCGTGCTGGGAGTGCTGGCCATCATGGTCATCTGGGAGGTCTACAAGTTCCTGGGACCGGCGGAGGGTTTCGTCGTCGGAGCGGTCGCCGGGCAGACCGGCTCCGGCGTCATGCTGCTTCCGCGCACCAACGACCGTGCCATGCCACACATCTGGGAGATGGTCGCGAGGCTATTCCAGTCGACCAGTGGCGGCGACACTCCGCCCCTGATCGTGCCGGTGATCACCGCGGGTCTGCTGACCCTCGGCATCGCGGCCGTCGGCTGGCTCATCGGTGTCACGGTCGGCGCACTGCTCGGCCTGGTCATGCAGCGCTGGCGGCTCGCGGAGTGGGGCCTGCTGCCGTGGATCGTGGTCAGCCAGACCGTGCCGCTCATCGCCTTCGCACCCATCGTGAACAGCATCGGCACCCAGATCGATCGCGGTGGAACTCCGTGGCCGCAGTGGCTGTCCGTGGCCCTCATCGCGTCGTATCTCGCGTTCTTCCCGGTCGCGGTTGGCGTGCTGCGGGGGCTGGAGGCGCCAGACCGCATCCATCTCGACCTGATGCACACCTACGCCGCCGGGTACTGGTCAACGCTGCTGCGCCTGCGGCTTCCTGCCTCTGTACCGCACCTTCTGCCGGCGCTCAGGCTCGCCGCCGCGAGTGCGGTGGTCGGAGCGGTAGTCGCCGAGGTGTCTATCGGTATGCGTGGTGGTATCGGACGGATGCTCATCCAACTCGCTGGCCAGGGCTCAAGTGACCCGGCAGCACCATGGGGGCCGACCTTTGGCTCCATCGCCCTCGGGCTGGTCGCGGCAGGATCGGTCGCACTGATCGGCCTCGGCCTCAAGAACTACCGCAGGGGAGAGGCAACAGCATGACCGAATTCGCCGTACACGCCACAGGCGTTGGCAAGGTATTTCCGACCAAGGACGGGGACGTCGTCGCCCTGACCGAGGTGGAACTCACGGTGGAGGCTGGCGAATTCGTCTCACTCATCGGGCCGTCGGGCTGTGGCAAGTCGACACTGCTTCGCCTCATCGCAGACCTCGACCCTGCGTCATCCGGCACTCTTGAAATCTTCGGCAAGTCCGCGAGCGCCGCACGGATCGACCAGGACTACGGGATCGCATTTCAGCAGGCCGGATTGCTGCCGTGGCGCACCGTGGCGGGCAACATCGCGCTGCCCCTGGAGCTGCACGGCATGGCCAAGCCGGCGAGGGCGTCCCGCGTCGCGGAGCTTGCCGAACTCGTCGGGCTCACCGAATTCATCGACAGGTACCCGGATCAGCTTTCCGGAGGCATGCAGCAGCGCGTGGCCATCGCGCGGGCGCTCGCCGAGCAGCCACGACTGCTGCTGATGGATGAGCCCTTCGGCGCGCTCGACGAAATGACCCGCGAGTACCTGCAGGGTGAACTCACCCGCATCGCGGCAGACACCGGCGCCGCCGTGGTGTTCGTTACCCACTCGATTCCGGAAGCCGTGTTCCTGTCGGACCGTGTCGTCGTGATGAGCCCCAGGCCCGGGCGCATCACCGACATCATCACCACGGGGCTCGGCGACACAAGGGACGAAGCGCTGCGAGAGTCTCCGGCATACTTCGAGCGGGTCACCGCCGTGCGTGAGGCGCTGCACGGCGCTCCGGTCGAGCGGGCGAACGAACGATGACGACAACGGGCACCGTCGTACGCCCCGCGCCCGGCTGGGTGCGGGTCGTCGCGCCGATCACCGTCGGCGTGATCATCCTGGCCGTCTGGATTGTCGCCGTCGACGTTCTCAAGGTGGCACCTCGTGCGCTGCCGAGCCCCATCGCGATCATCAACGAGTTTGTGCTGCGCTCCGGGATCATCTTCGAAGACATCGGCATCACGGCATCCAACTCGCTCGTCGGGCTGGCAGCGGGCGCGATCGTCGCCATCGTGCTCGCGGCGCTGGCCGCGACATCCAGACCCGTCGACGGCATGCTCGCGCCGCTCGTCGCCGCCATCGCGGTGGTGCCGATCGTGGCCCTCACCCCGATTCTCAACACGATGTTCGGAGCCTCCAGCCAGTTCGGCCGGCAGTCGGTCGCGGCGATCGCGGCGTTCGTGCCGGTCTTCCTGAACGTGCTGAGAGGCCTGCGGCAGACCCGGCCCGTGCACCGCGACCTGCTGAGGTCGTCGGGCGCGACGGGGCTCCAGACCTTCCGCGTGCTGACCCTGCCGACCGCGCTTCCGTACCTGATGACCGGGCTGCGGATCGCGAGCTCGATCGCCGTGATCGCCGCCCTCGTCGCCGAGTACTTCGGTGGGCCGGCCGACGGCATCGGCACCGCGATCGCCACCTACGCGAAGTCGGGCAGGGCATCCCTCGCGTTCGCCTATGTGGCCGGCGGCATCGCCATCGGCCTCGTATTCTTCCTCGTCACGTCGCTGCTCGAGTGGCTCGTGTCGAGGCGAAAGCCGGCGTGACCGGCACCAGCAGCACCCCGCACCATCCATCACGAAAGGGAACAGCATGAGACACAGCACCAGGCGTGGCCTGACCGTCGCATCCGTCGCCGCCATTGCCGCCATCACGCTCAGCGCGTGCACGGCTCCGGCGACAGACACCAGCACGGACTCGGGCGAATTCACGCCGATCACAGACATCAGCCTGCAGTTGCAGTGGCTGCCACAGTCGCAGTTCGCTGGCTACTACGTCGCCCTCGACCAGGGCTACTTCGAGGAGGAGGGCTTCGACAACGTCGACATCATCCCCTCGGGCGGTGACATCGTGCCGCAGGATGCCCTCGTGGCAGGCGACGTCGACTTCGCCGTCGCGTGGGTTCCGAAGGTGCTCGGCACCCTCGAGGCCACGGGCGCCGAACTCACCGACATCGCGCAGGTGTTCCAGAAGTCGGGCACGCTGCAGGTCTCGTTCAAGGGCGACGGCGTTGCGGATGTTGCCGACTTCGAGGGCAAGCGCATCGGCTCGTGGGGCTTCGGCAACGAGTGGGAGATCTTCGCAGCGATGGCAGCGGAGGGCCTTGACGCCTCATCCGTCTCCATCACGACGCAGGACTTCTCGATGAACGCCCTGCTCGATGGTGACGTCGACGCCGCACAGGCGATGACCTACAACGAGTGGGCGCAGATCCTCGAGGTCGTCAACCCGGCCACGGGCGAGCTGTACCAGCCCGAGGACTTCGATGTCGTGTCGTACGAAGACACCGATGGTGCGATGCTCCAGGACGCGATCTGGGCCGACACCGCCAGGCTCGACGACCCGGCATACGCCGACGCCGCCGTGCGCTTCCTCAAGGCAGTCACCAAGGGCTGGGTCTTTGCCCGCGATAACCCGGAAGAGGCCGCTGAGATCACCTACAACGCCGCGATCAACGCCGAGGCCGCCTTCCCGGTCGGCCCCGTGCACCAGACGTGGCAGATGAACGAGGTCAACAAGCTCATCTGGGCCGGCGGTGACTTCGGTCTCATCGACGCCTCGGCATGGAGCAAGACGGTCAAGGGTGCGCTCTCGGCCGTCAACCAGGACGGCATCAACCTGATCACGGGCGAGCCATCCACCTCCGCGTACTCGAACAAGTACATCGAGACGGCTCTCGCCGAGCTCGCTGACGAGGGTGTCGAGGTCGGTGGCGACTACACGCCGATCGACGTCGTGCTCACCGAGGGCGGCCAGTAACAGTAATACAGTGAGAGGGGTCGGCTTCGGTCGGCCCCTCTCCGTTTAGTAAGGATCACAATGACGTCACCTGACGGTACTCGCGCCTACGATCTCGACCGCGCGCATGTCTTTCACTCCTGGTCTGCGCAGGGAGCGCTCACGCCGATGGTGATTGCCGGCGGCAAGGGCTGCGAGGTGTGGGACTTCGAGGGCAACACCTACCTCGACTTCTCCAGTCAGCTCGTCAACACCAACATGGGCCACCAGCATCCGGCCATCGTCGACGCGATCAAGACGCAGGCCGACATCCTGACGACGGTCGCTCCGGCCGCCGCCAACCTCGCACGCGGCGAGGCAGCCCAGCGCATCGCCTCCAAGGCCGGCGCACACTTTCGCAAGATCTTCTTCACCAATGGCGGTGCAGACGCGAACGAGAACGCGATCAGGATGGCGCGCATCACCACCGGACGCGACAAGGTGCTCTCCACCTACCGCTCGTACCACGGCAACACCGGAGCCGCGATCGTGGCAACCGGCGACTGGCGCCGCATGCCCAACGAGTTCGCCCGCGGCCACGTGCACTTCTTCGGCCCGTTCGAGTACCGCTCGGAGTTCTGGTCGACCTCGCCGGAGCAGGAGTGCGAGCGAGCGCTGCATCACCTCGAACGCGTGATCGTCTCCGAGGGGTCAACCACGATCGCGGCCATCCTGCTCGAGACCGTGCCGGGCACCGCCGGAGTGCTCGTGCCGCCGCCCGGCTACCTTCCCGGCGTGCGTGCGCTGTGCGACAAGTACGGCATCCTGCTCATCCTCGACGAGGTCATGTGCGGTTTCGGCCGCACGGGCGAGTGGTTCGCCTGGCAGGGCTTCGACGTGGTGCCAGACCTCGTGTCGTTCGCGAAAGGCGTGAACTCGGGCTACGTGCCGGTCGGGGGAGTGCTGATGTCAGACTCGATCGCGAACGCCTTCGAGACCGACGTGTTCCCCGGGGGACTCACATACTCCGGTCACCCGCTGGCGATGGCGTCGATCATCGGATCGATCGACGCGATGGATGCCGAGGGCGTCATCGAGAATGCCCGCACCATCGGCACAGATCACCTCGCGCCCGGCCTCGCCGAGCTGGCTGAGAAGCACAAGCTCATCGGCGAGGTGCGGGGACTCGGCGTGTTCTGGGCGCTCGACCTCGTGGATGACCGCGACTCCCGTCAGCCCGTGTCCGGGGGCGTCATCCTGCAGCTGAAGAAGGCGCTCATGGCGCGCGGACTGTTGCCGTTCTCCGCCGACAACCGCATTCACGTGGTGCCGCCGTGCATCGTCACTCCCGACGAGGTCGCCAGGGCGCTCTCGATCTACGACGAAGCCTTCACGGAGGTCGAGGCGGGCCTGTAGCGGGCCACCGCGACCCAGCATCCAGCCCACCAGCGTAGAATCGGCTCTCGTGTCACATTTCATTCAGACCCCGTACACCTTTGCGGTCTACGACCTCATGCACCGCCCGGGCGAGATGCGTGAGAAGGATCTCGACGTTGTCGTGCCCGAGACCTTCGGAAACGCCGTCATCGGCGTCCAGACCGGCTCGACGATGCACATTGACGCCCGTCTTGAGTCGCTGCACGACGGCATTCTGGTGTCGGGAAAGGTGCGCGCAACCGCCGAGGGGGAGTGCGTCAGGTGCCTCATCGACGTCAAGCTTCCGGTTCGGGTCGAATTCCAGGAGCTTTTCGCGTATTCTTTTGACGAAGCTTTTGACTATACGGTTCACGACGACCACGTCGACCTGGAACCGGTGGTCAGGGATGCGGTAGTGCTGTCACTACCGTTCCAACCGGTCTGTCAGGAAGATTGCCTCGGCCTGTGCCCACAGTGTGGGGTGCGGCTTCTGGACAATCCGGGTCATGAGCATGAGGCTCCCGTCGATCCACGATGGGCGGCGCTTGCCGGGCTCGACAACCTGAACGACACCATCACCACAGACGAAGAGAAGAGTTAGCCATGGCTGTACCGAAGCGCAAAATGTCGCGGGCATCGACCCGCATGCGCCGCGCCCAGTGGAAGGCCACCGCCCCCACGCTTGTCAAGACCATCGAGAACGGCAAGACCGTTTACAGCCTCCCGCACCGCGCGAAGGTCGTTGAAGACTCGACTGGCACCGCCCTGTACATGGAGTACAAGGGCCGCAAGGTCGCCGACGTCTAACGAGCCGATTCGGTCGCAAGACCGTCCGCCTGTGTCGCGACGGAGTCGCCCCGTCGATCTGAGGAGATCATGACGCCGAATACTGACGAGTTATCGTCTGTGCTCGGCGTCATTGTCGCGCCCGAACTCTTTGAGCTGGCGCTGACCCACAGGTCGTTCGCTTACGAGAATGGTGGGCTCGCCCACAACGAGCGCCTCGAGTTTCTCGGCGACTCGATCCTGGGCCAGGCCGTCACGGTCATGCTCTACACCGAGAACCCGCAGCTCGACGAGGGAGAGCTGGCCAAGCGCCGCGCGAGCCTCGTGTCCAGTGTTGCCCTGGCCGAAGTCGCCCGCTCGATCGGCCTCGGTGCCTACATCCGTCTCGGTCGTGGCGAGGAGCTCACCGGGGGTCGCGACAAATCGTCGATCCTCGCCGACACTCTCGAGGCTCTCATCGGCGCCACCTACCTCGACCTCGGTGGCGAGGCCGCGACTACGCTCGTGCTTGCGTCTGATCCGCCCGCTACTGGAGAACCCGGACCGTTTCGGCGCATCCATGGATCCGAAGACGAGCCTGCAGGAGCTTGCGGCCCGGCTCGGGCGCGGGCTACCGAACTACCAGGTCTCGGACAGCGGTCCGGATCACTCGAAGCGTTTTCACGCCACCGTGCTGCTGGGCGACGACCCGATCGCGTCTGGCGATGGCTCCAGCAAGAAGCACGCGGAGATGGCGGCCGCGCTCCAGGCCTGGACGCTGCTGCAGACTCTCACGCCCTGACCGTGCCCGAGCTGCCCGAAGTCGAGGTGGTGCGCGCCGGCCTCGAGCCCGCCGTGACCGGTGCCCGCGTTCACTCAGTCACCATCTTCGACGAGCGTTCGCTGCGCCGGCACGACGGTCCCGCCGAAGACTTCATCGAGCGGCTGACCGGGCGCACCATGCTCGCGCCCCAGCGTCGCGGCAAGTTCATGTGGATCCCGCTCGACGGAGGCTCGGAGGCGCTCGTCACGCACCTCGGCATGAGCGGCCAGGTGCTGCTGCGAGACACGGCGACGGATGACGCGCGCACGAGAATCCGCGTCGACGTGCGGCATCCCGTGCACGGGTCGCTGCGGCTCAACTTCGTCGACCAGCGCATCTTCGGCTCCATGGCCATCGACGATCTCGTGCCGTCCGTGGATGGCGGGGACACCGTGCCGTCCAAGGTCGCGCACATCGCACGGGATCCGCTCGATGCGCTCTTCAACGACGCCCTGTTCCTCTCGCGGCTGTCGCGGAAGAACACCACCATCAAGCGGGCAATGCTCGACCAGACCCTGATCAGCGGCATCGGCAACATCTACGCCGACGAGGCGCTGTGGGCCGCGCGCGTGCACTACGACCAGCCGACCGCGACCCTGAGCCGCGCCCGCGCGAAAGTCCTGCTCGCGGAGGTGCGGCTGGTGCTGCTCAAGGCACTGGCCGAGGGCGGCACGAGCTTCGACGCGCAGTACCTCAACGTGAACGGTCAGTCCGGCTACTTCGCCCACTCGCTCAACGCCTACGGCCAGCAGGGCAAGCCGTGCCAGCGCTGCGGCAGGCCGATCATCCGCGAATCATTCATGAACCGTGGGTCGCATTTCTGCGCCCACTGCCAGCGCGTGCGTTAGTCGTCTGACGAGGCCCCGGATGCCACCTCGCCGCTGCCGGTCTGCTTGAAGAAGACCTGGCCGTGGAAGTCGATGCCGAGAGCGCCCATCGCCGCGAGCAGGTCTGAGGGGATGAGGAAACCGGCCTGCATGCGGTCCGAGTATCCGTTCCAGGCGATCTCGACGAAATAGTGGTCGCGCAGTTTCTCGAGCGCCTTGCGCTTGGGCTGGAGGGTATCGATGAGCCCATGGACGCTGGAGAAGTCGGATTCCTCGGTCGAGAGAGTTTCGGGCGAGTCGAGCACCCAGATCGAGTGTGTGCGCTCGCGCATCGACGGCTTGCCGTCAGAGCCCGGTCGGACGCGGCCAACGGGGTCGCCCAATTCCGCCGTGACGGTCGGCTCGAGGCCGAGGATTTTTGTCACGGCCGCTGCCGAATGCGTGAGGCTCTTGATCGAGAGACTCGCCTTACCGTCGATGACCACCCGACAACCCTAGCCAAACCTGAACTGCCGCGTGACGCGCGCTCACCCCAGGTCTTTGCGCCAGGCACTCTCGCTGGCGATCGGCACGAACCCGACGGCTTCGTTGACGTCGAGCATGTGCCGGTTCTCCTCGGCGTTGAAGGTCATGACCGACGGATGCCCCGGCGCGACCCGCTCGAGGTGGGCCAGATTCGCGACCTTCAGCAGCATCCCGAGCCGGTGCCCGCGGTGCTCCCGCACCACGAGTGTCGCCCACTGGTCGACGGCGCGGCCCACCTGCGTCGGCACCGACAGTTCGGTGAATGCGACGAGCCGACCGGTGGGAATGTGCTCGACCGCCGCGGTGAGCATGCGCCGTGGGTCGAGACGCATGCTGCGCTCTTCGGTTTCGATCAGGCGCTCGACTGTCCACACATCTTCGGGTTCTTCGAGACCGGCCGTGGGCGCATCCGTGCTCATCCGGGTAGCCATGTGGGCCAGGTCCTCGCGCCAGCGCTCCGGGGTGGGTCGTTCCCAGAAATGCACGCGATAGTCGGTGCCGCTCGCGCGTTCGGCGTCGACCACAAGCTCATCGAGGCCGTCGACGGGCAGCGTGAGCCTGCTTGCCCGCTCCACCTGCTCGAAGCTGTACCCCCTGCGCTGCAGGAACCGGGTGCTCTCGTGGTCGGCGTCGATCGACCCGAATCCGGTCGGTGACGGCAGCTGGCTTCCGGACGATGAGGGGATGGGCGCGTACACGAGCGCCTTCTTCTTGTTGTCGGATGCCGCGAGCCCCTCCACCGCGTCAGCCAGCGCGGTGCCGATGCCCAGTCCGCGAAACTCCGGCAGCACCTGTGCATTCAGCCAGGCGGAGTCCGCCGCCTCCCCGACGCGTGTTTCGTAGAGGCCGCGAGCGACGATCCTTCCGTCGACCTTGGCGACCAGCATCCTGATCGGCTCGTGCGGGCTGAGGTAATGCGGCAACGCCTCCACCGGCTCGTAGTTGAGGTCGGACGTGCCGTAGCCAATCGTCTCGACGGCGTTTCCCACCTCGATTGCGACGACGAATGAGAAGGCATCCGGTTGACGGATATCGTCGGGAATCACGACCTCGTCAATGGTGAAGGCGGTCATCGCGGTCATCCTCCCTTCGGCAAGAATTGTGCGCAGCGTTGCGCAGCCGACCAGATTACAACTGCCGCACTGCCCAGCAACAGACCGTGACCGAATTGTGAGCGATTGCGAACCGCTACTAGCGGGTAGAGATCGCGAGGAAGCTGATGGGCAGCTCCACCAGCTCGAGCGGGCCGTGCGGCCCCTCGCCGTCCAGCAGCAGGGAGTCGCCCGCCTCCATGACGTACTCGTAGGCGCCGTGGCCGTACACAAGCTTTCCCGACAGCATGTAGATGAACTCGGTGCCTGGGTGCTGGAACAGCGGGAAGACATCAGAGGCGTCAGTCAGGGTGACGAGCGTGGGTTCGATAGCGTCCGTGCGGCCCTTGAGCGTTCCGAGAACGCGGTACTCGTGGCCGTGCTGGGTGCCGCTGCGCACGGTCAGGCTGCCCTCGCCGCTCTTGGTGAACGTGGCATCCCGATCGGTGTCGGCACCCCGGAACAGCGCAGTGACGGGGATGCTGAGCCCGTCGGCGAGGCGCTGCAGGGTGGTGAGCGAGCAGGAGGTGCTCGCCGTCTCGATCTTGGAGATCATCGCCTTCGACAGGCCGGTCCTGGCCGCGAGCTCGGCTGACGACAGCCCGATCGACTTGCGGTAACGCCGGACCTGATCCGCGATGACCCGCTCGAGTTTGCCGGGACCGTGCTCGTCGCTGGTCGTCTCTGCTGCGGTCGGAACCGCATCTCCATCGACGTGGCGGCTCGCCTCGGTGTCAGCACTAGTCGTCATGGGGCCATCCTAGGCGCGGTCCTGGGAACTATCCGATGACCCGCGCGCCGCCCGCCAGACCCGCGAGGGCGTCGGCCAAAGCCACAGCGCCGCGCTCGGCGTCGTCGTCCTCGACCAGTTCCTCCGGGGAATGCGAGATGCCGGTCGGGTTACGTACGAACAGCATCGCCGTCGGGATGTGCCCGGTGAGGATCCCCGCGTCGTGGCCGGCGCCGGTGTCCAGCACGGGGGCATCGGGGAGGATCCCCTGGAGGGTGTCGCGCAGCTTGGTGTCGAAGTGCACCGTGGGGCTCACGGATTCGGCGCTGAAGCTGATCTCGCAGCCCTCCTCTGCCGCGATCACCTGCGCGTTGAGGTGGATGGATTCGACCAGGGCCGCGGTGACGCTGTCGTTCGGGTGGCGAAGGTCGATCCACATGTCAACGCGCGACGCGATCACATTGGTGCCGCCCGGAACCGGCTGAAGTCGACCGACCGTGGCGCGGGCATCGCGGTACGAGGTGGCCGTGTCGCGGATGGCGATCATGATCTTTGCGGCGGCGATCATCGGGTCACGACGGTCCTTCATGAGGGTGGTTCCCGCGTGGTTCCCCTCACCGTGCACCGAGAGCTTCCACCGGCCGTGGCCAAGGATTGACGACCCAATCGCGACGGGCTGATTCAGGTCGATCAGGCCCTTGCCCTGCTCGACGTGCAGTTCGACGAAGACACCGAGCTGCTGCAGCGTCGTCTTGTCGAATCCGATGAACCGTGGATCCTGCCCGTTCGCCGCGGCCACCTCCGCAAAGGTATTGCCGTCACCGTCGCGGAGGTTGCGAGCGGCATCCGCGACGATCGCTCCGGTCAGGAGCCGCGACCCGAGGCAGGCGACGCCGAACCGCGACCCCTCCTCCTCGGGGAAGACCGCGATCACCAGCGGTCGACGTGGACGCAGGCCGCGGCTCTTGAGGATGTCGATCGCGACCAGCGCAGACGCCACTCCGAGCGGACCGTCGAACTCGCCTCCGCCCGGAACCGAGTCGAGGTGGCTGCCCGTGACGACGGCGTCGGTGCGGATCTTCGTGGCGGTGTCCCACCAGGCCCAGATGATTCCGTTGTGGTCGGTGGTGACATCCAGCCCGCGCCGGGTGGCCTGCTCAATGAACCACCCTCTGAGGTCGGTTTCCGCGGTGGAGAACACCGGCCGCGAGTAGCCGCCTCGCGTGCTGTCGACTCCGATCCCCTTGATGTCACGCATGAGGCTGGTGACGGTTGCGATCGCCGGGGTGGTTGCAGAGGTGGTTGCTGAGGTTGTCACGATCCTGGTCATTTCTGTAGAAGGGATGTGGCGATGCGGAATCGCTCTGGCACGTCGGCGGCACCGGTGGCGAGGTCGGCGCCCCAGACGCCGATGAGCGGAGCGAACTTCGCCCCGTGGCCCGAGCAGGGCGAGAGGATCGTGAGACCATCGACCCGATCGACGATGAAGTCCTCGTTCGGTGTGTTGGTGAACAGGCACGTGGTCTCGGCGTACGGCTCCGGATCGAGGCCGGGCAGATTCTGCTCCACGTAGGCGATGACCCGACGCCGGTTCGCGGCATCCACGAGCCCGTCCTGGTCCGCCGCCGAGCTGATCCGCTTGCCGCCGTTGTACTCTGCGACCTTCTGTCCCGCGAAGTCGGCGTCTCGCCCACCGGGCAACCCATAAATCTGGATGTCGTCGCTCTTGTGAATGAAGGTCGGCCAGTCGCGCTCGCCGCGGTAGCGGAAGTGGAACGCCTGCTCCTGCATGACCGAAAACTCGGGCAGCCCGGCAAGGAATCCCGCGGGCAGGGGGAGTCGTTCGAGCAGTTGGGGCAGCCAGCCTCCGGCACTGACGATCACGTTGCCGGCATCGAAGCTCTGCCCGGTGGTCGAGGAGAGGCGATACCCGGTGCTGGTCTTCGTCACGTTGTGGACGTCCCAGCCCGTCAGCACCCGCGCCCCGTGGCGCTGCGCCTGAGCCACCATCGCGTGCACGGCGGTCTCGGCGTCGATGACGCCAGCGCTCGGATGCCACAGCACCGAGGTGTCGAAGGCGAACTGCGGCCATCGCGCCTCGGCCTCGGCGGCGCTGAGCAGTTCGTGCGCCACTCCCGCGCCCTCGAGCACACGGGCGAGCTGTTCCGGATGCCGCTTGGTGCCGTGATCCACGGCACCGACCGAGCTGATCAGCTCGATCCCGCTGGCGAACGAGAGCTCGTCCCACAGCGCCCTGGATTCGACCACCTTGCTGGTGTAGAACTCGCTGGGGTACGCGTACCGGAAGATGCGGGCCGAACCGTGCGAGCTTCCGTCGTGGGCGGCCGGTGTCGAGCGCTCCAGGATCGTGACCTCGTGGCCGCGCGCCGCGAGCTGCCACGCGGTTGCGGCGCCGGCAAGGCCGGCACCGACAACCACGTACTCAGACGAATCCGACATTATTTTGCTCCGGGAATCCAACTGGTTCCGGCCAGCGGCACGCGTGCCATTGCTGACGCTTCGATGGTCAGAGCGACGAGGTCTTCCGGTTCGAGGTTGTGCAGGTGCGACTTGCCGCAGGCCCTGGCGATGGTCTGCGCTTCCATCGTGAGCACACGGAGGTAGTTGGCGAGTCGGCGACCGGCGGCAACCGGGTCCAGACGGGAGGAGAGCTCCGGGTCCTGGGTGGTGATGCCTGCCGGGTCGCGGCCGTCCTGGAAGTCGTCGTAGAAACCGGCGGCTGATCCGAGAGCCGCATACTCGGCTGCGTAGCGCGGATCGTTGTCCCCGAGGGCGATCAGCGCTGCGGTGCCAATTGCCACGGCGTCAGCGCCGAGCGCCATCGCCTTCGCCACGTCGGCTCCCGTGCGGATGCCACCGGAGACGATGAGCTGCACCTTGCGGTGCACGCCCAGCTCCTGCAGCGCCTGGACGGCCTGCGGAATCGCGGCGAGGGTCGGAATTCCGACGTTCTCGATGAACACCTGCTGGGTCGCGGCGGTGCCGCCCTGCATTCCGTCGACAACGACGACGTCGGCCCCGGCCTTCACCGCGAGCGAGGTGTCGTAATAGGGACGGGATGCCCCGATCTTCACGTAGATCGGCGTCTTCCAGTCGGTGATCTCACGCAGTTCACCGATCTTGATCTCCAGGTCGTCCGGGCCGGTCCAGTCGGGGTGACGGCTCGCGGAACGCTGGTCGATTCCGACGGGGAGGGTGCGCATTCCCGCGACCCGCTCCGTGATCTTCTGCCCCAGCAGCATGCCGCCGCCGCCGGGCTTTGCACCCTGGCCGAGCACGATCTCGATCGCGTCAGCCTTGCGCAGGTCATCCGGGTTCATGCCGTAGCGCGAGGGAAGGTACTGGTAGACGAGGTGCTTCGACTGGCCGCGCTCCTCCGGCGTCATGCCGCCATCACCGGTGGTGGTGGATGTCCCGACCGCGCTTGCGCCACGGCCGAGGGCTTCCTTCGCGTTGGCAGACAGCGCGCCGAAGCTCATCCCGGCGATCGTCACCGGAGTCTCAAGGTGCAGCGGACGGGACGCGTGGCGGTCGCCGAGGATGACATCGGTGTCGCACTTCTCGCGGTAGCCCTCGAGCGGGTAGCGAGACATCGACGCGCCCAGGAACAGCAGGTCATCGAAGTGCGGCACCTTGCGCTTGGCGCCCCAGCCGCGGATGTCGTACACGCCGGTGGCGGCCGCGCGCTGGATGTCAGCGATGGTCGCGCGGTCGAAGGTGGCCGACTCGCGCAGGCCGAGCTGTTCGATCTGCTGCGCGGGAAGTGTGCCGGAATACTGCTGCTGGGCAGAGGTGATGGTCATGGTCGTTCTCCTAGTACGACGTCGAGTTGTCGACGTTGAAGTGATAGAGGGTTCGGGCGGAGCCGTAGCGCCGGAAGTCGGCCGGGTCGTCTGCACGTCCGGCGGCGGCGAGAAGCGCGCCCAGCTCGGCCAGGTGCTCCTCCTTCATCGGCTTCTCAATGCAGTCGGCACCCAGTGAGGCGACGGTTCCCTTGACGTAGATCCTGGCCTCGTAGATGGAGTCGCCCAACGCCTCGCCAGCGTCGCCGCAGACGACCAGTCGGCCGGCCTGTGCCATGAAGGCGGACATGTGGCCGATGTTCCCGCCCACGACGATGTCCACTCCCTTCATCGAGATGCCGCAGCGTGCTCCGGCGTTGCCGTCGATGATCACGAGTCCACCGTGGCCGGTGGCGGCAGCGGACTGTGACGCGTCTCCGGTGACATGCACTGACCCGGACATGATGTTCTCGGCGAGCCCGACCCCGGCGTTGCCGCTGATCGTCACCTGGCCCTTCTGGTGCATGCCAGCCGCGTAGTATCCGGCGTGGCCTTTCACCTCGACGCTGATGTCGGCGTTGATCCCGGCCGCGATGCTGTGCTTTCCGCCGGGACTGGTGACGATCCACGACTGGCCGTCGACGGCCTCGTGGATGGCCTGGTTGAGGGCACGCACGGTCTGGCCCGCGAGGTCGACTCGGGTGGTGTCATCGGCGATGGTGGTCGCCGGGGCGTCGGCGGTGGGGGTGGTTGTCAGAGTGACCATGTGTAGACCTTTCCGGGTTCTGGCTCAAAGATGCGGGCTGTTTCGATGCCCGGCAGTTCTGCCAGGGCGCGGTATTCGGAGGCCATCGCCACGTAGTCGTCGGTCACGGCGATGATCGCGGGCTTGCAGGCGATCGGGTCGCGGACGATGGCCATGCTGTCTGCGGTGGTGACGACGAGGGTGTAGAAGCCGTCGAAGACCTTGCCGAGGTTGATCAGCGCGGTCTCGAGGTCGTCGCCCGCCTTGAGCCTTGAGGCGATGTAGCGAGCCCCCACCTCGGTGTCGTTGTCGGAATCGAAGACGGCTCCGTCGCGCACGAGGTCGCGGCGGATGGTGGCGTGGTTCGAGAACGAGCCGTTGTGTACGAGGCACAGGTCGTCGGCGACGGAGAATGGATGCGACCCGCCGGCCGTCACCGCCGATTCGGTCGCCATGCGGGTGTGCGACAGCCCCTGGCTGCCGCCCATTGCCGCCAGTCCGTGGTCGGCGGCGATCTCCATGGGATGCCCGGTGCTCTTCATCACCGCAACGTGCTGGCCGCGCCCGATGATGGTCGACGCCGGAACCACCTCGTTGACGGCCATGACCAGGACGTCGGTGTCGACAGCCGCGCTGACGAGCGTCGTGTCGCCCACCACGGTGACGGCGGCCGCGGCTTCCGCCGGCAGCAGGTCGTTCAGGGTGGCAGCGAGCTCGTCGGCCGGTAGTGCCTGGGTGCGCCCGAGGAGGCTGAGCGTTGCGCGCCCCTTCTCAACGAGGCCGGGCGTGTTGTACACGGCAAGACCTGCCGAGTCCGGGCCTCGTTCGACGATCTGGCATGTCATCGATGAGAGGAGGCTGCCCAATTGCGGGTGCAGCTCGGGATTGCGCAGTTGCAGCGCGGCGATTCCGCACATGGTGTGTCCTTTACGTGGGTTGTGGGGTGTCAGATTGAGGTGAGGTACGTGCGGATTTCCCAGTCGCTTACCTGGTTGTGCCAGTTCAGGAACTCCTCTTCCTTGGCGTCGGCGTAGTACTCGCCGATGGTTCGGTCGCCGCTGAGGCTGGCGAGGATCACCGGATCACGGCGCAGCGCCTCGACGGCGTGCAGGAGGGTCGCGGGCAGGCGGTGGGCGGTCGGCAGCGATTCCCCGGGGCCCGAGGGCAGGCCGGGATCGGTGTTCTGCTCGACTCCGTCGAGGCCTGCCTCGATGGCCGTGGCGATCGCGAGGTAGGGGTTGGCCGAGCCGTCGCCCGAACGCAACTCGATGCGCTTGTTGTCGGGAACGCGGATCATGTGCGTGCGGTCATTCCCGCCAAATGACGCCTTGCGCGGTGACCAGGTGGCACCGGAGGAGCTGGTGGTCGCGCCGGATCGCTTGTACGAGTTGACGGTAGGAGCGAGGAAGGCCTGAAGTGCGGGTGCATGCTCAAGCAGTCCGCCGATGAATGAGTACGCGAGCTCAGACAGCCCGAGGCCGCGGGTGTCGTCGTCGCTCGGAAACAGCGGGCTCGCGCCATCCCACAGCGACAGGTGGAAGTGCAGCCCGGTGCCGGTGCGGTCGGAGAACGGCTTCGGCATGAACGTGGCGGTCATGCCGCGCTGCTCCGCGAGGATGTTCAGGATGTAGCGCAGCGTGATGACCCGGTCGGCCGTGACGAGAGCGTCGGCGTACGCGAAGTTCTGCTCGAACTGGCCGGCGGCGTCTTCGTGGTCGTTTGCGTAGTTGCCCCAGCCGAGGCCGTTGATTGCTTCGGAGACCGAGGTCAGGTGGTCATACATGCGGGTCACGCCGCGGGCGTCGTAGCAGGGCCTGGGGGAGTCGTCTCGATCATCCGCGGTGCTCAGCGTCCCGTCGGCGTTCTTGTTGACGAGGAAGTATTCGACCTCGGCGCCCACCTTCGCCTCCATGCCCGCCTTCGCGAGCCTGGCCAGCGTGTTTTTCAGGATGACGCGCGGTGCGAATGGCCAAGGCTTGCCGTTGACGTGTGGATCACAGTGCACGATTGCGAGACCTTCGCGAATGAAGGGAACCGGCGTGAAGGAGTCGAGGTCGGGAATCGCGATGAGGTCTGGATCCTGGGGCTTCTGGCCTACGAGACCTGCCGCGTAGCCGGCGAATCCCATCGCGCCGCTCTGCAGTTCGTCTGCGGCTTCGACCGGGACCAGCTTCGCGCAGGGCTTTCCGGTCATGTCAACGAAGGTGGCGAGAATGAATCGCACGTCGTGCGCTTTGGCGATGTCGGCGAGCGAGAAGTTGCCGTCCTCCGCCGGAGCTGACTGCTCGGCAGCTAGCTGTGTCGTTGCGACATTTGTCATCGGAGCTGTCCTGTTCACTGGTGAAGTGTTGCCTGTAATGAAACCGTGTTGACTCACAGTAGTCAAATCGATGTTTCGAACGCGCTCCTGATGTGTTAAATCCAGATGTCGGCGCCGACAGCGAATTGGAACACCGAGTTAACCTGTCCGAAACCCACAAACGTTCACTGTGGTGAATCCTTGTTTCCTGTTGCGACACATTCGCAGGGCGCAGTCGCGCCTCTTTTTCCCCTTTGTCACCTGATTGGAGACTCCATGAATTCTGGAGATGTCGCCTGGATCCTCACGGCCAGCGCGCTAGTTTGCATAATGATCCCCGGACTTGCCTTGTTCTATGGAGGCATGGTCGGTTCCCGCCGAATTTTGAACATGATGATGATGTGCTTCGGCGGCGTGAGCCTCGTCGCCGTTCTCTGGGCGGCCTTCGGCTACTCAATGGTCTTCGGCAACTCGGTCGGCGGCGCCGGCCTGATCGGTGACATCACCGAGTACGTCGGACTGGGGCAGCTGCTCACCGAGGACGCGGAGGCCGCACTGCCCGCCGCGTTGTTCGCCTCATTCCAGCTCTTCTTCGCGGGAATCACGACGGCGATCATCGCCGGCGCTGCTGCGGGCCGCATGAAGTTCGGCGCGTGGATGGCCTTCGCTGGTATCTGGGCCGCGGCCGTGTACTTCCCCGTGGCTCACTGGGTCTTCGCCTTCTCCTCGGGTGACGGATCGGTCATCGGCGGATGGATCGTCAACGGCCTGGGTGCCGTCGACTTCGCCGGTGGCACGGCAGTGCACATGAACGCCGGAGTCGCGGCCCTCGCCCTTGCAATCGTTCTCGGCCGCAGCGCCGGATGGCCCAAGAGCTCACACACCAAGCCCCACAGCCGCCCGCTCGTGCTCGTCGGTGCTGGCCTGCTGTGGGTCGGCTGGTTCGGCTTCAACGCCGGCTCGGCGCTCGCCGCGGGACACGCGGCCTCGGTTGTCTTCCTCAACACCGCGGTGGCCGGCGCCGCCGGCCTGCTGGGCTGGGCTGTCGTTGAGCGCATCAGGCTCGGCAGTGCGAGCAGCATGGGCGCAGCATCCGGAATCATCTCCGGCCTCGTCGCAATCACCCCGGCGTGTGCCGCGGTCAGCCCGCTCGGTGCCATCGCCATCGGTGCCATCGCTGCGGCGATCTGCTCGCTCGCGGTAGAACTGAAGTTCAGGCTTGGATACGACGACTCACTCGACGTGGTCGCCGTTCACCTCGTCGGCGGCGTCATCGGCACCCTGCTGATCGGGTTCTTCGCGACGTCAGAGGCCCCCAACGCGGTCAACGGTCTGTTCTACGGTGGCGGGTTCACCCTCCTCGGTATCCAGGCACTCGCCACGATCTCCGTGCTGGCGTACTCCTTCGCCGTCACCTGGGTCATCGCCAAGGCTCTCGACCTCACGATCGGGCTGAGGATCGAGAAGGATGACGAGCTTCGCGGCATCGACCTCTCGGCACACGCTGAGGATGCCTATCTCACCGATGAGGAGCCCGTAGAGCTGGGCTCGCCTCATCGCGTCTAACCCGGCATCGAGTTGGCTGCGGCTGCCGGACCGTTCGGTCGTCAGCGCGGGGCAGCAGCCGCACATCCCGTGGAAGAACGGCGCAGGCAGGACTCGCGACATCGCGGTCCTGCCTGCGCCAGCGGGCGGCGGCGACTTCGCCTGGCGGATCAGCGTGGCAGAGATCAGCGGGCAGGCTCCTTTTTCGCTGTTCCCCGGCATTGACCGCACGTTTCTCCCGGCCTCCACCGGTGCGATGCGGCTGACCGTGGATGGCATCGAGCAGCACGTGGCATTCGGGCGGCCGCTCGCGTTCGCCGGTGAGGCCGAGGTCTTCGCCGAAGCGTCGGCGACGACCCTCAACGTGAACCTCATGACCCGGCGGGGCCTCTGCTCGGGTTCGATCGACGTTCGCCGTGCCAACGGGCCGGTGATGTTCGGCAGGTCATCGACCGTGGCGGTCGTCCCGCTCGCAGGCTACGGGCAGACCTCGGACGGGCAGCGACTCGGCCCGCTGGACTTCCTCCTTCTTGGGCCGGATTCCGAACGCGTGGTGTTTGAGGGCGCCCTCGTGGCGGCTATCAGCGTCCGGCCGGCGGGCGGCGGTGAGCGGGACCGCGTTTGAGTAGCACCGGTCGTGGCTGCGCGGTCGGAGGCTGTGCTTCCGGTACCGTGTATCCAGCATCGGAGACCACGGAAGGGCGGCGACTTGTACCTGAAGAGCCTGACCCTGAAGGGGTTCAAGTCTTTCGCGCAGCCGACCACCTTCGCTTTCGAGCAGGGCGTCACCTGCGTGGTTGGCCCGAACGGATCGGGCAAGTCCAACGTGGTGGACGCCCTGGCCTGGGTCATGGGGGAGCAGGGCGCCAAGACCCTCCGCGGCGGCAAGATGGAAGACGTCATCTTCGCCGGGACCGCGACAAAGGGCCCGCTCGGTCGCGCCGAGGTCATCCTCACCATCGACAACTCCGACGGTGCCCTGCCGATCGAGTACACCGAGGTCACGATCAGTCGCACGCTGTTCCGCAACGGCGGCAGCGAGTATGCGATCAACGGCGAACAGTGCCGCCTGCTCGACGTCCAGGAGCTGCTGAGCGACAGCGGCCTCGGTCGCGAGATGCACGTCATCGTGGGCCAGGGCCAGCTCGACGCTGTACTGCGCGCCAGCCCCGAGGAGCGGCGCGGTTTCATCGAGGAGGCCGCCGGCATCCTGAAGCATCGTCGACGCAAAGAGAAGACGATCCGCAAGCTCGACGCCATGCAGGCGAACCTGCTGCGGCTGTCAGACCTTGCCGGTGAGATCAGGCGCCAACTGAAGCCGCTCGGCCAGCAGGCCGAAATCGCTAAGCAGGCGGCATCCATCGCCTCGATCGTTCGGGATGCCAGGGCCCGGCTTCTGGCGGACGAGGTAGTCGAGCTTCGTGCCGCCATCACCGACTTCAGCCGCAGCGAGTCCGAGCGCAAGACCGAGCGGATCGTGCTGCAGGAGCAGCTCGACCAGGCGAAGCTGCGCGAGGGGCGCCTCGAGCACGCGCAGGTCGGCGACGCGGTCGACCTCGCCCGCCGCACCGCCTTTGGGCTCGAGTCCGTGCAGGAGCGGCTGCGAAACCTGTACACGCTCGCAAACCAGCGGCTCGCGCTGCTCGGCCAGCAGGGCGAGGGTCCGTCGCTGGGCGCATCGGTCAGCCAGGCGTCGGTAGTCGAGGCTCAGGAGGAGGCCAAGCGTCTCGCTGCAGGAGTCGCCGACGCCGAGGTGGCCGTCGGCATTGCCGCCGCCGCCACTGCCACGGCGAAGGCCTCTCTTGACTCGCTCGACGAGGAGATCTCGGCGCAAAGCGCGCTCGTCTCCCGTCACGAACTCGAACTGGCGGGGCTCGCATCCCGCGTCGATGTCGCACGCTCCACCCTCGCCGCCGCGCGCGGAGAGCTGCTGCGCCAACAGAACGCTCTCGAACAGGCCGAACAGCGCCGGGATGCCTCGCGCACCCAGTTCGACGCCCTCGAAGCCACCGGCGTGATCGAGGATGAGAGCGACGGTTCCCTCGACGCCGCATACGAGGCGGCCGAGGCGCTGGTCGCGACGACCCAGAGTGAGATCGAAACGCTTCGCGACGAACTGCACGCCGCCGAGCGAGAGCGCGACGCGCTCGCGGCACGCAACTCTGCGCTGTCACTCGCTGTCGACCAGAAGGACGGCTCCAGCGCGCTGGTCGGGGCCTCGCTGCCCGGCGTCCGCGGACTGGTCGCCGAGCACGTGAAGATCGAGCCGGGTTTCGAGGCGGCCATCGCGGCGGCGCTCGGCTCGCTCGCCGACGCCGTGCTGGCGGATGACGCGGCCAGCGCATTCTCCGCGCTCGAGCACTCCGCCGCGAAGGATTTCGGTCGCGTCGAGGTGGTTCTCGCCGCGACCGCGGACGCGGCCCCGCCGCAGCAGTTGCCGGGAGTGCGTGCCGCCGTCGACGTCGTGACGGCGCCGAACGGCGTGCTTGGGCTTCTGGCCGGGGTGTACGTCGCCGACGACCTAGACGCGGCACGAGCAGCCTTCGCCGACATCGCCGACGCCACCATCGTCACTCGCGCCGGCGACGTGCTCACGCAGTATGTGCTGCGTGGAGGCTCCGGAGCCAAGCGTTCCCGGCTCGAACTCGTCGCCGAGCGCGACGCAGCGGCCACCAAGCTCGCGGTGGTCACCACGCAGATCGAGCGCACCAGGTTCGCCCTCGCCGAGCGACGCGGCGCCCTCGAGACCGCGAAGACCGAGGCATCCACTGCACTCAGCACCCTGCGCGAGCACGACGCTGCGCTTGCCGCGCGATCCGAGCAACTCGCCAGGTTGCGCATCCAGCTCGACGCCGCCCAGGCCGAATGGGATCGCTTGTCGTACGGGCTCGAGGTGACCGCCGAGAAGGTTCAGGATGCCGAATCCGCCGTCGAGCGCGCGTCCGCGGCACACGACGACTACGCCTCAACCCCGCGACCCATGCTCGACGTCTCGGCCCGCGATGGGATGCTCGGCGAGGTGGAGGCGGCTCGCGCCGCCGAACTGGAGCTGCGCATCCAGCTCGAAACGATCCGCGAGCGGGTGAGGGCCGAGCGGGCCAGGGCCGAGTCGCTCGCCGCGCAGCTGATCGCCGAGCGCGCCGCGGCCGAGGAGCAGGCGCGACGCACGGTCATCCGGCAGCGGCAGGTCGCCGCCGCCACCGAGGTCATCTCGGCGCTGCCCGCCGTGCTGGATGCCGCAGACCGGTCGGTGTCTGAGGCCAGGGTGCAGCTCGCCGCGCGTGAGTCTGAGCGGTCGGCCCAGAACGAGGAGCTCGCCAGTCTGCGCCGCGAGGAGAGCTCGCTGCGGCAGCGCCTCTTCACCATCAGCGAGAACGTGCACGGCCTCGAAATGCAGATCTACGAGAAGAAGCTGCACCTGTCGACCCTGCTGGAGCGCTCCGGCGAGGAGCTGGGTCTCGTCGAGGACGTGCTCGTCGCCGAATACGGGCCCCAGGTGCCCGTCCCCGACGACTCGGCCCGCCCTGCTGCTCCTGCACCTTCCGAAATGACGGAGGTGCCGGGCGCCGAGCCCGGGATACCGGGAGACGCCTCCGCGGATTCATCCACTTCTCCGTCATTTCGGAAGGTGGAGGCGGCGGAGGCCGAGGTGGAGCAGGAGGACGCAGCCCCCGGGAAGCCGTTTGTGCGCATCGAGCAGCAGGCGCGACTGGCCGCGGCCGAGCGCAAGCTCGCCCAGCTCGGGCGCGTCAACCCGCTCGCACTCGAGGAGTTCGAGGCGCTGGAGCAGCGCCACAAGTTCCTCACCGAGCAGCTCACCGACCTCACGAACACCCGCAAGGACCTGCTCACGATCATCGACGAAATCGACGAGAAGATGGAGGTCATCTTCGGATCGGCCTTCGAAGACACCCGCGTCGCGTTCAACGAGGTCTTCCCGATCCTGTTCCCCGGCGGCACCGGCAGCATCCAGCTGACCGACCCGGACAACCTGCTGACGACCGGCATCGAGGTCAGCGTGAAGCCCGCGGGCAAGAAGATCGAGCGGCTGTCGCTGCTGAGTGGCGGCGAGCGATCCCTGGCCGCCGTGGCACTGCTGATCGCGATCTTCAAGGCGCGCCCCAGCCCCTTTTACATCATGGATGAGGTCGAGGCGGCCCTCGACGATGCCAACCTCGGACGGTTGCTCACCATCTTCAAAGACCTGCGCGAGACATCCCAGCTCATCGTCATCACGCACCAGAAGCGCACCATGGAGATCGCGGATGCCCTCTACGGCGTGAGCATGCGCGCCGACGGAATCAGCGCCGTCGTCGGCCAGCGGGTCGCCGCCACCGCGAGTTAGACGAGGTCGGCGGCTGCCGTGATCGGCAGGCCGTTGACCGTCAGGACGTCCCAGCGGTCCGCGTCGAGCCTGAACGTCGAGATTGAGCCGTTGAGGATCCCGTCCACCTTGTGCCCGGCGAAGGCTGAGAGCGTGTACCGGATGAGCGTGCCGTGGCAGACGATGAGCACGTCCTCGCCGGGGTAATCGGCCGCGATGCGGGCGAGTCCCGCACGCCCACGTGCGACAACTGAGGCGAGCGACTCAGCCTGCGGATAATCGCGGTCCGGCCATTGCGCCATGGCTACGTCGGTCGGGGTGCCCTCGAGCGATCCGTAGTCGCGCTCGGAGAGCTCAGGATAGGCCGGGCCGAGCTCGATGCCCAGCTCGCCCGCGATGATCTCGGCGGTCTCTCGTGCACGCTGAAGCCCGGACGACACGATCGCCGTCCACGGGAAGTCGCGGAGAGTGGCCGCGGCATCCAGTGCCTGCTGGCGACCAACATCGTTGAGCGGAATGTCGCTGGAGCCCTGAAAGAGCGAGTCGCGATTCCAGTCGGTCTGGCCATGGCGGATGAAGGCGTACGTCACGTTGAATCTCCCTGAGCTGAACATCAAGTCTCGCAGAGTGACGTGACAACGTGTGCAGCGGGCCCGCCTGCCGCCGTGCCGCTCGAACGCAGATACCCTTGCAGCATGGCATCACCGTGGTCCCTCTCCAGCACCCTCAAGGGCATGTTTGCTCGCCCCACCATCGACGACACCACCTGGGATGACCTCGAGGATGCGCTCATTTCCGCCGATTTCGGGCCGGACATCACCGAGTCCGTCGTCGACGAGCTTCGCGCGAGCGTCGCGAAGTTCCGCACGACAGACCCGGCAGACCTGAAGCGGATGCTGCGTGAGACCCTCGAGGAGCGCCTCGCGAAGCTCGATCCCACCCTGCACCTGAGCAACCGCCCCGCCGTCGTGCTGGTCGTGGGCGTCAACGGCGTGGGCAAGACGACGACCATCGGAAAGTTCGCGAAGTTCCTGACCAACTACGGCCGCACGGTCGTGGTCGGGGCAGCAGACACCTTCCGGGCGGCCGCCGTCGAGCAGCTTGCGACGTGGGCAGAGCGCGGAGGCGCCGAGATAGTGCGCCCGCAGCAGCAGGGGCAGGATCCGGCATCCGTCGCCTTCCAGACCGTGGAGCGCGCCCAGCGTGAGGGCATCGACATCGTGCTGATCGACACGGCGGGCCGGCTGCAGACCAAGAGCGGGCTGATGGATGAGCTCGGCAAGATCCGCCGCGTCGTCGAGAAGCAGACCGAGATCGCCGAGGTGCTGCTCGTGCTCGACGCGACCACCGGACAGAACGGTCTGTCGCAGGCGCAGGCCTTCATCGAACACGCCGGCGTCACCGGACTGGTGCTGACGAAGCTCGACGGCTCGGCCAAGGGCGGCTTCGTGCTGGCCGTGCAGGAGAAGACGGGCATCCCGATCAAACTGGTCGGCCAGGGTGAGGGCATCGGCGATCTGACCGGCTTCACCCCACACGTCTTCGTGCAGGGGCTGGTCGGCTAGTTCGGCTCGGTCGCCAGCCGGTGGCCCGCGCTGATGTCCAGGTAGTGGGTGGCGTTGGTCCGGATGCCAGACCTCTCGTCGTCCGTCAGCTCGCGCCGCACCTTCGCAGGTACTCCAGCCACCAGCGATCCCGGCGGTACGACGGTGCCCTCCAGCACGACCGCGCCGGCGGCCACGAGGGAGCCTGCGCCGATCACCGCGTTGTTGAGCACGGTCGCGCCCATCCCGATGAGGCAATCGTCTTCGACGGTGCATCCATGCAGGATCGCGCCGTGCCCGACACTCACTCGGGCGCCGACCGACGCTGGGCGCCCGGCGTCGCAGTGCATGGTGACGTTGTCCTGCAGGTTGGTGTCGGCCCCGATGGTGATCGTGTCGACGTCTGCGCGCAGCACCGCGCCGTAGAACACGCTCGCCCGCTCGCCAAGGGTGACCCCGCCCACAAGAGTGGCGTTGGGAGCAACCCATGCGGTAGCTGCAACGGTGGGGCGAATTCCGGCAAACGCAACAATGAGGGCCATGCCCTCAGGCTAATGGATGTCGCACAAGCGCCTCGAGACTCCAGTTGCTGCGAATCTGCGGCCCACAGCCGTCGCAACTGGAGTCTCGGGGCCTTCGGCGTGCAGCCGGCGCGGGTGCGGTTAAACTAGCTGCACCATGGCACTTTTCGGAAACCTCACTGATCGTCTCGCCGATACGTTCAAGAACCTGCGCGGCAAGGGCAAGCTCAGCCCCGCAGACATCGATGGAACGGTCCGCGAGATCCGGCGCGCGCTGCTCGACGCCGACGTCGCGCTCGAAGTCGTCAAGGAGTTCACGGGCCGTGTGCGTGAGCGCGCCCTGGGCGATGAGGTCTCGAAGTCGCTGAACCCGGCCCAGCAGGTCGTGCAGATCGTCAACGACGAGCTGGTGACGATTCTCGGAGGCGAGACCCGTCGCATCCAGTTCGCGAAGACGGGCCCGACTGTCATCATGCTCGCCGGCCTTCAGGGTGCAGGTAAGACGACGCTCGCCGGCAAGCTCGCCAAGTGGCTCAAGTCCGAGGGGCACACCCCCATGCTGGTCGCCGCCGACCTCCAGCGCCCCAACGCCGTCACCCAGCTGCAGGTCGTGGGTGAGCAGGCCGGCGTGGCCGTCTACGCCCCTGAGCCCGGCAACGGCAAGGGCGATCCGGTGCGGGTCGCCAAGGACGCTCTCAAAGAGGCCAACCGCAAGCAGTACGACGTGGTCATCGTCGACACCGCCGGCCGGCTCGGCGTTGATGCCGAGCTGATGAAGCAGGCAGCCAACATCCGCAAGGCGATCGATCCCGACGAGGTTCTCTTCGTCATTGACGCCATGATCGGTCAGGATGCCGTCACCACCGCTCGCGCATTCCAGGACGGTGTTGACTTCACGGGTGTCGTGCTCTCCAAGCTCGACGGTGACGCGAGGGGCGGTGCCGCGCTGTCCGTGGCGAGCGTCACGGGTCGCCCGATCCTCTTCGCGAGCACGGGGGAGTCGCTGGACGACTTCGAGCCGTTCCACCCGGATCGCATGGCGAGCCGCATCCTCGATCTCGGTGACATCCTCACCCTCATCGAGCAGGCACAGAAGAACTTCGACGAGGAGGAGTCGCGCAAGGTCGCGGAGAAGTTCGCGACAGACACCTTCACCCTCGAGGATTTCCTCGCCCAGATGCAGCAGCTCAAGAACATGGGCTCGATCAAGAGCATGCTCGGGATGCTGCCGGGCGCGAAGGGCATGCGCGACCAGCTCGAGAACTTCGACGAGTCCGAGATCACGCGCACGGAGGCGATCATCCAGTCGATGACGCTGCAGGAACGTCGGCTTCCCAAGCTTCTCAACGGCTCGCGCCGCGTTCGCATTGCGCGCGGTTCGGGCACGACCGTCACCGAGGTGAACGCTCTCGTCAACCGCTTCGAGCAGGCGGCGAAGATGATGAAGACCGTCGCCCGCGGCGGCACTCCGCAGATTCCCGGCATGGGACCGATCCCCGGCCAGAAGTTCGGTGGGTCGAAGCAGCAGCCCAAGAAGAAGGGCTCGAAGTCGGGCAACCCGGCCAAGCGCGCCGCCGAGAACGCCGCACTGGCCGCGCCAAAACCGGCAGCGGCCGGCAGGCTCCGGCTTCGGACTTGGTTCGACCCCGGGTGGCCCGAGCGAGGAAGAGCTCGCGAGCCTGCAGAAATTCCTCGGCCGCTGATCGGCCATAGTCTGAAGGCATGACGTCTCGACCTGTTCGCCTGGGTGTGCAGGTTGCACCTCAGCACGCCGAATATCCGAAGATCCGCGCGACGGTTCAGGAGCTCGAGCAGCTCGGCGTCGACATCCTGTTCAACTGGGATCACTTCTTTCCGCTCAGCGGCGACCGTGACGGGCTGCACTTCGAGGCGTGGACGGAGCTCGCCTCGTGGGCCGAGCTGACCAGCCGGGTGGAACTCGGCACGCTCGTGAACTGCAACAGCTACCGCAACGCCGATCTGCAGGCGGACATGGCCCGCACGATCGACCACATCAGCGCGGGGGATACCGGCACCGGCCGGTTCATCTTTGGCACGGGCTCGGGCTGGTTCGAGCGCGACTACGACGAGTACGGCTACGAGTTCGGCACGGCTGGCCAGAGGCTGGATGCCCTCGCCGCCGCCATGCCCAGAATCGAGCAGCGCTGGGCCTCCCTCAACCCCGCTCCCACCCGCAAGATTCCCGTTCTGATCGGCGGTGGCGGCGAGAAGAAGACCCTGAGGATCGTGGCGCAGCACGCCGACATCTGGCACAGCTTCGCCTCCAGCGACGACCTCGTGCGCAAGCTCGCGATTCTGGCCGAGCACGGCGAGGCGGTCGGTCGCGACGTGAGCGAGATCGAAATCTCGAACGAGCTCCGGCGCCGCTCCGAGGCCGAAGCCGACGAACTGCGAGAACTCGGCGTAACCCTGTTCACCCTGAACATCACCGGGCCCGACTACGACCTGTCGACCGTGAAACGCTGGCTGACCTGGCGCGACGCTCAGAACGCCTGAGCCGGTTTCTGCCGCCTTTCGGCGGCTTTCGGCCATCGTGCTCGGCCGGGCGCATCGCGGTCTGTGGTTGCGGCTAGCCTGACGACGTGAGCAACGACACCACCCCGTCCGGGCCCGGCCGACGCGTGCTGATCGCCATTGTGGTGACAGTTCTCGCGTGGGCCAGCGCATTCATCGTGATCCGTGGGGCCGGCGTGTACTTCACGGGCGGCGCGCTCGCCCTCGGCCGCATGATCGTCGGCGCGATCCTGCTCGGCGTCGTGGTGCTCATCGGTCGCCGTTGGGTTCACCCGACCCGGCGGGAGTGGCTGTTGATCGCGGGCTACGGCGTCGCCTGGTTCGGCGCGTACAACATCGCGCTCAACATCGCCGAACACACGCTCGACGCCGGAACGACCGCGATGGTGGTCAACATCGGCCCCATCCTCATCGCGCTCGGTGCCGGAGTCTTCCTGGGGGAGGGCATCCCCAAATGGCTCGCGATCGGGGCCGGGGTGGCGTTCGTCGGCGTCGTCCTCATCGGGTTCGGTACCGGGGCTGGGTTCGGCGACGGAGTCGGAGTGTTCTGGGCGCTCGTCGCCGCTGTCACCTACACGATCGGTGTCCTCCTGCAGAAGCCGGCCATCCGCCGCCTGCCCGCCGCGCAGGTCACCTGGCTCGGCGCTGTCTTCGGCATGATCGTGTGCCTGCCGTTCACCGGTGAACTCATCTCGGGCATTGCGGATGCCCCGGCATCCGCCGCGCTTGGCGTCGTGTATCTCGGGGCGATCCCCACCGCGCTCGCCTTCAGCACCTGGGCGTACGCCCTGAGCCACATGCCGGCCGGACAGCTCGGTGTGACCACCTACGTCGTGCCGTCGATCGTTGTCATCCTCGGGCTTATCGTCTTCGGGGAAGTGCCGGCGCCGCTGGCAATTGTGGGCGGCGCGGTCTGTCTGGTGGGCGTTGCGCTGTCGCGCAGACGCCCCCGGAAGCCCCTGCTGGCGGTACCCGTTACCGATCCGGCCAAAACCGTGGCAGAATAGCGAGTCGAGTCTTGTCGACCCCGACCCTCTAATCCGGCGTCGTCAGGAATCCATCAGAGCTTTTGTGCCGAGTGTGCCCCCACGCTCACGGCTAGCGGTTCGCCACCAATAACATTTAAATCAGGAGAATTGTGGCTGTAAAGATTCGTCTCAAGCGCATGGGCAAGATCCGTGCACCGTACTACCGCATCGTTGTGGCTGACTCGCGTAACAAGCGCGACGGCCGCTCGATCGAGGAAATCGGCAAGTACCACCCCACCGAAGAGCCTTCGTTCATCGAGGTTGACTCCGAGCGTGCCCAGTACTGGTTGGGTGTTGGCGCACAGCCGAGCCCGCAGGTTGAGGCCATCCTCAAGCTCACCGGTGACTGGGGAATCTTCAAGGGTGACAAGAACGCCGTCAGCACCGTGAAGACCAAGGAAGCCAAGGCTGTGTTCCAGGCTGACGAGAAGAAGAAGCCTGTTCTCAAGCCCAAGGCCGAGAAGCCCGTCGAAAAGGTTGAGGCTCCCGTCGCTGCCGACGAGACCCCCGCTGAAGCCCCTGCTGACGAGGCGCCCGTCGCCGCTGACGCAGCAGCTGACGCCGACAAGTCCTAATAATGCTCGCTCCTGCTCTCGAACATCTGGTCAAGGGGATCGTCGATCACCCAGACCAGGTTCAGGTCGTCGCAAAAAGCTCGCAGCGCGGTGATGTCCTCGAGGTGCGCGTGCACCCCGAAGACCTCGGCCGTGTCATCGGGCGCGCAGGCCGCACCGCGAAGGCGCTTCGCACCCTGGTCTCGGCTCTTGCCGACGGTCAGCGCGTTCGCGTCGACGTGGTCGACACCGACGCTTAGTCAGTCACGGTGTCAGAGCACAAGGTAACACCAGCGAAATCCCCGGATAAATCGCAACTGAGAGTCGGGCGCCTGACAAAGGCGCACGGCCTCAAGGGTGCCATCAAGGTTGAGTTGTACACGGATGCCCCGGAACGACGTTTCGTTCCGGGCGCCGTGTTCTCCCTTCAGGTGCCCACCAGTTCCGACTGGCATGGCAAGACGCTCGAACTCATCGAGCTCAAGTTCTACAACGCGCAGCCCGTCGCCTTCTTCAAGGACGTTCTCGACCGCACGACGGCAGAGACCCTGATCAAGGCGATCCTGTGGATCGAGCACGACCCGGCAGAGAAGTCCGACGAAGAGGATGCGTGGTTCGACCACCAGCTCATCGGGCTCTCGGTCATCAGGGACGGCGTGAAGGTCGGAACGATCTCTCAGATCGACCACTTTCCCGCGCAGGACCTCATCACCGTCGACACCGCCACCGGCGACGTTCTCGTGCCGTTCGTCAAGGCGATCGTGGCATCCGTCGACATCGACGCAGGCACCATGACAGTCACCCCTCCGCTCGGTCTCTTCGAGGAGATCGCCGAGGAGACCGCAGACGAGACCGACGAGGCCGACGAGAAGCCAGACTCGGTCTGATTCCGAATCCTCACGCAGAGTGTCAGCCCTCGTGAGGTCTTTGTTACGAGGTCGTCTCTGAACGCTCCTCGGGGTGAAACATTGTCTCCCTACCGTGGTTGGTATCCAGTCCGATACCAGGGAGCACGAGATGACCGTAACCTCAAGCGCACCGCAGGCCGAAACACTCGCCCCGGAAACTGATGCAGCCCCGCTCATCTATCGACGAGGTCGGTGGATAGACGGGTGGAACCCCGAAGACACCGCTCAGTGGGAGGGTGGTGGCCGTGCCATCGCCAGTCGAAATCTCAAGTGGTCGATTTTCGCTGAGTTTCTTGGCTTCGTCATTTGGCAGCTCTGGAGCATCGTCGTCGTGCTGCTGCCGACTGTCGGGTTCACCTTCGACACTGGCCAGATCTTCTGGTTGATCTCGATCCCCACCCTGGTGGGAGCGACACTGCGCCTCCCGTACACCTTCATGGTGCCCAAATTCGGTGGCCGCAACTGGACTATCGTTTCCGCGGCCCTCCTGCTGATCCCCGCGATCGGACTCGGGTTCGCGGTCGGCAACCCGGAGACCCCGTTCCCGGTGATGCTGGTGATCGCAGCGCTCGCCGGTTTCGGCGGCGGCAATTTCGCGAGCTCGATGTCGAACATCACATTCTTCTACCCGCAGCGCGAGAAGGGCTGGGCTCTCGGGCTCAACGCCGCCGGCGGCAACCTCGGCGCATCCGTCGCACAGTTCACGGTGCCGATCGTGGTGACCGTCGGTGCTGCTGGCCTGCTCAACCTCCCACTCGCGGGCTGGATCTGGATTCCGTTCATCCTGGTCGCGATTTTCGGTGCGACGAGGTACATGGACAACCTGTCGAACGCTAAGACGGACTTCGCTGGATCCCTTGCGGCGGTCAAGGAGCCCCACATGTGGGTGCTCGCATTCCTGTACATCGGCACCTTCGGATCGTTCATCGGCTTCGCCGGTGTGTTCCCCAAGCTGATTGCCGACCAGTTTCCGACCTTCTCGACCTTCGCCGTGGGGACGGCGACGCTGTCGCTCGCCTTCCTGGGATCACTCGTCGGATCGCTCGCTCGGCCTCTGGGTGGGCGACTGGCCGACCGTTTCGGCGGCGCCATCGTCACCATGGGCGCGTTCGCGGTTATGGCTTTCGGGGCTCTCCTCGTAATCTGGACTCTTCCGCTCGGCAACTTCTGGATGTTCCTCGGGTGCTTCCTGGTGTTGTTCGCCGCGAGCGGGGTCGGAAACGGTTCGACCTACCGCATGATCCCCACGGTCTTCGCCATGAGAGCAGGCACGCTTGACGCACACCGCAGATCGGGAAACGTGAGCACCCAGCGCAAGACGGCTGCAGCTCTCGGCATCATCTCGGCCGTCGGTGCCTACGGCGGCTTCGCCATCCCTCAACTGCTTGGCCTCTCGAAGACCGCATTCGGCGACTACACCACGGCCCTGGGCTGGTTCGTCATGGCCTATGCAGCAATGCTCATAGTGACCGGCGCGTTCTACCTCCGGCCGTCCCTCACGGGCCAGAAGATCTGACCGCCATGACGACTGCCGCCGCGGGTGTTGCGAGCCATTGTCCGTACTGCGCCCTGCAGTGCGCGATGGCTCTGACTCCCGCCGCGGCGCGCCCCGGCTCAGTCACGGTGGCCGGGCTGGACTTCCCGACCAACCGCGGTGGCCTGTGCAAGAAGGGCTGGACCTCGGCCGAACTTCTCGACTCGGCCGAGCGCATCCTCGAACCGATGATCCGTCAGCCAGACGGCACCTTCGCCCCAGCGTCGTGGGATGCGGCTCTCGACCTGGTCGCCGAGCGGATCCGGTCGAGTCGCGAGAATTTCGGCGCAGACTCGGTTGCCGTTTTTGGCGGCGGCGGGCTCACCAACGAGAAGGCCTACCAGCTCGGGAAGTTCGCGCGAGTCGCGCTGGGCACCTCGCGCATCGACTACAACGGCAGGTTCTGCATGTCGTCGGCGGCAGCGGCGGGCAACAGGGCGTTTGGGCTCGACCGTGGCCTGCCCTTCCCCGTCGAGGATCTCGATGATGCCAGCACCGTGCTGCTGCTCGGCTCCAACGTTGCGGCGACAATGCCGCCGTTCATCGCACACCTCGTCGGTGCCCGGGCCGCGGGCGGCCTCATCGTCGTCGATCCACGACGTTCGGCGACAGCGCAACTCAGCAGCGACGGGGCGGGCACTCACGTGCAGCCGACACCGGGCACGGATCTGGTGTTGCTCCTGGGTCTCATCCACATCGTCATTGCTGAGAATCTCGTCGACGAGAAGTACGTTGCGGCACGCACGACGGGGTTCGATGCCGTGCGTCGCAGCGTCGCCCCATGGTGGCCGGAAGCGGTCCAGTCGGTCACGGGCGTGCCGGTCACGATGCTGCGGCAGGTGGCTCGCCGGCTGGCAGGCGGCGGGGGAACGTACATTCTCACCGGGCGCGGGGTCGAACAGCACGTCGACGGAACAGACACCGCCACCGCGGCCATCAACCTCGCGCTCGTGCTGGGGCTGGTCGGCAAACCGGGCTCGGGATACGGGACTCTCACCGGGCAGGGCAACGGACAGGGCGGGCGCGAGCACGGCCAGAAGAGCGACCAGCTTCCTGGCTACCGCAAGATCACCGATCCGGATGCCCGTGCCCACGTCGCGCGTGTGTGGGGCGTCGATCCTGCATCCCTCCCCGGTGCCGGCGTACCGGCGATCGCGCTGCTCGAGGAGCTCGGCGGCCCCGTGCGCTGCCTGCTCGTGCACGGTTCGAATGTCGTCGTGTCAGCGCCGGACGTTTCCCGGGTGAGAGCCGGACTTGAGGCCCTTGACCTGCTTGTGGTGTGCGATTTCTTCTTCTCGGAGACCGCGGCTCTCGCGGATGTGGTGCTTCCGGTGACCCAGTGGGCCGAGGAGGAGGGCACCATGACCTCGCTGGAGGGCCGCGTGCTGCGTCGGCGCAAGGCGATCTCCGCGCCGGGTGAGGTGCGCAGCGAGCTGTGGATCATGAACGAACTTGCGCGCCGGCTCGGTTCGGCCGGTACCTGGTCCACCGATCCGGCCGAGGTTTTCGATGAACTCGCCAGGGCATCGGAGGGCGGAATCGCCGACTACTCGGGCCTCAGCCACGAGTTGCTCGACACCGGTGAGGCCGCGTACTGGCCGTACCCCGCAGGTTCCCGTGGCACGCCAAGACTCTTTCTCAATGCCTTCGCTCACCCAGGACGGGCGCGCCAGGCTGGTCGCGGTGACCGCGCGCGTTCGCGAGGAGCCCGCTCAGGTCGACGGGCACCTCACGCTCGTGACCGGCAGGGTGCTCGAGCACTACCAGTCCGGTTCTCAGACCCGGCGGGTGCCGGAACTGAACGACGCCCGCCCGGTCGCCACCATGCAGATTCATCCGGCTACGGCCGCCCGTCTCGGTGTGCGCCACGGTGGCACCGTGCGCGTGTCGAACCAGCGCGGGGTGGTGACCTGCGTCGCAGAGGTGACCACAGACATCCGCCATGACTCGGTGTTCCTGCCGTTCCACTACGCGGGCGAGCAGTGCGCGAACCTGCTCACGGAGGGGCTCACCGACCCCATTTCGGGCATGCCCGAGTTCAAGCACACCCTTGTTGTCGTCGCACCCCAGGAGGCAGCCCTTGTCTAGTCGCACCCCGACCCGCATTGTCCTGCTCGGCTTCGGCCCGGTGGGGGCTCGATTCGTCGATGAGATCCTGCCGGCCGTTCGCTCCGGGCTGGTCGAGCTGACCGTCATCGGCGCAGAGCACGAGGTCGCGTACAACCGCGTTCTGCTGGCTGAATACGCGGTGGGCCGCGCCGCTCGCGAACGACTCGACCTCACAGACACCGCGGCAGCCGCGGATGCGGGGGTCGTCTTCATGTTGGGCGAAACCGTCACGCGCATCAATCGCATTCGTCAGGATGTCTCCCTCGACAGCGGTGGGACCGTGCCGTATCACCGTCTGGTCATCGCGACGGGGGCTCGAGCAAACATCCCGACGCTCGCGGGCCTGGAGTCCTCGCGAGTCGGAACTGGCGGTTTCATCGATGCCGAGGCCGCCCGGCTGCCGCACGGCATCCAGGTGTTGCGGGATCTTGGCGACGCCGAGGCCGCACGGACGGCGATTGTCGAGGGCGCGCGAGTGGTCGTGCTTGGTGCCGGAGTGCTGGGGATGGAACTGGCGCTCGCCGCTGCCGAGGTGGGAGCCCAGGTAGCCGTCGTCTATCACGCTGGAACACCGATGGAACGAAACCTCGACAACGGCAGCGGCCGGGTCCTGGCGAAGGCGGCGGAGCGGGCGGGCGTGCAGATGCTGAAGCATTCGCGGGCAGAAAGCGTGCTGCTGAAGACGACGGATGACGGTCGCCGGGTATTCGACGCCCTCAACTGCGCAGACGGCAAGCAGGTGGACGGTGACCTGCTGGTGCTCTCGTGCGGAGTTGGCGCGCGCACCGAGCTCGCCGCGCGCTCGGGGATCGCGGTGGGGCGCGGGGTGCTCGTCGATGAGGAGCTGCGCAGCTGGACGGATCCCGATGTCTTCGCGATCGGCGATTGCGCTCACGTTGCGCCGCGGCCGGAGCAGCCAGACGCTGCGGGTGTGGCGGGAGGCCCTGCCGGGCTCATCGGCTCGGGATGGCGGCAGGCGGACTGGCTGGCGCGAACCATGATGGCCGAGGCATCCGGATCCAGCAGGCCCACACTGCTCGGGCCGGAGCGGCGCAGCGTCGTGATGCTGAAATCCGAGGGAGTGAACGTCGTCTCCGCAGGCCACATCGCCGTCGAACCCTGGGACGATGACGATCTCGAGGTCACGCAATGGGCCGATCCCGCGCGTGGTCGCTACGTGAAGATGGTGTCGCGAGACGGGGTGCTTGACGGCTTCGCCTGCGCCGGGATGCCACGGCTCGGCGCCGAGCTGACACTGCTGTTTGAGCGCGGCAGCGCCCTGCCGGATGACCCCGCCGAGCTGCTGCATCTCGACGGCGTGGTCGCGGCTGCCCAGGAGTCGTCGGAGATCGCCGCCGACGACACGGTGTGCTGGTGCAACGGGGTCAGTGCCGGTGCGATCAGCGAGTGCGTGGCGCACGGTGCGTGCACCGTCGAACAGGTCGGCGCCGCGACGCGCGCAGGCACGGGGTGCGGCGGCTGCAAGGGCCGCATCGCGCAACTGCTCGCCAGCCCGCTGGCGCCGCGCACGGTCGAGGTCTGAGGTTAGACGTCGAGCCGGTAGCCGCGCTTGACCACGGTCGCGACGAGGCCCGGCGCCCCCAGCGATTGGCGTAGTCGGCTGACGGCGACCTCCATGGCGTGGTCGTCCTGAACGCCCGGCAGCGCCTCCGCGAGTTCGCCCCGCGACATCACGGTGCCGGGGGAGGACACGAGCTTGCGCAATATCAGCAGGGATGTCGGGGCCAGCGCCACGCGTCGACCCGCGATCTCGACAACCTGCCCTCGCAGCACGACCTCGCCATGAAGCGTATTCACGCGCAGCACCCGGTTGGTGTCGAGATATTCGCAGACGAGCCTGATGAGCGCGCCCATGCGGAAGCGCTCGGGCTGGATCGGGATCACTCCGCACGCGAGCAGCGGTACGGCCGTGACCGGGCCGACCACCGCGGCCACCACGTCAGACTTGAGTGCCTCGACAAGCTGGTCGAGCATCCCGATGCCCTCGGCGGCGATGAGCAGGGCATCCACCGAGGGCGCGCTGGTGAAGGTGACCGCGTCGAGTTGCCGCGCACAGGTGGCCTCGATGAGCCGCATGACGCGCTCGTTTGTGCTGTCGATGCGGGTCCAGCGGTATGGCGCCACCGTGAGCAGGCCGTGGTTCTCGCGGATGCGATCGAGCTGCTCCTCATCGGTCCAGCCATGAAGCTGGATGGCGATCGTCTTGCCAGGCTCTGTTTCGGCGAGCGCCTTCGTGACGAGCGATGCTGTCGTCTCGATCTCGCTCATTCCGGAGTCGTTGAGTCCGGCCGCGCGGATGCCGCCTCGCGCCTTGGGCCCGCGCACGAGAATCCGGGCCGTGCTGAGCGACTCGGTCAGCGCGTCACCGAGGCCGGCCGAGTCCGCCACCTCAAACCAGCGGCGCACGCCGTAGCCAGTCGTGGCCAGCAACACGTCAGGACGCTGCTGGATGAGCGCCCTGGTGTCGTCGATGATGGAGTCGTCGTGCTGCGCGTTCGCGATGCGCAGGGTGGGGGCGTGAAGCACCTGAGCGCCTCGCCGTTCGAACGCATCGATCAGGTCTTCCGAGCGCCGATCAGAGGTCACGCCGATGCGGAATCCGTCGAGCTGGTTGGCTCGAAACGCTGGCACCGCTGGGTCGTCGTCGATGTTCATCCGAACTCCGCCAATCGTGCCGCGCGTTCGAGCAGCTCTGCCCCCGAGGCATCCTGCTCCCAGGCGAATCGCACGACTTCGCCGATGACGATCACGGCGGGGGAGCGCACCCCGGCGACGGCGGCGTCGGTCACGACCGAGCTGAGGGTCGAGATGGTGGTGCGCTGGTCTGAACTGAATCCTCGTTCGATGATCGCCACCGGCAGGGATGCCGGGGCGCCGTAGCGCACCAGGCCCTGCGTGATCGATGGCATGGTTCCGATTCCCATCAGCACGACGATGGTGGAGCCGAGGCCCGCGAGGTGCTCCAGCTGGCTCTCGTCGAGCGGGGCGTGGCCGGACACGACGGTGAACATGCGGCTGACTTCACGGTGGGTCAACGGGATGCCTGCTGCTGCGGGCACGGCGACGGCACTGGTCACGCCGGGGATGACGGTGACCGGCACACCTGCGGCGTGACAGGCGAGCACTTCCTCGCTGCCGCGACCGAACACGTACGGGTCGCCGCCCTTCAGGCGAACCACGTGGGAGCCGGCGGCCGCGTGCTCGAGCATGAGTGCCTCGATGCCGTGCTGGTCTATGGGGTGGTGCCCGGGCGTCTTGCCGACGTTGATGAGCGTGGCGTGCGGCGCGAGTGTGGTCAGGTCGTCGTGCGGCGCCAGTCGATCCCACAGCACGACATCGGCCTCGGCAAGAGCTCTGGCTCCCGCGACGGTCAGCAGGTCGTCGCTGCCGGGGCCACCGCCGACCAGGGAGACCCTGCCGGTGACGCTGTGCTCGGGTGTCAGCATGTCCGGCCTGTCGGCTTCTTCATGCTGTGTCGTCATCTCGCGCTTTCTCGTATGGGGATGCGTGGCCCGGATAAAAGTACCGTAGCCGGATTCGCGAGTTCCTCGGGAGTCGCGGGGCGAAGCTGACCGCGCTCCTCAACCCGCGGGAAGCCGAGGTCGGGAGAGTCTGGCGCGTTGATGAAGGTCCGAAAACGACGCAAACGCTCGGGATCCCTGAGCGTCGCCGCCCACTCGTCCTCGTAATTATCGACGTGTTTGCCCATCGCCGCCTCGAGGTCGTCTCCGAGACCGAGCGAGTCGTTCGACAACGACATCCCTCACGTGGTCGATGCCGCCGGGCAGTTCTTCCATCCAGCGGGCCGTGCGCTGCATGCGGTCGGCCGTGCGGATGTAGTACATCATGTACCGGTCGATGTAACGGATGAGCGTCTCGTCGTCGAGGTCGGACGCGAGCAGCTGGGCGTGCGCGGGCTGGAAGCCGCCGTTGCCGCCGACGTACATGTTCCAGCCGAGGTCGGTCGCGATAACGCCGACGTCCTTGCCGCGGGCCTCGGCACACTCACGCGCGCAACCTGACACGCCGAACTTGAACTTGTGGGGAGCGCGCAGACCCCGGTAGCGCAGCTCGAGCTGGATGGCCATGGCCACCGCATCCTGAACCCCGAACCGGCACCAGGTCGAGCCGACGCAGCTCTTCACGTTGCGAAGCGCCTTGCCGTACGCCTGGCCGGACTCGAAGCCGGCATCAACGAGGATGCGCCAGATCTCCGGCAACTGGTCGAGCCTGGCGCCGAACAGGTCGATGCGCTGGCCGCCGGTGATCTTCGTGTACAGGCCGTAGTCGATGGCCACCTGCGCAATCACGGCCAGCTTCTGCGGCGTGACCTCCCCACCGGGGATGCGCGGGACGACCGAGTACGTTCCGTCTCGCTGCATGTTCGCGAGGGCACGGTCGTTCGTGTCCTGGAGGGCGCCCCGGCCACCGTCGAGCACGTAGGCGTCGTGCTGGCTGGCGAGGATCGAGCCGACGGCCGGCTTGCAGATATCGCAGCCGCTCCCCGTGCCGAACCGCCCAATGATCTCGTCGAAGGAGTGCAGTTCGAGCACGCGCACAGACTCGAAAAGCTCCTGGCGGCTGATCGGGAAGTGCTCGCACATCGCCTTCGAGACCGCGATACCGGATTTGGCGAGCTCGCCCTCCATCAGTTTCTTGACCAGGGGCACGCACGAGCCGCACTGGGCCCCCGCCCGCGAGCACTCCTTCAGGGTGCCGATGTCTGTGCACGATTCACCGTGAACGCCGTTGACGAACTCGCGCACGGTGCCCGCCGTCACGTTGTTGCACGAGCACACCAGCGCGTCGTCCGGCAGCGACAGGTTCGCGGGCCCCGAGCCGCCCGCTGCGGAAAGGTAGGCAGCGGGCTCGGACTCAAGCTCGCGCCCCAGCATCGGCCGAAGCGATGCGTACGGTTCGGCGTCGCCCACGAAGATTCCGCCGAGCAGGGTCTTGGCATCGTCCGAGACCACGAGCTTCTGGTACAGGCCGCGAGCGGGGTCGGCGTAGACGATCTCGAGGGCGCCCTCGGCCTCGGCCCTGGCGTCACCGAAGCTGGCGACATCCACCCCGGAGAGTTTGAGCTTGGTGGCGTCGTCCACCGAGGTGAACTCTGCCTGCCCGCCCAGAAGCCGGTCTGCCGTCACTTCGGCCATCGCGTTGGAGGGGGCGACAAGGCCCGTGCAGCGGTCGTTGAACGCAGCAACCTCGCCGATCGCCCAGACGTGCGGCGCCGAGGTGCGGCAGTCGACTCCGATCGCGACCCCGCCGCGGGAGCCGAGCTCGATGCCGGCCTCACGCGCGAGCTCGTCGCGAGCCGAGATTCCGATCGCGAAGATCACCATGTCGGCGCTGGTGCGCTGGGCGCTGGTGAAGGTCACACCGGTGACGTTCCCGGCATCGTCGAGGTCGATGCTGCGTGGGCGAGTGCCGAGATGCAGCGTGAGGCCCTGCGCGACGATGAGGCGACCGAGCGCCTGGCCGGCGCCCTCGTCAAGCTGGGCTGACATGAGCCACGAGCCCGAGTGCACCACCGCTGCCTCTGCGCCGAGCCTGTGCAGGCCTCCCGCCGCCTCGAGACCCAGCAGGCCGCCGCCGGCGACGAGCACCCTGGCCGGGCGTCCGAGGGAGGCCTCGAGCCGCACCACCTCGCGCGTGAAATAGTCGACATCGTCGATGGTGCGATACACCCTCGCGTGCTCGGAACCGGGAATGTCCGGCACCGGCGCCGACGAGCCCGTCGCCAGCACGAGCTCGTCGTACCGCAGCACCTCGCTCGTTGCGAGTGTCACGGTCTGGGCCTCGCGTGTCGATGGATGCCGCGCGCTCGCCGACCCGCAGCGTCACCGCGTCAGATTCCCAGATCTCGGTCGAGAGGCTCAGGTCGGCCACCCCGTCGAGCCGCTTGCTCAGGGCAACGCGGTCGTAGGGGAGGTGAAACTCCTCGGAGATGACGGTGAGGTGGATGCTCTCCTCGAGATCGCGGGCCAACACGGCGTCGACGAGCCGGTGTGCGGCGGGTCCGCCGCCAACGACGACGACCTCACGTGGTGCAGCGGAATTGGTCATGCGCTGGGTCCTTTGTTCGTCGGAAAGGCGAGCAGGTTCTCGAGTGTATTGATGCAGCAATGTCGGTGCCGTTACCCCGGCGTATCGGCTGGATGACGGCTACCGCACACGGTTCGCGCGGGGCTGTGAGGGAGGATTCACGGGATAGAAACATGGGGTGACTCCCGTGAAACATCGGCTGCGTACCGTCGTTTATGTCCACCACCGCTCGACGGAAGGAACAGCCATGACCCTGGTCGACGCTCCGCGCATCCTTGATGCGACGCCTGCCGATGTCGTGTGGGAACCGGCCTGCGCACTCACCGACCTCGAGCCATCCTGGGGTGAAGCGCTGCTCTTGAGGATGCGCCAGATCGCCATCTTCCTGGTGGGAACCGACGAGCTCTACGCCGTCGACCACATCGATCCAGACACGCACGCCGCTGTGATGGCCCGCGGCATCGTGGGATCGAGGGGGGATCGGCCAACCGTCGCATCCCCGCTCCACAAGCAGGTCTACGACCTCGGCACAGGCGAATGCTTCACCCATCCCGAGCTCTGCACTCAGCACGTTTCGCACCAGAGTCGTCGGCGGTTTCGTCGAGGTGGAAGTTCCGGCGTGACCCTGCTCCTCGAGTCGCCGACTAAGACAGCAACTGCGGCTGCGCTCGTCGCCATCTCGCATGGCACGTCGTCGCCGGAGGGCCAGGAGGCCATCGCGGGGCTCGTGTCTGCCGTGTCGGCGGCCCGCCGTGATCTGGTCGTGGCCGGCGGTTTCGTCGATGTGCAGCAGCCCGATGTTCGCGCCACCCTCGACTCGCTCGATCGAGACCGCAGCGGCGTGGTCGTTCCCCTTCTGCTGTCGGCGGGCTTCCATGTGCACGTCGATCTGCGCAAAGCGCTGGCCAGAACCGCTGACCGGTCGACCGCTCTCTCGACGGCACTCGGCCCCGACGACCGACTCGTCGCCGTGCTCGCGCGGCGGTTGCACGCGATGGACCTTCGAGACGACGACCGCCTGGTGCTGGCCTGCGCCGGGTCGAGCGACTCCCGCGCCGTCGACGACTGCCTGGAGATGGGTCGGCGACTCGCCGTCGTGATGGGGCGAAGCGTGCGGGTCGGTTTCATCTCCGCGGCTGCTCCCCGGCTGGCGGATGCCGTGGCGACCGAGCGGGCAACCGCCGGTGGCTCGCGTGTGATTGTCAGCACCTACCTCATGGCGCCGGGCTATTTCGCCGATCTGGCGGCCGCCACAGACGCCGATCTCACCACCCCGCCGTTGCTTCTGCCCGGCGAGCCCGCCGCGCCGGAGCTCGTCGAGCTCGTACTCGACCGCTACCTCACCGCCCTGACGTCGCTGCCAGCGCCCGAGGTGTTCTCTTAGACTTCACGAATGCGCATCGACATCGTCACGATCTTTCCCGAGTTCTTCGGGGTGCTCGACGTCTCCCTGCTGGGCAAGGCACGCCAGTCCGGGCTGATCGAGGTCGACGTTCACGATCTGCGTGACTTCACCCACGACAGGCACCGCACGGTGGATGACACACCCTACGGCGGGGGCGCCGGCATGGTGATGCGACCCGAGCCGTGGGGCGAGGCTCTCGATTCGGTCGTCGACGAGACATCCGTCGTCATCTTCCCGTCACCGGCGGGGGAGGTCTTCACACAGTCGACCGCACGCGAGCTCGCCCTCGAGCCTCGCCTCGTGTTCGGGTGCGGCCGCTACGAGGGAATCGACCAGCGCGTCATCGACTTCACGAGGACGAAGGCTCGCGTTCGCGAGATCAGCCTCGGCGACTACGTGCTGAACGGCGGCGAGGTGGCCGTCATGGCGATGATCGAGGCGATCGGTCGCCTGGTCCCCGGCGTGATCGGCAACGCAGCGAGCCTCGACGAGGAGAGCCACGAGGGCGGTCTGCTCGAGTACCCCAGCTACACGAAGCCGGCGGTCTGGCGCGAACGTGAGGTGCCGCCGGTGTTGCTCAGCGGCCACCACGGCGCGATCGCCGCGTGGCGCCGCGAGCAGCAGCTCGAACGCACCCGCCGGGTGCGACCGGACCTGCTGCCCTAGCCAAGCGCCGGGCCGCCGCACCGCCGGGCCGCCGCACGCCGCGAACTGCGGCACATCGTTCGCTCGCGCCCGCTTTCGCGACATTTGCCGCGGTTCGCTGCTGCGGCGCGAGCCAGGCGGCTATGCCCGGCGGGCGCTCAGGATGATGGGACCGTCGTCGGTGATCGCCACGGTGTGCTCGAAGTGGGCGGCACGGGAGCCGTCCTCGCTGCGCAGCGTCCATCCGTCCGCATCCGTGTAGATGCGGTCGGTGCCGATCATCAGCCACGGCTCGATCGCGAACACCAGGCCCGCGCGCAGGGGCAGCCCGCGACCGGCTCGACCGTCGTTGGGGATGTGCGGGTCGCCGTGCATCGTGCGACCGACCCCGTGGCCGCCGAAGTCGGTGTTGACGCTGTATCCGCCGGCGTGCGCGACGGCTCCGATCGCCGCAGAGATGTCGCCGATCCTGTTGCCGACCGTGGCCGCGGCGATGCCGGCATCCAGCGCTCGTGATGTGGTCTCGATGAGGGCGGCGTCTTCGGCCCTGGCCGTGCCCACCACGAAGCTGATCGCGGAGTCCGCGACCCACCCGTTCACCGAGGCCGCGAAGTCGAGCGACAGCAGGTCGCCGTCGCGCAGCGTGTAGTCGTGCGGGAGCCCGTGCAGTGCCCCGTCGTTGACGGAGGTGCAGATGACCTTGCCGAAGGGGGAGGCCCCGAACGACGGGTGGTAGTCGATGTAGCAGCTCTCAGCGCCCGCCTTGCGGATCATGTCGTGCGCGAGCTTGTCGATGGTGAGCAGGTTCGTTCCGACGGTGGATGCCGCGGCTGTCGCCTCGAGCACGCTCGCGACGAACCTCCCGGCGGCTCGCATCTGCTCAATCTCGGCTGGGGTGCGTAGTTCAATCACCCGGTCGATAATACGGTGTGAGGGCCGGAGGAGTAGCAGCGAGGCCGCTAACTGTGCGAGAATGAGCGTTCGTGCCCACATCCGGCTCTGCCACAGGGGTTTCGGTTGGTTCTCGTCTGAGATTCACCGGGCACACACTCCATTCTTAACACTTGAACACGCGTTCGACCTGTGGCGGGCGCAGAGAGCGAAAACTCCATGCATATCCTCGACAGCGTCGATGCACCGTCACTGAAAGACAACATCCCGGACTTCCGCGCCGGCGACAACGTCAAGGTGCACGTCAACATCATCGAAGGCACGCGCTCACGTATCCAGGTCTTCCAGGGCGTCGTTATCGGCCGTTCCGGTGAGGGCGTTCGCGAGACCTTCTGCGTCCGCAAGGTCAGCTTCCAGATCGGTGTCGAGCGTACGTTCCCGGTTCACTCCCCGGTGATCGACCACATCGAGATCGTCACCCGCGGTGACGTTCGCCGCGCCAAGCTGTACTACCTCCGCGCTCTTCGCGGCAAGAAGGCGAAGATCAAAGAGAAGCGCGACTTCTAAACCTGCGCATCGACCGACAGCCCTGCTGTCTCGGCCGATTTGAACGTTTCCTGAGCTCCCAGCAACATATGCTTGCTGGGAGCTCAGGGGTTTAATGACTAGTGAAGTACAGGGGACCGTCGCCGACGGTGCTGATCAGCTGCGGCTACGGCCGCGTCGCAATCGCGGATGGAAGATCTTCGTCCGCGACATCCTGATCATCTTTGTCGCGGCTCTTCTGATCTCGTTCCTGATCAAGACGTTCCTGATTCGGTCGTTCTACATCCCGTCTGACTCGATGAACACCACTCTTGTTCAGCAGGACCGCATCATCGTCAACCAGCTCACGCCAGCGCTCATCCCCATCGAGCACGGCGATGTCGTGGTGTTCCGCGATCCGGGCAATTGGCTGCCGCCCAGCTCGGAAATCCCCGTCAATGGATTCGTGGGTGCCGTGGATGCTGTGCTCGCCTTCGTGGGCCTCAGCGCCCCAGACAGCAACGACCACCTCATCAAGCGAGTCATCGGACTGCCCGGCGATGTCGTGAAATGCTGCAACGACTTCGGCCAGCTCACGGTGAACGGCGTGCCGCTTGAAGAGCCGTACATCCTGCTGCCGGGCGGCATCAGCAAGGCCACACGCGACGACTTCGAGGTCACGGTTCCCGAGGGCATGCTCTGGGTGATGGGTGACAACCGCTACAACTCGGCAGACTCCGCCTACCACCGTGACGACCCCACCGGCGGATTCGTGCCGATCAGCAACCTCGTCGGACGAGCGCTGCTCATCAGCTGGCCCGTCGATCGCTGGACCTGGCTCGACAACTACCCCGTGACGTTCCGCGATGTCGGCAGCGGCACTCTCGGACAGTGATGGCCGTCGCTGACCCGAACCTCGACCTCGAGCGTGAACTGTGCGCTGACGGCACCAGGTTCGTGATCGGCTGTGATGAGGTGGGGCGCGGTGCCATCGCCGGTCCGGTTGCGGTCGGGATGTCCGTGGTCGGCCCCGGCGTCGGCCCCCAGCCGGTTGGGCTTCGGGATTCGAAGATGCTCAGCGAGAAGCGGCGCGAGGACCTGGCTCCGCTGGCTCAGGCCTGGTCGCTGCACTCCGCCGTCGGCCTGGCAACAGCCCTGGAGGTCGACACCTTCGGCATCATGGCCGCCCTCGGGCTGGCGGGAAAGAGGGCTCTGGCCGCGCTGCATGAGAGCGGGGCATCCATCCTCGACAGCGTGGTGCTGCTGGATGGGTCGTTCGACTGGCTGACACCGGCGCTGTCCACCCCGCCGCGGGTGCGCACGCAGGTGAAGGCAGACCGGGACTGCGCGTCTGTGGCCGCGGCATCCGTCATCTCGAAGGTGCACCGCGATGCTCTGATGATCGCTGCAGACGAGACACGGCCCGGCTACGGCTGGAAGGGCAACAAGGGCTATGGATCCGCCGAGCACTTCGCGGCCATCGCCAGCCTCGGCGCGACCGAGCTGCACCGGCACACGTGGCTGCACGCTCCTTCCGTGGTCGCTTCGAGCGATTAGACTCGGGTGCAGCATGGATGAAGACGAGTTCGAAGACTACGACCGCGAGGTCGAGCTTGCGCTGTACAAGGAGTACCGCGATGTGGTTGGCCAGTTCCGCTACGTCGTCGAGACCGAGCGTCGGTTCTATCTCGCCAACGAGGTCGAGCTCGTACGCCAGGACACCGAGCACGACTTCTACTTCGAACTGACCATGAACGACGTCTGGGTGTGGGATGTCTACCGCTCGGACCGTTTCGTGAAGAGCGTGCGCGTTCTGACGTTCAAGGACGTGAACGTCGAGGAGCTTTCGGCCAAGGAGCTGGAGCTTCCGAAGGAGCTCGCGCTCGACGAGTAGCGACTCCTCCACAGGCTCTTCCTGCGGGCGTTGTTCCCTGATCGGCTCCACCATCTCCACGGCTGGCCGCGCCGCGCCACTCTCGTGGCATGGCAGCAAAAGATGAACTCGGCGTCCGCGGTGAAGCAATGGCCGCGAGGTACCTCGAACTCGCCGGGCTGTCGATAGTCGACCGCAACTGGCGGTGCCCACAGGGCGAGATCGATCTCGTCGCGCGGGACGGCCCCGAACTCGTGTTCGTCGAAGTGAAGACGCGGTCGAGCGTGGCGTTCGGGCATCCACTCGAGGCGATCACGTCGAGCAAGCTGGCGCGACTGCGCCGACTCGCCGCGGCCTGGTGCGAGGCCCACCCCGGCGATCACAACCGAATCCGGATCGACGCGGTCGGCATCATCCTGCCCGACGCGGGCGAGGTCGAGGTTGACCATCTCGAACGGGTGTTCTGATGGTGCGGCAGCCCTGATGGCGATCGGACGCACCTGGACGTGTGACCCTGCTCGGCCTGCGCGGTGCCGTGGTCGAGATCGAGGCAGACATCTCGAGCAACCTGCCGGCGTTCGTGCTGATCGGGCTCCCCGATGCCGCACTCGGCGAGGCGAAGGACCGGGTTCGGTCCGCTGCGACCAACTCCGGATGCGCGCTTCCCAACCGCAAGATCACCGTCAACCTGTCTCCTGCCGCCCTCCCCAAGCACGGTTCCGGGTTCGACCTGGCGATCGCCGTGGCGGCGCTGGCGGCGGCAGGATCCATCCGCTCGGAGTCGATCGACACCGTGCTGCACCTGGGTGAGCTCGGGCTCGACGGCAGGCTGCGGCCGATCGACGGCATCCTGCCGTGCGTGCTCGCCGCCTCCAGGGCGGGCTTCACGACCGTCATGGTCGCAACAGGCAACGCGGATGAGGCGTCACTCGTCCCGGGCGTCAGGGTGATCCCCGTGGCATCCCTGCGCGACGCCGCGATCTGGCACGGCGGCGAATTCGCGCCGGAGCCCGTCGACGCGATCCTGCGCCCGGCCCCGCTGGATCGACTCGATGATTCGGGTGATCTCGCGGATGTCGCGGGCAACGTCGACGCTGTCGAGGCGATGGTGGTCGCCGCGGCGGGAGGGCACCACGTTTTTCTGCTCGGACCTCCGGGCGCGGGCAAGACGATGCTCGCGTCGAGGCTTCCAGGGCTGCTGCCAGACCTCGACGCGGAGGCTGCGCTCGAGGTCAGTTCGATCCGATCCCTCTGCGGGCTGCCGATCGGCGGCTCCCTGACCCGGCGACCCCCGCTGGAGAGTCCGCACCACACGGCGACGGCGGCGGCGCTCGTCGGCGGCGGCAGCGGGCAGATTCGTCCGGGCGCTGCGGCACGGGCATCCCATGGCGTGCTCTTTCTCGACGAAGCGCCCGAGTTCTCCAGAACGGTGCTGGATGCCCTGCGCCAGCCGCTGGAATCCGGCGTGATCAGCATCCACCGCGCGAACGCCGTCGCCCACTTTCCCGGGCGCTTCCAACTCGTCATGGCGGCCAACCCCTGCCCCTGCGGCCAATACGGTGCTCGCGACTCGGAGTGCACCTGCCCGCCGAACTCGCGCAGGAAGTACGTCGGGAGGCTGTCGGGGCCGCTGCTTGACCGCATCGACATTCAGTTCAGGGTGCAGCGCATCACCGCGGCCCAGCTTCGGCTGTCCGCCGAGGGCTCGCACACCTCCAGCGCCGTGGCACGCGGCAGGGTGGTGGCCGCGCGAGCCGCCGCGGCCGAGAGGCTTGAGGGCACCCCGTGGTCGGTGAACTCGGAGGTTCCGGGCACCTGGCTTCGCGGGCCGGCAGCGCGACTGGGTGTCTCGACCACCGTATCCATCGACCGTGCGCTCGAACGCGGCGGCATCACCATGCGCGGCTACGACCGCATCCTGCGCCTTGCATGGACCATTTGCGACCTGGACGGGGCGACGGTTCCTACCGCAGACCACGTCGGCCAGGCGCTGTACCTGAGGAGGGCGATCTCGAGTTGAGCATGTTCGGACTGAAAGAAGCAGAGGTGGCCGAGCTGGTGAGAGCGGTGGCCGGGGTCGAACTTGATCGGGATCAGATCGAGGAGCGGTTCGCCCGCGCGGCCTGGAGTGGGCTCGCGGAGCCTGGCGACAGTGTCGCTGGCGAGCTGGTCGGCGTGCTCGGAGCGTCCACCGCCCTCACCGCGCTCGTCGAGCATTGGCCCGCCGCGACGATCCACGGTCGCCTCACCTCGACGAACGTCAGCCACGAAGACGTCGTCACGGCGCTGGCGCGCTGGGCGCCCAGGCTGGTGCCGGGGCCCACCATCGTCGCCCTCCGGCAGGCCGCCCGGTTCGGCGCTCGACTACGGATTCCCGGCGACGAATTGTGGCCAGCCGGGCTCGCCGATCTCGGACCATCCGGCCCGTTAGCGCTGTGGACCAGGGGCACCGATGAGGCTCTCGCGTCGCTGGGGCGATCGATCGCCCTCGTGGGGGCGAGGGCCGCCACCGGGTACGGCGAGCATGTCACGATGGAGGCGTCCGCCGGCCTCGTGGACCGCGGCTACGCCATCGTCTCCGGTGCTGCATACGGAATCGACGGCATGGCGCACCGGGCGGCGCTGGCCAGCCGCGGACACACCGTCGCCTTTCTGGCCGGGGGAGTGGACCGTTTCTATCCCAGCGGACACGACGCACTGCTGGGCAGAATCGTCGAGCACGGCATGGCGATCTCCGAGCTGCCCTGCGGCTCGCAACCCACCCGGTGGAGATTCTTGCAGCGAAACAGGCTGATCGCGGCGGCGAGCCTCGCGACCGTGGTGATCGAGGCGGGTTGGCGTTCTGGTTCGCTCAACACCGCGAACCACGCGTTAAACCTGTCGAGGCCCGTCGGCGCTGTGCCGGGACCGGTGACGAGCGCGGCGTCCGCCGGGTGCCACAAGCTGATTCGTGAGGGCAACGTGATGTGCGTAACGAATGCAGACGAGATGGCCGAGCTCGCACCCCTCGACGATGGGGTCGAGCGTGCAGCCCAGATCGTCCCGGCCTCGTCGGCAGAATCCCCGTCGGCAAGCACTCATCCCACCAGCACGCGAGTCACCGACGCACTGAGCGTGCGATCGCCGCGCGAGGTGGACGACATCGCGGCCCAGATCCGGTCTCGCCGCCTCCGAGGTGCGCGCCGAGCTCGGTCGCATGGAACTCGAGGGGATCGCGCGAGAGAACGAGAGGGGGTGGACGAAACGCGCCGCTGCGGTCCAGAAGCCCCGCACCGTCGGATCGGCGGAATAGTCTGGGCGTGTGATCCAACTCGGCCAGTATCCTGCGGCGACCCACGTCATCGCGCACATTAGCGACACCCACCTGCTCGGTGGCGGGCGTCCACTGTACGGGCGGGTCAACACCATCGACCACCTCGCGCTGGCGATGGAGCAGCTGGAGCGGTCGAGCGCGAAACCTCAGGCGATCGTCTTCACCGGCGATCTGGCCGACCTGGGCGAACCCGACGCCTACGATCGGCTCAAGGCGATAGTCGAGCCGGCCGCCGCGCGCATGAACGCCCAGATCATCTGGGTGATGGGCAACCATGATGAGCGTCCCGAATACTCCAGACTCCTCTTCGGCCAGGAATCGGAGGCACCCCAGGATCGGGTGTACGACATCGACGGCCTGCGCATCATCTCCTTCGACACCACCGTCCCGGGCTACCACCACGGCGAAGTCACCGACGATCAACTCGCGTGGCTCGCCGATGTGCTGGCCAGCCCCGCGGAGCACGGAACCATCCTCGCGATCCACCATCCGCCCATCCCAACGCCGATGCTCGAGGCCATGGGCATGCTTGAGCTTCGCGACCAGCCCCGGCTTGCCGCGGTTCTCAGAGGCACGGATGTCCGCGCCATCCTCGCTGGTCATCTGCACTATTCCACCCACAGCACCTTCGCCGGCATCCCCGTTTCTGTGGCGTCCGCCACCTGCTACACCCTCGACCTCAGCGCGGAAGACCGCCTGCTGTCCGGCGTCGATTTCGGCCAGTCGGTGAACGTCGTGCACGTTTACGACGAGCAGCTCGTGCACTCGATCATCCCGGTGGGAGACACGACGGAGATCTCGGGCTTCCCGCTGTCTGCCCGCGCCCAGCTCGAGGCTATGACGCCCGAGCAGCGCCTCGAAGCCTTCTCGTCGAAGACCTCGACCTTCAACATGGCCGAAGGGGAGAGCTCGGGGACGGAATGACCCTCGCCCTGACCATCGAAAGCTTCGTCGCGCACCTTGCGACCGAGCGGGGATTCAGCGAGCACACCGTCCGCTCCTATCGGTCCGACCTGGCGCGACTGGCCGCGTTCGCCGTCGAGCGAGGCGCGAACGAAGCTGCAGACCTCGACCTCGAACTGCTGCGCGACTGGCTGTGGACCTCGTCCCAGGAGGGTCTCTCCCGCGCCACTCTCGCCCGTCGGGCGGCATCGACACGGAGCCTCACCGCCTGGCTGGCCCGCACGGATGCAACGGCGACGGATGCGGCGGCCAGACTCAAGGCGCCGAAATCCGATCATCACCTGCCGAGAGTGCTCAATCGCGAGCAGATGGATGCGATTCTTGCGACCGTCGCCGGCCGCGCCAGCTCCGACGATCCGGTCGCACTGCGTGACCTCGCGATCATCGAGCTCCTGTACGCCTCGGCCCTTCGCGTCAGCGAGTTAACCGGACTCGCGATCGGCGACATCGACCAGGGGCGGCTGACGGTGCGGGTGCTCGGCAAGGGCGCAAAAGAGCGGGTTGTGCCGTTCGGTGTTCCGGCACGAGACGCGATCGACGCGTACCTGCGTCGCGGCAGGCTAGCTCTCGCGCAGGATGACGCACCCTCGGCCGCGCTCTTCGTCGGTGCTCGCGGTGGCCGACTGTCCAATCGCACGGTGTATGCGCTGGTGTCCACCCTGCTCTCGGCGCTACCCGGATCCGGGCCCGCCGGCCCCCACACCCTTCGCCATACCGCTGCCACCCATCTGCTCGATGGGGGAGCCGACCTCAGGGCGGTCCAGGAGATGCTCGGCCACGCCAGTCTCGGCACGACGCAGTTGTACACTCACGTCTCCACGGAGCGGCTGAAGGAGAGTTACCGCATCGCACACCCGCGGGCGTAGCAGCTCAGGCGTCGGACGGCACCTGGGCCTTGTACACCTCGACCACTCGTTCGAGGTAGGCGCTAATGACGTCACGCTGGTCGTCCGGAAACTCGCTGATGACGCCGTCGACGCCGGTGATCATGGGAATCAGGACTCCCATGGCCTGCTGAACCGATGCCGGACTCGGCACGATCACAACTGCTCGCCGATCGGAGGGGTGTTGCGCACGGTGCACATGCCCGGCAGACTCCAGCCTGTCCACGACCGTGGTGACCGCCGCGGTGCTCAGCTGCAGGCGCTTAGAGAGTTCGGTGGGCCCGAGTGGCCCGCCGGCGATGAGGTGACTCATGGCGCTCAGGTCGGTGTCATTGACCGAGAGCTCCCGGCCCATGTGACCGACAAAGGCCTCGTTTGCCGTGATGAGTTCGCGCAGCAATTCCGTCGCCCGGTGAACCCTCATTCGCGGAGCGACGACCGGCTCCTCCGCGGTTGTCATGCCAGCAAGTTTAGCGCTATCTTGTTCGAGAGCTAAGTATTTCGACGATCGAAAGAGAATATGAATCGCCTGGTGCATGCAATTACTGCCCGCCGAACGTCGTGGATGTTCCTTGTCGGGGCCTTGGTTGCGGCCGGAGCCCTGTTCTCCATCGGGTCCGGTGCGTCGGGCGAATCGTCGCCGGGCGTGGGGCTTCCCGCCAGCGCGGAGTCTGCGCTCGTCACCGAGGCGCAGAAAAACCTCCCGGGAGCTGATGCGAGCACGGCGCTGCTGGTGTTCAGCAGGGACGCCAGTGACAATGCGGACGACGCCAGCCGCGACATCCTCAGCGACTCGGACATCGTCGCGATCACGGCGAAGACTGCGGAACTCTCCGATCTGTCCCTCGACGGATTCGTTCCGCCGCCGAGCGTCTCCGATGACGGCACCGTGGCACTCGTGGTCGTCCCGCTGCAACGATCGCTGAGGTTTCGCGAGCAGGCCGATCGCGCGGAGGAGATCCGCGCGATCGCGAACGCTGACCTGCCCAGCGGCCTGACCGCGCTGCTCACCGGGCCAGAGGGCTTCGCCGTCGACATCGCCGCAGTCTTCGAGGGCGCCGACTTCACGCTGCTGCTCACCACGGTGATCGTCGTCGCGGTCCTCCTGCTGATCACCTACCGCAGCCCCTGGCTCTGGCTCGTGCCGCTCGTCGTCGTCGGCGTCGCCGACGGGCTCGCCGGCATCGTCGCGACCCGGGTCGCGGCCCTGCTCGGCATCACGCTCGACGCATCGGTCACCGGCATCCTGTCCGTGCTCGTCTTCGGTGCCGGCACGAACTACGCGCTGCTGTCTGATCGCCCGCTACCGCGACGAGCTGCGGCGCCATCGAGGACCGCCGACTTGCGATGGCGACAGGCCCTGCGTGGCGCCGGTCCCGCCATCATCGCCAGCGGCAGCACCGTCGTGCTGGCGCTGCTCACCCTCGCTCTTCGCCCAGCTCGACGGCAACCGCGCGCTCGGTATCGCCTGCGCCGTCGGCGTCGTCATCGCGATGATCTTCGCCCTGTTCGTGCTGCCGGCGGCGCTCGTTGCTGTTCGGCCGCGGCCTGTTCTGGCCGTACATCCCGAAGTTCGGCTCCGAGGGCAGCACCGAGCGCGGGGTCTGGCACCGCCTCGGCATCCTCGTCTCGCGCAAGCCCGTCGTCGTTGCGCATCGTCGGCGTCGCTCATCCTCGGCGGCCTCGCCGCTCGGGGTGCCCGCAGATCCGCATCGGCCTCGCCCAGACCGAGAAGTTCACCGCGGTGCCCGAGGCGGTCGTCGGCCAGAACGTGCTCGCCGACGCCTTCTCGGCCGGCAGCGGATCTCCCGTCGTGGTCATCGCCAACGACGGCAAGGCGCAGGATGTCGCGGATGCTGCGACTGCCGTCGACGGCGTCGACTCCGCCACGCGTCGGCGCGACCGACGGCACCGTCACCCAGATCGACGTCGTGCTGGATGCGGCAGCCGAGACCCCCGAGTCGTTCGACGCCGTCGACGGCACTGCGCGACACCGTGCATTCGATCGACGGGGCCGACGCGATCGTCGGCGGTCTCGACGCCCAGACGCTCGACGTCAACGCGGCACAGACCGCCGACCAGAACCTGGTCATCCCGCTCATCCTCGCCCTGGTCTTCCTGGTGCTGGTGATCCTGCTGCGATCCCTCGTGGCCCCCCTGCTGTTGCTGGCAACCGTCGTCGCCTCCTTCTTCGCCAGCCTCGGCGCGAGCTGGCTGCTGTTCGAGACCGTGTTCGGATTCCCCGCGATCGACACCAACGTCGTGCTCTTCAGCTTCCTCTTCCTCGTCGCTCTCGGCGTCGACTACAACATCTTCCTCGTGACCAGGGCGAAGGAGGAGGCCGTCGAGCACGGCACCAGGGTCGGCATGATCCGCGCACTGTCATCGACGGGTGGCGTCATCACCAGCGCGGGCATCCTGCTCGCAGCCGTCTTCGCTGTGCTGGGCGTCCTGCCGCTGATCACGCTCACCCAGATCGGCATCATCGTCTGCATCGGCGTGCTGCTCGACACGCTCCTCGTGCGCACCGTCATCGTGCCGTCGCTGGCGTTCATCACCGGGGAGAAGTTCTGGTGGCCGGGTCGCCCGGCACACCGCCATGCGCATCGGCAGGAGCATCGCCATGCTCACCGCCTGGTGGGCAGCAGCACGGACGGTTCGATCCCGCCGAGGTAGAGCAACGGCGACACGTACTCGCCATCCAGCCGAACGCCGAGGTGCAGGCAGGTTGTCGAGCAGTGCCCGGGCAGGACGGTGCCGATCGGATCGCCGCGCGCGACGGCATCCCCCTTCACGAGCCTTGTCTCGACCGGCTCGAAGCTCGACAACAGGCCGCCGGCATGCTGGATCGACAGCACAGGACGGTCAACGACGACCCCGGCAAAATGCACTGTGCCGTCGGCCGGCGCGAAAAGATCGCCGCTATCGGCGAGCACATCGATGCCGCGGTGACCGCTTGAGTACGGCGTTTCCGGAGCGATAAATGGCCGCATGATTGCCCTGGGCTGGTCGACCGGCCACTGCCAGGCTGCGCGCGGTGCCGCGGCTGCCGGTGACCCGGCGGTGAGCAGCGCGAGTGCGACAATGGCGATGGATCGGATCATCCACTTATGCTCGCGGAGCCTCAGCACAGCCGAGGCGCGACGACATGACTCGTGGAGAAAGCCCGTGACTGCGCCGGGTGGGGGAGCGGTGCTATCATTTCCGAAGCACTCGAAGCAATTCGAGTGACTACGCGTGCCCGTGTTCGTCCGGTAATCGGAGCTGAACACCTTGCGGCCACCACATCCATTCAGTCCTGGCAACAGGCGGTTGTGTGCCCGGGCACCAGGTTCCGCACCGACCGGTGGCGGAAAAAACTGAGAAATGGCACGAGACTGCTCAACAGCAGTGTGCCGAGAAGGAGCACGGTCATGGCCGTTGTCACCATTCGCCAGCTGCTTGACAGCGGCGTCCACTTTGGGCACCAGACCCGTCGTTGGAACCCGAAGATGAAGCGCTTCATCCTGACCGAGCGTTCGGGCAGCCACATCATCGACCTCCAGCAGTCGCTCAAGCACATCGACGCGACCTACGACTACGTCAAGGAGACCGTCGCTCACGGCGGCACCATCCTGTTCGTCGGTACCAAGAAGCAGGCACAGGGCTCCATCGCCGAGCAGGCTATGCGCGTCGGCCAGCCCTACGTCAACCAGCGCTGGCTCGGTGGACTCCTCACCAACTTCCAGACGGTCTCCAAGCGTCTCGCACGCATGAAGGAGCTCGAAGAGGTCGACTTCGACGACACCACGCGTGGCTACACCAAGAAAGAGCTGCTCATCCAGAAGCGCGAGCTCATCAAGCTCCAGAAGAGCCTCGGTGGTATCCGCAACCTGACGAAGACCCCGTCCGCAGTGTGGATCGTCGACACCAAGAAGGAGCACCTCGCGATCGACGAGGCGCACAAGCTCAACATCCCCGTCATCGCGATCCTCGACACCAACTGCGACCCCGACGACGTTCAGTACCCGATCCCGGGCAACGACGACGCGATCCGCTCGGTTGGCCTGCTGACCCGCATCATCGCCGACGCCGCCGCCGAGGGCCTCATCCAGCGTCACCAGAAGCCCGAAGATGGCGCCGAGGTTGAGCCGCTGGCTGCATGGGAGGCTGAGCTTCTCGCGTCGTCAGAGGAGCCGTCCGCTCCCGTCGCCGAGAACGACGCTGACGCTGTTGTTGCCGAGAAGGAGGCGGAAGCTGACGCGACCGTCGTTCCCGAGCACAAGGTCGAGTCCGACGAGGCCACCGAGGCCAAGATCGAGGCCGAGGCTACTGACGCCGAGAAGGCTCCTGTCGCCGAGAAGGCCGCAGCAGCCCCCAAGAAGCCAGCAGCCGCAAAGTAATCTTCGGCACCCTCGTTCAGCGAGGGTGCCTCCCCAAGAGTGAGGAAAAACAATGGCAGACGTTAGTCTCGCTGACATCAAGGCCCTGCGCGAGCGCCTCGGCACCGGCATGGTCGACACCAAGAACGCCCTGGTCGAAGCCGAGGGCGACTTCGAGAAGGCCGTAGAGATCCTGCGACTCAAGGGTGCGAAGGGCAACGCGAAGCGTGCCGACCGCTCCACGAGCGAAGGCCTCATCGCCGCCGTTCAGAGCGCAACCGCCACCACCATGATCGAGCTCGCCTGCGAGACCGACTTCGTGGCCAAGAGCGACAAGTTCGTCGCGCTGGGCAACGTCGTTCTCGAGGCTCTCGCCGATTCAGGCGCGGAGACCCTCGACGCCGCGCTGGCTGTCACCTCCGGTGACAAGACCGTCGCTGCAATCATCGAGGACGAGGCCGCAATCCTCGGCGAGAAGGTCGAACTGCGTCGCGTCGCCCGCATCGCAGGCGACAACTTCTCGGTCTACCTCCACCGCACCAACAAGGACCTGCCACCCCAGGTCGGCGTTGTGCTGTCGTACACCGGTGACGACGCAGAGACCGCTCGCAGCATTGCGCAGCACATCTCGTTCGCAGACCCCCAGTACCTGAGCCGCGAAGACATCCCCGCCGCCGACGTTGAGAACGAACGTCGCATCGTCGAGGAGATCAGCCGCGGAGAGGGCAAGCCTGAGGCTGCACTCCCGAAGATCGTTGAGGGTCGCCTGAACGCGTTCATCAAGCAGGTCGCCCTGCTCGAGCAGGACTACGCTCGCGACAACAAGCTCACGATCAGCAAGGTCGTCGCAGACGCGAAGATCGACGTGACCGGGTTCGCCCGCTTCAAGGTCGGCGCCTAAGCACCAAACATCAGGATGCCCCGAGTCGTTCGACTCGGGGCATCCTGCGTTTCCGGGCTATCTCCAGACCCGCAGCAGCCTTCACGACACGACCGCGGTTGCCGCTGCCAGTACGGCACCACGATCGGCGCCAAGCCTGTCGAGCAGTCGAGCGGATGTTCCGTGCTCCCGTTCAGCTACCGCGATCAGCGCGTGAGCGGAACGCAGCCCAGTGGATGAGTGTTTCGCGAGAAGCCTCATGCGGCCGAACACCTCCCGCAGGGAGACCTCGCTGCGGAATGGGCCGCCCGCGGCACCGAGCGGTTCGGCGGCACCATTTTCCACGCCGACTCCGGCAAGGGCCCGATGGTGCAACTCGGTGAGCGCCGAGCGCGCCTCAGGGGCATCGACGCCGAGGGCAACTCGCGCCGAGTCATCCGTGCTGGCGAGGGCCGCAATCAGCAGGTGCTCGGCGCCCGGCATCTCATCGCCGGCGTCGCGAGCCTCGGTCTCGGCTGCCGTCAACAGTTCGGCGATGAGTTTGGTGTCCTTGATCGCGGTACGCAGAGACATGTCAGTTCTTCTTTCTGTCGTGACGATCGATGACAAGGTCCGGCCTGCGCGAGGGCGCCAACCGCTTGTGGGCGGCTTGAGCGGTCATCCCCAGCGCCTGACCTATCTGCGCCCAGGTCCATCGCGCGTCGAGTGCGCTGTCCACTGCTGCGCGCTCCAGTTGGCTTGCTCGCCGACGCAGACTAACCACCGCGGCAAAGGCCTCGGCAGGATCGGTCGGATCGGATGCGGTCGCGGGCGGGGCGGTCATCCATCAACTATGGTTGATGCCATCGAACCTGTCAACTCAAGTTGATGACTCCCACCGCTCGAGCGCACCGCATCCTCGCACCGGGCGGCGACCACGAACCGGTACTCTTGATCGAGCCACAGCCGGGAGGAACAAGATATGACCGAGGAACGTAAACGCAGGGTTCTTCTCAAGCTCTCCGGGGAAGCATTCGGCGGCGGTTCCCTCGGGGTAAACCCCGACGTCGTCTCTGCTCTCGCGAAGGAGATCGCTGCAGCGTCTGCCGAGGTGGAGATCGCGATCGTCGTCGGTGGTGGAAACTTCTTCCGCGGCGCCGAACTCAGCCAGCGTGGCATGGATCGTGGACGTGCCGACTACATGGGCATGCTCGGCACCGTGATGAACGCACTCGCGCTGCAGGACTTCCTGGAGCAGGCGGGAGCCGCAACCCGGGTGCAGTCAGCGATCTCGATGACGCAGGTCGCCGAGCCGTACATCCCCCGTCGCGCCGAGCGTCACCTCGAGAAGGGCCGCGTTGTCATCTTCGGCGCGGGCGCAGGACTGCCGTATTTCTCGACGGACACCGTCGCTGCCCAGCGTGCCCTCGAGATCGACGCACAGGTCGTGCTCGTCGCCAAGAATGGCGTGGATGGCGTCTACGACGCGGACCCGCGCACGAACCCGCAGGCGAAACGCATTGACGAGATCACCTACCAGGAGGCACTCGTCCAGGGGCTCAAGGTCGTTGACTCCACCGCGTTCAGCCTCTGCATGGACAATTCGATGCCCATGGTGGTCTTCGGTATGGAGCCGGCGGGAAACCTCACGAAGGCCATTAGGGGCGACCGGATCGGCACCCTGGTTTCCAACTAATTCCCCGGCGTGACGGTGGCGATTCGCGGGACATCCGCCGCTGGCCTCCACGCTAAACTCTGGAGAGACGCAAAGGAGTTGCCGTGATCAGCGACGTTTTGGCAGAGGCCAAAGAGAAGATGCAGAAGGCCGTCGAAGCCGCGAAAGAGGATTTCGGAACCGTGCGGACGGGCCGAGCCAACCCGGCGCTGTTCCAGCGCGTTCTGGTCGACTACTACGGAACCCCGACGCCACTCGCGCAGCTCGCTTCGATGGTGAACCAGGAGGCTCGCACGCTTCTCATCACGCCATATGACAAGAGCGCGCTCAAAGACATCGAGAAGGCCATCGTCGGCGCATCCAACCTCGGTGCCAGCGTGGGCAACGACGGCAACGTCATCCGCGCAACGCTGCCTGAGCTCAACGAGGAGCGTCGCCGCGAGTTCGTGAAGATCGTGCGCGACAAGGCCGAACAGGCCAGGGTCGAGCCTGCGCAACATCCGTCGCAAGGCAAAGGACGACCTCGACGGACTGAAAGAGGTCGGAGAAGACGAGATTGCTCGCGCCGAGAAGGATCTCGAATCGGCAACCAAGCAGCACGTCGACGCGATCGACGACGCACTGAAGCGCAAGGAAGCCGAGCTGCTCGAGGTCTGATGGCGAGCGATTTCGAGGCGCAGGTTCGCGCCACCAACGACAAGATCAATGCGCGAACGGGCCGACCGCTTGTTCGCGCGATAGCCGTTGGGCTGGCCATGGGGCTGGCGTTGGTTGTGAGCCTCGTGTTCGTCAAAGAGCTGTACATGCTCTTTGCCGGTGCCCTGGTCGGCTTCACAGCGTGGGAGCTGGCCAGCGCGCTGCGATTCGCGGGACGGCGGGTCCCTCGCGTCCCGGCGCTCATAGCGGCGCTCGCTGTCGTGCCAGCAGCGTTCTACGGGATGGCGACCGGGCATTGGCTCGCCACGCTCGCCGGCATCGGTCTCATCGTGATCTGGCGGCTCGCGGAACTGGTGAGGCCCGCTGCGCGCACCTCGTCGCGGGACGTGCTGCTCGATCTCGGCGCAGGCGCCTTCATCATGATCTACATCGCCTTCATGGCGGGATTCACGGTGCTGCTGACCGCGCAGGACGGCGGCCAGTGGTGGACGCTCTCGTTCCTCATCGTCGTCGTGTCGGTCGACATCGGGGCGTACGCGACCGGCCTGACGTTCGGCAAGCATCCCATGGCGCCCACCATCAGTCCCAAGAAGACCTGGGAGGGCTTCGCCGGTTCGGTCGCGGCCGCCACCATTGCTGGCATCCTCACGGCTATTTTCATGCTGGGCCAGCCGTGGTGGGTGGGGGTCATCCTCGGGGCGGTACTCGTCCTGACCGCTACTGCCGGCGACCTCGCCGAGTCATTGATCAAGCGCGATCTCGGGATCAAAGACATCAGCACCTGGCTGCCCGGGCATGGCGGATTCCTCGACCGCGTCGACTCGTCCCTGCTCTCGGGCGCTGCCGCGTACGCGCTGTTCCTGATCTTCGCCTAGGCCTGTCGTCAGGAATCACCGGGGCGCCTCGGGCACAATGGTGGGGTGAGCACAACATTCCCTCGGAGCCGTAAGTCAAGACTCGGCTACAACGTCGACCAGGTCGAAGACTTTCTCGAAGAGGCGCGTCGCGCGTACACGGCGGCAGCAGACCATCCCGTCGTGCTGAATGCTGAGACAATCCGCACCATGGCCTTCGCGATGCAGAAGGGCGGATATTCCACGACCCACGTGGATGCCGCGCTGGAGCGCCTCGAGGACGCCTTTGCCATGCGAGAGCGCGAGCGGGTCATGGCCGAGGAGGGCGGGGCAGCCTGGTACGCCAAGGCGAGAAGTTCGGCCCAGACCGTCCTCGACAGGCTCGCCAGGGACGAGGGGCACAAGTTCTCGCGAGTCGGGCCGTTGACGACCGGATACCTGCCCAAAGACGTGGATGCGTTCGCCGAACGCATGGTGGGCTACTTCCAGCACGGCAAGCCTTTAAGCGTGGATCAGGTGCGTACTGTCGTCTTTCGCACGGCCAAGCGGGGCTACAACGAGCAGCAGGTTGACCTTCTCCTCGACTCTGTCGTGGACGTGATGCTCGCGGTCCGATGACCGCTCATGCGACATTCCCAGCTTTCTGGGCTAAAATCGAATAATCGTGGGTAGACATTCTCGAGTAGACGAACTCCGTGCACAGGTGAAGAGCGCTGGCGGAGACATTTCGGGACGCCACACTCGTGCGGCCTTTTCGCTGCCGATCTTTGCCAGCATCGTGAGTTTTGCCTTCATTGCCGTGAGTCTCGCGCCGCCGACGGCGTCATCGACGGCAGACGCCAGCTTCGGCACCATCGTCGCTTCTGCGCCCGTTCGCACCGTCGAACTACAGTCCGTGATCGTCGCCGGAGAACCCACCGCTGTCGCAAGCCGCGATGAATTCTCCATCACAGATCCAGTTCCCGTTGTCGTAGAACCCGTGGTCGAAGAAGCGTCGGCCTCCTCCGGCGCTCCCGCAGCGGGCACCCCGGACCCGGGCAGCGCGCAGGCCATCGCCCAGTCCATGCTCCAGTCGATGGGCATGGGGGATGACCAGTACAGCTGCCTCGTAGCGCTCTGGAACCGGGAGTCCGGCTGGAACGTCTACGCCTACAACAACTCGAGCGGCGCATACGGTATCCCGCAGTCACTGCCGGGCGACAAGATGGCGTCCGCTGGCGCCGACTGGGCCACGAACCCAGCCACGCAGATCTCGTGGGGCCTCAGCTACATCAGCGGCCGCTACGGCACGCCCTGTGACGCGTGGGCATACTCAGAGAACAACGGCTGGTACTAACTCGCAGTTTGTCGCTGTGCAGGCAGTCCGGAAGGCTGGCCTACAGTGGAGGAATGCCTCGTTCCAATCGTCCGCGCGGTCGCCGATCCGGCGGCGACGAGGATGAGTCAGACCTGTCCCGTGCGCTGACAGGGATGCGTCGCACCGAGGACAAGCGCGACGGAACCTGGAACGTGCAGCCGTTGTCTGCCGTCGGTGCCACCAAGACCTACCTGTGCCCTGGTTGCGGTCTGGAGATCGGGCCTGGCGTCGCGCACACCGTGACGTGGCGCGCCGACGGAATCATGGGCGAGGCAAACGACCTGGCCGCCCGCAGGCATTGGCACCTGCATTGCTGGAAGACGAAATCATGAACGATCAGGACTCGACGGCGGCCACCGAAATCCGCGGCGGAATTGAACTGCCAGCACGCCGCGAGGAGATCGTGCTGCAGACCGAAGACGGGCTGACACTGGTCGGCGAGCTGGCTCTGCCGCTCAATGCCGAGCCGGTCGCGACGCTTCTGACGCTTCATCCACTGCCCACTGCTGGTGGATTCATGGACTCGCACATTTTGCGCAAGGCCGCCGCGCGACTGCCGGCACTCGCCGACATCGCGGTGCTCAGGTTCAACTTCAGGGGAGTCACGTCGCCGAGAGGAACCTCGCAGGGCGAGTTCGGGCACGGCGTCGAAGAACGCCACGACCTCGAGGCCGCGATGAAGTTCGTGACCGAGCGGGGGCTGCCCAATCCCTGGCTGCTCGGCTGGTCTTTCGGTACCGATGTCGTGCTCACGCACGGTCGCGACTGCGCGGTCGACGGCATCATCCTGCTGTCGCCGCCACTGCGCACGACAACGCAGGCGGAGCTGGCGACGTGGGCGGGCTCCGGGATGCCCATGGTCGCCCTGATCCCCGAATTCGACGACTTCCTGAGGCCGACCGAAGCGGCGGTCGCCTTCGCCGGGATCCCGGAGCTGGAACTCGTGGCCGTCGAGGGCGGGAAACACCTGTGGGTGGGGGAGGAGCAGACCTATCGGGTGCTCACCGAGATCGTCGCCCGACTCAACCCCGGCGTGTTGCCCCTGCCGAAGGTGTGGAAGGGCTAGGCGCCCAACTACAGCTCGTTCTGCCTCGGAACGAACACCTGGTTGATGATCAGCATGATCGCTGCGGCCACAGGGATGGCGATGAGCGCCCCGAGGATGCCCATCAGCGTGCCTCCGGCGAGGGCCGCGATCACGACGATCGCGGCGGGAATCTTGACGGCCCGGGCCATGATCCTGGGGTTGAGGACGTATGCCTCGACCTGCATGTACACGAGATAGTAGACGCCGACGACGAACACACTCGGCGATCCATTGAAGAGCAGCACGAGCAGGGTGATGATCACAGAACCCGAGAGCGTGCCGATGAGGGGGATCAGCGACCCGAGGAAGGCGATGAACGCGAGCAGCGCCGAGTACTTCATCGGAATGCCGAAGGCCGGCAAGATCAGGGTCAGCACGATGAACGACAGCACTCCGTTCACGAGCGCGAGTGATCCCTGCCCGATGACGAAACGGCCGACCGCCGAGGCTACCTGTTCGGAGATGTCGATGAAGCCGGGTCGCTTCGACGCGGGTACCAACTGGTAAAGACCCCGCTTGAGACCGGTGAGAGACGACACGAAGTAGATGGTCAGGATCAGCACGATGATGGCGCCGGTGACGCCTGTTGCGATGCCGAGCCCGACGCTCAGCACACCCCCGCCGATGCTCGTGAAGTCGAGCGATTGCAGCCATCCCTGAAGGCCGTCGAGCGCGCCCTGCACGTCAAACCAGGGGACGGCGTTCTCGATGTTCTCCCTCAGCGTCCCGTCGTTGAATGAGGTGATGAGGTCGGGGATCGCCTTGAGGGCGGTCTGAACCTGCTCGGTGATGACGGGGATGATGGCGAACACCAGTCCCGTGAATACTCCGAGCACCGCGGCGAGCACCGTTGCGATGGCCAAGGGCCTCGGGAACGACTTCTTTTCGAGCCAGGTAACCAGCGGATCGAGTCCGAGTGCCAGGAACAGCGCAGCGCCGATGTAGGTCAGGATCGTGGCGAGTGAGCCAATCGTCGAGCCGATCCCGAGCGCGACAAGCACTCCGAGGCCACCGAGCAGGCCGAACAGAAAAGGGCTATGGATCTTCACGGCGGTCCTTCAGCGGTCGGCGAAACGTCGATACTAGCCAGCAGACATCTTTTCTGCCTGCTGCAGAACACCGCGCAGGTTCTCGAGATAGCCGGCCACTGTGTCACGTTCGAGCATAATCTTCGCCAGTCGCTCTTCCGCTTCTGACACGAGCTGCGAACTGCGCTTTTCAGCGTCATCCATCATCGCCGCTGCCCTGGCCTCGGCGTTCTCGAGGATCTCCTTCGCGCTGGCGGCCGCAGAGTCACGCGTCTTCTTGGCGGTGGCTTTCGACGTCGAGTCGAGCGTGCTCGCCTGCTGGCGTTTGGTGTCGGTCTGGCGGATGATCTCAGCGAGTTGAGCCTGCGCCTCGTCCAGATACTTCTGCGTCTGGGTGCTGGCTTCCTGGTGCTTCTCGAGGAACTCTTTCTCGGCCTGGTCGCGACGGGCGGTCATCTCGAGTTCGTGATCGATGCGAGCCTGCTCGGTCTGGCTGGCCAGAGTCGATCTGGCTTCCTCAGTCTCAAACGCGAGGGCGGCCCGAACTGTCTCAGCCTCGGCGGCGAGCTCAGCGCGCTGGCGTTCGATGTCGCGGGCGAGGTCGGCGGTTTGCTTGTCGATGTCGTGGTTGAGCGTAGCGCGCGCCTCGGCGATCTCGGCATCGAGTGCCGCCCGCTGTTCGGCGATCTCGGCGTGCAGGCTCGCCAGCTTCTCGGCAGTGTCTGCTTCCAGACCAGCCTCGGCCGCTGCAGTCTTCTTTGCCTGCTTGTTGTGGGCAGCCTTCGTCTCGGCCTCGAGCTTGATTCGCGCTGCCGTCGTCTCCGTCTCCAGCGATCCTCGTGCTGCCGCCGTTGCGGCCTCCAGCTCAGCCCATGCGGTGGATGACTCGGTCTCGAGTGCCGCTCGCGCCGTGGCGGTCTCCGCCTCGAGTGTGGCCCTCGCGTTTGTGGTGGCAATCTCGAGCGCGGCTCGTGCGGCCTCGGTCTCCGCCTCAAGGGCGGCGCGGGCGGACTCAGTTTCAGCAGCCAGAGCGGCGTTTGCGGCCTCTGTTTCGGCCTCAAGGCTCGCCCGGGCGGCCTCGGTGTCGATCTGCAGCTGGTCCTGAGCGCGGGCGGTGTCGTTGGCGAGCTTCTCGCGCTGGGCGGCGCTGTCGTGGTCGAACGATTCGCGGGCCGTCGCGATTTCGGCTGCAAGCTCGGCTCGACCGGTCTCAAGCTCCCTGGCCAGATCGGAGCGGCCCTGTTCGATGTCGCGAGCGAGAGCGGCACGCAGCGTGGCGTTTTCGTTTTCGTAGGTTGCGCGTCCGAGTTCGGATTCCCGGGAGAGGGTGGCCGCGATGTCCTGGGCCTCTGCGGCCTCCCGGCTCGCTGTCGCCTTGAGTTCTGCTGCCTCGTGCTCGGCCTGAGCTCGCACGGCGGCGGCCTCGCGCTTCGAGGTGGTCCGCAACTCTGCAGCTTCGGTGGCTACCGCGCCCCTGATGGCTCCGGCCTCCCGCATCGCATCCTGGGTCATGGCGTCGGCATCAGCACGGGCGCTCGACACCATCGCGTCGGCTTCTGCGCGCGCCTCGCTGAGCAGCACCTTGGCTGCCTCGGCCGCCTCCTCGGAGGCGCGGCTGACGTCGAGTTGAGCGTCTGCCTTGAGTTTGGCCACCTCGGAGGCTGTGGTCGTGCGCAGCTTCTCCGCGTCAATGTCGGCCTGGCTGATCAGTCGGGTGGACTGCTCCTCAGCCACCCGAAGGGTGTTCTCAAGTTTGGTGCCGAGACCCGCGTAGGTGGGGCTCCCGCTCTCGTCGAGCTCGGCCTGCAGGTCTTCATTGACGGCGAGGAGGCGCTTGACCTCCTTGGCCGAGTCGCTGCGTCCCGAGTTCGCCTTGATGAGTTCGGCGCGCAGCTGTTTGACGGCCTTGTCGACCTCTTCCTTCTTATAGCCACGTAGTTCTGTGCCGAAAGTGGTGTCGTCAGCGGCCATGACATCTCCTTGGAACGTGAGGGGAACGGTGTGAGTTTAGCGTGTCGGGCCCCAGGCAAAATCGCCGCGGTCACCCGCGAAGAATGGCCATCATCGGCGGGCATTCAAGGAATGTACGGGATATTCCCAGTCGAAGTGTTGGGTACGTCCAGCCCCATCCGCTAATCTTGAACGTCTTTGTTGCTACTGCTCCCGAATCGGGGAGCCCCTCCTCTCGCCCCGAGTGCGAGCATCCGCTTCCCGTGGCGGAGGGTGTCTGGACTGATGTCTGGTCGGGTAGCGCGAAAGGAGTAATTCGTGCGATTTGTACTCGCCATCATCAGCTTTGTGCTCGCCGCCGTCATGATTGGCGCTGGAATAGCGCAGCGTACGGTGTTTGCGGAGCCCGACGAGGCAGTTCTGTCGACCTCGGTGTCGACCAAAGCTGCAGTCACCGTCATCGACGGTGCCGCACTGAACGCCTACGACGGAAACCAGTCGCTCACCATCTCGGGGTCGGACAAGATTTTCGCGGCATACGGACGCACCACCGATGTCATTGCCTGGGTGGGAGACACCACTCACAACGAGATCGGTTTCGACCCGGAGACTATGGAACTGACCGACACCCTCGTTCGCGGAGCCGAATCAGAGGTGCCGTACCCAGCGGGTTCTGACCTGTGGCTCAACGAGTACGAGCGCGATCGCGAGCTTCTGCTCCGCGTCAGTGTGCCGTCTGACTTCTCCTTCGTCGTCGTCTCCGATGGGGTGGAGCCCGCTCCCGGAACGGTCAGCCTCGCGTGGCCGCTCGACAATGCAACCCCGTTCTCCGGTCCGCTGATTGTTGGCGGTGCGGTTGCGCTTCTGCTCGGGCTGGCGTTCCTGCTCTGGGCCATTACTCACATGCGCAAGTTGCGTGGCCCCCGACGTAAGCAGCTGAAGATGCCGAAGGTTCCGAAGAAGCCCAGCTACAAGCTGCCCCGCAAGATGATCGCGAAGCCGTCCGCCGGCCGACGCTCGCTGGGAAACAGCATGATCGCGGTTCCGCTGCTGCTGACGGGAACGCTCGTTCTCACCGGCTGCACCTCGGGACTTGCCACTGACAGTGCCTCAAGCACGCCCACCCCGAGTGCATCGTCGACAGCCGAGGCTGCGGCTGCGGATCCGCCCGCCGTCACCGTCTCGCAGGCCGAGCGCATCATCGCCGACGTCTCTGAGGTCGCCGCAGCGGCCGACGAGGCGAAAGATGCGACACTGCTCGCCACGCGATTCGCGGGGGCGGCGTTGGAGCTTCGCACGGCAAACTACAAGATCGTTTCGGCGGATCCCACGTTGGCCGCGTTGCCCGCGATTCCCGCCGGTCCGGTGAAGCTGACGCTCCCGCAGCAGACCGACACCTGGCCGCGCACGGTCTTCGCCGTCATCCAGGATGACACCGACGACACGATCCCGTCGATCGCACTGTTCCTCGAGCAGACGGACGCACGCGAGCCATACAAGGTGATGTATGCGGTCACGCTTGAACCGTCACAGAAGATTCCGGATGTCGCCCAAGCCGACGTCGGAGCGGCCCGACTGCTCCCAGACAGCCCGGTGCTGAGCCTCACACCTACCGAGATCGCTCTGGCGTACGCCGATATCCTCGACAAGGATGCCACCAGCGAGTTCTACGACCTGTTCGAGGCGGAGGGCGACAGTCTGCGCGCCGCGGTGGGTCCGGCATACAAGGATTCGGTGCGAGCGGCTTTGCCCACTACAGCGAGCGTCGCCTTCGCCAGCGCAATCGGTGACGCAGCCCCGATCTCACTGGCCACGAACGACGCAGGGGCCCTGATCGTCGTCAACCTGAACGAGACCACCACGGTGGCTCCGATCGAGGAGGGCGCCGCGGTGAACACCTCGGGCCAGGTCAAGGCGCTGTCCGGGCTTGCCGTCAGTTCCAAGGGAGTGGTTGCCACCTACGGTGACCAGTTGCTGTTCTATGTGCCCCCCACGGGAAGCGGCGAGAAGATCGTCCTTCTCGGCTACACCCAGGGGCTCGTCAAGGCTGGGGAGATCGGATGACCAACGCACCACTGAATGGCGCCAACCTACGCGGGGCAGTAGACCTGTCGTCGCTCGTGCGTCCGGCGACGCCCGCTCCGGGAGCCCCCGGCGCGCAGGCGCCGGCCGCCGGTGGCGTGGTGAGATCGTCGACGGACTCGACCTTCACGCAGGTTCTTGAGCTCTCATCGACCGTCCCGGTAATCGTCGAGTTCTACGGCCAGGGCATCGAGCCTTCGCTGGCCGCATTTGTGCAGCAGTACGGCGGCCGGCTGGTGCTCGTAACGGTGGATGCCGCAGCCAACCCCCAGCTCGTGCAGGCGTTCCAGGTGCAGCAGGTTCCGACCGTCGCTGCCGTGGTCGGCGGGCGACCCGTGCAGCTGTTCACGGGCAACCTCGCCGATCCCGAGCTGCGCGACATCATGGACCAGGTGCTGCAGCTCGCTGCACAGAACAACGTGACCGGGATCGGTTCCCGTCACCGACGACGCCGCAGCAGAAGCGGAGCCCGTTGAGGAGCCGCTGCCACCCCACCATCAGGAAGCGTTCGACGCGATCTCGGCCGGTGACTTCGCCACGGCGATCAAGGAATACGAGACAGCGATCGCCCGAAACCCGCGCGACAGCCTTGCTGTAGCCGGACTCGCCCAGGTCTCACTGCTGGCGAGGCTGGACGGCACGACGGCCGAGGCCGTGCGATCTGCCGCAGCATCCGCTCCCGACGACGTCGATGCGCAGCTGGCGGTGGCCGACCTCGACGTTGCAGGTGGACATCTGGATGACGCCTTCGACAGGCTGCTCGAGCTCTTCCCGGGCCTCGACGCCGCGGCCAAGAACCAGGTTCGCACCCGGATCCTCGACTACTTCGAGATCGCCGGAGCCGACGACGAACGCGTAGCTGCGGCCCGCCGCCGCCTCACGCTGCTGCTGTACTAGCCATGGATCGGACGCCAGCGTCAGCAGGTCGGTGGGAACTGCGCAGAAGGCTCGTGATGTTCGTGACGCTGCTGGCGCTCATCCTGATCATGGTGCTGGGTAGCACGGAGGCAGTTGACAGCAAGACGCTGGTCTCCGTCACCATCCTCATTGTCGTCATTGCTGCCGCGGTGGCATGGTGGGTGGGAAGCCAGCAGTCGGCAGCCGTGGCGGCGGAAAAGGCCGCCGGGTACTCGACGCTGTACGACTTCGAGGGCTTCGAGCTGCGACACCATCGCACCGGTGCGGTCATCCGTCCGCGTGACGTGCCCCCGGGTGGTGGCATCCGGCGCTCGCTCGTCAGCGGCATGCTCACCGTTCCTGCGGGATCGCCGCTGGCCCGCCGGCTGGCGGACGAGGCCGGCCGCGCCGCCAGTGACACTGGCGACGGGCCGACAACGCGCTAGCGACGCGGCTTCAGCCAGAGCCCTCCGAGCGGGGGAATGGTCAGCTCGACCGAGGCCGGGCGACCCTGGAAAGATTCGTCCGAGGCCTGTAGCGAGCCGTAGTTTCCGACGCCGGACCCACCGAATTCGTGGGCGTCGGTGTTGATGATCTCGTCCCACGTTCCGCCGAAGGGCAGGCCGACCCGGTACGGGCCGACGGGGTTGCCGCCGAAGTTGAAGATTCCGACCAGCGGCTCTCCCGAGCGTGACCATCGCACGAAGGCGACCACGTTCTGCATCGAGTTGCCGCCGTCGAGCCATTCGAAGCCCGCCGATTCGTTGTCCTGCTCCCACAGCGCCGGGCTTGCCTTGTAGACCTGGTTCATGTTCGCGACGAGCCGCTGAAGGCCCTGGTGGATGGGCTGGTCGAGAATCCACCAGTCGAGACCGCGCTCTTCGCTCCACTCCGATGGCTGTCCGAATTCGCTGCCCATGAAGAGCAGCTGCTTGCCGGGATGAGCCCACATGAAGGCGAGATAGACGCGAACGTTGGCCAGCTTCTGCCACTGGTCGCCCGGCATCTTGTGCAGCAGCGACCCCTTGCCGTGCACGACCTCGTCGTGGCTGATCGGCAGCAGGAAGCTCTCGCTGAACGCGTAGATGAGACCGAAGGTCAGCAGGTTGTGGTGATACGACCGGTTGATCGGGTCTTCCTCCATGTAACGCAGGGTGTCGTTCATCCACCCCATGTTCCATTTCATGCCGTAGCCGAGACCGGACGAGCTGGTCGGCTTGGTGACGCCCGGCCACGATGTCGACTCCTCGGCGATCATGATGATCCCCGGGTTGCGCTTGTACGCCGTGGCATTGACCTCCTGCAGGAACTCGATCGCCTCGAGATTTTCGCGGCCGCCGTACTGGTTCGGCAGCCACTCTCCCTCTTCGCGGGAGTAGTCGAGATAGAGCATGGATGCCACGGCGTCGACCCTGAGCCCGTCGATGTGGAATTCCTCGAGCCAGTAGAGGGCGTTGGCGACCAGGAAGTTTCGCACCTGTGAGTCGCCGAAGTTGAAGATCAGCGTGCCCCAGTCCATCTGCTCGCCGCGACGGGGATCCGAGTGCTCATACAGCGGCTGTCCGTCGAACCTGGCCAGCGCCCACTCGTCCTTGGGGAAGTGGCCGGGAACCCAGTCCATGATCACGCCGATGCCGGCCTGGTGCAGGCTGTCGATGAGGTACTTGAGATCGTCAGGATGCCCGAACCGGCTGGTCGGCGCGAAGTAGCCGGTCACCTGGTAGCCCCAGGAGCCACCGAACGGATGCTCGGCCAGCGGCATGAACTCGACGTGAGTGAATCCGAGCTCGGTGACGTAATCGATGAGCTCGGTGGCGAGGCTGCGGTAGTCCAGCCCCGGCCGCCACGATCCCACGTGGAGCTCGTACACACTCATGGGGGAGTTCTGCGGGTCGATGGACGCCCGCTTTGTCATCCACGAGTCATCGGCCCAGGTGTACTGCGTGTGGCCCACCTTCGAGCCTGTGGCGGGGGAGACCTCGGTGTAGCGAGCCATCGGGTCGGCGCGGGTGACCCAGCCGTCGTGTGGCGTGAGGATCTCGAACTTGTAGGTGTTGCCGGGGTCGAGCGCGGGGATGAACAACTCCCAGACGCCGTTGTGGTCGAGGCGACGCATGGCGTGGCTGACGCCGTTCCAGTCGTTGAAGTCGCCGACTACGCGGACCGCCTGCGCGTGGGGAGCCCACACCGAGAAGCTCGTGCCCACGACGTCCTCATGGGGACGGAAGTGTGCGCCGAGTACGTGCCACAGCTGCTCGTGGCGCCCTTCGGCCCACAGGTACAGGTCCATCTCGCCAACAGAGGGGACGAAACGGTACGGGTCGTCGGCGAGCCAGTCCGGTGCGCCGCCGTAGGTCGTCTCGATTTGGTAGGCCTGGCCTGCACCGGCGGCGAAGCCCTGCCACAGCCCGTCTGCGACGTGCGAGAGTTCGACGCGCGAGCCGTCGGCACGCACCGCGGTGACGGTTTCGGCCAGGGGCCGCAGCGCGCGGACGATGAATCCATCCTTGAAGGCATGCTGCCCGAGGGTGTCGTGCGGCTGCGGGTGGCTCCCACTGACGATCGAGGTGATCAGTCCAGGGTGAAGCTCGGGAAGGGTGGGGCTCAGGTCGGCCATCAGATTCCTTTCGGGTACACGACGCGCAGGATGTGCACGGGCTGGGTAAACGGATCCAGCCGCACATAGTTGTCTCGACCCCAGGTGAACGTGTCGCCTGTGATGAGGTCGATGACGTCGAACTGGGCGTCGGCGGGCAGGCCGATCCTGGTGAGATCGATGTGCACGACGGTTTCGCGCACGGCGTGCGAGTCGAGGTTGGCCACGATGATCAGACCGTCGGGGGAACCGGTTCCGGTGAACTCGGCGGCCAGGAACTTCGAGTACGCGATGATCGATTCGTCGTCGGTCCACTGCACGTCGAGGTTGCGCAACTGCCTGAGCGACGGGTGCGCCGCCCTGATCAGGTTGAGCCTTGTCAGGTACGGCGACAGGCTGACACCGGATGCGTCGGCTGCAGCCCAGTCGCGCTTCTTGTACTGGTACTTCTCGTTGTCGATGTTCTCTTCGCTGCCGGGGCGTGCGACATTCTCGACGAGCTCGTAGCCGGCGTAGACGCCCCATGACGGTGACGCTGTCGCCGCGAGCGCAGCGCGCACTTTGTAGGCGCCGCGTCCCCCGAACTGCAGGTATTCGGTGAGGATGTCGGGGGTGTTCACGAAGAAGTTCGGACGGAAGTAGTCGGCAGACTGCTTCGAGACCTCCTTGAAGTAGGTCTCCAGCTCCAGCTTCGTGTTGCGCCACGTGAAGTAGGTGTACGACTGCTGGAATCCGGCACCGGCAAGCGACTGCATCATGGCGGGCCGGGTGAAGGCCTCCGCGAGGAAGACGACATCGGGGTGCCGGTCGTAGATCACGCCGAGCAGCCATTCCCAGAAGGCAAGCGGCTTGGTGTGCGGGTTATCGACGCGGAAGATCTTTACGCCGACCGAGATCCAGTACTCCACGATGCGCAGCACCTCGACGCGGATGCCCTCGGGATCGTTGTCGAAGTTCACCGGATAGATGTCCTGATACTTCTTTGGCGGGTTTTCCGCGTATGCGATCGTGCCGTCGGGAAGCGTCGTGAACCATTCGGGATGCTCGGTCACCCACGGGTGGTCGGGCGAGCACTGGAGCGCGAGGTCGATTCCGACTTCGAGCCCCACCTTCTTGGCGGCTCCCAGAAAGTAGGTGAAATCCTTGATCGTGCCGAGGTCGGGATGGATCGCGTCGTGGCCGCCCGAGGCTGCGCCGATGGCCCACGGCGAACCCGGGTCTTCGGGGCCCGCGTTGAGCGTGTTGTTCGGGCCCTTGCGGTTGGTCACACCGATGGGGTGGATGGGCGGCAGGTAGAGCACGTCGAATCCCATGGCCGCGACGCCGGGCAGTCGCTTTGCCGCGGTGCGGAAGGTGCCTGAGGTCCAGGTGCCATCCTTGGCCTGCTTCGCGCCCTCGCTACGCGGGAAGAACTCGTACCAGCTGCCCACTGCGGCGCGGGCGCGCTCGACCCTGAGCGACATGGTCTCGCTGAACGTCTCGAGACTGGCCAGCGGTTTGGCGTCGATGGCCGCGACGATGGCGGGATCGGTGACCGCGGCGAGCCTGGCCTCGGGAGTGGTCGTGCTGTCCTTCAGTGCCTGTCGGGCGTTGGTGAAGATCTTGCGCGATCCGGCACGGGCCAGCAGCTGGTCGGCCATGACGAACATGAGGTCGACGTCCACGCCCGCCGGGATCTTCAGCTCGGCGTTGTGCTGCCAGGTGTGCCAATCGTCGGTGAACGCGCGGATGCGCCACGTCCACGTTCCGGGGGACGTGAGTTGGGCATCCACAGTCCAGCCGTCGCTGCCGGCGGCCATCGGCGACATGCGGTGCACCTGCTCGACCCCAGACGGGGTCTGTGAGCAGCAGCTGCACTCCGATCAGGTCGTGACCCTCGCGGAACACCGTTGCTTTAAAAGGAACGACCTCGCCGACGAAGCTTTTTGCCTGCCATCGGTTCTCCGGCTGTTGCGGGGAAAGGTTGCGTATCGGGATGCGGCCGATCGCTGGCGTACGGATGTCTGTGGCCGGTGAGACCACGCTGTCAACTTTTGTCTTTGCCACGATTCGAAGTTAGCGCACTGGGCGCGCGGGCTCGGCAGTTCCTGACAAATACCGCGAAGACCTGGTCTATCGCGGCCCGGTATATCCGGTGGGCACTAGGGGGGACAAAGTTTGTCCCCCGTTCTGGGTGGGGTACAAAGCTTGTCCCCCCTAGAACCCACACGATATATTTCTTGTGGGGGGAAGATCGCTCAGCGACTTGGGGCAACATTCTCAGCCTGACTCAGAGCAGGCAAGCAATTACCTTCACGCATTACCCGTAAGAACCCGACTCTCACACCATTACACGGTGCTATTCGTAGCGCCCCCGAAAGGAAACACAATGAACAAGCTCGTCAAGGGTGCAGTAGCAACCGCCGCCGGTGTAGCACTCCTCATGGGTGGCGCCGGAACCTTCGCACTGTGGAACACCAGCGAAGAGGTCAACGCCGGAACGGTTGAGGCGGGAACCCTCACCATCGCCAGCGCGCCGCCGCCGGAACCTGGAAAGACATCTCGACGTCAACAGCAGCTGCGCATCATCGACATCTCGGACTGGAGGATCGTCCCCGGCGACAAGCTCGAGTTCACGCAGAACGTCACGATCAACGCGACCGGAGACAACCTGGAGGCGACCCTCGATGTCGATGAGGACAGCATCAAGGCTTCGACCGCTGGCAGCCATCGCTGGACGCAAGCTGCGGACGCTCAAGGACCTGCTCGTCGTATCGATCGAGCGCGACGGGCGCCGGCGTCGATCACACCGACGCGTGCGGGTGTCATCACCGTAAGCCCGAGTGCAGCCGGCGACCAGCACCGTCACCGTCAAGGTCACCGTCGAACTGCCCTCCACCGTCGGAGACGTCGACGGCGAAGGCAGCATCGCCCAGAAGGGCTCGGTCGAGCTTCGACAGGCCTGGCACTGACGCTCAAGCAGAACGTCGCGCTAGTCAGCCGTGGGGCATGCCGCAGCCGCGGCATGCCCCATCCTGCGTCACCCGCACCAGTCACCAAACTTCAATGTTCGAGGGGAGCCCGTCGTGAAAAACACATCCACCGTCACCGAGCTCCCCTCGAACACTGCACGACCGATCCGACGCATCCTGACCACCGTCGGCATCTTCGCAACGGCCATCGTGCTCGCGGTGTCCGCCGCCGGCGGCACCTACGCCGTCTGGAACACCCGCACCACGATCAACGCCTCGAGCATCACCTCCGGCTCGACGGAACTCACCATCAACGACGTGGCCAGCTACGCCATCCCGGGCATGGACAGCAGCAAACTGCTTCCAGGGCGTTCTACGGTCTCGGGCCTGATGACCCTGAAGAACACGGGATACACCCCGATCTCCATCACCGTCGCACCCACGGTATTCAGTGACCCGAGCAACGTGCTCGCCTCGAACCTGCTCGTGGTGGTGCGCAAGGCAACGGCCTGCTCGGTCACGCCATTCGGCACGACGCCGTCGTCCTTCTCCACGCCAATCGTGCTGGCCAGGGGCAAACGGCAACCGTCTGCCTCGAAGCGCAGCTCAGCGTCTCCGCGCCGTCATCGGTGCAGGCGGCATCCACGTCGTTCACCGTGCCGCTCATCGCGAAGCAGGTGCGCTGATGCGTACCAAAATCGCCTTCGCGTTCGGCCTCATCCTCTTCTTCATTCTCGCTGGCACCACCGCCTCGAACGCATACTGGTCGACCGCGGTCGACCAGAAGGCGACAGTGGCCGTGGCATCGCTGAGTGCCAACTGCACGCCGGCAACCCGCCTGCAGAACGGCAGCTTCGAGACACCCGCCCTCACGCCAGGCACCTACGCGCAGCTTGCGCCGGCGCTTGTCACGCCGTGGTCGACAACCGACACCTCGATCGAGATCTGGAGCAGCGGATTCAACGGCGTGCCGTCCGCGGTTGGCAACCAGTTCGCCGAACTGAACTCGACCAGGAACGGCACCCTGTACCAGGACGTCGCAACAACTCCTGGCCAGACCGTGCGCTGGTCACTGCTGCACCGCGCTCGCGTGGGCACTGACACCATGAGCGTGTCCATCGGCGTCGGCGGAACGACCGGAGCGGTTCAGGGCACCTACAGCGCCACCACCGCCGCGTGGGTTCGCCACGAAGGCATCTACACGATTCCTGCCGGCCAGACGCTCACGCGATTCGCGTTTTCGTCGGTGAGCACCGGCTCCGGCAGCGCCAGCGTCGGTAACTTCATCGACGACGTGTCGTTCGGCTCCGGGCCCTGCCTCGTCGCCTCGACGAAGGTCACGAGCCTCAACCCGTTGACGACCGACCTGCGCATCGGCGACACCGTCCTCTACACGACGACAGTCAAGAACACCGGCGGAAGCCTCGCCCTCAGCTCGGCGATCGCCGCGGTGGTGCCGGCTGGAGTAGAAATCGTTCCGGGCTCGATCACCGTCGGCGGTACCGCCCGCACCGACGCCTCCGGAGACGATCAGGGGGAATACACCGCGTTAACCCGCACGGTTACAGCACGCTTCGGCCTGGGGGCAACCGCCTCGGCCGGCGGATCCATCGCTCCCGACGAGTCGCTGACCCTCACGTTCCGCGCCGTCGTGCAGGCGGCATCCGGCGGCTCGACCATCGTCTGGAGCGGCGCAACAGTCAACTACGTCGACTACCTCGCGCCCAACTGGGGGATGACGGCCACCGCGGCCGCGGTAAGCACGACCACCGCGCTCGGTGCCGATGTCACCGTCACCACGCTCTCGACCCCGGTCTCACCCGCTGCGGGAACCGCAGCGACCTGGACTTTCACGACCACCAACAACGGTCCGCTCGCCGCGGTGGGTGTGACGACCACCATCACCCTGCCGACCCTGACCAATGTGACAGTCACCCGCGCCACGGGCGCCGGAGCAGGAACGGCGAACTGCACGACAAGCGGCACGACGAGCACCTGCAGCATCGGCGCGCTTCTCTCCGGCGCATCGCGAGTCATCACCATCACCGGCACTTTGCCGCTGACGACTCCCGCCGGCCCCGTCAGCGTCGTTGCGAACGTCACCAGCACAGCGAACGCGGTTGTCTACGACCACGACCTCACCAACAATTCCGCCACGAACACCGCCATCGCGACCGCCGAGAAGGTTGCGCCGACGGTTCCCACGAATGTCGTCGCAACCTCGACGATCAACGGGACCACCCCTCAGAACACCGTCTCCTGGACGGCATCGACCGACAACGTCGGGGTCACCGGGTACGAGATCTATCGGGACGGCGTTCTCGTCGGAACCACTGCCTCTGCCACGACCTCGTTCGTCGACTCGGGCCGCACGGCTGGCGTCACCCATGTCTACACGGTGCGGGCATTCGATGCCGCCGGCAACTTCTCTGGCACTGTCCACGGGCGCGTCGTGACAACCGCGACTCCGTTCGACAGCACCAAGATCTACAACGTCACGTACGCTCAGACCGGCCAGTGCCTTACTGCCGCGGACAACAGACCTCCAGGACGAGCAAGACCTCGACGTCGAGACGTGTGGAAGCGGCCTCCAGGACTGGAAATTCGTCTCCGACCCGGATGGGTACTACAACGTCATTGTGAACAACGGTCCGACTCGCGGATGGGATCTCGAAAAGAACGAGTCACTAGGACGGCTCCAAGGTTAAGGTCAGCTCGGACAACCTTGCTGCAATCCGACTTCCGATCCCAGTGGAGCATTGTCCCGACCGTCGCGAACGGCGTAACGACCTATTCGTTCATGAACCGGCAGTGGGGAGCTACCTCACCGTGACCGACGCCAGCTCAGGGACACAGTTGGAGCAGGTCACCTGTCTACGGGTCTGCCACGCAGCAGTTCACCCTGACAGCGAAGACGTCACCGTGATACTGCGCGACGTGGTGAGACGAGCGGCGACCCTGGCGATGGCCACGGGCATCGCCGCTGGGCTCACCCTGTCAACGGCGGGCTCGGCGTCGGCGGCCTCGCCGGACGTGCTGCTGAGCGACGACGGCATCCACTTTTCTACCGGTCTATCTGACGGTCTGTTCGACGGCCTGGGCCTGCTCATTCCGGGCGAGTCGATGAAGTCGAGCCTGTGGATCAAGAATCCCACTGGCGACGCCGCCGCCACACGCGTGAGCATCGGCAACCTCAGCGTGCCGTCCCCGGCGTTTGGAACAGGCGTCAGCCTGACGACGGTTGACTACGGCGGGGCGACAACGTCGACCGCCACGCTCTCAGAATTGCAGCGATGTGCCGTCATTGTTCCCAGCCAGCCGATGTGGGCCGGGTCTGTGCTCAGAATCGACTTCACGGTGACGATGTCCGACATCCGTGTCAGGCATGGACGCCCAGGGCGAAGCCGCAAACCTCGATTTCCTCGTCGCGATGCGTGATGGGGAAGCCGGTGCGTTCCCCACGTCGGATTGTGTGATCCCGTCCACGCCGGTCGTGCCTGCCCCAACCGACCCGACCGGACCTGTGACACCGGCCAATCCGGCCAATCCGGCCGCTCCTGCTAATCCGGCCGCGCCCACGGCCCCACAGGTCGCAGCAAACCCCGGAACTGGCCTCGCCTACACGGGCCTGGGGCTCGCGACACCCCTCGCGCCCTTCGCCGCGCTGCTCATCGGCATCGGTATATTCTTCGTAGTTCGTCGCAGACGGGCGGAACGGGAGTATTCATGACTCGCACGGCACGTGCCGTCGCTCGGGAGCAGTCCCCAGCCAAAGAAGCTCCCAAGGAGCGGTCGCTCCTGTACTACATGGGGGTCGGACTGAGCGCCGCACTGCTGCTCATTGTCATCGGACTCGGCGTGGCGATCATCGTGATCCCGAAAATCTCGGGGTCACTTCCCCTCACCGTCCTGACGAGCTCGATGGAGCCTGGACTCCCGCCCGGAACCCTGGTGATTGTGCGGCCCATCGCCCCCGACGACATTGTTATCGGCGATGCCATCACCTACCAGATCAGGTCGGGGGAGCCCGAGGTGATCACCCATCGTGTGATCGAGATCAACACCTCGACTGACGGCACTCGCTCCTTCATCCTCAAGGGCGACAACAATAGCGACCCAGACTCCGAAGCCGTGCTTCCCCTGCAGGTCAAGGGCGAGGTCTGGTACTCGATACCGTATGTCGGCTGGGTCAACACCGCTGTGAACGGTACGAACAAGTCATGGATAGTGCCGGTCATCGCGGGAGGACTCTTCGCGTACGCGGCCTTCACTGTCATCAGCTCGATAGTGGGTGGCAAGCGTCGTAAGGCGGCCAAAGCAGGCGAGCAGCGGGCCGACCCCGACCCGTCGGCGTAAAACGCCAGTCCCCGGTCGCTTAGGCTTGCCCCCGTGAAGGCAATCAGACGGTTTACAGTTCGAACGGTTCTTCCCCACGCGCTCACCAGCCTTGAGGAACTCGCGTCAAACCTGCGGTGGTCATGGCACGAGCCGACGCGACAGTTTTTTCAGGGCATCGACCCTCTGCTGTGGGAACAGGTCGGTCACGATCCCATCGAGCTGCTCGGAGCGGTTGAGCCGGCCAGACTCGACGAGCTCGCCGCCGACGGAGAGTTCGTTCGCACCGCCAACGGTCTCGTCGACGAACTGCACAGCTACCTGCGCGAACCGCGCTGGTACCAGCAGCTGGAGGGCGCTCCGTCATCCATCGCCTATTTCTCGCCGGAATTCGGCATCGCCGCGGCGCTTCCGCAGTACTCGGGCGGACTCGGTATCCTCGCCGGGGATCACCTCAAGAGCGCGTCCGACCTCGGGGTGCCGATCGTCGGAGTTGGCCTGTTCTACCGTGCCGGCTACTTTCGGCAGGGAATCTCGCGTGAGGGCTGGCAGCAGGAGACCTATCCCGTGCTCGACCCGGACGGCTTGCCGCTGAGTGTGCTGAGGCAGCCAGATGGCCAGCCCTCCAGAGTCACGCTCGCGCTGCCGGACGGCCGCGCGCTCTCGGCAGTCGTGTGGGTGGCGCAGGTGGGCCGCATCCCTTTGCTGTTGCTCGACACTGACATCTCCGAGAACAACGACGATCTGCGCTACGTCACCGACCGCCTCTACGGCGGTGGTGGCGAGCACCGGCTGCTGCAGGAACTTCTGCTCGGTGTGGGTGGAGCGCGCGCCATCGCCCTCTACAGCGACCTCATGGGCACACCCAAACCCGAGGTCTTCCACACCAACGAAGGCCACGCCGGATTCCAGGCGCTCGAGCGCATCAGCGGCCTGATCGGGGAGGGTCTTGCGTTCGCCGAAGCGCTCCAGGCGGTCCGTGCCGGCACGGTTTTCACCACCCACACCCCGGTGCCTGCTGGTATCGACAGGTTCCCGGTCGAGATGATCGACAAATACTTTTCCACCGACCTGCTGCCCGGTGTGGCAACAGCGGATGTTCTCGCGCTCGGCAGGGAGAACTTCGAGGGCGGCGACCCCGGCGTGTTCAACATGGCGGTCATGGGGCTGCGGCTGGCGCAACGTGCCAACGGTGTTTCGAAGTTGCACGGCGAGGTCTCCCGCGGAATGTTTGGCGCGCTCTGGCCCGGATTCGACAATGCAGACGTGCCGATCACCTCGGTGACCAACGGAGTGCATGCGCCGAGCTGGACAGACCCGATGATGCTCGAGCTGGCGCAGAGGAAATTCGGAACAGACGACACCACGTCGGTCGACTGGTCATCCCCGACCGTCAGCAACGACGACATCTGGGCGGTACGGGGACGGATGCGCGAACAGCTCGTCTCGGACGCACGCCGCCGCACGGCCGAGGCGTGGCAGGAACAGAATCCGGGAGTCGGGGCTCCCACGTGGATCTCCCAGTTGCTCGACCCGAACGTTCTGACCATCGGCTTCGCGCGCCGCGTCCCCACCTACAAGCGACTCACCCTGATGCTGCACGACCCTGATCGGCTGCGCGCGCTGCTGCTGCATCCCGAGCGACCCGTGCAGCTCGTGATCGCCGGCAAGTCGCATCCTGCCGACGACGAAGGCAAGCGGCTCATCCAGAAGCTCGTGGAATTCAGCCAGGAGCCGGAGGTGCGGGAGCGCATAGTCTTCCTGCCGAACTACGACATCGCCATGGCCAAACTGCTGTACCCCGGCACCGACATCTGGTTGAACAACCCGCTGCGGCCGCTCGAGGCGTGCGGAACATCCGGAATGAAGGCCGCGCTGAACGGCTCGCTCAACCTCTCGATCCTCGATGGCTGGTGGGCAGAGTTCTACGACGAGCAAAACGGCTGGGCCATCCCCTCCGCAGACGCCGCAGGGGACGGTGCCGAGCGCGACAAGCTCGAGGCCGACAGCATGTACGACCTCATCGAGCACCAGATCGCGCCGAGGTTCTACGACCGTGGTGCCGACGGAATCCCCACCCGCTGGGTTGATTCGATACGTCACACGCTCGCGACGCTGTCGCCGGCACTGTCGGCCGACCGCATGGTCAGCGAATATGTCGAGCGGCTGTACATTCCTGCGGCGAACGCCGGCAAGACCATCAGCGCCAATGGCTACCAGCCTGCCCAGGAACTCGCGGCGTGGAAGGTCCGGGTCACGGAGGCGTGGCCGAAGGTACACGTCAGCGCACGTGGAATCCGGGGGAGTGGACACCGTCCCTGAGGTCGGCGACGAACTGCACCTGCGGGCGACCGTCGACATCGATGGGCTCACGGCCAGTGACGTGAGCGTCGAAGTGGTCTACGGCAGGGCCCGCGAGGGCGACACACTCGAGAACGTGCAGCACGCCGCGCTTGAGCTGACACCATCAGCGCAGGGCCAGCCGAAGGTGTTCGCGGGTACTGTGCCGCTCACGCGCGCGGGGAGCTTCGGCTACACCGTGCGGGTGGTGCCGAGGCATCCACTGCTGGCGTCCTCGTCGGAACTGGGGCTGACCGCCGTCGCGGAGTAGCGGGCTACGCCTTTGCGATGGGCGCCACGATCGCCCCGGTGATTGCGCGCAGGTCGCCGGGGGTGAGCTCGATGTCGAAACCGCGGCGTCCGCCAGACACGAACACTGTGTCGTACAGTTCGGCGGTTTCATCGAGCACCGTGGGATGCGCCGACTTCTGCCCGATCGGGCTGATTCCGCCGACGATGTACCCGGTCTTGCGCTCGGCGAGCCGTGGGTCGGCCATCGCAGCCTTCCGTCCGCCGACCGCGGCGGCCAGAGCCTTCATATCCAGCTTCCCTGAGACCGGGACGATCGCGACCACGAGCCGGCCGTCGACCTCGGTCATGAGCGTCTTGAACACCTGGTCGTCATCGAGCCCGAGCACGCTGGCGGCCTCTGCACCGAAGTTGCTTACGCCGGGGTCGTGCGCATATTCGTGCTCGACGAAATGGATGCCCGCTGCCGCAAGCGCCACGGTCGCCGGGGTGCCGCTCACCTCTCAGTGCGCCCTGAACAGCTGCATCGACGTGCCTGCGACCACGAGTTCCTCGCCGGGCAGGTGGTCTGACATCGATTCCGTCGGGTCTTCGACGGCGGAATCCCACAGCAGGGTGTAGCCGTTGACGCCGGCATGTTTCGGCAGCGAGACGGTCGCGTCCTCCTCGAGGCCGTGAACGATGAGCAGGATGCGGTTGAAGTCCTCGAACTCGGGGGTCGATGCCGCGAGATACTGCAGGGTGCGTTGCGAGGGGGAGTCCCAGTCCTGATCAGACATCGACAACCCCTCCTTGTTGTACCAGTCCATTTGGGTGGCCGACGGAATGGTCTCGCCCCCGATCCCGAATCGCACGGGCCGCAGGGCCGGGTTGTCGCGGCGCAGCTGGATCAGTTGGCGCGTCACCTCCAGCAGTTCGTCCTGCCACAGGTCGCGCTCCCACGGCAGCCAGGTCAGCTCGCTGTCCTGGTTGTACGCGTTGTTGTTTCCGCGCTGCGAGCGACCGAACTCGTCACCCGCCGTCAGCATGGGAATGCCGGCAGACAGCAGCAGGGTGCCGAGGAGGTTGCGCATGGCCTTGCAGCGAGCCTCCTTGATGGTCTCGTCGTCGGTCGAGCCCTCAGCTCCAAAGTTGAACGAGTGGTTGTTGTCAGTGCCGTCGCGGTTCTTCTCGCCGTTTCCGAGGTTGTGCTTCGTGTTGTACGCAGTGAGGTCGGCCATGGTGAAGCCGTCGTGGGCGGTGATGAAATTGACGGATGCCATCGGTCCGCGGTCGTGGGAGAACACGTGTGCAGAGCCCGCGAGTCGACGCGCGAGCGAGCCGATGCCGTTCGGAGCCGAGCCGTGTGCGCGGGTGGCGCCGATGTCGGTCAGCCAGAAGTCACGCATCCGGTCGCGGTAGCCGTCGTTCCACTCGCTCCAGCCGGCCGGGAAGTTGCCGACCTGCCAGCCGCCCATGCCGACATCCCATGGCTCAGAGATGATCTTGACTCCGGCGAGTTTCGGGTCGTCGCGAATGGCGAGGAGCAGTGGATGCTCGGGGTCGAACTCGTTCGCCTGGTTGCGTCCGAGCGTGGCCGCCAGGTCGAAGCGGAAGCCGTCGATCTGCACGTCGTTCGCCCAGTAGCGCAGCGAGTCGAGGATGAGGCGTTGTGCGGCGGGGGTGGCGGTGTTGAGCGAGTTGCCGCAGCCCGTGACATCCACGTACCTGCCGGTTGAGGTCTGGCGGTAGTAGTTCTTGTTGTCGATGCCGCGAAGGCTCGTGGTGGGGCCGGTGACGCCCTCCTCGGCGGTGTGGTTGTACACGACATCGAGTACAACCTCGAGACCGGCCTCGTGCAGCAGCTTGACCATGCCCTTGAACTCGCGCAGCACGGCGCCCGTTCCGCCGATCTGGGCTTCCTTGCTGGCGTACGCGGCGTGCGGGGTGAAGAAGTTGAGGGTGTTGTAGCCCCAGTAGTTCGTGAGGCCCTGCTTGATGAGGCGCTGCTCGCTCACGAACTGCTGCACCGGCAGCAGCTCGATGGTGGTGACGCCGAGGTCCTTGAGGTACGCGATCGTCGACTCGTGGGCGAGACCAGCGTAGGTGCCGCGAAGGTTTTCGGGCACGTCGGGATTGAGTTTCGAGATGCCCTTGGCGTGTGCCTCGTACATCACCGTGTGGTCCATGCCGATGCGCGGCTTGGTCGACTGGCCCCAGTCGAAGGTGTCGGCCTCCTGCACGTAGCCGCGCCAGTCGCCGTGCTTGGTGCGGCCCAGACCGCGCGCGTACGGGTCGATTAGGTGCCGCTCGGGGTTGAACGAGTGCCCGGCCGTGGTGGGTCCTGTCGCGCGCACCGAGTAGCGGGTTCCGGCCACCAGATCCGGGGATGCCACGGACCACACGTCACCCTCACCGCGCTCGAGCGGCAGGCGTTTCGCGATCCAGTTGGCATCGCGGTCGTCGAACAGACACAGCTCGATCGCGGTTGCGCTCGCGGACCACACGCGCAGCTCGCCACCGTTCGAATTGAGGCTGACGCCGAGGTCGGCAAGGGAATCGGCTTCAGGCATGAGATCTAGAGTAATCAACGAGTGAGTCGACTGTGTTACACGCGGAGGGAGCATGACATGGCAATATATCTCGATCACGCCGCCACCACGCCCATGCTCCCCGAGGTTATTGAGTCGTACACGCGAGCGCTGGGGCTGGTCGGCAACCCGTCGTCGATCCACTCCCAGGGCCAGAACGCGAAGCGGATGCTGGAGGAGGCCCGCGAGAACGTTGCTGCCTCGGTGGGCGCAGACTCCGTCGAGGTCACCTTCACCTCCGGAGGGACCGAGGCCGTCAACCTCGCGATCAAGGGGCTGTTCTGGGCTCGATCCCCGCGCAGAAGAATCCTGTCGACCCGCGCGGAGCATCACGCGACGATCGACGCTCTTGAGTGGCTCGAACAGCACGAGGGCGCCGTCGTTGACTGGGTTCCCGTCTCCGCGACCGGCGTCATCGACCTGGACTACCTCTCGGCGGCCCTCGGTGACGATGTCGCGCTGGTCACGACGCTCTGGGCCAACAACGAGGTCGGAACCGTTCAGCCGATCGACTCGATCGTGGCGCTCGCGGCGGCTCGAGGCATCCCGGTGCATGCGGATGCGGTGTCGGCCTACGGCTACCTGCCGATCGACTTTCATGCCAGCAAACTGGCCGCGATGAGCATCTCGGCCCACAAGATCGGCGGCCCGGTCGGCATCGGGGCGCTGGTGATCGCCCGCTCCGCGACCGTGACCCCGCTGATCCACGGCGGCAGCCAGCAGCGGGCGCGCTCGGGCACCATGGACGCCGCCGGGGCGGTCGCGTTCGGCGTCGCCGCGACCCTGATCGAATTCGACAGGGTGCGGCAGTTGCGCGACCGACTCATCGAGGGCGTACGTGCCGCGGTGCCCGAGGCGATCCTGCGCGGGCGATCCCGTCGACAGGCTGCCGGGCAACGCGCACTTCACGTTCCCGGGCTGCGAGGGTGACTCGCTGCTGTTTCTGCTGGATGTCGCCGGCTTCAGTGTCTCGACCGGGTCCGCGTGCCAGGCCGGGGTTCCCGAGGCATCCCATGTTCTGCTCGCGATGGGGCTCGACGAGCCGACCGCGCGCGGAGCCCTGCGGATCACCCTCGGGCACGGCACCACGGCCGACGAGGTGGACGCGTTCGTGGCCGCGCTGCCCGCCGCGGTGGCCCGCGCCCGCGGTGCTGGCTATGCCGACCGTGAGACGAGCCTCGGTCGCTGATCCCACTTTGCATCGTTCCGCACACACCAGTCACCCAGCCTCCTGAATGATGAAAGGTAAACTGGGGTCCATGAAGGTTTTGGCTGCGATGAGCGGCGGTGTGGATTCGGCTGTCGCCGCGGCACGCGCCGTCGACGCCGGACACGAGGTTGTCGGCGTGCACCTCGCGCTCAGCCGCCAGCCCGGCACCCTGCGCACCGGCGCTCGCGGGTGCTGCACGATCGAAGACTCGATGGATGCCCAGCGCGCGGCCAACATCATCGGCATCCCGTACTACGTGTGGGACTTCTCCGAGCGCTTCAAGCTCGATGTGGTCGACGACTTCATCGCCGAGTACGCCGCCGGCCGCACCCCCAACCCCTGCATGCGCTGCAACGAGCGCATCAAGTTCGCCGCCCTGCTCGAGAAGGCTGTCGCGCTCGGCTTCGACGCCGTCGCCACCGGCCACTACGCCAACATCGTCACCGATGATGCGGGCAATCGCGAGCTGCACCGCGCCAGCGACTGGGCGAAGGACCAGTCCTACGTGCTCGGCGTGCTCACCACGGAGCAGCTCGCGCACAGCATGTTCCCGCTGGGCACGACGCCGTCGAAGGCGGAGGTGCGCGCCGAGGCGGCCGAGCGCGGCTTCAGCGTCGCATCCAAGCCCGACTCCCACGACATCTGCTTCATCCCCGACGGCGACACGCGCGGCTGGCTGGCCGACAAGGTCGGCGCCGAGCAGGGCGAAATCCTGGACCGCTCCGGCGACGTCATCGGCAAGCACGAGGGTGCGCTCGCCTTCACGATCGGCCAGCGCAAGGGCCTCAACGTCGGCTACCCGACGGATGACGGCAAGCCGCGCTTCGTGCTCGAGATCCGGCCTAAGACCAACGAGGTCGTGGTCGGGCCGCGTGAGGCGCTCGCCCTCGGCGAGCTGGCGGGGTCGAAGTTCAGCTGGGCCGGACTGGACCCCGTGGCATCCGGGATCATCGCCGAGCCGACTGACTCTTTCGACTGCCACGTGCAGATTCGCGCGCACGCCGACCCGGTGCCCGCGATTGCGCGAGTGGTGCCGGATGCCGCCGGGGTTGCCGAGCTCGTGATCAACCCGGTCGAACCCATCATCGGCGTCTCGCCCGGCCAGACCGCCGTGCTGTACGTCGGTACCCGCGTTCTCGGGCAGTGCACGATTGCCCGCACCGTGAGTGCCGTTCCCGCCGCTGTCCAGCCCTGACCGAAGTGTCGCCGGGCGATCCTAAGCTGGGGTCGTGGCTGAAACAGAGAATCGCGATCCATGAGCACACCGCCCCAGACCTTGCTGCGGCGAAGATCTGAGGTCGATGAGCTGACGACGCGCATCCTCGAGCTGCGCGATGCGTACTACGAGCGCGACGCCGAGCTGGTGCCGCGACTCCGAGTACGACCAGCTCATGAAGCGCCTCGAGGAGCTCGAGCGGTTGTTCCCCGAGCTTCAGGGCCAGGACAGCCCGACCCAGACCGTCGGCGGCCGGGCCGCGAAGCTGTTCGACCCGGTCACCCACGCCGAGCGCATGCTCAGCCTCGACAACGTGTTCTCCCTCGACGAGTTCGAGGCGTGGGCGGCCAAGGTCGAGCGCGATTCCGGGCGTCGCGTCGACTACCTCTGCGAGCTGAAGATCGACGGGCTCGCGATCAACCTGCGCTACGAGGACGGCCGGCTGACGAGCGCGGCGACCCGCGGCGACGGCGTCGTGGGTGAGGACGTGACCGAGAACGTCGCCTTCGTTCCGGGAATCCCGGCGCGGCTCGAGGGCGACGGGTCACCCGCCGATCGTCGAGGTCCGCGGCGAGATCTTCTTCCCGGTCGTGGCCTTCCGCGAGCTGAACGCGGAGCAGGCGGCCGCGGGCGAGAGGGTGTTCGCGAACCCTCGCAACGCGGCATCCGGCTCGCTGCGGCAAAAGGCGGAGAGCAAGAATGCCGCGGGGCTCGACCTCATGCACCGCAGGCTGTCGCGACTCAGGATGCTCGTGCACGGCATCGGCGCGTGGGCCAACCCGCCCGTGGCCAGCCAGAGCGAGACGTACGCGCTGCTCGCGAGTTGGGGCCTGCCGACCAGCCCGTACTTCCAGGTGAAGAAGACCGCGGCCGAGGCCGCGGAGTTCATCGCGTTCTACGGTGAGCATCGAGACACCGTCGAGCACGAGATCGACGGAATCGTCATCAAGGTCGACGAGCTGTACCTGCACGAAGAGCTCGGTGCCACCTCCCGGGCGCCGCGCTGGGCGATCGCCTACAAGTACCCACCGGAACAGGTGAACACCCGGCTGCTCGACATTGTCGTCTCGGTTGGCCGCACCGGCCGCGCCACCCCGTTCGCGGTGATGGAGCCGGCGCGGGTGGCCGGCTCGGTCGTACGCCAGGCCACCCTGCACAATCAGGATGTGGTCAAGGCCAAGGCGGTGCTGATCGGCGACATGGTGGTGCTGCGCAAGGCCGGCGACGTCATCCCCGAGGTGCTCGGGCCAGTAGTCGAGCTGCGTGACGGCACGGAACGCGAGTTCGTGATGCCGACACACTGCCCGGAGTGCGGCACCGCGCTTGCTCCCGCGAAAGAGGGAGACATCGACCTGCGCTGCCCGAACGCGCGCAGCTGCCCCGCGCAGGTGCGCGGCCGGGTCGAGCACATCGGAAGCCGCGGGGCACTCGACATCGAGGGCCTCGGCGAGGTGGGGGCCGCGGCCCTGACCCAGCCCGATTATCCCGAGGTGCCGCCACTGGACACCGAGGCCGGGTTGTTCTCGTTGACCCTGCCCGAGATTTTCGACATCAGGGTACGTGTTCGTGATTCCGAAACGGGACTCGTCAAGGTCGACGACGACGGAACCGAGCGCACCGAGACCCCGTACCGCCGCAAGCGCGGCAAGAAAGACGGAGACTACGACCCCACGTCGGTCGGCACCGCGGAGTTCGTCCCGTCGAGCGCCGCGCTCAAACTGCTCAGCGAAATCGAGCTGGCCAAGACGAAAGACCTCTGGCGCCTTCTCGTCTCGCTCAACATCCGCCACGTGGGCCCGGTGGCAGCCCGGGCGCTCGCCAACTACTTCGGTTCGCTCGACGCGATCAAATCGGCCGACCGTGACGCCCTCGCCGCGGTGGACGGGGTCGGCGGCATCATCGCGGACGCCGTGATCGCCTGGTTCGAGGTCGACTGGCACCGCGACATCATCGAGCGATGGGCGGATGCCGGAGTCCGGTTCGCGACACCGGGTCACCCCGGTCCCGGTGCCGCCGCCGCCAACGACGGCCCTCTCGCTGGGCTGACCGTCGTCGCGACGGGCAGCCTGGACGGCTTCACCAGGGAGGGTGCGCTCGAGGCGATCATCGCAGCCGGCGGCAAGGCGGCATCCAGTGTCAGCAAGAAGACGGATTTCGTGGCTGCGGGCCCCGGCGCCGGGTCGAAATTGACCAAGGCAGAAGAACTCGGCCTGCGAATTATCGACGCCGCGGAGTTCGCCAGACTGCTCGTCGATGGGCCATCTGCGCTGGAAAAGTAAGACTTTTGCGCGGTCCCTCAACTGGGGGACAAGCGCCCCCGAAACAGGTGCCACCCATTAGCGGGCCAAATCGACAAATCTGATTATTAAAACAGGGCTGTCTATCCCCTAGAGTGGGGTGTGCATTGCGGTGCTTCGTGGGGGAGCTGTGCAGCATTTGCAAAACTGAGGGGGACACCCGAATTTTGCTGATAGACGTGGCAGTTTTCACCTCGGTGGCACTGGGACCTGTCGCCGAGGCCTTCGGGGTGCACGAAATCAGTCGGTATTCGGTGGGGCAATCCTGGGCTGCCAGCGGGCGCGACATCCTCCCGACGACCGACGTCTCGTCCAACCCGGTTCTGTCACCCGTGGTGTCGCCCGTTTCATTCCTCACCGTGCAGCCCGAACCGTCCATCGGGGCAGCACCCTTTACCCGGTCGACCGTGCAGACCCGGGCGCTTCGCACACTTCAGAATTTCGGGGTACTCAGCGGCCCGGACCTCTCGAAATATGTTGCAGCTCATCCCGACGCCATCACCACCCTGCTTGCGGCGGCGCCCGCACCGAGTGACGTGTCTTCGTGGTGGTCGAGCCTCGACGCTCAGGCCCGAATGAACCTCCGCGTCTCCACGCCGCAACTCGTCGGCAACCTGGAAGGTGTGCCGTACCAGGCGCGCGACGCGGCCAACCGCACATCCCTGAGCACGACGATCGCCGGATTGAACGAGGTGGTTGCCAGCTCCGCAGGTCGATCCGTCGTCGACAACGCGAGGCAGCAGTTGAAGATGCTCGAGGCCATTTCGGACGCTCTTGACGATGCTGCTGCTCCACATGCAGCCGAGCCTCAGCGCACGCTTCTTACCCTCGACGTGGAGGGGCAGGGTCGTGCGGCCATCGTGCTGGGCGACCTCGAGACGGCCGACTACGTTTCCTACCTCGTCCCCGGGATGTTCTTCACCATCGAGAACCAGATGGGCGCGTGGGCGGACGCCGCGGAAGGGCTGTACACGCAGCAGCTCGACTGGCTGGACTACTTCGATCAGAACGCCGGCGGCGATGGTTCCGACGAGACTGTCGCGACCGTCGCCTGGATCGGCTATCACACGCCAAATCTCACCAACGTCGGTGGCATCCAGAATGCAGACGAGGGTCGGGATGCGCTCGCTACGGCGATCAAGGGGCTGCAGTCGGTCCGCAACGCCGACGAGCCGTACCTCTCGGTGATCGCACACTCATACGGCTCCACCGCCGCGCTCATGGCGCTCACGGAATACGACTTCGAGATCGATGCACTCGCCGTGGTTGGATCTCCCGGCAGCCCAGCCAAGTCGGTCGCCGACCTGCATGTCCAGGACAGCAACGTGTTCGTCGGCGAGGGCGCGTGGGATCCGATTCCCAACAGCTCATACTTCGGCAGCGACCCGGGATCCGCCAGCTACGGTGCGAAAATCATGGAGGTGTCCGGCGGAATCGACTCACTCACCGGAGAAACCCTGCTGGCGTCGAACGGCCACAACGAGTACTTCAGCCCGGGCACGCAGTCGATGCGCAACTTCGCACTGATCTCGATCGATAAAGGCGAGTTCGTTTCGAGCGGCAGCCCCACGTTGATGGTTAAGGCCCACGGCTCCGGCAAATAGACTGGGGGAATCCCCGAAACTGTCTTACGGAGTCGCATGTCTGAAACCACCACCGGCGCTAATGGCGCTGCGATTACGACGGACGTGGTGTCGCATCTCGCACACCTTGCCCGCATCGCACTGACCCCTGACGAGATCGTCAAGCTCACCGGAGAACTCGGCGCCATCGTCGACTCGGTGGCCAAGGTCAGCGAGGTGGCAACGCCGGACGTTCCCGCGACGAGTCATCCAATTCCTCTGGTCAATGTCTTCAGGCAGGATGTCGCAGGCCCGACCCTCACGACAGCCGAAGCGCTGGCTGGCGCGCCCGAGCACGACGGAAGCCGCTTCAAGGTCAGCGCGATTCTGGGGGAGGAGCAGTGAGTTCCCTGATCCACCTTTCCGCTTCCGCGCTCGCCGAGAAGCTCACGTCGGGCGAGGTCAGCTCCGTCGAAGCCACCCAGGCTCACCTCGACCGCATCGCGGCCGTCGACGGTGACGTTCACGCGTTCCTGCACGTCAACGCGGATGCCATCGCGGCTGCGCGTGACATCGACTCACGTCGTGCTGCCGGGGAGAAGCTCGGCCCGCTCGCCGGCGTTCCGGTGGCCATCAAAGACGTGCTGTGCACGATCGGGATGCCGTCGACGGCAGGCTCGAAGATCCTCGAGGGATGGATTCCGCCGTACGACGCGACGCCGGTGGCCAGGCTCAAGTCGGCCGGACTCATCGCGCTCGGCAAGACCAACATGGACGAATTCGCGATGGGCTCTTCCACCGAGCATTCCGCGTACGGGCCGACGAAAAACCCGTGGGACCTCACGCGCATCCCCGGCGGTTCAGGCGGAGGCTCTGCAGCAGCGGTAGCCGCGTTCGAGGCGCCGCTTGCTCTCGGTTCAGACACCGGCGGGTCGATCCGGCAGCCAGCGGCAGTGACCGGATCGGTCGGTGTGAAGCCGACGTACGGTGGAGTGTCGCGCTACGGCGCGATCGCCCTTGCGTCGTCCCTCGACCAGGTTGGGCCCGTCGCGCGCACCGTCCTGGATGCCGCGCTGCTGCACGACGTGATCGGTGGCCACGACCCGCGCGACAGCACGTCGCTGACCGACGTATGGCCGTCATTCGCGGCCGCGGCTCGTCAGGGCGCCAAGGCGGAGAACCTCAAGGGGCTGCGCGTCGGTGTGGTCGAAGGAGCTCGACAGCCCCGGGTTCCAGAGCGGCGTGTCTCAGCGATTCCACGAGGCTTTGGAGCTGCTGACGGCCGCCGGTGCCGACATCGTTGAGGTGTCTGCGCCCCACTTCGAGTACGCCGTGGCGGCGTACTACGTGATTCTTCCGGCCGAGGCATCCAGCAACCTGGCCAAGTTCGACTCGGTGCGATTCGGCATGCGCGCGAAGGTCAGCGGAACTGTCGAGGACGTCATGGCGGCCACCCGCGAGGCCGGCTTCGGTGACGAGGTGAAGAGGCGCGTCATCCTCGGTACCTATGCCCTGTCTGCGGGTTACTACGACGCGTACTACGGAAGCGCGCAGAAGGTGCGAACCCTCATCCAGCGCGACTTCGCCTCGGCGTTCGAGAAGGCGGACGTGCTGGTCTCACCGTCGGCACCGACGACCGCGTTCAAGATCGGCGAGAAGATCGACGACCCGCTGGCGATGTACCTGAACGACGTGACGACGATCCCGGCAAACCTCGCGGGGGTGCCCGGAATGGGTCTTCCGATCGGACTCGCTCCCGAGGACGGGCTGCCGGTCGGATTCCAGATCATGGCTCCAGCGCGAGAGGATGCCCGGCTCTACTCGGTCGGTGCAACCCTCGAGCGACTCCTGGAGGATGGCTGGGGTGGGCGCACACTGTTGAGCCAGGCCCCGGCACTGTAATCGGGCGTGGCGGGGAGCCTAGGCTCTCTCGCGAAACGCCAGCTGGTTCATCCGGTTGCCGCAGCGGACGCTGCAGAAGCGCTTCGAACCGTTGCGCGACAGGTCGAGCAGCAGGCCCGTGCAGTCCGGTGCCTCGCACACGCGCATGCGACCGGTCTCGTTCGACCTGATCACATCGATTATCGCCAGCGAAACCTCCACCCGGATTCGCTCGGCAAGGGGCGCGTCGGGCTCGGTCGCGTGCAGGTGCCAGTCGAACGGCTCGTGTCGCACCAGAAACGGGAGAGCGCCAGCCTCTCTCAGCATGCGGTTCACCTCGGGGACGGCCTCGTCGCGCGGAAGGCTCCAGACTCGCCGCAGCAGCTCGCGTGTTTCGACGACCGAGGCTAGTTCAGCGGCGTCGCGATCGAAGCGCCCCGAATAACCGTGAGCGTCGAGCAGCGTCGTCAGTTCGTCGATCGTGGAGAGCTCGTCAAGCCCGCTTCGTGAAGCGCCCGGATCGGTATTTCCCAGCGCGACTGTGAAGAGCAAAGCATCTTCTGTGTCAGGGGCAAAATGCAATTTGACTCCTTATTTGTGTCAAGAGTACCGTCAATCTCATCACTGGAAATAGCGGACAGACAGGCACCATGAAAGCGCTCATCATCGGCATCACCGCGTCGCTGGCTTTTGGCGTCTCCGGGGCGTTCATCAAGCCGCTTCTGGAGAATGGATGGAGCCCTGCGGCAGCAGTCGCGATGCGCACCGCCGTGGCTGGACTCGTGCTTGCCCCGTTCGCCATCAAGGCGCTGCGTGGCAAGTGGGGCACGGTCTGGCGCTCCCGAGGGCGGATCGCGGCGATGGCCTTGATCGGTGTGGCTGGCACTCAACTCGCCTACTTCATCGCTGTGCAGCGCATTCCTGTGGGCACCGCGATCCTGCTCGAATATCTGGCCCCGATTCTGCTCGTGCTATTCGCGTGGGCAACCACAAGGGTCATCCCGAAGAAGGTGGTGTTGATCGGCTCGGCCATTGCCATCGTCGGCCTCGTCCTGGTGGTCGGGCCGGGCAGCATCGGGGGCGACCTCGTCGGCGTTTTCGCTGCGTTCCTCGCCGCCATTGGTGCCGCCACCTATTACCTGGTCGCGGCCCGCCCGTCGCAGGGGCTTCCCGCCGTCGCACTGGCGGCCCTGGGCCTCCTGCTCGGCCCGTTGGTGCTGGCTTTGCTCGGCATCATCGGGGTGCTTCCCTTCACCGCCGCCTTCACCGACATGCCGTTCCTCGACGGAACCGCTCCGTGGTGGGTACCGATGGGCGTCGTCGCGATCGTGGGCACCGCGGTCGCCTATGCGACGAGCATCATCGCCACCGGGATGCTCGGCTCACGCGTCATGTCATTCGTCGGGTTGCTCGAGGTGGTGTTCGCGGCGCTGTTTGCCTGGCTGCTGCTCGGCGAGAACCTCGGAGCACTGCAGCTCGTCGGCGGTGTCCTGATTCTGGCCGGTATCGCCTTCGTCCACTCGGAGCGGCCAGCACCGATCGAGACCGTGACCGTGGTGTCGGACGACGAGGCCGAGCTGGACCTGCCCGGCACCGACGGCAAGCTGGAGTCTGCGGCATCCACCCCCGGCTAGAATCGTCTGGTGGCTAAAGCTGACCTGATGGACTACGACCGTGCCCTCGAACTCTTCGAGCCTGTGCTTGGTTTTGAGGTGCACGTCGAGCTGAACACGCAGACCAAGATGTTCTCGGATGCCCCCAACCCCGCCGCGGCGGGCAACGTGCCGCACGAGCCGAACACGACGATCACTCCCGTCGACCTCGGACTGCCCGGGTCGCTGCCCGTGGTGAACGAGCAGGCGATCAAGTACTCGATCAGCCTCGGCCTCGCGCTCGGCTGCGAGATCGCGCCGTCGAGCCGGTTCGCCAGGAAGAACTACTTCTACCCTGACCTCGCCAAGAATTACCAGATCAGCCAGTACGACGAGCCGATCGCGTTCGACGGCCAGGTCGAGGTGGAGCTCGCGAGCGGCAAGAAGTTCACGATCGACATTGAGCGCGCCCACATGGAGGAAGACGCCGGCAAGCTCACCCACGTGGGTGGGGCAACCGGACGCATTCAGGGTGCCGAATATTCGCTCGTCGACTACAACCGTGCCGGCGTCCCGCTGGTCGAGATCGTCACCAGAATGATCACCGGCGCCGAAGGGGATGCTCCGGAGCTTGCGAAGGCGTACGTCTCCGCGATTCGCGACATCGTCGTTGCGCTGGGAATCTCCGAGGCGAAGATGGAGCGCGGCAACCTTCGTTGTGACGCCAACATCTCGCTGTCACCGCGTGGCTCGGGCAAGCTCGGCACGCGAACCGAGACGAAGAACGTCAACAGCCTTCGATCGGTTGAACGCGCGATCCGTTACGAGATCCAGCGCCAGGCCGCGATCCTCGACGGTGGCGGCACGATCATCCAGGAGACCCGTCACTGGCACGAAGACACCGGTGTCACGTCGGCCGGTCGCCCGAAGAGCGACGCCGATGACTACCGCTACTTCCCTGAGCCGGACCTGCTGCCGGTTGAGCCGTCGCTGGAGCTCATCGAGGAGCTGCGCGCTGCTCTGCCTGAGGCGCCATCGCTGCGCAAGAAGCGTCTGCAGGGGGAGTGGGGTTTCACTGACCTCGAATTCCAGGACGTCGTCAATTCCGGCCTGCTGGTCGAGATCGACGAGACCGTCGCTGCCGGCGCCGCTCCCGCTCAGGCGCGCAAGTGGTGGACGGGTGAGATCGCCCGCCTCGCAAACGTGTCTTCGGTGGATGCCGCGTCACTGATCTCCCCGGCGGATGTCGCAGCTCTCGTCGCGCTCGTTGACGCCGGTGAACTGACCGACCGGCTTGCCCGCCAGGTGCTCGAGGGCGTGATCGCGGGCGAGGGTTCGCCGGCGCAGGTCGTGGAGTCCCGTGGTCTCAAGGTTGTTTCTGACGACGGTGCCCTGATCGCGGCGATCGATGAGGCTCTTGCGGCGCAGCCCGATGTGCTCGAGAAGATCCGCGAGGGCAAGGTGCAGGCCGCTGGCGCTGTGATCGGTGCCGTCATGAAGGCCATGAAGGGAACCGCTGACGCCGCTCGCGTGCGCGAATTGGTGTTGGAGCGCGCTCAGCAGTAGTTGCTACAGCGCGTGTCGTGACCGGCGACGTCGTCGGTTGCGCAGCGAGTACGAGAGCAGGGCTCCCGCGGCGACGATTGCGGTGCCGATTGCCGCCGCCCACAGCGGCGACGATGTACCGCCAGCGTCGCCCCGGGACGCGGCCAGGCTCGCCGATCTGCTGTCTTCGAGATTCGCGGATGGTGTGGCGGTCTTCGTCGACGTATCGTCGGACTCGGGTGTTGCGTCGGATGTTGCCTCGGGTTGCGCGGTCTCGGTGGGGACCGGGGTGCTCGGCTCCGCGGTGTCCGCTGGCGCTTCCGCGACGGGGGCTGGCTCGACTGGGGCCGGTACGGCCGGCGCAGCGACGGGGGCGGATGGCCCGACGCTCCCCGGGTAGTTGGCGAACACCTGCACACCCCATGTGGTGCCGCCTGCCTCGAGGTACGCGATTCCGATGTCGGTGTAGTTCCCGAGGATGTTGGCGCGATGCCCCGAGGAGTTCATCCAGCCGTTGTGCATGGCTGCCCCACCGCTGTAGCCCTGCGCGACGTTCTCTGCGGCGGCTGTCCAGCCTGCCCGGTATCTGGCTCGAGTACGAGGGATTGTGCGAGAGGGTTCCGGCTTGTGCCATCTTGGCGGCCCAGTCGGCCGCCACGGCATCCATGGCGGGGTTGCGCACAAATCCGGCGCTGCCCTGGCTCCACCTGGCGTCGTTGACCAGCGAGTAGATGGTGTCGGTCTCCCCGGCGTGCGCCGCCGAGGGCTGAAGTACCACCAGCCCGAGAGCCAGCCCCGCGGCAAGAACGAGTGCGCCAGCCGCCCGGAGAAGTCGGCCTGCAGTGTGCTCCACAGTCGCCTCCCCATCCGGCAGATTCGCCATCGACTCGCGCCCAGCCGCGGAGTCTTTTCGTCAGTGTGGCCTCGTCGGCCCAATTTGATGGGAGCCACGATACGTCACGTAACCTGTGAAAGCATGCTCTGCGCCACCGTCGCGGCGCGTAGGTCGCGCATGGCCGGACTTTTCGCGGGCATGAGCCGCGGCATCCGGGAGGGGTCGATCGAGGCTGGCGGGATCAGCGTGAAGCCTTCCTCGCCGTGCTCAATCTCCCAATCATTGTTGTGGACCAGCATGTGGTGATGTCGGCACAACAGCACTCCACGGTCAACATCTGTTCGGCCTCGATCCCGCTGCCAATGGTCGATGTGGTGGGCCTCGCACCAGCTTGGCGGCCGGTCGCACCCGGGGAAGCGGCATCCGCCATCGCGGGCGGAAAGGATGATCCGCTGGCGCGGACTGAACAGCCGCTGCTCGCGCCCCAGATCGAGCGGGTTGCCCGTGGGATCGAAGGTGACCTGGATGGTGCCGTGGGCGCATGCCATGCGCTCGACCGTCGCGAGCGAGACGGGTGCAGCGATGCCTTCGATGTGCCCGACTCCGTCGCCTGACTCTAAAGCCCTGGCCGTGACGAGCACGCGCACGGAAGGCTGGCGGGAGCCGATGAGCCCGCGCGTGTCGGGCGAATCGCTGCTGACGGCTATGCGCAGGAGGTCGGTGAAGGTGTCGTGCACGTACTGGTCGGTGGTGCGGGAGTCGCGGCCGACGGCATCCGCCCAGGCTCGATCTTCGTCGGTCTGGAACGTGACGTTGCCGCGGCGCGGGGATGTGGCGTGGTCGTAGAGGTCGTCGAGGAACGCGGCCGTCTCGATGTCCGGGTCGATGACATAGCGGTTGAGCCCGTTGGGGCGGCGGAACCGGCGGATGCTGCGCTCATCCCGTATCTGCTGCTCACGCTCGGCGACACCGGCGAGGTCGAGCTCGTCGCGGAGCTGGCGAGCGCGTATGAGCAGGGCATCGGCGTGCAGCCCGGGCGCCTCGGCGAGCAGGATTGCCACGGCCGCGGCGAGCTGCGCGGCGGTAACGCCCGCGCCAGACTCGAGGCCGAGGGGGCGGCCAAGGCCGGTGCGGATCGCTTGTGCTGCGTCCAGGCCGAGCGCACCGGATGCCACGGCACTCCCGACAGCGTGCAGCCACGGTTCGAGCGACTCGGCGGCTCCGGCCGAGGGGTCGAGTTCGGCGTGGTGGACGAGGGTGCCGACGGTGACGAGGGCCGAGGCATCCCGAGCGGTGGATCCGGTCGTGAACTGGACCAGCTTTTCGGGCGTGCGGAAGCCTTCGCGCTGGGCGAGCCCGCTGTAACCGAGCTCGCGCCGGGAGCGGTATCCGATCTCGCCGGCGATCAGCGACGCTGAGGCATCTATGGCGCGGCGTGCCTCGGCGAGAGTGCGCTGGGCTCCGAGCAGGTCGTCGTCATCGAGGCCGCGCACCGCTCCAACGGCGGTGGGCAGCGCAGACGCCGCCACCCGAACCGCGGCGAGCGATTCGGTGAAGGTGTCTTCGATAACTGGCATGAATCCATCATCCCAGAATCGAAGATATATCTGAATAGTTCTCAGGAATCCGTGGATAACTCGCACGCGGGTGCCCTTGTGGAGGAGTAGAGCCCACTCCACTTACCCGCCCGCGCCGCAGCGGTCAGCCCGCCTGCTGCCACGACCCGTCGGCGAAGTACACGCCGGTCGGGCGGATCTCGATCGTGCCCCACTGCGCGGCCGGGCACTTCTCGGCCCAGCCGAGTGCGGCATCCAGATCGGGCACATCGATCAGGAACACGCCGCCGAGCTGTTCCTGCGTGTCGGCGGAGGAGCCGTCCTGAATCTGACGGGTTCCATCGCGCAGGGAGACGGTCGAGGATGCCGCGGTCGGCTGAAACACGTCAGCACTCAGTAACACGCCTGCGTCCTGGAGCGACTTCGCGTAAGCGTCGAACGCGGACATCGCCTCCTGCAGGGCCTCGGGGGACTGCTCGGCCCCGGCCGCCTCGGAGTAGTTCATGAGAAGTGAATAGCGCATCGTGAGTCCTTCCCTCGTAGTGATGCTGTCATGAAGATGACGATCGAGGGAGGGAAAATCGACGGGGATATGTGTGCCCGCACCCCACCTACAGCGGCTCGGGCAGCGCGATCACCCCGTCGACGAGGCTGACGACGGCGGTCCACCAGCCCTCGGGCATCTGCATCGCGTAGCCCGGGACGAGCCAGGCGTTGCCGTCAGCGTCCCACATGAGTACCAGGGTCGCTGCGGCGTTGTCGACCGTCACCTCGACGACCTCGGGGGTGGGCGCTGGGGTGGGGTCAACCTCAACCGGAGGCAACGGCTCGTCGGGAGCAGGAGCGGAGCGAGCGGGTCGACGGGTCGACGGGCTCCTCGGTGGACGGGTCGACCGGCGGAACGGCCGGCTCGGTGCCCGGCTCGGTGTCCGGCCCAGGAGCCTCGCCCGACCCGTCCGCCGCGACAGGACCATCGTCGACCGCGCCGTCCGTCGAGTACATGATTGCTCCGCCCTGGTAGTCAGGCCCAGCGGACCCGTACCAGCGGTAGTCGGCCAGACGCTGCACGGCATCCGCCGGCGAAACGGTGTTGAACTCTCCGCGCGCTTCCGGGTGCACCGAGTGCCCGGAGGCGTAGGAGAGCCCTCCGGTGTTGGTCCAGTACGCGCTCCAGGCGAGCCCCGTTCTGATTCCGTCGATGGTGAGGTAGGCGTTCGCGCTCGTGCCGTAGCTGTCGGAGGTGATCTCGATGTCAGCGGCATCCGCCTCGTAGCCGGCGGACGCGAACAGCGCCTGAGCAAGCGACCGCGCCGTCTCGCCCGTTGGCGCCTGGTTTGCGGGGGCATCGTCGGGCAGGATGCATCCGTAGCTCGCGGCATCCTCGGCCGTCACCGACTCGTCGCAGAGGTAGATCGACGTGACGGTCGGGTCGTTGAACCACCAGTCGCCGGTGCCGAAGGCGCTGTACGTGAGGTTCGCGGCCGAGCCGTCCTGTGGTCCCACCACCCAGGTCGGGTAGGCAGGGTCGGCGTAGTCGGCCTTGGTCACGGCGCCGTCGACACCGAGGGTCGCGGCAAGTTCCGCGGTGCGAGCCTCGGGGGCCGAGTTGTCGAGAACGAGCTGGTACACCGGCCCGGAGCCACCATCCTTCGACAGCGAGGCACCCGCGGTGTAGCGGTATTCAGCCCACACCATCATTTTGCTCGAGATCGCGTCTTGCGAGCCGAGTGCCGAGGCATCGGAGGATGCCCCTGCCGCCGTGAACAACGGAGCCCGCCCCAAGCTCGGCACCACCACCAGAGCGCCCACCGTGACGGCGGCGACGACGACACCGGCGGCTCCCGCGATCTGCCACGTGCGGGTCGGGTTGGTGAGGCGGGGAGCGGAGCGGCCGGCGGCGCCGCTGACGAGATCGGCGGAGAGCTCGGGGGCCACGCCGCGGTCGAGGCTGCTGCGAAGGCGGTTGCGAAGGTCGTCGTGATTGGTGCTCATACTGGGGATATGTCGCGAGGACGCGGTTCTTTCACCGTGATAGAGAATTCACTCCGCCGCAAGCAAGCGGGCGAGCTTGGCGCGCGCCCGGTGCACCCGGATGGTCGCGGCATTCACCGAAACCCCGAGCGCCACCGCCAGCTCGGCCGGGGCGAGGTCCTCCACGAGGGCGAGGGAGAGCACCTCACGCTCGGCAGGACGCAACTGCCGCCACGCCGCGGCGAGCGAGGCGTCGGCCGCCACGATCTCTTCGGCTGACGGTGCCGAATCGGCGGGTCGCAGCGCTGCAAAGAGCGCTGCGCCCGAGGCCTGCTTGCGTCGATGGTTGGAAACAACATTGGCGGCGATCCGATACAGCCACGGCAGCTCCTCGCCCTCCGCGACAGTTGCACGCTTACGCCACGCGATCGCGAAGACATCGGCCGCAAGGTCTTCGACATGTTGCCGCTCAACGCGTCGATAGAGGTATCCGCTCACTGCGGGCAGGTATTGCATGTAGGCCCGCTCGAACGACGAGTCGGTGGTGGCCATGTGGCCAGCATGATCACCGTGGCGACGGATCACAACCCAACGTTCTGGATGGGCTGTTCGTCACCGACGGAGCTTCGACGCGGGGAGCCCCCGGTTGGTAGCGATGCTACTCAGGCGCGGGAACCCCGTCACTAAACTCGGACCATGCAAGCCGTCGTGCAGACCGCATACGGAGGCGCCGAAGCGCTCGAGCTGCGCACGGTGCCCCGGCCGACAGCGGGCGCCGGCGAGGTGTTGGTGCGCGTGCACGCCACCGGGGTCAACGACCAGGACTGGGCGCTGCTGGCAGGCAAGCCATTCTTCGTGCGCCTGTTCGGCAAACATCGGGGCCGCATCCTCGGAGCGGATGTCGCGGGCGAAGTCGTCGAGGTCGGCGCCGGGGTCACCGCTTCGCCCCGGGCGACAGGGTGTTCGGCGACCTGTCCGAGCACGGCAACGGCGGTTTCGCCGAGTATCTGAGTGCACCAGAAGGCGCCCTGACCCGGATGCCGGACTCCCTGTCGTACGTGGATGCCGCCGCCCTCCCTCATGCTGGCAACCTCGCGATGCAGGCCCTCTTCGACGTGGGCCAACTGAGGCCGGAGCATCGGCTGCTGGTGAACGGGGCCGGGGGAGGAGTCGGACCCCTCGTCGCTCAGCTCGCCGCGCACCACGGGGTGCGCGACATCGTCGGCGTCGACGACTCCTCGAAGCAGGAGTTCATGCGCGACGTGGGCTTCGCGCGCACGCTGGACTACCGCGCCGTCGACTTCACCCGCACCGGCGAGCGATTCGACGTGATCGTGGATACCCGGCTGACTCGCTCGCCATTCAGCCTGCCGCGCACCCTCACGCCCGGCGGTGTCTACGCCACGGTGGGCGCGACGACCCCGAGCCTGATCGGGCTGGCGGTCTGGAGCCGACTCGTCAGCCGCGCCACCGGTACGCAGCTCAGGATGCTGTGGCTGAAGTCCAACAAGAACACCGCGGAGATCGCAGCCCTCGCCGAGGCCGGCGTGCTGAAGCCCCGCATCGACAGCGTGTACCCGCTGGCGGAGACGCCGCTCGCGCTGGCGCGGTTTGGCGCAGCCGAGCACCGCGGCAAGATCGTGATCGGGGTCGTCGTGATGGCGAACCGACACGCTACACCTTCACGACCCCACTCTGGGAGTGGGATGGCCGACGCCCGCGTGGGTGTTCGTGTCGCTGCCGTGCCGAGGCATCCGACGCCATCAAGGCGGTGCCGCGTCCGCCCAAGCCGGGGTTCGGGTCGATCCGTGTCGAGGTGACGCTGGGCGGCAGCACCTGGCGCACGTCGATCTTTCCCGACTCGAAGGCGGGCTGCTACATACTGCCGGTGAAGAAGGCCGTGCGCACGGCCGAGGGTGTCGAGATTGGCGATGACGTCGAGGTGACTGTCGAGACCCTGGAGTAGGGCGGTTACGTCATGCGACGCACGGTTACGTCATGAACCACGCCGGTCGCGGCATCCGGCATACCGTCTCACCATGACTCTTCTCGACACACTGACCGAAGCAACTCCCGCTACCGACTCGGCGAATGAGCGCGCCGCCCGGCTGACCGAGGCAGGCACCGCCTGGGGCGAGCGCATCGCAGCCAACCGCACCGCGGCCCACCTGACCTACAAGGTGAAGGGGGTCGGCGAGGGAGCCGTCTACACCTCCATCACCGCCGGCAAGCACAGCTTCGGCATCGACGAGCCCGCAGCGCTCGCCGGGGACGACCTCGCGGCGAGCCCCGTCGAAATTGCGCTTGGCGCCCTCATCTCGTGCCAGGTCGTCGTGTATCGCCTCTACGCCCACGCGCTCGGCATTCAGGTCGACGAGATCTCGGTCGACGCCGAGGGTGACCTCGACGCCGCCAGGCTGTTTGGAATCGACGAAACCGTGCGCGCTGGCTTCACCGGCGTGCGCCTCGCGATCTCGATCACAGGTCCCGAGACCGAAGACCGCTACCAGGAGCTGCGCGCCGCCGTCGACGCACACTGCCCCGTACTGGACCTGTTCGCGAACCCGACTCCGGTCAGCGTGACGGTCACGAAGGCGCTGTAAACCAGCAGGCTCAGGATGCCGCGGACCGCTCCATCGCTCGCCGAACGGCCGCGACCGAGGTTGCAACGTCCGCGGCATCCGTCGACCAGTTGCTGACGGAGATGCGCAGCACGTCGCGGCCGGCCCAGCGGGAGCCGGACATCCACACCTCGCCGTCGGCGATGAGTGCCTGGGTGACCTCCCGGGTGCGTTCGTCGGTGCCGAACGACAGGCACACCTGGGTGAACACGACGTCGTTGAGGATCTCGACGTCGTCGAGCTCGCTCAACGCAAGGGCGAGGGCGCGTGCGTTTTCGGCGAGGCCCTCAACCAGTTCGGTCACCCCGCTTCGCCCGAGCGACCGGATGGCCGCCCAAACGGGGATCCCACGCCCTCGGCGCGACATCTCGGGGACGAGCTCGAACGGGTCGGGCGGGCCGTCGTCGGCCTGGATCAGGTAGCTGGTGTGGGCACCGAACGCCGTGCGCACGGCATTCGGATCGGCGACGATCGCGACCCCGCAGTCGTACGGCACGTTCAACGTTTTGTGCGCGTCCGTCGCCCACGAGTCGGCACCGCCAAGCCCCTCGAGCTCGGCGGCCCAGCGCGGACTGGCTGCGGCCCACAGGCCGAACGCGCCATCCACATGCACCCATGCGCTGTTCTCGTGTGCGATCTCGACACACTCCCCGATGGCGTCGAACGCGCCGGAGTGCAGGTTACCCGCCTGCAGAGCCACGATCACCGGTCCATCGATTTCGGCGAGGGCGAGGGCCAGCTGGTCCGGACGGATGCGGCCCTGCGCGTCAGACTCGACCAGCTGCGGCATCCCCAGTCCGAGATACCTCAGGGCCAGCTCCACCGAGGCGTGAACCTCGGCGCCCGCCAGCACGGTGACAGTAGGTGCGCCCTGAAGGCCGCGGGTGTTGACATCCCAGCCGACCTTGTTCAACACGTCGCCGCGGCCGGCGGCGAGACCGATCATGTTGGCGGTGGTGCCGCCCGTCGCAAAACCGACGGCGGCCGACCGCGGAAGGTGGAGCAGGTCGAGGATCCAGGCGCCCGCCGCCTCCTCGATGGCCGCAGCGGCCGGGGTGGCGTAACGCAGCCCGGTGTTCTGGTCCCAGGCGCTGACCATCCAGTCCGCGGCAAGAGCGGCAGGCAGGGTTCCGCCCATGACCCAACCGAAGAATTTGCCCGAGGGGATGGCCATGAGACCAGGCTCGGCCTTGCTCACCAGCTCATCGACGACATCGGCGGCGGCCGTCGGTGCGTCGGGCAGAGCGAACCCGAAATCGAGCTCATCGGCGGTCGCCGAGGGTCTGACGGAGCGAGTGGGCACAGACTCCAACCACTCGGTGGCGTGATGGTGCGCGCGATCAAGGGCTTTTCGATACTCTTCGGGCTCGAAAGACATGATTCACGGTAGACCCGCGGTCGGCGCAGGGGCAATCGAATGGATGCCTCAAACACCGCCAAGCGTCGCTACTTCGTGACGCTGACCATCCATTCGATGCCGAACTTGTCGTTACACATGCCGAAAAGATCGCCCCACGGCGCCATTTCGAAGGGCATGACGACAGTGCCGCCGTCGGAGAGTTTCTCCCAGTAGCCGCGCAGTTCGGCCTCGTCCTGACCGGTCACCGACACCGACACTCTGGCACCGGCGCTGAACTCCATCGAGTTGGGGGTATCTGCTGCCATCAGAGTCATCCCGCCGGGCGTGCTCAGCTGCGCGTGCATGATCTTGTTGGCTTCGGAGGGGTCCTCGCTGGCGTTCAGATCGGCGAAGGTCGTGTAGTCAAGTTCGCCACCGAAGACCGTCTGGTAGAAGTCCATGGCGGTTCGGGCATCGTCGCGAAAACCAAGGTATGGGTTCAGTTTGGTAGTCATGTTTGCACTGTACACATGACATGCGCGGAGGGGAAGGGTGGCCATACAGTGGATGCATGGGCGAACTGGTAGTCGAAGTGCATGTTCCGCTGACCAAGTCGATCGAGATCGAGGAGGGCGAGTACGCGTTTCCCTGGATTGACGACGTCTCGGAGTTCGTCGCTGACCTCGACGAATCACCCAGGTATGAGGGTGCCGAGATGCACGATGACCCCGAGGAGTGGGAGGGGCACTATGTCTTCTTCCTCAGCGGCGCACCAGAGGAGGCGCTGCTCAGGGTCGCGAACGATATCGGCCAGCTTTCGGGCGTTCCCGTGGGTGCCTTCGCGATGGTCACCGATTCTGACGCGGCGACCTACGGCGAGGGAACCAGGGTCGAGCTGGGCTGACCTGGTCCGCGGCTAGGCCGGCCAGACCCCGATGATGATCGCCATGATGACGATGGTCACAAACTCGTGGGCGACGTTGAGCACGGTGAGCCCGGTTGGGCGGCCGTCGAACTGGTCATGCGTGATGAACCTGGCGGCGGTGAATCCACCCCACAGCACGATTCCGGTCACCAGAGCGTTGACGAAGAAGCTGCCGCCGTAGAAGTCGAATGAGATGAACGCGGCGCCGGCGAGCACCCATGCCGTGATGAACGAGACGATCACCGTCACGATGATCGGACGGACGGCGTCCTTCGTGTTGCCACTGGGGGTGACGTTGGCCGCCTTCATCCAGTAGTTGCCGAACACCTTCGGCGTGTACCAGACCGTGCCGACCAGCATGCTCGAGAGGGTGGCGAGGATAACCGCGATGTAGTTGATCTCGGGAGTCATGGCTCACAACATACTCTCAGGTCAGAACGCGCAGGGGTATTTAGCCCTTTGCGCGCAGGCGGATCTTTCGGTTGGTGGTGCCGTCGTCCAGTTCCACGAGGCGGTCGAGCGATTGTGCGAACTCGGTGAACGTCTTGAACCCGAGCGCTCGCTCCTGGAAGGTGGGGTCGAGGCGCAGCATCTGGCTCTTGATCCCAGCGCTCGACTGCCACTCGTCGTCGGTCTTCTCCTGCCCGAGCTGCAGCGCGCGAACGAGGAGGTCGGCCGCGACATCCTTCTCGCTGCGGGGCTTCGACGACCGGCGCGTCTTGGGCTGCGACGGCTCCTCGGTCGTGGGGGAGGCCGGGACCGTAACGCCGGGCAGCCCGTCGTAGTCCTTGAACTCGTTGCACGCGTACGCGAGTGCCTTGCTGGTCGACCCGGCGACGCCGATGCCGACCACGTAACGGTTGAGCTGCTTGCTGCGCTGAGCCAAAGCTATGTAGTCCGAGTCGCCGGCGACGATCACCACATGCGTGAGGTGCGGCAGCCTGAACAGGTCTTCGGCGACATCCAGAGCAAGCCGGATGTCTGCGCCGTTCTTGCCGGAAGCCACGGTGGGGAACAACTGGATGAGGTCAACAGCACGCTCGATCAGCTGGCGGCTGTAGTCAGCGTTGACCGGCACCGACCAGTCGGCGTAGGCCCTGCTGACCGCGATGGTCCCGAACGACGACGCATAGTCGAGCACGGCTCCAAGGTCGACCTTGGCTTCCTCAAGCAGGGTTGCTGTCGCAGGGTCTTTCGGGTCGAGGTCCTTGACCTTCTGAACCCGATTTCCTCGGCCATGCAGCTGGTTGTACCGGGAGATCACGATGTTGTCGAAGTCGATGTAGACGGCAACGCGGGAGTCTGTCGGTTCAGCCATTCGGCAAGTCTGGCGTGCCTCACCTTGGAAGGCAATGTGAAAGGAGTCAAGGCCTACCCATCGAGTGGAAGGGCGGCCTAGGGTTCACGAATGACAGATCTCAATGGAGCAGTCGTTCTCGTCGTGGGGGCGACGGGTGGGCTCGGCTCGCTCATCTCCGACCAGCTTCAGGATGCCGGTGCGACAGTGTTGCGCTCGGGGCGCACGTCCGCGTCGCTTTCGGCGGACCTGCGACCGGATGATGCCGCCGCACACCTCATCGAGGCCGCTTTCGCGGTGCATGGCAGGCTCGACGGCCTGGTCGTTGCGGCCGGGGTTGTCGCCTTCGGCCCGGCCACCGATCTGACGGATGCCACGCTGCGCGAACTGTTCGACGTCAACGCTCTCGCCCCCGTGCGCCTGGTTCGTGCCGCGGCACCGCACCTGTCCGCGGCCGCACAGTCGGGCGGCGAACCTTTCGTGGTGACGTTGAGCGGAGTGGTATCCGAGGCTCCGACCGCCGGTCTCGCGGCCTACTCCGCGTCGAAGGCGGCACTGGCGGCGTTCATGCAGGCTGCATCGCGTGAGCTGCGCAGGGCATCCATTCGACTCATCGATGCGCGACCCGGGCACACCGAGACCGCGCTGTCGACGCATCCGCTGCAGGGCACAGCCCCTGCGTTCCCGGCGGGACTGGCTCCCGAGGCGGTGGCGGCCCGAATCGTGAAGGCGATTATCGACGGCGAGAAAGACCTGCCGAGCGGCGCTTTTTAGTCGATAGCTCGGCCTCCGCCGTCGGCTTGTTCCACACCTTGATGATCGCCCAGGTGACGGCCGCGATCGGCACAGACAGCACAGCGCCGACGATTCCGCCGAGGATCGTGCCTGCGGTCAGTGCGAGCAGGATGACCAGGGGATGCAGTCTCAACGACTGCGCCATGACGACCGGCTGCAGGAAGTTTCCCTCGAGCTGGTTCACCCCGACCACGATGATGATCGACGATCAGCGCGGTGAAGGGTCCGCTGGCCACGAGCGCGATGAGCGCTGCGAGCGCGCCAGCGACTGTCGCTCCCACGATCGGGATGAAGGCGAACGAGGAAGACGATGACCGCCAGCGGCAGGGCGAGGGGAACCTGGAGGATGGCAAGCCCGATACCGATGGCGGCGGCATCCACGAACGCCACGACGGACGTTCCCCGGATGTAGCCGCCGAGTGTCTGAACAGCGGTATCACCGATGCGATGACCGCGAGCCAGCTGGTGGCCCGAGAAGGGCTTGAGGAAGAACTCCCAGATGACCTTGCCGTCCTTCAGGAAGAAGAACAGGATCACAACCATCAGGACCGTGCCGGTGATGAGCTCGCCGGCCACAGACACCCCGGCGACCGCGCCCGAACCGAATTGTGCGCTCGTGACGAAATCGACGATGCTGTCGCGTGCAGAGTCGATTTGCGCCTGATCGATGGCGATCGGCCCGTTCTCGATGAAGTCCTGGATCGTGTCGATGCCTTCGGATGCAGACTCTGCAAGCGCATCCCATTGGTCCTGCACGGCCAGCACGATGAGCGTGATGATGCCGCCGAACACGACCACCGCGGCGACGAGGGTGATCCACGTGGACACCATCGCCGACATCCCGCGCTTGCGCATGAATGTCAGCAGTGGGCTGGCGGCGGCAGCAAGGATCAGCGCGATCAACAGCGGGATCACGACCAGCTTCAACTGCACAAGCACATACACCGCGGCGATCGCCAGAATGATGACCACGATGATCTGCGCACTGCGAACGCTGAGCGTACCGAGTCTGTCGGTCATCATGCTGCGCAGGGTGGGCCGTGGACTCAGGTCTTCCTGCGCAATTCTCGTATTTTTAGGCACCGTCACCACTCTAATTGGGCTGCCGCGCCAGAAACTCGATCGCCGCGGCGCGGAACTCTCGGGAGGTCGGGGCGTTGAAGTGATTGCGACCGGGGATCTCGAAGAATGTGCCGTGCGGTGATGCGGCGCACAGCGCGCGCGACTTCTCGATGATGCGATCGTCGCTTCCCGTCGCGAAGAGCAGCTGCTGGCTCGGGGCGTTCGCAACGGTCGGTTGTTCGCCGTCGCGCATTCCCTCGACAAGTGAGATCAGGGCGGTCAGATCATTGTTCGGGATGCCGGCAGCCATCTGCACGTACGCAGACGTGAGCCGATCATCCGGAGTCTCACCGGTCGCGATGAATCGACGCGCCTGCTCCACCATGAAGCGGGTCAGCGGATCCCCGTCGGGGATACCGCCGAGTACCGCAGTGGTGATTCGCTCCGGGTACTCTCGTGCCGCTTTCCACCCGACCCTGGCGCCCAGGGAGTACCCGGCGTACTGGACTTCGCCGAGCAGGAAGCTGTCGAGCACCGTCAGCACGTCCTCGGCGAGAATCCGCATCGTGTACCGGCCGGGATCGTGCGGTTTGCCGCTGGCGCCGTGGCCGCGCTGGTCGATGGCGATCACGTGCCGTCCGGCGCGCAGGAGGTCGCGAACCCAACCGGTGAGGTGCCAGTTGCCGAGAGCGCTCGACGCGAATCCGTGCACAAGAAGAACCGTGGATGCGTCGGGGTCGCCGAATTCGTAGGTCGCGATGGCGACACCATCCGCGGCCATCACGCGCCGGGGTTCGGGAGCTGCGGAGTTGTGCATGCCGCCATTCTGGCAGTGGGACGGTCCGCGATTTTGGCATGTCAGTTCGCGCTGATGTCAGTCTGAACTGACATCGCTGAATCGCGGGGGCTCAGGCTGGGCGGGGGCGTGCGACCGGGTTGCCGGGCCGGGCCGTTGCCCGCACATCGGCCCCGGCCTAGGCTCGAACCATGAGCTCCCCGTTGGCCCCGGCCGTCCTGCTCTCCGTGCTGGTAGTCGCCCTCGCGACCGGCTGCGCAGGCTCGCCGGTCGTCGAATCGACAGTGCAGCCTCCATCGAGCTCAACCTCGAACGCGACAGACGGCTCGTCCTACCCTGACGTCGTGAACGTCGAGGTGACAAACACCTGCGGCGACTCGTTCGACTTCGATGTCACGATCAGCTCCCCGTATGACACACCCGAACGCTATGCCGACGGATGGCGCATCCTCACGCTCGATGGGGTAACGCTCGGCGAGCACACGCTCACTCACGATCACGCCGGCGAGCAACCGTTCACGCGCAGCCAGACCGGTGTCGAGATTCCGGGCGACATCACCGAGGTGATAGTCGAGGGTCGGGACCAGGCGAATGGATACGGCGGCGGTTCACAGACTGTGGCGCTGCCCGGCCGCTGATCCGCCATTCGAAGCCGCCTAGGAGACGTACTGCTTCAGGTGCTGCGCGGTGAGGGTATCGGCGTGCGAGACGAGGTCGCCGGGCGTGCCCTCGAACACGACGCTGCCGCCGTCCTGCCCCGCCCCGGGACCGATGTCGATGATCCAGTCCGCGTGCGCCATGACGGCCTGGTGGTGCTCGATCACGATGACAGTCTTGCCGGAATCCACGAGCCGGTCGAAGAGGGAGAGCAGGTGCTCGACGTCGGCGAGATGAAGACCGGTGGTCGGCTCATCCAGCACATAGATTCCGCCCTTATCGGCCATGCTGATGGCGAGCTTGAGCCTCTGGCGCTCGCCGCCCGAGAGGGTCGTGAGGGGCTGGCCCAGGGAGATGTACCCGAGTCCGACGTCAACCATTCGATCGAGAATCGCGTGCGCCGGGCCGGAGCCGAAGAAATCGCAGGCCTCGAGGGCCGACATCCCGAGCACCTCGGCGATGTTCTTGCCGTTGAGGGTGTACTCGAGGACGGATGCCTGGAACCTCTTGCCCTCACACACCTCGCACACCGTCGCGACGCCGGCCATGATCGCGAGGTCGGAGTAGATCACACCGTTGCCGTTGCAATTCGGGCAGGCGCCCTCGGAGTTCGCGCTGAAGAGCGCGGCCTTGACGCCGTTCGCCTTCGCGAAGGCCGCACGGATCGGGTCGAGGAGACCGGTGTACGTCGCCGGGTTACTGCGGCGGGAACCGCGGATCGGCGCCTGGTCGACCCTGACCACGTTGCTGCCCTTGGGGATCGATCCGTGGATGAGCGAACTCTTGCCCGAGCCGGCAACCCCCGTCACCACGGTCAGGACGCCCAGCGGAACATCCACGTCGACGTCCTTCAGGTTGTGCAGCGTCGCGCCCCTGATCTCGAGCGCGCCCTTTGCCGCGCGAGGCGACTCCCGCAGAGTCGCCCTGTCGTTGAAGTGACGTCCGGTGAGGGTGTCACTCGACCTGAGCTCATCGACAGTGCCCTCGAACTGGATGGTGCCGCCGTCGACGCCGGCCCGGGGTCCGAGGTCGACGACGTGATCCGCGATGGCGATCGCCTCGGGTTTGTGCTCGACGACGAGCACGGTGTTGCCCTTGTCCCTGAGCTGAATGAGGAGCTCATTCATGCGCTGGATGTCGTGTGGATGCAGCCCGATGGTCGGTTCGTCGAACACATAGGTGACGTCGGTGAGCGCCGAGCCCAGGTGGCGGATCATCTTGGTGCGCTGGGCCTCGCCGCCAGACAGGGTCCCCGCCGGTCGGTCGAGTGACAGGTAGCCCAACCCGATCTGCACGAACGAGTCAAGGGTCGCCTGCAGCGTCGACAGCAGGGGCGCCATCGATGGCTCGTCCAGCCCGCGCACCCATTCGGCCAGATCGCTGATCTGCATGGAGCAGGCGTCCGCGATGTTCACGCCCCCGATTTTCGACGACCGGGCTCCATCGTTGAGCCTCGTGCCCCCACAGTCCGGGCAGTCGCTGAAGGTGACGGCCCGGTCGATGAAGGCTCGAATGTGCGGCTGAACGGAGTCCTTGTCTTTCGACAGGATGCTCTTCTGCACCTTGGGAACAAGCCCCTCGAAGGTGAGCTTCATGTTGTTCACGGCCACCTTGACCGGCTCTTTGTAGAGGAAGTCCTGCCGCTGCTGCTTCGTGAATTTCTGGATGGGGACATCGCCCGGCACGAACCCGGACTCGGTGAAGATGCGCACCATCCATCCGTCGGCGGTGTAGCCGGGGATGGTGATGGCGCCGTCATTGAGCGACTTGCTGTCGTCGAAGAGTTCATCAAGGTCGATGTCTGTGACATGACCGAGCCCCTCGCAGCGCGGGCACATCCCGCCCGTGATGGAAAAGTCCCGCCGCTCGGCCTTGGCCGGGCTGGATGCGCGTTCCACCGTGAGCGCCCCGGCGCCGTGAGCCGACGCAACGTTGAAGGAGAAGGCCTGCGGCGATCCGATGTGGGGCTCGCCCAGCCTGCTGAACAGGATGCGCAGCATCGCGTTCGCGTCGGTGGCGGTGCCGACCGTGGAGCGGGCGTTGGCCCCCATCCGCTCCTGATCGACGATGATCGCTGTGGTCAGTCCGCTGAGCACGTCCACATCGGGCCGGCCGAGGTTCGGCATGAAGCCCTGCACGAAGGTGCTGTAGGTCTCGTTGATGAGCCGCTGCGACTCGGCCGCGATGGTGCTGAACACGAGGGAAGACTTTCCGGAGCCGGAGACTCCGGTGAACACCGTCAGGCGACGCTTCGGGATGTCGAGGGACACGTCGCGCAGGTTGTTCTCGCGCGCGCCGCGCACCCGAATAACATCGTGAGTATCTGCTGCTGGCGGCGTGTTGTTCACAGCGTTCACTTTTGCATAACGGGCAGAAATTCACCACGTCAGCAGGCGCAAACCGGGTGCGCTCCGAATCAACATCGCACCCACGCACGCAGCGATGTGGGGCAGAATGCGATTGATGACACATTTCACTTCGAAGCCCTGGCTCGCGTCGTACGCCGAAGGGGTTCCCGCCTCCATCGACCCGCCAACGCAAACGCTCGTCGAGATGCTCAACGTCGTCGTTCGACGCCACCGCCGCCGTGTGGCGCTGCAGTTCTTTGGCGCAGAAACCACGTACTCGGAGCTCGGCGACCAGGTGGCGCGGGTGGCAAACGGTCTTCGGAAGCTCGGCGTTCGCCGTGGCGACCGCGTGGCCATCGTTCTGCCGAACTGCCCGCAGCATGTCGTGGCCTTCTATGCGATCATGCGCATCGGTGCCATCGTCGTCGAGCACAATCCGCTGTACACCGAGCGCGAGTTGCGGCACCAGTTCGAGGATCACGCGGCGAAGGTCGCCATCGTCTGGGACAAGATCGCACAGACCGTGGTGGGGTTCCCCGAGGACGTCGGGGTGACGAGCGTCGTCTCCGTCGACATCACCCGTGCCATGCCGCTGCGCACGAGGGCGCTGCTGCGGCTTCCGGTGAAAAAGGCTAAGGAGTCCCGCGCTGCACTGACGGTCGGTCGCGCCGTGTCGGGCGCTGTCGCCTGGAGCACACTCACCGATGCATCACGTATCAACCGCCGGGTGGCCGGCCCCGAGCTTGGTGACATCGCAGCGCTCCAGTACACCAGCGGAACCACCGGCTCGCCGAAGGGTGCCATCCTCACCCATTCCAATCTGCGAGCGAACGCATCCCAGGGTGAGGCATGGGTTCCCGGCCTGCGCCCGGGCCAGGAGGTCTTCTACGGCGTGCTCCCGATGTTTCATGCCTACGGACTGACCCTGTGTCTCACGTTCGCCATGAGCATGGGAGCTCGGCTGGTGCTGTTCCCGAAGTTTGACGAGAAGCTGGTGCTCGACGCCATGCGCTCGATGCCTGCCACGTTCCTTCCTGCGGTGCCCCCGATCTACGACAGGCTGGTGACGGCGGCGGAGCAGAAGGGTGTCAGCCTCAGCGGCATCCGGTTCGCCATCTCGGGAGCCATGAATCTGCCGATCGACACCGTCACGCGGTGGGAGAAGTCCACGGGCGGACTACTCGTCGAGGGATACGGGATGACCGAGACCTCTCCGGTCGCCCTGGGGAACCCGATCGGTCCGTCCCGCCGACCAGGCACGGTGGGCGTGCCATTTCCCAGCACCGATATTCGTGTGGTCGACCCAGAAGATCCGACAATCGACAGGGGCGTGGACGAGGAAGGCGAGCTGTTGCTCAGGGGGCCGCAGGTGTTTGGCGGCTACTGGAATCGCCCGAGCGAGACGGCGGCGACGTTGCTGCCCGGCGGTTGGCTGCGCACCGGCGACATCGTGAGGGTCTCGTCTGACGGCTTCGTCACGATAGTCGACCGCATCAAGGAGCTGATCATCACCGGCGGTTTCAATGTCGCGCCCAGCGAGGTCGAGTCCGTGCTGCTGACGCATCCCTCCATTGCTGACGTCGCCGTGGTCGGTCTGCCGAGCGCGTCAGGGGGCGAGGATGTCACCGCCGCGGTCGTGCTTGCAACGGGGGAGACCCTCGACGCCGACGCTCTGCGCGCGTGGGCGAAGGATCGGCTGGCGGCGTACAAGGTTCCCCGCCGGATTGAGGTCGTCGACGAGCTACCGCGCAACATCGTCGGCAAGGTCCTGCGGCGCGAGGTGCGCAAGAACTTCCTCGACCGCTGAGGCGAGGCGTGCCACGCTGGTGAGATGGGTGCAAGCAACAACAAGACGACCGCGACGACAGCGAGCGTGGATGAGTTCATCGCGGCAGTAGCCGATCCGCGCAGGCGCGAGGAGGCCATCATCCTGAAGGCGCTCATGGAGCGCGTCAGCGGGGAGCCCGCGACCATGTGGGGCCCGACGATGATCGGGTTCGGCACCATGCACTACAAGTCTGCGGCGGGCAGGGAGGGCGACTGGTTTGTGGTCGGATTCTCGCCGCGCAAACCGGCCCTGAGCCTCTACGGACTCTGGAGTGAGTACTCGCCCGAGGAGTACCCGCTGCTTGAGCAGCTCGGCCCGCACACCACGGGCAAGGGCTGCCTCTACGTGAAGCGGCTGGCTGACGTGGATCTCGGTGTGCTCGAGAAGATGGTGAAGCAGGCAGTGACCGCCAGCTAGCTACCAGCCGGCGGTGCCGGCCCCGCCCTTGAACGGCCCGACGATCCGGCTCGTGATCCAGCCGCCGTAGAAGTCTCCGGCCTGCGCCACGACGGTCTCTCCGGCCACCACGCAGGAATCCATGGCCGATGGGTACACGGCGACCCTGTCCGCGAGGGCCTCGAACCCGGGCGTCGGCGTCGGGTAGTACCACGCCGCACGTTCTGCCGTGGCATCCGGCGACACCACCGAGAGGTATTTCGCGGCACCCTTGAATTCGCAGAAGCTGCTGCCGACGGCCGGGATCAGGCTGCCGTCGACGAAGGCAGAGCGCGGCAGGTAATACACGGGTGGATGACTCGTCTCGAGCACGCGCACCGATTCTGTCGTGTCGGCCACCACCCGACCGCCCAGCGTGACCACGATTCGCTCAGCGCTGGGTTCCACGCGGGGCGGCCGCGGATAATCCCAGACCGACTCCTGCCCGGGCCCAGGCTGAACGCGGCTCAGGCCGGGACGAATGCGCGAGTTCCTCATCGTCCGAGCTTACGAACCAAACCTGCGAGAAAGGCGGGCGATGTCGTCAGATCCAGATGGTCGGCTTCGCGGAAAAAACCATGAGATCAGCGAAGTCGATGCTGCCGCCGAACCTCGGCCGTTTGTATGGCAGGAAGACCAGCACGGCGCTCCCGTCGCAGTGTTCGAGCCGAACCTCCACCGCATCGGTTTTCTGCTCGTTGAGCCTCGTATTGACGGTGAGCGCGGTGCCTCGAACGTTGGGTGCGAGGGCGCGGAGGTGGGTTGTGGTCGCGTCGGCGATCACATCGGTGCCCGGATGCTTGCCCAGGCTTGTGAGGTCGAAGTCGGCGGCGTGCAAGCGCCCGTCGATTCCCGCCACGATGGCAAAGGGGGCGAATTCGCTTGAGGTCGCGAGGTGTTGTTTCGCGAGGTCGATGGCGGCGGCCAGCATGCGGTCGATGTCGGATTGCGCGACTTCACTAAAAATGACCGGCGGCGATGGCATGTGCACACCATAACCACCCGACTGCGCCAAGCACGGCCGCCACTCTGGGCGCGGTGAATGCCGGTCAGTTCCCGTCAGAGCCGAGCACGGACTCGAGCAGGTTGGTGATGGCCGAGCGTTGCTGCGCGCTGCTGAGGGTGGAGATACCGTCACCGGGCTGCGTCCCGTAGTCACCGAACCCGGCATGGTTAAGCCCCTCCACCTGCACGAGGGTGGCGCGCGAGGGGAGGAGGGCCGCCGCATCCATGATCTTCGCTGGCGTGCTCAGGCCGTCTTCTGCACCACCGATCGACAGCACCGTCAGCGACGATTCCGACAGATCGTTGGCACAGTAGCTGCCGAACAACACGAGCCCAGCGAGCTCCGACCCAGTGTCTGGCGACGCGGCGAGCTGGCAGGCGCGAACCCCACCCAGGGAGTGGCCACCGACGTACCAGCGCGTCACGGCGGGCGCGTCATCCTCGAAGAATGACAGGGGACGCTGATCGAAGAACGCGAGGTTCAGCGTGGGTTTGGTGATCACCACCGTGACCCCACTCGACTCGACGATGCCTGACAGCTTGTACAGGTAGGCGTATGGATCGACCTTCGCTCCGGGGATGAAAACGAGGCCGGTTCCAGACGTCGGCCCAGAAGGCGCGAGCACAACGGAGTGGTCGGTGGAGGTGATCGTAACGGCCGGATTCTGCCAGGCCTTGATCGCCTGCGTGCGGTCGCCAGCCATGACCATGCTCGCGTAGACCAGGAACGCCACGACCGCGAGGAGCCCGACAACCGCGACCGCGACCCCGACGCGACTCGCTCGCCGCAGAACACTCTTCACGTTGTACAGTTTGTCCGATCCGAGCGGAGTATCGTCGGCGAGATGACTGATCGCATCGACACCCTCGTTATTCTCGGCTCCAGTGGAGACCTGACCTCCCGGCTGCTGTTGCCGGGACTGGCCTCCCTGCTTGCCTCGACCAGGGGAAGTTCGATCAACCTCATCGGTGTCGACAGGAACGAGGTCACCGACGCGGACTGGCGCAGGACTGTGGATGAGGCATTCGCCGCCGAACCATCCGAGCTCGCGAAAGGTGTTGCGGCGACCGCTCGCCACCTCACCGCGGACGTCACCGACGCGAGCGATCTCGCGGCCGTGCTCGCCGAGGCGCCGGGCCGGGCCGCGCTGTACTTCGCCCTGCCGCCGTCCGTGACGGTCGCGGCCTGCACGGTGTTGTCGACGATGACCCTTCCCGCCGGCATCCTGTTCGCCCTTGAGAAGCCTTTTGGCACAGACCTTCGAAGCGCGAAGGCGCTGAACCGGCTCCTGCAGAAGATGCTTCCGGAGGAGCAGGTGTTCAGGGTCGACCACTTCCTCGGCAAGTCGGCCGTGCTGAACATGCTTGGCGTGCGGTTCGCCAACCGCATCATCGAACCCCTCTTCTCGGCGGAGAACGTCGAGAAGGTCGAGATCGTCTTCGACGAATCGCTGGCGCTTGAGAACCGTGCCGGCTACTACGACAAGGCCGGTGCGCTGATCGACATGATCCAGAGCCACCTGTTGCTCGTGCTCGCACTGGCCACCATGGAGCCGCCGGCCAGCCTCGATCCCGACGACCTGCGTGGCGCGATGGCGCAGGTGCTGCGGGCCACCAGCATGAAGACGAAGAACGGCACGTCGAGTCGACGCGCCCGTTACTCGGCCGGAACAATCAACGATCGCCTCCTGCCCTCCTACAAGGACGAGAAGGGGGTGGATGCGTCCCTCAAGACCGAAACGCTCGCCGAGTTGACGGTCGAGATCGCCAACTGGCGCTGGGCGGGCGTGCCGTTCCTGTTGCGGTCGGGGAAGGCGCTCGGCGATGCGAAGCAGGAGGTGGTGTTGACATTCAAGGAGGTCCCGCATCTTCCCACCGGTCTCACGTGCGCCTCGGTGCCATCCCGGCTGGTGATGTCGATGAAGCCTGCGGCGCTCGACCTCGACCTCATGATCAACGGCGAAGGTGATCCATTCACCTTGGAGCCGAGCATCCTGCACTCCGACCTCGGCGCAGGGGAGCTGAGCGCCTACGGTGAGGTGCTCGCCGGATTGCTCGAGGGCGACCCGACGCTGTCGGTGCGCGGTGACGTAGCCGAGGAATGCTGGCGGATCGTCGCGCCCGCGATAGCGGCATGGGGCAAGGATGCTGTCGAGCTTGACGAATACCCCGCCGGGTCGAGCGGTCCCGAATCCTGGCAACACCCGGCCAGCTAACCGATTCGCTGTTGCAGTGGGGCCCTATCGATGTCGGGCGCCGCTCCGAACTGCAGTCAAACAGAAGGGGACGATATGCCCGGCACCAGCGCGACAGCGATCGCGATGACAGACGCCAACCCGAAGCAGGCGTATGAAACGTCGGGTCCGCTCGACCCGACGAAGTTCTACCCAGCGTCCGGACTACTGCCTGCCGTTGTTGCAGTGAAAGACCAGAGTGGCTCGTGGGACACGGTTGGCCGCACCCGCCGGCTCGTCCTGTCCGACGGGGGCCACGTGGTCGAGACGATCACAGACACAGATTCGCCGACGTTCTTCGCCTACGAACTCAGCGACTTCCAGAAGCTGTTCGGGATGCTGGTCGCTGGGGCCAGGGCGGAATGGCGATTCCAGCGCGGCGAGTCCGGCACCCGGATCAGCTGGACCTACACCTTCTTTCCGAAGCCCGGGCGGGGCTGGCTCGTCGCCATTATCGTCAAGCTGTTGTGGGCGCCGTACATGAAGAAGGTGCTGCCTCCCATCGCGGCCGAGGTGTCCCGACAGTCGGCGGGTCGCACGGCTTAGCGCAACCGCGAAAACTTACGCTGACTTCATTACGCTCGCGGTGAAGGCCTGTACCCGGGTGATGAGACCGTCGGCCCGCGTCGCGAGCACCTCCTCCGGTGATGGCTGCATGGGATGCCGCGGCGGCAAAATGCGGATCAGGTGCGAACACGCCAGGTCGTTGCAGAGGTACGTGCCTATCGTGTTTCCTTCGCGGCCGGCCTGCCCAGCCAGGGGAGCGGAAAACAGACTGATCTCGTCCGAACGTCGGGTGATCCTGCACAGCGAGCACATCGCAGCGATGCCGGGTTGCAGCGAGAATTCGGAGGAGCGCAGCAGAATTCCGACAGGTTTGCCGTCGACCCAGTGCACCAGGTATGCCCGCTGGTGGGCCTGCTGATCTCGCCAGCCGAGGTATTCGCGGTCGGCCCAAATCACGTCGTGCAGGCCCGGCATGGGTACCCGCTCGGCTTCGCCCTGGGTGGCGTTGACGAAGCTCGCACGGATATCAGCGGGAGTGAGAGGCTTCACTCTTCAACCCTACCCACGGCCCGCCGGGATTCACGAGCAGGTGAATCCGGCCTCGACCATGTCGATCAATTGCTGGGTTACGACGTCCGTCTGTGCCCTGGGCAGTGACCGGAGCGGTCCATCGATGAGCAGCAGGGCGAAGCCGTGCACCGATGACCAGGCCAGAAACTCTGCCTGCGGTCGGCGATCCACAGGCATGGCGCCCGACGAGACCAGCAGATCGAGGGCAGCGGTCAGCAGCTCGAGAGGCGAGCGGCCGCTCCGCCCGGATTTGCTCGGCGCGCCTGAGCTCTCGAGGTCGGACGCTACAAAGAAGGCCGCATGGAACAGGCCAGGGTTGTCGAGGGCGAACGCGACGTAGCTTGTTCCCACCGCGCGCAGCTGTGCCCGGGCCAGGGTGTCTGGCTCGCTCTCCGGGATCCGATCGAAGCTCTCATCGATGCTGGTGGCGAGCATGGCCAGCGCGGCGTCACTGACCGCGGCCAGTAGCGCGCCGCGGTCGGCGAAGTGTCGATACGCGGCGTTGGGTGAGACTCCCACGCGTCGCGTCGCCTCCCTCAGGACGACGGCGTCCGGCCCGCCCTCGCGCGCCAGCTCAATACCAGCGGTGAGCAGTGCCTGTCTCAGGTCGCCGTGGTGGTAGTTGGGGCGGCCAGCGATTGCGGTCGTGATGGTGAGCCTCTTTTAGTAGATGTTCCAGCCATCTTATGACAGTGTTTACGGTGTCTACATATCCTTCAAGCGTGTTGCAGGGAGACAGATCATGTTTGCAGAATCTCAAGCCTTCAGCGGCTTCTCCGTCGATGACATTGACGCGGCCAGAACCTTCTATCGCGACACCCTCGGGTTGGACGTCGAAGACAATGACATGGGCTTCCTCAATATTCACCTCGCCACCGGCGGCAACATCCTGATCTACCCAAAAGAGGAGCATGTGCCAGCCACCTACACAATCCTGAACTTTCCGGTGGACGACATCGATGCCGCTGTCGACGAACTCAACTCCCGAGGCGTGGTGACAAAGATCTACGACGACGTCACCGACGAGCGAGGCGTCATGCGACCACCCGACCCCGAATCCGGTCCGCCGATCTGCTGGTTCAAGGATCCCGCGGGAAACGTGCTGTCGGTGCTCGTCGACTGAACTGCCGCCACCCACCGGGGTGGTTGAATGGATGAATGACTGCGCTGGCCGACCTCGCGGCCGACCTTTCGGCAGCGAACTTCAGCGTTGACGCGCTCGCCGAGTTGTGGGGTCAGGATGCCGCGGCAGCCCTTCACCGGGGCCAACGGGTTCCGGCGCTGAGGCGCATCACCGCGACCACCCCTCTTTCCACGCTCGCCAGGCTCTTCGTGCTTGGTCTGCCTGCACCCGCCGCGGACGTGGACGCCGCCCTTCCGACGCTCGGGCTCGCCGGCGCCGTCGAACTCGGTCTGGTGTCAACCGATGGCGTGCCACTGCTCGACCTCAGGCCCTATTCCTTCGCTGACGCTGGGGGAGTGGTGAGCTGGTGGATCGCGTCAGACCTCGGCGAGGTCGCGCTCGGCACGCCGATACCCGAGAATCACGTGCTGGGGGTGGGCGGGGCATCCACCACACTCAGCGGCCTGATGATCTCCCGGCCCGTCGACCTTGCGCTCGACCTCGGCACCGGCTGTGGAATCCAGGCGCTGCACGCCGCTCGCCACGCCGCGCGAGTGATCGCCACAGACATCTCGACCAGGGCGCTCGAGCTCGCCGCACTCAACGCCGAGCTCAACGGAGTCACGAACATCGAGTTTCGTCTCGGCAGCCTGTTCGAACCGGTGCGTGGCGAGCGATTCGGCCACGTGGTGTCGAACCCGCCGTTCGTGATCACGCCGCGTGGCCTCGACGGTGTACCCGCGTACGAATATCGGGACGGCGGAATGGTTGGCGACGGCATCGTGGCATCCGTCATCAAGGATGTCGAGTCCGTGCTTGTCCCCGGCGGATTCGCGCAGCTGCTCGGCAACTGGGAGTACGGGGCGAATGAGGGACTCGCGCGGGTCGAGCAGTGGGTACGGTTCACCGGTCTGGACGCCTGGGTGGTCGAACGCGAGAGGCAGACCGTCGAGTTGTACGCGGAAACGTGGATCCGTGATGGCGGCACCCGCCCCGGTCCGGAATTCGACAGGCTTTACAGCGCCTGGCTCGACGATTTCGAGGCGAGAGGAGTCACCGAGGTCGGCTTCGGATACGTGGCGCTCCGGAAGCCCAAATCGGGCGGACCGACCCTGAGGCGCTTCGAACGGCTCGCCGGTCCGGTCTCGGATTCGCTTGGTGCGCATATTGCCGGACTTTTCGACGCGCACGACTGGCTGCAGGATCTGGATGACGCGGCCTTCGCCCGCGTCTTCCTCACCGTCGCGCCAGACGTGACAGAGCAGCGGCACTACTGGCCGGGCGACGAGCACCCCACCGTGATGGACCTTCGGCAGGGCGCGGGTTTCTCGCGCACAGTCCAACTCGGAACCGGCCTGGCCGCGGTGGTCGGCGCCTGCGATGGCACGCTCCCGGTGGGCGCTATCTGTGCCGCGGTGGCACAGCTGCTGGAGGTCGACGAGACCGAGCTCACCGCCGAGCTGATCCCGCAGCTGCGCGACCTCGTGCTGACCGGCCTGCTCACCCGATAGTCGAACTGCGGATGGCCCGGTGCCGTTGGCTCAGCGCGGGTCGCGACCCGTGATGGCGAGAAGCCTGGCCTGAAGCGGAGCGTCCACCGGAATGAGCACGGGGGAGGCAAAGAGTCCACTCGCCGCGAGGGTGTCCTGCTGAGGTTCGAAGACCGACCACACGGCATCGACCAGCTTGGGGTCGAGCCGTTCGTCAGCACCAATGGCACGTGCGAGATCCCACGTGTGGATCGTCACGTGGGCCACCAGCTCGCTGAGGTAATCCTCCACCGTGACGACATCGCTCGCCAGGCGCACCATCGTCGCATGAGGGCCAGACTCCCACGCGGTTGCGGCTGCAAAGGAGTACAGCTTCCACTCGGCTCGCAGGTCGTCGCGAAGAGGGTCAGTTTCGTGTTGTGCGTCTTTGATCGACATGCCAGCCAGAAGGTATGGCACCCACTGCTGCTCCTCGATGACGTGTCCGACGAGATCGCGCACAGTCCATTCGGTGTCCGGGGTTGGCAGATTCCAGTCGGTTGCGGCCGCTAATCGCGCCGCGAATCCTCGATGAGCGACCTTCTGCAATGCGAGCCAGTCGAATGTCATGGAGAACCTCCTGGTGTTGAGTCGAGCGTAACAACCGGCGCCCGCGCTCGGGAATTCCCGAACAATCGTGCCCTCCCATCTGGCGTTCACGCTTTTCACATCTTCCCCGCAGGACGCCGGGTGATACTGGGAAAATGTCTGCGAAACGGTTGGTGCTCCTGTGCGTCACCGTCGCATATTTGGCACTGCTCGTGTTCGCAACATTCATGACGAGTTCCGCCTCGTCCAGGGACGAGTGGTACTGGCCCGTCATAGCTTTCGTGCCCGTCGGGGTGTTGCTTCTGTTGCTGCTCGGCCGACGGCGCTGGTGGGCAGCCTTTGGCTTTAGCGTTATCGGAGCGGTCTGGATTGAAGCAGCACAATCGGCCTGGATGCCGGCCGGATACGCCAAATTCAGCGACGTCGCGTGGTCGGCGAGCGGGGCCATCATTGGCATTGTCATCGCAGCCATGTTGACCGCGCCACGGTCTCCGCGCAGGCGCACACATGAGTCACACAGGCGATCCCATGAGTCACACAGGATGGTCGCGCAAGCTTCTCACAGGGAAATTCCCCAGGACTGAGTGAACACCGGTGCGACTACACCGCCGGAATGCATTCCCTTCGAGTCCGCCTCGCACCCCGCCGGGTGCAGTTCATCCTCGTTTCGTGCCGATGTTGCACGCGCGCGTCGCCGATGTCCACGCGCCGACCTCGAAAGATAAGTCGCTTTGTCACAGCAGTTCAGTACGCCCATGTCATCACCACGTTCAACAGGCGCGACCCGCCGCGGCTTCCTCGAAGTCATCCGGTCGCAGCGCCGCATCGTGCTTCTCGCCGCGGTCGGCGCGCTCGGGTTGCTCACGAGCATCCCAGCGGTCTCTTCTGGCGCTTTCGCACTGGATGCGACGCAGGCCGACGTGAAGGCGCAGTCGCTCACCACGTCGCCCGCCGTCATCCCCCCGCCCGTGCGAGACGGATTCGCCATGACCGAGTTCTCGGTCGTGCAGTGGTCCGTGCCGGCCTCCACGCCGATCAGCAGCACGTTCGGCTACCGGGACTGCTACGGCTGCTCGACAGACCACACCGGAACGGACTTCAACCCGGGCGCCGGATACCCCATCGGGGCGATCTCCTCCGGGGTAGTCACCGAGGCCGGCTGGGATTCCACCGGATACGGAAACAAGGTTGTCGTCGAGCACGTGATTAATGGGCAGGTTGTGTCGAGTCTCTACGCTCACATGCAGGATTCCTCCATTGTTGTCAGCGTTGGTGACACGGTTGCCCGCGGGCAGACCCTCGGGCTTGTTGGCTCGACAGGGGAATCGACCGGTGCACACCTGCACCTGGCCATCCTGGTGAACGAGGTATTCATCGACCCGTACGCCTGGCTGGCTGCGCACGTCAACGCGTAAGCGCGGGGCGGCGGTGGGTCGCCTGAGGTTGCGGCGTACTCTCGGTTAGCCTCGACCGGTGAATGATGACCGGTATGGCAGTGACGTTCTTGCGGGGTTCACGAAACAGCGTGGCCCGGCACCCATTCCAGAACTGGCCGTCGAGCGCGGTCTGGTTCTTGAGGAAACCGGCACCGGATTTGTCGGCGCGATCGTTGCCTATGCCAATGGGATGATCGAGCTTGAGGATCGCGCAGGAGCCATCCGCACCTTCACCCTCGGTGCTGGGTACCTCGTCGACGGTGCTCCCGTGAAGCTCGTGCGACCCGCGCCGAAGGCTCAGCCGGTGATGCGCAGCGCGTCAGGCTCGGTCGCGGTTCAGGGTCACAAAGCCAGGGTTGCCCTTCCCAGCCGGATTTTCGTTGAGGGCCGTCACGACGCCGAGCTCGTCGAGAAGGTCTGGGGCCACGATCTGCGGGTCGAAGGCGTTGTCGTGGAGTACCTCGCGGGCGTGGACGATCTCGAGTCGATCCTGCGCGACTTCGCGCCCGGCCCCGGTCGCAAGGTGGGCGTGCTGGTCGACCATCTGGTCTCGGGGTCGAAAGAATCGAGAATTGCGGATGCCGTCAACCGGGGTACATCACGCGAGCATGTTCTCGTGGTCGGGCATCCCTTCATCGACGTCTGGCAGGCGGTGAAGCCGGCGAGGCTGGGAATGACCGCATGGCCGGTGATACCTCGCGGCACCGAGTGGAAACACGGGGTGTGCGAGGCCATGGGCTGGCCGCATTCCGAACAGGCAGACATCGCCCGCGCGTGGCAGCACATTCTGTCGAAGGTCGACAGCTATGCCGACCTTGAACCCCAGTTGCTGGGCAGGGTCGAGCAGCTCATCGACTTCGTCACGACCTAGCTGGGCCGCGCTAGTGCCGGCGACGATGCGCCAGGCACACCATCTCGACTGCGACGTCCCACGAGAGGGACTGTCCAATCTCGGTGGCCTTCAATTGGCGTTCTCCCGCCATCGCGACGTAGACATTCCCCACACGCTCGACAAAACCCATGGTTTTATGCTCGTCGAGTACCGCGTAGACATCGTCGCGCACAAGTGCGATCGACGGTTCTTCGGGCTGCGGTCGGGACCTGATTGTTGAGGCAGAACTTCGAGCATGAGACGTTGCGTGGGGGAGTTCGCTAATCGACACTGATTCGCCTTTCCGTCGGGGGAGACATCCAGTGCATCACTGAACAGCCCTCATGTAAACAACTTGACAGTGTGTTACGAGGGAGTACCATCACGCCCGCCCGCCTCGGCTCAGGTGCGGAGAACCGCCGCGCTGTAGGCCAAGAGGGCGATGGTTCCGGCGTCCTGCGTTGGGATTCCCGAGGTGGCCAGCACAATCGTGCCGTCGGGCGCCGGCACGTCCTGTGCCTGATCCGAGAAGTTGATCGCGACGCTGACGCCGGGGCGGTCCATCCTGAACCATCGGGTCGTCTCGTCGTAATCGCAGGAGACGGTCGAGAAGTCGGGATCGGTCAGACCCGGAATCTCGCGCCGCAGGCCGCACGAGATCGCGGTACAGCGCGAAGATGCGGGCGTGGTCCGGCTGTTCCAGCTCAGACCAGTCGAGCCGGGAGTTCGCGAAGGTGGAAGGATCCTGCGGGTTGGGGACCACAGCGGCATCCCATCCCATCTTCTCGAACTCGGCGATGCGGCCCTCGGCTGTTGCTGTGCCAAGTTCGGGCTCAGGATGCGATGTGAAGAACTGCCACGGCGTCGACGCGCCCCACTCCTCGCCCATGAAGAGCATCGGGGTGAACGGGCCGAGCACCGTAAGCACCGCGGCGATCGCCTGCTGGTCGGGATTCAACACCGCCGTGAGCCTGTCTCCCACCGCGCGGTTGCCGATCTGGTCGTGATCCTGGGTGAAGGTCACGAGACGCCAGGTGGGCACGGCGGCCCGGTCGATGGGAACGCCATGGTTGCGTTCGCGGAACGACGAGTACGTTCCGTCGTGGAAGAACCCCCGTGTCATGGTCTTGGCCAGAGCCTCGAGAGAATCGAAGTCGGCGTAATAACCGCTCGTTTCGCCGGTCAGGTTCACGTGAGCGGCGTGGTGGTAGTCGTCGCTCCACTGCGCCGTCATCCCGTACCCACCGTCGTCAAGCGGCGTGATCATCTTCGGGTCGTTGAGGTCAGATTCGGCGATGAGGGTGAGCGGTCGTCCGACTGCATCGCTGAGGTCTCGGGTGCGCTCGGCGAGTTCCGCCAGCAGGTGCTTCTCGCTCGAATCCACCAGAGCGTGCACTGCGTCGAGCCTGAGGCCGTCCACGTGGTAGTCGTTCATCCACATCAACGCATTGCGGATGATGTACTCGCGCACCTCCGGCTCCGCGAGGTTGACGGTGGTGCCCCACGTGTTCGAGCTGGAGTCGTCGAGGTACGGCCCGAACCGGGGGAGGTAGTTTCCGCTCGGCCCGAGATGGTTGTAAACGACATCCTGGATGACACCGAGTCCACGCGCGTGGCAGGCGTCGACAAAGCGCTGGTAGGCGGCTGGCCCGCCGTAGCCCTCGTGCACCGTGTACCAGAGCACCCCGTCGTAACCCCAGTTGTGCGTGCCGTTGAACCCGTTGACGGGGAGCACCTCGACGAAGTCGATGCCGAGATCGACGAGATGGTCGAGCCTGTCGATGGCCGAGTCCAGCGTGCCGTCCGGCGTGAACGTGCCGATATGCAGCTCGTAGATCGTCGAGCCTTTGAGCTCCCGGCCATTCCAGTCGCCGTCAGACCAGTGATGAGCACCTGGATCGACAGTTCGCGAGAGACCGTGAACACCCCAGGGCTGCCTGCGTGAGCGTGGATCCGGCAGCGGAGTCGCGTCGTCATCGATCAGGTATCCGTAGTCGAGCCCTTCGGCCCACTCCACACGGCCCCGAGCCGACCACCAGCCGTCCCCAACTGCGTCGAGGGCGATGCTCTCTGATCCAACGACGAGAGATACGCGGTGGGCGCGTGGCGCCCAGAGCTGAAATGGCATTTAGATCTCCCTCAACGCGAGCAAGGCGACCGGGTACTGCGCGAGCAACACGGCCAGTTCGAGCTCGCCGCCCTCATATTCGGTTCCCGTTATCACGTCAACGATCGGGCGTTGTGGCAAGAGCACGGTTGTGGAACCCCAGCCGCCCCGGGCATCGAGGCCCACCGGCAGGCGCGTTGCCAGTGTCACGGCGCCGCCGCGGTCGAAGGCGACGAGGTGATCTGCCGCCTCCCCGATTGCTGCCATCGGCGCATAGCGCGTGAAGAGCTCCGGCCGATCCCTGCGAAGGCGCAGCGCGGTGGTAGTCACCAGAAGCTTTGCAGCACCGGTCGAATCAACGGGTGGATGCTCGCCGCCATCGATAGAGGCCAGCAGCCGCCGGCGCAGCCCGAAGTCGACCTCGCGGCGGTTGTCCGGGTCGACGAGCGACGTCTCCCACAACTCGCTGCCCTGGTAAACATCGGGCACTCCCGGCGCGGTCAGCTGAATCAGCTTGGCCGCGAGCGAGTTGGACCAGCCCGGCTGCGAGACCCGCTCGACGATGGCCGCGATCTCCTTGGCCGCCTGCTCGTTGTCGAACGCGCTGTCGATGAGCGCGTGCATCCTGAGCTCGAAATCTTCGTCGGGCGCGGCCCAGCCCGTGGAATTGCCGGCCTCGCGTGCCGCCTTCTCGGCGTAGGCATGCAGTCTCTCCCGGGATGCCGGCCAGGTGCCGACGATGGATTCCCACAGCAGGTTCTCGAGCGGACCATCGCCGAGGGGCGCGAGTTCACGCAGGTTCGTCAGCGTCGTCCGCCACTCACCCGGAATCTCGGACAACACGTCGATGCGCGCTCGCACATCCTCGCCGCGTTTCGTATCGTGCGTGCTGAGCGTCGTCAGCGATGCCGGGAACACCGCGTGGCGATTCTCCTGCCGGGTGTGGAACTCATCGAGGGTGATGGAGAACTCGGATGGATCGCCGCCCACCTCCGTCAGCGAAGCAAGGCGGGAGTACCGGTAGAAGGCAGTGTCCTCGACGCCCTTGGCCATGACCATGCCGGTGGTTTGCTGCAGGCGCTGCGCCGCGGGGTTGGCTGCGTCGCTCAACAGTGGCACGAGTACGTCGAGAGCCTCGTTGAGGTCGGGTCGGCGATGCCGCGCCTCGGCGATGGCTTCCTCAAAATGCTCCATGCCGTGCGGCAGGTATGACCGGTAGACGGGGAAGCACGCCGCAATCTCGGCGAGAGCGTCGTCTGCCAGTCCCGTCGGCATGTCACCGATCTGGTCTGCCAGCATCCTTGCGATGCGCAGAATCTCCGAGCGCAGGATTCCGTCGGCGATCGCCCGCTTCGTGTCGTGGATCAGGTCGAGCCACGGCTGTTTTGGCGCGTCGTCGATGCTCGCGTCCAGCCTGTCGAGTCGATGGCGACCAGCGGGGTCGACGAGCACCCTGTCGATGTCGCCGAGCGCGTCGTATCCGGTGGTGCCAGCCGCCTGCCAGTGGGGCGGCATCCGCTCGCTGCCCTCAAGGATTTTCTCCACGAGCACGTATGCCGAGCCCGTGGCAACGGCGAGGTCATCTAGGTAGGTTCCCGGGTCGAGCAGCCCATCCGGATGATCCACCCGGAGTCCGTCGACCAGCTTCTCGTCGAACCAGCGAACGATTTCGGCGTGCGATTCCTCAAAGACCCACGGCACCTCGACACGGATGCCGGCGAGGGAATTCACGGCGAAGAATCTGCGGTAGTTGAGTTCTGCGTCGGCTCGGCGCCAGTTGATCAGCTCGTAGTGCTGTCGGTCGTGGACCGTGAGCGCGTCCGCGCCGTCGTCAGCCGTGCCCTCCGCGATCGGGAACCGCTGGTCGTAGTAGGCAAGCTGTCCGTCGATGATCGACAGCTCCGGAGTTTCCTCATCGCCGAGTACCGGTATACGGATTCGGGACCCGCCGAAGTCCCAGTCGACATCGAATGCTTCCGCGAATCTCGACTCTTTGCCCCGCAGCAGCAGGTCCCACCACCAGGGGTTTGCCGATGGCGTCGCCACGCCGACGTGGTTGGGCACAATGTCGACGAGCACGCCCATCCCGCGACCATGCGCTGCAGCAGAGAGCGCGTCGAGACCCGCAGCTCCTCCACGCGCCGTGTCGATGAATGAGTGGTCGACGACGTCGTAGCCGTGGTCAGACCCCTCCTCGGCGGCCAGGATCGGCGAAAGGTAGACCCAGTCGACCCCCAGCAGCGCCAGGTAGTCGACGAGCTCTGCCGCAGCGTGCAGGTCGAAGCCCGCCCTGACCTGCAGCCGATATGTCGAAATTGGATTACTCAGGGCGTCTCCTTGCCTGCGCGCAGCACCATGACGGAGCGCCCGCCGATGGTGATCGAATCGCCAGCGAGGAACGTGCCCTTTGGCTTTGTTGCGATGGTCGTATTCAGTACGAGATTCCATTTGGCGCCGTATTCGGCCGAGGGAAGCTCGAACGTGACGCCTTCGTCGGATGCGTTGAAATACAGCAGGAAGTTGTCGTCGGTGATCGCCTTTCCGCGGGCATCGCGAGCCCTGATCCCGTCACCGTTCAGAAACATCCCGATCGACTTCACGTAATCGGATTCCCAGTGTTCCGGGGTCATAGCGGAGGCATCGGTGGTCATCCATTCGACGTCCATCAACGGCTCGCCCTCGGCGCGCCTCACCGGTCGCCCAGTGAAGAAGCCCTTCCTGCGGAAGACAGGATGATTCGCCCTCAGCTCGGCGACCATCGAGGTGAAGCCGATCAGCGACTCGTCGGCCTTCTCCCAGTTCACCCAGCTCAGTTCGGAATCCTGGGCGTACGTGTTGTTGTTCCCGCGCTGGGTTCGACCCATCTCGTCACCGTGAAGCAACATGGGCACACCCTGGGAGAGGAAGAGCGTCGTGATGAAGTTGCGCTGCTGGCGTGCCCGCAGCGCGAGCACCGCGCGGTTCTTTGTTTCGCCCTCGACGCCGGAGTTCCAGGAGCGGTTGTGGGACTCGCCGTCCTTATTGTCCTCGCCGTTCGCCTGGTTGTTCTTCTCGTTGTATGACACAAGATCGCGCAGCGTAAATCCATCGTGTGCTGTCACGAAGTTAATGGATGCCACGGGGCGCCTGCCCGACGTCTCGTACAGTTCGGGGGAGCCGCTCAACCGGCTCACGAACTCGCCCAGGGTGGCGGGCTCGCCGCGCCAGAAGTCGCGGACAGTGTCGCGATACTTGCCGTTCCATTCCGTCCACTGCGGCGGGAAGTTGCCGACCTGGTAGCCGCCCGGTCCGATGTCCCACGGCTCGGCAATCAGCTTCACCTGCGAGACCACGGGATCCTGCTGCACCAGCTCGAAGAAGGTAGAAAGCTTGTCGACGTCGTAGAACTCCCTGGCCAGCGTCGACGCGAGGTCGAACCTGAACCCATCGACATGCATTTCGGTCACCCAGTAGCGCAGCGAGTCCATGATGAGCTGCAGCGAGTGGGGATGGCGCACGTTGAACGAATTACCGGTGCCGGTGTAGTCCATGTAGTGCTTCTGGTCGTCATCGACGAGACGGTAGTACGCGGCATTGTCGATGCCGCGGAACGAGAGAGTGGGCCCGAGGTGGTTTCCCTCAGCGGTGTGGTTATAGACGACATCGAGAATGACTTCGATGCCGGCCTGGTGCAGCTCCCGCACCATGCTCTTGAATTCGAGAACCTGCTGCCCGAGATCGCCCGTCGACGAGTACGCAGCGTGCGGGGCAAAGAACCCGATCGTGTTGTAGCCCCAGTAGTTGGAGAGGCCCTGGTCCTGCAGCACGGAATCGTTGACGAACTGGTGCACAGGCATCAGCTCGATAGCCGTGACGCCCAACTTCTTGAGGTGCTCGATGATGGCAGGATGCGCCACTGCGGCGTAGGTTCCGCGCTGCTCCTCGGGGATGTCGGGATGCGTCGCGGTCAGGCCCTTGACGTGTGCTTCGTAGATCACCGTGTCGTTATATGCGACGTTGGGTGGCGCCTCGCCCCTCCAGTCGAAGAATGGGTTTACGACCACCCCGAGCATCATGTGGGGGGCGGAGTCGTCGTTGTTTTGCGAATCCTCGTCGCCGAAGTTGTAGGAGAAGAGCGAAGGGTCCCAGTCGATGTCGCCGCTGGTGGCCTTGGCGTACGGGTCGAGCAACAGCTTTGAAGCGTTCGCACGCGAGCCGTTCTCCGGGTCGTAAGCACCGTAGACGCGGTATCCGTACAGCTGCCCGGACTGCACAGTCGGTAGGTACGCGTGCCAGATGAAGGCGTCGACCTCGGTCAATTCGACCCGAGTCTCAACCCCGTCATCGAAGAGGCAAAGCTCGACTTTTTCGGCAGCTTCACTGAACAGCGCGAAGTTCGTTCCGCTGCCGTCGAAGGTCGCACCGAGTGGGTAGGCCGTTCCCGGCCAGCTTTCTACCATCTGTCTGTCGACCGAAAGGGATGAAGGTTCTTTTTCGAAGGAGCCATGACTATCAACGCTACCGGAGGCCGTCATGTATGCAGTCCGGTACTCGCGACGGGTGTCGGGTGTGTTGCAGGCAAGATTGGACCTCCGTGAGCCTCGGTTGCTTGATTGTAGGTAGCGTTCGGAGGCCGGCCTTGGGGGTTGCGCGCTTCGAAATGACGAGCTACAGCCGCATCCGGCACCGCCATGCGGGGCTTCCAGTAGGTTGGCGCTATGCAAACGCCGCCACCCACCGTGTCAATAGTGATCCCGGCGTGGAATGAAGAAGACACGATAAAAGCCTGCGTGCTCGCCGCGCTCCACCAGACCGTCCCCGCCTTCGAGGTGATCGTCGTTGACAATCTGTCGACCGACAAGACCGCCAGCATCGTTCGGGCGCTGCAGACCGCGTTTCCTGAGGCACCGCTGGTTTACCTTCAGCAGAGCGAACTGCAGGGGATCATCCCCACCCGAAATTTTGGGCTAAACCACGCTCGAGGCGACATCCTGGGTCGCATCGACGCCGATTCTGTACTCGAGCCCACCTGGGTCGAGGAGGTGCAGAAAGCCTTTGCCGACCCTGACGTCGCCGCCTGTACCGGACCTGTGGCCTACTACGACATGCCTCTGCGCCGATTCGGTGCCATAGCCGACGACGCCGTACGGCGGGCGCTGATCGTCATTGCTCAGGATTACCACCTCCTGTTCGGCAGCAACATGGCCCTGCGGGCCTCGGCCTGGCAGCTCATCCGGGACGAGGCCTGCCTCGATCCCGATGATGAGCTCCATGAGGACATCGACCTGTCGATCCACCTTCATGAGCACGGGCAAAAGGTGGCGTACTCGTCGGACATGGTGACGGGAATGTCCGCGCGGCGACTCGACGATAACCCGCGCGAGTTCTATGAGTATGTGATGCGGTTCGAGCGCACGTACCAGAAGCACAACGTCCGCAATGTGGCGCTGCGTGCTCCGATAGCGATCCTGATGTCGGCGTATCCGGCGCTGAAGGCCATGCGTGCCGGCGAGTTGCTCAGGGAGGCGGGGGAGCAGCGACGAGAGGAGGCTGAGCCATCGGAGTGAGCAGTGTCGCGCTTCTTCTCGGGGTATCAACGTCGGGCCGACAACTCGGGTGCCGATGGCGTTGCTGCGGTCCGCCTTCGCTGAGGCGGGCGCATCCGAGGTCGTCACGCTGCTGAACAGTGGCAACGTGGTGTTCGAGGGCGCGGTGGATGTCGCAGCCATCCAGAAGCGCATCGCCGACGAAACCGGCGTGACCACCAGCATCCTGATCATCGATGCCGCGAGATTTCGCCAGATCGCTGAGGCTTTCCCCTTCACTGGCGATGAGTCGCGGCTCACGATCACCTTCATGAGCTCTGTTGCCGACGGCGTGGTCGTTCCGGAAGGTCTCGGATCGGAGCTTGTCGCTGTAGGAAAGCACGCCGTGTATCAGTCGATTCCCGATGGCATTTCAAAAACGAAACTGCCGCCAGCATTCTGGCGTCAGTTCGCCGCGGACGCGACGGCCCGAAATCTGAGGACGGTTTCGAAACTGCTCGCGTTGCTCGATTAGTCACGGCGCGCACCGAGGGCTCATTCGACGACGAGCAGCAGCCCCGTGTCTCCGCACGCCACGGCAGATGTACCGGAATGCTCTCGGAGGATTGTGCCCGTCGGTCGGTGCGGGTCGGTTGAGACGACTATGCGACGCGAGGGATTGATGAGAGTGGCCGGTGCTCCGATGGAACGGATTGCTGGAAGCAGGGCACGCTCGACATCACTGACGAAAAGGTCAGCGCCCACAATCCCGACCATCACACCGCCGAAGACAACCGGCATGGTGAGGGTGAGGGTGTACTCGTCAGTGCAGAGGTAGTCGACATAGGGGCCGGTGATGTGGCGCGACATAGTAGCGGCAGGCACACGCCACCACTCCAGTGTCGTGTAGTCGCGGAACGTGTCAGACAGCGGATCTTCTTCGGCATGAAGCCGCCGCGTCGCCGGAGCCGCGTCCTCCATCCCGAAGCTATTGCCGCCGCCCAGCCACCAGGCCAGATGCCATGGAGCATCAGCCAAAAATCCCGGAGCCGCCACAAAACCGCCGCCGATGATCAGTGCCTCGCTGTGAGAGAGTCGGGGGACGACGAGCTTCTCGGTGATGTGATCGATTTCTGCCGCAGTGATCGAGCCGCTCCGCTCGGCCAGAGCGCTTTCGACAACGGCTCTCCAGTCGTCGATGAGGGCGAAGACAGAATCGAAAACGTCGCTCATCGCGCTCGCTGCTGTGGCGTGAACACTTGCCACGATCATCCCTTCACCTCAAGCAGCCACTCTACGGACTGCATGATGTGCCTCGCGGTGAGCTGTCTGGCTAATCCTCCATCGAATTGCTCTATCGCGGACACCACAGCCAGGTGGGAGTCTCTGCTGAGGTCGCGATGCTCCTGTTCGCGAAGGCTCAGCCACAACAAAGGAGCAAATTCTGCCTGCAACCGCAATTCTTCGAGCACCAGCCGGGCCGACTGGGACAGTGCCGCGACCTCGAGCCGGAAGGCAGCTTCGCCGCGTCGTGACGAGGCGTCGCTTCTGGTGTCGGTTGACGAAACCAGTTCTCGCAACTGGGTTACGTCGTCGGGCGTAGCTCGATCGGCAGCAAGCTCGGCGGCCATCGCCGCAATGGCGATGTAGTAGTTGGCCATGTCTCGCAGTTCCACCCGGGACAGCGCATCGACGCGCGCAGCAATCCCGGATCGGGCCTGAGCGCCGGTCGTCACGAAGCTGCCTCCGTCGCGGCCCCGTCGCGTTTCCACGAGCCCGCGGGTTCTGAGCGATTCGAGTGCCTCTCGGGCCGTCACCGTCGCCACCCCGAATTGCCGTGCCATGTCGGCTTCGCTCGGCAGCCTCTCGCCGTGGGAGAGCAGGCCAAGCTCGATCGCGTCGGTGAGGCGCTGTGCCACGAGTTCCGCGCGCCCACCACCGGCAAGTGGCGCGAAGACGGCGGCGCGTGAGGTGGCGGATGGGCGGATGGATCTGGGCACGAGCTCCTCGTCTGATCGATTCGTGACACGACCGTAACATCCCGGGAACGATGATGACATCTGCTTCCATATGATTTAGTACAGGACGGCAGGGAGGCCCGGCGTGATAACAGCGACACCCGCGATTCGGCTAACAGCACTGAGCAAAGCTTTCGGTTCGGTGAACGCCGTCGATAGCCTCGACCTCGATATCGCCGAAGGCGAATTCTTCTCCATGCTCGGACCATCCGGATCAGGAAAAACGACGGTCCTGCGTCTGATTGCGGGCTTCGAGATTCCCACCGCCGGAACCATCGAGCTTCAGGGGCAGGACGTAACGTCGCGTTCGCCCTTCGACCGCGACGTCAACACGGTCTTTCAGGATTACGCGCTATTCCCCCACATGACGGTGCGCGAGAACGTCGCGTACGGGCTTCGGGTGCGTGGGATGGGGAAGAAGGAGCGACTCGAACGCGCTGCGGCATCCCTCGAGTCAGTCGCACTTGGCGGGTTTGGCGACCGGAAACCCAGCCAGCTCTCCGGCGGTCAGCGTCAACGCGTCGCGCTCGCTCGTGCGACGGTGGTGCAACCCAAGGTGCTCCTGCTGGATGAGCCTCTCGGCGCCCTCGACCTGAAGCTACGTGAACAGATGCAGGTCGAACTGAAGGAACTGCAGCGTTCCCTCGGAATCACCTTCATTTTTGTCACTCACGACCAGGAGGAGGCGCTCACGCTCAGCGATCGCATCGCCGTGTTCAACCATGGTCGTATCGAGCAGCTGGGCACACCGACCGAGATTTACGAGCGACCCCAGTCGAGTTTCGTCGCATCGTTCGTGGGCACATCGAACATCTTTGATGACAACACCTCCCGCGAGATCCTCGGCGTTTCGGGGGCAACCTCGATTCGTCCGGAGAAAGTAACTCTTCTTGGTGAAGGGGTCGACGTGCCGACGGGCTCGGTGTGTCTCGAAGGAACCATCTCAGAGGTGATCTATCTCGGCACGAGCACACGACTGCTGGTGACTCTGGCGTCGGGCCAGCGGCTCAGTGTGCTCGAGCAAAACGTGTCGTCCCCATCCGGGAACGACCGCCGTGGGCAGAGGGTGAGGGCGGAGTTCGCCAGAACGGATGTCGTCTCGCTCGCCACGGTCCCCGCCTGATCCGAAAATCCAGACAGAACTAAGGAGCAGCAATGATCAACACAGCACGAAGGTCGGCGATTCTCGCCAGCCTTGCCATCGCCTCGGTTGCGGTCCTGACCGCCTGTGGCACTACCTCGGGTTCGAGTGGCGGCGGAAGTGCCGCCGACGAACTGGGGGACTATGAAGGAAGCGTTTCGATCCTCGCCTGGCCCGGCTACGTCGAAGACGGCTCAAACGATCCGAGCGTCGACTGGGTATCTGCTTTCGAGGACGAGACCGGCTGCACCGTCAGCAGCAAGACGTACGGCACGTCGGATGAGGCGTTCAACCTCATGAAGACCGGCGGATACGACGTTGTCGCGGCATCCGGTGATGCGAGCCTGCGCCTCGTGGCATCCGGCCAGGTTGCACCCGTCAATACCGACCTGCTCGAGAATTACGACGGCATCTTCGACTTCCTCAAGGAGAAGTCGTGGAACAGCGTGGATGGGGTCAGCTACGGCATCCCGCACGGCTACGGCGCGAACCTTCTCATGTACAACACGGACGTCTTCCCCGACGGCCTTGACTCGTGGAGCGCCGTCTTCGACGACGCCGAGGCGAACGCTGGAAAGGTCACGGCATACGACTCGCCGATCTACATCGCGGACGCGGCCGTGTACCTGATGGCGACCCAGCCCGATCTCGGCATCACCAACCCGTACGCGCTCGATGAGACCCAGCTCGCCGCAGCGGTGGACCTTCTGAAGGTGCAGCGCGCATCCATTGGCGAGTACTGGAGCGACTACCTGAAGGAGATTCAGGCATTCGAGACCGGCGACTCCGTGGTCGGCACGACGTGGCAGGTTATCCAGAACTCGATTTCCACCGGGAACACGGAGGTCGTGCTTCCCAAGGAAGGCGCGACCGGCTGGTCGGACACCTGGATGATCGCATCGGACGCAAAGAGCCCGAACTGCGCATACGCGTGGCTCGACTACATCGCGAGCCCTGAGGCCAACGCACAGGCGACCGCCTACTTCGGCGAAGCGCCATCCAGTATCGCGGCGTGTGACTTCCGCGACGACTGTGAGGCATTCCACGCTGGTGACGCCGACTACGCATCGCAAATCTGGTACTGGTCGACACCGATCGCGGACTGCCTTGATGGCCGTACCGATGTGAAGTGCACCGACTACTCCGCGTGGGCAACCGCGTGGTCGGAGATCAAGGGCTGATCGACGCATGACAGGCAACGCGGCCACGCCGCACATCGAGAGGGCGGGCATCCCGCCACACCGGCACACCCCGGCGCGCAGGGTCTCGGTATTCCTGAGCCAACACGCCAGGGCCCGACTGGGACTGCTGCTGTCGGCACCCCTGTTGTGGCTGGGTCTCGTGTATATCGTGGCGCTGGCCGCGTTGCTTGTCACCGCATTCTGGTCGGTCGATTCCTTCACCGGCGAGGTGTCCACAGTCTGGACCCTGGACAACTTCGTCACCGTGTTCACGGGGGCGGTCTACCAGGCGGTCACCCTTCGCACCGTCGGGATCGCGCTGCTCGTGACCATCGTTGACATTGCTATTGCTCTTCCTGTTGCGTTTTTCATGGCGAAGGTTGCCAGTCCACGCGTGCAGCGCATCCTGGTCATCGCGATCCTCATGCCTCTGTGGGCCAGTTATCTAGTCAAGGCGTATGCCTGGCGCTCGGTGCTCTCCGAGGGCGGGTTGCTCGAGTGGCTCCTGTCGCCGTTCGGCGGCCAGACTCCGGGCTACGGGATCACCGCGATTGTCATCACCCTGTCCTATCTTTGGCTTCCCTACGTGATCCTCCCGATCTACGCGGGCCTTGAGCGCGTGCCAGACTCGCTGCTCGAAGCGTCAAGCGATCTAGGTGCGAAGACAGGCCGCACGATCATCAGTGTCGTTCTGCCGATGCTCTGGCCCGCGATCATTGCGGGATCCATCTTCAGCTTCTCGCTGTCGCTGGGCGACTACATCACCGTCAACATTGTCGGCGGTGCGAACCAGTTGCTGGGCAACCTCGTGTACACGAACGTCGGAGCGGCAAACAACCTCCCGCTGGCCGCCGCCATCGCAACGATCCCGATCGCCATCATGGTCGTCTACCTCACTGCAGCCCGCCGCAGCGGCGCGCTCGAGAGCCTCTAGGAGCATCCGATGCGTTTGAGCCGAATCGCACGAATCTCGCTCGGGACCGTCACTTGTCTCGTGCTGGCCGTCGTTTATCTGCCGCTGCTTGTCGTGTTCGTGAATTCCTTCTCAACCAGCAGGAATCTCACCTGGCCGCCGCCGGGCTTCACCCTCGAATGGTGGGGGAAGGCCTTCCAGAACGCCGGAGCAGTTGAGGCGATCGGCACAAGCGTTCAGATCGCCCTGGTGTCCACGGCAATCGCGCTCGTACTCGGCACACTGATCTCGCTGGCACTGCAGCGCTTCAAGTTTTTCGGCAGGGACGCCGTGAGCCTGCTCGTCATCCTGCCTATTGCTTTGCCCGGAATCGTCACGGGTATCGCGCTCAACAATTTCTTCCGCACCATCATCGACGTGCAACTCGGATTCGTGACCATCGTCATCGCGCACTCGACCTTCTGCATCGTGACGGTGTTCAACAACGTCATCGCGCGACTACGGCGCACGGGAACATCGTTGGAGGAGGCATCCGCCGACCTGGGTGCAGGGATCTGGACCACGTTCCGGCTGGTCACATTCCCGCAGGTGCGCTCTGCCCTCCTCGCGGGTGGCCTGCTGGCTTTCGCGCTGTCGTTCGACGAGATCATCGTGACGACCTTCACTGCGGGGCCCGGCGATTCAACACTGCCGATCTGGATTCTTAACAACCTGTTCAGGCCCAATCAGGCACCCATCGTCAATGTGATTGCGGTGGTGCTTGTGCTCGTCTCGATCATCCCGATCTACTTCGCCCAGCGCCTTGCTGGCGCCGAGAGCGCGCAGAAATAGCCGGTTGGTCGCCGCCGGTGCCGGTCGACGTAAGATAGACGCTGAACACGGGAGTCCGGTGAGCCGGGCTGAGAGGAAGCTTCTCCAAGCTTCGACCGTCGAACCTGATCTGGATCATGCCAGCGCAGGGAGGCAATCTCGAAACCCGTGCCGTTTCAATCGAAAGGCACGAAATGACTACAACACTGACCACCCCGCCGGCAACGACGTCACGGTCACGGTTCCGCTGGCGGGTCGTCGACATCGTCGTGGCAAGCGTGATCGGTGTCGCGAGCGGGTTGATCTTCGTAGTGTGGAACGTCGCATCCAATCCGGTCACGGAGCCGCTCGCGGCGCTCCTTCCCGGACTACAGGCTCTCGGCGGTGGCTTCTGGCTGTTCGCCGGCGTGCTGACCGCCATCATCGTGCGCAAGCCGGGTGCGGCACTGTACGGAGAGATGGTCGCCGCCACGGTGTCTGCACTCATCGGCAACCAGTGGGGCCCGCTCACTCTCGTGAGCGGAGCGGTGCAGGGGCTCGGCGCCGAGCTGGTGTTCGCGATCTTCCTGTACACGAATTGGCGACTCGGTGTCGCGATCCTCGCCGGCGTCGGAGCTGGCCTGGGCATGGCGGTCACCGACCTCACGCTGTGGTACCCCGGCTCTGACACTCCGTTCATCGTGATCTACACGATCTCAGCCATGGTGGGCGGGGCGCTGATCGCCGGGCTGTTGTCGTGGCTGGCTATGCGCGGCCTGGCCCGCACCGGTGCACTCAGCCGGTTTGCGGCGGGGCGCGAGATCGCGAAGCGGGTCTGAGCGCCGTTACACCCGCTGGCGTCACCATCAACGGTTGGGGGTGGCGCCACGCGGGCAGACTCGCGTGGGCCATCCGCGACCTGAACCTCACGATCGAACCCGGGGAGCACGTGCTGCTGCTCGGACCGTCCGGTGCGGGCAAATCGACGCTGCTCCATGCTCTCGCGGGAGTCCTCGCCGACGACGAGGGCGAACGCGAAGGCACCATGCTGGTCGATGGACGGCCGCCAGCGCCCGGCCGTGCCGGTCTCGTGCTGCAGGATCCGGACAGCCAGCTGATTCTGGCCAGGGTCGGTGACGATGTCGCGTTTGGATGCGAAAACCTCGGTGTGCAGCGGGATGAGACGTGGCGGCGGGTGCACGAAGCGCTCGACGCCGTCGGGCTTGACGTGCCACTCGATCATTCGACCTCCGCGTTGTCCGGAGGGCAGAAGCAGCGGTTGGCGCTCGCCGGGGTTATCGCCATGCGGCCGGGGCTCATCCTGCTCGATGAGCCCACTGCGAACCTCGATCCACAGGGAGTCACCGAGGTCAGAGACGCTGTGGTGCGAGTCGCGCGGCTGACCGGCGCGACGCTCATCGTCATCGAACATCGGGTGGCGGTCTGGCAGGACGTCGTGCACCGCGTGGTCGTGCTGGAGCCGGGCGGCGGCGCGCTGGCCGACGGCGACCCCGCTGCCGTGCTGGGCGCCCGGGGCGCCGAGCTCGCAGCCGGCGGGGTCTGGGTCCCGGGGCATCCACCCGCCCGTCCGGAGCGACGCGAACGCCCCATGCGGCAGCTCCTGCTCGACACCCGTGAACTGAGCGTCGGGCGGTCCCGCGTCGCAGTGCAGGCTGGGATCGACCTGAGCGTCTGCGGAGGCTCCACGCTTGCGATAACCGGACCGAACGGCGCCGGGAAGTCCACCCTGGGGCTCACCCTGGCCGGGCTGTTGCCGCCCGTCGAGGGAGAGCTGGTCGCGTCGCCAGAACTCGCTGGTGACGCTGGGCCGCATCCGATCAGGTGGCGCTCCAAGCACCTCCTGACGCGCATCGGAACGGTGTTCCAGCAACCAGAGCACCAGTTCATCGCCTCGACAGTGCGCGCCGAACTCGAGGTGGGTCCGAAGGCTCTCGGGCTCTCGGCCGCCGAGACGCACGAGCGAGTGACCGAGCTGCTGGGGCGCCTCAGGCTGGCGCGGCTTGCCGAGGCGAACCCCTTCACCCTCTCTGGCGGCGAGAAGCGGCGGTTGAGCGTGGCCACGGCACTCGCGACCAGGCCGAAGGTGCTCGTGCTGGACGAGCCAACCTTCGGGCAGGATTCCCGCACCTGGTCAGAGCTCGTCGCGCTTCTCACCGGCCTGGTCGACGGTGGCACGGCCGTTGTCGCCATCACCCATGACCGCGATCTGGTGGATGCCTTGGCCGACGTCACCGTGGCGCTCCCGTGACCGCCGTGAACCCGGTCGCCAAGCTCGCGGCCGCACTGCTGCTGGCGGTATGCCTCGTGCTGACGATCGACTGGGTTTCTGCGACCGTGGCACTGCTGCTGGAACTCATCGCGTTCGCGTTCATTCGTATGCCCGCACGGGTGTTTTGGCTGCGCACCCTTCCGGTGTGGGTCGCCGCACCGCTCACCGGGGTCACCATCGCACTGTACGGCCAGGCCGAGGGAGCGATCTATTTCGAGTTCGCCGTTGCGCGCGTGAGCGACGGATCGATCACGCTCGCGATCGCAACGGCGCTGAGGGTGTTGGCGATTGGCCTGCCGGCCGTCGTGCTGTTCGTCAGCATCGACCCAACGGATTTTGCCGACGGGCTCGCGCAGCGCGTCAAGTTGCCAGCGCGATTCGTGCTTGGGGCCCTCGCGGGCATGCGACTCATCTCGCTCTTCATGGAGGACTGGCGTGCCCTCGAGCTCGCCCGCCGGGCTCGAGGCGTCGCTGACACGGGGCGCATCCGGCGCATCGGCGGCCAGATCTTCGCACTGTTCGTGCTGTCGATCCGGCGCGGAAGCACGCTCGCAACCGCCATGGAAGCGCGAGGTTTCGGTGCACCAGCTCAGCGCACCTGGGCGCGGGAATCGCCCTGGGGTTCGCGCGAATGGTTGGTCATGGCCGCAGGATTGTCTATCGGACTCCTGGCGCTTACTGCCTCGGTGCTCTCCGGGAGGTGGAACTTCATTGTCGGCCAGTGATGATTCAGACGACGGTCGCGCGCCACGGGTGCTCATCGATGGGCGTTCGGGTTCGGGCAAGACCGAACTGGCGCGTGCGCTCGTTGACGGCTGGCCGGGATCCCAGCTGATCAGGCTCGATGACCTCTACCCAGGGTGGGACGGCCTGGATGAGGGGAGCCGGGCTGTCGCGTCGATCCTCAGCACGCTGCGCTGGCGAGCCTGGGATTGGGCAGCGGGGGAGCCGGGCGAATGGCGCGAGGTCGAGGCATCCGCTCCGATCGTCATCGAAGGCGTCGGCGCCATCAGCAGGGCGTCGCTGCCATTGGTGGATGTTGCGGTGTGGGTCGAGCTCGACGACGAGACGCGTAAGGTGCGGGCTCTCGAGCGGGATGGCGACGCGTACGCGCCCTACTGGGATCGCTGGGCGGCGCAGGAGGAGTGCTTTATCGCACGAGAGCACCCGAGAGAGCTTGCGACCATGCTGGTCGACGGCAGTGACACTAGCCGGATCCTCGGGCGCGTGCGGCGCGCCACAGGTCTGAACGACTGAGGCCGACTAGCCCTTTGTCCAGGTCTGGATGATCGAGCTGCCGCGGGGGTGAGTCGTGAGTGTTGACCCGTCGCAGGTGAGTTCGACGCCCACCGAATCATCGAGATCGGCATTGAGCACCGTGAAAGGGATGGGATCGATCGGGGTACCGTCGATGTCGCCGACCGTCTTGATGACCGTGCCGCTGGCGTCCCAGTCGCGTGGGATGGCGATGTTCTCGTCAATGTAGGAGGCGCCGGTGGCCTTGCCGATGTGGGTTGTTGTGACCGTTTGGACCTGATTTTCGGCTGGCGCTGAGGTGATCGTCAGGGTGTAGTCCGAGTCGATCTCCACGGCACCATTGATGTCCCAGACCATCGTCTGCCCGCCGGCGGTGGCTACCTCGACGCCGAATCCCTGGGCAGCGATATTGGCTTTCACGGCTTCGGAAAGCTTGGTCATGTCGAGGTTCCAGGTGTTGCCCTGTGCGCAGGCAGCAAGCCCCGAGAGTTGCACGCCGGTGCCCTGCGGCTCGATGAGGGAGCAGCCGCCCAGCCCCACGACGATCGCCGCAGACAGCGCGACCGATACCGCTCGCTGTGTCGAAAACACGGTGCCTCCTGATCAGAACTTACTTCTCGAATCCTACGTGGCATGCGTCGCCCGGCGCGCCTCGGTGACCGGCCCTTGACAGTCAGCCCCAGCCGAGATTATGCAATTGCTCATCATCGATGCCGTAAAAGTGAGCAATTTCGTGGACCAACGTGACGTGCACCTGATCTTTTAGCTCATCGATGTTCGAGCAAATATTCAGTAACGATTCCCGATACAGGATGATTCGGTCCGGCAATTCGCCGAAACCGTAGTTTCCACGTTCCGTGAGTGCCACCCCGTCGTACAGCCCGAGAGTGTCGAGGGTGCCGTCCTCAGGACGATCCTCCGTCACGAAGATCACGTTCTCGAGTCCGTCGACCATGTCGTCCGGGAGCAGATCGAGCTCGTCGATGACCAGCTTCTCGAACTGTTCGGCGTCTATCTCGTCAAAGTTCATCTCCGGCCTCCTGCCCTTCAATGGTGTCCAGCAGGGTCCCCTGCAGATAGCCGAGCCAGTCATAAACATCGAGCATGGCGTCGTCGCCACTGCCCTGATCGCCGTCGTCCTCGATGTGAAGCCGCACGGCGAGGATGAGCCTGAGATCGGTGAGCGTCCGAAGCCACGATTGCGCAGTTGCTTGATCGAGTTCGACCGGATCGTGGGCGAGGCTGGCCGCAACGCTGTTGGCGTTGGCGATCTTTCGATCGACCAGCCCCAGCTCGGTGAGCCGACGGTGCTCAGACGAGGCTTCCTGATCGTTGCGGTACGCATCGGGGAGAAGTCTCGCGAGAGCTGGATCCAGGGGCGCGGACGATGACCCACCGATGCCCAACTGAGCGAGCAGCGCCGCAGCGGAACCCTCGACGGAGTTTCGATTGACCGCCTCGCGGTCGGCCTCCGCCCTCCCGCCCAACAGCTCGCCGAGCTGCCCCGCGAGCTGCCGCAACATGTCGATCTCCATGTCGTGAAGGGTCGCCACGATGATCGGCCCCCGATTCTCGAACGGCGTCACGAGTCCTCCTTGGTCAGCGTCGCCCACAGCCCGAAATCATGCATGGCCTCGACGTGCCGCTCCATCTCTTCCCTGCCTCCGGATGCGACCACGGCCCTGCCCTCGTTGTGGACGAGCAGCATCAGCCGCTCCGCCTCGGCGCGCGGGTAACCGAAGTACGTGCGGAACACATATGACACGTACGACTGAAGGTTAACGGGGTCGTTCCAGACGATGGTTACCCAGGGCGTATCTGGCTGCTGAGAAGCATCGAGTTCGGTCCCACGCTCGAGAGTGGGAATCGACATCCAAACCTCCCGTGGAAAAAAGAAACGGCCTGACCTGGGTCAGACCGTTTCCGATGGGGTGAACGACGGGGCTCGAACCCGCGACATCCGGCTCCACAAGCCAGCGCTCTGCCAACTGAGCTACGCCCACCATGCGATGCACTGCACTATTCGTGCCGAGCAACCTGACAAGTCTAAGGCCTGTCAGGCAAATCAAAAAACCGGGCTAGAGACGCTGGGCGAATTCCTGAACAACATCGGCCGAGATTGCCTGCACCTGCTCGGTGGTGGGGCCTGGTTCCTGCACGAAGACGGCCTTGCGGTAATAGTCGAGTTCCCTGATGGACTCCCGGATGTCGGCCAGCGCCCTGTGCCCGCCATCCTTGGCCGGGGCGTTGAAATACACGCGGGGAAACCACCGACGCGACAACTCCTTGATGGATGACACGTCGATGCTCCGGTAGTGCAGGTGACCGTCGACGCGAGGCATGTACTTGGCGAGGAAGGCGCGGTCGGTTCCGATGGTGTTGCCGGCCAATGGAGCGCTGCTCGGCAGCGGAACGAACTTCAGGATGTATTCGTTCACGGCATACTCGGCATCGGCTAGTGAAACGCCCCCGCCGATTTCATTGATCAGTCCACTCTCGGTGTGCATGTTGCGAACGAAGTCGCCCATGTTGTCGAGAGCCGACTGGTCGGGCTTGATGACGATGGAAAAGCCAGGGTCGAGCGGCACGAGATCGTAATTCGTGATCACCACTGCCACCTCGACAAGCTCATCAATGGTGATGTCGAGTCCGGTCATTTCGCAGTCGATCCAGACCATGAGGTCAGCGTTGGAAGCCATGAGGCAAGCCTACCGCCGGGTGCCGACCCGCCAACCGGACCCGAACTGGCTGTCCCGAGACCGCCCCCGAAATGGGTGGAACGATCTGTGCACGTCGGCCGATAGAATTTCTACTGCGTACCGACAGCGAATTCGTTGCGCACTTCCGGCGGGGGCTGGAAATACATCGGGGGGACATTCGTGGCGATCATCGACAGCGTACGTGCTGTGCGATCCGGCGCGCTTGAGCACTCGGGTCGACTGCTCGTTCTGCGCATCCTCGTGCTTCTGACTATCGCTGCCGGTCTCCACTACATCCTGTGGCGCTGGACCTTCTCGCTTAACTACGACGCATGGTGGATCGCGGTGCCCCTGGTCGTCGCCGAGACCTACAGCCTCATCGACGTCACGCTCTTCGGCATGACAATGTGGCGCGCGCGCACCCGTCCGCAATCCCCGGATGCTCCGCCCGGGCTGACGGTCGACGTTTTCATTACGACGTACAACGAGGACATCGAGCTCGTTCGGGCGACCGCCATCGCAGCTCGCGATATCAACTACCCCCATTTGACGTGGATCCTCGACGATGGTGCGCGCGAGGAGATGCGAGCGACGGCTGAAGAGATCGGCGTTGGCTACATCACCCGCGGTGAATCGTGGCGCAACCGGCCGAAGCACGCCAAGGCGGGCAACCTCAACAACGCGCTGATGTCCACGGGCGGGGAGTTCATGCTCATCCTGGACGCCGATCAGGTGCCCAGCAAGCACATTCTCGACCGCACACTCGGTCATTTCAATGACGAGAAAGTCGCGCTCGTGCAGACGCCCCAGGAGTTCTGGAACGTCCCGGCGCATGACCCGCTCGGCAGCCACGCTCCTCTCTTCTACGGGCCTCTCCAGCAGGGCAAAGACGGTTGGAATGCCGCATTCTTCTGCGGCTCCAACGCGCTGCTGCGTCGCGAGGCCCTCATGATGCTCGGCGTCACACGGTATGTGACCGAACTTGAGCAGTCGGTGGCTACCGCGCTCAGGGGCGCCGACCGCGTCATCCGCAGGGCCAGGCGGTCGGCGGATGCAGCCCACCCCGCGACGCGTGAGGCTCTCGCCACGGTGGCAACAGCCGTCGCCGAAGCGAGAACAGCCATTGCGGGTCGCGCACCGATCGGGACTGTCACCTACGACCTGCAACGACGCGTCGACATCGCCTCCCGCCGCGTGGTCTCATTCGACCTCGACGAGCTCACACGGGATCTTGAGGCCATCCGCGAACTGCAAGGCGGAGACGATCACGACTGGGGATCGTTCACGGACATCGACGCCGCGGTGCAGTCGCTCGCCACGCGTGAACTCACGCCTCTTGGAGCCCTCGAGTCGGTCCAGGCACTGATTCGGTCGATCGATGTCGACCGAGACGACGAGGCGCAGCCGCTCATGCCGTTGGCGACAATCTCGGTCACCGAGGACATGGCGACGTCGATGCGCCTTCACGGACTGGGCTGGAAGAGCGTCTACCACCACGAAACCCTCGCCTGGGGTCTCGCGCCCGAAGACCTCGGCACATCGCTCAAGCAGCGTTTGCGCTGGGCCCAGGGCACCATGCAGGTGCTCATTCGCGAGAACCCGCTCGTGCAGAAGGGGCTCTCCTTCGCGCAGCGCTTCATGTACTTCAGCACGATGTGGACCTACCTCAGCGGGTATGCCGCAATCATCTATTTCGCAGCCCCAGTGGTGTTCCTCATCTTCGGAGTGCTGCCAGTGACGACGATGGCCGAGGATTTTTTCTACCATTTCATCCCCTTCCTCGTCATCAACCAGGTGCTCTTCCTCTATGCGAGTCGAGGAATGTCGACCTTCCGGGGCCAGCAGTACAGTCTCGCCCTCTTCCCCATCTGGATTGCTGCGACGACAACGGCCGTGGCAAATGTGTTTTTCGGGCGACCTCTCGGGTTCGTGGTCACCTCCAAGACCAGGAACCAGTCGGGGAGCCAATGGCATCTCGTGCGTCCGCAGCTGATCGTCGCAGTCGTTCTCATCATCGCGTCGATTATCGGAATCACGCGGTTGATCGCCGGAGAGGGAGAACCCATCGGCACTATTGTCAATCTCGCGTGGGTGGTCTACGACATCGTCATTCTCAGCGTGATTATCCCGGCAGTCCGCTATCGCGGCTTCGCCGGCAAGGAAGGCATCTAAATGGAGTACACCATCTCGGATCATGGCAACGGTGTTGCCGTCATCAGCATCGCGGGTCGATTGAACATGGTGACGGCCGTGCGATTTCGCGAGGTTGTCGCGGACGCGGTCGCCGAAGGCAGCACGCGAGTCGCCGTCGATCTTAGCTCGGTGACATTCCTCGACTCGTCCGGACTCGGGGCACTCATCTCCGGGCTGAAGACAGCGCGTCAGTCGGGGGGAGACCTGCGGCTGGTTGCGCCAACCGAGCAGGTGCAACTTGTGCTCAAGCTCACCAACATGGATCGCGTACTTGCCGAATATGCCGACATTGACGCGGCGTTTCCCCGTGGTTGAGACCACGACGCATCGCATGGATCTGTCGTCGCCGCCCGACGACATCAACACCGTTCAGGACCTGATGCAGGATGTCTGGGCCACAGCGCCGGGCGTCGGGATGGTCGACCGCTTCAGCTTCGAGACCGCCCTCGTAGAGCTCGCAGCGAACGTCATCGCTCATGCGGACGCTGGTCTCGGAGTGTCCTGCAGTCTCACGGTGACGATCGCCCCCGACCACATCGATGCGGAACTGTGTGATTCCGGGCAGCCCGGCGGCGACTTGGACCTCGAGAGCGCCGAAATGCCAGACAGTCTTTCTGAGTCGGGCAGGGGATTGCCCATCATCCGGGCGCTGGTCGACGAATTCCGCTATGACAGGATCGGCCTCGTGAACCGCTGGAAGATCTCCAGGAACCTTCAGGCATGACCAGCGCGAGAGAGGCCGCCAGGCGGCCAGCCAAGCCGTCGATACTCGAGGTGATCGACGAGGTGGCGCGCCAGCGCGCCGCGGAGATGAGCGCTGTCGTCGTTGTCGACGACGATCCGCTGGAGAGTCGACTCGCAATCGTCACGCGCCTGATGCAGCAGTTTTTCGGCGTACGCTCAGCAGCGATCTCGATCCTCGAGGGTGAACGCGAGTGGGTACTCGCCAGTTCTGGTGTTGTGCGCGCCGAGGTCGCTCGCAAGCATTCTTTTGCGGAGATCACCGAGGCCGCCGGCGCGGGAACCGTCACGGTTCGTGATCTGCAGGCAGATCCCCGATTCGATGGCCATCCACTGGTCCACGGGGAACCGCACCTGCGCTTCTGGGCTGGGCATTCTCTCGAAGGCCCTGGTGGGGAACGGTTGGGGGCGGTGGGAGTTTTTGACACGCGCCCTCGCGTATTCCTGGAGACCGAGCGGGCACTACTCGGCGACGTGGCCGCCTGGATTCAGGGCGAACTCAACGCGAGCCGCGAGCTTGACCGCGCGGCGCAGGTGCAGCGCGGTCTTCTCCCTAAGCGACTGCTGAGCCTGCCGGGCTTCGACGTTGCTGGCGATTGCCGCCCAACGCAGGCCGTAGGAGGCGACTTCTTCGACTGGTATCCCGTCGGGGAGGGCGCAGTCTTCACCCTGGGCGACGTCATGGGCAAGGGGATCGGCGCCGCCATCATTGCGGCAACCGTGCGAGCCGTCCTGCGTGCGGGTTCGCGTCATGAGGGTCTCGCCACCTCGGTCGAGAGCGCCGCGGCAATCCTCGATTCAGACCTCGACGAGTCTGGTGTCTTCGTTACCCTCTTCCACTCTCGCCTCGACATGGATACCGGCGTCGTGAGATACGTCGACGCCGGCCACGGCCTGTCGATGATCGTGCGCGGCACCGGCACGGCCGAGCGGCTCTCCACCGGGGACTTCCCGCTCGGAATTGACTCGGAGGCGCAGTGGAGCGAGCACACGGCAAAGCTCGAGGTCGGCGACACTCTCATCCTGTTGAGTGACGGCGTGCTCGACCTGTTCGACGGCTCGCTCGATGCACTCACCGAGGTGGAAAACATCGTCCGCAAGGCAACCACCTCGCAGGAGGTCGTCGACAGACTGATTGCACTCACGGGTGGTACCCAGCCCGATGACGTCACGATCGTCGTCGTCCGCAGCGTCCGGTACTAGTTTCAAAGCGAAACGGCAGCGCGGTCTGATAAGACTTAGGGATGACTGACACAGCTCCGACAATCTCCCGCGGCGATGAATACGTAGTGTTCTTCACAGGCGGACCCTACGATGGTCGCTCCGACACCCGGATCAGCACCGATGGTGCATGGGAGACCGAGATCACCGTACTTGCGGCTTTCGACGGCAAGGAAACCCAGCTTGATTACGTCAACCCTGTCGCGAAGCAGGTGGGCGAGCAGGTGCAGGTCACCTATAGCTGGAGCGAGAGCGAGAGCGAACCCATCGAGGCAATCGACGAGCGCAACGACGTCTAGGAATCCCTTAGGCCTCGGCGACGTTGCTCATACGGTGAACCTTCTTTTCTTTTCGTCAAATTTCTGTGATCCCTGCATGGTGACACGCGGCGTCCTCCTCGAGGTGGCTGCGCTGGTGCCCGCTGCAAAAATCGCCGAGCTGGATGTCGTTCGTGACGCCGCTGAGGCCGAAAAGGCAGGGGTGAGAGTCACACCGACCATCGTCGTTGTCGGCAATGATGGCGAAGAGGTGTTCAGGGCAGAGGGTGTGCCCACCGTGAACCAGGTGCTGGTGGCGCTGGCCAAAGCGGTCTGATTGGGCACATCTTCGCGGTATCGTTGTGGACGATTCCCGCCCTCGTAGCTCAGGGGATAGAGCAGGAGCCTTCTAATCTCTTGGTCGCAGGTTCGAATCCTGCCGAGGGCACCATTGCCGAATCCTTTCAGCGTCCACATGCCAACGGCAAGGGTGACTGAGAGGATCGGGAGTCTCCCGCGAGGTGCTACCTACTTACCGACGGGCTGGGACAGGACCGTGGTGGCAGAGGTCGCCGACGAATCTGCCGAAGCAGGTTGTGAGGCGGACCACTCGCGCTGCTTGGTCGCAAGCTTTTCATCCTCGGTCGGGACCGGGGCGGTCTCGTACTTCCACGCGGCGAGGTCCTGTGCGAACAGCTTCTTGGCGCGTGCGGGCTTGGTCTGCCAGGAGATGAGGCCATCCTGAAAGTCTGAGAGGTCCTGTTCGGCCTGGAAGCTGTAGTTGGTCGAGTTCTTCTTCATGGTCGCGAGCTGGTGAGCCGCCCAGTCAGCGGCGAGGGTTGCACCAAGAACGGGAAGCAGCCTCACCCGAACTTCGGCTTCGGTTAGCTGGTGCTCGACGTGGTCCTTCTCCGGGGCTGACAGAGTGCTCCAGGTGGCTGCGCGGCGACCCGCAGCAATAAGTGTCGCGACGGCAGCAGCCTTCTGCTCCCGATCCTGTTGTGCGAGGAGACGTTTGATTGCGCTCCGCGCGATCAAACCGGCGACAACCCCGCCGACCACAATCGCTACGAACGGGATGATCGCGCTCGTAACGACGGTCTGGCCGCCCTCTGAGTTCAACCAACGGACAATGTCATTCCACCACTGCTGCACCATGCTGGCACTGTAACCCCGCGGCCATTGCAGACCCGGGAGGCCTTGGGCGAGTCGCGACACGACCATCAGAATCTGAAGCAGTCCAACGCATCGTCGTAGCCCCAAAACTCACCGATAGGCAGGAATCGGCGCTGCCGCTGGAGCATCCTCTTTGCCCTGTAGCGAGGGCCGGAAGGTGTCTCGTTGCGTTCGATATACCCCACGACGTCACCATCCGGGCGGGTCACTCGCCACAGATCATCGTGTAGCTGAATCACAGCAATGCCAGCACGGATGCCAGCCGAACGAATCTGATGGGTTCCGACGAAATCGAGCGTGGTCACGATGTCTCCTCGAAGTAGCTGATTGTTACTTTCGAAGATATGTTCTACCACCGACAATCAGTCGGCGTCAGCGGGTCAGCCGTGCGTGCCCGTCCCGTCCACCGCGAACTCGTCGATGGCGGCAATCTCGTCGCTGGAGAGCGGTTCGTGCTTGAGTGCGGCCAGGTTGTTCTCGAGTTGTCCTACACTGCTGGCGCCGATCAGCGCCGATGTGACCTGCGGAATCCGCAGAACCCATGAAAGAGCGAGCTGCGCCACGCTTTGCCCACGCTTTTCGGCGATTGCCTTCAGGCCACGCACTCTCGCCAGGTACTCGTCAGTGATATTCGATGCCCCGAGAAATGGGCTGTTCGCCGCGCGCGAGTCACTGGGAATGCCGTCGAGGTAACGATCGGTGAGCAGGCCCTGGGCCAGCGGCGAGAACACGATGCTCCCCATCCCGAGCTCATCGAGCACGGGAAACAGGCCATCCTCGATGTGGCGGTCGAACATGTTGTATCGCGGCTGATGGATCGTCAGCGGCACGTTGTGCACGGCCAGGGCAGCCTGAGCCGCGCGGGTCTGCTCCGGGCTGTAGTTGGAGACGCCGACGTAGAGCGCCTTTCCGGAGTGCACTGCGCTGGCCAGCGCGCCCATGGTCTCTTCTATGGGTGTACCGGGGTCGGGCCGATGCGAATAGAAGATGTCGAAATATTCGAGACCGGTGCGCTTCAGACTCGCGTCCAGAGACGAGAGCAGGTACTTGCGTGATCCCATGTCCTGGTACGGACCGTCCCACATGCGGTATCCGGCCTTGCTCGAGATGATGAGTTCATCGCGATACGGCGCGAGATCCTGCGCGAAGATCGTGCCGAAGTTGCTCTCCGCCGACCCTGGCGGAGGGCCGTAGTTGTTCGCGATGTCGACGTGCGTAATGCCGAGGTCGAATGCGCGGCGAATGATCGCCCTCTGGGTGTCGAGCGGGCGGTCGAAGCCGAAATTGTTCCAAATTCCCAGAGAGATCTTCGGCAGGGTGAGTCCGCTGCGACCCACCCTTACGTAGTCGATGAGGTCATAGCGGTTGTCGGCGGCGTCATAGGGCATAGTCCCACCATAGGTCCGCTGGCTGCCCCAAAATCTGAACCTCCTATTATTCGGCTTCGGTTCGGCGTAACGTCGAACTTGTACTCGAAAAAGACGTGTACGAAAGGAACTCAATGATGAGCGACATGACACTGACAGGGCAGACATGGGTGGCCTTCGGGCCGGCCGGGGCTGTCGGTTCGATCCACAGGATTGAGGGCGGATTCACCTTCAAGCTCGTGACAGATGATGACTTCCGCGCCGCATATCCCACGCTCGAGGTTGCAAAGAGCGCACTTCATGCGGCACTCCTGCCCGGCGCAGAGTGGCCGGAATTCCGGGAGCACTAGCCGCCTTCCTCTCCTCCAGAGCAACGCCGAACGCCGACCTTTCCCCACAGGGGCACGGTCGGCGTTTGCGCGCCGTCATCGCGGCAACACTGGGTTCATCGAGGTCCGGGGCGGCTTCCCGGCACGAGTGCCGACCCCGGGCCTCGATCCTGGCATGGACAACCTTCCATGCCAGCCCTTTGCAGACGGAGTGATCATGACCGACAGCATTACCCTCACCGGCCTCGTGGCCACCGACCTCAGACACGTGGTGACCAACGAGGGTCTCGAGATTTCATCGTTTCGGCTCGCGTCAGCGCAGCGACGGTTCGACCGCGCACAGGAGCGCTGGATCGACGTGGACACGAACTGGTACACGGTCAGTGCGTTCCGCCAGCTTGGAGCCAATTGTGCGGCATCGATCCGCAAGGGCGACAGGGTCGTGGTGTCGGGTCGGCTCAAAATTCGCGAGTGGCAGAACGGTGAGCGCACCGGCACCACCGTCGAAGTCGAAGCTGAGACAATCGGCCACGATCTGTTGTGGGGTACGTCCGCCTTCTCGCGCACGATTTCGACGAGCCGTGCCACCCAGGACACCGCAGCGCCGGTTGCGGATGAGTCTCCCGCTGCCGAATCATGGTCAACCGCCGCGCCGATGAACGATGATGACGCAGAGGCGATCGGGGCGACGATTACGGATGAGGCAGACGGACTCCCTGTGCCGTTCTAGCGAGGGCTCCACCGCAATCACCCATATACTCGCCACTGGTTGATTGCGCGGATTAGTCCAGCAACTGATCGACACGTAGAGGGCGAGCGGGGGAGTGTTCAGCGATGGGTCATGGCGCGCGGGGTCTCCTAGTGACCGTGGCGTCGCTGGCGTTGGCGATCGGGCTGACGGCCTGCGCTGCGCAAACGCCTTCACCCGTGGTCACGAGCAGCCCGAGCGCCACGCCGTCCCCTGGCGACACGACGCCAACGCCGGTTCCGCCGGCAGGGCCGGTGTACGTACCGGATGGCACCGCCGAAGAAAACAAGCCGATCTTCGACCTGACCAATCAGAACTTCTTTGACCAGGGCGGCAGCGTCATCCCGGAGGGCCGGGCAGTTATCGACAACCTGGTGAGCGTCGGTTTCGACAAGGCCAGCATGCAGCTCACACCAGACCGCACCGCGATCAACCTTCCGGTGGATTCCTTGATCTTCTCCGTGCTGATAGGCGAGGAATGCCTCATCGGCCAGTACAGCGCCACGGGTTACAGCACGCTCCTCGCTCCAAAGTTGACCACGGGCGCCTGCCTGATCGGGATCACCCGCACCATCGACTGGTAGATGTTGGGCGCGGCGGCGTTCCGTAGGATGGAGCCATGGCCGAATTTATTTATTCCATGGTGCGCGCCCGCAAGGCGGTCGGCGACAAGCTCATCCTCGACGACGTCACCATGTCCTTTCTTCCCGGCGCGAAAATCGGGGTAGTCGGCCCCAACGGCGCCGGCAAGTCCACGATCCTGAAGATCATGGCGGGCCTCGACACTCCCAGCAACGGCGAAGCACGGTTGAGCCCGGGCTTCAGCGTCGGCATCCTGATGCAGGAGCCTGTGCTGGATGAAACCAAGACGGTTCTCGAGAACGTCCAGGACGGTGTTCGGGCGATCAAAGACAAGGTCGACCGCCACGCGGCAATCGGTCTCGAGATGGCCGAACCGGATGCCGATTTCGACGCGCTGCTGGAGGAGATGGGCAGCCTGCAGGAAGAGATCGATGCCGCAGACGCATGGGACCTCGACTCGCAGCTCGAGCAGGCGATGGATGCGCTTCGCACTCCACCCGGCGACTCACCAGTCGACAAGCTTTCGGGTGGCGAGAAGCGCCGAGTCGCGCTGACCAAACTGCTGCTGCAGAAACCGGACCTCCTGCTGCTTGACGAGCCCACTAACCACCTCGATGCCGAGAGTGTGTTGTGGCTTGAGCAGCACCTGGCCCAGTACCACGGAGCCGTACTGGCCGTGACTCACGATAGGTACTTCCTCGACCACGTTGCCGAGTGGATCGCCGAAGTCGACCGCGGTCATCTCTACCCCTACGAGGGCAACTACTCGACCTACCTCGAGAAGAAGGGTGCCCGCCTTGAGGTGCAGGGCAAGAAGGACGCAAAGCTCGCCAAGCGTCTCTCATCCGAGCTCGAATGGGTTCGCAGCAACGCGAAGGGCCGCCAGGTCAAGTCGAAGGCTCGACTTGCGCGCTACGAGGAAATGGCCAACGAGGCGGAGAAGACCAGAAAGCTCGATTTCGAAGAGTTGGTCATCCCCGTCGGTCCGAGGCTCGGTGCGCAGGTCATCGATGCGAAGAAGCTCAAGAAGGGATTCGGCGAGCGAGTGCTCATCGACAACCTGAGCTTCACGCTTCCCCGAAATGGCATCGTGGGAGTCATCGGCCCGAACGGCGTCGGCAAGACCACGATGTTCAAGACCATCACCGGTCTCGAGCCGCTCGACGGCGGTGACCTGAAGATCGGCGAGACCGTCGACATCTCCTACGTCGACCAGGACCGCGGCGGCATCGACCCCAACAAGACGCTGTGGGAGGTCGTCTCCGACGGCCAGGACTACATCCAGGTCGGCAAGACCGAGATCCCCTCGCGCGGCTACGTGTCGCAGTTCGGTTTCAAGGGTCCCGACCAGCAGAAGAAGGCAGGGGTGCTCTCCGGTGGTGAGCGAAACCGTCTGAACCTGGCGCTGACTCTCAAGCAGGGCGGCAACCTGCTGCTGCTCGACGAGCCGACTAACGACCTCGACGTCGAGACCCTCGGATCGCTCGAGAACGCACTTCTCGAATTCCCCGGCTGCGCCGTGGTCATCACCCACGATCGGTGGTTCCTCGACCGGATCGCCACGCACATCCTTGCTTATGAGGGCACCGAGGATGACCCGGCGAACTGGTACTGGTTCGAGGGCAACTTCGAGTCGTACGAAGAAAACAAGATCGAGCGACTCGGTCCGGATGCGGCGAAGCCGCACCGCAGCGCCTACCGCAAGCTGACCAGGGACTAGTCATCGCCAGGGTCACCGTTCCGATCGCCCTGCGATGGGGCGACATGGACGCATACGGGCACGTCAACAACGTCGAGATCCTGCGACTCGTTGAGGAAGCCCGGGTGCGTGTGATCTGGAGCAGCGACGAACCGGGAGAGAACCTGCCGACCGCTGTGCTCGATCCCGCCGTGGGAGAGGTGCTGACGGTTGTCGCGAGGCTGGAGACCGAGTATCTGGCTCAGATGCCGTACTCAAGGGCTCCGGCTGAGCTCGAGGTGTGGTTCGGCGCTATCGGCGGCGCCAGTTTCGACATGTGCTATGAGGTGTATTCACCCGCAGGAGTCGAGCCGCGCGTGTTGTACGCACGATCTGTGGTGACTATGGTCACGGTGAGGACAGCTGATGGGCGACCCATCAGACTGCCCAACTCGTGCCGCGACGCGTGGGCCGACTACACCGAGGATCCCGTGATATTCACGAGGCGATCCCGGGCGTAGCGGCCGCACGCGTCGCGGCAACTACGAGCTGGAGCCTAGGAGGTCAGGCCGTCGACGTAGTCCTGGTTCTCCGAGATCCACTCCGCCACGATCGGCTCGAAGTCGGTGCCTTCGTACTCGTTGTACATCACGTTCTCAAGCGAGTAGAGCAGCTCGGAGCTCATCTCAAAGTCTGCGAACCATCCGGCGAGCTCGGGGTAGTCACCTTCGAAGCCGTCGCGAGCCAGGGTGTGCAGCGACTCCTGGTCGCCCAGCGTTCCCTCTGAGTCCGTCAGGTCCTTCAGGGGGAATGCGTCGTATGCCCAGTGCGGACGCCACAGGGTGACGGCAACGTTCTCGCCAGCGGCCAGTGCAGCCTTGAGCTCCCCGAGCATTGCGGGAGTCGACGAGGTCTGGAAGTCGAACGAGTCCAGGCCGTAGGTCGGGATGGTCCTGTCGGCGACGGCCTCAGTGAGACCAGCACCCGGCTCGATGCCGACGATCCGGTTGTCGAAAAGGTCGCCGTTTTCCGCGAGCTCCTCGAGCGAATCGATGGGGGCATCCTCGTTGACGGCGATGGTCAACACCGCCTCCTCGTTCCAGGCACCAAGGTCACCAATAGTGTCGCCGTATTCCTCCATGAGCGACTGGTGGGTGATTGGCAGCCAGCCGTCGAGAGTGATGTCGTAGTCGCCGGTGCTGAGCGCTGAGAAGACGGGGAGCACGTCGGCATACTCGAGCTCGACGTTGTAGCCCTTTTCCTCAAGAACTGTCTTCCAGAGAATAGAGACCGCTTCGCCCTCTGGCCAGCCGTTGAAGACGCCGATGGTGAGGTCTTTGCTTTCCGCGCTGCTGGCGTTATCGCCGGCAGGGGTCGATGCACATGCGGTGAGTGCGAGGAGCGCTGTGGCGCCGAGGGCCGAAGCCATTTTGAGCTGTTTCTTCATGATTGTTGTCCTGTTCTGCTCGCCAAAGGGCGCGAGCGTAGTTGACATGAGGTGCATGCACTTGGTGTTGCATGGTTCTTGCGTGCCGACGGCACGCAAGAATTAGTGGCGAGCTGGAGAGGCGATATCTGCGGGAGCGGCCGGGGCCGCGGCATCCACAGGACTCGCAGGAGTGGCTGTTGCCGTGGCACTCCTGGACGCTGGCTTCATCGAGTTGAGCAGGAATCCGAGGAAGCCGGTGCCCTTGCCGAACGACGCGGTGAGTCGGTCGAGGAAGATGGCCAACACGACAACCGACAGTCCAGCTTCGAAGCCGAGAGACACGTCGCCGCGACTCAGGCTTCGGATGACCGGCTGGCCGAGACCGTTCGCACCGACCATCGACGCGATGACGACCATGGACAGCGACAGCATGATGACCTGGTTGATGCCAGCCATGATCGACGGCAGGGCGAGAGGAAGCTGGACCTGGCGCATGATGCGGAACGGTGAGGCGCCGAACGAGTGGCCGGCCTCCACGATCTCCGAATCCACTCCTCGGATGCCGAGCTCGGTGAGCCGCACGCCGGGCGCGATCGCGAATACGACGGTCGCGACGATCCCGGGGACGTCTCCGATCCTGAACAGGATGAGCGCCGGGATCAGGTAGACGAAGGCGGGCATCGTCTGCAGGAAGTCGAGGACCGGTTTGAGGACGGCTGAGACTGTGCGGTTGCTGGCCGCGAGGATTCCGAGCGGCACGCTGATGAGCACGGCAACGAGCGCCGCCACCAGCACGAGGGCGAGGGTATCCATCGCGTTATCCCACTGGTCGACCCCAAGGATGATGCCGAAACCGAGCACGGTTCCCACGGCGAAGACCCAGCCGCGTGCGGCAAAGGCAATCGCGGCGAAGATGATCAACAGCACCCAGAACGGCGGGGAGGTCAGAAGCAGATTCACACTGTCGTGTGCCCCGCTGATGATGAAGCGGATGGCGTCGAAGAACCAGCCGAAGGTCGCGGTGATGTAGTCGATGCCATCTTCGACCCATTGGCCGAGGGGGAGGCGGAAGAAGTCGTTCATCGGGTTCCTCCGGTCATCATCATGGTCTCGTCCGAAACTCGCAGGGCAGCGGTGATCGCTGCCGGTTCGACGGTGGGCGGTGGATCGAGAACCGGGGTTTCTGCGGTGTCCGTGCTCACGTTGCCCAGAGCAGCGAGCAGCGTCACACGGGGGATGACGCCAACCAAACGCTGGCGCTCATCGATCACGGCGAGAGGCAGAGTGCTCTCGACCGATGGCACGAACAGGTCCGAGAGGGACGTGTTGGAGTCAACAGCGGCGTAATCGTCGCTGATGATCGAGGCGAGGTCGGAGTTGCCGGTACGCACGAGCTTCATGGCCTCGCCGTCGCGAACGACGCCCAGGAGTTTGCGGTCGCGACCGAGCACGAACGCCGCCGATGTCTGCAGGTCGCGCATGATCTTCAGTGCAGCGCGCGGCCCAGCGGTTGCCAGAACCGTGGATCGGGCCGGTTCCATAACGCTGGCCGCGGTGAGGACGCGAGCGCGGTCAACATCCTGCACGAACTGCTCGACGTAGTCGTTGGCGGGGTCGGTGAGGATCTCCTCGGGGGTACCCACCTGCACGATGCGTCCGTCGCGCATGACCGCGATGCGGTCACCGATGAACATCGCCTCGTTGAGGTCGTGGGTGATGAAGATGATCGTCTTGCCGAGGTCATTCTGTAGTTCGAGCAACTGCTGCTGCATCTCGCGGCGGATGAGCGGGTCGAGGGCGCTGAACGCCTCATCCATCAGAAGCACGTCAGTGTCGGCGGTGAGAGCCCGGGCGAGGCCCACTCGCTGCTGCATTCCACCGGAAAGCTCCGACGGCATGCGGTCGGCCCAGCCGGCCAGCCCGACCAACTCGATGGTGCGGCTCGCACGCTCGAGACGCTCTGCGCGGGGGACCCCCTGCACCTCGAGGGCGTATGCGGCGTTGTCGAGCACGGTGCGGTGCGGGAACAGCGCGAAGTGCTGGAACACCATCGAGACGCTCGTGCGACGCACGGCCCTCAGCTGCTTGGGAGAGATGCCGGTCACGGCATTGCCGTTGATCGTCACGCTGCCGGCTGTGGAATCCAGCAGGCCATTAAGCATGCGGATGAGGGTGGATTTTCCGGACCCGGAGAGGCCCATGACGACGAAGATCTCGCCCTTCTTGACCTCAAAGCTGGCGTCGATAACTGCGGCGGTGCCGAGCTCGGCAATATCTGTTCTACTTGCCCCGGCGCGCAGCTTCTGCACGGCTTCCTGGGGGCGGCGGCCGAAGACCTTGTAGAGGTTCTTGGCGCGGACGGCAATGTTGTCGGTCACGTTCTCCTCGAGGCACGCGCAACGCGCTGCTTCTTCGGTTGACGGTCCGGGTCGGGCACGATGTGTCGCGGCGTGACTGCGCTCAGCAGCCTCCGGCGGTGGAAGACGTCATGGGACGATTCGTCGTGCATCGACCGTACGACCAGAGCTATTGAAAGCGTCATGGTCGCGGCCTGCTGGATGGTTCAAGCCCGCGGCAGATCTGGATGATCCGCTCCGCTGGGCCTCTATCAACGTTAGCCGGGATCGAGGCTCGCGTCGAACGGACCGTGCTCTCGGGCAGCTCTCGACGGCGGTTATCGTCCGTCACATCGGCGCAACAGCGCGATATCCAGCGTCTGCAGGACGTTACAGTTTCGTTAGTTTGGGCGCCGATCCTGCAGGGCTACGGCACCCTGACCATGATCTCCTGCGCCACACTTGCCATCAATACACCGGCGCTGTTGTAGATGCGACCCTGCGAGAGTCCTCGCCCTCCAACGGCATTCGGGGATTCCTGCACGTACAGGTTCCACTCGTCGACCCGGCTGAAGCGGTGCAGCCACATGGCGTGGTCGAGGCTGGCGACCTTGAGGCCAGGCGTCACCCACGCCAGACCGTGACGGCGGATCACAGACTCCTGAATCGTGTAGTCGCTGGCGTACACGAGAGCGGCCCTGTGCAGGTTTTCATCGTCAGGCATGGGGGAGACCGTCTTGAGCCACACCGCCTGGTGGGCGACGTGCTGACCCTCGACGGTCAGGTAAACCGGGCCAGGGACGTGACGGATATCAAATGGGCGTTCGGTCGCCCACGCCCTGGCGGCGGGGTGGTCGAAGTCTTTCAGGGCGTGAGCCGCAGTCGGCAGGGAGTCGGGGTGCGGGATGCCGTCTGGCATGTCGATCTGGTGATCGAGCCCGGAATCCTGATCCTGAAAAGAGGCGATCATCGACAGGATGGGCTTCCCGTCCTGGTATGCCTGCGTGCGCCGCGTGGAAAACGATCGCCCGTCGTGGATTCGATCCACTGAGAAGGTGATCGGCCGATCGAGGCTGCCCGGTCTCAGGAAGTAGCCGTGCATCGAGTGTGCGACCCGCTCGGCGGGGAGGGTGCGTTGCGCGGCGACCAGCGACTGTGCGAGCACCTGGCCACCGAATACCCGACCGTGAGGCTGCCACTGGCTTCCGCCCGTGAAGATGTCTTCGCTTGTGCGTGCCCCCGTGTCGGTCAGATCCAGTGCAGAAAGTAGTCCGGCCAGTGGGTCGCTCATGCCCTGTAGTTTAGAAGACCTATGAGCCGCTCCTTCACCCTCACCGACTCCCTCGCGCTGGGAGATCTTCACGTCTTTCTCGGCAGGGCCATGCGCGTCGACGACGGCTCGGTTCGCCTGATCGCCGGCTCCGGCGTGCTGGCCGTGTACGTGTCCGTGCTGCACCCTGCCGGACTTCTCGACGAGAGCCCGACGGTGCTCGGGCTTCGAACCTTTGCGGTGGCGCCGGATGACGCGTTCGACGCTGTGGTTCCGGTGCGGTCACTCGTGGGGCGGGTCGAGGGTCGCATCGAGGCAGCGAACGCGAACCCTGAGGAGTCGGTGACCATCACGCTCCCGATGGAGGTAAACACCGTCACGTGGGCGGCAATTTCTCCGCCCCGTGGGGGTTGGCAGATCCTGCAAGCCACAGACAGCGCCCTGCTCGAAGCGGCTGCTCGCGCCGGAATCGACGAGATCGCCCAGGCGATTCCCACCGGCACCGGGGAACAAATCGTTCAGCGAGTGCGCACCGAGGTCTGGGGCCGCTCCATCGACGAGCTCGATTTCGTGCCGGCCGGCGCCGCATTCGCTGCGTTCAGCCTGGGCTTTCTGGGCGACAGTGACTCTGTGTCGATCTACGAGACCGGACCGTGGACGCGACTGACCACGCGTGGCGGTCACGTTCTGGTCAAGCGGCGCGCCTGGAGCCTGTCGCGCTGAGACGGGGCTCGATAGCGAGTCCTATTCGTCGAACGTGTTGACCATCGACTGGGCGGCACGGTCCAGATACGCCCACAGGGTCGCGTCGTGAAGCGGCGACAGCTCGAGGCTGTCAACGGCAACGCGCATGTGGGAAAGCCAGCGGTCACGGGCATCCGGATTCACCTTGAACGGCATGTGCCGCATGCGAAGGCGTGGGTGGCCACGCTCGTCGCTATAGGCGGTTGGACCGCCCCAATACTGCTCGAGAAAGCCTGTCAGCCTCTGGATCGCCCCCTCGAGATCGGGCTGCTCCGGATACATCGGCAGCAGCACCTCGTCTGTGGCGATGCCCTCGTAAAACTTGCGCACGAGCTTCTCGAAGGTCGGCCGCCCGCCGATCTGCTCCCAGAAGTTGCCTTGCGCCGACTCGCCGCCTGCACTCGCGCGCAGCCTGATGGGGTTCGGCTGGCGTTCGTCGCTCATAATGTGCCCTCATCGGTCGGAGGCTTCGGGCGGGTGGATGCCTTCGATCCCTGCACCGCCACGGGCTTCGTCTTGGGCGGCCGGGCACCATGCACGCTTGCAGCGTTCTCGGCGCCGGACAGCACCATGGTGTTCAGGGCGGGAAGGCGCACACCCATGTCGTCCAGCGCGGACTTGAGGCGTGCCCTGAGCTCGCGAGCAACGTCATCCTTCGAGGCGGAGGCGGTCTTCACGACGATCCTCAGCACAACCGCCTCGGCGGAGATGGACTCGATGCCCCAGATTTCCGGCTTTTCGAGAATGCGTGACTGCCATTTGCCGCTGTCGGCCATGAGGCTCGCGGTCTGCAGAATCCGATCCTGGACGGCCTCGACGTCGGCCTCATAGGGCACCGCGAGGTCGATGATCACTCGCGCCCAGCCCTGCGACTTGTTTCCCACCCGCAGGATTTCGCCGTTGCGCACGAACCAGAGAGTGCCGTTGACGTCGCGGACCTGCGTGATCCGGATGCCCACATCCTCGACCACGCCGGTGGCGGGCCCGAGGTCGACCACGTCGCCGACACCGAGCTGATCTTCGGCGACCATGAACAGCCCGCTCAGCACGTCCTTGACGATGTTCTGGGCACCGAAGCCGAGGCCAGCGCCGAGAGCTGCGGTGATGAGCGCGAAGGCCGAGGTGGCGCCGGGAAAGACGGTGTTGAAGATCACGAGCACCGCCATGATGACGATGACAGCGGTGACCAGATTGCCGAGTACGCTCCCGAGCGTGCGGGTGCGCTGAACGACCCGCACCGCAGCCAGCGGCGACATCAGCAGGGCCTGGGTGTCGTCGAAGTTCTGGCGCTTCTTCGCCCCGTTGATGACGCGGCGCACGACCCGGCGGATGACGAACAGCAGCACCCATCGCACGAAGAGCGAACCGACAATCACGAGGACGATCGTGAAGAGGTGCCAGGTCCTATCGAAGACGATCAGGTTCGCAATGATCTCGCCCAGAGGGGTGGTCGTCTCCGGGGGTTCAGTCGTTTGGTACATAGCCGCTCAATACTAGCGACGCGAACTTGGGCGCATCCCGGGAGGCGCGACCGACCTCACGCGAACCGCGGCAGAGTGCGACTCCGGCGAGCGGAATCCACAATGTGCCGCGGTTCGCGGGGGGTTTACCCTCAGACGGCGTCCCGCTTCTGCGCCTCGATGGCGCGCTCGACCCCGGCGAGGTTCTCGATGAGCATGCGGCGCAGGGCCGGCACCTCCGGGTTGGCCGCAAGCCAGGCCTTCGTGGCATCCACCAGAGCAGTGGATGCCAGTGGCGCCGGGTACAGCCCCATGATGATGTACTCCGCGATCTTGTACGAACGATTCGCCCAGATGTCGTTGATCGCGGCGAAGTACGGCTCGACCAGGGACTCGAGGGATGCCGGGTCGTTGACGTGCTGGTAGCCCATCGTCACCATGCGCACAATCGCGTTCGGCAGGCCGTCATCGGACACCAGGGAGTCGAACGCGGCGCGCTTGTCGTCCGGTGTTGGCAGGGTGGCACGCGCACGAGCGGCGGCCTGGGCACCGTTGGACGTGTTGTCGTCGGCCAGCGCTGCGTCAATCGTCGACGCGTCCGCCGCACCGTTCAGCACGAGACCCTCGAGGATTTCCCAGCGCAGGTCGGTGTCGATCTCCAGCCCGTCGAGGGCGACTGAGCCATCGAGCAGCCCGGCCAGCGTCGCGACGTGCTCATCGGTGGAGGCGATGTTGGCGAAGAACTTCGCGAATTGGAACTGCGAGTCCGAGGCGGCCGGCGCCTGGAGCGCAAGAGCCCACAGCGCGTCTCCGACGGCGGCAATGGTGCTGTCGCGCGTCTCCGGCGTGACGTAGAACCGCGCGACCGACACCAGCTGGCTGAGGGTGGTGCGCATCGTGGTCGACTCGGTCTCGCTGCCGATGTTGTTCAGCACCAGACTTACGTAGTCACGCGCGGCAGTTTCGGCGTCGCGCGCGGCGTCCCATGCGGCACCCCAGACGATGGAGCGCGCAAGCGGGTCACTGATGTCGGCAAGGTGCTCCATCGCTACAGCCAGCGACGCGTCATCCAGCCGGATCTTCGCGTAAGCGAGGTCTTCATCGTTGACGAGCACGAGGTCCGGGCGCCCAAGGCCAACCAGAATCGGAACGTCAGTGCGCTCGCCGTCGACGTCGATCTCGACTCGGTGGTCCCGGGTGAGCTTGCCGTCGTTGAGGTTGTAGAAACCGATCGCGAGGCGGTGCGGGCGGATCGTCGGGTAGTCCGCCGCGGCCTCCTGCAGCACCGCAAACGAGCGGATCGTGCCATCGGCGGTGGTCTCGATCTCGGGGCGCAGTGTGTTGACCCCGGCGGTCTCGAGCCAGAGTTTTGTCCATTCGCTCAGGTCGCGGCCGCTGGTCTTCTCGAGCTCGACCATCAGGTCGCTGAGCTCGGTGTTGCCGTACTCGTGCTTGGCGAAGTAGTTGCTGACGCCGAGCATGAACTCGGGCAGCCCAACCCATGCGACGAGCTGCTTGATGACCGAGCCGCCCTTTGCGTACGTGATTCCGTCGAAATTGACCTGCACGTCTTCGAGGTCGTTGATCACGGCGACAACGGGGTGAGTGGATGGCAGCTGGTCCTGTTTGTATGCCCAGCTCTTCTCCATCGCCTGGAATGTGGTCCACGCTTCGGTCCATTCGGTCGCCTCGGCGGTGGCGAGGGTCGATGCCCACTCCGCGAAGCTCTCGTTCAGCCAGAGGTCATTCCACCACTTCATGGTCACCAGGTCGCCGAACCACATGTGGGCCAGCTCGTGGAGGATCGTGACGACGCGACGTTCCTTGATGGCATCCGTCACCTTGGAGCGGAAGATGTAGGTCTCGGTGAAGGTGACGACCCCTGCGTTCTCCATGGCGCCGGCGTTGAACTCCGGTACGAAGAGCTGGTCGTACTTCTCGAAGGGGTACGGGTAGTTGAAGTGCTTCTCGAAGAACTCGAAACCCTGCTTCGTCTTCTCGAAGATGTAGTCGGAGTCGAGGTACTGGCTCAACGACTTGCGGGCGAAGATGCCGAGCGGGATCACCCTGCCGTCGCTCGAGGTGAGTTCGTCGTGCACAGACACGTACGGTCCTGCCACGATGGCGGTGACGTAGCTTGACAGGATTCCGGTGGGCGGGAACACCCAGGTCGCGGAGTCGCCGTCGACCGCCGGCTCTGGGGCCGGTGAGTTGCTGACGATGACCCACGCCGCAGGGCGCGGTCACGGTGAACTGGAACGTGGCCTTGAGGTCGGGCTGCTCGAACACGGCGAAAACCCGCCGGCTGTCTGGCACCTCGAACTGCGAGTACAGGTAGACCTCGTTCGTCAACCGGGTCGACGAAACGATGCAGGCCCTCGCCGGTGTTCGTGTATGCGGCGTCAGCGACGACCTCGAGCACGTTGTCTGGCTGGAGACCATCGAGCTGGATGCGCACACCATCGCTCACGACGGCCGGGTCGAGCGAGACGCCGTTGAGGGTCACCGAGTGCACTGTGCTCGTGATCGCATCGATGAATGTCGACGCGCCATCCTTCGCCGAGAAGACGACGCGGGTGGTCGAGCGGAAGATTTCCGGGCCCGAGGTGAGATCGAGTGAGATCTCGTAGCTCGATACCGACACGAGCGCTTTGCGCTCCTGTGCTTCGATGCGGGTGAGGTTGTCTCCAGGCACTTGCGCTCCTTGCGTTTCGGGTGCGGCTCGTGACCGCACCGATCCAGCTTAGGCATTCGAGTGTGCGGAGTCTGCGCGGGAGTGCGACCAATTTTCTTTCGGAACGATGCGCTCCGAATAGATGCGATCCCGGAGCGTGGCGCCCGTAGTTCGCGAGACAATGTACACATGCGGTGGTTTCGACGACGGAGTTCAGTGGACGTCGGTAAGTACGTCGCACCAAACCCGACCGAGCCGCCTCCCATCGCCCGCATCGTGGAGGACGGGGTGCTCATCGCGGAATCGCTGGTCGTGATGACACTGCGGAATCAGGTGATCGTCGACGCGCTGCGCGACAGGCTGGATTTCGACAGGGAGTCCCTGATCGCGGCAGCGCGTCGGGAGCTCGACGCGCTCGCCGACAACGAGTGGGAGACCGCGGAGCGCTTGAGGGTGCGACGCGAGGATTTCGTGTCAGAGGGCGCCTGGGTGGAGGAACCGGACTCGGAGGAAAGACGCCGCGAAAGCCGGCGGCGGGAGGCGGTGCACCGGGCGATGTCGACCGCGTTCGCCGCTCGCGCGGAAGCCGGTGACGTGCTGGCAGACCTGGTGGAGCGTTCACGCAGCCAGGCCTGGAATGAGGTCGCAACGGTGATCATCAGCCGGGCAGCCGTACCCGAGCCGGAGCGTGATGCCGAATACGAATTACGACGCAGCGAACGTCTCGGAGCGTTCCTCGCTCTGGATCTGAGCGAACTCGCGGTCAGGCAGGGCGTCTCTCTGCTGTGACTGCGGCACCGGATCGGCAAGCTCGCGCCGGAGTCGCTCGGCAAGCTCGATCGAGCTGACCAGCAGCCGGCCGAGTCTGGCGTCGGCGTCCGGGACGCACGCGAGTGCGATTCCCACCACGGAGGTGTGCGCGATTACCACCGCTGTGTGGAGGGAGAAGTCCCGGGATGGGAACGACGAGCGGTATTTGCGGGCCCACCGTTCTGCGTCGGGGGCCGTGCGGAGTGCAGCAGCTGCGACGGCTCTGAGCTCCGCAGAATCCACGGAGTCGGTCGCGGTGAGGATGCCAACCGCGAGGGCGCGCTGGCGTTCGAGGCTGGCAATCGGCAGGGCGGCGGCAGCAGCGTGCACGGCGATGGCCGCCGCGATCAGGGGATCGTTGCCGTTGAGGCCGACCACGCGATGGATGTGCTGAGTGAGAGTCGAGCGCGTGGCATCCGTCGACATGTCATTGACATCGCGGGCAAGCGCTGCGAGCACGGGGTGCGTGCACCCCGGGTGATCGCTCCACTTCTCACCGGCCAGGTACGACGCGAACTCCATGAAGCAGGCGCCCCGCCTCGGGTTTCGGTGTCGGCCGGCTGACAGGATCGGCATGACCAGTTCTGGTGCGGTGCGTGAGCTTCTCATGGTGCTCTCCCTATGCGCAGTGTCCCTCTCACAATTCTGCGCCTGATGGTGGTCGGAATGCCAGTGGAAGTTGCAGAATCGGAGGGTGGACCCTGTAGATGACCCGGTGCGGACAACAGCCCAGCGGTACCGGGATTTCGCCGAATTCGAGGCAAGTACCTCGGCGACGTATGCGGCCTGGGCGTCAGGGGTCGCGAGCGATGCGACCCTCATCGAGTTGATTGACGAACTGCCAGTGCCGAAGCGTCAGGTGAACCTCGTGTTTTCGGCGGCCAGGGCGGCGGGCGCTGGCGGCGGCGGCTTCCCGGAGTTTCGGGAATGGATGATCGACCACTGGCCCGCGGTGAGGAGCATCGCGCTTGCGCGCTCGACTCAGACCAACGAGGCTGCGCGCTGCGCGATGATTCTCCCGCTGTTGGCATCACTGCCGCAGCCTGTTGCGCTCATCGAGGTTGGTGCCTCTGCGGGACTTTGCCTTCTTCCCGACCGATACAGCTATCGCTACGGGGACAGCGAACTCCACCCGGCCGATGGTCCGAGTGACGTCGAGCTGGCCCCACGGATTAGCGGTTCCGTGCCCGTTCCGAACCGGATGCCCACGATTGTGTGGCGGGCCGGCATCGACATCAATCCGCTCGACGTCAACGACCAGGCCGACGTTCAGTGGCTGGAAGCACTGGTCTGGCCCGAGCACGATGAGCGACGAGCCAGGCTCCACGCGGCGATAGCGATCGCGCAACAGGAAGCCCCCAGAATCGTGCGATCCGACGCGCTCTTGGGATTGCGGGCGCTCGCCGCGGAAGCTCCGGACGGTGCGACACTGGTCATCTTCCACAGTGCAGCGCTGGCGTACTTCCCGGCGGGGGATCGCGACAGTTTCGTCGAGCTGGTGTCCGAATTGCCGGGGCACTGGATCTCGAACGAGGGCCAGCTCGTGACCCCGGCCATCCAGCGCCGCCTCGCCAGGACGCCGGAAGACCCGTCCCTCTTCATCGTCGCCCTGGACGGGAATCCGGTCGCACTCGCGGGAGGACACGGCCAGAGTCTCGAATGGATCGGCTGATGGCGGGAACGACCGCCGGTGATCCATAAACTGGCAGCATGCGCATCCATATCGCGACCGACCATGCTGGACTGGAGTTCAGTGACGACCTCAGGCAGCATCTCTCGGCGGCCGGCCATGAGGTCATCGACCACGGCCCCACACACTACGACGCACTGGATGACTACCCGGCTTTCTGCATCAACGCGGCGCTCGGCGTCGTCGCCGATCAGGCGGCGGGGGTGGAGAGCCTCGGCGTCGTCTTCGGCGGCTCGGGAAACGGCGAGCAGATCGCCGCGAACAAGGTGGCGGGAGCTCGCGCCGCCCTGGTGTGGAACGAGAGCACGGCACTGCTGGCGCGTCAGCACAATGATGCCAACGTCATCTCCATCGGGGCCAGGCAGCACACTGTCGATGAGGCCAAGCACTTCATCGACGTGTTTATCGCCGAACCGTTCTCGGGCGACGAGCGGCACGCGCGACGAATCGCCCAGGTCGGTGAATTCGAGTCCACTGGCCTGATCGCCGGACACGAGATCGTGCGCTGATGCCCGAAGGGCACTCCGTACACAGAATCGCGAGGCAGTTCGACCTGCATTTCGTGGGACGCGAGATCGCGGCATCCTCCCCGCAGGGCCGCTTTGCCGCCGGGGCGACCCAGATCGACGGCCGAACGATGATTCGGGCCATGGCCGTCGGAAAGCAGATGTTTCTCGAGTTCGACAACGAGCTGTGGCTGCACGTGCATCTGGGCCTGTACGGCGCGTGGGATTTTGCGGGCGACATCACCGCTGACGCGACCATGGCATCGTCGAACGGCCGGATGGGTCAGACCGGTCAGAAGGGCACGGTCGTCGGCGAGCACGAGGATTCGCTGTCGAGCATCGGCGCACCCCGCAGGGCCAGGCTCCGGATGTCGGAGCAGGAGAATCTCGGGGAGTCCTTCGAGTCGTTCCCGCCAGAGCCGGTCGGTGCTGTCAGGGTCAGGTTGCTCACCGAGAACACGGTTGCCGATCTCCGTGGACCGACGGCCTGCAACGTGCTGCGTGCCGATGAAGTGCAGGCCAAGGTCGACTCGCTCGGGCCCGACCCGATTCTCGACAGTGGCAGGAAGGCGGAAGATCGCTTTGTCGCCTCCGTGCTGAAAAAGCCGACTCCGATCGGGCTGTTGTTGATGGACCAGTCGGTGGTGGCGGGGATCGGCAATGTCTATCGGGCCGAACTGCTGTTCCGGGCCCGACTCAACCCGCACACCCGTGGCAAGGATCTTCAGGAGGAGATTGTTCGCGCGCTCTGGAAAGACTGGGCGAAGCTGCTGAAGCTCGGCGTGAAGACCGGCCAGATGATGACGATGGATGGCCTCAGCAAGTCGGCGTACGACGGCGCGATGGCCAGCCGGGCCGACCGCCACTGGGTGTACCACCGCGAGGGGTTGCCGTGCAGGGTCTGCGGGACGCCGATCGTGATGGAAGTCGTCGGTGCCCGAAAACTCTATTGGTGCCCGAAGGACCAGACATGAGAAAGACACCGACCTACATCGTCACCGATCCGGACGAGATCAAGCGACTCATCCGCGAGAACCCGTGGGTCACCATGGTCTCGACTGCCTCGACGGGGCTCGTGGCATCCCACTATCCGGTCGTGCTCGAGGAGGACGCCGACGGCATCAGCATCGTGAGTCACGTCGGTCGTCCCGACGAGGAGGCGCACGAGCTGGGCCAGCACGAGATGCTGCTCATCGTGCAGGGGCCGCACGGCTACATCTCGCCGGCCTGGTACTCCAGCGGTGACTTCATTCCCACCTGGAATCACGTCACCGCGCACCTCTATGGCACTCCTGAGCTGCTCAGCGACGAAGAGAATTTCCGGGTGCTCGGCGATCTCGTCGACCACTTCGAGCACAGGATGCCTCATCCGGTCGCACTCGACATCGACGAGCGTGCCGCCCGTCGCATCGCGAAGGGCACCGTCGGTCTGCGGCTGCGGGTCACGCGGTTCGATGCGCGCCTCAAGCTGAGCCAGAACAAGAGTCCAGAGGTGTTCGATCGCATCATCGAGGCCCTGGATGGCGACGGCCCGTACAATTCGCCGGCGCTGGCGGCCGAAATGCGGCGAGTGCGGGAAGCGGCCGCGCTGACGCCGACAGAAACCGACGAGATTGAGCCAGATGCTGATTCGTAACGCCCGCGTGTCCGGCACGGACGGCGCCGCCGTCGACCTGCACATCAACGGGGGAGTGATCTCCTCCATCGTGCCCGCCGGCAACTCTCCGCTGACCGCCGGCGACCTCGATGTCGAGCGACGCTGGGTCTCGCCCGGGCTCTGGGACAACCACGTTCATGCGAGCCAGTGGGCGCTCGTCGCGCGCAGACTCGATGTATCGATCGCAACATCCGCCCGGCACGCCGCCGAACTGGTGGGCAATGCGCTCGCTGCCCGCGGTGCCGAGTTGGTGGACCCGGGGCAGGCCTTCGTCGGCTCGGGCTTCCGCGACGGGCTGTGGCCGGACGCGCCGTCGCTCGAGGTGCTGGATGCCACCACCGGGGGTGTGCCGGTCGTGCTCGTCAGCGGGGATCTGCACGCCGCGTGGCTGAACTCTGCCGCCCTGGATTTGTACGGGCATCGGGGACACGCGACCGGCCTGCTGCGGGAGGACCCCGCCTTTGAGGTGACTCGCGGACTGAACGCTGTCTCCGATGCGCTGCTTGATTCATGGATGCTGGATGCCGGGCACGCCGCAGCAGCCCGCGGCGTCGTTGGAATCGTCGATCTCGAGATGGCATGGAATCTCGAGACGTGGCAGCGCAGGATGCGCAACGGCTTCGACTGCCTGCGCGTGGAGTTCGGCATCTATTCCGAGGACCTGGAGAGGGCGATCGAACTTGGCCTGCGCACGGGCGATGCCGTCACCGACCTGCTGACCGTTGGCCGCTTCAAGGTGCTCACCGACGGATCGCTGAACACCCGCACGGCGTACTGCTACGACGAGTATCCCGGCATGGAAGGTGATGAGCATTCACACGGGATGCTCACCGTGCCGCCCGCCGACCTGCTTCCGCGCATGCGCATGGCAGTGCAGGGGGGCATCGAGCCCTCGGTTCACGCGATCGGTGACCACGCCACATCCCTCGCTCTCGACGCGTTCGAGGAGCTTGCCAGCCGTGGTCGGATCGAGCACGCGCAGCTGGTGTCCGAGACCGATATTGCGCGGTTCGCCGCGCTGGGCGTGACGGCGAGCGTCCAGCCCGATCACGCGATGGACGACCGGGACGTCGCCGAGAAGTTCTGGCCGGGTCGCACAGGCCGGGCGTTCCCGCTGCGCTCCATGCTCGACTCCGGCGCCGAGCTGGCCCTCGGCTCGGACGCCCCGGTGTCGCCCCTCGACCCGTGGGTGACGATTGCCGCAGCGGTGGGGCGGTCGCGCGACGACCGGGAGCCGTGGCATCCGGAGCAGGCGATCACCGCGCGCGAGGCTTTAGCTGCCACCACCCGCACGACGGTTGCCGTGGGTGAGGTAGCCGACCTGATCGTGACCGACGACGACCCGGTGACGCTGACCGGTGGTCAGTTTCGGGATGTCGTCGTGCGGGCAACCCTGTTGGGCGGCCGCCTCACGCACTCCTCGCTTTAGCTACTTGGTGGCGAGGTGGGCGAAGAGGAACCAGCGGTCCTTCTCGAGCCCGCGAGCGATCTCGATGGCGACATCCTGGCTCACAACATCGAGGTCGGCGAGTTCGTCGACCGCCGTGCGAACGGTGACGAGCGTCGCGTCGATGCCCGCGATGATCTCTGCGATCACGGTGTCTGTCTGCTGGAAGCCTGCGGTGAGAGCCGGCGTGGTGGCGCGGGCTCCGACGGTCTGGATGCGAGCGTCGATCGGTAGTCCGAGGGCGACGACGCGCTCCGCTGCGGTGTCTGCGTACTCGCGAACGTGGTCGACGACCTCGTCCAGCAGGAGGTGAATCGCCTGGAAGTTGGCGCCACGAACGTGCCAGTGTGCCTGCTTCCCGTCGACGGACAGCGCGGTGAGGTCGGTGACGACCGGGCCGAGGAACTGTGCAACGCCGGAGGTGACATCCGGGTCGGCTGATGTCTGGGGAACGGCCTGAACTTCAGTCATGGGAGACTCCTTCTTCTGTCTGTCTGCAGTAAACGCTAGTTACTCAGAGATATTCCGCAAGCAAGCTGAGGCAACGCTAACCACCCGATAATCAGCGCAGCGCGGACACCCGGCTGCCGAACGACTTCAGGTCTCTGACGCGCTTCTCGAGGGTGATTGCAACGAACAGGATGATCGCCCCACCGACTACCGCCCAGATCCACCACTCCGTCAGCTGGTAGATCTCAATGATCTGCGGTGCGAAGGTGCGGATCGCATGAACGAGCACGGCGACGGCACCCAGGATCAGGGGAGCCTGCAGCTTCAGCAGGGCCCCGACGAGGATTGCGGCGATGCAGACGACGCCAAGGCCGACGAGACGCCAGATGGGTGCATCGGTGAAGGTCGCCACCAGCGAGGGCAGGATCAGCACGAGGATGCCGGGCGCGAGCCATGTCCAGCTGCCTGCGGTGGGCTGCCTCCGCATTTGCACCGCCCCGACCGTGAGCAGAGCCGCGGCGACGATGGCGGTGGCCCACTCGAGTGGATCGAGCCCCCTCACGGCCTTCACGTTGACCGCGGTGATACCGACGATTGCGGCACCGCCGAGCGCCACCCAGCCGATGATCCGGGGGAAAGGAGCACGGTCAATAAGCTGACACACCATGTAGGTCGCTGACAGCAGGATGAGCACAGTCACGGCCCTCACTGTGCCGATCACCTCAACGTCGAGCACCGAGAACTCAATCGCGACGATGCCCCCGATGGCCAGAGCGATCACCGACTCGCTGGCCTCGATGCGCCTGCGCCCGGTCGTCGTGTCGGAGATCCGGGCCTGCAGGATCGCGGCGGCAACAAGCACGGCGACAGTTGACGCTACCCACACATCCAGCTGGAGGTCATCCTTGACCGGGGTGAGCGCGATCACCGAGGCGCGGCCAAATCCCGCGATGACGAGCCCGGCGGCGCCGGCGATCGCCGCAACGTCGAGATACGGCCGCAAGGATGCTGGCCTGGTGGCGATGCTGGCAGCGAGAAGAAGCGCGGCGCACGAGGCAACGATGGCGACCGTGCGGGCCGTCGGCCCGTTCATGGCCACCACCGCGATGGGCACGATCGCAACCAGCAGCCCGGACAGAGCGATGAGAGGTAGTGCGGGTGACGCCTCTGAGGACCTGCGTGTGCCTCGCCAGCCCAGCAGGGCGACGAGGAGAATTGCTCCGGCAGGCGGCAGGACGTAGGGCTCGACGTCCGTGATCGCGGCATCCTGCAGCGCCCACCACAGTCCACCGATGGCCAGCGCCAGGGCGAGCCACCCCAGGTGCTTCCTCGGGCTCGTCGATGCGAACAGACCGTCGGGCGAGATGGCGAGCATGAGCACGGTGACGGCGGCGACGATCAGCACCAGCCACGTGGCATCCATGCCCAGCGAAAAGAGCACGGCGTAGACGGCGACAGCCGCCGCGCCGATCTCAAGCGCGAGCCGGGACTCCGAGCGCACCACGGCGAAGGCGAGAGCAGCAGCTGCGGTGAGGAGGGCCGCGACCATGAGGGCGATTGTGCCGATGAGGGGCGGCAGCGAAGCCCAGCGCGTCAGCGATTCGAGCCCCCAGGCGGCGGCCGGGGCCACGAGCAACGATGCGGCGAACCGCTCGATCCCGTAGGTGGCGGTTGAGCTTGCCGCCCGCCACAGCACGAGCGCGACGACCAATCCGAGCGCAAGCAGAGTCGTCGTGGCGGCGTATGGCAGCACGAGGTCGCCGGAGCGCATGATGAAGCCGAACTCCCCGGCGAACCAGCTGTTCGCGCCGGCGCCAATGGCGGCGACAAGCGAGATCCAGAACAACGTTCGGGTTTCGACGCTGGAGAGGCGACGGGCCAACAGTGCGGATGCTGCCACCAGGAGGATGGCAAGGATCGCCACCGCGTGCACGGACTCGATCACAGCGCCAGCGCCAGCCGCGAATCTCTCGTTGATGTGAAAACCCTCCGCCCCAATTGCCACGAGGGCGAGAACGGTCGCGAGCCCCAGCGTCGCAGCACGGATCACGGGGTTGCCGGTCACAAGACGGGACGCCACCAGAATCGCGACGGCGCCCACGGACCCGTACCACCAGGTGTCGATGCTCGCCCATGACGAGACATATCCCAGCGCCACCGCCACAAGCGACCCACTCGCGATGATGTTCCGGATGCCGCGGCTCCAGTTGCGCGAACGACCGAGGCGCAGCGCCACGAGCCCGGCGGCGGCGAGAAGCAGCCACGCGGCAACCGCCGCCCACAGCACGCCAACCAGGGGAACGGCGAGCAGGAGCACCGCCGAGCCGACCGCGAGCACGGGCGCCAGTCGGCTGACCAGGATGCGTGAGGCACCCCAGGCCGCCGAGGCGAGCGCTATGACGACGAGCAGTGCGACTACCGCCAGTGGGTAGTCGGGAGGCATCGAGGATTGCGGTGCCGCCGGAGGAATTCCATCGAGGCCACGCCGCTGCCAGAAGGTACACGGTCGGTTCGAGGAGGTACTCGATCGGAAGAGATGAGCGTCGCCACAATGAAGCCGGCCGCCGAGTACGTCGCGGTGCGGGCGAACGGTGCCAGACTGCTCGATCGCGCCCTGCGAGCGAGTAACTCGAGCCCCAGTGCCACGACGGTGGCGCTCACGAGCGGCCAGAACGTCCAAATCGCCGTGTCTCCGATTCGAACGCGACAAAGAACACGGTGCTCGCCGCGGCCGCCGCACCGATCGCAGCGGCGGAACGACCCGCCGCGACGGGGAACCCGATTCGTGCGATCAGGCCCACCTGCGCGAGCGCGATTGATCGCGACGATGCCCAGACCCAGCGCCAGAGTCCAGTCATCACCGGGCAGAAGAGGGCTGAAGAACACGGCGAGAACGAGTCCGACGATTCCGAGCCAGGCGACGATGGCCCGTTCCACCCGATGTCGCGCACCAGCGTGCACGAGGCTGCCCAGGGCGAGAGCGGCGAATGCGGCGAATCCGCTCAGTGCCTCGTCTGCCGCTCGCGGTCAACTCCGCCGATCAGCAGCGCCAGCCCGGGCGCGAATGTGACGAAGCCGATGACGTTGGGCAGCCGCAGCCCCGAGAAACGGTGCCATGCGGCGAATCCGATCGCTGAGAGCAGCAGGGCGACGCCCCAATAGATCTGGTCATCGACGTCGCCAGCGCCGAACAGGTCGTTCGCCCTGACCGCGTACACGTCGAGGTAGACGAGCACCGCTCCCAGCACCGAGATGGCTTCGGCGGTGGTTCTCAGCCGTCGCCGCTTGAGCAGCGTCGCGCCCACGATCGCCGCAATCGAGATCGACACGATGATGACGGATCGCCAGACCAGACCGAAGGTGATGAAGGCGTACACCAGGAAGAAGATCGCGCCGATGGACAGCAGCGAGACCCCGACGATGAGCAGGATGACCTGCACGCCGAGGTGCTGGCGAGGTGCAACGTGGGCGTGAGCATGTGTGGGCGACGGCGGAGGAGTGGGTGCTGGCGGCGGGACGACGGCCGCGGCGGCAGGCACGGATGACGGTGTCGGTGCCTGAGCGGCAGCCGAGTCGTGACGGATGCGCCCGATGAGCTGCAGCCGGCGATCGAGCGCGGCCGAGGCATCCGTCGACGAGGAGTCGAGTTCCGCGATGAGCGGACTGGCGAGGTCAAGCCCGCAGTTCCCGCACACCGCGCCGGAGCGATCGGCCAAACACGCTGGACACACTTGGCTGGTGAGATCCCGAGGATTTCGAGGGAATTTCACAAAGCCCACAAAAGGCAGATAGTTGCTCATCGAGGCTCAGGGTACTGCTCGAGGTGCGGCGGAGGGATAGATTGCCCCGAATTGGGGAGAGTGGGTGGCGGTGTGGCCTGAGCGGGAGAGGTCATCGCTATTATGGAATCGTGAACATCGTCGCTTTCATCATCTCGCTTGCTCTCTTTGTGGCTGGTTTCTATGTCATGGGTTCGGCGTTCTACGTTGAAGGTGCCGAATTCGCCGTCTTCATGGGCGGCATTCTGATGACCTGCCTCGGTGTCTTCATCCCGATTCACGTTCTGAAGCGCATCGACGGCTGACAGCCGTGGCGAGCTTGTTGAGCAGGCTCGCGCCACTCATCATCACCCTGCGGGGATCGAAGCGGGGCTTCAGCACGGCGCAGCGCACCCTTGAGAAGGTTGCGAAGCTGCAGCGCAAACCGAAACCGTTCACTCCGCCGTCGAGACTGTCTGCGAAGGTCGACATCACGCGACGGGATGTTGCCGGCTGGCCGGTCTTTTCCGTGTCGCCCAAGGGCAGGCAACCTGACACTCGGGCGATCTACCTGCACGGTGGATGCTACGTGTACGAGATCGACCCCGTGCACTGGAGCCTCATCGCCAACCTCGCAACCGAGGCAGGCGTCACCGTCATCGTGCCGATCATGCCGCTGGCTCCGACCGGAACGGCCAGCGTGATCGTGCCGGCCGTGGCCGATCTCGCGGCATCCATCATCGACGAGGTGGGCGCGGAGAACCTCAGCATCATCGGTGATTCATCCGGCGGGGGCATGGCCCTGGCCGTGGCGATGGAGTTGCGCGACCGCGAGCTTCCACCGCTTCACCGTCTGGTGCTTCTGGCGCCCTGGCTCGACATCAGCGGCACAGATCCGATGCTAGAGGTCATCGCGCCGAGCGATCCGTGGTTGGCGGTGCCGGGAACCCACGCGGCCGGAAAGCTCTACCGTGACGAGCTGGGGGAGGGCGACTGGCGCGTCAGCCCGCTGCACGGAGACCTGACCGGGCTTGGCCCGATCACGATGTTCAGCGGCACGCGAGACATCGTGCACGCAGACGCCCTGCGATTCCTGCCACTCGCTCTGGAAGCAGGTCTCGAAGTCGACTACCACGAGGGCCAGGGGATGCTGCACAACTATCCGATCCTGCCGATCCCCGAGGGGGATGCCGCGCGCATGGCGATTGTTGCTGCGATCCGCTGACGGCCGGTCAGGGCTCCTTGCTCCCGAGGCGGCCCACCGTGAGGTACAGGATCGCGCCGAGCAGATTGATGAGAAGGATGATTGCCACCCACGCCCACTTGTTGCCCGTTCTGACCTGACTGACCGGGCGACGGTACAGGTCGACTAGCGCAATCACGTCGAGGGTGATTTGTACGGCCGGCGAGAACGCCGAGCACCACGAGCAACCTCAGGCGAAAGGTTCACGATGAGTGCCTTCGGACGATGGCGGAATCAATTCTGAGAGTCACCGGGTCTCCTCGCCGTGCCTGACATTCGCTGGGCCTAGGTTACGCCGACGGATCCACGGCGCTGAAAATAGGGAATTCACCGGATGCCGGTGGGTCGCCTTAGAGGGAAATCTGATTCGAAAGATTCACACCACGAAAAGGCGCATCATGATTACTTCCCCAGATTCGTTCTACCGGCTCTATCAGCAACGCGAGAATGAACTCACCCGCGAGCTCGAATTCCGCCGCATTGCTCGGGAGCGGGCACTCGAACAGTCTCCGCGGGTGCAACTGACGATCGCGAGTCGGCTGTCTCGATGGGCGCGCGGGATGTGGCGCGATCCGTCGCTGTCGGCGGCACAGTCGAACCGGCCACACCTGTCGCAGTGAGCGGCACTGTCGTCACGGCGGCACGATCGGCAGAAGTTCGGTCATCGGCTCCGGGACAGTGGGACGATGTAGTGGTGCAGACCACGACGTGTGCGTCACTCATCGGCCGTGAGGAGGACGTTGAGTCGCTGCGCGATGCCTATCAAACGGCTGTCTCGGGTGCGACGAAATCCGTCGTGCTCGGCGGCGAGGCAGGGATCGGCAAGACCCGCCTCGTCGAAGACTTTGTCTGTGACCTCCCTGCCGACGCGCTCGTGCTGCGCGGTCAATCCGTCGACCTCGACAAGGACGCGCCGCCATACGCTCCGATCATCGCCACGCTCCGGGCACTCTCGCTCGAGGTTGGTGAACGTGAACTACTCGAGGCGTCGGGCCCTGCCCGCGACGCGCTGCTCGTGCTGCTGCCCGAGCTGGGAGATCAGGTCGACGTAGTCGACCCGGCGCGGCGCGGCGGCGCCGACCGCCTCTACGAAGCCGTAGCTGGCACTCTCGAGCACCTGGCCAGAACGCGACCGCTCGTGATCATCATCGAAGACCTCCATTGGGCTGACCAGGGCACCCTCGCCCTGCTTCGTTTCCTCGTGCGCGTTATTGAGCACGCCCCCATTCTCTTCATCTTCACGTTCCGAAGCGACGAGCTCGGCCGCGGCAGTGCCCTTCGCGCCTGGCTCCCAGAACTCGACCGCAACCGCCGCGTGGCGAGGCGCGAGCTGGCGCGGCTGAACCGCCAACAAGTCAAGCAGATGGTCACAGTCCTCCTCGGTGCGGCCCCCGACAAGGGCGAGCTCGACGTCGTCCACGAGCGCGCCGACGGAGTTCCCTTCTTCATCGAGGAACTGGTGAGCTGCGCCGGGTTCGCGCGCGTCGATGGATTCCCCGAAACCCTGCGCGACCTGCTTCTGGCGCGATATGAACAACTCAGCGACCGTGCACAGCGCATCGTGCGGCTGCTCGCTGCTGGCGGGGTGCGGGTGGAGCATGATCTCCTCGCGCTTGTCACCGATGCGACCGGCGACGAGATCGATGACGCGGCCCGCGAGGCCGTGGCATCCAGCGTTCTCGTCGTCGACGGCACAGCGTATGCCTTCCGCCACGCACTCGTGCGCGAGGCGATCCACGAGCAGTTGTTGCCCGGCGAGCGGGTGCGGTATCACACGCGGTACGCACAGGCGCTCGACTCGCGGCAGGGCAGCTCGATGCCGAACGCGAGCGCGATTTCCTACCATTGGATGGCCGCGCACAGCACGACGAATGCCTTCTCGGCCGCTATCGCCGCGATGGTCCAGGCGCGCCAATCGTACGCATTCTCCACCGCGGCCCGGATGGGGGAGCGCTCGATCGAGTTGTGGGAGCAAGTTCCGGATGCCGAACAAGTCGCTGGCCGCAGCCGGGTCGAGCTGCTCGCCGAAACCTCCTACATCCTCCGCAACGCCGGCGAGAGCGACCGTGCCATCGCGCTGATTGATGAGGCAATCGCCGCGTCCAGCCCAGCCGACGCTGAGCCTTACGCCCGGATGCTCCGCGACAAGGCCTCCTACCTCGCCAACGTGGGACAGATCGGCTCGATAGCACTGCTGAGACAAGCCCTCGCCGTGTTGGGTGACGCGCCCCGGAGCGTGCTCCGGGCGAACATCCTCGGGGAGCTCGCCGCCCGGCTGATGCTCGAGTCCCGCTTTGGCGACGCCGTAGACATGGCGGACGCGGCCTACCAGGAGGCTCAGGATGTCGGCTCCCGGCCGCGGATGTCCGTCGCCGCAAACATCCGTGGATTCTCGCGCCTATGCGTCGGCGAGATCGATGCGGGTCTGGCCGACCTTGACCTCGCCGGGGAACTCGCTGACGGCAATGACTCGGCCCTGCTGAGGTACTCGGTCAACCAGTCCGACGCCATGTACCTGCTTGGCCGCTACGAGGAGGCGATCCGAATCGCCGAAAAGGGTGCCGAACGTGCTCGCTCGCGAGGCGTCGAACGTACATCCGGCGTGATGTTGATGTCCAACATGATCAGCCCCCTGCTGGCTCTCGGCCAGGCCAGCCGCGCCGACGACCTGCTCGACCGCGCCCTTGAACTCGATCCGCCGATCGGATTCAGCGCCCATCTCAAACGGCTCAAACTGCAGTCGGTGCTGTGGTCAGGTGACGCTCTCCTTGCCGAGCAAATGCGGCGCAGCTGGCACGGCGGTCTCAGCCTCCAGCTCCGGATCGACGCGCAACTCCGCCTCGGCTACGCGGCTATTGCCGGCGAGATTGCACTTGCCCGAGGAGACGTGTCGGGCGCATGGCGGGAGGTGAGCATCGTGATCGAGCCCCAGCACCGCCTCTTCCCAGCCTACGATTTGCCCCTGCTTGTGATCGCAGCTCGCATCGCCACTGCGGCTAGAGCGACCGGTGTCGTGCTGGCCCTTCCCGAAACCAGCGCTACCGACAGTGGAGACGCAGTCGAAGCCGACGGAACCGTCACCGCTGCGGACGCGGCTGACATCGAAGGCCGGCTCCGAGCCGCCCTTGCGGCGTGCGCTGCGTGGCCGACCGCTGCGGCCCATCTGGCCGTCTTCAACGCAGAATTCGGGGGATCCCGCCGGATCGGAACCGACCCGGACCTGTGGCTGCTGGCCGCGACGGCATCGGCGGACGCATCGGCGCCTGCTCAGCTCGCGCCGTACGCGGCCTTCCGCCTGGCCGAGGCCCACGCGAATGCCGGCGACCGAGCATCAGCCCGAATCTGGGCGGAAACCGCGCGGCGGGCCGCCGAGCGGATCGGAATGGGATTAGTTGCCCAACGCGTCATCCAGCTGGAACGCCGGGTAGGCGCCATGAAGGCCGAGTCGGGTGGCCCCGACAGGCGGCATGCTGACGCCGGATCGCTCGAGGCGTTGCTGACCACGCGCGAGATGCAAGTTCTCGACCTGATCGCCCAGGGCCTCAGCAACCGGATCATCGCCGAGCGCCTGTTCATCAGCGTCAAAACCGCGAGCGTGCACGTATCCAATATCCTGCGAAAGACCGGGGCAGCGACTCGTACCGAGGCTGCCTACGTCGCCCGAACCTTCGCCGAACCAGCGGTAGACGTAAGTGTCCAGACATCAGCCGAACATCAGCCGACCAGCGGCACGCTGCCTTCTTAGGACGATTTCGGCGCCGAACCCAAAGATACGGCGTTAGCCCGATACCGAAGGCCCGCCTTAGAGAGAAATCTCAGTGGTACAGAAACCACTCACGGGAAAAGGCGGAACTGATGTTCGTTCTATTCATCATCCTTGGCGTGATCGCTCTCGTAGCGATTGGATTGACTCTCAGAGAGGTCGCCCGTGACGGCTACAGGCGCATCCCCGACGAGCCAGCGCTCTACCGCAGGGCCTGAAACGACAAAAGGCTGGTCGCCCCAGAGGGCAACCGGCCTTTTGTCATTTGAGGGGATACGGAGATCCCTGCTGAGCCGCCGCCAGAGCGCTTCGCGCCCAGTCGGACTGCTCAGCGGGGGCCCACTCGATTCGCGCGCACATTCAAACGACAAAAGGCCGGTCGCCCCAGAGGGCAACCGGCCTTTTGTCATTTGAGGGGATACGGAGAATCGAACTCCGGTCATCAGTTTGGAAGACTGAGGCTTTACCATTAAGCTACATCCCCGGATTCCGGCCGCGAGGCGACCGAAGAGCCGTAGAACAGTGTACCCGACCAAAAGCGTGCTTCCGTTCATCCGGTGCCTGTGACGACGTAATCGTGCCTGAAATGGACCGGGCGGTTCTGCGGCGCTCAGCACGCTAGACTTGCCGAGGCCATTTTCGCCAGTTTCGAAAATGACCGGAAGTCCGGGGCGTAGCTCAGCTTGGTAGAGCGCTCGGTTTGGGACCGAGAGGCCGCAGGTTCGAATCCTGTCGCCCCGACAGCACTTCCCCCAACGATCTACAGGAGAACCACAACGTGAAGACCACGGTTGAGAAGCTCACCGCCACCCGCGTCAAGCTGAACATCTCAGTGACCCCCGACGAACTCAAGCCGAGCATCCAGCACGCTTATGAGCACATCGGTTCTCAGGTCAACATCCCGGGCTTCCGCAAGGGAAAGATCCCGCAGCAGCTTCTCGACCAGCGCGTCGGCCGTGAGGAGATCCTCAACCACGCCGTCAACGACGGGCTCGACAAGTTCTTCCGCCAGGCCGTCGCCGACGAGAAGATCCGCGTTCTCGGTCGCCCCGAGGCAGACATCAAGACGTGGCCCGAGGTCAAGGACTTCAGCGGTGACCTCGAGGTCGTCGTCGAGGTTGACGTTCGCCCCGAGTTCGACCTCCCGTCGCTCGACGGCCTCACGCTGACCGTCGACGAGGTCAAGGTCTCGGCCGACGACGTCAAGGACGAGCTGGATGCCCTGCGCAGCCGCTTCGGCACGCTCGTCACCGTCGACCGCCCGGCCAAGACCGGCGACTTCGCCCAGCTCGACCTGGTCGCCAAGATCGGCGACACCGAGGTCGACTCCGCGACGAGCATCTCGTACGAGGTTGGATCGGGTGAGCTCATCGAGGGCATCGACGAGGCTCTCGACAGCCTCAGCGCCGACGAGACCACCACGTTCGAGTCAACGCTTCTCGGTGGAGACCACGAGGGCGAGACCGCCCTCATCACCGTCTCGCTGCTGGCCGTCAAGGAGCGCGAGCTTCCCGAGGCCGACGACGACTTCGCCCAGATCGCCAGCCAGTTCGACACCATCAAGGAACTGAAGGCAGACATCAAGGAGCAGGTCGCCAAGTCGAAGGTATTCGGCCAGGGCGCCCAGGCTCGCGACCAGATCGTCGACGAGCTGCTCAAGTCGGTCGAGATCCCGGTTCCACCGAAGCTGGTCGAAGACGAGGTGAACCGTCACCTCGAGAACGAGAACCGTCTCGAAGACGACGCCCACCGCGCCGAGGTCACCGAGTCGAGCGAGAAGACCTTCCGCTCGCAGATCCTGCTCGACTCGATCGTCGAGTCTGAGGGAGTCAAGGTCAGCCAGAACGAGCTCACCAACTACCTCATCCAGGGCGCGCAGCAGTACGGCATGGAGCCGGGCGAATTCATCCAGGTGCTCGACAAGAACGGCCAGATCCCCGGAATGATCGCCGAGGTTGCTCGCGTCAAGGCTCTCGCCGTCGTTCTTGGCAAGGCCAAGGTCGTCGACACGAAGGGCAAGGAGGTCGACGTGTCGGCCTTCACGGCCTCAGCACTGGGCGATGGCACCGACGACTCGGCCGAGATCACCGCAGCAGACCTGCAGGGTTCGGACGACGACCACGCCGGTCACGACCACAACTAAGCATCGCTGAACGAACGGCCACCCCTCGGGGTGGCCGTTTTTTCGTTAGCGAGCTAGGGCGTGTTGGCGCCCATCACGCGACCGCTGAGGTGCACGAGCGCCCGTCGAGGCACGAGTCTGCCCGCCGCGGCCATCACCTTGTTGCGCACGCCCGAAACGACGCTGGGCGGCGGGTTCCTGCGATCGAGTGTGCTCAGGGCGAGAGCAACGACCTCCTGGGCGCTCTGGAAGTCACCAACGCGCCCGCCCTCGCCAGCGACCTCGAAAAACTCCGTCTTCGTGGCGCCCGGTGAGAGGCACAGGACCCCCAGCCCGCGCTTGCGGTTCTCGTACCAGAGCGCCTCGGTGAAGCTGAGCACGAAAGCCTTCGTCGCCCCGTAGACGGCCATGTTCGGCACCGGCTGGTAGCCGGCGGTTGACGCAACGGTGATGAGTGCTCCGCTGTCGCTCGCCTGCAGCTGGTCGTAGAACGCACGGGTGAGGTCCACCACCGCGCCCACGTTGAGGTTGACCTCTTCGGCGATGCGAGCCGGATCCTCGTCCTCGAAACGGTTGTAGGTTCCGAAGCCAGCGTTGTTGACGAGGGTGGAAATTCGGATGCCGCGATCGGCGAGCTCCCGCGCGACTTTCGCCGAGGCATCCGGGGCGGCAAGGTCGGCCGCGATGACGGTGACCGTGCAGTCACCGGCGCGAAGTTCCTGTGCGAGAGTCTCGAGGCGATCCTCGACGGCGCGCGACCAGCACCAGGTCGGACCCACGGGAGGCGAGCTGGCGGGCGAACTCGGCGCCGAGCCCCGAGCTGGCGCCCGTGACGAGGGCGGTGGCGCCGGAATAGTCGACGGTCATAGAATTCCTCCATAATTGAGTGAACGGGTGTATACCCGATAGGTTTACACGTGTTCAGTTAAATTGTCCAGCCGGAGGTCTGATGGAGCGCCAACCGAACGCGAGGGGCTCCGGCGAGCAGTTGCGGGCGCAACTCGTCGCCGCTGCGAGCGAACTGCTGCTGAGCCCGCAGGCGGTGGCGCTCCCATCACTTCGCGCCGTCGCCCGGGCGTGCTCCGTGTCGCCGGCGGCGATCTACCTGCATTTCGATTCGGTGCAGGAGCTCACCGCCGCCGTGCTCGATGCGCAGCTGGACGACATGGAGGGCGCCATCACGTCCCGGCTTCCCGATGCCGCGCCGCGTGTGCGATTGGCGGCCCTGGGGGCTGCATACGCGCAGTGGGGGCTCAGTCACCCGGGGGCATACCAACTGGTGTTCGAGAGCGCCGACCGTCTGGATCTGCCCGACCGCGGGCACGACCGGTGGAGCCTCATCGAGGAGGCCGCTCGGCTGGTCGTCGAGGCATCCGGAATTGTCCGAGGCAGACGCGTTGGTCGTGGCGATGCGCCTCTGGACGCTGCTGCACGGGATGGTGTCGCTGCGCATCCACAAGCCCGATCTCCCATGGGGCGCCGTCGACGACGAGATCACCGAAGTACTAGCGCGCCTGGTGCCGTAGGCCGGGATACCGCTTTAGCGCAGTCGCCGGTTCAGGATGCCGCGCGAACGCTCGCTGCGGTCACAGTTGTGGGCTTGCTCCCACGCGAACGCGAGGAACGAGCTCGTCTCAATGGGACCGCTCTCGCCACAGTCGGCGCAGAACGGTTCGTACGCGATCAGTTCGCGGATGTCGATGTCTGCCATGCACTCATCGTCACCCCGACCGCCGACATCGGCGGGATGCCACGCTGACTTACTCGCGCGTCGTCAGCTCTATCGCGTAGCCGCGCACGGACGCGGAGTACACCGGGAGGTAGTCGGCGAGGGCAGCGAGCGCGACGGAGGCCGCGTCCCGTTCGTCTCCACGGCTGGCCAGCGCGAGAGCGAGAAACGCGGCACTTGGTCCGGTCCATTCATCCGCGGGATGCTCGTGCAACTGCCGCTCGAGCATCCTGATCGACTCGTCGATCTTGCCCAGATTGCGCAGGGTGCTGGCGAGCTGGATGACCGCCCGGGGCAGTGTTGCCGCGTCCAGCCCGAGCTCGATGGCGCGGCGATACAGCGGCTCGGCCTCGGCTTCGAGGCCGGCGTAGTCGCGAGCGGAGGCCGCCTCGAAGACAGCTGCCGCGTCATCCGGCGCCCGCTCCGCGACGAGCGCGTCCATCGCGGCGACGACGTCGAGTACAGCCATCCCGTCGGCCGCGGCCCACACATCGCTCACGCGCAACCGCCACTCTGCACTCATGGCCCCATCGTATTGGCGCCGAAAAGTGAGGAACGCGACGCTCCGCTATCTGCCCACGGCGAACACCGGCATTTGGGCCAACGCGCTCCAGTAGATTCGACAGCAAGCGATAACTGAAATGGAGCGCAACAATGGCCCAACCGGCATTGGTCTCAAGCATCTTTGACCAACTCCTCAAGGACCGCATCATCTGGCTCGGCTCAGAGGTGCGCGACTCAAACGCGAACGAGATCTGCGCAAAAATTCTGCTGCTTGCCGCAGAAGACCCCAAGCGCGACATCTACCTCTACATCAACTCGCCCGGTGGTTCCATCACCGCGGGCATGGCGATCTACGACACGATGAAGTTCGTACCCAACGACATCGTCACGGTCGGCATCGGACTCGCCGCCTCGATGGGGCAGTTCCTGCTCTCGTCCGGCACGAAGGGCAAGCGCTACATCACCCCGAACGCGCGAGTGCTTCTGCACCAGCCGTCTGGCGGCTTCGGCGGTACGTCAGCAGACATCCAGACCCAGGCTGGCGTCATCCTCGACATGAAGAAGCGGATGGCCGAGCTCACCGCTGAGCAGACCGGCAAGTCGATCGAGCAGGTGCTCATCGACAACGACCGCGACAACTGGTTCACGGCGCAGCAGGCGCTCGAGTACGGCTTCGTGGACCACCTCCGCGAGTTCGCATCCGACGTCGTCGGCGGCGGCGGCACGGACGAGGCCGTTTCCAACGAAGCAGCTACAGGCAAGAAGGACTGATCATGGACAACTTCAACCTCCCAGGGTCAGGCATGGCCAGGCCCACACCCGACAACCGCTACATCCTGCCCACGTTCGAGGAGCGCACGGCCTACGGTTACAAGCGGCAGGACCCGTACGCGAAGCTCTTCGAGGACCGCATCATCTTCCTCGGTGTGCAGATCGACGACGCGTCAGCGGATGACGTCATGGCGCAGCTTCTGGTGCTCGAGAGCCAGGACCCCGACCGCGACATCGTGATGTACATCAACTCGCCCGGTGGCTCGTTCACCGCGATGACGGCGATCTACGACACGATGCAGTACATCCGTCCGCACATCCAGACCGTGGTTCTCGGCCAGGCAGCGTCCGCTGCCGCCGTGATCACGGCCGGTGGAACCAAGGGCAAGCGCCTCGCACTGCCGAACGCGCGCATCCTGATTCACCAGCCCAGTGGCGGCTCAGAGGGATCGAGCCAGGCCTCAGACATCGAGATCCAGGCGCGCGAGATCCTGCGCATGCGTGGATGGCTCGAAGAGACGCTGTCATTCCACTCGAACCGCACACCCGAGCAGATCAACAAGGACATCGACCGCGACAAGATCCTCAGCGCGGCCGAGGCCATGGAGTACGGACTGATCGACCAGGTGCTGACCAGCCGCAAGAACCTGCCGGCGCTCACCCCCGGCTAAGCAGTTCAACAAAGAAGGGCCGTCCCGCAGCCGTAATGGCGCTGCGGGGCGGCCCTTCTTGTTGGATGCCTCAGTCCTTCTTGCGCCTTGTGACGATGAACAGCGTGACGAGGCCGGCGACGAGCACCGCCGCGATGGTGCCGCCGATCCACAGCACGTCGCCGAGGTTCGCGTCACCGCGCTCGACGGGCGCGGTGGTCGAGGCCGGGGGAGCGGCTGCCGCATCGCCGCCGCAGTCGGGCGCCGCTCGAGGAGCCCGCAGAGGTTTCAGCGTCCGCCGATGGCGCCCACGTGAAGTCGACCTCACCCGAGACGGTGTGGCCGTCACTCGAGACCAGTTGCCACAGCATCCGGTAGTCGCCCGCGTCGCCCAGTGATGCGCCCATCGAGACCGTCGAGTCGACAATCGCGACACAGCCGTCGCCGTAGTACAGGCCGGCGGCTATCCGTGACCTCAATGGCGAAGCCCGAGCCGTCGCCGGAGAGGTCGAGCAGCGCCTCGTTGGTGGTCACCGAGAAGCTCTCGGGAACCTCCGAAATGGTGCTGCCGGCCGCAGGCGTCGAGGCGACGAGGTAATTGTGCGCCTGAGCCGGGGTGGCGACGGCCAGCGCCAGGGCGACGGCGACAGCGAGTGCCCCCGCTGCCCCGACGCGTGACGTCAGCACTACTTTGCCGCCGGGCGGCGCGCGACGATCGCGAGCACCAGCGCAACGACGCCGAGTACGAGACCGCCGGCGCCGAGCACGCGAGCCAGCACGTCGGGCGAGCCGGTGTCGCTGGCTGCGCTGATCGTCATGTCCTCGTCGTGGCTGGCGTCGTCCATGGCCTCATCATGGCTGTCATCCGTTGTCGCTGCGTGGTGATCGACCGGCGCATCGTTGACGTACAGCACGGGTGCCGGGTGCTCGGCATCCTCCTCGGTCTCGCTCCAGCTGACGACAGACCCGTCGCTGTAGGTCTGGTCCGCCGGCAGCACGATCGAACCTGTGTCGGGCACCGGGCCGACGGACAACGGGAACAGCTGCAGTTCGCCCGCAGTGATCTCCGACCCGGGATCGGCAGTCCAGATGACGGATGTCACGGCCTCCGTGATCTCGCTCTCGCCCACGGTGACGGGCTCCGGGAGCGTGGTGCTCACGAGCTCGGCGGTCCAGCCCGCTACCGGAACGTACCGCACGCTCGTGAAGGGGGTGTCGGTCGGCAGCGAGACCTCGACCTTGGTCGTGCCTGCCGTCTCAGATTCGTTGGGCACCTTGAAGGTGATGACCGAGTACGACCCGGCGGCAGCCTGGGTCGGGTCGACCGAGACGTGTGCGCTGGCGGCGAGAGGCGCCCCAACCGCGAGGGCGAGTCCCGCGGTGATGGCGATTGTTGACATGGTTGAACGCTTCATGTGATTTCTTTCGTGACGATGAGTCGCGGCATTGGAGCCTGCGACGAAGTGGGTGGATGCTGCGGAGACGGGCCTTAGGCGGCCAGTCAACTCCGGCGGCCCACGGTGTCTCATCGACGACAACAGAACTGTGAGGTCTCGCGGCACAAATCGACGCTCAACCGAGATCCGCGCAGCGGTCGGCGCGGGGGAGAGCGGGATGACGGTGGTCAGCAGCCTCGAGAAGAAGAGTTTGGCGGTGCCAGAGATGCCCCAGAACGCTCGCTCGGCGTGCAGGAATGCGACGACGGTGATGAGAGCGGCGATCCCGTGCGCGAGCCACATCGTCGCACCGCCGTGAAGCTGCGTCATCGCTGGCGCTGACGCGAGAGCGCCAGCACTCGAGTGTGCGTGAGCGGTGGCCAGAGGCATCCCGAGCGTGCTGAAAACCCCGTGAAACAGCGCCTGACTGAGGGCGACGGATGCCGCCAACCGCCACGCAGACACCGTGCGGCCGGCGAGCAGGGTGCAGATGGCGGCCGCGATCACGAGCGTCACGACCAGAGAGAAGACGCTGGGAGCCATGCCGCCCGCGAGGGAGTGGGAGAGCGCAGCGACGAATGTCGCAAAGCCAGCGGCGGTCAGGCCGCGAGCAACACGCGCCCACCTCGAACCCATTGATGCTCCTACTTCTACGTCTCGTAGACAATCGTGCCATACAGCGGCACGCCGTAACGTTGGGTAGCGGATGCCAGATAGTGTCGCCGGTTCGGGTTAGGCTCGATAAAACGCTAGGTATTGAGCGCAGTATTGGGAAGGAACATTCGCATGGCCCGTATAGGGGAAAGCGCCGATCTTCTCAAATGCTCCTTCTGTGGCAAGAGCCAGAAGCAGGTTCAGCAGCTCATTGCCGGCCCTGGCGTCTACATCTGTGACGAATGTGTCGAGCTGTGCAACGAGATCATCGAAGAGCGACTTGCCGAAGCCGGCGAAGAAGTCTCGAGTGAATTCGATCTGCCCAAGCCGCGCGAGATCTACTCGTTCCTCGAGGAGTACGTCATCGGCCAGGAGGCTGCGAAGCGCGCTCTCTCCGTCGCCGTCTACAACCACTACAAGCGCATTCGCGCCCGCAACACCCTCGCCTCGGCCGACATCATCGACGATGTCGAGATTGCCAAGTCGAACATCCTGCTCATCGGTCCGACGGGGTGTGGCAAGACCTATCTCGCCCAGACCCTCGCCAAGCGACTGAACGTCCCGTTCGCCGTGGCAGACGCTACGGCGCTGACCGAGGCTGGCTACGTGGGTGAGGATGTCGAGAACATCCTGCTCAAGCTGATCCAGGCCGCCGACTACGACGTGAAGCGTGCCGAGACCGGCATCATCTACATCGACGAGATCGACAAGATCGCCCGCAAGGCCGAAAACCCCTCCATCACGCGTGACGTTTCCGGTGAGGGAGTGCAGCAGGCGCTGCTGAAGATCCTTGAGGGCACCGTCGCCTCGGTTCCGCCGCAGGGTGGCCGCAAGCATCCTCACCAGGAATTCATCCAGGTCGACACGACAAACGTGCTCTTCATCGTCGCCGGTGCTTTTGCGGGCCTCGAGGAGATCATCTCGCAGCGCGCGGGCAAGAAGGGCATCGGCTTCGGGGCTCCGCTTCACAGCAAGGGCGACGACGTCAACCTCTTCGGTGAGGTGCTCCCGGAAGACCTGCACAAGTTCGGCCTGATCCCCGAGTTCATCGGTCGACTGCCCGTGGTCACCACCGTCACGCAGCTCGACCAGGTTGCCCTGATGGACATCCTCACCCGCCCGAAGAACGCGCTCATTCGTCAGTACCAGCGCATGTTCGAGATCGACGGCGTCGAGCTCGACTTCGAGCCGGATGCACTCGAGGCCATCGCCGACCTGGCCGTACTGCGCCAGACCGGCGCCCGCGGCCTCCGCGCCATCATGGAAGAAGTGCTCGGCCCGATCATGTTCGATGTGCCGTCTGACGACGACGTCGCGCGCGTGATCGTGACGAAGGCCGCCGTGCTCGAGAACGCGGCGCCGACAATCGTCCCGCGCAAGGCTGTGCGCGCCGAGAAGTCCGCCTAAATCCACCCGATCGCTGTTCTCGTAGCGGTGCGAGCGCCCTGACGCTGTAGGCATACCGGCGCGCCCGGGGGAGCAGTGGGCCGCGTCGAGGTGTCCGCGCGGCGGGCCGTCGTGAACTGTTGACCTATAGCCGAACTTCGTTGTACTCTTTATTTAGCACTAAATAAAGGGATAACCAATGACGATTCGCCCCGCAGCTCGTACCGACGTCAATCGGTCCGCGATTCTCGCGCACCTTGGCGCCCACGGGCCCGCATCGCGCGCCGATCTGGCTCGGGCGCTCACCGTCTCTCCCGCGCTCATGACGTCGCTCACCAAAGACCTGATCGCCGACGGACTCCTGATCGAGCTGGAGCACTCTCCCTCCCAGGGTGGCCGTCCGGCGCGGATGCTCGGAATCGTGTCGTCCGCCGGGCGCGCGATCGGCGTGAAGGTCGTCGCCGACCACGTCGCCTTCGTCGAGGTCGGCATCGATGGTTTCGTGCGCCGCTCCGCGATCGAGCCGTTCAACGCATCCGCCAACACCATGCTGGCCGACCTCGCGTCCCTGCTGCGCAGCTTCATCGCCGGGGGAAGCAACGAACCACTGCTGGGCATCGGGGTGGGCGTACCCGGGAGCGTGGACAGCCAGGGCAACGGTCTGGTGGATTCGGCACAGCTCGGGTGGCAGCAAGTGCCCGTTGGCGCGTCGCTTCGTCGGGAGTTTGCGCTACCCGTTCTCGTCGAGAACAACGTGAACGCCGTCGCCGTAGCCGAACGGCTCTACGGTGTGGGCCGCCAACACGACAACTTCCTGGTCGTCACGATCGGAACGGGCGTGGGAGCGGGCATCGTCGTGGACGGCGTGGTTTTGCGCGGCCACGCCGGGGGAGCCGGCGAGATCGGCCACATTCCCGTCGCCGAGGACGGACCGCTGTGCAGCTGCGGAAACCGGGGCTGCCTCGAGACCTATATCGGGGAGTCCGCGCTCGTCGACCTCGCCCGCGAACGCGGTGTGATCGGATCCTCCAGCGGCATGGGGGCGCTGCGCGCAGCGGCGGAGGCCGGCAATGCCGAAGCAAGCGCCATCTTCAGCGAGGCTGGCCACAGACTCGGACGGGCACTGGCCGGCATCATCCACACGCTCGATCCCGAGATCATCATCGTGCTCGGTGAGGGAACGACGGCATGGACTCACTGGTCATACGGTTTCGAGCCGGCGCTCCGCTCCGCGCTGATGCCCAGCCGGCGCGGAATAGGCGTCGCTGTCGAGACCTGGCAGGACGAGAGCTGGGCACAGGGCGCCGCCGCCATCGTGCTGGCCACACCGTTTGACTCCGAGGGGGTCGCCGGCGATCAGGGACGCCTCGTGCGAGCACGACTCGTCGAGCAGTCCGCAGGCCCCGGTGGCGCAGCGTGAGCGTCACCATCGCGCAGACGCCGATGCTCGATCGCGACGGGCCGCCGCCGGCCGTCACCGGGCCGCGTCGCGCCGCGCCGGCCGTTCGCGCCACGGTATGCGCTGACGGTGCTTGCCTTCCTGCTGCCGAGCGCCATTCCGCTCGCGGCATTCGTTCTCGCCCCGATGGTGGCCGCGGCGTGGGTGAGCCTCACCGAATGGAACCTCATCTCACCGCAGGTCTTCGTGGGATTCGACAACTACGTCAACCTCATCAACGACCCGACCACGGGCGCGGTCTTCCTCCACACGATCAGCTACATCGCGGGGTACCTGCCGCTCGTCTACATCGGCGGTCTGGCCCTGGCGCTTGGACTCAACACCGCGCTCAAGGGCAGGTCACTGCTGCGCGGCATCTACTTCCTCCCCGTCGTCACCAGCTGGATCGTTGTTGCGCTGGTGTGGCGGTGGCTGCTGAACCCGAGCAACGGCGTCGTCAACACAGTGCTCGGGTTTTTCGGAATCGCGGGACCCGGCTGGTGGACAGATCCGGCGTGGGCGATGCCGTCGATCATCCTCGCCTCCGCCTGGAAGGATCTCGGCTTCGTCATGGTCATCCTGCTCGCGGGACTGCAGGCGATCTCTCCCGACCTCTACGACGCGGCGAAGGTCGACGGCGCCGGATGGTGGCGGCGGCTGGTGAGCATCACCATTCCCATGCTCTCCCCATCCACCTTCTTCGTCTTCGTGATCTCGCTCATCAACGGCTTCCAGGTCTTCGACCAGGTGTACGCCATGACCGGTGGAGGTCCGAACGGCGCGAGCGAGGTGGTTGTGCTCCGCATCTACGACCTGACCTTCCGCTACGGGGCGGCGGGTGAGGCATCCGCTCTGTCCTGGATGCTCTTCATCGTCGTGCTTGCCGTCACGCTGATCCAGGTTCTCGGCCAAAAGAGGTGGGTCAACTATGGCTAATGCGACTGGGCTCATCACAACGCGCCGGATGCCCTCCCGCACCCTGACCGGCTGGATTGCGTTGCACGTGGTGATCGTGCTGGGCGCCGCCGTGATGTTCTTCCCCTTCCTGTGGACGCTCATCACCTCGATCAGCCCCGGCGCGGGTCTCACCGTCCAGCCGGCGCTCATCCCCGAAGACCCGTCGTTTGCCGCGTACACCAGGCTGTTCGCGGAGCTTCCCTTCCTGCGGATCATCGGTAACTCGCTGCTGCTGGCGGTGGTGACCACCGCGGTGCAGCTGTTCACGAGCGCGACGGCCGGCTATGCCTTCAGCCGGTTGCCGTTCCGGGGACGCGGCGTGGTCTTCGCCATCTATCTGGCCACCATGATGATCCCGCTGCAGGTGCTGATCGTTCCGCTGTTCGTGGAGCTGAAGGCCTTCGGTCTGCTCAACACCCACCTCGGCGCGCTGCTGCCCACCTTCGCCAGTGCCTTCGGGATCTTCCTGCTTCGGCAGGCGATCAACCAGGTTCCCCGTGAACTGGACGAGGCGGCGACGCTCGACGGTGCCGGTCACTTCCGGATCTTCGTGTCCGTCGTGTTGCCGAACATCAGGCCGGCCCTCGCCACTCTCACCGTGTTCGCCTTCATGGGCAGCTGGAACAGCTTCCTGTGGCCACTGGTCGTGCTTCGCAAGCCGGAGCTTCAGACCCTGCCGATCGCCCTCGCCGGACTGCAGGGCCAGTACACCACCGAGTGGGACATCATCATGGCCGGCTCCGTCGTGAGCATCCTGCCCATGCTCGCGCTCTACATCTTCGCCCAGAAGTACATCATTCAGGGCGTCGCCAGCTCCGGAATCAAATGATTTCTGAGTCGCAGAAGGTCACAGCACCACCCGCAAATATCAAAGGAGATTGAGCACCATGAATAGCAAACTACTGTCATTTTTCGCCGTCGCGGGCGCCACGGCGCTCGTGGTGACCGGATGCGCCTCGACTTCGACCTCGACCCCGGCCGACGATGGACCCGTCACGATCAGCTATACAAACTTCATTTCCAACGACGGCAATGAGGACAACCTCTCGGCGATCGTCGATGCCTTCGAGGCCGAGAACCCCGGCATCACGGTCGACGTGACCACGCTGCCGTACGGCGACTACGGAACTGCCCTGCAGACCGATCTCGCGGCTGGCACGGTATCTGACGTCTTCGACATCGAGTACTCGAACTACGCGGCGTATCAGGCCAATGGGGTGCTCGCACCGCTCGAGGTCGCCGACCCCAGCTGCCTACCGACCGTCGCTTCTCGAGGCGTATTCGACTGACGCCACCTCGTACGCCCTCCCGAGCTCGTTCTCGGCCGTCGTGCTCTACTTCAACAAGGATCTCTTCGACGCGGCCGGGCTCGACTATCCCACCAACGACTGGACCTGGGCCGATGAGGATGCCGCAGCGGTTGCCCTCACCGATGCCGCGGCGGGCGTGTGGGGAGACCACCAGCCGGTGAGCTTCTACGAGTACTACAAGGCGCTCGCCCAGAGCGGTGGGGACTTCCTCAACGCCGATGGAACCGCCGTGGCCTTCAACACCCCCGCCGGTGTCGAGGCAGCCGAGTGGCTGGTCGGCAAGAGCGGCCGCACGATGCCGACGATCGAGCAGGGCCAGGGCACGCCGGACTTCGACACCAACCTCTTCAAGGATGGCAAGCTCGGGATGCTGCACACCGGCATCTGGGTGTTCGGTGCCGTGGCCGACGTGCCATTCGGCTGGGACATCGCCGTCGAGCCGGGCAACACCCAGCAGGCGAGCGCTGTCTTCTCCAACGCCGTCGGAGTCTCGGCAACCTCGGAGAACATCGCCGCGGCCAGCAAGTGGGCCGAGTTCCTGACCTCTTCCACCACCATGGTGGATGCGCGACTGGACTCCGGCTGGGAGCTGCCGCCCATCGCTGACGAGGTGAAGCTCGCAACCTACCTCGACAAGACCAACCCGGCCAACCGCCAGTCGGTCTTCGACTCGCTGGATGCCATCGCACTGCCGCCGGTCGTCGCCGAGGGCCAGTCGGAGATGCAGGACATCATGGGCGAGGAGCTCATCGAGGCGCAGGCCGGACGCAAGACGGTGCAGGAGGCGCTCGACAGCGCCGAGGAGCGCATCAACGCCGTCATCGGCTAACTGTGTCACCCGGGGTTCCGGAGCCGTGGTCGGCTCCGGAACCCCCTCACGCCGACGCTGAGCGCGGAAACCTAGGAGATCCACCCATGACCACCGTCAAACGCGAGATGACAGCGACCCAGCTCGCCGACATCGCCGCGAACAGCGCCAGGCTCATCGCCGGCTTCCAGGATGCGTCTGGCGCGTATCCGGCCAGCCCGACCTTTTCCGCCTACCGCGGCTACAGCTGGTTCCGCGACGGCGCCTTCATCGCCGACGGGATGTCCGCATACGGCGAGATGGAGTCGGCCGGCCGGTTCCACGACTGGTGCTCCGGCATCCTGATCGCCAGGCGCGAGCAGATCGCGCAGATCGTGTCGGCTGCGCGGGCTGCAACCCCGGTGCCGGACGCGGAGATGCTGCCGACCCGTTTCACGCTTGCCGGCGGCGAGGGAGTCGACGACTGGTGGGACTTCCAGCTCGACGGCTACGGGACCTGGCTGTGGGCGGTCGTGGAGCACGCCAAACGGCACTCACTCACACTGGACCCGTGGCGTGAGGCTATGGAACTCGCCACCGACTACCTGCTGAGCTCGTGGCATCGCCCGTGCTTCGACTGGTGGGAAGAGCACGCCGCTGAAGTACACGTCGCGACCCTGGGATGCATTTCGGCTGGGCTCAGGGCCGCCTCGAATGAGCTGGATGCTGAGCGTGCGGCGCAGGCCGCCGCCGTCGTGGCCGAGATCGATGACACGATTCGCCGGCGTGGAGTGGTCGACGGGTATCTGACCAAGTGGCTGGGATCTGCCGAGGTGGATGCAAGCGTGCTGAGCCTGGTACACCCGCTGGCGGTCTTTCCGCCGTCCGACGCGATCGGCGCGGCAACGACCCAACGCATCGACGAGCAGCTGAACGTCGGCGGTGGCGTTCACCGCTACCTCGCCGACACCTTCTTCGGCGGCGGACAGTGGCCGCTGCTGAGCTGCATGCTCGGGCTTGCGCTGGCCGCTGGCGGCGACCGTGATCGTGCGCTCGAGCAGCTGCGCTGGGCGGCATCCACCGTCACGCCGTCGGGCGACATGCCCGAGCAGGGTGGGGATCACCTGCTGTTCCCGGAGCGGGAGCAGGAGTGGATCGATCGCTGGGGCACCGTGGCGACACCGCTGCTGTGGTCTCACGGCATGTACCTTCGGCTGGCAGTCGAGTTGGGGGTCGCCCGATGATCCGCCACCGCCCCCTGGGATCCGGCCATCCGTACTCGGTCGACACCGAGCAACGCTTTCCGACAGTTCCCGTCGCCGGCGAGCCCGTGACGCTGGGGGTTCGATCCTCTGCCGGGGTGCAGGATGTCGCCCTCGAGTTCACCGTGAACTCTGGCGACCTGCAGACCCGTCCGCTCTCGCCCGCGGCTCGCCAATCGCGCGGGCAGACTGTCGATGGCGGCCACCTCGCGTCCGCGCAGGCGCGCCTCGCGCGAGCGGCAACCGGCTGGGCCGTGACGCTCGACGGTCTCGCCGTTGGCGACAGCTACCGCTACCGCTTTGTGGCTGACGGCAGTGGAACGCGCTGGTTCGAGTTCCGAGTGGCCGGCTGGCGGGCATCCGATCGCCCTGTCGACGGCGCCGTCGATGGCTCGGTCAGCGAGCTCAGCGATGGCGAGAACGTGCACCGCGTGCGATTCGCGTTGCCGCTCGCGCCGGGCGAGCACGTCACCGGCTTCGGTGAACGGTTCGACGCGCTGGACCATCGCGGTTCCAGCCTCGATTCGATCGTGTTCGAGCAGTACAAGAATCAGGGCGCCGAGCGTAAGACCTACCTGCCCATGCCCTTTGCCCACGTCGTCGGTGGTGCCGGCTGGGGATTCCACGTCCGCACCTCACGGCGGGTGTGGTTCGACATCGGGGAGTCCCAGAGCCGACCGGCTGTGGATCGAGGTGGAGACGGCACCCGACGGGGTCGTGGATCTTGCGACCTACCGCGGCAACCCCACCGAGGTGCTCGACGCCTTCCTCACCGAGGTGGGGCGCGCACGCGAACTTCCGCCGTGGGTGTTCAGGTTGTGGGCCAGCGGCAACGAGTGGAACACGCAGGCCGAGGTCATGCGCCAGGTCGACGCCCACCGCGACCATGACATTCCCGTCGGCTCCGTGGTCATCGAGGCGTGGAGCGACGAGAGCACCTTCACCATCTGGCGGGATGCGCAGTACTCCGTCCGGGAGGACGGCTCGCCCGCCTCGCTGAGCGATTTCACCTTCCCGGCCGACGGAGCGTGGCCAGACCCGAAGGGGATGGTCGACGAGCTTCATCAGCGGGACATCCGCGTGCACCTGTGGCAGATCCCGCTCATCAAGACGCGTCCGCACCCTCGCGGCCAGGTCGCGGCCGACGCGGCTGCCGCCGTGCGCGAGAACGTGCTCGTGCAGGAGCTGGCGCCGGACGGGAGCCTGCGACCGTACCGGAACCGGGGTTGGTGGTTCCCGCTCGGGCTGATGCCGGACCTCAGCGACGAACGAGCGGCGCGCTGGTGGACCGAGAAGCGCCGGTACCTCGTGGAGGAGCTGGGAGTCGACGGTTTCAAGACCGACGGTGGTGAGCACGCCTGGGGCAGCGACGTGCGCTACCTCGACGGCACCCACGGTGATGAGGGCAACAGCATGTTCCCCGTGCACTACGCGAAGGCGTACGGCGACCTGCTGGAGTCTGCGGGGAAGGCACCGGTCACCTTCAGCAGGGCCGGGTTCACGGGCAGCCAGTCGCACGGCGCGTTCTGGGCGGGCGACGAGAACTCCACGTGGGAGGCATTCCGCTGGTCGATGTTCGCCGGTCTGTCTGCGGCATCCAGCGGCATGGTTTATTGGGGCTGGGATTTCGCGGGATTCTCCGGCGACGTGCCCACCGCCGAGCTGTACCTGCGATCGGCCGCGGCGGCGGCGTTCGTGCCGATCATGCAGTACCACTCCGAGTTCAACCACCACCGCACCCCGTCACGGGATCGCACGCCCTGGAACATCGCCGACCAGACCGGCGACGATCGGGTCATCGAGGTGTTCCGCAGGTTCACGAAGCTTCGCGAACGGCTGGTGCCGTACCTCGCAGAGTCTGCCCGCAGCAGCATCGAGACGGGAGCGCCGCTGATGCGCCCGCTCTACTTCGACCACCCCCAGGATGACGCGGTGTGGGAACACCCGCTGCAATGGATGCTCGGACCAGACCTGCTCGTAGCTCCCGTGCTCGAACCCGACCGGTCCAGCTGGGACGTGTACCTGCCTGCCGGAGAGTGGGTCGACGCGTTTTCGGGCGCGACCCACAGCGGTGGACGGGTGATCACCCGCGACGTACCCATCGACGAGCTGCCGGTCTTCTGCCGCGCCGAGGCGTGGTCGAACCATGAGGAGGTTTTTCGCCCATAAACTGGGTTTCGCCCAGGAGGTCTCCACCATTTTTCAGCCCATCTCTGCCGGACTCGTCGCCGCCATTTCCGGATTCGCCAGCTCGTTCGCGCTGGTGATCGCCGGGCTCGCTGCGGTCGGTGCATCCCCGGGGGAGGCGGCATCCGGACTCCTGGCCATCTGCCTGTCGATCGCGATCGTGAATATCGTCGCTGCCCTGTGGCTGCGCATCCCGCTCGCCTTCGCCTGGTCGACCCCGGGCGCCGTCGTGCTGCTCGCGACGGCAACCGACGGAATCGAATTCTCGGATGCGGTCGGGGCGTTCCTGGTGTGTGCGGCGCTGCTCGATGCTATCCGGGCTGTGGCCCGCGCTGGGCAGGGCGATCACGAGCATCCCCAAGCCCCTCGCCAACGCCATGCTCGCGGGAGTGCTGCTGCCGATCTGCCTCGCACCCGTGGAGGCAGTGGCGTCGCTTCCGTTTCTCGCGGCACCCATCGTGCTCGTCTGGATCGTGCTGTACAGGCTGGCGCCGCGCTGGGCAGTGCCTGCCGCGATGGTGGTGGCCGTCATCGCGATCGTGATCGCCGCCGGCACGGACTGGGTGGCGGCATCCGCTGTTCCGCAGCTCGTGTTCGTGGCTCCCACCTTCGACCTGTTCACGATCCTGAGCGTGGGACTTCCGCTCTTCGTGGTCACGATGGCAGGCCAGAACGTCCCCGGATTCGTCGTGATGTCGACGAGCGGGTACGCCGCCCCGCCGCGGTTTGCTCTCGTGGCATCCGGGATCGGCTCGGGGGCGGCAAACCTGTTCGGCGGCCACGCGATGAACCTGGGCGCGATCACCGCGGCGATCATGGCCGGGCCGGAATCGCACCCCGACCGCGACAAGCGGTGGATCGCCACCCTCACCAACGGGATCGCCTACATCCCGCTGGGCCTGGGAGCAGGACTCGCCGGTGCGCTCGTGACGGCGGCGCCCTCGATCCTCATCACGGCGGTGGCGGGGCTGGCGGTCATGGGAGCGCTCATCACCAGCATCGTGAACGCGCTTGACGACCCGCGGCACCGACTCGCGGCGATCCTGACCTTCCTGGTGGTGGCATCCGGTGTCGTCATATTCGGCGTCGGCTCGGCACTGTGGGGACTGCTGGTCGGCGGCCTCGTCATGGGCTGGCTGAGCTGGAGACGCGGATCGCTGGTGTGATTGCGGAATGCCCGGCGCGCGTTGCCGGTTGTCGCTGACATGACAGTTCCGCTCTCCGTTCTTGACCTCGCCTCCGTCTTCGAGGGCATGACCAACGCGGAGGCGCTGCGGCAAACGATCGAGATCGCGAAGCTGGCGGAGTCCTCCGGGTACCGCCGATTCTGGGTGGCCGAGCATCACGGAATGCCCGCCGTCGCCTCGTCGGCACCCGCCGTGCTGATCGGAGCCGTCGCGGCGGCCACCTCCACGATCCGCGTCGGCTCGGGCGGGGTGATGCTTCCCAACCATTCGTCTCTCGTCATCGCCGAGCAGTTCGGCACCCTCGTGGCGCTGCACGGCGACCGCATCGACCTCGGCCTCGGGCGCGCTCCGGGCACCGACCAGCTCACCTCCGCCATCCTGCGCAGGGGCGCCGGCGCGGAAAGCGTCGACGACTTCCCGAACCAGGTGCTGGAGCTGCTCGCCTGGTTCGGCACCATCCCGCCGCTCGACAACGGCATCGGATCCCGCGTCGTGGCAACCCCGGGCCTGGGTGATTCGCCCGAGATGTGGCTGCTCGGCTCCAGCGATTTCAGCGCCAGGCTGGCCGGGCTGATGGGCCTGCCGTTCGCGTTCGCTCACCACTTCGCGGGCGGCCCGAACACTGTGCACGCGTTCGAGGTGTACCGCTCATCCTTCACGCCGTCGGTGATACTGCGCGAGCCTCACTCGATGGTGGCGGTGTCGAGCCTGGTCGCGGATTCCACGGCGGAGGCCGAGCGGCTGGCACTGCCCAACGCGCTGATGTTCGTCCGCATGCGCCAGGGCCTGCGCCCGGGTCGCGTCCCGACCATGGCCGACGCCGAGGCCCACCCGTGGAGCCCCGCCGAGCGCGCCTGGGTGGCTGAGCGCAACTCCCACCAGGCGATCGGGGATCTCGCGCACGCCACCGCCCGGATCGATGCTCTCGTCGCAGCCACGGGAGCGGACGAGGTGATCGTCGTTCCGCAGGGCCCCGACCTCGAGGTGAAGGCCAGGACGCTGCGCGAGCTCGCGGCCTAGTTCAGCCCGCCATCCCGCACCGGCCCTCGCGACCTCCCCGTGTTCATAACTCCTGCAGATCGCGGCCCGCCGTCGAGCAGCCTGCAAACCTGCGGATCTGGGCTGGGAGGGTCCAATTGCAGGAGTTATCAACATCGGGCGGAGGGTGCGCCGCCATCCGCGCGTTGGTCGCTAGTTCAGCCCGCGGCGATCCAGCAGGGGCTGGATCTCGTCGCGCCCGCGGAAGTCGCGGAACGCCTCGAGCGGATCCTTCGACCCGCCGACGCCGAGCAGCCGTTGCCGGAAGCGGTCGCCATTGGCGCGGGTGAGCCCGCCGTTCTCCTTGAACCAGTCGACGGTGTCGGCGTCCAGCACCTCGCTCCAGATGTAGGAGTAGTAGCCGGCGTCGTAGTCCGAGTTGGCAAACACGTGCTGGAAGTAGGTGCTGGAGTAGCGGGTGGGCACAGCCGGGTTGTCGAGCCCGGCGGCGGCCAGCGCCGCTGCCTCGAACGCGGCGACGTCGGTGATCGAGGCATCCGGAGAAATGCCGTGCCAGGCCTGGTCGAGGATGGCCGCCGCGAGGTACTCGGAGGTCGCGAATCCCTCGTTGAAGGCGGAGGACGCCTGGATCTTGTCGACGAACTCCTGCGGCATGGCCTCACCCGTCTGGTGGTGAACTGCGTAGTTTGCGAGCACCTCCGGCCAGAGCATCCACATCTCGTTGACCTGGCTCGGGAACTCGACGAAGTCCCTGAACGTGTTCGTGCCGGCGAACCGCGGGTAGGTTACGCGGGCGAACAGGCCGTGCAGCGCGTGCCCGAACTCGTGGAAGAAAGTGTTCACCTCGTCGTAGGTGAGCAGCGTGGCCTCACCGGCGGCAGGCTTGGGCACGTTGAGGTTGTTGGTGACGATGACAGGATGCCCCAGCAGCTGCGACTGCGAGATGAGCGAGTTCATCCACGCCCCGCCGCGCTTCGAGTCGCGCGTGTACAGGTCGAGCGTGTACAGCCCGACCGGGGAGCCGTCGTCGTTGGACACCTCGAACACACGCACGTCCGGGTGGTAGGCGACGATGTCGTGTCGTTCGCTGAACGTCACGCCGTACAGCTTCGTGGCCGCGAAGAACACGCCATCCTGCAGCACCCGCTCAGCCTCGAAGTACGGCCGCATCTGGGCGGTGTCGACGTCGTAGGTGGCCTTGCGAACCTTCTCGCTGTAGAACGCCCAGTCGTGAGCCTCGATGGGATGACCGGCGATCGCCTCGAGGGCGGCCTGTTCGGTTAGCGCGTTGCGGGCGGCCGGTGCCGCCAGCCTCGCGAGCATCGCGTGGACGGCCGCCGGGGTCTTCGCGGTTTCGTCGGCGATCACCCAGGCCGCGTGCGACTCGAAGCCGAGCAGCGCGGCTCGCTCGGCCCGAAGCCGGGTGATGTCGAGCACGAGAGCGGAGTTGTCCCAGTCGCCGCCGCGATTGCCGCGCTTCGTGGAGGCGGCCATCACGCGCGCGCGAACCTCGCGGTTGGTCAGCGTCGACAGTGCGGGCTGGCCCGTGGGGAGGATGAGCGTGATGAGGTACTTGCCGTCGAGCCCGCGCTGGCTGGCGGCCTCGGCAGCGGCGGAGATCTCGCCGGACTCGAGACCGTCAAGCTCGGCGACGTCGTCGATGACGACGGCGAGGTCGTTGGTGTCGGCGAGGAGGTTCTTCTCGAACCGCGCGTTCAGGGTCGACAGCTGCTGGTTCAGCTCGCGCAGGGACTGCTTCGCGGCATCATCGAGGCCGGCACCCGCGATGGTGAACTCCGCGAAGTAGCGCTCGACAAGGTAGCGGGAGTCGGCATCGAGGCCGAGCGTGTCCAGCTGGTCGAACAGCGTCTTGATGCGCGCGTAGAGCCGCGCGTCGAGCCGGATCGCATCGGCATGCGCAGAGAGCTGAGGCGCAAGCTCCTCCTCCAGCTCGCTCGTGAACGGGTTGCCATCGGCCGAGGTCTTGTTGAAGAAGACCGTCGCAACACGCTCGAGAAGCTGCCCGCTGGTCTCCAGTGGAATCATCGTGTTCTGGAACGTCGGCTCGTCGCCGTTCGACGTGATCGACAAAATCTCGTCGAGCTGGTCTGCCATGCCCTTCTCGAATGCCGGACGGAAGTGCTCGTCCGTGATGAGTGCAAACGGCGGCATACCGAAGGGCAGAGTGCTCGGCTCGAAGAAAGGGTTGGTCATCCATCCAGCCTAGGCGCGGCTGTCAGTCCTCCTGGTCGACCGTCACCGAACCGTCGTGTCCCATGCGGATGGTCGTGCCGTCATCCAGCTGGACGACGGGACGGCTCTCCAGGTAGGTAAGCGTCCAGCGCCAGCCGGGGCGATCGCCCACCTCGGTCTCGACCTCGCGGATGGCGGCGATCACACTCTCGGTGAGCCGCGTCGGCGGTTCGTCACCCACGTTCCATCTGGTGCCGAGCTGCATCAGGTCTGCTTCTCGTAGGTGACCCAGCTCGTGCGGGTCGCGATCTTGTCGTAGACGCTCTGCGCCGTGCTGTTGCCGACGTCTGTGATCCAGCGCAAGGTGCCGCCGCCATCGGACGCGGCCCGCTCTTCGACAGCAGCGATGAGCGCCGTCGCGGCACCGGAACCTCGCGACTCCGGCCGCACGTACAGGTCATCGAGGAACCACTGGGTTCCGGCGGTGAACGTGTCGGGCAGCTGCCGATAGTGCGCGAAGCCGACCACCTCAGCCTGATCGACGGCGACCACCGCGCAGACGTCAGCGTCGGCATCCATCAGCCACGACCACACGCCATCGCGGATCGGCTCGGTGAACTCTGTTTCGTAGAACACCCCGTAGTCGGCGAAAAGCCGATGCCAGGCGTTTCGGTCCTCTTCGTGGATGTCGCGAACCTCGGTCATCGAACGCCCTTTCTCGGCTACTCAGCGACCTCGGCAAGCACGATGTCGCGCACCTCAATCGACTCTGACTCCACGAACTCTACGCTCGCGATGCGACCGACCGCCGAAAGATCGGCAAGACCGAGCTTCAGGATGGCGGGGCCGGCGATCGTCGCCGAGACCACGTCCGACTTCTGCGATGCCTTCGCGTCGGTCTTGGCGCGACGGATGCTGATGAGCGCTTCGCTCACCGCACCGAGTAGCCCGCTCGGGGCAGCGGTCACGCCGGTGTCCGCGATCGTCGGCCACGATGCGTTGTGGATCGAGTCGTCGTGAGTCCAGCTCCAGACCTCCTCCGTGGCGAACGGAAGGTAAGGGGCGAACAGGCGCATGAAGACACCGATGGCCGTGCGCAGCGCGGTGGCGGCGCTGGCCTGGTCTTCGGGAGTGGATGCGCCGTATGCACGTTCCTTCACGAGTTCCAGGTAGTCGTCGGTGAAGCCCCAGAAGAACTTCTCGGTCACCTCAAGGGCCTTGGCGTGGTCGAACGCGTCGAGGGCAGCGGTGGCAACATCCACGACGGAATTCAGTTCGGCGAGCATGTCGATGTCGAGTGCTACCGTCACGCCTCCGTCGGCCTCGGGGAACGAGTAGACGAACTTGGCCGCGTTGAGCACCTTGATCGCCAGTCGGCGGCCGATCTTGATCTGCTTGGGGTTCTGCGGGTCGAAGGCGGCGTCGGTGCCGAGGCGGCTCGATGCCGCCCAGTAGCGCACGGCGTCGGAGCCGTGGTCGTCGAGCATGCCCTTCGGCGTGACCACGTTGCCCTTCGACTTCGACATCTTCTTGCGGTCGGGGTCGACGATGAAGCCGGAGATTCCGGCGTTCTTCCACGGGACCTTGCCCTCTTCGAGCTCGGCGCGCAGCACCGTGGAGAACAGCCAGGTGCGGATGATGTCCTGGCCCTGGCTGCGCAGCGAGTACGGGAACACCAGGTCGAAAAGCTCGGGATCGGTCACCCAGCCGCCGGCGATCTGCGGGGTCAGCGACGAGGTGGCCCAGGTGTCCATGATGTCGAGTTCGCCCGACGAAGGTGACGCCGCGGTCGGCCTCGGTGAATCCGGGCGGAACGGCGCTGGATGGGTCGATCGGCAGCAGGTCTTCGGAGGGGACGATCGGCTCGCCCTTCGAGCCGTCGGCGTTCAGGTGGTACCAGACCGGGATCGGCACGCCGAAGAAGCGCTGGCGCGAGATGAGCCAGTCACCGGTGAGACCGCCGACCCAGTTCTCGTACCGCACCCGCATGTGGTCGGGAGTGAAGTCGATCTGCTTCCCGGCCTCGATGAGGCGGGCACGCAGCTCGGTGTCGCGCGCACCGTTCTTGATGTACCACTGGCGGGTGGAGATGATCTCGAGCGGCTTGTCGCCCTTCTCGAAGAACTTCACGGAGTGCGTGATCGGCTTGGCATCACCGATCATCTCGCCGCTGGCCTTGAGCAGCTCGACGATCTTGGCCTTGGCGCTGAATACCGTCTTGCCGGCGAGCTCCGCGTACGCGGCCCTGGCGGCATCCGTCACGATCGCCTCAGGAGCGTCGGCCACGATGCGACCGTCGGCGCCGATGATGGTGCGGTTGGGCAGGTCGAGCTCGCGCCACCACACGACGTCGGTCACGTCGCCGAAGGTGCAGATCATGGCGATGCCCGAACCCTTGTCTTTCTGGGCGAGGTGGTGCGCCACGATGGGCACCTCGACGCCGAAGATCGGGGTCGTGACGCTGGTGCCGAACAGCGACTGGTAGCGCTCGTCGTCGGGGTGCGCAACGAGGGCCACGCACGCGGCGAGCAGTTCGGGGCGGGTCGTCTCGATGTGGATGTCGTCGCCACCGTCACGGTGGAAAGCGAGGCGGTGGTAGGCCGCCGGCTGCTCCTTGTCCTCGAGCTCCGCCTGCGCGACAGCCGTGCGGAACGTGATGTCCCACAGTGTCGGAGCCTCGGCCTGGTACGCCTCGCCGCGCGACAGGTTGCGCACGAACGCGCGCTGCGCGGCCAGCTGGGCCTCGTGCCCGATGGTGCGGTACGACAGCTTCCAGTCGACGCTCAGTCCGAGCTGGCGCCACAGGTCCTCGAACTGCTTCTCGTCTTCAGCGGTGAGGGTCTCGCAGAGCTCGATGAAGTTGCGTCGCGAGATCGGCTGCTGGTCTGCCGCCTTGGATGACGCGTTGTCTCCACCCTGCAGCGGGGGAACGAACCCGGCGTCGTAGGCCAGAGTCGGGTCGCAGCGCACGCCGTAGTAGTTCTGCACCCGGCGCTCGGTGGGCAGGCCGTTGTCGTCCCATCCCATCGGATAGAAGATGTGCTTGCCGCGCATGCGCTGGAACCGGGTGACCAGGTCCATGTGGGTGTAGCTGAACACGTGCCCGATGTGCAGGCTGCCGGACGCGGTCGGGGGAGGAGTGTCGACGGAGAAGAGCCCGTCCGGGCCGGCGGCGAGTGCGGCATCCCGATCGAAGTGGTAGGTGCCCGTGGCTTCCCACTGCGGGGCCCATTTGCCTTCGAGGCCTTCGAGTGCCGGCTTCTCCGGGATGCGGGAGTCGGGGTTCGAGGCGGCGTTGTCGGAAGACATGGAGCTCCAATTCGATGTATGCGGCACCGAGTCTGTATCGCGGGTCATTTGAGTGACCCGGCGATGGGTGCCTGAGTGTGACAGTCGAGTCGATTCTACCCGGGGCCTCGCGGGCCCGCCGCCGGGCATCCGTCTCACCACTCATTTGCCACAATCTGCTCCACCCCTGACCGGGTGGGACAGTTTGTGACACCTGAGGGCTCGGGATGGCGGGGCGGCGAGCAGTGGCGCGGGCTGCTCAGGCGCCCGCGTCCGGGCGAACCGCGGCATCGGCATCCGGATCATGGTCCGCTTCGACGTCTTCGGCGGCGTCGTTGTCGCTTGCCGCGTCGGTCGTCTGCGCCGCCTGCGGGGCCGATTCGGATCGCACGGCGGTGTCGGCGAGGCCGAGTGCTCGCCGGGCTTCCTCGCCACTCAGCCCGAGCAGTGTCTTGACGTGCAGGTCGCTCTGCGGGAACGGGATCTCGATGCCGTGCGCTTCCAAAGCGGAATGCAGCGCCCAGTTGTAGGCGGCGGTAACAGCCGCGGGCTTTTTCGTCGCCTCCGGGTTGAGCCAGATGACGAGTTCGAAGTTCAGCGAGCTTGAGCCGAATTCGACGAGCCAGACCTGTGGACGCTGCGGACCATCGAGGTGGAGGGTGAACGGCACGGCCGCCGCCGCTTCGAGCGCCGCTTCCTTCACCGTGTTCTTGTCGGTGCCGTAGGCGACTCCGAACGGCACGCGCAGGCGTCGTCGCACGTCACGGTAGGTCCAGTTCACCACTCGGCCGGAGACGAATTCGGAGTTCGGCACCAGAATGTCGATGTTGTCGTTGGTGACGACGGTCGTGGCCCGAATCTTGATGTCGCGCACCTCGCCGGTCACACCCGATTCAAGTTCCACGAAATCCCCGACCTTCAGAGACTTGTCGATCAGCAGCACGATTCCCGAGATGAAGTTGGCGAACAGCGCCTGCAAGCCGAAGCCAAGCCCGACACCGATCGCACCGCCAAGCAACGCGAACTCGCTCAGCGGCACCCCGAGCGCCGCGATCGCCGCGAAGATTCCTATCCCCAGAACTGTGTATGTGACCAGGCGCGAGACGGTGTACCAGGTCGAACTGTGGGGGCTCTCTGCGCTGCGGGAACGTCGCAGAATGACAATCCGCAGCACCACCGCGATCAGGATGGCCGCCACGATGATGCCAGCGGCGGTCAGCACGTCGACCCACATGATCGGCGCCTCGAAGGCGTCGACCGCGGCCAGGACCCGGTTGCCGTTCATGCGCCGAGCCAAGCACGGCACCTGCGGAATGGGGGAGAGGCGCGCTCAGCAGCGCTCAGTTGCACCCGCGAGCCGCGTCTGGTGCCCGGCCAGATGGCACAAACTGCTCCACCCCGCGGCGGGTGGAGCAGTTTGTGACAGGTGAGGGTCTGCGACCCGGGCGCTACCTCAGGATGGGATCAGCGTCCACGGCGCGAGTCCAGCGCGAGGCAATGCCAGCGCACACCAGAGTGATGGCCGAGATGATCGCCAGCACGACGCCGGGGTGCCACCACGCGCCATCCGTCGCAATCGACAGGCCCTGGGTCGCGAACGGGATGATGCCGGAGAGAGCGGCCGCGACCGCGTAGGCGATCGACATGGCGCTGTACCTGACCGGGCCGCCGAAGATGTTCGCCATCAGCCCGCCGAGTCCGGCCCACGCGAGCGTCGGCAGGATGCCACCGATGATCATCGTGCCAACCAGAATCTGGAAGGTGGCGAACTGCAGCAGGAAGTACATCGGGAACGCGATGAGCAGAGTTCCGATGGCGCCGATCACGACCACGCGGGCGGGGCCGATACGGTTGGCCAGCACCCCGAACAGCGGGATGGTGACGAGCTGCAGCAGGCTCCCGATCAGGGTGGCGAGCGCAAGGTCCGGATACGAGAACCCGAGCACGCTGATGCCGTAGCCGATCGTGTACGTGTTCATGAGCGAGTACGACCCGATCCCGAGCATGGCGGCACCGATCGCGACCAGGATCGCGACGGGGTACTTGCGGAAGGCCGCCAGCACCGGGATGCGCTCACGCCTCTTCTCCACCACGAGCTGGGTGAAGACGGGCGTCTCGTTGATCGCGAGTCGCAGGTAGAGCGACACGGCCAGCAGCGGGAAGGCGAGCAGGAACGGAATGCGCCAGCCCCACTCGAGCATGGCGTCGCCGCCGATGAGCGTCGGCAGCAGGAGCAGCAGCGAGCCGGTGAGGATCGTGCCGACCGGGGATCCGAGCTGGGGGAGGGCCGCGTACAGTCCGCGACGCTTGGGCTCGGCGTGCTCGACAGCGATCAGGATGCCGCCACCCCACTCCCCGCCGAGGGAGAGTCCCTGCACCATCCGCAGTACGAGCAGCAGCAGCGGTGCGGCGATGCCGATCGTGGCGAAGTCGGGAAGCAGGCCGATGAGGCCCGTGGCCACACCCATGATCGTGATGGTGAGCAGCAGCGTTCGCTTGCGGCCGATGCGGTCGCCGAGGTTGCCGAAGATCGCGGCGCCGATCGGCCTGACGATGAAGGCGACGGCGATGACGGCGAACGAGCCGAGCAGCCCAGCGGCCGGATCCAGATCGGGGAAGAACAGGGCGGGGGCGAAGATCGCGCTGAAGTAGGCGAAGACGTAGAAGTCGAATGCTTCGAGGGATGAGCCGACGAGTGCGGCCCAGACTGCCTTGCGAGCCGTGGGACGGTCGAAGAGCGGGGCGGGTGTTGCTTCTGTAGTGGTTGGCGCTTTGCCACTGGTGGTAGTCACAAGAAGTAGAGCTTACGAGTTGCCCGGCGCATTCCCGCATTACCCATAAAGGTTGCTGACGCTCAGGCTAGACTTGACCCAGAATGACGTCGATCCGGCCATCACCGGGGAGTTCTCGGAAGAACGGGTGCAAGCCTCAGTAGAGCCGAGCGGGTAAGCCCGTCACAGCAGTGAGAGAGGCCACCGCGCAGAACAGCGTGAGGGCAAGCGGGGTGGTACCGCGGCAGCAATGTCGTCCTCGTGTTGAGACAACACCTGGAGCCGCACACATGTCGTACCCCCGCCACACCCCCGATGAGCCTGTCGCGCCGTCCCCACGCTTCCCCGAGATCGAAGAGCGTGTGCTCGGTTTCTGGAAGACCGACGGCACCTTCCAGGCATCCATCGACCAGCGCGAAGGCGCACCGGAGTGGGTCTTCTACGACGGCCCTCCCTTCGCGAACGGGCTTCCTCACTACGGCCACCTGCTGACGGGGTACGCCAAAGACCTGTTCCCCAGATTCCAAACCATGCGCGGCAAGCAGGTGCACCGCAGGTTCGGCTGGGACACCCACGGCCTGCCGGCCGAGCTTGAGGCGATGCGCCAGCTTGGCATCACCGAGAAGTCGCAGATCGAGGAGATGGGCATCTCGGTCTTCAACGCCAAGGCCCGCGAGTCGGTGCTCGCCTACACGAAGGAGTGGGAGGAGTACGTCACCCGCCAGGCGCGCTGGGTCGACTTCGAGAACGACTACAAGACCCTCGACGTCACCTTCATGGAGTCGGTCATCTGGGCGTTCAAGCAGCTGCACACCAAGGAGCTCGCGTACGAGGGCTTCCGCGTGCTTCCCTACTGCTGGCACGACGAGACACCGCTTTCCAACCACGAGCTGCGCATGGACGATGACGTCTACAAGATGCGCCAGGACCAGTCCGTCACCGTGACGTTCGCGCTGGATGGCGTCAAGGCAGAGAGCCTCGGCCTGACCGCCGTGCGTGCCCTCGCCTGGACCACGACCCCGTGGACCCTCCCGACGAACCTCGCGCTCGCCGTCGGCCCCGATATCGACTACTCGGTGGTTCCGAGTGGGCCGCTGGGCGGCGGAGACGGTGCCGAAGAGGGTGTCGCCGAATACCTGCTGGCAACGGACACGATCGGCGCGTACGCGAAAGAGCTCGGCTACGAATCGGCGGATGCCGCGGCATCCGCCATCTCGAGAACACTCAAGGGTCGCGAGCTGGAGGGCGTGCGCTACGCCCGGCTGTGGGACTACTTTGCGGATGCCGCCGAGTGGGGCACCGAGAACGCCTGGCAGATTCTCGTTGCGGAATATGTCGCAACCGGCGAGGGCACCGGCATTGTGCACCAGGCGCCAGCCTTCGGTGAGGACGACCAGGTGGCGTGTGCCGCTGCCGACATCCCCGTCATCCTGTCCGTCGATGACGGCGGCAAGTTCCTGAACGTCGTCGACGATGTCGCCGGCCTGCAGGTGTTTGAGGCCAACAAGCCGCTCATCCGTAAGCTGCGTGACGACGGCCGCCTCCTGCGGGTCGCTAGCTACGAGCACAGCTACCCGCACTGCTGGCGCTGCCGCAACCCGCTGATCTACAAGGCCGTCTCGAGCTGGTTCGTGAAGGTCCCGGAGTTCCGTGACCGCATGGGCGAGCTCAACCAGGACATCAACTGGGTGCCCGAGAACGTCAAGGACGGCCAGTTCGGCAAGTGGGTGGCCAACGCCCGCGACTGGTCGATCAGCCGCAACCGCTACTGGGGCAGCCCCATCCCGGTGTGGAAGAGCGACGACCCCGACTACCCGCGTGTCGATGTCTACGGCTCCCTCGCCGAGCTCGAGGCCGACTTCGGCAGGCTGCCACTCAATGCGGAGGGCGAGCCAGACCTGCACCGCCCGTTCATCGACGAGCTGACCCGGCCGAACCCGGATGACCCGACCGGGCGTTCGACGATGCGCCGCATCGAGGACGTGCTCGACGTGTGGTTCGACTCGGGCTCGATGCCGTTCGCGCAGGTGCACTACCCGTTCGAAAACCAGGAGTTCTTCGAGGCCCACAACCCGGCGGACTTCATCGTCGAGTACATCGGCCAGACCCGCGGCTGGTTCTACATGCTGCACGTGCTGTCGACCGCGCTGTTCGACCGGCCGGCGTTCAAGAACGTCATCAGCCACGGCATCGTGCTCGGCAGCGACGGCCAGAAGATGTCGAAGAGCCTGCGCAACTATCCGGACGTGAACGAGGTGTTCCACCGCGATGGCGCAGACGCCATGCGCTGGTTCCTGATGTCGTCGTCCGTGATTCGCGGCGGCAACCTCATCGTCACCGAGGAGGGAATCCGTGCCGGCGTGCGCGAGCTGATGCTCCCGCTCTGGAGCACGTATTACTTCTTCGCGCTCTATGCCAACGCCAGCGACTACGAGGCGAAGTGGAGCACGGCATCCACCAACCTTCTCGACCGCTACATCCTCGCGAAGACGGGCGAACTGGTTCGGGATGTCACGACCGACCTCGAGGCGCTCGACAGCCCTATTGCCGCCGCCAGGCTTCGTGACTTCGCCGACGTGTTGACGAACTGGTACGTCAGGCGCAGCCGCGACCGGTTCTGGCAGGGCGACAGTGACGCGTTCGACACGCTGTTCACCGTGCTCGAGACCGTCACCCGCGTTGCCGCCCCGCTCATCCCTCTCGTTGCGGAGGAAATGTGGCGGGGACTGACCGGTGGTCGCAGCGTGCACCTGACGGACTGGCCGGACGCCTCCGCTGTTCCCGCAGGACCACGAGCTCGTCGCCGAGATGGACTATGTGCGCGAGATCGCGTCGGCGGGGCTGGCGCTGCGCAAGATCCGCTCGCTGCGGGTGCGACTGCCGCTGGCCAGGCTGACGGTCGTCACGACCCGCAGCGAATGGTTCGACGGGGTGCAGGGCATCCTGAGTGAAGAGTTGAACCTGAAGGCCGTCGACTTCGAGCCTCTCGCCGATGGATCGCTCGAGACCTTTGGCATCACCCGCAAACTGACGGTGAACGCTCGCGCGCTCGGGCCGCGCCTGGGCAAGCAGGTGCAGCAGGTCATCCAGGCGGCGAAGGCCGGAGACTGGGCGGTCTCCGGGGCCGATGGCGTGATCGCCGGGGGAGTGGAACTGCTCGCGGGCGAGTTCGAGCTGCAGCCGGAGGCTCTGGATGAGTCGAGCGCCATCGCGTTCCTGGCTGACGGCGGGTTCATCATCCTCGACACGCAGTCCACACCCGAGCTCGAGGCCGAGGGGCTGGCGCGCGACCTCATCCGCGCCATCCAGGACACCAGGAAGGCCGCTGGCCTCGATGTCAGCGACCGCATCAGGTTGTCGGTCCTGGGCTCATCGGACGCCGATATCGCCGCACTTCAGCAGTTCTCAGACACCATCGGTGCCGAGACTCTCGCGACCGAGATCGACTTCGTGGCATCGCCCGAACCGGAGATCGCTGCCGTCGACTCTGCGGTCGGCTCACAACGTGCAACGCTTAAGGTCGGTCAGTACGCGAATGATGGCGTGCTTGTGATCGATGTCTGGAAGTCGGGAGTGGTAAATGTCTGACAGGGATGAATCTGGTCGCGATGACGACGAGGGATTCGACACGAGTTCGGACCGAGACGACGAGTTCGACGAGTCCGACCTCGGCGACGACAACGCGAACCCTCTCGCCGACCTGAGCCCGTTTGCCGAGGGCGACGAGGGCACCAACCTCGACGACGATTCGGACTACGAACTCGAAGACACCGAGTATCAGGATGACGCTGACCGGGTCTACAGCGAGCTGCTGGCGCGCATCGGCGAATCGGCCCCACAGCCGCGGCTCGAGGCCACGCGTCGGGCCGTCGAGCTGCTGGGCGACCCGCAGAACACCTACCCGATCGTGCACATCGCCGGAACCAACGGAAAGACCTCGACGAGCCGCATCACGGAGAGCATCCTGCGTGCGTACGGTCTTCGCACCGGACTGCTGACGAGCCCGCACCTGCGACGCGTCAACGAGCGCATCGTGATCGATGGTCACCCCATCTCGAACCGCGCACTCGCTGCCAACTGGGAAGACATCCGCCCGTTCATCGACATGGTCGACGCCGAGCTGATCGCGAACTCCGAGGAGCCCCTGACCTTCTTCGAGGCGCTCACCGTGCTCGCGTACGCGAGTTTCGCGGACGCCCCGGTGGATGTCGCTGTGATCGAGGTCGGCATGGGCGGCGAGTGGGACTCCACCAACGTCGCTGACGGCCAGGTCGCCGTCTTCACGCCGATCGCGCTCGACCACACCCAGCGCCTTGGGTCGACGATCGCCGAGATCGCACGGACCAAATCCGGGATCATCAAGCCGCTGGCCAACGTCGTGTCGGCGAGCCAGACCACGGATGCGCTGTCCGAACTCGAGCGTGCAGTTGAGCTGACCGAGGCCACCTTTGCCGTAGAGGGCACCGGATTCGAGCTTCTCGGGTCGAACGTCGCCGTGGGCGGGCAGGTCATCTCCGTGAAGGGACTGGCGGGCACCTACACCGACCTGTTCCTTCCGATGTTCGGCGACCACCAGGGCCACAATGCCGCCCTCGCGATCGCCGCGGTCGAGTCGTTCCTCGGCGCGGGGAGCCAGGCTCTGGTCGGCGATGTACTGGCGGAGGGCCTCGCGACAGCTACCTCCCCGGGTCGACTGCAGATCATCGGCACCGAGCCGACGGTGCATCGTGGATGCCGCACACAACCCGCACGGGGCGAACGCCCTGGCCGCCGCCATCGGCACGTACTTCACGTTCGACGAGGTCGCCGTCGTGCTCAGCGTGCTCGAAGACAAGGATGCGCGCGGAATCATCACCGCCCTCGCCCCTGCCGCCACTCGCATCCACGTGACGCAGTCCCAGTCGGATCGTGCCATCGGCTACGACGAGCTTGCCGAACTCGTCCGCGACAGCACCGGCGACGACGCGACGTTCGCCTTCGACAGCTTCGAACAGGCGATGCAGGATGCCCGCGACTGGGCCGCCCAAGCGCCGCGCCGCGCCGTCGTGGTCACCGGCTCGATCACTCTCGTCGGCGAGGCGATCGAGCTCGCAGCAGCCGAGAAGTGGAAGCCGTGACCGACGCAAACCAGCCGGCGCCGCGCATCAGGCGCGCGCGGTCGACCACGGAGACGCTGCTCAGCATCGTGTTGGTGCTTGAGGCAGTTCTGCTGTTCTTCGTCACGTTGACCGTGTTCGGCCTGAAGGCGCTGCCCCCGGTGCCGGCGTTCGTTGGCGGCGGGCTGCTGATTGTCGCGCTCATCCTCGCCGGTCGCCTGCTGCGCTATCCGTGGGGAATCTGGGTCGGCTGGGCACTGCAGGCCGTGCTCATCGCCACCGGAATCGTTCTGACCGCCATGTACTTCATCGCGCTCGCATTCGTCGCGATCTGGGTCTACTGCTTCGTCAAGGGCCGCCAGATCGACCAGCAGCGCGCAGAGCTCGAGAATCCAACATCCACCTGATCGACCAACGCACCCATCACTCAAGGAGACCCCATGTCTGTCGAAGAAACACTCGTACTCGTCAAGCCCGACGGCGTCGCCCGCAACCTGACCGGTGAGATCCTGCGCCGCATCGAGGCCAAGGGATACCAGCTCGTCGACATCAAGCTCGTCGAGGCCGACCTCGACCTGCTTGCCGAGCACTACGAAGAACACCAGGGCAAGCCGTTCTATGAGCCCCTCGTCGAGTTCATGATGAGCGGCCCGATCGTGGCGCTGCGCATCGTGGGTAACCGTTCGATCGAGGGATTCCGCGCGCTGGCCGGCACCACCGATCCGACCACGGCAGCTCCCGGCACGATCCGCGGCGACCTCGGCCGCGACTGGGGCCTCAAGGTTCAGCAGAACCTGGTGCACGGCAGCGACTCACCCGAGTCGGCCGCGCGCGAGCTCGCTCTCTGGTTCTAGGCCCGCGAGGGCGACGCCGGCCCGCGAACTGCGGCATATCGTCGATCGCGTACTCGTCAGCCTCACATTTGGCGCGGTTCGCGGTTCGCAGGTCGCGGTCCGCGGGCGGGGCGAGCACAGCCCGCGCCGGCCGTGCGAGCAGCAGCGTTACAGCGTCGCCAGCACGTCGAGGCGCAGCTGGGCGACGATCGCGATGATGAGGTAGCCCGCGACGGTGATCGCTGGCACCCAGCCGTACAGCGCGGCCCCGACCCGCGTCATCCTCTCGCCGAATATGCCCGCGCGGGCATTGAAGAGGGTGAGTGTCCAGAACATCGGGATGGTGGCCGACCAGACGACCATGCACCACGGGCACAGGGTGCTCAACGCGAAGATGCTCTGGAATGCGAGCCACAGGCACAGTCCGAACGCCCCGAGAACTCCGGCGTTGAGGGCGATCCAGAACCATCTCGCGAAGCCGGCCCCAGCGAGGAGGGCGACTCCGACGGCGATCGGTGCCACGAAACCGGCAACCCCGAGGATCGGATTAGGGAATCCGAGGATCTCGCCCTGCCAGGATCCGAGGTTCTTTCCGCACTGCACGATGACGCTGAGGTTGCAGTCGAGGTCGGTCTCCGGATTCACCAGCACGGCCAGCTTGTCGAGCAACAGCGCGAACGCCGCGTACCAACCGATGGCGCCGGTAGCCACGAGCACGAGGGCCAGCGGGACGGCATGGCGGGTGGTCGTTGCCTGAGTCATGTTCGGATTATCCCATGCGTCAAATAGCCTCTAACTGGGAATGCATGCGATAATCGACATCAGTCACCCGAGCCGCGCTCGATGTGACACCTAATACAGATTTACCGGGCATGAAACCGGGCCGGGAATGCAGGTCAGCGCTACGTATGCGCAGAACTGCCCGAGGCGGATAGCAAGTTCCGTTTAGTAGTGACAACAAGCTTGAGTGTGACAAAAGTCTTAGTGACAAAAGTATTGATGCGGCGCGAGCAGCCCTCCCGGGGGCAGGCCCGCCGCATGACCTGAAGAATTAGCAGCGGTCTTCCGCACACCTGCGGAGATAGCGCACGAGAGAGTACCCAGTGAGCGGCGCGGTCGCACACCCGGGCTAGGAGTACGCCAGCAATGGTGAATACACACGACAACAACGCAGACGGTCCCAAGAAGAGAAGTCGCCTGTTCGGTGGTCGCAAGGCAGCACGGGATGCCGCAGCTGCGGCATCCGCCAACGCCGAAGCGACCGCACCGCCGGCCGCGCCCGAGGCGCCCGCCCAGCCGAGCCAGGCACCACAGCCGACTTCCGAACCAGTGACAGCCGATGCGCCCTCAGAAAAGGTTCAGATGGATCAGCAGGACATTTCCGATACGCCCGAGGCCGTCAAAACGCCGGTGAAGCGTAACCCGCCACGCAAGGCAGCACAGGCTCCCGCAGCAGAATCGAACGGCGACCAGGTCGCCGAGTCGGCAGCTCCGGCGAAGAAGGCACCGGCGCGCCCGAGCACATCCCTGCTCTTCCAGGCCCCGGATCTTCCCCCGATGCCGGAACGCGCCCCCGGTCGCGAGAGCAACGGTCGCCCGGAGCGGGAACCGCGTGAGAACTCGCGCGAGCAGAACAACCAGGACAACTCCGACGAGAGCGGCACAGTTCGTCGTCGTTCACGTCGTCGCCCCGGCGAGGAAGCTCGTCCCGGGGATGAGGCTCCTAACACCGTCGTCCGTGTGCGCCAGCCGCGCCCCGAGCCGGTCGTGAGCAACGAGCCGACTCGTATCAAGGGTTCCACCCGACTCGAGGCGAAGAAGCAGCGCCGCCGCGACGGACGCGACGCCGGTCGCCGCCGTCCCGTCGTCACCGAAAGCGAGTTCCTCGCTCGCCGCGAGAGCGTCGACCGCATGATGGTGGTGCGTTCGAAGTTCGACCGCATCCAGATCGCCGTGCTCGAAGACAACGTGCTCGTCGAGCACTACGTTGCGAAGGCCGCAGACGCCAGCCTCATCGGCAACGTCTACCTCGGTCGTGTGCAGAACGTGCTTCCCAGCATGGAGGCCGCGTTCGTCGACATCGGCCGCGGACGTAACGCCGTCCTGTATTCGGGCGAGGTTGACTGGGATGCCGCCGCGCTCGAGTCTGGCGAAGGCAAGACTCAGGCTCGCCGCATCGAGCTCGCGCTCAAGCCTGGCGACCGTGTGCTCGTGCAGGTCACCAAAGACCCGGTTGGACACAAGGGCGCACGCCTCACCAGCCAGGTAAGCCTCCCGGGCCGCTACCTCGTGTACGTACCGAACGGCTCGATGAGCGGCATCAGCCGGAAGCTCCCAGACACCGAGCGGGCACGACTCAAGAAGATCCTGAAAGAGGTTCTTCCCGAGAACGTCGGCGTCATCGTTCGCACGGCGGCCGAAGGGGCGACCGAAGAGCAGCTCACCCTCGACGTGCAGCGCCTCACGAGCCAGTGGGCCGAGATCAGCCGCCAGGTCGAGACGCAGCAGGCTCCTGCCCTCCTGCACTCCGAGCCCGACCTGCTTATCAAGATCGTTCGGGATGTCTTCAACGAGGACTTCCAGAAGCTGGTCGTGGACGGTCTCGACGCGAAGGGAACCATCGAGAGCTACCTGAACGCTGTCGCTCCCGATCTGTCCGAGCGCGTCGAAAGCTACGACGACACGAACATTGACTCCTTCGACAAGTTCCGCATCACCGAACAGATCGAGAAGGCACTCGACCGCAAGGTCTGGCTGCCGTCCGGTGGCTCGCTGGTCATCGACCGCACCGAGGCGATGACGGTCGTCGACGTCAACACCGGCAAGTTTGTCGGCTCCGGCGGAAACCTCGAAGAGACGGTCACCAAGAACAACATCGAGGCCGCCGAGGAGATCGTCCGCCAGCTGAGGCTGCGCGACATCGGTGGCATCATCGTCGTCGACTTCATCGACATGGTGCTCGAGTCGAACCGCGATCTCGTCCTGCGCCGACTCGTGGAGTGCCTCAGCCGCGACCGGACGAAGCACCAGGTGGCAGAGGTCACCAGCCTCGGTCTTGTGCAGATGACCAGGAAGAAGCTGGGCCTCGGACTTCTCGAGACGTTCAGCGAGCCCTGTGAGGTTTGCACGGGACGCGGCGTCGTCGTGCACCACGACCCCGTCACCAAGCACCGCCAGCAGCAGCAGACCGCTCAGCCCGCCACGGACGGCAACAGCCGGCGCGGCCGCAACCGCAACAGCGGCGGCGGGGGCAACAGCGGTGGCAACAACAACAACGGCGGCAACAACGGTGGTGGCAACGGAAGCGGCCAGTCCGCGGCATCCACCACCGTCAAGAACGGCATGGGCAGCGCTGGCACGCACGCGATCACCGAAGACGTTCGCAACGCGCTCGCGCGAGTAGCCGCCAGTACCGTCACGCACACCACCGAGATCCCGGTTCAACAGGCGGCTCCCGCCCAGCCTGAAGCCGTCGAGGCGCCCACGAAGCCCGCAGAGGCCTCGCCTGAGGCCACCGATGCACCCGTTGCGATCCTCGACATCCCCGTGAAGAAGAACTCGCGGGCGCCACGGAAGATCTCGACTCACGACGCCGAGCAGATCCTCGATTCAGTGCTGGATGCGCTTCCTGCGCCCAAGCAGCCCGGCCAGGGGCGCTCACGCGTGTCACGCCGGGTGTCGTCGCCGATCATCACCACCGACGACAGCAGCTCGTAGCGAAACGCCAATCGCCGGGTCGTCCACGAGGACGCCCGGCGATAGGTATTTAAGCGAACGGATCAGGAGAGCGTGAGGAACAGCTTCTCCAGCTCGTCCGGGGTGACCGACTCGCTGCTGGGGTCGGCGATGCAGTTGCGCATGGCTGACACCACGATGGCGTACCCGGCGCGGTCAAGAGCCTTGGAGACCGCGGAGAGCTGAGTGACGACATCGCGGCAGTCTTCACCGCGCTCGACGGCAGCGATGACGGCCGTCAGCTGGCCCTGCGCCCGCCGGAGGCGGTTGACGATCTTCCGCTGCTGCGCGGCGCGCTCAGCAGCGTTGTCGGTCGACTCGGTGTCAGCGGTTGGCGAGTTCATTGATTCGTCCTTTCACGGTGGTGCCGGCGAGCCAGGTGACGTAGCCACCATCGAGATTGGTCACGGAATGCCCAGCCTGAGCCAGAAGCCGGGTCGCGGTGTTGCCGCGCTGGCCCACCTTGCAGTGCACCACCACCGGCCCATCGGGGATCTCGAAAAGGCGGTCGCGAATCTCGTCGAGCGGAATGTTTACAGCACCGTCGATATGACCGTCCTCGAATTCGACGGCGGTGCGCACGTCGAGGATGGTTGCGCCAGCCTCAGCCATGGCGTCGATCTCGTGCCACTGGACCGTGGACACCAGGCCGGAGGCGACGTTCTCCGCCACGTATCCGGCGATGTTCACGGGATCCTTCGCCGAAGCGTATTGCGGCGCGTAGGCGAGTTCGAGGTTCTTCAGCTTCGAGGCCGTGATGCCGGCGCTCATGGCGACAGACAGCACGTCGATGCGCTTGTCCACGCCGTCGCGACCGACCACCTGGGCGCCGAGGATCAGGTCGGTCTCCGGGTCGATCAGCAGCTTGATGGCCAGCGGCGAGCCGCCGGGGTAGTAGGTGGCGTGCGAGGCGGGATGAACGTGCACAATGCGGTGCGGACGTCCGGCGGCGCGCAGCCTGGCCTCGTTCCAGCCCGTGGCAGCAGCGGTCACGCCGAAGACGCCGATGATGGATGTGCCCAGCGACGGCACCGCGTCCTCTGGGGTGCCGGCGATGACGTCGGCCACCGCGCGACCGTGGCGGTTGGCAAGCCCGGCCAGTGCGACGAGCGTCGGTTCGCCCGAGACGAGGTCGGCCTTCTCCGCAACGTCGCCGACGGCGTAGACGGATGCGTCGCTGGTGCGGTGCCGGGCATCCACCCAGATGCCGCCGGTCTCACCGATCCGCAGGCCGGCATCTGTGGCGATGGCGGAAGTCGGCCTCACACCCGTGGCATCAATGATCAGATCGGCGGGGATGCTGGTGCCATCGTCCAGCGTCACGCCGCTGGCGTCCACCTCCCGAACCTGGCTGCTCGTGTGCACGTGGACTCCATGGTCGGCGAGCTCCGTGAGCAGGGGAGCCACCATCTCGGTGTCGAGCACAGGGAACACCTGGGCTCCACGCTGGATGACCGTGGTTGTGAATCCGCGGTGGCGGACGTTCTCCGCAGCCTCCAGGCCGATGAATCCGGCGCCGACGATCACGACCGAGCTGGTGCCTGGCCTATCGAGCACTGCGTGAATGCCGTCCATGTCGTCGATCGTGCGCAGCGTGAAGGTGCGGCTGGATTCGAGCTCGCTCGGCTCGTTCGCCGTCGCACCGGTGGCGATGATGAGCGTGTCGTAGCTGTGCGTGCTGTCTGCGCCTGTGGCGAGGTTGCGCACCTGGATGGTCTTCGCGGCTCGGTCGATGGCCACGGCCTCGTGACGGAGCCGCACGTCGATCTGGAATCTGCTTCCGAAGGATTCGGGGGAGTGGGCGATGAGATCGCTTCGCTCGGTGATGACATTCCCCACGTAGTAGGGAAGCCCGCAGTTCGCGAACGACACGTAGGGTCCGGTCTCGAAAACGACGATCTCTGCGCTCTCGTCCAGGCGTCGAAGTCGGGTCGCCGCGGCCATGCCGCCGGCAACACCACCGATGATGAGTGTTTTCTTGGGAGAGTGCATAAAGACACTATACCCCCCGGGGGTATAGCGTCCTGCTGAAAGATCAAGCGAGGAAAAGTTTACGTGTAGAGCGGGTACGTGCAAGAAGTGTGGAGAAACGTTGTGGGACGGATGCGGAGAACACGTCAACCAGGTCATGCGCGGTGTGCCCAGCGCCGGCCGTTGCCGCGGTCACGAAGGTGAGACGACCACAGCTCGGTCCATCCTGCTGTCGCGCATCTTCAGCCGCAGCTGATCTCAGCGGTCCCGCTGGGGTACCCGAAGACCGCTGTCTTCCAGCCGCCGCACAAACTCCCGAACACTCACGGGTTCTGCCCCGAGTGCGACGAGTTCGTTCCACATCTTTGCCGGCACGTCGTAGTGGTCGAGATCAAATGCCCGACGGGGCAGACCCGCGGATGCCGCGAACTCATGCAGCTCGTCCAGTGACGTGTCGCTCACGATGTGAGCCCAGACCGTGTCATGCGCCGGCCAGATGGCCTGGTCGATCAACACCGTCATCCGAAAATTCTACGGTTAGCATGGGGCGATGGCCATCACCGTGAAGCAGATGCTGAGCAGACACGGCGCTTTCGTTTCCGGGGTCACCGGCATCGCCGTGGCGATGGTGCTCGTGGGCCAGGGGATAGTTCAGACGGCGACCATCTATTTGGCCGTCGGCGGGCAGGCACTGCCGACCCAGTACCTGCTGTCGATCGGCTACGTGCTGGTGCAGGCCATCCCGTTCGGAATCGGGTTTTTTCTCAGCCTGTGGCTTGTCGCCCCCATCGCGGAAGAGCTCAGGGTGCCGCATGTCATTACTCGCGCGATCCTGGCAACAGGCATAGCAACGAGCCTTTCGTTTATCGTCACCGCGCTCCTGGTGATCGTCGGATCATTCACGCTGGGCGACTCCTTCTTCGGCAACTCATTTCCCCTTCCGCAGTTCAACGGCGGCGGCGCGGTGACAGGGCTGTTGAGTTCGCTGGCCGAGGCAATCAACAGTTTTGTGATGCGGCTTCCGCTGGGAGTCCTCGCCGGACTCCTGCTGTGGATCTGGCGAAAGAATCACCCCCCGAAGCGCCCACTGGAGGGCATCATCGACCTGTAGAGTTGGGGACACGCCTTCCGGGGTGTATTGGGTTTGACCGCTCCGACACTGTCGGGTACTGTTGACCCTTGGTGTCTGCTGGGCCAAGCCCGCTTTGAACACCAACAGCTTCCAACAGTTTTGATTCATTGCATTGATTCGTTCGAGCGCATCGGATATCCGGTCGGGTCGACAAAATAGGTAGGGAAACCAAGTGGTTTACGCAGTTGTGCGCGCCGGTGGGCGCCAGGAAAAGGTAGAGGTCGGCACGATTGTCGTCCTCGACCGCATCAAGGGCGACGAGAACGGCAACGTTGAGCTCGTCCCCGTGCTGCTCGTCGACGGCGAGAAGATCACTCACGGTGCGAAGGACCTGGCCAAGGTCAAGGTCGTCGCCGAGGTGCTGAACGACCTCCGTGGCCCGAAGATCGTCATCCAGAAGTTCAAGAACAAGACCGGATACAAGAAGCGCCAGGGCCACCGCCAGGAGCAGACTCGTATCAAGATCACCAGCATCGCGTAAGGAGTCGACTAATGGCACACAAAAAGGGCGCAAGCTCCACTCGTAACGGTCGCGACTCGAACGCACAGCGCCTCGGCGTCAAGCGCTTCGGCGGCCAGGTTGTCGGCGCAGGCGAGATCATCGTCCGCCAGCGCGGAACCCACTTCCACCCCGGCGCCAACGTTGGCCGCGGCGGAGACGACACGCTGTTCGCACTGGCCGCAGGCGCGGTCGAGTTCGGCGCAAAGGGTGGCCGCAAGGTCATCAACATCGTCACAGCCGACTAACTCCCTTCTGACTCGCCGATCTGTTCTCTGAACAGCCCGGACCGCCCGGAGGGGCCCAGGTTTCACCATGATGGCGGGCTTCGGCTCGCCATCATTCGTTAACAAAGAACGGAGAGTGCCATGGCGTCATTCGTCGACCAGGTCACCCTCCACCTTCGCGCAGGGCACGGCGGCAACGGTTGTGTCTCGGTAAAGCGCGAAAAGTTCAAGCCGCTGGCCGGCCCTGACGGCGGCAATGGCGGCGACGGTGGCGACATCGTGCTCGTGAGCGATTCCGGCACGACGACGCTGCTGGGCTTCCACCGCGCCCCGCACCGCAAGTCGGACCACGGCCAGCCCGGACAGGGTGACCACAAGAGCGGCACCTCCGGCGAGGAGCTGCTGCTGATGGTTCCCGTCGGCACGGTCGTGAAAGACGCCGAGGGCAACCAGCTTCTCGACATGGATGCCCCGGGCCTTCGCCTCGTCGTCGCCAAGGGTGGGCAGGGTGGTCTCGGCAACGCCGCGCTGGCCACCACCAAGCGCAAGGCTCCCGGATTCGCGCTTCTCGGCACCCCGGGGTTCGAGGGCGATGTCTTCCTCGAGCTCAAGACGGTGGCGGATGTCGCGCTCGTCGGCTACCCGTCAGCGGGCAAGTCGAGCCTGGTTGCTGCCATGAGCGCAGCCAAGCCGAAGATCGCCGACTACCCATTCACGACCCTTCACCCGAACCTCGGCGTCGTCGAGTCCGGCGAAACCCGCTACACGATCGCGGACGTTCCCGGACTGATCGAGGGCGCCAGCGAGGGCAAGGGGCTCGGCCTCGAGTTCCTGCGTCACGTTGAGCGGTGCACCGCACTGCTGCACGTGCTCGACTGCGCCACGCTCGAGCCCGGTCGCGACCCGATCAGCGACCTCGACATCATCCTCGCCGAACTCGCTGCGTATCCCGTGCCCGAGGGCCAGCTGCCCCTGCTCGAGCGCGAGCAGCTCATCGCACTCAACAAGATCGACGTGCCCGAGGGACGCGAACTCGCCGACTTCGTCACCGCCGAGCTTGAGGGCCGCGGCTACCGCGTCTTCGAGGTCTCCGCGGTGTCGCGTGCAGGCCTCCGCGAGCTCTCGTTCGCCCTCGCGGCCCTCGTCGAAGCAGATCGCGCCGCGCGGGTTCTCGAGCCAGCCAAGCAGCGCATCGTCATTCGCCCGCGCGCCGTCGACGAGAAGGACTTCGTCGTCAAGGTCGAGGGTGGATCGTTCGGCAACATCTACCGGGTCATTGGCGCCAAGCCCGAACGCTGGGTGGCGCAGACAGACTTCACCAACGAGGAAGCCGTCGGCTTCCTCGCCGACCGGCTCGCGAAGCTGGGCGTTGAAGACGACCTCTTCAAGGCCGGCGCTGTGCCCGGATCGACCGTCATGATCGGTGCGGGCGGCGGAGTGGTATTCGACTGGGAGCCGACCCTGTCGTCGACCGCCGAACTCATCACCAGCCCGCGCGGCACCGACTCGCGACTGGACGACAACAAGCGAGACACCAACCGCAAACGTCGCCAGACCTACCTCGAACGCATGGATGCCAAGGCCGCAGCCCGCGCCGAGCTCCAGGCCGAGCGCACCGCCGGCATCTGGGTCGACGACGAAGGTTTCGCCATCGACAAGTCAGATCGTGGCGCGAAGAAGAACCAGTCAGACGATGACGACGATTCCACGGTCTTCAGTGACTAGCTCCGTCCGGTCCAGGGCCGATCTCTCCACCGCGCGACGAATCGTCGTCAAGGTGGGTTCATCGTCGGTAAGTGGGCCAAACGTCGGTCAGATCGCACCTCTCGTCGATGCCCTCGCCGCTGCACACGCCCGGGGGTGCGAGGTCATCCTCGTGTCGTCGGGAGCTATTGCCACCGGCATCCCGTACCTGAAACTGGATGGCCGGCCCACCGACCTCGCGACCCAGCAGGCCGCCGCCGCGGTCGGGCAGAACGTGCTGATCTACCGCTACCAGGAGAGCCTGTCGCGCTACTCCGTCGTGGCCGGGCAGATCCTGCTGACCGCGGGCGACATGGAGAACCCGACTCACCGCAGCAACGCGCAGCGAGCGATGGAGCGACTGCTCGGCCTGCGCATCCTGCCGATCGTCAACGAAAACGACACCGTCGCGACCCACGAGATCAGGTTCGGCGACAACGACCGGCTCGCCGCGCTCGTGTCGATACTCGTGCAGGCCGACGTGCTCGTGCTGCTGAGCGACATCGACGCGCTGTACACCCGGCCGCCGGGCGAGCCTGGCGCCATCAAGATCGATCACGTCGACTTCGACGACCATCTCGCGGAGGTGACCTTCGGCGACATCGGTGCGGCCGGCGTGGGAACCGGGGGAGCCGGAACCAAGGTTGCCGCAGCGAAGCTGGCCGCGACATCCGGAATTCCCGTGCTGCTCGCCGCGACCGGAAGCGTTTCGGAGGCTCTCGTCGGCGCTGACCTCGGCACCTGGTTCGAGCCGGCACCATAGCGCCACCGGTTTCAGCGGGCGTAACGGCTATCGCAGCGCGGATAAACTTCAGCCATGGCCGAGACCCTTACACCCATGCTCGCTGACAAGCTCGACGCTGCCCGTGGTGCTGCGCGTGTGCTCGCGGTGGCCACCACCAGCCAAAAGAACGCGGCGCTCACGCTCATCGCCGAGGCCGTGCTGCACAATGCGGCACGAATCATCGAGGCGAACGAGCTGGATGTTGCCCGCGGCCGTGAGAACGGCATGACCGAGGGGCTGCAGGATCGCCTCCGCCTCGACGAGAAGCGGCTGGCATCGCTCGCTGACGCGGTGCAGCAGATCGTGGCCCTGCCCGATCCCGTGGGTGACATGGTGCGCGGGTCGACGCTGGAGAACGGACTCAAGCTCACCCAAACGCGAGTGCCCTTCGGCGTCGTCGGCGCGATCTATGAGGCGCGCCCCAACGTGACCATCGACATCGCCGCGCTCACCCTGAAGAGCGGTAACGCCGTGGTGCTGCGAGGCGGCTCGGCCGCCGAAGACACGAACAGGGTGCTCGTCGAGGTGATCCAGTCCGCCCTCCTCGCATCGGGGCTTCCCGTTGAGGCAGTGCAGACCATCGACGAGTTCGGGCGGGACGGCGCGCAGCAGCTCATGCGTGCCCGCGGCTATGTCGACGTGCTGATCCCTCGAGGCAGCGCGAACCTGATCAACACCGTCGTGGCGGAGTCGACGGTTCCCGTCATCGAAACCGGTGCAGGGATCGTCCACATCTTCCTCGACGAGACTGCCGACCTCGACCAGGCCGTCGAGATCGTCCACAACTCGAAGGTGCAGCGCCCGAGCGTCTGCAACGCCCTCGAAACGCTGCTGGTTCATGAGGCTGCCGCGGCCAGGCTGCTTCCGGCGGTTCTCGCCGGGCTCAGGGACTCGGGTGTGACCATCCATGCTGACGAGCGCACGCTGGCGCTGTTTCCGGATGCCGTCCCGGCCACCGACGACGACTGGGCTACCGAATACATGAGCCTCGACGTCGCGGTGCGTGTGGTGGACGACCTCGACCAGGCCATCGACCACATCCGGACTTATTCGACGCATCACACCGAATCGATCCTCACCAACGACATCGCCAAGGCCGAGCGCTTCCTGGCCGAGGTCGACTCGGCGGTCGTGATGGTGAACGCGTCCACGCGATTCACCGACGGCGGCGAGTTCGGCTTTGGCGCCGAGGTGGGCATCTCGACCCAGAAGCTTCACGCGCGTGGCCCGATGGGATTGCCGGAACTCACCAGCACTAAGTGGGTCGTGCGCGGTTCCGGTCACGTTCGCGGCTAGTATTTAAAGGCACCCCCGAATGGAGAAAAATGTCGCTGCTCGTCACCCTCGCTGCTAGCACCGAGGAACTCCATGAACTCGCACCACTTCTGATGCCGCCGCTTGCGTTCGCCGGCATCGCGGTCGCGATCTTCGTGGCTCTCGGGTTCGTCGTGTGGAGCTTCCGCGATGTGGCAAACCGCCAGGGCCAGGGCGCCGGCAAGTCCGGCGACACGCACGGCGCCGGACACTAGGACACTCCGACCTTCAATGGCCGAACCAGCTTCGATGGTCGACTCAGATCTCGACACTGAACGGCCTCGACGCGCGCGCATCGGCGTCATGGGTGGCACCTTCGACCCCATCCACAACGGCCACCTCGTCGCAGCCAGCGAAGTGCAGCAGCAATTCGACCTCGACGAGGTAATCTTCGCGCCGACCGGTAAACCGTGGATGAAGCGCACGGTCACCGAGAGTGAACATCGCTACCTGATGACCGTGATCGCGACGGCCGCGAACCCGAGGTTCACGGTGAGTCGGGTCGACATCGATCGATCGGGGCCCGACCTACACGATCGACACGCTTCGCGACATTCGCGCGGCACGACCGGACGCCGACCTCTTCTTCATCACAGGGGCCGACGCCGTGGCGCAAATCCTCGAGTGGAAAGACGTCGAAGAGGTCTGGTCACTCGCACATTTCGTGGCTGTTTCACGGCCTGGGCATCCGCTGACTATTAGCGGTTTACCAGAGCAAGGCGTAAGCTCGTTGGAAGTGCCTGCGCTGGCTATCTCATCAACGGATTGCCGAAACCGGGTAAGCGGGGGCTTCCCGGTCTGGTATTTGGTTCCGGATGGTGTGGTTCAGTACATCGCCAAGCACCATTTGTATCGGAGTATTTCATGACGACTTTCCACGAATCGCAGCCGCAGTCCCGGCGCGCGGCTCGCCAGAGCGAGCGCCAGGAAGGCACAGACCAGCCGGAGTTCACGGGCGATCAGCCCGACGGACCAGAGGTCTACTCCGTCGGCGACCAGTCAGGCGCCACCTGGACCGACGCCGCCAATGCTGCCGAGCAGCAGGACTCACCCACAGTCATCCGCCCCGCGCGGCCGTCGCGCGGCCGCACCGGCAGGTCCGCCGGCTGCCGTTTCAGAAACTGTCGAATCACGCGCGCCACAACGCACCCCGGTGCCCAGCTACGACGGACCAAGCTTCACGAACCGAGCGCCTCGCACCGATCCCGATGCCGACCCGGCCGAGGTAGCCCCGCAGTCAGACGATCTGCCTCCCACCCAGGCGATCCAGCAGGTTGACCGGCCCGCCTATCGCGTGCGCGACTTCAGCCCCGAGGGCCGCCGTTCATCCCCGCAGGCCCATTCTCAGTGGATGCCGCGTGCCGCCGGCGATGGCAGCGACGACGCCACCGTGGCGTCGTTCAGGCCGCCGTCTGAGAGCGGCAAGCCCAGTCGTCTCATCGCGACCGCAGTTCTTCGTGCCGGAGTCTGCCCTGCAGGACACCATCGTGCCGGCGGTGAATCCCGTCGATGCCGTGCCGTATGCCGCACCGGATCCGGAACCGGAGCCTGAGCCTCAGGATGCCGCGCCCGAACCGGCCGAGCAGCCCTTCCCTGAGCACACCATGACCCGCCGTGAGCTGCGTGCGCTCGAAGCCCGGCAGGCCGCGGAGTTGGCCGCAGCCGAGAAGCCGGTGCCGACGCTCCCGGAATTCGCTGCGGATGGTTCCCTGACGGGAGCCGCGGCTGCTGTGTTCATCGAGACCGACTTCGACGACGACAATGCAGCCGACGACAATGCCGCCGGCGACAACGCAGCCGACGACAACGCAGCCGACGACAGCGCAGCCGACGACAGCGCCGCTGACGACAGGCCGACGCCAGTGCAGCCGACGACAGTGCAGCCGACGACAGTGCTGCCGACGACAACGCAGCCGAAGAGGCCACCATCGTCGAGGCGATCGACGAGCCTGCAGAGGCGCTTCCGACTCTGGTCGAACCCGACCATCGCGGTGGGCAGCAACGAAGAGGCGGCAGCAGACGACGCCGCCGCCGTCGACGAGGTACCCTTCGTCGCGCCAGCACTCAGCCCCTTCGACGCGCTGTTCCAGGTTCCTCCAGCCGCGCCGACCGTGGCCCCAGCAGGACTTGCTCCCGCCCCCCTACGTGCCGCCGACCAGCGATGCCGCAGCCGATGACGTCGCGCCCAGCGAAGACGACGATTCAGCGCAGCCCGCTGAACCGTTCTTCCCGCCGGTTGATGATTCAGCGAAGCCGATCCCGTCGCTGTCCGATGCGTTCGCGGAGTTCGACTCGATCACACGCGAGGCTGTCGACAGCGTAATTTCGGAGGGCGAGGCGGAAGCCGCTCCGCAATCCGGCTTCTGAGACGAGCTGGAATCCGCCGGTCGGCCACTGGTCCGCACAGGGCGAGATCGACGAGGACTCCCCGTCCGAGGGCAACATCAGTCGCACCGTCGGCAGCGGAATCCTCACCACCAATGCGCTGGTGCTGCCGAGCGTCCCCGACGGAGCAGACATCCGCGGGCCGCTGTCCGGCACAGGCGAGATCATGATCACCGGCTCAATCGACCTGCCGCGCACCCTCTCGTCGACCGGTCAGTCCGACCGTTTCGATGGCGAGAGCATGGACGCGCTGTTCGACCTCGGCGACGCGGAGGTCACCTCGACCGACTCATCACCGGTGCGCGCCATCCGTGCCGTCAGCACACACACCTCTGGGCATGGTGTCACTCATACCCAGAAGCCCAAGGGCACGAAAGCCCTGACCGGACTCCTCATCGCAGCCTCGTCGCTTGCCGTCGTCGTTGCTGGCCTGTTGGTGGCGGCATTCGCCTTCAACGTTTTCTGATTTTCCATCCTCGCTTTATTTATCTCCCACTAAGGATCATGTGACTGCCACTTCGCGCGCCCGCGAACTTCTTACCGTTGCGGCTCTTGCCGCAGACTCGAAACAGGGCGAAGACCTCGTCGCTCTCGACGTTTCAGGACCCCTTCCGCTCACCGACATCTTCCTGCTGGTAACGGGGCGCAACGAGCGCAACGTGCAGGCCATCGCCGGCGAGATCGAAGACAAGATGCTTGAGGCTGGCGCCAAGGCGCTTCGCCGCGAGGGTCGCGCCGAGGGGCGCTGGATCCTGCTCGACTTCGGTGACATCATCGCGCACGTCTTCCACGAGGAAGACCGCCTGTACTACTCGCTCGAGCGCCTCTGGAAAGACTGCCCGGCCATCCCGCTGGAGCTGCCCGCCGCGAAGACCGCGGAGTAGTCGCCGCAACATTCGGTAACGAGTTCGCCTCGCGCAGCCCGTTAGGCGAAACTTAAGGCTCCGTCGCCCGCTGTCGTGTGACTTTTTCACACACGACCCGGAACAGGCATGATTCAACTTCAGCACGTCAGCAGGGCTTTCGGGCGCGCCGACAACCAGGTGCGCGCCCTCGATGACGTGAGTCTGGATGTCGCGGCCGGCGAGATCTTCGGAGTCGTCGGGCAGAGCGGCGCAGGCAAGAGCACGCTCATCCGTACCGTCAACATGCTCGAGCGCCCGGACTCGGGTTCCGTCCGTGTCGCGGGACGCACGCTCACCGACCTTTCCGTGTCGGAACTGCGGTCGGCACGTCGCAGCATCGGCATGATCTTCCAGCACTTCAACCTGCTGTCCAGCCGCACCGTGCGCGGCAACGTCGAGCTGGGCCTGGAGATCGCGGGAGTCGACTCGAAGGAGCGCACCCGCCGATCATCCGAAATTCTTGATCTGGTGGGCCTCGGAGACAAGGCGGGCTCGTACCCCTCGCAGCTCTCCGGCGGCCAGAAGCAGCGCGTCGGCATCGCCCGCGCCCTCGCGTCGAAGCCGGACGTGCTGCTCTCGGACGAGGCGACCTCGGCGCTCGACCCCGAGACCACCCGCTCCATCCTCGACCTGGTGAAGACCATCAACGCCGAGCTTGGGCTGACCGTGCTGCTCATCACCCACGAGATGGACGTCGTGAAGTCGATCTGCCGTTCGGCCGCCCTGATCGAGAAGGGCCGCATCGTCGAGTCGGGCAAGCTCGTCGACCTCATCTCGCAGCCCGGATCGCGACTGGCTCGCGACCTCTTCCCGCTCGGCCCCGTCGCGCCACGCTCCGGCGGGACCGTCATCGACATCACCTTCAGCGGCGGAACCGCCGACCGGCCCGTCATCTCCCAGCTGTCCAGGACCCACGGTCTGGATGTGAGCATCCTCGGTGCCGTCATCGAGACGATCGGCGGAAGCCAGGCGGGTCGCACCCGACTCGAACTGCCGGGTACACCCGAGGCGAACGCGGCGGCGATCGCCGACCTTCGCTTGCAGGATCTGCTTGTGGAGGTCGTCGAATGATCGATCCAAACGCTCCGGGCTTCTGGGAGGGCCTGTTCCAGGTGCTGCTCGCCGGCACCGGCCAGACCCTGTACATGGTCGGCGTCGCGCTGCTCGTCACCGTCATCGTCGGGCTCCCGATCGGCGTCATCCTCGTCGGAACCGAGGCTGGCGGGGTGTTCGAGCGCCCGTTCGGCTCGCGCGCTGCCGGCATCGTGATCAACCGTGTCCTCGACTTCATCGTGAACCTCGGACGCTCCGTGCCGTTCATCATCCTGATGGTCGCGCTCATCCCGTTCACGCGGCTCGTGGTCGGCACCTTCATCGGCTCGACCGCGGCGATCGTGCCGCTGTCGGTCGTCGCGATCCCGTTCTTCGCCCGCATGGTCGAGATCTCGATCAAGGAGGTCGACTCGGGCCTGGTCGAGGCCGCCGATTCGCTCGGCGCCACCCGATGGCACGTGGTGTCGAAGGTGCAGGTGCCGGAGGCGCTGTCGTCGATCATCCTGGGCCTGTCGACCACGGTCACGTCGATCATCAACTTCTCGGCAATGGTGGGAACCGTCGCCGGGGGAGGGCTGGGCGATGTCGCCATCCGCTACGGCTACCAGCGGTACAGCGTCATCCACATGACCGCCGTCATCATCATCACCTTCGTGATCGTGATGGCCCTGCAGGCCGTCGCCACCTACTTCGCCCGCCGGTTCGCCAGACGCTCGATCGATGCGTCGAGAGTGGATGCCACGAGCCGCACACTTTTCCGAATCCCCAGCTCGCGCGCCTGAACCACCGGCCGCGCATCCCACAGCCACACCCAAGAGAGAGAACCACCATGTCGATTCACCTTCCCCCGGCGCGCACGTCTCGCCGTCGCCGCCTCCGCTGCCGTCATCGCGCTGGGCCTGTCCGGCTGCGCCACGACCGCGTCCGACGACTCCGCTGCCGCCGCTGACGGCGACCTGGGCGTGATCACCGTTGGTGCACTCGCGACCCCGGCGGGCGACATCCTGAAGTTCGTTCAGGAGAACCTGGCCGAAGAGGCCGGCCTCGAGATCGTGTTCCAGGAGTTCACGGACTACAACACGCCGAACATCGGGCTGAGCGACGGTTCGATCGACGCCAACCTGTTCCAGAACGCGACCTTCCTGAAGACCTACAACGACTCCACGGGCAGCGACCTGATCAGCATCGGCGAGGCATACCTGCCGAGCGCCGCGTTCTACAGCGACAAGGTCACCAGCCTCGACGAGCTGGAGAACGGCGCGAAGATCGCCATCCCGAACGACCCGACGAATGAGGGCCGCGCGCTCGAGATCCTCGCGGCCGAGGGCCTCATCTCGATCGCCGACGGCGCATCGACGCTGAACGACATCACCGACAACCCGAAGAAGTTCGAGTTCGTTGAGATCGAGAACGCGACCCTCCCGCAGGCACTTCCCGATGTGGATGCCGCGTTCGTCACCATCTCGTTCGCTCTGCCCGCCGGGCTCACGTCAGACCAGGCCATCCTGATCGAGGGCAACGCCAGCCCGTACTTCAACATCCTCGCGACCCGTCCCGAGCTGGAGAACGACCCGCGCATCACGAAGCTGTTCGAGCTTCTCACCTCGCCCGAGGTTGCGCAGTTCGAGCAGGACACCTGGGGCGGACTCGTCGTACCCGTTTCCTAGTCGCCTGAATCACTATGAACGGTGATCGGTGGCTGGGCCATGGATACATTGTGCTGCGGTTCAACCCCGGTTCGTATGTAGTATCCTTGTCAAGTTGTCTTCTCGCGTGCGGGAAGGCTGAGGGTCCATGGCGCAGCCCGGTAGCGCACCTGCATGGCATGCAGGGGGTCAGGGGTTCGAATCCCCTTGGATCCACAAATGAAAGCGCCGCCCAGTGATGGGCGGCATTCAACCGGTTAATCCGTGTGGCTCTTTCTCTTTTGTGGATCCAAGGCGGATTCGAAACCGCACGTGGGTCCCCGCTGAGCAGTCCGCCGCGTCGCGCAGCCAAGCGCTGTCCCTTGCTCGTGCGACCGCGACGTGGCGGCGGCACCGGTGGGGCGTCGAATCCCGCGGGCGGGCCGGCTTCTGGGCGAGAACCCCTCAGTCCCCACATAGCAACCTGCAAGCATTGCCCGCAATGCTGTGTTCTAGGTCCGCGACCACTGACGATTCTGGAGTCTGACACATGTCACCCCACGCCTCATCCACTCTGATCGCGGGGATCGCTGCTGCGACTCTGCTGGCGCTCGTGGGCTGCTCGAGTACCTCAACGGATGTGTCCGATTCGAGCACTTCTGCGCCTCATCGACGGCGGCTACGAGCGATCCTGTTGCCGAGGAGCAGACCTTCACCGCAGAGGTGTGGGCCGACAACTGGTTCGCGCTGTACGTCAACGGTGAACTTGTGGGCGAGGATTCGGTGCCGATTACGACGGAGCGATCCTTCAACAAGGAGACGATTACGTTCACCGCGAGCTACCCGCTGACGATCGCGATCGAGGCGAAAGACTTCATGGAAACCGATTCCGGGCTTGAGTACATCGGGCAGGCGAACCAGCAGATGGGGGATGGCGGACTCATTGCGCAGGTCACCGATGACTCCGGCGCAGTGGTCGCCGTGACGAACTCGTCGTGGTCGTCGTTCGTGACCCAGCGGGCTCCGCTCGACACCAGCTGTGAGAACTCGAGTTCCCCAGATACCGAGTGCACGTTCACGGAAACCGAAGCGGACGCGGAGTGGTTCGACCGACGGGTACGACGCTACCTCCTGGGGTCTCGCGACCGAGTACACCGCCGCCGAAGTCGGCACCAAGGATGGCTACAACGAGGTGGCGTGGGATGCCAGCGCCCAACTCATGTGGGCGGGCAGCCTGACGCAGGACAACACGATCCTGTTCCGCACCGTAGTCGAAGCCCCGTAATCACCCGACGATGGAGCGCCTGGCGCAACTCGGCTAGCGGATGTTGGCGCCGATCGCTCCGGCGAGGTACGGGATGAGCCAGATGGCCCAGACGACGACCGAGAACCGGTGGAAGTTGTGGCGCTCACGCGGGCGGTTCCTGACGAGGACCACCACCGCCCAGACCAGGTGGACGGCCATGAGCAGGATGGCGATGGTTCCGGTGACGGCCATGACCGTGCCCAGCGCCGCCGCGAATCCCGTGTCGGTGTTGGTGCTGGAGGCGGCTATCTGGGTCATCATCAGTGTCGCCGTGATGTCGCTGATGAGGCCGAGCCCAAAGAACACCGCGTGCCAGGGGCGTAGATCCCGGCGGATGCGTTCGGCCCACACCCCGATCGTGTAAAAGACGAGCGCGGCGGTGATCAGAACGATTGCGGCAATCAGCATGAAAATGAGCGTTTCACAGAAGCGGGCGCCGGCAACAGGGACCGAAGTCCCAACTGTAATTCGCGCGGCTACTGAATCCGCTCCACCGCGGATGCCCACACCCAGCACCGCTGGATTCCGTTGGGCCCTCGCCATCTCACGGCCACGGCCGTCGCGGTGTATGCGACCAGTTCGCCGGCGACGTGAACGGGAACATTGCCGGGGCCGAAGCGCACCCACGCGGTGACGGGAATGGCGACGGGCACCCGCGTGAGCTCAAGTTTGCCGAGGTTCAGTTCCTCATCGGTGAGGCCGTGCGGCTGATCCCGCATGGCCAGCTCGGTGACCTGCTCCGACATGCGCTTGTCGATCGCGGTGGCGTATCGCTTGTTCGTGCCGATCTCGCAACCTCCATCCAGATCGGCACCATCGTATTCTGATTCGAAGATTTATTCGAATGTGCTGGGATCGCGGCGATCCCTCGCCGTCGTGTCGGTGGTGCCGGATATGGTCGCCGATAGGTCGAGCAGAATCGGGGAGGACCAGCCATGCACGAGATCACCTGTCCACACTGCAAGAAGGCCTTCAAAGTCGACGAGGCCGGCTACGCCGACATCCTGAAGCAGGTTCGCGACGGCGAATTCCAGCGGGAACTGCACGACCGGCTCGAGCTCGCCGAGAACGACAAGCGAACCGCGGTGGAGCTTGCCGAGACCAGGGTCAAAAGCGACATGCAGAAGGCGGCGGCGGCCAAAGAGGCCGAGGTGCAGGCGCTGAAGGTGCAGGTCGAGCAGACCCGCCAGGAGAAGCGATCTGCCGTCGAACTCGCCGAGGCGAAGCTCGCAGCCGAACTGCAGAAGTCGTCGGCAACCAAAGACACCGAGATTCAGGCGCTCAGGGCGAAGCTCGATGCGAGCGACCTCGCGTCGAAGCTTGCGATCACCGAGGCGGTGAGCGCTCGTCGAGAAAGAGCGCGACGACCTGTCCCGAAACCTTCAGGCGAAGGAGACCGAGCAGAAGCTCCTCGAATCCACGCTGCGGGAGCAGCACGGCACCGAGGTCAAGCTGCTCAACGACACGATCTCGTCCTACAAGGACTTCAAGGCGCGGCTGTCGACCAAGATGGTCGGCGAATCGCTCGAGCAGCACTGCGAGATGGAATTCAACCGGATCCGTGCTGCGGCCTTCCCCGGCGCGTACTTCGAGAAAGACAACGACGCGAACCTCGGCAGCAAGGGCGACTTCATCTTCCGGGAGCACGACAGCCACAAGGTGGAGATCATCTCCGTCATGTTCGAGATGAAGAACGAGAGCGACACCACCGCCTCGAAGAAGAAGAACGAAGACTTCCTGCGGGAGCTCGACAGGGATCGCACCGAAAAGGGCTGCGAGTACGCAGTGCTGGTGTCGCTGCTCGAGCCAGACAGCGAGCTGTACAACGGCGGAATCGTCGACGTGTCGCACCGCTACCCGAAGATGTACGTGGTGCGGCCGCAGTTCTTCATCCCGATCATCACGCTGCTGCGCAATGCGGCGTTCAGCACCATGCAGGTGAAGTCGGAGCTCGCGCGCGTTCGCGAGCAGAACGTCGACATCACGAAGTTTGAGGGCAAGCTCCAGACCTTCAAGGATGGTTTCGCCCGAAACTACACCCTGGCGTCAGACCAGTTCCAGGAGGCGATCAAACGCATCGACGAGGCGATCAAAGACCTCGAGAAGACGAAAGAGAACCTGCTGAAGTCCGCGAACAACCTCCGGCTTGCCAACGACAAGGCCGACACCCTCACCATCAAGTCACTCACCCGCGGCAACCCGACGATGGCCGAGAAGTTCGCCGAGATCGGCAGCGACGTGTACGCCGAGGTGGACTAGGCCGCCTCAAGCTCCTTGCGCAGTCGGGCAAGCCCCGTGCGCACGCGGGTCTTGACGGTACCCAGCGGCACCGCGAGCAGCTCTGCCGCAGCGATCTGCGTCAGGCCCTGCAGGTGGGTGAGGTCGATTGCTTCGCGCTGAAGCTGCGGAAGCATTCCCATTGCCTCCGCGATCCTGCGGCTCTGCATCCGCAGCGAGACGAGGTCGTCGGTCTCATCCTGGGTGTCATTCAGATCCCGGATGCCCAGCTGCCAGTCGCGCACGGTGCTTGCCTCGGCCGCCCGAACCCGGTCGACCGCGCGGCTGTGCGCCTTGCGCAGGATCCATGCCACCGCGCTTCCCCGCGACGCGTCGAACTGGGCGGCCCCCTGCCAGATCTCGAGGAACACCTCCTGGGTGACCTCCTCGGCCTGCGAGCGATCGCGGAGCACCCGGATGACGAGTCCGAGCACTCGCGAATTCATTCGGCTGTACAGATCGTTGAACGCGGCAGCGTCGCCCTTGCCGGCGTTCTGAAGAAGTCGGGATTCAATTTCGGTGACAATTGCGGTGGTAGACATTTTCATCCATTCGTCTCAACCGTGCTCGACGGGTAACCGAGCACAAGCAGTGGGTGGCTGCTTGTAGGAAGAGACTGCCGATCGGCGTGGTTATGACGCCGATCGCGAAAAAAATATCAGGCCGCGATGTAGCCGTACTTGTTGCGAAGCGAATTCTCCACGATGGTCAGGCCCTCGAGGCCCGGCATGCGGGAAATGTGCTCATCCAGCTTGCGGATCTCACGCAGCCCCTCGGGGCCGGCGAAGATGTGACCCATCACGTGGGTGACCTCGGCGGGCTCCATCACGCTCGAACCGACGGGGCCCCACGCGTTCTTCAGCGCGAAGCGCGCGAGCACCTGCGCCTTCTTGCTCTTGCCGAGGCGTTCCCGCGCCTGTGTCGCGTAGAACGCGACGTGACGCGCCTCCTGCTTGGCGATGCGACGCAGCAGTTCGGCCAGCACGGGGTGCTGCTCGAGCTCCGCCATCCGGTTGTAGGCGGCGACGGCCGACCACTCGTTGGCGGCCCCCCAGATCATGTGCACGGCGATGAAGTCCTTGCCCACGATGTTGCCCAGCAGCGACTGCTTGATCGGGTCGAGGCGATCCTTCCAGCCGAGCTTGAGCCGGGTGGCCTTGAGCTGGTCGAAGTCGAGCGTGACGCCGTGGGCGGCGAGCACGGCCGACAGGGCCTCGCCGTGCCAGAACTCCTCGCGGTTCCACATCGTCATGAAGGCGCTGACGTCGGCCTCCTTGTGGGAGGGCGTCACCAGCAGGTCACGCAGGTAGCAGACCGTGTGGTACTCGATATCGGCCATGTACCGCAGGCTGCGGAGAGTGCTCTCGGGAAGCGGATTCGACTTGAACTGCTCGAAGTCGAGGTCACCCCAGACAACCTTCTTCGAGGTGGAGGTGTATTTGTCGATATCAAATGCCATGGGATGCCGTGGGCAGGCTTATGAGGCCGTCCCGACTCCTTCCGTGCTGTTCGGTGCGTGGGCTGCAGCCGCTTCGGGTGCTGCTGGGTTGTTCGTAGGCATCGGCAGAATCGGCTTGGATGTCGCGGAACCACGTTTCCAGTCGAGCACGTTCCAGTGCTTCTCCATGGCATGACGGTACAGGCTGATGTCCGGATTCACGACGCTCGGGTTGCCCAGAAGCTGCAGCCAGACCAGGTCGGCGTGGCTGTCGCCGTAGCCGTAGGAGTGCTCGAGGTCGAAGCCGTTCTTCGCCGCGTAGTGACGCAACCAGGCGGCGCGCGCCTCGTCGACGAGGGGCGGGTCGGCGAGGAACCCGGTCAGCACGCCGTCGCGCTCGTGCATGCTTCCGGCGACGACCTCGTCGAAGTACGGCAGGAACGGCTCGACCATGAGGTCGATCGTGCCCGTCACGAGAACCGTGCGGTGCCCGGCGTCGCGGTGGGCCTGCACCCGCTTCAGCGCCTCGGGCAGAGCGCGCCGCAGCATCGCGCGACCGAAGCTTCCGCTCACCAGCGCTGGATCTCGCTGACCTTGAAGCCCTTGTAGCGACGCATGAAGGTGCGGATGAACTCGCCACGGTCGCGACGCTCGGCCTTGCAAGTACTTGCGGCAGGGAGAAGGCGAAGTTGGCGAGGTCGTGGGCGACGCGCTTGCGCGGCACGCTTCCCGACCACAGCTGGAGGTACTGCTTGACCAGGTTCGACTCGAGCACGGTGCCCTCGAGGTCGAAGATGGCAACGACGTCGGTGCGATGGGGGAGCGCGCGGCTCGCGCGCTCCTTGGCCGCGGGCCGCTTGCCGAAGGCGCGAGTGAGGGTCGTGACGGCCGGGAAGTGCACCTTCTGGAAGTAGTCCTCCCAGTCGATCTCGGTGACGTCGAATCCCTCGTTCTTCTGGATGTCCTCGGGCAGCGACAGGAACAGCGCGCGGGTGTTGGTGTCGTCGAAGATGATCTCGGTCTGCACGTACGCGCGGTACAGCTCGGTGAAGGCGCGAAGCTTCTGCAGCCCGTGCTTGCCCTTGGTGACGGTGTCGAGCCACGAGCGGGTGCGGGGAGTGGTCGGCAGGTGCTCGATGAGACGCTCCGCGGATGCTGCCTGCTTCTCCTTGCGGGCGAGAGCGTTCTCGACCGGATGCCACCGGGGAAGCGCCACAGCGGAACGGTGATGTGGCCCGTGCCGTCCGGGAGCGGGTTCTCGGTGAAGTAGCGGTTCACGTTCTCGTACATGCGGTGGAACGGCAACGGGTTACTCGCTCCCGAGCTCACGTGGTAGTACTTCGGCTCGTTGGGCTTCGCGTCGCGCGCGGCGACGGCCAGTGCCGCGTTGACGACGAAGTCGACGGGGATGACGTCGAGAATCGAGTCTGGCAGGCCGGGGAAGTCGGGCAGCTGGCCGCGACCGTACGCGATGATCAGCGGGTCGGCGACCTTGTAGCCGTCGATCCAGCCCGGGAACGGGTGGTGCAGCGAGCTCTCGATGATCGACGGGCGCACGATCGACAGGCGGTGGCCCGACTGGGCCCACAGCTCCTCGGCGGCGCGCTCCGCGAACGCCTTGGTCAGCGTGTACACGTCGGTCCAGCCGAGGCTCTCGGCGCGGGTGCGGCCGTAGTCGACGAGACGCTCGCGAACCCATGCGGTGCGGGCGGCTTCGGCGAAACCGGCGACGGCCTGCGGGCCGGTCTTGCCGTGGCGGGCCTTGGCCGCGTTGATCTGGGCGCGCAGCGCCTCGGGCTGGCGGGACTCGAGCTCGACGCGGATCCTGGCCGACTTCGCCGCCTCGTACTCGGCACGCCAGTCGACGTTGTGGGTGAGGGATGCCTCGGGCGCGATGCCCTTGCGGATTCCGCCGACGTACGCGGTCGAAATGTGCACCACGTGCGGGGTGCTCTTGCTCGCAAGGAGGGCGCCGTACACGCCGTGCGCGCCACCGACGTTGGTGTCGAATGCCTCGTCGATCGGTGGATCGAACGACACGGTCGATGCGCTGTGGATTACGACGTCGATGTCGTCCGGAAGCGTTCCGACGGCGTTCAGGCTGCCCTCGTGGGCGGTGACGCGGCTGGCGAACTGGCGGTTGGCCTCGTCCTCGCCGACAGTCTCGATCCACTTCTTGAAGACGGGCTTGCGCAGCAGGCCAGCGAGTCGAGCCTGGCCGCTGAGGCTGCCTTTTCCTCGGACGAGAACCGTCATGCGGGTGTCGGGATGCGACGACAGCAGCCGCTCGAGCAATGCCTGGCCGACGAAGCCGGTTCCGCCGGTGATGAAGACGTGCTCGTTGGTGAGCACTCCCGCCGGGGTCGTCGCTGCGGGCTTTGCGCGTGGCTTACGTGTGGTCGTCTTGGGTGTGTCAGTCACAGCCTGGCGGCCTTTCCTATGAGTGATAGCCCGGACTGGCCGGGAAGGGAATCGATGCGAGAGTCGATCTCGCCGATCAGTTCTCGAGCGGATCCGAAGAGCCGCTGGAAAAAGAACTCGGTTTCGAGTGGGGGTTCGGCCATCGCGCCGATCGGCCACGGAGTTTTCGCGAGGCGACGTTTGGTGATCTTTCGGGCCTGTGCCGATTCCGTCAGGCGGTACCGTGACTGCGCCTCGAAGAAGGTGAGCTGGCGTTCCTTCAGGTCGAGGAACTTCTGGATGGTCTTCGTGAGCTGCGGGTGCGGTTCGAGCGCGATGAGTCGACGGTACGCAGCCTGGCTGAACCACGTGTCGATCGTGCCGAGCGTCATGTGCACGGCGATCATCGGAAGCCCGACGATGTTGGCGTAGATGGCCTCGCGGATGGTGCGCTCCGCGGGGGTGATGAACGGCGCGCGATCGACGTCGGTGCCCTCGGGCTGGTGAGCGAGACCGATCTGCTCGAACGCGTCGGCGATCCAGTACTTCTCGAAAGCCCACGTCGTCAGGAACGCGGTGATGCGTGCGTCCTTGTGGGTGGCTGTCACGAGCACGCCGCGCAGGTGGGTCATCGTGGCGCGCTCGATGATCTGCAGGTACCGGATGATGCGGAGAGTCTCGGAGGTCAGGGGGTTGGTCTTGTAGTGCTCAAGACCCAATTCGTCCCGGTGACTGGCCGCGGCATCCCGTGCGTACTCACGGACATCGAAATCGGGAGCGGGAAAGTGCATCATGTCGACCGCCCCATCCGCGGGAGCTTCGTTACGTTCCGGCATGCGAACAACCTCCAAAGCGCGGGACCAATCCCGTCAAGTGTACTCGCCAGTCGCTACGGGGCCCGTAGCGTAATGTATGGGGCATGGCAACGGCTCTCATCACGGGCGGCACCTCCGGCATCGGGGCCGCATTCGCCAGGCAATTGGCTGCCAGAGGTTTTGACATCGTGCTCGTCGCCCGCGATGAGGCGCGACTGGCCGACGGTCGCCGCCGAGTTACATGCCCGTTCGGGCATCGCCGTCGAGACGATCAGCGCCGACCTCGCGATTCGCGCTGACGTCGGGCGTGTGGCCGACCGCCTGCTGGACGAGACGCGCCCAATCGACTTCCTCGTGAACAACGCCGGCTTCGGGGTACACACGAAACTGCTCGACGCAGACACGTCCTCCCATGAATATGCCCTTGACGTTATGTGTCGGGCCGTGTTGATTCTGGGAGCGGCGGCCGGACGATCGATGCGCGCCCGCGGGCACGGCAACATCCTCAATGTCGGCAGCGTCGCCGGGTTGATCACGATGGGGTCGTATTCCGCGATCAAGGCCTGGGTCAACTCGTACAGCGAGGGCCTGGCGGTGGAGCTCAGGGGCACCGGGGTCACCGCGACGGCACTTCTGCCGGGGTGGGTCGAGACCGAGTTCCACAGCCGTGCCGGCATCCGCACCGGCTCGATTCCCGCCGCGATGTGGATCGACGCCGATCGTCTGGTGACCGCCGCGTTGCGCGACGTCGACCGTCGCAAGGTGATCTCCATACCGACAGTTCGCTACAAGGTGGTCTCCTGGTTTGCTCGACATGCATCACGGGCCTCGATCCACTGGGTGTCGTCGAAGATTTCCTCCAGCAGATCCGAGGCAGCCCATCACACCGAGGGCTCCGAACACAACGGTGTGAAGGCCGAAAACCCGTGAGCTGCGTCGATGGACCGTTTCACCTCACCGAGCGTCGCCAGCGTTCGCTTCGTCGCGCAGCGCGGCATCCTCAAGCCGGTCGTCTGGCGACTCGTGCGTGTGACAACCGTTGGCAAAGACGCCATCAAGCATCTCGATGCGCCGTACATTGCCGTTGCCAACCATTCGAGCCATCTGGATGCGCCGCTGATCATCGCCGGACTGCCCCGACGGCTCTCCCGCTACCTCGCGGCCGGTGCCGCCGCCGACTACTTCTTCGACGTGCAGTGGCGTAAGTGGCTCACCACGCTGTTCTTCAACGCGTTCGCGATCGAGCGCAACTCCGAGGGCAAGCGCTCCGGATCCTCGCGCGCCCTGCTCGAGCGCCAGGTTCCCCTGCTGATCTTCCCGGAGGGTGGCCGGTCGAAGTACGGCGAGATGGGCTCGTTTCAAGCCGGGCGCCGCTGCCCTCGCCATTGCCACCAAGGTGCCGTGCCTGCCGATCGCCCTTGTCGGGGCGAGTGCGGCAATGCCGCGCGGCGTCAACTGGCCACTGCCCGGTCGCCAGCCGGTGACCATTGTGTTCGGCGCGCCCATGCTGCCCGAACCCGGAGAAACTGCGGAGCAGTTCTCCTCACGACTCTCAGGCGAGGTCCGTCGCCTGCATGAAACTGTGCAACCGATGCCGGTGCGCGCTCAGAAGGGATCCAGATGAACGAGGCCGTAGACCGCAGTTCGGTGCGCCACATGAAGTGGTGGGGCTGGGGTGTCGACGGTGTGGGCTTCCACCACGAAGACAAGCCGGGGTTCGCGCCGTTCGTGAAATTTGCGGTCGGCCTCGACCTCGAGACCGCCACGCGTGCCGGTGAGCCCTCGTTCGACGATCTGAACGTTCCCGCGAGCAACGCCACGGCCGAGTTCACCGACGCGCTGACCGCCATCGTCGGTGCCGACAACGTCACCACCGACGACATGGCCCGCGTCGTGCACACCTACGGCAAGAGCCTGCGCGACCTGGTCCGCATCCGCGGCAACGCGATCCTCCGCAGCCCCGACGTTGTCATCTACCCGGCGGACGAGGCCGAGGTGCAGGCCGTCGTGGATGCCGCGGTCGCGGCCAACGCCGTCGTCATCCCGTTCGGCGGCGGCAGCAACATCGCCGGCAGCCTCGAGCCGATCCCCGGCGAGAGCCGCACGATCGTCTCGCTCGACCTCGGACGCCTGCGCAGGGTCATCGACATCGATGCCGACTCCGGCCTCGCGCGCATCCAGGCCGGTGCCCAGGGGCCCGACCTTGAGGCGCAGCTGAACGAGCAGGGCTGGACCATCGGTCACTTCCCCGACAGCTTCACCCACTCCACCGTCGGCGGCTGGGTCGCGACCCGGTCATCCGGAATGCAGTCAGACAAGTACGGCGACATCGCCGACATCGCCCGCGGAATGCGCGTCGTTCGCCCCGGTGGCGTGCTGGTGCTGCGTCCGCTGCCGTCGACCTCGAGCGGCCCGAGCGTGCGCGAGATGATCCTCGGAAGCGAAGGCAGGCTCGGCGTCATCACCGAGGTGACCGTGCAGGTGCACCGCATCCCGGCCAAGAGCGACGTCTACGCCTACTTCTTCCCCAACTGGAAGGCCGGCATCGCCGCCATGCAGGCGATCAGCGAATCGGATGCCGCACCGTCGATCACGCGAATCTCGGATGCCCGCGAGACCTCCTTCTCGCTCGCGACCTCGCAAGAACCGCAAGGGTGTCTCGAAGTTCATGGCGGAGTCGGCGCTGCCGGGCATCATGAAGGCCAAGGGCTGGAACCTCGACGACATCTGCCTCTCGTTCATCGGCTTCGAGGGCAGCGTCTCGCACGCCAAGCACCAGAAGTCGCTCGTCGGATGCCATCGTCACGAAGCACGGCGGAATGGGCGTGGGCACCGGCCCCGGCATCCTGTACGACCAGAAGAAATTCGACACACCCTACCTGCGCGACTTCCTGCTCGACATGGGCGCCGCCGGCGACGTCTCGGAGACGGCAGCGCCCTGGTCGAAGCTCGTCGGCGTGCACGAGGCCGTCTACGCCGCGGCCCACGGCGCGTACAAGCAGATCGGCATCGAGGGCTGGATCATGAGCCACATGTCGCACTCGTACCACTCGGGCGCGTGCCTCTACTTCACGTTTGCGTTCACCTTCGGGGATGATCCGATCGCCGAGTACAACGTCGTGAAGAACGCGATCCAGCAGGCCTTCGTCGACAACCACGCGACGATCTCGCACCACCACGGTGTGGGGCTCGAGCACTCGCCGTGGCTCACTGAGGACATCTCCGCCGAGGGTGTGAAGGTCATGGCTGGGCTCTTCGAGAGCGCCGACCCGAACCGCAACTTCAACCCGGGCAAGGTCCTCCCGAACTGATCGTTCACGACCGGTGTGCTCTCGGGTGCACCGGTCGTCGGTTCACACCGCGAATGCAGGCCAGAGCAGGGCGAGCACGGAGTCGACCCACGCCTCGTCGGTCTCGCGACCGCGGATGAGCTCAGCCACGACGACGCCGAGCAGGATGCTCATGGCCAACTCGATGTCGACGTCACGGTTGATCTCACCGGCGATGGCGCGCTCGCGCAGGTCGTCCCTCAGCGCGCGGGTCGAGCCGCGGATCATGCCGAGCAGCAGCTCGGTGAAGTGCGGGTCTTCGTTCATGATGACGGCGGCCACGGTGCCGCGACCGACCACGTTCTCGATGGTGTCGCTGGCATGGCGAAGCACCCAGCGCAGTGAATCCTTCGCGCTGAGCCCCGACGGAAACACCACGGCCGTCGCGGCCGTGGTGATCGCGGCGGTGAGCAGGTCTTCGCGGTTTTCGAACCGGCGGTAGATGGTCGTCTTGGCCACACCCGACGCCGCAGAGACGGACTCGATGCTCACGGCCAGTGGTCCGCGGCGGCGAAGGATGTCGAGCGCAGCATCGAAAATGCGACCGTCGACCTCGGGATGCCGCGGCGCACGATCCGGCGGGGCCTGCGTCACACGCCATCACCTCAGATCGCCTCGGGGCCAATGCCCCCATGATACGGCGGTGGGTCCGGGATGTCGGGTGCGAGTGCGCGGGCGCGACTGTACCCTGCGAGGTGAACGCAACAGCCCAGTAGCCAGCGATGAGGGAGCCAGATGCCATTTATCGACAGTGCGGGAGGGCTGCTCAGAACCGTGGAACTGGGGCAGGTTCCGCTGTACGCCCCGACCTTCCAGCTTCGCGAACGCATCGGGTACTACGAGGCCGGCACCTCGCCCGAGGTGGTGACCTGGGCGGAGGCGCACATCCCCGACCTCACCCCGGAGCCCGGCAACCGCACCGACCTCGCATCGGTGCCGGTGATCTTCTGGAGCCTGATCGCCTCCTACGGCAGGCAGACGGCGCCCGCCATCGTGCACGACAGCGAGTGCTGGAGGATCCGGCAGCTCGACGTTCCGGCGGTGGATGCCCTCGCCGAACGGGAGCGTGCTGACCGGTTGTTCCGCCTCGGGCTTCGCGAGCTCGGGGTCGCTCCGTTCCGGGCCTGGCTGATGTGGACGTTCGTCTCGTTCGAGCGTTACCAGAAGCATTCACTCGCGCGGTTTATCGGGATGCTCGCGCTCGGGATTCTCGGCGTCGCCCTCGTGGTCGCCGGCGCGACCCTGGCGCTCACCGGTACGCCCGCTGCCGCGGCCCTTGTCGCTCGTGCCCCTGCTGACGAGCGCGGTCGCTGGTCGGCATTGGGTGTTGCAGGTGTGGGCGAGCTACGCGGGAGCGCTGATGCTTCCGGTGACCGTGCTGCAGCTTGCGGCGTACCTGCCATATTTCGCAATCGAGAACCTCGTCTGGGCGATCGTCGACCTGCCGAAGCACAAGGGCTCGCCCGTGGTCGGACCGACCGACGTGAAGAACATCCAGAGGCTCGCCAGCTAGCGCGGTGCGGGCGCCGGCGGTACCTCTTTCGCGGCGATGATCGCGCTCACGTCGATGCGTTCGAGCCCACGCTTGCCGTCAACGACGAGAGTTGTCTCGTCAGCGCTGACGAGCATCCCGAGCGCATCCGTCGCCTGCCCGGATGGCAGTCTGTACCGCACGACGACCCGCATGCCCGGGGTCGGGATGGCTACCACGAGCTCGGCGAATAGTCTTTGAGGAAGATGCCGAACAGGTCGTCGCCGGCCTCGCCGCGCACGATCGGGTCGTAGACGCGGGCGGCGCCATCCACGAGGTCGAGCGGGGCGTGGAAGCCCTCCTCGGCCAGCCGCACCTTCGTTGGATGCGGTCGCTCATCCGTGATCCAGCCGGTGTCGACGCTGGTCATCAGGATGCGGTCGCTCTCGAACATCTCGCGCGCGCTGGTGCGGGTCAGCATGTTGACGGCGGCCTTGGCCATGTTCGTGTGTGGATGCCCCGGACCCTTGTATCCGCGCCCGAAGACGCCCTCCATCGCGCTGACGTTCACCACGTACTTGCGGTGCGCGTCGCTCGCGGCCATCGACGGTCGCAGCTTCGAGATCAGGATGAACGGAGCCGTGGTGTTGGCCAGCTGCACCTCGAGCATCTCCAGCGGGTCGACCTCGTTGACATGCTGCGTCCACGAGTTGACGTCGTGCAGGTCGGGAAGCAGACCGCCGGCGTCGATCGCGGTTCCGGCCGCGAGCCGCTCGAGCGAGCTCGAGCCCGGGGCCATCGCCTGCTCGGTGAGCTCCTCGGCTCTGGCGGCGGCGGCCGCGAGGATCGGGTGCGCCGACACTGACCGCGCGAGGGCCTGAGGATGCTGGTCGTTGGTGTGACCGAAGGTCACCAGCTCGGGCAGCGGTCCTTTTGGCAGAGGGCGCCAGTTCGGCATCCACCAGCGGCTGATAGGCGCCGGGGGAGCGGCGAACAGTCTGGGTGGCGTTGTTGATCAGGATGTCGAGCGGGCCGGCAGCCGCGACATCCTCAGCGAGTCCGATCACCTGAGCCGGATCACGGAGGTCGATCCCGACGACCTTGAGCCGGTCGATCCACTCGGGCGAATCGGGCAGGCTCGTGAACCTGCGCACGGCGTCGCGCGGGAAGCGGGTGGTGATGGTCGTGTGCGCGCCGTCGCGCAGCAGGCGCAGTGCGATGTACATGCCGATCTTCGCGCGCCCGCCGGTGAGCAGCGCGCGCTTGCCGGTGAGGTCGGTGCGGGCATCGCGCTTCGCGTGACTCATGGCGGCGCAGTCGGGGCACAGCTGGTGATAGAACGCGTCGACGACCGTGTACGGCTGCTTGCAGATGTAGCAGGCGCGCGCCTTGATGAGGGTGCCAGCGGTCGGCGCGGTGGTGGCGGTGCTGATCGGGATGCCGCGAGTCTCGTCGTCGATGCGGTCGGGTGCACCGGTGGCGGTGGCGGCGATCACGCTGCGGTCGGCGTCGGCGATGACGGCGCGCTTCTCGAGCCTGCGCTCCTTCTTCACGGCCTTGAACATCTTCGCCGTCGCGCGGCGAACCATGATGAAGTCGGGGTGCTCCTCATCGACCTCGGCCATCTGCGAGAGCACCTTGAGCACCACGTCCAGGTCGGCGGGGTCGATGCCGCTGGGTTCGGTGCTGCTGGGGTCTGAGGTCTCGAAGGTCACACGAGATTCTACGCTTCGGTTGTCGGGGCCGGGCCGCGAGGGGAGGCGAAGCAGTAGCCTCGAACCATGCCATACAGGATGCTTGTTGACTGCGACCCGGGGCTCGACGACGCGTTGGCGCTGCTGCTGGCCCACGGCGATCCCGACATCGAACTCGTCGGTGTCACGACCGTGGGTGGCAACGTGAAGCTGCAGAACACCACCCGGAACGCGCTGCAGTTGCGCGAGTACCTGAAGTTTCCGTCGGTTCCTGTATCCGCGGGCGCCGCAGAGCCGCTCACGAGGAAGCTCCGCGACGCGGCACACGTGCACGGGAGCAGCGGCCTCGGCCGGGTGACGCTTCCGGATGCGACGCTGGACGTGTCGGGCATCCACGCTGTCGATTTCATCATCGACACGCTGCGGGCCAGCCCGAGCGGGATCCATCTGGTGGCGACCGGGCCCCTGACCAACATCGCGCTCGCCCTCGAGAAGGAGCCGGCCATCGCGCGCTGGGCCGCATCCTTCACGATCATGGGCGGCTCGTACACGCGAGGCAACGCCACCGTCGCCGCCGAGTTCAACATCTGGGCGGACCCGGAGGCCGCGCGCATCGTCTTCGACGCGGACTGGCGGGTCACCATGATCGGGCTCGACCTGACGCTGCAGGCGCAGGCGAACTCGATCGTGATCGAGCGACTGAAGAAGCTCGGCGCTCTCGCCGACGAGCTGATCGTGCCGCTGGCGACGTTCTACTTCAACCCGAACGTGCCCGACTGGGACGGCCAGGCCGTGCACGACGTGTGTGCCGTCGCGTACGTGGCCCGGCCGGACCTCTTCGATGTCAGGCCGGCGAGGGTCGACATCGAGACGACCGGCGAGTTCACGACGGGCATGACGGTGGTCGATTTCGACGCTCCCATGCCGAACGCCCTGGTAGCGACCCGGCTCGACGTCAACGGTTTCTGGGCCTACGTCGAGACCGTGTACGCGAGGGTCGCCGCCGAGCACACCGGCTAGAGGCATCCGGTCGCGGCGTGCCCGCCCCGCCCCGCCGGCCGGCCCTCCCGCGGACCTCCCGCGCGCCAAACCTTCCGAAATGACGGAGATCGGACGCCGTATTCGCGCGGTCGCGTGCGCGTGGCCAGCGAAACTGCTCCAAACTCCGTCATTTCGGAAGGTGGAGCACGGCGCCAGGCGCGGCAGCATGCGGCGCTGAACGTCCTCCACCCGCAGCGCGCTGCAGCGCCCCAACCTTCCGAAATGACGGAGATCGGGTAGCGAGTTCGCGCCGTTCCGGGAGCTGGGCCGCCGGAGGGTGCCGAATCTCCGTCATTTCGGAAGGGGGAGGCGCGGCGGGGAGGCGCGGCGGGGAGCGCAGCGGCGGCGGCAGCGCCCTCCGCAAGTTACGGTGGAGGCATGGCATCACTCCTCGACCTCGCGCCGAGACCATTCGAACCGGATGCCGCATACACAGCGTTCGCCGGATGGGCCGAAGGCCGCGGGCTGCCGTTGTATCCCGCGCAGGACGAGGCTCTCATCGAGATCGTCTCGGGGGCCAACATCATCCTGAGCACCCCAACCGGGACCGGAAAGTCCCTCGTCGCGATCGCCGCCCACTTCACGGCCCTCGCGCAGGGCAAGCGCACCTTCTACACGGCCCCGATCAAGGCGCTCGTCAGCGAGAAGTTCTTCGCGCTCGTCGACATCTTCGGCGCGGAGAACGTGGGCATGGTCACGGGCGATTCGCAGCGTGAACCCGGATGCCCCGATCATCTGCTGCACGGCCGAGATCCTCGCGAACATCGCGCTGAGGCAGGGTGCGGACGCCGAGGTCGACCAGGTCGTCATGGACGAGTTCCACTTCTACGCGGACCCCGACCGCGGCTGGGCCTGGCAGGTGCCGCTGCTGACCCTCCCGCGCGTGCAGTTCATCCTGATGTCGGCCACCCTCGGCGACATGCGCTCGATCGCCGACGACCTCACCAAGCGCACGGGTCGCGAGACCGCCCTGATCACCGGCGTCGACCGGCCCGTGCCGCTGCACTACTCCTACGTGATGACCCCGGTGCACGAGACCGTCGAGGAGCTGCTCGCCACCGGCCAGTCGCCGATCTACATCGTCCACTTCTCGCAGGCGTCCGCGCTGGAGCGGGCCCAGGCGATGACGAGCATCAAGGTCATCAGCCGCGAGCAGCGTGATGAGATAGCAGAGGCGATCGGCGGCTTCCGCTTCACCACCCGGTTCGGGCAGACCCTCAGCCGCCTCATCCGATCCGGTATCGGGGTTCATCACGCCGGCATGCTGCCCAAGTACCGCCGCCTGGTCGAGCAGCTCGCCCAGCGCGGCCTGCTGCGCGTGATCTGCGGCACCGACACGCTCGGGGTGGGCATCAACGTGCCGATCCGCACCGTGCTGCTCACCGCCCTGACAAAATACGACGGCACCCGGATGCGACAGCTGAGCGCCCGCGAATTCCACCAGATCGCCGGCCGGGCCGGGCGGGCAGGCTATGACACCGCCGGCTCCGTCGTCGCCGAGGCTCCCGACCACGAGGCGGAGAACGCGCGGCTGGTCGCGAAGGCGGGGGACGACCCCAAGAAGGTGCGCAAGATCGTCCGCAAGAAGGCCCCAGAGGGTTTCGTCTCGTGGGGCCAGCTGAGTTTCGACCGGCTGATTGCGGCAGAGCCGGAGCTGCTGACCAGCCACATGAAGGTCAGCCACTCCATGATCCTGAACGTGGTCGGCCGCGGCGGCGACGCCTTCGGCCACATGCGCGACCTCATCTTCGACAGCCACGAGTCGTGGAACGGCAAGCTCGCGCTGGCGCGCCAGGCGCTCGCGATCTACCGAACCCTGCGTGCCGCCGGGGTGGTCGAGCAGGTCACCGTGCCGGTGATGGCGATGTACGACGGCGAACTGGTCGAGACGCTCGAGGAGAACATCGAGATCAGGCTGACCGTCGACCTGCAGCCGAACTTCGCCCTCAACCAGCCGCTCTCGCCGTTCGCGCTCGCGGTGTTCGAGCTTCTCGATCCCGAGTCTCCGACCTATCCGCTCGACATGATCTCGATCCTCGAATCGACGCTGGATGACCCGAGGCCCGTGCTGCAGCAGCAGCAGTTCATGGCCCGCGGCGAGGCCGTCGCGTCGATGAAGGCCGAGGGCATCGAGTACGACCAGCGCATGGAGCTGCTCGAACAGATCACCTGGCCCAAGCCCCTCGAGGAGCTGCTGGATGCCTCGTTCGAGCGCTACTCGGCAACCCAGCCGTGGATCGGCGACTTCGCGCTCAGCCCGAAGTCCGTGGTGCGCGACATGTACGAGCGCGCGATGACCTTCGCCGACTTCATCGGCTTCTACCAGCTCGCCCCGCGCGAGGGCCTCGTGCTGCGATACCTCTCCGACGCGTACCGGGCGGCCCGCCAGACGATCCCGGACGAGGCCAAGACCGAGGAGCTGCTCGACGTGATCGAGTGGCTGGGCGAGCTCGTGCGCCAGGTCGACTCGAGCCTGCTCGACGAGTGGGAGGCGATGATCAACCCGTCCGCCGACCCGACAGCCCCGGTGGTGCCCCCGGCTCCGCCCAGCGTGCTCGCGAATCCGCGGGCGTTCCGGGTGCTCGTGCGCAACGAGATGTTCCGCCGGGTTCAACTGGCGGCCCTCGAAGACTGGGAGGCGCTGGGCGAATTGGATGCGGCATCCGGTTTCGGAGCTGACGCCTGGGCCGACGCGATGGACGACTACTTCGACGAGCACGGCACCCTCGGCACCGGCGGTGACGCGCGCGGCCCCGCGATGATCATGATCACCGAGGGTGCTCAGCAGTGGACGGTCAGGCAGATCTTCGACGACCCGGCCGGCGACCACGACTGGGGCATCAGCGCGACGGTCGACCTGGCCGAATCCGCGGAGCAGGGCCTCGCGGTGGTGCGCGTCACCTCCGTCGGAATGGTCGGCTAGAAGACGTTTCGCTCAGCGCAGCATGACCCGTGTGACCAGGGGTCACACTGCAATCAACCCGGTGCGATGAAGCGCAACGAAGCGTAGTGTTTGCTCATGAGCGAGTGGGCTGTAAAGCCGGCTCCAGGCGAGCAATTGACTCGATGGCCATCGGCAGAAAAACTGACGCTTCGCGTGCTTGGACCGCTTGTGGTGCGCGTCGGCGGGATCCAGGTGGATCATCATGATCTCCGCCGGTGCCGCGTTCGCGAGTTGGTGCAAGCTCTCGTCGTTTACCGAGGCGCTCGACGTGAAGTGCTGGCCGACCTCCTCTGGCCGGACCATCCCGATCCCCGCCACAACCTCCGGGTCACGCTCGACTACTTGCGCGGGGCGATCGAGTCACCCCAGGGAAAGAGCGAATCTCCCGCGTACATACGAGCGGACCGTCGAGCGATCGCCTTCGACTCCAACGTGCAGTGCGACTTGTGGGAGCTCGAGGAGCACCTCAACCGGGCGGCCGAAGCAGAGTTTGCCGGCGACCTGAAAGAAGCCCTCCGTCATTACGATCTGGCCCTGCCGTTGTGGGCGGGCCCGCCGTTCGATGAGATCGCCCACCTCGACTGGGCACGCGACCAACAGGCCCATTGGTGTCGGCGGTTCGGCACCGCCGCCACCCGATGTGCCGAAATGCACCTCGCTGCTGGTGCAGTCCACATGGCAATCTATGCCGCTGAGCGTGCTTCCGAGGTCGACCCGTACGACGAGCAGGCCTACTGCATCACAGCTCGAGTTCACCTGGCTTGTGGCGCCCGACAACGAGCACGGGCGGCCCTCCAGGAATGCGTTTCGGCTCTGAACGACCTCGGTGTCCAACCGAGTCCCCCCACCATTGCCCTGCTTGCCGAGGTCGGGGAGCCGCTGACGATTCGCTGACGGTTCGCTGACGGGCACTGGAGAACGCTCCACTCAGTACTCAACGAAAGGGAGCCAATCATGAACCTCAAACACGGTCTTGTCGCCGTAGCAGTCGCATTCGCCGTGGTGGTCCCGGCCGCAGGCGCCAGCGCGGCGCCGCCGTACATAGACCACTGGACAGACGTCCGCAGCGAGCCGATGACTTTCTGTCCTGACCTCAATATTCAGGAAAATTACGACTTCTCGGGAACTACACGAATCGTGAACCGTGGCAAGAGTGGTTTGCCGTATTTCAACGAGACGTTCCGCGGTTCGATCGTGTGGACCAACCTGGACACGGGCCGGTCGTTCCGAATGGAACAAGCCGGTGTTGACAAAGACGCCAAGGTTGTCGACAACGGGAACGGCACGTCCACGATCATCGCTCTGGGGACCGGAACGCAACGGTTCTATGACAACAACGGTCGCCTGGTGTATTCGAACAACGGACAGGTCCGCTTCGAACTGCTGGTCGACAACAATGGGACGCCCCAGGACTTCACCGACGACGGCGACGCCCAGTTCATCGGCATCGTGAAACCGTCCACCGGGACAAACGGCAATGTCGGCCGAGACTTCTGCGCCGACCTGGCACAGTTCACGGGCTGAGGATCGGAATGGTCGGCTAGAAGACGTTTCGCTGAAGGTAGTCGTTGCGGAACTTGCCCTGCGGGTCGAGCTCGTCGGCCAGCGCGACGAAGTCGGGCAGCTTCGGGTACAGCTCGCGCCGCACCGAGTGGAACAGCTTGCCCCAGTGTGGTCGCGCGTCGAACGGCGCCAGCGCCTCCTCGATGACCGGCAGCAGCGCGAGCACCGCGGCGGGCTCGAACTTCCAGGTGAAGTGGATGCCCACAGCATCGGTCTCGTACGCACCGCTCAGCCACAGCGAGTCGGCCGCCATCGTGCGCAGCTCCGAGATCTGGAGATGGGGTGCGATGCGTTCGCCGAGCGCCCGAATCGCGGAGATGGCAGCGACGGCGTGCTGGCGCGGCACGATGTACTCACTCTGCAGCTCCTCACCGTTGCTGGGAGTGAAATCCATTCTGAAATGGGGCAGCCTGTCGATCCACGGCCCGGCAACTCCGAGTTGAGGCGTGGTGCTGCTGGCCGGCGACGCCGGGGAGAGGGTGCACATCGGTCGTGGCGCCCGCGGCCCCGTAGAGCTCCTGTGGCGGCTTGCGGTCGGAGACGCGGGATTTCAGCCACACGTCGCCCACCGCGTCATCCACCCAGTTGGTGAAGACGCTCGTGCTGTACGCGCGTGACACGATGCCCTCGTAGTTGTCGATGAACGACTTCCAGCCCAGCCCGGAGTAGACGTCCTGTCGCACCTCGTAGGTCGGCTCGATGTCGAGGGTGATCCTCGAGACGATCCCCAGCGCGCCGAGGGAGACGACCGCGCCGTCGAACTCGGGGTCGACGGGACCGATCGCCAGTACTTCACCGGTGGCGGTGACAATCTCGAGACCGGTGACCGCTCGGGCAAGGGTGCCGTTGTTCACACCAGAGCCGTGGGTGCCGGTGGCGATGGCGCCGGCCACCGAGATGTGCGGCAGCGACGCGAGGTTCCGCAGCGCCCAGCCCGCCTCCTGCAGCGCCACACCGAGCTCGCCGTACCGCAGGCCGGCCGAGAACGACACAGTCTCAGACTCCTCGTCGATCACGATCGCGGGGTCGAGAGCCGCGAGACTGACGAGCTCCGCGGAGTCGGCAAGGTCGTTGAACGAATGCCGGGAACCCAGCGCCCGAATCTTCGGGGCGGAGGCAACGACATCCTGAAGCTCGTCGATGCTGCGGGGCTCGTGCAGGGTGCTGGCGTTGTAGGTGTGGTACTTGGCCCAGTTGGTTCCGATGCTCACGCGTCCATTGTGCCCCTCCGCCCACCGCCCCGGCACACACAGCGGCCATGCGCGCCGCCCCAGATGCCGGGCAAACGACCGTTCGGGGTGTTGAATAAAGCAGTGACAACACCCGCAGCCACCCGACAGTCCATGACGCGCGAACAACGCCTCATCCTGCTCATCGCCATCCTCGCGTCGTTTGTCGCGTTCCTCGACGGGTCGGTGATCAACGTCGCGCTGCCCAAGATCAGCGAGGAGCTCGGGGGAGGGCTGAGCACCCAGCAGTGGGTGGTCGATGCGTACCTGATCACCCTCGGGTCGCTCATCCTGCTCGCGGGGTCGCTGTCTGACGTGTTCGGTCGAGTCGTTGTGCTCAGGACCGGGCTCATCGCCTTCGGTGTGACCTCCGTGCTCATCGTCGTCGCGCCGACGGCCGAACTCGTGATCATCCTGAGGGCGTTGCAGGGGATCGCTGGCGCGCTGCTGGTGCCGAGCTCGCTCGCTCTGATCATCTCGACCTTCCGGGGTGCGGCGCAGGCGAAGGCGATCGGCACGTGGACGGCGTGGACCAGCGCATCGTTCCTGGCCGGGCCCCTCATCGGCGGACTGTTCGTCGACTACCTCTCGTGGCGGCTGGTTTTCGCGATCAACGTGCTTCCGATCGCCATCACCCTGGTGCTGCTGGTCGTGTTGAAGCACAAGGATGCCAGGGCCGAGGGTGTCAGGGTCGACTTCATCGGGGCGGGCCTCGGGATCCTCGGGCTCGGCGGTCCCGTTTTCGCCCTGATCGAGCAGGCCAACTTCGGCTGGGACGATCCGAGGATTTTCCTGCCCGCGGCGCTCGGCGTGCTGTCGTTTGCGGCCTTCCTCTGGTGGGAATCGCGCGCGAAGGCGCCCATGCTCCCGCTCGGGATCTTCCGCAACAGGAACTTCGCGTGGGGAAACCTCGCCACACTGTTCATCTATGCGGCTCTGTCTGTCGGTGGGTTCATCGTCGTGATCTTCCTGCAGCAGGTGGCGGGATATCCCGCGACGATCGCTGCCCTCGCCTTCCTGCCCGTCTCGCTCGCCAACGTCTTCCTGTCCGGGCTGTTCGGCTCGCTCAGCGGAAAGTACGGCCCGCGACTGTTCATGACGGTCGGGCCGATCCTGGCGGGCATCGGGTACCTGCTTCTGCTCACCATGGGCGAGACCGTGGACTACTGGTGGAACGTGCTGCCGGGCATCCTGGTCTTCGCGCTGGGCATTGCGGTGACGGTCGCGCCGCTGACCTCGGCGATTCTCGGCTCGATTCCCTCGCAGCAGGCCGGCATCGGTTCGGCCACCAACAACGCCGTCGCCCGGGTGGCGGGGCTCGTGGCGATCGCCATGGTCGGCGTGATCGTGGCGGGCGAGCTCGACGTTGCGGGCTTCCACCGGGTTCTCATCGTCACCGCCGTGCTGCTGTTCCTGGGTGGCATCGTCTCGTTCTTCGGCATTCGCAACCCGTCACTGGCGGAGCGGCAGGCCTCCAACGACTAGGCGAGCAGTCGTTCGCCCGACAGCGCCAACAGCAGCACGTTGACCAGGGCACCGGCGATGATCAGCCGGAAGATGAGCCTGGTGGGCTCGGCCCGCGCGAGCAGGACCGCGCACGCCGCCGCCAGCGCGACACTGAGCGCCAGCCCGACGTAGTAGTACGCGGGGGCAGGTCCCGGCCCCACCACGATGCTGGTGGATGCCGCAGCCAGCGACCCCGCGATCACGAAGCCGCTCGGCCTGCGGCCCAGGCGGTGGGGCAGCCCGCGAATTCCGGTGGCCCTGTCGTCATCCAGATCGGGCAGCACGTTGGCGAAGTGCGCCGCCACCCCCAGCAGGGACCCGGCAAGCATCGCCCACGGCGACGCGAGGGCCGGTTCGGTGAGTGCCAGCGTGACGATGAGCGGCAGCAGGCCGAAGCTCACGACGTACGGCACCACGGAGAGGGGCGTCGACTTCATCCCCAGGTTGTAGGCCCAGGCCGAGCCGATGAAGGCGGCGTGCGCGACGGTCGCGGCGGGGCCGAGCGGCAGGGTGAGAGCGACGGCGGCGACTGCGGTGACGATGGCGGCGTTGCGGGCCACGGCGTCGTCGAGCTGCCCGGCCGCGACGGGCTTGTCCGTGCGTCCGACTGCCCGGTCCCGGTCGGCGTCGATCCAGTCGTTCGACAACCCCACCGAGGCCTGGCCGAGCAGGAAGGCGAGTCCGAGGGCGAGCAGTTGCCACAGTGAGAGGCCAACCCCGACCCCCAGCGCGACCGCGATCGTCGTGACGGCGACGGTCGGCCCGGGGTGCGTAGATCGCGCCAGCGCGCTCGCGGTGCGAAGCATCCTGTCATCGTATGCGCCCGGATGTGACCCGAGCATCGTCGCGGGAGGTAGTTTGGTGGGATGCGCGAGCCACTTGATGAACAGGCCATGGTCGACCTGCTTCCGGGAGGTTGGATCGTGGCAGCGACGAACTTCCCCCTGTGGCTCTCCGGTGAGCGGACCGAGCCGCGTTTCGAATACGCCGTGCTCTCGCAGGAGCCCCTCGTGCTGTCGGATGACATGGCGTACACCGTGGGCCTGGGAAAGAAGGCGGGCGCGACGAAGCACATCGTCGGGCGGAACACCTTCGACGGCGAGCAATTCGTTCGACGCGGCACCGGCCTTCAGAAGCTCGGCACGAGCACGTGGTACGTCTCCGGCGCCAGCGACGACGGCTCGATCGCGTCCATCCACTTCACCAAGTCGCTGGGCAACCCCGCCGGCGTCGCCATCATCGTGCGCGACGGTGCCTCGGTGCCCGAGCTGAGGGCGATCATCGCGCATTCCACCGAAGACTACGGTCTGGCCCCCGAGCAGTTCGCGTCTCTCAGCTGGCTCGGCACCGGCGTCACCCGCTGACCGCCATGATGTCGGCGGCACGATGGCGTGTTCTGGGCGTCGCGCTGGCGATGGTGCTCATGACCCCGCTGGGTGCCGGATGCACGTCAGCCCCGATCGTCGCACCGACCTACGCGCCCCTGCCGGCGCCGAACCCGCGACCGGTGCCGCCGCTCGTTGACCCGGTAGAAAGGTACGCGACTGACCGTCTCAGCGTCATGACCCTCGACCAGAAGATCGCGTCGATGATCATGGCTCATCAGGGCGGCCTCGACGCCTCGGGAATTGGGCAGTTTGCCGAAGGCAACGGCCTCGGCGGGCTGATCCTGATGGGCGACAACATCCCGGGCGACGAGGGTGCGCTCGCCGGGATGACCGACGCCATGGCGGGCGAGGACGGACTGCCCCTGCTGCTGGCGATAGACCAGGAGGGCGGGATCGTTCGTCGCCTCCAGTCAGACACCGGGCTGTCCGCCATCGAACTGCGCGGCCTGCCGCCGGCGGAGGCCAAAGGCGCGTTCGCGGCGCGAGGCGCCATGCTCGAGGCCGCCGGAGTCTCGATGAACTTCGGGATCGTCGCCGACGTGGTGGGCGACCCCGGATCATTCCTCTACGACCGCTCGATGGGGTCGACGGCGCAGGATGCCGCGGCTCGGGTAGCGGCGGCCGTTGCCGGTGAGCGTGGTGAGGTGCTGTCGACGCTCAAGCATTTCCCGGGCCACGGTGCAGCGCCCGGCGACTCACACTCGAGTGTGCCCCAGACCGGCCTGACACTGGAGCAGTGGCAGGCGGAGCACGCGCCGCCGTTCGAAGCTGGGATGGATGCCGGCGCCGAGGCGGTGATGTTCGGACACCTCCAGTTCGATGCCGTCGATCCGGTCCCAGCGACGCTGTCTTCGCGCTGGCACGAGATCCTGCGCGACGAGCTCGGCTTCGATGGCATCACCATCACCGACGACATGAACATGCTCGAGAACTCGGGCAGGCCGGAGTTCGCGGGCCAGGCGCAGAACGCGGTGCAGGCGGTCAGGGCCGGCAACACCATGCTGCTCTACGTGCAGGGGGTCGACATCCCCGCCGTTGTCGCGGCCGTGCACGCGGCGGTGGATGACGGGACTATCCCGGCCGCCACGATCGACGACGCCGCCCACAAGCTGCTCGTGGCGCGCCGCACGCTGTCTGGCGAGACCGGCCGGTTCGTGCACTGCCTCGAGGAGTGCCTCGCGGTCATTGGCTAGCGAGGATCGCGGCGAGCACAGCATCCGGCCTGCAGCGAGTACTACTTCTCGGCTCCAGCTACCATGCCCTTCATGAACCACTGCTGCAGGAAGAGATAGGCCACAAGCACCGGGACGAGCGCCAGCAAGGATGCCGCGGCAGCGGCCCCCAGGTTGCTCGACTGTGTCGAGAAGAACGACGCGATCGCGGGTGCGATTGTCTGCACGTCCGGCTTCGTGAGGATGAATGCCGACAACGCGTATTCGTTCCACGTCGCAATCCCAGTGAGGATGACAACAGTCGCGGTAACCGGCTTGAGCAGGGGAAAAACGATGTAGAAGAGCGTCTGGAAGAGGTTTGCGCCGTCAAGCTTTGCCGCTTCTTCGAGCGAACTTGGAATCGTGCGGAGGAATGCTGCGTACAGAAACACGCTCAGCGACAGGTGCGTCGTCACCATCACCAGGATGATGCCCCAGTACGTGTTGATTGCCCCGACTGAGCTGAGCATCGAGTACAGCGGCACCAGGATGCTCAGCGGTGGCACCATGATCATGCTGAGGATCAGGAGCATCACGAGCTTGTTGACCCAAGACTTGCGGCGCGCAAGCGGATAGGCCGCGAGAGCACCGAACACGCAGACGAGGAGAGTCGAGATCCCGGTGACGAGGATGCTGTTGCCAATGGCTCGGAGGATGTTGCCGTCGCCGAGCGCGCTTACGAAGTTGCCGAAGTACAGCTCCAACGGAGGTAGTAGCTGCGAAGAAAGGTCTGTCTTGGGCTTGAGCGACGTCGTGAGGGCGACGTAGAACGGCAGGAGCTGGATCAAGCAAACGAGGACGAGTCCGATGGCGATCAGGGTCTTGGAGAGTTTGGACATGATCTAGGCCTCCAGCTGCTTGCGACCGAGCAGGTTGTTAATAACGAGAGTGATCGCAATGATGATTGCGAAGAGCGCAACACCCATGGCTGACGCGTACCCGGCGCTTTGATTGTCGAAGTAGGTCGTGCTGATGAGCGTGGAGACGGATTGAGTGGAATAGCCTGGCCCGCCGTTGGTCAGGATCTTGATGATGTCAAACAGCTTGAGGCCGCCGATGAGATTGAGAACGATGCTGGTCGCGAAGGCAGGCTGCAGCAGCGGAACCGTTACGTACCGGAACTTCTGCCAGGTTGACGCGCCGTCGAGGCTTGCGGCGTCGTTATACATCTCGGGTATCGACTGCAGGCCCGCGAGATAGATGATCATCGAGATGCCCATGAACTGCAGGCTGTTTACGGCCACAATGATTGCCACGGCGGATCCTGAATCGGCCAGCCAGGCAACCCTGTCTCCGCCGAAGGCAACAACGGCGTCGTTGAAAGCACCGTCGTTGTACTGCAGGAGCAGGTAGTACATCGTGCCCATGATCACGGGCGAAACGAGAACCGGAAGATAGACGATCGCGCGGGCCGCTGTGCGCCCACGGAGCGGCTTGTCGAGCGCGAGTGCAAGGCCGAGTCCGAAGATCTGCTGCAGGACCGTGCTGCCAATTCCATAGATGAAGGTGTTGCCCAGTGCCCGCAGGAATACCGGGTCAGTGAACAGGCGCGAGAAATTGTCGAATCCCACGAACGCGCGAGCCTCGCTGTAACCGTTCCAGTTGGTGAAGGCGAGCCCGATGCCGCTCATGAGGGGGTACACCATGAACACCGCGAACAGGATCAGGGCGGGTAGGTACAGGAAGTTAATGCTGCCGCCGCCCCTGGCGGGCTTCACGCGCAAGCCGCGGTTGGTTGTAAGGCGTGTAGTGGTCATAGTGTCGACTCCTTCGTCGAAATGAGCGTGGGCGGGAGACCATGCGGACATCCCGCCCCACGACGTTTGACTTACTGGGTCTGGCCGAACAGGCTGTCGAACGTTGTCTTCATTTGAGCGGTCGCATCCTTCGGGCTCGCCTGCTTTGTGATGACACTGTCCGTGGTGACCTGCATCGCGTCCCAGGAGCCATTGGGGAGGTATACCCGGTCGAAGTAGGGCACGACCGGCGACTGCGCGTCGGTGACCCATTCATCGAAGCTGGGCTGAAGGGGACCCAGGTCCATCGTCCCGGTGGTCAATCCGGGAGGCGAGCTGGATGCAGCAGCAAGTTCGGAGCTGTTCTCGGCGAGGAAGTTGATGAAATCCTTCGCGGCATCGGCGTGCTCCGTCTTGTTGGAGATTCCGAACGCGGTGCGCTCGCCGCCGACCAAATACTTCGCGCCGCCAACATTCGACGGGATCGGGATGAACCCCAGCTTCACATCGGGGTTGAAGCTGAGCGCGTTGTCGAACAGGAGCGACGGGCCGAATTCGAAGGCAGCCTGGCCCTGAGCTAGTGCCTTGGCCATGTCGTCACGTGTTGCGGAGGAGTAGTCCGGGTTGACGAACCCGGCGTCGACCCAACCGTTGATGATGTCGAGCATGTCCTGGTACGCCGGCGAGACAAAAGTGCCATCCGTCATCTCGGAGAGGTCGCGTTCGCTGAAAGTTCCGCTGACGACGCGATCCGAGACCGCCGCCGAGAGCGGCTTGCCGCCAATGTAAACGGGTGAGACCGAGTCAGATTTGACCGCCTTGGCGGCCGCAGCGAAGTCATCCCACGTGTCGATGCCTGCCGGATCCACGCCGGCAGCGTCAAGTACGTCAGCGTTGTAGATAATGCCCGAGATATCGATGTTTGACGGCATCGCAAAAAGCTCGCCGTCAGCGTTGATCATCGTGTCTTCGAGCGACGGGATGACATCGCCGGCCCATGGCTCGTCCTGAAGGGGGAGCAGGAACTCGCTGTACCTCAGCACAGACCACCCGTGTGTATTCCAGATGTCGGGCGCATCGCCAGCGGCAAGGCGCACCTTTATGTCTCGCTCGTAGCTCTCCCCGGCCGGGACGAGGTCGATCGTCACGCCGGCGTTATCGGACTCGTACTGAGCGACGAGTTCCTTCAGAACCTGGACCTCGCTGTCGTCGACCGCGAGCCCCGTTTGAAACTCAAGTGTGACGTCACCGCCACCCGAACCGTTGCTGCCAGCGCCTGCTGAACACCCAGCTAGTGCGAGCACCGCTGCCAGCGCGACCGCTGACGTTGCCATGACTGACTTCATTGTCTTTCCTTTGCCGTTGACGTATAGAACCGTTGAGCCGAGACCTTACACGAGTAACTTTCTTCGCCGCAAGGTCCATTTTTCCTTTCATAGTCTGCGGAAATCCCGACTTGACTCGAGTAAGTTATGCGAGGCATACTGCTCAACGTGCGAAGAAGCAGCCAACCCGGACTGCCAAACGACCGGAAGGGGGCCAGCGAACGATGAATGCCTCTCTAGCCGCCTCCCCGCGAGGGCGGGCAACGCGAAACGATGTCGCGAAACTCGCCGGTGTCAGCACGGCCGTCGTCAGCTACGTCACGAGCAACGGACCGCAGTCGGTGGCGCCAGCCACCCGACAACGTGTTCTTGACGCGGCGGCCGCACTCGGGTACCGACCGAATGCAGCCGCGCGCAGCCTTAAGATGGGTGCCACCCAGCTTCTCGGCATGGTCATCCCTGACGCCACTAACCTGTACTTTGCCGAGCTTGCCGCGGCCGTCGAGGTTGCTGCCGAGGAGCAGGGTTTCGACCTGCTTGTCGCTCATTCACACTCCAGTCGCTCTCGCGAGGTGAAGCTCCTGCGGAGCTTTACCTCCAGACAAGTCGATGGAATCATTCTTCTTTCGAGCGTCACCGACCAAAGCGCCGCGGCTCTTGGCACCACGAACACGCCGCTCGTCGGACTTGGGCGCAACCTCGGCGTTCCGGACGCACTGGCGTTCACTGTCGACCACCGTGCAGGTGCGCGGGCGGGCGTGCAGCACCTGATTGAGCATGGACATAAATCCATCGGTCTCGTCATTGGTGATGAGCCAGCGGAAGTAGCCCATTCGCGTGAAGTTGGCTGGATGGATGCGCTTTCCGACGCGGGACTCCATCGGGGTCCCGTTGTCCGAGCAGAGTACTCCCGCGCGGGCGGACGCGAGGCGGGACGGCAGCTTCTCGCCAGTGGCCAGCGGCCGACTGCTGTCTTCGTTGCCTCCGATATTCAGGCAACCGGCGTGATCCGCGCGATGCACGAGGCTGAAGTGCGCATGCCGGAAGATATGGCGATCGTCTCCTTCGATGCCTCTCCTGAGTCTGAATACACCTGGCCCCCGCTCACGTCGGTGCAACAACCGATCAATGAGATGGCGCGAAGCGCTGTCGAAGCGATCGTGCAGCTGCGAAGCGGCGAGGCAACAGCATCACGCATGTTCGGCACAACGCTCGTTCGCCGAGCGTCGTGCGGATGTGTGGACCCTCTTGACTGACGCGGATCTACGCCGTCTGCTCGACCCCCGAAAGGAATCCTGGTGCCCAACAAGCCCAACATCCTGCTCATCACTACCGATCAGCAGCATTTCGATGCGCTCGGTAGCCGAACGCCCCTCCTGAGCACCCCCAACCTTGACCGCCTCGGTGCTGAGGGCGTTGTCCTTGACCGCGCGTACTGCCCCAATCCGCTGTGCTCCCCGTCACGGTCTTCGATCATCACGGGGCAATACCCCTCGACTCATGGATGCTGGACGATCGGGACCAAGCTCGACGAAGAGCACGAAACTCTTGGCGAAATCCTCGGGGCTTCGGGATATTCGACAACGTTGATCGGCAAGGCCCATTTTCAACCGCTGGCATCTCAGCCCGACCAGACGTCCCTTGAGGCGATGCCCACTCTGCGCGACCTCGATTTTTGGCGCTCGTTCACGGGCCCGTACTACGGGTTCGATCACATCGAGTTGGCACGAAACCACGCAGACGAACGCTGGGCCGGCCAGCACTATGCGCTCTGGATGGAAGAGAAGGGGCTCACCAACTGGCGCGACTTCTTTCAAAACGACGATGGCTCGAATCCGCGCCGCCACAGCTGGGACCTGCCACAGGAGTATCACTACACAAATTTCGTGCGTGAGCGCAGCGCCTACGCACTCGAGGAGGCGGCCAACGGCGACAGCCCATTCTTCCTGTGGGCGAGCTTCCAGGACCCGCATCCGCCCTACGTGGTTCCCGAGCCATGGGCGTCGATGTATGACCCCGCAGACGTTGACCCGGGCACTCTTTCACCCGGCGAGCTCGATCGGATGCCGGTGTGGCACCGCCTCACGCAAGAGCAGAATCCCGATTACTCGCCTTGGCAAGAGACGCCACACGATAACCACGGTTTTTCGAGCCATCTCATTGACGACGATGAACTACGGAAGAACATAGCGATCTACTACGGGATGATGTCGTTCATCGACGATGCCGTAGGAACGTTGCTCGATCGGCTCGATGAGCTCGACCTCGCCGAAGATACTCTCGTTGTGTTCACCACCGACCACGGGCACTTCCTCGGTCAGCACGGGCTCATTGCTAAAGGCGCCTTTCACTACGAAGACCTCCTTCGCGTGCCGATGCTGGCCCGTTTCCCCGGCCGGATACCCGCAGGCACACACACGCAGTCGTTGCAGAGTCTGATTGACCTCGCTCCGACCTTCCTCGCCGCGGCAAACATCCCCATCCCGCTGGCGATGCAGGGTGTGAACCAACTGCCGGTGTGGGCTGGCACCGAAGACAGGGCACGCGACCATGTGCTCATCGAGAACCGCCACCAGCCCACCCGGGTTCACATTCGCACCTACGTTGATGACCGCTACAAGATCACTCTCTACCGTGACGAGTCATACGGTGAGATGTTTGATCTGCATGCCGACCCGGGCGAAGTGCATAACCTCTTCGACGAGCCTGAGCACCGCGAGTTGCGTGCGGACCTTCTCGCCAGGTTCATGAATGCGGAAATGACGCGCGAGACCAGCCGCTACGCACGAATTGCCATCGCATGACGGACGCGTTCACCCCCTCCGTCATCCTGCTCCGCGGCGGTGGAACGAGTGTCGTCTTCGACACCAGTACTGGTCTTCCCGTCGTCACTCATTGGGGTGCCGATCCGGGACCGTTGGACTCAGACGATCTGCTGATGCTGGCGCACACGGGGATTCCTGCTCAGCTTAACGGCGCGCCTGACCTGCCACGGACGTTCACAATTCTTCCGGGAGAAGATACCGGATGGGTCGGCCGTCCGGGCCTGACGATCTCGCGCGACGGGTACCAGCTGGCGTGCCGCTTCGTACTGGAATCACAGCAGGCGTCCGACGAGGAAGACAGTGTCGCGTTTGTGCTATCCGATCGCGAGCACGATGTCCGCGTGAAACTCAGGTATGCGCTGGATGCTCACGGTGTGATCGTCGCCGACGCTGCCGTCTCATCTTCGGGCGACGGCGTCCTCGTGATCGAGCGGTTGGACCTTCGACTTCCGGTTCCGAGCCGTGCGACGGAGATTCTCGATTTCAGCGGCAAGTGGGCGCGTGAGCGCTCGCCCCAACGTCTTCCTGTGGTGGACGGCATCCATTCTCGCGAAGGACGCCGAGGGAAAACCGGGTTGGACAGTCCCTACGTCATGTCGGTCGGTTCAGAAAGCTTCACCCATCGAACCGGCGAAGTCTGGGCCATGCACGTGGCGTGGAGCGGAGATTCCGCATGGCACGTCGAGCGGCTCCACGAAGGCGCAGGCGCGTTGACAACATCGCTCGGCGGCGGAGAACTCCTCCGCACCGGTGAAGTTCGTCTCGGCAACGGCGACACCTATACGTCCCCCCGCGTGCTCTTCGTATGGTCACCGGACGGTCTCGATGGCGTTCGAGCGCGCTTCCACAGCCACGTTCGCGCGCGTGCGAATCACCCGGCATCCCTTCGGCCCCTCACTCTCAATTCCTGGGAGGCGGTCTATTTCGATCACGACCATAAAAAGCTCTCGGATCTCGTTGAACGTGCCGCCGAAATAGGTGTCGAGCGATTCGTTCTCGATGATGGCTGGTTTCACTCCCGCCACAACGACACCGCCGGCCTCGGAGACTGGTGGGTCGACGACCAGACCTGGCCGAACGGCCTCGGCACGTTGGCGAAGCAGGTGCACGCCCTCGGAATGGAATTCGGATTGTGGTTCGAACCCGAGATGATCAACCTCAACTCCGACACTGCGCGGGCGCACCCCGAATGGTTGCTCGCTCCGAGCCGCGGTGTTGGTCTGCCTTCACGAAACCAGCACGTCCTCAACCTCGCCGATCCTGGGGCGTGGGGATTCGTTCTTGACTGCATGGACTCCCTTGTGACGGAGTACGCCATCGATTACATCAAGTGGGATCACAACAGGGATCTGCTTGAAGCCGTACGTCGAACGCCCGAGGGCGATCGCGTCGGCTCGCATGCGCAAACACGAGCAACCTATGCACTGATGGATGAGCTGCGGCGCAGGCATCCACACCTCGAAATTGAGTCATGCGCGGGCGGTGGCGGACGCGTCGATCTTGGTGTGCTCGAACGCACTGACCGAGTCTGGGGTTCGGACTGCATCGACCCGGTTGAACGGCAGTCGATCCAACGATGGACCACCATGCTAATTCCTCCCGAATTGATGGGCTCACACGTAGGGGATCGCCGCGCGCACACCACCAGCCGGGAATCCGACCACTCATTCCACATGACGACAGCACTGTTCGCCCACTCGGGAATCGAGAGCGATCTGACATTATGCTCCGACGAGGAGTTCGAGACCTTTCAGCGATGGGGTGCGCTGTACAAAGAAATGCGCTCGCTCATTCACACGGGGATTGCGGTGACCGCGGATACCCCAGACGATGCCGTAATGCTGCATGGAGTCGTCGCCCAGGACGGCTCGCACGCTCTCTTCGAATGGGCACAAATACGCACCTCGGCGATCGGACAATACGGCCGCACTCCGATTCCAGGGCTGGATTCGACCGCCCACTATCGCATCCGGGTGAGGGAAGACGCGGGTGTTCCGAGGTGGAAGGGGTCAGCGTTTCCGGCATGGGTGTCTGCCGCCGCTACCGACGGGGTCGTCATCAGTGGCAGTATCCTCAGCACGGTCGGGATTCCGCTTCCGGCGCTCGACCCACAGCAGTCGCTGTTGTTCGAGCTGGAGCGGACGTCTGCGGGGCGGGCCTAGCCCTCGAGGAGTGCCTCGCGGTCATTGGCTAGCCAGGATCGCGGCGAGCACAGCATCCGGCCTCTCGACGTTCGCGAAATGGCCGCAGCCGTCGATCACCTCGGTGCGCGACGACGGGAGCAGTCGCGTGAGCCGCTCCAGATCTGATTCCCGCACGAAGACATCCCTGTCGCCCTTGAGCGCCGTGACCGGGCAGTCTATGGATGCCCAGACGCCATCCGGGTCGTAATCACGGGTCATGGCGGCTGCGGTCAGGAACGATCGCGGCCGCACCTCGCGCGACAGAGCGTCGACCACGCTCGCGTGAACGCGGAACGGTCGCCGGAACAGCGGGAAGGCCGCCGCCCGCAGCAGCCCTGCCGCGTGCATGCCGCGCACGAGTGCCAAGCCGAGCTTCGCCGAGGGCGGCGAGGGCACCCATGACCCGCCAGAGCATGACGAACCCCGGCGCTGCGCGAAACGCCAGCACCGGGTGCTCGACGCTGTCGACGACCGACCAGGTCGTGCCAGACACCGTGACGACCGACAGCACTTCCTCGGGCCAGCGCGCGGCCAGGTGCATGGCGATGAAACCGCCCATCGAGTGTCCGACAACGTGCCACCGCTCGTAACCGAGGGCGTGTGCGGCGGTCCGCACCAGCTCGCAGACGGCGTCGAGGGTGGCGGCATCCGGAGCCTCGCTGAGCGTGCCATCGCCCCAGCCGGGCAGATCGACCAGCACGGGATCGGTGATCTCGACGCCGGCGTCGCGGGCGGCGAGCAGCACCGGGGTCCACGTGCTCCACGAGCCGGCGGCACCGTGCAGGAACAGGGTCGCGTGCGTGGATCCACGTCTCGCTTGGGTGCCGTGCAACAACAACGCCGAGCGGAGCTGACACGGTCGTGCGCCTGAGGCCGAAGACTGTCTCATCGTCGACCAGCGGGTAGGGAGCATAGCTGCCGGCGGTCGGGCGAAGGTCGCGAACGGGAAGCATGCCGAAGGTTCGTAGCGATGGGCCGTCGCGATGGGGTGTCGCTCGGCGCGCGGCTCGATCCTCGTCGGCGGGGCCGCTGGTGGACGGGTAAGCGAACCACCAAATGCCTCTGCGCCGACGAGGATCATGAGCGCGGGTCGAACATGCGCTGTGTTCCCTGAGGGGGGTCAGGAACCGGTTCCGTCGGGTACGGAACCCTCACTCCGATGTCCTCCATATGGAGGACAACTCGACCAGCGATCAAAAAGTATCAGCGCGGCACCCGGAGCGTCAAGTTCGACGCTCCACTTGGTCAGGATTCGCGCTGGGCGGCCGTCGCGGCGGCGATCGCGTCGGCCGCGCGCACCAGGGTCAGGTGGGTGAGCGCCTGCGGTGTGTTGCCGGCCTGCCGCTGGTTGGCAACGTCATATTCCTCGCTGAGAAGCCCGACATCGTTCGAGAATGAGACAAGCCTTGTCATCAGCTCCCTCGCGTCATCGAGCCGGTTCGACCTGGCGTATTGCTCAACCAGCCAGAACGAACAGGCGAGGAACGGATGCTCGCCCGCAGGCAGCCCGTCGACGCCAGATTCGGTGCGATACCTCAGCAGCAGCCCTCCCTCGAGCAGCTCGCTCTCGATCGCGGCAACGGTTCCGAGCATGCGCGGATCATCGGCGGCGATGTACCCGACCTGCGAGAGCTGCAGCAGCGAGGCATCCACCCCGTCACTGCCGTAGAACTGGGTGTAGGTGTTGCGCTTCTTGTCGAATCCCTTCGACTCGATCTCGTCCCTGATCTGCTCGCGCAGCTTTTGCCACCGTTGCACCGGTCCGCTGAGCCCGAAGTCGTTTACCGCAGAGATCGCACAGTCGAGCGCTGCCCACAGCATCACTTTGGAGTGGGTGAAGTGGCGTTCGGGGCCGCGGATCTCCCAGATGCCCTGATCCGGGCGCTGCCAGTTCTCCTCGATGAAGGTCATCAAGGCTCGCTGAACGGGCCAGGAGAAGTCGGGTTCGTCTTTGCCCAGGTTTCTGGCGGCCCGCAGAGCGATCATCACCTCACCGAACACGTCGCCCTGGTACTGGGTGAACGCGCCGTTACCCACCCGCACAGGTTCGGCGCCCTGATAGCCCGGCAGGCTCAGGACTTCCCATTCGGTCAGGCGCCGTTCTCCGGCGAGCCCGTACATGATCTGCACATCGGCAGGGTCACCGGCGATCGCCCGCAGCAGCCACTTGCGCCAGGCGTCCGCCCCGCTGTTGAACCCATGGTCGAGCAGTACGTGCAGGGTGAGGGAGGCGTCACGAAGCCAGACGTACCGATAGTCCCAGTTGCGTGACCCGCCAAAGCTTTCCGGGAGGCTGGTCGTCGCCGCCGCCACGATGCCGCCGGTGTCTTCGTGGGTGAGCGCTCGCAACACCAGCAGCGACCTGCGCACGGCGTCCGAGAACTCGGTGGAGGTTGTTCCACCGGCGGCCCAATCCTGCCACCACGCGTTCGTTTCCTTGATCCGGGAGGTGACCCTGATGGGGCCGGGCGGCTCCCGGTGTGATGGGTACCAGGTGAGAGTCTGGTCGACGGTTTCTCCCGCGTTGATGGTGAATTGCGCGGCGTGATTGTGGTCTTCGGCATGAAGCTTCGGCCCGCGATACACGATGGCGTCGGGCCCGGCTACCGCGAGAAGCTCGTGGTGTCCCTTCTCGGGCGCCTGACGAATCCACGGCATGGCGGCGGAGTAGTCAAACCTGATCCTGAGGTCGATGTGCATGACGACAGAACCGCTGATGCCCTTCACCCTGCGGACGATGTCGGCTCGCCGGTTGCCGATGGGCATCACGTCTGTCACCTCCACCTCACCGGTAGGGGTGAGCCAGCGGGTGATCAGCGTGAAGGTGTTCTTCACGTACCGCCTGGACGCCGTCACGCCCTGATGGCCGTGCAGCGCCGCCTGGGGCGCAATGAGCCAGCGGCCGTGGTTCTCGTCGCCGAGCAACGCGCCGAAGGCGGAGGGGGAGTCGAAGCGGGGGAAGCACAGCCAGTCGATGCTGCCATCGAGACCCACCAGTGCCGCGGTGTGGGTGTCTCCGATGACGGCGTAGTCCTCGATGGCCAGGGGCATCTCTTAATAATGGCACCGGACGTCAATTTCCTGCCGCGCTGTTACGGGGTGGTGCTTCACTTGACTATGCCCAGCAGCCTCCCGAGTCTCACCGACATCGTCATCGACCAGACGCCGGAGGGCGCCAGCCGCACCCTCAGGGCGGTCGTGGGCGTGCCGGACGGCAGCGGCCCGTGGCCGGCCGTGGTGGTCGTGCACGAAGCCTTCGGTGTCGAGACCGAGATGCGCAAGCAGGTGGCCAAGCTGGCATCCCTCGGCTATCTGGCCGTCATGCCCGACCTGTACAGCGACGGTGGGGCGCGCAGATGCCTCGTCGCGACCATGAGGGCGATGCGCAGCGGCACCGGCCGCGCGTATGCCGACATCGAGGCGGCACGGCAGTGGATTCTGGCCAGGCCCGACGTCATCGGCAGCGTGGGCGTCATCGGTTTCTGCATGGGCGGCGGGTTCGCTCTCATGACCGCGTCGTCCGGATTCGGCGCAGCCGCCAGCAACTACGGCATGCTGCCGCCCGATCCCGACGACGCCCTCGCCGAGGCATGCCCGGTCGTGGGCAGCTACGGGGCGAAGGACACATCTCTGCGGGGCGCAACCGCGGCACTCGAGAAGACCCTCACCCGCCAGGGCGTCATCCACGACCTCAAGGAGTACCCGGATGCCGGCCATGCCTTCATGAACACGGCGGCCACCGGTCCAGCGCTGTTCCGGCCGCTCGCACGGGTGTTGAACATCAAGCCGGCTCCGGATGCCGCGGCTGATGCCTGGGCACGCATCGACTCATTCTTCCGCGAGCACCTGCTGCCGCAGCAGCCTTGGGGCTGCGGGGTTCGTCGACCAGCAGGCCGGCCGCGGATAGCTCGGCAGCGAGTCCTGCCCCGTCCTGCGCGTAGAACCACCGCGCGTCGGAGTTGCGCTCGCGCTCGGCCGCCGTGCTGCGGCCACCGGCGAGGACGGCTTCACCGGTCGACAGCTGCCGGATCGCGACTCCGGCCACGTTCTCGGGATGAGCCGCGGCAAACTCGCCGTACAGCTCTTCGTCGTGCTGGCCGTCGTCACCGAATAGCAGCCACTTCACGTCCGGAAACTCCTGGGCGATCCTGGCGAGGCTGGAGCGCTTGTGCTCCTGGCCGCTGCGGAACCAGCGGTCGTGCGTCGGTCCCCAGTCGGTCAGCAGGATCGGCCCGGCCGGGTAGAGGTTCCTGCTGAGGAACCGGGTGAGGGTGGGGGCGACATTCCAGGCGCCCGTCGAGAGGTAGATCACCGGCGTGGTCGGCCGCATGCGGGTCAGCCGGTCGTAGAGCACTGCCATCCCGGCGACGGGTGTTCGTGCGTGTTCGTCGAGCACGAACGTGTTCCAGGCCGCGAGAAACGGCCTCGGCAGCGCGGTGACCATGACTGTGTCGTCGACGTCAGAGATGATCCCGAACCCCGCGTGCGGGTCGAGCACGAAGATTGGCGCTGTGACCGATTCGGTGTCGTCTGCGTCGATGGTTACGTCCTGCCAGCCCAGGTCCAGCTGAGCGTCGAGACGCACGTCGACGATTCCGCCTCTCGTCGGCCGCACGGTGTGCTCCACGCCGCCCACAATGATCGTCACGTCGATGTCTTCCACGGGGATGCTGAAGAAGCTGCGCCAGCCGCGAACCTTCTCGGCGCGCTGCTTTGCCGCCCCGGTCGCCCTGGCGAGCACAACGCGGCACAGGATGCGGGCCCAGTCCGTGGTGCCGTATCCCGCATACGGAACGATGGTGGTGACGAGGCCGCGTTTGCGTCCACGGCGTTCCCGCCAGCGGTGGAACGTGTCCTCAATGCGGGCGGCACGGTGCAGAATCTGCCCCCCGGGGTCCGAAGCGGGCGTCTTCGCTGGGGATGCCATGACTCCAGCCTAATTGCGCGAGACGGTGTCGCCGTCCCGCTCAGGCGGCGTGGACGGGTGCGATCAGTGACGGTCCCGAGCTTCGAACGTTTCCAACGGCCCTGTCCACTTCATGGAACTCGGCGAAGTCGGCCACCTCGGCGCCCCCGGCCGAGATCTCGTCGAGCAGCTCCGCCGAGCCCTCGGTGTGCGGATCGAGCCACTCGTCCAGCAGCTCCGGGGAGAGGAAGACGGGCATCCTGTCATGGATCCCGGCGAGGTCGCCCGTCGCCTCCCTGGTGAGAATCGACGTCGACAGCATCCACTTGTCCGGCGAGTCGTCGGCGGCGGCCGGGTCGCGCCACCACTCATACAGTCCGGCGAAGACCATGAGCTGGCCGTCGGGCAGGTGGATGAAGTGCGGCGTCTTGACGCCGTCGATCGTCTTCCACTCGTAGTAGCCGGTGGCGGGAATGATGGCCCTGCGCTTCTTGCACCGCGGTGGCGAAGGTCGACTTTTCTGCGGCGGACTCGATGCGGGCATTGATCGCGCTCACACCGGACTTCGGGTCCTTCGCCCAGACCGGCACCAGCCCCCACCGGGCGGCTTCGATCCTGCGCACCGGCTCGGCATCCGCGGCGGCGTCCTTGGCAATCGTGTCGATGACGATGCTCACCCGGTCTGTGGGGGCGACGTTGAATGACGGCCCGGGAAGATCCGGGGCGACGAGGTCAATGTCAAACATCTCAACGAGGTCTGCTGTGGCGCCGGCTACGACGAATCTTCCGCACATGAATCCATTGTGCCAGCGGTCGCGGCTGTGAGCGTCCTTGAGGAATTCATGAAAACTTCCTGTATAACCGAGGAGCGCGGCGAGGCGCGGGAGTACACTTTTTGCAGATGAAATGAGGAATGCTGTGCAAACACAGGAGATCCACGACGTAGAGGAATCCGTGGGTGCATTGCGGAACGAGCCAGTGCAGGCTCGCAGCAACGCGCGACTCACGGCCCTCCTCGACGCCGCCGCCGCCGCGGTCGACGAAATCGGATACGAGCGGCTCACCACCGCGATGGTTGCGGAACGCGCCGGAGCGTCCATCGGCACCGTCTATCGCTACTTTCCCGATCGCATTGCGCTGTTGCAGGCTCTGGCCGCACGCAACATGCACCGCGTCCTGACGAGGGTGAGCGACGAGATCTCGGATGAACGCCACGAGACCTGGAGCGACGCGGCCTCGGCCGCGTTCGAGGTATTCATCGACGCCTATCGTTCCGAGCCGTCGTTCCGTGGCCTTCGATACGGAGACGTTCTCGACCTGCGCCCCGCCGAGCACGGGTACACCTTCAACTCGGTGATCGCTAACCGCCTGCTTGACAACATCCAGTCGCGCTTCGGCTTTCCCGATAGCCCAGAGGTGCGCTTCGCATTTGAAACCATGGTTGAGGTTTCGGATGCCCTGTCGACGAGGGCCTTCGCGCGCGACCCGCAGGGCGACCCCGCGTTCCTTAAAGCCGCTCACGACATTGCCCTCGGGATTTTTACGCCGTTCATGAAGGCTGATTCGCAGGCAGGATGACCCCGCTGGGGCGCAATGTCAAGGGGTCGTAACATTTCGACGATCGAATATGTCAGGGCTTCCGAATACTGTTAGCTGGACGTACTGGCAAGTGTCGATCCGTGCTGCCGCACGAGGAATGAGCCCCGTCAATGATCGAATTCCGTGGTGTATCCAAGCGATTCCCCGATGGGACTGTTGCGGTAGACGACTTCAACCTCGTCATACCCTCCCGTAAGACCACGGTCCTCGTGGGTTCATCGGGCAGCGGAAAAACCACGCTGCTGAGGATGATCAACCGCATGGTCGACCCAACCGCCGGCGTCATCGAGATCGACGGCGACAGCATCCTCGACAGAAACCCGGTGGAGTTGCGGCGCAGCATCGGCTACGTCATGCAGAACTCAGGGCTTTTGCCGCATTTCAAGGTCATCGACAACGTTGCGACAGTACCAACCCTCAACGGCGTTCCGCGGAAAAAGGCGCGCGAAGATGCCCTCGAACTGCTCGATACCGTCGGCCTCGACCGGTCGGTCGCTAACCGCTACCCCAACCAGCTTTCCGGCGGGCAGCAGCAGCGGGTGGGTGTCGCGCGCGGCCTCGCTGCGAATCCCAACATCCTGCTGATGGATGAACCGTTCGGCGCCGTGGATCCCATCGTTCGGGCCGAGCTGCAGCAGGAGACAATCCGGCTCCAGCGCGATCTCGACAAGACCGTCGTCTTCGTCACCCACGACATCGACGAGGCGTTCCTGCTGGGCGATCAGGTGGTGATTCTCGAAGAGGGCGCGAGGATCGCGCAGATCGGCAGCCCGCGCGAGATCCTGGCCAATCCGGCGAACGATTTCGTCGCGAGCTTCATCGGAGCGGACAAGGGCAAACGCTCCCTGACGATCCACAAGACCGAGCACGGTTCGATCCTCGTGGACAGTGAGGGCAGGCCGCAGGGCGTCCTGGCAGCAGGACCGGGGGAGTGAACTGGGTCCTGGACAACCTCGACCTCATTGCCCAGCTGACCGTCGAACATCTGAAGCTGAGCATCCCGCCGATCATCATCGGGCTGGTCATCGCGCTGCCGCTCGGATACCTGGCCTATCGGTTCAAGCTCACCCGCGGACTGCTGCTGACCCTCGCGGGTTTGCTGTACACGATCCCCTCGCTGGCGCTGCTGCCCATCCTGCCCACGATCTTCGGGACCAGCTTCCTGAGCCCGCTCAACCTGACCATCGCCCTGACCATTTACGCGGTGGCCATCATGGCCAGATCCATCGCCGACGCGCTGCAATCGGTCGACCCCGCGGTTCGGCAGGCGGCCACCGCGATGGGGTACGGCTCGTGGCGTCGATTCTGGACGGTGGAGCTGCCGCTGGCCGGACCCGTGATTCTCGCCGGGCTCAGGGTGACCGCCGTGAGCACCATCAGCCTCGCCACCGTCGGCATCCTGATCGGCGTGCAGAGCCTGGGCTACCTGTTCACCAATGGCCTGCAGCGCCGGATCGTGCCCGAAATCCTTGCCGGGCTGGTGATGGTGGTCGTCATCGCGCTGCTGATCGACTTCCTGCTTGCCCGCGCGGGGCGGGCCCTCATGCCCTGGGCTCCGCGCACATCCACCAAGCGGCTCGCCGCCGCGGTGGGGAACCCGACATGAACCTTCTCGCCGAAGCCTTCGCCTGGATCTTCTCGCCGGATCGCCTTACCGGCTCGTCCCCGCTGCCTGCCGCCATCGTGCTGCACCTGTACTACACGTTCCTTTCGGTACTCATCGCCAGCGCGATCGCGATCCCTCTGGGCTATTACATAGGTCACACGGGCAGGGGGCGCAATGCCGCGATCGCCATCTCCGGCGCGGCCAGAGCCGTGCCATCCTTCGGCCTGATCCTGTTCCTCGTGCTGGTGATTGGCGTCACGCAGAAGCCGCTCGCCGCGACGATCGCGTTCGTGCTGCTCGGGATTCCCTCGATTCTGGCCGGGGCTTACGCCGGGCTGGAGGCGATCGATCGCAGAACCATCGATGCCGCGCGTGCTGTGGGAATGACGGAGTGGCAAATCCTGTTGAAAGTGGAGGTGCCGCTCGGGCTGCCGCTGCTGATCGGGGGGATCCGTGCTGGTGCACTTCAGATCGTCGCGACGGTCGTTCTGGCGGCCTACGTCACGCTCGGCGGCCTCGGCACGTACATCATCCAGGGCATTCCCCTCAGCAGGTACGACATGATCCTCGGCTCCGCGATCGTCATCGTGGCGCTGGCTCTCGCCCTCGACGGGCTCTTCGCCCTGCTGCAGCGATTCGTCGTCCCGCGTGGTGTCACCGCGGGACTCACCCAAGACATCCGCACGACGTCATCCCGACGTCGGGCGGCGGTGGGATCTTCCCTCCAAACAGAAAAAGGATAGAGAAATGTTCACAGCTAAGAACAAGGGCCGGCTCGCCATTGGCGCAGTCGCGGTCGGGGTGGCATTGGCCCTGTCAGGGTGCGCGTCGGGTGATCCATTGGACTCCGGCACCGGATCGGATTCGAACGGCGACAGCGAGACGATCACCGTCGGCTCGCAGGCCTATTACTCCAACGAGATCATTGCCGAGATTTACGCACAGGCCCTCGAGAATGCCGGATTCACCGTTGACCGACAGTTCAACATCGGCCAGCGCGACGCGTACCTCCCGTCCCTCGAAAACGGCGACGTCGACCTCTTCCCCGAATACACGGGCAACCTTCTGCAGTTCTATGACGCCGAGACCACGGCGACCACCGCCGACGACGTGTACGCCGCCCTTGCCGGTGCGCTGCCCGATGGGCTCACGGTGCTCGACCAGGCCGAGGCGACCGACGAAGACTCCTACAACGTCACGGCCAAGTTCGCTGCTGACAACAACCTGGAGAGCCTCGCCGACCTCAAGGACGTCTCGACGCCTCTGACTCTCGGTGGTAACGCCGAGCTCGAGGAGCGTCCGTACGGCCCGGCCGGGCTCCTGGAGACATATGGTGCGACGGTTGGCTTCTCGGCCACCGGTGACACGACGGTCGAAGACCTGGTCGCTGGCACCGTCAACATCGCCAATGTCTACAGCGCCGACCCGCGCATCCAGACCGAGGATCTCGTGACGCTGGACGACCCCGAGGGGCTGTTCCTCGCCTCGAACGTCGTACCGCTGGTGAATGCCGACGTCGCGGACTCGATCGCGGATGTCATCAACGCCGTTCAGGCCAAGCTGACCGCCGAGGGCCTGGTTGCGATGAACGTTGAGTCGACAGTCGACCAGAAGTCGCCTGCCGACATCGCAACAGCCTGGCTGACCGACAACGGGCTTCTGTAACCAGAACCCACAGAGAACGGGGGCGGATGCTGCGGCATCCGCCCCCGTTTTCGTGCGTCTCAGTCGTCTTCGATGGTGTTCGCGTCCCCGTCGCCCGCCCTGGCCATGTGCCTGGCCTCGCTGCGGTGGATGATCCTTTTGATGATGAGCACCGCGATCGAGAAGAAGAGAACGATGCCCACGAACAGGTATCCGGCGTAGTGCAGGCGGCTCACCAGACCGGTGAAGCTGTCGGCCGCGAGGGTGCCGACGGAGACGTAGGTAAAGCTCCAGATGGTGGAAGCCGGAAGGGTCCACGCCATGAACTTGCGGTAGCTCATGGTGCTCATGCCTACCGTCAGCGGCACCAGTGCGTGCAGTACCGGCAGGAATCGCGAGACGAACACGGCGATGCCGCCGCGTCGGTCGATGTAGTTCTCGGCGCGTATCCAGTTGCTCTCGCCGAGTCGTCGTCCCAGCCTCGATGCCCTGATCCTGGGGCCGAAGAACCGGCCGAGCAGAAAACCTATGCTCTCGCCGCACAGTGCCCCGAGGATGACCGCAATCGCGAGGGCGAAATACTCCACGGGCCCGTCCGTGGCGGTGGCCGCGACGACCACGATCGTGTCGCCCGGAATGACAAGGCCGATGAAGATGGAGGTCTCCAGCAGGATGCCGAGGCCGGCGAGGATCGTGCGAAGCACGGGATCGACCGACTGCACGACCGTGAGAATCCACATCACCCAGCCGTTGAGGAGCTCCCCGAACCACTCGATCGGGTTGATTGCGGCCATGGCGATGTCGAGCATGGGCTAGGACGCCCTGCGTAGCGCGTCGAGTCTGGCTCGCCAGGTGGCCAGTCGACCCGGCCGTTCGGCGAGTTCGGGGCCGTCGATCCACTGCGTGGCGATACGGATGCCGTGCAGCGCGCTGAGCGCCCACAGCTCCGTGCCGTCAAGCTCCGCCGGGGGTTACGGCTTCTTCGTGAGTGTCGAGCCCGAGGGCTGCGGCGAGGGTGAGCGCGCTTCGGGTCGTGACGCTGTCGATGCGGGGCACGTCTGCCGGCGGCCCGCACAGGATGTCGCCGCGCCACCAGAGCAACCCGGAGTATGCGCCCTCCACCACGTAGCCGTCCTCGGACAGGATGACGGCCTCGGTGGCCCCCTGCGACTGCACCGCGGTGCGGATGCCCAGCATCGCCGCCAGATCCGGACCCTTCACGGTCGGCTGGGTGCGCAGGTCCGGGCCGGTCCACGTGGCAAGAACCGCAGCGCGCTGGCGTTCGGGGGCGGTGCGGAGCCGGAACAGCAGCCGGCCGTCTGAGTGCAGTTCGACCCTGGGGAACCAGTCGCCCTGCGTCGGGATCGCGGCGATCGCGGCATCCCAGAAATCGTCGGCGCCCGTGCGCGGTAGTGAGGAAACGCTCGCGATGGAGGCCAAGGCCGAGGGCTTTTCCCTCGCTGACCAGCCAGGAGTCTGCGGCCACGATGGCGCTCTCGGTCGTGTCACATCCGTCGCCGAGGGCATGAAGCTCGTCGTCATTCCACCGGAAGATCGACACCGCACTCATAGTCTTAGATTATGCCCCGCGTGCTGTGTGCTCCCCTTGGTCGCTGGGTCGATCCCGCCGACGCATATCTGGCCCTGTGCGGCGACGCGGATGCCGCTTTTTGGCTCGACAGCGGGCCGGACGCCAGCACGGGGATGAGCTACCTCGGGCTCGCATCCACGGTCGTCACCGAGTTCGATGGGCCGGTGCTCGACTGGCTGCGCGCGACACTGGAGGCAGAGCGGATCGACACCAGCGATGCCCCTCCCGGATTCGCACTGGGCTGGGTCGGCTGGCTCGGCTACGAGCTGCGCGCAGAGACGATGGGCACGCCCGTCGAGCGTCCGTCACGGTATCCGGATGCCGCGTGGCTGCGGATCGAGCGTGCGCTCGCGTTCGACCACTCGACCGGGGTCGTCACCGCGATGGCCCTGGACGATGTGGAGGGGTGGCGTGCCGAGGTGCTTGCCGCGCTGCCAGACGGAGCCCGGATGCCCAGGCCTCCCGCCCCGCGGCCGAGCCGGCTCGCGACATCCTGGGCCCATTCCGACGAGGACTACCTCGACATGATCGCGGCCAGCAAGCAGGCGATCGTGGAGGGGGATGCCTACCTGCTGTGCCTCACCACCGAGGTCAGCGTCGACGTCTCCCCGGACCCCGTCGCGACCTATCTCGCCCTGCGGGAGTCGAGCCCCACCCACCACGGTGCCCTGCTGCGGGCGGGAGCGGTGTCTCTGCTGAGCGCGAGCCCCGAGCAGTTCCTGTCGGTATCGCCCGCCGGCGTGATCACCACGAGCCCGATCAAGGGGACGCGCCCTCGCGGCAGCACCGAGGCGCGGGACTGGCGGCTGCGCGCCGAGCTCAAGGACAGCGTGAAGGAACGCGCCGAGAACGTCATGATCGTCGACCTGATGCGCAACGACATCGGTCGGGTGTCCACTTCAGGAACCGTCGCCGTCGACCGCCTGCTGGACGTGGAGAGCTACGCCCAGGTGCACCAGCTCGTCAGTACCGTCAGCGGGAAGCTGGCCGACGGGCTTACCGGCATCGATGCGATAGCCGCGTGCTTCCCGGCCGGGTCGATGACGGGAGCCCCGAAACTCTCCGCGACGACGATCCTCGACCGGCTCGAACGACGCCCGCGCGGCATCTACTCCGGAGCCTTCGGCTACATCGGCTTCGACGGTGCGATCGACCTGGCGATGGTCATCCGCTCGATCGTCATCGACGGCGAGGGTTCGACGATCGGCACCGGCGGCGGAATCACGGCACTGTCGATGCCCGAGGAGGAGCTGGCGGAGACGAAACTCAAGGCTGCGGCCCTGCTGGCGGCCCTCGGAGTGCTGCCCGACGGTCACGAACCTGCCGCCGCTGCCCACAACCGGTAACCTTGATCGGGTCGTTCGCGCCGCCGCGACCGCCCGCGATCAACGGCGATCGTCACCCAGCCCCAAAATGAAGTGAGATGCAAGTGACTGAGCCCCGCGAAACGGACTACCGCGACGAGCGAGACGACACCCACGGGTACGACATCGCAGCCATCGAGGCCAAGTGGCAGCCGATCTGGGAGAAGCTCAAGCCCTTTGCGACGGATGACCCGGCCGACAAGCGGCCGCGTAAGTACATCCTCGACATGTTCCCGTATCCCTCCGGCGACCTGCACATGGGTCACGCCGAGGCGTACGCCTTCGGTGACATTGCGGCCCGCTACTGGCGCCAGCGCGGCTTCAACGTGCTGCATCCCATCGGCTGGGACTCCTTCGGGCTGCCCGCCGAGAACGCGGCGATCGAGCGTGGCGTCGATCCCGTGGGCTGGACCTACGACAACATCGCGCAGCAGAAGGCCAGCATGCGCCGCTACGGGGTCTCGTTCGACTGGAGCCGGGTGCTGCACACCAGCGACCCCGAGTACTACAAGTGGACCCAGTGGCTGTTCCTGAAGCTCTACGAGAAGGGCCTCGCGTACCGCAAAGAGAGCTGGGTGAACTGGGACCCCAAAGACCAGACGGTCCTGGCCAACGAGCAGGTTCTTCCCGACGGCACCTCGGAGCGCTCCGGCGCCATCGTCGTCAAGAAGAAGCTCACCCAGTGGTACTTCAAGATCACCGACTACGCCGACCGCCTGCTCGACGACCTGAACCAGCTCGAGGGTTCGTGGCCGGCCAAGGTGCTGTCGATGCAGCGCAACTGGATCGGACGATCCATCGGAGCCGACGTCGACTTCGAGATCGAGGGCAGGGATGGCAAGGTCACCGTCTTCACGACCCGCCCTGACACCCTCTACGGCGTGACGTTCATGGTCGTTGCCCCGGATTCGGACCTGGCGGCTGAGCTCGCTGCCGGCTCCACCCCCGAGGTGCAGGCAGCCTTCAAGGCATACCTCGCGCAGGCGCAGAAGAACACCGAGATCGAGCGCCAGGACGCGACCCGCGAGAAGACCGGCATCCCGCTGGAGCGTTTCGCGATCAACCCGGCCACGGGCGAGCGCATCCCGATCTGGACCTCCGACTACGTGCTCGCCGACTACGGCCACGGCGCCGTCATGTCCGTGCCCGCACACGACCAGCGCGACCTCGACTTCGCGATCAAGTTCGACCTTCCCGTGCGCGTGGTGCTCGACGTGAACGCGGCCATGACCGGCGCGATCCCGGTGCTCGAGCTCGACGAGAACGGCCAGGCGATCCTCCCGGACGACCTGCCCCCGCTCGACCCCGCCGTCACCGGGCAGGCGCTTCTCGGCGACGGCCGGATGATGAACTCGGGACCGCTCGACGGCCTGAGCAAGAGCAACGCGATCAAGAAGATCATCGAGCAGCTCGAGAAGGCAGGCACCGGCCGCGCGGCGAAGACCTACCGCCTGCGTGACTGGCTGATCTCACGCCAGCGCTTCTGGGGAACGCCCATCCCGATCATCCACGGGGATGACGGCGAGCTGATGGCCGTGCCGTTCGAGCAGCTGCCCGTGGTGCTGCCTCCCACCGAGGGTCTCGACCTGAAGCCGAAGGGCCAGTCACCGCTGGCCGCGGCCGAGGACTGGATCACCGTGCCCGACCCGCGCGACGGCCGTCCGGCGCTGCGGGATGCGGACACCATGGACACCTTCGTCGACAGCTCGTGGTACTTCCTGCGCTTCCTGTCCGCGAACGACCCCGACAAGGCGTTCGACATCGCGGAGGCCGAGAAGTGGGCTCCCGTCGACCAGTACGTGGGAGGCGTCGAGCACGCCATCCTCCACCTGCTCTACGCCCGCTTCATCACCAAGGTGCTCTTCGACCTCGGCTACGTCAGCTTCACCGAGCCGTTCAGCGCGCTGCTGAACCAGGGCATGGTGCTGTCTGAGGGCAAGAAGATGTCGAAGCGCAGCCCCAAGGGCACGACGTTCACGGCCGAGGTCGACAAGCACGGCGCCGACGCGCTGCGCCTCACCCTCGCGTTTGCCGGCCCGCCGGAAGACAACATCAACTGGGAGGACGTCTCGCCGGCCGCGTCAGCGAAGTTCCTGGCGCGCGCGTTCCGCCTGGCCAACGACGTGACAAGTGCACGCGACATCGAGTGGAAGACGGGGGATGCCGCGCTCCGCCGCCACACTCACCGCTTCCTGGCGGACGGCCCCGCGTTGGCGGAGACGCTCAAGTTCAACGTGCTGGTGGCCCGCATCATGGAGCTCACCAACGCCACCCGCAAGGTGATCGACACCGGAGCGGGCGGTGGCGACGCCGCCGTGCGTGAGGCCGTGGAGGTCATCACGATCGCCCTCAGCATGTTCGCCCCGTTCACCGCGGAGGAGATGTGGGAGAAGCTGGGCTACAAGCCGACCGTCGCGCTGGCGGGCTGGCGCAAGCCTGACCCGTCGCTGCTGGTCGAGGAGTCGGTGACCGCGATCATTCAGGTCGACGGCAAGGTGCGCGACCGCCTCGAGGTGGCGGCGAAGATCTCCAGCTCTGAGCTCGAGGAGCTGGCACGGGCATCCGCAGCCGTCGCCCGCGCGACAGCCGACCGCGAGATCGTCAACGTGATCGTGCGCGCCCCTCGACTCGTCAACATCGCGACGAAGCCCGCGTAGTCCACCGGAGGCATTCCCGCGATTCGGCTGGGGGCGGCATCCACGTAGCGTGTGGGCGTGGATGACCTCCCAGAGCCGCGCCGACCACGACTGCGCGTCACGGTCGGTGCCGTGGTGGTGCTCGTGCTGGTGGCGCTCGGCTGCGCGGTGCTGGTCGCGGCGCTCGGCGACCACGGCAGTGCGTCTGAGGTCGTGCGGCCGGAAGCGACCTCCACAGCCGACGCTGGCGCCACGGAGAGCGGCACGATCTTCGTGCACATCCTCGGGGCCGTCGAGCGTCCCGGGCTGTATTCGCTCTCGGAGGGCGACCGCGCCATCGATGCGGTCGCGGCGGCCGGCGGCTTCCTCGACACCGCCGATCAGCGCCAGCTGAACCTCGCACGGTTCGTCACCGACGGCGAGCAGATCGTGGTGCCGGTCATCGGTGAGATTCCGGATGCAGCACCCGGGAGCGCGGGCGCAGCGTCCGGCGGCAAGGTCAACATCAACACCGCGGATGAGGCGGCGCTCTGGACACGCTGCCGCAGGTCGGCCCGGCGATGGCCGCGCGGATCATCGCCTACCGCACGGCGAACGGCAGGTTCGCGACGATCGAAGACCTGATGAACGTGTCCGGGGTCGGCGCGAAGACCTTCGAGGGCATGCGCGACCTGGTCACGGTGTGAGGGTCGACCTGCGGCTGGCGATTCCCGCCGCCGTGGGCTGGGTGGCGGCAGCGATCGTGATCGGTGTTCCCACAATCGCGACGCCCGCGCTGGTGGTCTCGTGGCTCGCGGCCGGGGCATTCGTGCTCCGCTGGCCGCGCGCTCGCGCTGGCCGCGGCGGCCGTCGCCTTGTGTTGCACGTCGATCGCGCTCCAGGCCCCCGGCCGGCAACCGCAGGTGCTGATGGATGCCGCGACCCACCATCAGGCGGTAACCGCAGTGGCGACCACCACCGAGACCGTGCTCCCCGGCCGTGGCTCGTTCGAGGCCAGGCTCGACTCCGTGGACAACACCGTCACCTCGGTGCCCGTGCTCGTCTTCGGCGAGGGCCCGGCCGAGCGGATCGGCATCGGCACCCGGATCGCCCTGGCGGGCTACGTGGTCACCACCGACGCCGGGGATGGCCGGGCCTTCATCATGTTCCCGGATGACCCACCCACCGTGCTCGAGCAGCCGCCGTGGTTCCTGGACTGGGCGAACGGCCTGCGGGCCGGGTTCCTGGGCGCGACGCAGCAGCTTCCCGGTGACGGTGGTGACCTGCTCGCTGGCCTCGCCATCGGCGACACCTCGGCGGTGTCGGACGAGCTGGATGACGCGATGAAGTCGAGCTCGCTCAGTCACCTGACCGCGGTCTCCGGCGCGAACTGCGCGGTGGTGATCGGGCTGGTGATGCTCGCGGGCGGGGCACTGGGGTTGCCGCGCTGGCTGCGGATCGGGGCATCCATCGTCACGCTCGTGGGGTTCGTGGTGCTGGTCACCCCGGAGCCGAGCGTGCTGCGAGCCGCGCTGATGGCCGCGCTGGTGCTGGTGGCGCTCGGCGGCGGCAGGCCGGTGCGGGGGCTGCCGATCCTGTCGCTCGCCACGATCTCGCTGCTGGTGCTCGACCCGTGGCTCGCGCGCAACTACGGGTTCGTGCTGTCGGTGCTCGCCACGGCGGGGCTGCTGCTGCTGGCGGGGCCGCTCTCCGGGGTGCTGGTGCGCTGGATTCCGCGCTGGCTCGCGCTGGTGATCGCCGTTCCCGTCGCGGCCCAGCTCGCCTGCCAGCCGGTGATCGTGCTGCTGAACGCCTCGCTGCCCGCCTACGGGGTGGTCGCCAACATCCTCGCCGCGCCGGCGGCCCCGGTGGCGACGGTGGTGGGCCTCGCGGCGTGCGTGCTGCTGTGGGCGGTGCCGCCGCTCGGGATGCTGCTGTGCCAGCTCGCCTGGATCCCGTCGTTCTGGATCGCGGCGGTCGCCCAGTTCTTCGCCGCCGCGCCGGGAGCCCAGCTGCCGTGGCCGGAGGGCGCCGGGGGCGTCGCGCTGCTGGTCGCCGCCGGTGCGCTGGTGGTGGGCGCGGTGCTCGGCCGGCGCCGATGGCGGCGGTGGGCGGCCGCGGCGCTCATCCTGATGATCGTCGGCTACATCGGCGTGGTCGCTGGCGGCCGGATCGCCCAGCAGCTCGGCCGCCCGCCCGACTGGCAGATCGCGGGGTGCGACGTCGGCCAGGGCGACGCGTTCCTGGTGCGCAGCGCCGGTGAGGTCGCGCTCATCGACACCGGCCCGGACCCCGCCCTGCTCGCCGACTGCCTCGCCGACCTCGGCATCGACCGGATCGACCTGCTCGTGCTCACGCACTACGACCTCGACCACGTCGGGGGAGTGGAGGCGGTGTTCGGGCGGGTCGACCGGGCCATGGTCGGGCCGGTTGGTCGACCCGAGGACGACGACGTCGTCGCCGGGCTCCTCGCGGCGGGCACGGAGGTGCAGCAGGTCGCCAGGGGTCCGAGCGGGATGCTCGGCGAGCTGCGCTGGCGGGTGCTGTGGCCCCCGACACGGCTGGCGGGAATCGAGCCGGGCAACCCGGCCAGCGTCACCGTCGAGTTCGAGGGCGTCGGCGACTGCCGCTCCGGATGCCTCAGCTCGATCTTTCTCGGCGATCTCGACGAGAGCGCCCAGAACCGGGTGCTGGCCGCGAATCCGCTCGGCGCGGTCGACGTCGTGAAGGTCAGCCACCACGGATCCGCAGACCAGAGCGCGAGGCTGTACGAGCGGCTGGGCGCGGTGGTCGGGGTCATCGGCGTCGGCGCAGACAACGGCTACGGGCATCCCACCGAGAGCGCTGCTCGACATTCTCGCCAGCACCCGAACCGCGGCGATGCGCACGGATCAGCACGGGCTCATCCTGCTGTCGCCCGGCCCGGACGGCGGCGGGGTGACGGTCTGGACCGAGCGCTGACGCGCGGCGGTGTCGGGCGCGCGCAATAGGCTTGCCCGGTGGCAGCCACCAAAATCGCGATACCCCAGCTCGCCTTCAACAAGGTCCGTCCGGCGCCGGTGGTGCTCGTCAGCGGCCCCGAGGCCTTCCTGGCCGACCGAGCGATCCGCACCCTGCGCGATCTGCTGAAGGCCGAAGACCCGAGCCTCGAGATCCACGACCTCGAGGCAGACCAGTATTCGCCCGGCGAGCTGATCACGCTCGCCAGCCCCTCGCTGTTCAACGAGCCGCGGCTGATCCGGGTGGTGAACGTCGAGAAGTGCACAGACGCCTTCATCACCGAAACCCTCGCCTACCTCGCCCACCCCGCAGACTCCACCTACGTCGTGCTGCGCCACGCCGGCGGCGTCAGGGGCAAGAAGCTCCTCGACGCGATCCGCGGCGGCACCGGCGGCGGCATCGAGATCACCTGCCTCGAGCTGAAGAAAGAGACCGAGAAGACCGAGTTCGCCGCCTCCGAGTTCGCCACCGCCGGCCGCCGGGTGACCGGCGGGGCAATCCGGGCGCTCGTCTCCGCGTTCTCCGACGACCTCTCCGAACTCGCCTCGGCCTGCCAGCAGCTGCTCGCCGACGACAGCGACGAGATCACCGAGGCGACGGTCGAGCGCTACTACTCGGGCCGTGTCGAGACCAACGCCTTCAAGGTGGCGGATGCCGCGATCGCGGGCCGCACCGGCGAGGCCCTCGTGCTGCTGCGGCACGCGCTGTCGTCCGGGGCCGACCCCGTGCCGATCGTCGCCGCCTTCGCCTCCAAGCTGCGCACGATGGCCAAGGTCTCGGGAGCCAACGGCTCCGCCGGGCAGCTCGCGTCGAAGCTCGGCATCGCGCCGTGGCAGATCGACCGAGCCCGTCGCGACCTGCACGGCTGGAACGACGAGGGGCTCGGCAACTGCATCGAGGCCATCGCGGCGACGGATGCCCAGATCAAGGGTCTCGGGCGTGACCCCGTGTTCGCCCTGGAGCGCATGGTCACCGTGATCGCGGATCGCGGCTACTAGACCGCGATCGGCCCTACAGGTTGCGCTCGGCCCAGTGCTGGATCGCGGCCCGGATCGCCTCGGCGTTGGCCTGCCCGCCGTAGGCAGCCGCAAAGCGCACGTCCGTGACGTAGAGCTGGGCCAGCCCGAGGTAGGCCTCCTTCGATGGTGCGCGCCCGCCCCAGTGCTCGGTCACCCACCGGTGATGCTCGGAGATCAGCTCCTGGAACTGCGCGCCCTGCCGGGTCCTCACCGGCCTCCGCTGCCGCGCGCAACCGGGAGGTAACGTCGGCACTGCGCTCGTCGTCCGCTGTGCGCTCGGCCGGGGTCATGGTGCTGCGACGGCTGGCGCCGCTCTCCCAGGCGTCGTCGCCCCAGCGCTCCCGCACTTCTCCCTCGTACTGCGCGGGGTCGAAGCCCGCAAAGATGTCGTCGATGTTCATTGTTTCTCCTCGTTCGACCGCGCTCAGGCTCTGCTGCAGTGCTGCGATCTGGTTGTTGATGCGATCACGCCGTTCCTCGACGAGCCGCAGCTGCACGCGGATCGACTCGGCGAGCGGCTGGTCGTCGGCCAGCGCGGCGTCGATGGCGGGAAGGGGCAGGCCCAGGCTTCTCAGCGAGAGAATCCTGTACAGGCGCGACAGTTCTGCCTCTCCGTAGAACCGGTAGCCGTTGTCACCCACCCTGGATGGCATCAGCAGGCCGATCTGCTCGTAGTGCCTGAGCGTGCGGCTCGTCAGGCCGGTGGCCTTCGCCACCTCCCGTATCGGCCACTCGCCGGGCGCATCCTCTTCCGTCATGGTCATCATCCTTCCGGTTGACGCTGCGGCAGAGTCAAGCCTGCAACCCCGGTTGTGTTCGTAACTCCTGCAGATCGGCTGGGCGCGGAGGCGCGGGGCCCGGATTTCCGGGAGTCGGCGCGCAGCCGTCTCCCGATTTGCAGGAGTTATGAACATCGGGACGGGGTGACCGAGGCCCGCGAACGCAAAATGCCCCCGCCGCGAGGCGAGGTTTGACGCTGCGGCAGAGTCAAGCCTGCAACCCCGGTTGTGTTCGTAACTCCTGCAGATCGGCTGGGCGCGGAAGTGCGGGGCCCGGATTTCCGGGAGTCGGCGCGCAGCCGTCTCCCGATTTGCAGGAGTTATGAACATCGGGATGGGCTGACCGAGGCCCGCGAACGCAAAATGCCCCCGCCGCGAGGCGAGGGCATTCAGTGAAGACGTGGGTTACAGCGCGGCAACCTGCTTGGCGATGGCCGACTTCTTGTTCGCGGCCTGGTTCTTGTGGATGACGCCCTTGGCGGCAGCCTTGTCGAGCTTCTTGCCGGCAACGACGAGCATTGCGGCTGCAGCGGCCTTGTCGCCGGTGGCGATGGCGGTGCGGGCAGCACGGACAGCAGTCTTGACCTCGCTCTTGACGGCGCGGTTACGATCCTGCGACTTCTTGTTGGTCAGAATGCGCTTGATCTGCGACTTGATGTTTGCCACGTTGTTGTACCTTCTCGTTCGTTGAGTGATTATGGGCAGCCGAGGGAGGACTGTCATCCTAAGACAGCAGAACCTGCTCGATCCCGGCTGCGTTCGCATGGTCGATGACCAGCGCAAGCCAAAGAGCAACAATACCAACTCGGCGGGGCTATGGCAATTGCGCGAGGGTATCCATCATCACACGCGTGAACTCGGCGGATCGGGCGAGGGACACCATGTGCGTCGCTCCCGCGACGTGAACCAGCCTGGCGTGGGGTGTCACGGCCAGGTAGCGGCGCTCCTGCAGCCTGAAATGGTCGAGAGTTCCGTTCACGAATGTCACCGGAACCTCGATGCGCTGCAGCGACGAAACAGGATGCAGCGCCCGAAGCTCGCGCAACGCGTCATCCATCACCTCCAGCGCAACCCCGCCCCGCAGCACGTCGTCGGAGAGCGCCGGGTCTTTGATCACCGCACGCACCGCCCAGTTGTTGAGCGCGAGCCCGCGGTCGGGGAAACGGTGGATGACGCGTGCCGCAAGCCGCCACCCATCGAGCACGAGACGGTAGGGCTGGGTGCCGCAGCTCGCGGCGAGGAGGCCGACGATCGGCCGGTCACCGCCGCCGGCGTAGTGGATGGAGGTGTACCCGCCGAGCGAGAATCCGCACAACAGCACGGGGTGTTGAGCGGAGTCCACGGCCGCGGCGATGGTGTCGACGGCGGAGTCGAGGGTGAACCGGGTGTTCATGCGGGTGCCGTGGCCGGGCAGGTCGACGGTGATGGCCTCGTGCCCCGCGGCCTCGAGCGCCTCCACCTGGGCGCGCCACATCGTCGCGGAGGTGCGGAGTCCGTGCACGAGCACGACGCTGTAGGCCATTCTTCGAGCGTAATATCCTTGACCATGCCTTCGATTGCCGCCCACATTTCCGCAGTCCCGGGCAGCGGCATCCGTCGCATCCACGAGATCGCCCTCACCATGGACGAGGTGATCTCGCTCGCGGTGGGGGAGCCGGACGTCTCCGTCGCTCCGCACATCGCCGAGGGGGCCACACAGGCCTGGCACCGGGACGCCACCAACTACACGGCCAACGGCGGCATCGCCCCGCTGCGGCGCGCGATCGTCGAGAAGCTGGCGCGCGACAACGACCTGCACGTCGACACCGAGCAGGTGTGGGTCACCGTCGGTGCCACGCAGGGGCTGCACCAGGCGATGGCGATCACGCTCGCGCCGGGCGACGAGGTCTGCTGCCGAACCCCGGCTACACGACCTTCACGATGAACGCGCACATGCTCGGGGCCACGGCGGTGCCGTACCCGCTGCGGGCAGACGCCGGTTTCATGCCGGATATCGCCGAGCTCGAGACCCTCGTCTCCGACCGCTCGCGCGTGCTGATCGTCAACTCCCCGTCCAACCCGCTGGGCACGGTGTTCCCGCGGGAGCTGCAGCAGCAGCTGCTCGACTTCGCGAAGCGCCACGACCTGTGGGTGATCAGCGACGAGGTGTACGAGGCCTTCACCTGGACCGAACCGCACGTGAGCATGGCGAGCCTCGACACCGACGACCGGGTGTTCTCGGTGTTCTCCCTCTCGAAGACCTACGCCATGACCGGCGTCAGGATCGGCTACCTCGTGACGCCCGCCGGGGCTGGCGCACACCATGCGCACCGTGCAGGAGGCCACCATCAGCTGCGCCAGCGAGCCCGGCCAGTTCGCCGCCCTCGCCGCGGTGACCGGGTCGCAGCAGGCGGTGACGGATGCGCGCGAGCACTACCGCGCGAACCTCGCCGCCGCGACCCGCCTGCTCGACAGCCGGCACATCGGCTACCTGAACCCGGGCGGCACCTTCTACCTCTGGATCGACATGAGCCACATCTCCGAGGGGGATGTCGCGACCTGGGCCGAGCGACTTCCTCAGGACGGATCGTGTCGCCGTCGCGCCCGGCAGCGCGTTCGGCCGGTCCGGCGAGGGGTGGATCAGGGTGAGCCTGGCGTGCGAGCCTGCGCAACTGCTGGAGGGGCTCGGGCGGCTGCCGTCCCCGATTACCGGCCTCTGATCGCCTTCTGGTGAGACTTCACCGCCAGAGTCCGTAAACTTGTGCGCGGCCTTGTCTGGCCATCCACGAGAGGTACGCGTTGAGTCCCAAAGCCACCACGGTGTTGCAGCCGGCTTCCACCGACCCCGCGTTCATCCGCAACTTCTGCATCATCGCGCACATCGACCACGGCAAGTCGACGCTCGCCGACCGGATGCTCGGCATCACCGGCGTCGTCTCCGACCGCGACATGCGCGCCCAGTACCTCGACCGCATGGACATCGAGCGCGAGCGCGGCATCACGATCAAGAGCCAGGCCGTGCGCATGCCGTGGGCCCTCGACGGCAAGCCGTACGCGCTCAACATGATCGACACCCCCGGCCACGTCGACTTCACCTACGAGGTCTCGCGCAGCCTCGCCGCCTGTGAGGGCGCGATCCTGCTGGTGGATGCCGCACAGGGCATCGAGGCGCAGACCCTCGCCAACCTGTACCTGGCGCTCGACAACGACCTCACGATCATCCCGGTGCTGAACAAGATCGACCTGCCTGCGGCAGACCCGGACAAGTACGCCAAGGAGATCGCCGGCCTCATCGGCGGCAAGCCCGAGGACGTGCTGCGCGTCAGCGGCAAGACCGGCATGGGCGTCGAGGAGCTGCTCGACCGGGTGGTCGAGCTGATCCCGCCGCCCAAGGGCGACCCGAACGCTCCCAGCCGCGCGATGATCTTCGACTCCGTGTACGACTCGTACCGCGGCGTGATCACCTACGTGCGCATGATCGATGGCACGCTGAGCCCGCGCGAGCGCATCCAGATGATGTCGACCCGTGCCGTGCACGAACTTCTCGAGATCGGCGTCTCCAGCCCCGAACCGACCCCGACCAAGGGACTCGGCGTCGGCGAGGTCGGCTACCTGATCACCGGCGTGAAGGATGTGCGCCAGTCCAAGGTCGGCGACACCGTCACCAACGCCCAGCGCCCATCCACGACGGCGCTCGCCGGATACACCGACCCGAAGCCGATGGTCTTCTCCGGCCTGTACCCGATCGACGGCAGCGACTACCCGGTGCTGCGCGAGGCGCTCGACAAGCTCAAGCTCTCGGATGCTTCGCTCAACTACGAGCCGGAGACCTCCGTTGCTCTGGGCTTCGGTTTCCGCTGCGGATTCCTCGGCCTGCTGCACCTCGAGATCGTCACGGAGCGCCTCGAGCGCGAGTTCGGGCTCGACCTGATCTCCACCGCCCCGAGCGTGACCTACGAGGTGATGACCGAAGACAAGAAGCACTACACCGTCACCAACCCCAGCGAGTTCCCGTCCGGCACGAAGATCGCCCACGTCAGCGAGCCCATGGTGAAGGCCGCGATCCTCGCGCCCAAGGACTACGTCGGCACGATCATGGAGCTGTGCCAGTCGCGCCGCGGCACCCTCCTCGGCATGGACTACCTCGGTGAGGACCGCGTCGAGATCAAGTACACGATCCCGCTCGGTGAGATCGTTTTCGACTTCTTCGACCAGCTGAAGAGCAAGACGGCCGGGTACGCGAGTCTCGACTACGAGCCCAGCGGCGAGGCGGAGGCCGACCTGGTGAAGGTCGACATTCTGCTTCAGGGCGAGGCCGTCGACGCATTCAGCGCCATCGTGCATCGCGAAAAGGCCTACGCCTACGGCGTGCTCATGACCGAGCGACTCAAGAAGCTCATCCCGCGCCAGCAGTTCGAGGTGCCGATCCAGGCGGCGATCGGGGCGCGCATCATCGCGCGCGAGTCGATCAGCGCCATCCGCAAGGACGTGCTCGCCAAGTGCTACGGCGGTGACATCACCCGCAAGCGCAAGCTCCTCGAGAAGCAAAAAGAGGGCAAGAAGCGCATGAAGATGGTGGGTCGCGTCGAGGTGCCGCAGGAGGCGTTCGTGGCAGCGCTCACCGGCGATGTCGAGAAGAAGGACAAGAAATAGGGGCTGTGCGCGCCACCCTTTGAGGTGTTGCACCAATCCTCGACCCGGCCGGGTGTGCCCGGATACGCTGACGAAGTGAGCGACTACCGACCCCCTCTGTCAGATCTTTCCTTCGTCCTTGAGCACGTCGTCGACTATCAGTCGATCGCGGCGCTCCCGGGTTTCGAGCACGCAGACCTCGAAACCGTGACAGATCTGCTGGATGAGTGCGGTGATTTCATCGCCAGGGTCATCGCCCCCACCAACCGTGCCGGCGACACCGTCGGCGCCACCCACAATCCCGACGGCACAGTCACCCTGCCGCCCGGCTTCGTCGGCGCGTACCGCAAGTACGTCGCCTCGGGCTGGGGATCCATCCCGTTCCCGGAGGAGTATGGCGGCGGCGGATTCCCGCATTCGGTTGGCGTCGCCATCCAGGAGATGATGCAGTCCGCCGAACCTCGCGTTCTCGCTCGGGCCGTTGCTCACCCAGGGCGCGATCGATGCCCTGCTGCACTACGGAAGCGACGAGCAGAAGTCGCGGTACCTGCCGAAGATGATCACCGGCGAGTGGACCGGCACCATGAACCTGACCGAACCGCAGGCCGGTTCCGATGTCGGCGCCCTCACCACCAAGGCCGTGCCCAACGACGACGGCACCTACGCGATCAGCGGCCAGAAGATCTTCATCACCTTCGGTGAACACGATGCTGCCAAGCAGATCGTGCACCTCGTGCTGGCCCGCACCCCGGGCGCTCCCGCCGGAACCCGCGGCATCTCCTGCTTCATCGTGCCGAAGTTCATCGTCAACGACGACGAATCGCTGGGGGAGCACAACGGCGTCTCGGCGCTGTCCATCGAGCACAAGCTGGGCATCCACGGCTCACCCACCTGCGTGATGTCGTACGAGAACGCCACCGGATACCTCATCGGCGAGGAAAACCTCGGCATGCGCATCATGTTCGTCATGATGAACATCGCGAGGCTCTCCGTCGGAACCCAGGGGCTCGCCGTCGCCGAGCGGGCGTACCAGCAGTCACTCGACTACGCGAAGGAACGCACCCAGAGCGGCTCGGCGATCATCGACTTCCCGGATGTGCGGCGCATGCTGCTCACCCAGAAGGCGTCGATCGCGGCCCTGCGCCGGCTGATGCTGCTGAACGCCGTCACCATGGACAGGAGCACCAACGACCCGGACCCGGCCGCCCGCGCTCGGGCCGCGGAGATCGTCGGGCTGCTGACCCCGATCTGCAAGTCGTTCGGCACCGACCTCGGCAACGAGCTCACGTCGCTCGCCCTGCAGATCCACGGCGGCAGTGGCTTCATCGAGGAGACCGGCGCCGCCCAGCACGTTCGGGATGTCAGGATCGCCGCGATCTACGAGGGCACCAACGGCATCCAGGCCGCCGACCTGGTCGGCAGGAAGCTCCCCGTTCGCGACGGCGCCTCCGTCTCCGAGTTCATCGAGACGATGGCGGAGATCCTCCCCGAGCTCGCCGAGAGCGGCGAGGAATTCGCCAGCATCGCCTCCCACCTGGCCACCCAGCTCGATGAGCTGACCGAGACAACGAAGTGGATGCTCACCATCGCGCCGTCCGACATGGATGCCGCCCTGGCGGGCTCAAGCCCGTACCTGCGGATGTGGGGGCTGTGCCTCGGTGGCTGGCTGATGGCGCGCTCCGCGATCGCCGCCGCCGGCACGGGGGACGCCGAGCTCGCGCAGACCCAGCTCGTGCTCGCCAGGTTCTACGCCGAGCAGATCCTGCCGCAGGCAACCGGGCTCAAAGGGGCCGCGACCGCCGGTCGCGGCGACCTGTTCGCGCTGCCGGACGAGCTGCTCACGTAGCGCCGAGCCGGGCGCGGAGCCGGGCGCTGGGCCGGCGCCGCGTCGGCCGCGTCGGGCGCCGCTCGTAGACCTGCGAGAATTGACGGATGACCCGGAACAGACGGCATGCCTAGCGCCCTGCCGATCGCCGACCCCGCGCCCCTCGACGGGCTGTTGCCGTCGACCGTGGTCGCCGGAGCGTCATCCCGCAATTTCGGCGTCTACCTGCACGTGCCGTTCTGCCGCGTGCGCTGCGGATACTGCGACTTCAACACGTACACGAGCGACGAGCTGCGCGGCGCGAAACGCAGCGACTTCGCGAGCCAGGCCATCACCGAGATCGCCCTGGCGCGCTCGGTGCTGCACGAATCCGCGCTGCCGCCGCGCGCGGCATCCACCGTGTTCTTCGGGGGAGGCACCCCCACCATCCTCCCCGTCACCGACCTGGCCGACATGCTCGGTGCCGTCGTCGACGCCTGGGGCCTCGCCGAAGGCGCCGAGGTCACCGACCGAGGCGAATCCGGACTCCGTCGACCGCGACTACCTCTTCGCGCTGCGCGCCGCCGGGTTCACCAGGGTGTCGTTCGGGATGCAGTCTGCGGTTCCGAAGGTGCTCGCCACCCTCGAGCGCACCCACGATCCCGAGCGGATTCCGCTGGTGGTGCAGTGGGCGCGGGAGGCCGGGCTCGCAGGTGAGCCTCGACCTGATCTACGGCACGCCGGGGGAGAGTCTCGACGACTGGGAGGCGTCGGTCTCGCAGGCGCTGGCGCAGCATCCCGATCACATCTCGGCCTACGCGCTCATCATCGAGGACGGCACGAAGCTTGCCGGCCAGATCCGCCGCGGCCAGGTCGCGATGCCGGATGACGACGTGCAGGCCGACATGTACGAGCTCGCCGAGCGCAGGTTCGCCGCCGCCGGATACCAGTGGTACGAGGTCTCGAACTGGGCCGGGATGACGCGTTCCGCTCGGCCCACAACCTCGGCTACTGGGTCGGTCACGACTGGTGGGGGATCGGCCCGGGCGCGCACAGCCACGTGGGCGGGGTGCGCTGGTGGAACGTCAAACACCCGGCGGCATACGCCGACCGGATCGCAGCCGGGGTGTCTCCGGCGGCCGGGCGCGAGACTCTCGACGACGAGACACGGCGGGTCGAGGCCGTGCTGCTGCAGACGCGCGTGCGCGACGGTCTTCCGGTCAGCCGGCTCGCGGCATCCGGGCGCACCGCCGTTGCCGGCCTGATCGCCGACGAGCTGGTGGATGCCCGAGCAGCGTTCGGCGGACGCATCGAGTTGACGATGCGGGGCCGCCTGCTGGCAGACGCCGTGGTGCGGCGCCTGCTCGACGAGTCAGACCCGGCGCCGGCGGAACAGACCCTCTAGAACGAACCCGTTAGTTCACGAACTTGATCGCGAGCGGGTACTGGTACGGCTGGCCGTTGTTGGCCGCGATGGCCGCCATGATGCCGAAGACGATCGAGAGCACCCAGGCGGCGAGCAGGATGAGCAGGCCGATGCCGATCCATGACGTGATGGTTCCGGCGACGTACGCAATCATCAGCGTGATCTGGAAGTTCAGTGCGGTCGCGGAGTGCAGGCGGATGAACGGGCCGCGGTCCTTCAGCACGATGTAGCCGATCAGGGCCGGCAGGAACGACATGATGATCCCGCCAACGTGGATCAGAGTCGCCCACAGCTTCTCGTCGCTCGGGCTCAGCGGCTGAACTGTTGCATACGGGTTTGTGGGGGGCGTGGATTCTGACATAAACCCATTAAAGCAGGCCCGGCCCCTTAACCATTCCGGCCCCTTAACCAGTCAGGCCCGCGAGCGATGCTCGCGGGCCTGACCGGTATTGACGATGGGCTACTTGATGAGACGCAGCGCGAACGGGTAGCGGTACGCGACGCCGTCCTTCGTCTTGAGGAATCCCATGATCGAGAAGATGACGGAGACGATGGCCGCTGCGAGCGAGATCAGCGGGCCGATGACGATGACCGTCAGGATCGAGCCGATGATGTACACGATCGCGATGGTGATCTGGAAGTTGAGCGCCTCTTTGGCCTCGGTGTTGGTGAACGCGCCGCGGTCTTTGAAGACGAGCCAGATGATGAGTGCCGGCAGGAAGCCGACGATGCCGCCGAGGTGAGCGAACGAGGCCCACTGGCGATCTTCGGTCTCGGTAAGGGGTGCCGGGGCTGCTGCCTGGGGTGTTGGATCGGTCATGGTGATCTGCCTTTCGTGGGGTGACGTTGGCTGATGTGCCTCAGTCTGTGCTGTTGAAGAACTAGGGCGACGAATCCGCGTGTGCCGGAGTATCGGTCACACGCAACAAGGTATCGCCTCCCGCGTGGCAGGTGCAATGATTCGGTCGCGGCGTGTCACGGTACAATTGGCAGTCAGCATGACTGAGTGCCAACAGCGAGAGGCGGGTGACGGCATGGTTTCGGATCGCGGCCTCGAGGTTCTGCGCGTCATCGTGCAGGACTACGTCGCCTCCCGCGAGCCCGTCGGATCGAAATCGATCGTCGAACGGCACTCATTCGGTGTGTCTGCCGCCACGATCCGCAACGACATGGCCCTCCTCGAAGACGAGGAACTCATCACGGCCCCGCACACCTCATCCGGTCGGGTGCCCACCGACAAGGGCTATCGCGTTTTCGTCGATCAGCTCAGCGACGTTCGGCCGCTGACTCCGGCCCAGCGCGGGGCGATCGAGGCGTTCCTCGGCCAGTCGGTCGACCTCGACGACGTGCTCGCCCGCACCGTGCGGCTGCTGTCGCAGCTCACCAGCCAGGTGGCACTCGTGCAGTACCCATCGCTGTCGACGGCGCGGGTGCGTCACGTCGAGCTGGTGCCGCTGACCGACACCCGCCTGATGACCGTCTTCATCACAGACTCCGGTCGCGTCGAGCAGCGCGTGCTCGATATCGCGGCCCCCATCGACGAGATCCTCATCGGGGAACTGCGCGCGAAGCTCAACTCATCCCTCGGTGGGCTTGGACTGGCGGATGCCGCGGCAAAACTCACCACGTTCGTGGAGAGTTTCGCGCCAGAGCGACACCACATGGTGCAGCAGATCGTCGCGAGCCTGTCTGAGCAGGTGCTCGCCAACAAGCAGGACCGGCTGCTGATGGCCGGCACGGCAAACCTCGCTCGCACCGAGGAAGACTTCAGCGGCAGCATTTATCCTGTGCTCGAGGCCATCGAAGAGCAGGTCACCCTGTTACGGCTTTTCGGCGAGATGGAGATCGAGCCGGGCGGGGTGCTTGCGCGCATCGGCCGCGAGAATGCGGGATACGGCCTGGGCGAGACATCCGTTGTCAGCAGCGGGTATTCCTCGTCAGGGGGAAGTGTGGCGCGACTCGGGGTGTTAGGCCCTACGCGCATGGACTATTCGAACAACATGGCCGCGGTGCGAGCAGTCGCTCGCTATCTCTCGCGGCTGCTCGGCACGGAATAACTGAGGAACATCAACTTTTGGCAGACCACTACGAGGTACTCGGCGTTGACCGCAGTGCCACTCCCGAAGAAATCAAGAAGGCATACCGCCGCCTGGCGCGCGAGCTGCACCCTGACGTAAACCCGAGCGCTGACGCGTCGGAGCGTTTCAAGTCGGTGACTCACGCGTACGACGTGCTGAGCGACCCGCAGCAGCGCCAGCAGTACGACATCGGCCCGCAGGCCGGTTTCGGGGCGGGCGGCGCCAACTTCGGCTTCGGCGACATCTTCGAGACGTTCTTCGGCGGCGGCGGAGCCAGGACCTCCGGTCCGCGGTCGCGCCGCGAACGCGGACAGGACGCGCTCGTGCGCGTCGAGATCGACCTCGACGAGGTGATCTTCGGCACCAAGCGTGACCTCGAGGTGAACACGGCAGTGCTGTGTGAGACCTGCCACGGCTCGTGCACCGCGCCCGGCACCTCGCCGATCACCTGTGACATCTGCCACGGCTCCGGCCAGATCCAGCGCACCATGCGCAGCCTGCTCGGCAACGTGCTCACGTCGAACCCCTGTGGCACCTGCCGCGGCTACGGCACGATCATCGTCAACCCGTGCGCGACCTGCGCCGGCCAGGGCCGCGTTCGGGCATCCCGAACCATCCCGGTCGACATTCCGGCCGGTGTCGAAACCGGTCTGCGGCTTCAGATGCCGGAGCAGGGCGAGGTCGGCCCCGCCGGCGGCCCCAACGGCGACCTGTTCCTCGAGATCAAGGTGCGCCACCACGAGACGTTCAGCCGCAACGGCGACGACCTCCTGGCGACGATCGAGGTCGCGATGACGGATGCCATCCTCGGCACCCGCACGACGGTGAAGGGACTCGACGGAGACATCTCCATCGAGATCAAGCCGGGCGTGCAGAGCGCGGAGGTCATCACCATCCGCGACCGGGGCATCACGCACCTGCGTGGCGCCGGTCGTGGTGACCTGAAGATCGGCGTGCAGGTCATGACGCCCACCAAGCTCAACCACAAGGAGCAGGAGCTCATCAAGCAGCTGGCCGGCGCCCGCAAGGCCACGCCGCCGCACTTCGCACACTTCCAGCAGGGACTGTTCACGAAGCTGCGCGATCGGTTCCTGAACCTGTAGCCGTGGCCCACTTCTACATCGACGAGACCCTCGAGTCTGCTGCCATCGGCGACCGGGTCGCCATCGTGGGCTCCGAGGCTCGTCACGCCGTCACGGTGTCCCGCCTGGCGGCCGGCGAGACGATCGCGATCGGCAACGGCGCAGGTCTCGTGGTGAGCGGGGTGATCGTCACGGCCGAGCACACCGAGCTCGCCATCGAGGTCGCGACCGTGGAGATCGAGGAGCGCCGCTCGCCCGCGGTGTTCCTCGCGCAGGCGCTGGCCAAGGGGGATCGCGACGAGCTCGCCGTCCAGGCGGCCACCGAGCTCGGCGTCGACGGTGTCATCCCGTGGACTGCAGCGCGCAGCATCTCCCGCTGGGAGGGCGCGAAGGTCGCCAAGGGTCGCGACCGCTGGACGGCCGTGGTGCGCGAGGCATCCAAGCAATCGCTTCGTTCGTGGATTCCCGACGTGCTCGACCTGGTCAGCACCCGCCAGCTGGTGAAACTGGCCGAGGGCGCCCGGATGCTGGTGCTCGAGCCGACCGCAGAACGCGACGCTCGAGCGAGCTCGACGGTCGACGACCGCGACCTCATCCTTGTCGTCGGGCCGGAGGGCGGCATCGCCCCCCACGAACTCGACGCCATGGCCGCCGCCGGAGCCTCCGTCGTGCGGCTCGGCTCCGAGGTGCTGCGCACCTCCACCGCCGGCCCCGCCGCCCTCGCTGTGCTCAACGCGAAGCTGGGACGCTGGTAGGAGCGCCGCGGCGCCAAGCGCCTTAAGCTGTAGGTATGTCGAATTCGCCGAGCATCTTCTCCCGCATTGTTGCGCGCGAAATCCCGGCAGACATCGTCTTCGAGAGCGACAGCATCATCGCGTTCCGCGACATCGCGCCCGAAGGCACCCGTGCACATCCTCGTGGTTCCCAAGACGGAGCAGTTCAGCAACGTCACGGAGCTCGCCGCCGGCGACCCGGCGCTGCTTGCCGAGGTCGTCGCCACCGCACAGCAGCTCGCCGACGACGAGTGCGGCGGACAGTATCGTCTCATCTTCAATACCGGCGAAAATGCCGGACAGACCGTCTTTCACGTGCATGCTCACGTGCTCGGCGGAACCCTCACGGAAGGCTCCCTTGGTTTCTAGCGACAAATCCACCGCACGCGACCGTGCCGACGCCGGTCAGCTCGAGAACCGGGTCGACCTGGAGGTGGATGGCGTGGCCATGGTGAGGCTGCTCGGCCCCCAGGACCGACTGCTGCACACCATCGAGAAGCAGTACCCGCTCGTTGACGTGCTCGTCAGGGGCAACCGGATCACCCTCAGCGGCGACGCCGACCAGGTGCACTCCGCCCGCGTGCTCGTCGACGAGCTCGTGCACATGGTCAGGGATGGCGTGGATCTCGGCCCCGTCGAGGTCACGTCGTCGGCGCGCATCCTCGAGTCGAAGTCGGGCAGCCCGGCCGAACTGCTCAGCCAGGCGATCCTGACCTCGCGCGGCCGGAGCATCCGCCCCAAGACCCTGGGGCAGAAGGAGTACGTCGACGCGATCGACGAGAACACGATCGTCTTCGGCATCGGCCCCGCCGGAACCGGCAAGACCTACCTCGCGATGGCGAAGGCCGTGCAGGCCCTGCAGCGCAAAGAGGTGGAGCGCATCATCCTGAGTCGTCCTGCCATCGAGGCGGGGGAGAGGCTCGGCTTCCTGCCGGGCTCGCTGACGGACAAGATCGACCCGTACCTGCGACCGCTGTACGACGCGCTCAACGAGATGATGGATCCGGAGCTCGTGCCCAAGCTGCTCGCCGCCGGGACCGTCGAGGTCGCGCCGCTCGCGTACATGCGCGGCCGCACCCTGAACAACGCCTTCGTCGTGCTCGACGAGGCGCAGAACACCACGCCCGAGCAGATGAAGATGTTCCTGACGCGGCTGGGATTCGGCTCGAAGATGGTCGTCACGGGCGACATCACGCAGGTGGACCTGCCGCTCGGAGCGTCGGGGCTGCAGCTCGTGACATCCATTCTCGATGAGGTCGACGACATCCACTTCGCCAGGCTGACCAGCGCCGACGTCGTGCGGCACAGCCTCGTCGGGCAGATCGTCGACGCCTACACGCAATACGACGCCGAACAGCAGCTCGAGAAATTCGAGCGGGACGGCCGGCGCAACAGGAAGGCCACCCCGTGAGCATCGAGATCAACAACGAGTCAGGGGTCGAGGTAGACGAGCAGGCGATCCAGCGACTGTCGGTGTTCGCGCTCGACCAGATGCACGTGCATCCCGACGCGGAGCTTGCGATAGTTTTCGTCGACGAAGCGGCCATGGAGCAGCTTCACGTGCAGTGGATGGATGAGCCGGGCCCCACGGATGTGCTGAGCTTCCCGATGGACGAGCTGCGTCCTGGCAGCGAAGACGCGCTCACCCCGGCCGGGCTGCTCGGCGACATCGTCGTGTGCCCGCAGGTCGCCATCGCGCAGGCGGAGACCGCCGGCCACAGCCCCATCGAGGAGATGCTGCTGCTGACGACCCACGGCATCCTGCACCTTCTTGGTTTCGATCACGCCGAGCCGGACGAAGAGAAGGAAATGTTCGGGCTTCAGCGCGACATCCTTGTCGGCTTCGCCCTCGCAGAACAACGAAAGTAGCCCTGTCATGCTGATCGGAATCTTCATCAGCGTCGCGATATTCCTGGTCATCTTCGGTGGACTGCTCGCGGCGGCGGATGCTGCGCTGAGCGTGCTCAGCCGCTCCGACCTCTCGGACATTGCGGCCGGCAGCCGTTCCGGGCCCGCGCTGCTCGCGATCGGTCGCGACCCGGTCGCCCACATCAACGCGCTGAACTTCATGAGGATCGTGGCCGAGACCACCGCTGCGGTGCTGGTCACGCTCGCCTTCGCCTACTCGATCGAGGAGTGGTGGATCACGCTGCTGCTCGCGGCGCTGATCATGACCGGGGCATCCTTCGTGCTCGTGGGCTCCAGCCCCCGCTCCGTCGGCCGGGCCAACGCCCGCCCGATCATGAGGTTCACGGCCCCGATCGTGCACGCCATCCGGGTGGTGCTCGGCCCCATCGCCGCCGCCCTCGTCGCCATCGGCAACAAGGTCACGCCCGGCCGGCCGCCCAGCGCCACCTTCTCCAGCGAGCAGCAGCTGCTGAGCATGGTGGATGAGGCGACGGAGCTGGAGGTGCTCGAGGAAGATGACCGCGAGCTCATCCACTCCATCTTCGAATTCAACGACACGGTCGTGCGCGAGGTGATGCTGCCGCGCACCGACATGGTCACCATCGACGACGACGAGACGCTGGCCGCCGCGATGGGGCTGTTCCTGAGCAAGGGCGTCTCGCGGATGCCCGTCATCGGCGGCGACATCGACCAGGTGCTCGGCATCATCTACCTGCGCGACGTGTCACGCGTCGTCTACGAGCAGACGCTGGATGCCGAGACCCAGACGGCCGCGGAACTGGCGCGCCCCGCCCTCTTCGTGCCCGAATCGCAGAAGGCCGACAGCCTGCTGCGCCAGATGCAGCTCGAGTCGAACCACCTCGCGATGGTCGTCGACGAGTACGGCGGCATCGCGGGGCTCGTGACGATGGAAGACCTCATCGAGGAGCTCGTCGGCGACATCTCGGACGAGTACGACAACGACGTGGCCGAGGTGGAAGACCTCGGCGACGGCAAGTACCGCGTCAGCGCGAGGCTCGCCATCGACGAGCTGGGCGACCTGTTCGGCCTCGAACTCGAAGACGACGAGGTCGACTCCGTGGGCGGGCTCATCACCAAGGTGCTCGGCCGGCTTCCCACCGCCGGTTCCACCGCAGAATATTCCGGGCTGGTGCTCACCGCCGACCGTACTGAGGGTCGCCGCAAGCGCCTCAGCACCGTGCTGGTCGAGCGCGATCAGGCCCTTATCGACGCCGAGACGGCGTTCAACACCGAAAAGGCGGACTAACCGTGGCCCATTCTGATGAAGCACCATACCGGGCGGGGTTCGTCTCGTTCGTGGGGCGACCCAACGTGGGAAAGTCGACGCTGACCAACGCGCTGGTCGGCGAGAAGGTGGCGATCACCTCGTCGAAGCCGCAGACCACCCGCCGCGCCATCCGGGGCATTGTGCATCACAACAACGGACAGCTCGTCATCGTCGACACCCCCGGGATGCACCGACCGCGCACGTTGCTCGGTGAGCGACTGAACAGCATCGTGCAGGAGACGCTGGGCGAGGTCGACGTCATCGGGCTGTGCCTGCCCGCGAACGAGAAGATCGGCCCAGGCGACCGCTACATCAACGAGCAGCTCGACTCGTTCCCGCGGGCGAAGAAGGTGGCGATCGTCACCAAGATCGACGCGTCGTCGCGCCCCGGAGTGGCCGAGCAGCTGCAGGCCGTGAGCGCGCTGCGCGACTGGGATGCGATCATCCCGATCTCGTCGTTCGACAAGATCCAGCTCGACATCCTGGCCACCGAGCTGGTCAAGCTGATGCCGGCATCGCAGGCGCTGTACCCGGAAGACGCCGTCACCGACGAGACGACGGAGTCGCGCATCAGCGAGCTCATCCGCGAGGCGGCGCTCGAGGGCGTCACCGACGAGCTGCCGCACTCGATCGCGGTGACCATCGACGACATGATCGAGAGCGAGTCGAAGGACCTGCTCGAGATCTACGCGAACCTGTTCGTGGAGCGTGACAGCCAGAAGGGCATCATCATCGGCCACCAGGGGCAGCGGCTGCAGGAGGTGGGCGCCCGCGCCCGCACGCAGATCGAGAAGCTGCTCGGCCGCCAGGTGTTCCTGTCGATGCGGGTGAAGGTTGCCAAGGAGTGGCAGCGCGACGCGAAGCAGCTCGGCCGCCTGGGGTTCTAGGGGGCGGCTGCGGCTGCCGCGCTGCGCGCGCTGCCGCTACATCCGCCGAGACTCCAGTTGTGGCATCCATTCGGTGACTGTTCCGCAACAGGTGGAGTTTCGGCGGCAGTTTCTACAGACCTGAGGGCGAGCGACCTCGGCGCGTGGGCGGCGTGGATGCTCGGACCATGCCTGAGCCTCCGCCGCTGCCGCTCGAACTGCGGTACGGACCGTTCTCCGTCGGGGAGGCGCGGTCGCTCGGGGTGCCGGACGCGCGGCTGCGGCGGCGGGACCTGACGCACGCCGTTTCGCGGGGTGCGCAGCGTCGATCCGGCGATCTCCGTGATCGAGCGGGCGCGGTCGTTCGCGCCGATCCTCGGGCCGGAGCAGTTCTTCAGCCACACGACGGCGGCGGCGCTGTGGGGGATGTGGCTGCCGTGGCGGCTGGGCAGTGGTGAGATCGACGTTGCCGCCATCCATCCCCATCGTGAGCCCAGGATGACCGGCGTTCGCGGGCACAGGCTCGACGGCGCCACCGTGCGGGTGACGCTGCTGGACGGGATGCCGCTGACCGCGCCCGTCGACACGTGGCGGATGCTGGGCGCGCAACTTTCGCTCGACGAGCTGGTCGCGGCGGGGGACAGCCTGGTGCGGCGGAAGAACCCGTTGGCGAGCCTCGAGCAACTCGCGGCCGGTGTGCATGGGCATCCGAAATCGAGGGGGATCGTCATCCTGAGGCGGGCGCTCGCGCTGGTTCGCGCGGGTGCCGACTCGCCGCGGGAGACCGACCTGCGGCTGCTGATCGCGCGGGCCGGGCTGCCGGAGCCGACGGTCAACGAGCGCGTGTCGGCCGCCGGGGCGCCGGTGCGGTACGGCGACCTCGTGTTTCGGGAGTGGCGCACGATCGTGGAGTACGACGGGCGCCATCACATGACGGATGCGCGCACGTTTGCCGTCGATGTGGTGCGGCTGGAGCAGCTCGCGGCGGAGTGGAGCGTCATCCGCGTGCTGAACGAGCACATGAGCGACCCGCTCGGGGTGGCGAAACGGATCGCGGCCGCCTTGGTGCGGGGTGGATGGCGCCCACCGCGGTCGAGACTCCACTTGTTGCGGTAAGCCGGGGCGGAGGCTGCAGTAGGTGGAGTTTCGGCGGGGGTAGGGGACGGCGGCGGCAGGGCGGCGGGGGCGGTGCGGGTGCGGGCGGCGGTGGATGGCGGCTACCGCGGTCGAGACTCCAGTTGTTGCGGTAGGCCGGGGCGGAAACTGCGGTAGGTGGAGTTTCGGCGGGGGTGGGGTGCGGCGGCGGGGCAGCGGCGCCGGGCGGCGGATGCGGGCGCGGCGGCGGCGGGTGGATGGCGGCTACCGCGGTCGAGACTCCAGTTGTTGCGCGAATCCGGGCGGAAACTGCGGTAGGTGGAGTTTCGGCGGGGGTGGGGGGCGGCGGCGGGGCGGCGGGCGGAGCGCGGCGGCGCGGCGCGGGGCGGGGGCGGGCGCGGCGGCGGGCGGGCGGCGCGGCGGCGGGGGCCTACGCGTCCACGGGGCGGAGGGCGGAGCGGATCGCGACCACGTCGGGACCGTAGGTGCTGTCGGCCCAGGCCTGCACAGAGCCGTCGTCGTGGACTACGCGCACAAAGAGGTATCCATTCTCCACGTAGCTGAACAGGACCTCCACGGGGGCGGTGGCGGCGAGCTCGTCCTGGATGGCGCGGAGCTGCTCGTCGGTCGAGGATCCCTTGTTCGCGGCATCCTGAAGCGGGTCGATCTCGGGCATGGTGTCGTAGAGGGCGAGCATGATCGCGTCGCTGACGGTGAGCACGTCGCCGTCCCAGCTGCCGAACACCGCGTAGGTGCCCCACGTGACGTTGCCGGATGCCTCGGAGCCCTCGTACGCGGCCCAGTCCCATCCGCTGAGCTGGGGTCCGGAGCACTGCGGCGGGAGCGACTCGGCGACGGCGCCCAGGCAGAACTCCGGCGGGGCATCCCCGACCTGGATGACGGTGCCCTGGCCCACGACGTCGGTGGGGGCTCCGGGGGAGTCGCCTGGCGAAGAGGGCGACGATGGCGTGGATGCGCAGGCCGCCAGACCGAGGGCGACCGCGAGCACGAGTGGCGACAGTGCACGGCGGGTTCGAGGAGACATGCTTCCATGCTGGACTGCTGCCGCGGCATCCACCACCCAACGTTTCTGGCGACTCGAACGTCGCACCGGGGGCCGTGGTATTCTGAACCCGTGTTTGCCGGTCTGCTCCTTCTTAGCTGCCGCGACGAGTCCTAACTTCAGGCCTCACTCGTCGCGGAGTTCGTCATTGGCTGACCACATCTGAGACGAAAGAGTAAGAGACCATGAAGAACACCCAGTCGGCTTCTGCAATGCCGATTCACAAGTACCGCCCGTACCACGAGACGTTCGCCGTCGACCTGCCCGACCGCACCTGGCCGACGAAGCACATCACCGAGGCTCCGCGCTGGTGTGCCGTCGACCTGCGCGATGGCAACCAGGCGCTCATCGACCCGATGAGCCCCGAGCGCAAGCGCATCATGTTCGACCTGCTCGTGAAGATGGGCTACAAAGACATCGAGGTGGGGTTCCCGTCGGCATCGCAGACCGACTTCGACTTCGTCCGCTCGCTGATCGACGGCAACCTGATCCCGGATGACGTGCGCATCCAGGTGCTGACGCAGGCCCGCGGCGAGCTGATCAACCGCACCTACGAGTCGCTGGTGGGCGCGAAGCAGGCCATCGTGCACCTCTACAACTCGACCAGCGTGCTGCAGCGCGATGTGGTGTTCCGCACCGACAAGCAGGGCATCATCGACATCGCCCTGAACGGCGCACGCCTCTGCCGCGAGGCCGAGAGCATCGCCGAGGGCACCGAGATCTTCTACGAGTACTCGCCGGAGAGCTTCACCGGCACCGAGCTCGATTTCGCCGTGGAGGTCTGCAACGAGGTGCTCGAGGTGCTGGAGCCGACCCCGGATCGCAAGGTCATCATCAACCTGCCGGCCACCGTCGAGATGGCGACGCCCAACATCTACGCCGACTCCATCGAGTGGATGTCGCGGCACCTCAATCACCGCGAGAACGTGTTGATCTCGCTGCACCCGCACAACGACCGCGGCACCGCCGTTGCCGCTGCGGAGCTGGGCTACATGGCCGGCGCGGACCGCATCGAGGGATGCCTCTTCGGCAACGGTGAGCGCACCGGAAACGTCGACCTGGTCGCCCTCGGCATCAACATGTTCACCCAGGGCATCGACCCGCAGATCGACTTCAGCGACCTCGACGAGGTGAAGCGCACCGCCGAGTACTGCAACCAGCTGCCCGTTCCGGAGCGCAGCCCGTGGGCCGGCGACCTCGTGTACACCGCGTTCAGCGGTTCGCATCAGGATGCCATCAAGAAGGGCTTCGAGGCGATGGAGGCCGACGCGAAAGCGAAGGGCGTCGACGTCAACGAGCTGGTCTGGGCCGTGCCGTACCTGCCGATCGACCCGAAAGACCTGGGCCGCGGCTACGAGGCCGTCGTGCGCGTCAACTCGCAGAGCGGCAAGGGCGGTGTGGCGTACCTGCTGAAGGCCGACCACGCCCTCGACCTGCCGCGCAAGCTGCAGATCGAGTTCAGCGGTGTCGTGCAGGCCAAGACCGACGCCGAGGGTGGCGAGGTGACCAGCGACCAGATCTGGGAGATCTTCCACGACGAGTACCTGCCGGCCCACAACACCGACCACAAGTGGGGCCGGTTCGAGCTGCACTCCACGGCCACGGCCAGCGACCTCGCGGGCTCGACCAGGCTCGACGTGACGCTGCGCATCGCGGAGTCGGTCGCGCCGGCCACCGGCACCGGCAATGGTCCGATTGCGGCGTTCCTCAGCATCATGGCCGAGCAGGGCATCGACGTGAAGCTGTACGACTACGTGGAGCACGCGATGAGTGCGGGTGGGGATGCCCTGGCCGCCGCATACGTGGAGCTGAACGTCAACGGCAAGCGTCTCTGGGGTGTTGGCATCGACGCCGACATCTCCACCGCATCCCTCAAGGCTGTGGTGTCTGCGGTCAACCGCGCGGTGCGTGCCGAGGCCGGCGACCGCGAGCTCGTCAGCGCGTAAGCGCGACACCCGGCCGTGCGAGCGGCCGGGTGGTGCTGGTGTGTAGGGAGCTGCGGCCTGTTGATGGGTTGATATTGCTGCGTATATCGTGCTCGAAAATTCGAGGTTCCAAATTGGTCGCGAGTACGCAGTGCCAAGATTGAGGTGCGCGCGGGCATCGGCTCGACAGCCGACGGCTCCGGGCGCAGGAAAGGATGGAGCTCATGAGCCGCATCCGGCACATTGTGCTTTTTCGAATTCATGACGAGGCGCGTGGCGGCAGCCAGCTGTCCGCGATGGACCTCCTCAACAGGCTGCGCGAGCTGCCCGGCATTCTCGAATGGGCGGTTGAGGCATCCCTCGACTCCCGCAAGGGTGCCGTCGTCGTGCTGAACGTGCTGTTCGAGTCGGAGCAGGCGTTCGCCGACTACCGGCTGAACCCGAAGCACGTCGAGGTGGCGCAGGGGCTCTCCATGATGGCCGACTGGCTGGTCGCAGACTACGTCGAGGCGCCCTAGGCGAACCTAGCGGCGACGGATGCGCGGCATCTTCTCGATGGCCCGCTGCTCGGGCAGCGTCCAGTTGAAGAGCACGGCCAGGATGCGCACGCCGAACGTCATCGCGACGCACGCCGACGCGGCGAGGAACACATTCACGTCCACCCGCACCAGCACCGCGAGCAGCGAGGTGCCCGCGACAGCAGCCAGCGCGTACAGCGAACCGACGTGCATCAGGGCGATGGGACGGTTGAGCAGCACGTCGCGCAGGATGGATCCGCCCACCGCCGACAGCACGCCGACGAAGATCGCGGGCACCTCCGGCAGACCCATGGCCAGGGCCTTGGTGGTGCCGATCGCGCCGAACAGCCCGATCGTCAGGGCGTCGAGCACCGTGATGAGGGGCCCGAGCCGCGCGATCAGGCGCTCGAGCAGCATGCCGGTGAGGGCGGCGGCCGTGGCGACGATCAGGTACCAGTTGCTCGTGAGTGCCGCCGGCACCTGCGCGAGCAGCACGTCGCGCAAGATACCGCCGCCGAAGCCGGTTGCGACACCGATGATCGCGACCCCGAGCAGGTCGAGGCGCCGGTCGCGGAACTGGGCCGCGAACAGCGCCCCCTGGGCTGCGCCGATGCCGATGGCAAGGAGGTCAGCCCAGAGCGGGATAACGAAGGTCTCGTTCACGCCCTATTCGTACCACGTCGATGGGCGGAGCGGGGGTCGGTCGACGAGTTGCGCTACCCAACGGTGCCTAGCGCAACGAGGTCGATACGGTTCGAACTAGCTAAGCTCGCGGGGATCGCATAGCCGGAGCAGGCGATGGTGGCGAGGAGGGGCGACCCTTTGGATCGATTTCATGACATGAGAGATCGTCGATAGACTCATTCCACGAAGGAGCACACGTGACAAGGGCCATGATTGCAGCTCCCGCACTTGCAAGTGCAGCGTGCAGTAAATCGGATTGTGTTCCGACCGCAGTCGAGGCGCCGAGAACCTACGCCGTCTCACGTTCGGGGGGTCGCTCGATTACCCAGCACGGTCACATGGTTGGCGCGACTCTCGAACCGGGTCAGCAGCTGTGGGCACAGGTATCAGTATCGCGGGCGTCCGCGCGATCTGGCGCTAGTCTGTGTTCCCTGATGAAGCGCGGCATCCTCGGAAACTGGCAGATCAGCGACCGTTCGACCGTCTATCGTTCCGTTGCGAGTCCTTTTACGTCGAGAAATGGTCGATGACTGAGGGCCTGCGAGTTCTGTGGCGCGCCGTCTACGCGCGTGGGACGTGATGACGCGTTCTGACCAGCCCGCACGGAGGCGCTCATCCCCGCCTGGTAGTCCTTTGGCCAACCACGTCACAATATGAAACGAGCAGATGATGTCAAGTTTTCAAGCTGAGCAGATGTTGTCCAGCGTGCAGTCAGGCAAGGCATTTAGCCCTGTCACTCATCGGCCAAAATGCTATAACCGGGGCAACGAGTGCGCTCGTTATCGCCGCACCCGTCCACACGTCCACCGGAAGTCGGCCGAGTGGTGAAATACAAATATTTAGTGCTAGCGCCGAATAGTTCAAGGAATTCGCTTGGACGAGCTATTTCAATGGCGATGGTTGCACAGGAACTAGGCCCGACCTGGCTGGTCGCTAGGGACGACGGACCAGTCTGGGGTCCAGCCGGAAAGTTCGGCGTCCACGTCGGCGTACTCGACCGTCGACCAATGAATGATGCGACGATCGCGGAGTGGCGACGCGCAGACGGCCACCCTGTGGTTTGGGTTTGCAAGGGTACTCACCCGCTGGACAATATCGTCGCCAGATTGCTGAAGCGAATGCCGGAGCTAACAGTGATTCTGGATTTAGACGATGACGATCGCGGTCTAGCTGTCATGTTCAAAAAGAGCTCGCTACGGAACTGGCTTACCCTCCACCCTTTGCATCGAATGAACCCGATACGAATTGCACGATCGCAATCTCGAATCGGAAGAATAGCGCATGGATTCACGTTCTCGACCACTGCGCTTCGTTCCGCTTTTCCCTCATGGTTCGTGCCGGCAACGCGAATCCCGCATGTACGCCACCAAAGCGAGTTGACACCGATGAGGTGGTCGGGTGGACCAGTGCGGGTGGGCCTGCTGGGAACGATTCGAGCGCACAAAGGCGGACACCTAGTGCAACCCTTAATCGACGCAGACGAGTCCATAGAGGTTTACGCATTTGAACGCAGCGGAGTTAGCGTAACGGGCAGGAACGCGGGCCGATTCCATGAACTGGCAGTCGGCATGCCGCTTGACCGGGTCTACGCGATGATTGACGTTTCTCTCATCGCAATTGATTCATCAAACCGTGGCGCTCGGCTGCAGCTCCCCGCGAAACTTGTCGATTCCATGAGTTTTGGCGTGCCAATCGTAGCCACCGCGACACCGGCGATCAAAGAAGTCCTGGGTGAGGAGGGAGGGTATCTCGCCGACGCTGATGACCCAGTCGCGTTGGGCCAGCTGCTTCGTGATGCTGCAGGAAAGGACATTTCAGCGATGCGAGCTAGATTCGCCGCGACACTCACCCCACGCGCGGCGGCGTCGCAACTTTCTGTTTTGCTGGCGGAGATCCATATTCCTACCTCAGTGTTGCGGAAGTCTGCCTCACCGAACGAGGAATCCGAGTGATCCGCAGGCTTGTATATACCGCCCTTTTTGGCGGCAACGAACGACTTTGTGAGCAACCAACCGCGGTGGGATCGAGCATCGAATTTGTGTGTGTCACTGACGATCCCAATCTGACTAGTAAAACTTGGCGAATCGTTGTCGCGGCGCCGCGTTTTCCAAATGACCATATCCGGAGCGCGCGTTATTTGAAGGTCATGGGGCCGCCCGCCAGCTTCGGCGCTTTCGATGAGACGCTTTGGATCGACAACCGAGTTGTGCTCAAGGAAGCGCCGTTAGGCTTGTTTGAGCGAATGCTAAGGTCCGCCGACTTCGCCCTTCCATTTCACGACTACAACAATGCTGTGTCCGACGAATTCACTGCCGTACTGCAGCGCGGGTATGACGACCCGAGGCGAGTTCGCGAGCAGGCAGCTCACTATGGGCTGAGCCAGCCGTCCTCGCTACAGGAACGTGCGTACTGGACAGCTATTCTGTTCCGGCGAACAACTCCGCTCGTCGAAGCAACCATGCGACATTGGATGGATGACATCTTGCGATACTCGCGGCGCGATCAACTTTCGATCCGGGCAGCCGTGGACCGCACCGGGATTGAACCGTTGGGCCTTGACATCGTGAACCGCGAGTCCATCTGGCACGTGTGGCGCACTCGCGAACAGGTTGGACGCAACGAACGCTCCACTAGCTGGGCGCGCTCTGGGTTCCGGTATCCGTTAGTCGCCCGAGTTAGCGACTTCCTGCGTGGACTTCAACTAATTGATCGCGCGAAACGTGCGGCGAAGGGGGTGATTCGCAAAGGATGACCGGGAATAGGAACGTCGAAATTGTGCATTGGAATCCCAAAAGACGACTTTGGGGTTCTCGACTACGGTCACCATTTCGTGTCAACAATTTCGGGGACCTTATTGGGCCGTTGGTTGTTGACCTAGTTGCGGAACGGCTGTCGCTCAGTAAACAATCGAGGGCGAGTGCTCGGCTATTGACCGTCGGATCGATAATGCACATGGCTCGGCCTGGCGACGTTATATGGGGCAGCGGCGTGAACGGAAAAGTGCCGATTGAGCGACACTCATTCGATGGCCTTGATGTGCGCGCAGTCCGAGGGCCCCTAACCGCCCGAGCGCTCCGTGATCATGGACTCCACGTCCCGGAAATTTATGGTGATCCCGCTCTGCTGCTTCCTGAATTGATGCCGTCACTACGGCGATGGGCACAAGTCAAGATTCACGACACAATTGTCATTCCTAACCTCAATGACCTGGACGCATACGAGTCCTTAGCTGCCAATGTACTGGACCCTCGTACCCCGCTTCTGACCTGTTTGAAGACGATCGCTCAGAGTAGGTCGGTTGTCGGATCGTCCCTACACGGGTTTATCGTTTCTGAGAGCTTGGGGATTCCCGCGCGCCTCGTTGCCAGCCCGAACGAACCTGAATTCAAATATCAGGACTATTTTCTAGGGACGGGGCGGGAGCCCATTCGCTCGGCATTGACATTGGACGAAGCTTTCGCGACTTTGCCAGAGCACCCGGCAGCACTGAATTGGGAAGCCAGCGAACTACTCGATGCATTCCCGGGGGATCTTTGGTCTTCCATCAACGAGAAATGACGGGCCCGGCGCGGTTGCCGCGTGTTCTCCTCACCTTCCGGGTGCCCAGGTCAACGGCCAATCCGTTTCTTTCATTGTTCGTCGAGAACGTCACTCCCGGTGCCCGGCTGCGGTACTTCAGCTGGCCTGGGGCGCTATTCGCACGCTATGACCTTGTGCATATTCACTGGCCAGAGGACATTGTGAGGGGGAAGAGCAAAGCGCAAACGGCTTTGTTTCTCCTGCTAGGTGCTGTGTGGGTGGCCCTACTCCGACTCCAGCGCAAACCTGTGATTTGGACTGTGCACAATCTCAATCCGCACGAGTCTAAGAACGCCTTCGAACGCAGCTTTGTCGCTTCAATCAGTCGTGTCGTTGGGCTGAAGATCATGTTGAACGAGTCCGATGAGAACGACCCGAATGCTGTGACGATCCTGCACGGGGATTACAGCAGGTGGCTCGCCGGGCAATCGTACGCATTGCAACCAGCGAATAACCGAATGCTCTACTTCGGGCTCCTCCGGCCGTACAAGGGCGTCGAGGATCTCATCACAGCGTTCGCCGGAGCGCGGCTCGAAGGCTGGACCCTAATTGCAGCTGGTCGCCCCAATGATCTGGACTACGCTGCATCACTTGAATCCCTCGCCCGCGCCACTGCGGGAGTCAGCTTGGATGCGCGGTTCCTGCCCGATGAGGATTTGGTTCGATACCTCACGGGATCTCGGCTCGTAATTTTGCCATACAAACACATGTACAACTCGGGCTCAGCGTTGCTGGCGCTGAGCGCGAGCAAGCCAATTCTCGTTCCACGTACAGCCTCAACGTCGTGGCTCAGAGAAGAGGTGGGCGGAAACTGGGTGACACTCTTTGACGCACCGCTTTCTGCCGGGGCCATTCTTGAGGCTCTCGCGGCAATTCCCGCGTCAGGGTCTGTTCCCGCGCTAGGACGCCGGAATTGGTCCAGTATCGGGGTGCTGCATTCGGACCTGTATAAATCCATTGTGACGGCTGCTCGCCGTGATCGCGGCTCATGGGCGGCACGCGCACGAGCCGACATCGCTCGAAGCCCCGCGTTCGTCGAGCACTCCCTACGCAATCGGCTGCCGACGCGCAAGACTGTGCCGACCAGCCGTGGGCTCGGAGGCACCGCCGCGCGCGGTGGATTTATGACCTTGATTGGGCAGGTTGCACGGGTCTCGATTCAATTCACCGGGATCGTAGTGCTGGCGCGTCTGCTTCTCCCGGCCGATTTTGGTCTGCTGGCAATGGTCGTTGCGATTGTTGGCATCGGGGAGGTGTTTCGGGATTTCGGATTGTCAACTGCGGCTGTTCAGGCCAGATCCCTGTCAAAGGAGCAGAAAGACAATTTATTCTGGGTCAATTCAGGAATCGGAGCCGCGCTCGCACTTATTGTCTATTCTTCGGCGCCTCTGATCGTCATGCTGTATGACGAAATTCGTCTGTACGAGCTGATCCATTTGCTGTCCTTCACCTTTCTTTTCAACGGTCTGACAACCCAGTTCCGGGCTCAACTAAACCGGGACATGCGGTTTGGTCGCCTCGCAATAGTGGATATCGCAAGCGCCGCACTTGGCTTGATCGTGGCGATTGGGCTCGCGCTGGCAGGCGCTGGCTATTGGGTATTGGGCGCTCAACAGGTCGTCGTGGCGCTTTCCGGTCTCGTCGCGGGTGCGTTACTCGCAGGGTGGTGGCCGGGTGGGCTCCACCGCGGGGTAGGGACGGCGGTATTCCTTAAGTTCGGGGCAAACTTAATGGGGGTGCAGCTTTTGACCTATGCGAGTAAGAACATCGACTCGGTCATTATCGGGACTCAACTGGGCGCGGCTCAGCTTGGTCTCTATGACCGCGCATTCCAGGTTTTGGTTCTTCCTCTCAACCAGATCAACGCGCCCGCGACCAAAGTTGCCCTGCCAATTCTTTCGCAGCTCCACGACGACCGTGTACGTTTTGACGAATTCCTCCTTCGTGGACAAACGATCATGATTCACGTTTTGTGCGCGATCTTCGCGTTTGCGGCCGCGCAGGCCCCGCTTTTGATACCTCTAGTGCTGGGGCCACAATGGACACAGTCCGCTCCGATTTTCCAAATTCTGGCAGTTGGAGGTGCCGCGCAGGCCGTGAGCTACGCAACCTACTGGGTCTTTTTGTCAAAAGGGCTCACGGGATCAAATCTGCGGTTCGCCGCCCTCTCCAGGCCAATTCTTATTGCCGCGATCGCCGTGGGGTCGATCTGGGGTGTCCTCGGGGTCGCGGCGGGATACTCCGTCGGATTGCTCTTACTTTGGCCATTTGGCCTCTGGTGGATTGGGCGCGCGTCGAACGCGCCCGCCCTCCGAATGCTTCTGAATGGTCTTCGCGCGATTTCTGCCTACGGGATCGCCGGATGCGTATCGTTCACGGCATCCTGGTTATCGGCAGGCAACCTTCTGGGCCTGGCCTTTGGTTTCGTTGCCTTTGTCGTTTCCATAGGGTTGCTCAGCGTCCTCTGGCCTAAGTACCGCGCCGAACTCGGGGCGATAGCTCAAACAGTTCGGTTGCTCCGGCGACCCTGACTAGGCCCAGTCATTTCGAGTGAATGTCGTGCCTCCGGTCGCGAGGCGGTGCCCGTGCGACTCTTTTATCCGTGTGCTTGCGTATCCTGTGACGAACATCAGGAGTATGAATAGGTATGGTGCCATCAGGCCCCAACCAGTTACGGCGACAAGAATCAAGCCTGGGGCTGATGCAATAAGCGCTCGACCGTAGTCCGCCCCAGGTGCTGCCGATCGAATCAAAGAAAAAGCCCGCACATACACCACTATCGCGGGGCCTAGGAGCAGAACGGTTCCGATGAGTCCAATCTCCACGATCTCGAGAAGGAAGATGTTGTGTACGGGCCAGCCCAACGAAGTGAGGTGATCGAACTTCCCTACTTCTTGTAGATAGCTTGACGGCCCTACACCGAGAAGAGGCGCCTTTTCGATCTGAATGAGAGCGACTTCGGTAAAATGATCGCGCGCACCGCCTGTTGGATCTGCTTCAAACCGAAGGCGGATTTCGTTTAAGAAAAACAAGTCCGACACCAATCACCCCAGCTGGCATGAGAAGGCGTCCCGGCTTGGTACGACGTGAGCTGGGCTGGATGAAGGACCAAATCAGAATCGTTGCAATAACTGCAATGAAGTTGGAGCGGCTCTCCGACAGTGCTACCGGAAGTATGCCCACAAACGTCGCCACCGAGGCGACGCGTGCGGTGCCGTTGTCACTCGACCGAGTTAGCGGCAGCAGCAAGGGAAGGACGAGAAGAACGACCTTCCCAACAACCGAAGGGTGGACGTAAGTCCCGTTTGCCCGATCTCCGACGATTTCGAGTGTGCGCCCGACCGGGGCAAAGATGTCCAAGCCTGCAGTTTGGAGGACCATCACCACAGTCTCGGCACCAATAACCAGCAGGACAAACACCGCTAGCAGGCGGGCTGGACGACTGTCAGTTGGAACATGTGTGGCAAGGAAGGCCCCTGCCGACCAACCCGCAACTCCGAGGAGCAAATTGGCGGCACCCTCGATGCGGAGCATGTCAGTCGACCAGATAAGCACCAACCCAACGCAGAGGAATACGAGAAGGGGGGTGAACCAAACCAGCGATGAACGGCTTGCTGGCGACGTCAATGACGCTAATGCGATGACAATCACGGTTGCGCTGGTCGCGGTAAGGGAGAATTGTTCCCGAGCCGTGTTCTGTGGAAATAGGATCAGGACGGCAAGCAGGACGCCGATAGCGACTGAAGTGCGTAGCCACGCTTTCATCGTTGCGCTCAGTGCGAGAATGTAGATAGCTGCAGCGAGTCCCACGTTCATAGGGTTTCGATCCCAAAGCGATCACGCATGCGGAGCAATCAGGTGAACGATCTTCACGGCGGCTTTCGATGCATCGAAATCAAGCGAACGAGCATGGGCTTGGTCCCCTAGGCGATGCCGTAGCGAAACGTCGTCAGCAAGCAGCAGGAGCGCTTTCGAGAGCGCCACTGGATCGTTTGGTGCGACGAGCAGCCCGGTTTCACCATTGATGACTACCTCTGCAGGGCCACCCATGTCGGTTGCGATCACTACGCGGGCGTGATTCATTGCCTCAATCACCACCTTGCCGAAGGGTTCCGCCCGTTTCGACGGGACGACGACGACATCGCTCCAGAGGTACTGAGCGTCGAGGTCGAGGAGCTCGCCGATGAGTTCTACGTCAGGTGCACCTGAGATCGATATCTCGCGGACTAGGCTCTCGCGGAATGATACTGTCCCGCCGTATTCGCCGCCGACGATTCTGGTTATGATCTTCCTCTCGTTGCCGGCGATTAGGCCCAGCGCTCTGATGAGCACCTCTTGGCCCTTCCACGCGTTGAGTCGTCCAGGGCATAACACCCGTAACTCCGTGTGTTCCGTCGGCCTAAGCGCATCAGTTAGCTTGCTGTAGCCCAGATCGCCGCCCGAATACACCACGGAAACCCTCTGCTGAGATCCGGCGAACTGATCGGCAACCGACTGCGAGACGCAGATCAATTGAGTCGATCTCGCCAGCAGGCGACGAAATATCGAGAGTTCGAGACCGGGTCGATAGAACTCGCGGACGATTGTCGTATGGTCAAGGCGCAGGCGTCGCGCGAGAATTAGCCCGGTGAGGACTGCCGACGTGTTCGAGACCAATACAACTTGTCGAGTCCTTTGCTCGGCTACGAGCCATTTGACCGCGCCACTTGCGGCAAGCACATTGCGGACAAACTGGATTAAGCCGCGAGGGGTCAAGAGCGAGCGCCGGAGCACAGCGACCGGGAGATGTCGGACATCTGCGCCCAATCGCTCTAGCTCTCCAACCAACGGCCCCAGATCGGGTAGTACCACCGTCACATCATGGCCAACTGACAACGCGCCACGAACAATGCTGCGCAATGATCTGTCTGAGCCGTATAGCTCAGAGGAACTGTGGAAGAAGACTAGCCTCATTTCCGCCATCCTCGATTGCTATCCAAATCTCGCGCCACGCTGGGCCCCGCAGAACCTCTGCACAACCACCATAGCTTCAGTCGAGCTTCGCTCAAGCTTCGGCGTCCGAGGTCTTCACGAAGTTTGAGTATCGGTTGGTTTTAGGGTCGCGGGCACCGGGCGAGCGAGCGCTACGCTGAACCGCGAGCGACTTTGAGCGGCATCGTCGGAGTCTGGCGGAATACATGAATGGAGGCTTGCGTGAGCTGGCTAACGAAACTGCTCCAGCGAAGCCTCTCTGTGACAGGCAGGGAGTACGCGATCTGCTCCGAACTTCCGGCACGGGACCTCATCGGTGAGATGATTCGCCGCGGTTTCCAGCTGGCCAACGGTGTTTGCCACTTCCAGTGGATGATATTTCGAGGGCGGCACGTTCGCATCCTAGGCCGCGATCGATTCGTGTTCGATCCGGGCGTCTCGATCGGCTCCAACAGCCGAATTGATTCGAGAGGTTCCGTGGGAGTGATTATGAGGCACGGCTCGCGACTCGGCAGGAACGGGATTGTCACGACGACTTCCCACCTAAGCAGATACGGCGTGGGTCTGGAACTCGGACCGCGTTCGGGGGTGGGAGACAACTTTCCACATCGGTGCGTCAGGGGGAGTCAAAATTGGGGCGGACGTGATTATCGGCCCGTTCGTTACTATTCATTCTCAAGAACACAACTTCGACGACAAAATGGCCCCCATTCGCTCTCAAGGTACGACAGAGGCACCTGTCGTAATTGGGGACGACTGTTGGATCGGCGCTCGCGTGACGCTTCTATCGGGTGCAACTCTCGGGTCGCGCACCATCGTTGCGGCAGGCGCCGTGGTCCGTGGGGTACACCCGGGAAACGAAATTTTGGGGGGCATCCCAGCCAGGCGAATCAGGGAAATCTAGATCGATCGATTGAACGATCCATCGCGCGCGGGCTCTGTGAGTCGATCCGAAACCTGGCGGGCTAGCGGCCGGTTGACCGACCCACATAGTCCGACTGGTTGACGGCGGATGTTGGGATCCTGTGGCGGGGAGTGCGGCTCACGTCGGAAACGCTAGATTTTCCTCAAGAACTGCATTCGTAGGAGCGCCGCCGGCCCATCCTCGCCACACATAGCCGCGGCGCGTCTTTGAGATCGTCGATGGGGAGTTCCCTCGAAGACCTCAAGTGCAAATTGGCTTTAGCCGCCCACCCGAGCTCGGTCAGGGTGACGGCCAGCGACGGATGCCGCGAGCCGGGCCGCGCCATCACCGCACCTCCCGCTGCACGTACTCCGCGAACGTCTCGCGTCCGAAGCCGGGCAGCCCGGGCATGTGGGTGCCGCTCTTGAACGCGCGGATCGTGCGCCCAGCCAGCGGCAGGGTCCACACCGGTTTGCGGGTGCCGGCAGCCGTCTGCAGCATCGCGATCGCCTCCAGCAGCCTCAGCTGTTCGGGGCCGCCGATGTCGGGCACGGCCCCGGCGGGGGAGCCCTCGATCAGCTCGACGAGTCGTGCCGCGGCCTCCTCGGCTGCCATCGGCTGCACCGGGAGGTCGACCGCGAGGATGAACGGCAGCCGACGCTGCACCCGCACGAACATCGCGACGAAGCTGTGGAACTGTGTCGCACGCAGAATCGTGTGCGGGATGCCCGACTCCTCGATCGCCCGCTCGCAGGCGAACTTGATCTTGTAATAGGGGTACGGGTTCACGTCGACACCGACGATCGAGATGTAGACGAAGTGGGCAACCCCGGCGGCGCGTGACGCGTCGAGCAGGCGCCGGGTTTGCGCGGCATCCTTCCCGCTGGCGGCGCTTGTCGCCAGGTGCAGCACGGTGTCCACGCCCTCGAGCGCCTCGGAGAGCCCCTCGCCCGAGGTGAGGTCGCCGGTGACCCGACCCGGGCCGGGCTTGCGGCTGAACACGCGCACGTCATGCCCGGCGGCGCGCAGTTGCTCGACCGTGGGGCGGCCAAGACTTCCCGTACCGCCGGTAACCAGGATTGTCATCGTGGTCTAGGTCTACACCCATCACGGACTGTTGTGCCCGGTTGTGACGGTGGAGGAGAGGATAATCGTCAGTGTGCCGACCTACCGTGACGAAGCCGTTGTGCTGCGCACCCACAAGCTGGGTGAAGCCGACCGTATTGTGACGATGCTGTCGCGCGAGCACGGGAAGATCCGCGCCGTGGCCAAAGGCGTGCGTCGCACCGCGTCCAAGTTCGGCGCCCGGCTCGAGCCGATGATGGTCGCCGACGTGCAGTGCTACGTGGGCCGCAGCCTCGACATCATCCAGCAGGCCGAATCGCTCGGGTCGTACGGTGCCATGATCGCCGACGACTACGCCAGCTACACCGCGGCCAGCGCCATGATCGAGACGGCCGACAAGATCACGGATGACGACGGCAGCCTGCAGCAATACCTCCTGCTGGTGGGGGCCCTGCGTTCCCTGTCACGGCGGGAGCATCATCCAAGCCTCACCCTCGACTCGTACCTGTTGCGCTCGCTCTCCATCGCCGGCTGGGCGCCCAGCTTCGAGGACTGCGCCGTCACCGGCGCACCGGGCCCGCACACCGTGTTCGTCGCCCAGCTCGGAGGCGTGGTCGCCGACGAGGTCGCGCCGCCCGGCGCTCCGCGGCTCGACACGGACACGCTGCACCTGCTCGGCGCGCTCATCGAAGGCCGCTGGGACGTCGCCGAGGCGGCGGACGAGCGCTCGCGCAACCAGGCCAGCGGAGTGGTCGCCGCCTACACGCAGTTTCACCTGGAGCGCTCGCTGCGCTCGCTGCAGCACGTGGACCGCAGCGCATGAGGCCGTTCCAGCGCACCCACAAAGACGCCGTCGACTACAAGCCCGTCGACTGGACGGGCATCTACCCACCCGACATCCCGCGCAAAGCCGTGCCCGAGCACATCGCGATAGTGATGGATGGCAACGGTCGCTGGGCCAACGCCCGCGGGCTCACCAGGGTTGAGGGCCACAAGGCGGGGGAGGCGAGCCTGCTCGACGTGGTGGCCGGCGCCATCCAGATCGGCGTGAAGCACATCAGCGTGTACGCGTTCTCGACCGAGAACTGGAGCCGCTCGCCCGACGAGGTGCGGTTTCTGATGGGCTTCAACCGCGACGTACTGCACCGCCGACGGGACCAGCTGAACGCGTGGGGAGTGCGGGTGCGGTGGGCCGGCCGCAAACCCCGGCTCTGGGCATCCGTCATCAAAGAGCTGCAGTTTGCGGAGCAGCTGACCCGCGACAACGACGTGCTCACCCTGACGATGTGCGTGAACTACGGCGGGCGCAACGAGATCACGGATGCCGTGCGCGAGATCGCGGCGGACGTCGCGGCCGGCAGGCTCAAGCCCTCCGGCATCAGCGAGAAGACCATCCAGAAGCACCTGTACACGCCGGACCTGCCGGACGTCGACCTGTTCGTGCGCAGCTCGGGGGAGCAGCGGATGTCGAACTTCATGCCGTGGCAGAGCGCGTACGCCGAGATGGTGTTTCTCGACACCCTGTGGCCGGACTTCACCCGCGAGCAGCTCTGGGAGGCGGTCGGGATCTACGCCTCGCGCAACCGCCGCTTCGGCGGGGCCGTGGACGCGCCGGGCGCCTGACCGCGGGCGGCGCGCGGCCGTCTTGCGTCGCGCGGCGTTGGAAATTCAGGAAAACGGTTTTTCGGCCGGAGCTCGCGCCCGGAGTTGCGCGGCGTGGGCCGGGCCGCCGGTGCGGATCTCCTGAATTTCCGAAAGGCCGGCAGGGGGTCGGATCTCCTGAATTTCCGAAAGCCCCGGCTCGGATCTCCTGAGTTTCCGTGCGGGGACGGGACATCCGGGGTCGTGCTGGGGCGCGCAACGTTGGAAATTCAGGAAAAGCGGTTTTTCGGCCGGAGCTTGCGCCCGGAGTTGCGCGGCGCGGGCCGGCTGCGGGCGCGGATCTCCTGAATTTCCGACAGTTGGGGGAGGGCCGGGCCGCAGCGGAGGGTCCCGGCCGGCGCCCTGGGCTGTTTTGGTCAGATCAACCTGAAGTGTTACACTCAGTTCGGGTCAAGTTGACTATTACGGGAGGGGCTGCTGTGAACGCACAGGCTGGGCAGGGCATCCAACTCGCCGTATCGACCGTGATTTTCGCGCTGCGGGAGCACCCGGACACCGGGATGAGCGCCGTCTGGATCCCGCTGGTGCGCCGCATCAAGGAGCCGTTCCGCGACCGCTGGGCGCTGCCCGGCGGCTGGGCGACCGAGGCGGAGAGCCTCGCGGATGCCGCGGCGCGCAACCTGCTCGAGACCACCGGCGTGCAGCCGAGCTACCTCGAGCAGCTGTACGCCTTCGGCGACGTCGACCGCTCCGCATCGAGCCGCGTCGTGTCGATCGTCTACTGGGCGCTCGTGCGGGCCGACCAGGCGGAGCAGGCCGCCGAGGGCGACAACGTGCGCTGGTTCCCCGCCGACCACCTGCCGGAGCTCGCCTTCGACCACAACGTGATCATCGAGTACGCGCTGTGGCGCCTGCGCACCAAGGTCGAGTACAGCCGCATCGCCCACGCGCTGCTCGGTGAGACGTTCACCCTCACCGAGCTGCGCAACGTGCACGAGGCGATCCTGCGCAAGCCGCTGGATCCCGCCAACTTCCGCCGGCAGGTCGAGGGCTCGCTGCAGCCCACCGACGCCGTCGTCACCGGAGGCAGGCACCGCCCGCCGCGCCTCTACCGCTACAACGCCAACACCGAGCTCGTCGACAACGGCCCGCTCAGTCATGAGAAAACAGGGAGTTCCCGTGTCATCAGTTGACGCACTCATCCAGAGCGCACCCGGCGAAAGCTGTGCGCCCGAGCTGGCCGACGGCCCGTGGACCTTCGACCTCGGCACCCCCGGCTACGGCCCCGGGTCGTCGATGGGCGACGTGATCCCGACCGGATCGCCGCGCCAGGGGCAGCTGCCCGGCGAGTATCAGGATGCCTCCAACGCCGAGCTGCACGATCGAATCCGTGCGGCGAAAGAGGTGCTGGGCGACCGTGTCGTGGTGCTCGGGCACTTCTACCAGCGCGACGAGGTCGTGCAGCACGCCGACTTCCTGGGGGACTCGTTCCAGCTCGCCAACGCCGCCCAGACCGTGCCGGACGCCGAGGCGATCGTGTTCTGCGGCGTGCACTTCATGGCCGAGACGGCGGACATCCTCGCGCGTGAGGACCAGGCCGTGATCCTCCCGAACCTCGCCGCCGGCTGCTCGATGGCCGACATGGCCGACATCGACTCCGTGGAGGAGTGCTGGGAGCAGCTCACCGAGGTGTACGGCACCGAGCCCGATTCCGCGGGCAGGGTGCCGGTCATCCCGGTCACCTACATGAACTCGTCGGCCGCGCTGAAGGCGTTCTGCGGTCGCAACGGCGGCATCGTCTGCACCAGCTCGAACGCCGCGACGGTGCTCGAGTGGGCGTTCGAGCGCGGCCAGCGCGTGCTGTTCTTCCCCGACCAGCACCTCGGCCGCAACACGGCGAAGGCGATGGGCATCCCGCTCGAGCTGATGCCGATGTGGAACCCGAACAAGCCGATGGGCGGCAACACCGAGGCCGAGGTGCTCGACGCGAAGGTCATCCTCTGGCACGGTTTCTGCAGCGTGCACAAGCGCTTCAACGTGGCCCAGATCGACGCCGCCAGGGTGGAGCACCCGGGAGTGCGCGTGATCGTGCACCCCGAATGCCCGATGGCCGTCGTCGACGCCGCGGACGAGGCCGGGTCGACCGACTACATCCGCAAGGCCGTCGCGGCCGCCACCGAGCCCACCACCTTCGCGATCGGCACCGAGATCAACATGGTGAACCGGCTCGCCGCGGAGTACCCGCAGCACAAGATCTTCTGCCTCGACCCGGTGATCTGCCCGTGCTCGACCATGTACCGCATCCACCCCGGCTACCTCGCCTGGGTGCTGGAGGGGCTCGTGCGCGGCGAGGTCATCAACCAGATCACAGTGCCGATGGATGTCGCGGCCGACGCCCGCGTCGCGCTCGAGCGCATGCTCGCCGCCAAGCCCGCCCCGGAGAAGAACTGATGGCACGCGTCGTCGTCGTCGGCACCGGAATCGCCGGGCTGATCGCCGCGTACCGGGCCAGCGCCGACCACGACGTCGTGCTGGTCACGAAGGCGGACCTCGGCGAGAGCAACACGAAGTACGCGCAGGGTGGCATCGCCGCTGCGATGTTTCCGGATGACAGCGCCGAGGCCCACGCGGCAGACACCGTGCGTGCGGGCGACGGGCTGTGTGACCCGGCGACCGTCGACGTGCTGTGCTCGGAGGGGCCGGGCCGGGTTCGCGACCTGATCGCGCTCGGCGTCGAGTTCGACCGCATCAACGGGGTGCTGGAGCGCGGCCACGAGGCCGCCCACTCCGCCCGCCGCGTCATCCACGCCGGCGGCGACGCGACCGGGCTGGCCATCGAGACCGCCCTCGTCTCGGCCGTGCGCACCCTCGCGCTCGAGGTGCACGAGCACACCTTCATGCGCGACCTCGTGATCGACGACAGCGGCGCCGAACGGCGTGTGAGCGGGATCGAGGTGGTCGATGCATCCGGTGTCGTCCGCGTGATCGACGCCGACATCGTGATCCTGGCCAGCGGCGGCGCCGGCCAGCTCTACACCCACACCACGAACCCGCTGGTGGCCACCGGCGACGGCACCGCCGCGGCCCTGCGCGCCGGGGTGGTGCTCGCCGACCTGGAGTTCTACCAGTTCCACCCGACGGCTCTCGCGGTCGCCGGCACCCCGCTGGTCTCCGAGGCCGTGCGCGGTGAGGGTGCCGTGCTGCTCGACGAGAACGGTCGCCGGTTCATGTTCGACGTGCACCCGGACGGCGAGCTCGCCCCGCGCGACGTCGTCGCCCGCGGCATCGCCAACGCGATGGCCGCGCAGGGCGGCCGCCCGGTGCTGCTGGATGCCACGGCTCTCGGCCGCGACTACCTCGCGCAGCGCTTCCCGGGCATCGACAAGTCATGCGCCGCCCACGGTTTCGACTGGGCGACCACCCCGATCCCGGTCACGCCCGGCGGCGCACTACTGGATGGGCGGAATCCGCACGGACGCGCACGGCCGCACCTCGCTGCGCGGGCTGTTCGCGGTCGGCGAGGTCGCGTGCACGGGCGTTCACGGCGCGAACAGGCTCGCATCCAACTCGCTGCTCGAGTCTCTCGTCTTCGCCTGGCGCGCCACGGATGTGCTCACCGAGGAGTGGCCGCAGTTCGGCACGTCCGCGACCACGCTGGTCGCCGCTGCCGCCGGCGACGTTCCGGTGACCCGCGCCGAGGTGCAGCGACTGATGTGGGATCTCGTCGGGATCGAGCGATCCGCGGAGGGGCTCCACGCCGCCGCGGCCCAGCTCGGGCAGTGGACCGTCGTCGGCGATACCGTCGGCGACCTCGAGACCCGCAACCTGCTCGACCTCGCCCGGCTGACGGTGACCGCCGCGCTGTGGCGCGAGGAGTCGAGGGGCGCCCACTCGCGCACCGACTTCCCCGAGATTTCGGCACGATTCGCGCAATCCTTCGACTGCGTCGTGCCGTCGACCGCGCAAGTAAAGGAAGAGGCAGCTGCTGTGAACTCCGATGCCGTTGACGACATCATCCGTCGTGCCCTCGCCGAGGATGCCCCCTGGGGCGACATCACCAGCGAGACCTTCCTGCCCGCGACGGCACGCGCGCAGTCGAGTCTCGTCGCCCGCGAGGCCGGGCGTGATGAGCGGCATCCACGTCTTTGCGCGTGTCTTCGAGCTCGTGGATGCCGCGGCCGAGGTCGAGCTGTTCACCGAGGATGGCGCCACCTTCGCCGTCGGCGACGTGCTCGCCAGGGTCGACGGCAACGCCCGCGCCATGCTGCGCGCGGAGCGCATCGCCCTCAACCTCAGCCAGCGCATGTCCGGCATCGCCACCATGACGGCCCGGTACGTCGAGGCGGTGGCCGGGACATCCGCGCGCATCGTCGACACCCGCAAGACCACGCCAGGGCTCCGGATGCTGGAACGCCAGGCCGTGCGCGACGGCGGCGCCCACAACCACCGCTACTCGCTCTCGGATGCCGTGCTCGCCAAAGACAACCACCTCGCGGTGCTGCAGCGCGCGGGCATCCCGATCGGCGACGCCATCCGCGACGCCCGGGCTCAGGCTCGGCCACACCACGCACATCGAGGTCGAGGTCGACCGCATCGAGCAGATCGAGCCCGTGGTCGCGGCCGGGGTCAACACGATCATGCTCGACAACTTCACGCCGAGCTGAGCTGCGGGAGGGCGTCGCGATCGTCGCCGGTCGCGCCCTCGTCGAGGCCAGCGGCGGCGTCAGCCTCGACACCGTCGGCGAGATCGCCCGCTGCGGGGTCGACATCATCTCGGTCGGAGCGCTCACCCACAGCGTGCGCGCCCTCGACCTCGGGCTGGACATGGCCGTCTCATGATCTACCTGGATGCCGCAGCGACGAGCGCCGTGCGCGGCGAGGTGCTCGAGGCCATGTGGCCGTACCTCACGGGCGCGTTCGGCAACCCGTCGAGCCACCACGAGCTGGGGGAGTCGGCGGCGCACGGGCTGATGGATGCCAGGGCCACCGTCGCCGGGATGTTCGGGGCCCGCCCCACCGAGGTGATCTTCACCTCGGGCGGCACCGAATCCGACAACCTCGCCGTGAAGGGGATCGCCCTCGCCAAGCCGCGCGGCCGGCACATCGTCACCTCCGCGGTCGAGCACGAGGCCGTGCTGGAGTCGTGCGACTACCTGCGTCGCATCCACGGTTTCGAGGTGAGCATCGTCGGCGTCGACGAGCACGGGCTGGTCGACCCCGACGAGGTGGCGAAGGTGCTGCGGCCCGACACGACGCTGGTGAGCATCATCCTCGCCAACAACGAGGTGGGCGTGGTGCAGCCGATTCGCGAGATCGCGGAGCTGGCGCACGGCGTCGGCGCGGCGATGCACACGGACGCCGTGCAGGCGGCGGGCTGGCTCGACCTGAAAGACCTCGGGGCGGACGCGATCAGCATCTCCGGGCACAAACTCGGTGCACCCAAGGGCATCGGCGCGCTCTACCTGCGCCGCAGAATCCCGCTCGAACCGGTGCTGCACGGCGGCGGCCAGGAGCGCGGCAAGCGCTCCGGAACCGAGAACGTCGCCGGGGCCGTGGGGCTCGCGACGGCCGTGCGCCTGAGCGAACTCGCGCGTGCCGAGCACGCGGAGCGGGTGACCGCGCTGCGCGACACCTTCATCGCCGAGGTGCTGAGCACGGTGCCCGGCGCGACGCTCACCGGCTCGCCCGTGCACCGGCTGCCGTCGAACGCGTCGTTCACCTTCGAGGGAACGAGCGGTGAATCGATCCTGCTCGAGCTCGGTCAGCGCGGTGTGATCTGCTCGGCCGGTTCCGCGTGCGCCGTGGGCAGCGACGAACCGTCACACGTGCTGGTCGCGATGGGCATCCCGCCCGAGATCGCCCAGACGGCCGTGCGCTTCAGCATGGATGCCACGATCACCGCCGAGCAGCTTCGGGAGGTGGCGCGGCACCTCGCCGATGCCTCCCAGCGCGTGCGGGCCCTGGGCGCATCCACCACCAACTGATCGTTTTCGTTGCCGGTGCCCTCCTTGGCTAGGCTGGCGGAATGCCTACAACGACGAAGTCAGCCCCTATCCGCACCGGCATCATCGGCTTCGGCCTCTCGGGCAGGGTGTTCCACGCGCCATTCATCGCGACGAACCCGGCATTCAGCCTCGACCTGATCTCCACGGGAAGCCCGGAGCGCGCCGCGGAAGCCGCCGCCCAGCACCCCGGCGCCGAGATCGTCGGAAGCCCGGAAGAGCTGCTCGCCCGCTCCGCCGACCTCGACCTGGTCATCCTCGCCTCGCCCGCCCACGTGCACCTCGCCCAGGGGCTCGCCGCCTTCGAGGCCGGGCTTCACGTCGTCATCGACAAGCCGTTCGTGCCGACCGTCACCGACGCGAAGCAGCTCATCGAGGCATCCGAGGATGCCGGCAAGCTGCTCGCCGTGTTCCAGAACCGCCGCTGGGATGGTGACTTCCTGACGATCAAGAAGTTGCTCGCCGAGGGTGCGCTTGGCGACATCCACCGCTTCGAGTCCACCTTCGAGCGCTGGGGAGGACCGCTGCGCGACCGCTGGCAGGACTCCACCACCACAGAGCACGGCGGCGGCATCACCTACGACCTCGGCAGCCACCTCATCGACCAGGCGCTGCAGCTGTTCGGGCCGGCCACCGTGGACACCGCCGAACTGACAGTCGTGCGCGACGGGGGAGTCAGCGACGACGACGCGTTCATCTCGCTGCTGCACGACAGCGGCGTGCGCTCGCACCTCACCATGAGCCGCGCCGCCGGGCAGACCGGACCGCGGTTCAGGGTGCTCGGCTCGGAGTCGTCGTACTCGGTGAACGGGCTCGACAACCAGGAGCCGATGCTGAAGAAGCAGCAGTGGCCGGGGTCCAAGGGCTACGGCCTCACGCCGAAGGCCGAGTGGGGTCTCGTCGGAGTCGGCGACGAGCTCACGCCGGTGCGCACCGAGGACGGCGCATACCCGGAGTTCTACGCGGGAGTCGCCGCGAGCATCCTCGAGGGAGCGCCGTCGCCGGTCGACCCGAAGGACGCCCTCGCGGTGGTGCGCATCATCGAGCGCGCACACCACCTGTCGGAGGCGCTGTCCGTCTAGGCGGGCTGCCGCGGTCGCGGCGCGGCTCTTGCCGCGGTGGGGCGCGAGCGGGATGCTTGAGTATGACCTCTGCTCAGCTCCAGGCTGCGATCGAGAGCTTCGGTGACCCGCGCGGCTACCTCGCCGTGGCATCCATTGGGCTGCCCCCGCGGCAGACCGTCGCGGCGCTGACGGCCGACCTCGACGCGTGGTGGCACGCCAACCGCGACCCGCAAGGCTACGACGAGGTCATCGACCGCACCAGGGCGTCGTACGCGTCACTCGTGGGCGTGCATCCGGACCGGGTCGCGCAGGGGTCACAGACCTCAGTGCTCACGGCCCTGGTCGCCGCCGCCGTGCCCGACGGCGCCGAAGTGCTGTGCATCAGCGGCGACTTCTCGTCGATCGTGTTCCCGTTCCTGCAGCGGCCGGGCATCCGCGTGCGACAGGTGCCGCTCGAGGCCCTCGCCGACTCGATCACGGATGACACGTGGCTGGTCGTGTTCTCGCTCGTGCAGTCATCCAGCGGGATCGTGGCCGACGTCGACTCCATCCTCGACGCGGCCGCCCGGCACGAGACGTACACGATGTGCGACACGACCCAGGCGGCCGGGGTGCTTCCGGTCGAGGCATCCATCTTCGACGTGACCGTGTGCCACACCTACAAGTGGCTGTGCTCACCGCGCGGCGTCGCATTCATGACCCTGGCCGAGCGATTCGACGCCCTGCTGACCCCGCTGTATGCCGGGTGGTACGCCGGCGGCGACATCTGGCAGAGCTGCTACGGGCCGACCATGACCCTCGCGCCGGCCGCCAGACGCTTCGACGTGTCGCCCGCGTGGCAGGCGTGGATCGGCGCCGAGCAGTCCATCGGGCTGTTCGCCGGGCTCGACATCGGCGAGGTGTGGGCGCGCACGAGTGGGCTGGGGGATGCCCTGTGTGACGGGCTCGGACTACCCGAGCAGCACCAGGCCATCGTGAGCTGGCCCGACCCGGAGGGGCACGACCTGAGGAAGCTCATCGACGCGGGGATCAAGGTGTCCGGCAGGGCCGGGCGACTGCGCGCATCCTTCCACCTGTGGAACACGGAGGCCGACGTCGAGGCCGTGCTGGCGACGCTACGGTAGCGGCACTCCCGGTAGGCTGGACACTTCGCCGACCGGGCATCCAGCTCGGCTGACTGATGGTGCGCGCCGCGACAATGGACGCACCGAAGGAGACTCACCGTGGCCACGCCCAGCAAAATCGACGCCGTCATCAACCTCGCCAAGCGCAGGGGATTCGTCTTCCAGTCCGGAGAGATCTACGGTGGCTCGCGGTCCGCGTGGGACTACGGACCGCTCGGCACCGCGCTCAAAGAGAACATCAAGAAGCAGTGGTGGCAGACCCTCGTGCAGGGCCGCGACGATGTCGTCGGCATCGACTCCGCGGTGATCCTTCCGCGCAAGGTGTGGGAGGTCTCCGGCCACGTCGAGGTGTTCTCCGACCCGCTCGTCGAGTCGCTGCACACCCACAAGCGCTACCGCGCCGACCACCTCCTCGAAGCGTACGAGGAGAAGCACGGTCATCCACCGGCCAACGGCCTCGCCGACATCCGCGACCCTGACACCGGCCAGCCGGGCTCATGGACCGAGCCGCAGAACTTCTCGGGCCTGCTGAAGACCTTCCTCGGCCCCGTCGACAACGAGGAGGGCATGCACTACCTGCGGCCCGAGACCGCCCAGGGCATCTTCACCAACTTCGCCAACGTGATGGGCGCCTCGCGCATGAAGCCGCCGTTCGGCATCGGGCAGGTCGGCAAGTCGTTCCGCAACGAGATCACCCCCGGAAACTTCATCTTCCGCACCCGCGAGTTCGAGCAGATGGAGATGGAATTCTTCGTCGAGCCCGGCACGGACGAAGAGTGGCACCAGTACTGGATCGACGAGTCGATGCGCTGGTACACCGACCTCGGCATCAACCCGGAGAACCTGCGCTTCTTCGAGCACCCGCAGGAGAAGCTGTCGCACTACTCCAAGCGCACCGTCGACGTGGAGTACCGCTTCCGCTTCGCCGGCAGCGAGTGGGGCGAGCTCATGGGTGTCGCCAACCGCACCGACTTCGACCTCCGCACCCACTCCGAGGGTTCGGGCGCCGACCTCTCCTACTTCGACCAGGCCAAGGACGAGCGGTGGATCCCGTACGTCATCGAGCCGGCGTTCGGGCTCACCCGCGCGCTGATGGCGTTCATGATCGACGCGTACGCCGAAGACGAGGCGCCCAACGCCAAGGGCGGCGTCGACAAGCGCACCGTGCTGCGCCTCGACCGCAGGCTCGCGCCCGTCAAGGCGGCCGTGCTGCCGCTGTCGCGCAACGAGCAGCTGTCGCCGCTGGCCCGCAGTGTCGCCGCCGACCTCCGCAAGCTGTGGAACGTCGACTTCGACGACGCCGGAGCCATCGGCCGCCGCTACCGCCGCCAGGACGAGATCGGCACGCCGTTCTGCGTCACGATCGACTTCGACTCGCTCGACGACAACGCGGTGACCGTGCGCGAGCGCGACACGATGGCGCAGGAGCGCATCCCGCTCGAGGGCCTGCGCGCGTACCTGGCCGAGCGGCTCATCGGGGCGTAGGGCGCTTGGCGGGGGCGGCTTCCGCCGCACACCTTCGGCGCCGCGGGCTCTGGCGGGGGCCCACTTCCGCCGCACACCTTCGGAAATTCAGGAGATCCCGGCGCGCTGAGCGGTGTCCTCCACTCACGGCGGGGATGTCCTGAGCGCCCCGAGCGGAATCTCCTGAATTTCCGAAGGGGGCCGCTTCTCCACAGCGGTTTGCAGCTCCGCGATTCCACCGATGCGGGCAAATGCCGCCGGACCGACGCCCCGGTTCACGATGCTCTGCGCATGGTGGATATTGGCGAAATGGTGGATGGGCTGGGCGGGCTCGCGCAGAAACGGCAGCTTGTGGCGAGGGGAGCGCGGGACCTCGACCTCACCCGTGCCGTGCGAGACGGGACGGTGATCCGCGCTCGGCAAGGTTGGTACACGACCCTCGGCGCCAAGGAACCGCGGGTTCGGGCGGTGCGAGTTGGTGGGCGCCTGACGGGGATATCCGCGGTACGGGACTGGGGCGGATGGGTTCTGGGCGAGCATCCATTGCACGTGTCGATTCCGCAGAATGCTGCGCGATTGCGCGACCAGTGGAAGAGGTGGAAGCCGCTTGGAGTGCGCCGCGGCGTTCGGCTCCACTGGGACCCGCTTGCGACGAGCGAGCGTGGGACGGCCTGGCATGTCGGCCTGCTGGACGCGCTGCTGCGGGTGGTGGTGGATGAGGATCTCGAGACCGCAGTCGCCGCGATCGACTGGGCGCTGCACAGCGGCCGGCTCGACGAATTCGACTTCGAACTACTGATCCTGAACCTGCCGCGGCACAAGCGGTGGATCAGGTCCTGGGTCGACGGGCGGTGCGAGAGTCTGCCGGAAAGTCTTGCTCGCACGCGGCTGAGGCTGGCCGGTCACGCGGTGACGATTCAGGTTCCGCTGGGAATGCGGCGGATCGACATGGTCGTGGATGGCGTCGTGGGCCTGGAGGTCGACGGCAGGGAATTCCACGGAGACACCTTTGAGCAAGACCGACTCAAAGGCATCGACATGACGCTCGCGGGATTTCACGCGATGAGCGTCAGCGCAAAGATGGTGTTCGGCAACTGGGCGCACTTCGTTCGTGCCGTGGAGGTTGCGCTGGCCTCCCACGGACTCGCCACCTTCGGAAATTCAGGAAAAGCCGTCAAACCCTGGAGCCAGGGGCCGCCAACCCGGGGGAGTTCAAGCCCTCGATTCGGGATTTCCTGAATTTCCGATAAAAGGGGGGGCGGCGGGAGCGGCGGGAGCGGGCGCGGGAGCGTTAGCGGCGGGAGCGGGAGCGGCGGGGGCGGCGGGGCGCGGCGGCGGCGGGGAAGTGGCGGGCCGGGGACGGCCCGCCACTCACTGGATCAGACCCCGAAGGTGGCCAGCCAGCTCGAGACCCGAGGGATGTCCACCCGCTGGTAGCCGCCGAGGTAGCGGCAGTTGCTGGTGTAGCCGTAGCTGGTCACCGCAACGATCTCGCCGTTGAGGAAGACCGGCCCGCCCGAGTCGCCGAAGCAGGTGCCGCCGGTGCCCTTGTTGTCGTTCGGGTTGCCGTTGGTCTGCAGAATCTGGTCCGTCAGCTTCTGGCCGGGCATGTCCACGAAACGTCGCAACAGCGGGTAACTCATCGGTTGCGGCTTCTGCGGTCCGGACTCGGGCTTGCGCACCTCGGTGCCGTAGCCGACCGCGGTGAAGAGCGTCTTCGACAGGTTGCTCGTCTTGATCGCGCTCAGGGTGCCATCAGCGGCGATTGCCGGATAGCCGTCGCCAAACGAATCGACCGGGCGGTCAAGCTGGATGAGGCCGACGTCGAACCAGTTCCTCGGGTCGGTGAAGTTGGAGTACTCCGGATGCGTGAACGCCGTGCCAGACAGGTAGCCGGCAGCCTCCACCTCGGCCTGCGTGAACCCGACGGACGGGTCAGCGGCGACCGGGAATGGCGTCGGTGGGTTCTCCGCGATCACGGAGTCGAAGGTGACGAGCGTCTTGCCCACGGTGCCCAGGGTGCAGTGTGCGGCGGTGAGCACCACGGTCGGCGACACCAGCGTCGCCGAGCAGCGGAAGCGTCCGTCGCCGTCGTAGAACAGGATGAGCCCGACATCGGGGTGACGGTCTCCGTCTTCAGTGCCGCCGGTGCTGGCCACGGCGGGTGTGCCGAGCGCCAGACCTGACAGCGTCGCCAGCAGGATAGCGGCGGCGATTGTGTGTTTTCTCATGGAAAAACTCCTCAAGTCTCGAAAAGGTTTCGATCTCCTGAGCATGCGCCCGCGCACATCCGCGGGGCAGTCGGCATTAATGAGGACAACTCGCACACGCGGCACGGGAATACCTGCGGGCGCTCGTCGTTGTTCTGGGGGTGAGTAATCCCATAAAGGTCGATATCTGGTCAGACGTTCAGTGCCCCTGGTGCTACATCGGCAAGCGGAAGTTCGAGGCAGGCGTTGCCGCATTCGACGGCGAGGTCGAGGTCGAGTACCACTCCTTCGAGCTGGCCCCAGACACCCCCGTCGACTTCGACGGCACGCCGACCGAGTACCTCAGCCAGCGCAAGGGGATTCCCGTCGCCCGCGTCGAGGAGATGCTCGCGAACGTGACGAGCATCGCCAAGAGCGTCGGCCTGGACTACGACTACGAGCACGTCCACCAGACGAACACCGTCATCAGCCACGAACTGCTGCACTTCGCCAAGAGCAAGGGCCGCCAGCTCGAGATGAAGGAGCGGCTGCTCGACGCGTACTTCGTGCGCGGCGAGCACGTCGGGCGCATCCCGGACCTGGTCGCGATCGCCGAGGAGCTCGGCTTCGACGGCGCCGAGGTCACCGAGGCGCTGCAGAGCCGCACGTACCTGGCCGACGTGAAGGCCGACGTCGCGCTCGCGCAGGAGTACGGCATCCAGGGCGTGCCATTCTTCGTGATCGACGGCACCTACGGGGTGTCCGGCGCGCAGGATGCCTCGACCTTCGCTAACGTTCTCACACAGGCACAGACAGCGCGGTCAACCGAGAAGAGCACACAGTGGATGCCATGACGAAGCCCCAGCCCATCATCGGGTTGATCCCGTTGGGCGACTCAGACGCCGGATCCTGTGTTGGGGACTTCTGTGAAGTCCCCGACCACCACCAGCAGGCCATCGTCAATCGTCGACTGGACGACGACAACGTCTGATCGCTACAGCCTGGCTCATGATCCACGCGAGCATGTAGCTTCGGCTGTTGCCGTCGTCGATGCGGTCCTCGTTGAGGCTCGCGCTCTCCTCGAGTGCCGCCGCGGCATCCTCGCTGCCGGCCACGGCCGAGTACATCAGCAGGTAGTCGCCAAACAGCACGTCGGATCCCGACGGCGCCGCCTCGGCAACGTTGGCCCGCACCCGGTCCGGGTCGCCGCCGAGGTAGCCCGAAACGGGGCTCATCGGCAGCACGAGAATCCCGAGCATGGCGCTCGGCTCCGGGCTGAACCAGGTGGCGTAGTCGCGCTTGCCGCCCCAGTTCAGTGAGGCGACGTTGTGCTCGAAGCCGTCGTAGACCGGCTCGCTCAGGTCGAAGTCTGTCCAGTAGGCGAGGGCGGACGCGGCCTCGGCTGACAGCATCCACTGGGCTTCCGTGGCCAGTTCTGTCTGGTCACTCGCCGCGGCCCACAATGCCAGCCCGTTCCAGGCGGTGACCGCCTCGGAGCTGGATTCCTGGTTGTTGCCGTCGGCGAACGGGGACGTGCCGCTCGCCCAGGAGTGCCCGGCGTATGCATCGAACACCCGGCGCTCGGGGAAGTAGGTGCCGTCGCCCTGGCTGGCGATGTCGGCGGCGAGCAGGTCGATCACCGGCGCCCATCGCTCCACGAGAGCGGGGTCCTCGGTGGCGAGCACCCCGGCCGTGTACAGGAAGTACCCGTAGTGGAAGTGGTGGTCGTTGAACTCCTCGGATCCGAATGAGGCGGCGAGGCCCACGACACCGCGAGCCTGGTCGTCGTAGACGAAGCAGCGCTCGTCGCGGTTGGTGCAGCCCTCGGGGTCGGTCCAGTCGTCCATGACCTCAACGAGCTGGGTCGTGATGGTGGATGCGACGTCGTCGGCCCCGACCTGGCGCGCCACTTCGAGCATGTTGGCCAGGCGGTACATCCACTTGCCGCCGTAATACGTGTCCGCGGCCGCGGGCAGCGTCGACGCGACATCCACCTCAAGCTGTTGCGCGAGCTGAGCCTTGTGCTCGTCGGACAGGCCGGAGAGATCGAGCGACCCTGCCGGCGCCAGGCTCGGCACCGACCAGGTGAGCTCGGTCACGGTGCAGGCCTTGAGCTGCCCATACACGCTCGGCCAGGTGCCGGACTCACACGACTGCTCGTCGGTCTGGTCGGTGTACTGGTGCGGCATGGCCGCCACGATGGTGGGGGAGCCGTCGGCGGTTCGGTAGGCGATGCTGGTGGTGCTGCGGTCGGAGACGGAGTACTGGATGCTCGTTCCCACGATCGGGGACGCCGCGGCCGTCACGAACTCGGCCAAAGAGCCTCCGGTCGACACCGCAAACCAGGTCGCGACCTGATTTTCGGAGAGCGTGAGTTCCGTGCCGTCGGCGGACATGCTGCCGCCGCTGACCAGGCCGTAGGTGGTGCCGTCGATCTCGTAGGTCCACGCGCCGTCCTCGGCGGTGAGGTCCTGGCCGAGCGAAATGGTGACCTGGCTGGACGCCGTGAAGCTGACGAAGGGGGACCCCTCGGCGATGATGGTCTTTCCGATCTCCACTCCACCCTTGGTGTTCGACATGGTGACCGACGCCTCGTCGTAGGCGCTGACGACGTAGTCATCCGCGCCCAGGTCCGCTGTCATGTCGGCGACGAAGCCGCCAGCGATGACCTTCTCGTTGGTGACGACGCGAGGCACTCCGAGCGAGAAACCGCCATCCGCCATCTGGAACGCCAGCGGAAGCGGGAACACCGGCATCGACTCCTCCCCGAACACGAGGCCGGAGAACCACCGGTTGGTGGGCGGAATCAGGCCGTCGGCGAGGTGCGGTGTGGGCAACTCGGCGACGGACCGCGTCGGGATCGCGTCGATGAGGGGCGCGACGGTGCTGTCCGGGAAGATCGAGCCGGAGGTCCCGGAGGTCTCGTCTGGTGTTGTGGGCGAGGTGGTGCATCCCGTGATCACCATGGTGGCGGTGACCAGAAGCGGAAGGACGAGCAGTCGGTTGAGTCGGGTCATCGGATCAGAGTCCGATCTTCCGCAGGAAGTCCGAGACGCCGTCAAGGGCCCCGGCGAGGATTCCGTCGTCGCTCAGTTTCAGGGTGGCCGTTACCGGGGTGCCCGCCGTCACGAGTCCGTTGTAGGCACCGTCGGTCAGGGAGGAACTCTCGATGCGAATCGTGGTCTCTGCCTGGCCTTCGACGGTCTCAACGTCGATCGTCGACACCGCGCCATCCACGCTCGCACCATTCGGCAGCAGCAGCTCGACGGCCGCTCCATCGCCGATGCGCGAGTAGTCGCGCCCGGTCAGCTCGTACTGCGCGACGACGAAGAGGGATCCGGCCTTCTCGATCGTCGCCAGAACCTGTCCGGCCTGCACGAACGATCCCGGCTTCGCCTCGACGTCTTTGACCGTGCCGGCGACGGCGGCGGTGAGCGTGATGGTGCCATCGTCGGTGACCGAGTATGCGACGGTCTCCGGCTTGAGCAGACCCTCTGCGAGATCGGCCTGCAGCGACGGGCTCTGAATCGTGAAGAGGACGTCACCCTCGTTGACGCGCTGGTTGTCTTCGGTGATGTAGCTGGTGATGAGGGTTCCGCCGTAGTCGATGCCGACGGGGTAGCGTTCGGCCTCGATGGATGCCGAGACACTGGCCACCTGGGCCTGTCGCTGGGTGAAGATCACGGTCAGCCCGAGGACGAGCGCGATGATGACCGCGAGGCCGATGAAGAGTTTGAGGTTGCTGCGCCAGGTCATGCAGACACCGCCTTTGCTGGGAGGAGCTTTGCAGCTCGGTTGAGGGACAGGTGTTCGCGCAGTGCCGCGACCACGAAGCTGCCCATGATGAGGGTGTTGGTCACGTTCCATGCGGTGGCGAGCGTCAGCACGCCGTTGTCGATGTCGCGATAGATGGCGACGAAAGACGTGAGCAGAAGGAAGGCGAAGAACAGCACCTGGGGAATCATGAAGTTGAACGGCGATGAGGCCTTTGAGCGGTCACCGGTGGCGCTCCACGACTGCTCCTTGCCCATGAGCACGTTCCACAGCGCGGCAAGGTAGATGGGAGCCGACACCGTCGCGAGCATCAGGGTCTCCCAGCGGAACGAACCCATCGTGTAGAACGCCAGCAGGATCTGAACGATATAGAACCCGGCGTAGTACAGCACCCAGGTGACGACGGTGGTCGACAGGTTCATCGGTCGCAGGTCGAAGTAGATCTCGAGCGCGGGAACCACCATGAGCAGCAGAGGGGTGATCCCAGTCAGGTAGAACGACGCAGTGACCAGGTACTGGAGACGCTGGTCGAGGCTGAGTTTGCGCTTGCGCCTGAGCGGGTTGTGACCGAGAAGGATCTCGAAACCGCCGGTGGCCCAGCGCAGTTGCTGCTTCGTGTACGCCTCCACGGTGTCCGGGGCGTGGCCGACAGCCAGGGTGTCCGGGATGAAGATGGTGTGCCACCCGCGCTCGTGGAGCATGAGGGAGGTCCAGACATCCTCTGACTTGGAGTCCGTGTAGATGCCGCCGACGTCGTCGATCGCCGCCCGTCGGAAGATCACGTTTGTGCCGACGCAGAAGGCCGCGTTGAACCGGTTTCGGCCGGGCTGGATGAACCTGTAGAAGATCGACTGCATATAGCCGGCCCCGCGGGAGATGACGTTATGCAGGTTTCCGTAGGTCTGCGGTGTCTGCACGAAGGCGACCTCGTCTTTGGAGAAGAACGGGATCGTCTCTTCAAGGAACTCGGGGGAGGGCACGAAGTCCGCGTCGAAGATGGCGAAGAAGCGCCCATTTGCGAGGCTGAGGGCGTGGTTGACGTTGCCGGCCTTCGCGCCGCCGGAGCTGAGTCTGCGAACATAGCGCACGCCAAGTTCGGCGGCCAGGTCGCGAACCTCGTCGGAGCGACCGTCGTCGAGGATCCACGTGATGTGGGTACCGCGCATGGCGACGGCCGCCTCGACCGTCTCGAGGATGACATTGATCGGCTCGCCATAGGTGGTGATGAACACATCGACGGTGGCCTCGGCGCCGCCGAGGTGCATGTTCCAGCGTGACGGTGAGTTGGTCAGGCCGTCGCGGAGAATCTGCCGATCGTTGAATAGTTTTGTTTTCGCGTCGTGGAACGCGAAGTCACGAGGATCCTGCGATGCCGACAGGATCGTCCACATGGAGAGCAGTGCCTGCAGGATCAGGATCGTCTCGGCGATGATGACCAGCGAGTACGGGAGCCAGTCGCCGCGGCTCGCCGGATTCAGCAGGAATGAGGCGTAGGCGAGGATTCCCAGGGTGGCGATCAAGACGAGGATGATCAGCGATGGTGACTGCGATTTCACCGGCTCCGTGATCCGGGGTGCCGGGGGTTCTTCGATCGGTGCGCTTGGGGTGGTCTGAAAACGGGACTGAAGGGTCGTCATGGTTCGCTTCTTTCGGGGGAAGTGCGATGCGACGCAGAAAGCCGGTCGGCGCAGTGAGCAATGCCGGGCACGGAGGGGGAAACGAATGCGACCGGAATGTCACAGCGGCATCGTTGGCGTGCGTGCAGGCGACCCTTAGGGGGAGCGGATCGCCGTGTTGAGCGGGGGGCAAACGGGGTAAATCGGGAGGGCGGGTCTAGCAGTTATTGCATTTCACCATAACCCGACTCGCGGGCCGCATTCACTTTTCGTCGACCAATGTTAACAATCGGGGCAAATTCCCAGCAAGCGCTTGCAGGTGCCGATCTAGCTGACGAAGCCCCGTTTTGACCACTCCACGATGTCGCTCATACGGGCATCTTCGGGGGCGGCACGGGCCACCCGAGGCGGAATCTGGGTCAGCTGCACCGTCGCGGGTCGTGCCGGCAGCGACGAGTGCTGTCCCTCCGGTGAGACGAATCGCTTGTTGACGAGTGCGCCCAGAATTGCCCCGACACCGAAGCCCAGGGGAAGCAGCAGCAGGTACACCGCGGGCGCCAGACTGGCGGCCGTGCCGAAGGCGAGAGTGCCCACGATGCCGGCCAGCGCGCCGATCGTGATGGCCACCCACCAGCGCTGAAGCTTGGCGTTCTGCGCATCCCACGCCCGCTGCGCCTGCAGTTGGGCGATCGCGAGCTCGCGCGGAGCGTCACTGACCCAGAGCCGACCCTCGAACCTGAAGACGTTCGGATGATTGTCGAGCGCCACTAGCGCCCCGCCAGCTCGTCGGCGCGGGGGTGGATGCGGAGCGCATCCGAAATCTCTGGGAGAATTGCCACATGACTATTGTTGCTGACCCGCGCGTTACTGCGGCACCAGCGCAGAAGCCCGCACTGAAGATCGGGCCGATCGCGCTCGACGTGCCGGTCGTGCTCGCGCCGATGGCGGGCATCACCAACACCGCGTTCCGGCGGTTGTGCCGCGAATACGGCGCCGGGCTGTACGTCAGCGAGATGATCACGAGCCGGGCCCTGGTCGAGCGGACCCCCGAAAGCATGCGACTGATTCGCCACCACGAGTCAGAGACGGTCCGCAGCATCCAGCTCTATGGGGTCGACCCGAAGACCGTCGCTGAGGCGGTCACGATGCTGGTCGCCGAAGACCGCGCGGACCACATCGACCTGAACTTCGGATGCCCCGTGCCGAAGGTCACCCGCAAGGGCGGAGGCGCCGCACTGCCGTGGAAGCGCGACCTCTTCCGCAACATCGTCGAGGGCGCCGTGAAGGCCGCCGGCGACGTGCCGCTCACCGTGAAGATGCGCAAAGGCATCGACTCCGACCACCTGACCTACCTCGAGGCCGCGAAGGCCGCAGAGGGCGCCGGCGTCGCGAGCATCGCGCTGCACGCACGAACCGCCGCCGAGTTCTACTCGGGCACCGCGGACTGGTCGGCCATCGAGAAGCTCAAGAACAGCATCACCGGCACGCCCATCCTCGGCAACGGCGACATCTGGAGCGCACAGGATGCCCTGCGCATGGTCGACGAGACCGGCTGCGACGGAGTCGTCGTCGGTCGTGGATGCCTCGGACGGCCGTGGTTGTTCGGTGACCTCGCCGCGGCGTTCCGCGGTGAGCAGCTGAAGGCGGAGCCGGGACTCGGCGAGGTTGCGCGCGCGTTCAGGCGGCACGCCGAACTGCTGACGGAATTCTTCGAGGAAGAGGACCGCGCCTGCCGCGACATCCGGAAGCATGTCGCCTGGTACTTCAAGGGGTACGCGGTCGGCGGAGAGCTTCGGGCATCGCTTGCCACCGTGCAGGACCTCGCGCAGCTCGACGAGCTTCTGGCGCAGCTCGACTGGGACCAGCCGTACCCGGGAGCGGACGCCGAGGGCCAGCGCGGCCGTGCCGGCACGCCCAAGAGCCCCAGCCTGCCGCAGGGCTGGCTCGACAGCAGGGAACTGCAGGAGACGCACCGCGTCGAACTGGCCGCAGCCGAACTGAACACCAGCGGTGGCTGACGACTACTCGGCCGTCGACGCCGAGCGCTGGTTTCCCGAAGAGCACTACAGCCGCCGCAGCGACTTCGCGCGCGACCGTGCGCGGGTGCTGCACTCCAGCGCGCTGCGCAGGCTCGCCGCAAAGACGCAGGTGCTCAGCCCGACGACCGCCCTCGACTTCGCGCGAAACCGGCTGACGCACTCCCTCGAGGTCGCGCAGGTCGGGCGCGAGCTGGCCGACAGCCTCGGGCTCGACCCGGACGTCGTCGACACGGCGTGCCTGGCGCACGACCTCGGGCATCCACCCTTCGGGCACAACGGCGAGCGTGCGCTCAACGACTGGGCCGCCGACATCGGCGGCTTCGAGGGCAACGCGCAGACCCTGCGCCTGCTCACCCGCATCGAACCGAAGGTCTTCGGCCCGGACGGCGCCGCCTACGGGCTCAACCTCACGCGAGCCTCCCTCGACGCGAGCTGCAAGTACCCGTGGCCCAGCGCCCAGGGCGTGCCCGACCCGAGCGGCCGCAGCAAGTACGGGTTCTACGACGACGACACCGCCGCGTTCGAGTGGCTGCGCGCCGACGCGCCAGACCGCCAGCGCTGCATCGAGGCGCAGGTCATGGACCTGTCGGACGACATCGGCTACTCGGTGCACGACTTCGAGGACGCGATAGTCAACGGCTACGTGGATGTCACGGCCCTCGGCGCGCGCGTCGACCACGACGAACTCGTGAACTCGATGTTCGTGTGGATCGGGGGAGAGGTCGACCACGACGAGCTCATCGCCGCCTTCGACCGGCTGGACAACCTCGATGTCTGGATCGACCGCTGGGACGGCAGCAGGCGCGCCCACGGGCAGCTCAAGAACCTGACGAGCCAGCTGATCGGGCGCTTCGCCGGTGCCGCGGTGCACGCCACGCGGGAGTCGTACTCCGGCAGCCTCGCGCGATTCGGGGCCGACCTGGTGGTTCCCCGCGAGATTCAGGCCGAGATCGCCGTACTGAAGGGCATCGTGGCGGCCTTTGTGATGTCGACGAACGCACGCCGTCCGATCTACGCCCAGCAGCGGGACATCCTGACCGAGCTTGCCGACGTGCTGTTGTGGACGGCGCCGACGCAACCTCGACGCGGGGTTTGCCGCGGACTGGCACGAGGCCGAGACGGACCACCAGCGCAAACGCGCCATCGTCGACCAGGTCGCCTCGCTCACCGACCAGTCCGCGATGGCCTGGCACGCGCGCCTCGTCGGCTGACCTCCGCGGCTGAGTCCGCAGCCGGCTCCCTACCGACCACCACCTTCGGAAATTCAGGAGATCCGGTCTGCGGTCGCCCCGACGAGCCGCAATTGCGGGGGCACTGTCTCGCCGCCGCACGGTTTTCCTGAATTTCCGAAGGATGGGCAGCCCCGGGGGAGAGCGGCAACGCGGCCCACCGCGCGACCGTAGAATCGGGGTTGTGGCTGGACTGATCCGACGTAGCGATATCGACGAGGTGAGGTCGCGCACCAACCTGGCCGACATCGTCGGCGACTACGTGACGCTGAAGAACGCCGGCGTCGGCTCGATGAAGGGCCTGTGCCCCTTCCACGAGGAGCGCAGCCCCAGCTTCCACGTGCGCCCGCAGGTCGGTTTCTACCACTGCTTCGGATGCGGTGAGGGCGGCGACGTCTTCACCTTCCTGCAGAAGATGGATCACGTCAGCTTCTCCGAGGCCGTTGAGCGCATGGCGGGTCGCATCGGCTACGAGCTGCACTACGAGGACGGTGGCGCCGCCACGGATCACGGCAACCGTGCCCGCATCCTCGCCGCCAACCAGGCCGCCGCCAACTTCTACGTCGAGCAGCTGACGACTCCGGACGCCGAGCCCGGGCGCAAGTTCCTGGGGGAGCGCGGCTTCGACGCGTCGGCAGCCGAACGGTTCGGCATCGGCTTCGCGCCGCGCGGTTCGGCGCTGAGCAAGCACCTCACGGCCAAGGGGTTCAGCCTCGACGAACTGGTCATCGCAGGGCTGCTCGGTCGCGGCGAACGCGGCGACGTGTACGACCGGTTCCGCGGTCGGCTCGTCTGGCCGATTCGGGATGTCACGGGCGCGACTCTTGGCTTCGGTGCACGAAAGCTGCTCGACGACGACAACGGACCGAAGTACCTCAACACCCCGGAGACGCCGGTGTACCACAAGAGCCAGGTGCTCTACGGGCTCGACCTTGCCAAGCGGGACATCGCCCGCGGCAAGCAGGTCGTGGTCGTCGAGGGCTACACCGACGTGATGGCCTGCCACCTCGCCGGCGTCACGACCGCGGTCGCGACCTGTGGCACGGCCTTCGGCGTCGACCACATCAAGATCGTCCGCCGGATCATCGGCGACACGGACAACCCGGACACCACGGGCACCGGCGAGGTCATCTTCACCTTCGATCCGGATGAGGCCGGCCAGAAGGCGGCCAGCCGCGCCTTCGCCGAGGAGCAGCGTTTCGCCGCCCAGACCTTCGTCGCCGTCGCGCCGGACGGGCTCGACCCGTGCGACCTGCGCCTCAACCGGGGCGACGACGCGGTCCGGCGCCTCGATCAAGACGCGCAAGCCGATGTTCGAGTTCATGGTGCGCCGGGTGCTGACCGGCTTCGACCTCGAAACCGTCGAGGGCCGGGTGTCTGCGCTGAGGGCGGCGGCACCGGTGGTCGCGGGCATCCGCGACCAGTCGATGAGCATCGGCTACGTCCGCAACCTCGCCGGATGGCTGGGCCTCGAGCCCAACGAGGTGCAGCGCGCAGTGTCGGCAGCGCGTTCCTCGCATCGACGGCCACGCGCACCGCGGCGACGCTCAGCCGCGCGGGTCTCGCGAGGAGGGGCAGCAGGCACCGCCGACACCCGTCGTCGACGAGCCATCCATCACCCGGCTGGCGACCGACACGACCACCCGCACCGAGCGCGACGTCCTGATGGCGATCCTGCAGCATCCTGAGCTTGTCGGGATCGGTGCTGATGTCGAAGGCCATGGCGGTCGGCTTCGGTGATGCATCCCTCGAGATCGTCAGGGATGCCGTGGCGGTAAGCCTCGCCCACGCTGAGAGCCCGGAGTGGGTCGCCAGGGTCACCGCTGAGGTGCCGCAACGGTACGCCACGCTCGTGAACCAGCTGGCGGTCGCCCCGATCCCCGCGCGGGAAGACAAGCTGCCCGGCTACTGCACCAGCATCGTGTCCGACTTCATCGACAGGGACCTGCTGCGCGCAAAGCGCACGATGATGGGCACCATGCAGCGACTGGATGCCGCGGCAGATCCCGAGCGGTATGCCGCAGTCCAGCGCGAGCTCGTACGCATCGAGACCGAACGCCGCGTGCTGCGCAACGAATAGCGCCGGGCGATCGCTGCATTGCTTTTGAGTAAAGATCCGTCGATTCTGCGCGCTCAGACGATTGACGATCCTGTCTGTCTGTGTTAGTACTGGAGTACAGCAACGCCGGGGTCGCTTAGAGCTCCGACGCGTTCCTTGCCACGCAGTGCCCACAAAGCACTCACATTGAGGAAGAGGTAGACGGATATGACATCCGCATCCAATAAGAAGCGGGCGCTCGCAGCGGTCGCAGGCTCGGCCGTTTTCGCACTGGCTCTCGCCGGTTGCGCCGCGGACACCGGAAACACCGGCGGCGGGGGTGGTGGCTCGAGCGAGTCGCTCATCGTCGGCACCACCGACAAGGTGACGTTCCTCGACCCGGCCGGTTCGTACGACAACGGTTCGTTCGCGATCATGAACCAGGTTTTCCCGTTCCTGTTGAACTCGAAGCTGGGTACCTCCGATGTTGAGCCCGACATCGCGGTTTCCGCCGAGTACACGAGCGACAACGAGTACACCGTCGTCCTCAAGGACGGTCTCACGTTCGCCAACGGCAACGACCTCACGTCGTCCGACGTGAAGTTCACGTTCGAACGCCAGCTGACGATCGCCGACGAGAACGGCCCGTCCGTTCTGCTGAGCAACATCGACAGCATCGACGCCCCGGATGACACCACCGTCGTCTTCACACTGAAGAACGGCAACGACCAGACTTTCGCACAGATCCTGTCGAGCCCGGCCGGCCCGATCGTCGACGAGGAAGTGTTCTCGGCAGACGCGGTCACGTCCGACGACGACATCGTCGCCGGCAACGCGTTCGCCGGCCAGTACGTCATCACGAGCTACGACTTCAACAACCTGGTCTCGTTCGAGGCGAACCCTGACTACCAGGGCGTTCTTGGCGCCGCGGCAACCAGCACCATCGACCTCAAGTACTACACGGACGCTTCGAACCTGAAGCTCGACGTGCAGGAGGGCAACATCGATGTCGCACACCGCAGCCTCTCGGCGACGGACGTGGCAGACCTCGAGACCAACGACGCAGTGAACGTGATCGTCGGCCCCGGTGGCGAGATTCGCTACATCGTCTTCAACTTCAACACCCAGCCGTTCGGCGCGACAACTGCTGAGGCCGACCCGGCCAAGGCGCTGGCGGTTCGCGCGGCGGTTGCCGACCTCATCGACCGCCAGGAGATCTCGGAGCAGGTCTACAAGGGCACCTACCTGCCGCTGTACTCCTACGTTCCTGCCGGCCTGACCGGTGCCACCGAAGTTCTGAAGGACCTGTACGGCGACGGACGGCGGCCCAGACGCTGACGCCGCCGCCAAGGTGCTCGCCGACGCCGGAGTTGCCACTCCTGTCGCGCTGAACCTTCAGTACAACCCGGATCACTACGGTGAGTCCTCCGGCGACGAGTACGCGCTCGTGAAGAGCCAGCTCGAGGAGAGCGGCCTGTTCGCGGTCAACCTCCAGTCGACGGAGTGGGTCACCTACGCCAAGGACCGCACGCAGGACCTGTACCCGGCGTACCAGCTCGGCTGGTTCCCGGACTACTCGGATGCCGACAACTACCTGTCGCCGTTCTTCGCCACGGAGAACTTCCTCGGCAACCACTACGACAACCCCGAGGTCAACCAGTTGATCCAGGACCAGGCTGTCGAAGGCGGATGCCGACGCGCGTCAGGCGCTGATCGAGGAGATCCAGGCGAAGGTTGCCGCGGACCTGTCGACACTGCCGTTCCTGCAGGGCTCGCAGATCGCCGTGACCGGCGCTGACGTGACCGGTGCGGTGCTCGACGGCTCGTTCAAGTTCCGCTACGGCAGCCTCGTCAAGGGCTAAGAAGCCGGGCAACCGAGCTTCGAAGACAGACAGCTAGAGTTTCTCTAGCGCAGCGAAAGGGGCGACCCGCGTCGAGCGGGTCGCCCTCTTTCGCTCTCAGCACGATTGGTAGACATGACGACGACCGTCCAGGCCCCGCCGGCACCAGGGGGTCCCGCACGGGCCCCGCGACGCTCCATGGGTTTGGGAAGCCCGCTCGTACGTTTCATCATCGTGCGATTCCTGCTGATCATCCCGACCATCTTCATTCTGGTGACGATGGTGTTCCTGCTGATGCGAACGATCGGAGACCCGATCACCGCGGCCCTCGGTGGCCGGCTCAGCGCGGCACAGCTGGCCGAACGCATTGAGGCCGCCGGATACAACCGACCGCTGATCGTGCAGTACGTCGAGTACATCGGCCAGGTCGCCACCGGCAACTTCGGCACGGCGATCAGCGACGGTCGACCGGTTGCCCAACTGCTGCTCACGTACGGCGGCGCCACGCTCGAACTGGCCTTCTACGCGCTTCTTGTGGCCTTCGTCGTGGGAATCCCGCTCGGCATGGTGGCCGCGTACCTGCGCGACCGCTGGCCGGATGCCGTGCTCCGCGTCGTCGCCATCCTGTTCTACGCAACGCCCGTGTTCTTCGCCGGTCTGCTGCTCAAGCTGGTGTTCTCCGTCTGGCTCAAGGTGCTTCCGGTTGCCGGGCGCGCCAGCACGCGCACCGAACTGCAGATGGCAAAACTCGACAACCGCACCGGCATCTACCTCATCGACGCGATCCAGCTGGGGAGCCCGGCCGCGATCACCGACGTTCTGCAGCATGCTGTGCTTCCCGGGCTCGCGCTCGGCCTACTGACGGCGGGTGTGTTCCTGCGGCTGGTGCGAACGAATGTCATCGGCACGCTGTCGATGGACTACGTCGATGCCGCCCGCTCCCGCGGGGTGAGCGAATTCCGGTTGGTGCGAAAGCACGCCTATAAGCCGGCGCTGATCCCGATCATCACCGTGATCGGCCTGCAGATCGCGGTGCTGCTGGGTGGCGCGGTGCTGACCGAAACCACCTTCGAGTGGAAAGGCCTTGGGTTCAAGCTCGCCGAGTACCTGAGCGCCCGTGACTTCGTCGCGGTGCAGGGCATCGTGGCGCTGCTGGCGGTGATCGTTGCTCTCAGCAACTTCATCGTCGACATACTCGCGGCGATCATCGACCCGAGGGTGAGGTACTGACGTGACGAAGTCCGGTCTGACCCCGGTGACACCGCCCAGGCGCGAACCCCTGTGGCATCGACTTCCCGTCGTGCACCAGTTGCGCCAGAGTGTCGGGCTGCAACGCGGCATGCTCATCGCCGGTCTGATCGCTCACCGGCATGTTCTTACTGACAGCGATCTTTGCGCCGCTTCTCGCGCCGTACGGATTTGCTCAGCTGAAAGACGAGAACGGCAACTTCGGCGCGCAGCAGCCGCCCGGCGGTGATCACCTCCTGGGCACGACCGTCGGCGGCTACGACGTGCTCTCGCGAGTGATCTGGGGCACCCAGACGGCACTTGCGGTCATCGTCGTCGCCGTAGTGCTGTCGATCTTCGCCGGGGTATTCCTCGGGCTGATTTCCGGGTACCTCGGCGGCTGGCTCGACCGCGTGCTTGTGGTCATCGCCGACGCCGTGTTCGCCTTCCCGACGCTGCTTGCTGGCCATCGTCGCCGCGATCGTGATCAGCGGCGGTCAGTCGACCCTGTTCGGTGGGGTGCTGGCGGCTGCGGTCTCGATCACCGTGGTCTACATCCCGCAGTATTTCCGCGTGATCAGGGCCGAAACCGTGCGCATCAAGTCGGAGGCGTACGTGGAGTCGGCCAAGGTCATCGGCTCGAGCACGCCCCGCATCATGTTCCGCCACGTGCTGCGCAACGCCACGCGAACGCTGCCGTTGATTTTCACGCTGAACAGCTCTGAGGCGATCCTCACCCTCGCCGGGCTGGGATTCCTCGGCTTCGGCATCGAACCGACGTCGGCCGCGGAGTGGGGCTATGACCTCAACCGTTCGATCTCGGACGTGACCAGTGGCATCTGGTGGACCTCGGTGTTCCCGGGGCTGGCCATCGTGCTGGTGGTGCTGGGCATCACGCTGGTCGGGGAGAGCCTGAACGACCTGGCAGACCCACGACTCAGGACGAGGCGCAAAGCCGAATCCCCGACATCCGGTGCTGACGCGGCCGACGACGCTGCGCCGTTGACCGCCGCCACCTCGGCGACCGACTCGACTGGAGCGCCAGCATGAGCCGCGTAGTTGATATCACAGACCTCGAGGTCACGTTCGCGACCGACGGGGGAGACGTTGTCGCCGTCGACGACGTCTCGCTGTCCGTCGAGGCCGGCGAGGTGCTGGCGATCGTCGGCGAGAGCGGCAGCGGCAAGTCCGTCACCGCGAAGACGATCCTCGGGCTGCTTCCAGAGACGGCAGTGACCCGTGGTGCCATTCTGCTCAACGGCCGCGAAGTCATCGGCATGAGCGGTTCGGAGCTGCGCGACATCCGGGGCACAGACGTCGCGATGGTCTTCCAGGAGCCCTCCCTCGCCCTCAACCCCGTGTTCACGGTGGGTTGGCAGATCATCGAGGGCCTGCGGGCACACACGGAGTTCGATGCCAAGGAGGCTCGTGCCAAGGCGATCGAGATGCTCGGCAAGGTGGGCATCCCGAATCCAGAGGAGCGCATCGACTACTACCCGCACCAATTCTCGGGCGGCCAGAAACAGCGCATCGTCATCGCGATGGCGCTCGTGCTGGATCCCGAGCTGATCGTGGCCGACGAGCCGACGACCGCCCTCGACGTGACGGTCCAGGCGGAGATTCTCGACCTGCTGCGTCGATGCCGCGACGAGTTCGGCACAGCGATCATCCTGATCACCCACAACATGGGGATCGTCGCCGACCTCGCCGACCGCGTCGCCGTCATGTACCAGGGCAACGTCGTCGAGCAGGCTCCGGTCGAACAGCTCTTCACGGCGCCGAAGCATCCGTACACGCAGCGCCTTCTTGCCGCGGTGCCTCGCATCGGCAGCGGCGGGACCAGGGCCGCCGCGCGCGCCGCGGATCGGGTCGCGGCGGGAACCGTGAACACCGCGCCCCCGTGGTCGTCGCCCGCGATCTCGTGATCGAGTACGGCGGCCGATTCGGCAGGCACAACTTCCGGGCAGTCGACGGAGTGAGCTTCGACATCTCGCCGGGCGAGGTGCTCGGTCTCGTGGGTGAGAGCGGCTCCGGCAAGACCACGATCGGTCGTGCCATCGGCGGGCTGACGAAGGTCACCGGTGGGTCGCTCGAGGTGCTCGGCCACGAGATGCTGGGCATCCGTGAACGCACCTTCCGGCCGGTCCGCAGCGAGATCGGCTTCGTGTTCCAGGATCCGGCGTCGAGCTTCAACCCGCTGCTGACGATCGCACAGTGCGTCGCCGAACCGCTCATCGTGCACGGGAAGGCGGGTGACGCGGCCGCAGCCAGGCCGCGCGTCAACGAGCTGCTCGAGGCGGTGCAGCTGCCACGATCGTTCGCCGACCGCTTCCCGCACGAGTTGAGCGGTGGTCAGCGCCAACGCGCCAGCCTCGCGCGATCCCTCGCGCTGAACCCGTCACTGCTGATCGCCGACGAACCCACGAGCGCGCTCGACGTGTCGGTGCAGGCGAAGGTGCTCGAGCTGTTCGCCGAACTTCAGAAGGAGCTCGGCTTCGCGGCGCTCTTCATCAGCCACGACCTCGCCGTGGTCGACATGCTGTCAGACCGCATCGCCGTGCTGTACAAGGGCAAGCTCGTGGAGGAGGGCACCGGCAACGACGTGCTGGGGTCTCCGCAGCATCCATACACCCAGCGTCTTCTTGCGTCGCTGCCCGTGCCGGATCCGGTCGAGCAGGCGAAGCGCAGGTTCGCGCTGAATGCGCTGAGGGCGGCGGACTAGGCAATGACGCGGCATCACATCGACCCGCTCGCCCCGACGGTGAGCGCGCGGGATCTGTCGGTTCGCTACAGTTCCAGCAGCCCCCAGACCCGGGCCGTGGCGCTCGACGGGGTGACCTTCGATATCGCCCCAGGCGAGGTGCTCGCGGTGATGGGGGAGACGGGTTCGGGCAAGAGCACCCTTGCCCGAGCCGTGGCACTCGACGTGGATCGGCTGGACGACTCGTCTCCGAGGATCAGCGGTGGCGAGTTGAGCGTGTTCGGCACCAGCGTTCGCGGCATCTCACGTCGCCAGCGCAGCCGGGTCGGGCTGCACGTCGGCTACGTCCGGCAGGAGGCCGGGGACCGCCTGCAGCCGCGGCTGACCGCCGGTGAAAACGTGGCAGAACCGATCTATGCGCGCGATCGCAGGTTCAATCAGGATGACGCCGGCGCGGCCGTGGCGACGGTGATCGATGCCGTGCGGCTGCCGCTGACGACGATGAACAAGTACCCGCACGAGCTGAGCAAGGGCCAGCGGCAGCGGGTCGCGATCGCCAGGGCGATGATCCTCGAGCCGAAACTGCTGGTGGCGGATGACCCGACCGCCGGCATCGACGTGACGGCCCGCCGCGCCATCCTCGACATCATCGTCACGCTGCAGCGTGAGCGCGGCTTCTCGGCGCTGATCGTGGCCGCGGACCTGGCCGAGGTGCGCCGGGTGAGCACGAAGGTCGCGATCATGCACCACGGGGTGATCGTGGCCAGCGGGCAGCTCGACGAGGTGCTCGCCAATGCCGAGCACCCATACGTGAAGGGTCTGGCCCGATCGATGGATCCGGACGCGCCCTCGGCGCTCTCCGGCAAGAAATAGAGCGGTGCAATTCTTATTTCGTGTCGGTTTGGAGCGATTCCGGGGCTGCGGGTGTACCTCGATTTGGTGAACCGGCAACCTTTGGTAAAGTAGCCAAGCTAAATGCCAATCCTCGATAGCTCAATTGGCAGAGCAGCCGACTGTTAATCGGCAGGTTCTTGGTTCGAGTCCAAGTCGAGGAGCTAAGGCCCGGATCCTCCACGATCCGGGCCTTTTTGATTCCCGCGAGAGGCATACACCCGGGGGAGTAGCCGCGCGGCATCTTCCGGCCGATGACGCGCGGCAGCGCCGCAACTACGATCAACTCATGCCTCTGCCCAGTCATATCGATCGATACGGCTCGCGGCCCCCACCCATGTTCCATCTGTCGTCGAGGGCACGGCTGCTCATCCCGGTGATTCTGTCCCTGGTGCTCCAGTTGCCTTCCAACCTGTGGTGGCTGGCGCACGATCGCGGAGCGGCGGCATTTGTTTCGGTCGTCCTGGCTGTCGCCGGGCCGCTCGCGTTGCTGCTGGTCAGGCGCATCCCCGGCCCGGTCGTCGCCTTTGTCTCCCTTGCCGCGTGCGTGGATTTTGTGGTGTCGGAGCGCGCGCAGGGCGGCCTGTTCGTTGCGCTCGCCTTTGCGATTGTCATCTCGATCACCCGCGGCAAGAGGGTGTGGGCGTGGATCTCGGTGGGTGTCGGCTGGGTGGGCACCATCGCGGTGGGGCTGGCGACCGGTGCCGACTGGCATCCGGCGCGAATTGCCGTCACCACCCTCGGCATTCTGATCACCTTCGGAATCGGCGAGGGACTGCGGAGCCGCAGAGAGCACTTTGCCGAATTCCGGCGGACGCAGATGCAGCGCCAGCAGACCGAGGTGCAGGCGGAGCGCGTGCGCATCGCGCGGGAGCTGCACGACGTGCTCGCGCACTCGCTCAGCCAGATCAACGTGCAGGCGGGGGTCGGGCTTCACCTCATGGAGAAGCAGCCGGCCAAAGCGGCCGAGGCGCTCGCGAGCATCAAGGAGACCAGCAAGACCGCGCTCGACGAGGTGCGGTCGGTGCTGGGCGTGCTCCGTGCCGAGGACGGGCAGGATCCGAACGCTCCGCTGGTGCCCGAGCCCGACCTGTCGCGACTGGCTGGCCTCGCGGCATCCGTCACGTCGCAGGGTGTCGAGGTGACGCTGGACTGTGAGGTCACCGATGCCCCGAAAGCGGCGCAGCTTGCCATCTACCGCATCGTGCAGGAATCGCTCACCAACGTCGTTCGGCATGCGCACGCGTCGGCAGCACGCGTGACCGTCGTCGTCGAGGGTGACGACTACGTCGTGACGATCGGCGACGACGGCGCGGGAATGTCGTCGGCCCCCGTCGAAGGTCGCGGCATCCTGGGCATGCAGGAACGCGCCGAGCTGCTGGGCGGCACTCTCGACGTGGGTCGGTCTGCGGACGGCGGAACTCTCATCACCGCCCGCATCCCGCTGAAAGAGCACAACCCGAGGGGAACCAGTTGATCCGCGTAGCGATAGCCGACGACCAGCAATTGATTCGCGCCGGATTCCGGAGCCTGCTCGAGGCCGAGCCCGACATCGAGGTTGTGGGGGAGGCAGGCAGCGGGGCGGAAGCCGTGTCGCTCGTGATTGCGACCAGACCCGACGTGGTGCTGATGGACATCAGGATGCCCGACGGCGACGGCCTGTGGGCGACCGAGCAGATCGCGCAGCGGCCGGATCTCGCCGGCACGCACATCGTGATCGTGACGACCTTCGAGCTTGACGAGTATGTGGGCAGGGCGATTCGCGCCGGAGCCAGCGGATTCCTCGTCAAAGACACCGAGCCGGTCGAGCTGATTCGAGCCGTGCACGTGGTCGCTGGCGGGGATGCGCTGTTGAGCCCCGGGGTGACGCGTCGACTGCTCGAGCGGATCTCGAGCGACCTCCGGGAAGACCCGGACACCTCACAGCTGTCGGTGATCACCGACCGCGAGCGGGAGGTACTCGGCCTCGTGGGGCTGGGCCTCACGAACGAGGAGATCGGCAAGCGCCTCTTCCTGAGCCCGCTCACGGCCAAGACTCACGTGTCGCGGATCATGTCGAAGCTGGCTGCCCGCGACCGTGTGCAGCTCGTCGTCATCGCGTATGAGACCGGCCTGGTGCGGGCGGGGCACGCCACCTAGCGAGCCAGGGAGTAGCCGGCTGCCGGATTTGTGCACCACACGGAGCATGCCAGAGACACCGCACGGCAGATCCGCAACAACGGCCCAGGAACGAGGCTTGACCTGCGGTCAACCGCAGCCATAAACCTCTCCTGATTGGATCTCACATGCTGTCAACACTCCTCGTCCCTGCCGCTGCCGCGCACGTTGGCGGTTACGGATTCGGATTCGGAATTCTGTTCTTCGTCATCCCGCTGTTCATCATCGGCCTCATCTTCCTCTTCGGCGGACTCGCCCGCCGCCGCTGGGCCCGTGATGGCTTCGGACCCGGCCACTTCGGCTACGCACACAATGGCGCCGCTCGTGGCGCGGAGTCGACGCTCGCGGAGCGTTTCGCGCAGGGTGACATTGACGAGAAGGAGTACCGGGCGCGCCTCGAAGTGCTCCGTGCCAACAACGACATCGCGCCGACGCGAAAGTAGTTCGCCTTCCAGATAGAGTCTCCCTTCGGAGCAGGATCGGCCGCCAGCCGCTGCCTGCCCGGAGGGAGATTTTTCGTTGCTCGGTCGGCCAGGCACTGGACGCACACCGCGGAGCGCTGAGGGCGCGGCGGCGATCCGCGCGAGCCTTGCCGTTGGCGTGGCAGTCTCCGCCTACGGTTTCTCGTTCGGGGCGCTGTCAGTGGCATCCGGTCTCGACATCTGGCAGACCTGTGTGCTCAGCCTCCTGATGTTTTCCGGGGGATCGCAGTTCGCCCTCATCGGCGTGCTCGCCTCGGGAGGCGCCGCGGCAGGCGGCGCAGCAATCGCCAGCGCCGCGCTGCTCGGCACCCGCAACGGGCTGTACGCGCTGCGGATCGCGCCGCTGATCGGCGGTCGCTGGCCCCGCAAGCTGCTCGCGGCCCACTGGACCATCGACGAAAGCACCGCGGTCGCGATCGCCCAGCCCACCCTGGCAGAGCCAGCGCACCGGCTTCTGGTTCACCGGCGGGCTGATCTATGTCGGCTGGAACCTGACCACCCTCGCCGGCGCACTCGTCGGCAACCAGCTCGGTGACGTGAGCCAATACGGGCTGGATGCCGCTGCCGCCGCCGCTTTCCTCGGGCTGCTGTGGCCCCGGCTCAAGCAACTGCAGCCCGTCGTGGTCGCCGTCGGGGCGGCCGTGGTCGCCGCGGTGCTCACGCCCTGGCTTCCGCCGGGGATCCCCGTGCTGCTGGCCGCCGTCGTCGCCGTGGTGGTCGGGATTACCAACTGGTTGGGAGCGAAAACGTGACGATCTGGCAGGTGGTGATCCTGGCATCCATCGCCGTCCTGGCTCTCAAGCTGGTCGGCTACCTGGTGCCGCCGTCGCTCATCGAAAAGCCGGTGCCCGCCCGCGTCGCCGGCTTGCTCACCGTTGCGCTGCTGTCGGCGCTTATCGTCACGCAGACCATCGGAGCGGGCCAGGGCGTCACGCTGGACGCCCGGGTTCCTGCGCTGCTGGTCGCGGCCGGGCTATTCGCGCTGCGGGTGCCGTTCATCCTGGTGATTGTTGCCGCGGCAGCGACCGCCGCTCTGATCAGGGCAGTGACCTAGGCGTCAGCCTTCGAGGTCGTCTTCTCCGGGCATCCAGCTCTGGCCCGGCACACCCCAGCCCTGTTTGCGGATCGTCTTCTTCAGAGTCTTCGACTGTGCGTGGTCGAGGCGGTCCGAGTACAACGTGCCGTCGAGGTGGTCGTATTCGTGCTGGAAGATTCGAGCGAGCCAGCCTTCGGCGGTGATCTCGAAAGGTTTGTGTTTGAGGTCGATGGCGCGCAGGATCACCTTCGGCGAGCGACGCAGCGCGAAACGCTCGCCGGGGACCGACAGGCATCCCTCCGATTCTTCATCCTCGTCTGGCTCGCCGATCGGGGTGGGAGCCAGCCACAGCTCGGGATTGATAGCGACGCCGCGCCACAGAACCTCGTCGTCGTCAACCCAGTTGTAGACGAACAGGCGCAGGCCAACGCCGACCTGGGGCGCGGCGAGGCCGACCCCGGGTGCTTCCTCCATCGTCTCGAACATGTCATCAACCAGCGTCGAGAGTTCTGCGTCGAAGTCGACTACCTCTTGTGCGATTGTGTGGAGTACCGGTTCGCCGGTGATTCTGATGGGGAGCACGGCCATGCCTCCAGAATAACGGAGCCAGAGCGGGTAGATTCGTCGGGTGCAGCCCGACCTGACAGACATCGCAGACACCCTCGGGGGCAATGCTCCCATCGGGATCGCCCTTGCCGTCATCGCCGCGGTATTGCTGGCATTCGGTACCCAGTTCCAGCATGGTGGGGTGGCCGTCGTCAATGAGCGATCCGGTCACGAAGGCAAGACGGGGCTCAGCCTCGGGCAGCTCACCTCGCTGCTCGCGCGCCCGTCGTGGGTGGTCGGCACGTTGTTGCTCGGGCTCGCGATCGTGCTGCAGCTGACGAGTCTCACCCTCGCGCCCATCACCGTGGTGCAGCCGCTCGGAGCGATCGCCCTGGTCATCACGGCAATCGTCAATTCCCGGATGACGGGACTCCCGCTCGACCGAATCTCGATCCGCGCCATCGTCGTGTGCATCGGTGGAGTGGCGGTGTTCGTGACCATCGCCGCCATGGTCACCAAGAAGCACCCGGTGACCGGTACTCAGCTCGCCATTGTGCTGATCATCCTCGCGGTCGTGTTGGCGGTGTTCGTCACGCTCTTTCTGGCGATGCGCCACCGTTCGCCGAAACCGATCCTGTATGTCATCGGTGCTGGCGTGCTTTTCGGATTTGTGGTCACGCTCGCGAACCTCGTGATTAGTCGCGTGCAGACCATCCTGCGCACCGAGTTTCAGTTCAGCACGGCCGATATCCTGACCGTGTTGTGCGTGGTGGGACTGATCGCGGCGGCACTGCTGGGAACGTACTTCGTGCAGACAGCACACTCGTCCAACCCGCCCGACCTCGTCGTGGCGGGCCTCACCGTGATCGACCCGATCGTGGCGGTTGCGATCGGAATCATCGTGCTTGGTGAGGCCGCCGGCGCCCCCCTGTGGGCAGTGGTCGCGTTCATTGCGTCCGGAGGTTGCGCGGTCTGGGGCGTGCTGTCTCTCTCGCGCCACCACCCGCAGGCGCTCGCCAATACTCCACTCGCCGACGTCGCCGAGGATGGCACTCCGAATCCGTGAGGTACGGTGTACAGCGTGTCTGACGCCCCCCGCACCTCCCCGCACGACGGAAAACCTCGACTTCGCATCCTGATGGGGGCAGACACTTTCTGGCCCGAGATCAACGGTGCTGCGAGTTTTATCGCGCGACTTTCGGCTGGGCTGGCAGAGCGTGGGCACGACGTGCACGTTGCTGCCCCGTCATATTCGAACAAGAAACTGGGCGCCCTGATCGAGGAGCACGAGGGCCAGAACTTCACTGTGCACCGCATCTACTCCTGGCGCTGGTACCCGCACCCGTGGCTGCGGTTCTCGCTTCCGTGGCGCATCAGGCACAACAGCGCGCGCATCCTTGACGAGGTAAAGCCCGACGTCATCCACTTCCAGTCACACGTCGTGATCGGCCGGGGCATGACGATGGAGGGCCAGAAGCGTGGCATCCGGATCATCGGTACCAACCACTTCATGCCGGAGAACCTGCTCGAGTACACGCTGATCATCCCGCCGTTCCTCACCGCGAAGGCCATCACGGCGGCCTGGGGCGCAGCGAACCGCACCTTCGGGCGCGCGGAGCGAGTGACGACGCCGACCCGCAAGGCGGCGGAGTACCTCGAAGCCAACACCTCGGTGAAGAACGTCCTGGCGATTTCGTGCGGCATCGACGCGCACAACTACACGCCCAACCTGGAGCCGAGAACAGACAACCTCATCGTCTTCCTCGGTCGGGTAGTTGAAGAGAAGCAGATCGACAAGTTGATCAAGGCCTTCGCCACGCTCGATGACTCGCTGGATGCCCGGCTCGAGATCGTCGGAGGCGGCGACCAGGAGCACAAACTCAAGGCCCTGGCCTCGCACCTCGGCGTTTCGAACCGCATCAAGTTCACCGGCTACGTGGACGAGGCGTACCTGCGTCACGCGCTCACCCGCGCCACAGTATTCGCGATGCCATCGATTGCGGAGCTCCAGAGCATCTCGACCATGGAAGCCATGGCGTCGGGGCTGCCCATCGTGGCGGCAGACGCCATGGCGCTTCCGCACCTCGTGCACGACGGCGAAAACGGTTTTCTGTTCGAGCCCGGCAACGTGGCTCAGCTCGCTGAGAAGCTCACCAAGGTGCTCTCGATGTCGCACGAGGAGATCCTGAAGCTGAAGAACGAGAGCCTGAAGATCGTGGAGTCGCACGACATCCAGCGCACCCTCGACACCTTCGAGTCGCTGTACCGCGGCGAAGAGGTCGACAGCGGAGCCGGTGCAGCTCAGTCGAAGTAGCGCTATTCGCTCTCTTCGTCCTCGTGCACAACGGGGCTGGGCACTGCCAGCTCGTGCGTCATCATGATCTCCATGCGCGCAATCACACGCGCGCGTTCGGGTGCCATCTCATCCCGGCGCTGGTCGCTCATGAAGTTGAGGAGCATGTCTGCCGTCGGAAACTCGAGGATGTGCACTTCGAGCGGCTGATCGTCCTTGCCACTGGTCACTCCGCGATATCGCAGGGATCCGCCGTGCTCGACCTCCAGGTCAACGACGCGATCGAGATACTTGGTTAGATCTGACTCCATGCCCGGGTGTGCCCAGAACAGGACGCAAGAAGATATCTCCATGACCAGTACATTAGTGCAATAGACGGTCTACTCAACGGCAAAAACATCGAGCCCCGGGCCTGTATCGTAGGAATCCGCCCGCACTACTCCGGGCGCGGGGCGGTAGCTCAGCTGGTTAGAGCAGCGGACTCATAATCCGTCGGTCACGGGTTCAAGTCCCGTCCGCCCTACCAGGTCTACGTGCGCTCTCTCATCCGCGAGACGGGTGAGTTTCTCGATCACGGCTGCGAAGTCAAGCGCGAGGGCATTCCTCACCCCCGCAGCATCCATCGCGCTCGGTGCGGGGTGGAAGAAGAAGCTCTTGGCCGTGTTCCACCCATTCAGGTCAACGCCCATCGGAATCTTGGGTAGCACCTCAGCGGCGCCAGCCTGATCCGCGATGGTGTTCAGCACTGCCCTCAGACGGTTGTACGGTTCGCGGTCTGCTGGCGAGATCTCGACCCACCCAATTCCGCCCCCAAACACCGCGATCATCAGGGTCGTGGGGTCGCCTGGCGTTTCGCGCTGCTCAATCGCGCCGATCATGTCGTCCTCCAAATCTGGGATAGGGACTGGTTCCTGGAACAGCGCGAAAGCGCCGCCAGCGGGGGCAACGAAATCGATCTCGTTGTTGCCGATGTGGTCGGTCCAACCGGCATAGGCGTTGCCGCATTGGACCGCCATCGCTGCAATGGTTGTGAGGTGTGATGTCGTGTGCCGATCCGATTTCCGCAACCACACTGGCGTTGTCCACACCTCGTCGACGCCGCGTTTGCCAGTGGCGATTGCCACATGGCCGCTTGAGTCTGGGTCGGGGTTCGGAAACCACACAGGAGCACCCCTCGGCGGGAACCTGTCGGTGTGCTTCCCCTGGGAGATGCGCCACCCGTCGTTTGCCGTATCAAAACCATCAATGGGGATGAGGTCGAAGTTCGCGAGCACAGCCCTCATGCACATCAGATCGCCGACGTCGCGTTGCCGGTCATCCGTTCCCACAAACGAGAACGGAATATGGGGTCGGCTCATCGCCACCCTGAGCGCTTCAGCTCCTGATCGCATCGGCCCCCCTAGGTGCGGGGGATGGACAGGTGGCGCTCGAGTATGCCGCCTGCGGTGCAGTTCAGTCCCAGGGGACTCGTGAGTCCCATGTCGTCCATGTGAACACCTCACAACACTTCAAGAAGGGCTCAGAACCGATGGATGGCGCTGGCCACAGATACGTAATACACCCGCTGAAGCGTTGCCGCAAGACCCATTTGTTCATGGTTCAAGTCCCGTCCGCCCCACTGACGTTTGCGCGGAAAACGTAGGCGAATGCGGTCCGCGTGTAGGCGATGCCTCGACCGCTGCGCCGGATGCCCTCCGCGTCTGGCGGGTCCACGGACTTGGGGATGAGGTAGCTGTCGAGGTCGGCAAGGTCGAGCCGATAGCGCCCGCTGCGGTGATGCACCGCGGCTGCGAGCTCGAGGTCCGGATCCAGCGCGGCGATGCTGGCATCCCCGTGGCTTGTGTTCGCCAGGAGCAGCCCGCCCGGCGCGAGATACGACTTGCAGTGCTCCCACACCGGGCCGGCGAAGAGCGAGATCAGAAGGTCGAAACTTCCGGGCTGCAGGGGGAGTGGGCGCGTGTAGTCGGCGTGGATGAACTCAATCCGAGGCATCCCGTCCGCACCCCATTTTGCGAGCTCGGAGGCGGCAAGGCCGGCCGTGGAGAAGTATTTCGCGGCACGCTTGTCGAGATCAAGATAGGTGACCGCACCGATCGCTGTGGACGGCGACAGGTCAAGATAGCAGCCGGGATAGAACGCCCGCTCGATGTGCCATTCGGCCGCGATCGCGGCGAACATGGGTGATCGGTCACCGATGGAGGCTCGGTAGCCTTCCCACGTCTGCGCTGCCTTCTGGGTCACTACGCCGTGCACCTTCTCTCAGGCGCAACCCCGGAGTTCGCTGGCATCCATCGTACTGAGCGGTGCTGACACACCCTCGTTTTGGGGCGCCGTTGCGACCCATAAGCCCGCAGTTTCGCTGTATTTTGGAACATATGGGTCTTCGGGGGTTGGCGACACTTGTCGCGATGGTTGTCGTGCTGCCCATCGGGGCGTACGGCCTGACGCAGTTGAATCCGCAAACCGGTGATAGCGCCAGTGCGGCTGCCTGCACGGTCGCGCCTGCCGCAGACCTCATTCCAGAAAGCGGCGCCCTCTTCGGTGTGAACCTGGACTGGGGCGTGGAGACGCTGCAGGAATTCAGCGAGCGGCTGGGTATGAACCCCGCGGTTGCCGTCTCATTCACGCATCTGCCGATGACCGAGTCTGACCTCACGAACGTCCGCGGCGCGGTCGATCAGTTGCGCGCGGTCAACGGCACCCTGCTGCTGACCCTCGAGCCGCACGACGGGCTCGCCGCAGTGACCGCCGAGGTCGCCGAGGAGACGGCCACGCTGCTTGCCGAAATCAACGCATCCGGAGTTCCCGTCGTCGTGCGATTTGCGCACGAGATGAACGGGTCCTGGTACGCGTGGGGGCAGCAGCCCGCCGCGTACATCGCCGCCTATCGCGAGATGGCACTGGCCGTGCACGAGCTCGCTCCGGGATCGTCCATGATGTGGGCGCCAAACTACGCCGGGGGATACCCATTCACCGGCGGCTTTTTTGCTGCCGTGCCGGGTTCGGCTGACTTCGCCGCGCTCGACACCAACGGCGACGGCACGCTCACCCTCGACGAGGCGTACGCGCCCTACTACCCGGGTGATGACGTTGTCGACTGGGTGGGACTGTCGCTCTACCACTGGGGTTCCACCTATCCCTGGGGCGAGAGCGAAGTGCCCGAGGAGGGCAAGTTCGCCGCACAACTCACCGGTACCTACAACGGTTTCGGCGGGGATGACACGACGGCGGCCGACTTCTACCAGACCTACGCCGTCGACCACGGAAAGGCGCTTGCGATCCCCGAAACGGCGGCGCTGGTTGTCGCCGACGGTGATCCAGAGCTTGAGCTGACGATAAAGCAGGCGTGGTGGCGACAGGTCTTCTCAGAGGAGACGGCGACGCGATTCCCGCAGCTGCACATGATCAACTGGTTCGAGTGGAACAAGTTCGAGCCGGAGGTCGGCGCGGACGTTGACTGGACCCTGGGCGGGAGCGACGAAGTGCTCACCGCGTTCATCGACGACATGCCAGCGTGGGCACTTCCCGCCACATCGAGCGCGCAGTGCGACGCCTCAGGAGACAGCTAGCCCGAGGCGATCGACGGAGCCTACGCGCTCTCGTTTGGGCGTGCGGTGTCACGCGGCCCGAAGACGACGAACAGCGCAGCGACGATCGCCGCCCAGAGCGGGAACACCAGCCAGACGAGGCCAGCGTTCGGGTTGCCCGAATCCGCGATCGCGTACAGGATGCCGGCCGCTGCACTCCCGGTGGCGCCACCGATCGCCGTGGCCAGACCCTGTACGCCAAAGTAGCTCGCCACGGCTCCGGGCGGCGCAAAGCGCGAGACCGTCGCGTTGAGCACGGGCTGGGCCAGCATCTGGCCGACGATGAACACGGCGACACCGATGAGCATCGTGATGAGTGACGACGACAGGCCCATGAGCGCGACCCCTGTGCCCAGACAGGCGGCGGCACCTGCCAGCGTGACGCGTGTCGGAAGGTAGCGGTTGGCGGCACCGGTGAGCGGCAGCATCGTGACGACCATCACCACGGCGGCTCCCGAATAGATCAGGCCGAGCTCGGACGGGCCGGAGATGAACTGCGCGGCACGAAACGGGATCACCAGATAGAACTGCGCGATCAACACCGCAGTCCCGGCGACAAGTGCGCAGTAACGAAGAAACGCGAGGTCAGCGAACGCGACCCGCAGGCGGGGAGCCGTGGTGGCGCGATCGGCCTCGCTTGAGCGTGGCAAACCGATGGCGCTGATGATGAACGCGAGCACGAACATCCCCGCCGCTGACAGGCTGACCATAGCGAAGTCGGCGCCGGCGAGGAAGCCACCCACGATCGGGCCCGACAACGAAGCCCACGTTGCTCACGACCTCGCGAGTCGAGTAGACCTTCACCCGGTCGGTGCCGGTGGTCAGCGCTGCGTATGCCGCGTAGCTGGCCGGGTGGAACAGCGCGCCACCGAGACCGGTGAGTACAGACGCGATGGCAAGAAGCGGAACTGACTCAACAGTGCCGAGAAGCGCGAACCCCAGCGCGCGGATGAGCACGCCGATCAGGATGGCTCGCCTGAAGTGAATGCGATCGGCCACCCAGCCGGCGATTGGCATCAGACCGTTCTGCGCTGCAGTTCGCACCGCAGTAAGCACAGCAACGATCGCGATCGTCAGCGTCAGGTCCTGGAGGAAGTGGTACGCCAGCAGAGGCACCAGCATGTAGAAGCCGACGGCCATCGTGAAGGTGTCGCCGTAGAGAACCTTCAGCGCGAATGAGCCAGTCGGTCGTTTCGCCGCCACCTAAATCTGCTCGTCGTTGACCGGAGGACGCGGACCCCAGCACCGCACACCCACGTACACCGGCACCGCTATCGCCGCGAACGGGGCCAGCGTCGGCAACAGCACGGAGACCACCACCACCACGATCACCGTCAACAACACGAGAAGCGAACGACTCGGCGAGCCCAGCATCAGAACGAATGCCTCCCGAACCCAAGCCGAGGCTTTCGACTCGGTGGTCAGCGTCGAGGCGGCGGTGATGGCCACCGTGTAGACGCAGGCGACCGCCGCTAGCGGGAGCACCGCAGCCGTGAACAACAGCGCGAGGGAACCGCCGGGCTGTGAGAGCTGGAACGACAGGAAGAGAACGTCGGCGACCATGATCCCGAAGACCACCACGGCGATGACGCCCAGCCCGAGCGTGCGCCGCCAGGTGCTCGCAAACTCGCGGAAGGTGTTCGTGAAGACCTTGTCATCGCCGTCTGCCGTCCAGCGGGCGAACGCGCGTGCGAGCGCGATCGCCGCCGGAAGCGCCGTGATCACCCCGAGAGACAGCACCAGTACGGCCACAGACCCGAGGATGATATTGCCGGGATAGGTGAGCGCGCCAAGCAGCGTGCGCTCCCACCGTGGGATGCGCCTGGTGCCGCTCTTAGGCTGTTTCATCGTTGTGAGCTCGTTCTCCCCTGAAAGCCGTCGCCACTGACATCCGCCCCCGACAGTTCCGGAGTCTGGCCCTCATACGCCAACGATACGGACTCGACCACGCCGTCCCGCTCAATCTCGACCACAATTCCGTGTTCGGTCGCCTGGTGGGTGATTGTCGCCGGGGCTGTGTCATCCCATCGACGCGACTCGAGGACCGTCACAAAGCGGGCGGATTCGGTCGGCTCACTGATCCGCTTGAGCGTGTGCTGGGCCTTGCTGATCGCCAGGGTCGGCGTGGACGACGTGGGGTTGGCGTGCACGAAGGTGGGGACGATCTCGCTCGTTGGGTTCGCATCCAGGGCCGCGATGGGCATGACGCCATGCCCGGCCTCGGCGAGCCAGCGGTTGTTCTCCAACTGGGTTGGAGGGTTGTCCATCTGCAGCAGCCAGGTCCACGTGCGCGGCTGGCTGGCAGCCAGGTCGTCGACGATCACGAGGGTGCCGCCAGGGGTGAGCACGAGATGACGGCGCACGCGGGTCACCTGGAGGGCGCGGTCGTACATCGCCGAGGTTTCGCTGACCGCGTGGGTCCAGCCATCCTTCAGCGTCGTCGTGAGGATCTCGGCCGTGAACTCCTCGGCCAGCTCCTCGAAGACGTGGTAGCGATCTTCGTTCACGAACCCGTTGCCATCGATGAGGATCGAGTTGTGGTGCTCGGTGAGCTTGCGCGACGAATAGCCCTCGTCGATCGCCAGGTACGAGCCGTGCCCGATGAAGACGAACGTGCCGGAGTCTGGATGATGATGCCCGGCGTTCAGCGTCACCCATCCGTTCTCCTTGCGCTGGCGGTGTGACTGGTCCCACGCCTTGTGGCCGCCGCCGGGCGACGCCTTGAAGGAGACGAGGCTGGCCTGCTCATCCCACGAGGTGCGGCCCACCACGAGACCCAGGTCGGCGAAGTACCGGCTGGGCTCGAGCGATTCCGGTCCTGCCGGCTCGACCGAGGGGTCGAACCAGAGCAGCTCCTGGTAGGCCTCCGGCCGAACTCCGGGCCGAACGCCGCTCTCGTAGGCTTCGCGCCAGTAGAACTCCGACGACACCTTGTCGGCCAGCCACTGTGCCTGCGGGATGCGGTACTCGGCGGCGAGCTTGTAGTACAGAGCGACCGGATGCCCGGAGCGGCGGTCGTGGCAGTCGCCGTGGTCGACGATCCGCTCCATGTCGGGGGCGGCCTGGTAGAGGCGGTACCAGAAAGTCTCCTTCAGGTAGCTGCCCCGGTTGAACCAGTCGATGCCCTCCTGGTCGCGGAGCACGTCGAGGTAGCTCGCGATCCACGGCACCCCATAGCGCCAGTAGACGACGCCCTCGTTGTTGGAACCGTCGTCGGGCAGCGAGTCGAGGACCTTCCCGAAGTTGTCTTTCGCGCGTTCGGTCCAGAGGCGTGCCTCCGGGTACTTTTCCTGCAGCGCGTAGCCTGCGGTGGCGAGCCCGGCGTAGCAAATCCAGTTGTGGTTCTGCCAGTACGACGACGACCACCAGCCGCCCTCGGTCTCGACGGCGAACGAGTACAGGCGCTGGCCCTGAAGCAGCAGCTTGGCTTCGAGGGCCTCACGCACATCCTCGGGCAGGGCATCCCCGGCCCATGAATAGGCGAGCGACAGACCGTGCAGGATCCAGCCGGCGTCGAGGTCGTGGTCGGGCAGATTTGCCTTGCCCCAGTGCGGGAACGACAGCGGCGGCGCGAGCCAGCGCAGCAGTTCATCGAGGTAGGCCTGCTGGCCGGTGAGTCGGTAGGCGAGAGCCAGGTTGGCTGCGCCCGGGCCGAAATAGGTGATGGATGCCAGCGGGTGCTCCTGGGGCAGCTCCATGCCCTTTGCGCGCTCGCACTCTTCGAGCAAACGTCGGAACTGAACGCTGCGGGGTCCGTCGAGCTCACCCTTCAGGGCGCTTTCGCGGGTGCCGATCAGCATGGGGGTGGTCACAGTGCTACCTCAATTCGAGAAGATTCTTGGTTAGGAATATTGATGTCGATCACAACGCCGTCATCGGTGAAGGTTGCTGTGCGCGCTCTCGATACCCCGGCTGGGATCGAAGGAATACACGCTCACGAAGGTGGCTTCGGATGCCGTCGTCGACCAGTCGCCGATGTGTTGCAGCCGGCTCGGGTCGTCGGACGGTCCGCGCCCGGCAAGGAGTTCGAGCTTCGCGTCGCCCGAGGCCCAGTGCAGCCCGGACAGGGACGGCGTGCCGGGGGAGCTCCAACTGGAACGCCACGAGTCGCGAGTCGTGCACCACGCCGAAATCGACGGCGGGACGAAGCCCCAGCGAGATCGAGCGAGCCTGTGCGTCGTCGCAGGTCACGTGCATCACGTCCACGAGGAAACCCTCGCCGAGTTGCACGGTGCGGCTCAGTCGCACGCCGTCGATAGCACTCGTGCTGACCGCCGTGACGCGCGACGCTGCGGCGTCCCATGAGGTCACCTCGGCGGTGGCCTCGAGCTGGTCCTCGCCGTCGACGCGAACCGTCGGGTGGGCCACCGTGCGCGCGTAGTACGAGTGGCGCAAGGCATGCCCGTAGGGCGGAACCGCGGGAGCCGGTTGCCAGCGGACCCCATCGCCGTAGAGGTACAGCGACAACTTGTCGAAGTGCCCGTGCGCTCCGCCGTGTGGTCCGGCATCCAGGACTGCGTGCATCCTGTTCTCCGGATCGTGCAGCACGACGTATCCCGCATCCTCGAAATAGCGGGACCCCGCCGTCGCTGGCGTGCCGGCAATCGGACCCCCGGAAAACCAGCCGTCGAGCATCGACTCGAGACCATCGTGGGTGGTTCCGAGGCGCTCCACCACCCAGGCCTCCACAGTTTCGAGGCCAGTGTCGGCGAAGAACTGGGCGGAAAGGGCGCAGATCTCGAGCACCTCGCGGTGCATCGCGGCACGATCGAACGGGCCGTCGTGAAGCGCCGGCAGGAAGCCGTCAGGGGCGGCAATCGAGATCAGCACGTCGATCATGGCGCGGAGCGCGGCGGATGCCTCGGCGGGCACCGCCTGCGGGTCGAGCCCGCGCATGCCCAGCAGATAGGCCCGCAGAACGAACACGTGGTAGTAAGTGGATGCCTCCCACTCCCAGCCATCGGGCCGCACCGCGATCTGCATGTGCTCGTAAATTGCGGACTCGAGATGGTCCGCGGCCGGCGCACCACCCAGCGCGTGAGTGGCCAGGGCCACCAGGCGAGCCGCCGCGTCGAGCCACGCCGTGTAGTTGCTGCGCTGATCGGAGCGATCGTGAACGAGGATGCGACGCGACTCGGTGAGCGTCTCGCTGAGCCCGTCCAGCATCCGGGTGAGGCTGGTCGACTCCGTCAGCTCGGGCAACGGACCGAGCGCGATGACGGCATCGGCGACACCGACGGCCCACTGCGCCTCAGACAGTGCCTGAGCGAAGAGCTTGCCCCGCAGCATCCATGCCTCGCTTTGCGAGCTCCAGCCAGCGGCCGAGATCGCGTCATACAGCTCCGCATAGTCGAGCACCAGCGCGACCGCCCGCTCACGGTCAGTGTCGCGACCGTGGAGTCGGAAGCGCTGCGCGGCAACCCGGGCGGCCCGGGCAAGCGCCTGATGTTCCAGCGCCAGCCAGGCCGCGTCGAGCTTGTCGCCCGTCGGACGGCAGCCGTACGAACACAGATATTCGTCGCCGTCCCGGGCACCTAGCTCGATCCCGTGGGTGGCGCACACGTAGTCGTGCCACCACCCGCCCGGCTGCTGGGGCACGACGCTCATCGGAAGTTGAGTCCTCCGTTGATGTCAACGACCTGACCCGTGACATAGGACGCCAGATCGGACGCGAGGAACAGCGTGACGCCAGCGACGTCTTCGGCCGTGCCCGCGCGGCCGAGGGGGATGCCAGAGATGATGTTCTTCTGGGCTTCGCCTGGCGTGAACGTGTCGTGGAATGGCGTAGATGCGATGAAGCCCGGTGCTACGGCGTTCACCGTGATGTTCTTGCCAGCGATCTCTTTCGCAAGCGCACGGGTGAACCCGACAACGGCCGCCTTCGAGGTCGCGTAGATGACCGATCCTGCGCCGCCGCCGTTCTCTGCCGCCAGCGACGCCATGGTGATGACGCGACCGTTGGATGACTCCGCGAGCGCACCGAGGGCCTGTCGCGTCGTGAAGAACGTGCTCGCCATGTTGACGTCCATGATCTCGTTATAGCGCTCGTCGGTGGTCTCGGCGAGTGGTGCGCGTCCGACGAGGTGTCCGGCGTTGTTGACGAGGATGTCCAGTCCGCCGAGGAACTCGACCGCGGAATCCACGAGACGTGTCGCCTGTGCGGAGTCGGTGAGGTCGGCCTGAACGGCCAGTGAACGAGTGCCTTCTGCTTCGATCTGCTCTTTGACAGAGGTGGCGCCGCTTTCGCTGTTTGCATAGTGCACGACAACGTCGGCACCTGCCTTGGCCAAAGCTAAAGCGATCGCCGCGCCGATTCCTGCTCCCGCGCCTGTGACCAGTGCGCGCCGTCCGGTGAGGTCAATGCTCATAGTTGTATACCGTGCCTATCTGTTTGGTGGAGTGTGGGCTACTTGATGCCAGCGTTGGTGAAACCCTGAATGAAGTACTTCTGGGCGAAGATGAACAGCAACACCATGGGTACCGTGGCCATCGTCGTGCCGGCCATGAGGTACTGCCATTGCGTGTTGTCGAGCTGTTGGAACACCGCCAGCCCGACCTGGATCACTCGCAGATCGGCGCTGGTAGTTACCAGCAGTGGCCAGAGGAAGTTGTTCCAACTGTCCTGGAAGGTCAGCAGCCCGACCGTTGCGATTGCCGGCTTGATTAGTGGGGTGTAGATCTGCGCATAGATGCGGAACTCACCGAGGCCATCGAGTCGGGCGGCCTCTTCGAGGTCTTTCGGCAGCGACAGGTAGAACTGGCGGAACAGGAAGATCGCGGATGCGCTCAGGCCACCAGGGATGATGAGAGCCCACCAGCTGTTCAGCCAGCCGATTCCGCCCTGACCGAAGATGTCGTTTCCGCCGAACAGTGGCATGAACTTCACCAGCAGGAACTGCGGAACGATCTTCGTGTAGGTCGGGATCATCAGCATCGCAACGAAGGCGAGGAAGATCGCCTCGCGACCGCGGAAGTACACCCGCGCCAGCGCATATCCGGCCAGTGAGCCGAGCACGATCGTGATGATCGTGTGGGTGGTGGCGATGATGAGGCTGTTGCGGAAGTAGATGCCGAATGGCGCGGCATCCAGCGTCGCAGCATAGTTGCTGAACATCCACTCCTGGGGGAGAACGGTCGGAGGGAACTGGGACAGTTCCGCGGGCGACTTGAGGCTCGTGAGCACCATCCAGACGAAGGGCACCAGCATGGTGACGGCGCCGATGGTGAGCAGGACGTTGATCAGTGCGGCCTGGCGGCCAGTCGCGTGGTGGTACCAGCGCTTGGGGCCCTTTCGCGTTGCCGGGGTGGCAATCGCAGCGGCTCGAATAGTGTTGACGGTCATCACTAGTCCTCTTCTTTGGTGGCGCGTCGGCTGATGAGGGTGACAAACAGGAGGAACGCGAACAGCACGACCGACTGGGCGGCCGCCATTCCCATCCGGAACTCCTGGAATGCCGAGCGGTAGACCTCGTAGGTCATCATCGTGGTGGCGTTTGCAGGCCCACCATCGGTGAGTACGTAGATCTGGTCGAACACCTGGAACGCTCCGATGATCGAGATGATGAACACGAAGAACGTCGCGGGCTTCAGCATCGGAACCGTGATGCTGAAGAACTTGCGAACCGAGGATGCCCCGTCGAGCGACGCTGCCTCATAGAGCGACTCGTCGATGTTCTGCAGGGCCGCAATGTAGATGAGCATCTTGATGCCGATGCCCTGCCATGCTCCGACCAGGATGACCGAGGGGAGTGCCCAGTTGGGATCAACCAGCCATGCCTGCCCGGGAAGGCCGATGGATTCGAGTGCCGCGTTGAGCAGTCCGTACTGGGGGTTGAAGATCCAGAGCCACACCATGGCGATGGCGACGGTCGCGGTGACCTGCGGCACGAAGAACGCGGTGCGGTAGAACTTCTGCATCTTGAGGCCCTGGTTCAGCAGGACCGCGACGACCACCGCGACCGCCATGGCCACGGGCACCGTCCAGAACGTGTACCAGACGGTGTTCCAGATGGACTGGACGAACACCGGATCCTGGAACATCTCGATGTAGTTATCGAGCCAGATCCAGTTCGGCGCATCGAAGATGTTGTAGTCGGTGAACGAGAGGTAGAAGGTCGCGAGGACGGGGATAGCCGTCCACAGCCCGACGTGGATCACGGACGGGGTGATCATGAGCCACCCAGCGCGACGTCTTCTCTTCTCAGCGATGCTGATGTGGCCGGCCCGCTTCGGCAGTTTCTTCACGGACAGCCCTGTCGGTGGAGCACTGTCGCTCTGCACCGGGTGTCGATCTGTAGTGGTCATCACGCCCTCGTGTTTTCTCAGTGGCTTTGGGGGAAGGTGCCCGGGCGCGAACGGCGCCCGGGCACCGGGGGTGCTAGCGGTCTATTGCTGACTGAACCAGCACGGCGAGGTCATCGAGAGCCTTTTCGGGCGTCGACTGTCCCAGGAGGGCGGCCTGCACCGCAGGTGCCACGTCGCCGCGAACCTCGAGCCACTTGGCGGGCCCACCCTCGCGCTTGGCGACGTCCAGGTTCTCCATCGCGAACTGCACGAAACGGTTCGACTGCACGTAGTCGGAGTCGAGCAGCTCGGTCAGAGCGGGCACGTTTCCGCGCTGTTCGTTCGCGGCCAGTGCGGCTTCGGGGCTGGAGAGGAACTCGAGCAGCGCACGCGCAGCCTGAGGGCTCTTCGAGTTCTTGGCGACGGTGGCGAGAGTGCCGCCGAAGAACATGCCGGGAGCCTCACCCTGAATGAGGAAGGGTTCGAGGTTGTCGATCATGGTCGGGTCAGCGGCGAGGGTCTGGCTCCACAGGTTGTTGTGGGCGATACCCATTGCTGCTCGGCCGTTGATCAGTGGATTGACGATGTCGTCAGTCGACGTGAAGCCGATGTCCTCAACCTTGTACTTGTTGACCAGATCCGACATGAGTTCCAAAGCAGCGACTCCCTCGGGGCCGTTGAAAGCCGGTTCGGTGTAGTCGTCGTTGAAGATGTCGCCACCCGCCGAGAACAGCATGGTCTCAAAGGCCTGCCGCGCATCCAGCGAAAGCATGTCGAAGCCGGCACGCTCGAGCTTGCCGTTGTCCGCACGAACCGTGGTGGCCTCGGCGATCTCGATGAGCTCCTCCCATGACGATGGCGGGCTGTCGTAGCCGGCCTCGCGGAGGATGTCCATCCGTGCCACGCCAAAGCGGGTGTCCAGCATGATCGGCACGGCGTAGACCTTGCCATCCCAGGTGCCGGCATCCACGATCGTGTCTGTGTACTTCTCCTTGAGCGAGTCTTCGCTCAGTCCGAGCTCACCGAGGTCGGCGAGGACGTTCTTGGAGGCGAATCCTTCGACCCAGCCGACGCCCATCAGCATCACGTCGGGGACAAGGCCGGAGACCACTGCGGTCGTGAGCTTCTCGTTGAGGTTGCCGTAGGTCGTGTAGTCCACGTTGACCTTGACGTTGGGGTATTCCTCGTAGAACTGGGGGAGGAGCTCGTCTTCGAGCAGATCCTGTCCCGGGCTTCCCTCGAAGATGGGGGTGAGCAGGCTGATCTCGCCCGACACCTCGTCTGGGTCCAGTGGTGTGTCGGAGCCGCCCGCGGAGCAGGCGACGAGCCCGAGACCCAGTGTTGCGACCATTGCCAGCGATGCTGTGCGGCGCATTCGTGACTTCACTTCCATGTGCGTGTCCTCTCAATATGAGAACGAGTGACAGCCGCTGCGCATGATCCGCGACTTCTTCGTCTCAGTTCTTTTGTAGACCGATCAGCGGAATCTCGCGATCGGTGTAACGATGCACCGACCCTAGACGAATCTGACCACCGTCGTCAAGCAAGTTTGTGCAATTCCTTGTGTCCGTTGCGCTCGTCCGCGTAAATGCTTGGTGTTGGAGCGATAAATCGTTACACTGACATTGCGATTTAGTTCACGACCAAAGGAGGCCGCGTGGCACGGGTAACCATTCAGGACGTCGCCCGGGCGGCACGCGTCTCACCGAGCACCATCTCCAACTTCCTTAACGACCGCCAGGGTCGGATGGTCCCGGCAACCCGGGACCGGATCGAAGCGGCCATCGCCGAGCTCGGGTACCGGCCAAATCGCGCCGCGCGGCAACTGCGCAACGGAAAGAGCCACACCGTGGGCCTCGTTGTTCCCTCCGTCGGCAATCCCTTCTGGGGAGCGTTCGCCCACGAGGTGGAGGTCGCGGCCCTGGCCCTCGGCTGCAGTGTGTTGCTGTGCAATAGCGAGCGCGATGCCGCCCGCGAGCGTCGCTACGTGGAGGAGTTGTGGGAGGACGGCATTCGCAGCATCATCCTGTGTACCTCGCTGCCATCGCTCGACCACGTAAGCCACGTGATCGCAGAGGGCCTCCGTCTGGTCACCTTCGATCGTCCGGCCCAGCCTCATGACCCCGAATCGGTTGTCAGCATCAGCATCGACAACAACGTGGGTGGGCACATCGCGACCACGCATCTACTCGAGCTCGGACACACCAGAATCACGTTCGTTTCTGGTTCAATCCGCTCGGTCAACAGGTCTGCCCGCTATCGCGGATACTGCGATGCAATCGAGGCCGCGGGACTGGTTGTCGCAGACATGCCACGCTGGGCCGGCCTCGAGGGTGACCTCTTCGGTGACGTTGAGGCCGCCGAGGTTGGTCGTGCCGCCGCCCTCGAGCTGTTCGCTGATCCAGAGAACGCGCCAACCGCCGTCGTGGCAATCAACGACATGACCGCGCTGGGATTCTGCCGCGGGCTTCGCGACCTCGGTCTCAAGGTGGGGGTGGACGTTTCGGTGATCGGCTTCGACGACATCATCCTGGCCGACCTGTACGACCCGCCGCTGACGAGCGTGCGCCAGCCCATTGGGCGCATGGCGCAGCTTGCCGTCAGCGAGGCCGTTGAGCGGGGGTCGAGCGAATCGACAGCGCCGGGCAGTTCCGTACTGCTGCGTCCCGAGCTTGTCGTACGCGAATCGACCGCGTCCGCGACGACCACCACGAGGGACGCGCAGCTGCACGTTCCTGCCACCCACTGACCACCTTTCTACAGTCTGGAGCGCACCACCGTGTACCGAACCGAGCCAAAGACCCGCGCCGCCATCTCGTCCAGCCTCGCCGCAACACCGCTGATCGCGGTGTTGCGCGCCTCGCAGGCCGAAGACTACGACGCCGTGGTTGACACCCTGGTCGAGAACGGGCTGAGAAGTATCGAATTGACCCTCAGCACGCCCGGCACGATCGAACACCTTCCCAAGCTCATCGAGCGGGTGAGTGGGGTCGCCGAGATCGGTGTTGGCACGGTGACCTCGCTGGGGATGGCTCGTGCGGCCATCGACGCTGGCGCGGACTACATTGTGACTCCGATTGTGCGCCGCAAGGTGATCGCATACTGCTCGAAGCAGGGCATCGCGGTCTTCCCTGGGGCGTTCTCGCCGACCGAGGTCTACGAGGCCTGGGCCGCAGGGGCGACCGCTGTAAAGATCTTTCCCGCCGAGACCGTCGGCCCGCAGTACGCCCAGCACCTGCGGGGCCCCTTCCCCGAGCTGAAGTTCGTGCCATCGGGTGGCATCGGCATGAGCAACATTGAACAATGGCTGGCGGCAGGCGCTTCCGCTGTGAGCGTCGGCGGGCCTCTGCTCGGCGACGCGTTGCGCGGGGGATCGCTGACCGAGCTTGCCGCCCGGGCGGAGGAAGCCGTCGCGATCGCACGAGCGGCGGGATCGCGCTCATGACCCAGGGTGCGGTCGTCACGATCGGCGAAACGATGCTGAGGTTTTCGGCGTCGCGGATTGGCCGGCTCGCGCACTCCGCCACGGCCGATATCGGCATGGGGGGAGCGGAGAGCAACGTCGCCATCGGGCTGTCCAGGCTCGACGTCCCCACCATTTGGCTGAGCCGGCTCGGCGCGGATTCGGGCGGCGACTTCATCGCTCGCGAGCTTCAGGGCGAAGGAGTGACTGTTCAAGCGACGCGCGACTCCGAAGCGCCCACCGGGCTGATGATCAAGGAGAGGCGTACTCCGGGCACGACGAACGTGGTCTACTACCGGGCTGGCAGTGCGGCATCCCGCATGTCACCCAGCGACCTTGACCCAGACGTGATCGGCCGCGCCCGGCTGCTGCACCTCACCGGCATCACCCCAGCGCTCTCCGCGACGTGTCGGGAGTTGGCGCTGGCGGCGATCGCCATGGCGCGGGCGGCAGGTGTGCCAGTCTCGTTCGACCTCAACTTCCGCAGCAGGCTGTGGTCGGTGGCAGACGCTGCAGCCTTCTATGAGGAGGTGCTTCCGTCGATTGACCTCGTTTTTGCCGGCGAGGATGAGGCGCAGATTGTCACGAAGACCGACGACGACGCCGAAGTGCTCGCGCGCCAGCTCGCCGAGTTCGGCTCGTCGACGGTGGTGCTGAAACGTGGCTCCCTGGGCGCGATGGCGCTCACGAGCGGGACGATCGTCTCGTGCGACGCGCTGTCGATCTCTCCGGTCGATACCGTCGGGGCGGGGGACGGATTCGTGGCGGGGTACCTCGCCGAGCATCTTGCCGGCGGCACGCCGGAACAGTGCCTTTCCGTGGCAACCACGACCGGGGCATTCGCCTGTCTGTCCGATGGCGACTGGGAGGGTGCGCCGCGCCGGTCCGAGCTGGCGCTGCTCACGGCATCGGAGCCCGTGTCTCGCTAGGAGGCGCAGGTCAAGGGGTGTGGCCAGCACATTTTCACGTGTGACACTGGCTGACATGACATCAGAATTCGACCCGGATGAGGTTGCGCGGCAGGTCACGACTCGGCTGACAGAACGGTTTCCTGATGCTGACGCCAGCCACGTGGAATCCATTGTGCGTGAGGAAGTCGCAGCCCTTGCCGACAAGCCGGTGCACGATTACGTCGCCGTGCTCTCCGAGCGAGCGGCGAAGAAGCGACTGAAGCGCGCCTGAGCCCTGTCTGCGCTCAGGCGCGAAGGCGGTCTTTGTCCGGCCCGTGTGTGATCAGCTGTGGGGCGTCCTCCAGCACTGCGAGGTCGGCGAACTCGAGCGTGGGGAAGTAGCCGATCAGGTGCCGGTCGGCCGACTCCGGCGCCCAGCTGACCGCTCTGAAGAAGGGTGGATGCCCCGGGTCCGCGTCCATGCGGCGGATGACCGCCTTGGGGCGGCTGGCGCTGTTGCGCATGACCACCCATTCGGTGTCACTGATCCTGATCGGTGGCCACGGCCATGCCGTCATGCTGCTGTTCTCCCTTGGCGTTGTCGCTGGCGTCCTCACCCGCACCGACCAGTCCCACAGTCGATCACACGCGGTCTCGAGCACCCAGGAGTACCCGACAACGGCCTCGGCGCCGCTGACGGGGTCGGGGCGGGTGACCGACCTGAACGCGGGACGGCGGGCAACGCGGCCGTATTCGATGCGCCCGAGCGGGATGCCGCGATGCACGAGGCGCCATTCGCTACGCCCCGGCGCCCGCTCGAGATGATCGCTCGGCCGCCAGTGGTGCGTCATGATTAGAACATATGTTCGAATCTGGCGCAGGTCAAGCCCTCGCGGGTAATGCCGGAATTTTTGGTGACTGCTGCTGCTTGCTACTTGTTGACGCGTCCGCGCCCGAAGATCAGCCACAGGATTGATCCGAACAGCGACAGGAAGAACGCGACGAGGATCCAGATGAACTTCCCAACGGGCCCATGGTTCGGGTTGTTCACAATAGAAACGGTAGTGATGATGAAAATGATGAGGCCAACGATGCCGCTGATGCTGATAGTTACCGGATCCATCGGGCCAGCATAATGGAGACCATGACTGACTCGACTGCCCCCTCGGCAGAAGCCCGCCTCGCCACATTCCGATCCCGCCGCGAAGAGTCTGTGGTGCAGCCCAAGGGCAGCCTCGCACTCGTGAACACGCAATGGATCGACTCCGAACAGACCATCTGGGGGGTGCCAGGAACCTGGGCACCGGCCGATGGCGGGTTGCGGGTGAGCGCGGCCGCATCCGAGAACATCGTCGTCGACGGCGTTCTCGTCGATGGTGAGGCGCTCGTGCGCGGCAAGGACCAGACCGAGCCGAGCGACGTCGTGTTCAGCGACACCGTCTCGGGCTTCGTCATCGCCAGCGACGAGGGCGCGTACGCGCTGCGCGTGTGGGATGCCGCGTCAGACGACATTCGGGAGTTCGGCGGCATCGACGCCTACCACTACAACCCCGACTGGGTGATTACGGCAACGTTCACCGAGAACCCGGCGGGCACCACGATGGGCTTCGAACACCTGAAGGACACCGGAAAAACCAGGGAGCAGGTCATCCCCGGTGCCATCTCGTTCACCAAGGACGGCGTCGACTACAACCTGGTCGCGTTCAAGTCGGGACGCGCCCTGCAGCTGGTGTTTGCGGACGCGAGCAACGGTGTCGACACCTACAGCGTTGGCCGGTTCCTGTTCATCGCCCCGAACCCCGACGGCACCATCACCCTCGACTTCAACCTCGCGGTGCTGCCGCCCTGTGCGTTCAGCTACAACTTCAACTGCCCGATGCCGCCCAAGCAGAACCGATTCGCCGTCGCCATCGAGGCCGGCGAGAAGAACGTTCTGAAGAAGGATGGATCGCTGCTTCACGAGATCTAGAGTCTCCGCGGCCGCTACCCGTCGTGGTGCTCCAGAAATTCGAAAACCTCCGTGGAGTCGACGCCGGGGTACATTCCGGTGGGCATCGCCGCGAGCAGCGACGAGTTGAGTCGAGCGCTCGGCAGAGAGAACTTCTCCCAGCGGCTCGCCAGCGAATCCGGCGCGCGTCGGCAGCACGACTCGTCCGGGCACGTCGAGGTTGAGCGGTTGGTGGTGTCGCGCCCCCTGAACCACTTGGCCGTGGCAAACGGGGTGCCCACGCTCACCGAGAAGTGCCCACGGCTGCTGGCCTGGATGCGCGACGTGCACCAGTACGTTCCGCCCGGCTTGTCGGTGTACTGGTGGTACGGGCTGAAGCGGTCAGAGACGTCGAACACGCGGCGGGCACTCCAGTAGCGGCACACGAGCTGGCCCTCGACGGCGCCGAGGGCATCCGTCGGGAATGCTGCGCTGTCATTCTCGTAGGCCTTCGAAATCGTGCCGCTCTCGTGCACCTTCAGGAAGTGCACGGGCACGCCGAGGTGCTGGGTTGCCAGGTTGGTGAAGCGGTGCGCGGCAGTCTCGTAGCTCACCGCGAACGCGTCGCGCAGATCCTCGACGGACAGCTCCCGCTTCGACTTCGCGGCGAGCAGGAATTCCACGGCGGTGTGTTCAGGGACCATCAGCGCGGCGGCGAGGTAGTTGGTCTCGACGCGTTGCCGCAGGAAATCGGCGTAGTCCGTGGGTTCGCCAACGCCGAGCACGTGGCCCGCGAGGGCCTGCAGCAGGGTCGACCGGGGGCTGGAGCTCTCCGAGTGCCCGACGGGAAGGTAGATCCTCCCGTTGCGCAGGTCGGTGACGCTCCGGGTCGAGCCCGGCAGGTCGGGAACGAAGTGCAACGTGAAGCCCAGGTGGGTCGCGAGGTCCGAGGCGACGCGCTGCGAGAGCGGTCCGCCGGCATGGCCCACGGCATCCAGCAATTCCTTGGCCGTCGTCTCCAGCTCGCCGAAGTAGTTGTTGCGCTTCCTCATCGTCTTGCGCAGCTCGGTGTTGGCCCTGCGCGCCTCCTCCGGAGTCGCCGCGCGCTCCCGGTGCAGGCGCTGCAGCTCGTCGTGCAGCGCGAGGATCGTTTCGATCGCCTCATCGCTGAGCGACTTGCGCACCGGCAGGCTCGGCAGCGGCAGGCTGGCGTAGAGCGGCCCGCGCTGGGCCCGCTCCAGCGCGATCTCGAGCGCTGCCCGGCGCGACGGTGCCTCCGGGCTGAGCAAATCGTCGACGCTCACCCCGAGGATCCTGGCCAGTTTCTGCAGTTCGCTGAGCTTCAGCTCGCGCTTGCCGTTCTCGATGACCGACACCTGGGATGCCGCGCGGCCGAGCTCAGCTCCGAGGTCGTCGAGGGTCAGCCCGCGTTCTGTGCGGAGTTGGCGGATGCGACGGCCGACGGTCAGTGAATCGAGCATGTCTTCATCGTGGGTCTGGATCGGGATGCCCGGTTGCATGGTGTGGCCCTCCGCTGCGCCGTTCTTCCGGGAACCAGAAGAATCCCGTTTATTCTGCCTCACATTCTCGAGAAGAACCACCGTTCACCGAGCAGAGTCGATGCAAGGCACCACCGATCAAGGAGTTTTCATCATGACAAGCGAAGCGAACAGCACCCGTCCAGGCGACCAGACACAGACCGCCGCACAGCTCGAAGCCGAGTGGAAGACGGATGCACGCTGGAACGGTATCGAGCGCGATTACACCGCCGCCGATGTCGTGGCCCTTCGCGGCAGTGTCAGGGAAGACCGCACGCTTGCCCGCCGCGGAGCGGAGAACCTGTGGAACCTCATCCACGCCGAGAAGAGCGGCGAGGAGTGGGTGCCGGCGCTCGGTGCTCTCACCGGCAACCAGGCAGTGCAGCAGGTGCGCGCCGGGCTGAAGGCGATCTACCTCAGCGGGTGGCAGGTTGCCGCTGACGCCAACCTGTCAGGGCACACCTACCCCGACCAGAGCCTCTACCCGGCCAACAGCGTGCCGGCGGTTGTGCGCCGCATCAACAACGCGCTGCTGCGGGCCGACCAGATCGAGGTTGCGGAGGATGGCGCTCCGCGCACCGACTGGCTGGCGCCGATCGTGGCAGACGCCGAGGCCGGATTTGGTGGCCCGCTCAACGCCTACGAACTCATGTCGTCGATGATCGAGGCGGGGGCGGCCGGCGTCCACTGGGAAGACCAGCTCGCCTCCGAGAAGAAGTGCGGCCACATGGGCGGCAAGGTGCTCATCCCGACCGCGCAGCACATCCGCACCCTCAACGCGGCCCGCCTCGCCGCCGACGTTGCCGGAGTCTCCACCCTGGTTGTCGCCCGAACCGACTCCCTGGCGGCCGACCTCATCACGAGCGACATCGATGACCGCGACAAGCCGTTCCTCACGGGCGAGCGCACCACGGAGGGGTTCTACCGCACCACTCCCGGCATCGAGACCGTGCTGTCGCGAGGACACGCCTACGCGCCGTACGCCGACCTGCTCTGGGTCGAAAGTGCAGAGCCAGACCTCGAGCTGGCGCGCACCTTTGCCGAGAGCATCCACAAGGAGTTTCCTGGCAAGAAGCTGGCGTACAACTGCTCGCCGTCGTTCAACTGGAAGAGCCACCTCGATGACGCGCAGATTGCCAGCTTCCAGCGGGAGCTCGCGGCGATGGGCTACGCCTTCCAATTCATCACCCTTGCTGGATTCCACGCCCTCAACCACTCGATGTACACGCTGGCTCGCGACTACTCGCAGCGCCACATGAGCGCGTACGTCGAGTTGCAGGAGGCAGAGTTTGCGTCCGAAACGGATGGATACACGGCCACGCGCCACCAGCGCGAGGTTGGAACGGGGTACTTCGATCGCATCGCGACCGCACTCAACCCCACGAGCGAAACGCTCGCCCTGGTCGGCAGCACCGAAACCGCCCAGTTTCACTAAAATCCGCTCACACTTTCTTAGGACAACATCATGAACCGCATGGAAATCACCGCCGAAGCCGGCGACAGATTCGACGAAATACTGACACCTGAAGCTCTGCAGTTTCTCGCCAGGCTGCACGACCAGTTCGCTGGCCGTCGGCACGACAGGCTCGCCGCAAGGATGGAGTCGCGACGACACATCGACAATGGGCGCAACCTGCGCTTCCTGCCCGAGACTGCCGCCGTCCGCGAGGAGCCGACCTGGCGCGTTGCCGGAGCCGGCCCAGGGCTCGAGGATCGCCGCGTTGAGATCACGGGGCCGACCGATCGCAAGATGACGATCAACGCCATGAACTCGGGCGCGAAGGTCTGGCTGGCCGACCAGGAGGATGCCACGAGCCCCACCTGGGAGAACGTGATCGGTGGCCAGCTGAGCCTCCACGACGCGATCCGGCGCCAGATCGACTTCACGAGCCCCGAGGGCAAGGAGTACCGGCTGGGGGAGACAACCCCGACGATCGTGATGCGTCCGCGCGGCTGGCACCTCGTTGAGAAGCACATCCGGTACACGGACCGTGCTGGACAGCGGTCACCGGCATCCGGATCACTCGTCGACTTTGGGCTCTACTTCTTCCACAACGCGAAGGAGCTCATCGAGCGCGGCACCGGCCCGTACTTCTACATCGCCAAGATCGAGAACCACCTCGAGGCCAGGCTGTGGGACGACGTGTTCACCTTCGCGGAGAACGCGCTGGGCATCGAGCACGGCACGATCAGGGCCACCATCCTGATCGAGACGATCCCCGCAGCCTTCGAGATGGAGGAGATCCTGTACGAACTGCGCGAGCACTGCGCGGGGCTGAACGCCGGCCGGTGGGACTACATCTTCTCGATCATCAAGAACTTCCGCGGACGCGGGGCAAGCTTCGTGCTCCCCGACCGGGCTGACATCACGATGACAGTTCCGTTCATGCGGGCGTACACCGAACTGCTGGTCGCGACGTGCCACAAGCGCGGCGCGCACGCCATCGGGGGCATGAGTGCCTTCATCCCGAACCGCCGCGATCCGGAGGTAACGGCTCGAGCGCTTGCAGCGGTGACCGCAGACAAGCGCCGGGAGGCCACAGACGGTTTCGATGGCACCTGGGTCGCACATCCCGACCTCGTGCCGACCGCACGCGCCGAGTTCGACGCGGTGCTGGGCGACCGCCCCAACCAGGTCGACCGACTGCGCCCCGACGTGAGCGTTTCGGCCAGCGACCTGCTCGATCTGCGCATCGAGGGCAAGGTGACTGATGCCGGCGTTGCCTCGAACGTGTCCATCGCAGTCAGGTACATCGAGAGCTGGCTGCGAGGCGTAGGGGCCGCTGCAATCGACAACCTGATGGAGGATGCCGCAACCGCCGAGATCAGCCGCAGCCAGTTGTGGCAGTGGATGCACCAGCGGGTGGTGACCGCCGAGGGCAACTTGATCACACGAGCAGTTGTCGAGCGCGAACTCGACGCGGTGCTCGACTCGGCTCCGGCTGGTGGCCGGTTCGCGGAGGCGGCCGAGGTGTTCAGGGCTGTGACGCTGGAGGAGGAGTTCCCGACCTTCCTCACGCTCACCGCCTACAGCCGGTACCTGGTTGAGAACGCGCAACCCGTAGCCGCGTAGCATCCGGAGTCGTTATGAGGGCGTGACGTTGAACCGTCACGCCCTGCTCTCGGCGCCATCTAGAGTGAGCCACATGAGTCTTGTTCAGAAATTGCGCAGTGTCACTGTGATCGCTCTGGCGCTCGTGCTGGCGGGCTGTGCCGGCACTCAGGCAAGCGTTGTCCCGACCTCCGCTCCCAGCAAGTCGCCCTCAGCGACGGCCACACCCAGCCCGGACCCTGACACGGTCGTGGCCTCTGTTGTGCTGTCTGGCAGCGCCATTTCGACCGAAAATGGCGCGGGCGAGCAACTCGAGTCGATACCCTTTGCGCCGGATGCCAGTTCGGCGATCGCCACGCTGGCCGATGCCTTCGGGGAAGCACCATTCGAGTACGAGCAGAGTGGGTGCAGGATCGGGAACTACTACGCGTGGGGCACTGAGGCGCCTGCACCAAACGTTGGTCGCCTTGGATTGACTCTGCACACGCCCGACGGCGGTGTGGAGTTCACTGTGAGCCTCAGTGCCCCCGAGGTTTCCGGTGTCGAGCTGCACATCAGCACCGGGCAGAGCGTTGGTGACGACGTGTCGGCGCTGCTGGCCGACCCTGGAGCAGATTTCAACCGCGAAGGCTACAGCGGCTCATTCATGTGGGACGTCACCTCGTACCGTGTAACCCAGGGCATTGAGTTTCCGTTTGGTGGAGTCGGGATGGTGTCGTCACCCGACACCACACTAATTCAGGCAGCAGCTCCGGCTGGTTTGGGTGCTTTCTACTGCTGAATCGCGCCAACGACACCGCTCGCCTGACGGCGAAATCGACCAGGCGCGCAGTGGTCGACTCACGGATAGACGAATCGAGTCCGAGCTGCTAATAAATTAGAACATATGTTCGAATCTGTGTTAGAATGTAGCCATGACGATCACTACAGTGATCGTGCCGGATCACGTCGAACTCAGCTCTATTCAACTCAGCTCGCTTGATGACTCAGCGCTGCTCTCCCTTCAGGGTGACATTGCAGCGTCGCGGCGCCAGCTCGATGCGGTGAGCGCCGGCATCTCCGCGGAATTGAGCAGGCGATCTGCGGTGGAACTCGGGTACGCGGGGCTCGCGCAACGCTCTGGCTTTCGCACGCCCGAGGCCCTCGTCCAGCGGGTTGCCGGTGTCTCCCGTACCGAAGCGCGCTCGATGATTCGGGTGGGGCTGGCGCTCGACGGTTCGTCGCCCTGGCTCGACCCCGTGGCGGCCGCTGTGCGAGACGGAAGCCTCTCAGTGGCGTCGGCCGACGGCATCGTCGCCGGGCTCGGGGCTCCCAGCTCGCAGGTTGCTGCGGACGACCTGCAGGATGCTGCTGCGCGGCTCGTGGATGCTGCAACTGAGACCACCCCAGAGCGACTTGCCGCTGCGGCACGATCGATGCGGGATCACCTCGACCTGGAGGGCGTGGATGATCGCGAACGGGCTTTACGGGACAAGAGATTCCTGCGCCTCATTCCGCAACCGGACGGAATGACGAGGATCATCGGCCTGCTCGATCCCGAATCGGCAGCGATTCTGGGCGCCGCGGTGGACTCGATCACCTCACCTCGGCGCGGCGGGCCGCGATTTGTAGACCCCGTCGAGGTGGCGCGCGCCGAGCGCATCATCGGCGACGTCAGAACGACCGAGCAGATCGCCCTCGACGCGCTCGTCGAGATGGTGGTCCTCGCAGGGGCGGCCGATAAGGGAAAGCTGTTCGGTGCTCGCAAGCCGGAGGTTCGCCTGCACGTGACGCTCGCCGAACTCACCGCGGGCATCGGCTCTGCACAGCTCGAGGGCCAGACGGCGAGCGTGTCGTTGTCAACATCGACGCGTCTGGCGTGCGCCGGTGGGTATGTGCCCGTCCTCTTCCATGACGGGCACCCGTTGGACGTCGGTCGAAACGAGCGGCTATTCACCTGGCGACAGAAGGTCGCCCTGGCGGCACGCGACGGCGGGTGCATCTTTCCTGGCTGTGACCGGCCCCCGGGCTGGTGCGAAGCCCACCACATCGAGTTCTGGGGGCGAGACGACGGCCGAACCGACATCGAGCACGGAGTGCTCCTCTGCAGACACCACCACATGCTGGCGCACAACAACGGCTGGGAGATATCGCTGCGCGATTCCCGCTACTGGATCATCCCGCCACGGTCGATTGATCCCGCACAAACGCCGATACCCGCCCAGGCGCGAGGGCACGCCCAGGCGCGGTCAGTAGGGACGAAGTGACCTCAGTGATGGCCCTTACGGTCGGCGGCTGGGGGCAGACTGGGGTGGTGCACATAGTCCTCGCTCACACCCGGAACGGGGTGAGGGCGACCACGGTGAGCGATGCCGGCGAGGCGCGGGTCGACGACGTCAGCGACCTGGCGGCGTTCGTCGCCGAACATGAGCCGCGGCATCCACGCTGGGTGTGGGACGACACCTCCCGCTGGTACCCGCAGCTGCTCGCCGCGGGGGTCCGGGTCGACCGCTGCTTCGACCTGAGGCTGTGTCACGCGATTCTGCGCTCGTCGTCGCTCACGTCGGATTCGGTATTGGCGCGTGCCGAGCCGGGACACTGGGATGCACCTGCCGCAGCGGCGGGGCACACTGCGCTGTCCCACTCGACCTTGTTTGACCTCGATCCGGCCGCCGCCCGCGAAGACGAGGGTGAGTCCGACCCGCTCATCGAATTCGAGCTGCAGCGCGCTGCGGTGGCTGCGTGCCCGGAGCCCGCCCGCATCGGTCGGCTGCTCGCCGCCGAGTCGGCCGGTTCGCTCGTCGCCGCCGAGATGCGGTTCGCCGGGCTTCCGTGGAGCTCGGCACAGCACGACGCGATTTTGTCCGCGTCCCTCGGCCCGAGGCCTGCGGTCGACGGAGCCCGGCCGATCAAGCTTCAGGCCGCGCTCGATGTCGTGCGGCACCGGTTGGAAGCCCCGGAACTCAACCCCGACTCACCCGCCGAGCTCATGCGAGCCCTCGGCCTTGCGGGCCTGATGGTGACGTCAACGCGGTCGTGGGAACTGAAAAAGCTGAAGCATCCCGCGATCGAACCCCTCCTGGAGTACAAGAGGCTCGCGCGCCTGCTGTCGTCCAACGGATGGGTCTGGCGCGACGCCTGGGTCATCGATGGCAGGTTCCGTCCCGACTACGTGCCCGGTGGCGCGGCAACGGGGCGGTGGGCCACCAGCGGGGGAGGCGCACTCCAGCTGCCCCGGCAGATCCGCGCGGCGGTGGTGGCGGATGACGGATGGAAGCTGGTGGTCGCGGATGCCTCTCAGCTCGAGCCGCGCATCCTCGCCGCCATGTCGGCCGACCGCGGAATGATCGAGGCGGGTTCCGCTGGCGATCTCTACGCCGGAATCGTCGCGAGCGGAGCGGTCGAGACGCGCGAGCAGGCCAAGCTCGCGATGCTCGGCGCCATGTACGGCGCCACCTCGGGCGAGAGCGGCAGGCTGATGCCGAAACTCGCTCGCGCCTACCCCAGAGCGATCGAGATGGTGGAGAGCGCCGCACGGGCGGGGGAGCGGGGGGAGGTGGTGACCACCCGACTCGGCCGAAGCTCGCCGCCGGGCGACGCGTCCGTTTCCTGGAGCGAGGGCGTCTCGTCCGCGGACGCGATTCGCGCGCGGGAGCGATCGCGGGCCTGGGGAAGGTTCACCCGAAACTTCATCGTGCAGGGCACGGCGGCAGAGTGGGCGCTGTGCTGGATGGCGAGCATCCGACGACGAATGGATGACCTGAACGAGCACCGCGCGCTCGTGGATGGCCCGCATCTGGTGTTCTTCCTGCACGACGAGGTCGTTGTGCACGCTCCGGCACACCTCGCCGATCGGGTCGCCGCCGAGGTCGGGGAAGCAGCGGCAGAGGCCGGCAGGCTGCTCTTCGGTGGTTTGCCCGCGGAGTTTCCGCTCACCGTGGCGATTGTCGACAACTATGGGCAGGCGAAATAGGTCAGGCAAAGTGGGCCAGAGGCATATACCGTGTATGCATGTCGATTCGTCACAGCCTGCTCGCGATCCTCGACCAGGGTGACTGCTACGGCTACCAGCTGCGCGTGGAGTTCGAGCGCAGAACGGCCCAGTCTCGTCCGCTGAACGTGGGCCAGGTCTATGCCACGCTGGACCGACTGGAGCGGGACGGGCTCGTCAACAAGCGTGGCGCGAGCACCACGGGCCATGTCTTCTACAGCATCACCGACGCCGGTCGAGTCGACGCTGGGTTCGTGGTTCGAGACCGCCGACGCTGGCATTGCCATCGACGAACTGGCGCTCAAGGTGGCCCTTGCTCAGTCGCTCCCCGGCGTGGATGCCACGGCTGTCGTCGTTCGTCAGCGCGCCGCAATCGCTGCAGAGCTCAACGCGCTGCTGGAGGACACCCCGGCAACGGATCTGGCGGCGCAACTCGTGCATGACGCCCGGATCGCGGCGGCGGAGTCTGTGCTCGGATGGCTGGCACGCAGCGAAAGCCTTCTTGCGGGATCCCAGGCGTACCCGCTCGACGTCGAGCCCGCCCGCCGGGGACGACCGGTTCGCGCCTGAGCCGAAAGTGTTCGGAGCCAATCCGCGCCCTGCCGAACTACATGCTTGTATTTATGCGGGTTTGTCCGCGATAATGACCTCAGTGGGTGAGTTTTACTTCACACCACATAACTGAACAACTGGTCACATACCGTTCCATGGATCGATGGGGAAGTCGCATCCAACCGGAACGGAGTTATCGTGACTGCATCACACGCTCGCGGAGTGCTATTTGTGCACTCCTCGCCACGCGCACTGTGCCCTCACATCGAGTGGGCTGCAGGTCGCGCACTCGATCGCGCCGTCAATTTCGACTGGGATCAGCAGCCCGTCCTCAAGGGTTCGCAGCGTGCTGAGTTCTACTGGGAAGGCCCACGCGGCACCGGCGCACGTCTGGCATCCGCCCTCCGCGGCTGGGAGCACCTGCGCTTCGAAGTCACCGAAGACGCTGGACTCGGCACCGATGGTGGCCGATGGATGCACACTCCCGACCTCGGGATCTTCTACGCGCAGACAGACACCGCCGGGAACGTGGTGATCCCCGAAGATCGCGTTCGATACGCGATGGACATCGCCGGTGCCAACGCCGTCGAGCTTCATCGCGAGTTGCGGCTTGCGCTCGGGCAGGCGTGGGACGACGAACTCGAAGTTTTCCGCCACGCCAGCCAGGATTCGGCTGTCGTATGGCTGCACAAGGTCGGTTAGTAACGTTCACCAACGCACCACGTTAGGAGGCATCATGGACACCCTGCATCGCGAACTCGAGAACCTGATCGGTGAAGTCGCTCCGGCATTCATCGATCTGGAACAACTCGAGCGTCTCGTCACCGAAGACGACATGCTCACCTTCGACGGCGAATGCTCGCTCCACGATGGTTGCAGGCAGATCTCGGCCTAGCGGCCCCCCATACCACCGGGCATCACCCGGGTCTGGTAGCTACGGGAGCGAAGCGGTTGCCGCATCAGCGGCGGTCGCAGTTATGGCACCGTGGCGCACCGGGTCCCGGTGATGCTCGGGGACAACGACAAAACCCTGGACGACCGTGTGGTCATCCAGGGTTTTTGGCCGTGCAAGGGCTGATCAGTAGCTTCGGAATGCCGCCACAGCGTTGTGCCCGCCGAACCCGAAGGAGTTGGTGATCGCCACGAGGTCGCCGTCTCCCAGCGCACGCGGCGAGGTCACGACATCCAGTGGGATTTCCGGATCCTGCTCGGTGAGGTTGATCGTGGGCGGAGCCGTGCGGTGGTGCAGAGCAAGAATCGTGAAGATCGCCTCGAGTGCACCGGTGCCGCCGAGCAGATGCCCGGTCGCGGCCTTGGTTGCAGACACCGCGATATTCGGAAGGTGGTCCCCGAAGACGCGCAGCAGGGCGCGGTATTCAGCGATGTCGCCGACCGGTGTGCTCGTCGCATGCGCGTTAATGTGGCGCACATCCGATGGGGCAGCCCCAGCCTGGGCGAGAGCGCCCAGCATGGCGCGCGCGGCCGCGGATCCCTCGGGGTCCGGGGCTGTGATGTGGAAGGAGTCACTCGTGACAGCGCCTCCGGCGAGCTCCGCATAGATGCGAGCGCCACGGGCGAGAGCGTGCTCCTCGGTCTCCAGCACGATGGTGGCCGCGCCTTCGCCGAGCACGAACCCGTCACGACTGATGTCGTACGGGCGCGAGGCGGTTGCGGGGTCGTCGTTGCGCTTGGAAAGTGCCTGCATCGAGGCGAAGGCCGCGATAGGCAGGGGATGCACGACCGCTTCGGTGCCGCCGGCGATGACGATGTCGGCGAGCCCCGCCTGGAGATTCACGTAGGCATTGGCGATCGCCTCGGTGCTGGACGCACAGGCTGACACGTCGGTGCGAGCATATGCCCGTGACGGAATAGACATGCTGATGGCGGCAGCCGCCGCGTTGGGCATGAGCATGGGGATGGTCATGGGAAGAACACGGCGAGGGCCCTTCTCCTTGAGCGTGTCCCAGGCGTCGAGCAGGGTCCACAGCCCGCCGATGCCGGTCGAGTAGTCGACGCCGATCCGGGTCGGGTCGATATCGGGCGAACCCGCGTCGGCCCACGCCTCACGCGCGGAGATCAGAGCGAACTGGCTCGATGGGTCGAGTCGCTTGTATTCGACGCGCTCGAGCACCTCCTCCGGGCGCACCTTCGCTTCAGCAGCGAAGGTGACGGGAAGGCCGTACTGCTCAACCCAGTCGTGCTTGAGGGTTCGTGCGCCGGATTCTCCGGCGAGCAGCGCATCCCACGATTCGCGGGCGGTGCCACCGATGGGAGAGGTGGCGCCGATGCCTGTTACAACGATCTTTTTGGTCATATCACGTTCCTTTGGAGCTGGCGTTGCCAGTGGAATGGCGAGCCGGTGACCGGTCCGCCATTCCGCTGATGGAGTCTTAGCCCTGTGCGCTGGTGATGAAGTTGACGGCGTCGCCGACAGTCTTGAGGTTCTTGACCTCTTCGTCCGGGATCTTCACGTCGAACTTCTCTTCTGCGTTGACGACGATCGTCATCATCGAGATCGAGTCGATGTCAAGGTCGTCGGTGAACGACTTGTCCATCTCGACGGTATCCGTCGCGATGCCGGTTTCGTCATTGATCAGTTCAGCCAGGCCGGCGAGGACTTCTTCGGTGGACAATGCCATTGTTTTATCTCCTTGAGGGGGGTGTGATTTGACCGTGGGACAGTTTACGGGAGTACGACTACCTGCGCGCCGAAAACGAGCCCGGCGCCGAATCCGATCTGGAGACATAGGCCACCGCTGAGTTCGGGATTCTCCTCGAGCAGTCGGTGCGTCGCGAGAGGAATCGAGGCGGCCGAGGTGTTTCCCGTGGTCGCAATGTCACGACCGATGACGACGCTCTCCGGAAGTTTCAGCTGCTTGGCGAGCTCGTCAATGATGCGCATGTTGGCCTGATGGGGAACGAAAGCGGCGAGGTCTGCGGCCTCGATCCCGGCGGCATCCAGAGCCTGTTTGGCGACCTTGGCCATTTCCCAGACGGCCCAGCGGAAGACGACCGGGCCCTCCTGGCGAAGGGTGGGCCAAACGGCCTTGCCATCGCGGAAGTCGACGAGGGTGCTGTCCATGCCCACGGCGCCCGCCTTGGAACCGTCTGAGCCCCAGACTGGCGCGGCGATACCTGCAAAGTCGCTCGGGCCGATGACGACCGCGCCCGCTCCGTCGCCGAGGAGGAAGGAGATGGAGCGGTCCGCCGGATCGACGACGTCTGACAGCTTCTCTGCGCCGACCACGAGCGCGTAGCGTGCGGCGCCGGAGCGGATCAGTGCGTCTGCCTGCGTGACGCCGTAGCTGAACCCTGCGCACGCCGCGTTGCTGTCGTAGGCCGCAGCCGGATTCGCGCCGACCCGGTCGGCGAGTACCGCCGCGATGGACGGCGTCTGCTGCACGTTGCCGATGGTCGCAACGATGACGAGATCGATCTGGTCGGCGGCGACGCCGGACTTCTCGATCGCCTCCTGCGCAGCTTCCGTCGCCATATCGACAGCGAGAACGCCGGCGGAGGCACGGGTTCGGGTGATGATGCCCGTTCGCTGCTGGATCCACTCGTCGCTCGAATCGATGGGGCCGATCAGCTCGCTGTTGGGTACGACGAGATCGCCCCGCGACGCGCCGTAGCTGTAAATCCTGGTGAATTCCACCCCGGTTGACTGGGTGAGTGTTGCTCTGGTCATGCTGATTAGATCCCGTCGATCATGGCGAACGCTGCAGGCAGGTCGTCAGGGGTTTTTACCGCGACTGAGGGAATGCCCTTCAGTGCGCGCTTGGCCAGACCGACCAGCGCGCCCGCAGGTGCGAGCTCGATGATTCCGGTGACTCCGGCCGCGGCGAGTGAAGCCATGGACAGGTCCCACCGTACCGGGGAGGAGACCTGGCCAACCATCAACTCGACGAAATGGCTGCCGCTGCTGATACGGGAGCCGTCTCGGTTGGTCCAGATCGGCATTGTTGGGTCGTTCTTCTCAAGTCCGGCGGCGAAGAGCTCGAGGCGGGCGACCGCCGGCTGCATGTAGCGGGTATGGAAGGCGCCGGCGACCTGCAGCGGGATGACACGGGTGCCCGGCAGCGGGTTCGCGGCGAATTCGGCCAGTGCAGGCATCGCGCCGGCGACCACGACCTGCCCGCCTCCGTTGAAGTTGGCGGGCTGGAGCCCCAGCTCTGCGAGTCGCTCCAGCAGGGCGACCTCGTCGCCGCCGAGCACGGCGGACATTCCCGTGGGCTCGAGCGCTGCGGCATCCGCCATCGCCTGTCCGCGTTCGCGCACGAAGGCCACGGCGTCAGTTTCGCTCAGGATGCCCGACACAGCGGCCGCGGTGATCTCGCCCACCGAGTGACCGGCGACACCGCCGACCTTCTCCCGGCGGCCGTCGGCCAGCAGGGCCGAGGCTGTCAGCAGGCCAGCAGCGACGATGAGCGGCTGGGCCACCCTGGTGTCGCGGATGGTGTCTGCGTCGCTCGTGGTGCCATGCGCGATCAGGTCGATGCCGACCGAGTCCGACATTGCGCCGAGCTGGTCGCGGAAGCGCTGCTCTACGAGCCAGGGGTCGAGGAATCCGGGAGTTTGGGAGCCCTGTCCGGGCGCAACGATCACAATCACCGTTCCAGTCTGCCAAGGATCGCGATCGAGCGTCGGGTCGAACATCCCAAGAAAGCCTCGAAACGTTGTCGATTGTCTTCAAGGCCGATGCCGAAAGTCCCTTCTGCGGCCTTCCGATAGGGAGGATGATCGGGACATGGATAAACCCGCGACGAAGCCGGACCGAACCCTGCTGGTGATCCTCGGGGTCATTGGAGTGATCGTGATCGTCGCGCTCCTCGTGGTGTTCACACGTGGCGAACCGGCCCTTCGCGATGCCGATACCCCGGAGGGGGTCGTCCAGCGCTATTCCGCGGCGGTGATCGCTGGCGACGACGAGGCAGCTGCCCTGTACCTCGTGGAACGTGAGCGAACCGAGTGTGAAGGATTCTTCCCCGAGAACTCCGAGAACCTCCGGATCACGCTCGTGTCGACGACCGAGCGAGCATCGAGTGCGGATGTCCGGGTGTCGATAATCACTTCCTATCAGGGTGGCCCGTTCGGCGGCTCGGAATACGAATTCGAGGGCCTGTTCACACTCGATCTGGTTGATGAGAAGTGGCTCGTCGATACCGCGCCGTGGCAGTTGATGATCTGCCCGGGGTCGTGAGGGTGACCATGACCGCAATGGGCAGCACGCCGCCCGGCTCTCCCGCGCCCAGCGGCGCGCAGCCGACGGTGCGTCGAATCATCGTGTTCGGCATCCTGTTTGCCCTCGTGATCGTGGGCGCGACTGGCCTGGATGGGCTCGTCGGACGTCTGCTCGATACCGGCACGGTGCTCGCTGGCGGCGACACCGCGGGGCTCGCCCAGTCACTCGCCTCCACTCTCATTGGCGGTCCGGCCGCGGCTATTCTCTGGTGGATCACGTGGCGGCGGCTCGCCGACCGGGCGGAGCGGGCATCCATCGCCTGGGCGCTCTATCTGTCGCTCATGTACGCGGTCTCCCTGATCACGTTTACCGCGGCCCTGCTTCTCGCGGCGACCGCTGGAGTCGACGGCACCTGGGAGCCTCGCACCTTGTCGACCGGCGTCGTCTGGCTCGCCGTCTGGATCTGGCATCTCTGGATGGCGCGGCACTCGTCGAAGTCGCCCACCCAACTCGTCAGCCTCCCATCCGTTCTCGGCTGGGTCTACGGCCTCGCAATCGGGATCGGCGGTGCGGTGACAGCGCTCCAGTTCCTGATCGGCGCTGCCATCGACTCTGCAGCGGGAGGCGCCTCGGTCGGAGCCCCATGGTGGATTCCCGCCATCCAGTCGCTGCTCTGGGCGGTGGGCGGCGCGGTGGTCTGGTGGTGGCACTGGCTGCACGGCAACGATCGGACCGCGCGGTCGGCGCTGACGAGCGTGGCCGTTGTCGTCGCGGGAATCCTGGCTGCGAGCATCCTCACACTGGGCGGCATCGGAGCCACGATCTTCGTGGCCCTGCGCCTCGCCTTCGATCGCACGGACCCGATCACCGAGCTGCTCTCGCCTCTCGACACCGCGATCGCCAGCGCAGCCATCGGTGCTGCCGTGTGGGCGTACCACCGCACAATCACGCGCTCCGGCTCCGGCGCAACACGTGAAGGCGCCAGACTCGTGACCTCGGGGGTCGCCCTCGTCGCGACGGCGATCGGCGTGGGCGTCACCGTGAACGCGACGCTGGCGGCTCTGACTCCGGCGCTCGTCGGCTCCGACGCTCGCACCCTGCTTCTGGGCGGCATCAGCGCACTCATCGTCGGAGGACCGTTGTGGTGGCTGGTCTGGCAACCCGGCGTGCGCGCCGAGGCGTCGCGTGCGGCATCCATTGGTCGTCGGGTCTACCTGGTCTCCGTTTTCGGACTGAGTGCGATTGTCGCGATCATCACGTTGCTTGTCATCGGATTCCGGGTCTTTGAGTACCTACTTGGTGACGTGACAGGGGAGAGCCTGGTCGATCGGATCCGCGCACCGCTCGGTCTGCTGGTGGCAACCGGACTCGTGGCCGGATATCACTTCAGCGTCTGGCTGCGTGATCGGGCGGCGATCGCCGAGGTGAGCCCGACCCGGTTTCGCACCATCGGCCACGTGTGGCTCGTCACCGGGCAGGAGGCGGATGCTGCGGCTCAGGCGCACGCGATCGACGCACTCACCGGCGCCAAGGTAACTGTGTGGCTGCGCGCGGACAGACCCGACGATGCGCAGCTTCCCGGCCCCGACGACGAGGCGATCGCGCACGCGCTCGACGGGATAGCGGCACAGAAGGTGCTGGTCCTGGTGGGACCGGGGGACCGCATCGAGGTGATCCCGCTCGAGTCCTGATCCGGACTCCGGGTGCTCGCGCCCTATGCTTGTCCGATGCCTGCGACTCGTTCTCCTCTAGTGTCCGCTCTCATCATCGCCGCAGGGCTCGTGTCGACGGTTGTGCTGACGATTGTCACCCAGGTATCGATGCTGACTTCCCAGCCAAACTGGGCCCTTTCGAACTTTCGCGGGTATTTCGCGGGAGATCAGCTGTCCTACTTCGCGATCGTGATTAACGGGTCGCAGGGTCGCTTTGCCGCAGTCGAGCCCTTCACCGAGACCGGCACGATAAATTACCCACACCTGTATTACGTGCTGTTGGGAGCCATCTCCCACGTCACCGGCGTAACACCGTCGGCGACCTGGAGCTTCGTCGGGATCTGCTTCATAGTTCTTCTGACGGTGTCGGTTTCCATTGCCGCCGTGCTCATGACCCGAAACCGCTGGTTTGCGTTCATCGGCCCGATTCCTCTCGTTATCGGCACGCTGTCCACGTTTATCAGCGGCACCTGGATGACCCTTTTGGATTCCCACGCGGTGCTGTGGGGGCCGTTTGCGGTGCTTTTCACCCTGAACGGCGAGGCGGCATCGCTCAGCGTTGCTGGTGTCGCCCTGCTCGCAGTGCTCGTGCTCGCCGTGCGCGCACCGAGTACGAGGGTGTGGCTCATCGTCGGCATTGCAGCGGCTGCCCTTGTCGGCCTGCTCGGCAACGTGCAGACATACTCCTTCCTGACGAGTGTCTACGTCTTGTGTTACACGGTCGCGGCCTTCGGGCTTTCGCAGCGGCCACGGCGGAGTCTGATCGCCCTGTCTGGCGGGCTTGTCGTCGCGCTGTTCTTTGTCGGGCCCGTCGTCGCACCTGCGCTTGGCCAACTTGCCACGCTCACCCTCGGGCTGGTTCCCGCGATCCCCGGCCTCATCCTTGTGCTTGTCCGCACCCGCGGATTGCTTGCCATCCCCGCCGTCGTTCTGGCCGTGGCAGCCTCACCCCAGATCATCGGCACGTTCCTGGCGACTCGTGCGGGCGACCCGTTCCTCGCGTACCGCGTCGCCTCAAGCAAGAACCTCGGCGTGCCGCTCAACCTTGGTCTGCTGTGTGCGACCGTGCTTCTAGTGCTGCTCGCCTATATCGCCATCGTCGGATTCCGCAGACGGGATGTGTTCCTTCGTTCCTATCCCGTTGCCATGGTCGCGGTCTGGTTCGTGACGGCAGGCAATGACAGCTGGGGTGCCAACCAGGAGCCTTATCGATTCTGGATCGACATGTTCGTCTTCACCGCGGTCACCGGCGTGCCTCTGTTTGCCTATGCGGCCTATCTGGTGCTGCGCGACCGGCCCGAGTTGACGCGGCGGGGATGGGCGCTGCGGTTGACCGCGACAGCCCTTCCCGTCGTGCTCATCGGCGTCTCACTCGTCGACTGGTCCAGCTTCTACCAGTACGGTCAGAGAGAGGTGATCGGGCTTTCCTTCCAGTCGGAACGCCAACGAGCGGCCTCGGAGGCGGTGGATGCCGCGGATGCGATGGTCCTCACCGATCCGTGCCTCGATCCTCTGCATTTCAAGGCCAACACCGGACACGCGGTGGTCTACTACAACGGCGGTATGGCATGGCCGGCCGACAAGCCCGCCATCCTGGGGCTGCTGAGGCTGCGCAACGAGGGCATCCTGCCGAGTCCGGAAGTTCTCAAGAATGCGGACGTCAACTGGGTCATCACCGACGACTCGTGCGACGTGGATTGGGCGCAGGACGGCTCAGAATACCTCGAGCGAGCGAACTCGAGCGAGTACGAGGATGCGAGCGGCACAGTGACGATCACGCTGTGGCGAGTGAAGCAGGACTAGCTAGCGGCGACGAGCCGAATCCGGGTCGGCGATAGATCCGATGATGAGGGCCGACTGCAGGATGAGCGCTTCGCGCGCGCCCGTCGCGTCCCATCCGATCACATCACTGACGCGCTTGAGTCGGTAGCGCACCGTGTTGGGGTGCACGAACAGTTCGCGCGCCGTCGCCTCAAGCGAGCGACCGTTGTCCAGGTAGCACCAGAGGGTCGCCAGAAGGTCCGTGGAGTGCGCCTGCAGTGGCTTGTAGATGCGGTTGATGAGGGTTGAGCGGGCCAGAGGGTCACCGGCGAATGCCCGCTCGGGGAGCAGGTCGTCGGCCAGCGTCGGGCGCGGTGCGTTGCGCCACGATCGTGCGACGGCGAAGCCTGCCAGGGCCGCCTTGGCGCTCTTGGACGCGTCAACCAGGGAGGGAACCTCGTGGCCGAGCACGAGATAGCCGGTGCCGAATCCGGGCTCCAGCTGCCGGGCGATGTCGAGAAACGGCATCGGCTCCGCGTCATCCGGATCATCGGTTCTGGGGCTCGCGCGCCCGATCACCAGCACGAGCCTGCTGCCCTGCACTCCGATCAACACGTCGGCATTGAGGTGTCGCGCGGTGCGACGCAGCTGGTCGACGTCCAGCTGTTTGGGTGCGGTTCCGACCAGGACGCAGACCTCGCCGTGGCCGTTCCAGCCGAGGGCGGCGATGCGTGAGGGCAGTTCGTTGTCGTACTCGCCGCTGAGGATCGAGTCGACGACCAGAGCTTCGAGTCTGGCATCCCAGAGGCCGCGGGCTTCGGCCGCCCGCGCATAGACGTCGGCGGCCGCGAACGCGATCTCACGCGAGTAGAGCAGAATTCCTTCGCGCAGCACGTCGTCGTCGCTCTTGATGCGATGCTCGACGACCTCGACGGTCAAGCGGATGAGCTGAAGCGTCTGGGTCAGTGACACAGACCGAAGAAGTTCGCGCGGGGCGGCACCGAACACGTCAGCGGCGATCCACGGTGTCGACTTCGGGTCCTCGAACCAACTGATGAAGCTCGTGATGCCGGCCTGGGCGACCAGACCGACCGCAGAGCGCCGCCCTGGCGGCATGTCGCCATACCAGGGCAGCGTCTCTTCGAGTCGCTTCAGGGTCGCCGTTGACAACTCACCGGTGATGGTGCGCAGCCAGGCGAGCGTCTGTTCTTTGGTCTTCTGGACGGGTGGAATGTTCGGCCTAGCTTTCCCCGCCAGCCGAACCGGTAGTTCCCGCTGTTACATCGAGCAGGCGGTACTTCTCGATCGCCTGAGCGGGCACAGAACCGTCGATGAGCCCACGCTTGGCCAGCGACTGGAGCGTACGCACCACGATCGACGGCGTGTCGATCTTGAAGAAGCGGCGGGCCGCCGCCCTGGTGTCGGAGAAGCCGAAGTCGTCGGCACCGAGGGTGGCGAAGTCTCCGGGCACAAACTGCCTGATCTGGTCTGGCACCGCGTGCATGAAGTCGGTCACCGCGATGAACGGACCATCCGACCCCGACAGCTTCTGCGTGACGTACGGAACGCGCTCTTCGGCCCCGGGGTTGAGGAAGTTGAACTCCTCGGCCGCGAGCCCGTCGCGACGAAGCTCGGTCCAGGATGTCACTGACCAGACGTCTGCCGAGACGCCCCACTCATCCGCCAGCAGCTGCTGCGCCTCGAGCGCCCACGGCACCGCGACACCGGACGAGAGGATCTGAGCGCGCGGACCCTCGATCGACGCGGACTTGAGGTGGTAAATGCCCCGCAGCACGCCATCGACGTCGAGGTTCTCCGGCTCGGCCGGGTGCTGAATCGGCTCGTTGTACAGCGTCAGGTAGTACATGACGTTCGGGTCTGGATGCTTCCCGCCGTACATCCGCTCAAATCCGGCGCGAACGATCTGCGCGAGCTCGTATCCGTATGCCGCGTCGTAGCTGACCACGGCCGGGTTGGTCGATGCCAGCAGCAGGGAGTGACCGTCAGCGTGCTGGAGGCCCTCGCCCGTCAGCGTGGTGCGGCCAGCCGTGGCACCCATGATGAACCCGCGGGCCATCTGGTCACCGGCTGCCCACATGGCGTCGCCGGTGCGCTGGAAGCCGAACATCGAGTAAAAGACATACACGGGGATCAGAGGCTCGCCCTGGGTCGCGTACGCGGTTCCCGCGGCCGTGAAGGCTGCGAAGGCGCCGGCCTCGTTGATGCCGACGTGCACGATCTGGCCCTGCGGGCTCTCCTTGTAGGCAAGGAGCAGTTCGCGGTCGACCGAGGTGTAGTGCTGCCCGTTGGGGTTGTAGATCTTCGCGGTCGGGAAGTAGGCGTCCATGCCGAAGGTGCGGGCTTCATCCGGGATGATCGGAACGATCCGGTTGCCTACGCCCTTGTCGCGCAGCAGGTCCTTGAGCAGTCGCGCGAAGGCCATGGTGGTGGCGATCTCCTGCTTTCCGGAGCCCTTCTTCGCGATGTCCCACACCGATTCGGCCGGCAGGTCGATCTGCGTGTACTTCGAGCGGCGCTCCGGCACGAATCCGCCGAGTTCGCGACGGCGTTCGTGCAGGTACTGGATGGCCTCGTCGTTGTCACCGGGGTGGTAGAACGGCGGCTGGTACGGGTCTGCCTCGAGCGCGGCATCCGTAATCGGGATGCGCATCTCGTCGCGGAACTGCTTGAGGTTGTCGAGCGTCAGCTTCTTCATCTGGTGGGTCGCGTTGCGGCCCTCGAATGACGGGCCAAGCCCGTAGCCCTTGACGGTCTTCGCGAGGATGACCGTCGGCTGGCCCTTGTGCTCCTGTGCCGCCTTGAACGCGGCGTACACCTTGCGGTAGTCGTGGCCTCCGCGCTTGAGGTTCCACACCTGGTCGTCGGTGTAGTCCTTGACGAGCTCGAGAGTGCGGGGGTCGCGTCCGAAGAAGTTCTCCCTGACGTATGCGCCGCTCTCGGCCTTGTACGTCTGGTAGTCGCCGTCCGGGGTGCGGTTCATCAGGTCGCGGAGGGCGCCCTCGGTGTCGCGGGCGAGCAGGGCATCCCACTCGCGGCCCCAGACCACCTTGATGACATTCCAGCCGGCACCGCGGAAGAAGCTCTCGAGCTCCTGGATGATCTTGCCGTTACCGCGCACCGGACCGTCGAGACGCTGCAGGTTGCAGTTGATGACGAAGTTGAGGTTGTCGAGACCGTCGTTGGCTGCCCACTGCAGCGCGCCGCGGCTCTCGACCTCATCCATTTCGCCGTCGCCGAGGAAGGCCCAGACCTGCTGGTCGGACGCGTCCTTGATGCCACGGTTGGTGAGGTAGCGGTTCGACTGTGCCTGGTAGATGGCGTTGATCGGTCCGAGACCCATCGACACTGTCGGGAACTGCCAGAACTCCGGCATGAGGCGGGGGTGTGGGTAGCTGGAGAGACCGCCGGTCGGGTGCGACTTTTCCTGGCGGAAGCCCGTGAGCTGGTCTTCGGTCAGTCGACCCTCGAGGAACGCGCGGGCGTACATGCCGGGGGAGGCGTGACCCTGGTAGAAGATCTGGTCACCGCCACCGGAGTGGTCGGCGCCGCGGAAGAAGTGGTTGTGGCCAACCTCATACAGCGAGGCGGATGACGCGTAGGTCGAGATGTGGCCACCGACACCGACGCTGGGCCGCTGCGCGCGGTGAACCGTGATCGCTGCGTTCCAGCGGATCCACGCGCGGTAGCGGCGCTCCAACTCCTCGTTTCCGGGGAACTCAGGCTCGTCCCCGGCCGCGATGGTGTTGAGGTAGTCGGTGGTGGGAACCATCGGCACACCGAGATGAAGGTCTTTCGACCGCTTGAGCAGGCTCAGCATGATCTCGCGACCGCGCTCGTGCCCGTGGGTCGCGACGAGACCGTCGAGCGACTGCTGCCACTCTGCGGTTTCCTCTGGATCCCTGTCGATGTTGTTCACCGAATACGGGTCCTGGTCGTTCACCGTCACCGTTGACCTCTTTCTCATGAGAATGGGGGTTTTGAGAAGTGTCGCCACGACGGTCGGGTTGCGACGGTTGTGACGTTTGGATGTGGATCTGCCGCTTCAAAAGTTCTGCTGCGCCAATAGATTCTAGCCAACGGCGACGCGGCGACTTGCACGAGCGTAGGATTGCCCATCGTGCCTGTCCGAAACCGGACCCGGCGCGAAGGGATATTCAGCATGACTCTTGCGAATGACGCAACTGCGCCGGACTTCGATCTTCCGAATCAGTTCGGCGAACACATCCGTTTGCACGATTTCCGCGGCAAGAAGCCGGTTGCGCTCGTGTTCTTCCCGCTCGCCTTCTCGAGCACCTGCACGACCGAGCTGTGCGAGCTGCGCGACAACCTTGCGCTGTTCAAGAACGACGAGGTCGAGCTGATCGGGATCTCCGTCGATTCGAAGGCGACTCTGCGTGCTTTTTCCGAGGCCGAGGGCTACGACTTCACCCTGCTCGCCGACTTCTGGCCCCATGGCGCTGTCGCCAAGGAGTACGGGGTATTTCTCGAGGAGAAGGGCTTCGCGACGCGGGCGACATTCCTCATCGACATTGACGGCGTGATCCGCTCAAGCATCATTACCGCCCCAGGCCAGGCTCGGTCGCTCGGCGATTACACAGAGGCGCTCAGCAGCCTGCAGACCGCGCGGGTCTGAGCCATGACCGAACGGGAACTCGTTGAGCTGTGGGCGAAGGCCCGCTGGCACATTGTTGTGTCTCAGCTGGCGCCGACTGCGCTTCTCGGCTTCATGGTGTGGCTCACCATGCTTGGGCTCGGTGACGCCAGCATCGCCATCCGTATCGCGGCCGCAGGAATTCTTCTCGCCTCGGGGATCCTCGGCGCTCTCGCCCAATATTCGGCCGCTTCTGAGGGCATCGCCGTTGCCCGCGACCTGAACGGCCTGCAGCCGACATCGTCGTTGAGCCGGCAGATTGTCAGCTCCGCGCCACTTCTCAACGTGGTGCGCTTTGTCACACCGGCGATCTTCGTGATCGTGTTCGTTGCCTTGGCCGTCGAGTTGTTCGTCCGCTAACCGAGAAGTGACACGGCGCGAGCAATGACGAGCGCCAGGATCACGAATCCTGCGAAGGATTGCAGCCCCATCAGGGCCTTCGCCCTGTGCGACAGCGGCATCGTGTCCGTTGGGCTGAACGCCATCGAGTTGGACAGCGAAAAGTACAGGTAGTCGATGAAGCTCGCCGTCCAGTTGAGACGGTTGGATGACCGCACAGCGACTTCCTCGACGGCGTCATGGTCTTCATCCTGGGGAAAGCGGAAGTCCGCTGGCGGCAAATCCCGGCGGGATCTTGTCGACCGAGCGACGGCACCACCTCGGTCGATCTCCCAATACAGCAGTGCGTAAACGATGACGTTGGTCACCCAGACCTGCAACGCCGCGAGCAGGATGTGCGGTCCATCATCCTTTCCCGACGAGATCAGCTGGATGATGATCTGCACGAGCGCGACCTGGTTGGCGACGAGCAGCAGCAACGTCTGGCCGACAGACAATGCGCGCGACCAACGCGTCTGCCGGTGCATCCGGAGCGGATTCACTGCAAGCACGGGGATCAGCAATACGAGCCCGATCGCGACCACGCCGTACCTGAGCGGTGGGAAGAACGAACTCGGGAGCAGCGCGTACAGGCCGAGGGCAACGACGAGCGCTATCGCGGCGGGCCAGCGGTGTTCAGGCCGCCCGGATTTCTCGCGTTGAACCATGAGCCGAGTGTATGAGCGAAAATTCGTTACTTCAGGGCGTTGACTGGCAGCCAAGTTGCGAGTTCTATCGTGGGGACGATTTTTCGCAGACGAGACTTAGCGCTATCGTTATGATCCTGCGGATTATCGCCGCGGGCCTTTAGCTCAGTTGGTAGAGCGCCACGTTTACACCGTGGATGTCATCGGTTCGAGCCCGGTAGGGCCCACTCTTTTAGGTGCTTCTACAAAAGCAGCCTTTCCCGCCTGCCTCACCCGCCGCTAAAATTGGCGCCAGCGGGAGGACAGTCGATGGCAGCGCGCGCTAAGTACACAGGCCCCGTCGAGGCGCTCGCCCTCTATGACGCGCTCGTCGACGGGGTTCCGGACGTTGACCGGAAAGGTGCGAGCAGGCCGTACACGTCGAGGAACGGCCACATGTTCAGCTTCCTTGATCCGGACGGCCTCTTCGCGTTGCGGCTTCCTGCGGCGGCACGCGACGCGTTTCTTACGGAGTTCCCGACCGAGCCCGTCTATCAGTACGGCGCGCATATGAAGGAATACGTCGAGGTTCCGGCGCAGCTCCTTAAAGACACAGAAGCTCTGCGGGACTGGTTCGTCCAGAGCTACGACTACATCGGCACTCTGCCGGCAAATCCGACGACCCGGTCCTGAGGCCGCGCTCGCGTCAGCGCGTCAGCAGCAGAGCGTCACCCTGGCCGCCACCACCACAGAGTGCGACAGCCGCGCGCCCAGACCCGCGTCGGGCGAGTTCGTGGGCGGCGTGCACCACCAGGCGGGCACCGGATGCCCCGATGGGGTGTCCGAGCGCTATCGCTCCACCGTGGATGTTGACCACGTCATGGCTGAGGCCGAGCTCGGCCGTCGAGCGCAGGCTCACTGCCGCGAACGCCTCGTTGATCTCGGCGAAGTCGAGGCTGTCTGCGGTCCAGCCCGCGTTCTTGAGCGCGGCGGCGATGGCGCGCGACGGCTGTGAGTGCAGCGAGTTGTCTGGGCCCGCCACGTGGCCCGAGTGGTCGAGCACTGCCAGCCAGGTCAGTCCGTGCTCTTCCGCGTATGCGCGGCTGGACAGGATGACGGCGGCCGCGCCGTCGCTGAGCGGCGAGGAGTTGCCGGCAGTGATGGTGCCCTCCGGGTCGAATGCCGGACGCAGGCCCGCCAGGGTCTCGACCGTGGTGCCGCCACGGACGCCCTCATCAGTGTCGACGACGAGGTCTTCACCCTTTCGCTGAGGAATGGTGACCGGTGCGATCTCGTCGGCGAACACGCCGGAATCGATGGCGGCCGCAGCGCGGACGTGGGAGGCTGCGGCGATCTCATCCTGCTCTATGCGCCCGATGTTGAGGCGACCGTTGTGACGTTCCGTGCTGGCGCCCATCGACTCGGAGTCGAACGCATCCGTGAGGCCGTCGTGCGCCGCGGAGTCCATGGCCGAGACCGTGCCGTACGCCCACCCCATCCGTGAACCGGGAAGTACATGGGGAGCGTTGGTCATCGATTCCTGACCACCAGCGGCCACGACGCTGGCTTCGCCGAGTCGGATCAGACGCGCGGCATCCACAATCGCGGCAAGGCCCGACAGGCAGACCTTGTTGACGGTGACCGCGGGGGTCTTCCAGCCGATGCCAGCGGCGATCGAGGTCTGTCGTGCCGGGTTCTGTCCGGCGCCTGCCTGCAGCACCTGTCCGAAGATCACCTGATCGATGTCATCGACGCTCACGCCGGAACGCTCGATGGCGGCGGAGAGGGCGACAGCGCCGAGCTCCACTGCGCTGAGTGCGCCAAGTTGGCCGCGCAGTTTGCCCTGTGGGGTGCGTGTTGCCGAGAGGACAACGACGTCGTTGGGTGCTGGGGTGTTCGCCACTGTACAAACTCCTCTGTTCGCGCGCCGTGTTTGACAGCGCAGTGTCGTAACCATAGGCTACATGAAACCTGAACCGGGTCTCAGTTTCAGATCACAATCCTCCTAAGGCAGCAGGAAAGGTCCCATCATGCGGGTCGGCAAAAAGTACTTCGTTCCAGCGTTAATTGCAACGGCGGCGATCGCATTGGCGGGCTGTGCCCCCACTGTAGATGCCGGAACTGGCAGTGGATCGGGAGGCGAAGAACTCGCCCCGGTCGACATCTCGATCATCACCTCCCAGACCGGCCCACTTGCGGCCTATGGCGAGGCCTACCTCGCCGGCTTCGATGCCGGACTCGACTACGCGACCGACGGCACAGGCACCGTCGACGGTCGTGAACTCAACATCGACATCACGGATGACGCGGGCGACGCCGACAAGGCAGTCACCGCCGCGAAGGACGTGATTGGTCAGGGCAAGAAGATCATCATCGGCACCGTGTCATCCGGTATCGCACTCGCGCTGGCCGAGCAGGCCGAGCAGAACAAGGTGCTCTACATCTCGGGACCTGCCGCGGCGGATGCCATCACCGGCGTCAACGCGTACACCTTCCGTTCGGGCCGCCAGAGCTACCAGGACGTCGCCACGGCGGGAACCTTCATCGGTGACCCGGCAGGCAAGTCGGTGCTCGTCTTCGGACAGGACACAGCCTTCGGCCAGGGCAACGTCGCGGCAGCGACAGCCGTGCTGGGCGGACAGGGTGCCACGGTAACGAGCCTGCTCGTTCCTGAGGATGCCACCGAGTTCACCCCGTTCGCACAGCAGATCGTCGACACGCAGCCCGACCTCGTGTTTGTCGCATGGGCCGGGGCAACCTCCGGAGCCATGTGGGAGGCGCTCAGCCAGCAGGGCGTGTTCGACAGCGTTCCAGTGGCCACGGGGCTCGGCGACATCTCGACCTACGGTGCATACGGCCCGGCCAGCGACAAGATCAGCTTCCTCAACCACTACTTCGGTGGGGCTACAGACAACGCCGAGAACAAGGCGATGGTGAGCTTCCTCGAGGCGGAGGGAAAGAACGCAGATCTCTTCTCGCCTGACGGGTTCGTTGCAGCACAGATGGTTGTGCAGGCAGTGCGTGAAGGTGGCGGCGACGACGTCGAGGCCATGATCGCATCCCTCGAGGGATGGACGTTCGATTCCGTGAAGGGTTCCATCACGGTTCGCGCCGAAGACCACGCGATGATCCAGCCGATGTTCCAGGTCACCCTCGTGGCCGACGGCGACAGCTGGGCACCGTCACTGATCACTGCCGTTGACGCAGAGGCCGTGACCCCGCCCGTCGCCGAGTAAGCGAATATGTCGAACCAGCCCGTGCTCACCGTCGAGCACCTTGCCCTCACGATCGGCGGCGCCGTCATCATCGATGACGTGACGCTGTCGGTCGCGAAGGGTGAGATGCTCGGCGTGATCGGCCCGAACGGGGCCGGAAAAACCACGCTCTTCAACCTGATCTCCGGTGTGATGACTCCGACTGGCGGAAGCATCGGACTAGGAGGGCGGGATGTCACTCATCAGGGCATCCACACGCGAGCCCGGGCTGGGCTCGGCAGAACCTTCCAGACCTCGAGCCTCTTCCCGGCTCTCAGCGCCCTCGAGAACGTGCGCCTGGCAGCGCAGGTGAAGCTCGGCGGCTCGACCTCGGTCCTGCGATTTCCGCGGGCACACGACAAGGCGACCACCATCGCTCGAGCCCGGCTCGACGAGGTGGGCCTCACCCAGCACACCGCCACGCTGGCGGGAGTTCTCTCGCACGGCGACAAGCGCAAGCTTGAGATCGCGATGCTGCTGGCCACCGACCCGAGCGTCATCCTTCTCGACGAACCCATGGCGGGCGTCGCGTCCGGTGACGTCGCGGGTCTGACCGAGGTCATCCGGCAGGTTCACCAGTCGGGACGCACAGTCCTGATGGTCGAACATCACATGGATGTGGTGCTCGGGCTGGTCGACCGCGTTGCCGTCATGCACCATGGCGAGCTGCTCGCCTGCGACACCCCGGAGGCCGTGATGGCCGACGAAGCTGTTCAGAACGCATACCTGGGGGCACCACTGTGACGACATCCACGAGCACGGCGTCGACCGTGACCGACTCGATCCTGACCGTGTCCGGACTCAGCGCCAGCATCGACGGCCAGCAGGTCGTCGAGTCGGTGAGTTTCGAGATGCGTCCGGTGGGGGTGACCGCCCTCCTCGGTCGCAACGGCGTGGGAAAGACGAGCACGCTGCGCGCCATCCTGGGCCTCATCGAGCGATCCGGCGAGGTGACAATCGCGGGGGAGCGGGTCGACCGCGAACCCACCCACCGCATCGTGCAGCGCGGTGTGGGCTACGTGCCCGAAGATCGCGAGGTCTTCGCATCCCTGACCGTGGCCGAAAACCTGCGGCTGGCGGAGCGCGATTCCTCGCCGAACCGCGAATTGATCGCCGAACTCTTCCCCGACCTGACTCAACGAGCCAGTCAACTCGCCGGGACCCTTTCGGGCGGCCAGCAGCAGATGGTCTCGTTGGCGCGGGCCTTAGTCAACAACAACCGCGTGCTGCTGGTGGATGAGCCGACCAAGGGTCTCGCGCCCCTGATTGTCCAGGATGTCGCACGCGCACTCGCTCGCGCCGCAGAGACGGTACCGGTGCTGCTGGTCGAGCAAAACCTGCAGGTGGTTCGGATGCTGGCGGAGAAGGTGATCGTGCTGGAGGGTGGACGCGTCGTGTATGACGGCACCGCCGAGGATCTGCTCGGCAATGAGGCTCTCACCAAAGAACTGCTGGGTGTCGCATGAGCACCATAGTTCTGCTGCTGATCACCGGCCTGGGGCTGGGCGCACTGTATTTCCTCGTGGCATCCGGACTCTCCCTGATCTACGGCCTCATGGGCGTGCTGAACTTCGCGCACGGATCGTTCCTCACCCTCGGCGCGTTCGCCGGCTGGGAGCTGGCACGCCGGCTGGACGGCGGAAGCTGGGGCACACTCATCGCCTCACTGCTGCTGGGCATGGTCGTCGGAGCAATCGTCGCGGCGGCAACGGAGTTCCTGCTCATTCGACGGCTGTACAACCGGCACATCGAACAGGTACTCGTCACCGTCGGTCTGGCGCTGGCCACCGTCGCTCTGTTCGACGGGATCTGGGGCACAGACCCGATCTACGTATCGGCTCCGTCATGGCTGTCGCAGACCACCGAGATCCTGGGAGCACGCGTCCCGAACGACCGGTTCCTGCTGATCGCCGCAGCGGTGCTCGTGCTGCTCGGGATCGTCGCCTTCCTCCGATTCACGCGATTCGGACTCGTCATCAGGGCAGGTGTCGAAAACCGCTCAATGGTGACCGCCCTCGGCATCGACGTGCGCAAGGCGTTCACCGTCGTGTTCGCGATTGGTGGTGCCGCCGCCGGTCTCGGCGGGGTACTCGCTTCGCACTACTTCGGATATGTTTCGCCACAGCTCGGCGGCTCGCTGCTGATCTTCGCCTTCATCGTCACGGTGATCGGCGGCCTCGGTTCGCTTGCGGGTGCCGCGATCGCCTCCGTCGCCGTCGCGGTTCTGCAGCAGTTCGCGAACTATTTCCTCGGCGGCACGGGTGACCTGATGGTGGTTCTTCTGCTCGCCGTGGTGCTGTTGGTTCGCCCGACCGGAATTCTGGGGAAGAAAGCATGAAGTCGCTAGCCCGCCTCAGTCAGCGCACCTGGTGGATCATCGGCGGAGCGTTCGTCGCGCTTGCCGCGCTGCTGCCGCTGCTGAACATCTCCATCCCCGGTGTGCTGCCCGGCGCGACCTACACTCCAGGCACACTTCAGTTGCTCGCGCTGGCGCTGCTGTTCGCGTCACTCGCGCTCAGCTACCACCTGCTGTTCGGCACGGCGGGGATGCTGTCGTTTGGGCACGCCCTGTACTTCGCGCTCGGCGCGTACGGGCTCGGCATCGTGCTGAAGCAGACCGAGCTCACGCTCGTTCCCGCCCTCGGGCTCACCCTCGCGGTCGTCATCGTGGCTGCCTACCTGCTCGGCTCGCTGAGCCTGCGGGTGACCGGCATCTCGTTCGCGATGGTCACCCTCGCGTTCGCCCAGGCCGGCAACGTCCTGGTGCGGCGCAACCCCGGCGTGACCGGCGGCGAAGAGGGTCTGCGACTGGACACCACGCACATCCCCGACTTCCTCGTCGGAGTGGTCAACACCCGCAACCTGTACTGGCTCTCGCTGCTTCTGCTCGTCATCGTGTTCGTCGTCGTCGCCTGGTTCGAGCACTCCCGAGCCGGGCACGCCGTCACCGCGACCCGCGAGAACGAGCTCCGCGTTCGCGTGCTCGGGCTTGCGACCATTCGGCGTGAAACTGATGGCCTTCGTCATTGCTTCTGTGCTGGCATCCCTCGTGGGAATGCTGCACCTGCTGCTTCAGAGCGGCACCACCCCGCGAGCAACCTCGGCAGACTTCACCCTCACGATCCTGGTGATCGTCGTGCTCGGCGGCGTCGGCTCCCGGTGGGGTGCGATCGTCGGCGGGATCATCTACACGCTCCTCGACCAGCGACTGACGGCGCTGGCGGCATCCGATGCGATCGCGGGCCTTCCCGCAATTCTCAGGATTCCTCTCTCAGAACCACTCTTCATCCTCGGCACGCTGTTTATCCTTGTGGTGTTGTTCCTCCCCGGAGGGATCGCTGGCGCGGTGCGGCGCCTGGGGACCGGAACTCAGGTCACGCCGCTCGCGCGCAAGCAGCTGGAGGAGGCGGAATGAGTCACGACGATGGGCTGCACACGCTCGGACGGTGGACGGCCGATCGCGCGATCGCCACACCGGACCGAGCGGCCGTCGACGACCGCGGCGTGGTGCTGACCTATCGCCAGCTGGATGACCGAGCCACCGCGCTTGCTCACGCCTTCCTCGATGGCGGCTACGGCGTCGGTGACCGCATCGCCACCATCACCGGCAACAGCTCGGATCACGTCGTGGTGTTTTTCGCCTGCGCGAAGGCGGGACTCGTGCTCGTGCCGCTGTCGTGGCGACTGTCGCCGCGCGAGATCGCGCAGCAACTCGAGCAGGCCGATCCAGCATTGCTGCTGGTCGAAGACGAGTTCTCCACCCTGGCGACGCTTGCCACCGACCGCCTCGTCAGGCCGGTCGCCAGAGGCATCCTCGGAACGCACGGCATCGAGCGCGACATGGTGGCTCCGGAGCGGATCGACGCGGCGCCGGTCGTGCATCGGGCCGTGCGTGACGATGACGCGCTGCTGATCATGTTCACCTCGGGCACGCTCGACCAGGCCAGGGGTGTGATCCTCAGCCATTCCAACTGCTTCTGGACGAACCTCTCGCTGTCGCGCACGGCCGAGATCACGAGCGCTGACGTCGTGCTCGCTGTCATGCCGCAGTACCACGTTGGTGGCTGGAACATTCAGCCGCTCCTTGCGTGGTGGATGGGCGCCACGGTGGTGCTGGAACGCACCTTCGACCCAGCGCGAGTGCTGCAGCTCATCGCGGATCGCCGCATCACCACGATGATGGGCGTGCCAGCCAACTACCTGATCCTGTCGCAGCATCCACGATTCGTCTCAAGCGACCTGTCGAGTCTCGCGCACGCGATCGTGGGCGGCGCGCCGATGCCCGAACCCCTGCTGCGCGTGTGGCACAGCCGGGGCGTCGCGCTCACTCAGGGCTACGGTCTCACCGAAGCGTCACCCAACGTGCTGTGCCTGCCGGACGAGGAGGCTCGCGTGCGCATCGGGTCTGCCGGCAAGCCATACCCGCACGTCGACGTCGACATCGCCGATCCGGTCACCGGCGAACGCATCGACGGCGCGGGTGTCGGTGAACTGCTCGTGCGTGGTCCCGGTGTGTTCAGCGGCTACTTCCGGGCGCCAGAGGCTACCGCCCTTGCTCTGCGCGGCGGCTGGCTGGCCACCGGCGACCTGGTCAGTCGGGACGCCGAAGGCTACTTCCGGGTGCTCGACCGCATCAAAGACATCTTCATCACGGGAGGGGAGTCGGTCGCTCCCGCCGAAATCGAGGGCGTACTTTTCGGGCATCCGGCAGTTGCCGATGTCGCGGTGGTGGGTGTCCCGGACGAACAGTGGGGCGAGGTAGCTGTCGCCTGGGTGGTCGTGCGCTCCGGCGCTGCCACCGACGAAACCGACCTGGTCAACTTCGCGAGCGCATCGCTGGCGAAATTCAAGGTGCCGAAGCGCGTGATCTTCGTGGACTCGATCCCTCGGTCATCCAGCGACAAGGTCCGTCGCCGGGTGCTGCTGGGCGAGTGGACACAGCAGCACGAACAAGCAGGACGGATCAGCTCATGAGCACGCCGCTGACCGCTCGGGGCACCCGCACCCGGGCGAAACTGATCGAAGCGGCCGAGACCGTCTTTGCCAGGTACGGCTACACCGACTCGTCGGTGGTTCGCATCACCGAAGAAGCAGGCGTCGGGCAGGGCACCTTCTACCTGTACTTCTCCAGCAAACTCGAGATCTTCGAGGAGCTGGTTGAGGATCTCAATCGCCGCGTCCGCCATGCGATGAGCGAGGCGTCGGGTGCCGCATCCAATCGAATCGATGCTGAGCGTGCCGGATTTCGGGCGTTCTTCGAGTTCACCGCCGAGCACCCTGCGCTGTACCGGGTGGTGCGCGAGGCGGAGTTTGTCTCGCCCGCGTCGCTGCGCCTGCATTACTCGCGCATAGTCGACGGCTACATCAAGGGCCTCACCGAGGCGCAATTGCTGGGCGAGATCGGCGATATCGACCCCACGGTCGCAGCCTGGGCGCTCATGGGCATTGGCGAAATGATCGGGATGCGGTGGGTGCTCTGGGGCGACTCACCCGCGGCCGGCGACGACGCGGATCCGACCGCGAGCGGAACGTCCCGCGTTCCCGACGAAGTTCTTGACCAGATGATCACATTTATCCGCCGCGCTCTGGCAGTACCAGAGTCGGGCGCAGAAGGAGTGGTGAAGTGACCGATCTCACGGGCCGAAGGGCTCTCGTTACCGGAGGCGCCAGCGGAATCGGCGCAGCCTGCGCAGAATCGCTCGCAAAGGCCGGGGCACACGTGATCGTGGCCGACCTGAACGGCGACGCGGCTCAGGCGCAGGCCGACCTCATCGGCGGCGAGGCCTGGCAGGTCGATCTGACCGACACGGCATCACTCGCCGACCTCGATCTGGATGTTGACGTGCTCGTGAACAACGCCGGGATCCAGCACGTCAGCGCGATCGAGAGCTTTGATCCCGTGATGTTCAGCCGCATTCTCGACCTGATGATTGAGGCACCGTTCCTGCTTGTTCGCGCGGCGTTGCCGCGCATGTACGAGCGCAAATTCGGTCGCGTCATCAACATCAGCTCGGTGCACGGCCTGCGGGCATCGCCGTACAAGGCCGCGTACGTGGCGGCGAAGCACGCACTCGAGGGCTTCTCGAAGGTCACGGCACTGGAGGGCGGCATCCACGGGGTCACCAGCAACTGTGTGAATCCGGGCTACGTGCGCACACCGCTGGTGGAGAAGCAGATCGCCGATCAAGCCAAGGTTCACGGCATCCCCGCGTCCGAGGTGGTGGAGAAGGTCATGCTGACCGAGAGCGCGATCAAACGTCTGTTGGAGCCGCACGAGGTCGCCGACCTGGTGTTGTGGCTGGCGGGCGACACCGCCGGAATGGTCACGGGTGCCTCATACACGATGGATGGCGGCTGGAGCGCACGATGACCCAGCGATACGGCATCATCACCTGTCCGGTTGCCGGCGGGGACCTGACGGTTGCGGTCTGGGAGCCAGAGTCGAAGCCGCTCGGCACGATCCTGCTCATTCATGGCATCACGGCCTCGCACATGTCGTGGCAGCTGATCGCCGCAGAGTTTCCGAAGCACAGGATCATTGCCCCGGATCTGCGCGGCCGTGGTGGGTCTCGCAATCTCCCGTCCCCGTTCGGGATGACGCAGCACGCTGCCGACATGAACGCGGTTCTGGATGCGACCCAGACGTAGTCCGCACTTGTCGTCGGTCACTCTATGGGCGGATTCGTCGCGGCGACCTTCGCAGCGCACCATCCCGATCGCGTCACCGCCCTCGTGTTGATCGACGGCGGACTTCCGATCCCGGCCCCGGAGGGAACCTCGGACGAGGAGCTGACCCAGGCGATCCTCGGGCCCGCTGCCGCGCGGCTGTCGATGACATTCCCGGATCGCGCCAGCTACCGGGATTTTTGGGCGAAGCATCCTGCGTTTGCTGGTCACCTCACCCAGGCGGTGCTGGACTACGTCGACTACGACCTCGTGGGCGTCGAGCCCCGGCTGCACCCCGCGAGCAACATCGACGCGGTGAGTTTCGACGCGCTTCAATTGAGTGGCGACACCAAGTACCGGGCCGCGCTCGACGGTCTCAGCATGCCGGTGCACTTCATCAGGGCGCCCAGGGGTCTTCTCAACCAGGTGCCGGCGCTGTACACGCCGGAGCAGATCGAGGCGTGGAGTGCGGAGCTTCCCCACCTGACGATCCACGAGGCGCCAGACGTCAATCACTACACAATCACGCTGATGCAGGCCGGTGCCGACTTCGTCGCTGGCGTCATCGCGAATCTAGCGGCGAACCAACAGCGGGAGGTCAGGGCATGAGCATCGACAAGACTGTGGGATCGGCGGCGGAAGCTGTCGCAGATATCCCGAGCGGAGCAACTCTGGCGGTGGGTGGATTCGGCCTCTGCGGCAATCCGATGATCCTCATCACGGCGCTCCTGGAATTGGGTTCGGACAACCTCAGCATCGTCAGCAACAACTGTGGTGTCGACGACTGGGGGCTGGGCGTGCTTCTGTCCGCGCGCCGAATCCGCAAGATGACGTCGTCGTATGTCGGCGAGAACAAGGAATTTGAGCGGCAGTTTCTTTCCGGTGAACTTGAGGTCGAATTGACTCCGCAGGGCACGCTGGCGGAGAAACTGCGCACCGGCGGGTCTGGAGTCGCGGCATTCTTCACCCAGACCGGCGTGGGCACGCAGGTGGCCGAGGGTGGGCTGCCCCGCCGGTATGACGGCGCCGGGGGCGTGTCGATTGCCTCACCGCAGAAGGAGGTTCGTTCCTTCGACGTGAACGGCGTCCAGAAGGAATTTGTTCTCGAAGAATCGATCACGACCGACTTCTCGCTGGTGCACGCAGTCAAGGGCGACCGTCACGGCAACCTCGTCTTCGCCAAGTCGGCGCGCAATTTCTCACCGCTGGCGGCGATGGCCGGGCGCGTGTGTATTGCCCAGGTCGAGGAGCTGGTCGAGCCGGGCGAGATCGATCCGGATGCCGTGCACCTTCCCGGGGTGTACGTGAACCGAATTATCGAGGTCGGTTCCGACATCGAGAAACGAATCGAACGTCGCACCGTGCGGCAGGGGGTGGCGTGATGGCTCTGACACGCGAAGAAATGGCGGCTCGCGCCGCACTGGAACTGGCGGATGGCTGGTATGTCAACCTCGGCATCGGGCTGCCCACCCTCGTGCCCAACTACATGCCCGAGGGCCGCACCGTAGTGCTGCAGTCCGAGAACGGCATCCTGGGTGTGGGGCCGTACCCCACCGAGGAGAACGTCGATCCCGACCTGATCAATGCAGGCAAGGAGACGGTCACGACTCTGCCCGGCACCGCCTTCTTCGACTCGGCGCTCAGCTTCGGCATGATCAGGGGCGGCAAGATCGACGCCGCGATCCTGGGCGCTATGCAGGTGTCTGCCAGCGGCGATCTTGCCAACTGGATGATCCCCGGCAAGATGGTCAAGGGTCCGGGCGGTGCCATGGATCTGGTGCACGGAGCGGCCACCGTCATCGTGCTCATGGAACACGTGGCCAAGGACGGCAGCCCCAAGATCGTGAACGAGTGCTCGCTGCCCCTCACCGGTCGTGGCGTCGTCCACCGCATCATCACCGACCTTGCCGTGATCGATGTCACCGAGGACGGACTTGTGCTCCGCGAACTTGCCCCGGGCGTCGACGAGGCAACCGTGCGGGCAGCAACCGAACCCGAACTCACCGTCGACCTTCTCGACTCGTAATTCGATCAGATCAAAGGACATCCCGTGGCTACCCTCCTCGATGGCATAGTTCAGCACAGCATGACGACACCGCGGCTCCGTGCCTCGGTGCTTGAGCGGCCGGCGGAGCACGCGGCATCCACCGTCGTGTTCATTCATGGGAATGTCTCGTCGTCGCTGTTTTGGCAGCCGACAATGCTCGGGCTCGACGGCAACGTTCGAGCGATTGCGATCGACCTGCGTGGCTTCGGCGACAGCGAGACGTTGCCGGTGGATGCCACACGGGGCGTCCGGGACTTCTCAGACGATGTCGCTTCAGTGCTGGACGCGCTTGGCATCGACCACGCTCATTTCGTCGGCTGGAGCATGGGGGGAGGCGTCGTCATGCAGTTCATGCTCGACCATGCCTCGCGCGTCGACACCCTCACCCTCGTCTCACCAATCTCCCCTTTCGGTTTCGGCGGCACGAGGGGCGCGACGGGCGAACTGCTCGCGCCAGAATGTCCAGGCACCGGTGGAGGGGGAGCGAACCCCGAGTTCATCGCGAGGCTGAACGAGGGCAACGCAGACGATGTCTCTCCGGCCTCCGCGAGGTCGGTATTCCGCACCGCGTACGTGGCAGATGCCGCCGCTCATGCCGAATTCGAGGACCTGTGGGTCGAATCGATGCTCACGACGGCAACGGGCGAAGGCAACTATCCCGGTGACTCGGTCGCGGTCGAGGCCTGGCCCGGCTTTGGACCGGGCAGTCGTGGCGTGCTCAATTCGATGACGCCGGACCACTTCAACGTAAGTGCCATTGCGGACCTGCCGACGAAGCCTCCCGTGCTCTGGGTGCGGGGTCTCAACGACGCGATCGTGTCTGACGCCTCCGGTTTCGATCTGAACTTCCTGGGACAGATTGGCGTGATTCCGGGATGGCCCGGCGCAGAGGTTGCTCCGGCCCAGCCCATGATCGAGCAGACCCGTGCCGTCTTCGAGAAATACAAGGCAAATGGCGGCGAGTACACCGAGGTGGCGTGGGAGAACTGCGGTCATTCCGCACAGATCGAGCGCCCAGCGGAATTTCTTGAGGCGCTCTCGATGCACATCGGCGCCCCACGCGCCTTCGAATAATTAGCTAAAGCCTTATATTCGTCTTTTATAAGGTGTAACCTAATGGCATGAACGCCCCTCGGATAGCCGTAATCGTCGATCTTGTCGACTCGAGGGCAATCGGCGACCGTCGCGCCGCCCAGGCTGCAATCGTCGAGTCTTTTTCCCGCGTCGACCACCTGGTTTCTCACGACCTGCCATTGCGAGCGACAGTGGGTGACGAATTTCAGGCCGTATATCCAACACTCGCTGATGCGCTTGAAGCCACCCTGCTCGCCAGGTTGGTGCTTCCGAGCAACATCGACTGCAGGTTCGGACTCGGAAGCGGTGAGGTCATCGACGTCGGGGATGGCGCCGCCGGCGTCATCCAGGATGGGTCGGCGTGGTGGCTGGCGCGGGAAGCGATCGATGAGGCGCACGCTCGCGAAGACGGGCGGACACCAAGCGTGAGGTCATGGTTTCGATCGGGCGAGGAGAGCCTTGCTCGCGAGTCGCTGGTCAACGCCTATTTGATGGCGCGCGATCAGGTTGTGGGTGCCATGACCGACCGGGTCAGACGGCTCACCTTCGGCACCATGCTGGGGCGCTCCCAGGGAGAGCTTGCCGACGAGGAGGGAATCACCCAATCAGCCGTGTCGCAGTCGCTGCGTCGCTCCGGCGGTGCGAGCCTGATTGCAGCGCTGGAAGAACTGCGAAAGGGGGGCGCGTGATGCTGGGAGCTCTTCTGCTCGTCCTGATCGGGACCGGCGACCTCGTACGGGTCGGGGTGCCCTCGCACGCTGGCCGGGCGATCGCTATCGCCGCGCTGTGGGGCGCGACGGTGGTTCTCGCCGCCACGGGCCTCGGTCTCGCGCTGTGGTGGATCGCGATCCCGCTGGTAGCTTGCAGCGGCATGGCTGGCGACGACGACTGCGTCGATAGACAGACGGACTGCCCCCGGCATCCTGCCCGCTGTCGGAGTCTTGACCGCGATGCTGGCATTCCTGGTCTGGGATCGCACCGGGCTTGCCCTGCACGGATTCATCGCGGATTGGCATGAGGGAGCAGCCTCCGCCGTGGTCCGGGACGTGCCGTTGCCAACAATCGCCCTTGCCATTGGTGTAACCCTGTTTGCGATTGAAAGCTCCAACATCATTGTTCGCGCTGCGCTTCGTCCCGGCGCCAGCACACCGCTGCCTCAGGTTGCGTCGAACCCTCGCCCATCGTGGCGAAAGCGTCCGGTATCTCCGACCATCCCCATGGCCGACCTCAAGGGCGGAAGGTTGATCGGCCCCGTTGAGCGCCTGCTGATTGCGGCACTCACTCTCGCCGGAGCCATGCCCATCGTCGCCGGTCTCATTGCGGCGAAGGGGATCGTTCGGTACCCGGAGATTTCGAGTGACGGCGCCGGGGGCTCAAAAGCCGAGTACTTTCTGGTGGGCAGCCTCGTGAGCTGGGGTATTGCCGTCGCTGCGGCAGGGCTGCTCTGGATATCAGCCTCCGGCTAATACCCGCCCGCTATAAGCGCCGCCCTAATTGTTTAGCCCGGCCACTATTCTTTCGGGATGACGTCATCCGCGCGCACGCCCGGCGCGGGAGCCCTGATCATCGCCTCCCTGCTGTGGGGCACCACCGGCACCGTTGCGAGCTTCCTGCCTGACAACGTGAGCCCTCTCGCCGTTGGCGCATCCACAATGACGTTTGGGGGCATCCTCCTCTTCGTGATCTCGGCAAAAGCCGCGATCGCGTCGATTCGGGTGTCAGCCACCCGGCGCTGGTTGTTGGTCGGGGCGGCTGGCGTGTTTGTCTACCCGCTCGCCTTCTACAGCTCGATGGATCTCGCGGGCGTCGCCATAGGCAATGTGGTGTCGCTCGGCACCGGTCCACTCTTCGCCGCCACCCTCGAGTGGGCGATCGACCGCCGACGGCCCTCACGCCTGTGGGCGCTGTGCACGGCCACCGCGATCGCGGGAATCCTGTTGCTCGCGTGGGGGAGTGACACCGGCGGGGGCGCGCTGAGTCGGCTCTCTGCAGACAGCGTCGGAGCCGGGATCGCGTTGGGGCTTCTTGCCGGGTTCGCGTATGCGCTCTACACGTACAGCTCTCGTCGCGCGATTGGAGCGGGTGCCAGCTCAGGGGCCGCGATGGGCGGCATGTTCGGCCTGGGTGCCGTGGCCCTGACGCCGGTGCTTCTGGCGCTCGGAGGCTCGCTCCTCCAGTCCGGAAACACCATCGCGATCGGCGCCTACCTGGCACTCGGACCCATGTTCCTGGCCTACGTATTTTTCGGGATAGCGATGCGCACTCTCAGAAGCAGCACCGCCACTTCGATCACGCTGCTTGAGCCCTTTGTCGCCACACTTCTGGCGGTCTTCGTGGTGGGAGAGCGGCTCCTGATCGGCGGATGGATTGGCCTCGCGATGGTCCTCGTGCCCGTAGTTGTGCTTGCAACGGCTCGGCACAACCAACAGGAGCCTCACTCGCCATAGTATTTCCGCATGGCACACGACGACGAGGAACCTGATAAGGCCTCACTCGACCCGGCAATTTCCCGCCCGGGCGCCTCAACGCCGACGCCGGAAACCCCGGAGCGCGCAGCCTCGGGCGACATTACCGACGACGACGCCCTCGCCGATGCACTCGCTGCGGAATACCGCTCAATGGCGACAGCATCGATGCCTGTCGTCGCGTCGCAGGCAGGCACCGACGATGATGACGACTGGCTCAACGAGATGGTCGAGCCCGCCACTGAGCCAGAGCCCGCGCCAGCCCCTGAGCCTGAGCCATCTCCGGAACCCGAGCCTGAGCCCGAGCCCGAGCCCGAGCCGGCCCCGAGCCCGAGCCCGAGCCCGAGCCCGAGCCGGCAGCCCGGAGCCCGAACCCGAGCCCGAGCCGGCCCCGAGCCGAGCCCGAGCCTGAGCCGGAACCCGAGCGAACCCCGTGAGCCCACGCAGGATGAGCACTTCGAGGCGCCAGCGAGGCCCTCGTTCGTGTCGCCCTTTGATCCGCCGACATCACCGGTCGGCGTGCCGGACATCGCGGCAGCACCATGGAGTTTGTTCCCTGCGCCCGATCCTTCGCACGCAGTGGAGCTTCCGGACGGACCTCCCTCGTTTCTCTCCGAACCTCCGATGGAAAGCTGGCCCGCCCCGTCATTCGACGAGCCCACGCCATACCCAGCCGACGAGCCAGCAGAAGAGCCAGCAGAAGAGCATGTGGATGAGCCCGCGCAGGGCGGGGACGTAGTCTCGTCGATGCCTCCGTGGGCGCCGGAGCCAGAACCGAAAACAGAGCCGGAAACCGAGCCAGAAAGCGAGCTCGAGCCGGAACCCGAAGCCGAAGCCGAAGCCGAGCCTGTCGAATTTCCGTGGATCACCGCCGCCTCTGCCGCGGCCGCTGCCCCGCCACTTGTACCGCCCGTCGAGAGCGATCCGTTTAGCTGGTCCATCACGCCGACAGGCAAAGTCGCCTACATCAACGAGTCAGCCGATCAGGCCGAAGAGCCTCCGGAAACGGAACAGGATGCCGAGCCCGAAGCTCCCGTCGACGCCGATGTCTGGCAGCAGCCGTCCTTCCCGCCCGAACTGATCGAGCCGATTGCGCCACCGGCCTACGTACCGGTGTCCACCGCGGATAGCTCCGACGGGCCCGTAGCGGAGCCGACGGCAGCGGAGCCTGTGATGGCTGAGCCTGTGGTCGCTGAGCCTGTGCCGGAGGAGTCGGCGTTTGCCGCCCCGATTCCGGCAGCGCAGGTTGCGTTTCCGCCGACGACCGGTTCTGTGCCCGTGATCAAGCAGGGATACGAAGAAGAGTTGGAGGATGACGTCGATGACACAGACCGAGCCTTCACCGACATCCTCTCCGGACAGACGGGTGTCCCTGTCGCACCCGTCATTCTGCCTCCCTCTGGCCCCATCCCAACGGTGCGGATTCCGGAGGACGAGCCCGTGCTCTTCGACGATGAGCCCACCGGCCAGCGAGTGTTCAGCCTCGAACAGGGTGGCGTCGAGCCAACTCCCGTCGAGAGGCGCGCGGGGCACGCCATCCGGCTGTTCTGGCTCTGGTTCTCGGCCAATTCATCGGTCGTCAGCCTCGCGCTGGGCGCTGCAGTCTTTGCGGCGGGGATGAGCCTCCGACAGTCGATCGTCGCGATTCTGGCGGGTGTAGCCCTCTCCTTCTTCCCGATGGCGTTGACGACGCTCGCTGGCAAGCGCAGCGGTCAACCGACGATGGTGGCGTCGCGAGCGACATTCGGATTGCTGGGCAATATCGTTCCCGCGGTGCTGGCAGTGGTCTCGCGGCTCTTCTGGGGCGCGGTGCTGCTCTGGTTGCTCGCAACATCTGTCGCGGCGGTGATGGTTACGGCCGACATCGCCTCAGATGAGCAGACGCTGGCGCTCATCGTTCTCGCGATTACCTTGCTGATCGCCGTGGCTATCGCATTCATGGGGTACCCGCTGCTGGCGAAGGTGCAGCTCGTGCTCACCGTCATCACGGCTGTGCTGATCGTCGGGTTCATTGCACTTACGGCGAGCTACGTGGATATCGCTCAGGCACTCACGGTCGGGGATGCGTCATGGACACTGGCAATCGGAGGAGCCGTTCTCGTCTTCAGCTTCCTCGGACTGGTGTGGGCATTCAGCGGAGCGGATCTCGCGCGCTACCAGCGCCCCACGTCGTCCGGCGGCGCGTCAATGTTGTCCGCCACCTTCGGTGCGACAATCCCTGCGTTCGTGCTGATCGGATACGGCGCACTTCTTGCCGCGTCCGATCCTGAGATCGGCAAGGGTCTCGCAGCGCAACCGGTACAAACCCTCGCTGGCATGCTCCCGGAGTGGTACCCGGTGCCCCTGATCGCTGCGATCGGGCTCAGCCTGCTGTCTGGTGTCGTGGTGACTCTCTACTCGGGCGGTCTTGCCTTGCAGAGCGCAGGAGTTGCGCTCAGAAGGCCAGTCTCCGTCGTGGTCGTCAGCATCCTCGTAGCGCTGTTCGCGGTGATTCTCACGATGACCGCGACCGCCGGCCTTGTGGATATCTTCAGGGACTTCGCCACCACACTCGCCGTGCCCACCGCGGCCTGGATCGGTATTTTCGGTTCCGAGATGATGATCCGCAACCGACGATTCGAGAGCGAGTCGCTGGTGAAGCGTGGTGGGGTCTACCCGGACGTTCGTTGGTCGAATCTCGCTGGACTTGCCGTCATCAGCGTCATTGGCTTCGGCCTCACCACAGCAACCGTGGGCTGGCTGTCGTGGCAGGGCTACCTGTTCCCGGCGCTCGGCCTCCCCATCGCTGGAGAGCGTGGCGAGCACCGACATCGGCGTCGTCGTTGCGCTGGGGCTCGGCGTGATCCTCCCGCTCGTCGCGGGCGTTCCCGCGATCCGACGTCAGGAATCGACACGCGTCTGACCGCGCTGGCGCAGTGCGCCTCGTGAGGCGCCCGTACACTGGGACCGTGTCTACGACAGTTGCCGATGTTGCCGCGGCCGCAGAACGGCTCTGGCCCGCGGCCGGCGCCGAGAGTTGGGATGCTGTCGGCCTGATCGCCGGCGACCTCGACGCTCCTGTCCGGTCGATTCTCCTGGCCGTGGATGCGGTGCTGGACACCGCGGACGAGGCCATCGACCTGGGTGTCGACATGCTTTTCGTGCACCACCCGCTTCTGCTGCGCGGCGTCACCTCGGTGTCGAGTGACCGCTACAAAGGAGCGACCCTCACACGCCTCATCCGGGCGCACTGTGCCCTGATGGCTGCGCACACCAACGCCGACATCGTAGAGACCGGCACCTCCGCCGCGTTCGCCGACAAGCTCGGACTGGTGGATGTTCGACCCATCGTTCCCGGCGCGAATCCGGATCGCGGCATCGGTCGCGTCGGTCGTCTGCCGCACCCCACCACGCTCGGCACCCTTGCGCGCGCTCTGGGCGACATCCTTCCGCCCACAGCCAGCGGCATCCGGGTCGCCGGTGAGTTTGACAGGCCGATCAGCACCGTCGCGCTCTGCGGTGGGGCTGGTGACGCCTACCTGTCCGAAAGCGCAGTGATCGGCGCTGACGTCTACATCACCAGCGATCTTCGGCATCACCCGGCGTCAGAGGCGCGGGAGAACGCGCGAGCAGGATCCGGTCCCGCCCTGATCGACGTGTCACACTGGGCCAGCGAGTGGCTGTGGCTCGAGAACGCCGCGGCGGAGTTGCGTAACGAACTGCCCGGCGTCAGCATTACGGTGAGCGAACTGCGCACTGACCCGTGGGACTTTGCAATAGTGCAGTAACCCTCGCTGATTTTCTGCACGGCAATACTGAAAGAGTGAATACATGGCGTTGAAAGCCAGCCCGAATGACCAGGCCCTGCTGCTCGAACTGCAGGCGTTTGATACCAAGCTTGCACAGCTCGATCACCGGGCGAAGAGCATCCCCGAGATTGCCACCCTCGCCGGCTTCGAGCGAGACACCGCCGCCGTTCGCCTGAGGTTCGTCGAGCAAAAGGGTGCACTCGAAGACATCACCATCGAGCTGAACCGCCTCGAGTCGGATGTGAAGGTCGTTGAGGCCCGCATTGCGCGCGACAGCGACCGTGTGCAGCACAGCTCATCGGTGAAGGATGTCGCGGCCCTCGAGCAGGAACTGACGGCACTGCGCAAACGCCTGAACGACCTCGAAGAGATCGAGCTGGCCGTCATGGAGCGACTCGAGGAGCAGCAGGTCGAGGTCGGCAAGACCACCGCCCAGCTCGAGGCCCTGGCCGCCAGAACCGCAGAGGTCGAGGAGCTGAAGACCGCGGCGCTCAACGACGTCGTCGCGGAACGCACCATCGCCGCGTCGCGGCCGTGAGGCGATCGCCGCGAAGGTGCCGGCCGATCTTCTCGCGCTGTACGAGAAGCAGCGCGCACGGTATGGCACGGGAGCGTCGATGCTTCGCGGTGGAGTGTCGCTCGCGTCCGGTGTGAAACTCCTCGAGAACGAAATGCAGGCCATTCGTGCCGCCGCGCCCGACGACATCATCATGTGCGCCTCGAGCGAAGCGATCCTTGTGCGCACACCGGAATCGGGACTGTAGGCTTACCAACCGAATGGGTCGGCAAGACGGTCGCGTGGGGCAGCAATGCCTCCCGAGGAACGTCCGGGCTCCGCAGAGCATGGCGGTGGGTAACACCCACCCGGGGCAACCCGCGAGATAGTGCAACAGAAAGCAGACCGCCTCCGACTTCGGTCGGCGGTAAGGGTGAAACGGTGGTGTAAGAGACCACCAGCGGCCGGGGTGACCCGATCGGCTATGTAAACCTCGCCAGGAGCAAGGTCAGACAGGAAGCGTTACAGGCTGCTCGCCCAGCTTCCGGGTAGACCGCTAGAGGCGTGCGGCAACGTACGTCGTAGATAGATGGCCGTCCATCGCCTTCGGGCGAAGACAGAACCCGGCGTATCAGCCGGCCCATTCCTCGCCTCCGCGGTCAACCCCTAGCCGGCATTCAGCCAGCGCGCCTAGAGTCTGGGCATGTCCGAAATGCCGGCGGTCCCCAGCTTCGTCACCCCGGGTGCGATACTGACCGCACTGCTGGGGTTTCTGATCGGCGGCGCTTCGATGGGCTTCAATCCGTTCTTCGCGCTCTCTGTCGTCGCTCTCGTTCTGTGCCTGTCGGCGCTGCGGAGCGCGACCCGCGTCGAACACGTTGTCGTGCAGGGCATGCTTCGGGTATTCGCGATCCTCGGCATCATGGGTGCGCTCGGAGGCATCGTCGTTCTGCTGTTCCCCGGACTGGGTCTGCGTTCCTAACGGTCCTGCGCGCTCGTGACTTATCCTTGAAGCTCATCGCCCCTGGCGCGATCGGGGAGGTTGATCATGAACGAGCGTGTTTTCTCAAGCGACAACACGGCTGGAGTTTCGCCCGAGGTGATCGCAGCCATCATCGAGCACTCCACCGGCCCGGCCGCAGCGTACGGCGCCGATGCCACCACCGAGCGGGTCGCCGAGCGACTCAGGGACGTTTTCGAGACTGATCTGGATGTGCTTATCGTCGGCACGGGTTCCGCGGCGAACGGGCTGGCCCTTGCCGCGCTGACACCGCCGTGGGGCGCCGTGTTCTGCCACGCAGACAGCCACGTCAACAACGATGAGGCCGGAGCTCCCGAGTTCTTCACGAATGGCGCGAAGCTCGTTGGGATGCCCGGCGACGACGCGAAAATTGACCCAGAGGCGCTGAGCCAGGCCGTCCTCAAGGGCAAGGGAGACATCCATTCGGTGCAGCCAGCGGTGGTGAGCATCACACAGGCCACCGAGACCGGCAGTGTCTATTCGGTCGACGAGCTCGGCGAGTTGGGCTCGATCGCCCGCAGCGCCGGGCTGGCCGTGCACATGGATGGGGCTCGGTTCACCAACGCGCTCGTCACCCTGGGTGTGAGCCCCGCGGAGATGACGTGGCGGGCCGGCGTCGACATCCTCTCGTTTGGCGCCACCAAGAACGGCACCATGAACGCTGAAGCCGTGGTGATTTTCGACCGCACCAAGACTGCCGAACTGCGCCACCGCCAGAAGCGTGCCGGACAGCTCGCGTCGAAGATGCGCTTCCAGTCGGCGCAGCTCGATGCCTATCTCACGGGTGACCTCTGGCTCAGCAATGCCCGGCACGCCAACGCGATGGCCGCACACCTGGCGGTCGGTCTTCGGGGCATCCCGGGAGCCGCGGTCAGCGGGTCGCCGAGGTCGAACGTGCTCTTCGCCACTCTGCCCGAAGCCATGATCGCCACCCTGCTCGCAGAAGGCTTTGTGTTCCAGCACGACAGGTGGGAGCCGGGTCGCGTGAGATTCGTGACCGCCTTCAGCACGACAGTCGCCGATGTTGACGAGTTCATCGCGGCAATGCAATCGATCTCGCTGCAACTCTCACACTGAGAGCTGGCAGGCCGACGCTATTTCGTTGCAGTCGGCTGTGGAACCTGCGGGACGCGAGGCTCGGTCGCCAGGGCGGCCGCTCCCAGGATGCCCGCGTTATTGCGATGCACGGCCGGTACGATTTCCGTCGAGAGCTTGAGCAGCGGCAGGAAGTCCTGATGGCTCTTCGACACACCGCCACCCACGACGAACAGGTCAGGGGTGAACAGCATCTCCAGGTGGGTGTAGTACTTCTGCAGTTTCTTCGCCCACTGTTTCCAGTCCAGATCGTCTCGCTCCTTGGCAGCGAATGAGGCTTTGGTCTCGGCGTCTGCACCGTCGAGCTCGAGATGGCCGAGCTCGGAGTTTGGCACCAGAACACCGTTGTAGATGAGCGCGGTGCCGATCCCGGTGCCGAGCGTCGTGAGAATCACCAGCCCTGAAACGTCGCGCGCTGCGCCGAACCGAACCTCGGCATAGCCCGCGGCATCCGCGTCGTTTACGAAGTGGATGTCGCGGCCGAGCGCCTTCTCGAACAGGGCCTCGGCCTCCAGCCCGATCCACTTCTTCGACACGTTTGCGGCAGACATGGTCTTGCCTTTGTGCACAACCGCGGGGAAGCAGAGTCCGATCGGGACACCCGCCTCCAGCCCGCCGATCTTCTCGATCAGGGCCACGACGGTAGCGACGATGTCTTTCGGTGACCCGCCCTCGGGCGTCGGCAGCTTTACCCGGTCTGAGATCAGTTCACCGGAGACCGTGTCAACCAGCGCTCCCTTTATTCCGGTGCCACCGATGTCGATTCCAAGGGCCTTGGCCATTCTGGTCTGCTTTCTGTGTTGCCTGCGAGGTGAGTTTCGCAGGTGTGTGGAGCCAGCTAGGGGAGGGTGAGGATCTCGGCGCCGCGTTCGGTCACCACAAGCGTGTGCTCGAACTGGGCCGTCAGGGACTTGTCGCGCGTGGTGATCGTCCAGTCGTCGTCCCACTGGTCCCAGGCGATAGTGCCAGGGTTGTCCGGGGTGCCGAGGGTGAGCATCGGTTCGATCGTGAACACCATGCCCACCTCGATGACGTCATCGAACGCGGGTGCCGAGTCGTAGTGGGGGATGATCAGTCCGGAATGGAACGCCTCTCCCACGCCGTGACCCGTGTAGTCGCGCACAACTCCATACCCAAAGCGTCTGGCGTATGACTCGATCGCACGCCCGATCACGTTGACCTGTCTGCCCGGCGCTACGGCCTTGATGCCCCGCGCCAGGGCCTCCCGGGTGTGATCGACGAGAGCTGTTACATCCGGAGCCGCGTCGCCGACGATGAAGGTCTTGTTGAGGTCGCCGTGCATCCCGTTCTTGAAGGCGGTGATGTCGACGTTGACGATGTCGCCGTCGGCGAGCGCGGTGTCGTCCGGGATGCCGTGGCAGATCACCTCGTTGAGGCTGGTGCAACTCGACTTCGGGTATCCGCGGTAGCCGAGCGTTGACGGGTATGCACCGTTCGCGACCATGTAGTCGTGAGCGATGCCGTCCAGTTCGTCGGTGGTAATGCCGGGTCGAATGGCGGCACCCACGGCCTCGACGGCGCGGGCCGCAATGCCACCGGATTCTCGAATGAGCTCGATCTCGGCGGGTGAGTACACATCAGATCCGGTGAATTTCCGCGGCGCCGGACGGCCCACGTATTCGGGGCGCTGGATCGTGGATGGCACGGCGCGAGGCGGTGAGATTCTCCCCGCGACCAGGTGTCCGTGGGAATCGCGAGGCATAGAGTTGAGTCTAGCTTTGCTGGGTAGGGCTCAACCGGAGGTGCGCATGACCGAGTGGTGGTACAACAACAAAACCGGAGAAGTCGAGGAAGGGCCACAGTCGCTCGGAATGGATCGAGACGGACCGTATCCCACCAAGGAGGCGGCGAGCCACGCGCCTCAGATCGCCGCCGAGCGGGCCAGACAGTGGGCCGCGGAAGAGGCCGAGGACAAGTAGCGCTACCAGCCCGCCGTCAGTACCTCATCGAGCACGTCGACGAAGTGGTCGGCGCTCTCGCGGGTGAAGCACAGCGGCGGCTTGATCTTGAGTACGCACTGTCGGTCTGAGGTCGGCTGCATGATGATGCCGCGCTGCCTGAGCCGCTCGCAGATAGCGAGTGTTTCTTCGGTGGCCGGCTCGAGCGTCGCCCGGTCCCGAACGAGTTCGAGGCCGAGGTACAGCCCGGTTCCGTGCACGGCGCCGACGATCTGGTGGCGGGTGCCCAGTTCTTCCAGGCGCGACCTGAGGTGGGCGCCCGTGTCGAGGGCATTGCGCTGCAACTCTTCGTCGGCGATCACGTCGAGCACGGTCATCCCGATCACGGAACTGACCGGGCTGCCGCCGGACGAAGAGAAGAAGTAGCCCTCGGAGCGGTAGTGCTCCGCGATCTCCCGGGTGGTGATGACGGCGCCGAGTGGATGCCCGTTGCCCATGGCCTTCGCGACGGCGACGACATCGGGCACGACCTGCTGCTGCTCGAAGCCCCAGAACCACTGGCCCAGGCGCCCGTAGCCGACCTGCACCTCGTCGGCCACGCACAGGCCGCCGCCCGCCCGCACCGCCGCGTAGACCGCCGCGAGGTAACCGTCGGGCAGCGGCATCCCGCCGGCATTGCCGTAGTAGGCCTCGGCGATGAACGAACCCACCGGTGTCCCGGCGTCGGCGAGCGACTCGATGGCGGCAACGGCGTCGACCGCGTAACTGGATGCCTCGGGCCCCCGGTATCGTCCCCGATAGCTGTTGGGGGCCTCCACCGTGTGCACCCACGGCGGCCGGGTCGTGAGGGCGTCCGGGTTGTCCGCGACCGACGTTGACACCGAATCGGATAGGTCGGTCCAGCCGTGATACGCCTCCCGCACAGCGAGAACGTCGCGACGACCGGTCCACGATCGCGCAATCCGCAGCGAAAGATCGACGGCCTCCGACCCGCTATTGACGAAGAACACTGAGTCGAGTCCGTCCGGAAGCAGATTCGCCAGGCGTTCCGCAAAATCCACGACCGACGGGTACTGGAAGCGTGAGTTGGTGTTGAGCAGGCTCCACTGTCGGGTTGCCGACTCGACGAGCCTCGGGTGTGAGTGCCCGATCGATGTCACGTTGTTGAGGCCGTCGAGATAGACACGACCGTGCTCGTCGATGAGGTGCTCTTTCCAGCCCCTCACCATGGTGGGCGGATCCTCGAAGTAGTGCTCCTGGGCGCCGGCAAGGTAGCGATCGCGCCGCTCGGCCAGCCGGGCGTCCGGCTCGGGGGCGTGTGCTTTACCGAAGATGAGCGCGGTCGGATCGATGGATGCCACATCCCACGCCCGCGCCAACGACTGTGGCACGGCCACCGGCACGTCGACCCCGTCCACCATCACACTCACCGTGAGCGCGCCCTCGACACGCCCCAGGGATGCTCCGGCGTCAACATCGGCGCCGGAGTCCGGTGCGCCACTGAGGCCCCGCAAGGACAGGACCACCCCGTGCCCCCGAAGCTGCGCATGGTCGCCGGAGACGTCGATCGTTCCGGACCAGGGCGCGACCACCTCGTGAGGTTCGGCCACGGTTATGTCAATGCCGAGCACCACGTTGTGCGGTTCGTCGACGTCGTGCATCGACGAGCGGGTGAGTCTGGCCTGCGCGTAGCGCGTGGTCACTGCCGCCTGGCTGGCGAGCACCTCACCGGTGATCTCGGCCTCCGCGGCAGGGTCGAGCCAGCGGCCCGCATCCAGAAACGGGCTGGTCGCCGAAAAATCCAGTACCACGATCGTCTCGGGCTCGAGGCCCGGAATCAGCGCCGTGGCATCCGGCAGACGTGCTGATGCTCGCTCGAACCCGAGGGTGTCCAGCACCACCGCGTTCGCGACGGCCAGTGGCACAGCCGTCGCGCGATCGAAGATCGTGATCTCGTGCACGAGATTCTCCGCGGCGTAGCTATTGCGGGAGTCGGTGGATGCCACGTGGTGCCCACTGGCGACCAACACCGCAGCTCGGGTGACGACCAGCCCCCACAGAGCTTCGGCTTCGGCCAGGCTGAGCGGCCGGATTGCATGGTAGGCAGCGACGGCCGCCATCACGGAGCCGACCGACGCACCATCGTGGTGCAGGAGCGACGACACCGTCACAGCGAGCTCTGAAACGGTCCAGCTGTAGTTCAGATCGCCGAAATCGATGACGCCATCGGGCACGCCGCCGGTGCCGGGCAGGGCGACGACATTGTCGTCAGTCAGGTCACCGTGGATCAGTTGACGGGGCAGGTGAGGAGTCACGGAATGCAAAGTCATGGCGGCGTGGTCTGCCGCATTCTGGAGTCGCGCGCGAAGCTTCTCATCGGTGACAAACGGCAGCAGCGCCTCCAGAACCTCGGGAGCGCGCTGCAGATCCCACTGGTGATCCCGCTCCAGCGCCGGTGCGACAAGCTCCGCGAGGAGCAGGTCGACGCTCGCGGCCATCGCTCCGATAGTGCTGATGATCGTGGGGCTGAGATAGCGACCACCCGAGAGCGGCTCGCCCTCCACAAACTCCAGCAGCCTGACGCACAGCTCGACCCCGCCGATCGTCATCGCCCCGACGAACTGGCCGTCGACTGCGGCGATGGCGCGGGGCATCCGCAATCCTGTTGCGCGCTGCGACAGGTAGTCGATCGCGGCATTCTGCGCGACCAGCTCATCGATCGTGGTCGCCGGATTCGAGAACTTGAGCAGCAGTTGACCGTCGCTGGTGGTCATCAGGAAGTTGCGGTCCTGATGGCTCCCCAGATAGCGCGCGGTCGCCGGGACTCCGAAGACCTCGAGGGTGATCTTCTCGGCGAGTGCTGCCGAGATCGCGGGCGGGGCGGCCTGCAACAGTGAGAAGGGGCGCTCTGCCATCTGTCAGTCCTGGTACGAGTGCTCCGGACCGGGGTACGCGCCCTGCGCGACTTCTCCCCGGTATTCGGTCACGGCGTCAGCCAGCGTCTGTCGCAGGTTCGCATATTGCTTCACGAACTTGGGAATCCGACCCTTGGTGAGCCCGGCCCAGTCCGTCCAGACGAGCAGCTGCCCGTCGACGTGCGGTCCGGCTCCGACACCGATGGTCGGAATGGACAGCTCTTCGGTGACCCGTGCGGCCGCGTCGGAGGGAACCATCTCGAGCACAACGGCAAATGCGCCGGCTTCCTCAACGGCATGCGCGTCGGCGAGCAGTTGCTCGATGCCCTCACCGCGACCCTGGATGACGTGCCCGCCCAGCCCGTGCTCGCTCTGTGGGGTGAACCCGATGTGAGCCATGAGAGGGATGCCAGCACTCACGATGCGCTTGATCTGCTCGGCGCTGCGCACCCCGCCCTCGAGCTTGACGGCGTGGGCGCCGGTCTCCTTCATGAAGCGGAAGGCGGTGTGCAGCGCCTCGTCCGGCCCGGATTCGTAGGAGCCGAAGGGCATGTCTGCCACTACGAATGCCCGCGTGACCGCCCCGGCCACCGCTCGGGTGAGGGGAATCAGGTCGTCGATGGTCACCGGGAGTGTGGTCTCGTACCCGTAGACGTTATTGCCCGCCGAATCGCCGACCAAAAGGAAATCGATGCCGGCTTCGTCGAAGATGCCAGCCGTCAATTGGTCGTAGCTGGTAAGGCCGGTGATCTTGATTCCGTTGTCCTTGGCGCTCTGAAAATGCCTGGTGCGGATGCGCTTGAGATTGGCCTGTGCTGCAACTGCGGCGGTGTCAGTCATAACAGGGAGTCTAACCAGAGCGGTACTCTGGTAATGCTGCCGTCGGGCAGTCGAATTCATTGATAGGGAGCTTGATGGACAAGCAGCGCGACTTCGTTCTCCGAACCATCGAGGAGCGAGGAATCAAGTTCATCAGGCTCTGGTTCACGGATGTTGTCGGCACACTCAAGAGTGTCGCCATCGCTCCGGCAGAGGTCGAGGGAGCATTCTCCGAGGGGCTCGGATTCGATGGCTCCGCGATCGAGGGATTCACCCGTGCCTACGAGGCCGACATGCTGGCGCATCCAGATCCCACCACCTTCCAGATCCTGCCGTGGCGCGGAGAGATCGACCCGACCGCGCGCATGTTCTGCGACATCACCACCCCCGATGGGCAGCCGGCGGGTTCCGACCCGCGAAACGTGCTCAAGCGCACGCTCGCCAAGGCCGCGGATCGCGGCTTCACCTTCTACACGCATCCCGAGATCGAGTTCTACCTGCTGAAGTCGTCAAAGTTGAAGGGCGGCAAGCCGGAGCCCGTCGACTCGGCCGGGTTCTTCGACAACGTCCCAGGCGGAACCGCGCACGACTTCCGTCGCCGTTCCGTGCGCATGCTGGAAGACCTCGGTATCTCCGTTGAGTTCAGCCACCACGAGGCCGGACCCGGCCAGAACGAGATCGACCTTCGCTACGCGGACGCGCTCACCACGGCAGACAACATCATGACCTTCCGCACCGTGGTCAAAGAGGTCGCCATCGAGCAGGGCGTGTACGCAACATTCATGCCCAAGCCGATGTCGGGCCACCCCGGGTCCGGGATGCACACCCACATGTCGCTGTTCGAGGGTGACTCCAACGCCTTCTACGACGCGAGCGGTCACTACCAGCTGTCGAAGATCGGCAAGCATTTCGTCGCGGGCCTGCTGCGGCACGCGCCGGAGATCACGGCGGTGACCAACCAGTTCGTCAACTCGTACAAGCGACTGTGGGGTGGCGACGAGGCCCCCAGCTTCGTGACGTGGGGACACAACAACCGGTCTGCTCTCGTGCGCGTGCCCCTGTACAAGCCGAACAAGGGACAGAGCGCCCGCGTCGAATATCGCGCGATCGATTCAGCGGCCAACCCGTACCTGTCGTACTCGCTGCTGCTGGCCGCGGGCCTGAAGGGGATCGAGGAAGGGTATGAACTTCCTCCCGAGGCGGAAGACAACGTGTGGGAGTTGTCCGACTCCGAGCGCCGCGCCCTGGGCTACAGCCAGCTTCCGGCGTCGCTCGACCACGCGGTGTCGCTCATGGAAGATTCCGAACTTGTCGCCGAGACCCTCGGCGAGCAGGTCTTCAACTACGTGCTGCTGAACAAGCGGCGTGAGTGGAAGGAATACCGGGCGCAGGTGACACCCTACGAGTTGGAGTCCAACCTCGAGATGCTGTAATCCGGGGTGATCGCACCATGCAGAGGTCACAGGCGACGCTGACAGAACTGGCGAGACTCGGTTTTGCCGAGCTCGAGGCTGCTCATCGCGGGCTCGACAAGCTCGACATGCCGGCTCTCGTTCCCCATTTCGCCGTTGCCGCCGATCCGGACCAGGCGCTGCGTGCGGTGCTGTCCCTTCGCGACGGCGCGCCTGTGGAGGTGCAGAAAGTTCTGGATGACACGGATGCCGCCGGGCGCCTCATCCAGATTCTCGGAGCCTCGACCGGGCTCGGGGACTTCTTCACCCGGCGCCCGGATCAGCTCTCGGCGTTGCACACCGTTCTCACCTCACCGCCAGCACCGGAGGAGTACGACGCCGACCTGCTGGAGTGCATCTCGGACCTCGCCGGCGAGGCGGCGTGGGTGGCGCTGCGAGTGCGTTATCGACGCCACCTTGCGCAGCTCGCCGCGTGGGATCTGTGCCAGCCCGACCCGCTGGCGGCGGTTGACCGGGTAGCGGCAGCGCTGGCAGACCTCGCCGGCGCAGCTCTCGACGCGGCAATCGTCATTGCCCGCAAGGACGTGAAGTTTCCGGCCGACGAGGTCGCAGCGACCACCTTCTCGATCATCGGCATGGGCAAGGCGGGCGCGCGGGAGCTCAACTACCTCTCAGACGTCGACGTGATCTTCGTCGTCGACGGCGAGGGTGACCTTGCCAGCGACAGGGCCGTGCAGATCGGAACCCGCATCGCGATGGCGACGATGAAGGCGATCAACGACCTGGCATCAGAGCCCGGTCTGTGGGAAGTTGACGCGAACCTCCGGCCGGAGGGTAAGGACGGCGCCCTCGTGCGCACCCTCGAATCCCACGTCGCATATTACGAGCGCTGGGCCAAGAGCTGGGAGTTTCAGGCCCTGCTCAAGGCACGTCCCCTCGCGGGCGATCACGCTCTCGGGCAGCGTTACATCGATGCGCTGGCCCCGATGGTGTGGTCGAGCGCATCTCGCGAGAACTTCGTCGAATCGGTGCAGCGGATGCGCGAACGTGTCACCGCGAACATCCCGAGCAACGAGCTCGATGTCCAGCTCAAGCTGGGCCCCGGCGGCCTGCGCGACGTCGAGTTCACCATCCAGCTCCTCCAGCTCGTGCACGGGCAGACCGATGACAACGTTCGCCAGGTCGCGAGCCTCCCTGCGCTCATCGCCCTCGCCGAGCAGGGCTACATCGGCCGCGTCGAGGCCTCGGAATTTGCGCTCGATTACCGTTTCCTGCGGTTGCTTGAGCATCGCATCCAGTTGTCCCGCATGCGCAGGACACACCTCATGCCGACCGATCCGGATGCGCTGCGCGTCCTCGCGCGATCCAGCGGCATAGCTCCGACGGCCGCCAAACTCATCGAGCAATGGCAGCGCACCAAGCAGGCGGTGAGGCGCCTCCACGAGCGGCTGTTCTATCGCCCCCTGCTGTCTGCCGTCGCGGCGCTCCCCGATGGGGGCATCGCGCTGTCCACCGAGCAAGCCGAGGCCAGGCTTGCTGCCATCGGCTTCCGGGACCCCCGCGGCGCTCTGAAGCACATCGGAGCGCTGACCGGAGGAGTCTCGCGTCGTGCGAGCATCCAGCGCGCGCTCCTGCCGGTAATGCTGGAATGGTTCGCCGAGGGCGCTGATCCCGACCGCGGGCTCCTGTCGTTCAGGAAGCTCAGCGAAGACCTGGGGGAGACTTACTGGTTTCTCCGGATGCTGCGCGATTCGTCCGGGGCTGCGGAACGCCTCACCCAGGTGCTGTCCGGATCGAAGTTCGTGAGCGACATCTTCGAGCGCATCCCCGAGGCGACGGCCTGGCTCGAGAACGACGACGACCTGAAGCCCCGGTCGCTCGACACCCTGCTCGAGGAATCACGGTCGATCATCGCCAGGCACGACGGCGACATGGATGCCGCGGCACTGGCCCTGCGCACCGCCCGCCGTCGGGAGGTGCTGCGCACCGCCCTCGGCGCGATTCTCGGCATGACCTCTATCGAGGAGATGGGTACCGCCCTCTCCGCCATCACCACTGCGGTGCTCACCGGGGCGCTCGCGCTCGTGCACCGCTACGGCGACGGCATCGAGTTCGGGATCATCGCGATGGGCCGCTACGGGGGAGGCGAGCTGGGGTTCGGGTCCGATGCTGATGTCATGTACGTCTACCGGGCGGCCGGCGCCTCCGACGACGACGCCCAGCGTCGTGCCGAACAGATCGTGAAGGGGCTCAGCAAATACACCGAGGATCTCCGGATCCCGCTGGATCTGGATGTCGGCCTCCGCCCCGAGGGTAAGAACGGCGCGATCGTGCGCTCGCTCGATTCCTATCGCGCGTACTACGACCGCTGGTCACTGACCTGGGAGGCACAGGCTCTACTCAGGGCGCGAGGCGTCGTGGGGGACCAGGGTGTGCTCGAGGCTTTCGAACAGCTTGCGAACGAGGTGCGGTACCCCGCGCAGATTGCCGATCAGGACGTTCGCGAGGTCAAACGAATCAAGGCTCGCGTCGAGTCTGAGCGGCTTCCGCAGGCCGCGGACCCCGCGCGTCACCTCAAGCTCGGCCGTGGGAGTCTCAGCGACGTCGAGTGGTTCGTGCAGCTCCAGCAGCTGCAGCACGGCGCCTCCGTCGAGGGGCTTCGCACCACCTCGACGCTCGACGCGCTGGCTGCCGCAGTGAGCGAAGGGCTGATCTCGGCCGACGACGCCAGGAAGCTCAGGGATGCGTGGGTGTTCGCATCCCGTGCTCGCTCGGCGATGACGCTGTGGACCTCGAAGACCGCCGATGTGCTGCCCACGGACCGACAGCAACTCGAAGGTGTGGCCCGCCTGCTGGAATACCCACCAGGTTCGGCGAGCATGCTGGAGGAGGACTATCTGCGCATTACCCGACTGGCCAGGCAGGTTTTCGAGAAGCGCTTCTACGGGCCGCCATCGCGCGGGCCAACGACCGGCTGATCAGCGCGGCGCCAGGATGACTGTGCGCCGGCACGCCACGTTACGAGCATGTAAACGATTTCGACAGATTCGGACGAAAAATCCGGAACTTTCCGGTCGAAATATTTGTACCCCGATCTGAAATCCGCCCCCGATGTGGGGGAGTGCGCCGCACGGGGTACGACGGTGTACAGACCAATCTGTCTACCAGTATTTCGAGTCAATATTCTGCGAAAAAGGTCTGCGTGATCGGGACTTTTATATAATCCGTTCCTGCTTCGAATGGTTCCCCGACCCGGCGGCCGGCCTCGTCAGGGGTGTGGCCATCGGGTTACATCAGCGACGCATTTCCTGGTCAGCCGAAGTGCCCACACGAGTGTCATCCCGGGGACCCGATCTGGCCCCTCCGTCGGCTCTCTGAGCCGATTTCCCCGTGTTGTGTTCAGCAAAACTGTCAGGCAATAATCAACCAACTCAGTGCCGAGACACATCCTCAGCGTGGCGGGTGACAACCAATCACAAACGATGTCGGGGGTACTCGTGTTTATCTTTCTGCTTCAATTGCGCCACATGATCGAAGGTCATCCCGAGATCTACATGTTCGCCGTCTACTCCGCGCTCATCTGGGTGCTGTGGCTCCTCAAGGTGCTGATCTCATCGCGGTATCGACCGTTCACCGGGGAGTTCACCGGTACCACGAGTGTTGTGGTTCCCGTATTGGACGAGCCGGAAGACCTGTTCAGGAGCGTGCTGGCGCGCATGGTCGAACAGCGGCCGTCCGAGATCATCGTCGTCATCAACGGCGCACCCAATCCCACGCTCGAGCGCATCAGCGAGGAGTTTTCGCCACTGGTGCGGTGGGTGCACACTCCCATCCCCGGCAAGCGCAACGCGGTCATGATCGGCACCGAACTGTCGACGGGCGACATCACAGTTCTCGTGGATTCGGACACGGTGTGGACCGACAACACGCTGTCGGAGTTGGTGCGGCCGTTCGCCGACCCTCAGGTCGGCGGCGTGACGACGCGTCAGCGCATCCTGGAGCCCGAGCGCAGCTGGATCACCCGCTGGGCCGACTGGCTGGAGAACTCGCGAGCGCTGTATTCGATGCCTGCCCAGAGTGTGCTTGGTCAGGTTGGTTGCCTGCCCGGTCGCACTATCGCCTTCCGCCGGTCGATCATGATGCGCGTGATGGAGCGCTTCATGACCCAGCGGTTTATGGGGGTATTCATGGAGGTGAGCGACGACCGTACGCTCACAAACCTCACCCTCCAGGAGGGCTACCGCACGGTGTACCAGCACACGTCGCTGGTCTTCACCGACGCCCCGCTCCAGGTGAAGAAGCTCTTCAAGCAGCAGCTGCGGTGGGCCAGGGGGAGTCAGTACAACACGCTCAGGATGCTTCCATGGATGCTGGGCCACGCTCCGGTGCTCGCCCTGTTCTTCATCATGGACATCATTTTGCCGTTCCTTCTGGCCGGAGTCATCGCCGGATGGGTCTACCGAGCCGCGAGCGGCAAGGGGTACAACTTCTATGAAGGGATCCTGGCCGAATACGGCTTCCAGAGTGGGTTGCTGCTTGTCCTGGGGCTCATGGTGGTCTCGTCCGTGCTCAGCATGGCCATCCGGCAGGTGAGGCACCTTTCGGAAAAGCCCACCGACTTCTTCAGGCTCCCCATCTTCATCGTCGTCTCTACGGCGTTCCTGATGCCCATTCGGCTTCTCGGTTTCTTCAGGATGGGTCATGCGAGCGGCTGGGGTACCCGCGCTGGCGCGTATGCCGGCGGAAGCTCGAATGACCAGATCGTTGGTCAGCTCGGCGATTCCCGCGTCCAGGAAGAGGAGCTCAGTTCCACACGCACAGCCTCGTCCCACGGGGCGCTGCTGGAGCTTGCGCCGCGACGGACCAGGGGCGTGGCGATCACCGTACCGAAACGTCGCAGGCTCAACCCGAAGGCCGCGTGGCCATACGTCATCGGTTTCTCGATTTTCGCATTGGAGGCGTTTTTCATTGTCAACTTTTCTTAAGAGCAAGGGCCTCAGCGGCCCGGCAACATGGTGGGCCGTCAGCAGCAGCAGGTCACGATGGACGGGTCTCGGTGCTTCCGTCCTCGTGCTTGCGCTGGGAACCACCAGCGCCTTCGTGTGGACGTCGCCCGGCAATCCGGTGACCAGCGCGCTCGGAGACGCCGCAAGGAGCGTCATCGAGGGTAGCTCGTTGGCCGAGGAGCGAGCAGACTGGGAGGCTGAGAAGGCCAAGCTGGCGGACGAGATCAAGAGCCTCAAGGCGTCGATCGCCCTCGGCACAACTAACCTCAAGGCGACCAATGCGAAGTTTGCGGAACTTCAGCAAGCGCTGTGGAGCGCCGAGGGCACACTAAAGGCGCTACAGGCGAGTAAGCCCTCGACGGCAGCCGCGAAGTCGCCTGCCGCATCGAGCACGGGGTCGGCGACGGGATCCACCGCGATCACCGCGCCCTCGAAGGCCGAGCTCGTGAATCCGGCATCGTCCTATCTGGGGATGTACACCGAGCAGGCGCCATTCAACTGGGCCACCTACGACGCGACGGCAACAAAGATCGGCAGCACTCCCAACGTGGTGGGATACTTCGGCGGCTGGGACGAGAACTTCCGCGCGAACGCGGTCACCCGATCATGGACGCGCGGCACACTTCCGATCCTCACCTGGGAGTCCCGCCCCATCGGTTCAGCGAATGACCAGATCATCGAGCCCGACTACACGCTGCCGGCGATCATCGGTGACCCCGATGCCGGCGTTGCCGGAACGTTCGACGACTACCTGCATCAGTATGCCCGTGACATCGTGGCGACCGGACTGCCTCTCGGCATCCGTCTCGATCACGAAATGAACGGGGTCTGGTATCCGTGGGCCGAAACCGACGGGCAAGGCAATTCGATCAACTCGAACCGCGTCGGTGACTACGTGAAGATGTGGAGACACGTCCACGACATCTTCGCTCAGGAGGGTGCAAACGACCTCGTGATCTGGATCTGGTCGCCGAACATCATCAACAACCTGCCAGCGACTCACAAACCGTCAGCGTTCCTTGATGGGCTGTATCCCGGTGACGACTATGTGGACTGGGTTGGGCTGTCCGGCTACCTGCGGCCTGCCTACAAAGCCGACAACGACTTCACGTTCGCGTACACCTTCGATGCGAGCCTCGCCGAGCTACGACGAATCACCGATAAGCCGATATTCCTTGCGGAGATTGGCGCCTCCGAAACCGGCGGGCACAAACCCGGCTGGGTTTCGAGCCTCTTCACCGCACTCGCCAAGCCGGAGAACGACGACATAGTCGGCCTGTCCTGGTTCAACATGGCGATCACCACCTACGTCGAAGGGGAGCGTTCGACGAACGACTGGCGAATCGACTCCAGGGACGACTCACTGGCCGCCTTTGTGGCCGGTCTGGCGCTGCCGGACAGCGACTTCGCACTCACCGCACGCTGAATCAACGGACAGGGAGCAATTATGAAAAGCACAACAGCAAGTCAGGTCAGCGCGCAGTCCGCGAAGAAGCCATCGCCACGGCTGAGTGTCGTGGGAACCGGCTACCTTGGTGCCACCCACGCCGCGGCAATGGCAGAAATGGGCTTTGAGGTCGTCGGAGTCGACTCCGATCCGGCCAAGGTTCAGCAGCTCAGCGAAGGAAAGGTGCCATTCTTCGAACCCGGACTGCCAGAGCTCATCAGAACCCACGTCGCCAGCGGTCGACTGCGGTTCACGACAGACCTCGCGGAGGCGACGGCGAACTCGGACGTACATTTCATCTGCGTCGGTACCCCGCAGCAGCGTGGAAGCAACGCCGCAAACCTCAGCTACGTCGAGGAAGCAACCAGGCAGGTTGCCCGATACCTGACTCACGACGGGCTCATTGTGGGCAAGTCGACGGTGCCCGTGGGCACGGGTGCGAGGTTGCGGTCAATCATTGCGGACTCTGCGCCTGCCGGCGTGGACGTCGAGTTGGTGTGGAACCCCGAGTTCCTGCGCGAGGGTAAGGCCGTCGACGACACGCTCACCCCCGACCGCATCGTGCTGGGTGGCACGTCGCCGCGATCCGAAGCCCTGCTCCGTGAGGTGTACGCCATGCCCATCGCGGCGGGCACCCCGGTGATCGTGTGCGACCTGCCGACTGCCGAGCTCGTTAAGGTGAGCGCCAACGCGTTTCTGGCAACGAAGATCTCCTTCATCAATGCGATCGCCGAGGTGTGCGATGCCGCCGGTGCCGACGTAGGGGTGCTTGCGGATGCACTCGGCCACGACGTCAGAATCGGTCGGCAGTTTCTCAACGCGGGGCTCGGATTCGGGGGTGGATGCCTGCCTAAAGACATCAGGGCACTGATCCACCGCTCAAGTGAACTCGGCGCCATGAAGGCGGCGGCCCTGCTTCAGCAGGTCGACGAGATCAACATGTCCCAGCGGTTGCAGGTCATCGATCTCGCCATCGAGGCATGCGGGGGATCCGTGCTCAACAGGCGGATTGGCATCCTTGGTGCCGCCTTCAAGCCCCTCACCGACGACGTGCGGGATTCTCCAGCGCTCAATGTCGCGGCAGCGCTGCACCTTCGGGGCGCCCAGGTCGTTGTCTACGATCCCGAGGCAACGGACACGGCGCAGCGGATGTTCCCCACCCTCACCTATGCGCACTCCCTCGAGGAGGCAGCGACGGGAGCCGACGCGATGCTCGTGCTGACCGAGTGGGACGAGTTCAGGACAAGCAATCCAGTATCCCTGGGCAAGATCGTCAACAGCCGGGTGATCATCGATGCGCGAAACTGCCTGGACGCCGCCTCCTGGCGTTCGGCGGGCTGGTCATTCAGCGGGCTCGGGGTGGCATCATCCCGTGCGCCCGTCATCGATGGCGTCGGCCAGGATCTGACCGCACGCTCGGCTGAACTCGTCAGCGCGTTGTAGACAGCGGCGCCGCGATAGTGACGTAATCGTCATCGCGGGTAGCGCCGATAACGCCCTTCCGCACCTATCGTTGGACCATGACGCGACGTTTCATCACTTTTGTTGCCTGCCTGGGTGTAGTCGGAGTCCTGGCAGGGTGCGCGACGCCGGCGGTTGTGCCGGTTGCTGAACCGACGCCGTCAGTGACACCGACTCCGGCTGCAGCGATCGATCCCACCGTGGTGCCCGCCAACCGCTTCGGCCTGGACTGCGACTCGCTGGTGCCCGCTAGTACTATCAGCGCTCTCTTCGACCAGGGGCTCCCACTGGGTCCTGGCAATGCCAGCCTGAACAGTTGGAGGGACGCCCTGGTTGCGGATACCGCTCTCGTCTGCCGTTGGGGTGATGGCCCGTATCTGGACGGGTACGGCACCTCGATCGACATCATCGCGGGGTCGAGCGGGCCCGAAAGCCTTGACACGCTCGCCGCAATGGATCGGCCGGAAATCCACCGGCCCACTCGCGTGGGCGGCATCGGGGAATCGGCCTGGAATTCCTGTTCTGACGCGTCCGATGATCTGTCGGGTATCAGGTTCTCGTGTAGTTGGACCATCGAAGTCAACGGCACCTGGATATACATCTCGTTGAACGGCATTCCCGCGTCGGAGGTAGACCTCGGCACGAATCGGGATGAATTGGGTCGACTGGTCGTGTCGTCGCATCCCGGTTCGTCGAGCGAGCAACTCGTCTCGGAGGTAGCGTCGAAGATCGGTTCCGCAGCTGTGCACTCGATACCCGCCGCTCTCGGAGCCATGCCTGGCTGCGAGGCGCTCTTCGATTGGGAGGCCCTCTCGGCCGAGATCAACCTCCCGCTTGAGTATGTGGAGGCGTTTGGTGAAGACCCCTCGAACCCTCTGCTGAGCTCCGCGGTGATTGGTGAGATCTCGTCCACCGCGCTAACCCGACAGTCGGTCAGGCACTGCAACGCTTCATTTCGGAGTGCCGACCAGTATTCACACGCATGGATTAGCGTGTCAGCAGTTCCCGGTGCCCAGTGGCTCGAAGCAAGTGGCCTTTGGTTGGGTTGGCGGGCGCAGGAATGCTACAACTACGAGGGTGGGCCGCTGTGCGAGCTGAGCACGATCACCGAAGCCGCCGCGGTTAACATCAGTGCCTCCAGCCACGAGCGAGACGATATCGCGGCGCTCGCTCTCGCGCACTTCAATGGCTGAACGCCGAACCGCCTCCCTGAACCGCGTCCCTCGGTGAGATCGACACCGACGCGATCAGTGTGGCTTCCTCGGACGGGAACCGGTTAACGACCTTCGGCCGCATCCTCGAAAGGATGCGGCCGAAGGTGTTGGGTACGTGCTACACCGAGTAGTACAGCTCGTACTCGAATGGCGTCGGACGCTGCGCTGCCGGAATGATTTCCTTGTCGCGCTTGTACGCGATCCAGGTCTCGATCAGGTCGGGCGTGAACACGTTGCCTTCGGTGAGGAAGTCGTGGTCAGCCTCGAGCGCGCGCAGAGCCTCTTCGAGCGAAGCGGGCACCTGCGGGATCAGCTTGGCCTCCTCGGGAGGAAGCTCGTACAGGTCCTTGTCGACGGGCTCGTGCGGCTCGATCTTGTTCTTGATGCCGTCGAGTCCAGCCATCATCTGCGCAGCGAACGCGAGATAAGGGTTGCTGGACGCGTCTGGCGCGCGGAACTCGATGCGCTTGGCCTTCGGGTTCGTTCCCGTGATCGGGATGCGGACCGATGCCGAGCGGTTTCCGGCCGAGTAGACCAGGTTGACTGGCGCTTCGAATCCGGGGATCAGGCGACGGTACGAGTTGAGCGTCGGGTTCGTGAACGCGAGCACAGCGGGAGCGTGCTTGAGCAGTCCGCCGATGTACCAGCGAGCGATGTCGCTCAGTCCGCCATAGCCCTTCTCGTCGTAGAACAGCGGCTCGCCGTCGTTCCACAGCGACTGGTGGGTGTGCATTCCCGAACCGTTGTCGCCGAAGAGCGGCTTCGGCATGAACGTGACGGTCTTGCCCCACTCGAGCGCGGTGTTCTTGATGATGTACTTGAACTTGAGCAGGTCATCGGCCGCGTGAACCATCGTGTCGAAGCGGTAGTTGATCTCTGCCTGGCCGCCGGTGCCCACCTCGTGGTGTGCACGCTCGAGGATGAGGCCAGCGTCGATGAGCTTGAGGCTCATGTCGTCGCGAAGGTCAGCCTGCTTGTCGACGGGGCTGACCGGGAAGTAGCCACCCTTGAATGGTGTCTTGTTTCCCAGGTTGCCGCCTTCCTCGGAGCGACCCGAGTTCCAGGCGCCCTCGTCCGAGTCAACCGACCAGAAGCTGCCGTTCTGCTTCACGTCGTAGCGCACGTCGTCGAAGATGTAGAACTCTGCTTCGGGTGCGAAGAACGCAGTGTCGGCGATGCCGGTGGATGCGAGGTACTTCTCTGCCTTCTTGGCGACCTGGCGCGGGTCACGGCCGTAGATCTCGCCGTTACGCGGGTTGTAGATGTCGAAGATCATGATGAGCGTGCGCTCGGTGCGGAACGGGTCGACGTATGCAGTTGTCACGTCCGGAATCAGCTGCATGTCTGATTCGTGGATCGAGGCGAAGCCTCGGATGGATGAACCGTCGAACATCTGGCCGACGGAGAAGAACTCCTCGTCGACTGTCGACGCCGGGATGTTGAAGTGCTGCTGTACACCGGGAAGATCGGTGAAGCGAATATCAAGGAACTTGACGTCAGTGTCCTTGATGAACTTGAGCACTTCGGAGGAATCACTGAACATAGGTAAAACTCCAATGAGCTTGGTGCTTATCGGCAGCGAACACCGCCACCGTCGAGGCTACGCGACGGTAGTTTCACTGCGGTCACGCAAATGTTTCGGGCATGTTACGCGTGAGCGAATCGGTAGTCTGGGTTGGTGCCGACCGTCTCCGCCTCTTCGTCCACCTGGCCAGGTAAGAGATTGGGGCTTCCCGAGTCCGGGGCGCGGTCGATCGCCCGGCCGGGCCGGCGGTTTGCGGCCATCGTCATTGACTGGGCAAGCGCCGTCCTGATCTCGGTAGCGTTCTTCAGCTACGACCCGCTCGCGACGCTCGCCATCTTCGCGGTCGCGCAGTCTGTTTTCCTGGTCACAGCGAATGGCAGCCTGGGTCATCTGCTGCTCGGGATGCGCGTGGTGCCGCTACTTGGCGGGTACCTGGGCGTGTGGCGTCCACTGGTCCGCACAATCCTGCTGTGCCTCGTGATCCCAGCGGTCATCTGGGACGCAGACCAGCGCGGAATGCACGACCGGTTGGTCGGAACGGTGCTCGTTCGTCGCTAGCGCAACCAGAAACTGATTAGCGCGGGCGCGGCGCCCGCACCTTGGACGGGTCCATGCCCTTGGGGATGGGGAGACCGTTGCGACCCAGCGAGTTCAGGCGATTCGACACGGCCAGAATCTCCGGCTTGCGCAGCGTCGACTTGATCGCGCGGAGCTTGGCCGGCAGTTTGTGCAGGGGAATGGACTCGGCATCGGGCCCCACATAGAGGAAGGTCACCGGAACGTTCGGCAGCAGCCGTGCGATGTTCTTTCGTTCGCCTTCGAGCATCGGCTGGGTGCGGCTGCGCGGACCCTCGCCGATCAGGGCGATGCCTCCGCGGCCGACGGCGCGGTAGACCGCATCCTGAGTCTTGGGGCTGACCGCAACGGGCATCTCGCTCGCCGACCACCCGCGACGCAGCGAGCTCTTCAGCACGGCACCGACGGCACCCGGCTGTCCCGCGATCTGGCCATAGGCTGCACGTTCGGCGCGTCGCCCGAGAACGATGAGGAATGCCAGGATGCCGCCGAGGACGCCCGCGATGATGTACAGCACAAAGCCGAGCACCTGGTCGCTTGAGAGCAGGAATGCCAGCAGGAGCCCCACCAAAACGGGGACGAGGAATGCGAGAAGCAAGAACCAGATCGCGAGCTTGTCGTACCGCCTCGTCATCTGGAAGACCTGATACATCTGCTTCAGACGGCCCGGCTCCTTGGGTGCTTTGGGAGCTGCGGGCGCGGAGTTAGTGGTGCGTGCCATGAACCTAGGATACGGCCTCTGCGGACGCCGCCTGAGCGAACCCGAGGTTTGCGTCTGCGAGGTGCTTGAGCGCATCGGGGATCGAGCGGCCCTTGCCCTGCATCGACCGAGCCCAGAGTCGACCGGCGCGGTAGCTGGAGCGCACCAACGGGCCAGAAAGCACCCCGAGGAACCCGATCTCTTCCGCGGCCGCGCTGAACTCGACGAACTCCTGCGGCTTGACCCACCGTGCCACAGGCAGATGGCGGGGCGTCGGTCTCAGGTACTGGGTGATCGTAATGATGTCCGTGCCGGCATCGTGCAGGTCCTGAAGTGCCTGAATAACCTCGGCAGGTTCTTCCCCCATACCCAGAATGAGATTGGATTTCGTGATGAGCCCCGCGTTCCGGGCCTGGCTGATGACCCCGAGAGACCTGTCGTAGGTGAACGCTGGACGGATGCGCTTGAAGATCCTCGGCACAGTTTCGACGTTGTGCGCGAACACCTCTGGCCGCGATGAGAACACTTCGGCCAGCAGGTCGGGGTTTCCCGAGAAGTCGGTCGCGAGGATCTCGACGCCGGTGCCCGGGTTCTGGTCGTGAATCTGCCGCACTGTCTCCGCGTGCAGCCATGCGCCCTCGTCTGGCAGGTCATCGCGGGCGACGCCTGTGACCGTGGCGTACCTGAGGTTCATCTTCGTCACGGATTCGGCGACCCTGCGGGGCTCGTCCCTGTCGTAGTCCGCCGGCTTCCCGGTGTCGATCTGGCAGAAGTCGCAGCGCCTCGTGCACTGGCTGCCGCCGATCAGGAAGGTCGCCTCCCGGTCTTCCCAACATTCGAAGATGTTGGGGCAGCCGGCCTCCTGACAGACCGTGTGCAGGTTCTCACCCTTCACGAGCTCCTGCAGCTGACGGTACTCCGGGCCCATCTTTGCGACGGTCTTGATCCACTCGGGCTTGCGCTCGATGGGTGTCTCAGCGTTGCGCACCTCGAGGCGCAGCAGCTTGCGGGTTCCGTGCTGTTGTGGGGATGTTTCTACGCTCATGCTGCCGTGACCAGTCTGTTAGTGAATGCGGCCCGAATGTGTGTCATCGCCTCGGCAGTCGTCACATCGCGTCCGAGCTCGCGCGAGATCGAGGTCACTCCCGCTCCGACGATCCCACACGCGACGATCCGGTCATAGGCGTCGAAGGCGTTGTCGCAGTTCAACGCGAAGCCATGCATCGTGACACCGTGGGAGACCCTGATGCCGATCGCGGCGATCTTCTCGTTCTCGCCGATCCAAACCCCGGACCGGCCATCCACCCGGTTCGACTCGAGGCCGAGAGCGGCGAGCGCATCGATCAGGATGCCCTCCAGCTGACGCACGTAGCCGACGACGTCGATGGGCTCGGCCAGCCTCAGGATCGGATATCCGACCAGCTGTCCTGGACCGTGCCAGGTGATCTTGCCGCCGCGATCGACGTCGATCACCTCGGTGCCATCGACGGGCCTCTCGTGATCCTCGGTACGCTTCCCGGCGGTAAACACCGATGGATGCTCGAGAAAAATCACGGTGTCAGGCGAACGACCGTTCACTACTGCATCATGTGTTGCGCGTTGAAGCTCAAGAGCTTCCAAGTACGGCACGGAGTTGGCGCTTAGCCCCGCGACGACAAAGTCGATCACCCCACGAGTCTACGTCCACGCGCGCGACACGACGTCCGCCCCCGCACAACGGGAGCGTTGGGTTGTTTTTGACAGCTTCCCGAACTCCGGCGTCGGCATCCGTATCCCCATCAACACTGGGACCGTGGCAATCGAATCCCTGGGCGGCTATCGGCTGGTCCGCAAGCTCGGTGAGGGTCCCAGGGCGGAGGTATTCCTGGCGCATCCCCACCGGGTCGCGGATGACGCGATCCCCGCCGCCATCAAGATCTTCCGCAGCGGGGTGCCCGAGAGCGAGATCTCACGCGAGATCGAGGCGCTGTCCAGAGGCTCCGGAGAGCACACCGTGGCACTGCTCGACCTGACGACGGGGCCCACGGGCGCTCCGGCTCTCATCCTGTCCCGGTGTGCCAGCGGGAGCGTCGCCCGACTCCTCGCCACGACGACAGTTCTGTTCGTGGGGGAGGCCGTCACCATCCTCGCGCCGATCGTGGGGGCAGTCGGCCGACTGCATGACGCGGGGGTGGCACACCGGGCCATTCGCCCCGAGGCTGTGCTGTTCGATGCAGCGGGAGCCCCCATCCTCGGATGCTTCGGCCACGCGGTGATTCTCACGCCGGGGCTGTCTGCCGCGGCACGGGAAGCCGAGCCTGCGCTGACCACCGACCTGAGGGCTCTGAAGCAGCTTGTAGTGACGGTGCTCGACAGGGTCGGCGAAGATGCGACTGGCGCGGTGGATTGGCTGGTCACCTCCGACCCCGGCGACACCTCGTTGGCTCGATTCCCTGCTGGAGCAACTATTCATGCTCGGCGATCCGACGGCAGTCGATCTGCGTCGCGGGGTCGAGCAGGATGTTCCGGTGATCCCGGCCCGCCTCCTGAAAGCGAACCCGGTCCATCAGCGTGAAGCGCCTGCCGATGATCCGCCGACGGTCCTGGCGGGTCTCGTGGTTCCGGATTTCGTGGCCAGGGTGCTGCCGGCTCGGCTGGTTGATGAGGGACTATGGCCGCTCATCCGATCGGTCACCTCCCGGGTGCGGCGCCGATTTTGGGTGGCGATCGGAGCTGTTGCCGCGGTCCTTCTGATCGCGCTGGCTGTCGTTCCGCAGGGCCGGTCTGACGCGGTGCCACCGACGACCACGCCGCCTTCAGCGGCTCCTTCAGCCGAACCGACGCCTCCCAGCGCGATCCTCGGGCGACGACCCGATCGCTGCCGCTGTCGCCTTGCTCATGCTTCGGGAGTCGTGCATCCAAACCATGTCTGTGCTGTGCCTGGATGGGGTAGTCCAGCAGGATTCCGCCGCGGCCGCAGCCGACCGCACCCTGGTGCGCGACATTCAGGATGGGCGGGAGGTGCCTGCGCCATGGCGCGTGCGCCGCGACCAGCTCGCCGTCGATGAGCGCCTCGGAGACACCGCGATCGTGAGCCTCGGCGATGCGGCAGACGACAAACCGGCCTCGCTGCTTCTGATGAAGAGCGAGGCCGGTTGGCGAATCAGGGACTACTTACCATGACGCGCTTTACGAATCGTCGCGGCCGTCACGGTCTTGGGTTCAGATGCCGAGGTTGCCCTCGAACTGTCCGCCCTCAAGGCGATCCTTGACGGCAACAAGGAACCGAGCGGCGTCCGCGCCATCGACGATGCGGTGGTCGTAGCTCAGGGCCAGGTAGACCATCGAGCGAATCGCGATCGCGTCACCGGCTGCGTCACTGACGACCACTGGCTTCTTGGCCACGATTCCGGTGCCCAGGATCGCCGACTGCGGCAGGAACACGATGGGGGTGTCGAAGAGCGCACCGCGTGATCCCGTGTTTGTCAGGGTGAATGTTCCACCAGCCAGCTCGTCTGGCTTCAGCTTGTTCTCGCGGGTACGAGCGGCGAGGTCGGCGATCTGGCCGGCGAAGCCAGCGAGATCGAGCGAAGACGCATCGCGGATCACCGGCGTGAGAAGTCCACGCTCCGTGTCGACAGCGATCGCAATGTTTTCCTGCGGCGGGTACACGATGGTGTCGCCGTCGATGGTCGCATTGATGATCGGGTTGGCGGTGAGTGCCTCTGCCGCGGCAAGCGCGAAGAACGGGAGGAACGAGAGCTTCTGGCCGGTCTTGGCCTGGAAGTCCGCCTTCACCCGGTTGCGCAGGTTCGCGACGAGGGTGACGTCGACCTCCACGACGGACGTCAGCTGAGCCGAGCTCTGCATCGAGATGACCGCACGCTCCGCGATGACCTTCCGCAGACGCGACATCGGAACTGTCGTTCCGCGCAACGGCGAAATCTCAGGTGCCGCTGCCTTTGCGGCGGGAGCACCTTCGGTCGACGCGGCCTGAGCGTCGGCCGCACTGGAAGCCTCAAGCACATCCTGCTTGCGGATGCGGCCGCCAACACCGGTTCCGGCGAGTCCGTCGAGCGACACGCCGTGCTCGTTCGCGAGCTTGCGAACGAGGGGAGTGACGTATCCGGCGTGTGCGTCGGGAGCGGGGCTCGTCTCAGCGGCGGGCTCAGCGGCGGGCTCGGCGGGTGCCTGCTCTGCGGCTGCTGGCGCTGCGGGAGCCTGCTCTGCTGGAGCTTGTTCAGCGGGTGCCTGCTCTGCGGGAGCTGCAGCTGCGGGTGCCTGCTCTGCGGGTGCCTGCTCTGCGGGTGCCTGCTCTGCGGGTGCCTGCTCTGCGGGCGCCGGAGCGTCTGTGGACGGAACCTCAGCGACAGGGGCTTCCTCGGCTGGGGCCTCTGCCACTTCAGCGGGAGTTACCGGAGCCGACTCTGCAGCGGCGGGCTCTGCCGCGGCGGGTGCTTCTGCTGCGGGTGCTTCTGCTGCGGGTGCTTCTGCTGCGGGTGCCTCTGCTGCGGGTGCTCTCTGCAGCTGGCTCCTCGGCAGGTGCCTCAGCGGGCGCTTCGGCTCCGCTGCCAATGGTCACGAGCACGGTGCCGACCTCGACGGTCTCGTCCTCGGCGACCAGGATGGCCTCGATGATCCCCGCGATCGGGGATGGAATCTCGGTGTCCACCTTGTCAGTGGATACCTCAAGCAGCGGCTCGTCCACCTCCACTCGGTCCCCGACCTGCTTCAGCCAGCGGGTGACCGTACCCTCTGTGACACTCTCGCCGAGTGCGGGAAGGCTGACGGATTCGCTCATCAGTGATGCTCCTTTGTGACGCTTCTGCGCTTTAGCTTAGTTTGGGGATGGAGTCGGTGGACTAGATCGCGTGGAGTGGTTTGCCGGCCAGTGCGAGGAATGCCTCGCCCAGGGCCTCGTTCTGCGTCGGATGCGCGTGCAGTAGCGGCGCGATGTCCTCCGGGTACGCCTCCCAGTTCACCGCAAGCTGCGCTTCACCGATGAGTTCACCGACGCGAGCGCCGATCATGTGGACGCCCACGACCGGCCCGTCGTTAACCCGAACGACCTTCACGAGGCCTGCGGTGCCAATGATGTGGCTCTTTCCGTTGCCGGCGAGGTTGTAGTCGTACGACGTGATCTTGTCTGCGCCGTACTGCTCCGCGGCCTTGGCCTCAGAGAGTCCGACCGAGGCAACCTCGGGGTCGCTGTACGTCACCTTCGGGATGTTCACATCGTCGATGACGATGGGCTTGAGGCCCGCGAGTTCTTCGGCGACGAAGATGCCCTGCTGGAAGCCGCGGTGCGCGAGCTGCAGACCGGGGACGATGTCTCCGACCGCGTAGACACCGGGGATGTTCGTGGCGAGGCGCTCGTCGGTGATGACGAATCCGCGATCCATCGTGATTCCGACCTCTTCGAAACCGAGGTTCGCGGTGACCGGCCCACGGCCGACAGCGACAAGCATCAGTTCTGCTTCGAAGGTCTTGCCGTCCTCGAGCGTGACAACGACGCCCTCCTCGGACTGCGTAACGCTCTGGAACCGCGTGCCGAGGTTGAAGTTGATTCCACGCTTGCGGAATGCGCGCTCGAACTGCTTGCTGATCGCTTCGTCTTCGTTGGGAACGAGGTGGGGCAGTGCCTCGATGATCTGCACATCGGTGCCCCAGCTCTTCCAGACGCTGGAGAACTCCACGCCGATGACACCGCCGCCGAGAACGATGACCTTCTTGGGCACGAAGTCGAGTTCGAGTGCCTGCTCTGAGGTGATGACCCGGCCGCCGATCTCCAGACCGGGGAGCGAGCGTGAGTATGAGCCAGTCGCGAGAATGACGTTCTTGCCGGTGACGGTGTCGTCGCCAACCTGCACTGTTGTGGGGGAGATGAGCTTTCCCTCACCCGCGATCGTGGTGATTCCGCGTGCCTTGATCAGGCCCTGCAGCCCCTTGAACTTGCTGGAGACGACTTCCTGGCGGTACGCGGTGACTGCCGCGATGTCGATGCCATCAAAGGTGGATGTCACGCCGTACTTGGCGGATTCGCGAGTGACGTCTGCGACCTCAGCAGAGTGGAGCAGCGCCTTCGTCGGGATGCACCCAACGTGGAGGCAGGTGCCGCCGACCTTGTTCTTCTCGATCAGTCCGACGGTCATCCCCAGCTGGCTTGCGCGCAGAGCAGCGGCATAACCGCCACTTCCGCCACCGAGAACGACAAGGTCAAAAGTGTGCTCTGACAATCCAGCTACTCCTCTGTAAGGATCTGTGCCCCGGCGCGCCAATAATGGTGGTGAGCGGTCGGGCTGGGCGGAGAAGAACCGCCGCAATCACCTTACTACGGTCGAGAAAATTCCTCAGCCAGCTCGATGAGTGTCCTGACAGAAACGCCCGTGGGGCCTTTGCCGGTGAATCCCCAGCCACCGCCACCGTTGTTCGCGGGACCGGCGATGTCGAGGTGCGCCCACGGGATGGTCTTCTCGTCGTCGCCCTGCCCGTTCGTTCCCACGAAGTCGCGCAGGAATGCGGCGGCGATCATCATGCCACCCGCGGTGTTTCCCGGCTTGATGTTGGCAATATCAGCAACGTCTGAGGCGAGCAGGGGTCGGAGTTCGGCGGCGATGGGCATGTGCCACAGCGTTTCACCAACCCGATCGCCGGCGGCAACGATCCTGCCAGCAAGTTCTGCGTCACCCATGGCACCCACATACCGGGAGCCCAGGGCCACGACAGCGGCTCCGGTGAGCGTCGCGACGTCGATGATGACGTCCGGGTGCTCCTCACTAGCGGCAGCCAGTCCATCGGCCAGAACGAGTCGGCCCTCGGCGTCTGTGTTCAGAACCTCAATGGTCTTGCCGCCTCGTGCCGTGATCACGTCGTTGGGGCGCATGGCTGAACCGGACGGCAGGTTCTCGGCGAGGCACAACCAGGCGGTTACGCGCACCGGCAGGCCGAGTCGAGCGATAGCCAGGGTGACGGCGAGAACCGTCGCGGCCCCTGTCATGTCGTACTTCATCCCGATCATCGATGTCGGCGGCTTGAGGGAGAGCCCGCCCGAATCGAAGGTGATGCCCTTGCCCACCAGCGCAATGTGCCGGGCAGCCCCGGCGGGAGCGTATGCAACCTTCACGAGGCGCGGCCCCCGGGTGGAACCCAGACCGACGCCGAGGATGCCGCCGAAGCCGCCTGCGGTGAGCTCGGGTACACCGAGCACATCGACCGAAACGTCGGCGTGTTCAGACAAGGTCACGGCGGTGTCGGCGAATGTTTCGGGGTAGAGGTCGTTGGGCGGCGAGTTGACGAGGTCACGCACGGTGTGGATCGCCTCGGCAATCGCGCCCGCGCGCTCGACGAGCTCGTCGTTGGTCGTCGCACCGGCGACCGTGATGTGCTTCGCGGGCACCGTAGTGCTCTCAAGCGAGCTCACCCGGTACTCGGTGTAGCAGTAAGCGCCGATGGCCGAGCCTTCGAGTATGGCCAGCGCAGCGTCGTCATCGACGGTGGGGAGACCGAATACGAGGGATTCGACTCCTCGAAGCTGGCGAGCGGCGGAACCTGCGGCGTAGCGCAGCGACTCGGTGGTGACCGTCGATCCGAGCCCGACCAGCGCAATGCTGCGCACCGAGGGATGGATGCTCGGAACCCTCAACACCTCGTCCTGAGCGCCGGTTGCGCCAATGGCCGCGAGTGACTGCTGCAGCTCCTGGAGAGCAGGCTCGTCGGTCTGCAGCCGTGGACCATCGGTGGTCTTCAACACACCGAGCACGAGCACGTCGCCCTCGATCGAAAGCAGGGACTGGGTGGAAAGGGCGAGCGTGGCAACGGTCATCCGCCCATCGTATCGAGGGTGATGGGCTGCGCCCACGCCTCGTGCCGCCGGGGTTTCGGGCTGTTCGCTCTAGGCGCTACGACCGGGAACCGTTTCGTCGGGCCGGGGACGGGAGGCGCGATTAGGGTTGAAACATGCAAGATCCGGCCGGCCTCTACGAGTTCACACCAGACGTCACGGTGCCCGTGGGTCTCAATCTTGTCGCCGCTCTCACGGGCTTTTCCGATGCCGGTTCTGCCGTCACCCAACTGAGTGAGTACCTGCTCGACACCATGAATCACTCTGTTGTCGCGCAGTTCGACAACGACACTCTTCTCGATTACCGGGCGCGACGCCCGGTGATCTATTTCGATCAGGACCACGTGGCGGACTACACGCCTCTCTCGCTGAACCTGTACCTCATGAAGGATGAGCTTGATCAGCCATTCCTCCTGCTGACCGGGTATGAGCCCGACTTCCAGTGGGATCGCTTTATTGCGGCGGTGCTTCAGCTCATCGCGAAGTTCGAGGTCAAGACGACGACGTGGGTGCACGCGATACCGATGCCGGTTCCTCACACCCGGCCTGTGGGCACGACCGTGAGTGGGAACCGCACCGAGCTCATCGAGTCGATGTCGATCTGGCGTCCGCGAACGCAGGCTCCCGCCAACGTGTTGCACCTGCTCGAGTACCGCCTGAGTGAACTCGCCCATCCCGTTGCCGGATTCGTTCTTCTAATCCCGCATTACCTGGCAGAAACCGAATTTCCTCTGGCCGCCGTGTCGGCCCTGGAGGGCGTCAGCGCTGCTACCGGACTGATTTTCCCCACCGATCGCCTGCGGGAGGATGGCCGGGACTTCCTGGCGAAGATCGACGCTCAGATCGAGAGCAACCAGGAGTTAGCGAAGCTCGTCGGCACCCTCGAGGAGCGTCACGACAGCTACATTCAGGACAACCCGCTGCGTTCACCTCTCACCGATGTCGACGGCGCATTGCCGACCGCCGATGAGATTGCCGCAGAACTGCAGAATTTCCTTGCGATCAAACGCAAGGGCGACGAAGCTCCACCCACCATCTGATACATCCGCGTCAACGGCCGAACCTGGTGCGCGATCCCGTAGGATTAATATGATGAATTCGCGGCGCGCCTGGGTGATCTACGGGGTCGTGTCCTTTGCGTACATCGTGGCCTTCATGCAGCGGAGTTCGCTCGGCATTGCCGCGGTCGAGGCCACCGAGCGATTCGGAGTCGCAGCCACCGCCCTTTCCGCACTGGCTGTCGTCCAGCTCGCGGTGTACGCCGGCCTGCAGATTCCCGTTGGCGTGATGCTGGACAGGGTCGGCCCCAAGTTTCTGCTGATGGTCGGCGCTTCATTGATGGTCTCCGGTCAGATCATCCTGGCGCTGTCTCCCAACCTCGGAATCGCGATCGTGGGACGCGTGCTGGTGGGCGCCGGTGACGCCATGACGTTTATCTCCGCCATCCGGCTTCTCGCCTCGTGGTTCTCAGGGCGACAACTCACCTTCGTCTCTCAAATCTTCGGCACCCTCGGCCAGTTCGGCCAACTGCTCTCGGCCTTCCCGCTCTCGTTCGCCCTGCAGAACTTCGGCTGGACGCCGACCTACCTCTCAGCGGCCGCCCTGTCCGTGATCGCCGTTGTGGCGTTGACGGTGGTGGTCAGCAATTCCCCGGTCTCGACGGGGTTGATCGCGGTGAAAGCTCCCCGGCAGAGCTGGGGCTCCTCGTTGCATCACCTGCGCGAAAGTGTGGCTCGGCCCGGAACGCAGCTGGGATTCTGGTCACATTTCGTGAGCCAGTCATCACTGACCACCTTCACGCTGCTGTGGGGCTTCCCGTTTCTCTCGGTGGGATTGGGATACGGGCCCTCCGGTGCCGCAGTTCTGCTCACGGTGACGGTCGCCAGCGCCCTCGTCAGCGGACCGATTCTCGGGATCCTCACCGTGCGCTACCCCTTCCGTCGCAGCAATATTGTGCTCGGCATCGTGCTGGCCATGGCGCTGGCCTGGGGCATCGTGCTGGCCTGGCCCGGCACACCTCCCACCTGGATGGTTGTCGTTCTGCTGCTCGTCATGGCAGTGGGCGGCCCCGGATCACTCATCGGGTTCGACTTTGCCCGCACCTTCAATCCGATGCGTGCGTACGGCTCGGCGAGCGGGATCGTGAACGTCGGAGGCTTTTTGGCCACCTTCGTCATGATGTTCCTCATTGGGGTCGTGCTTGATGCCATCGACCGCGCCAACGGTGGCACCGGCCTTCCGGCCGAGATGTACACCTTCGATGCGTTCCGCGTGGCCTTCCTGGTGCAATACGTCGTGGTGGGAGCCGGAGTGATACTCCTCCTGCGCGCACGACGACGGACGCGACGCATCCTGCACGACGAAGAGGGAATAGAGGTCGCACCCGTCTGGGTTGCACTAGTGCGAGGCTGGCGCAGGCTTCGGGACTGACTCCTGGTGGCTGTGAGACGGCGGATCCGGCCGCGAAAGGGCTATATACGGGCAATTGCTTGCGCGTGTCAATAGTCGGTCGAAAGTCGTGCAATAATTGAACACAAGACCCGGTCTTTTTCCGCCGTTCGCGTCACTCTGGTGACAAATCGGCGCAGAACTTGACAAGGGTCTTAGTGCTGTCCAAAAACAGCCGAACACACTGCCCAAAACTCCTGAAAGGTGTTTCGAATGGCAACCCGAGCAAAGACTGCAACTGCCGACGACGAGGTCGTCGAGACAGAAGCAACAGCAAAGAAGCCGGCGGCCGCAAAGGCTACGAAGGCCGCCACGAAGGCGCCTGCGAAGGCTGCCGCCGCGAAGGCCCCGACGAAGGCTGCCGCCGCTAAAGCCGCCAAGGCGAAGGCAGCCGCGGCGTCCGGGGACGACGACGAGTCTGAAGGCGTAGTGCCCGTGAAGGGCGGCGATGACACCGCCGTCACCGTCGACCCTGACGACGCACATGACGATGACGACGACGACGAGAACCCCAAGTCCACCAGCAAAGACGAGGCACTCCCGACGGGAGCTCTCGTTCTGTCGTTGGTCGACGATGACGATGACGTTCCCGTGTACTCGGCCGCGATCACCGGCGCAACGGCCGATCCCGTCAAGGACTACCTGAAGCAGATCGGTAAGGTCGCGCTCCTCAACGCCGCCGAAGAGGTCGAGCTGGCCATGCGCATCGAGGCGGGCTTGTTCGCCGAGGACAAGCTTTCCGGCATGACGGCAACCGAACTCCGCTCCGCGGTGGGGCGCGAGCTGCAGTGGGTTGCCAAGGACGGTCAGCGTGCGAAGAGCCACCTTCTCGGAGCCAACCTGCGCCTGGTTGTGTCGCTCGCCAAGCGTTACACCGGGCGTGGCATGCAGTTCCTCGACCTCATCCAGGAAGGAAACCTGGGCCTGATCCGTGCCGTCGAGAAGTTCGACTACACGAAGGGCTTCAAGTTCTCGACCTATGCAACGTGGTGGATCCGCCAGGCCATCACCCGCGCGATGGCGGACCAGGCTCGCACTATCCGTATTCCGGTTCACATGGTCGAGGTCATCAACAAGCTGGCGCGCGTACAGCGTCAGATGCTCCAGGACCTGGGTCGCGAACCTACTCCCGAAGAGCTCTCGCGCGAGCTGGATATGACGCCCGAGAAGGTCATCGAGGTACAGAAGTATGGCCGTGAGCCCATCTCGCTGCACACCCCGCTCGGCGAGGACGGGGACAGCGAATTCGGTGACCTCATCGAAGACACCGAGGCTGTCGTTCCCGCAGACGCTGTGGGATTCACGATGCTTCAGAAGCAGCTTGAGAGCCTCCTCGATTCCCTGTCCGAACGTGAAGCCGGCGTCATTCGCATGCGTTTCGGGCTCGGCGACGGAATGCCGAAAACACTCGACCAGATCGGCGACACGTTCGGGGTGACGCGTGAGCGCATCCGACAGATCGAGTCAAAGACCATGGCCAAGCTTCGTCATCCATCCCGATCGCAGTCGCTACGCGACTACCTCGAGTAGACCGGTGACTGAGAACCACATGGAGCAGGCGAACGAAGGCAAGCCGCTCACGGTGACCGTCGACGGTGTCGACTACCAGCGCATACCGATCAAGACGCACGTCGTGATGCGTGACGACAACCTGCTGGATGTCATCACGCAGTACGCGGGAGACGTCGTTCGCGATGGGGACGTCTTCTTCGTCACGGAGAAGATCGTCGGCATCACTCAGGGCCGCGCATTTCCACTGGAAGACATCAAGCCCAGGAAGCTTGCCGTCACGCTGTCCCGGTATGTCACCAAGACCTCGCACGGCATCGGTCTTGGCATCCCCGAGACCATGGAAATGGCGTTGCGCGAGTGCGGGACTCCACGGATTCTGCTCGCCGCTGCCGTTGCTGCCGTAACGAAGGCGGTGGGGCGTCGCGGTGACTTTTACCGGGTCGCCGGATCCAAGGCCCGTGCGATCGACGGACCGACCAAGAACACGATTCCGCCCTACGACTCGCAGGTCGTTCTCGGCCCGGACCGCCCGGACGGCGTTGCCGCTGACGTGAAGGCTGCTCTCGGCAAGTCGATCGAGGTGCTTGTCGTCGATATCAACGACTTCGGGGGCAACATCCTCGGATCGACCGCCGGTCGTGCCGTCGACGAGCTGATGGTTCGCGTGCTCAAGGACAACCCGCTCGGTCAGGACAGGCAGTCGACACCGATGGGCGTCATCCGCCGAGCCTGATCCGGCTGAATTGGTTTCGGGCTAGAAGTCGATGACCTCGCGAAAGCGGGGGAGAAGGCCGATCTTGCTGCCGGTGAGGCTCGGCTTCATCTGGAAAACGCCAGTGTTGTAGTTGCCTTCGATGATCACGGGACCGTGTTCGCCGATCGCGACATCCCAGCCCACGTAAGGAATCTCGGGCACGATTCGCGAGATCCGATCGAGCAGCTCCAGGACCTCGTCATAGAGGGGGACCTGGAACCCGACGATCGGGGTCCCTGTTTGCGGATGCACATCGAAGGTGTTTGCGTACTTGTCGAACGCGCCGTAGCCAGCGATACCGGTCTTTTCGTCGAGCACGGTGTACATGCCGCCGCGACCGTAGTTGTCAACGTCAGCACCATTGCCCATCCGCAGCACGGCCTCCATGACGTGCACATCTGTGCCGTCGAAGAAGGTGATCATCCGCAGCGAATTGACGCTCGAAGGGGAGAGCGACGCCATCGTCGGGTGCTGGACGATGAAGGCCTCGACGAGGTACTGCTCGTGTGCGAGCAACTCGGCGCGGAACAGATCGAAGTTCTGAATGCCGGCCATGGAATGCTTTTGGATGCCGGCACCGCTCATCCCGTCCACACGCTTCGCCATCACCATCTCGTGCGTCGTCATGAACTGCTCGAGCTCAAGTGCGGTGGTCTCGCGAACGTCGAGCCACGCGCGGCCGAGGTATTCGTTGAAGAGCTTGTTGAACGTGGGCTTGTCGAAGAATTGTGAACGGAACGCGCGCTGGTTGTACCGCACAACAATGGAATTGGCGTTGCCACTGGTAATCCACGTTCGACGTTCGCGGCGATTCAGCGACCAGAACTCGAACTCCTGATAATCCAGGTAGCCAGCCTGATAGACGAGCGAACACACCACCATGTCGGCGAGGATCAGCGGTCTCGGTTTCCCACTCTCGGTCGCCACAGCAGCAGCAACGACGAGCATGTTGCGAACGTCGAGGCTCTTCAGTCGCGAGAGATAGTGCTTGATGCGTTTCACGGGACTCCTGCTTGCGGGCTCTTCATGACAAAGAAATGAGGGCCGGCGCTAGCGCCGACCCTCAAAAACTTAGTAGGTGGGGGATCAGACCGTGCGGTCTTCGAGCAGCCTGCTCGACTCGTCGTGCCAGTTGAGGGCGGTGGGGAACAGCTTCGCCTTGAACTGGTTGCCGTGGTGCGCGCAGAACAGCAGGTCACCGCTGTTGAGCGTGACGCGGATGTATGCCTGAGCACCGCAGCTGTCGCAGCGGTCAAGAGCCGACAGAGTGTATTCCGATGCGGGGTCTAGCTCGGTGGTGATGTGAGACATGAGCGGCTCCATTCGGGTCGACGCGTGAACTTTCTTAACTCAATACAAACACGACTGTGTTACAGCGGTGCATCATTTACCGGGTATTTCGCTGAACGCGTAGCGAGCAATCCGTCCTGGCGACTTCTCCGGCGCTCAGTGGGTGTCGAAGCGGGCGAGGTCGGCAGCGGGATCGTATGGTTGAGTCGGCCATGGCCAAAAGCTGCTGAATCCTGACCACCTGAATCCCGGAGGCGCCATGTCGAGTGCTGACTACACAGCCCGCCATCTTTCCGTGCTCGAGGGCCTCGAGGCTGTGCGCAAACGTCCCGGCATGTACATCGGCACCACCGACTCGCGGGGCCTGATGCACTGCCTGTGGGAGGTCATCGACAACTCCGTCGATGAGGCTCTCGGCGGCCACGGCTCGGAGATCAGCGTCGTCCTGCACAAGGACGAGAGCGTCACGGTGCGCGACAAGGCAAGGGGCATCCCCGTCGACGTCGAGCCGAAGACCGGCCTGTCCGGGGTGGAGGTCGTCTTCACCAAGCTTCACGCCGGCGGGAAGTTTGGCTCGGGTTCGTACGCGGCGTCCGGCGGGCTGCACGGCGTCGGGGCATCCGTCGTCAACGCACTATCGGAGCGCCTCGATGTCGAGGTCGACCGCAACGGCAAGACCTGGGCAATGTCGTTTCACCGGGGTGAGCCCGGAATTTTCGACGACCGTGGTGGCGAGCCAACTCCGGATGCGCCGTTCACCCCGTTTGTCTCGAACAGCGAGTTGCGCGTGGTCGGCAAGGTCGGCAAGGCCGTCACCGGAACGCGCATCCGGTACTGGGCCGACCGCCAGATTTTCTCGAAGGGTGCCACCTTCCAGACCGAGGAACTGCTCGACCGGGTTCGCCAGACCGCGTTCCTCGTCTCCGGACTGTCCATCGACATTCGGGACGAACGGCCCGCCGAGCCGACCCACGAGACCTACCACTTCGATGGCGGCATCGGTGAGTTCGTTGAGCACCTTGCGACCGACGCCCCGATCATGGACCTGTGGCGGATGACCGGCGAGGGCACATTCACCGAGACCGTGCCTGTCCTGCAGGACAACGGCCACATGATCCCGACCGAACTGACCCGAACGTGCCACGTCGACGTGGCAATGCGCTGGGGAACCGGCTACGACACCGTGCTGAAGACCTTCGTCAACATCATCTCGACGCCGAAGGGTGGCACGCACCAGGCCGGGTTCGAGCAGGGCATGCTCAAATTCCTCAGGGCCGAGGCCGACAAGAACTCCCGCAGGCTGAAGCTGGGCAATGACAAGCTCGAGAAGGATGACATTCTCGCCGGTCTCACCGCTGTGCTGACTGTCCGGGTGCCGGAGCCACAGTTCGAGGGTCAGACCAAGGAGATTCTCGGAACGCCTGCGGTGCGGAACATCGTCGCGCAGGTGGTGGCCAAGGCTCTCACCGAGAAGTTCGCATCGCCCAAACGCGATGACAAGGCGCAGTGCTCCCTCGTGCTCGACAAGATCGTGGCCGAGATGAAGTCCAGGATCTCGGCTCGAACTCACAAAGAGACTCAGCGCCGCAAGAACGCGCTCGAAAGCTCGTCCCTGCCGGCCAAGCTGGTCGACTGCCGGTCCAACGACGTTGCCAACAGCGAGCTGTTCATCGTCGAGGGTGACTCCGCCCTGGGTACGGCGAAGCTCGGCCGCGACAGTGAGTACCAGGCGCTGCTGCCGATTCGCGGCAAGATCCTGAACGTGCAGAAGGCATCCGTGAGCGACATGCTCTCCAACGCCGAGTGCGCATCCATCATTCAGGTCATCGGCGCAGGCTCAGGACGCAGCTTCGACCTCGAGGCGCGGCGATACGACAAGGTCATCATCATGGCCGACGCTGACGTCGACGGTGCCCACATCCGCACCCTGCTTCTCACACTCTTCTTCCGCTACATGCCCGAGATGATCGCGGCAGGCAAGGTCTACGCCGCCGTGCCCCCACTGCACAGGGTCATCGTGATGAACCCGGGCTCCAAACCAAACGAGACGATCTACACCTACTCCGAGAACGAGTTGAACGGCGTGCTCGCCGGGCTCAAGCGATCGGGCAAGAAGTACCAGGATCCCATCCAGCGCTATAAGGGCCTTGGGGAAATGGACGCGGACCAGCTGGCGACGACCACGATGGACCGACAGCACCGTACGCTTCGCCGCGTCAATTCGCCGGACGCTGAGATGGCGGCCACCGTTTTCGAACTGCTGATGGGCAACGATGTCGCACCGCGCAAGGAGTTCATCATCGCCGGCAACGGGCTGAACAGGGATCGCATCGACGTTTAGTCCACGGATGCGGCATCCGCGTGATCCAATCGTCGCTTGCCGGCCACTTCGCCTCCATAGAATGCGCGAGTGATCGTCGAAACGCGCAGCGGCACCGTTGAAGGCAGGCTCAGGCGAGGGCTCCGGATGTGGCGTGGAATCCCGTACGCGGCACCGCCGGTTGGCGAGCTGAGGTTCCGGGCGCCCGCCCCGGTCACCCCATGGGACGGCGTTCTGGACGCCACGAGCTTCGGTCCCGTGGCCCCGCAGGACCGGAAAGGACAGTTCCTCGGCCCGCCCACCAACGTGCCGATCGCCGAGGACTGCCTCACCCTCAATGTGATCGCACCGCCACAGGCGCAGCGGCTGCCGGTCATGGTGTGGGTGCACGGTGGCGCATACAGTGTCGGCTCCTCCCGTGAGATCCGCCGTCAGGGCGAGGTGCTGGTCAGGCGGGGCGTCATCTTCGTCAGCATGAACTATCGCCTGGGGGCGCTGGGATTCCTCGACTTCAGCAGCTTCTCCACGGCCGAGCGCCCGCTTCAATCCAACCTGGGATTGCGGGACGTGGTGGCGTCGCTCGAATGGGTTCGCGACAACATCGAGCGATTCGGGGGAGACCCGGGCAACGTGACCCTGTTCGGCGAATCGTCAGGCGCCAACGCCGTGACGACCCTGATGACCGTCCCGAGCGCCCGGGGACTCTTCGTCAGGGCGATCGCGCAGAGCTCTCCCGCCAACGCGATCTATCCCCGCGATGTGGCGGCCCGCTGGTCCGAGGAGTACCTCGAGCTGCTGAGCGAGGTGGCTGATGATTCCAGCACAGACAGCACCTCCCTCGAGGACGCGGGTCGGCTGCTGACCTCGGCACGCGTCGACGACCTGATCGCAGCGACCACCAGGATGCAACGGCTCGCCCCGGATCGACATCCCGGCACCATCGCACTGTCTCCGGTCATCGATGGCGACTTCCTCCCGGAACGACCTCTGGATGCGTTCAAGGCTGGCAGGGCGCATCCAGTGCCTCTCATCATCGGCACGAACGATCGAGAGGGGTCATTGTTCACGGGCAGGCTGGACATACTCGCGACCACGCCGTCCCGCATCCGGGCCATCTTCGCGAAGACTCGTAAACGGTCGAGAAAGGCGCTGAAGGCGCTGTACCCGGGCCTGCCAGGGCGGCGGCCTGCAGCAGACTTCGGCGGAGACTACGCCTTCTGGTTCCCCTCGGTGAAGGTCGCTGAACGGCATTCACGGTTCGCGACCGTGCACTTCTACAGGTTCGACGTCGCCCCGCGGCTCGTCCGGATGCTCGGCTACGACGCCACCCACGGCCTGGAACTGTTTGCGCTGTTCGACCGTATGGATGGCACGTACGGTCGCATCATGGGCGCGCTTGGCGGCAGGGCGGCCTTCAGACGGGCCGGTGGCCGGATGCAGGCGCACTGGGTGAACTTCGCGACCAACGGCACCGTGGTCGGCTGGCCCCGGTACACGTCACGCGCCAGAAAGACGTTGATCATCGATGCCGTCGACCGCGTCGAACGAGATCCGCGTGGGGATCGCCGGGTCGCCTGGCAGGACTTTGTGCCGCACGTGTGACGGACGACTCCGCCCGGCTAGACGGTGGCGCCGATCGATCCGACGACACCCTCGAGCGGGCTTCCCGACGCGTCGCGTCTGGCTCCGGCATCCGGCAGTTGACGCACCGACCCGTCAGTTCCCACGGCGACGGCAGGCGTCGGTCCAGCCCAGGCCAGCGCAAGGGAGTCTTCGCCCTTGAGGAAGCTGTGGGCTCGCACCCCACCCGTGGCGCGTCCCTTTGCGGGGAACTCGCCGATGGTCGACACCTTGGCCCGACCGGGGTCGGCGCCCGCGATAGTCGCTGCCGAGGTCGAGACTGTTGCCACCACGTTCTCGAGGCTCGGATCGACGATGCCGAAGTAGATGACAGTCGCGCCGGATGACAGGTTGATTCCCGCCATGCCGCCCGCGGCAACTCCCTGTGGCCGCACGAGGGCCGAGCTGAATCGCAGCAGTTGCGCATCCGAGCTCACGAAGACGACCTCGTCGTCGTCGCGCGCATGTGCAACCCCGCTCACCTCGTCACCCGGCTTGAGCGAGATGATCTCGAAGTCCGGTCGCGATGGCCACGACGCGGGGATGACCCGCTTGACGACGCCCTGACGGGTTCCGAGCGCTACAGGCACTTCGGAGTCGAGAGAGACAATGCCGACAACGCGCTCCTTGCCGCCGATGGCGAGGTAGTCGCTGATCTTCGCGCCAGCGGCGAGCTGGATCGAGTTGGACGGCACGCTCGGAAGGTCGACGGCGGTGAACCGGATGAGCCTGCCGAGGTTGGTGACCGCGCCAATCTCGGTACGACTGGTGGTGACAAGGCGCGAGCGGATCGCGTCGTGCTTCGAGCGGCGCCTGGCCGGACGCTCTGGCGTCGGCTCATCGGTGGCTTCTGCCGCGACGTCGACCCGGATGGCGCGTCCCGTCGTTGAGAGCAGCACCTCGCATGGGGCATCCGCTATCTCCAGCACTGCCGCGGTCCTGCGGGAGGCAGCCGTGGTGGCAATCGACGCGCGCGCTTCGGTCAGGAGTGTGCGTCGGGGAGTTCCGAAGCGTTCAGCGATCTCCTCGAGCTCGTCAGACACCAGCTGCGCGACGCGGGCAGGGTCCGCCAGCAGTTGCTCGAGATAGGCGATCTCGGCCCTCAGCTTCTCGGCCTCGGTCTCCAGCTCGATGCGGCTGAACTTCGTCAGCCGTCGAAGCCGCAGCTCGAGGATGTATTCGGCCTGCAGCTCACTGAGATCGAAGACGTCGATCAGCCTGGCGCGCGCCTGCTCGCTGTCGTCGCTCTGGCGGATGACCTGAATCACCTCGTCGATGTCGACGATGGCGATCAACAGTCCCTCGACGAGGTGCAGCCTCTCCTTGCGCCTGGCCAGCCTGAACAGGCTGCGACGACGGATGACGCTGAGCCTGTGGTCGAGGTAAACCTGAAGCAGTTCCTTCAGCCCGAGCGTGCGGGGTCCGCCGTCGACGAGGGCGACGTTGTTGATGCTGAAGTTGTCTTCCAGCGGCGTGAGTCGGTACAGCTGCTCGAGAACGGCATCCGGGCTGAATCCGGTCTTGATGCCGATGACGAGCCGCATGCCGTGCTTGCGATCGGTGAGATCGGTGACGTCAGAGATGCCGCTGATCTTCTTCGAGTTCACCCCATCCTTGATCTTCTCGATCACACGCTCGGTGCCGACGAGATAGGGGAGTTCGGTGACGATGAGCCCGGTCTTGCGGGCAGTGATCGCCTCGACCGACACGCGCGCCCTGGTCTTGAAGGCGCCACGACCGTTCGCGTAGGCGTCTTTGATCCCGTCCAGGCCGACGATCGTGCCGCCGGTGGGGAGGTCTGGGCCTGGAACGAATGCCATCAGGTCTTCGAGCGTCGCCGCTGGGTTCTCGAGCAGGTACCGCGCCGCGGCCACCACCTCGATGAGGTTGTGGGGTGCCATGTTGGTCGCCATGCCCACCGCGATGCCGCTCGCACCGTTGACCAGCAGGTTGGGGAAGGCCGCCGACAGCACCTCCGGCTGCATGAACTGGTTGTCGTAGTTGGGGATGAAGTCGACAACATCCTCGTCCAGGTTCTCGGTGAGGGCGAGAGCCGTCGCGTGCAGTCTTGCCTCGGTGTAGCGCGGCGCGGCGGGACCGTCGTCGAGAGTTCCGAAGTTGCCGTGTCCGTCGATCAGGGGAACCCGCAGCACGAACTCCTGGGTCAGCCGCACCATGGCGTCGTAGATGGATGCGTCACCGTGAGGGTGCAGCTTTCCCATCACCTCGCCGACAACGCGAGAAGACTTGACGTGTCCGCGGTCTGGTCTCAGGCCCATCTCGGACATCTGATAGAGGATTCGTCGCTGCACAGGCTTGAGGCCGTCGCGTGCATCCGGCAACGCCCTCGAGTAGATGACCGAGTACGCGTACTCAAGGAACGATCCCTGCATCTCGGTGGTGACATCGACGTCTTCGATGCGTTCGCCGGAGCCAGCGGTGTTGGTGGGGTTTTCGACAGTAGCCATAAGATTGCCCCCATGTTACCGGCGCCCAAACCCGATGGATTGAGCCTTGCCGATGTGTTGCGAAGTTGCCTCGATGCCGTCAACGGCGCGGATAACCGGCTGGGGCTCCCGACCGTCCACAACGCGATAGTCGTCCTCATCGATGGCCTCGGGGCAGACGTGCTGAAGTCCAGTGCAGGGCACGCCAGGACGCTCTCCGGGGCGATGACCTCGAAGTCCGTGATCGAGTCTGGCTTCCCCACCACAACCGCGTCAGCACTTGCCACGCTCACCACCGGTGTCGCGCCGGGCCAGCACGGCATGCTCGGTTACAGCGTGCTTGATGCGGCCAACGACAGGGTGGTCAATCAGCTGTCTGGTTGGGATGCCCTGATCGACCCAACCACCTGGCAGCGGGTGCCGACGCTCTTTGAGACCGCACTCGCTCAGGGCCTCGACCCCGTCGTCATCGGGCCGGCGCGGTATCGGAACTCCGGATTCACCCACGCCGTGCTGCGCGGCGCGCGCTATGTCGCTGCCGCCACAATGAGCGACAGGATGACGGCCGCCGCCAGCGAGCTCGCTGCCGCCGGGCCACCCAAGCTCATCTACCTGTACATTCCCGAGCTGGATCAGGCTGCCCACTCGCACGGCTGGCGTTCGCTCGCGTGGACGACGGCCCTTGAGAAGGCCGATGCCGCGGTGCGGGAACTTGTGGGGTCGCTGGGCCCGAAGGACGGACTGCTGGTGACGGCAGATCACGGGATATTGGATGTACCACCGCACTCGCACGTGTTGATTGACGATGAACTACTCGACGGGGTGCGGTTCATGGCGGGCGAGCCGCGCTGCCTGCAGCTGTATTTCGAACCAGACGCCAGCGATGAGAAGCGCGCCGACATCGTGCAGCGCTGGAAAGAGAGCGAGAGCGACCGCGCGTGGGTGGCAACCCGGTCGGAGGCCGTGGCCGCCGGCTGGTTCGGCGACGTGAGCGCGGAGGTGTTGCCGCGCATCGGCGACCTTCTGGTCGCCGCCCGCAAGGGCATCGCCTACTACGACGGCCGGATTGAGAACCATTCAGGACGAGGGATGGTCGGACAGCACGGTTCCTGGTCGCCGGGCGAAGTACGGGTACCCCTCATCCGGTTCGGAGCCTTCACCCGGTGAGTCCGCCCTGGCCCGGTCGGGGCTAGGCGGGGTCGTCGTCCGGACGAGCCCCGAAGACAATCTCGTCCCAGCTCGGCATCGATGCGCGCGCCTTGCGACGCACCGCGGGCTGCGGTGACGTGGTGCGCTGTGCCTCGCGGGGTTCGCGGGGTTCTTCGTCGAAGACGTCCATCTGCACATCCACAATCCTGATCGACCCCGTGGACGGGTGCGATGCGCGCACGTCCGACTCGTCGAAGTGGGCGGCTTCACGCTCACCGCGGCGACGTCGCAAAGCCTCAAGCAGATCTGAGGTCTGGTTGCCGTGCACCGGTTCCTGGGTTCTGCGACCGATCGTCACGGGTTCCGACCCGGATTGGGGTGTGGAGAACTGCTGCGATTCACTCAGCGTGAACGCACCGCTGTCGAATCGTGACGATTCTGGATCGGTCGAGTCGCTGACGGGCTCGCTGACGGCTCGCAGCCGCGGCATCATCGTTCCGCCGGTGTCACCCTGCTGTGACAGGGTGACGGCTTCGCTGTTGGTTGGCGCAAGCGAATGCTTCTTGGGGTCGAAACTCCACCGGGCGTCGTGATCGATCTCTTTTGCGGTGAAAGCAAGCTTGACGATCCAGCCGGCTTCCGGGTCTTTCCAGCTGGCCCAACGCTCATCCGTCGCGCCAAGCTCGTGCAGTCGATCCCGGATGACCGAACCGAAGTCCCGCCCCAGGTTCATCGGATCGGCGTCGGCCGATGTCTTAACGGGCACGCCAAGCGCAGACTGCACCACGAACTCGCGTTCGGCGATGACGGGACCCTCAAACTTCTGAATGTATTCAAATGATGCGCCGGTGATCGACGCGACATCCTGTGCAGACATTCCTGATCGAATGTGTGCCTGAATCTCGCGAGGCGACAACTTCGGCCCGTTGCCGGGATCCGGCACGCTCTGGCGCAGTTTCGACTGCATCATTTCGTCAATGGGGATGCGGAATCGCGTCCCGTCGTCAGCGACCGCCAGCAGTGCGCCGCTCTCTACTCCGATTACTCGCAGGTCCTGCATGCTGAAGCCCTCCAGCCGTGGATATTTGCTGTCAGGATCGCACGCTGATGGGCTAAAACGTGGGAATAGAACGGGCGCGCCGTAAGTTGCACGCAGAGCACGAAGTCAACGAGGCCAGGGTGGTTTGCTATTCCACATGGATTGATGCACACTGTCCCCGCGAATTCGTTACTGGACAACCAAAACGAGACGCTTACAGAAGTGGATGGGCATGGCAACCGATTACGACGCACCCCGAAAGACCGACGACGACTCTGAGTCGATCGAGGCACTGAAGGAGCGCGTTCCGGACAAGACGTCTGGCTCAATTGACTCCGACGACGCGGACAATCCCGGCAGCTTTGAGCTCGCCGGAGCAGATCTTTCAGACCTCGACCTTGACGTGGTCGTACTCCCGGCGCAGGCCGATGAGTTCACCTGCGTTGAATGCTTCCTGGTGAAGCACCGCTCCCAGGTCGACCACACCACGAAGCTGGGCGCAATCTGCCAGGAGTGTGCTGCCTAGTTTTTCAGGGCGGCTCTGGCCTGGTCGATGGCGTGGGAAACCTCCTGAGGTTTCCTGGTCGACACCAGCCAGTAGGGCACCGGATCATTCGGGTCGACTAATTCGACTCGAATGACCGGGTCGATCCAGCCCCGAATCACCAGGAATGCCCGGGCGTCCAGCCGTTGTCCGCGTTCAAGTGTTGCCTCCGCACCGACGAAGCCAGCCGTAGCACCGATGAGTTCCACCGGGATTCGAGCTTTGCCCGCAATGAAGTGCGTCTGGGTGACTTCCACCTTGGTGGCCGAGGCCAGCAGCAGGGCGAGGCAACCGAGGTAGAGCACGACGGCGGCGCCGATCCCGACCTCAATGTTGATGGGCAGAAACACCAGCAGGCTGGCTGGAATCACCAGGGCAGTGCTGATGAAGAGCCACGCAGCGGGCCACAGCTTCTCGCGATAGATGGTCACTGCTCTATTAGACACTGTCGGCGTTCATCGGCCGTGCAGTCTTCTGCACTAGCCTCGACTCGTGGCTGAAAGCATCGAAGTGCTCATCGCGAGCGGCGAGACACCTGCATACTCCCACCCCGGTGATGCCGGCGCAGATCTGCATGCGGCAGAACGGCACGAGCTCGCACCAGGCGCGAGAGCGACCGTCGGCACCGGCGTCTCCATAGCGTTACCCAACGGGTACGCAGGATTTGTGGTTCCCCGGTCCGGCCTTGCGGCGAAGCACGGAATCACGATCGTCAACAGTCCGGGAACGGTGGATGCCGGGTACCGCGGCGAAATCAGAGTCACCGTGCTGAACACCGATGCCGAGCATCCATTCACCATTGAGGTGGGGGATCGCATCGCCCAACTCATCGTCATGCCCGTAACCCGGGCCGAATTCATCCCGGTGGCGTCGCTGCCGGGTAGTCACCGCGGCGGATCTGGCTTCGGCTCGACCGGGCTGCGACCCACTACCGTCGGCGAAAGTCCCGAACCCGACACAACACGACCAGGAGTCACCTCATGAGCGATATTGCTGGAGAACAGCTCGATGAACCCACCGCCGATCAGCCAAAGTCGGCTCCGGATGATCGTGCGACCGAAGGTCCCCTCGACGAGAGCGAAGCCAACGCCGTTCGACCGTATGTCGACCTCGGGGGAGTAAAGATCCTGCCGCGTCCCGACCTTCACCTCAGGCTCGAGGTCGAGGAGGGAAGCAAGCGCGTGGTCGCGGTCGGCCTCGACTACGCCGGCTCTACCCTGCAGGTGCAGCCCTTCGCGGCTCCCCGCTCGAGCGGACTGTGGCATGAGATCCGCCAGCAGATCGTGGATCAGATTCACAAGCAGGGTGGAACCACCACGGTGGTCGACGGCCCGTTCGGTCCCGAAGTGCAGGCCGAGATTCCCCTTGCGGCCGGGCAGGCCGGCGGAAGCCGACTGGCGCGGTTCATCGGGGTCGATGGGCCCCGCTGGTTCCTGCGTGGCGTGATCGCCGGCGCGGGTGCTGCTGGCGGCGAGGCTGCGGCCGAGGTGGAGGATCTCTTCCGCTCCATAGTTGTGGTGCGCGGCAACACTCCCATGCCACCGCGCGACCTTATTCCGCTGAGCATGCCTGCCACCGGACCGGCCGCAGCACAGGCATGACACACGAAGACGACATCAAGCCGGACGCCGATGTCCCGACCGTCGCGGATACCTTTGCGGCCGCGGCGCGACGCTCGCAGTCTCGGCGTACGTCGCGCCCGGCGAGACTCCATCCGGTGGCGCGCTGCTGAAAGCAATGGGCGGTGTCAGGGGGCTCATCGAGTCGATCCTTCCCGGGCTGTCGTTCCTGGTGGTGTTTACCCTCACGCGCGAGCTGCTGATCTCAGTGCTCATCCCACTCGTCATCGCGGTGCTGTTCGTGGTGATCAGGGTCGTCAGCCGCTCGCCATTCACCTCGGCGATCGCGGGAGTCATCGGCCTCGCTCTCAGCGCTGGCCTCGCGCTCATCACCGGGCGCGCCGAAGACAACTTCGTGCTCGGGTTCCTCATCAATGCAGCATTTCTGCTTGCCCTTGTCATCAGCATGATCGTTCGATGGCCGCTGATCGGTGTCATCGCATCGTTGATCACGAGCGAGGGACAGGGCTGGCGCGCCGATCGCGCCAAGGTCAAAGTCGCGTATCTGGCGACGATTCTGTGGTGCGGGCTGTTCTCGACGCGTCTTGGCGTGGAACTGCCGCTGTACTTTTCCGGCAACATCGACGCCCTGGCGACCCTCAAGCTCATCCTTGGCGTTCCGCTCTATGCGGCAGTGCTGTGGGTCACCTGGTTGATGATGCGTGCCGTGTACGGTTCCAGGAAGGCCGGAGCGCCCACGCAGGGCACACTCTGATAGTGCTACATTTGTCTTGATATCAAGATACTTTTATGATCGGGCCGGCATGCGGAGTCATGCTCAAACGGCCTTAGGCTTGCCTTGCTGGCAGTTGGTACTGTTGGCGGCAAAGATGGCAGGGTACCCGCGGAAACCGCGGGCTCAGCGAGGGAGACGACAGTGTCGGCAGTGAACAGCTTCGGATCGAAAGACACCCTGACGGTCGGTTCAACCGACTACGAGATTTATCGCGTCGACAAGGTCCCCGGTTACGAGAAGCTTCCGTTCAGCCTCAAGGTCCTGCTCGAGAACCTGCTGCGAACCGAAGACGGCAAGAACGTCACCCAGTCGCAGATCCAGTCGCTCGGTTCGTGGGAGCCGACGGCCGAGCCTGACACCGAGATCCAGTTCACCCCTGCGCGCGTCGTCATGCAGGACTTCACCGGCGTGCCGTGCATCGTCGACCTCGCAACGATGCGTGAGGCCATGAGCGCGCTCGGCGGCGACCCCACCAAGATCAACCCCCTCGCCCCGGCGGAACTCGTCATTGACCACTCCGTGATCGCCGACCTCTTCGGCACGGAGAACGCCCTCGAGCGCAACGTCGAGATCGAGTACGAGCGCAACGGCGAGCGCTACCAGTTCCTGCGCTGGGGCCAGACCGCATTCGACGACTTCAAGGTCGTGCCGCCCGGAACCGGGATCGTGCACCAGGTCAACATCGAGTACCTCGCCCGAGTGACCTACACCCGCACCGTCGACGGCACGCTTCGCGCCTACCCGGACACCTGTGTCGGTACCGACTCGCACACCACCATGGTGAACGGTCTCGGTGTGCTCGGCTGGGGCGTCGGCGGCATCGAGGCAGAGGCAGCGATGCTTGGGCAGCCGGTCTCGATGCTCATCCCCAAGGTTGTCGGATTCAAGCTCACCGGTGCCATCCCGGCCGGTGTCACGGCGACCGACGTCGTCCTCACCATCACGCAGATGCTGCGCAAGCATGGTGTCGTCGGCAAGTTCGTCGAGTTCTATGGAGCCGGCGTAGCCCAGGTTCCGCTCGCGAACCGCGCCACCATCGGCAACATGAGCCCCGAGTTCGGCTCGACCGCCGCCATGTTCCCCATCGACGACGTGACCCTGGACTACCTGCGCCTCACCGGCCGCAGCGACGACCAGGTTGCCCTCGTCGAGGCGTACTCGAAGGCACAGAAGCTCTGGCACGACCCCGAGACCGAGCCCGTCTTCAGCGAGTACCTCGAACTCGACCTCGCGACCGTCGTTCCGTCGATCGCCGGCCCGAAGCGTCCACAGGACCGCGTCGAGCTCAGCAACGCCAAGCACCAGTTCGAGCTGGATCTGAACGACTACGCAGACCAGGACCTCACCAAGGTGGATGACGCGATCGAAGGGTCGTTCCCGGCATCAGACCCGATCGGACTGACCCCGCAGGACGAGGGGTTTGCGCATCAGGTGTCGCACAGTCACGTCAGTCACGCCCCGTTGAAGCTCTCCAAGCCGGTTCCCGTCGAACTGAAGGACGGCACCAAGTACACGCTCGACCATGGCGCCGTTGCGGTTGCGGCGATCACCTCGTGCACCAACACCTCCAACCCGTCCGTGATGCTTGCTGCGGGACTCCTCGCGCGCAACGCGGTCAAGAAGGGGCTCAAGTCGAAGCCGTGGGTTAAGACCACGCTCGCGCCCGGGTCCAAGGTGGTCACCGACTACTACGCCAAGGCGGGCCTGACAGACGATCTGGAGGCCCTCGGCTTCTACACCGTCGGTTACGGCTGCACGGTCTGTATCGGCAACACCGGTCCACTCATCGATGAGGTCACCGCCGCGGTCAACAACAACGACCTCGCTGTCACTGCAGTGCTGTCGGGCAACCGCAACTTCGAGGGACGCATCAGCCCCGACGTGAAGATGAACTACCTGGCGAGCCCGCCGCTGGTGATCGCCTACGCCCTCGCCGGATCGATGAACTTCGACTTCGAGACCGACTCACTCGGCATCGGCAGCGACGGCAGCGAGGTGTTCCTCAAGGACATCTGGCCAGACTCCGCCGAGGTGCAGCGCACCATCGACTCCTCCATCGACACCGCAATGTTCATCAAGGAGTACGGCGAGGTGTTCGACGGCGACGAGCGTTGGCGTTCGCTGCCGACGCCCGACAGCGAGGTCTTCGAGTGGGATGCGAATTCCACATACGTGCGGAAGCCCCCGTACTTCGACGGCATGACCATCGAGACGACCCCGGTTTCCAGCATCTCCGGAGCGCGCGTTCTGGCCAAGCTTGGCGATTCCGTCACGACCGACCACATCAGCCCCGCAGGCAACATCAAGGCCGACAGCCCGGCCGGTGCCTACCTGCAGGAGCATGGGGTCGCCCGCGGGGACTTCAACTCCTACGGCTCACGTCGAGGCAACCACGAGGTGATGATTCGCGGCACCTTCGCGAACATCCGTCTCAAGAACCAGCTGCTGGATGGGGTTGAGGGTGGCTACACCCGCGACTTCACCCAGGCCGACGCTCCACAGTCGTTCATCTACGACGCCGCCCAGAACTACGCGGCGCAGTCCACCCCGCTCGTCATCTTCGGCGGCAAGGAGTACGGCTCGGGTTCCAGCCGTGACTGGGCAGCCAAGGGCACGTCGCTGTTGGGCGTGAAGGCCGTCATCACCGAGAGCTTCGAGCGCATTCACCGCTCGAACCTGATCGGGATGGGCGTGCTGCCGCTGCAGTTCCCTGCGGGTGAAAGCTGGGCGTCGCTGGGGCTCGACGGAACTGAAATCGTCGACATCGCTGGAGTCGAAGAGCTCAACGAGGGCAACACCCCGAAGACGCTGCATGTAACGGCGTCGCCGAGCGAGCATTCTCCTGCCGGAAAAGCCGTCGTCGAGTTCGACGCCGTCCTTCGCATCGACACCCCGGGTGAAGCCGACTACTACCGAAACGGTGGCATTCTGCAGTACGTACTCAGGAGTCTCGTTTAGGCTGGCAGTATGACTCTTCTCGAGGAAATCCGCGGCCCTCGTGACCTCGACAAGCTCTCACCTGAGCAGCTTGTCGAGCTCGCGGCGGAGATCCGCCAGTTCCTCGTGCGGGAGGTATCGAAGACGGGTGGGCACCTGGGGCCGAACCTTGGCGTCGTTGAACTCACGATCGCGATGCACTCGGTATTCAACTCCCCACACGACGCTATGGTGTTCGATACCGGCCACCAGAGCTACGTGCACAAGCTGCTGACCGGCCGACAGGACTTCAGCCACCTCCGTGAGCAGGGTGGGCTTGCGGGATACCCGCAGCGTGCCGAGTCGGAGCACGACATCGTCGAAAGCTCGCACGCATCGAGCTCGCTGTCGTGGGCCGACGGCATCTCGCGCGCCTTCACCATGACCGGGCAGTCTGACCGGCACGTGGTCGCCGTTGTGGGAGATGGCGCGCTCACAGGCGGCATGACCTGGGAAGCCCTCAACAACATCAGCGATGACAATAGCCGCAACCTGGTCATCATCGTCAATGACAACGGTCGGTCGTATGCGCCGACCATCGGTGGCATGGCGCACTTCCTCAACGATGTGCGCACCCGCCGCTCGTACCGCAGCCTCTACTCGACGAGCCGCACTGTTTTCCACAAATTCGGGGCACCCGGCCGTGCGCTGTATCGGGGAATCCGGGGCGGAACACACGGGTTCCTGTCGCGACTGGCCAACAACGAAGCGCTGTACTCGAACCTCGACATCAAGTACCTCGGTCCGGTGGACGGTCACGACATCAAGGCGCTCACAGAAGCCCTGCAGCAGGCCAGGAACTACGGCGCTCCGGTCATCGTGCACGCCATCACCGAGAAGGGTCGCGGATACCAGCCCGCCCTCCTCGACACCGCCGACCAGTTCCACGCCGTAGGACAGATTGATCCCGAAACCGGCGAGCCGATCGATCCCACGAGCAAGCCATCATGGACGTCGGTGTTCTCCGACGAGATCGTTCATCTCGCCGACGAGAATCCACGACTGGTAGGAATCACCGCGGCAATGCTGCGTCCTACCGGTCTTCACAAGTTCGCGGAAAAGTATCCGCAGCGCGTGCTCGATGTCGGCATCGCCGAGCAGCACGCCGTCACCTCCGCTGCCGGCCTCGCCTTCGGTGGGCTGCATCCGGTGATCGCTCTGTACGCGACATTCGTCAATCGCGCCTTCGACCAGATCTTGATGGATGTCGCACTGCACGAAGCGGGCGTCACGTTGGTGCTCGACCGCGCAGGGGTCACGGGCCCTGACGGCGCGAGCCACCACGGAATGTGGGACCTCGCCATCCTGCAGGTCGTCCCGAACATCAGGATTGCAGCCCCCAGGGACGCGCCCCGTCTGCGTGAGGAGCTCGGCGAGGCCGTAGCGGTGGATGACGCACCCACAGTTCTCCGATTCTCGAAGGGCGTCGTCGGCACCGAGTTCGACGCCGTGCGCCGCACCGAGGATGGCGTCGATGTGCTGCGCGAGACCGACAACAAGGACGTGCTCATCGTCACGGTGGGTCCGATGGCGAAGACCGGACTTGAGGTCGCAGAACGACTGGCCGCCCAGGGGATCGGCGCCACAGTGATCGACCCGCGCTGGGTGGTTCCCGTCGCCCAGGGTGTCATCGACCTTGCCGCCGAGTATCGACTGGTGATCACCATCGAAGATGGCGTTCGCGTCGGCGGGATCGGCACCCGGATTCGGCAGGATCTGCGTGCCGCAGGGGTCGATACGGCCGTCACGGAGCTCGGGCTGCCCGACCAGTTCCTGCCGCACGGCAGCCGCGACTACATTCTGGATCTGGTGGGCCTCACCCCGCAGGCCATCGCGCGCGGTGTGGTTGAGCAGGTTCTGGGCAGCAAGTTGCCTGTTGCTCGACCGCTTCCGGCGGACACCGACGTGGAGTCACGCGTTCCCAACGAGTAGTTGGCACAACGCTGGCAACAGCGAGGGGCCAGCAGCACGACACCCCCGGAACTTCGAGAGTTCCGAGGGTGACGGTGGTGCTGGAGATCCGGATGTGGCTACTTCACTCCCACGATCTTGGGGGAGTGGAAGGTGCCTCCGAAGGCTCGCTCTGACGCACCAACCCTGTCGAGGTACGGGGTAGCGCCGCCCATCTGGAACGGATAGCCCGCGCCGAGGATGAGGCAGAGGTCGATGTCTTCGGCTGCTGCCACGACGTTGTCCTCGAGCATCCGGTGAATCTCGTCGGCCAGGCCGTCTTCGATGCGAACCTGGAGCTCTTCGGCCGTCATGGGGGAGTTGCCGCCCTTGACGATCTTCAGGGCTGCCTTGTCGACACCCTTGATCTTGCCCTTGGAGTCGCGCTCGAAGATGTGGCCCAGCTCTGCCAGTTTGTGCAGGTTGGCGCTCTCAAAGAAGCGGTCGGGGAAAGCCTTGTGATGGGTGTCAAGCACGTGGGCGCCAACCTTGAGCCCCACGAGTTCCAGCAGCTCAAAGGGCGTCATTGGCAGACCGAAGGGTCTCGTGGATTCCTCGACCACTTCGAAGGGTGTTCCGGTGTCCACGGCATGCATGGCCTCGCCAAGCACCTTGGCCAGAATGCGGTTCACCACGAATCCCGGGGTGTCCCTGGTGATGACCGCGTTCTTGCGCAGCTTCTCTGCAGTGACCATGGCCGTGGACAATGACTCGTCATTCGTGTGCGGCGTTTTCACGACCTCGATGAGCGGCATGACCGCCACCGGGTTGAAGAAGTGGAAGCCGACGACTCGCTCGGGGTGCTCGAGCTTTGCCCCGATCTGTTCCACCGAGAGAGACGAGGTGTTGGTGGCAAGGATCGCCTCGGCCGAGATGTACTTTTCAACCTCGGCGAAGACGTTCTGCTTCGCCTCGAGCTCTTCGTAGATGGCCTCGATGACCCAGTCGCAGTCCGCGAAGTCTGCCTTGTCCGTCGTTCCCGTCACGAGGGCGGTGAGCCGATTGGACTCGTCGTTCGAGATCCGACCCTTGTCCAGAAGATCCTTAATCTCCTTGTGGATGGCAGCAACCCCCGCGTCCGTGGCGCCCTGATCGAGGTCGGTGATCACGACGGGAACCTGCAGGCGGCGCACGAAGAGCAGCGCAAACTGGCGTGCCATCAGTCCAGCGCCGATGACTCCCACCTTGGTCACCTTGTGCGCCAGGGTCTTGTCCGGGGCGCCAGCCGGGCGCTTGGCCCGCTTCTGAACCAGGTTGAAGGCGTACATGCTGGCGTGGAACTGGTCGCCCGAGATGAGATCGGCGAGCGCTTCGTCTTCGGCCGCAAAACCGGTCTTCTTATCGGTGTTCTTCGCAGCCTTGAGCAGCTCCAGCGCACGGTACGGCGAGTGCGCTACCTTGCCGATCCGGCTCTCGAGCATCTTTTGGGCGATCCCGATGGCGATGTCCCATTTGACGGCGCGCTCGAGTTTGCCGGGCTGGTTCGGGCGCTTCACCTTCGTGGTGCCGCTGATGACGCCATCGGCCCAGGCTATGGAGTTCTCGAGGAAGTTGGCCGGGCCGAACATCGCATCCGCGATGCCGAGCTCGAATGCCTGTGGGCCCTTGAGCATCCTGTTGTTCTTGAGCGGGTTGGAGATGATGACCTCGAGGGCATTCTCAATGCCGATGAGGTTCGGCAGCAGCCACGCACCGCCCCAGCCTGGAATGATTCCGAGGAACACCTCCGGCAGTGCGAGGGCCGGTACCGAGCTGTCGATGGTGCGGTAGTCGGAGTTCAACGGAATCTCGACACCGCCTCCGAGGGCAAGCCCGTTGATGAAGGTGAAGGACGGTACGCCGAGCTCACTCAGCTTGCCGAGAGCCCAGTGGCCGAGCTGCGCCATCTGTTTGCCGGTCTCACGGTCCGGCAGGGCACTGACCTTCGAGAGGTCGGCGCCCGCGGCAAAGATGAACGGCTTGCCGGTGACGGCGAGCCCGTGGATCTCGCCTCGTTCCGCCCGACCCTTCTGCTCATCGAGGACGCGCGCAAACTCCAGCAGCGTCTTCGGGCCGAGGGTGTTCGGGCGGGTGTGGTCCTTGCCGTTGTCCAGAGTGAGCAGCACAAGCGTCTTGCCGTCAGAAATCGGGATGTCACGAACGAAGGAGTTCGTGACGACCTCGTCGGGGTCCAGTGCCGCGAGCTGCGCGAAAGTGTCTGCTGTCGTGATCTCAGCCGTTGCGGTCATTACTTCTTCCCCTTGTAGTTCGGGTTCTCCCAGATGACTGATCCGCCCTGACCGAGCCCGACGCACATGGCGGTGAGCCCGTAGCGAACCTCGGGGTGCTCCGCGAACTGGGCGGCCAGCTGAATCATGAGGCGTACGCCGGATGACGCGAGCGGGTGGCCCATAGCGATGGCGCCGCCCCACTTGTTCACCCTCGGGTCGTCGTCGTCAATTCCGAAGTGGTCGAGCAGTGACAGGACCTGGATCGCGAATGCCTCGTTGAGCTCGAACAACCCAATGTCGTTGATCGTCAGTCCAGCCTTGCGAAGCGCCTTCTCGGTCGACGGCACGGGGCCGATGCCCATGATTTCGGGCTCGACTCCGGCAAAGGCGAAGCTGACCATGCGCATCTTCGGCTTCAGGCCGAATTCCTTGGCGGCGTCGGCGCTGGCGATGATGCTGGCGGTGGCACCATCGTTGAGGCCGGAGGAGTTGCCGGCGGTGATGCGCCCGTGCGGACGGAATGGCGTGCGGAGGGTGGCGAGACCCTCGAGGGTGGTCTCGGGCCTGAGCGCCTCGTCTCGGGTAGCGAGTCCCCATCCAGCCTCGCTCTTGATCGCGACGGGAATCAGGTCTGGCTGCAGCTTCCCGTTCTCGTATGCGGCGGCAGCCTTCTGCTGGCTACCGAGGGCGAATCGGTCTGCGCGCTCCTTAGTCAGGTGCGGGAATCGATCGTGGATGCGCTCCGCGGTGTTGCCCATGTTGAGAGCCTCACCGCTGACGAGCTTCTCGGAGAGGAACCGGGGGTTCGGGTCTGCGCCAGAACCCATCGGGTGGTGTCCCATGTGTTCGACGCCACCGGCGATGCCGATGTCATACGCGCCGAAGGCTATCCCGCCGGCGATTGCGGTGACGGACGTCATGCCACCTGCGCACATCCTGTCAATCGCGAAGCCGGGAACGGACTTGGGCAGACCAGACAGCAGCGCGGCGGTGCGGCCGATCGTGAGGCCCTGGTCGCCGGTCTGGGTGGATGCCGCGATGGCGACATCGTCGTAGCGATCCTTGGGAATTGAGGGGTTTCGATCGATCAGACCGATCATTGCCTTGACGACGAGATCATCTGCCCTGGTGTTCCAGAACATGCCCTTTTCGCCTGCACGGCCGAACGGGGTCCTTACCCCGTCGACGAATACGACTTCAGCTTGCTTGGCCACGATGCCTCCACTTTCCTTGGGTCGTTATCGATCCTAGGCTGGCGGAAATTTCAGTCGAATCCTTTGACTGTTCCTACGACGCTCATTCCGCCGACTGCTCAGGCGTTTGGCTGGCTTCCACAAAGGCATCGGCAATTACCTGTGATGTTGCGTCAATTTGCCAGGCCCGCGCTCCGAGGGTTGTGAGGGCATCGGCGATGGCGGGCTGATCGGCCGGAGTCGGAGGATTCCACGACACGCGCCGTAGCAGGTCCGGCGTGAGCATGTTCTCGACGGGGATCGCCATCTCGGTTGCCACTTCGGTAATACGCGCCCGCGCAGTCTTCAACCGCTTGTCTGCCTCGGGGTTCTTGTCGCTCCAGACCCGTGGCGGAGGGAGCACGTCGCCGGCAACGCGCAGAACGGGAAGGTCATCGCTGGCCATCCCGGCCTGAATCGCGTTCCACCAGCGATCAATCTGGGAGCGGCTCGCGCGCCCGGTGAATTCCTTGAGCCCGGCAAGATCACGCTTCGACTCGGGCAACATCCGCGCCGCAGCCACCAGGGCGGAGTCTGGAACGAGTCGGCCGGGCGCCGTGTCGATTTCGCGGGCGTAGGCGTCTCGCGCCTGCCATAGTTCGCGTGCAATCGCCAGATTGCGACCTCCGCGAATGGCGTGAACGCCGCTCAGGCGCCTCCACGGCTCCTGCCGCACGATCACGAAGTCGCGGGACAGCACCGACGAGAACTCCTCGTCAGCGATGCCGGTCTTGCCGTCGCGTTCGAGAACCTTCGCCAGTTCCTCGCGTAGGTCAACAAGCAACTCGACGTCGAGTGCCGCATAGACCAGCCAGCTCTGAGGCAGCGGCCGGGTCGACCAGTCCGCCGCCGAATGCTCCTTGGCGAGGTGGATGCCCAGCAGATCTTCCACGACGGCACCGAGACCAACCCGGGGCAGGCCCGCGAGCCGAGCGGCCAGTTCCGTGTCGAACAGGCGCGTGGGGTTGAGGCCGACCTCCCGGAGGCAGGTCAGGTCCTGGCTTGCCGCGTGCAGGATCCATTCCTCGCCGGCGATGATGTCATTGAGCTCGGTGAATGAGCCGATCGCCGGGGGATCGAAGAGAAAGGTGCCGGCGCCGCGTCGGAAGATCTGAATCAGGTAAGCGCGCTGCGAGTATCGGTAGCCCGACGCACGTTCAGCATCGATGGCGATCGGTCCGGTGCCGGCAGCGATCGCCTCGACGGCCGCGAGATATTCCTCACGGGTGTCGATGACATCGACCTCGACATGCGCGGCTTGTTGTGGCTCGACAGCTATCGACGCAGCTGCATCAGCCGCGGCGCCATCACTCGCGTTATTCACGTCCAACTCGGCGTGCAGACAACAGACTTACTCCCTCGATCGCCGGTGGCAGGCCCGCAAGCATGCACAACAACTCACCCCAGCCTTCCACATGAGCCGCGATGTCGTGATCATCGGGCGTCCACGATGCTCGAAGTTCGATTTGTGCGCCGTCACCCTGCGTTGCCAGCTCGCCGAAACCGGTGGAGAGGATGCGCGTCGCGGTCCCGCTGGCGGAGGTGTACTTCGCGCCACGGGTATCGAGCGCATCGACGAGCCATGACCACGCGACATCCGCCAGAAACGGGTCGACACCCATTTCGGTCTCGAGAGGAGCTTGCGCGAAACAGATCACCCGGAACGGGCCTCCCCAGGCGTCGGGCGACTCCGGGTCATAGAGCAGGACGAAACGACCGGTACCCAGATCGGAATCGTCGCTATGACGTGCAGGAGTGACATCCGCGGCAAGGGCGAGTGACCACGGTGCCAGGGATCCGGGGGCGGGGATCTCGGACATCGTCAGTTCTTTACGGGTCGTCGCAGCCCTCATCGAGGCGATTGCTGCGGCGAAAGCAGGGGGGAGCTGCGGCGCTGGGGGCGTGTCTGGCACGAGTGAAGATTAGGCTTCGTTGAAGCATTCACCATCTAGGCACGCCGCTGTGCCCCCGCCACAGCCATCCCAGGAGCACCATGACCCGGCCAGAGCACCCCGATTCACTTGCTGGTCGGCTTGTGGCCGCGATCGCCGTGGCCGTTGGTGGCCTGGTTGCGGTGACCGCGGTGACCGGGGGCGTCGTCGCAGTGGTCTTCGCTCGAACCGTGCTCACCCCGCCGAAGAGACGCGAAGAAGACCTCAGGATTATCGCTTCAGACGCGGGCACCGTCACCCTGTCGCCGTCAGTGGACGCGCTTACTCCCGGCCTCTACAGCATGTGGTTTTCCGGGGATGCCGGTCATGCTCGAGTCGGAGACATCATCAGATTCTCGGGGACGTCGGTGACACGGCAACTGTTGAGTATCGAACGCGGGACTCTGAACGGGGTTACCCGCGCCCGGATCGGTGGCTGGTTCTTCCTCGAGCCGGCAGACGTCAGTGCTGAGTGGGAAGAGGTGAGCATCCAGACCGAGCTTGGGGCAGCACCGGCCTGGCTGATCCCTGCGGCCGAGCCATCCAATCGCTGGGTGATCGGGGTGCACGGGCGGGCTGTGCGCCGAGAGGAGGCGCTGAGAGCCGTTCCTGTCTTCCGGGATGCTGGATTCAACTCCCTGCTGGTGTCATATCGCAACGACGGTGACGCGCCAGCCACCGCCGACAATCGATATTCGCTCGGTGACGCCGAATGGAAGGACGTCGAGGCCGCTGTGCAATACGCGGTGTCGCGTGGTGCCGACCGGATCGTTCTCATGGGGTGGTCGATGGGCGGAGCTACCGTGCTTCAGGTGGTGACCAGATCACATCTTGCCCGTCACGTGACCGGGCTCGTGCTCGAATCTCCCGTGGTGGACTGGATTACGGCCCTGCACTATCAGGGTGTCGCTCACCGTCTGCCGCGCCCGATCCGGCTGGGGATGATGGCCCTGATGACCCATTCCTGGTCGAGGCGCATCACCGGTCTCGCCCGTCCGATCGACCTGCGCCGACTCGATCTGGTTGCGCGGGCCAGGGAACTCGACCTGCCAATCCTGCTCATGCACAGTGTCGACGACGGGCTGATCCCCGCGACCGCGTCACAGGCGCTGGCGGCGGTTCGACCAGACATCGTGACCTACGAACAATTCGATACCGCCCGTCACACCAGGCTCTGGAATTACGATCCGGATCGCTGGAATTCTGCCATCAGGAGGTGGCTGCAGAATCTCGAAACCGACAGCCTCAGGCTGCCTTCGCGCGAATCTGACGTTTGACGCGCGCGAGCATCCCCGTCATTCCGCGGATGCGAAGCGGGCTCACGGCGGCGGTGAGTCCGATGCTGTTCGGGTAGTCGTCAGGAACAGCCAGCACCGCGTCTGCGCTCAGCCCGCTGAGACCCTGCACGAGGATCGACGCGAAGCCGCGGGTCGTGGGGGATTCGGGCGGGGCCGTCGCGAACATGTGGACGGTGTTGCCGGCATCCACTTCGACGAAAATGAAGACCGGGGACTGGCATTCCTCGACCCGTTCGAGCAGGTCGGGGTGATCCGCATAGCGAGTGGGCAACTCCGGCAACTCGTTAGCGAACTCAAGCAGCAGCTGCAGCCTCGTCTTGATCTCGAGCGCGAGAAAATCGTCCCGAATTTCGGCGAGCTGGTCTGGCAGTACGTCCTCTGTCACGACTCCAGTTTAGCGAACGGGCACATCGCCGGGCTCGGTGCCCTGCACGATCGGCACGCGCACGGCCGAGCCCCACTCGGTCCACGAACCGTCATAGTTGCGCACGTTTTCGAAGCCAAGAAGGTGAGTCAACACAAACCAGGTGTGGCTGGAGCGCTCCCCGATGCGGCAGTAGGCGACAACCTCGTCGCCGTCGGCAAGCCCGGCACCGTCACGGTAGATCGCGTCGAGTTCGCTGATGGTGCGGAAGGTGCCGTCCTCCGCGGCGGCCTTGCCCCATGGCACGTTCTGCGCGCTGGGAATGTGGCCGGCGCGAAGGGCGCCCTCCTCCGGGTAAGCGGGCGCTGTGGTGCGCTCTCCGCTGAACTCTTCGGGGGAACGCACATCGATCAGTGGATTGCCGAGGTGAGCGAGAACGTCGTCCTTATAGGCACGGATGCGCGAATCATCCCGTTCGACGACGGGGTAGTCGACCGCGACAGCCGACTCGGGCGCGGTCGTATAGGACCGGCCGTCCGCCTCCCATTTGGCCCTGCCGCCATCGAGCAACCGCACGTCCTCGTGGCCGAACAGTGTGAAGACCCACAGGGCGTACGCCGCCCACCAGTTGCTCTTGTCTCCGTAGATCACAACGGTGGTGTCGCGCGAGATGCCCTTCGACCCGAGAAGCGCCGCGAATCGTGCGCCATCGATGTAGTCACGCTCGACAGGATCGTTCAGGTCTGTATGCCAGTCGATCTTGACAGCGCCCTCGATGTGGCCGGTTTCGTAGAGAAGGACGTCTTCATCGGATTCGACTACGACGAGTCCGGCATCTCCAAGATGTGCCTCAAGCCATTCCCCGGAGACGAGGCGTTCCGGGTGTGCAAACTGAGTGAACTGCGCGGCGGGATCGTTCTCGACGGACATGGGCTACCTCCGGTGGTGCAATGATGGCGGGAGTCGCCGACCCGGTACACGATCGGGTTAGGCTGATTTCCCCTGACGACAAACCTACGCGCTGCTGGATTTGGTCGTCGTAAGACTTCGACACAAACCGAGGCTGAACCAATGAGTGCCGAAGCTGTGACCTCACCCGGTCGGCTCGTTGACCGCGTTCCCACTCTGGACGGTGCGGAGATGATCGCGCATCTGGTGCCGCCGCGCCAATTCGTCACGGCGACCCTGGACTCCTACCGCCCGGATCACGACTACCCCTCCCAGGCTGGAGCGGTCGACGCCATTCGCAAGTTTGTCGACGGGTGGCAGTCTGGTCGCGGGGGAGGGCTCTTCTCACGAAAGAAGGCTCCGGTCGAACTGCCCGGCATCTATCTGGATGGCGGATTCGGCGTCGGCAAGACCCACCTCCTGGCCGCGCTCTGGCACGCGGCCCCCGGACGCAAGTACTTCGGCACCTTCATCGAGTACACGGCCCTGGTCGGCGCGCTCGGCTACGCGCCGGCGGTGAAGCTCTTCACCGGCGCGTCCCTGGTGTGCATCGACGAGTTCGAGCTCGACGATCCGGGAGACACCCGGCTGATGTCCCGGTTGCTGAACGAACTGGCGTCGACGGGAACGAAGATTGCAGCGACATCCAACACTCCTCCCAATGCTCTCGGTGAGGGCCGGTTCGCAGCGCAGGACTTCCTGAGGGAGATCGACTCGCTCGCCGCCCGGTTTACGACGCTCAGGGTGGACGGCCTCGACTACAGGCGTCGCGACGCGGAAGCGCACGCGCTTGCGGTACCGGATGCCTCGGCGGCACTGGCGGACATTGCGGGTACGACGACCCTCGACTCGTTCCACGATGTGCTGGCTCACCTGGGCAGTGTTCACCCGTCGCGCTACGTGAAGATCGTGGAGGGCCTGTCTGCGATCGGGCTCACCGACGTGCATCCGTTCGTCAATCAAACCGATGCGCTTCGATTCGTGGCTTTCGTCGACAGGCTGTACGACGCCCAGGTGCTTATCGCAGCGGAAGGCACGCCGCTCGATGCGGTGTTCCCGGACGAAATGCTTGCCGGCGGGTACCGCAAGAAGTACCTGCGCGCTGTCTCGCGACTCATCGCTCTGACCAACCGGGCGAACTAGAAACCTCAGATTCGCCGAAACACGATGTTTACAAAGCACATAGCCGCGTAACACGATCGAAACGCGGATACACACCCGGCGAAACCTCTTCTCGGCAAACTGTCTTCGTACCTGAGGCGAGTCCTCCCATACGCAGACCCGACGGTGCACCCTTCGCAACACAGAGAGAGGTACACAATGGATCAGGGCAATACAGCCTTTATTTTGATCGCAGCAGCGCTCGTGCTGCTGATGACGCCAGGCCTGGCATTCTTCTACGGCGGCCTCGTCAAGGCCAAGAGCGTCATCAGCATGATGATGATGAGCTTCGGAGCTATCGGGCTCATCGGAGTGCTGTGGGCGCTCTACGGCTACGCGATCGCGTTCCCCGGGGCAGAAGGCACAATCTTCCCGTGGTCGATCGACACCGGCGCCATGGGCCTCACCAATGTTCTCGAGACGCCAGAGGGCGCTGCCTTCCCGCCGCTCGCGTTCGTGGCCTTCCAGGCGACCTTCGCGATCATCACGGTGGCACTGGTTTCCGGTGCCATCGCCGACCGCGCCAAGTTTGGTGCATGGATGATCTTCGCCGGCATCTGGGCGACCGTCGTCTACTTCCCGGTCGCAAGCTGGGTCTTCAACTTCGGTCTTGCTGACGACGGAAGCTTCGCTTACGGCGGATGGCTCACCCACGGAATGCAGGACATCTTCGGTGTCGGCGCGATCGACTTCGCAGGTGGAACCGCGGTTCACATCAACGCAGGTGCAGCGGCCCTCGCCCTCGCACTGGTTCTCGGAAAGCGCGTCGGCTTCGCCAAGGGCATCCACGTTCCTCACAACCCGCCCTTCGTGCTTCTCGGTGCCGGTCTGCTCTGGTTCGGCTGGTTCGGCTTCAACGCCGGCTCGGAGCTCGCAGCAGACAACACCGCAGCCCTGGCGTTCGTGAACACGATCGTCGCACCGGCCGCTGCACTTCTCGCGTGGCTCGTGGTCGAGAAGATCAAGGACGGCAAGCCGACATCCGTTGGTGCTGCATCCGGAGCCGTCGCTGGCCTCGTTGCGATCACGCCGGCCTGTGGCTCGCTCACCCCGGGTTGGGCCATCGTGCTCGGCCTCGTCGCTGGTGCGATCTGTGCTCTCGCGATCGACCTGAAGTTCAAGCTCGGCTTCGACGACTCACTCGACGTCGTGGGCATCCACCTCGTCGGTGGTCTCATCGGAACCCTGTACCTGGGCATCTTCGCCAACGGCACCGGGCTCATCTACAGCGGCGAGGCAACTCAGCTGCTCGTGCAGGCCATCGCGGCCTTCTCGGTTCTCGCGTACTCCTTCGTGCTCGCCTTCGTGATTGGCTTCGCCATCGAGAAGACGATCGGATTCCGCATCAAGAACGAGGATGAAATCGCCGGCATCGACTCCGTCGTTCACGGTGAAGAGGGCTACGTTCTGACGGACGTGAAGGCCTAACAGCTCACAAGCACGGCATAATCGAAAATAGTTCAGTCAGGGGTGCCTCTCATTCGAGCGGCACCCCTGACTTCTTAAATGGATTCTGGGGGGATAGTGGACATCTGGGCCATGTCAGCGCTCTCCATCCTGGCGATTCTCGTGGTCCTGGTCTCCCTGGCAGTCGTCGATGCGAGGATGCTCCCGGCAGCGCCGTGGGCACGCTCGGTGCTGATCTCGCTGGCCTGCGCGGCCACAGGAATCGTGTCGTGGCTGCTGCTGGCTCCAGCGATCCTGCCGGATGTTGCAGAGCCCCTGTTTCTGCCCGTCGCAGCCCTCGCCGGGGTAGCGTCGTACCTGGCCACCATCGCCGCGCGAGCCAGTGGCCGCGGCGTCGTGGTCGTCCTGCTCTTCGGTGCCATCTGGAGCCTCCTGGTCTACGTGCCGACGGCCATCAGAACCTTCATTCCGTTCATCCCCAACTGGAGCCTTGGCATCAGCCCCATCGATCACGGTGGCTCGCTGCCGGTGAACGTCGCCTCGGGTGCCGCGGTGCTTGGGGTGCTCCTGTGCGGTGGTGCGCGGTTGAGAACGGCGAGCGTCCGTCGACGCACGGGTCTGCTCGGAGTGATCGGGCTGGCCGCGGGGTGGATCGTCTGGCTGGCCGGCGCCGAGTTTGCCATCGACGACATGATTGGCGCGATCATCATCAACGGCCTCGTTTCGGCGTCGGGAGGCGTCGTCGGCTGGCTGAGCTGTTCAGCGGATCCGGCACAGGTCGGTAACCCTCAACTCGGTGGCCGCTGGACTCATCAGTGGCCTGGTGGCCGTGACGGCTGGCGCTCCACTCTTCACGCCGGTGTCGGCAGCGGCAGCAGGCATCCTCGCAGGCGCTGCTGCCTGCATCTTCACGCTGCAGCGAGTGAGCGCCTCTCGCCGTCAGCAGTGGTACATCGTGGGCACGCACCTCGTTGCCGGCGCCGTCGGCGTGGTGGTCCTGGGGCTGCTGGCGACCAACATCGGATTCCTGTTCACCGGATCGGTCACCCTGGTCTTCAATCAGGTGTTGGGCACTGTCGTCGTGACGGCGTATTCCCTGGTCGTCTCGGTCGTTCTGTGGCTGGTACTACGGTTCGCCGATGATGCGGTCAGAGCGGGCGTTCAGCGGTGGCGGACGGCTCGACAGGAAAGCCTGATTCCGACTCCAGAATCTTCCCGCTGAGAATCGCCGCGCCGGCGATCGCGACCGGCATCATCACGACGGCACCCAGCGGCAGCAGGAAGACGAGGTAGCTCGCGAGACCGAATCCCACGACCTGCGGTCGACGGCTCCTGAGAGCCGCACGGCGCTCGGTGAGGGACTTTCCGCGCGATTCGAACGCAGGGCCGGTGAGCTCCACAGCAAGAAACCACCCGCCGACCAGTGCGCCGAGCACCGCGGCGAGGATCGTGCCGACGACGGGGATGAACCCCAGCGCGAAGAGTGCTGCCCCAGCCAGAACCGTCGGGATGAGCATCCTGATGCCATCGACGACACCCCTGAGGGCGGCCTCCCAGAAGCGGACGTCCGGGGGAGTTGGGCGGGTTCCAGCACGGCTTTCGACGTGCTTCCAGATGCGCTCGTAGAACGGCTGGCCGACGATGAGTGTCACTGCGGTGAAGGCGTTGATGATGAACAGCACGGCGACAATGACGAAGGCGACACCGATCAGGATGCGCAGGCCAGAGCGGAATGGTTCGTTCCATTCGGCGGCAAACGAAGTGATCGTGACGACTATCGCATCCAGATTCACCCCGAGCGCGACGAAACCGGCGATAAACAGCGCCGCGACTATGAATGCGGGAACAATGCCGAGCAGCATCAGGCCCGGCGCAGTTCGCCAAACGCCGAACCCGCGGCCGAGCATCGCAACACCAGACAGAAACTGGCGCGGGATTCCGGGTTTCTCTGCTGCGCTGGCCACGACAGCAGCCTAGTGTCGGCGGCGGGGGAGTAGCGTCGCCAACATGATCGACCCGATTCGCCAGGTTGCCCCCGAACTGACAGGTCGGGCCGTGGCGAGCCAGCGTTGGTCGAAGCTGGCCTTTCTGCACTGGCGGGTTCCCGCGAGCGTGCTGGCGGAGCTGATGCCCGAGGGCGTGCGACCGGACGAACACGACGGAACGAGCTGGGTGGGCCTGATCGCCTTCTACCTCGACCGCGCGACGCTGTTTTCCAGCCCGCCCATCCCGTACCTTGGCTCATTCGCCGAAGTCAACGTACGACTCTACGGAGTGGACGAGCAGGGTCGACGAGGGGTGATCTTTTGTTCGCTCGAGGCATCCAGGCTCGCCTCGGTACTTGCGGCCAGAGCGGCCTTCTCGATCCCATACTTCTGGGCGAGAACCAAGCTCATCGAGGGCGACGGCACTCTCGAATACACCTCGAGTCGAATGGTCGGGGACGGTGACTTCAGGATGATCATGCGGCCGGGATCCACGCCCGTCGTCGGCGACCCCACTGCCGACTTCCTGACCGCACGCTGGGGTCTTTTCACCCGACGTTTCGGTCGGACCATCTTCCTGCCGAACCATCACGAGCCGTGGCCGCTGGTCGAGGCAGAACTGGTGTCACTGGACGACACTCTCCTTGAGCGCGCCGGCATTCCCGGAATCTCCGACACCCCGCCCGACTCCGTGCTCTACAGCGAGGGCGTCACGACATGGTTCGGGAAGGCCCAATAGAGGGCCGGATTCGAAGATGGACTTTGAGTGGTGGGCGATACCGGACTCGAACCGATGACCTCTTCCGTGTGAAGGAAGCGCGCTACCAACTGCGCCAATCGCCCGCGAGCATAATCCTGCCACAGGTTTACCCCCGGTTTGCGACACGGCCGTCACACGATTCGCTCTCGTGGCCGACTTCGGATACAGTCATCTACGCACGCAGCAATGCGAGCAATGCGGATGTGGCGCAGTGGTAGCGCATCACCTTGCCAAGGTGAGGGTCGCGAGTTCGAATCTCGTCATCCGCTCGAGTGGGAAGTGTCAGGACCTACGAAAGTTTGATTTCTGATCTTCCCGCACGCGGTGGCGTGGCCGAGAGGCGAGGCAACGGCCTGCAAAGCCGTGTACACGGGTTCAAATCCCGTCGTCACCTCGAAAGACCGTGGCCCATCTGCCCGGTACAATAAAAAAGCTTGAGCGATTGGCGCAGCGGTAGCGCGCTTCCCTGACACGGAAGAGGTCGCTGGTTCGATCCCAGTATCGCTCACGGTAAAACCCCCGGAATCATCACGATTCCGGGGGTTTTTTCTTTGCCGCGTGGGGCGGCTACGCGCGCCCGAGCCCCGTCCTCCAACTGTCCAAATGAAGGAGATTCCCTCTCATCGGGCGGTTTTTCCTACTGTGGAGGACCGTTGGGCTGAGATCTCCTTCATTTGGGCGTGTGGGGGATGCGCGCGAGTTCTCCTGGCGGCGAGGCCGGTACTCGCGGCAGCGGGCGAACGGCGAGATGCTCTGGCCGCGGCTAAAGTTGTGGGGTGAGTACAGGATTCGAACTTTTTTCCGACCGTTCCGTCGTCGCGATGCGCGTCAACGGTGAGCTGAAAGACCTCGCGGCGTCGACCAGCGACACCGACACGGTTGAGCCTGTGACGATCGACTCGCCCGACGGTCTGGCCATCCTGCGCCACTCGGCCGCGCACGTCGCGGCGCAGGCCCTGCAGTCGATCAACCCCGAAGGCCAAGCTCGGAATCGGCCCGCCCGTCACCGACGGCTTCTACTACGACTTCGACGTCGAAGAACCACTCACACCCGAAGACGTCAAGGCCGTCTCCAAGGCGATGGATCGGATCATCCGCCAGGGCCAGCGTTTTCAGCGCCGCGTGGTGACCGAGGCCGAAGCCCGCGCCGAGCTCGCCGACGAGCCGTACAAGCTCGAACTGATCGGCCTCAAGGGCGGCGACGCTGCTGAGGGCCAGGACGGCGAGTCCGTCGAGGTCGGCGGCTCGGAGCTGACGATCTACGACAACGTCGACGGCAAGACCGGCGAGGTCTACTGGAAAGACCTGTGCCGCGGCCCGCACCTGCCGAACACCCGCATGATCGGCAACGGCTGGGCGCTCACCCGCACCGCCGCCGCCTACTGGCGTGGTTCGGAGAAGAACAAGCAGCTCCAGCGGCTGTACGGCACGGCATGGGCGAGCAAAGACGACCTGCGCACCTTCCAGGCCCGCCAGGAGGAGGCGCTCAAGCGCGACCACCGCAAGCTCGGTGCCGAGCTCGACCTCTTCTCGTTCCCCGACGAGATCGGCTCGGGACTTGCCGTCTTCCATCCCAAGGGCGGCATCATCCGTCGCGAGATGGAGGACTATTCGCGCAAGCGCCACGAGCAGGAGGGGTATGACTTCGTCTACACCCCGCACATCACCAAGTCGCACCTGTTCGAGACCTCCGGGCACCTCGGCTGGTACGCCGACGGCATGTTCCCCCCGATGCACCTCGACGAGGCGCGCAACGAGGAGGGCGAGATCACCCGCCAGGGCGCCGAGTACTACCTCAAGCCCATGAACTGCCCGTTCCACATCCTCGTGTACCGCTCGAGCGCCCGGTCGTACCGCGACCTGCCGCTGCGGATGTTCGAGTTCGGGACCGTGTACCGCAACGAGAAGTCCGGCGTCATCCACGGGCTCACCCGCGTGCGTGGCCTCACCATGGACGACGCGCACATCTTCACCACGAAAGAGAAGATGAAGGAGGAGCTCACGGGCACCCTCAACTTCATCCTGTCGCTGTTGCGCGACTACGGCCTCACCGACTTCTACCTCGAGCTGTCGACAAAAGACCCCGAGAAGTACGTCGGCGACGACGATATCTGGGATGAAGCGACCGAGACCCTGCGCGAGGTGGCCACCGAGTCCGGGCTCGAGCTCGTTCCCGACCCGGGCGGAGCCGCGTTCTACGGACCGAAGATCTCGGTGCAGGCGCGGGACGCGATCGGACGCACGTGGCAGATGTCCACAGTGCAGCTCGACTTCAACCTCCCCGAGCGGTTCGACCTGGAGTACACGGCGGCCGACGGCTCACGCCAGCGCCCCGTCATGATCCACCGCGCGCTGTTCGGCTCGATCGAGCGGTTCTTCGGCGTGCTCACCGAGCACTACGCCGGCGCATTCCCGGTCTGGCTGTCACCGGTGCAGGTCGTGGGAATTCCCGTCGCCGAGGCGTACGAGGAGTACCTCGGTGATGTCATCGCTCAGCTCAAGTCCGCGGGTGTTCGCGCGGAACTCGACGCGTCGAGCGAGCGCATGCAGAAGAAGATCCGCACGCACACCAAGCTCAAGGTGCCCTTCCAGTTGATCGCCGGCGAGGAAGACGCGGCCAACGGCTCCGTCAGCTTCCGCTTCCGCGACGGAACCCAGGAGAACGGGGTGCCCATCGCCGACGCGATCGCCCGGATCACGGCATCCATCGCCACCAGGGCTCAGGTGTAACGCCAGAGTGAAGGACTACGACGGAACCACACACGAGGGCGTGGAACGCGCAGAAGATTTCGCTGCAGTTCCCGACGCCTTCCAGCGCCTGTGGACGCCATATCGGATGGCGTACATCAAAGACAACACCCAGCAGGCGCCGCAGGGACACAACTGCCCGTTCTGCGAGGCCCCGGGCATGGACGACGAGAAGGCGCTGATCGTCGCCCGCGGGACCCACGCGTACGTGCTGCTCAACCTGTACCCGTACAACAGCGGGCACCTCCTTGTATGCCCTTACCGGCATGTTGCAACTTATGACGAGGCCACCCCGGAAGAGATCGCCGAGATCGGTAGTCTCACCCAGGTGGCAATGCGCGTGCTTCGCGAGACGGCGAGCGTCGACGGCTTCAACATCGGCATGAACCAGGGCAGGCTCGCCGGCGCGGGAATTGCCGAGCACCTGCACCAGCACGTCGTACCGCGCTGGGCGCTCGACTCCAACTTCTTCCCGATCATCGCCGGCACGAAGTCCGTGCCACGGCTGCTCGGTGAGGTGCGAGCCGAGCTCGCCAACGCGTGGCCGCAGAGCAGCTGACGACCGCAGTCCGACCAAGCCACAGCATCCCCATTGGCCGCAGCCGCGGCATCCAGACCCCACGTAGAATTTAGGATCATGAGCACTCACAGCACATCAGACGAACTGGGCACGAGCCGCGTCAAGCGCGGACTCGCCGAAATGCTCAAGGGCGGCGTCATCATGGACGTCGTCAACGCCGAGCAGGCGAAGATCGCCGAAGACGCAGGAGCCGTCGCCGTCATGGCGCTCGAGCGCGTTCCCGCCGACATCCGCTCACAGGGTGGCGTCGCACGCATGAGCGACCCCGACCTGATCGACGGCATCATCGACGCCGTGTCCATCCCGGTCATGGCGAAGGCGCGCATCGGACACTTCGTCGAAGCGCAGATTCTGCAGTCCCTCAAGGTCGACTACATCGACGAGTCCGAGGTGCTGAGCCCGGCCGACTACATCAACCACATCGACAAGTGGAACTTCTCAGTGCCGTTCGTCTGTGGCGCGACCAACCTCGGCGAGGCGCTCAGGCGCATCACCGAAGGCGCGGCGATGATCCGCTCCAAGGGCGAGGCCGGCACCGGCGACGTCTCCGAGGCGACCAAGCACATCCGCACCATCCTGGGCGAGATCAACGCGCTGAAGGGCAAGTCGAAGGACGAGCTCTACGTCGCCGCGAAGGAGCTGCAGGCACCATACGAGCTCGTGCGCGAGGTCGCTGCAGCCGGCAAACTTCCCGTCGTGCTCTTCACGGCCGGTGGAGTGGCGACTCCCGCCGATGCCGCGCTGATGATGCAGCTCGGCGCCGATGGCGTGTTCGTCGGTTCGGGAATCTTCAAGTCGGGTAACCCCGCGCAGCGCGCAGCGGCAATCGTGAAGGCGACCACCTTCTTCGAGGATGCCGACATCATCGCGCAGGCGTCGCGCGGTCTGGGCGAGGCGATGGTGGGCATCAACGTTTCCGATCTCGCTGCCCCGCACCGCCTGTCTGAGCGTGGCTGGTAGCGCGAGGCCCACGGTAGGAGTTCTCGCCCTCCAGGGCGATTTCCGCGAGCACATTGCGGTACTGCGTGGGCTCGGTGCCGACGCGATTCCCGTCAAGCGGGTCGAAGAGCTCGAGCGTGTGGCCGGGCTCGTCATCCCCGGCGGGGAGTCCAGCGTGATGGACAAGCTGAGCCGAATGTTCGGTCTGGCCGATCCGCTCAAAGCCGCCATCGCATCCGGCATGCCCGTGTACGGAACGTGTGCCGGGCTGATCATGCTGGCAGACACGGTGCTCGATGCGATCGACGGCCAGCAGACGCTGGGCGGCTTCGATCTCGTGGTCCGCAGGAACGCGTTCGGGTCGCAACTCGACTCGTTCGAGACCGACCTGGAGGTCGCGGCACTGGGGGATCCGCCGATGCACGCGGTGTTCATCCGTGCGCCGGTGGTCGAAACCGTCGGCGCGAAGGCCACAGCCCTCGCGTCCCTCTCCGACGGCCGGGTTGTTGCTGTCGAGCAGGAGAACCTGCTGGGCACGTCGTTCCATCCGGAGATGACGGGCGACACCCGGTTCCACCAGTACTTCCTCGATAAGGTCAACGCCGCATAGCGACCCCGTGCTGGGGGATCATGGGTTCATGAACCTCTACTCGGACTTCGCGCCCAGACGCACCCGCCAGATCATCGCTGACGTAGCGGCGCTGATCGGCATCGGAGCCTGGACGTGGCTGGGGGTCACGGTCTTCCAGCTCGTATCGAACCTCTCCACGTTCGGTGTGCAGATGGAGGACGCCGGATCCGGCTTCAAGACGACGATGGTCGAGCTGGGGGAGACCCTCGGAGGCATCCCCCTGATCGGCGGCGGCGTCAGGGTACCTTTCGACGGAGCGAGTGAGGCCGGGCTGGCCCTGGAAACGGCCGGCCAGAGCCAGCAGGTGGCCGTCGCGCAACTGGCCACGGGCCTCGGCGTGGGGATTTCCGCTCTGCCGATCCTGACCATCCTGGTGCTGTGGCTCATTCCGCGGCTCAGGTTTGCCCAGAAATCTTCACACGCTCGCTTGATGATGGATGCCCCGGCAGGAGTCGATCTGCTGGCCCTCCGGGCGCTTGCCAACCAGAAGATCTCGGCGCTCTCGACTGTCAGCCCCAACGCGATGGATGCCTGGCGCCGGGGTGACGAGACCGTGATGCGGGCGCTCGCTCAGCTCGAGCTGAAATCGGCTGGGGTGAAGCTCGGCGATTAGTCAGTCGAACTGCGGAGGCGCCGCCGCAGGGGGAGCCGCGCATCCGGTGCTTGGTTAGGATGTTATTCATGTCAGGCCACTCCAAATGGGCAACCACCAAGCACCAAAAGGCGATCAAAGATTCGCGCCGTGCCAAGTCGTTCGCCAAACTCATCAAGAACATCGAAGTTGCGGCAAAGCTGGGCGGTGCCGACCTGTCGGGTAACCCCACACTCGTCGACGCCATCCAAAAGGCCAAAAAGACCTCGGTGCCCAACTCCAACATCGACTCGGCCGTCAAGCGTGGTTCCGGCCAGCTCGGTGACGCCGTCGACTACATGACGATCATGTACGAGGGCTACGGTCCCGGTGGTGTCGCGCTGCTCGTCGAATGTCTCACCGACAACAAGAACCGGGCAGCAGCGGATGTTCGCACGCTCATGAGCCGCAATGGCGGCAACCTGGCAGACCCGGGAAGCGTCGCGTACAACTTCACCCGCAAGGGCGTCATCTCGATCACGAAGGTCGATGGCGTCACGGAAGACGACATCCTGATCGCCGTGCTCGACGCCGGCGCCGAAGAGGTCAACGACCGCGGCCAGGGCTTCGAGGTAGTGACAGACACCGCACATCTCGTCGCCGCCCGCGAGGCGCTGCAGGCAGCGGGAATCGACTACGACTCGTCCGAGGCCGAGTTCGTTCCCAACCTCACCGTCGATGTCGACGCCGAGACCGCCCGCAAGGTGATGAAGCTCATCGACGCGCTCGAAGATTCCGACGATGTTCAGAACATATATTCGAATTACGACGTGTCGCCGGCGGTTCAGGCTGAATTGGACGAAGACTAGGGGCATGACGTTTTCGGTGCCCGGATGAGAGTGCTCGGCATCGACCCTGGACTCACCCGGTGCGGCGTTGGGGTGGTGGATGTCTCGTCCACCCGCACGGTCACGCTCGTGCATGTCGGGGTGATCGCGACCGCCCCCGACCTTGCGCTCGAACGCCGTCTGCTGGCCATTTCGGAGGGAATCGCTAGTGTCATCGACGAATTTCGGCCGGATGCCGCGGGACTGGAACGTATGTTCGCACAGCACAATCTGCGCACCGTGATGGGCACCGCGCAGGCCAGCGGTGTCGCGTTGCAGATCGCAGCATCACGCGGCCTTGCCGTGGGCCTGCACACGCCGAGCGAGGTCAAGGCCGCGATCACGGGCTATGGAGCTGCAGACAAGCGTCAGGTGGGCGCCATGGTCGCCAGGGTGCTCGGGTTGGATGCCGTGCCCAAGCCTGCGGACGCCGCCGACGCGCTGGCCATCGCCATCTGCCACGCCTGGAAGGGCCCGGCACTGCAGGCGGTGGGCGGTGCCCTCACGCCGGCCCAGCGCGCGTGGCGCGAGGCCGAAAAGTCCGCGGCAGGCCGAAGGGTGACGTCATGATCTCCTCACTGCGGGGCACCGTCCTCGCCGCGGTCGGATCGACCCTGGTGATCGAGGTCGGAGGGGTGGGCCTGTCTGTACAGGTGACCCCGCAACTCGCACTCTCGATGCGCGTCGGGTCAGAGGCATCCATTCGCACCGCGCTGATTGTCAGGGAAGACGACCTGTCGCTCTATGGTTTCGCCGAAGCCGACGAACTCACCACCTTCGACCTGCTGCGCGGCGTCACCGGCGTCGGGCCCAAGAGCGCGCTGGGTGTCCTGGCGGCAATGGGCCCCGCCGAGATCGCGCAGGCGGTCTCGACCGAAGACGACTCGGCATTTCGCAAGGTGTCTGGAATCGGGCCCAAGACGGCGAAACTCATCGTGCTCTCGCTCTCCGGAAAGCTGGAGGGAATGGCGACAACCCGTGCGGCCGCGCAGTCCCGACCCTCGACCGTGAGCCAGAGTGTCACCATCGCCCTGGTCGGTCTCGGCTGGCCGGAGCGCGTCGCGGTCCAGGCCACCGAGGAGGCGCTCGCGCAGGCCAGTGAGGCCGAACGCAACGCCGTGCCCGCACTGCTGCGGCTCGCCCTGGCAAACCTTGGCCCGCAACTGGCAGGGAGCTCCTCGTGACAGATCCGCTCGTTTCGCTCGAACCGGAGTCGGAGGCGGAGCTCGCCTTCGAGGGTGCGCTTCGTCCGCGGTCGCTGGCCGAGTTTGTGGGCCAGTCCAAGGTGCGCGGACAGCTTCAGCTGCTGCTTGCAGGCCGCCGGCATGCAGAACCGCACCCCGGACCACATCCTGCTTGCCGGGCCTCCCGGGCTTGGCAAGACGACCCTGGCGATGATCGTGGCCCATGAGAGCCAGAGGCCGCTTCGGATGTCGAGTGGCCCGGCCATCCAACACGCTGGTGATCTCGCCGCCGTGCTGTCGTCGCTCGTGCCCGGTGAGGTGCTGTTCATCGACGAGATCCACCGCATGGCTCGCTCGGCGGAAGAGATGCTGTATCTGGCCATGGAGGATTTCCGGATCGACATCATGGTGGGCAAGGGTGCAGGCGCGACGTCGATCCCGCTGGATCTCGCGCCATTCACCCTCGTGGGCGCGACGACCCGCTCCGGCCTGTTGCCCAATCCACTGCGCGACAGGTTCGGATTCACCGCCCATCTTGAGTTCTATGACAAGCCGGAGCTGGAGCTCGTGCTTCAGAGGGCAGCCAGACTGCTCGAGCTCGACATCGACAAGGCGGCACTTGCCGAGATCGCAGGGCGCTGCCGCGGCACACCACGCATCGCAAACCGCCTGCTGCGCCGGGTCCGTGACTACGCGCTGGTCAAGGGTTCAGGCGCCGGCATAGCCGCAGTCCACGCGGCGCTCGAACTGTACGACGTGGATGAGCTGGGCCTCGACAGGCTCGACCGCGCGGTCATGCACACCGTGCTCACGAGGTTCGGCGGCGGTCCGGTGGGGCTCAATACCCTCGCCGTCTCGGTGGGCGAGGAATCTGAGACCGTCGAGTCGGTCGTAGAGCCTTTTCTCGTGCGCATCGGGCTCCTCACCCGCACACCCAGGGGCAGGGTCGCCACTCGCGCAGCGTGGTCGCACTTCGGGATGACCCCGCAGGGTGACGCGCTGGCAAAACCGGTCCTCTTCGGGGATGACCTATAATTCTCTGGTGGCCCCTTGAACAGTCCGTCTGGATTGATCGGCCTAAAGACTCCCTTTGAAAGGTAATCATGGATCCGTTGACTATTGGAATGCTCGCCGTACTGGCAGTGCTCATGTTCTTCATGTTCCGCAATTCGCGCAAGCGTAAGGCAGACCAGGAAGCGCTTCGCTCGCAGATCGTCCCCGGAGCCGAGGTGATGACCAACTTCGGTCTCTACGGCACGCTGATCTCCATCGACGAGACCAGCAAGGTCGCCGAGCTCGAGGTAGCCCCCGGAAACATCGTGCGCGTCCACAGCCAGACGATCGCCAAGGTCGTTTCGGATGAGGGCGGAGTTACGGGCGAGCCCCGCTCGGTCGAAGAGGCCATGGCCATCGCCAACCGCGAGGCGGAAGAGCGCGAGAGCTCGAATCTCGCCGACGCCAGCCCGGCTGAACTCGCCGAACCAGAATTCGGTGAGCGAATCGACAGCGACGCCAAGCCCGTCGATGAGCCCACGAAGAAGGCCTCAGAGTAGGCACTACTCTTGGTGCTGGCCCACGTCACAGGACGTGCTGGCCAGCACCTTTTTAGGTGCCTGCACTACTTGCGGGCCGCAAAGAAAGCTGAGTTCTACTGGTGGCTAGATCTACTCCCGTGAAGAAAGCGTGGCGTTCCCTCGCGTGGCTAGGCGTCATCACCGTGGGACTCACCGGCATCCTCGCCTACGGGGTCATTTTCGAGAACGCCTCCTGGGCGCCGAAACTGGCTCTCGACCTCGAGGGCGGCACGCAGATCACGCTCGCCCCGAAGCTCGGCGAGGGTGAGGCGGCACCATCCGGCGAACAGCTGGACCAGGCGGTTGCGATCATCCGCCAGCGCATCGACGCCAGCGGTGTCTCCGAGGCCGAGATCGCGACCCAGGGCGCGTCCAACATCGTCGTGTCGATCCCCGGCACCCCCGACGAAGAGACGCTGAGGCGCATCGAATCGTCGGCGAAGCTCGAGTTCCGCCCCGTTATTTTCACGGATGTCGCGGCAACCAGTGCCGTCGAGCCGACCGAGACGCCCGCAGCAGAAGACGGGTCGACCCCGACGCCCACCCCGACCCTGGCGACAACCTCCACGGCCGTGCCGACGGACGCGAGCGACCCGAACTGGGTCAGCCCCGCACTGTTCGACGAGTTCACCAACTTCGACTGCTCGACCCTCGACCAGGCGGAGACGAACGTCGCACCCGAGGATGAGCCGCTCATCACCTGCGAACCGGACACCGACGGCACGTACCTCTACAAGTACATCCTCGGCCCGGTGGAGGTGTCCGGAGAGACGATCTCCGACGCGACGAGCGGCCTCATTGCCAACAGCCAGGGCGTCAGCACCGGCACCTGGGGTGTCTTCATCACCTTCAACGATCAGGGCACCAAGGAGTTCGCCGAGGTCACCCAGCGCCTGAGTGGGTTCGACTCGGCCACCGATTCGCGCAACCGTTTCGCCATCGTGCTCGACGGCAAGGTGATCTCAGCGCCGACGACACAGGCGATCATCACCGACGGAAAGCCACAGATCAGTGGGTCGTTCACTCAGGAGACCGCGAAGACGCTCGCCGACCAACTGAAGTTCGGCGCGCTGCCGATCAGCTTCACCGTCCAGTCCAACGAGACCATCTCGGCCACCCTTGGCGCCGCACAGCTCAACAGCGGACTCATCGCCGGGCTCATCGGACTGATCCTGGTCGTCGTCTACTCGCTGTTCCAGTACAGGCTGCTCGGGCTGGTGACCGTCGCATCCCTCGTGGTCGCCGGCGTGCTCACCTACCTGATGATCGCGATTCTCTCGTGGCGCCAGGGCTACCGACTTTCACTCGCCGGTGTTGCCGGACTGATCGTCGCGATCGGTTTCACCGCAGACTCCTTCATCGTCTACTTCGAACGAATACGAGACGAGTTGCGTGACGGTCGCGGGCTGCCCGGGGCTGTCGAGGCAGGCTGGAAGCGCGCGCTGCGCACCATCTTCGCAGCCAAGGCCGTCAACCTGCTTTCCGCGGTCGTGCTGTTCATCCTCGCCGTCGGAAACGTCAGGGGATTCGCGCTGACACTCGGACTGACCACGGTCATCGACGTGCTGATCGTGATCCTGTTCACGCACCCGATCCTGCAGCTGCTGGCATCCACCAGGTTCTTCGCCAGCGGTCACCCGGTGACGGGACTCGACCCGAACGCGCTCGGCGCGGTCTATCGCGGCCGTGCACAGTTCAGGGCTCCCGTGCTCAGCCCCGCGAAGTCCGGCGCCGGCCGTGAAGCGGCCAAGCGCCAGACGATCGCCGAGCGCAAGGCGCTGGCAACGAGCGGTTCCGAGGCGCGCCCCGGATCCAAACCGAGCACAGATGGGAAGGACTCCTGATGGCTAGTTTCTCCAAATTCGGAAACGACCTGTACACGGGTGAACGTTCCATCAACTTCGTGGGTCGTCGCAAGGTCTGGTACACGATCGCGGCGGTCATGGTGCTGCTCTCGATCCTGCTGCCGCTGGCCCGAGGTGGCTTCGTCTTCGGCATCGAATTCCGTGGAGGCTCGGAATTCCAGGTCGCCGGAGTCGCCGACCTGAGTGAGTCCGGCCCGCGCACCGACGCACAGAACCTCGCCGCAGCGACAGTCGAAAGCGTCGATCCTGCCGCATCCCCCCGCGTATCGATCGTCGGAACGGACTCGGTTCGCGTTCAGACCGAGCAGCTGCTGGCCGAAGAGTCCAACCAGGTGCGTGACGCACTAGCCACAGCATTCAAGGTGGATGTCACGGACGTGACGGCCTCGTTCATCGGTCCGTCATGGGGTGCCGACATCACCGGATCCGCAATTCGGGCTCTCATCGTGTTCGTCGTGCTCGCGGCAATCATGATGGCGCTGTACTTCCGGACGTGGAAGATGTCGGTCGCCGCCATGGTGGCGCTGCTTCACGACATCGTGATCACCGCTGGCGTCTACGGCGCCCTCGGGTTCGAGATCACGCCGTCCGCGGTCATCGGGTTCCTCACCATTCTGGGATTCTCGCTGTACGACACCGTGGTGGTGTTCGACAAGATTCGCGAGAACACCACGGAAGATGCCAACTCATCACCGCGCACCTTCGCCGGTTCGGTGAACCTGGCGGTGAACCAGACGCTGGTTCGCTCGATCAACACAGGCGTCGTGGCCGCGCTGCCGGTCGCCGCCATCCTGTTCATCGGTGCCGTGGTGCTGGGCGCGGGAACTCTGCGCGACATCGCGTTGGCGTTGTTCATCGGCATCATCGTCGGCACATACTCGACGATCTTCATCGCCGCACCGATCTACTCGCAGTTGCGAGAGAACGAGCCTGCCATTCTGGATCACACCAAGAAACTCGAGTCGAACCGTCTCGCGGCGAGCACGAAGTAAGACCATGACGACGTCAGACGCCTCAGAGTTGCCAGCTGTCTCCGTCGAGGAGGCCATCCGGGAGTCGTCGGAAGGCGTCATCCTCGTCGACGTTCGCGAACTGGATGAGTGGGACTCCGGGCACGCCCGGGTCGCGCGATTTCTTCCGCTCTCGAGCCTGCAGGAACGGGCATCCGAGCTGCCGCGGGATACCAGGCTGCTGATCGTCTGCCACAGCGGCGGGCGTTCGCTGCGGGCCACGGCGTTCCTCCGCTCCGAAGGTTTCGATGCGGTGAATGTCGATGGCGGCATGATGGCATGGGCCGCGGTTGGTGGGTCGATCGTCGTCGATTCGCACACAGCGAATTCCGACGAAGTCTGAGCCACGGCGGCTTAGAGTTGCTCATGGAGGTAGTGGCATGACCGAAACAGCGCAGAACACTTCCTCGCTGCGAATGCTGCTTCCTCGCCTGTTTTCGCGGGCACAGCCCGTGGGTGCGGTCGACCATCTGATCAAGACCGTCCGCACGCATCACCCGAAGGCAGACATCGTTCTGCTGGAGCGTGCCTACGCCGCAGCCGAGAAGGCTCACCGCGGCCAGAAGCGCAAGAGCGGCGAGCCCTACATCACGCACCCCGTCGCGGTGGCTCAGATCCTGGCAGACCTCGGCATCGGATCGAAGACTCTCGCCGCCGCCCTGCTGCACGACACCGTCGAAGACACCGAATACACGCTCGCGCACCTTCGGGAGGATTTCGGCGACGAGATTGCCATGCTCGTGGATGGCGTCACCAAACTCGACAAGGTCAAGTATGGCGACAGCGCGCAGGCGGAGACCGTCCGCAAGATGATCGTGGCGATGTCGAAAGACATCAGGGTGCTCGTCATCAAGCTTGCCGACCGGCTGCACAATGCACGCACCTGGGGCTTCGTCGAAGAGGGCTCGGCCACGCGTAAGGCCACGGAGACCCTGGAGATCTACGCGCCACTGGCGCATCGCCTCGGAATTCAGGCAATCAAGCTCGAGCTCGAAGACCTCTCGTTCGCGGTGCTTCATCCGAAACTGTATGTCGAGATCGAAAGTCTCGTCCGCCAGCGCACTCCCCAGCGTGAGGGGTTCGTGCAGGAGGTCATCGACGCCGTCAAAGACGACCTGAAGGCGTCGAAGATCAAGGGCAGTGTCGCCGGACGCCCCAAGCAGTACTACTCGATCTACCAGAAGATGATCGTGCGCGGGCGTGAGTTCGACGAGATCTACGACCTCGTCGGGATACGCATTCTCGTCAACTCGGTGCGCGACTGCTACGCGGTGCTGGGATCGATCCACGCCAGGTGGACCCCGATCCCAGGGCGATTCAAGGACTACATCGCCACCCCGAAATTCAACCTCTACCAATCGCTGCACACCACGGTGATCGGGCCGCAGGGCAAGCCGGTGGAGCTGCAGATTCGCACGCCCGAGATGCACCAGCGCGCAGAATTTGGTGTCGCCGCCCACTGGAAGTACAAGGCCAGGGTCAACGGCAAGGGCGATGGCGCTGGAGGCCACGACGACGCGGACATGGCGTGGCTCGCCCACATTAGCGACTGGCAGGCAGAGACCGAAGACCCGGGGGAGTTCCTCGACTCGCTTCGATTTGAGATCGGCGCCAAAGAGGTCTACGTCTTCACCCCGAAGGGCAAGGTCATTGGGCTGCCGGCCGGCGCGACACCTGTCGACTTCGCATACGCCGTGCACACCGAGATCGGGCACCGCACGATGGGCGCGAAGGTCAACGGCCGGTTGGTGCCGCTCGAGACCGAGCTGAACAGCGGTGACTCCGTCGAGGTCTTCACCTCCAAGAATCCGGATGCTGCACCCAGCCAGGACTGGCTCTCCTTCGTCAAGAGCACCAGGGCGCGCAACAAGATCCGCGCCTGGTTCACGAAGGAGCGCCGCGACGAGGCCGTCGAGCAGGGCAAGGATGCCATTGCGCGCGCCATGCGCAAACAGAACCTTCCGCTGCAGAAGCTCATGAATCAGGACTCGTTCTCTGAGGTCGCGTCCCTGATGCGTTACGACGACCTCACCGCGCTGTACGCGGCGGTCGGCGAGGGTCACGTCTCGACCCAATCCGTCATCGAAAAGGTTCTCGCGTCGCTGCACAGCGAATCAGAGACTGAGGACTCCGAGGTCGAGTTCGCGCCAAAGGGACGCAGCCGGTCACTGAAGAATGCCGACTCCGGTGTGCTCGTGCGTGGCGCGCCAGACATTCTCGTCAAGCTGGCCAAATGTTGCACCCCGGTACCGGGTGACGAAGTCGTCGGCTTCGTGACCAGGGGCGCCGGCGTCTCGGTGCACCGCACGGACTGCAACAACGTCAGCTCGCTGATGCTCGAGCCCGAGCGCATGATCGAGGTCGAGTGGGCCCCGAGTTCGAAATCGCTGTTCCTCGTGCAGATCCAGATCGAGGCGCTCGATCGGTCGGGCCTGCTGTCTGACGTGACGCGTGTCCTGTCCGAGAATCACGTCAACATTCTCTCTGCGACGGTGTCGACATCCAACGAAAGGCTCGCGTTGAGCCGGTTCGTCTTCGAAATGGGCGACACCACCCACCTCGACCGGGTGTTGAACGCTGTGCGCCGAATTGACGGCGTCTACGACGTGTACAGGGTCAGCAACGGCTGAGTCGCTCCCGGGCGCGACGTTTGCCAGGGAGGTTTCGTCGTCTGTCCATCTCATCCAGGCACATGTCCGCGGTGGTGCCTGACCGGCTCATCAGCATCGACACCGTTCGCGCATCCTCCACATCGAAGGTGCCACTGAAGCGGGCGAGGTCGACGATGGTGCGAAGGGCAGTCGTCACCCTGAATTCACCGAGGGTGACGAAGTCACGATCAGCGATGACCACCTCACGGATCGAGACCAACCCAGGCAGATCACGGCCGGTGCGCGACTCGGTGGCGACGCAGAATTGGTGACGTGGTGGTGGCTCCGACAGTGCGCCCCAGATCCACGCTGCAGAACGTTGTTCGGCGATCACCCTTTCTCGGTGGGTGGTGAGCCCGCTGAGCGTCGAATAGGCGGCGCGCGCCCGATGACCCGCCTGCTCCACCTCGTCGATGGGGGTAAAGCAATCACCGATACGGAAGAGTTCGCCGTCGATCCTCGCCGCCCACAGTTCGGCGGCAGGCAAATCCGAATCGGAGAGCACAGGATGCAGTTTGTGGCGCATCTCACCATCATGATGAGCGGGGGAGTGACGACCCCTCCCAGCTCAAGAATCTGTGCGGAAGCCTCGGGTGTGGAAACCGCTCCCGGATTACTTCCCGAACGCACCCAACCACGCCTTGCGGGCGTCGAGTGCTTCCTGAGCCGAGGCGATGGCGCGCTTGTCTCCGCTGGCCTTCGCATCGTCGAGCTCCCGCTCGAGTTTGGCGATGGCCTCGTTCAGTTGCCCGAGGAACCCGGACTCGCGCTCCTGGCGCTCCGGGTTGTTCTTCTGCCAGTGGTCCTCGTCGAGCTTGCGCACAGCGTTCTCGACCTTGCGCAGGCGATCTTCGACCGTCTTTACCTTGTCGCGGGGGACCTTGCCGATCTTGTCCCACTTGGTCTGGATGCGCAGCAGCGCGTCCTTGGCCTTGACGCGATCGGTCTCCTGCAGCAGCGGTTCGGCCTCCACCAGGAGGGCCTCTTTGAGTTCAAGATTTGCGGTGAACTCGACGTTGTCCTGGGCGTCAATCTCGCTCTTGGCCGAGTACAGGGCGTCTCCGGCCTCCTTGAACTGCGCCCACAGTGCATCGTCGAACTTCTTGCCGGCACGACCGGCGGCCTTCCACTGCTCAAGCAGGCCGCGGTAGGTCGGGATGCCTTCTGCACCCTTGCCGACCAGTGCCTCTGCCTTCTCGACGAGCGCCTGCTTTGCCGCGCGTGCATCCTTGTGCACACTGTCGAGCTCGGAGAAGAACGCCTTGCGGTGGGTGTCGATGGTTGCCCTGGCGGCGCGGAATCGCTTCCACAGCTCGTTCGCTTCGTTCTTGGGAAGTCGCGGACCATCGGCCTGGTGCTTCTGCCAGCGGGCGAAAATCTCTTCGATGGCGGCGGTGACCTGCTTCCACTGGGCCTTGGCCGGATCCTGGGCCGCGAGGGTTTCCGCTTCGACCACGAGCGCCTCACGTTCGGCGAGTGCAGAGGCGATGAGAGCCTTCGACTCCTCGGTCTGCTTCTCGGTGAGCTCGCTCACGGAGCCGCCCAGGGCCTCGATGCGGGCCTGAAGGGCTGCGAGGTTGCCCACGGCGTTCGCGGTCGCAATGGTCGAGCCGAGAGTCTTCACTGCCTTGGCGACGTCCGCGGCGGGAGCGCCACGCTTCACGCGCTGCTCGAGCAGCGTCACCTGGCCGGCAAGCTCACTGAACTTCCGCTGGAAGTAGGCCATGGCCTCTTCCGGGGTGCCGTCCGGATATTGACCAACGGCCCGTTCGCCGTCAGCTTCCCGAACGTAGACGGTACCGGTCTCATCGACGCGGCCCCATGGAGCCTGATCGTCTGTTGCCACGTGAATCACCCTTGTTGTTTGTGCGTTAATGCCGGGAACAGTCATATCCCGCCAAGCGGGTCAAGCCTATGGCACCCCGGGAATCGACCGCATCGGTGTTACTGGATCGTAAGACCGGTGATGGATGTCGCCACGACGGGTGCTCCATCGGCGCCGCCATCCACGACGCCAGCGTCAGCAATGCTGGCCTTGAGCTCGTCGAGCCCGCTTGTGACGGTGCCGATGATCGTGTAGCCGCCGACGGTGTCGTCTGGCAGCGTGGCATCCGCGAACACGATGAAGAACTGGCGGCCGTTGCTGTATGCATCGTTGCCCGAGCGTGCCATGGCGATCGTGCCGGCCGGGTAGATGCCATTGGCGGCGGTGTTCTCGAGCGGACCGAAGCTGTAATCCGGATCGGAGGCGCCCGTGCCGTCGAGCGACCCACACTGGATGAGACCGGCGGTCTCTGTTGACACCAGCCGGTGGCAGGACTTGCCGATGTAGTAGTCGCCCTGGGCGTCGGTGGCGAACGACGCGACGGCCTGGGGGGCGAGAGCGCCGTTGAGGGTGAACCCGAGCGCCACCTCGTTGAGCGTGAGTTCACCTGTCCAGTTGCGATTCTCTGCCACTGACGGGTCGGGAACATCGCCCACGTTTTGGCCCTCTGGCGTGGCTGTCGTGGTTGGTTCCGGGGTCGCGGTGGCCACGGGAGCTGGCGTGCCAGGTCCGCCGTTGAAATAGAAGAGCTGTGCACCTGTCACCAGAGCCACGATGGCCAGCACCCCAACAAGGGCGATGATGTTGTCGCGAGTGCGGCGCTTGCGGCCATCCTCGTGAACCGTCTGCCTGGCGTTGTAGCGTCGCAGACGTTCGCGCGCCTCACGGGCCTCGCGCTCTGTGCTCTTACTCGGTGCCACGACATACTCCTTTGTGGGCAAAGCTGCTCTGAAATCAAGGCGCAGTGCTGCGCCCACCCCTGAGAACTTTACGATATCCATCGTGGTCGGTCGCCCCGGTTAGCATTGCCCCATGGACAGTGGCCCCGGATTGCGCAGCGGCGCCACGCCACTCGCGGTACGGATGCGACCGATGAGTCTCGACGAGGTCGCCGGTCAGAAGCACCTCCTCACCCCGGGGTCGCCCCTGGTGAGCCTTGCGTCAGACAAGACGGGGGAGCAGGGCTCAGTCTCGATCATCCTGTGGGGCCCGCCCGGTACCGGCAAGACCACCCTGGCAAAGGCCATCGCGCACAGCTCCGGCCGCAAGTTCGTCGAACTCTCCGCAGTGACCGCAGGCGTCCGCGACGTCAGGCAGGTGATGGAAGAGGCGCTGGCGAGCCGCGATCTCTACGGGCTGACGACTGTGCTCTTTCTCGACGAGATTCACCGCTTCACCAAGGCCCAGCAGGATGCACTGCTTCCCGGCGTGGAGAACGGCTGGGTCATCCTGATCGCTGCCACGACAGAGAATCCGTCGTTCTCGGTAATCTCACCGCTGCTGTCCCGCTCCCTCCTGCTCACGCTCGAGCAGCTGGACGAGACCGACCTTGGCGCCCTGATCGACCGGGCGCTCAGCGACGCTCGTGGCCTTCGCGACGCCGTAGAGCTGGAGGCCGACGCGAGGGCGGCGATCATCCGGATGTCATCGGGCGACGCGAGACGCGCGCTGACCGCCCTCGAGGCGGCCGCGCTGGCGGCGAGTTCTTCTCACGACGGCGACAGCAAGCCAGTCGTCACGGCAGACATCGTGGCGATGGCCGTGGATCGCGCGCTGCTGCGCTACGACAGGCAGGGAGACGAGCACTACGACGTCATCAGTGCGTTCATCAAGTCCATCCGCGGTTCCGACGTCGATGCAGCAATTCACTATCTGGCGCGGATGATCGAGGCGGGCGAAGATCCGAGGTTCATCGCACGGAGGATCATCGTCTCGGCCGCGGAGGACATCGGCATGGCCGACCCGCAGGCGTTGCTGATCGCGATGGCCGCTGCTGATGCCGTGCAGTTGATCGGCATGCCGGAAGGCCGTATTCCCCTCGCCGAGGCGGTCGTGTACCTGGCGACGGCACCGAAATCCAACGCATCGTATGTGGCGATTGATGCAGCGATCGCGGATGTGCGCGCAGGCAAGATCGGCCGGGTGCCCAAGCCGCTGCGCGACGCGCACTACCCGGGCGCGAAAAGGCTCGGCCACGGCAAGGGATACAAATATTCGCACGACTCGGACTATGGGGTCGTGCAACAGCAGTATCTGCCTGACGAGCTGAAGGGCACCGACTACTACCAGCCGACGAACAACGGCAACGAGCGGGATGTGTCTGCGCGGCTCGAGAAACTCCGCGGCATTATCAGGGGGAGTGACCTCTCCGGTGGCAGCGCGCATGCTAGTCTTATCGCTGCTCAAGACCTGATTTCTGCGCGCGGCTGCAACGAAATCGCTGGTCGAGGATCAACGGTCTGTAGCCGACCGGGATCCGCAGGGCAATTCCCTCTACTTTCACGGCGTGCTTTTGAAGCACATGTTTTGCGCGCGCATGCGTGCGCGCGAGCATCCGTTTCCACATTTCACTGACAGTAAGGAACCCGTGTCTACTAAGTCACGTACTCGTAGCAAGACCCGCCTTTCGCGCGCTCTGGGCATCGCCCTGACCCCGAAGGCAGCCAAGTACCTCGAGAAGCGTCCGTACGCTCCGGGTGAGCACGGCCGCACCAAGCGCAAGCAGGACAGCGACTACGCCGTTCGTCTGCGCGAGAAGCAGCGCCTGCGCGCCCAGTACGGCATCCGCGAAGCGCAGCTCAAGATCCAGTTCGAGGAAGCTCGTAAGACTGCCGGTCTGACCGGTGAGAACCTGGTTGAGCAGCTCGAAATGCGTCTCGACGCTATCCTCGTGCGCTCGGCGATCGCTCGCACCACCGCGCAGTCGCGCCAGATGGTTGTTCACCGCCACATCCTCGTCGACGGCCAGCTCGTTGACCGTCCCTCGTTCCGCGTCAAGCCGGGACAGCTCGTTCACGTGAAGGCGAAGAGCGAAGGCATGGAAATCTTCCAGGTCGCCGCTGCCGGTGGTCACGTTGACGTTCTGCCGAAGACCCCGGAATACCTCGAGGTCGAGATCGACAAGCTGCAGGCACGACTCGTTCGTCGCCCGAAGCGCGCCGAGGTTCCCGTGACCTGCGAAGTTCAGCTCGTCGTGGAGTACTACGCGGCTCGCTAACGCTGAGCAGTTACTGTGGGAGCGGGTCATCGCAAGATGGCCCGCTTCTTCCGTTAACGATGGGACGTTTGATGACTGGTGGAGACATCGCAGGCCTGATTGCCGCAGGAGTGTTCGCGATCCTGGTGGGGATCCTCGCGATTCCGCTGATCAAGCTCGGCCGCGTGTTTGATGAGACGAGCGCCGCGATTCGCGGGGCCAGCGAAAATATCACGCCGCTTCTGGAAGAGGCAACAACGACCATCAGCGAAACGAACAAGCAGATCGCCAGGGTCGACTCGATCACCAGCAGCGTCGACGAGGCCACGAAGAACATGTCGTCGCTTGTGGCTCTCTTCGCGGCGAGCGTGGGGCGCCCCATGATCAAGATCGCAAGCTTCTCCGCCGGCGTGCGCGCCGCGATCACGGGTGGCCGCTCGCGCGCCAGCCGACCGACACCGAAGAACTAAACTGATGATTCAGCATTGCCCAGTTCGATCGCACACCCCCAAGGAGCAACCATGAAGAGCATCGTTCTCGTTCTCGTCGGCGTCGCGGTCGGTTTCCTGGTCGCCCACACGGCGTCAAAGACGCCACAGGGCAAGCACTTCTTCGCGGAGGTCGACTCGCGTGCCCGCGAATTCGGCGGCGCCGTCGTCGACGGGTACAAGGCTCGTGAGTCCGAATTGCGCGCGGCCGTGTCCGACGCTGAAGACCTCATCGCAGACATCCAACGAAGCCACTGACTTCTGACGGGCTCGAGTATCGGGTCTCGCCGTTCACTACTATCCGGGACCTTCTATGCATACCGCAGACATCCAGAGCCGCTGGCTGAACTTTTTCGGGGACCGTGGCCACACCATAGTTCCCTCCGCGTCGCTGGTTAGTGACGATCCGACCCTGCTCTTCACTGTTGCCGGGATGGTGCCGTTCGTCCCATACCTGACTGGTCTGGTCCCGGCTCCATACCCGCGCGCCACGAGCGTGCAGAAGTGCATCAGGACTCTCGACATCGAAGAGGTCGGCAAGACGCCGCGCCACGGCACCTTCTTCCAGATGAACGGAAACTTCTCGTTCGGCGACTACTTCAAGGAGCAGGCGATCGAATACGCCTGGGAACTTCTGACGAACACAGAATCGGCCGGCGGATTCGGGTTCGACGAGAAGGACCTGTGGGTCACCGTCTACGAAGACGACGACGACGCCGTGAACTTCTGGAAGAAGACCGCAGGGCTTCCCGATGAGCGAATCCAGCGACTCGGCATGGACACCAACTACTGGTCGACCGGCCAGCCCGGCCCTGCCGGACCCTGTTCCGAAATCTTCTTCGACCGTGGGCCCGCCTACGGCCAGGATGGCGGACCGGCCACCGACGACGACCGCTACGTCGAGATCTGGAACCTTGTCTTCATGCAGTACCTGCGCGGCGAGGGCAGCGGCAAGAATTTCGAGATCCTGGGGGAGCTGCCCAGCCAGAACATCGACACCGGCATGGGCATGGAACGCGTCGCCTTCATCAAGCAGGGTGTCGAGAACATGTACGAGATCGACCAGGTACGCCCTGTGCTCGACAAGGCAGCAGAACTGTCGCGCCGCAAGTACGGGGCCGGCCACGAGGACGACGTCAGGATGCGCGTCATCGCAGACCACGTCCGCTCAAGCATGATGCTGATGTCGGATGGCGTCACGCCAGCGAATGAGGGACGTGGGTACATCCTGCGTCGCCTGCTGAGGCGCACCGTCCGATCGATGCGTCTGCTCGGTGTCGAAGACCCGACGTTCGGCGAGCTGTTCCCTGCCTCGCGCGACGCGATGAAGGCGCAGTACCCCGAGGTCGCGAGCGACTTCGACCGCATCTCGCGCCTGGCGATCGCCGAGGAGGAGACCTTCCTCCGCACACTTGCGAGTGGCACCACGATTCTGGATGTCGCGGTCTCACGCTCCCAGCAGGCCGGGGCCACCCAGCTGCCGACGGACACCGCGTTCCTGCTGCACGACACCTACGGCTTCCCGATCGACCTCACGCTGGAGATCGCGGAGGAGGCCGGGCTCAGCATCGACCGCACCGGCTTCGATGCGCTGATGAACCACCAGCGCACACTCGCGAAGGCCGACGCCAAGTCGAAGAAGCAGCACCTCGCCGACCTCTCGGTCTACAGCGCCTTCCGCGCCAAGGGAGAGACGGTCTTCACGGGCTACGACTACCTCGACACCGAATCCAGCGTGCTGGGGCTCATCGTCGACGGGGCCTCGGTCACGTCCGCCAACGCCGGACAGATCGCCGAGGTCATCCTGGCCGAGACCTCGCTCTACGCGGAATCGGGTGGCCAGGAAGCCGACGCCGGCACGATCGTCGGCACGGGATTCGAACTGGAAGTCCTCGACGTTCAGCGCCCGGTGAAGGGACTGGTCAGCCACAAGGTGCAGGTCACCTCCGGGGAGGTCGGCGTGGGCGACACTGCCACCAGCGTGGTCGACCGCGAGTGGCGCCGAGGGGCCACCCAGGCACACTCGGCGACCCACCTGATTCACGCTGCGCTGCGGCAGATCCTCGGCCCACAGGCGCACCAGTCGGGCTCGTACAACAAGTCCGGATACATGCGACTCGACTTCTCCTGGAGTTCGGCACTTTCCGCCGCGACCAAGAGCGAGATCGAAGAGGTGGCAAACAACGCCGTCAGGGACAATCTCGACGTCACCACACGCATCCTGCCGATCGATGAGGCGAAAGCCCTCGGCGCGATGGCGCTGTTCAGTGAAAAGTATGGCGACACAGTTCGCGTGGTCGACATTGGCGGACCGTGGTCGATCGAGCTGTGCGCTGGCACCCACGTGTCCAGTTCGGCGGAGGTCGGGCTGATCAGCCTGATCGGCGAATCGTCGGTGGGGTCATCCAACAGGCGGATCGAGTCGCTGGTGGGACTTGACGCGTTCCGTGACCTTGCGGCGGAGCGGGCCATCGTCTCCGAGCTGACGTCGACGCTCAAGACTCCCAGGGAGCAACTCCCGGATCGCATCAGCTCACTCGTGGCCGAACTCAAGGCCGCCGAGAAGAAGATTGCCGAGTTCGAGGCCGGACAGTTGACCCAGCGCATCCCCGCCATCGTCGCCAATGCGCGTCAGACCGGTGGAGTCGTCGTCGTGGCCGAGAACGTCGGCGCCGTCGCCTCGAGCGATGACGTGCGCTCGTTGGTCATGGGAGTGCGTGAGCGGTTGGGCGCGGATTCTGCTGTGATCGCCCTGGCTGCGGATGTCGCGGGAAAGCCCGCTGTCATCGTCGCAACCAATGAGGCATCGAGGGCAGCGGGAATCAAGGCGGGCGCTCTGGCGAAGATTGCCGCGGGCGTGCTGGGCGGCGGCGGCGGCGGAAAGGACGACATCGCACAGGGCGGCGGCTCGGACGTCTCCGCCATCGGTGCCGCTCTCGACGCAATTGTCGCGGCAGTGTCGCGATAGTGCGTGCCGGCGTTCGACTGGGCATCGATGTAGGAAAGGTGCGCATCGGAGTAGCGCGCAGCGACCTTCACGGAATGCTCGCCACGCCCGTGGAGACAGTGTCCAGGGGCAGCGGTGATCTGGCGAGGATCGCGGACATCGCTGACGAGATCGGAGCCACCGAGATCGTGGTTGGCCTGCCGATCGCCCTGTCGGGGCGGGACACACCGTCGACAGGCGATGCGCGCGCCTTCGCTGACGAGATTGCGCGGGCGGTGCCACTTCCGGTTCGGCTCGTCGACGAGAGACTGTCGACGGTGTCGGCCAATTCGGCGCTGCGGGCATCCGGAAGGAACGCCAAAAACTCCCGTTCGGTGGTCGATCAGGTTGCCGCCGTTATAATTCTGCAACATGCCCTCGACTTCGAGCGCTCGGCCGGTTCGCCTCCCGGCGTCGTCGTAGACACCACAGAAGGATCGTAGAACCATGGCCAACGAGCCGAGCTGGGATGACATCTTCAAGCAGGGCGAGCCACCGACTGCGCCAGCAGCCCGACGTGCCGCCCCGGAGCCAGAGCCCGCGGAGCCAGACTCGTTCGCGCAGCTCTTTGGCGCTCCCGAAGAACCTGCGACACCAGCAGAGGTTCCAGTGCCCGCAGTCGTGCCGGCGGAAGTGCCCACCAGTCGTCGAGCGGCGCGTGAAATCCAGAAGCAACAGGACTCGGGTTCAGGCGGCGGCGGCTCGCGTGGCGGTTCCGGTGGCCACGACGACAAGGGTGGTCCCCGCAAGCGCAGGTTCCTCTGGCTGAAGATCACCCTCCCGATCGTGCTCGTACTGGGCTCGCTGGGCGGTGTGGCGGCGTACGCGTGGTTCACCTACAACGACCAGGTGCGCGAAATACTCGGCATTCAGCTGCCGAACGACTACGAGGGTTCGGGTAACGGCGAAGAAATTATCGTCACGGTGCGATCCGGCGACATTGGCTCGGATGTCGCGAGAGAACTGCACGAGGCCGGCGTCACGATGACCTACGACGCTGTCTACGACTACCTCCTCGCCAATCCCGATGTCGGGTTCCTCCCCGGCAACTGGCAGCTCCAGAAAATGATGAGCGCCGAATCCGCCGTCAACGCGCTCCAGGACAGCGCCAATAAGGTGACCGACAGGCTTCTGCTGCGCGAAGGAATCTCACTGGAAACCTCGCTGGAGGTCATCGCCGAAACGACGGGCCTGCCGCTGGAAGAGGTGACTGCGGCGGCTGCAGATCCGCAGGCGTATGGGCTGCCAGAGCAGGCACCCACGCTCGAGGGCTATCTCTTCCCGGCAACCTATGAGCTGGATGGCGGCGAAACCGCACAGGGCATCCTTCAGATGCTGGTCAACACAACCATCGCGCGACTCGATGCCGCCGGCGTTGCACCGGAAAACCGGTACACCACCCTCATCATGGCCTCGATCATCCAGCGAGAAGCCGGAGCCAACCAGGACGACTTCTACAAGATCTCTCGCGTCTTCCAGAACCGCATCGAACAGGGCATCAACCTGCAGTCCGACGCGACAGTGGCCTATGGAACCGGCCGGTTCGACTCGGTCTGGACGGAGCCCGAGGAACGCGCGGATCCCTCCAACCTGTACAACACCTACGCCAACCCCGGACTTCCGGTCGGTCCCATCGGCCTGCCAGGAGACCTCGCGATCGATGCCGCGCTAAACCCCGTCGACGGCCCGTGGCTGTTCTTTGTGCCCATCAATCTGGCGACCGGCGAGACCGTCTTCACCGAGACTGTGGATGAGCACCAGGCGGCAGTCGACAAGCTCTTCGCCTGGTGCGACGCGAGCGCCGAAAACGCCACGTACTGTGAGTAATCCCGACCGCTCCCGATTGGCGGTTCTTGGGTCGCCCATCTCGCACTCGCTGTCGCCGACTATCCACCGCGCAGCGTACGACGCCGCTCGGGCTCGATTGGACCTACGACTCCGCCGACGTCACCGGGGAGACCCTCGCTGCGTTCGTGGCGGCGCGAGACTCGACCTGGCGCGGCTTGTCGTTGACGATGCCGCTCAAGCGCGACATCCTGCCACTGCTGGATTGGCGGGATGACCTCGTCTACGTCGTCGGCGCAGCCAATACCGTGCTGATCGGCGACGACGGTGCGCTTCGGGGCTTCAACACAGACGTATACGGCGTTGAGCAGTCGCTGCGCGACGCGGGAGTTTCGTCGCTCGAGCTCGTGCACATCCTCGGCGGCGGCGCCACAGCCGCGTCCGTAATCGCCGGTGTCGCTCGCCTCGGGGCGACCGCTGTGCAGGTCTCGGCTCGCACCCCCTCTCGGGCTGCGGCCTTGGTGGATGTGGGTAGGGCAGTCGCCATCGCCGTCGAGATCCGTCCGTGGGGAGAGGCACTCACTGGCCAGCCGGGAGCGGTGGTCAGCACGATCCCCGGGGGAGAGGCTACGCCGAGCATCTCGAAGCAGTTACGGAGAGATGCCGTGCTCTTCGACGTGGCATACGATCCCTGGCCGAGCCCGCTGGCGGCTTCGTGGGCCACGGCAGGCGGCAAGGTCATCTCCGGCCTCGACTTGCTCGTGAATCAGGCCCTCGGTCAGATCAGAATCTTCGTGCGGGGGCATCCGAGTCGGGAACTGCCCGATGAGGCAGCCGTGCTGAAGGCGATGAGGGCGGCCCTGAACCAGTAGGGAGTGCTTGTGCCTCCGCGCGCTATGGGAGGATTGACGCATGCTGCGTTGGTTGACGGCTGGTGAGTCGCACGGTCCCGAACTCGTCGCCATACTCGAGGGACTTCCCGCTGGTGTTCCCGTAAGCCCTGAGGCGATCCAGGCGGACATGCACCGTCGCTCGCTGGGCTATGGTCGCGGCGCCCGGATGAAGTTTGAGCAGGACGAGCTGTCGATCAGTGGCGGCATCCGTTTCGGTGCAAGCATGGGCAGCCCCATTGCCCTGCGCATCGGAAACACTGAATGGCCGCGCTGGGTCGATGTCATGAGTGCCGTGCCCGTCGATCTGGACAGCCTGCCTAAGGGGCGAGGCGCTGCGTTGACGCGGCCGCGACCCGGGCATGCCGACCTCGTCGGCATGCAGAAGTACGACTTCCCCGAGGCTCGCAACGTGCTTGAGCGCGCCAGCGCACGGGAGACAGCCGCGAGGGTCGCCCTCGGCGCAATCGCTCGCTCATTCCTCTCGGAACTCGGCATACAGCTGCTGAGCCACACCCTCGCGGTCGGTACCGTCCGGGTGCCGGACGGAGCACCTGTTCCCGGCGCCGACGACGTGGCCACGCTCGACGCCGACCTGTTGCGCTGCTTTGACCCAGCGACATCCGCCGCCATGGTGGCTGAGGTCGATCGGGCACACGACGACGGAGACACGCTCGGCGGAGTCGTAGAAGTACTCGCGTACGGACTGCCACCGGGGCTCGGCTCGTACACCCACTGGGATCGCCGCCTCGATTCGCAGCTCGCTGCCGCGATCATGGGCATCCAGGCCATCAAGGGCGTCGAGATCGGTGACGGATTCGAGACGGCGCGCCGCCGCGGATCCGAGGCTCACGACGAGCTCGTCATCGGCCCCGACGGCATCACCAGGCTGAGCGACCGTGCCGGTGGCACCGAGGGCGGAATGAGCACAGGCACGCTCCTCAGGGTGCGCGCCGCCATGAAGCCCATCTCCACGGTCCCGCACGCCTTGCGAACCGTGGATGTCGCGACCGGAGCCGCCGCGGAGGCGCACCACCAGCGCTCCGACGTGTGTGCAGTCCCGGCATCCGGCGTCGTCGCTGAAGCCATGGTCGCGCTCGTGCTGGCGAACTCCGTGCTCGAGAAATTCGGCGGAGACTCAGTCGGCGAGACCAAGCGCAACCTCGACGCATACCTCGCCGCAATCCCTGCCGAACTCGTTACGGCGAGCTCGTCGCGCAGTGAGTAAGCGCAACGCCTAAGCACCATGACTGATTTCACTAGCGGTGCTGCGGTCGTGCTGATTGGTGCGCCCGGCGCTGGTAAGACCCGCACAGGGAAGCGACTGGCCAGACTCCTTCACGTTCCCTTCATCGACACCGACAAGCGAATCGTGCAGCGGCACGGGGTCATTGCCGAGATCTTCCGCGACCACGGGGAACCGCACTTCCGATCGCTGGAGCGCGAGGTTGTCTCCGAGGCGCTCTTCGAGCATGCGGTTGTCGCCCTCGGCGGGGGAGCCGTGCTCGATCCGCGGACCCAGGCCGAGCTCGGGGAATATCCCGTCGTGCAATTGACGGTCTCGGCTTCCGCCGTTGAAGAACGCATCTCAGGCGGAAAACGCCCGTTGCTGGCCGATGGCGTTGGGGCATGGCAGTCGCTCGTCGACGCACGACAGCCGATCTACGACCGACTTTCAGACTTCACCGTCGACACCTCCAGCCAGCCGCTGGATCGGGTGGCGCACGACATCGCTCACTGGCTCGAAAGGCAGCAGTCATGACATCCACCGTCATTCCCGTCGGAGGCGCAGACCCGTACGACGTCGTTGTCGGCCACGGCACCCTTGCCACGATCGCAGGACACCTCGGTTCGCGCGTCTCGAAGGTGCTGATCGTGCACCCACCCACACTGGGCGCGAGGGCGAACGCGCTGCGCGAATCGCTGTCGGACACGTACGAGGTGCTCCTCGCCGAGGTGCCGGACGCCGAGGACGCCAAGCGCGTCGAGGTCGCGGCGTTCTGCTGGGGCATCATGGGCCAGACCGACTTCACCCGCACCGACGCCGTCATCGGCTTCGGCGGCGGTTCTACCACTGACCTCGCGGGTTTCGTCGCGGCGACCTGGCTCCGCGGGGTGAAACTCATCCAGTGCCCCACGAGCGTGGCGGGGATGGTGGATGCCGCGGTCGGCGGCAAGACCGGCATCAACACGGCGGAGGGGAAGAACCTGGTGGGATGCTTCTACGCGCCCGCCGCGGTGATCGCCGACCTCGATGTGCTCGACGACCTGCCTCGCAACGAGATCCTCGCCGGTTTCGCCGAGATCGTGAAGTGCGGCTTCATTGCTGAGCCTGAGATTCTCGACATCATCGAGGCCGATGTCGACCTGGTCACCGATCCGCGCAGCGCCGAGTTCCGCCGGGTCGTCGAACTGTCGATCGGGCTGAAGGCTCGCGTGGTGAGCGAGGACTTCAAGGATGTGGGCCTGCGCGAGACCCTGAATTACGGCCACACCCTGGGTCACGCGATCGAGCACGCCGAGCGTTACCGCTGGCGCCACGGCGCCGCCATCAGCGTCGGAATGGTGTTCGCCGCCGAACTCGGCCGGCTCGCGGGATCGCTCTCGGATGCTGTCGTCGATCGTCACCGGTCGATCCTCAGCTCGCTCACCCTTCCGATCGACTATTCGCTGGGCCGCTGGAACACGCTGCTCGCCACCATGCAGCGTGACAAGAAGGCGCGGGCGGGGATGATCCGGTTCATCGTGCTCGATGATGTCGGCAAGACCTCGGTGCTCGCGGGGCCCGACGAGGCAATGCTGTACGCGGCGTATCAGGAAGTCGGCGTGTGAGTGTTGCCGGAGCCCTCTGGGGCTTCGCGCTCGTCGCAGCACTGCTGACCATCCTTCCCGGGCCGGACTCGGCGCTGGTGTTGCGCGCGGCACTGACCCAGGGCAGGTCGTCGGCCATCGCGACCGCGCTCGGCATCAATTCCGGCTCGCTGGTCTGGGGCGCTGCCGCCGGTGTCGGCGCTGCGACGCTGCTTGCGGCATCGGAGGTGGGGTTCACGGTGCTGAAACTCGCCGGCGCTGCCTACCTTGTCTATCTCGGCATCAGGATGATCGTCGCCAGCGTCAGGGGCAAAGGGCTCGGGTTGCCTTCGCCGGCAGGCGTACCCACCCGCTCGCTCTGGGCCGCGTATGGCCGCGGGGCGTTGACCAACCTGCTGAACCCCAAGGTCGGGGTGTTCTACATCGCGCTCATCCCACAGTTCATTCCCGCTGGCGCGAACCCTCTCGGGATGGGGCTGCTTCTCGCACTCGTGCACGCTCTCGAATCGGTCATCTGGTTCGCCACGCTGATTTTCGCGGCCGAGGTCGCCCGCCGCTGGCTCACCTCGCCGCCGGTGGTGCGCGCCATCGACAGGATCACGGGCGGGATTCTGATCACCTTCGGTGCTGTGCTCGCCTTCGAGTCGCGACCGTAGCGGTGCTCCGTTCGCGGTCAGCAGCACCGGTGCGAGGGCCGAATCAATCGAACCTGGTGAGAATAGTTCGGGTAACATGCTCGCATGACGAGAGAGTCATCCCATGAAGTAAAGCCTGAGTGGTCTCTCAAACGTCGTCTTGGCGTGGTTGCAGCCGTAGCAGTCCCACTCGTCACGGCCGCCACCATTGTGATCTCGATCGCGGCGGATTCGATGAAAAGTCCAACCTCCATCGATACGCTCGAACATAACGCGTCCGATTCGCTATCGGAAACAGCTGAAACGGAATTGGCTAGCGCCAGTCTCGCGGCTTCATTCGAGAGCCCTTACTACCGGAACTATTTCGTCCCGCTGTCGGCTCCCTTTGACACAATCTCGCTGGACGAAGCGCCCGAGGGGGCGTTGTGCAGTGATGCTCAGTTGGCCTGGCTCGAGAAGTACGAAGTTGAGCCCAGCGGTTTCGGTATAAATGCAGACAAATTCCCACTGGCGGTGGATTTTCGAAACGTCGCTACCGATGGCGGAAGCCTGTCAATGAAGAACCTGCACGCGGTTGCGGATTCGTCAATTCCAGAGGTGACGACGCTGAGGATGACTTGCGGCCCGCCCCAGGGCGGATTCGAATGGCCCCAGAGTGTAGAGATCGACTTCGCGACTGGCGAGCCAGCAGCATGGGGTGATCCCGAGGACATGGACGCTGACCCCGAGCTCGTCGGAACTGTGTTCTCGATCAACTTGTCTCCCGGCGAGTCAACGCAGGTGCTGCTCGCTCCGCAATGGCCTGCTCATCAGTTCTCGGGCCGTCTCGTCGCCGATGTCACAGCGGCCGGGCAGACCGTCGAAATCACGTTGTTCGACGGCATCGTGAGGCCATATGCGACTGAATACCCCTCGTTCTTCCTCGCCGGTTCCTCCGTGTACTGCTTTACGGATGAAGCAATGCCTGATTGTTCGCCCGCTGAAATGATGTCGTTGGCAAGCAAATGAGCGCGAGGAGGGGTTCGGCTCCCGCGACGAACAGGCGAGTCAACACGACACCTACCGATCAAAACACCGTGACTCCGCCGCGACTCTGGAAACGTGCCGCGGCGATCATCGCAGCCGTTGTCTCCGGGATCTCCTTCGTAACAGGCATAGTCGCAGTGATTCCCATCTTGACCAAGGACGCGACCAAGTTCGACTCCCTGAAAATCGAGGCTGAGGAGTTTCGACCCGCTGTACTCCAATTTGCAGTGCCTGTAGGCGCTCCCTTCGAGTCCTTTCCCACATCAACCAGCCTCGAGTGTGGCCCCGACCAGCAAGCGTGGCTCGCGCGCTTCGGGGAACGCTATTCATCGCAATTCATGATCACCTTTCAAAACAACGCGTCGGAAGGGGCGATGCTCGCCCTTGCCAATTTTCGTGGTGTGGGAGAACGCAAAATGGAGAGCACCGAAGCGATCCGGGTTGAGTGCGATACCGCCGGAATGGCACCGTCGAAGCTTCTGGCTGCCCGCCTCGAACTCGGTGTTGAGGGTGAAATTGCCTATTTTGACGATTCCCTTCTTCCTCAGTCGGACCTTCCTGATGCGCCCGTGATCCTGAATCTCGCACCCGGCGAAGGTGCGCAGTTGTTGCTTCAACTCAGAAGTGGAAGGAGGTTCACCGGCGATATCAATGTCACAGTGAAGAGCGGCGCCGACTTTCGGGATGTTTTGGTGCCCCTTGCTGATGACGTAACAGTCCCAGCCTCAATAGCTCGCGGCGACGTCTTTCTGCGGGTTCAAGGCACACTGGACTGCGTGACCCACGAGGACGGAGTAGAGGCGGATTGTTCCCTGGCAGATGTTCTGGGGGAGTAGCACCAATCGCGCTCGATACACTCGAACCCGTGACCACAGTTCTCGTTCTCAATGGCCCCAACCTCGGCCGTCTCGGCAGTCGCGAGCCCGACGTGTACGGCAGCGGCACGCTCGACGACCTGCGCGCGCGGCTCGAGGCCGAGGAATCCGGGCTCACTATCGACCTGAGGCAGACCGACGACGAGGCCACCCTGATCGGCTGGCTGCATGAGGCGGTGGATGCCTCCACCCCGGTGATCCTCAATCCCGCTGCGTTCACGCACTACTCGTACGCGCTCAGCGATGCGGCGAAGCTCGTGACGGCGGCAGGATTGATCCTGGTCGAGGTGCATCTCAGCAACCCCCATGCTCGTGAACAGTTCAGGCACACCAGCGTGATCTCGTCGGTCGCGACCGGTGTTATCGCCGGCTTCGGCTTCGACTCGTACAGCCTCGCGCTGCGCCTCGTTCGCTCGAGGCTCGGCTAGCACGTAGAATCGATGGTCGGTCTCGACCCATCGGCACAAACGAACGGAATACTTCCATGGCTTCTACCGCTGACATCAAGAACGGCGTCGTTCTCAACATGGACGGCCAGCTGTGGACCGTCATCGACTTCCAGCACGTCAAGCCCGGCAAGGGTGGCGCGTTTGTGCGCACCAAGGTCAAGAACGTCATGAGCGGCAAGGTCGTCGACCGCACGTTTAACGCCGGAGCGAAGATCGAAACCGAGACCGTTGACCGCGCGGACTTCCAGTACCTGTACCAGGACGGCGAGAACTACGTGTTCATGGACGTCGGAAACTACGACCAGATCACCCTGACGCCCGCCAACGTCGGTGACGCCGCCAACTTCATGCTGGAGAACCAGAACGTCACGATTGCGCTGCACAACGGCAACCCGCTCTACGTCGAGCTGCCGGCATCCGTCACCCTCGAGATCACCTACACCGAGCCCGGCCTGCAGGGTGACCGCTCGACCGGTGGCACGAAGCCGGCGACCGTCGAGACCGGTTACCAGATTCAGGTTCCGTTGTTCCTCGAACAGGGCACCAGGGTCAAGGTTGACACCCGCGACGGCTCTTACCTCGGCCGCGTCAATGACTAAGACCATCACCACATCAGGGATGCTGCGCTAATGGGTGCTCGCACAAAATCGCGCAAGCGCGCCCTCGACGTGCTCTACGGAGCTGACGTCCGCGAGGAATCAATCAACACGGTTCTCGCCGCGGAGCAGGCACGCGCAGAGAGCGACACCAAGCGCTCGTCGTCGTGGCCCTATGCGCGTGACATCGTGATCGGCATCACCGAGCACGGTGATGAGATCGATGAACTGATCGAGACGTACTCGCAGGACTGGACCCTTGCACGCATGCCCGCGATCGATCGTGCGCTGCTTCGCATGGGCGTCTGGGAGATTCTCTACAACTCCGAGGTGCCAGACAGCGTCGCCATCTCCGAGGCCGTCGAGTCCGCGAAGCTGCACAGCACCGAGGATTCTGCGGGCTTCGTCAACGGTCTGCTCGGTCGCATCGCGGCCAGCCGCTCCTGAGCAGGAGCACCAAAACCCCGGGAAATCCGGCCCGTCGTCGGCAGGATGACGCAGCGTTACGTGTGAGTTATTGCTCGGCAGTGCCCACGCCGTAACGTGCAGGCATGACCTCACCAGCAGCTGTATCCAGCACCAGTGCCGCGGCGCTGTCGGTGACCCTCGACGACGTTTCACGCAGCTTTGCCGGAGCGACGAAGTCGGATGCGGCCAGGCGGGTTCTCCGTGAGGTCTCGCTCGAGATTGCTCCCGGCGAGATCGTGGCGCTGATCGGCGCGTCCGGCAGCGGCAAGTCCACCCTGCTTCGCCAGGTCGGCGGTCTCGACATCCCGGACGCCGGATCTGTGCTCATCGGCGGCAGCGCGCTCACCGGAATCGACCAGCGTTGCGCCATCGCCTTCCAGGAGCCGCGGCTGCTTCCGTGGCGGTCCATCGAAGCCAATGTCGACCTCGGGCTTCCCCCGGGCACGGCGCGCTCCGAGCGCAAGGCACGGGTCGCCGAGCTGCTCGCGCTCGTGCAGCTCACGGATGCCGCGCAGCTTCGGCCGCGCCAGATCTCCGGCGGCATGGCTCAGCGCGCATCCCTCGCGCGGGCTCTCGCTCGCGGGCCGGGCGTCCTGCTGCTGGACGAGCCTTTCGGCGCACTCGACGCGCTCACCAGACTGACCATGCAAGACCTGCTGCTCGACATTCACGCGGCAGAGCCAGCCACCATCCTGTTCGTGACCCACGACGTCGACGAGGCCCTGTACCTCGCCGACCGCGTCGTGCTGCTGGGCGTGGAGCCCGGCTACGCGAGCAACTCCGGAGCGGTCATCCGCTCGGTCATCACCGTTCCTGGGGCGCGACCGCGAGATCGCGGCAATTCGTCCCTGGCGCACCTGCGCGGCGAGCTCCTCGACGGACTCGGCGTGTCCACCCATCACCCAGCACACACATTCTGAGGAAAACCATGAGCAAGAAGAAGTTTCTGCCCCTGATAGCTCTCGCAGCAACGGTAACGATCGCACTGTCGGCATGCGCCGGTGAGGGCTCGAGCACGGTAGCAGAGGCAGAACCCGCCAACGCCGCCTCGGGTGAGTGGAGCGCCGACGTGCTGAACGTCGACTTCGCCACGTACAACCCGCTCAGCCTGATCATCAAGGAAAAGGGCTGGCTCGAAGAGGCCACCGACGGAAAGGTCACGGTCAACTGGGTTCAGTCCGGCGGCTCGAACAAGGCCAACGAGGCGCTCAAGGCCGGCGCCATCGACGTCGGGTCGACCGCGGGATCGGCAGCACTGCTGGCCAGGTCCAACGGCTCGCCCATCCAGACCGTCGACGTTTACTCCCAGCCCAACTGGGCGGCAATCCTGGTTCCGGCCGGGTCGACGATCACCTCCGTCTCCGAGCTGAAGGGCAAGTCGATCGCCGCGACGAAGGGCACAGACCCGTACTTCTTCCTGCTGCAGACCCTGGGCGAAGCCGGGCTCAGCCTCGAGGACGTCACTGTGCAGAACCTGCAGCACGCCGACGGAAAGGCAGCCCTCGAGTCCGGGACTGTCGATGCGTGGGCCGGCCTCGATCCGCTCCTGTCGTCGAGCGTCGCCACGGCCGGCTCGAAGATCATCTACGACAACATCGACTTCAACAGCTACGGCTTCCTCAACGCGACAGAGAGCTTCATCGAGAAGTCGCCTGATCTGCTGCAGTTGGTCATCGATGCCTACGAGACGGCACGCGAGTACGCCATCGCGAATCCGGAGGAAACCGCAGAAATTCTGGCCACCGTCGCCGCTATCGACCCCGTCATCGCCACCGCGGTGATCGCTGACCGCACCAACCTCGGTGTCGACCCGAAGCCGGGCAAGAAGCAGCACGACGTGCTCGCCTTCATCGGCCCGATCTTCGTTGAATCAGGGGATGTTGCGAGCCAGGACCAGATCGATGCAGCACTCGACTCGTTGTTCAACACCGAGTTCGTGGACAAGGCAGACACCTCGTACATTGGCTAAGTTCAGCCCCAAGCACGACTCCGCAGCCGACTCGATCACCGAGTCGGCTGCGGGTCGTGCAAAAGTCACACGTCCGCTGATGGTCGGTCTCGGCTTCATCCTGCCGGTGTTGCTGCTGGCCGGATGGCAGGTGATTGCCGTGACCGGAATCGTGCCCGCGTACCGCCTGCCCTCGCCCACGAGCGTCTGGCTTGCGGGAGTGGACCTCGCCGAGCGAGGCCAGCTCGGGCAGTTTGTGGGCATTTCGGTCCAGCGCGTACTGATCGGGTTCGTCGCCGGCGCCACAATCGGCCTTCTCGTCGGTTCGCTCGTCGGGCTGTCCAGGGTCGCAAGCGCAGCGCTTGCGCCCACCATCGGGGCATTCAGGGCGGTGCCATCGCTGGCGTGGGTGCCGCTGCTCATCCTGTACCTCGGCATCAACGAAGACTCGAAGGTGACACTGATCGCCATCGGCGCACTCTTCCCGGTGTACACCACGGTCGCCGGCGCGTTGCGGCACGTCGATCCGCACCTCGTCGAGCTCGGCCGGGCGTACGGCCTCACACGGCTGCAGCTGCTTCAGCAGGTGCAGCTTCCCGCGGTCGTGCCGAGCATCGTCTCCGGGCTCAGGCTGGCACTCGCGCAGTCCTGGCTGTTCCTGGTCGCGGCCGAGCTGATCGCGGCATCCATGGGGCTCGGATTCCTGCTGAGTGACTCGGCCAACAACGGTCGACTCGACCGGACTTTCCTCGCGATCGTGCTGCTCGCGGTGCTCGGCAAGACGTCTGATGCCCTCATCGGGCTGCTCGAGAGGTACCTCCTCAAACGCTGGACCTAGTGGGGGAGCACCAGCATCACGGCAAGCGCGAGCATCACTGCGGCGATGCTCAGATCGAGGATGCGCCAGGCAACAGGCTTTGCAAACAGCCCGCGCAGCAGCCGGGCTCCGAAGCCCAGTGCCGTGAACCAGACAATGCTCGCGGTGACCGCCCCAACGACGAACCACCAGCGGCCATCGCCCTGGGCTGTGGCGAGCGAACCCAGCAACAGCACGGTGTCGAGGTAGACATGCGGGTTGAGCCAGGTCAGGGCGAGTGCCGTCAGCACCGCCGCCGAGAGGCTCGCGCCCTCCTTGGCGCCCACGACCAGTGCGGTCGGATGCATCGCCCTGCGGGCCGCGAAGATCGCGTAACCCACGAGAAATGCCGCGCCGACCCAGCGGACGATCTCGAGCACGACAGGCACCGCAGTGACGATGGTGCCGATGCCGGCAACCCCCAGCGTGATCAGGATCGCGTCAGACAGCGCGCACACCACCACGATCGGCAGCACGTGCTCCCGCCGGATGCCCTGCCGCAACACGAAGGCGTTCTGGGCGCCGATGGCGATGATGAGGGCGGCGCCGGAGAGAAAGCCCGAGGCGATAGCGGAGAAGATCACCTCACCACCGTATGGCTCGTGCATAGCGCAATCCAGCTAATGATTCTTAGGCTTCGTTAGAGTTGCTAATTATGGATCTGCCTGCCGATCAACTCAGGGCACTCGCCGCCGTCGTCGATGGGGGCAGCTTCGAGGCCGCCTCCCGAATGCTGTCGATCACGCCGTCGGCGGTGAGCCAGAGGATCAAGGCACTGGAAAGCGAGGTGGGCCGTGTTTTGGTAGTGCGCTCGAAGCCTGCCCGTCTGACGGAATCGGGCAGCATCGTCATGCGCATGGCGCGGCAGGTCGACCTCCTCGGGCGGGAGACCGCCGCGGCACTGCGGCCAGGCAGCCGAGTGCTCACCACGATTCCCCTCGTGGTCAACGCAGACTCGCTCGCGACCTGGTTTCTGGATGCCGTCGCCGCCGTCGACGGCGTTACCTTCGACATCACCACGGAGGATCAGGCGCACTCGGCGGCACTGCTGCGAGAGGGGACGGTCATGGCCGCGCTCACCTCGCAGAGCGAACCGGTGCAGGGTTGCGTTTCGACGCGAGTGGGAAGCATGACCTACCGAGCGACCGCCAGCGCAGAATTCGCTCGTTCCTGGCAGTGCGATGGCACCGATTCGTCTCAGCTGGAGGTGGCACCGGTCGTCGTCTTCGACCGCAAAGACTCCCTCCAGGACGAGTATCTCCACTCCCGTGGCGTCGACCCCCAGTCGCCACCACGACACCACGTACCGGCATCCTCCGACTTCCTGCGGGCCGTGTCACTCGGCTTCGGCTGGGGAATGCTTCCGGATGAGCAGGCCGCCGGCCTGGTGGCATCCGGAGTCCTGGTGGTGCTGCCAGGTTCGCCCATCGAGGTGCCGCTCTACTGGCAACAATGGTCGTTCGACTCAGCCGCCCTGGCCTCGGTCGCGGCCGCGGTCGCAGTCGGCGCACCCAACGGTCGCCGGTCAACGCCGGTATAGTGTTCGAAACAGACATCCTTTAAGTTCCGTCCAGAGAGACGGGGAAGGAGGTCAGAATGACTGCACGCCACGTGCTGCAGCAGGCTGATATCACCCGGGCGTTGACTCGCATCTCACACGAGATCCTTGAGTCCAACCGTGGATCGGCTGGTCTCGTCGTCTTAGGCATTCCCACGCGCGGCGTCACGATTGCGGCGCGACTGGGCGTGATTCTCAACTCCATCGAACCGGGCACGGTGAGCGTCGGGGCCCTCGACGTGACCATGTACCGCGACGACCTCTCGAAACACCCCACGCGATCGCCGAGCCCTACGAGCATTCCCGATGGTGGCATTGACGGCAAAACTGTGGTGCTTGTCGACGACGTGCTCTATTCGGGACGCACGATCCGCTCTGCCCTCGATGCGCTGAGCGACCTGGGTCGTCCGCGTTCGGTCAGGCTCGCCGTGCTGATTGACCGGGGCCATCGCGAACTGCCGATCAGGGCTGACTTCGTCGGAAAGAACCTGCCAACCTCAACATCGGAGCGCATCATGGTTCGCCTGTCAGAAATCGATGGCGTCGATGAGGTGACCATCGAATGAGGCACCTGCTCTCGACCAGGGATGTCTCGCGCGATGAGGCCATCGCCATTCTCGACATCGCCGAAGACATGGCCGACGTCGCCCACCGCGAGGTGAAGAAGCTTCCCACCCTGCGCGGCAAGACCGTCGTCAACCTCTTCTTCGAGGACTCGACGCGCACGCGGGTGTCGTTCGAAGTCGCGGCGAAACGACTCAGCGCCGACGTGATCAACTTCAGCGCGAAGGGTTCCAGTGTCTCCAAGGGCGAGAGCCTGAAGGACACAGCGCAGACCCTCGCAGCGATGGGCGCAGACGCCGTCGTGATCAGGCACGGCGCGTCGGGAGCGCCGAGGGTGCTCGCGGACAGCGGCTGGATCGACGCTGGCATCGTGAACGCGGGGGACGGCACTCACGAACATCCCACACAGGCGCTGCTCGACGCCTTCACCATCCGCAAACGACTGCATGGGGCCGCGTCACGGGGCCGCGGTCTCGATGGCGTGAGCGTGGCCATCGTCGGCGACATCCTGCACTCGCGCGTCGCAAGGTCGAACTTGTGGCTGCTGACGACGCTCGGTGCGAACGTGCAGCTCGTCGCCCCCGCCACCCTGCTGCCCGTCAGTACCGCCGGCTGGCCCGCGACGGTCACCTTCGATCTGGATGCCGCCATCGACTCCGGCCCCGACGTGGTCATGATGCTGCGCATCCAGGCCGAACGCATGAACGCGGCGTTCTTCCCCAACGCCCGCGAGTACAGCCGACAGTGGGGACTGGACGACGAACGCGTCGGGCGTCTTCCTGCGGCTAGCATTGTGATGCACCCAGGGCCGATGAATCGCGGCCTCGAGATCTCGTCCGGCGCGGCGGATTCGGCGCAATCGACCGTGCTTGAGCAGGTCGCCAACGGGGTATCAATACGGATGGCCGTGTTGTACCACCTGCTTTCTGGAACCACGGAGGCCCAAGCATGAGCATCAGGATTAGCGGAGCACAACTTCCGGACGGCTCGTCGAAAGACCTGTTCGTCGAGAACGGCGTATTCGTCGACGAGACGACGGCCGCACGCACCATCGACGCGGCGGGGCTCGTTGCGCTTCCGGGGCTCGTTGATCTGCACACGCACCTGCGTGAGCCCGGCTTCGAGCAGAGCGAAACCGTGCTCACCGGGTCTCGGGCCGCCGCGATCGGCGGCTTCACCGCGGTGTTCGCGATGGCCAACACGTTGCCCGTCCAGGACACCGCCGGAGTCGTCGAGCAGGTGAAGTCCCTGGGGGACCAGCACGGCTACGTGACAGTGCGGCCCATCGGAGCGGTCACCGCTGGACTCGCCGGGGAGCGCCTCTCAGAGATCGGCGCCATGGCGCAGTCACGGGCCAGGGTACGGGTGTTCTCCGACGACGGCCACTGCGTTCACGACGCGCTGCTCATGCGCCGCGCGCTCGAATACGTCACGACCTTCGGGGGAGTCGTCGCCCAGCACGCACAGGATCCGCGGCTCACGATCGGTGCCCAAATGAACGAGGGCGCGCTGTCGAACGAGCTCGGACTCGCCGGGTGGCCAGCGGTTGCCGAGGAGTCGATCATCGCCCGCGATGTCCTGCTCGCCCAGCATGTCGGCGCCAGGCTTCACGTCTGCCACGTCTCGACTGCGGGCTCAGTCGACGTCATCCGCTGGGCGAAAGCTCGTGGCGTGAATGTCACGGCCGAGGTCACACCCCATCACCTGCTGCTCACCGAAGATCTGGTGCGCGGCTACGATTCACGCTTCAAGGTGAACCCGCCGTTGAGGCGCGACGAAGACGTCCAGGCACTGCGTGAGGCTCTCGCCGACGGCACCATCGACATCGTCGCCACCGACCATGCCCCGCATCCCGTCGAGGCGAAAGACTGCGCCTGGGATGAAGCCGCCAACGGAATGGTCGGTCTCGAGTCCGCTCTCAGCGTCGTGCACGCCTCCGTGGTCGAGAGCGGACAGCTGGGATGGGCGGATGTCGCCAGGGTGCTGTCGTCGAAGCCAGCGGAGATCGGCAGCCTGGACGGTTACGACTCGCCCTTCGCCATCGGCAGCGCCGCAAACCTCACGCTGTACGACCCCACGGCATCGCGCGCCTTCGCCACGAGCGACCTGCGCGGCAAGGGAATCAACACTCCGTATCTCGGGCGCCAACTGCCGGGTCGGGTCATCACCACGATTCACAACGGCTATCTGACGGTAAGCGACGGTGAACTCGTCGAGGCCGACACTGTCGCGCGGGCCGGGGCGGCCCATGGATAGGACGATCCTGCAGGCCCTCGTGCTCGCGCTGCTGGCCACACTGTTGCTGCTGATGTATCTCGGCTGGCGTGCCCGCCAGCGTCGCCAGCGCGACATCGTTCCGCTCGTGGTTGCGCCGGCGGAGCTGGGCAACACTCTGGCAACCGTCGCCGGCAAATACGTGGCGACCACCGCATCCGGAAACCCCCTCGATCGCATCGCCGTTCACGGACTCGGTTTCCGCAGCAATGTGGTGGCGTTGGTGTCAGAAGCCGGCATCACCCTTCAGCTGCCCGATCGCGACATCTTCATCCCGTTGGCCGATTTGCGCGACATCCGCAGGGCCACCTGGACCATCGACAGGGTTGTCGAGAAAGACGGACTCCACCTCATCGAATGGATGCTCGGCGACCGTGTCGTCGACAGCTACCTTCGCATGGCGGAGCCAACAGAATTCGAGCGGGCCGTACGTTCCCTGCTCGCCGACAGACAAGCCACAGCAGTATGAAAGAAGGCCCCGTGAGTTTTGATCCAGCAGTCTTGGTCCTCGAGGACGGCACCCGCTATTCCGGGCGCGCCTACGGTGCCCGCGGACGCACCCTGGGCGAGGTGGTCTTCGCCACCGGCATGACCGGCTACCAGGAGACGCTCACCGACCCCAGCTACGCCGGCCAGATCGTCGTGATGACCGCTCCTCACATCGGCAACACCGGAGTCAACGACGAAGACCCGGAATCATCCAGGATCTGGGTATCTGGGTTCGTCGTCCGTGACCCCAGTCGCGTGGTGTCCAACTATCGCGCCACCGGATCGCTCGACGATCAGTTGGAGACCGAGGGTGTCGTCGGCATCAGCGGCATCGACACTCGCGCGGTCACCAGGCGCCTGCGCGACGCAGGATCGATGCGCGGCGGCGTGTTTTCGGGAGCCGACGCGGCTCTCGCGGCGGACGCCCAGCTCGAGATCGTGCGCGGGCACGGGACAGATGGCCGGCCAGAACCTGTCGGCCGAGGTCTCCACGGTCGACGGCTACGTCGTGGCCGCGACCATCACCAGCATCGGTCGGCTCGCCGTGCTCGACCTCGGCGTGAAGACATCCACCATCAACTACCTCGCTGATCGCGGCTTCGACGTGCACGTGATGCCGCAGTCGATCTCGTTCACCGAGTTGATGGCCATCGACCCCGTCGCCGTGTTCTACTCCAACGGTCCGGGCGACCCCTCCGCGTCCGACGCTCACGTCTCGCTGCTGCAGGAGGTACTGAAGGAGGGTCTGCCGTTCTTCGGGATCTGCTTCGGCAACCAGCTTCTCGGTCGCGCGCTCGGGTACGGCACATACAAGCTGCCGTTCGGACACCGCGGAATCAACCAGCCGGTCGTCGATGTGGCTACCGGCCGCACCGAGATCACCAGCCACAACCACGGCTTCGCAGTCGATGCCCCCATCGGCGTCATCTCAGACAGCCCCGCCGGCTTCGGCCGGGTCGAGGTCAGCCACGTCAACCTCAACGACAACGTGGTCGAGGGCCTCAATGCCCTCGACATCCCCGCATTCTCGGTGCAGTACCACCCCGAGGCTGCTGCGGGCCCACACGATGCCAACTACCTATTCGATCGCTTCCGGGATCTGGTCCTGAAGAGCAAGGACAGCAAGTAATGCCTAAGCGTTCAGACATCAACTCAGTGCTCGTGATTGGGTCAGGCCCGATCGTCATCGGCCAGGCCGCAGAGTTCGACTACTCGGGCACGCAGGCCTGCCGTGTGCTGCGCGAGGAGGGCGTGCGCGTCATCCTCGTCAACTCGAACCCGGCGACCATCATGACCGACCCCGACTTCGCCGACGCGACGTACATCGAGCCGATCACGTGGGAGGTCATCGAGACGATCATCGCCAAGGAGAAGCCGGACGCGGTGCTGCCCACGCTGGGCGGCCAGACAGCGCTCAACGCCGCGATCGACCTGCACAAGCACGGCATTCTTGAGAAGTACAACGTCGAGCTCATCGGCGCCAACTTCGAGGCGATCAACAAGGGTGAAGACCGCCAGATCTTCAAGCAGCTGGTGCTGGATGCCGGTGCCGACGTTGCGAAGAGCTACATTGCCCACACCGTCGAGGAAGCCGTCGAGTTCGCCGAGGACCTCGGCTACCCGCTGGTCATCCGACCCAGCTTCACCATGGGCGGCCTCGGTTCCGGCTTCGCCTACGACCGCGCGGAATTGCGTCGCATGGTCACCGACGGCCTGCACCAGAGCCCCACCACCGAGGTGCTGCTCGAGGAGTCGATCCTCGGGTGGAAGGAATACGAGCTCGAGCTCATGCGCGACACCGCGGACAACACCGTTGTCGTGTGTTCCATCGAGAACGTCGACCCGGTCGGCGTGCACACGGGCGACTCCATCACCGTGGCTCCCGCGCTGACCCTCACCGACCGTGAGTACCAGAACATGCGCAACATCGGCATCGACATCATCCGTGCCGTCGGCGTCGATACCGGTGGATGCAACATCCAGTTCGCCATCGACCCGAAGAACGGTCGCGTGATCGTCATCGAGATGAACCCGCGTGTGTCGCGTTCGAGCGCCCTGGCATCCAAAGCGACCGGATTCCCCATCGCCAAGATCGCCGCAAAACTCGCGATCGGCTACCGCCTCGACGAGATTCCCAACGACATCACCAAGGTCACACCGGCGTCGTTCGAGCCGACGCTCGACTATGTCGTCGTCAAGGTTCCCCGTTTCGCCTTCGAGAAGTTCCCCGCCGCCGATGTGCGCCTGACGACCACCATGAAGTCGGTCGGCGAGGCCATGGCGATCGGACGCAACTACTCGACGGCCCTGCAGAAGGCTCTTCGTTCGCTCGAGAAGCGCGGCAGCAGCTTCCACTGGGAGGGCGAGCCCGGCGACAAGGCCGAGCTGCTCGAGGTCTCGACCATCCCGACGGACGGCCGCATCGTCACCGTGCAGCAGGCCATGCGCGCCGGTGCCACCACCGCGGAGGTCTTCGAGGCGACGGGCATCGATCCGTGGTTCGTCGACCAGATCGCGCTCATCAACGAGGTCGCTGGCAGACATCGCGGGTGCCGTTGCCCTGGATGAGGCCGTATTCAGACTTGCCAAGGATCACGGATTCAGCGACGCGCAGATCGCGCAGCTGCGCGGCGCCACCGAGCCCGCCGTTCGCCAGCTGCGCTGGGAGCTGGGCGTGCGCCCGGTCTTCAAGACCGTCGACACCTGCGCGGGGGAGTTCCCCGCGCTCACGCCGTACCACTACTCGAGCTACGACCTCGAGACCGAGGTGACACCGAGTGATCGCCGCAAGGTCATCATCCTGGGTTCGGGTCCGAACCGGATCGGCCAGGGCATCGAGTTCGACTACTCCTGTGTTCACGCGTCGTTCGCGCTGTCTGACGCCGGCTTCGAAACCATCATGATCAACTGCAACCCCGAGACGGTGTCGACGGACTACGACACGAGCGACCGGCTGTACTTCGAGCCGCTGACGCTCGAGGATGTGCTCGAGATCATCCACGCCGAATCCCTCTCCGGCGAACTCGTCGGCGTCGTCGTGCAGCTCGGCGGCCAGACCGCACTCGGGCTCGCCCAGGGGCTGAAGGACGCCGGAGTGCCGATCCTCGGGACCACGCCCGAAGCGATCGACCTCGCCGAGGAGCGTGGACTCTTCTCGAAGATCCTCTCCGGCGCCGGCCTGATCGCCCCGAAGAACGGAACCGCCACCAACCGCGACGAGGCGATCTCGATCGCGGAAGACATCGGCTACCCGGTACTCGTTCGCCCCTCGCACGTGCTGGGCGGGCGCGGCATGGAGATCGTCTACGACACCGAGTCGATGGCCGACTACTTCGAGCGGGTCAAGGACCAGGCGATCATCGCACCCGGCTCGCCCCTGCTGGTCGACAGGTTCCTGGATGACGCGATCGAGATCGACATCGACGCGCTGTACGACGGCACCGAGCTCTACATCGGCGGCATCATGGAGCACATCGAGGAGGCCGGCATCCACTCGGGCGACTCGGCCTGCACGCTGCCTCCCGTCACCCTCGGTCGCGACGTGATCGACCGCGTGCGCGAGGCGACGCGCGGCATCGCCGACGGCATCGGCGTCAGAGGTCTCATCAACGTGCAGTTCGCCATCGGTCAGGGAATCCTCTACGTGCTCGAGGCAAATCCACGGGCATCCAGAACCGTGCCGTTCGTCTCCAAGGCTCTCGGCATTCCGCTGGCCAAGGCTGCTGCGATGATCATGGTCGGCCGCGACATCCGTTCGCTCGTCGCCGATGGCATGCTGCCTGAGCAGGACGGCTCCGTCGTTCCCATGGACGCCCCGGTCTCGGTCAAGGAGGCAGTGCTGCCGTTCAAGCGGTTCCGCACTGTCGAAGGCAACGTGGTTGACTCGGTTCTCGGCCCGGAGATGCGCTCAACGGGCGAGGTCATGGGAATCGACTCGAACTTCCCGAAGGCATTCGCGAAGAGCCAGGAGGCTGCCTACGGCGGCCTGCCATCGAGCGGAGCGGTGTTCGTGTCTGTCGCCGACCGCGACAAGCGCGCCATCGTTCTTCCCGTGCTCAGGCTCAGCCAGCTCGGCTTCAAGATCCTCGCCACCGAAGGCACTGCCGAGGTGCTCGCCCGCAACGGAATCGAGGCCAGGGTCGTGCGCAAGTACTTCATGGGCCAGGAGGTCGTTGACGGAGAGCCCTCGATCGTCGAGCTGATCAACCAGGGCGAGGTCGACGTGGTAATCAATACCCCGAGCGGTCGAAGCGCCAGGGCGGACGGCTACGAGATCCGCATGGCCACGGTGGCCGCGGACAAGCCGCTGTTCACGACGATCGCCCAGGTCGGCGCGGCCGTCGCCTCGTTCGAGGGGATCCGCGAAGGATTCGACGTCCGCTCACTGCAGGACTACGCCATCGACCGTGCCGAGCGACTGGCGCGGTCGGAATCCTCCCGTGCTTAGTTTCGGCGACCGGCTCGAGGCGGTCTTCGACACTCGTGGCAGGGTGTGTCTGGGAATCGACCCCCATGCCTTCCTGCTCGACGCGTGGGGCCTTCCGGACTCCGCTGCCGGAGCCCGCGAATTCGGGCTGCGGTGCGTGGATGCCGCGGCAGGGGTCGTGGGGATCGTCAAGCCGCAGGTGGCCTTCTTCGAGCGCTTCGGATCCGCCGGATTCGCCGCACTCGAGGCTGTGCTCGCCGCGGCGCGCGGAGCCGGGCTGCTCATCATCGCCGACGCCAAGCGTGGCGATGTCGGCTCGACTGTCGCGGCCTATGGTGCTGCCTGGCTCACGCCGGGGTCTGCACTCGAGGCCGATGCGATGACCCTCTCTGCATACCAGGGGGTGGGTTCGCTCACCGACGTGATCAGTCTCGCGGAATCGGGAGGCAAGGGTCTCTTTGTTCTTGCAGCAACCTCGAATCCCGAGTCAGTCGACACCCAGACTGCTGTACTCGATCGCGGTCGGCACCCCGGCCGGACGGTCGCTGCGGGTATCGTCGGAGACGTGCAAGAACTCAATTCATCTGCCTCCGGTCTTGGCTCGATCGGAGTGGTAATCGGTGCAACCGTGCGGTCTGCCGATTACGGCATCGAAGCATCCAGTCTTTCGAAAACTCCCGTGCTCGCGCCCGGTTTCGGTGAGCAGGGTGCGTTGATCGCCGACCTGCCCGCGCTGTTCGGATCCGTGTCTGGCAATGTCATCGCCAACATCGGCCGAAGTGTGCTCCGCGCCGGGCCGGACGGTGCCAGATCCGAGCTCGCCGCGCAGGCGGCGGTTCTCGCCGGGGGAGTGACACGATGAGCCCCCGCCCGGCACCCCCCGAGGTCGACAGGGCGGCCGCTGGTCGCGCCGCCATCGCTGCGCGACGCGCTCGAGCCGCCGTCAAACAGTCCATTGCGTCGAGGCAGAAGACGGCCCTGGCCGTGGCCCAGACCGCATGGACGGATCCTGACAGCGCCGAAGCGAGCCTCCGGGTGACAGAACTGCTCGGCAGCGTTCCGACGCTCGGCCCGACTCGCGTGGCGCGAATCCTGGATCAACTGGAGATTTCAGACAAGAAACGCGTCGGTGGCCTCGGCGTACGTCAGCGCATCAGGCTCCGGGACTATCTCGTGCACCGACAGGGCGCGGAGCCCAGCCGCCTGATTGTGTTGGCGGGCCCGACCGCGGTGGGCAAGGGCACGGTGTCTGCGTTCATCCGCGAGAACTATGCAGACGTCATGCTGAGCGTGTCCGCGACCACCCGCTCCCCGCGCCCGGGCGAGATCGACGGAGTGCATTACTACTTCGTGAGCGACGAGGAATTCGATCGAAAGATCGCCTCCAACGAATTGCTTGAGTGGGCCGTGGTGCACAACTCATTCCGATACGGCACCCCGCGTCCGCCGATCGATGCCGCGTTGGCGTCCGGAAGGCGGGTGATGCTCGAGATCGACCTCCAGGGCGCCAGGCAGGTCAGGGCCGTGATGTCGGATGCGTTCCTCGTCTTCCTGCTTCCCCCAACGTGGGAGGAATTGGTGCGAAGGCTCATCGGCCGCGGCACCGAAAAGCCCGAAGAACAACAGCGCAGACTCGACACAGCGCGGGTCGAATTGGCCGCGCAGGACGAGTTCGACGCGAAAGTCGTGAACCGGGAAGTCAGCCAAGCGGCTCAGGAAGTCGTAGAATTGATGGATGCGCCCATCGGCGCCCCGATTTCCCGCTGACTTTCGCGGTCTTCGCACCATGCACGGTGCAGTTTGGGCCGTGCAGAACGACGTAATCCACACCAGGCAAGGAGCCTCCATGGTTGACAAGCACTCCGGCATCATTGACCCGCCGATCGACGAACTTCTTTCGAAGGTCGACTCCAAGTACCAGCTGGTCATCTTCGCGTCGAAGCGCGCGCGCCAGATCAACGACTACTACGCCGACCTCCACGAGGGAAGCCTGTTCGACAACGTCGGTCCTCTCGTCGACTCGACCATCGAAGACAAGCCGCTTTCGGTTGCGCTTCACGAGATCAACGAAGACAAGCTCGAGCTCAAGCGCCTGAGCTCCGAGTAAGCGGCACCGACTCCCGACTGTCGGTGTCGAGGACTGTGACGATGACCGCCGGAGATTCGCCGAAACGGCTGAACGTCGTCGTCGGAATCACCGGCGGCATCGCTGCGTACAAAGCAGTGGGGATCGTGCGAGCCTTTGTGCTCGCTGGCCACGACGTTCACGTCGTCGCTACTGAAAACGCGCTTCGATTCGTGGGCAGGCCCACTCTCGAGGCGATCAGCCGCAACCTCGTGCACTCTGAGTTGTACGAGGGTGTGGCCGAAGTCCGGCACGTTTCGATCGGGCAGGCCGCCGACCTCATCGTCGTCGCGCCCGCATCGGCGAACTCCCTGGCGAAACTTGCCGGCGGCTTCGCGGATGATCTGTTGGGAAACACGATTTTGGCAAGCACCGCGCCTATCGTCGTCGCTCCGGCTATGCACTCCGAAATGTGGGAGAACCCCGCAACCCAGGCGAACGTTCAGCTGCTGCGCAACCGCGGTGTGATCATCGTCGGCCCGTCGGTCGGGCAACTAACCGGCTCTGATTCCGGCGTGGGGCGCATGTCCGAGGTCGACGACATCGTGACTGCCGCGTTCGGCGCTGTCACGGTGCACGACCTCGTCGGTCGCCGCATCCTGATCACCGCCGGTGGCACGAGGGAGCCATTGGACCCCGTGAGATTCATCGGCAACCGTTCGAGTGGCCGGCAGGGCGTCGCAATCGCCCAGGCCGCTGCCGCCAGGGGCGCCGAGGTGACGCTCATCGCCGCGAACCTCGAGATCGAGCCCCCGGCTCTCGTCACGGTGCTCACCGTCAGCACGACTGCAGAACTCCAGGGTGCCGTGGCCGTCGCCGCGGCAACTCACGACGTAGTCATCATGGCTGCGGCCGTCGCCGACTACCGGCCCGAGCACGTGGCCGACTCGAAGATCAAGAAGGATGCCCAGGGCGACACGCTCGAACTGCGCCTGGTCAGGAATCCCGACATCCTGAAGTCCCTCGCCGCGCACCGCGCGCCGGGTCAGCTGATCGTGGGGTTCGCGGCAGAGACCGAGCCCGACGACGCAAAGCTGCTGGAGATCGGCCGCGAGAAGATCGCACGCAAGGGTTCCGACCTGCTCGTCATCAACAGGGTCGGCTGGACCGAAGGCTTTGCGACGGATGACAACACCGTCTCCATTCTCGACAGTTCAGGCACCATCGTCGCCGAGGCAGCCGGAAGCAAGCTGTCGGTGGCGAACCGTATTCTTGACCTCGTGTCCGCACGCTAATCACCCCTGGAGTTGCACAGAATGAGTTCACCCCTGCGCCTGTTCACGTCCGAGTCCGTGACCGAGGGTCACCCGGACAAGATCTGCGACCAGATCAGTGACAGCATCCTCGACGCACTGCTGAGCGTTGACAAGAACGCCCGCGTCGCCGTCGAAACGCTGGTCACCACGGGGCTCGTGGTCGTCGCAGGCGAGGTCACCACCAGTGGCTACGTCGACATTCCATCGATCGTGCGCAAACGCATCTCCGATATCGGGTACACCTCGTCCGACGTGTGGTTCGACGGCCGCTCGTGCGGCGTCTCCATTTCCATCGGCGGCCAGTCTCCCGACATCGCGCAGGGCGTCGATAACGCGATCGAGAGCCGGGAGCACTCCAGCAGCGATGACGGCGACGTTCAGGGCGCTGGCGACCAGGGGCTCATGTTCGGCTACGCAACCCGGGAAACCCCCGAGTTGATGCCCATCCCGATCTGGCTCGCTCACCGGATGGCCGAGAAGCTTGCGGCTGTCCGTCATGAGGGTGCCGTGGATTACCTCAGGCCAGACGGCAAGACCCAGGTGACCGTCGGCTACGACGGAGTTGTTCCGCGCAGTGTTGACACCGTCGTGCTGTCCACGCAGCATTCACCGGATGTCACGACCGAGACGCTGCGGCGCGAGATCGAGGAGTTGGTGGTGCGCCCCGTCCTGGCCACGTCCAACCTCGACTCGTCGAACCTCAGGGTGCTCATCAACCCCACCGGCCGCTTTGAGATCGGCGGACCGCAGGGTGACGCAGGTCTCACGGGCCGCAAGATCATCGTCGACACCTACGGCGGCGCCGCACGTCACGGCGGCGGCGCGTTCAGCGGTAAAGACCCGTCGAAGGTCGACAGGTCTGCCGCGTACGCCATGCGCTGGGTCGCCAAGAACGCCGTCGCTGCGGGTCTCGCCGACCGGCTCGAGGTGCAGGTGGCGTACGCCATCGGCAAGGCCGCCCCCGTCGGCCTGTACGTCGAGACCTTCGGCACCGCCCACGTCGATGAAGAAAGCATCATCGGGGCCATCAAGAGCGTCTTCGACCTTCGCCCCGGTGCGATAGTCCGCGACCTCGATCTGCTGCGACCGATCTACGCAGCGACGTCGACCTACGGTCACTTCGGTCGTGAACTCCCCGATTTCACCTGGGAGCGCACCGACCGGGTCGACGAACTTCGCGCGGCCAGCGGACTGTAGTGTCCGAGGCATCCGACACCAGGGTGCCCACTGGATCCGGGCCGCCCAACCCAGGGACACCGTCCGTGGCGAAGGTGCTGATCGACTCACCGTTACCGCAGCTGGACAGGCTTTTCGACTACGGCATTCCCGCCACCATGGTCGACGCGGCAGTGCCCGGAGTGCGGGTCAGGGTGCCGCTTCGCTCGGCAGGCCGGGTAGCCGACGGCATCATCGTCGAGGTGGCGCCGCGGGGCGAATACGGGGGAGTGCTCAGCGAGCTCGACTCTGTGGTGTCCGAGATCAGGGTGCTGACACCCGAGGTGTGGGCCCTCGCGCGCAGGGCCGCCGACCGCGCCGCGGGCTCCGCAACGGATATCGTCAGACTGGCGGTGCCGAAACGTCAGGTGCGGGTCGAGACAGCGTGGCTCGCGGCCGAAGCCCGGCCACATCCCGCGCCGGTCGTCGCGGTACCGGTGGAGTCGTATGGCCCCGGGGTGCTCGAGTCCGCGATCGCGGCGAACGAACGACTCGCGGTCGATGCCGTACCGCTCGTGCGCGAGGTGCAGCCGGTCGACGGCGCTTCGTCCTGGGTCGGAGGCTGGGCCGTCACGATGGCCGCTGCCGCTGCGGCAACCATTTCCGCGGGCAGGAGCGCGATTCTCGCCGTGCCCGACTATCGGGATCAGGAGCAGCTGCAGGCCGCTCTCGCCGCCGTGCTTCCGGCAGCAAGCATCGTGAGGCTGGATGCCCGGCAATCGAATCCCGACCGCTACCGCGCATTCCTCCGCTGCCTCGACGGCGACCCCGTTGCCATCGTCGGCAATCGCTCGGTCGTCTACGCCCCGGCCAGGACCCTGGGGCTCATCGCACTGTGGGATGACGGCGACCCGCTGCACAGCGAACCGTTGAGCCCATACGTTCACGCACGCGATGCCGCCCTGTTGCGGCAGGAGCAGCAGTCGTGTGCGCTGATGTTCTTCGGGCACTCGCGCAGCACCGAGGTCGAGAGACTGGTCGAGATCGGCTGGCTGAGATCGGTCTCACCGCGCCCGCTACAGCTGCCCAAAGTCATCCCGACGGCCCAGCAGTCCTCGAACGACCGGCTCGCCGCGCAGGCGCGCATTCCGTCCTCGGCGTGGAAGATCGCGCGCACGGCCCTGGAGTCCGGCCCGGTGCTCGTGCAGGTGGCGCGTCCCGGGTACGCGCCACGACTCGCGTGCGTGGACTGCCAGCAGACCGCGCGCTGCACCCGCTGCGAGGGGCCACTGATGCAGAAATCGGCGCGGGCGACCCCGGCCTGTGCATGGTGCGGTGCACTTGCCGCCGGGTGGAAGTGCCAGCACTGTGAGGGCGAACGGCTTCGGTTCGTGGGCCAGGGCAGCAGCCGAACCGCCGAGGATCTCGGCCGGGCCTTCCCCGGCATCCGCGTGATCGTGGCCGATGGTGACCACCCCGTCCAGACCGTCGGCTCGGGCCCGGCTCTCGTGATCGCCACCAGGGGAGCCGAGCCGATCGCGGCAGGCGGCTACCGGGCCGTACTGCTGCTCGATGGAGAGCAGATGGCCGCCCGCGAGAGCCTGAGGGTAAGCGAGGACTGCCTGCGCTGGTGGTCCAACGCCGTTGCCCTGGCGGCTGGCGGTGCACCGTCGGTGCTGGTCGGAGTCGGAGGCGCACTGGCATCCACTCTCGTGACCTGGCGCCATGCGGACTTTGCGCGAGCCGAGCTCGCAGACCGCCGCAGCCTGCGCTTCCCTCCGGCAGTGCGGGTTGCCACAGTCACCGGATCGGTGGATGCCGTCACCGCGGCCGTTGCTGCGTCCGGCGTCGAGGGTGCCGATGTGCTCGGCCCCGTCGATCTGGAGCCACCGCTGGTGCGCACAATCCTCCGGTTCGACTACGCGCACGGCAACGATGTCGCGGCCGCGCTGCGCTCCGAGTTGATCAGGTCGGCGACCTCCCGGCGGAAGCGCCCCGGCTCGCGCCAGGGTTACGCCCCCACCGGCCCCGGCCTGCGCATCCGGCTCGACGACGCCGAACCATTCCTCGACTCGTGACCGGTGGCACCGCCGGCTCGTGATTCGCGAGACAATTGCAGGGATGTCTTCTTCAGTACCTTCCCCGCTTCGGCTCGTGTTTGCCGGCAGCCCTGCCGCCGCCGTACCCAGCCTCTCGCTGCTGGCAGACTCTGGTCACGATGTAGTGTCAGCCATCACTCGCGCCGACTCTCCCCAGGGGCGACGCGGTGTGCTGACCCCAACGCCGGTCGCCGTCGAAGCGGAGGCCAGGGGCATCCCCGTGATCAGGGCCAACCGGCTGGCCGGTGAGGCCACCAAACTCGTGCAGGACCTTCAGCCGGATCTGGGCGTCATCGTGGCCTACGGCGGGCTCGTCAGGGAGCCCCTCTTGTCGACCCCGCGGCTCGGCTGGATCAACCTGCACTTCTCGTTACTACCTCGATGGCGCGGGGCCGCACCAGTTCAGCGCGCGATCATGGCCGGGGACGACATCACGGGCGCGACGGTCTTCCAGCTCGTCCCCGAACTCGATGCCGGCGACGTCTTCGGGCGGATGACCGAAACCATCGGTGCCCACCAGACTGCAGGCAATCTGCTCGAGTCTCTTGCCGGTTCCGGCGCCGAATTGCTCATGGGCGTGGTGAATGCGATCGCGGACGGATCGGCCAGGAGCGAGCCCCAAACCGGCGACGTCACCCTCGCCCCCAAACTGCACCTCGTGGACGGCGACATCGACTGGACGCAGCCAGCGACGACGGTGCACGCCATCATCAGGGGAGTCACCCCGGAGCCCGGAGCCTTCACCACCATCGATTCCGCGAGGCTCAAGGTGCTCGATGTGGCCATCGCGAGAGACGCGATCCGCCTGCAGCCCGGAGTGATCGAGGGTGTCGGATCAGCAATTCTGATCGGAACGGCGACAGACCCGCTCGAGCTCGTCACTGTGCATCCCGCTGGACGCAAGGCCATGGATGCCGCATCGTGGTGGAGGGGTCGCGCCGGCGCGCCAGCCATCGCAACCAGGACAACGCCGACGGAGGCAACATCGTGAGCCAGCCCCAGCCCGCCAGGCGCATCGCCCTCGACGTCATCATGGCCGTGCGCGACTCGGACGCCTACGCCAACCTCCTGCTGCCGGTGCGCCTCGGGCGCGCCAAGCTGTCGGAAGCAGACGCTGGCCTCGCCACCGAACTCACCTACGGCACCCTGCGCATGCAGGGCTACTACGACCGGGTCATCGCGATGGCTGCCAAACGCAGTACCGACAAGATCGATCCCGCGATCCTCGACGTGCTGCGACTCGCCTGCCACCAGTTGCTGTCGATGCGCGTGGCCCAGCATGCCGCCGTCGACGAATCGGTCGAGCTCGCCAAGACCGTCGGCTCGAACTCCGCTGTGGGGTTCGTCAACGGGGTACTGCGCACCATCACCCGCACCGACGCAGACACCTGGCGCGAGAGGGTGCTTGCCGAAGCGGAATCGGGTGAGGAAGCCCTCGCATTCGAGTTCTCGCATCCACTCTGGGTCACACGTGCGTTCAGGCAGGTTCTGGTCGCCGAGGGCCGTGAGGCCGAGCTGGAGGGCGCCCTCGCGGCAGACAACGTGGCGCCGCGGGTGTCGATCGCTGCCCTGCCTGACAAGTCGTCGGTGGACGAGCTGGATGCCTATCCCGCGGCATTCTCGCCGGTCGGAGCGATTCTCGACCACGGTGACCCGCTCAACCTCCCGGCGGTGAGGGATGGACGCGCCCGCGTGCAGGACGAGGGATCGCAGCTCGCCGCCCTCAGCCTGAGCCGCGCCCGGCCGATCCGGTCGGGGGAGCAGTGGCTCGACATGTGTGCGGGTCCCGGCGGAAAGGCCGCGCTGCTGGCGGCCGAGGCACTCGCCTCCGGCGCCATCCTGACTGCCAACGAGCTGGTGCCGGCCCGCGCCGAACTCGTGCGCAAGGCGCTGGCTGTGTTCGAGACCCCTCCCGAGGTCTGGGAGGTCGACGGCACCGACATCGGCGCGCTCTACCCCAATTCTTTCGACAGGATCCTGCTGGATGCCCCGTGCACGGGCCTGGGCGCACTGCGGCGTCGCCCGGAGGCCCGTTGGCGCAAGCAGCCCAGCGACGTCGCCGGGCTCGGCAACCTGCAGGCGAAGCTGCTGAAGTCGGCCATCGCCGCCCTCAAGCCGGGCGGACTGCTCGCCTACGTGACCTGCTCCCCGCACGCCGCGGAGACGAAGGCGATCGTGACCTCGGTGCTGCGCAAGGCCGACAACATCGAGCGCATGGATACGCCAGCGGTGCTGCAGTCGCTCGTCAAGGAGCCACTCGACCTGCCGGACGCCACCCACGTGCAGCTGTGGCCGCATCGTCACGGCACCGACGCCATGTTCATCCAGCTGCTGTCGAAGGCGTAGTCCCACCCGCGCGGTCCCACCACGCTCCGGCTCCCGCCGCTCACCTGTCACAACTCGTCCCACCCCGGCGCGGTTGGAGCAACCACTGACAAGCGACCCGGCGCGTCGGCGCTCGGTAGGCTCGCAGCATGGTTCGTATCAACCCCAGCATCCTCTCCGCCGACTTCGTCAACCTCGAACGCGATGTCGCGAGCATCTCCAACGCCGACCTGATCCATGTCGACGTCATGGACAACCATTTCGTGCCGAACCTCACGTTCGGGCCGCAGATGGTCGGCCGGCTTCAGGAGGTGTCCGCTCGCCCGCTCGACGTGCACCTCATGATCGACGATCCGGACCGCTGGGCGCCCGGCTATGCCGAGATCGGCGCATATTCGGTCACCTTCCATGCCGAGGCTGCGCAGGATGCCGTCGCCCTCGCGAGGCGTCTGCGAGACATCGGCGCCCGAGCCGGCCTCGCCCTAAAGCCGGGCACACCGGTGGAGCCGTACCTCGAACTGCTCCCCGAATTCGATCAGATTCTGGTGATGACCGTCGAACCCGGCTTCGGAGGGCAAAGCTTCATGGAGTCGACGATGCCGAAGCTCGGCCTGCTGCGGGACGCTGTGCTGAAGTCCGGGCTCGACGTGTGGCTTCAGGTGGACGGCGGCATCGATGAGAACACCATCTCCATCGCCGCGGAGGCAGGTGCAGACACCTTCGTCGCAGGGTCTGCCGTCTTCCGCTCGGATGACCCTGCCGCCCGAGTCGACCTGCTGCGTTCGCTTGCGGCGCAGCACTCGCACTAGCGATCAGCCGCCGCGTCATCCGGCATCTGGTTGACTGGTCACATGACAGATTCACCACGAACCAAGCCAGAAGTCGAGTTCTATGAGGGCCCCGAGCCCACAGATCTCGTGATCATCGACATCGAAGAGGGCACCGGCGCCGAGGCGCAGGCCAGCTCGACGGTCGACGTGCACTACCTCGGAGTCGACTTCGAGTCGGGCGAGGAATTCGACTCCAGCTGGAGCCGCGGCCAGTCGATCGACTTCCCCCTCTCGCAGCTCATCAAGGGCTGGCAGGAGGGCATCCCCGGCATGAAGGTCGGCGGACGCCGCCAGCTCATTGCTCCGCCTCACCTGGCTTACGGACCCGCCGGCGGAGGACACCGCCTCTCGGGCCGCACGCTCACCTTCGTGATCGACCTGCTGGGCGTGAAGTAGCTCGACCCCTTATCGCGCACAACGCGGGAGTGGCCGGTGCAGCGCACTGGACCTCCCGCGTTGTGTCGTTAACGCGCCCAGGGCAGCGGCAGCGCCTCAAGCTCGCTGCCGGCCTGCGCGCCCTGCGGAGGGATGACGAGCACCCCGTCGGCCGACGCGAGTCCGCGCATCATCGCCGACCCCGTCCACGCCGCCGGTGCCGCGACGCCGGAGGCGAGTGAATACGGCAGCAGGCGGGTGGCATGGGGAGCGCCCTGGACGTCGACTGCCAGTCGTACCAGGCGAGTGGATGCCTCGGCTCGACCCGAGAGCACCGCGAGCATCGGCGCTCCGACGCTGAACAGGCCCATCAGTGCCGCCAACGGGTTTCCCGCCAGACAGAGCACCAGCTGGCCGCTCGGCAGACGCGCGAACATCGTCGGCCCGCCGGGACGCATAGCGATCGACGGGACCACCACGGTGGCATCCATCCGTGCGAGGGCAGACCTGAGGTGGTCGGCGCTCGAGTGTCCGGTGCCTCCGGTGGTGATCACCACGGCCGCCACGGCCGCAGCCGCCGAGATGGCCTCCACAGTGGCATCCTCGTCGTCGCCAACGCTGTTGGTCGAGGTGACGGAGCCTCCGAGCATGGTCACCACCGAGGGGAGCGCAGGGCCGAAACTGTCCCTGACCGAGCCGACGGGAGGCGGCCCCTCCGTCGTCACCTCGTCTCCCGTGGTCAGGATCGACACGGTCGGTCGTGGATGCACAGTGAGCACATCCAGCCCGCACGCGGCAGCGAGTGCGATGTGCGCTGGATTGATCACGCAGCCCGCCTCGACCACCCTCTCACCACGGCTCGCCTCGGTCGCAGGCATCCGCACATGCTGGCCGGGAGCGGGCTCGCCGGTCTTTGCGCGGGAGTTGCAGCGCAATTCGCCGGCCACCAGCTCGCCGTGCTCAGACCGCAGCACTCCGCGAACCCCGTCCGGAAGTGCCTGGCCGGTGACCACGGGCCAGGCACGGCCGGGTAGCACAACGTCCGGCGAACCGATCACCCACGGTCCGTCTCCAACCACTGCCCAGCCGTCCATCGCCGACGATGCGAAGTGCGGTATCGACTGCTGGGCGACGATGTCGCCCGCCAGCACGAGACCGATGGATGCCGCGAGGCCCACCTCGGCGACCGTCGGCCCGGATGCCGCGGCAGCGGCCAGTCGTCTGGCCTCGTGCCACTCGATGCCGGGGTTGCTCGCGCCGCCACTCATTCGCGCTGGCTCGGGCCGCGCTGCGCCGCCAGGCGCCGCACGGCCTTCAGGGCATCCTCGAGCGCGAGCGTGGAATTGTCGCCAGCGCGACCGGCGACGTAGCCGAGCAGGTAGGTGGTGAGCGGGGCGGCGGGCCTCAGCACCGAGTGCGCCGCGGTCCCTGCGATTGCCAGGATTTCGTCGACGTCGACGGGGGCCTCGGCGGCGTCGAGTTCCGCGGCGAGCTGGTTCACCCAGTCCGTGATGACGCGACGGGTGTTCTGTTCGTCCAGATCAGTCATGGTGTGCTCCAGCTTTGATAGCGATCTCGAACGCCGCGGCATCCGCCGGGGTATCGATGTCGGTTGCGGATCCGGCGGGGACTGTGACGCCGGTGAGAGAAAGTCCCGAAATAAGAGCTCGAACCGGCAGCCCCACAAGAGAGCCAGCGTTGGCAGCAACCGCGTCGCGCAGGGCAGCACGTCGGTAGCAGGCGAGGAGGTACTGCTCCCGGCCATCGGCATCCAGAGCCAGCACGCCATCGCCGCCGGCCTTCTCCACCAGCACCGGCACCGCTCTGGCCGAGAACGGCATGTCGCAGGCGAGCACGACGACCCACTCGGCGGCCGGGCCCGTCATGGCATCGAGACCCGCGGCGATGGCTGCGGCGGGCCCACCCAGTCGCGGGGTTTCGCGCGTGAGGATGGTGGTGGGGGAGAGCTCGGTGGATGGGGCCTCGCCGACGATCACGATTTGCCGGGCATCCCGCACTGCGTCGAGGGTTCGCTGCAACAGCGTGGCACCCTCGAAAATGAGCTCGGACTTCGGATGCCCGCCGAGCCTGCTCGACCGTCCGCCGGCGAGAACCACCGCATCGAAGATCATGCAGCCACTCTAGGAGTTTTCTGCCGATCCGGTCCTGCCGCAGTGATGTCGGTGTCGATCGAAAGCAGACAGTGCTAGGCATGCTCCATGGGCAGAATCACCGCACGCCGCAGGGTAACCAGAATCACCGTGGGTCAGCCGCCCCAGAGCCGCGAGGACGTGCTGGCGGTGGAGGAGCCGCTGGAGATCCGGGTTTCGGGCAGCGCCCTGAGCATCACCATGCGAACTCCGGGCCACGATTTCGATCTGGCCGCTGGGTTCCTCGTCTCAGAGGGAGTGATCTCGCGCGGCGACCAGCTTGGCGCAATTCGCTACTGCGCTGGGGCCACGGATGACGGCGAAAACACCTACAACGTTCTCGACGTCACGCTCACCTCCGGAGTGCCCCTGCCAGACCCGAGTCTCCAACGAAACTTCTACATGACGAGCTCGTGCGGGCTGTGCGGAAAGGCGAGCATCGACGCCGTCCGAACGTTGTCGGCGCACCCCGTCACCCACGACCACCTCACCATCACACCGGAGTTTCTCGTCGCCCTGCCCGAGCGACTTCGGGCCGGGCAGGATGTCTTCGAGAAGACCGGTGGCCTGCACGCCGCAGCGCTCTTCGACGGCGTCACCGGTGATCTGCTCGTTCTGCGCGAAGACGTCGGCAGGCACAACGCCGTAGACAAGGTGATCGGCTGGGCCGTGAAAGAAGACAGGCTGCCTCTCAGCTCCACCGTGTTGATGGTGTCGGGTCGCGCGAGTTTCGAGCTGACGCAGAAGGCGTCGATGGCGGGAATCCCCGTGATGGCCGCGGTGTCGGCGCCGTCGTCGCTGGCCATCGAACTCGCGACGGAACTCGGGATGACCGTGGTTGGCTTCCTTCGGGGAGACTCCATGGTGATCTACTCGGGCGATGAGCGGATCGCCAATGCTGCGGCATCGGAAACATCAACAAGCAAGGTTGGGGCAGCACGGTGACCACTCGCGAGACCGGTGAAACCGGCGCATACCCCGACCTCGAGATCGGACACAGGGAGAGCTGGGCGGTTGGCCTTCCTGGCATCCTGCACTCGATGGCGCCAGCCCTGAAGAATATGGGCCCGTTGCGCACGGCCCAACTGCTGACGGCGATGAACCAGAAGGATGGGTTCGACTGCATGAGCTGCGCCTGGCCGGATCCGTCCCATCGGAGTCCTGCCGAATTCTGCGAGAACGGCGCAAAGGCCGTCACCTGGGAGGCGACGCCCGTAACCGTGCCTACCAGTTTCTTTGCCGAGAACTCCATCGACGACATGCTCGGCATCTCCGAGTACGAGCTCGGGCTCCTCGGACGGCTGACCGAGCCGATGTACCGGGCGAAGGGCGCCACCCATTACGCGCCGGTCTCGTGGCAGCAGGCCTTCACCATCGTCGCCGACAAACTCAATTCGCTCGCCTCGCCGGATGAAGCGACCTTTTACACCAGCGGGCGCACCGCCAACGAGACGGCTTTCGCCTATCAACTGTTCGTCCGAGCGTTCGGTACAAACAATCTTCCCGACTGCTCAAACATGTGCCACGAGTCCACCGGGGTTGCCCTCAATGAGGTGATCGGTGTCGGCAAGTCGACCATCGCGTACGACGACTTCGCCAAGAGCGACCTCATCATCGTGATGGGCCAGAATCCGGGCACGAATCACCCGCGCATGCTCACGGCCCTCGAGGACGCGAAACGCAACGGCGCCACGATCATCGGCGTCAATCCGCTGCCGGAAGCCGGCCTCATCCGGTACAAGAATCCGCAAAAGGTGCGCGGGATCGTCGGCCGGGGCACTGAGCTCGCCGACCAGTACCTGCAGATCCGTTCCGGTGGTGACATGGCCCTGCTGCAGGCCACGTCCAGACGGGTGCTCGAGGCCGAGGCGGCAGCGCCGGGGACGGTGCTTGACCACGAATTTCTTGGCAAACACAGCCTCGGACTCGAGGATTTCGCCGCGCACATCGCCCAGCTCGATGACGCCGCCGTTCTCGAGGCAACGGGGCTCACCACGGCCGAGCTCGACGAGTTCGCCGCCAGGTATCTCGCGGCAGACCGGGTGATCATCACGTGGGCGATGGGCCTCACCCAGCAGAAGAAGTCGGTGGACACCCTCAAAGAGCTCATCAACCTGCTGCTGCTCAGGGGCAACATCGGCAAGCCGGGCGCCGGGGCGTCCCCGATCCGCGGGCACAGCAACGTGCAGGGCGATCGCACCATGGGCATCTGGGAGCAGATGAGCGACAAGTTCCTCGATGACCTCGGCCGGGAATTCAGCTTCGAACCGCCGCGTATTCACGGCGCCGATTCAATAGCCACTGTCAACGGCCTGATCGACGGCACGATCAAGGTCTTCTTCGCGCTCGGCGGAAACTTCGTCAGCGCCATCTCGGACACAGCAGTCGCGGAGGCCGCGATGCGCGGCGCCGAGATGACCGTGCAGGTGTCGACCAAGCTCAACCGCTCGCACGCCGTCATCGGTGACGAGGCGCTGATCCTGCCGACCCTGGGGCGCACCGAGATCGACCTCCAGGCGACCGGTCCGCAGTTCCTGTCCGTCGAAGACAGCGTGTGCGCGGTGCATGCCACCCACGGCCGGGTCGCCCCGGTGGCCGAAGGCATGCTCTCTGAGGTGTCGATTGTGACTCGGCTGGCGAAGGCCACCCTCGGCGAGCGCTACGGCATCGACTGGGTGGGCTTCGAGCGGGACTACGACATCATCCGCGACCACATCTCACGGGTGGTGCCCGGCTTCGCTACCTTCAACGAAGACGTGCGACGCAAGGGCGGGTTCATCCTGCCGAACGGTCCCCGTGACGAACGGCGGTTCGACACCGCCACCGGCAAGGCCATGATCACGGTCAACCACCTTGAGCATCTCGAGCGGCCCGCCGGCAGGCTCATCCTGCAGTCGATGCGGTCTCACGACCAGTTCAACACGACGATCTACAGCCTGAATGACCGGTACCGGGGAATCAAGAACGGCAGGGATGTGATTTTTGTCAACCCGGATGACATCGCAGAACTCGGGCTGAGCGACGGACAGCGAGTGGATATCTTCAGCGAATGGCCGGGCGAACCCGACCGGGAGCTTCTCAATTATCGTGTGGTGTCGTACCCAACGGCTCGCGGCTGCGCTGCCGCGTACTACCCGGAGGCGAACGTGCTGGTGCCTCTGGCGAGCGCGGCACTGTCGAGCATGACGCCGGTATCCAAAGCGATCATCGTGAGGCTGGAACCCGCCGCCGTCAGGGCATAACCTCCACCGCTAGTACCCTTAGTGGGTGAAGACTTTCGACGACCTATTCGCTGAGCTGAGCGAGAAGGCTGTGTCGCGCCCTGAGGGCTCGGGCACGGTGGCTGAACTCGACGCCGGCGTGCACGCGATCGGCAAGAAGATCGTCGAAGAAGCCGCAGAGGTCTGGATGGCGGCCGAGTACCAGAGCGACGAAGAGACGGCAGAAGAGATCTCCCAGCTCATCTACCACCTGCAGGTGCTGATGGTCGCAAAGGGCCTGACCCCGGCCGATGTCTGGCGACATCTCTAGAGACTCGCCGCCCACATCCACCTAAATCGAAAGACCACCATGCTGAGAATTGCCATCCCGAACAAGGGATCGCTGAGCGAGACCGCCGCCGACATGCTTGCGGAGGCCGGATACACGGGTCGCCGCGACCCTCGCGCCCTGAGTGTGCGCGACGAGCGCAACGACGTCGAGTTCTTTTACCTGCGCCCCCGCGACATCGCTACCTACGTAGGATCGGGCGCACTCGATGTCGGCATCACCGGGCGCGACCTCCTGCTCGACTCCCGCAGCGCCGCACGCGAGATCACGACGCTGGACTTCGGTGCTTCGACCTTCAGGTTTGCCGCGGCACCCGGACGATTCTCCAGCCTGGACGGCCTCGGAGGCATGCGCGTAGCCACGAGCTACCCGGCGCTGGTAGGGGACTTCCTCGCCAGGCAGGGCGTGCAGGTCACCATCGTGTCACTGGATGGAGCCGTCGAATCCGCGGTAAAGCTCGGAGTCGCGGATGCCGTCGCCGACGTGGTCTCCACCGGGTCGACGCTGAGGGCCCAGGGGCTCGAGATCTTCGGCCCGGTCATCCTCGACTCGACGGCCGTGCTGATCAGCGCGAAGAAAGACCTGCCAGGCATCACCACCCTCCAGCGCCGCCTGCAGGGCGTGCTGGTGGCCAGGCAGTACGTGCTGATGGACTACGACGTGCGCACCGAGCACCTCGAGAACGCGACCGCCGTCACACCCGGGCTCGAGAGCCCGACGATCTCGCCAACGCAGGATCCCGAGTGGGTCGCCGTCAGGGCGATGGTGCCTCGCGCAGAAACCAACCACGTGATGGATGCTTTGTACGACGTTGGCGCCCGCGCCATCCTCGTCAGCTCGATCCACGCCGCACGCATATGACAGTCGCACGGAGTCTGCGGAGCGCGCTGTGACCGTCGCGGCCAGGGTCATTGCGTGTCTGGATGTTTCTGCCGGGCGAGTGGTCAAGGGCGTCAATTTTCTTGACCTGCGGGATGCCGGTGACCCCGTCGAGCTCGCACGCAAGTATTACGAGCAGGGCGCAGACGAGATCACGTTCCTCGATGTGACGGCAACCGTCGACGGACGCGCCACCATGTACGACGTCGTCCGCGCCACGGCCGAGCAGGTGTTCATCCCGCTGACCGTGGGCGGGGGAGTGCGAAGCGCCGACGATGTCGCACGGCTTCAGGCCCACGGCGCCGACAAGATCGGTGTCAACAGCGCCGCCATCGCCAGACCAGCCCTGCTGAGCGAGATCGCGGACAGATTCGGCGCGCAGGCACTCGTGCTGTCTCTCGATGTGAAGCGCAGCGGCGGACGATTCGTTGTCACCACCCATGGCGGTCGCACCGAGACCGACCTTGACGCCCTGGAGTGGGCCAAAGAGGCGATCGAGCGCGGAGCCGGCGAGCTGCTCGTGAACTCGATTGATGCCGACGGCACAAAGCGCGGCTTTGACCTGGAACTGATCACCGCGATGCGCGAAATCAGCCACGTTCCCGTCATCGCCAGCGGCGGCGCGGGAGCGGTCGGCCACTTCGCGCCGGCATTCGCGGCCGGCGCAGATGCCGTGCTCGCCGCATCCGTCTTCCACAACGGCGAGCTGACCGTTGGCGACGTGAAGCACGCCCTCGGCGAGTCTGGGATGGTTGTGCGATGAGTGAACTCACGACCGAGACGGTCGCCGCGGTGATCGATCGCGCAACCTTCGACCGCGATGGCCTGCTGCCCGCTGTGATCCAGCAGTGGGACAGCAAAGAGGTGCTGATGGTCGGCTACATGAACGCCGAGGCGTTGCGCCGCACCCTCACCGAGGGGCGCGTCACCTTCTGGAGCCGCAGCCGCAGCGAGTTCTGGCGCAAGGGCGACACCAGCGGCAATGCGCAATACGTTCGCGGCGCCGCTCTCGACTGCGATGCCGACACGATCCTGGTGACCGTCGACCAGCACGGACCGGCCTGCCACACCGGCGCGCACGCCTGCTTCGATGTGGACCCCCTCGAACCGGTTGTGGGCACCCCAGATGCATAATTCGACGACGCCGGCGGACTTCACCCAGCGCCTCGGCGCGGGTCACCGGGTGGTCCCGGTCATTCGCGAGATCTTTGCGGACGGCGAGACGCCCGTCGGCGTCTACCGCAAGCTGGCGGACGGCAAACCAGGCACCTTCCTGCTGGAATCAGCCGGTCAGGGCGGCATCTGGTCCCGGTTCTCATTCGTAGGAGTCTCCAGCTTCGGTGTACTCACCCAGGACGGCCACACTGCAACGTGGCTCGACTATGGCCTTCCCGTGGAGCGGGCGCTCGGCAGCGAACACCCGTCGGAGCCTCTGCAGGCACTCGCGCACCTGTACGAACGGTGGAGCACACCGCACGTCGATGGCCATCCGCCGCTGACGGGAGGGCTCGTCGGCTTCATCGGCTGGGAGGCGATCCGCCAGCTGGAGCACCTTCCGAACGTGCCGCCAGCCGAGTTCAACGTTCCCGGTCAGGCGCTGAGCTTCGTCTCCGAGCTGGTGGTTCTGGACCACCGCAACGGTACGGTCATGCTCATCGCCGCAGCGCTCAACGACGGCACGGTCGACTCGGAAGATCTGTGGTCGGATGCCCAGCGACGGTTGGATGCCATGCAGGACGCAATCGCGCAGCCCACCCAGGCGTGGCTTGCCGAGGTCGACCTGTCGACGCCCCCTGCCGCGACTCCTCGCACGCAGCCTGCGGACTATCTGGACGCGATCGACAAGTCGAAGGAATTCATCCGCGACGGGGACGTATTCCAGGTGGTCATCTCACAGCGGTTCGATGTCGAGGTCACGGCGGATCCCATCGACGTGTACCGGGTGCTTCGCACCCTCAACCCGTCGCCGTACATGTACCTGTTGTCGCTGGTCGGCACCGACGGCGAGCCATACTCCATCGTCGGGGCCAGCCCTGAAGCGCTCGTCAAGGTGACCGGAGATCGGGTCTACATGCACCCCATCGCCGGTTCCCGACCCAGGGGCGACTCCCCGGAGCGCGACATCGAGCTGGCCGACGAGCTGCTCGCGGATCGCAAGGAGCAGGCGGAACACCTCATGCTCGTCGACCTGGCTCGCAACGACCTGCAAAAGGTCTGCGTCCCCGGCACCGTCGAGGTCATCGAATTCATGCAGGTCGAGCGTTTCAGCCACATCATGCACCTCGTGTCGTCGGTGGAGGGCAACCTCACGGCCGACTCGAACTCGATTGATGTGTTCAGGGCCACATTCCCTGCTGGCACACTCTCTGGCGCGCCCAAACCGCGGGCGCTGGAGATCATCGACGAGCTCGAGCCCGCCCAGCGCGGCGTGTACGGGGGAGTCGTGGGCTACTTCGACTTTGCCGGCGATGCCGATCTCGCTATCGCGATCCGCACGGCCACCCTCGTCGGCGGAGTCGCCTACGTGCAGGCCGGAGCCGGGCTCGTCGCGGATTCCGACCCCGAAGCCGAACACCAGGAGGCTCACAACAAGGCGGCAGCACCACTTCGTGCTGTTGCCGTTGCCAACGCTATGCGTCGCATCCCGTGACCTCCGCCCGGGTGAAGCTGCTGCTCATCGTCGCGGGCGCGGCGTTAGGTGCGCTCACCCTGCTCAGCTGGACACAGGACTGGTTCGCGCTGACCCTTGATGGTGGCCAACCTCTCGTTGTGCCGGGCCAGGAGGCGGCTCCCGGCCTCTCGGCGCTTGGGCTCGCGTGCCTCGCCCTCGCCGGCGCTCTGGCCATCGGCGGCAAGGTGGTCAGGATCGTGCTCGGGGTACTCGAGGCCCTCATCGGCGTTGCGGTGCTGGTGACCGCGGTGTCGGCCATCGCGGCCCCGGTTGCGGCATCCACCTCCACCATCACCGCCGCCACCGCCGTCAGCGGCAGCGAATCCGTAGCGGCCATCGTCGAATCGATTGCCACAACGGGATGGCCGTGGCTGGCGGTCGGCGCAGGCGTGCTCCTTGTCGTGCTGGGAGTGGCGGTCGCGGTGCTCTCGCCGCGCTGGGCCGGTCCCACCCGCAAGTACGAGTCCGCCGAGTCTGGTGCGCCCGACGACGCCAGCACGCCGCTCGGCGCCTGGGACTCTCTCAGTGGCGGCTCGGATCCCACGACTCGCTGACCGACAAAGCGATCGGGCGGCCCCGGGGCATCCGGCTAGAATTGACGACGTACCTCGAAGAATGGAGCAGGATGAGCATCGAGTCTGACCCCGGCCACGGAAACTCCCCGGCGGCCTGGACGGCCGTCATCATCATGCTTGTCGCATTCGGCATCGGCACGCTCGCCTTCTGGTTCAACATCGCCTGGCTCGTGTTCGCGTCGGCCGGACTGCTCGTCGTTGGCGCCCTGTCCGGATATGTGCTTGCCAAACTCGGCTACGGCGTCGGCGGAGACAAGCTCACCCCGACCACACACGGCTAGTGCTCGCCGACCTGGTCGCCGGAGCTCTCGCAGACGCTTCGGCCAGACGTTCAGTGCGCAGTCTCGCCGACCTGGAGGCCGTCGCCACCGAGCGCGCCCCAGCCCTCGATGTGCTGGCTGCGCTCTCACCGCGGGACTCCGTGCACATCATTGCCGAGATCAAGAGAGCGAGTCCTTCCCGGGGCGCCCTCGCCGACATCCCGGACCCTGCATCCCTTGCCACGGCATACCAGCTGGGCGGTGCCAGCGCCATCAGCGTGCTGACCGAGGGTCGCAAATTCGGTGGTTCCCTCGAAGATCTCGAGGCAGTTCGCGCCGTGTCCTCGATCCCGGTGTTGCGCAAAGACTTCATCGCCGAGCCGTACCAGGTGCTCGAGGCTCGCGCCGCTGGTGCCGATCTCGTGCTGCTCATCGTGGCCGCCCTCGACCAGCCGACGCTCGCGAGCCTGTTCAGGCTGATCAACCAGCTGGGGATGACCCCGCTCGTTGAGGCGCATTCTGCCGACGAGGTGGATCGCGCCCTCGATATCGGCGCAGACATCGTCGGCATCAACGCCCGCGACCTGAGCACCTTCGAACTCGATCAGAATCTCTTTGGCTCCCTCGCAGACATGATCCCCGAGGGCGTGATCCGCGTCGCCGAATCTGCGGTGAAGACCCCGGCAGATGTCGCCCACTACCGCAGGGCCGGTGCCGATGTGGTGCTGGTCGGCGAGGCCCTTGTCACCAACGGTGATCCAGTACAGACCCTCAGGGAGTTCCTGCAATCATGAACCTGCGCGACGAGCAAGGGCCGTATTTCGGCGATTTCGGGGGCCGGTTCGTTCCAGAATCGCTCATGGCAGCGCTCGATGAGCTGGATGCCGCATACTCCGCCGCGAAGGTCGACCCGGCTTTCGCAGCAGAGCTGGCCGCCCTGCACACCACGTACTCCGGTCGACCATCGATCATCACGGAGGTGCCGCGCTTTGCCGAGCACGCCGGCGGAGCCCGCGTCATCCTCAAGCGGGAAGACCTGAACCACACCGGCTCCCACAAGATCAACAACGTGCTCGGCCAGGCCCTGCTCACCAAGCGCATCGGCAAGACCCGTGTGATCGCCGAGACCGGTGCAGGCCAGCACGGCGTGGCGACAGCGACCGCGGCCGCCCTCTTCGGCCTCGAGTGCGTCATCTACATGGGCGAGGTCGACACCGAGCGCCAGGCTCTCAACGTCGCACGCATGCGTCTGCTCGGCGCCGAGGTGGTCGCGGTCAAGACCGGATCACGCACGCTCAAAGACGCGATCAACGAGGCATACCGCGAGTGGGTCGCCAGCGTCGACACCACCAACTACATCTTCGGCACGGTCGCAGGGCCCCACCCGTTCCCGACGATGGTGCGCGACTTCCAGAAGATCATCGGCGAGGAGGCCCGCAGGCAGGTGCTCGAACTGACCGGCAGACTCCCGGATGCTGTGACCGCCTGCGTCGGCGGCGGCAGCAACGCCATGGGCATCTTCCACGCTTTCCTCGACGATCCCGAGGTTGCGCTCTACGGATATGAGGCTTCGGGCGAAGGCCACCTCACCGAGCGCCATGCTGCAACAATCACTCGGGGCCGGCCCGGTGTCCTCCACGGCGCCCACAGCTACATGCTTCAGGATGCCGACGGCCAGACCATCGAATCCCACTCCATCTCCGCAGGTCTCGACTACCCCGGAATCGGCCCGGAGCACTCCTGGCTGCACGACATCGGCCGCGCCAACTACCTTCCCGTCACCGACGATGAGGCGATGCAGGCCCTTCGTCTGCTCAGCAGGACCGAGGGGATCATCCCCGCCATCGAGTCGGCACACGCGCTGGCAGGAACCCTCGAACTCGGCCGCAAGCTCGGCCCGGAGTCGATCATCCTCGTCAATCTCAGCGGTCGAGGCGACAAAGACATGGAAACCGCTGCCAAATACTTCGACATCCTCGACACGGCGGCGCTCGTCGCCGAGGACGAGGCTCCGCTCGAGTCAAGCACCCCGGCGGTAGAGCGTTGAGCGCCGTCGAAGCGACGATTGCCGCGCGCAAGGCGGCTGGCTCCGGTGCCCTCATCGGCTACCTGCCCGCCGGGTTCCCGAACCTCCAGTCGAGCATCGATGCGGCTGTCGCACTGGTCGAGAACGGTGTGGACATCATCGAACTCGGCATCCCATACACGGATCCCGTAATGGACGGCGTCGTCATCCAGGAGGCGACTCAGGTCGCCCTCGAGAACGGCTTCACACTCGAGCATGCGTTCGAGGCCGTTGCCGCGATCACCGCGCGCGTGTCTGCCCCCATTCTCGTCATGACATATTTCAACCCCGTGCTGCAATACGGTGTCGAGCGTTTCGCCGACGACCTGGTCGCTGCCGGCGGCGCCGGACTCATCACGCCTGATCTCACGGCCGACAATGCCGGCCCCTGGATTGCCGCGTCTGACCGCACGAGCCTGGATCGCGTCTTCCTGGCGGCCCCGTCGTCATCGGACGCCAGGCTCAGGCTCGCGGTCGAGAACAGTCGCGGCTTCGTATACGCGGTCTCGACGATGGGCACCACGGGTGCCAGGGCCGACGTCGACCGCGCCGCACGCGGTCTCATCTCCCGACTGCGGGACGCCGGATCCACGAGTGCCTGCGTCGGCGTTGGCATCTCCACGGGCGACCAGGTGCGCGAGGTCCTGGAATATGCGGATGGTGCGATTGTGGGCTCGGTGCTCGTGAAGGCACTGGCCGACGGGGGAGTGCCGGCCGTCGCTCGAACCGCTGCCGCCCTTGCAGCAGGTACGCTTGCGTAGTTCCGGAAGGCGCTCGTCGCCCCCGCTCGGCTTTAGCTCCAGAGACTGTCCCATCGCAGAAAGGCGACCGGTATGCCCTTGATGCCGCTCAGCATTCCCAGCCCGCCAGAAGAATGGCAGATTCCGATCAGCATCCCGATCGGCTGGCTGCATGACCTGATCCCCGCCATCGCTCCGGTCATCGCGATTCACACCTATGCGCTGTGCATCCTGGCCGGCATCATCGCCGCGACCCTGATGGTGAACAGCAGGCTCACGCGACGTGGTGTCGAACCGGGAATCGTCCTCGATGTCATCATCTGGGCCATTCCGCTCGGTCTGGTGGGCGCTCGCGCCTACCACGTGCTCACGCATCCGGCCGACTACTTCTACGACGGCGCAGACCCATGGGAGGTCATCCGCATCTGGAACGGCGGCAACGCGCTGTTCGGCTCGTTGATCGGTGGCGCTGTGGGAGCCTGGATTGGATGCCGCCTCGCCGGCATCCGCTTCTGGACCTTCGCCGATGCGCTTGCACCCGCGATCCTCCTGGCGCAGGCACTGGGGCGTCTCGGCAACTACTTCAACCACGAACTCTTTGGTCAGCCGACCGACCTGCCGTGGGGCCTCGAGGTCGAGGCCACCAACTCCGCCTTCCCGGTCGGCCTTGCCGAAGGAACCCTGTTCCACCCGACCTTCCTGTACGAGATGATCTGGAATGTCGTCGGAATCGTCTTCCTGCTCACCATGGAGCGCCAGTACCGGCTCGTTTCCAGGCGCGTTGCGGGACTGAAGATCCCCGTTCCCGTCGGCGATCCGTTCCTTCGCCTGCAGTGGGGCAAGGTTTGGGCGCTCTACATGATCTGGTACGGAATCGGTCGGGCCTGGTTCGAGTCGATCCGCGTCGATCCAAGCGAGGTCATCTTCGGCATCCGCACGAACGTGTGGGGTGCGATCGTCACCGTCATCCTCGGAATTGCGCTCTACCTGTACCAGAAGCGACGTCATCCCGGCAGCGAGCCGAGCCCGTACGTACCGGGTCATGAAGGCTACGCGGGCGGTGCTGTAGACTCCTCGGAGACCTACACGGATACCGACGAACAAGACGATGACGTCCTCGCCGCCACATCGGTCTCGTCCGACACGCTCGCTAAAAGCGGTCTAAGCTCGTCGGACAAGCTCGCCACAAGCGGCTCAGGTACGACTCGCCCCTAAATATCCCGGGACGATCTTTCCCCTTCGGGCCGCCGACGTCCCCCCCACGCCAAGTTTGAATCGTGCTTCGGCACATTCGTGAGGACGGTTGCCATGGCTCTCACGCCAGCCTTCGAGCGTTTCAGCTCAGTACCGAGCGCAACGGGTCTCTATGACCCTCGGCGCGAACGCGATGCCTGCGGCCTCGCGATGGTCGCTACCCTGCGGGGCACAGCCGGTCACGACATCATCCAGACCGCGCTGAACGCCCTGCGCAACCTCGAGCACCGTGGCGCCGTCGGATCCGACGCCGGCACCGGTGATGGTGCAGGGATTGTCACCCAGATCCCTGACGAATTCCTTCGGGCGGTCGCAGGATTCGAGCTCCCTGCGGTGGGGCACTACATCGTGGGCATGGCCTTCCTGCCCACGGACGACGCCGAACGTGCCGACATCAAGTCTGGCGTTGCCAGACTTGCCGGCGAAGAGAACCTTCGTGTCCTGGGCTGGCGCGAGGTGCCGATCGCACCGGACAACCTGGGCAACCTTGCCCGCGAGGCGATGCCAGCCTTCGAGCAGGTCTTCCTCCAGTCGACACGCACTGACGAGTCCGGCCCCATCGGCGGTATGGACCTCGAGCGCCAGGCCTTCCGGTTGCGCAAGCGCGCCGAGCACGAGCTGCACGCGTACTTCCCCTCGCTGTCGTCACGCACCCTCGTCTACAAGGGGATGGTGACGACCCTCCAGCTGGAGCCGTTCTACCCAGACCTCTCCGACGACCGGTTCATGTCGAAGCTGGCGCTGGTCCACTCGCGCTACTCGACCAACACGTTCCCGTCATGGCCGCTGGCTCAGCCGTTCAGGATGATCGCCCACAACGGCGAGATCAACACCGTGCAGGGCAACCGAAACTGGATGCGCGCCCGCCAGTCCCAGCTCGAGAGTGACGTGCTGGGCGACATCCGCTCGATCCTTCCGATCAACACGGTTGGTGCGAGCGACTCGGCCTCGTTCGATGAGGTCGTCGAGCTGCTGAACCTCGCGGGGCGTTCTCTGCCGCACGCGATGATGATGATGGTGCCAGAGGCCTACGAGAACCAGGTCGACGTCGACCCGGATCGCCGAGCCTTCTACGAGTACCACTCGATGCTCATGGAGCCGTGGGACGGCCCGGCCGCGCTCGTCTTCACCGACGGGTCTCTCGTCGGCGCCACGCTCGACCGCAACGGCTTGCGCCCAGGGCGCTACCTCGTCACCGACGAGGGACTCGTCGTGCTCGCCAGCGAGATCGGAGTGCTCGACATCGAGCCGAGCCGGGTCGTTCGCAAGGGCAGGCTGCGCCCAGGCAAGATGTTCCTCGTCGACACCGAACAGGGTCGCATCATCGAGGATGATGAGATCAAGGCGGACCTCGCGGCATCACAGCCGTGGGCGGAGTGGCTCGAATCCGGTCGCATCGCCCTGAAGGACCTCCCGCAGCGTGAGCACATCGTGCACACGCCGGCCTCGGTCATTCGTCGGCAGCGCACCTTCGGCTACACCGAAGAAGAGGTGCGCATCCTCATCACGCCGATGGCACAGAACGCCGCAGAGCCGCTCGGCGCGATGGGATCTGACACCCCGATCGCGGTCCTCTCCGACCGACCGCGCCTGCTCTTCGACTACTTCACGCAGCAGTTCGCCCAGGTGACGAACCCACCGCTCGACTCGATCCGTGAAGAGGTCGTCACGTCGATGCGTTCGGGGCTGGGTCCCGAGCGCAACCTGCTCACGGCGACGCCCGAGCACGCTCGGCAGATCTCGCTCGACTTCCCGGTGCTCGACAACGACGAGCTGGCTAAGATCCAGCACTTCGAAACCAGCAGCGGACGTCGCCCGACCGTGACCCTGCGCGCGCTGTATCGCGTCGACAAGGGCCCGAAGGCCATGGAGAAGCGTCTCGCCAAGCTGTGCGCCGACGTGGATGAAGCCATCGACAACGGTGCGCAGTTCATCGTGATCTCTGACCGCGATTCCAACCGCGACTTCGCCCCGATTCCCTCACTGCTCTCCCTCGCCGCGGTTCATCACCACCTCATCCGCGAAGAGAACCGCATGAAGGTCGGGCTCATCGTCGAAGCCGGCGATGTGCGCGAAGTGCATCACGTTGCCCTGCTCGTGGGCTACGGCGCATCAGCGATCAACCCATACCTCGCCATGGAGACCGCTGAAGAACTCGTTCGCAGCGGAATGATTCAGGGCATGACATCCGAGAAGGCTGTCGGCAACCTGATCAAGGGTCTCGGCAAGGGTGTGCTGAAGATCATGTCCAAGATGGGCATCTCCGTCGTCGGCTCCTATGCGGGTGCGCAGGCGTTTGAGGCGGTCGGACTCGGCCAGGACTTCGTCGACGAATACTTCACCGGCACCTCGACTCTGCTCGGCGGAGTCGGCATCGAGGTGATCGCCGCCGAGAACGCGGCCAGGCACGCCTCCGCTTACCCCGAGGATGGCGAAACCAGCCCCCACGAACGACTGGCGACCGGCGGCGAATACCAGTGGCGCCGCGAGGGGCCACCGCATTTGTTCAACCCGGAAACAGTGTTCCGTCTGCAGCATTCGACGCGATCGCGCCGCTACGACATCTTCCGCGAGTACACAAAGCTCGTCGACGATCAGGCCGAAAACCTGATGACGCTGCGCGGGCTCTTCAAGATCAAGCAGGGCGTACGCCCGGTTGTTCCGCTCGACGAGGTCGAGCCGATCGAGGCGATCGTCAAGCGATTCAACACCGGAGCCATGAGCTACGGGTCGATCAGCGAAGAAGCCCACGAGACGATGGCAATCGCCATGAACCAGCTTGGCGGCCGCTCCAACACCGGTGAGGGCGGCGAGAACATCGAGCGACTGCTCGACCCCAAGCGCCGCAGCGCCATCAAGCAGGTGGCCTCAGGCCGATTTGGTGTCACGAGCATGTATCTGACCCATGCCACAGACATCCAGATCAAGATGGCGCAGGGCGCGAAGCCGGGCGAGGGCGGACAGCTGCCTGCCGGAAAGGTGTACCCGTGGATCGCGCGCACCCGCCACGGCACGGCAGGGGTCGGCCTGATCTCACCGCCGCCACACCACGACATCTACTCGATCGAAGACCTGAAGCAGCTCATCTTCGACCTCAAGCGAGCCAACCCCGCTGCCCGCGTGCACGTCAAGCTCGTGAGCCAGTCGGGAATCGGCGCCGTCGCCGCCGGAGTCACGAAGGCTCTTGCCGATGTCGTTCTCGTATCCGGTCATGATGGAGGAACGGGCGCCAGCCCACTCAACTCCCTCAAGCACGCCGGCACTCCCTGGGAGATCGGGCTTGCTGAGACTCAGCAGACCCTGATGCTCAACGGCATGCGCGACCGTGTGGTCGTGCAGGTCGATGGCCAGATGAAGACCGGACGTGATGTCATCATCGGCGCGCTGCTCGGCGCTGAGGAATACGGCTTCGCCACGGCGCCGCTCGTCGTCTCCGGATGCATTCTGATGAGGGTCTGCCACCTCGACACCTGCCCAGTCGGTGTCGCCACCCAGAACCCGGAGCTCCGAAGCAGATTCACCGGTAAGCCGGAATTCATCGTCAACTTCTTCGAGTTCCTGGCGCAGGAAGTGCGGGAGTACCTCTCCGAGCTCGGCTTCCGCAGCCTCGACGAGGCGATCGGCCACAGCGAACTGCTGGACTCCGACCGCGCCGTCGAGCACTGGAAGGCAGACGGACTCGACCTCAGCCCCGTGTTCACCGGGCCGAAGTTCAAAGACGACGAGCCGCGCATCAACCGCATCAGCCAGGACCACGAGCTCGAGAAGCACTTCGACCAGCAACTGATCCGGCTGAGCGCAGATGCTCTTGACCATGGCACTCCCGTCGTCATCGAGCTGCCCATCCGGAACACCGAGCGCGCGGTCGGCACCATGCTCGGTCACGAGGTCACGGTGCGGCACGGCGAGAACGGACTGCCAACGGGAACCATCGAGGTTCGACTCACCGGCACCGCAGGTCAGTCGTTCGGTGCGTTCATGCCCGCCGGAATCTCGCTTCGACTTGAGGGCGACAGCAACGACTACGTCGGCAAGGGACTCTGTGGCGGCCAGATCGTCGTACGACCGAGTCTCGAGAGCACCTTCGCCGCAGAGGAGAACGTGATCGCCGGCAACGTGATCGGCTACGGCGCCACGCAGGGCAGCATGTTCCTGCGCGGCATCGTGGGGGAGAGGTTCCTGGTTCGCAACTCCGGCGCGACAGCTGTCGTGGAGGGGGTGGGCGACCACGCACTCGAGTACATGACGGGCGGACTCGCCGTCATCCTCGGCGGGACCGGCCGAAACCTCGGTGCCGGCATGTCCGGCGGAACCGCATACATCTACGATCTCGTCACCGAGCACGTGAATGCGGATTCGCTGCGGTCGGGTGAACTGACGCTTGGTGCCCTCGGTAGCGCCGATGTCGAGATCCTTGCCGACCTGCTGCGACGCCACGTTGACGAGACCGATTCTGTCGTCGCCTCGGCGATGCTCGACAACATGGATGCCGCTGTCCAACGTTTCACAAAGGTATTGCCGCGCGACTACGCCGCAGTGCTGCAGACCCGCCAGACCGCGATCGACGAGGGGCTCGACCCCGACGGTGACGTGACCTGGGCTCGAATCATGGAGGTGACCGGTGGCTGATCCCAAGGGATTCCTGAAGGTACAGGAGCGGGAAACCGCGAAGCGTCGACCAGTGGCGCTGCGGCTCATGGACTGGAAAGAGGTCTACGAGCTGCAGGACTCTTCCGAGCTCAAGCGCCAGGCTGGTCGTTGTATGGATTGTGGCATCGCGTTCTGCCACCAGGGTTGTCCGCTCGGCAACCTCATTCCGGAGTGGAATGACCTCATGTGGCGTGGTGAGGGAGCCCAGGCGATCGAACGCCTGCACGCTACCAACAACTTTCCCGAGTTCACCGGCAGGCTCTGCCCGGCGCCCTGCGAGAGCTCCTGCGTGCTGGGCATCAACCAGCCCCCGGTGACGATCAAGCAGGTTGAAGTGTCGATCATCGATCAGGCCTTCGCCCACGGTCTCGTGACCCCACGGCCGCCCGAACGGCTCACGGGCAAGACGGTCGCTGTCGTCGGGTCCGGTCCAGCGGGGCTGGCGGCAGCCCAGCAGCTGACCAGGGCTGGTCACACAGTCGCGGTCTTCGAGCGCGACGACCGCATCGGCGGACTGCTTCGGTACGGCATCCCTGACTTCAAGATGGAAAAGAAGCACATCGAACTTCGCGTTTCGCAGATGCAGGCAGAGGGCACCCGCTTCCGTGCAGGCGTCGAGATCGGCGTCGACATCAGCTGGAGCGACCTGAAGGCCCGCTACGATGCCGTCATCGTCGCCACCGGGGCTACAGTTCCGCGTGATCTTCCCGTACCTGGCCGCGACCTGATGGGCGTGCACTTCGCGATGGAGTACCTCGTTCAGGCGAACCGGGTGGGCGCGGGCGATTCCGTCGCCGATCAGATCACCGCAGATGGCAAGCATGTGGTTGTTCTTGGCGGTGGCGACACCGGAGCAGACTGCATTGGTACCGCTCACCGTCAGCATGCGCTGTCCGTGACGAACCTCGCAATCGGCCTCCAGCCTCCAACAGAGCGACCCGAGCACCAGCCGTGGCCGATGAGCCCGACACTGTTCGAGGTTTCCAGCGCCCACGAGGAGGGCGGCGAGCGGGTCTACCTCGCCTCCACGGTCGAGTTCCTCTCCAACGACGCCGGTGAGGTGCGCGCGATTCGCGTCGCCGAAACCGAATACCTCGATGGTAGGCGCGTTCCCAAGTCGGGCACCGAGCGCGAGATCCCCGCCGACCTGGTGCTGCTCGCTCTCGGATTTACGGGTCCGGAGTCCGAGTCAATCGACGCGCAGCTTCCGCGTCCCGTTCGACGCCAAAGGCAACATCGGGCGCGACGGCATGTACGAGACCAGCGAAGCCGGCGTCTTTGTGGCTGGCGACGCTGGTCGCGGTCAGTCGCTCATCGTCTGGGCGATCGCTGAGGGCCGTGCAGCGGCATCCGCAGTCGATCGTTACCTTGAAGGCGACACCCTGTTGCCGTTCCCGGTCAAGCCGACCGACCACGCTTTCACAGTCTGACCAACCCTCCACCACCACTGCACTACCCACAGAAGGAAGTTATGAGACGAGCTAAAATCGTCGCGACGCTAGGCCCAGCCACGTCGAGTTACGAAAACATTAGAGCGATCATCGATGCAGGTGTAGATGTCGCACGCATGAACCTCAGCCACGGCTCCTACGCCGTTCACGAAGAGGTTTACGCCAACGTGCGTAAGGCCGCCGAAGATTCCGGCCGTGCCGTGTCCATCATGGTAGACCTCCAGGGCCCGAAGATCCGTCTTGGCAAGTTTGAAGGCGGGCCGTACGAGCTCGCCGTCGGGGACATCTTCAAGATCACCACCGAAGAGGTCGTCGGCACCAAGGAGCTGTCCGGAACGACCTTCAAGGGTCTTCCGAATGACGTCACGCCCGGCGACTTTCTCCTCATTGACGATGGCAAGGTCAAGGTCAGGGTCACCGCGATCGACGGCCCCGTCGTCACCACCGAGGTAACCGTTGGCGGCTTCGTCTCCAACAACAAGGGCATCAACCTCCCGGGCGTGGCCGTAAACGTTCCAGCGCTGTCGGAGAAAGACGAAGACGATCTCCGCTGGGGCCTCAAGCTCGGCGCTGACCTCATCGCGCTGTCGTTCGTGCGCAACGCCGACGACATCACCCGCGTGCACGAGATCATGGCCGAAGAGGGACGCAAGATTCCCGTCATCGCCAAGATCGAGAAGCCGCAGGCTGTTGACCACCTCGAAGCGATCATTGACGCGTTCGACGCGATCATGGTCGCTCGAGGCGACCTGGGTGTCGAGTTGCCGCTCGAGGCTGTGCCGATCGTTCAGAAGCGCACCATCGAACTGGCCCGCCGTATGGCGAAGCCGGTCATCGTCGCAACCCAGATGCTCGAATCGATGATCTCGTCGCCCGTTCCCACGCGCGCGGAGACCTCCGACGTCGCCAACGCGATCCTCGACGGAGCTGACGCTGTCATGCTCTCGGGCGAGACCAGCGTCGGCGAGTACCCCGTCATCACGGTGCAGACCATGGCTCGCATCGTCGAGTCGACCGAGGAGCACGGCCTCGAACGCATCCCCGAATTGGGAACGAAGCCACGCACGCAGGGTGGAGCAATCACCCTGGCAGCGGCAGAGGTCGCCGACTTCGTCGACGCCAAGTACCTCTGTGTGTTCACCGAATCAGGCGACTCGGCACGACGGATGTCACGACTGCGCTTCCGCATCCCGATGAAGGCATTCACACCAGACCCGGCTATCCGACGCAGGATGTCATTGATCTGGGGCATCGAGTCGTTCGTGGTTGACCGCGTGACCCACACTGACGCGATGTACAAGCAGGTCGATGAGGTACTTCTCGCCGAGGGGCTCGCTGAAGTCGGAGACAAGGTAGTGGTGATCTCCGGATCCCCTCCCGGAATCTCGGGCTCGACCAACGACCTGCGCGTGCACATCATCGGCGACGCCGTGAACGCCGCAGCTCCCGTGTGGAAAAACTAGAGCTCGCTCGCACGCGGCGCTCTCAGGCACAACACTGAGGCAATGTAAACGGCTTTACTTGAACGCTCTTCCCGACCGATACTTGAAGTCGGTAGGGAAGAGCGTTCTTCTTTGTGCGACCTCTCATCCCTCACAACTGGAGGGATTCCAACGTGTCAGATTCAGGGTCATCATCCACGCCGGGCGCAACGGGGCCAGAAGGTCGAGTCATTCAGGACTGGACCGATATGGGCCGCGAGATGTGGTCATATCTCACCGGTCGCGGGGCCGCCGTCAACTACGAACTCCTCGACATGACGGTCGAGGTTCCGCGAGATATCGGCCCTGATGCACCCCGGGCGATCTGGAAGTTTAACGGCACCCTGAGGGTCACCACGAATGACTCTGAAGGTGGCGGCGCCGCCTGATGAAGACCGTCGAACAGCCGCGGGTGAGGCTGGATATCGACCTCAGTTTCTCAGTGGAAACCGACTCGCAGGTCGTCGCGGGCACGGTTCGCGCGGACGGTGGAGAGATCACCGTATTCGTCGACAACCCTGCCGCCTTCTTCTCCGGCGGCACCCTCCGCAGGGGCGAACTCTCGCCCATTCTGGATGCCCTCGCGACGGAGGGCGTCTCGGTGACCGTTGAGGGACCCAAAGGGGTCATCGCATCAGTGGGTGCCGTTCCCAGATCCCGGTTGTCGAGGATTATCTCCGGCTCGGCGCACGTTCGGCTCGGCGCGCTCTCCGCGATCATCAACGCGGTGCGTCACTCGTCAGGAGCGCCCAGGTTCGAACTGCCGCCTGCGACCATGTTCCCGCTCGTCCCCACGATCAATCGCAGGATCAGGCGTCGCGTCACCACTACTCACTACCTGCGAGGCAGCGGTCGCCCGCGTCTCATTTTCGTCGTGGGGTCAGAAGTGTGGGACGGCAGGCCGCCTCGCGAGTTCCTGCTGGGCGAGGGGACCACGACAATAGGTTCGTCCCCTGACGCGGATCTCCGGCTTGAGGGTCTCGAGCCGCTGCATGCTGAGATCAGGCACGACGAACACGATGACTACGTGTTTCGGTCGTTGGTTGACGAGCAGAGTCAATCCCAGTGCTGGTAGCCGACGCGACCGTCGAGTTCGCACGGTCGGATTCTTCGCACAGGTGCCCGCATAGAGCTCGGCCCATGGCGAATGGGCTTCTTCCGCGAGGAATTTGCTGACCACGGCCGCCCGTACGGCGGGCGACTCGGTGGGGAACTCGCGCATCAGAAACGCCAGCCAGGACCGCGGGGAGAGCGCTCGTGACCCCAGTCCCGATCAGATAACAGTTGTGCCGGATGCGGGACTTGAACCCGCACGTCCTTACGAACAAAGCATTTTGAGTGCTCCGCGTCTGCCATTCCGCCAATCCGGCGCACAACAACGCTCAAAAGAATACCGTAGGGTGATATCCGTGACTGACCAGAATGCCGCAACCTCAACCCCCAGGAGGGTTGTCGTCGCCGAAGACGAGTCCCTCATCCGCATGGATATCGTCGAGATACTCCGCGACAACGGTTTCGAGGTCGTTGGTGAGGCTGCCGATGGCGAGACCGCCGTCGCCCTCGCGACGGAGCTTCGGCCCGACCTCGTCATCATGGACGTCAAGATGCCGCAGCTCGACGGCATCTCGGCCGCAGAACGCCTCAGCAAGAACCACATCGCACCCGTCGTGCTGCTGACCGCATTCAGCCAGAAGGAGCTCGTCGAGCGCGCCTCGGAAGCCGGCGCCCTCGCCTACGTTGTGAAGCCGTTCACCCCGAGCGACCTGCTGCCGGCGATTGAGATCGCCCTCAGCCGCTACACCCAGATCATTACCCTCGAAGCCGAGGTTGCAGACCTCGTCGAGCGGTTCGAGACACGCAAGCTCGTTGATCGGGCCAAGGGGCTCCTGAACGAAAAAATGGGTCTGTCAGAACCCGACGCATTCCGCTGGATCCAGAAGGCATCCATGGACCGCCGGCTCACCATGCACGATGTGGCCCAGGCGATCATCGAACAGCTCTCCGCAAAGAAGTAGCCGCTTCGCAATATCGTGGTGGTCAGCGTTCCTTGAGGAAGTTGGTCATTCGCACCGTCGACAGGCGCCTGCCGTCGTCGTCGGTGACGACAATCTCGTGCGTCGCCAGGCTGCGCCCCAACGAGATCGCTGTGCAGGTACCGGTCACCCAGCCGCTGGTGACCGATCTGCTGTGGGTGGCGTTGATCTCAATTCCGACGGCGTAGCGTCCCGCTCCCGCGTGAATGGCCGACGAGACCGATCCGAGCGACTCTCCGAGCACGACGTGAGCACCACCGTGCAGCAGCCCGACGACCTGGGTGTTGCCTTCGACGGGCATCCGCGCCACAGAATAGGCGGCGGAAAGCTCGATAAAGTCGATGCCCATCTTCACCGCCAACTCACCACCCCGGGTGCGTTCGATGATCTCCCTCATCACTGGGTCGATGTCGTCGGGGAGCGAAGTCATAGTGGTCACCCAGTCAAAGTCGAGCGGTCGGATGCCGAGGCTAGGCTGGGCACGTGTCGGATACTGAAAAGCCTACCCTCCTGATTATTGACGGTCACTCGCTCGCGTTCAGGGCGTTCTATGCGCTTCCTGTCGACAGTTTCCAGAATCGCGAGGGGCAGCACACCAATGCGATCCACGGTTTTCTGTCGATGCTCATCGTGCTGCTGCAAAACGAAAAGCCCACACATCTGGCTGTTGCATTCGACATCTCCCGCTACTCGTTCCGCACTCGGGAATACCCGGAATACAAGGGCACCAGGGGCGAGACGCCCCCCGAGTTCGTGGGGCAGGTCCCGCTGCTCGAAGAGGCACTGAAGGCGATGGGTATCGTCACGGTATCGAAGGAGGACTACGAGGCAGACGACATCCTCGCGACGCTGGCCACGCGGGGTGCGGCCGAGGGCTACCGGGTGCTCGTGGTGTCAGGTGACCGCGATGCGATCCAGATGGTGACGCCTGACGTCACGTTGCTTTACCCGAACTCCCGCGGGGTATCCGAACTCAAGCGCTACGACCGCGACGCCGTGTTCGAGCGCTACGGCATCGAACCTGAGCAGTATCCGGATGTTGCGGCTCTTGTTGGCGAGACCTCGGACAACCTGATCGGCATCGACAAGGTCGGCGAGAAGACCGCCGTGAAATGGATCACCGCATACGGCAGTCTCGACGAGGTCCTGGCGCACGCCGACGAGATCAAAGGTGTCGTCGGCGAGAAGCTGCGCGAACAGAAAGATCGAGCCGTTCGCAATCGAAAACTCAATCACCTGTTGACCGATGTCGATCTTCCCGTCGGACCAGCCCAGTTGTTGCGGGCACCCATCAATGTTCCCGCGGTGCGGGAGGTGTTCGACAAGCTTCAATTCAAGACCCTCCTCGAGCGTGTACTCAAGATTGCTGGCGCAGAAAATGCGGACGGCTCGGCGCCCGAGGCGGCACCCGCTGCGGCGGTGAATGCGATCCCTGTCATCCACACGATGGTCGACGAGGAACTCGGCAAGTGGATCACGACGGTCTCGAAGGGTGGCACTCTGCCACTCGGCCTCAGGGTGGAGACCCTGCACGGCGCCGTAACGGGTTTTGGGCTCGCCTCGAGGACCGAGACGGCGTACGTGCCATGGGCGCCGGGGCGACCCGACTACGTCGCTCTTGAGTCATGGTTGGCGAGCGACGCGCCCAAGCACATGCTGGGCGCGAAGGCTCAGCTGAAGATCCTGCGCGACGCCGGCGTTGAGCTCAATGGCATCGCGTTCGACACCATGCTGGCCGCCTGGCTCATCAAGCCAGGAGCCAAACCGGAGACCCTCGAATCGCAGGTGTACGACTACCTCGGCGAGACGCTCGAACAGTCTGACCCCAACCAGCTTGTGCCTGAGACCGAGGCCGCCAGCCCGGCTACGGAGGCCTGGTACGTGCTCAGGGTGGCCGAGTACCTCGCAGACAAGCTTGAGACCGGTTCTCGTTCGGTCCTCGACACCATCGAGCTTCCACTCGTGCCGGTTCTGGCCACGATGGAACGCACCGGCATCACCGTGAACCGCGGGCTGCTGGGTGACTTGACGACAGAGCTTGCCACCAAAGCGACAGCGGCCGCCGCGCAGGCGTATGCCGAGATCGGTCGCGAGATCAACCTCGGCAGCCCAAAGCAATTGCAGGAGGTGCTGTTCGATCAGCTGGGCATGCCGAAAACCCGCTCGAATAAGACGGGCTTCTCCACCGATGCCGCCAGCCTCGCCGATCTGCAAGAGCAGGCTCCACATCCATTCCTCGACCTACTGCTGCAGCATCGCGACGCGACCAAGCTCATGCAGATCATCACCGGCATCGACAAGGCGGTGGATGCCGGCGGCCGGGTGCACACGACCTATGAACAGGCGGGCTCGAGCACGGGCCGCATCGCCTCGAATGACCCCAACCTGCAAAATGTTCCGGTGAAAACCGAGGTCGGCCGGCGCATCCGTTCGGCCTTCGAGTCGGGATCCGAGTTCGAGACCCTGCTGACCGCCGACTACTCACAAATCGAGATGCGCATCATGGCGCACCTGTCCGGAGACGAGGGGCTCATCCTCGCCTTCAACGAGGGCGAGGATCTGCACAGGTTTGTGGGTGCACGCATCTTCGGAGTCGAGCCTGCAGACGTCACTCCGGTCATGCGCACCAAGGTGAAGGCCATGTCGTACGGACTCGCCTACGGACTCAGCGCTTTCGGCCTCAGCAAGCAGCTTCGTATCGAGACCTCAGAGGCGAAGGCGCTGATGACCGACTACTTCGCAAGGTTTGGAGCGGTTCGCGAATACCTCCAGAACGTTGTGGAGCAGGCGAGGGCCGACGGGTACACCACCACGCTCTATGGAAGGCGGAGGCCGTTCGGCGACCTGTCATCGTCGAACAGGGTGCTGCGCGAGAACGCTGCGCGGCAGGCGCTCAATTCCCCGATCCAGGGCACGGCGGCCGACATCCTGAAACGTGCCATGATTCGCATCGACGCGGATCTCACCGAGCAGGGTCTGAAATCCAGGATGCTGCTGCAGGTGCACGACGAGCTGGTCTTTGAGGTCGCCGCTGGCGAGCTTGAGTCAATAACCGAGATCGTGCGCGGCCGAATGGCTGGTGCCGCCGAGTTGAGAGTACCGTTGGACGTGCAAATCGGCACAGGTCCCAACTGGGATGCCGCAGCTCATTGAACGGGGGAGACAGTCACCGACACAGGCGAATAGCCGCCGGATCGAGTTGACATTCGGACACAAACGGACTTATATAAAGGTATAACCACATTTGGTTATCCGGTTTTCAGACAACGGAGTCGACGTGTACGCACCAGAACGCCATCAGCAGATCCTGGACACAGCACGTGTCCAGGGCCGCGTTGATGTCGCCGGTCTGGCCGTCAGCCTCGCCGTCACTCCGGAGACCGTGCGCAGGGACCTGACTGCACTCGAGCGCAGGGGAGTACTGCGACGGGTTCACGGCGGGGCGATCCCCGTCGAACGCCTCGGGATCGAACCCGGCATCTCCGATCGCGAGACCCACTCCGCCGGTCAAAAAGAGCGCATCGCAAGGGCCGCTCTCGACGAACTCCCCGACGGCGGTTCGATCATCCTGGATGCAGGCACGACGACAGTTCGGCTGGCTGAACTGCTTCCCATCGACCGCGAACTGACCGTCGTCACTCACTCGATTCCCGTCGCCAGCATTCTTGTCTCGCGCCCCAACGTCACTCTGCACCTGCTCGGCGGTGTCGTCCGACCACGCACGCTGGCTGCCGTCGGCGACTGGACACGCGCCCAGATCGCAGACGTCTTCGCCGATGTTGCGTTCATGGGCACCAATGGACTCAGCGTCGAACGCGGGCTGACGACACCGGACCTCGCCGAAGCCAGCATCAAGCGGTCCCTCATCGAGGCCTCTCGTCGCACGGTCGTGCTTGCCGATCACTCGAAGTTTGGACGCGAGGATTTCGCCCGCGTCGTCCCGCTCTCGGCAATAGACACGATCATCACCGACACCGGTCTCGACGTGGACCTTTCCGAAGACATCGAGAACGCCGGACCCAGGGTGGTGATGGTGTGATCGTGACAATCACCCTCAACCCGAGCCTCGACCGCACAATTGTGGTCGATCGGCTGACCCGGGGAGCAGTGCTGCGAACTTCCGAACCCACACTCGAACCCGGTGGCAAGGGTGTTAACGTCACTCGCGCCCTCGCACTCAACGGCATCCCCAGCATTGCCATTCTTCCGCTTGGCGGCAGGGAGGGCACAGAGTTGCACAGCATGCTTGCGGCAGCCGGCGTCGAGACGCGTGCAATGGCTGTGGCGGGTCGTACACGCTCGAACATCACCGTCGCTGAGCACGACGGCACAGTGACCAAACTCAACGAACCCGGTTCCCCGCTATTCGAGCACGAAATTCGCGCGCTCTCGGATCTGGTGGCGAGCCACGTGTCCGCCGGGGACTGGATCGTAATGAGCGGCAGTGTGCCTCCTGGCTTCACTGGTGAACACATGCGGGCCTTTGTTGCTGGTCTCGCCGCCCACGGGGTGAACCTGGCAATCGACTCCAGTGGCGAAGCGCTCGTTGCGGCGATCGACGCCAGACCGCGATTGATCAAACCGAACCGCGCCGAGCTCGCTGAGGTGGCCGGCCGCACACTCGAGTGCCTGTCGGATGTCATCGACGCGGCGAACGCCCTCCGGGACCGGGGCGTCGATCTGGTGCTGGTCAGCCTTGGTGCCGATGGAGCCGTACTCGTCGGTCCCAACGGAGTGCACGTAGGGACGTCCCGCGTCGAGCACCCCCGCAGCACAGTCGGAGCCGGGGATTCATTTCTCGCCGGCTTCCTCTCCAAATTCTCCGTCGATGAGACGGATGTCGATGCAGCCATGCTCGAGGCCCTTGCCTGGGGTGCGGCTGCAGCGTCGCTGGCCGGTACGTCCGTGCCCGGCCAGTCAGACATCGACTTCACCCACGTCCAACTGGTGTGGCAACCAGATCTGGACCGGCCGCTTCTGGCCAGCTAATCCCTATCAGTACGAAGGAGTACCACTAATGTCCGACTTCACACCAGTGGCTGCCGGTACCGGCATCCGCGCACGAGTACAGCGGGGCGGAGCGTTCCTCGCTGGAATGATCATGCCCAACCTCGGCGCGTTCATCGCCTGGGGTCTCATCACAGCGCTCTTCATCCCGAATGGCTGGGTCAACGAAATCGCCCGCGCCACGGGCCAGATCGGAGCGGATGAGACGGTTCAGTTCGCCGATCAGGCGCTCACGCTCGTCGGGCCCATGATCGTCTGGCTGATTCCGATCCTGATCGGTTACACCGGCGGTCGCATGGTCCATGGCAACCGTGGTGCCGTCGTTGGCGCCGTGGCGACCATCGGTGTGATCGTGTCGCCGCTGGCTCTCCAGCTTGGCGCGACTCCTCCCGACAGTGTTGCCGGCCTGGGGCCGCAGTTCCTCGGCGCTCTCATCATCGGACCGGTTACCGCTCTGCTGATGAAGCTGATCGACAGCGCGATCGATGGCAAGCTCAAGGCTGGCTTCGAGATGCTGATCGACAACTTCACCGCAGGAATCCTGGGTGGCGTCATGGCGCTGGTCGGTGTCTTCCTGATCGGGCCGGTTGTGTTCTGGATCGCTGACGTCTTCGGCGTTTTCGTGAAGGGCCTTGTCAGCGCGAACCTGCTTCCGCTCGTGTCACTCGTGATCGAGCCGGCGAAGGTGCTCTTCCTGAACAACGCGCTCAACCACGGTGTGCTCACCCCGATCGGAGCCGACCAGGCTGCAGAAGCTGGCAAGTCGATCATGTTCATGCTCGAGTCGAACCCCGGCCCCGGTCTGGGAATCCTGACGGCAATGCTGCTGTTCGGCCCGCGCGCGATCCGTCCGACCGTTCCGGCCGCCATGGTCGTGCACTTCCTGGGTGGAATCCACGAGATCTACTTCCCGTACGTACTCATGAAGCCGATCCTGATCATCGCTGCCATCGCCGGTGGCGCCACGGGCGTCATGTGGTTCTCCATCTTCAATCTTGGGCTCGTTGCGCCGGCGTCGCCGGGAAGCATCTTCGCCTGGATCGTGGTGTCACCGCCTAGCGACCTGTTGCTGAACATGGTGGGTATCCTGCTCGCAGCTGCTGTAGCGGCCATTGTAGGATCGCTGCTACTCGGCTTTGGACGCAACGAGGCAGTGGAACTTGATCTCGAAGAGGCCAAGGCGAAGAGCGCAGGCAACAAGTACAAGAAGGCCGCTCAGGCTGACGCCTGAGTTCGAATTTCCGAAACCGATTCAAGGAGCAAATGATGGCAACCATCGATGGATCCAGCGTCAAAAAGCTGATCGTTGCATGCGACGCGGGAATGGGCAGCAGCGTGATGCTTGCCTCAACACTGAAGAAGCAACTCGCAAAGAGTGGGGTCACGGTCGAACATTCGCCCGTGGCTAGCATTCCCAGCGACGCCGATGTGGTTGTCACGCAAACCGGACTGGCCGACCGGGCTCGGCACGCAGCGCCTGGCATTCCGGTCGTACCGTTCCAGCTCTTCATGGGTGACCCGCATATCGCCAAGCTCGTCAAGGCCATCCAAAACGGCGAAACGGTCGAAATCTGATGTCAGACGAGAGCACACCGCTCGCCGAACTGCTTGCGGAGGCGTCGATCAACCTCGACGCTTCCGCGAGTGGCAGGGATGACGCGATCCGCCAGGCTGGCGCTGGCCTCCTGGCCGTGGGCGCTATCGATCAGGCGTATGTCGAAGCCATGATTGATCGCGAAAATTCCGTCTCGACCTTCATGGGCGAGGGAGTCGCGATTCCGCACGGCACGCTGGCTGCCAAGGACTCGGTGATCTCTGACGCCCTCTCACTCGTTCGGTTCCCGGACGGTGTCGACTGGGACGGCAACGACGTTCGGCTCGCCTTCGGCATCGCAGCAAAGGGCAACGGGCACATCGCCCTGTTGTCGCAGCTCGCGACGGTGCTGATGGATCCGGACAAGGCCGAAGCTCTTCGCGCCGCGACGACGACCGAGCAGGTTTACGCCCTGCTCGAATCCGAGGACGAGGACGACTAACAGTCCTGTGAAAGTAGCCAAGTTTTACGCCCCGGGTGACATCCGCCTCGAGGACGTCGAAGAGCCACGCGTATCGACCGGTGAGGTCAAGATTCGGGTGCGCAACTGTTCGACGTGCGGAACGGATGTCAAGATCTCGACGTCGGGCCACCCCAACATGACGCCACCACAGGTCATGGGCCACGAGATTGCGGGCGAAATCGTAGAGATCGGCGATGGCGTCGATGGCTGGACCGTGGGCGACCGCGTTCAGGTCATCGCCGCCATCCCGGACGGAACGTGCGAAGACTGCCTCGCGGGGCACGAGACTATTTGCCCGAACCAACTCTCGATGGGCTACCAATTTCCGGGAGGCTTCGCAGAGTTCATGATCGTGCCGAGGGAGGTCATGCGGGTCGATGGCCTCAATCGACTTCCCGACGGCCTCGGTTTTGCCGAAGCGTCGCTCGCCGAACCGCTGGCCTGCGTGTTGAATGGCCAGGAACTTGCGCGCGTCGGTGCCGGTGACACCGTCGTCGTCGTGGGCTCCGGCCCCATCGGCTGCCTGCACGTTCGGCTCGCACGGTCTCGCGGCGCTGGCCGCATCATCCTGATCGATATCAACGCGGTAAGGCTTGCCGAAGCCGCGGCGCTTGTCGGACCGGATCTCACCATCGTGTCCAGCGAGACTGACGCGGTCGCGGCCGTCATGGCCGCAACCAACGGGCGGGGTGCCGATGTCGTCATCACCGCGGCTGCCTCGGGCACAGCACAGGAGGAGGGGCTGAGAATGCTCGCACGTCGCGGGCGACTGAGCCTCTTCGGTGGTCTCCCCAAAGACCATCCGACCATCACTGTCGACTCAAACCTCGTGCACTACCGCGAGTTGACCATCGTCGGCGTGAACGGGTCCAGCCCGGCCCACAACAAGCAGGCCCTCGAGCTCATCGCCTCCGGCGCTGTGCCCGTGAGTGACCTGATCACCCACCGTCTTCCCCTTGACAGGCTTCTCGACGCGATTCAGATCGTGTCGCGGGGCGAAGCAATCAAAGTAACGATCGAACCGTAGGAGCAGTAATGGCAGAGAAAAAGGTCACAGTAGCGTCGAGTGTCGGGCTGCATGCTCGTCCCGCATCATTGTTTGCGCAGGCAGCGGCGAAGGTGGGCGTTCCCGTACAGCTGACGTCGGCCGCAGGCAAGAGCGTTAACGCGGCGAGCATTCTCGGCGTTCTTTCGCTGGGAGTCGGGCACGCCGAAGAGGTCACGCTGTCCGCAGAAGGAGAGGGCGCCGAGGCAGCCCTCGAGACCCTCGCCGAGCTGTTGAACACGGACCTCGACAAGGAGTAGTCAGCCTTCGCTGGTGGGGGCGTGAGTAGGCTCGAATCATGACAGATTCTTCAGCCAGCTCCGGGTCGAAGGGCCGGGAAACTCGCACCCCCACCGGGATCGATGCCATCGCCGAACAGTGGGTTGTCACCCTCGCCGAGCTCGATCCTTCAGTCGCCACCTGGATCGGAATACCAGGAAAGCACGACCGATACGCCGACATGTCGCCCGCGGGCCACGCGAAATACATCGACGAGGCCAGGGCAGTGCTTGCGGCTCTGGACGCCGCAACCGTCACCGATGACGTCGACTGGGTAACCAAAACCGATTTGAGCAGCACCATCGCTCTTGACATCGAGTCGAGCGATGCCGGTCTCTGGATGCGTGACCTGAACGTCATCGCAAGCCCTGCGCAGGACATCCGGGGCATTCTCGATCTGATGCCGACGGCCACAGAGAATAACTGGGTCGATATTGCGGGCCGTCTGACACACCTGCCGGCCGCAATCGATGGGTACATTGAAACCCTTCGGCTCGGTATTCGAGAACGGGGTCACCCCCGCGAAACGCCAGGTGCGCGAGGTCGTGGCGCAGGCTCGAAAGCATGCGGCCGCTGATGGCTTCTTCCACTCCTTTGCGGCCAGCGCAGAACTGGACGAGTCGCGCCCTGTGCCGCAGTCACTCGCCGCCGATTTGGAGCGCGGAGCAGCGATGTCCGCCGCGGCATATGGCTCGCTCGCCACCTTCCTGTCGGAGGAGCTGCTGCCAGCAGCGCAGGAGCAGGATGCTGTCGGCCGCGAGCTGTACTCCCTCCAGTCCCGTCAATTTCTCGGGGCGACCATCGACCTCGACGAGACCTACGAGTGGGGGATCGAAGAGCTGGCTCGCATGGTCGCAGAACAGGAATCGATCGCCCACGAAATCAGGCCAGGCGCGACGGTACTCGAGGCCATCGAAATCCTGGATGCGGATCCGACGCGCAAACTGAACGGCACGCGCGCGCTTCAGGAATGGATGCAGCGGCTCAGCGACAAGGCTGTCGACGAGCTTTCACGCAGCCACTTCGATATCCCGGACCCGGTGAAACGCATCGAGTGCATGATCGCGCCCACACAGGAGGGTGGCATCTACTACACGAGCCCGAGTGACGACTTCTCGCGGCCGGGACGCATGTGGTGGTCTGTGCCCGAGGGTGTGACGGAGTTCGACACCTGGCGCGAGACGACGACCGTGTACCACGAGGGTGTTCCCGGTCACCACCTGCAGCTCGGCCAGGCCGTGTACAACCGCGACCGGCTCAACACCTGGCGACGCCAGCTCGCCGGCACCTCCGGCCACGCCGAGGGCTGGGCACTCTACGCCGAGCGTCTCATGCAGGATCTCGGGTACCTCGACGATCCGGGAGACCGGCTCGGGATGCTCGACGGACAGCGCATGCGGGCGGCACGCGTCGTTCTCGACATCGGTGTTCATCTAGGCAAGCCGCGGCTCGATGGCACAGGGGTGTGGGACTGGGATTACGCGCTCGACTTCATGGGCAGGAACGTCAACATGAATGAGCAATTTGTGCGTTTCGAGGTGAACCGCTACTTCGGCTGGCCGGGCCAGGCGCCCGCGTACAAGGTTGGACAGCGGATCTGGGAACAGATTCGCGACCAGTATCAGTCGAGCGAGGGAGCATCCTTCGACATCAAGGAATTCCATCGGAAGGCCCTCGACCTCGGGGGAGTGGGGCTCGACACGCTAAAGGCTGCCCTCCTGACCCAGGTCGAGCTGCCTCGGCAAACCTAGCGACTTAATAGATCACTAGCGGGTGGCATTCAGCTTCACCATGCCGTGCGCATAGCAGCAGACTATTCGCTGGAGGCATGAACAAACGCCGAACCATCATCCTCTCCTCGGGACTGGCCGTGCTTCTCACCGCTGGCGGTGGCACGGCCTGGGCGCTTGACCGATTCGTAGTCGAGCACGTCGAGATCGCGGACGTTGCCAGCTATGAAGCCGAAAACACCAGTGTTGGCTCGACCGCTACCACTGTCGACAGCGCCGGCACGTACACAGCGTCGACCTACGAGTCAGACCTGTCAGCCGTCACGGTGTCGACTGTGACCACCGGTACAGGCGAATCCACGGTGACCTACTACGTGGCTGACGTCGTCCTGAGTGACGCCACAGTGCTGCGCTCAGCATTCGCCGACAACCAATTCGGCACGAATATCATCGAGGACACCTCGACGATTGCCGCAGCAAATGACGCAGTCCTCGCCATCAACGGGGATTATTACGGATTCCGCGACAGCGGCATCGTCATTCGGAATGGTGTGACGTACCGTGACTCCGGCGCCCGCGATGGCCTCGCGTTTTATGTGGATGGCACCGTGAAGGTGTACGACGAAACCACCACCACCGCGGCCGATCTGGTGTCCGCCGGCGTCTGGAACACTCTCTCGTTCGGGCCGGCGATCCTCGAGGACGGCGTCGTTGTTGACGGAATCGAGAATGTTGAGGTCGACACCAATATCGGAAACCACAGCATTCAGGGGGAGCAGCCACGCACAGCAGTGGGAGTCATCGACACCAACCACCTCGTTTTCGTCGTCGTTGACGGACGCAGCCCTGGTTACAGCGCCGGCGTCACCCTGCCCGAGCTTGCAGAGATCTTTGCATCGCTCGGCGCGGTCACGGCATACAACCTGGACGGGGGCGGCTCATCCACGATGGTCTTCAACAACGAGGTGGTGAACGACCCCTTAGGGGCCGGGGTCGAGCGGGCCACATCCGACATCCTCTACGTGGCTGGCTGAGCCGATGATCATTCTTGTCCCTGCCTACGAGCCGCGGGAATCACTCGTCACCCTCGTGACCGACCTTCGTGAACTGGACTCACAGGTCACGGTTCTGATCGTCGACGACGGAAGCTCGCCGACCTTCGCCCCGGTGTTTGACCGCGCCGCGGAGGAAGGCGCCGAGGTCATCGGCTACCGCGAAAATCGTGGGAAGGGCCACGCGCTGAAGGTCGGCTTCGCCCACATCAGGGCACACTTCCCGAATGAGGACGTCGTCACTGCTGACAGCGACGGGCAGCACCTTCCCGCCGACATCCTTCGCATCGCCGACCGGCTTCGAAGCGAACCCGGAGCGATGATTCTCGGCGGTCGGGCTTTCAGCGGTGATGTTCCCGCACGCAGCAGGTTCGGCAACACCCTCAGCCGTGGGTTGTTTCGCATGGCGACCGGTCTCTCGGTACGCGATACCCAGACAGGTCTGCGTGGATTCGGGTCCACTCTGCTGGAATGGCTCGACACCATCCCGGGGGAGCGGTTCGAGTACGAGCTGGCGATGCTTCTGCGCGCCAAAGAGAGCGGCGTGAAGATCGTCGAAGTTCCGATCGAAACGGTCTATCTGGACGGCAACTCGTCATCCCATTTCAGGCCCGTGGTCGACTCGCTTCGAGTCATGCGGCCGCTGGCGCTCTTCGGCCTGTCGTCCCTTGGCTCCTTCCTGCTCGATGTGGTGGGAGTCCAGCTGCTGCTCGCGCTCACCGGATCGCTCGCGATAGCGGTCTTCGGAGCGCGGGTGATTAGCGGCACGGCAAATTTCCTGATCAACCGCCACCTCGTCTTCGGCGCGACCGAATCCCGTTCTCGCCGCCAGGTCATCAGATATGTAGCGCTTGCGGCTGGCATCGTGGCCGCAAGCTACCTGGGCATCCTCGCCCTGACCGGCCTCGGCGTGCCGCTCCTGGCTGCGAAGGTCGTCGTCGACGTGGTTCTCTACATCGTGAGCTACCAAATGCAGCGACTGCTGATCTTCGCCAGGGCAACCCGACAGACCGCGCACCCGGACGTTCGGGTGGTAATGGAGTCCAAGGCACGCTAGGCTGGAATGTCACATTCGTGGCACCTATCCGCATGCCTCTGGCCACCCAATATTTCGCACGTCGTGCCAGCGGCCCAATTATGTCCATACCGGAGCAACTACTACATGACAATCGTAACGACCGACAAGGCACCCAAGCAGGTCGCCATCAACGACATCGGATCTGCTGAAGACTTTCTCGCCGCGGTCGAAAAGACGCTGAAGTTTTTCAACGACGGAGACCTCATCGAGGGCACCGTCGTCAAAATCGATCGTGACGAGGTACTCCTCGACGTCGGTTACAAGACCGAGGGTGTCATCCCCTCCCGCGAACTCTCCATCAAGCATGATGTAGACCCGACCGAGGTCGTCCAGGTTGGCGACATGGTCGAGGCACTCGTTCTCCAGAAGGAGGACAAAGAAGGCCGTCTCATCCTGTCCAAGAAGCGTGCTCAGTACGAGCGTGCGTGGGGCGATGTTGAGAAGATCAAGGAAGCCGATGGCGTCGTGACCGGTTCGGTCATCGAGGTCGTCAAGGGTGGACTCATCGTCGACATCGGACTCCGTGGATTCCTGCCGGCGTCGCTCATCGAGCTGCGCCGCGTTCGCGACCTCACGCCGTACCTCGGCCAGGAGATCGAGGCCAAGATCCTCGAGCTCGACAAGAACCGCAACAACGTTGTGCTTTCACGTCGCGCCCTCCTCGAGCAGACGCAGAGCGAAAGCCGCACGACGTTCCTCAACAACCTCGCCAAGGGCCAGGTCCGCAAGGGTGTCGTCTCGTCGATCGTCAACTTCGGTGCGTTCGTCGACCTCGGCGGCGTTGACGGACTCGTTCACGTGTCCGAGCTGTCGTGGAAGCACATCGAGCACGCTTCAGAGGTCGTTGAGGTTGGCCAGGAGGTCACCGTCGAGATCCTCGAAGTCGACCTCGAGCGCGAGCGCGTTTCGCTGTCACTCAAGGCAACTCAGGAAGACCCGTGGCAGGTATTCGCCCGCACGCACGCCATCGGCCAGGTTGCACCCGGAAAGGTTACGAAGCTCGTTCCCTTCGGCGCGTTCGTTCGCGTTGCAGAGGGCATCGAGGGCCTCGTGCACATCTCGGAGCTGTCAGGCAAGCACGTTGAGCTCGCAGAGCAGGTTGTCTCTGTCAACGACGAGGTCTTCGTCAAGGTCATCGACATCGACCTCGAGCGTCGCCGCATCTCGCTCTCGCTGAAGCAGGCGAACGATGGCGTTGACCCCGAAGGCACCGAGTTCGACCCGGCACTCTACGGAATGCTCACCGAGTACGACGACCAGGGCAACTACAAGTACCCGGATGGCTTCGACCCGGAGACCAACGAGTGGAAAGAGGGCTTCGAGACCCAGCGCGAGAAGTGGGAGCAGGACTACGCTGCAGCCCAGGAGCGTTGGGAACAGCACAAGAAGCAGGTTGCAGCCGCAGCGCTTCAGGAGGACATGCCCGTCACGGGTGTTCCCGCCGGAGCATCGTCATTCTCGAGCGACGAGGCGCCTGCTGGCTCCGGAACGCTTGCCGACGACGAGGCGCTTGCAGCACTTCGCGAGAAGCTGAGCAGCAACTCCTAATCAAGTAGCGCAATTCACACCGCGAATGGCCGGCCTCTTCGGAGTCCGGCCATTCGTCGTTCCGGGACAGGCGCTAGGTGCGAAGGGCCCGCCTCTCGGCACGCCGTCGCCTGCGACCTCCTGAGAAGCACGACAAGACCTATTGCCAGACCACCCAGTGCCACAACCACAAGCACTGGCAGCAACACGGCGAGGACGCTCAGGATGATGCTGCTGACGTCCTCCAGCGTGCTCACGAGCGGAGCCGCTACGCCAGCGGTTGCCGCATTAAGCGCGGGCCTCGCCGCCGTCTTGATCACATGAGTCGCCAGGGCGAGCAATATTCCGATGACGACGGGCACCCAGGCATGGGAGCTGAAGAACGTCGCCGGATCCTGCACGACGGCGGTCTCTGAGGCTGATCCGGTGCCGAAGGCGATGCCGCCGGCGGCCGGGCGCACAATCGTCTGGATCCAGTCGTTCACGGAATCGACGACGGGAATCTTGTCTGCGGCGACCTCGATCGCCAGCAGGACTCCGAGAATGATCAGCACCCAGTCGTTGGAGAGCCAGGTCCACCCGGCCGGCAGTTCCACGAAATCGAGGAAGCGCCCCGCCAGGCCAAGAACGAGCAGCGGGATGTATGCATTCAGCCCGGCAGCGACCGCCAATCCGGTGCCAGCCAGGACCTCGAACATCAGCGTCTCCCTCTCTCGATCTGAATTTACCAGCCGAGCGCCGCTAGCATGGGCGCGTGTATTTGATTGGGCTGACTGGCGGCATTGCGTCCGGAAAATCTGTCGTTGCCCGCCGTCTGGCCGAACATGGTGCGATCGTCGTGGATGCCGACCAGGTCGCTCGTGACGTGGTCGAGCCGGGCACGCCGGCGCTGGCCGCCATCGCCGACCAATTCGGAGCCGGGGTGATTCGCGCCGACGGCACCCTCGACCGCGCGGCGCTCGGATCGGTCATCTTCAGCGACCCGGCACAACGCGTCGTACTCAACGGGATAACTCATCCCGCAGTGTTGGAAGCGTCCCACGCCCTCTTCGCCGCGGCGGCCGCCGCCGATCCCGCCGCCGTCGTGGTTTACGACGTCCCGCTGCTCGCCGAGGGCACTCGGGCCGATGAATTCGATCTTGTCGTTGTCGTGCACGCCAGCGAGGAGAACCGCATCGCGCGAATGGTGGAGCTGCGCGGTCTCACGCGGGACGAGGCGGTGAGGAGGATCAGTTCCCAGGCCTCCGATGCTGAGCGACTCGCAATCGCCGACGTGGTGATCGACAGCGATGGAACTTTCGACGCGACACTGGCCCAGGCAGACCAGTTGTGGTCGCGCGTCACCGAGTCCGCCCACAGCAAACACCGGTCGTGATGTCAGTGGTGGTGCATAAGCTTGAAGCATGGATCCCACACGCTCAGTGCGCCCCTTCGAGGTTGTCAGTGAGTACATCCCCAGCGGTGACCAGCCGCAGGCAATCGCCGAACTCGCACAGCGGATAAACGCGGGGGAGACCGACGTGGTGCTGCTCGGCGCCACCGGAACCGGCAAGTCGGCGACGACCGCGTGGCTGATCGAGCAGGTGCAGCGGCCCACCCTGGTGCTCTCCCACAACAAGACCCTTGCGGCGCAGCTTGCCAACGAATTTCGCGATCTCATGCCCAACAACGCCGTTGAGTATTTTGTGTCGTACTACGACTACTACCAGCCAGAGGCGTACATCCCGCAGACCGATACTTTCATCGAGAAGGACTCGTCCATCAACGCCGAGGTCGAGCGACTGCGACATTCCACGACGAACTCGCTGCTGAGCCGACGCGACGTCGTGGTGGTGTCGACGGTGTCGTGCATCTACGGTCTCGGTGCCGCCGAGTCATACCTCGAGGCGATGATCGCCCTCCAGGTGGGGCAGCAGATCGACCGCGAGACACTCATCCGGCGCTTCGTGTCGATGCAGTACCAACGCAACGATTACGACTTCTCCCGCGGCACGTTCAGGGTGCGCGGCGACACGATCGAGATCATCCCGGTGTACGAAGAGCTGGCGATCCGCATCGAAATGTTCGGCAACGAGATAGAGGCGATCTATGCGCTTCACCCGTTGACTGGCGAGGTCGTCAAGACCATGGATGCGGTCTCCGTTTTCCCGGGCACTCACTACGCCGCCAGCCCGGCTACCATCCAGCGCGCGATTGTGACCATCCAGGAAGAACTCGCCGAGCGACTCCAGGAATTCGAGCGACAGGGCAAGCTGCTCGAGGCACAACGTCTTCGAATGCGCACCACGTTCGACATCGAGATGATGGAACAGATCGGTTTCTGCAACGGCATCGAGAACTATTCGCGCCATATGGATGGGCGCCAGCCCGGCGAGGCGCCGCACTGCCTCCTCGACTATTTCGCCGAGGACTTCCTCGTTGTCATCGACGAGTCCCATGTGACGGTGCCGCAGATCGGCGCCATGTATGAGGGCGATGCCTCCCGCAAGCGCACGCTTGTGGAGCACGGCTTCCGGCTGCCCAGCGCGATGGATAATCGCCCACTCAAGTGGGAAGAGTTTCTGAATCGTGTCGGCCAGAAGGTCTACCTCTCCGCGACCCCCGGCAAGTATGAGCTCGGCATCACCGATTCCGTGGTCGAGCAGGTGATCAGGCCGACCGGGCTGGTCGACCCCCAGATCATCGTCAAGCCCTCGAAGGGTCAGATCGATGACCTGCTCGAAGAGATCCGCATCAGGGTCGACAAGAACGAACGCGTGCTGGTCACCACCCTGACAAAGAAGATGGCGGAGGAACTCACCGAGTTCCTCGGGGAGCACGGCGTGCGGGTCCGGTACCTTCACTCCGACGTAGACACCCTGCGCAGGGTCGAACTCCTCACCGAGCTGAGGCAGGGTGTGTACGACGTGCTCGTCGGCATCAACCTGCTGCGCGAGGGGCTCGACCTTCCCGAGGTCTCACTCGTCGCCATCCTCGACGCAGACAAGGAGGGGTTCCTGCGATCTGGCACGTCGCTGATTCAGACCATCGGCCGGGCCGCGCGAAACGTGTCAGGCGAAGTCCACATGTACGCGGACCGCATGACCGACTCGATGGCCAAAGCCATCGATGAGACCTCCCGCCGACGTGACAAGCAGATCGCATACAACGTCGAGCGCGGCATCGATCCGCAACCGCTGCGAAAAAAGATCGCCGACATCACCGATCAGATCATGCGAGAGGCTGGCGACACCGCCGCCGTCCTTGCTGGCAAGTCAGACGCGAGCCGCAAACGGGCACCAACACCGAACCTCAAGCGAGAAGGTCTCGCCGCGGCCGGCGGAAACGACCTCGAGAAGATCATCTTCGAACTCAATGAGCAAATGCTCCAGGCTGCCGGCGAACTGAAGTTTGAACTCGCCGGACGACTGCGCGACGAGGTTCAGGATCTGAAGAGAGAACTCCGCCAGATGGAGCAGGCCGGCCACCTGCAGTAGACCCAGCCCGCCGGCACCGTCCAGATTCAATGTCGGTGGCATACGTAGAATGTAAAGAGTGTCAATTACTGAAATCGAAGAGTTGGACGAGAGCGCAATGCTCGGTGCAATCGACGCGAAAAATGGGCAGAATGGCACGCTGAGCGTGCGTGGAGCCCGCGTTCACAACCTGCGAAATGTTGATCTCGAGATCCCGCGCGATTCGCTCGTTGTCTTCACCGGCCTGTCCGGCTCCGGCAAATCCAGTCTCGCCTTCGACACCATCTTTGCTGAGGGCCAGCGCCGATACGTCGAGTCTCTCTCCGCATACGCCAGGCAGTTCCTGGGCCAGGTCGACAGGCCCGATGTCGACTTCATCGAAGGGCTCAGCCCCGCTGTGTCCATCGACCAGAAGTCGACGAACCGTAACCCGAGGTCGACCGTAGGTACGATCACCGAGATCTACGACTACATGCGCCTGCTGTGGGCGAGGATCGGCGTTCCGCACTGCCCCGAGTGCGGCGAGCTCATCTCGCGGCAAAGCGTGCAGCAGATCGCCGATCAGCTCATGACCCTCGAGGCGGGCACCCGCTACCAACTGGTGAGTCCCGTGATCACCCAGAAGAAGGGTGAGTTTGTCGACCTGTTCGCCGAGCTCGCCTCGAGCGGATACTCGCGTGCACTCGTCGACGGCGAGCAGATTCAGCTCAGCGATCCGCCCAAGCTTAAGAAGCAGTACAAGCACGACATCTCCGTGGTGGTCGACCGCCTCGTCGCCGGCGACGACATCCTCACCAGGCTGACTGACTCGCTCGAGACCGCCCTGAGACTCACCGATGGCATAGTGTCGGTCAACTTCGTCGACCTGGAAGGCGATTCCGCGTGGCGTACCTTCTCCGAGAAGCTGTCATGCCCCAATAATCACCCGCTGCAGCTCACGGAGATTGAGCCGCGCACGTTCTCCTTCAACGCTCCGTTCGGCGCGTGTCCCGAATGCTCGGGGCTCGGCACCCGGATGTCGGTCGATTCCGATCTGCTGATCGCAGGCGACAGCGTGAGCCTGGCTGAGGGCGCCATCCTGCCATGGACCAGCGCAGGCAAGGGCCTCTTTAACTACTTCGAGAAGCTGCTCGTCGGGCTCTCCCAGGATCTCGACTTCTCGCTGAACACGCCGTGGGGCGAGCTGAGCGAAGAGGTTCGGGAAGCGATCCTGCGCGGCAACAACTTCCAGGTCACCGTCAAGTGGAAGAACCGCTTCGGCCGGGAGATGAAGTACTCAACGGGCTTTGAGGGCGTCATTCCCTACATGGAGCGCAAGTACATCGAGGCCGAGACGGATTCTCAACGTCAGCGTGTGGCCGATTACCTTCGCGAGATCCCGTGCCCGGTCTGCGATGGCAAGCGTCTCAAGCCCGAAGTGCTGGCCGTCACCGTCGAAGACGCGAGCATCTCGGATGTCTGTGAGCTCAGCCTGCTCGACTCGTACAGGTTCATGCAAAACCTCGAATTGTCGGCGCGCGATGCCAAGATCGCGGCACAGGTGCTGCGGGAAATCCGGCTGAGACTCGAGTTCCTGATCGAGGTCGGCCTGAGCTATCTCAACCTCATGCGCGCTGCTGGCACCCTGAGCGGTGGTGAGGCCCAACGCATTCGTCTCGCGACCCAGATCGGTTCAGGGCTGACCGGAGTGCTCTACGTGCTTGATGAGCCCAGCATCGGCCTGCACCAGCGCGACAATCGTCGCCTGATCGAAACCCTGGTCAAGCTCAAGAACCTCGGAAACACCCTCATCGTCGTGGAGCACGACGAAGACACGATCAAGACCGCAGACTGGATCGTCGACATCGGCCCAGGCGCGGGGGAGCACGGCGGCATGGTCGTGCACTCGGGTTCGTACGAGGGACTCCTCGCCAACCCCGAATCCATCACCGGCGACTATCTTGCCGGCCGCAGATCGATCGAGACTCCCAAGAAGCGGAGGAAAATCGACAAGTCCCGCCAGGTCATCGTCGAGGGCGCCAAGGCGAACAACCTGCGGAATGTGACGGTCGGGTTCCCGCTGGGAGTGCTGACGGCCGTCACCGGTGTCAGCGGATCGGGCAAGTCCAGCCTGGTTAACGACATCCTGTACAAGGTGCTCGCGAACCAGCTGAATGGCGCACGCCAGGTTGCGGGAAAGCACACCAGGGTGACCGGTCTCGACAACCTCGACAAGGTCGTCCACGTCGATCAGGCCCCCATTGGCCGCACCCCGCGATCAAACCCGGCGACATACACCGGTGTCTTCGACAAGATCCGCACCCTGTTCTCCGAAACTGCAGACGCGAAGGCGCGCGGGTACCTGCCCGGCCGATTCAGCTTCAACGTCAAGGGCGGCCGCTGCGAGAACTGCTCGGGTGACGGCACCATCAAGATCGAGATGAACTTCCTGCCTGACGTCTACGTCGCCTGCGAGGTGTGCGGGGGAGCGAGGTACAACCGCGAAACCCTGGCGGTGAAGTACAAGAGCAAAAACATCGCTGAGGTGCTCGACATGCCGATCAGTGAGGCTGCGGAGTTCTTCGAGGCGATCTCGTCGATCCATCGGTATCTCAGGACGCTCGAAGAGGTCGGGCTTGGCTACGTTCGACTCGGTCAGAGCGCCACGACACTGTCCGGCGGTGAAGCCCAGCGGGTGAAGCTTGCAACAGAGCTGCAGCGGCGATCAATGGGCCGCAGCATCTACGTTCTCGACGAGCCCACGACCGGGCTTCATTTCGAGGATGTTCGCAAACTGCTCATGGTGTTGAACGGCCTGGTCGACAAGGGCAATACCGTCATCGTGATCGAGCACAACCTCGATGTCATCAAGTCTGCCGACTGGCTGATCGACCTCGGGCCGGAGGGCGGCGCTGGCGGCGGCGAGGTGTTGTCGATCGGTACGCCGGAGCAGCTGGCAAAGGTCGAGGGCAGCCACACCGGGATGTTCCTCAAAGAGACGCTGGAAGGAAGTCGTGCTTAGGCCCTACGTGGGCTGAGCATTCCGACGATGACCACCACGGTCAGCTGGCGCCCGAAGGCGGGCGAGATTCCGCAGCAGGCGGGCGTGTACAGGTTTCGGGATGCCTCGTCGAGAGTCATCTACGTCGGCAAGGCGAAAAACCTGAGGGCAAGACTCAGCAATTACTTCGCCCCGCTGAACTCGCTGCACGAACGCACCCGCCGGATGGTGCTGACGGCCGCCTCCGTGGAGTGGACCGTCGTCGGCAACGACTTCGAGGCCCTCCAGCTGGAGTTCACCTGGATCAAGGAATTCGATCCGCCATTCAACGTGCAGTACAAGGACGATAAGTCGTACCCCTACCTCGCGATAACACTCGGGGATCCGGTGCCCCGGGTTCTGGTGACCCGCAACCGCAACATCCCGAACGCCCGCTACTTCGGTCCGTACAGTCGCGCCTGGGCGATTCGCGAGACCGTGGACATCATGCTCAAGGCATTTCCGATGCGAAGCTGCTCCGAGACCACCTTCAAGCGCGCCCAGCAGACCGGGCGCCCGTGCCTCCTCGGGGATATAGGCAAGTGCGCGGCGCCATGCGTCGGTCGGGTGACTCTCGAAGAGCACAAGTCGATCGCTCTGGATTTCGCAAGCTTCATGGGCGGCAACGACTCGCGGTACGTTGCCGGCATCACCAAGCGCATGAAGGAAGCATCCGCCGCGATGGACTACGAGTCGGCCGCCCGTTTCCGTGATCAGATCGCCGCGATGGAGACCGCGCTGGCCAAGAACGCTGTCGTGCTCGATGACGGAGTCGACGCAGACCTGTTCGGAATCGCCCACGATGAGCTTGCCGCGGCCGTGCAGCAGTTCATCGTGCGCGGCGGCCGGATCCGGGGTGTGAGGGGCTGGGTCGTCGACAAGGAACTGGACGTCGAACTGCCCGATCTGGTCGAGTCGGTACTGCAGAATGCCTACGAGGATGCGGTTCCACCGCGTGACGTCTTCGTGCCTGCCCTTCCGGATGACGCACCCGCCCTTGGCCGCTGGCTGGGGGAGTTGCGTGGCCCCGGTGCCAGGGTGAAGCTCGCCGTCGCACAGCGCGGCGACAAGGCCGCACTCTTCCAGACGGTCACGCAGAACGCCCAGAACGCGCTCATCCTGTACAAGACCCGCCGCAGTGGCGACTTCGTGGCACGGTCGCAGGCCCTCTCTGATATCCAGGAGGCGCTCGGAATGACGGATGCCCCGCTCCGCATGGAGTGCTACGACGTGTCTCACCTGAGCGGCACCAACATCGTCGCGTCCATGGTGGTATTCGAGGATGGCCTGCCGCGCAAAGACCAGTACCGTCGCTTCAGCATCCCCGAATCCACAGATGACACCGAGTCGATCTACCAAACCCTGTCGCGCCGGCTTGCCTACCTGAAGGAGCCGGAGGCCAGCGTGTTCTCCGAGGCGCTCGACCCGGCCGACGGGGTCGAGTCGAAGCGCAAGAAGTTTGCGTACCCTCCGCAACTGCTGATCGTGGATGGCGGACAACCGCAGGTGGCGGCCGCACAACGCGCCATCGACGACGCGGGGATCACGGGCATCCAGCTGTGCGGAATCGCCAAGCGGCTCGAAGAAATCTGGCTGCCCGACTCTGACTTCCCGGTCATCCTGCCTCGAAACAGCGACGCGCTCTTCCTCATCCAGCGGATACGGGATGAGGCCCACCGGTTCGCCATCAGCTACCAGCGCCAGAAGCGCAGGAACGATATCCAGTCGGTTCTCGCGGAAATCCCCGGGCTCGGCCCGGCGCGCGTGCGCGAGCTCCTGAGGCATTTCGGGTCTGTCGCGAAGCTGAAGAAAGCTGACGTCGCCGCCGTCGCTGAAGTCAAGGGCATCGGTCCAGCCCTGGCCTCGACAGTGGTCGAACGGCTCCAACAATGACGACCTGCCGCTAGTCTGGTTTCACGATGCCGCCCGAGCTTGACCACCAGGAAATGTTGATCGTCACCGGTATGTCCGGTGCCGGTCGATCCACAGTCGCCAACGCCCTCGAAGATCTGGGCTGGTATGTCGTCGACAACCTCCCACCACAGATGCTCACCCCGCTGGTGGAACTCGCCCAGAAGGCCGGCGGGTCGCTGCCACGCATCGCCGCAGTCGTCGACGTTCGCGGTGGCCGGCTCTTTTCCGACGCCCAGGAGAGCATCAGCGCTCTCCGCAACACAATCGAGATGCGGGTGCTGTTCCTGGACGCCACCGACGCAGCGTTGGTTCGACGATTCGAGCAGGTTCGCAGGCCACATCCGCTGCAGGGTGACGGCACGACCCTCGACGGAATCACGGCAGAGCGCGAGCGCATGGTCGAGCTTCGCTCCACCAGCGACATCGTGATCGACACCTCGGAACTGAACATTCACCAGCTCGCGACGACGATCGCCGAACGATTCTCGGCAGCAGACACCGCCGGACTCACGATCACAGTTGAAAGCTTCGGGTACAAGTACGGCCTTCCTGCAGACGCCGATCTGGTGGCTGACTGCCGGTTCCTGCCCAACCCATTCTGGAATCCAGAGCTCAAATCGCTCAACGGCCAGGATGCCCGCGTGCGGGAATTTGTTCTCGCACAAACGGGGGCTGCAGAATTTATCAAGCATTACTCACAAGCGCTGGAGCCGGTGTTTGCGGGCTTCCAGCGCGAGAACAAACGACACGCAACGATCGCCATCGGCTGCACGGGCGGCAAGCACCGTTCGGTTGCGGTGGCAGAGGAACTCGCGGGCCTACTGCGTGACTTCCCCGGCGTTGTCGTCAACGTCAAACATCGCGACCTCGGGCGCGAGTGACCTGCTGGCAGCATTCCGATGCTGCCAGCTCATGAATGAAGGAGAAACCTGTGGCACTAACCGCCGAGGTTAAAGAAGAACTGACGAGCATCACGTCGGGCAAGACGACTGTGCGCGCGGCAGAGCTTGCGACCATCCTGCGATTCTCCGGGGGTCTCCACATGATTTCGGGCCGCATCGCCGTCGAGTCGGAGCTGGAGACCGAACAGCTGGCCAGACGGGTACGCAAAGACATCGCCGAGCTGTACGGAGTTCGCTCAGACGCATCCGTCGTCTCGGCATCAGGCACGCGGCGCACCAGCCACTTCCTGGTGCGTGTCCTCGAAGGCGGCGAAACGCTGGCACGTCAGACCGGCCTGCTGGATGCCCGCCGCCGACCGATTCGCGGCCTGCCAAACCGACTCACCACCGGCAGCCAGGAGGAACTCTCGGCCGTCTGGCGCGGTGCGTTCCTGGCCGCTGGCAGTCTCACCGACCCCGGCCGCTCAGCGGCACTGGAGATCACGTGCCCAGGAAACGAGGCCGCCATGGCGCTCGTGGGCGCCGCCGGCAGGCTCAAGGTTTCGGCGAAGGCCCGAGAGGTCAGGGGAGTGCATCGAGTCGTCGTCAGAGACGGTGAAGCGATCAGCGCCATGCTCGTGCTCATGGGCGCCCAGAAGAGCGTGCTCAGCTGGAACGAACTACGCCAGCGTCGCGAAGTCAGGGCAACGGCTAACCGTCTCGTCAACTTCGATGATGCGAACCTGCGTCGTTCGGCCCAGGCGGCGGTCGCGGCGTGCGCACGAGTCGAGCGCGCTCTCGAGATCCTCGGCGACGATGTGCCGTTCCACCTGCAATATGCTGGCCAGCTCCGTCTTCGGTTCCGCGACTCGAGTCTGGACGAGCTGGGTCATCACGCCGATCCGCCGATGACGAAAGACGCCGTTGCCGGCCGAATCCGCCGGTTGCTCGCGATGGCGGACAAACGTGCGAGTGACCTCGGGATTCTGGGCACTGACGCGAACCTTCCCCCCGACCTCGACGAGTAGTTCGCTGTGTCCACCGTCACGAGAAACGCGTCCATTGGGTGTGCTGTTCTCGTGAGTAGACTGGAAATGTCACCCCAACACGACTTCGGGTCGTTTTCCGGGGCCTATTTGCTAGGAGATTTCGTTGGCTGAATACACCCTTCCTGAGCTCGCATACGACTACTCGGCGCTTGCCCCGAGCATCAGCGGAGCGATCATGGAACTTCACCACAGCAAGCACCACCAGGCATACGTCACGGGCGCCAATGCGGCCCTCGCCGGCCTCGCCGCTGCACGTGACTCTGGCGATCTCGCCAATGTCAACAAGCTCGAGAAGGACCTATCCTTCAACCTCGGTGGTCACGTTAACCACTCGATCTTCTGGACGAACCTGTCTCCGGATGGCGGCGACAAGCCGACCGGTGACCTGGCCAGCGCCATCGACGACCACTTCGGTTCGTTTGACAAGTTCACCGCGCACTTCACCGCGACGGCCATGGGCGTTCAGGGTTCCGGCTGGGCAGTGCTCGCCTGGGACTCGCTCGGCGAGAACCTCATCATCGTTCAGTTCTTCGACCAGCAGGGCAACCTGCCTGCAGGAATTGTCCCGCTGCTGATGCTCGACGTCTGGGAGCACGCCTACTACCTCGACTACAAGAACGTGCGCGCCGACTACGTCAAGGCGTTCTGGAACATCGCCAACTGGGCCAACGTCCAGAAGCGCTTCGAGGCAGCGCGCGAAAAGACGAGCGGGCTGCTGCTACTGTCATAGCGGCGTCGTGGCCGGTCGCAACGGCGCCCGGTCACGCATATTCCACCCCACCACCACACCAGCACGAAGCGTCCACGACGCCTGAGCAACAGGAGCACTAGTGACCGTCAAGATCGGCATCAACGGATTCGGCCGCATCGGCCGTAACTTTTTCCGCGCGGCACTCGCGAAGGGAAGCGACATCGAGATCGTCGCCGTCAACGACCTCGACAACCCCGCAGCGCTTGCACACCTCCTCAAGTACGACACCGTCGGCGGCCGCCTTGACGCCACCGTCGAGGTTGATGGCGACACCATCCTCGTCGACGGCAAGCCGATCAAGGTTCTCGCCGAGCGCGACCCGGCCGCTCTCCCGTGGGGCGAGCTCGGCGTTGACATCGTCATCGAGTCGACCGGCCGCTTCACGAAGTCCGACGACGCTCGCAAGCACATCACCGCTGGCGCCAAGAAGGTCATCGTTTCCGCTCCGGCTACCGGTTCGGATGTTGCCACTCTCGTGCTGGGAGTCAACGAGGGCACGTACGACGCTGCCATCCACGACATCATCTCCAACGCATCGTGCACCACGAACTGCCTCGCGCCGCTGGCTCAGGTCTTCATGGACAACTTCGGCATCGAGCGTGGCCTCATGACCACCGTTCACGCTTACACTGCAGACCAGAACCTGCAGGATGGTCCTCACAGCGACCTTCGCCGCGCCCGCGCCGCAGCCGGAAACATCATCCCGACCTCGACCGGTGCCGCCAAGGCGCTCGGCCTGGTCATCCCCGAACTCATCGGAAAGCTCGATGGATACGCCCTGCGCGTCCCGGTCATCACCGGCTCGATCACCGACCTCACGATCACGGCGTCTCGCCCGGTCACGGTCGAAGAGGTCAACGCCGCGTACAAGGCTGCTGCCGAGGGACCCCTCAAGGGCATCCTGAAGTACACCGAAGACGAGATCGTGTCGAGCGACATCGTCGGCGACCCGCACTCCTCGATCTTCGACGCCGGCCTCACCAAGGTGATCGGCGACCAGGTCAAGGTCGCGTCCTGGTACGACAACGAGTGGGGATACTCCAACCGCCTCGTCGACGTCACCGAATTCGTCGGCGCCAGCCTCTAAACCCACAGCATCGATGTCACTGCGAACGATTGACTCGCTGGGCTCCCTGACAGGCAAGAAGGTTTTGGTCCGCTGCGACCTGAACGTTCCCCTGAAGGACGGCCAGATTACAGACGACGGTCGCATTCGTGCGTCGCTGCCCACCCTTAACCGGTTGATCCAGGCTGGGGCACGCGTTGTTGTCGTGTCCCACCTGGGCCGCCCGGATGGCGAACCAAACTCGAAGTACAGCCTCGCCCCGGTGGCGCAACGCTTGAGCGAACTGCTCGGAAAGCCCGTGGTCTTCGCCACGGACACCGTCGGGTCCGCGGCCGAGGAGTCTGTTGCTGAGCTGGAGGACGGCGGCGTCGCGCTGCTCGAGAACCTGCGTTTCAACGGCCACGAGACGAGCAAGGACGCGGGGGAGCGCGCAGAGTTCGCAGCAAAACTCGCCGCTCTCGGCGACGCTTTCGTCTCTGACGGATTTGGCGTCGTCCATCGCAAGCAGGCGAGCGTTTTCGAGTTGGCAGACGCTCTCCCCAGCGCGGCCGGACTGCTCATCGAGCAGGAACTGGATGTGCTTGAGCGCCTGACCATCGTGCCCGAGAAGCCGTACACGGTCGTTCTCGGCGGTTCGAAGGTCTCAGACAAGCTCGCCGTCATTGGCGCGCTGCTGCCGAAGGTTGACCGACTCCTCATCGGGGGCGGGATGCTTTTCACCTTCCTTGTCGCTCTCGGGCACAAGGTCGGGGCAAGCCTTCTGGAGCTTGACCAGGTCGACGCAGTCAAGGGCTACCTCGCCGAAGCCGAGAAGCTGGGTGTTGAGATCATCCTGCCGACCGACATCGTCGTGGCATCCAAATTCGGAGCTGACGCCGAGCACGTCGTCACCTCCGCCGACGCGATCGAAGACACGGCATTCGGTGCTTCTGGCCTTGGGCTGGACATCGGGCCGGACACGGCCGCCCGTTTCGCTGCGGCGATCACCGACTCCAAGACGGTCTTCTGGAACGGGCCCATGGGGGTCTTCGAGCTTGCTCCGTTTGCCGCGGGCACTCGCGCGGTCGCATCAGCACTCTCAACATTCGAGGGGTTCGGGGTTGTCGGTGGCGGCGATTCAGCTGCAGCAGTCCGGGCACTCGGTTTCAACGATGACCAGTTCGGTCATATTTCAACTGGCGGCGGAGCAAGCCTCGAGTTTCTCGAAGGCAAGTCGCTGCCCGGCCTGGAGGTCCTCGGATGGCAAAAGTAGCTCGCGTCCCGCTCATTGCGGGCAACTGGAAGATGAACCTCGATCACCTGCAGGCGATCGCCATCGTGCAGAAGCTTGACTGGACCCTCAAGGATGGCAGGCACGACTACGGCGTCGATGGCGCAGAGGTCGCGGTGTTCCCGCCGTTTACTGACCTGCGTTCCGTGCAGAATCTCGTGGCTGCAGACAAGCTCGACATCGTTTACGGCGGACAGGACCTGTCCGAGCACGACTCGGGCGCGTACACGGGTGAGATCTCGGGGTCGTTCCTGAAGGCACTCGACTGCACGTACGTCCTCATCGGGCACTCCGAACGACGCACCCTGCACGCCGAGACCGACGAGCAGCTTGGGCGCAAGGTTGCTGCAGCGATCAAGCACGGCGTTGTACCCGTTCTGTGCGTTGGCGAAACTGCCGACGATCTTGAGAAGCACGGCCCCAGCGCGGTGCCCGTTGCGCAACTGCGCGAGGCGTTGGCCGGAATCACCGGCACGCCGAACCTTGTGGTCGCTTACGAACCCGTATGGGCCATCGGATCCGGCCAGGCCGCCACCCCGGAGCAGGCAGAGCAGGTAGCCGCAACCTTGCGCGCGACTCTGGCTGAGCTGTTGGGCGATGAAGTCGCCGACGCGACCCGCATCCTCTACGGCGGTTCGGTGAAGTCGAGCAACATTGCCGGCTTCATGCGCCAGCCCAACGTGGACGGTGCACTCGTCGGCGGAGCGAGCCTCGATGTAACGGAGTTCGCCAGCATCGCACGCTTCCAGAAGCACGTCGGTACCTGATTCAGCCCAAATCTCGCTCACGCCAGCGTATTGGGAACCCCGACATCGACGACCTCGTGTTGTCGGATAGAATAGTCGAGGCTTTCGAAAGGTATTATTCGTGGAAATTCTTCAGGTGGCACTTCAGGTCGTTCTCGGTCTGACCAGTCTGCTGCTCACCCTGCTCATCCTTCTGCACCGCGGTCGCGGTGGCGGTCTCTCCGATATGTTCGGCGGCGGCGTCACGTCCAACCTCGGGGCATCCGGGGTGGCCGAGCGAAACCTCAACCGAATTACCGTCATTCTCGGTGTGATCTGGATCAGCTGCATTGTGTTCCTGGGGCTCATCACCAAGTTCGACAGCGCCTAGGGCGACCCGGGTCAGCTTGCACCAGTGACTCGCCAACAACACCAAAACAACAGTTCGAATTAAGGGGCATCGTGGCATCAGGCGGAAGTGCAATTCGAGGTTCTCGCGTGGGCGCAGGCCCCATGGGCGAACAGGATCGTGGATTCCACGCTGACCGCATCCAGGTCTCGTACTGGGATGAGATGGGCAACGAAACCGTCCGCCACTTCGCCGCGAACCTGCCGGACGAAGAGATCCCCGAGACTATCGACTCTCCCTCAACGGGTCTTCCCGCTGGCCGCGACAAGGAGAATCCTCCTTCGGTCGCGAAGCTCGAGCCATACAAGACTCACCTCGCTTACGTGAAGGAACGCCGCAGCGAGGAAGAGGCAGCGCAGCTTCTCGAAGAAGCGCTGCTGCAGCTTCGTGCCCGCCGCGGCACCGTCGCCAACTGACGCGCTGGTTAGATTACAAGACCGCGATCGTCTGCGCCGGTCCAGAACTGGCCGGGATCGATAAGGTTTTCCGGCACCTGAGCCGCAGCTTCTGCGTCGACGAAGAACAACGTCTTGCGACGACCTTCTACTCCGGCAGCAGGGACCTCGTCCACGCTGGCGCCCGCCAGGGTCAGTCCAAGCGCTGAGGCCTTGTCTGCACCCGCCACCACCAGCCACACACGCGCGGATGAGTTGATCACGGGCAGCGTGAGGCTGAGTCGTTCCGGCGGCGGCTTGGGGGAGTTCCGCACGGAGATAACTGTGAGCTCACGCTCACGGATTCCGCCGCGCTCGGGGAACAGGGACGCGATATGTCCGTCCGGGCCCATTCCGAGGAAGGTGATATCGAAATGCGGTACGGCCGCATTCGTGGGGCTGTGCCTGGCGATTTCCGCGGCGTACTCCGCTGACGCTTCGTCCAGCTCCAATCCGCTGTCGGAAGCGGCAAACGGGTGAACGCGTTTCGGGTCGAGGGCAACATGGTCGAGCAACGCCTCGCGGGCCTGAGTCTCGTTGCGCTCGGGGTCGCCGGCGGGAAGCCAGCGCTCGTCGCCCCACCACACGTTGACGCGACTCCAGTCGACGGAGTCGCGTGCACCGGATGTGTTGATAGCCTCCAGAACAGCAATCCCCATGCTGCCACCGGTAAGCACGACGGATGCCTCATCGAATTCAGCGATCAGATCCACCGTCTTGGTGATGAATCGTGCGGCGACCGCAGCCGCGAGCGACGCCTTGTCTGGATGCAGGATCACTCGACGTTCGTTGGTCATTACTTTGCTCCGGTTGCTGCTGATTCTTTCTCGGGCTTGCTCAACTGGCCTACCCCCTGCTGTACGACGTGACCGAAGAGTTCATCGGGGTCGAGCCTGCGCAGCTCCTCGGCGAGACAATCGCGGAGGCTCCGACGCGGCAGGGAAATGTCGTGGGTGGGCTGGTTGGGCTGCACGAGAGTCGCGATGTTCGGCATCGTGCGTTCGAGCTTGATCTGCCCGGACTTGCGCGTGAGGGTTACCCCCTCGATGCCACTACTGCCGTGTGACTTTGGTGACACGATGAGCGTTACCTCGACCTCGAGCTGCAGCTGCAGCCACGCCGCGAGCAGCACCGTCGAGGGAGAATCTGCGGCACCGTGCACCTCGATCGCGGTGACAGGCTCATAGGGAGGCTGATCGAGCACTGCGGCAAGCTGCGCGCGCCACAAGGTCAGTCGAGTCCATGCAAAATCTGTGTCGCCCGGCTCGTAGGTATGAGCGATGGTCGATATCACTGTGAGCGGATGTCTGCAGGCGGCAGCGTCGGTGATTCGACGCTGCGCGATCCGGCCTATCGCCGATTGTGAGACCGCTTCCGGAGCGTCCCCTGGCCACCAGGCCACGACAGGGGCGTCCGGCAAAAGCAGGCCCGTAACGAGGCTTTCGCGATCCTTGGCAGCGTCGCCGAATGCCTTCACGACGATGACCTCGCTGGCGCCGGCATCCCCGCCGACACGAATCTGGGCATCAACCCGCGCCTCGCTCTCATGCTGGGCCTTCTCGGTGTCGGTTGAGACCACGATCACGCGCATGGGGTGCTCGCGTGATGCGTCGTTTGCGGCCTCGATCGCCTCTTCTTCCTGGCCCAGGCGGGTGCTGATGATCAACGTCAGGACTCGACCGAGTGCGACCGCGCCGCCCTCCTCACGAATCTTGACGAGGGTCTTCGAGATCTGGCTCGTGGTGGTGTTTGGCAGGTCAACGATCATGGTCGTCTCCAGGTGCGGCCATCGCGGGCCATCAGTTCGTCAGCGGATGACGGGCCCCACGTGCCCGGCCTGTATTGCTCGGGCTGGCCCTGGGTCGCCCAGTACTCCTCGATGGGGTCGAGAATCTTCCAGCTCAGTTCCACTTCTTCGTGACGGGGGAAAAGCGGTGGATCTCCCAGCAGCACATCGAGGATGAGTCGTTCGTACGCCTCCGGACTGGCTTCCGTAAACGCGTGGCCGTATCCGAAGTCCATCGTTACGTCGCGCACCTGCATGCCGGCCCCGGGGACCTTCGATCCGAAGCGGATGGTCACGCCCTCGTCTGGCTGCACCCGGATCACGAGCGCGTTCTGTCCGAGAGCGGATGTCTGGCTCTCGGCGAAAAGATACTGCGGAGCCCGCTTGAAGACCACGGCAATCTCGGTGACCCTGCGACCGAGCCGTTTGCCTGCCCGCAGGTAGAAGGGCACACCCGCCCAGCGCCGGGTGCCGATGTCGAGACGGATGGCCGCGAAGGTTTCTGTGGTGGATTCGGGGTTCATCCCGTCTTCGTCGAGGAACCCGACGACCTTTTCTCCACCGGCCCAGCCACCCGCATACTGGCCGCGTGCCGTGTGCTTCCCGAGGTCTTCCGGAAGCCTGACTGCCGAAAGCACCTTTTCCTTCTCGGCGCGCAGGTCCGCCGCGTCGAAGGAGACAGGCTCCTCCATCGCCATCAGGGCGAGAAGCTGCAGAAGATGGTTCTGGATGACGTCGCGCGCAGCGCCGATGCCGTCGTAGTAGCCAGCGCGACCGCCCACACCGATGTCCTCAGCCATCGTGATCTGCACGTGATCGACGTAGTTGGCGTTCCAGATGGGTTCATACAATTGGTTCGCAAACCGCAGCGCCAGGATGTTTTGCACTGTCTCTTTGCCGAGATAGTGATCGATGCGGAACACGCTGTCTGGCGGGAACACCGATTCGACCACCGCGTTGAGCTCACGGGCGGTAGCCAGGTCGCTGCCGAATGGCTTCTCGATGACGACCCTGCGCCACTCGCCGTTTTTCTGCTCGGCCAGCCCTGAGTCCCGAAGACGCTCGGTGACCTCGGGGAACGACTTCGGCGGAATCGACAGGTAGAAGGCGTGATTGCCCATGGTTCCGCGATCGCGATCGAGCTCCTCGACGGTGTTCTTCAGGCGCGCAAAAGCCTCGGCGTCGTCGAATTCACCCTGCACGAACCGGATGCCCTGAGCCAGTTGCGCCCACACGTCCTCATCAAACGGCGTGCGCGCGTACTGCTTGACGGCATCGTGCACGACCTTCGCGAAGTCCTGGTCGTCCCAGTCCCTCCTCGCAAAGCCCACGAGCGCGAACCCGGGTGGCAACAGGCCACGGTTCGCCAGGTCGTACACGGCTGGCATCAGCTTCTTGCGCGACAGGTCGCCCGTCACGCCAAAGATGACCAGACCACTGGGGCCGGCTATGCGATTAAGCCTGCGATCCGACAACAACCTCAGCGGGTTGGAGTCGGCGGTGATGTTCACGGGCGACATGGTGCTCCTATTATCCTCGGTACCTGCTGTTATCCGAGTGCGCTAATGACCACAGGCAACGACTGTGCCGGGTTTGCAAGGGTGAGGCTGAGCACGGGACGTCCGTGATCGGCGAGCACGCTCGCATCACCGTCTGCCTGAGCCCGGATGAGCTGGCCGAAGGTGAATGGGCGATCCGGGATCTGAAGATCGGTGTCTTCGTCGATCAGGATCTGGAGGAAGACGCCGACGGCGGGTCCACCCTTGTGGAACTGGCCGGTGGAGTGCAGGAACCTCGGTCCCCAGCCGAACGTGACGGGCCGGCCGGAGCGCTTCGCGACGGCATCGCGTAATGAAGCCAGTTCGGGATGAGCCGCGCGGTCAACGTAAGCCTGGATGGAGACGTAGCCGTCAGCTGGCAGTGTGGCAATCAACTTGTCGATTGCAGCCGAAAGCTCAGTCACACCGTCGACGACATCAGCGGTGCCGCGAACCTCGATGTCACCCACGACGAAAGCGGGGCTCGCCGAAATCGACGGGTTGTCGATGAGCGCGCGTGTCGCGATCTTTGCAGACTCCACGTCGGGCTGATCAAAGGGGTTGATGCCAAGGATGCGTCCCGCGATAGCTGTCGCATATTCCCACACCAGAATCTGGGCGCCGAGGCTGCCCGCGATCTCGATCTCGCCTGGGCGCACCTTCTTCGTGTCATCCCAGTCGCCGACGAGCCGAACCACCTGAACGTCAGGAAGGTTCGCGGCAAGTTCGGGGGAGTGCAGGTCGAGTACGACCGGCAGGATGCCCTTGCCACTCTTGCCCGTCGACTCCGCGATGAGCTGCTCAGCCCAGTCGCCGAACCCGCGAATGTGAGTGCCGTCGGAGACGATACCCAGCTTGTCCTTGAGCGGCTGGGTGCCCGCAATCGCGGCAGCCAGCACGAGGCCGGGGTTCGCCTTGTGGTCAACCGAGAGCTCGACCATGACGCCCTCGGCCTCGTCGAGGAGTTCGACGAGGTCGACTCCTGCGAGTCCGGATGGCACCAGGCCGAATGCCGTCAGCGCTGAGTAGCGCCCTCCCACGGTGGGGTCGGCGTTGAACACCCGGTATCCGGCCGCGCGGGACGCGACATCCAGCGGCGACCCGGGGTCGGTCACGATGATGATGCGCCTCAGCGGGTCGATTCCCGCTTCGGTGAAGTACTGCTCGTAGATCCGCTTCTGGCTGTCGGTTTCCACGGTGGAGCCGGACTTGGACGAGATCACGACGGCGGTGGTCGAGAGCCGATCAGCAAGGGCAGAAAGAACCTGTCCAGGGTCGGTGGAATCCAGCACCGTCAGGTTTACGCCGTACGTCCTGGTGATCACCTCGGGAGCAAGCGATGAGCCGCCCATCCCGCCGAGCACGATGTGGTTGACACCCGACGCGCGAAGCTCATCGCGCAGCGCGTAGATCTCGGGAATCAACGGGCGGGAGACCGAGACGGCCTCTACCCAACCGAGTCGCTTCTCCGACTCCTCCTCCGCGTCAGCGCCCCAGAGCGAGGCATCCCCGCCGGTCAGGCGACTGGCAACCAGATCCTTGATCAGCTGGGGAACGACCCTGTTGACTGCCTCGGAAGCTGCGCCGGATACGGTGATCCTGACACTCATTTTGCTGCTTCGAGGGCTGCCGAGACGGTGTCGAGCAGTTCGTTCCAGGACACGATGAATTTCTCGACACCCTCCTTTTCGAGAAGCGCCGTCACCTCGTCGTACGAAATGCCAAGGGCGGCCAACGCGTCAAGCGTGTTGTTGGCGGCGTCGTATCCGCCGGTGACGTTGTCGCCGGTGATAACGCCGTGATCGAAGGTGGCCTCGAGGGTCTTCTCCGGCATGGTGTTGACGGTTTCGCCGACGGTGAGTTCCGTCACGTAGAGGGTGTCGGGCAACGAGGGATCCTTGACCCCGGTGGATGCCCAGAGTGGACGCTGCTTGTTCGCACCGGCCGCGAGAAGCACCTTTGCGCGCTCGGAGCTGAACTCCTGCTCGTACACCTGGTAGGCGAGTCGCGCGTTCGCGATTCCGGCCTTGCTCTTCAGCGCCTTAGCGTCGTCGGTGGTGAGTGCATCGAGTCGCTTGTCGATTTCGGTGTCGACCCTGGACACGAAGAACGACGCGACCGAGTGGATCTTGGAAAGGTCGTGTCCGGCTGTCTTGGCCTGCTCAAGCCCGGTGAGGTAGGCGTTGATGACCTCGCGGTGGCGCGAGAGGCTGAAGATCAGCGTGACGTTGACGCTGATCCCGGCGCCGATGGTGGCCGTGATCGCCTCGAGCCCCTCGACCGTTGCCGGAATCTTGATCATCGCGTTCTCGCGGTTGACCTTGGCCCACAGTTCCTGCGCCTGCTGGATTGTTCCGGCGGCGTCGTGTGCGAGTCCGGGCTCGACCTCGATCGAGACACGGCCGTCCTGGCCACCGGTCGCGTCGTAGACCGAACGGAAAATGTCGCTCGCCGCTGCGACATCGTCAGTGGTGATCTCGAAGACTGCCTCGGTCACCGACTTGCCTGCCGCGGCAAGCTCTGCAACCTGGGCGTCGTATGCGTCGCCCTTGGCCAGCGCTGTGGCGAAGATCGTCGGGTTGGTGGTGACACCAACGACGTTTCGCTCGGCGATCAACTTCTGCAGTCCGCCTGAGTTGATTCGCTCACGGGAGAGGTCGTCGAGCCAGATGCTGACGCCTGCTGCTGAGAGGGTTGCGGTTGGGGTTTCGTTGCTCATGATCTTTATCTCCTTTGCCGGGGGCCTAGACGGCCGCCAGCGATTCCTTGGCTGCGGCCACGGCGGCCTCGGTGGTGATCCCGAATTCACGGAACAGGGTCTTGTAGTCGGCAGATGCACCGAAGTGCTCGATGGAGACGCTTCGGCCGGCGTCGCCGACGTAGCCGCGCCACGTCAGTGAGATGCCAGCTTCGATTGAGACGCGTGCCTTGACTGCGGCGGGGAAGACGGACTCGCGGTATGCGGCATCCTGCTCCTCGAACCACTCGAGGCTCGGCACCGACACGACCCGGGCGTTGACGCCATCGGCCTTCAGCGCTTCACGGGCGTCGACGGCGATCTGCACTTCAGAACCGGTCGCCATCAGGATCACGTCCGGGGTGCCGTTGGGTGCCTCGGCCAGGACGTATGCGCCCTTGGCAACGTGCTTCGCCGACGCGAACGTCTCGCCACTGGCGACGTCGTCCCCGCGGTCGAACACCGGGATGTTCTGGCGAGTCAGGGCGATGCCTGCCGGGCCGTTTCGTCGCTCGAGGATTGTCTTCCATGCCCAGGCCGTCTCGTTTGCGTCACCGGGGCGCACAACATCCATGCCGGGAATTGCGCGAAGCGAGGCGAGCTGCTCGATGGGCTGGTGGGTCGGGCCGTCTTCTCCGAGCGCAACCGAGTCGTGGGTCCAGACGAAGATCGACGGTGACTTCATCAACGCGGCCAGGCGAACGGCCGGGCGCATGTAGTCGCTGAAGATCAGGAAGGTTCCGCCGTAGGGCCGAGTGTTTCCGTGAAGGACGATTCCATTCAGGATGGCGCCCATCGCGTGCTCACGGATGCCGAAGTGCAGCGTGCGGCCGTACGGGTTACCCGTCCACTCGTCGGTCGAGTGCTCGCTCGGGATGAACGACGCGGCACCCTCGATCGTGGTGTTATTCGACTCGGCGAGGTCTGCCGAGCCGCCCCACAGTTCGGGGATGACCGCACCAAGGGCACTCAGCACCTTGCCGCTGGCAGCGCGGGTCGACATTTCCTTGCCTGCTTCGAATACCGGAAGGGCCTCCTCGACGCCCTCGGGCAGCGCACCGGAGAGCACGCGGTCAAGCAGAACCTTCTTGTCGGGGTTCGCGGTGGCCCAGGCCTCGAACTGCACGTTCCACTCTTCGTGGGCGGCCTTGCCTCGCTCCACGGCCTTCCTGGTGTGCTCGATGACCTCGGGCGCCACCTCGAAGGTCTTCTCCGGGTCGAAACCGAGCACTGACTTCACTGCCGCGAGTTCTTCGCCGCCCAGCGCCGATCCGTGGATCTTGCCGGTGTTCTGCTTCTTGGGGCTCGGCCAACCGATGATCGTCTTGAGGATGATCAGTGACGGCTTGTCCGTGACGCCCTGGGCTGCCTCGATGGCGGCGTTGAGCTCGGCCACGTCCTCGGTGTAGACACCGGTCTTCTTCCAGTCCACGACCTGAACGTGCCAGTTGTACGACTCGTAGCGAGCCTTGACGTCCTCGGTGAAGGCGATGTTGGTGTCATCCTCGATCGAGATCTGGTTCGAGTCGTAGATGCCGATCAGGTTGCCCAGCTGCTGGTGGCCCGCAAGCGACGAGGCCTCGCTGGCGACGCCTTCCTGGAGGTCTCCATCGCCTGCGATGAAGTAGATGTTGTGGTCGAACGGGCTCGTTCCGGCATCGGCATCCGGGTCGAAAAGCCCGCGCTCGAAGCGGCTCGCGTAGGCGAAACCAACGGCGGAGGCGATGCCCTGGCCGAGGGGGCCGGTGGTGATCTCGACACCGTCGGTGTGCCCGTACTCGGGATGCCCTGGCGTCTTGGAGCCCCAGGTGCGCAGAGCCTTCAGGTCGTCGAGCTCGAGGCCGTAGCCGCCGAAGTAGAGCTGTACGTACTGGGTGAGTGAGCTGTGGCCCACCGAGAGGATGAAGCGGTCGCGGCCGATCCACTCGTTGTCGCTGGGATCGCGACGCATGATCTTCTGGAAGAGCAGGTATGCAGCCGGGGCGAGGCTCATCGCGGTTCCGGGATGCCCGTTGCCAACCTTCTCGACGGCGTCTGCCGCCAGGATCCTGGCGGTGTCTACTGCCTTGCTGTCAATGGGGTCCCACTGGAGAGTTGCCACGAGGTACTGCACCCTTCTTAGAGCTGCCTCCGGGCGCATCGCCCGGGAATACGGTAATGGTGGATCTGCTGAGGACGACAGTGTCTCCATCGCGGCGCAACAAAACCACGTTGGTGGTCTCGAAGTCGGTCCGCGAAGGGCAGGCGGTACCAGTATAGAGAAGGCCGGATGATCGCGGAGAGCGTTACGAAGATGGTCGCCGGTGGGCCGTCAGCGGTTCTTCCCGCGTCGCTTAGAATTGACCATATGGATGTAGTGATCGAGAACCACGCTCCTCGGGAGCGCATCAGCATCCTCAGGAAGACGAAGGCGTACGTAGCCCTCACCAAGCCGCGCGTCATCGAGCTCTTGCTCGTGACAACGGCACCGGTCATGATTCTCGCCGCGGGCGGGATCCCCAACCTCTGGCTGGTTCTGGGAACGCTCGTGGGCGGCATCATGAGCGCGAGTTCGGCGAACGCCTTCAACTGCTACATCGATCGCGACATCGACCGCGTCATGGACAGGACGAAGAAGCGTCCGCTGGTGACGGGGGAGCTGAGCGACCGCGAAGCGCTCGTGTTCGCCTGGGCATCCGGAGTCGCCTCGGTGTTGTGGCTCGGGCTGCTCATCAACTGGCTCGCCGCAGCGCTTTCGCTCGCCGCGATCCTCTTCTACGTTCTCGTCTACACCCTCGTACTCAAGCGCCGCACGCCGCAGAACATCGTCTGGGGTGGGGCTGCCGGGTGCATGCCCGTACTCATCGGCTGGGCCGCAGTCACCGGCGACCTCAGCTGGGCTCCCATCATCCTGTTCGGCATTGTCTTCCTCTGGACTCCGCCGCACTACTGGCCCCTGTCGATGAAGTACCGCGCCGACTACCAGTCGGTGAACGTGCCCATGCTGGCAGTCGTGCGAGGCAGGGCCGTTGTCGGGCTGCAGGTCGTGCTGTACGCATGGGCGACAGTCGCGTGCTCACTGCTGCTCATCCCGGTGGCCGACATGGGCGTCCTCTATACCGTCGTTGCGCTGGCCAGCGGAGCCTGGTTCATCATCGAGTCACACAGGCTGTACAGCACGGCGATCCGTCACGGCGACGTTCGTCCGATGCGCGTCTTCCACAGCTCGATCACCTACCTGACGCTCGTCTTCCTCGCCGTGGGCATCGACCCGCTGCTGCCGTTCTAGCTCGCGACTACCCGCTCCGCGACATCCTGCGGGGTCACCGGAGATACCGCGTCGCGCGTCGACCTCAGTGACAGCAGCACCGCCGTCATCACCGCGACGAGTGCGCCGGCGAGAACCATGTGGATGCCCACCAGCAGCTCGGGAAGACCGAGTCGTGCCTGCGTGAGTCCGACCAGCATCTGAACCGCCTCGACGGCGACCAGTGCGATCACCCATCGGCGCTCAACCGGGAATCGCAGGATCACAATTGCCAGCACCACACTGAGGCCCACAGTCACGTAGGCCGGCCAGCTGTGCACGTGCTGCAGGAGCACCGGATCGAGACCATTTCGGGGAGCCGGCTTGTCGGGATTCGAGTTGTCCCCGGCGTGCGGGCCGGAACCTGTCGTCAGGATTCCGACGGCCACGGTGATGGCCACGAACACCGCGGTGATCCTGCCGAGCATCATCACCGATCTCGGCACGAGCAGCGCGAGACCCCGCGGACCCCGGTAGACGCGCCACACGAGCGTCGTCGTGACCGAAACCAGCACGATCGATACCGCGAAGTGTGCCCCAACGACGTAAGGGTTGAGTCCGGTGAGCACCGTGATGCCGCCAAGGACTGCCTGGAAGGGGATGCTCAGGCCCTGCACGAGTGTGAGCCAAAACAGGTCGCGGCGCTGACGGCGGAACCGCACGACCGAGAGGAAGGCTGCGATTGTGATCGCGGCGAGCACGAAGGTCAACAAACGGTTGCCGAACTCGATGAACCCGTGGATGCCCATTTCCGGCGTATTGACGAACGACCCGTCAGTGCACTGCGGCCACGTGGGGCAACCGAGTCCCGAGGCGGTCAGGCGCACCGCGCCACCCGTCGCAATCAGCGCGAGCTGGAACGCCAGCGACAACCACGCTGCGACACGAACACGCCGGTCGACCTCAGAAGGTAACCACTGAATGAAACGACCCGCTACGCGACGCACCACAGAAACACAGTCCTCTCAACAAACCCAAGCAATCATAGGCAGCCGTCGATGGACGCTCCCGCCGCGCCTTCAGGTCCGGAGTCTGTTTGTTTCCTCCCTAAACCGGCTTCGCGCGGCTGCGGCCTGTAAGATTGAGTGGTTCTACGAACGCAACCGCGCCGAACAGTCAATGTTGATGACGGGCATCGAGCCCCGTCCTGCCACCACAACGACAGGCCGGAGTTGGTCCCACATCCCGCGGCGAAATCCCGTTCGAAGGAATGCCGCGGCAGCCACCTCGGTTGGCCAAGGTAGGGAAAGAGGAAAGCTATGTCTGACGTACTGATCGATCGCCCGGAACTTAACGGTCTCGGGCAGTATGAATTCGGGTGGTCTGACTCCGATGCCGCCGGTGCCTCGGCTCGGCGCGGAATCAACGAAGAAGTCGTCACCGACATCTCACGGTTGAAGAACGAGCCAGAGTCGATGCTCAAGATGCGACTCAAGGGCCTCCAGTTGTTCCGCCGCAAGCCCATGCCCACCTGGGGTGCAGACCTCTCCGGCATCGACTTCGAGAACATCAAGTACTTTGTGCGCTCCACCGAAAAGCAGGCGCAGACGTGGGAAGACCTCCCCGAAGACATCCGGAACACCTACGAGAAGCTGGGTATCCCGGAGGCCGAGCGCAAGCGTCTCGTGTCGGGAGTCGCAGCACAGTACGAGTCTGAGGTCGTCTTCCATTCGATCAACGCCGAGCTTGAAGCTCAGGGCGTCATCTTCATGGACACCGACACGGCGCTGCGCGAGCACCCGGAATTCTTCGACGAGTACTTCGGCACGGTCATCCCGGCGGGCGACAACAAGTTCGCGGCGCTGAACACCGCGGTCTGGTCGGGCGGATCGTTCGTCTACGTTCCCAAGGGTGTCCACGTCGAGATTCCGCTTCAGGCATACTTCCGCATCAACACGGAGAACATGGGCCAGTTCGAGCGGACCCTGATCATCGCTGACGAGGGCTCGTACGTTCATTACATCGAGGGCTGCACCGCGCCGATCTACAAGTCGGACTCGCTGCACTCCGCCGTGGTCGAGATCATCGTGAAGAAGAACGCGCGCGTTCGCTACACGACCATCCAGAACTGGTCGAACAACGTGTACAACCTCGTGACCAAGCGGGCCATCGCCCACGAAGGCGCGACGATGGAATGGATCGACGGCAACATCGGCTCCAAGGTGACGATGAAGTACCCGTCGATTTACCTCGTGGGGGAGCACGCCAAGGGCGAGACCCTCTCCGTGGCATTCGCTGGCCCCGGCCAGCACCAGGATGCCGGCGCGAAGATGATCCACATGGCGCCGTACACGACGTCATCCATCGTCTCGAAGTCGATCGCCCGCGGCGGCGGCAGGGCCGGATACCGCGGAGAAGTCCGTGTGGACGAGAAGGCTCATCACTCCGCCAACACCGTGCGGTGTGACGCGCTGCTGGTCGACACGATCTCACGCTCAGATACCTACCCCTCCATCGACATCCGCGTCGATGACGTACAGCTCGGTCACGAGGCGACGGTCTCGCGGGTCAGCGCCGAGCAGCTGTTCTACCTGCAGTCACGCGGCATGCCCGAAGACGAAGCCATGGCGATGATCGTTCGTGGATTCATCGAGCCCATCGCCCGTGAGCTCCCGATGGAGTACGCGCTCGAACTCAACAAGCTCATCGAGATGAGCATGGAAGGCAGCGTGGGATGACCTTCCCCCCAACCTCGAAAGGAACTGTCGGATAGTGACCGTAGTAACCACACCCGAACAGCACGGGGCGAAAGCCCACAGCGACGGCGGATGGGGCGAACCGGGATACGTTCCCGTGCAGACCCGCTCAGCGCGTTTCTCGTCGGTCAACCACGACGACTTCCCGGCCGTCACAGGACTCGAAGTCGACTGGAAACTCACCCCGGTGAAGCTGGTCCGCGACCTCATCGATGGCGAGCTCGACGGCTCCACCTATGACTTTGACGCCACCCAGGCAGACGGCGTCGCCGTCGAATGGGTGGAACGCGACGATGCTCGCATCGGAGTGGCCGGAACCCCGGAGGACCGCGCATCCGCCAACGCCTGGACGAGCTTCGATAAGGCCCTCGCGATCACCGTGACCTCCGAGGAGCACGTAGACCTCACCGTCGCGCGCTCGGCTCTCGGAACCGCTGCGCGAGCCGCGCACACCGTCATCACCGCGAAGGCGAACAGCGATTCGACGATCATCCTCGAATCCGCTGGCTCGGCAACGTTGAGCGAGAACGTCGAGATCGTCGTCGAAGACGGCGCCAAACTGACCGTCATTTCGCTGCAGGAGTGGTCGAACGACGCCCTCCAGCTCTCCAGCCACTTCGCAACCGTGGGCCGGGACGCCGTTCTCAGGCACATGGTCATCTCGCTCAGCGGCGCGGTTGTCAGGGTCAACCCGTCGGTGCATCTCGCCGGTGAGGGTTCGGACGCCGAGTTGTACGGCCTGTACTTCGCCGACGCCGGGCAGCACTTTGAGCAGCGTGTCTACCTGCATCACCTGGGCCAGAACACGCGCGGTCGGGTCAACTACAAGGGGGCGCTGCAGGGCGCAGGCGCACGCGCCGTCTGGGTTGGCGACGTGCTGATCGGGCCTGATGCTGCCGGCACTGACAGCTACGAGCAGAACCGAAACCTCGTTCTGAGCGAGGGCACTCGCGCGGACTCCATCCCGAACCTCGAGATCGAGACCGGCGACATCCTGGGAGCTGGCCACGCCAGCGCCACGGGACGCTTCGACGACGAGCAGCTCTTCTACCTGCAGTCCCGTGGTGTCAGCGAGGCAGAAGCCCGCAGGCTCGTCGTGATCGGCTTCCTGTCTGAGATCGTTCAGAAGGTCGGCAACGCCGAGCTCGAGTCCCGCCTGCACTCCGCCATCGAGGCTGAGCTTGCCCTGTCAGCGGTGGTAGCACCGTGACCGCCGAGAGGATCTGCACCACCGCAGAGCTCGAGGAGAACAAGGCATTCAGGGTGGTTCTGGATGGCACGGCCATCGTTGTCGTCAAGGACTCAAGCGGCGCTGTGCATGCCATCGGCGACACCTGCACTCACGGTGATATCTCGCTGGCCGAAGGATTCGTCGAAGACGACACCATCGAATGCTGGGCTCACGGTTCGCAGTTCTCCCTCGAAACGGGCAAACCACTCAACCTTCCGGCCTATGAGCCGGTACCGGTCTTCGCCGTACGCGTTGACGACTCGGGTGTCGTCTATATCGACCCCGCCAACAAGACACTGGCCTCCTGACCCAGCACGGTCACGGCCCCAACAGGAAACAGAGCAATGTCAGTACTTGAAGTAAAGGATCTCCACGTCAGTGTCGAGACCGAGCAGGGCACCAAGCAGATTCTGAAGGGTGTGGACCTGAAGATCGCGCAGGGCGAGATCCACGCGGTCATGGGGCCAAACGGCTCAGGCAAGTCGACTCTCGCCTACTCGATCGCGGGCCACCCCAAGTATCACGTCGAAGGCGGCTCAGTGCTGCTGGATGGCGTCGAGGTGCTCACGATGAGCGTCGACGAGCGCGCCCGCGCCGGTCTCTTCCTCGCCATGCAGTACCCGGTCGAGATTCCGGGTGTTCGCATGGCCGACTTCCTGCGCACCGCGAAGACCGCGCTCGACGGCGAAGCACCCGCCCTGCGCCCCTGGATCAAGGAAGTGGCCGCGGCCATGAAGGATCTGCGCATGGACAAGGGCTTCTCGGAGCGCAACGTGAACGAGGGATTCTCCGGCGGCGAGAAGAAGCGTCACGAGATCCTGCAGCTCGAGCTGCTCAAGCCGAAGTTCGCGATCCTCGACGAGACAGACTCCGGTCTTGACGTCGATGCGCTGAAGGTCGTTTCGGAGGGTGTCAACCGCGCGAAGGAAGCCAACAACCTCGGCGTGCTGCTGATCACCCACTACACGCGAATCCTGCGCTACATCACGCCCGACTTCGTGCACGTCTTCGTCGACGGGCGCATCGCTGAAGAGGGCGGCCCCGAGCTTGCCGAGCGGCTCGAGAACGAGGGCTACGATCGCTTTCTAGCCGACACGAGCGTAATCTAGGCCCATGTCGACCACTTTAGAGCCCGCACTCTTCGATCAGGTCGAAGAGGGACTGAAGGACGTTATGGACCCCGAGCTCGGGGTCAACATCGTCGATCTCGGTCTGATCTACGACCTCAGTTGGGATGATGACAGCAACGCTCTCATCATCAGCATGACGCTGACCTCGGCCGGATGTCCGCTCACCGACGTCATCGAGGAGCAGATCGCCCAGTCTCTCGACGGCATCGTCGACGCTTTCCGCATCAACTGGGTGTGGATGCCGCCGTGGGGTGCCGAGAAGATCACCGATGACGGACGCGACATGATGCGCGCTCTCGGATTCTCGATCTAAGACTTCCGAACAACGAAATGGCCCGTGCGATCCAATCGCACGGGCCATTCTGTCTAGCTTCGAGCTGTTACTGCTCCTGCGCGTTCTTCCTGTCGCGACGACCGACGGCGGCCCAGGCGAGGGTGATGATGCCAGCACCGAGGATCGCCTTCACGACCCCGCCCAGGATGAACGGGTACAGGCCCGCGCTGAGTACGTAGTTGAGGTCGTTGGGCGCACCAACGGCGCCGAGGTATGTCGCGAGCCACGGCAGACCAAAGGCGAAGGTGACTACTGAGCCGACGAGGAATGCGACGAACGCACGCAGCAGCTTGCGGTCCCATTCGCGCTGGGCGAGCCATCCGGTGAGGATCGCGGCAAAGATGAAGCCGATGATGTAGCCACCGGTCGGGCCGGCTACGACGCTCCAGCCTGACGACGACTCGCTGAAGACCGGAAGCCCCACAATTCCGAGCAGGGCGTACAGCACCATCGAGATTCCGCCGCGTACAGCGCCGAGCGTCACGCCGACGAGCAGGACGGCCAGGGTCTGGCCAGTGACCGGCACGGGCCACAGCGGCACGGCAATCTGGGCTGAGACGGCGGTGAGCGCGGCTCCGGCGACGACGAGAACGACATCCAGCGCGAGAGTGCGGCTAAAGACGCGGTCAGCCAGAGTGGGGCGCCCAAAGGCCAGGGTCAGGTTACTCACAGTTGCTCCTCGTGGGTCTGAAATGGGATTCGGGCCATGTGCACCGCTCCACGAAGTAGACTAGCTGGCTGGTGCGCTGTTGGACCGCACCCTTCCCCTCCAAAGAACTGGCCGTTCTTTATTACTAAAGGATCATCGCTGTGCTTTCTGTGCACGACCTCGAGCTGCGCGTTGGCGCCCGTCTCCTGATGGACGAGGTCTCTTTCCGCGTTGATCGCGGAGACAAGATCGGTCTGGTCGGGCGCAATGGCGCTGGCAAGACCACCCTCACGAAGACCCTGGCGGGGGAGTTGCAGCCAGCAGCGGGTCGAATCGACCGCACAGGCGAAATCGGCTACCTTCCGCAGGACCCACGCTCGGGCAACCCCGAAGATCTCGCCCGGACCCGCATTCTCGACGCGCGAGGACTGGGCTCGATCGTGCTCGGCATGGCCAAGTCAATGGAGGACATGGCCAATCCCGATGCCGCCATCAGCTCAGCGGCCATGAAGAAGTACGGCAACCTCGAAGAGCGCTTCACGGCACTCGGTGGATACGCGGCTGAGGCGGAAGCGGCCTCCATCGCGAGCAACCTGAGCCTGCCGGATCACATCCTCAACCAGAAGCTGTCGACCCTTTCCGGTGGGCAGCGCCGGCGAATCGAACTCGCCCGCATCCTCTTCTCCGGCGCAGACACGATGCTGCTGGATGAACCGACCAACCACCTTGACGCCGATTCCGTCGTCTGGCTGCGGGAGTTCCTGAAGGGGTTCTCCGGCGGTCTGATCGTGATCACCCACGATGTCGACCTCGTGGAGGAGACCGTCAACAAGGTCTTCTACCTCGACGCCAACCGCCAGACGATCGACCAGTACAACATGGGCTGGAAGAACTACCACCGGCAGCGCGCCGCCGACGAAGAACGTCGCAAGAAGGAGCGCGTCAACGCCGAGAAGAAGGCCGGGGTGCTCACCACACAGGCCGCGAAGTTCGGGGCGAAGGCCTCAAAGGCCGCGGCCGCGCATCAGATGGTCGCCCGCGCCGAGAAGCTGCTGGCTGGTCTCGATGAGGTCAGAAGCGTCGACAGGGTCGCCAAGCTTCGCTTCCCTGAACCGGCGCCATGCGGACGAACCCCGCTGATGGCATCCAATCTCAGCAAGAGCTACGGCTCGCTGGAGATCTTCACCGCGGTTGACCTTGCGATCGACCGTGGTTCGAAAGTCGTCATCCTGGGCTTCAACGGTGCAGGGAAGACGACGCTGCTCAGAATGCTCGCCGGCGTCGACAAGCCGGACACCGGACAGATCGAACCAGGACACGGTCTGCGCGTCGGATACTACGCGCAGGAGCACGAGACCATCGACGTCAAGCGCACAGTGCTGCAGAACATGGTGTCGTCGTCGCTCAGCATCACCGAGATGGAGGCGAGGAGGGTTCTCGGATCGTTCCTCTTCACCGGCGACGACGGCCACAAGCTTGCCGGCGTGCTGTCGGGCGGCGAAAAGACTCGTCTTGCCCTGGCCATGATCGTTGTCAGCGGCGCCAACGTGCTGCTGCTGGACGAGCCGACCAACAACCTCGACCCGGCGAGCCGTGAAGAGATTCTGGGCGCCCTGGCGAGCTACAGCGGCGCCGTGGTGCTCGTCAGCCACGACGAGGGTGCCGTCGAGGCCCTGAACCCCGAACGAGTGCTCATCCTGCCTGACGGCATTGAGGATCACTGGAACAAGGACTACGCCGAGCTGATCTCGCTCGCCTGATGTCGCGCCGGAGCTAGTGGTCGGCGCGATCCAGGATCGCGTCTTCGATCTCGGCATCGGTCGGAGCCCTGGCTTCGGCCTTGCGGCGTCGCGCCTCGGCACGTTCGCGCTCCTGGGGATCGTCAGCGTTCCTGACGCGATACTCCTGCCTGATGGCCCATCCCAGCCCGACGAAGGCCATGAGTCCGAAGACTATCCACTGGAACGCATACGAGAGGTGAGGGCCCTCGTCGGCGACCGGCTTGGTGACCGCAACCGGCCGATCGGCCGGAGCGGGGTCTTCGCTGGCCATGAGACCGTACGCACCCAGGTAGATCTGCCGGTCGATGATCTCGGAGATGGTCTCCAGGTTGATCGTGGCGACCTGGCCCTCCGGGGCGGACCTGCCGGGAATGTTTGGCTCGCCGGCCTTCAGGCGCGCGACGACAGTGATCTCACCCGACGGAACCTGCGGCACCGAATCGGGGGCATCCTGTTCGTTTCCGGCGCGAATCCAGCCGCGGTCGACGATGAACACGGATCCGTCCGTGAGCTGGAAGGGGACCAGCTGCTCAAACCCCGCGTTGCTGTCGAGTGGGCGACCTCGTGCCAGCAACTCGTCGTCGGTGAGGTAACGGCCGGTCATCACCACCGGGGTCCACTTGTCGTCGGGGTCGAAGGCGTCCAGTGAGGGAAGAACCTCGGTCACCGGCCTCGGTGCGGCCGCCCAGTTCGTTTCGACCCTGTCGACCTCGGCCCTGGCCTCATCCCGGCGCGCGATCTGCCAGTACGACAGCGCGGCGCAGCCGATCGCGAAGATGATCACGAGCGCGAGGTATCCGAGCCAGCGCCGTGAGAACGCAAAGCGCCAATTCTTCATGTCGGCACCACGCTGACGTTCTCGTCGAGGCCCGTCACCAGCACCGGGAATCCACGGGATGCCAGGTACTCGCGCAGAAACTCGCTGTGTTCATCGCACGCGAGCCAGACCTTCACTCGATCCTCGCCGTGGATGCGCGGGTTGCGCCAGTTGACCTTCGCCGTCGCGGAATTGGTGCAGGATGCGCGCGAGCAGCGGTCGGTGAGAGGTCCAGTCGCGCCAATCACGTGTCAGTCCCTTTCATACCTTGCGGGCCGTTCACTCGCGATAAGCCCCTGGCGGCCGGGGCGCCACGGGCAGAATCGAGCCGGGTCGCTCGACGGCATCGCCTTCTCTCTCGCCAACATTAGCGATGACGACGGCGATGTAAGGCAGCACGAGGGCGCCAATCACGCACGCAAGCAGCCACCAGCCCTGTGCGAAAAAACACGCGATCACGCAGGCAACGCGAATCCCCATCGCCACCGAGTACCGGATGACGCGCCTGCGCTGGTCGTCCCTGGGCGATTCCGGGAGCGACGTAATTGACTGCTTCTGGTTCACAATTCCTGCTCTGTTACCTGATCCGCGCAGTCCCAGACGCGGCTCCCTGAGGGTCGGCTGACGCCTCAACTCAAGCCTACGTCGCAATCCCGCGACTATATGCTGGAGCACATGACCAGCGGAAAACTCCCAGCAGACTTCATCCCACGAACCGTTCTTGTGACGGGTGGCAATCGGGGAATCGGGTGGTCAATCGCCGAAGAGTTCATCGCGGCCGGCCACCGAGTCGCTGTCACTGCGCGCTCTGGGAGCGGCCCCGAGGGATCCCTCACCGTCACCGCCGACGTCACGGATGCGGCGAGCCTCGACGCCGCCTTCACCGAAATCGAATCAAAGCTCGGCGCCGTGGAGGTTCTCGTCGCCAATGCCGGGATCACCAGGGACACCCTGCTCATGCGGATGTCCGACGACGACTTCACCGAGGTCATCGACACGAACCTGAGTGGAGCGTTTCGCGTCGTCAAGCGCGCCTCCAAGGGCATGATGAAGGCCAGGTTCGGACGCATCATCCTCGTCTCAAGCGTTGTCGGTCTGCTCGGCTCTGCCGGCCAGGTGAATTACTCCGCGTCGAAGAGTGGATTGGTCGGCCTGGCCCGCTCGGTCACGCGGGAGTTGGGCAGCCGCGGCATCACCGCCAACGTCGTAGCTCCCGGGTTCATCGAAACAGACATGACTGCGGCGCTGCCTGACGAGCAGCAGAAGGCGTACCTGAAGCAGATTCCGGCCGCCAGATTCGCCAGTCCCGCTGAGGTCGCAAAGGTCATCAGCTGGCTTGCCAGCGACGACGCCGGCTACATCTCCGGAGCGGTCATCCCTGTCGATGGCGGCCTCGGGATGGGCCACTAAGGCTTCGCAGCAACCCGGCGGGTCAGCCGCGCAGACCGAGCAGGGGCAGCACCTGGGACAGGTCGCGCTCATCGATGAGCACACCGGCGAGATCGCGCACGGGGGCCTTCGCGTCGAATCCCACGGCCAGCCCGGCGATCGCCATCATCTCGAGGTCGTTGGCGCCGTCTCCGACGGCGACGGTCCGCGATAGCGGCACCTGACAGTCGTCGGCCCACTGCTGCAACGTGGTGGCTTTCGCCGTGGCATCCACGATCGAGCCAAGGACCTGCCCGGTAAGCACGCCATCCAGCACTTCGAGGCGGTTGGCCCTGCAGTAGTCGAGGCCAAGTTCGCTTGCGATCGGGTCGATAATCTCGTGAAACCCGCCGGAGACGACGCCGACGAGACCCCCAGCGGCGTGGATACCGGCGATCATCTCTGGCACGCCGCGAGTCACTGTGACCTGCGAGCGGACCGCCGCGAACACAGCCTCCGGCAAACCTTTGAGCGTCGCCACCCGCGCCCGAAGGCTTTCTGCGAAGTCGAGTTCGCCATTCATCGCCTGGCGCGTGATCGCCTCAACCTCAGCAAGCGACCCTGAGTGAGCGGCGAGCAGTTCGATGACCTCATCTTCGATGAGGGTGGAATCGACGTCGAGCACGACAAGGAAGCTGGGCATAGGGGAGGGCCTTCCGCAGGACGCTGATCAGGTGACGATGACGCCCTTCCCGACAACGGTGATTCCCGTTTCGGTGACCGTGAAGCCGCGCGCGCGATCAGCATCATGGTCGACGCCGACGGAGGCGCCCTCACTGATGACGACCTCCTTGTCGAGAATAGCGCGTCGGACTGTTGAGTTTGGTGCGATGCGCACGCGCTCGAAGACGACGGAGTCGACAACGCTCGCGCCGGACTCGGCCACCACCCATGGGCCGATCATGCTGCGTTCGATATGCGCTCCGGAGATGACGCAGCCGAGCGAGATGATCGAGTCGACCATGGTGCCCTGGTTGCCCTGGGCGTCACGAACGAACTTGGCCGGGGGAGAGTTGAGTTGCTGGCTGAAAATCGGCCATTCGGTGTTGTACAGGTTGAAGATCGGGAGTGCTGCGATCAGGTCCTGATGAGCATCGAAGAACGACTCGATCGTGCCGACGTCGCGCCAGTAGAAGCGGTCACGTTCGGTGGATCCCGGCACCTCGTTCCGGTTCAGGTCATACACGCCGGCGAGCCCCCGCGACACGAAGTCGGGAACGATGTCGCCACCCATGTCGTGGTTCGAGTCGGAACGCTCACCGTCACGCTGCACGGCATCCATGAGCACGTCTGCATCGAAGATGTAGTTACCCATCGACGCGAGCACCTCCTCGGGGGAGTCGGCAAGCCCGATCGGCTTCTGCGGCTTCTCGTGGAATGCAGCAATCTTCGACGGGTTATCCGCATCGACCTCGATCACACCGAACTGGTCCGCGAGGCTGATCGGCTGGCGGATGGCCGCGACAGTGACGCCGAACCCAGACGCGATATGAGCCTCGACCATCTGGCTGAAGTCCATGCGGTAGACGTGATCGGCGCCAACGACGATGACGATGTCTGGCTTCTCGTCGCGAAGAAGGTTGAGGCTCTGCAGGATCGCGTCGGCCGAACCGCTGAACCAGCGCTTGCCGAGTCGCTGCTGGGCGGGAACCGAGGCGACGTAGGAGTTGAGCATTCCGCTCAGGCGCCAGGTCTGCGATACGTGCCTGTCCAGGCTGTGGGACTTGTACTGGGTGAGCACCACAATCTGGCGCAGCCCGGAGTTGATGAGGTTGCTCAACGCAAAGTCGATAAGTCGGTATCCGCCTGCGAAAGGAACGGCGGGTTTGGCCCGGTCTGCTGTCAGGGGCATGAGGCGCTTACCTTCACCGCCAGCGAGGACGATGCCGAAAATCTTCTTTGATGACATATGCCAACAGTAGGGGAGGTGCGAAGCGTTTTGGTGCACCGATGTGGAGTAGCGTCTTGCCATGCGAGTAGATCTGATCAGCCGTGAATATCCACCAGAGGTGTATGGCGGAGCGGGAGTGCACGTCGCAGAGCTCGTGAGAGCACTGCGAGGCGATCTCGACGTCGTTGTGCGTTGTTTTGGCGCCCCGCGCGATGAACCCGGGGTGCATGCCTACGGCGTGCCATCCGAACTCTCTGCGGCAAACTCTGCGCTGGCGACCCTCGGCGTTGACCTCCAGATCGCCCAGGATGTGGCTGGCGCAGACGTCGTCCACTCACACACCTGGTACGCGAACGCTGCGGGTCATCTTGCCTCGATGCTCCACGGGATCCCTCACGTCGCCACCGCACACAGCCTGGAACCGCTGCGTCCGTGGAAGGCCGAGCAGCTCGGCGGCGGCTACCGCGTGTCGAGCTGGATCGAGCGCACAGCCTTCGAAGGCGCTGCCGCGGTCATCGCGGTCAGCGAGGGCATGCGCCGCGACATCCTGCGCTGCTACCCGACGCTGGACGAGCAGAAGGTCATCACCATCCACAACGGCATCGACCTTGAGCGCTGGAAGCCAGTGGATGACGAGGCCATCGTGCGCGAATTGGGGATCGATCCCGACCGCCCCTCCGTGGTGTTCGTCGGCAGGATTACGCGCCAGAAGGGTCTTCCGTACCTGCTCCGCGCGGCTGCGATGCTCCCGCCCGAGGTGCAGCTCATCCTCTGTGCAGGAGCCCCGGACACCCCCGAAATCCTCGCTGAGGTCCAGGCCGGCGTGCAGGCGCTTCAGGCTCAGCGTTCGGGAGTGGTCTGGATCGACAAGCTGCTGAGCCAGCATGACCTCTCGGCCGTGCTCTCCCAGGCCACGACGTTTGTGTGCCCGTCAGTGTACGAACCGCTGGGGATCGTGAACCTCGAGGCGATGGCATGCGGTGTTCCGGTGGTGGGAACCGCAACCGGCGGAATCCCGGAGGTCATTGTCGATGGCGTGACTGGTCGGTTGGTTCCGATCGATCAGGCCGACGATGGCACAGGCACCCCGACCGACCCGGAAAGGTTTGTGGCAGACCTCGCGGCCGCGCTGACCGAGGTCGTCAGCGATCCGGCCAACGCGAAGAAGATGGGCGCGGCTGGACGGGACCGGGCCGAGAGTGACTTTAGCTGGGTCACGATCGCTGCCCGCACCCAAGAGATCTACGCGAGTCTCACCTAAGGCCCGGCCGTCACGCCGTAGGCTGGGGGGATCATGGCAAGCGTTCTCCAGTTCTCTGACGTCACCGTCGTCCGCGACGGCAATCCCATCCTCAATTCCGCCAACTGGACGGTGGATTCCGCCGACCGTTGGGTGATCCTGGGGCCCAACGGCGCCGGGAAGACGACGCTGCTGCAGCTCGCCGCTGCACAGATGCATCCCACCTCCGGCCGAGTTCAGATCCTCGAGGACAGCCTTGGACACACGGATGTGTTCGAGCTTCGCCCCAGGATCGGCTTTGCTTCGAGCGCACTGGCCCGCAAGGTGCCGCGTGATGAGCGCGTCATCGATGTCGTCCTTACCGCCGCGTACTCGGTGACGGGTCGATGGAATGAGACCTACGAAGAAGTCGACACCAAGCGCGCCCAGCGCGTCCTGGCCGAATGGAAGCTCACCCATCTCGAAGATCGCCGGTTCGGCGATCTGAGCGACGGCGAGCAGAAGCGTGTGCAGATCGCCCGTTCGGTAATGACAGACCCCGAAATCCTGTTGCTGGATGAGCCTGCAGCAAGCCTCGACCTCGGCGCGCGCGAAGAGCTCGTCGGCCTGCTGGGCGGTTTCGCCTCAGAAGCCACCTCACCGGCCATCGTGATGGTCACCCACCACGTCGAGGAGATTCCGCCGGGATTCCGCCACGCGATGCTGATCTCACACGGGCGAATCACGGCCGCTGGGGAGATCGGCGACGTCATCACTTCGGAGAACCTCACCGAGGTATTTGGGCTTCCGCTTGTGGTCACCCACGAGAACGACCGATTCACCGCGCGGTCTGCCTGATTATTTGGTAGTCTGTCATGTCGGCTCCGCGTGAGCTGGCCCGAGCGCTCGTCGCTCCCTCAATCATCAAGCTCTCCCTCGCGCAAGATCCTCTCGCGCAAGACATCTATTTGAAGGAACGTTCATGAAGACCGACATCCACCCCACGTACAACGCGATCGTTTTCCGCGACCTCGCGTCGGGCGCCACGTTCCTCACGCGTTCGACCGCGACCAGCGACAAGACGATCGACCTTGATGGCGTCACGTACCCCGTCATCGACGTCGAGATCTCGTCGGAGTCGCACCCGTTCTACACCGGCAAGCAGCGCATCATGGACTCGGCCGGCCGCGTCGAGAAGTTCAACTCGCGTTACTCAGGTTTCGGCACCAAGAAGGACTAGTTCCCCTGGTTCCACAGAAAGGCGGCCCTCGGGCCGCCTTTCCTCGTTAACGCCGCGACCCGGGTCCCTGCGCGACAGACGGAGCTAGAGCCTGGAGGCTCGCCGCGTTACCCACAGCGGCAGGATCGTGTCCCGCGTCAGGGGAGCGAGAGTAATCCCGCTGGGCTCCGCGCTGTCGATCCAGAGCAGTTCGTCGATCTCGCCGTACGCGGTGAGCTCGAGCGAGGTCGTCAACGCAAATACCTCGGCGCGGATGACCGTGTCAGACTCGTTGGCGGCATCCGCCCGGAAGCTGCCGAGGTACTCGGTCTCGCCCAGATCGAGTTCGAGCCCGATTTCCTCGAGGAGTTCGCGGGTGAGAGCCGCGATAGCACTCTCCCCACGCTCGATCTTGCCACCGGCCTGCATGAACGAGAGGCTCCCACGTTTGCGCACCAGGAGGGTGCGCCCACTCGGGTCGGTGATGATGGCGGCAGCGACTCGAAGCACCGTCGGGCGCAGGGTTGGGCGAGCAGGTATGGCCGCATCCGGATCGACCGCGTCTGCTGCCGGGGGCTCGAGATCGAACAGCGGCTCAGAAGGTTCCGGCATGGCGTCCCGACCAGATTCGCTGTCGGTTGCGTTGAGGTCGAACACGTTCCAGAGGTGATCGCTCTCGTCCGCGGAGTCCTCGGTGCGGTCGACGAACGGTTCCACCAGCACCAGCGGCTCGTAGCCCGCGTCGGCGCCGTCGTCACTGCTGGCGTCGACGTAGGACTCGTCCTCGTGCTGCTCGACCGGCTCGCTGCGACTCGTGCTGGTCGGCCGGCTCCGGAGCGCTGTCGGGAGCCGTCGTGGGTTCAACATCGTCGAACTGCACCGCCTCGCCCTGGGCCACGCTCTCCGCGGCGCGCACGGGCGGAGCCTCGAGCGCCGGCCTGTCGAGCACCAGCACCCCGGTGTCGAAATCGAGGTGAGGCACCCGCAGGCTGGGCCGCGGTGACGGAGCCGCGATGGGCTGAGTGTCCTGGATGCTCGTGGGGTGTTCGCTGGCCCGCACCGGCCAGGCCGTGTCTGCTACGAAGTCGTGGTCACCCCTGGTGCGTCGGATGTAGTCGGCGAAGCTCGCCGCCTGCTCGGCGAACCACACGATCTGGTTCGCGTGCAATTCGGCCAGCGGCAGATCGAGCTGGTCCGGATAGGCGGCACCCATCGCCTGAGCGACGCGGCCTGCCGCGATGGCGTCGCATCCGGCGTCGTGTGCCTCATCGAGCTCGACGTTGTACAGGGCGGCCGTGGCCTCAAGCGTGCGCTTGCCCTTGCGGTACTTGTCGACGACCTTGTCGAGCACCAGGGGGTCGATAACGAGGGCCGGTCCGTCCAGCGGGTTAATCGCGTAACGCCGGCACTCACGGTCGAGAAGGGTGAGGTCGTAGGGAGCGTTGTAGACCACAAGCGGAACCTCAAGCGCGGCAAGCACGCGCAGACTCTGACAGATCTCAGCGACGACGTCCCTGGCGTTGCGTCCGAGGGTCTGCGCGCGTTCCGTCGTGATGCCGTGGATCGCTGAGGCGCCTGCGGGAATCTCGATGCCGGGGTCGGCGAGCCAGTCCCATCGGGCGATCACCGATCCGTCTGGGCGAAGAATGGCGATGCAGGCTGACACGATTCGCGCGGTGTCGACGTCGACTCCCGTGGTCTCGAGGTCGAAGACGCCGAGTTGGCCCCAGTTATTCATGGCATCAGGCTATGGCCGGCAGGCGTTCGCGCGGGGGAGGCTCGCTGCCCGCGCACGATCACGCTCTAGACCCGGCTGCCCGAGAATCGCGTGTCGCCGAGGTGCAGCCAGTAGAAGCTCTGCGTGCCGAGCGTGAGCGTGAGCGTCCCATCCTCGTTGACGGCTGGGAACTCGCCCCCGCCGAACAGATCGAATGATGTCGCGCCCGCGTAACCATCGACCTGGATGGTCGCCGATACCGGATTGTGGGCGAAGCTGAACACGCACAGGATGGATTCGGGGGAGTCGCCGAACTGGGTTCCCGCCCCCTCGTATTCGCGGACGAAGGCGAGCACCGACTCGTGGTTGGTCTGCAGCACGCGCAGCGAGCCGAGACCGAAGGTCGGGTGTCCCTTACGAACATGGATGACGTTGCGCACCCAGTGCAGCAGCGAGCGGGACTGTGCCAGCTGCGACTCGACGTTGACGAGGTTGTAGTTGTAGACCAGCGACTGCACAACCGGCAGGAACAGCTTGCCCGGGTCGGCGTGCGAGAAGCCCGGCGTTACGGTCCGGTGTCCACTGCATCGGCGTCCTGGACGAGTCGCGGTCGGGCAGCCAGATGTTGTCGCCCATGCCGATCTCGTCCCCGTAGTACAGGAACGGGCTGCCCTGCAGCGAGAACAGCAGCGCGTGCGCGAGCTCGAGCTCCGCGCGGGAGTTGTCGAGCAGCGGAGCCAGCCTGCGACGGATTCCGATGTTGGACCGCATCCGTGGGTCGTAGGCGTACCAGCCATACATTGCCTGGCGGTATTCCTCGCTCACCATCTCGAGGGTGAGCTCGTCGTGGTTACGGAGGAACACGCCCCACGCCGCTCCTGCGGGCATCTCGGTCGTCTCGGCGAGTACCCGAACGAGCTCGCCGGCGTTCTGGGAGCGGAGGGAATAGAAAATGCGGGGCATGACGGGGAAGTCGAATGCCATGTGGCACTCGGGCTCTTCTTCGGTTCCGAAGAACGCCACGACCTCCTGGGGCCACTGGTTGGCCTCGGCGATCAGCACGCGACCCGGGTATTCCCTGTCGACCATCGCGCGGATCTCTTTGATGAACTCGTGAGTCTTGGGCTCACCCTCACCGTTGCCGTCTTCGGACTCGAACAGGTACGGGATGGCGTCGAGGCGAACACCATCGACACCCAGATCCATCCAGTGCCGGATCGTGTCGAGAACCGCTTCGCGCACCGCTGGGTGCTCGAAGTTCAGGTCGGGCTGGTGGGAGAAGAACCTGTGGAAGAAGAACTGGCGACGGACTGGGTCGAATGTCCAGTTCGACTCCTCGGTGTCGACGAAGATGATTCGGATGTTCGGGTACTTGTCGTCTGTGTCGCTCCAGACGTAGTAGTCGCCGTACGGGCCATCCGGGTCTTCACGGGACTGCTGGAACCAGTCGTGCGCGTCTGAGGTGTGGTTCAGCGGGTAGTCGATGACGACGCGCATGTTTCGCTCGTGAGCCTTGGTGACAAGCTCCTTGAACTCGTCGAGGGTGCCGAACTCGGGCAGCACCGTTGTGAAGTCGGAGACGTCGTAGCCGCCATCGCGCAGCGGTGAGTTGTAGAAGGGCGGGATCCACAGCGCGTCGACGCCCAGCCACTGCAGGTAGTCGAGCTTGGAGATCAGCCCAGCGATATCGCCGGCGCCGTCCCCGTTGCTGTCGTAAAACGACCGCACCATGACCTCGTAGAAGACCGCCCGTCGGTACCACTGGGGGTCGAGGGCTAGTCCGGGCAGCTGGATGGGCGCGGTGAAAGTCACCTGTTGAGTCTATGGGTGACACCGCGGGCGCTGTCTAGCGGGGGGCCGTCGTGTGTCGAGTTGGGAACGCGCAGGGAGCAGCCTCGTAGAATCGTCTCGATGACCGTCGAATCGCCATACGCCGCCCTGCTTGCCGAAATCCCTGCTCGACGGGGCGTTGTCGACGTACTCGGCAGCAGCACCCACTACTGGGAATACGGGCCGGTGGATGCCACAACCACCGTCGTGGTCGTGCACGGTTACCGGGGCGAGCACCACGGTCTCGAGCCGGTGATCGCCCAGCTGCGTGGCATCCGCATCATCAGTCCCGACCTGCCGGGCTTCGGAGAATCCACAGCCCTGGTCGGAGAGCGTCACGACATCGGCGGCTACTCGAAATGGCTCGGCCAGTTCGTCGACCAGCTGGGGGTCGGCGGCACCGCGATCATCCTCGGTCACTCCTTCGGCTCGATCGTCGTCTCCTCCGCCGTCGCTGGCGGCCTGGCGACGCCCAAACTCATTCTGGTCAACCCGATTGCTGCCCCGGCGCTTTCGGGGCCGAACGGCTTCATGAGCCGCCTGACCCTGCTCTACTACCGGGCGGGCAGGGCACTTCCCGAGCGGCTGGGCAAGAGCCTTCTGAGCAGCTGGCTCATCGTCAGGTTCATGAGTGTGTTTCTCGCGCAGTCCAAAGACCCAGAGCTGCGTCGCTGGATCCACGCGCAGCACCACAGCTACTTCAGCCGGTATGCCAACCGCGACACGGTCGTCGAGGGCTTCGAGGCATCCATCGCCAACGACGCGAGCATGTTCGCCGCGAGGATCGCGGTTCCCACGCTGCTGATCGGCGCTGACCGCGACCCCATCACCACGGTCGCGGCACAGGAAGAGTTGGCTGCCCTGTTCCCGGATGCCCGCCTCGAGATTCTCGCGGGCGTCGGGCACCTGGTGCACTACGAGAAGCCCCGCGAGGCGGCGGCGCTCATTCTCGATTTCGTCGGGGAAGGGTCACTCGCGTGAAGATCATCTTCGATTGCCGCTACACGCGGATCGGTCGCCACGACGGGATCAGTCGATACGGTTCCAGGCTCGTGGAGGAGCTCTCGAAACTGCATCCGGTGACGATGCTGATTTCCGACCAGCGCCAGCTCGAGATGTTGCCCGAGCTGCCCTGGGTGATGGGCTCGGATCCCACGTCCGCGAAGGAACCCTGGATCGCCCGGCAGGTCAACAGGCACGCTCCGGATGTGGTCTTCACCCCCATGCAGACCATGGGGCCGGGTGGCCGCGACTATGCGCTCGTGACCACGGTGCACGACCTGATTTACTACACCCACCGCACGCCTCCGCGAGACTTGAACCCCGCCCTGAGGCTGCTCTGGCGCGGCTACCACCTCTGGTGGGGTTTCCAGCGCAGCCTATTGAACAAGGCTGATGCCCATCTGGTCGACTCGGAGACCACCCGCGACCTGATGGCCCAGCATCGGCTCACGCGCAACCCCATGACGGTGGTACTGCTCGGCACCGAGCAGTCCGAGCGTGCTCCGGATCGCACGGCACCCGCCAGCCGAAACCTCGTCTACATGGGTTCGTTCATGCCGTACAAGAACGTCGATCTCATCGTCACTGCGCTGCACGACCTGCCCGGCTACCGGCTACAGCTCATGAGTCGCATCTCAGCGGAGGAGAAGGCCAGGCTTTCCGCGCTGGCGCCGGCGTCATCGCTCGAGTTCTTCAACGGCGCGAGCGATGAGGATTACGCTGGGGCGATGCTGGGGGCGACAGCGCTCGTCTCCGCCTCCCGTGACGAGGGTTTCGGGCTCCCCGTCGTGGAGGCGCAGGCGCTGGGAACGCCCGTGTTGCTCAGCGATACCCCCATCTTCCGCGAGATCGGTGGCCCGCCGGCCGGGTTCTTCGACCCGTCGAGCACGTCGTCGTTCGTGTCAGCGGTGCGCGAACTCGAGGACAACGCCGAGTGGGCGCGTCGCTCGGCGGCGTCCTGGGAGTGGGCGAAGCGATACAACTGGCCGGATGCCGCTCGCGCCCTGCTCCAGGTGCTTACCGACGCCGTGGGGCGACGCGCAGCGCGCCGCTAGCGGTCAGAACCTCGCGGGCTGGCGCGGCATGATCTCGTCGAACCCCAGCAGCGACAGCGCGCCGCCGGAATGGACGAGGCTGTGAATCGAACCGTTCCGGATCGGGCCACGCGCGGCATCCTGATCGATCTCGCCCAGCACCGCACGGATCACGCCGCCGTGTGCCACCACGACGATGGACGCGCCGTCATTGGCACCCGCGAGCCGGTGCAACGCCGCCATTGACCTGGCGACGAGCCGCTCGCGCGACTCCTGGCCGCGAATGAGGCTGCGATCGGGAAATCGATCCTCAATCTGACGATGGTCCAGCCCCTCGACTTCGCCGTAGTTCCGCTCCACAAGGTCGGGATCGGCTGCTGGATGCGTCAATCCCAGCGAGGCACCGATGATGGTGGCCGTCTCGAACGCTCGCAGCAGGGGGCTCGCCACGATGAGATCGGGGGCCGCGTCGCTCAACCGAGCTGCGGCGTCACGCGCCTGCGCGCGTCCGGTCTCGTTGAGCGGGATGTCGGTGCTGCCCTGGACGCGCAGTTGACGATTCCACTCGGTCTCGCCGTGACGAACGAAGTAGATCAGCGAACTCACGCGTTCAACCTGAGCAGGAGCGACTGCAGAGTTTCTGAGATACCGGCATCCACCTTTACTGTCGCGCGGTTGTCACCCTTGGTGACCCCGCGATTGATGATGACGACCGGCAACTTGCGCCTGCTCGCCTGCTCCAGCAGACGGATGCCCGAATTGACGATCAAGGATGAGCCGGCGATCACGAGAGCATCTGCCGACTGCATCAGCGCCGTCGCTTCCGCGAACTTCTCCTTTGGAACGAACTCGCCGAAGAATACGACATCCGGCTTGAGAATCCCGCCGCAGACCGAGCAGTCGGGGATGAGAAACGCGTCGATGTCGCGAACCTCGACATCGCCGTCGGGGGACAGGTCATAGGCGTCGCTCGTGTCGATCCAGGGATTCGTGTCTGTGATCTGATCCGCGATTCCCTGGCGCGCGTAGTACTGGCCGCAGGTCAGACAGCGCACCCGGTCCATCGTGCCGTGAAGGTCGACGACCCGCTGCGAACCGGCCCTCAGGTGCAGACCATCGACGTTCTGGGTGATGATCCCGTCAACGATTCCGGCGAGTTCGAGCTCGACAAGCGCTGCGTGGCCCGCGTTGGGCATCGCGGCGGAGAATCGTTTCCAACCCAGATGACTGCCCGCCCAGTAGCGCTTGCGATAGTCCGTATCCGTGAGGAACTGCTGGAAGGTCATCGGGGACCGCACCGGCGCCCCGACGCCGCGGTAGTCCGGGATGCCGGAGTCAGTGCTCACGCCGGCTCCGGTGAGAACGGCGAGCGTGCGACCGGCCAGTGCGTCGGCCGCGGCGTCGAGTGACGCGTCAGCCGCGGACGCTGAGGTGGACGAGATCACGTTCGTCATTGCACCTCCATGTCGTTGTCGACCTGCTCCAAGAATAAACGCAGCAGCTTTCCGATATGTTTCCGAATGCTGCCAAAATTCTCGGCGGCTCGCTCGGTCGAATCCTGGGAGCCCTCATCCACGTAATTCACATCGACGATCTCGCCGACGAAAGGCTCGGCGATTTCGCCAACCTCACTGACGTCGCACTGCGCCGTCGTACCGAACCCGCCGGCGGGCTCTACATTGCCGAGTCGCCCAAGGTGATCGGCCGCGCTCTCGCCGCGGGCCATCGCCCACGAGCCGTCCTCGTGTTGCAGCAGTGGCTGGATGACCTGCGACCGCTGCTTGCCGACGTCGATGTGCCGGTCTTCGTGGGCCCGTCCGACCTTCTGGAGGGGCTGACCGGCTTCAACCTGCACCGCGGAGCACTCGCGTCGATGCATCGCCCGGTTCTGCTGCCGGTTGCTGATCTGCTGCGGGATGCGCGCCGCGTGGTCGTTCTCGAAGACATCGTCGATCACACCAATGTCGGGGCGATCTTCCGTTCCGTTGCCGGCCTCGGGGCAGACGCCGTGCTCGTGACGCCGCGCTGCGCGGACCCCCTGTATCGCCGCAGCGTCAGGGTCAGCATGGGAACCGTCCTTCAGGTTCCATGGACGAGGCTGGCCGACTGGCCGGATGGCGCAGCCGAGCTTCGCGCCGCCGGATTCCACATCGCCGCTCTCGCGCTCTCAGACGACGCGCGATCGCTGGACGACTTTGCCGCAGATGCTCCGGAGCGAGTCGCCATTGTGCTCGGCACCGAGGGCGACGGCCTGAGCCGCGCCGCCCTCGATGCCGCAGACACCATCGTGACCATCCCCATGATGCACGGGGTGGATTCGCTCAATGTCGCCTCGGCCAGTGCCGTGGCGCTCTACGCACTCAGGTCCCGCTGACCGCTCGCCATACGACCAATTCACGCATCGCCGCCTGGGCCGCCGGCTGGTTGCCGTCGTTCAGGAGCCAGCTCACGTTGAGTGCGGCCCGCACCGCGCACCAGCGGGCCACCCTGGCCGGATCGCAGTCCACCATCGCTGACACGAGTTCGAGATGACCTTCGAGTACCTGGGAAGGCGCCGACTGGGCAAGCGGTGAACCCAGTTGCTCGACGAGTGGAAACAGGTCGAACTCGGGTTCTCCCAGCATCGGTTTCGGGTCGATGAGGATCCAGCGCTGCCCGTGCTGAAGAATGTTCCCCGGGTTCAGGTCGCCGTGCAGCAACACAGTGCTCCGCCCGCCGTCGATCAGCTCGAGGGCGTCGCCAAGAAACGGCTCGAGCACGTGGGCCCCACCCCACGGTTCGAGGGCACGGTGCTGGAGTGGAAGCGCCGCCGTGGCATCCGCCACGTATCGGCCGACGACCTCGCCGAGGCTCGGGATGCCCGGCGGAAGCCCGAGGGTCGGCCGCCCGGTCACTGCCGCGGTGAAAAGCCCGGCCGCAATCTCGAGGGCGTGTTCGGTCGACGTCTCGAACCGCGAGAGCGGACCGCCGGGATCCGCGCACTCGAGCAGCATCGCCCACGTCCACGCATCCTGCCGCAGCACTTCTGGCGCGAAATCCGTGCCCCAGCTCTCGAGTGCCACCGCCTCCCAGTGACCCTCCCAGTGCGGGAAGCCGACCTTCAATACCGCGGGACGACCGTGCGCGGTCGTCACCCGAAGGGCTGCGCCGGACTCGCCGCCCGTGAACGGCTCGCCCGCGACCAGGTGCCACCGATCGAGCATGGTCGCGACGATGTCCCCGGCCGCGGCATCCCACGCCTGCCTGGTTGGGTACGTCTCGAGCGCCGCCTCCTCGAATCGCACACTGCGCATGCGATGAATCTACGTCGTTTAATATGGGCGGATGCCGCTCACACGACGCCAGATCTACTTCCGACGACGACTGGCCGTATTCGGCGGCGGACTTGATTGCCCTCAGCGCCGTCTTCTACCTTCCGATCACCCTGCTCGCACCCGTCCAGGCCGTGAGCGCCGACGTCGTGCAGGTCGACGCCCCGACCGCCGCTCAGCCCGCCCTCACGTTCCCCGAGTACGGCGCGTCGGCCATTGGCGCTGTCGGCTACCCTGGCGTCCTTGCCAGCGGTGGATCTGCCGAGGCGCTGCCCATCGCATCCATCTCCAAGGTCATCACCGCCCTCGTGGTGCTCGACGCTCATCCCCTCGCGGTGGGGGAGTCGGGGCCCGACATCACCTTCACCAGCGACGATGTGCGGCTCTACAACGCGCAGCTCGCGCAGAACGGCAGCGTCGCCGCGGTCTACGCCGGGCAGGTGATGTCGCAGCGTGTGGCCATGAACGTCATGCTGATCGCCTCGGCAAACAACTACGCGGAATCTATGGCCCAATGGGCATATGGCTCACAAGAGGCCTTCGTGACGGCCGCTTCCGCCTGGATCGCCGGCGCCGGCCTCACCAACACCGCGATCGTGGAACCCACCGGCGTCTCACCGAGCAACGTCAGTACCTCTGCGGATCTGGTCGAGCTCGCGAGGCTCGCGCTGGCGAATCCGGTGGTTGCCGAGATCGTCGCGACCGACACGATCGACGTGCCGGAACTCGGACAGTTCGAGAACACAAACGCACTGCTCGGTATCGGCGGCGTGGACGGCATCAAGACCGGAACCCTCGACGAGGCAGGGTCGTGCCTGTTGTTTTCGCAGGATTTCGCGGTGGGCGAGACCACGATCACTCTCGTCGGGGTGGTGCTCGGCGGTCCCGATCACGACACGATCGACGCTGCGATCCAGTCCCTGCTTGCGCAGGCGAACGCCGGCTTCCTCGAGGTGAACCTCGCCACCGCAGGGCCAGCAGTTTGCCTCATACGAAACAACGTGGGGGGATGCCACCACCGCGGTCGCGGCATCCACCCTCTCGGTCGTGGTGTGGGCGGCCACGCCGATCACCGTCGAGCTGACATCCGAGCCCATTCAGCTGGCGAACGCCGGCGCCGAAGTGGGAGCGCTCAGATACACAGTCGGTGACCGCACTCTCGAGGTGCCGCTGGAGCTGACAGCAACGATCGACGACCCCGGCGCATGGTGGCGTTTGACTCATCCACTGGAACTCTTCTGAGAGTCGCACGTTGTTCCCAGCCTTCAACGCTACGCTTACCGTATCTCGAGCAACTGCTCCCTTTGTGTGACTGTGAGAAGTCATCTGAACTTCTGAGGTCACGTGACTACTGCTGCAGAACCCTCCCGCATCATCAAAACCGGGCCACGAGGCATCGGAAATCCGATCTCGGAATTCTCTGCCCTGCTGCACACGGTGCGCGATGCGGGTCTGTTGCGACGCAGCAAGACCTTCTACGCACTGACGTTCGCGGGGATCACCGCCGCGATGGTCGGCGCCTGGGTCGGCTTCGCCCTGCTGCACGACACCTGGTACCTGCTCATCATCGCCGCGGTCATGGGTGTGCTCTTTACCCAGTACGCCTTCATCACCCATGAGCTCTCGCACCGACAGGTGTTCAGCTCAAACAAGATCAACGATTTTGCCGGACGAATCATGGCCGACCTCGTGGTCGGAATCAGCTATTCGTGGTGGATGAGCAAGCATTCCCGCCACCACGCCAACTCGAACACCATCGGTCGCGACCCCGACGTCGAGACCGACTTCATCATCTTCCACAAGGAAGCTGCAGTTGGTGTCACCGGGGTGTCGAAGTTCCTGGCGAAGCGACAGGGCTACCTGTTCTTCCCCGTGCTGCTTCTCGAGGGAATCAACCTTCACCGCCACGCATTCCAGACCGTCTTCTCCAAGGGCAAGGTCGACAAGCGTGCCCTGGAGATCGTGCTTCTCACGACCAGGAACATCGTCTACATCGGCGTGCTGTTCACCTTCATGCCGCTCGGAATGGCCTTCGCGTTCCTCGGTGTGCAGCTGGCCATCTTCGGCCTGTACATGGGCGCCTCGTTCGCCCCGAACCACATCGGGATGCCAGTGCTGCCGCGTGGCTCGAAGGTCGACTTCCTGCGTCGCCAGGTGCTCACCAGCCGCAACATCAAGGGTGGTCATTTCATGAACCACTTCATGGGCGGCCTCAACTACCAGATCGAGCACCACCTCTTCCCGAGCATGGCCAGGCCCCACCTGAAACGTGCCGGCGAGATCGTGCGCGAATACTGTGCATCAAAGGGCATCCTCTACACCGAGGTCCACCTGCTCCCCGCTTACGGCACCGTCGTTGCCTACCTCAACGAGGTCGGGCGTAGCGTCGATCCGTTCGACTGCCCAGCGGCAGCCCGCGGGGGATACAGCGCAACCTGACCCGCGCTAGAAGCTTGGTCGTTTCGGCACCACGTCATCTCCGGATGACTGGTGCCGAACCCGTCTGAGCACCCACGGCACGAGATACTCGCGCGCCCACCCGATGTCACCGACTCTGGCATCGCGCCAGCGTGTGGCGGGAAGCGGTTCGGGGCTGAATGGCTCGAGGGAGTGCTCCACGGCCAGGGAATCGAGCACCATCGCCGCAATCGTGTTGTGGCCGATGGGGGAGAAGTGCAGACGATCGGGCGCCCACATCCGCGGGTCAGACAACTCGTGCAAGGCCCACATGTCCGCGACGATTGCGTCGTGGCGCTGCGCGATGGCCCGCAGGTTCTCGTTGTAGATGGCGACCTTCCCGCGCAGCCGGTTCAGCACGGGCGTCATGCCGATGTCAGGCCCGTTGAACATGACGATGGTTGCTCCATCCACGCTTAGGCGCTCAATCGCTGTCTCAAAGCGTGCCGAGATATCGTCGGCGTCAGTGCCCGGCCGGATGATGTCGTTGCCACCCGCAGAAATGCTGATCAGGTCTGGTTTCAGGGAGATGCGCAGCATCCACTTGCTCGTCTGAAATCTGCTGAAGAAGTCGACCGCGGATGGCCAGGTTCGCGTAGCTGAAACCGTCGGAGCCCTCGGCCAGAACCTCGGCGACCCGGTCAGCCCAGCCGCGATGGCCTCCCGGGCTGAGCGGCTCCGGGTCTCCGATGCCTTCGGTGAATGAGTCGCCGATGGCAACGAACCTGCTCCACGGGTGTTTCTGGTTCATCCCTCAAGTTTTGCACTAATACCACCGACATACCGGGCCACACAAGGGGCATCCCCCAAATGGGGGTCCGTGCTTGAATCGGTCACGGCCCTGAATCCGGGGCCAAGTTCGATCGACTGGGAGGTCACCATGGGAATCATCGGCTGGATCGTATTAGGCCTCGCCGCAGGAGCGATTGCAAAGGCAATTCTTCCTGGCTCACAAGGCGGCGGCTGGCTCATCACACTGATCCTCGGCGTCGTCGGAGCCTTGCTCGGTGGCTTCATCGGAAGCGCACTGTTCAACGCACCGCTGGAGGACTTCTTCTCCATCCAAACCTGGCTGCTGGCAATCGGTGGATCGATCCTCGTGTTGCTCATCTACGGCCTCGTCACTCGCGGTAGCCGCAGGGCATAACCCTCGACTCCATGGGCGGCATGCTTCGGCATGCCGCCCATCGGCGTTTAACCGGGTCTGTCGCGTCCTGATCGGTGGCTGCTGAGAAGATGGATGCATGGGAAAGCAGGATGGGCGCGACCGGCAGGTCACCGTCGGACCCATCGACGACAGCACCGCGACGATCCTGCATGTCGACATGGATGCGTTCTTTGCCTCGGTCGAGCTGCTGGATCACCCCGAGCTTGTCGGAAAGCCGGTCATTGTCGGCCACAGGTCGGCCCGCTCGATCGTGACCGCCGCCACCTACGAGGCCCGAAAGTTTGGTGTGAACTCGGCGCTGCCGATGGCCATTGCGCTCAGGCGCTGCCCGCAGGCGATCGTGCTCGAACCGCACTTCGAGCGGTATCAGCACTTCTCGAGCCAGGTCATGTCGATCTTCGACGACATGACACCGAAGGTGGAACGCCTCGGAATCGATGAGGCATTTCTCGACGTGGCGGGGGCACGGAATGTGTTCGGTTCGCCCATGAAGGTCGCGCAGCTTATTCGGCGGCGGGTTCGCGAGGAGACGGGGCTCAACTGCTCTGTCGGTGCCGCGTCGACGAAGTTCGTGGCGAAGCTGGCATCCGGCCTCTGCAAGCCCGACGGGCTGCTCGTCGTTCCCGCCGAGAAGACCGTGCAGCTGCTTCATCCCCTCCCGATTGCAAAGCTGTGGGGAGTCGGCGCCAAGACCGAGGAAGTTCTTCGCAGCCGCGGATACAACACGATCGGTGACATCGCGGCCGCCCAGGTCTCTGAACTTCGGCGCGTGATCGGTGAGGCCGGCGCCGAGAAACTGCACGAGCTCGCCTGGGGCATCGACCCGCGCACGGTTCAGGTGCGCGCCGAGGAGAAGAGCGTCGGCCACGAGATCACGTTCGAGACCGACGTCACCGACGCGGAGGTGATCAGGCGCGAACTGCTCAGGATGTCGAACATGGTCGCCGTGCGTCTGCGCGCCGGGGGATTCGTTGCCCGGACGGTCGTACTTAAGCTGCGCTTTGCGGATTTCACGACGATCACCCGATCTCGCACCATCAGCGAACCCACGGACCTGGGCCACACGATCTACGACGAGGTCGGTCAGGTGTACGAGGCTCTGGGCCGACAGGATGCCGCCATCCGGCTCGTCGGCGTGCGTGCGGAACACCTGCTGGACTCTGACTCGGTGCCGCAGGGGCTGTGGGACGAGACTGAAGCGTGGCGCGACGCAGAAGACGTGATGGATGCCGCAAGCGCACGGTTCGGCAAGGGCGCCGTGAAGCAGGCCAGACTCATCGGTCAGGCACAGCAGCAGCGCCCGCGACTGGGCCAGCGCGACTGAAACCGGACGCCACACGTGTCGCACCGGCAGCGGCTGTCGGTGCGGTCGCGTAAAGTTTCGTTAAGTGAATAGCGCAGCTCCCAACCCCGGCGTGTTCACGCCAACGGTGGGCACGTTCGCTGCCGAGCACCTGTCGCCATCATTCCCGGACAGGGCCGCCCGAGGCACGGCCACCGCTCTTCGCGCCTGGCAGGCGGAAGCTCTCGACACCTATTTCGCCCGCAACCCCCGCGATTTCCTTGCAGCAGCTACTCCTGGCGCCGGGAAAACCACCTTCGCCCTGCGGCTCGCCGTCGAACTCATCGCGCAGCGGGTGGTGGATCGCGTGACGGTCGTCGCCCCCACCGACCACCTCAAGCGTCAATGGGCGGATGCCGCCCACCGGGTGGGACTTCGGCTCGACCCCGGATATTCCAACGGAGACGCCTACGGAGGTCGGCGGTTCCACGGGATGGCCGTGACCTACGCGCAGGTCGCGGTGCGGGCATCCCTTCACAAGGAGATCACCGAATCCGCCCGCACCCTCGTCATTCTCGATGAGGTGCACCACGGCGGCGATGCCCTGAGCTGGGGTGACGCGATCCGTGAGTCGTTCGAGCGCGCCACGCGCCGGCTCTCGCTCACCGGTACTCCCTTTCGCAGCGACACAGCGCCCATCCCTTTCGTCACATACGCCCCGGACAACAAGGGCATCCGCACGTCCGTCACCGACTACTCCTACGGTTACGGGCGGGCCCTGGCCGATGGCGTGGTGCGGCCAGTCATGTTCATGGCGTACGCCGGCAAGATGCGTTGGCGCACCAAAATGGGCGACGAAATGGAAGCCAGACTCGGCGAAGGCGACACGAAAGATGTCACAGCCCAAGCCTGGCGCACGGCCCTCGCCCCCGCTGGCGAGTGGATGCAGGCGGTGCTGCGCGCAGCTGATCGACGCTTGACCGAGGTGCGCCATTCGATTCCGGATGCCGGGGGACTGGTCATCGCGACCGACCAGACGACCGCCCGCGCATACGCAAAACTCCTCCATGAGATCACCGGCGAGATGCCGACCGTCGTGCTGTCTGACGAAAAGGAATCCTCGGCCAGGATCGAGACTTTCTCCGAGGGGGAGACCCGCTGGATGGTCGCGGTACGGATGGTGTCTGAGGGCGTCGACGTGCCACGACTCGCTGTCGGCGTGTACGCGACGTCAGCCTCAACACCGCTCTACTTCGCCCAGGCCGTCGGCCGTTTCGTACGAGCTCGACGAAGCCACGAGACCGCATCCATCTTCCTGCCGAGCGTGCCATCGCTCATCACCCTCGCCGGGCTCATGGAGCTGGAACGTGATCACGCCCTCGACCGCGAGACCAATGATGACGACGGTTTGCTCGACGACGGCCTGCTCGACCAGGAGAATCGCGAAGAGACCACCTCAGACGAGCTCGCCAACGAGTTTGTGTGGGAAGCGCTCGAGTCTGACGCCAACTTCGACAGGGTGCTGTTCGACGGGGACGAGTTCGGGTTTGCGGCGGAGACAGGCAGTGACGAAGAACTCGACTTCATCGGTCTTCCGGGAATCCTCGAACCCGACCAGCTGCGCGAGCTTCTGAAACAGCGACAGAGTCGGCAGTCGAAGCGGTCTGCCAGCAGACCGAAGGAGGAACAGCCTCAGGCGCTGTTTAGAAACCTGAAGGAACAGCGCAAGGTGCTCAATGCTCTTGTCGGCATCCGCGCGAAGATGTCGAACGAGCCGCATGGCATCATTCACGCCGAGCTCAGGCGCATCTGCGGCGGTCCGGCGGTTGCACAGGCTTCTGTGACCCAGCTGCAGTCGCGCATCGACTTCCTGCGTCGCGGCATCCACGGCTGAGCTGGCAGCCTGCGTTCGGGCACAAGAAGCTTTCGGGCAAAAGAAAACGCCCCGGTATGGACCGGGGCGTTTCCGTTACTGAACTATCAAGATCAGAGGGGGCGAATGTTCTCCGCCTGGGGACCCTTCGGTCCCTGTGTGATGTCGAACTCGACCTTCTGGTTCTCGTCGAGCGACTTGTAACCACCGGTTGCGATGGCCGAGTAGTGGGCGAACACGTCAGGACTTCCGTCCTCAGGGGCGATGAATCCAAAGCCCTTTTCCGCGTTGAACCACTTAACGGTGCCTAATGCCATTTAAAACTCCTCCAGGAGCGTTCTTCTAGCCCCGACAGTCGAGGCCACATCCCGTCTACTAGAAACGAAGACGATGTTCCTAGGCTATAGCAGTAGTCGCCCGAGTTCGCCATCTATTACGGAAATGGTGTCAGATGTTAATCAAGCGCCGCCGTCGGGGATTTACCGGAAATCGCGTGATCTGGTCTTTGGAGCCATGTCGAGCAGCTCGAATCTGTCGGCCAGAACGTTGGTCACGCCCTCCGCTGATCGCTCCAGAATTCCCCGGATGACCAGTGCTGGTGCCTCACGCACCACCCGCCGGTAGTGAGTCCACACGCCGACGCTGCAGATCACGTTGATCAGGCCGGTCTCATCCTCGATGTTCACGAAGGTGATGCCGCTTGCCGTCGCTGGGCGCTGGCGATGCGTCACGACGCCGCCGATCTCGATGCGCCGACCAGACTCCGCCGTCGCCAGATCGGCCGCAGACAGGATGCCCCGCCGCCGAAGCTCGGGGCGCAGGTGCTCAACGGGGTGGCTGTTGGTCGACACCCCCGTCGCCCACAGGTCCGACATGAGTTCGTCGACCGGGGACGGCAGCGCGAACAGCGGTGGCTGCACAGTGATCACGCTGCCGGGCAAAAACTCGGAACGATCCTGCGCAGCGTTGCCTGCGTTCCACATGGCTTCGCGTCGGCTCAGGCCGAGGCAGTCGAACGCGCCTGCAGCGGCAAGCACCTCCAGCTGGGCGGTCGTGAGGCCCACGCGGCGCACGAGATCGTTCATGCTGAGAAAATCGCCGGCCCGCTCGCGCTCTGCCACGATCTTCTCCGCGACAGGGATGCCGATGCCGCTGACCTCGTCGAGACCGAGCCGCACCGCGAAGGCACCATCGCGGCGGTGGTCGTCGGTGTCGAAGTGGGCCTGCCGGTCGAATGGACCCACCGGCGGCTGCTCCCGCGCGAGACAGGAGTCGCGTCCGGTGGCGGCCGTGGCGCCCGCCAGCGACTCGAGTCCCGCGTACACCCCGGAACCCTGGATGTCTGGCCTCAGCACCTGCACACCGTGGCGGCGGGCGTCCGCGACCAACGATTGCGGCGAGTAGAACCCCATCGGCTGCGCACGCAGCATCGCGGCAAGGAAAGCCGCGGGGTAGTGCAGGCGCATCCAGGCGCTGGCGTAGACCAGCAGGCCGAAGCTGAGCGCGTGGCTTTCGGCGAAGCCGAACCCGGCGAAGGCCTGGATGCTGCCGTAGATCTTGTCGGCATCGGCGCCGGTGATGCCGTTGTCGGCCATGCCGAGGTAGAGCTTGTCGCGCAGCTTCTCGATCTTCTCGATGCCACGCTTCGACCCCATCGCCCGGCGCAGCAGGTCTGCGTCATCCGGGGTGCAGCCGCCCACGGCCACGGCGATCTGCATGAGCTGCTCCTGGAAGATCGGCACGCCGAGGGTGCGTTCCAGCGGCTCCTTAAGCCGGGGATGCAGGTAGGTGACGGGTTCTGTGCCCATCTTGCGCCGGACGTATGGATGCACGGCCCCGCCCTGGATCGGGCCCGGCCGCACCAGCGCAATCTCGACCACCAGATGGTAGAACTCCCGGGGCTGGAGGCGGGGGAGCAGCCCCATCTGGGCGCGACTCTCGACCTGGAACACGCCGACCGCATCCGCCCGGCACAACTGGTCGTACACACCCTGCTCTTCACGGGGAAGGTTGCCGAGCTCCCACGTTTCACCGAAGGTCTCACGCACCATGTCGAAGCTGTACTGCAGGGCAGACAGCATGCCGAGCCCGAGCAGGTCGAACTTGACCAGACCCATCCAGGCGCAATCGTCTTTGTCCCACTGCACGACAGTGCGTTTCTCTTTGCGCGCATGCTCGATCGGCACCACCTCTCCCACGGGTCGCCTGGTGAGCACCATTCCTCCCGAATGGATGCCGAGATGCCGGGGAAACTTCATCACCTCTATCGCGAGGTCGACCACGTTTCGCGGGATGTCGTGCTCGTCACTCGAGATCGTGGCACCCCAGCGCTCCACCTGCTTCGACCAGGCATCCTGCTGGCCGGGACTGTGCCCGAGTGCCTTGGCCATGTCGCGGACGGCAAACTTCGGGCGGTACTGGATGACGTTGGCCACCTGTGCGGCATTCTCGCGACCATACTTCTCGAACACGTACTGGATCACCTCTTCGCGACGCTCAGAGTCGAAGTCGACATCGATGTCTGGCTCTTCTTCGCGCATCGCCGAGATAAACCTCTCGAAGGGGAGCTTGTAGTAGATCGAGTCGATCGCGGTGATCATCAGCAGGTAGCAGACCGCGGAATTTGCGGCAGAGCCGCGACCCTGGCACAGGATGCCGCGGCTGCGGGCGTAGCGGACGATATCCCACACGATCAGGAAGTACCCGGCGAAGTGCTTCTCCTCGATGACATCGAGTTCGCGTTCGATGCGGACCCGCTTGGCGTCATCCATCACCATGGCCCGCAATTCGACCCCCCGCCAGACGAGTTCGCGCAGATAGCTCATGGGGGTGTGCCCGTCTGGCACGTCCTGCACCGGCAGGTCCGGCTTGGCTGACCTCAGCTCGAAACTGAGCTCATCGGCGATGATGACAGTGTTCTCGATCACTCCGGGGTAGCGCGCAAATCTGGCCGCCATTTCGGCGCCGGAGCGCAGGTGCGCCGATCCCGACGCGGGAAGCCAGCCGTCCATCTCGTCGAGGCTGCGGTGCGCCCGCACGGCGGCCAGAGCCGTGTGCAGCCGGTTTTGGGCCGGTGTTGCGTAGTGCACGTTGCCGGTGGCGACGGCCCTGAGACCTTTTTGCCCGGCGAGTTCGAACAGCGCATCGTTGTGGGTGCTGTCGAGCGGATTGCCATGGTCAAAGAGTTCGACCACCACATTCTGTGCGCCGAACAGCCCAACGAGATGGTCGAGCTCCGCTTCGGCATCTCCCCGGGCGAGAGCGCGTCGCACTGCGCCCTTGCGGCAGCCGGTGAGCACGATCCAGTGACCGTCGGCCTGCGCCGCGAGCTCTTCGAGATCGTAGACGGGTCGCCCTTTCTCTCCTCCACGCAACTGCGCGCGGGTGATGGCAGAAGCGAGCCGGTGATAGCCCTCCTCTTTTCTGGCCAGCACCAGCAGATGGATGCCCTCGGGGTCGGGTGTGCCGTTCTGCGGCTTTCGGAGGCCGAGCGACAGTTCGGCACCGAACACGGTGGCGGTGGTGCCGATCTCGGCGGCAGCCTCGGCCATCCTGACTATGCCGTACAGGCCGTCGTGATCGGTGAGGGCGAGAGCATGCAGTCCTAATCGCGCAGCCTCTTCCGCCAGCGACTCCGGCATGCTCGCCCCGTCGAGAAAGCTGAAGCTCGAGTGGGCGTGCAGTTCGGCGTACTGCACAGTACTCTGCGCGGGTGGCAGGGGTGACATCTGCAGGCGCCTGGTACGGCTTGCGCTTCAGCGACCAGGCTGGGCTGTCGCCCCCGTCGGCACCGACCGGGGGAGCCGTGCCTGGCCGCGACGCATCGCTCAGCTTCTTCTCGAACTCCGACCACGGCACCGGCGGGTTGTTCCAGCCCATCAGTCGTACCGCGCTTCGGCCCACCAGCCGCCGGCGTCGAGCACCAGCAGCCACGCGCATCCCGTCTCGTCGACGGCCTGAAAACGCCAGGCGTTGGTCGCGTCCTCGCTCCACCAGCGTTCATCGATGGGCCAGGGGCCCGCCCACGCTGTGAGCGTGCGCGATGGCGTTCCCGAGGCAGAGAACACGGCGGGAGTGGCCGAGAGGGCACCGCGCTCGTCGACGGAGACCGAGTCTCCGTCGCCCGAAAAGACATGCACAGGATGCCGCGGAGAAAACACCGTGCCCGGCAGCGGGGTGGGCAGCTGGCCCGGCCATGGCTGCGCTGCCGGCCGGTCTCCCACGAGCCTGTCTCCCCACGCCACGAACTGCTGCCGGTCGCGGAGGGTGCGGCCGCCGCCCACACCGGGCATCAGCACTGCGCCGTGACCGAGCATGCTCTGCACGCGCGACAGCCCGTGATGGATCCGCTCATCGGGACCCTGCCCCCACAGTCCGCTTTCGTGATTGCCGATCGCGTCGACGGCGTCGGGCGCGATCAGCACCCGGGTGATCCCTGAACTCAGCCCGACCTCACCCGAGCCCTGCAGCTGCCACCGCACCCGGTCGACAACATCACCGGCGGTGAACGAACGGGGATGCAGCCACACCCGCTCCGACAGTTCTGCGGAGTCTGAGTCGAGCTCGACACGGATCGCCGTGCACACGAGCTTGGCTGCCGTGATGTCGAGAATGAACCGCTCGGCCGCGGCACGAACACCGAACGCGACCTGGTCGACGCGCTCGAGAGCCGGTTCGAAGTCGACTGTCACATCAAGGTCTCGCGGGGGAGTGCGTGGGGTGACCGGCCACGAATCGCGACCACTCGCCAGCGCGTGCAGTCTGGCTCCTGCCGCCCCGAACCTGGCCGTCACGTCGTCTGCGGGCAGCGCGGCGAAATCTCCCAGGGTGCGGATGCCGAGCCTGCGCAGCAGGGTGACGATCGCCGCCGCGCCCTCCGGCCCATGCTGATCGTCGAGCAACCCGATGCCGAGCGGGGCAAGAAAGTCGGCGGAATGCCCGGCCGCCACCACATGCACTGTGTCTTTGCCCTGCGCGCCGGTTCTGCGCGCCGCCTGATCTGCCGTGAAAATTCCGTCTGCGATGCCGACCCTGGCACCCCCGGCCCCCTCGTCGTCAGCCCTGCCCGCCAGAAAAAGCCCCGCAGACAGTTCGCCCCCGTAATAGCGGGCCGCGCCTCGCACCCGGACGGCGCACAGCCCGGGCCGCAGCACCTGCACCCCTGGCACCAGCGACTCGAGAGCCGAGATGATGGGCTCGAATGCGCGATTGTCGAGGGCTGCGTCGTAGTCGAGCACCACGAGTTCCGGGTGGCGCGCCTGCGCTTCACGCAGTCGCAGACCCCGTCGAATCCCCTCGACGCGAGCTGCGGCGGATGACGCGTGCACGACTCCGTTCGAGACCAGAGCGATCGGGGCATCCACGGAAATTTTTGCGGACTGCGCCGCAGCGGTCACCGGCCAGTCCGGGCACCACAGCAGGGCAACTCTCGGGGGTTCCCACCTCATGTGCCGTACCTGCGGGTGTCGTCGACGAGCGAGTCGGCTCGCCTGACCACCGATCCCGTGTCTGGCAGCCAGAGTCGTGTGCTGCGCGGCCTCCCCGTCATGCGGCTGGTCACCGTGATGGTCACCTCGCGTGACGACAGATGACCATGGCCATCCCCGATGCCGTGCCAGGTGCTGTGGGAGAGCGACAGCATTGCTTCGGTCTGCGGCCAGCTGCCGAGCACGAGAAGGGTGGTTCCGCGTTGGCGCAGCCTGGCCGCGAGTCGCGCAACGCTCGAGTCTGTCGCACGTTTCGGCGGCCGGGTGACGACAATGCTCATGACATCGGCGATGGCAGCTGTCACGGTAAGCCATTGCTCTGCCGGGCGGGGCACCAGCACCAGCCTGTCCAGGTCGATGCCGGCGTGACCCGCCGCCTCGACCCCGAATTCAGGGATGCCCACGACGGCGCACCAGGAGCCTGCAGCCGAGGGCGCAGCAAGCAGGGTCATGAGCAGCATGGCCGAACTGTCGATGGAATACGCTGCGCCCTGTTGAAGGCCACCGCCCGGCAGCAAGCTGGCGATCGCTGGATGCGTGGGGATCAGTTTCGAGTCGAGTTTCGTAGCCTGCATCGACCGGATGCGCGCCTGCAGCTCTGCGACCCTGCTGGGCGCGCCGTTTTGGACGGCGTGCTCAGCAGCGTCGAGTGTCGCGGCTGCCGAGGTCATAACACCATGTTCGAACATACGTTCGATTGTGTCAATTACGGATGACATTGAGCGGCGTGTCGAGTCGGTCACCGCCGGGCAGTGCGGGCGAGCAACAATGACATATGACGAAGAACTGGACACCTCTCGCTATCACCTGGCTCGTCGTGGCCATTGTGGGCCTCGTCGGCACCTGGGTCTTCAACGCCCTCGCGATCATTCAGATGCGGGACTTCATCGGCGACTGGCTGAACAGCGGACCGGCGGTCTCGTCGCTGACAGTCGACTTGCTGGTCGTCGCGGTGGCGGGCTGCATCCTGATCGTCGTCGAAGCTCGCAGGCTCGGGATGAAGCGTGCATGGCTCTACATTGTGTTGTCCGGCATCACGGCGTTCGCGTTTACGTTCCCACTGTTCCTGGCCATGCGCGAGCGCAAGCTGCGCTCACGCGCTCTATAGCCCTCGACGGCTCCGGAATCAAGCCCGGGAATCCCTCGCCCTTTGTGCTTAATGTGGAATGACATCCACCCACGACGAAGGAGCCCACCATGGCCCAAGTACTGCAGACGATCGACGTCAACGTTCCCGTGAACATCTCGTACAACCAGTGGACCCAGTTCGAGGAGTTCCCGAAGTTTCTGAGCGCCGTCGAGTCGATCACCCAGCAGGACGACACGCACAACCACTGGGTAGTGACCATCGCCGGCAACACCCGCGAATTCGACACGGTGATCAGCGAGCAGCTCCCTGACGACCGGATCGCCTGGACGAGCACCGGCGGCGAAGTCGACCATGCCGGGGTCGTCACCTTCCACAAGCTCAGCGACACAACCTCGCGCGTGGCCGTTCAGATCGACTGGGAGCCCTCTGGCCTCATTGAGAAGGCTGGCGCCGCCCTCGACGTGCCTGATCACATCGTGAAGCACGAGCTCGAGAACTTTAAAAAGTACATTGAGCAGCAGCCGGTGGCCGACGGTGCGTGGCGGGGTGCTGTCGAGAACTAGGCGGTTTTGCGGCCGAGAGTAACCGCGGGGGCGTAGGCTCGGAGGATGAGTTTTCCCTCGGTAGATCCCCGCGGTTAATCTCTGCCCGACGTGCTGGAAATCGCCAAACTACTACCCCCACCGATCAGGGCGCTGCGCGCCCGCTCGCTCGTGGGGGCCGTCAGACTTGCCTTCGCGGTGACCTGTGCGATCGCCCTTGTCGAGCGATACAACTGGGGGCTCGGGTCGGCCACATTCACGCCGAATAACTACTACGCCTACCTCACCATTCAGAGCAACATCGCCTTCGTCATTGTGATGGCGGTGGCTGGTGGGGTGGCCATGCGTTTCGAGCGCGATCCTGCCTGGTTAACGGCATTGCGCGCTGGCGTCCTGACCTGCATCGTCACTGCCGGCATCGTCTTCGCCATCATCGTGCAACAGGCAGGTTCCGATACCGTGCCGATCGACGTGCCGACCTCTGACCTCGTGCTTCACTTCTGGTTGCCGCCGCTCGCCGTGGCCGAGTGGCTGCTGGCTCCCGGACGGGGGAGGGCGGCATGGCGTGTCGTCGCCTACGTGCTCGGCTACACCCTTGCGTGGGGCGGGCTGACGATGCTGCGAGGCTCCATCGTGGGGTGGTATCCCTACTATTTCCTCGACCCCGGTCAGCTCAGCGGACCCCTGGAGTTCTTCACGATGTCCGGGCTGGCACTGCTGGTGTTTACGGTGGTGGGAATCGGGATGGTCTGGCTCACGCGGGTGAGGCGAAAGGTTCCAGACTCGATCTCACCAGTTCGGCAAGATCCTTCTCCCTGATGCCGGCCAGGGCGACTGCAGCGTTGCCCCCAACCAACCCGATGAGACTCGGTTCGCCGGTGGCGGGCAGCAGGTTGACCCAGGTAGTGATGAGCTCGTCGGTGCCCACGAGACTCCAGTTGACGGCATCCGTCGTCCAGAATGGCTCGTCGAACGTCACGTGGATGAGGTCGGCCGCGCCAACGGACAGCGCATTGATCGCCGCGCGGTGGCCGAAGGGCAGCAGGGGAGCGAACTCGATGGACCCCGACTTCAGTACGCCAAGCGGGACGGTGACCACCAGCCTGTCGACGCTGAGCGACTCACCGGTGCCGAGTCGCAGCCGAACGCCGTTCTCGTCGTACGAGACACCGACGACCACGTTCGACAGGAAGGTCTCGACGCCACTGAGGTCACTGTCGATGAGCGAGACGAACGCCCCGGTCACCCACTGACTCGCCTCCGTGGGTTCCGAAGGTGTGAACCACGAAGAGAGTGTGGATGCCTCGGCTCCTGTTGTCGCGGCGAGGGACCGCAGGTACTGCTCGAGTAGCGCCTCGCCGCCCAGGTCGCCCTGACTGGCGGAAGCGGCGGCGCCGAGAGCCCCCGACTCTTCCAATGCTGCGGCAAGGGTGGAGTCGGAAGCCTGCTCGACTGCCCATTCCGTGGCCCTGGTGACGGCGGTGGCGCCGACTGTGTTGGCTGGCACCGAGTCTGCTGGCACCAGAACCTCGGAGTCGCTGCCAGAATCACGGATGAGCGTGGGGCCCGCTGCACTCGTCGTCGCAACGTCAAGCTTCGCGAGCGTCGCGATGACGTCGGCGTCGCTCTCCTGACCGAGTTTCCACGCTCCGAGTTCGATGAATCGGCCATCACCCGCGCCGATGCTGTGGATACGACCGCCGGTGCGGTCACGAGATTCGAGAACCACGACCTCGACGCCAAGAGCCGCCAGCCGCCGCGAGCACTCGGCTCCGGCGGCACCGGCACCGATCACGGCGACCCGCTCACCGGGACCGACCACCTCGAGCACCTCGGCGGCGGCCCTGGCGCCAGTGTCGCGAGCACCCCGAACTGTGGAAGGGGCATCCGCTGTCGCTTCACCGGCGAAGAACACTCGATCGATCACGCTCTGGGCCAGATTCGACCTGTGCAGGGGAGTTGCTCCGACGGGGAGGAAGCTCAGTGCCCCCAGCGCGAACGGGTCGTTCGACCAGTCGCTGCGACGCACGCTGGTGGGCGTTGGCACCGAGTTCGTCGGCTTGGGCGTGGGTTTGGCTGTCGGCGTTGGCGGCGTGTCAGTGCACGCGGTGAGTACCAGTAACGAGGTACTGGCCCCCGCGCCAGCCAGGAAGCTCCGTCGAGTGAATGACATCTCGATCTCATAGTAACGCGGGCAGAGATTGCTCTCGTGATCGTGAACTGAGGTTCACGTGGATGCCGCAGGCTACTAGCGCCGACGGCTCGGTCTGCGGTCGGGCTTGCGCGGTTTCACGGGCTTGGCCTTCTTCTCAGGAGCCGGCTGAGCCCCCCGCGAGCTGTTTGCGGTGCGTCCACGGACTATGCCAACGAACTCCTCAACCAGAGCGCTGTCGTTGTGGGCAAGCCACGCGAGGGCGATTCGATCCTCTGGTCCGTCGGTCACCGGTCTGGACACCACGTCGCGGCGGCTCAGAGCCCTGGCAACGGACTGCGGCATGACGGCAACACCGGCGCCCGTGGCGACGAGTTCGACAACCGCTGCCCAGTCGTCATCCTGCACATCATTCGACAGCAGCGTCTCGGCTGCGAGGTCTGCCATGGTGACGGCATCCACAGCTTCGATCGCGTGGTCCTTGGGAACGACGACGACGGGAAGCTCGGTATAGAGGGGAATGCTCGACAGGTGGTCGCCGTGCACTGGCAGGCGCACCAGCGCGGCGTCGACGGCACCCTGTTCCAGCGCCTCCAACGCTTCGGTCGCACGCGAGGGAATCAGCTCGAGGTAGGTGCGTGGCAGCCGTTCGGCCCAGACCCTGGCCCACTTTCCCGGAGTCACCCCGACCACAAACGCGACCCGCAGGGTTGCCCCGTGGTGTGGATTCGCAGGCTCGACCATTGCCACAGGCTACCCTTGCAGAGTGCCAGACCAGACCATGAAGCCCGCAACAGCGGCAAAGAAGCTCGGTATCTACCTGCCGGCGACCCCCGCAGAGTTCCAGGAAGGCGAGGTGACTCGCAGCCAGTTTCTCGAGCTGCAGTCGACACCGCCGGAGTGGCTCATCGAGCTGCGCAAGAACGGCCCGCATCCGCGTCAGGAGGTCGCCCGGAAACTGGGGATCTCCACGTCCGGGCTCGCTCGCGCCGGCGCACCAGACACCATGACGTCGGCCGAGATCAAGAGCCTTCTCGAGCAGAAGCCTGAATGGCTCGTCGTGGAACGCGCAACTCACGCCGCCGTGCAGGACGACAACGCACGCATCAAATCGGAGCGTGCAGCTAAGGCCGAAGCGCGCAAGGGCGGCGGCGGCCGCTAAACCCCCTTTTGTGGGTGGACAATGTGAGCCAAACTCGCAATATACTCGAGATCGGTTCATGTTCGTCCACCACACCCGAGGGACCTGCGAATGCTCGAGAAGCTGCGCGAACTCGTTGTCCGACCCGCCGTAACGAGGTGGCTCGCAACGTCTGCGTCGTCATGGACCACAGGTGCACGGCCAGACGCGCAGGAGGTACTCACCTCCGATGGTCCCGACCCCGACCGAATTCTGGTGCTCGGAGGAGGGGTTGCCACCGGTTGGGGGCAAAGCTCTCATGAGCATGCGTTTTCTGGCTTCCTGACGCGACGCATCGCCGAGCTGACGGGCCGTGGCGTGTTCACGCAGGTCGTGGTTGACGATGTATTGGCCAGCGAGAGCGCGCTCAGCAGCCCAATCACCTCGGCGCTGCGGTCAGTAGACGCCATCGTGGTCACGCCCGGCGATCTGGATTCTCTGTTGATGCTCCCGCCCGCCGCATACCGCCGTCGAGTCGGCTCCCTGATCGATCGCATCACCGCGCTCGCCCCCGCAAGCGCCAGGATTTTCGTCGTCGGACTGGTCCCGCTGGCCACGGTCATTGCGATGCCACACCTCGCCGCCTGCGCCACACGCAAGCTCGGCCGCGATCTCGACATTCAGGCACGTCGGGCGATCCAGTCGCGACCGAACGCGACCTTTGTCCCGCTGTCGCCCCATCAGATGCTCCCCACTGCCACGCAGATCGAGCGAAACGCGGCGTGGGCGGCATTGGCCGCTCCGGTCATGACCACCCAACTTGACTCGCATGGCGAGCATTCAATTCTCTGAATTTCGTTCCTCTGGTCGACCCGTACCCGGGATTAGTCGTACCGTTAGTCGAGACGCCAATCATGTCTCGAGAGGACAGCAGTGCCAGATTGCATCCACGGCCTCGAGATTCCGCTGTGCGACAGCTGTTTCCCGAAGGCCGTTCCAGAAAAGCCAAAAGTCGTGCGAGCGAGTTCACGCACTCCACGCGCCGCCGCGGTTTCCACCTCCAAACGGTCACTGAATACGGCAGCACAGCGCGTCTACCACGTCACGCACATCAACAACCTCGAAGGCATCCTGAGCACAGGGGCCCTGCTCGCGGATGCCTCGCCCTCCGTTGACCTGAGCACCGAACTGACCCGTGAACTGCGCAACACAGCCCACGTGAGTGCAGACGGTGGCGTGGTCTCTGAGTACGTCCCCTTCTACCTCACTCCGAGTGCAACGCTCTGGGAGCAGCTGCGGGAGGGCGCAGACGACGAGACCCGGTGGTCACCTGCCGCCAGGTCGGCCGTGTCGTCTGATTTCGTGTTCCTCGTGAGCACGGTTGAAGCGCTGGGTGACGGATCGGTCATCGCGGATGGCGACGCCGCCCACAGCCTCACCCGTTTCGCGACGGGTGATTCGCTGACGCGCATGCTCGAACGACTGCATGACAGTGAAGATGTGCAGGAGGCAGAGGCTCTCGCCGTCGCTCCCTTCCCGTTCGACGCAGTTCAGCTAATCGGGGTGTCAAACGACCGCGTACGGGATCGGGTCAGGAAGCTGACCTCCACCAAGGTCGTGGTCTACCCGCCGTGGTTCCAGCCTGCGCAGTAGCGCTTAGGGTTCGACGAATTCGCCGATCATTCGCCACACCGTCCTGGTGAGTGCAGGATGCTCGATCGCGATCTGCCGCAGCACCCGATATTCCCTCGTCGGTGATGGCGTCATGCCCGCATTCGCCGTGATCGCGTCTGCACGCAGCAGGTAGATCACCAATTCATCCACGGTCGGAAGCTCATCCATGAAATCCCAGGGGTCGCCGCCGGCGAGCAGCCGCTCGCGCACGACGGTGTCACGCTCCTCTGACGCTTCCGCGCGCAGCACCTCGAGACTGGCTCGTCTCTGCACCCGGAACTCACTCATCGTCCGACGATAACAAGGCGCGCGGACGACGGCCAATTTGCTGAGCAGCGGATAACGTTGAAGGATGACAGAGCCGTGACGACGCCAATCGATGCGGATGCGGCGGCGGTGCTCGCCTCCAGAGGCCTGAACCTGGCGCTCGTGGACACGTCCAGTGCGGCGGATTTCGAGGCATGGATCCGAGCGGATGTGCGCGGGTTTCATGGGGCGGAGCCGACCGACTCGGCGATCGCTCATTCGATAGCGGGCCTGGCTGATCGGCGGACGACCGGCGTCTGGGACACAGGAAGTCCCGATTCTGCACTGCCCGTGGCGACAGTGAGTTCGTGGCCGGTCGATATGACCGTTCCGGGCGAACGCACGGTCGAGGCATGGGCGATCAGTTCCGTCACCGTGTCGCCAACGCACCGGCGGAAGGGGATCGCTCGCGCACTGCTGGAAGCCGAATTGCGCACTGCACACACGCTGGGAATGCCGATGGCCACCCTGACCGTCTCGGAATCGACCATCTACGGCCGTTTTGGTTTCGCTCCGGCTGCCTTCGCGACGGATCTGACGATCGACACGACTCGAGCGAAATGGGTGGGGCCCAACGGTACCGGCAGCCTGCATTTCATCACCCGAGACCAGTTCCGGGTCGCTGCTGCTGCCATGCACGAACGGCTGAGACTCGTCAGCCCCGGCCAGATCGGCGTCTGGGACAGACGCTGGGACCAACTGGCCGGGCTCATCGACGATGACCCCTCGAAGAACGCGAACCTTCGTGCCGTGCGCTACGACGACCAGCACGGAGCTACCCGCGGCCTGGCTCTGTACCGTGTGCTCGAGGGCAGCACTGATGCTGCCGGCGATTTCGCCAGGCACACCCTGACCGTCGAACACCTTTCCCACGAGACCGACGATGCATACTCCGCGCTGTGGCGCTTCCTGCTCGAGATGGATCTGGTGGGCTCAGTGAAGGCAGTTCTCCGGTCGGTCGATGAGCCCGTGTTGTGGAACCTGAGCGACCGACGGGGAGCGACTCAGTCGACGTGGGATCACCTGTGGCTGCGCATCCTGAATGTCAGGGATGCTCTTCAGGCCCGCGGATACTCGGCAGAAGGGCGGTGCGTGCTGCACGTAGAGGATGATCTGGGGTACGCGGCTGGCACATTCCTGCTCGAGGTCGACGGCGCAGGCGAAGCCCGCGTAACAGCGGGCGGCGATGTCGATGACACCGTCGCGTCTGTATCTCTGCCGGTGAGCGCACTGTCTGCGATCTACCTTGGCGGTGTCTCCGCGACCACTCTGGCCGCGGCATCGCTGATTACCGGCAGCCAGGAAGCTCTGGCGCGCCTCGATGCGATGTTCCACTCGCCCCGCGCACCGTGGCTGTCGATCTGGTTCTGACCGACGCCACAGCCGCGGTTTCAGGTCGTTTCGTTAGAGAACGCCGACCTCGGTGAGCTTCGCCTTGAGCTCGGCGTTGCTCGGCTCGACGAGGTGGGTGCCGTCGGGAAAAGTGATCACCGGGATGTTGGTGCGACCGCTGATGGCGTGCGCGGCATCTGCCTGCTCCGGCGTCGCGACGAGGTCGAAGTAGGTGTAATCGATCGAGTTAGCGTCGAGCACAGCCTTCGCGCGGATGCAGTCGCCGCACCAGTCGGCGCCGTACAGAGAAATATTCGTTGAAGTCATTCACGCAGACTATGGCCGGGCGGCTGGGAGAATCCCCAGACCGCACGGCCATGGACGCCAGCGGCGCGTTGAACCGAGCTATACGGTCTCGACGGCCACCAGCGGCGTGATGTTTCGCGTGTGGCCCGTCCAGGCTTCACCGTCCCACCAGCGCGCAAATCCGCGCTCGACAGGATCGCGATACCAGCCGGCAACTGGACCGGCTGTGTTGAGTACTGAAGCAGACATTCCCGAATGTGTCATTTCATGGCCCCCCGACCGTTGTTACAAGCTCGACACTACGAGATTGAAGCGCTGCGGGATATGCCCCCCTTTGGGGGGGAAGACTAATCGTTCGAGCTGAACACATCGACGATGGGCCGGGAGCCGCTCGCGAACTGCCACACCTTACCCACCGAATTGTTCTCCTTGAGCGTGGCGACGATCGCCGCAGCGACATCGGCCCGGGGAATCGAGCCGCCCTCGTCCGTTGTCACGAGGTCAATCAGAGAGGTGCCAGGTTCGTCGGTCAGGGTTGCCGGGCGCAGGATCGTCCAGTGCAGCTTCGTGGCCATGAGCTTCTCGTCGGCATCGTGCTTGGCCCGAAGGTATGCCGCCATCTTCCCCTCCGTCGGCACCGGCCCTCCCGCCCCGACCGACGAGACCATCACGAAGCGGGCCGCATTCACCGCGGATGCCGCAGCCATCGCCAGCACGGCGCCCTCGAAGTCCACAGCGTGAGTCCGGGCGGGGTCTCCGCCTCCGGCGCCAGCGGCAAACACCACGGCGTCTGAGCCGGCCAGCGCGCTGGCGAGTTCGTCGGTGGTGGCGTTCTCGATGTCGAGAACGACGGGGATGGCCCCCAGCTCGGCGAGCTCGTCCGCTCGGTCGACGTCGCGGAAGATGGCGACGGCATCATCGCCGCGGGCACGCAACTGCAGGATCAGCTCCCGCGCCACCTTTCCACTGCCGCCGATGATTGCTACGCGAAGGGGGATGCGAACTGGTGTCATCATCCATCGAGTTTCGCAGTTGGGGCTGGGCGTGAGTTGGGAGGCGCCCAAACGCCATACTGTTGGCGTATGGCCGATTTTCCGCTCATTGGTCCGGTCGTCGCGCCCGAGCTGCACGTGATGAGCTACAACATCCGCCGAAGAATGCCCCGTCCCCGCAGGCTTGACCGCTGGTCGTACCGGTCACCGGCGCTGGGCTACCTGCTCTCGATGGAACAGCCCACCGTACTCGGCGTGCAGGAAGCCCTTCCCGACCAGACGGCTTTCGTCGCTGACAGTCTCGGCAACCACTACCGGTGGATAGGCGACGGGCGTGATGCTGACGGCACGGGGGAGGCGTGCCCGATTTTCTACGACTCGCGTCGCCTTTCGCTGCAGCAATGGAGGCAGGTCTCGCTGTCTGACACGCCGCGCGTGCCGGGGTCGACCAGTTGGGGTAACCGCACCCCGCGCATGCTGGTCTGGGCGCTCTTCACCGACGTGGCCACCGGCGGCGAGTTTCGCATGCTCAACACGCATTTCGATCATCAATCGCGCCGATCGCGGGTGCGATCGGCCGACCTCGTGCGCCAGCTCATGGATGCCAGCCCCGGTCCCGCCATGGTGACGGGCGACTTCAATACGTCGATCGACACAACGCCGTACAGCGAGTTGATGCGTGAGAAAACTGTGCTGGATGCGTGGGTCACCGCAGAATCACAACTCACCCCGGCCTGGGGCACCTACCCGAACTATCGGCCACCGTCGCCCGCCCGCAAGCGGATCGACTGGATTTTGACCAATGGCAAGGTCGACGTGAGAGCTATCGGCATCAATCCAGCCACTCTCGACGGCGTGGTGGGGTCAGACCACCTGCCGGTCCAGGCACGGGTGCTGCTTCAACAGAGCTAAATAGGCGAGGAAATGGCTAAACGAGGCCGCGAATCAACTCATCGACCGAGACTCCCGCTTGTGCAGCTTTCTGCTCCAGGCGCGCGAATTCGCTCGCGCTGAAGCTCACCGTGACGCGGTGCTCGGGCTCATCAAGCTCGAAGAGGCTGGGCGCCGGCAGCGGAGCCAGCGCTGCGATCGAAGGCGAAGCCGACTCGGTCGCGCCGGGAAAGCCGGGGCCGGCGGGGACCGTCGAGCGGCGCTGGAATGCCTCTGCGGCACCGCGAGCGCGCGCGTCCGCTGCTTCGTTGAGGACGTGGCCGACGTGGCCTTTCACCCACTCGAACCTGTAGCGCCGGTCGGCGATCGCTTCGTCGAGTTCCTGAAGCAGGTCGAGGTTCATGACAGGTTTGCCGTCACCCTTACGCCAGCCCTTTTTCTTCCATCCGGGCATCCACTTCGTCACCGAATTGATGACGTACTGGCTGTCGCAGAGGATGTGCAGGTCGTCGTCGACGTGCGCCGTGGCCCGAAACAGCTCGAGCACCGCCTTCAGCTCGCCCATGTTGTTCGTGCCGTGAGGCCAGCCTCCGGCGGCCCAGGTCTGGTCGTCGATGTACCAGGCCCACCCAGCGGGCCCTGGGTTGCCCAGCGCGGAACCGTCGGCAGCAGCAGTGATAGTCATCACCCCTAGGGTATCGAGCATGCCCTCATATCGAGTGACCATGACCGTCGGCGCGCTGGCTGCCGGCGTAACTCCCGACAGCGTGCTTCCCGCGGCGCGTGCCGCCGCGCTGGAGTTGGTGGTCGTCGAGGCTGCCGACCTTCAGGTTGTCGGTGGTGAGGCTCGAATCGTGGTGCGATTCACCGCGGACGATGACGACATCGCCGCGCAGGTCGGCCTGCACGTGGCTTCCGTCACCGAAACGCTCGCCGCAGTGGATTCGTGGCGACTCACCGTGCGCCAGAAAGCGCGGTGGATGCCACCAGGCACCAGTCCTACTGGGTGAAGGACATCTCGGTCACGAGCGGCCCGCCCAGCATCTCGCGCAGCTGGCGCCGGCTGAGCGGAGCGGTGTCGGAACGCTGGACTGACGCCTGCCGTTCGGGGACGGGCGTCAGCAGTTCTGAGGGAAGATCGTCGACGATGACCAGGTGTGGGTCGACAGCCAGCGACTCGCCAGGCACATATTCGACGTCCATGTGCGGGACAGAAACGAGAACAGGAGCGGCGACCGAACGGACATCGTTTGTCCAGTCAGTCCCGTCCCACCAGCGCAAGCTGTCGTCTGCTACCCCATCCGGATACCAGCCAGCAGGCACGTGTGCGTGTTCAATAAGTGACATTTTCGGCCCCCCGCCGTAGTTCGTTGCTACGACACTAGGCATCGGGGTCGCCCAGAACGATCCCCAGTTCATGGGTGGGGACGGCTGTCTACCTCCAAACGGGTGTGCTGGAGGAGCGTCTGTCTCGCTAGCGAACCAGGAGCTCTGCGCGTGCGGGTCGCTCAGCAAACCAGTCAGAGACGTACCAACACATCGGCACGATCCGGCGTTGAGAGTTCGCCTCGACGTCATTGACAGCGAACTCGACTATCTCGGCCGCGAAACCGCGACCACGCTGGTTCGGCTGGGTGTACGTGTGGTTGAACGAGATCGAGCTCCCGTTGATCCGGTAGTTTGCCAGGGCGACCAGCTGCCCATCGATCGCCAGTGTGTAACGACTCGCATCCGGTTCATGGGTGAAAACCTTCGACATGAATCAAGAATACGGCCCCTAAACGCGAGCCGTTGACAGCTAGGCTCGCATCGATGCGAAACCTACTCACGTCCGCGTTCCTGCTGGTGATCGGCGCTGTCGTTGCGCTGTCAACGCCGCTGTCGGCCGCAGCAGATACCAGCGATTTCACCTTCGATTCCTTCGACGCGGACTACACCCTGAGCCGGCTCGATGACGGCACCTCGCACCTTGAGGTGACCGAGACTATCGTCGCGAGGTTCCCCGACTTCGACCAGAACCGGGGGATCATCCGCGCCATCCCCGATGATTTCGACGGCGTTGATCTGCAGACGTCGGTGAACTCGGTCACCGACGAGAGCGGTACGCCGGTGCCCTTCACTGAGGAACGCACCGACGGCTTCGTTCAGCTCGCCCTCGGAACCGACGATTTCGTCTACGGGGCCGTCACCTACGTGATCTCGTACTCGCAGCAGAACGTCGTGCGATCGTTCGACGACACCGCCTCCGACGAGTTCTACTGGGACGTCAATGGAGTCGGATGGGATCAGCCCTTCGAACGGGTCTCGGCGCTGGTGCACGTCGACGCCTCGGCGGCGGGGGAGTACACCGGAAACGCGGCGTGCTACGTCGGAGCCCAGGGCGACACTTCCACGTGCCAGATCGACGACACTGGTGCATCCAGCGGCGAGTCAGCTCTCACCTTCGCGGCGAGCGCCGACAACCTCTCGCCCCGCCAGACGATGACCGTGGCGATCGGGTTCACCCCTGACACGTTCATCACACCGGAACCCACGGTCAACGTTCCCCGACCTGTGCCCTTCGGCTTCGATCTGGCTGCCGGGGGGATTGGACTGCTCAGCCTCGCGGGGCTGGCTGCCGCCATCGTTTCTCGAGTGCGCGCGGGACGGCAGGCCAAGGGGCGGGGCATCATCATCCCGCAGTACAGCGAGCCCAAAGACATCACGATCCTGCAGTCCGCGCACCTCATCGGCCGGGGAACCACCGCGATGCCCGCCGCCCTGGTGCGGCTGGCGGTGCGCAAGAACATCCGCATCCTTGCCTACGCGGTCAAGGCAGGCGGGGAGCCATACACCCTGCAGTTCCTCAGTTCGCGCGGCACCAGCCCAGAGGATGACGGGCTCATCCGCCTGCTTTTCGGGGCGAACCCGGAACCGGGCGAGCTGCGCGAATTTGGCCAGGGCGAAATCCGCCTCATGTCATCCCTCACAGCAATGTCGGCCAGAGCGAAGTCGTCGCTCACCGGCTCGGGTTTCCTGGAGCCAACTCCGGGTCGGGGCACGGCCTCGGCGCTCGTCGCGGGTCAGGTCATCCTGGGCATGATCGCCATCGCCATGCTGATCCTGCAGAGCGAGACCTACCTGACGATCAGCCTCGTCTTGCTGCCGGTAATGGCGATCGGCATCCTCGCCTTCGTCGTAAGCGTCGTGCTGTCGATCCGCCCGCTGCGCCAGACCCGCGCCGGAGCGGAGGCCCGCGAATACCTGGAGGGGATGCGCATGTACCTCACCCTCGCCGAGAAAGACAGGCTGAGGGCGCTGCAAAGCCCAAGCGGCGCGGATCGCATCGACGTCGGAAACAACCTCGAGATGATCAAGCTGTACGAGAAGCTGCTGCCCTGGGCTGTGCTCTGGGGTGTCGAAGACCAATGGATGCGCGAACTCGAGGTGCGCGTACAGGCGCAGCCCGAGCAGCCGGACTGGTTCGTGGGCGACAGCTGGGTTCAACGCCATCGTCTTCTCCAACACCATGCGCGGCTTCTCCACGGCGATGACCCCACCGGTCACGACCTCGAGCTGGAGTGGCAGCGGAGGCGGCTCATTCAGCGGAGGCTCCTCCGGCGGCGGATTCTCCGGAGGGGGAGGCGGAGGCGGCGGCGGCGGAGGCCGCTAGCCCGCCAGCAGGTCGGAGCTGGCGATCGGCGCGCCCTGCCAGGAGACCAGAGCCCAGCCATCGACCGGGTTGCCCTCGAGCTCGACCACACCCGTATTGGCTATCTCATTCCTGCCCGAGAAGCTCGGCGGCACGTTGATGGCGCGAGCCGCGACCCACACCCGAATGGCGGCGCCGTGGCTGACGACCACGGATGCGTGCGACGCGTCTGGGGCGTTGATGCTGTCCCGCTCGAAGTCGGCGAAAACCCGGGCGATGCCCGCATCGAAGCGCGCGAAGAACTCATGACCGTCGGTGCCACCCGGCATAGTGACATCCAACTCGCCGAGTCCCCACGCAAATACCGTGCGGAGGTAGTGACCCACCGAATCTGCGTCGTTATTGTTCTCGAGATGCCCAGCGCCAATTTCGTGGATGCCCGGCAGCTCGATCGCGCGAATTCCGCGGTCGAGCGCCAACGGTGCCGCCGTGAGGTGCGTGCGAACGAGGGTGCTGACGTAGATCCCACGGATGGAGTGAGGCTTCAGCGCCTCGGACACCAGGACGGCCTGTTGCGATCCGAGATCGGTGAGCCCGGGCCCGGGGCTGGCGGTATTGAGCCTGCCCTCCACATTCGCCGGAGTCTGGCCGTGCCTGACAAGTATCAGTCGCATGCCGGGCGCTATCCGCGCGAGGGCAGGGAGCCCTCGATGAGAGCCACGATCTCGGGGGCGTCGGGCTGGACTGTCGGACGGAACCGGTGCACCTCTCCGCCGGGGGTGACGACGAACTTCTCGAAGTTCCACTTGACCTTGCCAGCCTTGCCGGCGGCATCCTGGGTCTTGGTGAGTTCCTGGTAGAGGGGATGGGCGTTCTTCCCATTCAGTTTCACCTTCTCGAACATCGGGAAGGTCACGCCCCAGGTCATGGAGCAGTACTCCTTGATCGCGTCTTCGGTGCTCAGCTCCTGCAGAAACTGGTTGCTCGGGAAGCCCAGCACCGTGAATCCACGCTCCCCATAGGTCTTCTGCAGCGCCTCGAGCTTTTCGTACTGGGGCGCGAGGCCGCACCGCGAGGCCACGTTGACGATAAGCACGACTTTGTCGCCGTACTCACCGAGCGTCGTCGTGGATCCGTCGATGGTCGTCAGGGGGATGGTGGAGATAGTGGTCACGACAACAACCTATGTCGGGCACCTGTGTGTTCGCGGAAAATAGCGGTGCCAGCGGGTAGGTCTTCTGGGCGCTTTCGCAGGGCGTTCCAGCATTCATTCACGTCGGCTGGGTAGTGTGTGAACGCCCGTGCCTCCCGTCGAAAGCGAACGAATGCCTGAGAGTCCCATGTCGGCGAGCCCATACGAGGTGCTCGGCGTCGCGGCATCCGTCACCGATGACGAGCTCCGCCGCGCATTCCGCAAGGCGCTGCGCGAGACGCACCCGGACACGGGCGGCGATCCCGGTCGCTTCAACGCTGTGCAGGAGGCGTGGGACTACGTCGGGACGCCACAGAAGCGCGCTGCGTATGACACCGGTCGCGGCATCCACTCTCGTGTTCACGAAACCTTCACCACGCAGGCGGCGCGACCCAGGCAGGACACCAGGCCCAAGGCGCGCTCACACGGGCACCCCGGCGGGTGGAGGCGCGAAAAGTTCCTCGGCCAGCTTCGCGAATGGGTGGGCAGGGGAGTGGAGATCGCTGACCCGTACGACCCCACCCTGGTGCGCCGCGCCCCCCGCGAGATCAGGCGCACCCTCGCCGACGCACTGGCTGAGGAAGCCACCGCCCGCACCCTGAGCACGCTCGGCATCGGTTTCACGGTGTGGCACGACGTCTCGACGGGGGAGCCCGAGTCGAAGATCGACCACGTGGTGCTGGGACCGACCGGGCTGTTCGCGATGCTCTCCGAGGACTTCGGTGGGCCCGTGCGCGTTCGCAGGGGTGAACTGATCGGTGAGGCGATCGCAGGCGAGCGCCCCATGCACGACCTCGCGACGCGGGCGAAGGTGATCTCTCGACAACTGCGGGTGCGGTTTACGGGTCTCGTGATCGTGCTTCCGGATGACGCACTCGCCGAGTCCGTCACGACGCTGGGCAGCGTGCGTGGTGCCGCAACACTCGCGGTGACCCAGTCGTCCCTGGCGATGCTGTTGCGCCAGGGAATCCCGGGGTCACAGCCGATCGGCGGCAATGAGCTCTTCGACGTCCGCACCCGGGTCGGCGACGGGGTGCGGTTCGTCTAGGCGCCGCCCCAGTACCGTGGGTTTATGACGTTCGATGAACTGCTGGCCGAGGGTGAGGCCGTGGACGTCGATGGCTGGGACTTCTCCTGGTTCGAGGGTCGCGCGACCGAGCAAAGAACCACCTGGGGATACGCATCGATGGCCGCCGACCGGCTCAGTGCCGCCGACGCCAGCCTCGATATCGAGACCGGGGGAGCGGAGGTCTATTCCTTCGCACTCAACCGCGCCGCGCACAAGCCGCTCACGATCGCCGCCACCGAGGCATGGCCACCCAATCTGGTCATCGCCAGGGCCAGGCTCGCGCCCCTCGGCGGACAGGTGATCCGAAGTCGGCAACGACGCTCCGCTGCCTTTCGCCGACGAATCGTTTGACCTCGCGATGTCTCGACTACCCACCGTCACCCCGTGGGCTGAGATCGCCAGGGTTCTTCGCCCGGGCGGCACCTTTCTTTCGCAGCAGGTCGGCCACGGCACCAATCGTGACCTTTACGAGTTCATGATGGGCCCCCAGTGGGTCGATCCGATTGCCACGACCGACAGGCTCAGGGCCGGGGCGCTGGCAGCAGGACTCACCGTCGTCGACCTGCGCCACGAGTCGCCGCCACTCGAGTTCTTCGACGTTGCGGCGGTCGTCGTGTTCCTGCGCAAAGTGGTCTGGACAGTGCCCGACTTCTCCGTGGAAAAATATCGTGACCGTCTACAGGCGATGCACGAGTACATCTCTGAGCACGGGTCGTTTGTGTCGCGGGGGCAACGCGCCCTGATTGAGGCCCGCAAGGACACCCATCGTTCGAGTGAGTGACTTCGAATACAGGTCGAGACCTTAGGCTGGTGTCTCCGCACGTGGAAAGTAGGATTCTGGATCGTGATCCGTGTCATCAGTTACAACCTTCGCAAAAACAGGGCGAGCATCGAGCTTGCCGAACTGGCGAAGACACCAGATCTTGACGCGCTCTGCCTGCAGGAGTGCATTGCGTCCGAGCTGCCGGCCGAAATCGGCAATCTTCATCTCGCCGACTCCACGAAGCGCAACCGGCTGGGTCTCGCGGTCTACTACCGCAAGCATCGCTACGAACAGATCGCCAGCCAGTCATTCGAGCTCAAGAAGTCCATGCACGACCTGATCTTCTCGCCCACCCCGGAACGTCTCGTCGGCACCAAGTTGCTCGACAGGGATTCCGGACACGAACTGGTGCTCGCATCGTTCCACGCCGCCCCGCTGACCGCTCTCAACTCGCTTCGCCGTAAGCAGATCAAGGCAGCACACGAGCTGCTTCAGGATCTCGGTTCTGGCGTCCCGATCCTGATGGTGGGCGACTACAACTACCCGCTCTTCAAGGACGGCCTGTCCAACCGCGTCGCAAAATCCGGCTACGACCTGACCTTGAGCGATCGCCAGACGTACACCGCGTACAAGTTCTTCCGCGGTCATTTCGACTTCGTAACGTCGCAGGGATTCACGATCGAGGATGTGCAGACCATGCCACGTGGCTCGTCAGACCACATCCCGATCCTGGTCAGGGCCTCCTATGGCGCCGTCACCAGCGACATAACCGCCGCCTGACCTGGTCCAGCAGGGGAGTGGGGCCTCCGCACCGATTCCGGTGATGGCCCCTCCGTTCGGCGCGCCCGAAATCACAGTCATTCCGGCAGCTTGAACCAATTCAGCTTGACATTCGACGCGACCTAGAGTTATTTTCTCTAAGTGAGCAATGAAGCCGGAAGCAGATTCGACGAGACGACATCCGTCCGTGCGCTTGTCTTGAAAATGCTGCGAGACGACGGACCGTTGCCGAGAATCGAGCTTGCCCGCCGCGCGCGTTTGAGCCCCACGACAATCACACGCGCTGTCAGTCAGCTCGTTGACGAGGGCGTGATCGTCGAGGGGAATTCGATCTCGCCGACCAAGCTGGGCCGACCCGCCACCGAAATTTCCATTGTGCGCGACGCCTTCGTGGTGGTCGGGATGCAGGTCGGTGTTGGGTTTGTGCAATTGGGCCTCATCGACCTGCTGGGGGAGACCGTGCAGTCACGGTCGCTGACCTACGACATTGCGACTCCCGCCGCGGAGGTCATGGTCGATGCGGCCTCAGCGATCAACGAACTCATCGCGGCATCGAAGTACGACCAGTCGATGGTCATCGGCGTTGGCGTCGCGGTGCCTGGCCCCGTCGACATCGCCGGCCGAAGCATCCTCCTTCCCATCAATCTGGACTGGCGAGATGTTCCGGTTGCCGACATCCTTGAGCCACTGACCGGCCTTCCGGTCACCGTCGAGCACAATGTTCGCTCGATGGCTCTCGCCGAGGCCCGCTTCGGAGTTGCCAAAAAGCTCGGAAGCGTCGCCTTCATATACCTGCGCACCGGGCTCGGTGCCGGACTGGTTGTCGAGGGCCAGCCCTTCGCCGGGGGAGTACGAGGCGCGATCGAGCTCGGGCACCTTCACGTGATCGACAACGGACTCGCCTGCGTCTGTGGCGGCAACGGTTGCCTCGAGACCGTCGTGAGCGAAACCGCCCTGCAGCGGCAGCTAGCCGAAGCCGGTCTGACCGCGAACGGTGGGGGAGCCCTGACTGCACTGTACGCGGCGGCAGAGACGAACGATATCGCTCGATCCTTCGTTGACTCGATCATCACTCAGCTGGCCACAGCGATGTCGGCCATCGTAAACCTGCTGAACCCAGACGTGATTTTGCTTGGTGGTGCTCTCGCCGAAGTGCCGCAGGCGTTCTTCGAACGACTAACCGAACAGACCCGCCAGCAGGTGTTTCCGCTGATCCGGCCCCTCGTACGTATCGAGCCTTCATCGCTCGGCATGCATGCGGGAGTGCTGGGCGGCGCGACAGCTGCCTTAGAACGCTACTTCTACATCTAACCAATAGAGGACAGGACAATGACGTCGAACAGGAACGCGACATGACCGCGGCAAAGGCCGAACCAGAGGCTCTGACACTGACAACACCGACAGGCGTTGCAGACAAACCGGAAAAGGGTGAGCGCACCCTCAAGGGGCTGTACGTCGTCACCTTCGTCCTGGGCATCGGAATCTGGACGCTCAGCGCGATGTTGTCGCGCAACGCGCTCATCCCGAGCCCGATCGATGTGATCGCAAGCTTTGCCGAATTGATGGGCAACGGAACCCTCTGGGGCCACACGGTGGTCAGTCTCGGCCGCGTCACCACGGGGTTCGTCCTCGGTGTCGCGGTCGCAATCCCGGCCGGCTTCCTCATGGGTTGGTATTGGCTCGCCCGCGGCCTGCTCGAGCCGTGGGTGCAGTTCTTCCGCACGATCCCACCGCTTGCGCTGATCCCGCTGGTCATCGTCATTCCTCGGCATCGGCGAGACGGCCAAGATCTTCGTCATCTTCCTCGCGGCCTTCCTCTCCTGCGTGCTTGCCACCTTCCAGGGAGTGAGAAACGTCGACGTCACCCTCATCAACGCGGCGCGGGTGCTGGGCGCGAAGGACGTCGCGATCTTCACGAGGGTGGTCATCCCGGCGTCTACTCCCGTTCATCTTCGTGGGAATGCGCGTCGCGCTCGGTGCTTCGTGGGCGACCCTCGTGGCGTCGGAACTCATCGCCGCGCCAGTCGGTCTTGGTCGAATGATGCAGCGGCCGTCACAGTTCCTCGACCGCCCGCATCGTCGTCGGCATCATCATGATCGGCGCGCTCGGCTTCGCCATGGATCGCCTGCTGCTGCTCGCCGAGCGGCGGCTCACGAACTGGCAGGAGGTGCGCTGATGACGCCCATGATCGCGCATGCAGCGACGTGACGAAACGATCTACGAGACCAGCACGAGGCCGCACGGTCAGCCTCGACAACGTCAGCCTCGATGTCGCCGAGGGCGAATTCGTCACCCTGGTCGGGCCGAGTGGATGCGGCAAGAGCACGATGCTCAATCTGTTGGCGGGCTGTTGATGCCGACCACGGGCCAGGTCGCTCGTCAACGGCGAGGAGGTCGCCGGACCTGGGCCCGACCGCGGTGTGATCTTCCAGCAGTACGCGCTGTTCCCCTGGCTCACCGCGCAGGAGAACGTCGAGTTCGGGCTGCGGCTGCAGGGCGTGCCGCGAGCAGGAACGTACCGAGCGCGCGCATGCACTACCTCGAGCTGGTGGGCCTCGCAGGACTTCGCCAAAGCCCTGCCCAAGGAACTCTCCGGCGGGATGAAGCAGCGCTGCGCGATCGCGCGGGCCTACGCCGTCAATCCATCCATCCTGCTTGATGGATGAACCGTTCGGCGCACTCGACGCGCTCACCCGCGTGCAGATGCAGGACGACCTGCTCGCAGACCTGGCAGCAGGAACAGCGCACTGTCGTCTTCATCACCCACGACGTCGATGAGGCGGTCTACCTGGCCAGCCGCGTCGTCGTGATGAGTCCTCGCCCGGGACGCATCAGCGAAATCATCGACGTGCCGCTCCCGTACCCACGCAGGGAAGAACTTCGGCTCTCCCCCGAGTTCGCGCGAGATCCGCGCCACGAGTGTGGCGCGGTGTGCACCACCCCCGAATGCCAGCCGACCCGTCCCCATCACCACTAACCACAGGCAGAGGACGCCACCATGAAAGAAACACATCCTCGGCGCGGCAGCCAGTCGCCGCCTCATTCGCGCTCGCGCTGACCGGGCCTGCGCGGCCTGACTCCGGCACCGCAGCTTCCGACTCCGATTCCGGAGCGGCGAGGCGAGCCACGCGTGCTCCCTCAACGTCGGCTACATCGACACCAGCATCAACGGTGTCGGCGTCATCGCCGTCGCCAACGAGCTCAGGACCTCTGGGAGAAGGCCGGCCTCGACGTCTCCCTGATCCCGTTCACCAACGGACCCACCCAGATTCAGGCGATGGCGAGCGGATCGCTCGATGTCGGCTACATCGGCGGCGGCGCCATGTGGATGCCCGCCTCGGGCCAGGGCACGGTAATCACCCCCAACGAGAGCACCTTCGGTGACTACCTGCATCGCGTCTGCCCGGCATCAGGTGCGACCTCCATGAAGACCTCAGGGGCTGAAGGTCGGCGTTCCCGATGGCGGTTCCGGCGAAATGATCCTGGCGCTCGCGCTGGAGGAAGCCGGTCTCACGACGCTGACATCGAGCGCATCCCGCTCGACCCGCCGAGCGTCGTGTCGGCATTCGTCGCTGGCCAGATCGATGTCGCGGCGATCTTCTCGCCGCTGAGCGACCAGATCCTCGAATCGGTGCCAGACACGATGATCCGTCGCGAACAACCGCGACTTCCCTGAGACCGAGTTCCTCGGCGCCTGGGTTGCCTCGAACGATGCAGCAGCGGACAAGGCCGAGGCGCTCACTCGATTCCTTGAGGTCTTCATCCAGGCCAACGACTACCGCCTGTCAGAACACCGAGGACGTCGAGTTGCCCTGGCGGCGGCCGCTGTCTGGCGCTCCAGCAGCTCAGCTCGCAGGGCCAGGCTGACAACCTCGAGTGGTGGAACCTCGAGACCAGATCCTGGCTGACAACGCCGAGCGGCTCCACGTTCAAGCGCTTCGATGTCGTTGCAGCAGCTGTTCGTCTGAAGTTGGTCGTCATCGATGCCGCCGTCAGCACCCGAGTCCTTCATCAACGTAGACCTCTTCGCGCAGGCAAAGGCCAACCTCAAGTGACCAGTCGGCTGGGGACCGGCGACGACGGTCCGCCTTGGGGATCGTTGGCGCTGGGTTCGTAGCCGACTTCTACCTTCGAGCGCTTGGCAGCGTGCGCGGGCATGACGTGACAGTGGTCGCGGCACGCTCGCGCGGAGGCGGGGGCGCGCATTCGCGCGAACGCTTCGGCATTCCGGTCGTCGTCTGCCACCGTCGCCGAGCTCGTGGCAGCGCGACGATGTCGACATCGTCATCGTCGCGCTCCCTCAAGACCTGCACGTCGAGGTTGTCGCTGCGGCGGCGCTGCGGGCAAAGCGATCATCTGCACAAAACCGCTGGGGCGCAATTCGGCTGAGGCCGCGGAATGCCTGCGGCTCGTGCGAGATGCGGGTGTCTGGCACGCGTATGCCGAAACCGAAGTCTTCGCACCAGGGCTCGTCAAGGCGAAAGAGCTGGTGGACGCTGGCGCGGTAGGCCGCGTCACTGTCGGTCCGAGCGCGTGAAGCGCACGGTCATCCGCACAAGCACGCGCGCGATGTGTCGCGTTCGGGCGGTGGACCGCTGCGCGCTCTCGGGTGTCACTGTGTGGCAATCGGTCGCTGGTTCATCGGCTACGACACCGCTCCTGCCGAGGTCTTTGCGTGGGGTGCGCGGTTGTCGCGCGACGATGTCGAGACGGAAGACACAGCCGTGGCGCTCATCCGCTTTGAGGATGACCGGATGGCTCAGGTCGAGGTCGAGCTGGGGCCACGTCGCGGGACTGGATGTGCGCAACGAGATCCACGGCACGCGCCGGCTGGATCGGCACCGACGAGACCGGCGAGACGGGCATCCGTGCCTTTGCCGGCAAACCAGCCGACTATGTGCTCGAGAAGGCTGGTGCCTCCACGGGCTGGATCACTCCGGTGCCAGACGAACCCTGGGTCTATGGCTACCACGGCGAGCTCTCCCACTTTGTCGAGTGCCTACCGCGCAGGCGTAGAGCCGCGCCAGACCTTTGCCGATGGCTACATCGACAACGCCATTATCGATGCCGCGTATCGCTCCATGGAGGTCGGGACCTGGGTGCCGGTCGACATGTCTGCGATCTAACCTCGCCCGACGCTGAACGACGAAAGAATCAACAATGACTGAGAAAGCCACGCGTCGCCCGAACATCGTGATGATCCTGACCGACGACCACGCGTCACATGCGATCGGCGCATACGGGTCTGTCGTGAACCAGACTCCCCGCATCGACGAGATCGCGCAGCTGGGATGGAAACTCGACAACTGCTTCGCGACCAATTCGCTGTGTTCGCCGAGCCGGGCATCCATCCTCACCGGAACGTACAGCCACATCAACGGTGTCAGCACGCTGGTGACCCCGATCGATGCCAGCCAGCCCACGTTCATTTCGCAGCTGAAAGACGCCGGATACCGCACCGCGATCGTCGGCAAGTGGCACATGGGCGACGGCGGGGAGGCGGACCCGCAGAACTTCGACTACTGGGACGTGCTGATCGAGCAGGGAGAGTACTTCGATCCCAAATTCCTGAACCCGGATGGGCTGCGCACAGTTCCCGGATACGCCACCGACCTGATCACCGACCTTTCGCTCAAGTGGGTCGACGAGCTCGAGGGTGATGACCCCTGGTGTGTGCTGATCTATCACAAGGCACCGCATCGTCCGTGGGAGCCAGACGCGAAGCATGCCGGGATGTACTCGGATCCGATTCCCGTGCCGGCCACCTTCACCGACGATTACGCAACACGCACGGCATCCGCTCGACGCGCTGCGATGCGCATCGCCGAGAACCTGAACACGGATGATCTCAAGCAGACGCCACCCGAGGGCCTGAACTACGACGAGCTCGCGCTCTGGAAATACCAGCGCTTCATGGAGGACTACCTCGCCTGCGTCGCCTCGGTCGACGACAACGTGGGTCGCGTTACGGACTGGCTCAGGGAACGTGGCGACTTCGACGACACCCTGCTCATGTACACCTCGGACCAGGGTTTCTTCCTGGGCGACCACGGTTGGTTCGACAAGCGGTTCATGTACGAGGAGTCGCTGCGCATGCCGTTCGTGCTGAGCTACCCGTCGCGGCTTTCCGCGGGCAAGACCTACGAGGGCATTGTGACGAACGTCGATCTGGCCCAGACGATTCTGGACGCGGCAGGCGTCGAGCACCACCCGCGCATGCAGGGCCGGAGCCTCTGGCCGGACCTCCTGGAAGTCGCGGATGTCACGCCGGCCGAGGGCATGTACTACCGGTACTGGGAGAACGACGACGTCTTCCACCGCGCGCCCGCCCACTACGGCTATCGCACCGACCGGTACAAGCTCATCTTCTTCTACAACGACGGTCTCGGTATCCCAGGAACTGGACCGTTCTCGTACCCATCGGAATGGGAACTCTATGACCTGGAGACCGACCCGGATGAGCTTGTCAACGTCTACGGAACTCCGGAATACGCCGAGATCGAAGCAGACATGAAGGTCAGGATGTGGCGCGCACAGGCGGCGCTGAAGGACGAGCCGCACCCCAGCCAGCCGACGCCAGCAGGCGTCTGACCGGCATCCCGCGCACCTACGCAAAAAGACCCCGCAGACACTGTCTGCGGGGTCTTTCTGTTCGCTGTCTCAACAACGTGCGCGAAGGGGGACTTGAACCCCCACGCCCTATACGGGCACTAGCACCTCAAGCTAGCGCGTCTGCCATTTCCGCCATCCGCGCGCAGTGGTGAATCCTTCGCAGGACCACCGAGGTACGAGAATAGCACCCTTCGGTGGGCTCCGATGCACACACCTAAGGTGGAGGCATGGCCGAGACCCCTGAGCTTGAAGCAACAGCCCGGATTGCCCGCGATTTGATCAGGTTCGACACGTCGAACTACGGCGACGGAAAGTCGAACGGAGAAACCGAGGCCGCCGAGTATCTGGGCGCCATCCTCGAAGACCTGGGGCTGACCACCGAGTACGTGGATGCCGCTCCCGGGCGCACCAGCGTCATCGCCAGGGTCCCCGGCGCCGACGGCAGCAAGCCCGCCCTCGTCGTGCATGGCCACACCGATGTCGTGCCAGCGGACCCCGCCAACTGGACAGTCGATCCGTTCGCCGGCGAGATCCGTGACGGCCTGCTGTGGGGGCGTGGAGCCGTCGACATGAAGAACATGGATGCCATGATCATCACGGCACTTCAGGACGTGCTGGGCTCAGGCAGGCAGCCCGCCCGCGATCTCATCATCGCCTTCTTCTCGGATGAGGAAAACGGGGGAGTGTTCGGCTCGCATCACATCGTCGACACCCGCCCCGAGCTGTTCGCCGGCGCCACCGAGGCCATCAGCGAGGTGGGCGGCTACTCCGTGCACGTCAACGGTCAGCGCGCCTACCTGCTGCAGACGGGCGAGAAGGCGCTGGTGTGGATCAAGCTGATCGCGCGGGGGACCGCCGCTCACGGCAGCCGCGTCATCCACAACAACGCCGTCACCAAGCTGGCACGCGCGGTCGCGACGATCGGACAGCAGGAATGGCCGGTCGAGCTGACGGCCACGACCAGCCAGCTGGTGGCCGAACTCGCCAGGCTGATGAACGTCGACCCCGAGACGGTGGGCCCGGATCAGGTGGTTCTGAGTTCGGGATCGGCGGCCGGGTTCATCCTGGGCACTCTGCGCACCACCACCAACCCGACGCTGCTGAACGCCGGCTACAAGCACAATGTGATTCCGGATGTCGCGGAAGCCCTCATCGATATCCGCACCCTGCCCGGCGAGGAGGACGCGGTACTGGCTCGCGTCCGGGAGCTGATCGGCGATGACATCGAAATCGTCGTAATGCACCGCGACATCGGTCTGGAGAACAGCTTCGACGGGCACCTCGTCGATTCCATGGTCGGCCTCCTCAAGGCCCACGACCCCGGCGCCGAGGTGCTGCCGTACCTGCTGTCGGGAGGCACGGACAACAAGGCGCTGTCGCTGCTGGGCATCAAGGGATACGGTTTTGCCCCGCTGCAGCTGCCGCAGGATCTGGACTTTCCCGGCATGTTCCATGGCGTTGACGAACGCGTGCCACTGGACGCACTAGTCTTTGGCAGGCAGGTTCTCGGGGACCTGTTCCTGACGTACTAGACCGGAAAAACCGAGGGGGACCCTGTGGGCTTCATCGAGGCGATCATCCTCGGACTCGTGCAGGGGCTCACAGAGTTTCTGCCGATCTCATCGAGCGCCCACCTACGCATCGTGGGCGAGTTCCTGCCCGGCGCAAACGACCCGGGCGCGACATTCACAGCGATCACGCAGATCGGCACCGAACTCGCGGTAATCCTCTATTTCCGCAAAGACATCGTGCGCATCATCAGTCGGTGGTTCAGGCACTTTGGCTCACAGGGCGGCGCACACTCGGTCGGCATTCCGAAGGACGATCCGGATGTGCGACTCGGATGGCTCATCATCATCGGAACGCTGCCCATTGTGGCCGTAGGCTTTTTCGCGCAGGACACCATCCGCAGCGTCTTTAGATCCCTCTGGCTCATCGCGATCGTGCTGATCGTCTTCGGCATCATCCTCGGGCTTGCCGATCACTTCGGCAAGAAAATTCGCCCCATCGAGAAGATGACCTATAAGCACGGCATTGCGATCGGCCTGGCCCAGATGCTCGCGCTGGTTCCCGGAGTCTCGCGATCGGGAGCAACCATGACAATGGGTCGGGCGCTGGGGTACACGCGCCCTGCGGCCGCCAGATACGGCTTCCTGCTGGCCATCCCCGCGGTCTTCGGCAGCGGGCTTTACGAACTCGTGCACAGCTTCGGTGAGCCAGCCGGCGTGTACGGCTACCCGGAGACCTTCGCGGCCACCGTGGTGGCATTCGTGGTCGGTTACGCCGTCATCGCGTTCCTCATGCGTTACATCGAGAAGCGATCGTTCCTGCCCTTTGTGATCTATCGGGTCGCGCTGGGGACGGTCCTGCTCGTGCTGTTGTCAAACGGGGTCATCCAGCCGCTCTAGGCTTGACGAGTGAAATCCTGGAGCCGGCCCGAAGTACCGCGGCTGCCGGGTCAGGGTGCCATCCCTCGCGTCTACGACACGGTGACCGCGTCGATGGTCGAGACCCGTCCCATCGCACTCGCCGGGCTCTACGTGTGCGGCATCACGCCGTACGACGCCACCCACATCGGCCACGCCGCCACCTACCTCGCCTACGACACCCTCATCCGGCTGTGGCTGGATGCCGGGTACGACGTCAGCTACGTGCAAAACGTGACGGACGTGGATGACCCGCTCCTGGAGCGGGCGACCGCCCTGGGAGTCGACTGGCGCGAGCTGGCGGCGGGCCAGATCGAGCTGTTCCGCGGCGATATGCGCGCGCTCGGTCTCATCCCACCAGACCACTACGTCGCCGTCACCGACATTGTCACCCCGGTCGCCCACGCGGTGACGCGGCTGATCGATGCCGGCATCGCATACTGGCTCGGCCAGGATGTCTACTTCGACACTGCTGCCGCGAGCGCTGCGTCTCCGTGGAGCCTGGGGCAGGTGAGCCGACTCGACCGGGACACGATGCTTGATCTGGCCGCTCAACGGGGCGGCGACCCGCAGCGGGTCGGCAAACGTGACCCGCTGGACCCGATGCTCTGGATGGGCGCGCGGCCCGGGGATCCCTCCTGGCCGAGCGATCTGGGCGACGGCAGGCCGGGCTGGCACATCGAATGCTCGGTCATCGCCCAGGACCTCATGGACATCCCGATGACCGTTGCCGGCGGCGGGCGCGACCTGATCTTCCCGCACCATGAGTTCACCGCGGCTCACACCGCTGCTCTCACCGGCCACGATCATGCGCTGGCCCATGTGCACGCCGGGCTGGTCTCGTACCACGGCGAAAAGATGAGCAAATCACTCGGCAACCTGGTCTTCGTCTCCGGACTCACCCGGGCAGGTGTCGATCCGCGTGCCATCAGGCTGGCCATCCTCGGCCAGCACTACCGCAGCGACTGGGAGTGGACAGACGAGCTGCTCGAGAGCGCCGTGGCGCGACTGGGGGCGTGGCAGCACTGGGCCACGCAGCCCGGCAGCGGCTCAGACATCCTGCAGGCGCTGCGGGATGCCCTGGCCGACGACCTCGACACCCCGGCCGCGGTCGCTGTTGTCGACGCACGCATCGCCTCCGGGGTGGCCGCTACCCCCGTGGACGTGGCCGCGATCCACGCCCTGCTCGGCGTCTCGCTGCACTAGGCGCACCGCGACCTCAGGATTACTCCTTGGGCCGCCAGGGCTCGTCTCCCGCGGTGCCATCGCCCGGTTTGTCGTCGGTACGACGGAGGTAGCGCTCAAACTCCTGCGCGATCGCCTCGCCGCTGGCCTCCGGCGAGTCCACGGTGTCTCGCGCCTGTTCCAGCTGCTCGATGTAGTTGGCCATGTCGTCGTCGTCTCCGGCGAGCGCGTCGATGCCGGACTCCCACGCCTGGGCCTCGGACACGAGATCGCCGCGAGGGATGACGACATCCACAATTTCTTCAAGCTTGTCCAGGATGGCGAGGGTCGCCTTGGGAGAAGGAGCGTTGTGCACGTAGTGCGGCACCGACGCCCAGATCGACATGGTCGTCACCCCGGCCGACTCGGCGGCAGCGCCCAGCACCGACAGGATTCCCACCGGGCCCTCGTAGGCGCTTCTCTCGATGGAGAGTTCCGCGCGCACGTCGGCGTTTTCGCTGCTGGTGAAGACGGAGATCGGTCGGGAATGTGGCACATCCGCGAGCATCGCGCCAAGGAAGACGACTGACGAGATGTCGTTCATCTCGATCACGTCGAGGATCTCCCTGGTGAACGTCTTCCACCCCCTGGAGGGTTCTGTACCAAGCAACAGGTAGATGTTGGGACCGTTCGCGCCGCTGACTGAGAGCTCAGCGTCGTCGGCAATACCCACGGCGGGTGCGGTGTTGGGGCGGGTCGGTCCGTAGATGGTGACTCCGGGCCAAACAATTTTGCGGTTTCCGTCGTCGTCGAACGCGACCGATGGGCGATTGAACTGGTAGTCGAAGTAGTCCTCTGGGTCGACTTCGGCGATGGGGTAGAGATCGAGCAGACCCTTCAGGGCACGTACCGCACCGCTGGCCGCTTCACCAGCATCGTTCCAGCCCTCGAACGCGACGACGAGCAGCCGGCCGCTACCGAAATGGCTGTCAGTCACGAGTTTCCTTCCTCACCCGAATCATGCGACCGGGTGTTTATCAAGGATAGAACTACGATGGTGCGTTGTGACTCATAACGTACCTGCCGCCGTTCTCTGGGATATGGACGGCACCCTCGTCGATACCGAGCCGTACTGGATCGCCGCCGAAACCGAGATCATCGAGTCGTTCGGCGGCTCATGGACGCACGAGGAGGCCCTCGAACTGGTGGGCTCCGGACTGTGGCGATCGGCCCAGATCATGCAGACCAAGGGCGTCGCCCTCACCGAGGTCGAGATCATCGACAAGCTCACCGAGCGGGTGCTCGAGCAACTGGTCGAGTTTGGTATTCCGTGGCGGCCGGGTGCCAGGGAGCTGCTCATGGAGCTCCGCGAGGCTGGAATTCCTACCGCGCTGGTGACCATGTCGGTGAGCATCATGGCGCACCACGTCGCTGACCGGCTGGGCTTCGTCGGATTCGATGCCGTCGTCTCCGGTGACGATGTCGCGAACAGCAAACCGCATCCCGAGGCATACCTGCGCGGTGCAGAGCTCCTCGGTGTCGACATCACGCGGTGCGTCGCCATTGAGGATTCGCCCCCCGGTGTCATGTCGGCCCACAGCGCTGGCGCATTCGTCATCGGCGTGCCTTTCATTGTCGACATTAAGGATTCGCCGGCTGACGTCCTGTGGCCCACCCTCGATGGCCGCACGGTTGCAGACATTTCGGACGTCTTCTCCGCCGAGGCCGCGCGATGAGCGACGCGTTCCGCCGACAGAGCGGCCCGTTCCGGGTCGGCGACCGAGTTCAACTCACCGGCCCGAAGGGCAACCTCAACACGGTCACTCTCGAGGTGGGAGGCACCTTCCACAGCCACCGTGGTGTCCTCAGTCACGATGCGATCATCGGACAGCCTGATGCCTCCGTGGTCGAGTCGACGAACGGTGTCGAGTACCTCGCGATGAGACCGCTTCTCACAGACTTCGTGATGTCGATGCCTCGCGGCGCCGCCATCATCTATCCGAAGGATGCGGCCCAGATCCTCGGTCAGGCAGACATCTTCCCCGGGGCGACGGTCGTGGAGGCAGGGGTCGGCTCCGGAGCCCTTTCGCTGTGGCTCTTGCGGGCTATCGGCCCGACCGGCACGCTGCACTCGTTCGAGCGCCGTGACGAATTCTCCGACGTCGCCAAAGCCAACGTCACCGCGTTCCTCGGCGCCGAGCCCTCAAACTGGACCGTCACGGTCGGTGACCTTCAGGATGCGATGCCGGCAACCCTGCCGAACGGATCCGTCGACCGGATCGTGCTCGACATGCTCGCGCCCTGGGAATGCCTCGACGAATGCGCCGATGCACTGACCCCCGGGGGCGTACTGATCTGCTACATCGCCACGGTGACACAGCTGTCGCGGGTTGCCGAGGCCATCCGCGAAACCGGTGCATTCACCGACCCTGAGCCGAGCGAGACGATGGTGCGCACCTGGCACGTCGAGGGCCTCGCCGTTCGCCCCGACCACAGGATGATCGGGCACACCGGATTCCTGATGACCGCACGCAGGCTCGCCCCAGGCGCGGTCCTGCCCGCGCTCAAGCGACGCGCATCGAAGTCGGATTTCAGCGACGAAGACGTCGAGGCGTGGACCCCCGGGGCACTGGGGGAGCGCACATCCAGCGCGAAGCGACTGCGCAAGACCGCTCGTGAGGCGCAGGCTGCCGCTCGCGCCGCCACGGGCAGCACCACCACCGACCAGTAGAGTATTTGGGTAGCCGGGCGACATCGCATGGCAAAGAAATGAGAGTTCTCGTGCGTAAGCTTCCAGCCATTATTGCGGCCGCGGGCCTGCTGTTCTCCCTGTCCGCCTGCTCGACGGGCGTAGCCAGCATCGACGGGTGCACCCCGACAATCGGCTCGGGTTCGAATGCCGCGCTGGTGAGCGCCGACGGGCTCTTCGGCGGCGATCCGAAGGCAGAGTTCCCGACACCGATCGTTGCGGGTGCTGCTGCTGAGCAGCACGTCATTTCCGAAGGTTCGGGCAACGGCAAGCGCGTCGCTGCAGGTTCCACCGTTGTTGAACAAATCACCATCTACGACGGAGCATCCGGCGAAGCACTCATCTCGACCAACTACGACACTTCAGGCGCAATGTTCAGCGTCATCGACGCGACGCCAGCCTTCGGCAGTATCGCCCAATGCGCCAGGGTCGGCTCGCGAGTGGCCGCCGTCGGCACTGCCGGCGACCTCCTCAGTGAGGCTTCGATCGAACAAAACTCGCTGCCTCTCACAGTGGATGACACGATTGTGATCGTCGTCGACGTCCAGTCCGTCTACCTCGGCAAGGCAAACGGCTCAGATCAGATCCTCGAAGCTGGCTTCCCGTCGATCGTGCTTGCCCCGGACGGCCGCCCCGGATTCACCTTCGCCGATCCCACGCCCCCAACCGATCTCAAGATCGAACTGTTGAAGGCTGGCGACGGCGCAAAGGTAGCCGAAGGCGACAGCGTCGTGATGCACTACACGGGCGTCCTCTGGGACACGCAGGAAGTCTTCGACTCCACGTGGGAGCGAAACACCCCAGCGGTGCTTCCCGCCGTGAGCCTCGAGACCAGTGATGGTGGGCTCGTCCCCGGCTTCGCCAAGGCTCTCATCGGCCAGAAGGTCGGCTCCCAGGTCATCGTCGTGATTCCCCCCTCGGATGGATACCCCGCCGGCGCCGGTCCAACCACAGTGCCAGACGGTTCGACAATGGTGTTCGTCTTCGACATCCTCGGCATCGAATAGGAATCCCGTGGCACAGGTCGGCGCAGGTTCGCGAATCCCGGCAGAAGAACGTCTCTTCAGCCTTGTGCTCGCCCTGCTCGCCACAGACGCTGGCCTGACAAAGACCGACATCCTGTCGACGGTCCAGGGGTACCGCCAGAAATTCTCGCGATCGGGCGACAACTCCAACCTCGAGCGCCAGTTCGAGCGCGATAAGGATGACATTCGCGACCTCGGCGTCCCGCTCGAAACTATCGACAGCCCGGGCCACGCCGGTGACAACCACAACCTCAGGTATCGCATCCCGCGCGGTGCGTACGAGTTGCCGACAGACATCAGGTTCTCCCCGGAGGAGACGACCCTGCTGAACCTTGCGGCGATGGTGTGGCGCGAAGGATCGCTGTCTGCTGAGTCCCGTCGGGCGATCCTGAAACTCCGCTCGCTCGGCGTGACCACCACCGAACCGGTTGTGGGCTACGCCCCGCGCGTGCGGGTGCGCGAGACCGCGTTCGATCCGCTCGGCACCGCCCTGGAGCGGCACCAGGTCGTCAGGTTCGGCTACCTGAAGCCAGGCGAGAGCGAGGCGCGAGTGCGCACAGTCGAGCCTCTCGCACTGGTGCAGCATCAGGGCCGTTGGCACCTGTACGCAAACGACCCGGAGACGTCCTCCACCAGGACGTTCCTGCTCAGGCGAATCGTGACGCAGGTCACGACGCTGGCAACCACATTTGAGCCTCCGGCACCGGGTCAGGCCGATATCGCCCTGTCCGAGCTCGAGGCGGTGTGGAACTCGAATACCGCAGTCGTCGAGGTCGAACAGGGCACGGATGCCGCCACCCGGCTCGAGAAGCGTCGCGGAGCGACTGACTCCGGTGCGGGCATCCTGAATCTTCACTACTCAGACCTGAACATTTTTGCCGACGAGCTGGCAGGCTACGGTCCGGAGGCGCTCGTCATCTCGCCCCCCGAGCTGCGTGACGCCGTGCGATCACGACTCGAGCGAACGGCGGCAGACCATGGCTAAGCAGAACCCTCCGCGGCTCGCCCAGGACAAACTCGCCTTCCTGCTCTCGCTCGTGCCGTACCTGATGGATCACGACAGGGTGAGTGTTGCCGATGCGGCCAGCCACTTCGGGGTTCCGCCCGAGCACATCAGGGACGCGGTTCGGCTCATTGGCGTGTCCGGCATTCCGGGGGAGACGGCGACGTACCAGCATGGCGACCTCTTCGATATCGCCTGGGATACGTTCGAAGAGACCGACGAGATCGTGTTGACCAACCTCGTAGCCATCGACGAGTCCCCGAGGTTCTCGGCACGCGAGGCGGCCGCCCTCATCGCCGGTCTGCAGTACCTGTCGTCACTGCCGGAACATGCCGATCGCGAGGCGATCGCGAGCCTCAGTTCGAAACTCTCCAGGGGGGCGTCTTCCGCGCCCAGCCCCGTGGGCGTCGAAGCGAGCGAGACCGACGCAACTCTCGCGCTCATCCGCACCTCGGTCGAGAGAAGGCTTCGCTTCGAGTTTGATTACCTGAACTCGCAGGGTCAGAGCGAACGTCGCGTCGTCGATCCGCTGAGGGTCGAGTCGATTGACGCTGACTGGTATCTGCGCGGCTGGGATCACGGACGAGAAGCCGTACGCACCTTCAGGCTCGACCGCATGTCGAATCCCGCCATCACCGCGGAACCGATCACCCACGAGGCCCGCGATGTCCCATTGCCGGATGCCCTCTTCGAGGGTTCCGCCGACGACCTGATCGTCACGATCGATGTGGTGGCGTCCGCCCTGCCGCTCATCGCGGACTACGTTCCCGACGACACAGTCAGTTCAGAGCACGACGGCATGGTGCGCACCACCGTGCGCGTGTCGCATTACCACGGGCTCAAGAGACTCATCGCGCGCCTGCCGGGCGTTGCCACGGTGATCGAGCCGCCGGAGGCCCGTGCCGTCGTCCAGGAATGGGCCGCCGCCGGGGCTGCGAGGTCGACGTGCCGTGCGAAGTGATGGAGAGTGGTGGGGCTGGGTGCTCATCTGGCTGGTGCTCGTGCTGGCCCTGGTGGCGATGCTGGCGCTCTTTGCCTGGCGCCTCTTCCGCAAGTCTCTCGGCCTCCTCGATGATCTCTCCGACCTCACAGATCAGGTGACCGTGCTCGGCGACGCGGAGCACGAGCCACGGCTGCCTCCAATAACGCTGGCGGTGTTGTCCGAGGTGCAAGACATACGGGCCAGGGAAGAGGCACGCGTCGCTCGCAGGCACCTTCGACGCGACGAACGTCGAGAGCGCCGGATGTCACGAGCCTTCGTCATCGGCAGCGTCAGAATCTCCGAGGCCCAGTGGCCCGCGGCCTGGTACACCCGCCGCAGCGCCCGCAACCGCAAACCCTGAGGGCTGCCGGCTCCCGGCGGGCGCCACCCGCCGACACAGAGACCCTCGCGCTCGGTTTCAGGTTTTCGCTGCAGCTACGCGCAAGTCAGGCTACGTCGGGCTAGTCTTTGGGAATGGCTATAGGATCCACCATTCGCGGCTCTGGGGCCCGACAAGTGCTCGCCGATCATGTCTATGACGACCTCATGCTCGCCCTCGTTGACGGGCGCCTCGAGGCGGATTCGCCGCTCAATATTGACGCCCTTGCCCGTGAGATGGAAATCTCGCAGACGCCGATTCGCGAGGCTCTTGCGCGTCTCGAAGCCACGGGACTGGTTGTGCGCGCAGCCCTGCGCGGCTACCGCGTCGCACCGCTATTCTCCGTTGGGGAACTCACGGAGCTGATGGAGGCGCGAGAACTTCTCGAACCAGAGAACGCGTACCGAACGTGTGGCCTGGCGTCCGACGAGTTACTGAGGCTGCTTCAGGAGTCGATCGATGACTTGCGTAGCGCTTCTCCCGATGCGGTTGGCGAGTCGATCCTTCCCTATTGGGAGGCGGACGAGCGCTTCCACCGCTTGATCGCAGAAGGGGCGGGCAACCGTTTCTTGCTGTCGGCATATACCGCCCTGGGAGGGCACGTCCAGCGCTTCCGTTTGTTCGGAGGACTCGGCGTTAGTGACGCCAACCATGCGATCGCCGAACACACGATCATTCTCGACGCGTTGCGTGCTGGCGACGCGGAGCAGGCGAAAAGAGCCATGCACGATCACATCTGTGGTGTGCGACTGCGCTCGATCGCCGATTCTCAGCAGAAGTAACAGCGCGGCCTACGGGTAGTGGGTTTGACGGATCCTCTTTCAGTGTGTAATCCTATAGGAAACAGGATCTAGTCGACAGGATTCACTGTCGACGCACAATGAGGTGTCGAATGCCCTATACCCGCGATACGTGGCCCATCGCAGCCGCACTGCATCAACTTGCAAGCCCCGAGGTTCAGCATGCCGATGCTTCTCAGTGGTCGTCAGACCTCGAACAGGTCGTGGCCGTCGGCTTCAACGCCATCGATCTCACCGACAGCTGGCTGCAGATCGGTGATCTCGAGCCCACCAGGTTGGCCGAACTCCGCGCGGTAACCCAGCAGGTTGGGGTCACCGTGCCCGCCCTCTCGATCACGAGACGAAGCGTGATTGACCCCGCGAGCGGTGACGACAATCTCGCATATACCCTGCGCACTCTCGAGGCCGCGCCCGAGCTAGGAATCGGAGTGCTCTCGCTCGGATTGCACCGACCCCTCACGGTCGCGCAACAGGAGGCGCTCTGGTTCTGGACCGCTGAAGGCGCTGTTGACCCAGTCGGAGACACCGAGACATGGGATCTCGCCGTTCGCCGCTTCCGCGAGATCGGCAAGCGCGCCGCAGACCTCGGAATGCTGGTTTCTCTCGAACTGTACGAAGACACCTACCTCGGCACGTCATCCAGCTCGGTGCGCATGATCGAAGACATTGGCTTGGATAATGTTGGTCTCGACCCGGACCTCGGCAATATCGTGCGACTCCACCGCCCGATCGAAGAGTGGCGCGAGATGCTCGCGGCGATGCTGCCGTACACGAACTACTGGCAGGTGAAGAACTACTCACGCGTCGAGGTCACGGGTGGGGTCATCAGCACCCATCCCGCCCCACTCGAGCTCGGGGTGATCAACTACCGAGATGCGATTCGCGATGCACTCAACGCTGGTTTCCACGGCGTCTTCTGTTGTGAACACTATGGCGGTGACGGTCTCGGTATCAGCGCCCTGAACGCGCGCTACCTGCGTTCGTTGCTCCCCGCGTCCGCACCGGCGGCCCCGAGGGACGTGCATACCGATGCACGCAGCATCCGTTCCTCATCGCTAGCCCCGGAGAGCATCTCATGAGCTATCTCATCACCGACGCGGCGACATTCGCCGCCGATGCCATCGACGGCTTCGTCGCCGCGAACCCCCGCTACGCCCGCCGAGTAGACGGAGGAGTCGTACGCTCCACCGTGATGCCCGACGGTCACGTCGCGCTCGTCGTCGGCGGAGGTTCCGGCCACTACCCTGCATTCGCGGGTGTGGTTGGTCCCGGACTTGCTGCCGGAGCCGTGTGCGGCAACATCTTCGCTTCGCCAGCCACCGGACAGGTGTACCGAGTGGCAAAGACGGTCGAACGCGGCGCCGGAATTCTCTTGAGCTACGGAAACTACGCCGGCGACCGGCTGCAGTTTGGCCAGGCCGAGGAGCGCCTGCGGGGCGAAGGCTACGACGTACGCACGGTGGTCGTCACTGACGACATTGCGAGCGCTCCCGTCGCGGAACGCGAGCACCGCCGGGGGATCGCTGGAGACCTCACCATCTTCAAGATCGCCGGCGCTGCGGCCGAAGCGGGAATGAATCTCGATGAGGTTGAGCGCCTTGCCCTCCTGGCAAACGATCGCACCCGAACACTCGGAGTGGCATTCAGCGGATGCACCCTTCCCGGTGCGAGCGAACCCCTCTTCACTGTCGAGCCGGGGATGATGGCGATCGGCCTCGGCATTCACGGCGAACCTGGACTGGAAGAGGTTCCCGTACCCACCGCACGCGATCTCGCCGCACTTCTGGTCACTCGTCTGCTCGATGAGCTCCCCGACGGCGTCGACACACCGGTGGGCAGTCGAGCCGTGGTGATCCTCAACGGGCTCGGAACATTCAAATATGAAGAGCTGTTCGCCGTCTACGGCGCCGTCGCTCGCGAACTCGACCTCGCCGGCGTCGACGTAGTTGATGCGGAATGCGGAGAACTCGTCACCAGCCTCGACATGTCCGGGGCGTCACTCACCCTGATGTGGGTCACAGACGAACTCGCTGAGCTCTGGGACGCCCCGGCCGACTCAGCGGCATTCCGGAAGGGATCGATCTCTGCTCTACCCGACGATTACATCGAGGACGCGGCGCACGACGTCGACGGTGGCCGATTCGCAGAGGTCGTTCGTCCCGACCATTACGCCGCAACACTCGTCGCAACAGAACTCCTTCGCGTGGTGAGCGACACAATCATTGCCGGAGCAGACGAATTCGGCCGCATCGATGCCGTCGCGGGCGACGGAGATCACGGCATTGGGATGAGCCGCGGCGTCACCGGCGCCCTCGCCGCCGCCGAGAAAGTCGCTTCCGAAGGAGGCGGCATCGTTCGCCTCCTTGCTGAGAGTGGCGAGGCGTGGTCGGAACACGGCGGCGGAACAAGCGGCGCGCTGTGGGGGATGGCCCTCGCGAGCGCGGGAACCAGTCTTGCGGCGGCGGCAGACGCCGGAGAGATCAGTAGCGCAGACATCGCCGCTGCGGTCGCGGCCGGGCTCGCGGGAATGCAGCGCCTGGGCAAAGCAAACGTTGGCGACAAGACCCTTATCGACGCCTACGCACCATTCGTTGACGCGCTCGTTGGCGGAGTCCAGGCGGGAACTCCTCTGCACGAGTCGTGGACCACGGCCGCCGCACTCGCGCAGGAAGCCGCAGCAGCAACGGCGACGCTGCGGCCCAAGCTCGGTCGCGCGCGCACCCACCTCGAACGCAGTCTCGGGCATCCGGATGCCGGCGCGGTGAGTTTTGCGCGCATCGTCACGGAAATCGGTCACGCACTTCAGCCACGTTCTGGGGTCGCGATGGGCAACAGCAGCACCAACCTTCAGAGAGAATTGAGTGACCAATGAGTGACGCATTACGTATTGTTGTCGGTTCTGATGACGCCGGGTTTGAGTACAAGGAGGCTCTGAAGGCCCTCTTGAGCGCTGACCCTCGCGTTGCGTCGGTCGTGGACGTCGGAGTCGACAAAACTGGTCATACCGCGTATCCGCATATCGCTGTCAGTGCAGCACGCCAGGTACAGGCGGGCGACGCGGACCGTGCGTTGCTTGTGTGCGGCACCGGCCTCGGTGTCGCTATTGCGGCCAACAAGGTGCCCGGCATTCGTGCGGTCACCGCCCACGATTCGTTCTCCGTCGAGCGAAGCGTGTTGAGCAACAACGCTCAGGTGCTCACGATTGGGCAGCGCGTAATCGGAATCGAACTCGCGAAGCGCCTGGTTAGCGAATGGCTGAACTACCGTTTTGATCCCACATCCGCCTCTGCCGAAAAGGTCGAGGCAATTGAAAGCTACGAAAGGCCAGCATCATGACCTCGACCCCTCGACCTCGGATCGCTCTAACTCTCGGCGACCCGGCCGGAATCGGACCGGAGCTCGCGGCCAAGCTTCTTGCCCGCCCAGAAACCACGGCATCGGCGGATGTCTTCGTGCTTGCTGATGCTGAAGAGCTCGCCGCTGCCGCCACGGTCGCTGGGGTCGAGATCCCCCTCGCGGACACTCCTTCGGCCGGTTTCGCCACGATTCTCGATGACAACTCCGCTCCTGCTGCACCCATTCCGCCTCAGCAGGTGAGCGTCGAGGCTGGCGCTCGGGCAATTCACCAACTGACCCGTGCACTTGCCATGGCGAACGCCGGAGAGGTCGATGCAATCGTCTTTACGCCTCTCAACAAGACCAGCCTCAAATTGGCGGGAATGAACCACGAGGACGAATTGCGTTGGTTCGCCCACGAGCTGGGGTACGACGGTGTGACTAGCGAATTGAACGTGCTCGCTGAGCTCACAACCGCGCGTGTCACCTCGCACATTCCCTTGTCTGAAGTCGCGGCGAACATCACGACGCCGCGAGTGACTGCCGCCATTGAACTTCTCAATCAGACGCTCAAGGGCTCGGGTCTTGCCGCACCTCGAATCGGCGTGGCAGCTCTTAACCCGCACGGTGGCGAGAACGGAAACTTCGGGCGCGAGGAAATAGACATCATTGCCCCGGGAGTGGAAGCTGCGCAAGCCATGGGAATTGACGCATCAGGACCGTTCCCTTCCGACACGATTTTCGCCGCGAAGCGTAACGAATTTGATGGCATCGTCACGATGTACCACGATCAAGGACAGATCGCGATGAAACTCATCGGGTTCGACTCTGGAGTGACGATCCAGGGGGGACTGCCTGTCGTAGTCGCCACCCCGGCACACGGAACAGCTTTCGACATCGTCGGTAAGGGCGTTGCGGGGACCGGAGCAACGGAGCACGCATTCGATCTGGCCGTCGGTATTGCCATCCAGAAATTGCGGAGCATCGCGACTACTTAGGGCATTTAGATGGTGCGGCACGCTGCCCCGAGAATCGAGCAAGGCACATCATGACAACTACTGCACGGGCGCGTTTCGTTGGCGCGAGTACCAAAGCGTACTTGGGCCATGCTGCGACCCTCGCCTGGCTCGACGGGATCGCGGCAGCGCTCGAGGCGCGTCCCGAGTTGGCCGCGAGTGGAGTCACTCCGTTCGTCATTCCACCTTTCCCCTTGATCCCCGCCGCCCTTGAGCGACTTTCCTCGCTCGCGGTGGTGGTCGGTGCGCAGACGGTGAGTTGGGGTGAAGGCGCACTCACGGGGGAAGTCACCGCGACTCTCCTGGCTGAGATGGGTGTCGGGATGGTCGAAATTGGCCACGCCGAAAGACGCCGTCTCTTTGGCGAGACTGACGACATCATCGCGGCCAAGGTGCGAGCATCGCTGGACGCCGGGCTTACGCCACTGCTCTGTATTGGCGAACCGGAACGACTACCCGAAAGTGATGCCGCTGATTTCTGTGCACAACAGGTGCGGCAGGCGCTCGGCGGATCCTTCGCGGAGCTGTCGAGGCTGATTCTGGCGTATGAACCCGTCTGGGCCATTGGCGCGGCTGAACCCGCGTCGGCTCACTACGTAAGCGATGTCGTGGATGCCCTGCGGCGCTCGCTGGCTGATGAGGTCTCGTCAGCGGGCGACGGCGGTGTGCCGATCATCTACGGCGGAAGCGCTGGACCAGGACTCCTGCCAACGCTCTCGGGAGTCGACGGGCTATTCCTTGGCCGCTTCGCACATGACCCCGCTAACTTCGCGCGCGTACTCGTCGAGGCCGTAGAACTGGCCCCCCAGGGGTAATGGGACGTCACGAGCATGCAACTTTTTCCAATTCGTTTGCGATCCGCTGTCATAGATCCGATAGGATCTTTGATTACAGCACCTTACGTGTCAAGTGCTCGGCGATGGACCGAGAACTGATTTGTGCCTATCAAAGGAGATAAGAATGGTGTCCACCACGATCAAGATCGCCACAGCTGGGGCCGTAGCGCTCTTCGCGCTCACCGCGTGTAGCGCAGAGGCCAGCACAACGCCCGACGATGGAGGCTTCACGCTTTCGGGCGATGCCCGCATGGTCGTTCCCTTCAGCGCCGGTGGCGGTAGCGACCTCAGCGGTCGCGCCATCGCGGGAGGTCTCGAAGCCGGAACGGGCGTGAACATCTCCGTGGAGAACCGCGAGGGTGGTTCGGGTGCGGTCGGTTACTCGTATTTCCTGGCTCAGGAAGGTAAGGACAACTACCTCCTCGCCTCGGAGACTGCGATGTTGGCGCTCCCGCTTACCCAGGATGTGGAGTTCGACTTCACGAGCTTCACGCCCATCATGAAGCTCGGTGACGACTACACGTTGCTCGTTGTTTCGCCGGATTCGCCCTATGAAACCTGCTCAGACGTAGTGGACGCGGCAAAGACGGAGCGCGTAATCGCAGCCGTTTCGGGGGCAACCAGCCTCGATGAGATCGTCTTTACCCTGGTGGAGGACGCCACCGGCGTCGAGTTCGACCGTGTGCCATTCGAATCTGGCTCTGAGGTGCTTGCATCGTTGCTCGGTGGCAAGATCGACGTCGCGTCGCTCAATCCGGGTGAGGTACTTGGGCAGATCGAGTCTGGTGACCTCAAGGCTCTGTGCGCGTTCTCGGAAGAACGCTACGAGTACGAACAGATCGCCGACGTTCCCACCGCCAAGGAGCAGGGTATTGATGTCGCGTTTGCACAGTTCCGCGGCTTCATTGCACCAGGCGGAATCTCCGACGAAGCCAAGGAATACTGGATCTCCGCGGCCAAGGAGTTCGAGAAGTCCGATGCGTACGCTGAGTACATCGAAGCCAACCTCATGCAGCCCAACGCTCTGTATGGCGATGACTTCTTCACGTACCTCGAGGGCAACAACGCTGACCTCGCAAAGGTACTGAAGTAGTGATTTCATCACGTTCGATGGTCGCCAGCACCGCGTTCACCGCGGCGCTGGCGGTCGTCGGTGCCGCAGCAACAATCGGGGGCATCGGATACGGTGCCTTCGGAGAGGAGGGACGCGTTGGTCCCGGATTCATGCCGGTCTTCGCCGGCGGGCTTCTGATGATCTTCTCGCTTGTCGACCTCATTCAGCGATTGCGTCACAAGGCGGCCACGAGCAAGACCGTTGAGCTCGCACTCGACACCGTAGCTTTCGATGCCGTTCGACCTGAGGCCACGGGAGAGAACAACCCCGATATCGATATCTTTGGTCGTACACAGGCCCAGCGCACCCGCCAACTCGTGGTTGTGATCGGGATCCTGATCCTCACGCTGCTCATTGTCAATGTCGTTGGGTTCATCATCGCCTTCGGCCTCATGCTCATAGCGATTGCTGTGTTCGTCGAACGACGCGGGTGGATTTCGTCTCTCATCGTGTCTGTCGTCGCACTCGGCTCCGCGTATCTGATCTTTGGCGTGTTCCTGCGGGTGCCACTGCCTCAAGGTCTGATTGGAATTTTCTAAGCCATGTTCGACAATCTCATCCTCGGTTTTCAGACCGCGCTCACTCCCGAAAACATCCTGTGGTGCTTCATCGGTGTTCTTGCCGGGACAATTATTGGACTCATGCCGGGTCTCGGATCGACGACCGGTGTCGCGATTCTTCTACCGCTAACCCTGGTTCTAGAGCCTGTCACCGCGCTCATCATGCTCGCCGGGATTTATTACGGCGCCCAATACGGCGGAACCATCACCTCGGTGCTCATATCGACCCCGGGAGAGGCAGCGAGCGTCGTCACCACGCTCGACGGCTACCAGATGGCCCGAAAGGGTCGAGCGGGTGCGGCACTCGCGATTAGCGCCATTGGCTCGTTCGTGGCCGCGATCATCTCGCTGGCATTGCTGATGACGCTGGCGCCTCCTCTGGCTAGCCTCGCCCTCAACTTTGGCCCGGTGGAAAACCTCTCCATCATGATTCTGGGTCTCGTCATCGTCGTCAGTTTCGCGGGTGGGTCGATGGCTCGGGGACTCGCTATGGCTGCCGCTGGTCTGCTCATTTCGACGGTTGGCGTAGCGACGGGCTTCAGTGACGCCCGCTTTACCTTCGGGAGCATTGACCTGCTTGGCGGAATCCCGTTCGTCGAAGTGATGATCGGAATCTTTGCCGTCGGCGAGGTTCTGTACCAGATTCGGATTGGTGCCGCGTCACCGATCAAGGCTCGCTTCCGGGACATGCTCATAACGAAGAACGAACTCAAGCGGAGTGCAGCCCCCATTCTTCGAGGAAGTGGTGTCGGATTCGCGCTGGGAATTTTGCCTGGCGCCGGGTCGACGCTCGCGTCGTTCATGTCCTACGGCATCGAGAAGAAGGTCTCGCCTAACAGAAAGATGTTTGGCAAGGGCGCAATCGAAGGTGTTGCGGCACCCGAGGCAGCCAACAACGCGGCCGCGAACGCCAACTTCGTGCCGACTCTTGCTCTGGGAATTCCCGGTGGTGGAACCACCGCTGTGCTGCTCGGCGCGTTTACGATGTACGGCCTGCAGCCGGGCCCACTCCTCTTCGAGACGCAGCCGGCGCTTGTCTGGGGCCTGCTCGTGTCGTTCTTCATCGGCAACGTCCTGCTGCTGATCCTGAACCTTCCACTTGCACCGGTGTTCGCGCAGATGCTTCGAATCCCTTACGGCTTCCTGTACCCAATCATCCTTCTGACAAGTTTTATCGGTGCGTATTCAGTCAGCAACAACATGTTCAGTGTCGTGCTGGTGCTCATCTTCGGTTTGCTGGGCTACGCGATGAAGGAGCTAGACCTGCCGGTGGCTCCGCTGGTGCTTGGACTGGTGCTTGGCCCGCTGTTCGAAAAAGCCTTGGTGCAGACCTCCGCGCTTGGTCAAGGAAGCTTCGGGATCATGCTCGAGAGCCCGATTTCCGTCGGAATTCTCGTCTTCGCCGCAATCATGGCATTCGGTCCGCTCGTGATTTCGCGACTTCGTGCGCCAGGCAAGGCCCGCCGCGCCGCAGAGCGGGCAGCGAACCCCGAACTCGACGACGTCGATGCTTCCTAGGTCCGATGGTCGCTGACGCCCGTATCGCATCAGCCCCTATCCCGGAGCTCGTAATCCGGGGCCGCCCTACTCTGCGCTGCGGGTGGGGCGGCTGGGTCCGGCGGGCGCCAATGCCCCGGCGGTTATACTTGAATCTATTGACCGCCCCACCAAAGGAGCACCCATGTTAGGCAATGCATTCGGATGGCCCCACCTGCTGGTCATCCTCGCCGTTGTGCTGTTGATGTTTGGTGCACCCAAGCTGCCGGGTCTCGCTCGTAGCCTCGGCCAGTCGATGCGTATCTTCCGCAGCGAGGTCAAGACAATGAAAGACGAGAACGGCACCGACGTGCCCGCCGAGAACGCCGCACCCGAGGCTCCGAGCGCGACGGCGCCCGAGAGTTCGACAGCCGCCACTCCCACGAACACCACAAAGCCGAAACCCTGACGCGGGTGGCCACCCGCACGGGGAGGTGGCGCACCAAAAGCGACGAGCGCATGTCGCTCGGTGATCACCTCCGTGAACTCCGCAAGAGACTCGTCGTCTCGGCAGTCGCAATCGTCGTCGCGGCCGTCATCGCGTTCATCGACTGGTCCGGCATCGCTGCGTTGCTTGCGCCTTCCTTTCGCCCTCACCAGCCTGACCGACTTCGTCAAAGACGGCATGCGCGTGCCGATCAACAAGATCGCGGAAGACCACTCGGCAACGATCAGCTACACGACCGTCTCCGCCGCGTTCGACCTGCACCTGCAGATCGGGCTAACCATCGCCATCCTGATCGCCAGTCCAATCTGGCTGTACCAGATATTCGCTTTCCTGGTCCCTGGCCTCACTGGCAAGGAGAAGCGGTACACCTTCGGGTTCTTCTTCTCCGCCGTTCCGCTCTTCCTCGGCGGCGGGATCACGGGCTGGCTGCTGTTCCCACACATGGTGGAGCTTCTCGCCACGTTCACTCCCGAGGAGGACGCGATAGTCCTCGACGCCAAGTACTACTACGACTTCATCATCAAGCTGGTCCTGGCAGTGGGAGTCGGATTCGTTCTGCCGGTATTCCTCGTACTGCTGAACTTCATCGGTGTGCTCTCTGCGGCGTCGATCCTGAAGGGCTGGAGGGTGGCCGTGCTGGTCATCACCCTGTTCTGCGCCATCGCGACACCCGCCGTCGACGTTGCGTCGATGATCCTGCTGGCGATCCCGATGGTCGCCCTGTACTTCGCCGCCGTCGGAGTCGCGTTCCTGCACGACCGGGCGGTTGCCCGCAGGCTGTCGAAGATGGAGCCGTCAGGAACAGTTCCCGTGGCTGAGCTATGACCGAGCTGAGGCCATCGCCGGCCGAGCGTTTCGCCGCCGCCAAACTCAACCGGGAGCTGCCCATTCTTCAGGCATTCAGGTCAGCCCAACGGTTCGACCTCGATGAGTACCAGATCGCTGCCTGCGCGGTTGTCGAGAGCGGCAAGAGCGTCCTGGTCGCGGCACCTACCGGCGCCGGCAAGACGATCATCGCCGAGTTCGCCATCTACCGGGCGATGCAGCAGCAGAGCGACAAGGTCTTCTACACGGCCCCGATGAAGGCGCTGAGTAACCAGAAGTTCCAGGAGCTGCAGGCCGAATACGGTGAGGATGCCGTCGGCCTCCTCACCGGGGATACCAACATCAATTCGCACGCCCGCATCGTGGTCATGACCACCGAGGTGCTGCGCAACATGCTCTACGCAGACTCTGACCTGCTGAAGAACCTCAGTTGCGTCGTGATGGACGAAGTGCACTTCCTCGCCGACCGCTTTCGCGGGGCGGTGTGGGAGGAAGTCATCATCCATCTCCCGCAACACGTCACGATGGTGTCGCTGAGCGCCACGGTGTCGAACGCCGAGGAATTCGGCGATTGGCTGCAGGCGGTCAGGGGAGATACCGAGGTCATCGTCTCCGAGGAACGCCCGGTTCCGCTCGATCAGCACATCCTGATGCGCACGAAGCTTGTCGACCTGTTCGACAGCTCCGGCCTCGCGGCCACCCACAGGGTCAACCCGGAGCTCACACAGCTGGCGAAGTTCGGCGGGCGTCCCAATGGTTCACGCCAGTCGAGGGGATCAGGTCGCAACTATTCGGGGGGCGGTCGCCCCGAATCGGTTCGGATGGACCGCCCGGATGTCGTCAAGCTGCTCGACAGCAAGAACCTGCTGCCCGCGATTTTCTTCATCTTCTCGAGGGTCGGCTGCGACCAGGCCGTCGCGAAGGTGCTTCGCGCCGGAATCAGCGTGACGACCATCGAGGAGCGAAACGAGATCCGCGCCATCGTGGAGGAGCGGTGCCGCACCCTGCTCGACGAAGACCTTGCCGTGCTCGGATACTGGGAGTGGCTCAGCGGGCTGGAGCGCGGAGTCGCGGCACACCACGCCGGTCTTCTTCCAGCTTTCAAGGAGGTCGTGGAGGAACTTTTCCAGAAAAAGCTGGTCAAGGTCGTCTTTGCCACCGAGACCCTGGCACTCGGCATCAACATGCCCGCCCGCACCGTCGTGCTCGAAAAGCTGGAGAAAGTTCAACGGAGAAGCCCGGGTGCCGATCACGCCGGGGGAGTACACGCAGCTGACCGGCAGGGCCGGGCGCCGTGGGATCGACGTCGAGGGACATTCGGTCATCCAGTGGGTCGACGGGCTTGACCCGCAGGCCGTGGCATCCCTCGCGTCGAGGCGCACCTACCCGCTGAACTCCAGCTTCAAGCCCACTTACAACATGGCCGTGAACCTCATCGACCAGTTCGGACGGGAGAGAACCCGCGAGATTCTCGAATCGAGCTTCGCGCAGTTCCAGGCAGACCGCGCCGTCGTTGAACTCGCCCGCAAGGTGCGGTCGCAGCAGCAGTCGCTCGACGGCTATGCACAGTCGATGACCTGCCACGTGGGGGATTACACCGAGTATTCGGGAATCCGGCGCGAGCTGACTGACCTCGAACGCAAGGGCCAGTCACGCGCAGACACCTCGAGCCGGGGCGAGCGCGATCGACGCCAGCGGCAACTCACCGATCTTCGTCGCCGCATGAAGCAGCACCCGTGCCACGCCTGCCCCGAGCGCGAACAGCACGCCCGCTGGGCCGAGCGCTGGTGGAAGCTGAAGCGTGAGACCGACCAGCTGTCCAGCCAGATTCGCAGCCGCACGGGAGCCGTCGCCAAGGTGTTCGATCGGGTCACCGACGTGCTCTCGCAGCTGGGCTACCTGGTGAAGAACGCCGAAGGCGACCTCACCCTGAATGCAAATGGCCGGATGCTGCGACGCATCTATGGGGAGCGCGACCTGCTGGTGGCCGAGTCGCTGCGTCGCGGCTTCTGGACCGACCTTGACCCGGCCTCTCTCGCAGCGATGGCCACCACCCTGGTCTACGAGCCCAGACGCGAGGAAGGGCAACTTGGCGACAGGCATCTGCCGCGCGGCCGATTCCGCGAGGCGTTCGACCTGACGGGTTCGCTGTGGAGCGAGCTCGACGATCTCGAACGCTCCAACAGGCTCCCGGGAAGTCAGCCGCTCGCGGCCGGACTCGCGTTGGCGATGTACCGCTGGGCGAGCGGCACGAGCCTCGACGCGGTCCTGCGCGAAGCCGACATGGCCGCCGGAGACTTCGTTCGCGTCACGAAGCAGGTCATCGATCTACTCGATCAGCTGTCTGTCGTGGCCGACGGCGATGTTGGCCGCACCGCACGCACCGCCCTCGACTCGATCCGCCGGGGGATCGTTGCGTACAGCTCCGTCTCCTAAGTGCCCACGCTCCCAGCTACTGCCCCACAGAAAGAAATAGGCTCTACCGTCGTGAGCATCAACCTGACGAGGCGTCCCACCGTCGGGATCTTTAGCTTCCAGGGCCTCAGGCCGGCACCGCAGACCACCGCGGTGCTGCCGCTGTGGGCCGCGCTGGTGATTGCCGTGGCATCCGGGCCCATCGCCGACGCCGGATTCCCCGACAAGGGCTTCTGGCCGCTCACGTTTGTCGGAATTGGGCTCGTTCTCGTGTGCCTCATCGGTCGGCGCAATGGCAGTGCACTGCTGGTCGGATTCGTCGCGAGCCTCTCGTTCTACCTCACCCAGATATCCTGGGCTTCGCTGTTTCTGGGCCCGCTCCCGATGGCAGCTCTCTCCGTGCTCGAGTCGCTCTTTGCGGCCGTCGGTGGGCTCGCCATCGCGATGGCGTATCGCTGGATGCCTCGAGTCTGGTCCGGCGTCGCGGGGAGGTTTGTGCTGCTGCCGGTCGCCGTCGCCGGACTATGGACCGCCCGCGAGGCCTGGGCCGCGGTGTGGCCGTACGGCGGATTCTCGTGGGGACGAGCCGCGATGTCGCAGTCTGACGGGCCATTCGCGCCCCTGTTCGCCTGGCTGGGGATGTCGGGAGTCAGTTTCGTGATGGTGCTCATCATCGCGGTCACCATCGAGAGCCTGCGGTCCGCGGGCGCACCGAGGCTGGCTCGGGCAACCGTGCCGGTCGCACTGTCCGCGATCCTGCTGGTCATCCCGGCCTGGCAGGTGCCCAGCGACGGCTCGATGAGGGTCGCGGCGGTGCAGGGTGCCGGCAAGGCCGGCTACTTCGACGATTCGACCTCAACCGAACTCCTGCAGGCGCAGCTCGATGCGACAGTGCCGATCTTTGGCGAGGAGGTCGACGTTGTGCTCTGGCCGGAGGGCACGACATACCTCGACCCGACCACGGACAGGTATACCGGTCAGGTCTTCGACTACGTCTCCGACAGCATGGACGCCCCGCTCATCGCTCAAGGGGTAACCAACAGGGACGACAAGTACTTCAACACCGTTGTGCTGTGGGAATCGGAGCGCGGCGCGCTCGATCTCTACGACAAGCGCCATCCGGTGCCGTTCGGCGAGTACGTTCCCGATCGCGCCTTTTGGCGCCCATTCGCGCCCGACCTCATCGATCTCATCGGGCGCGAATACACTCCTGGCACGACCGACATGGTCTTCGATGTTGACGGCGTGACCGTCGGAGTCAACATTTGCTTTGACATTGTCGACGACCAGCTGCTTACCGACTCGGTCGACCAGGGAGCGCGGGTGATTTTCGCCTCGTCGAACAACGCCGACTTCGGCAGGACCGATGAGAGCGCCCAGCAGCTCGCCATTGCCCGCATCCGTGCCATCGAACTCGGTCGCAGCGTTGTCAACATTTCGACGGTCGGCCTGAGCGCCATCATCGCCCCGGACGGCTCCATCGTGCAGCAGCTGCCCTGGTACGAGGCGGGCACGATGGTGCAGGATGTCACGTTGAGCAGCACTGTCACGCCGGCCGTCACCCTCGGTCGCGAACTTGAATGGTTCGTCTCCGCCCTCGGACTCGCCAGCATCGCCATAGCCGGATTTACCCTCAGGAGACGACGTGGCTGAGACCCTCATCATCGTGCCCACCTACAACGAGATCGACGGGCTCGAGCGAATCGTCGCCCGGATTCGGTCGGCTGTCCCCGACGCCGACCTGCTGATCGTCGACGACTCGAGCCCGGATGGCACGGGAAAGCTGGCCGACCGGCTTGCCTCGGCGGATTCCGCTGTCCGTGTGCTGCACCGCGCGGGCAAGGCCGGCCTGGGGCAGGCTTATCTCGCGGGATTCGAGATCGCCATGGCCGAGGAGTATGCCTACGTGGTGGAGATGGATGCCGACGGGTCGCACGATCCGGCATCCTTGCCCGCCATGCTCGCGCTGGCTGCGGCCGGCGCCGATCTCGTCATCGGCTCTCGCTGGGTCGACGGCGGGTCAGTAGTGAACTGGCCAGCGCTTCGCAAGGCCATTTCCCGCACGGGCAACTGGTATTCGGGCGTCATGCTGAGATCTCGGATCAAAGACATCACGGCGGGATTCCGCGTGTTCAGGGCGAGCGCCTTGAAGGAACTGGAACTGCACGCCATCTCGTCACAGGGCTACTGCTTCCAGGTGGAGATGGCCTGGCGGCTGGAACGGACCGGGCACCGGATAGCAGAACACCCCATCACCTTCGTGGAGAGGGAGACGGGGCAGTCAAAGATGCACACCGGGATCGTCGTGGAGGCTTTGCTCAGGGTCACCGCCTGGGGGATAGCGGCAACCCTGAGACCTCAGACGAAATCGTCGGCCGGGCAGAACTGATCAGCGGCTACGCGCCGACCTTCTGCTGGCCCTTGCGGGAGCGGAGGTAGTCGAGTCGTTCCTGCAGAAGCTCTTCAAGCTCTGCACGGGTGCGACGTTCGAGCAGCATGTCCCAGTGGCTGCGGGGCACCTTCGTTTCGGTCTCGTCGAGGATCACCGGCTCGCCGTCGTCGTTGAGAAGCACGCCCTCAAGGCCAGTCTTTGGGGATTCCCACTGCTGGGGAATCTCGGCGTCAGCGGAGAAAATCACCTCAAAGGTGCTGCCATCCGCGGCGCGGTAAATACTCTTCTTTCGCGGGGAAAATTCCACGCCCTCTTCGCTCTGTAGGCTCTGAGTGCCAAGTCTCATCCCGCGCAAACTGCGATCTGCCATCGTGTGGCCTCCTTCTCATTTTCGCGGTCGTTACAGGTATAAACCCACAAGCTGGAGATAACCTTTCAAGCGCGCGCCAGTTCACAGTCGGTTCACAGGAAAGTCGCGGTTTACGAGGAAGTCTCGCCCGCGCCGCACTGACTCAGGAACGCTCGGCTGTCACCGTGAGCGCGAGGTCGGCTCGGTCGGTGATGATGCCATCGACGCCGAGATCGAGCAGCTCGCGCATCCGTTCTGGCTCGTTCACCGTCCACACGTGCACCTCAACGCCCGCCGCGTGGAATCTGCGGATCATCGCTGGCGCGGTGATGGCGATTCCCATCGCCCTCTCGGGCACCTGGACGGCCACCAGCCCCCGCAAGGCCCAACGCAGCGCCGGGGCGACGCCGAGCCGCGCTGCCACGATGGCCGGAACAAGACGGCGAGCAGAGGCCGAGGATGCCGCGCCGGGCAGTCCCCGCACGACCGCCGCGCGTCGGCGCTCGTCAAACGAGGTCACGAGCACTCGTCCTGTGGCTCCGACGCTGAGGACGGCCGCGATCGTGGGGGAGACCGCCCCCGGCGACTTCACGTCGATGTTGAATCGAGTGCCCGGAAAGGCATCGAGGGCACGAGCCAGGCTGACGAAGCCCTGGCCGTGACCCAGGTCGATTTTCTCGAGCTCGGCGAGGGTGAGTTGGTCGACCCGTTTGTCGATTCCGGCGACGCGCGCGAGATCGGGATCGTGGGCGATCACTGCGACACCGTCTGCGCTGGCGTGCACGTCGGTCTCGATGTAGGTCGCCCCGGCCGCGACTGCCCGCGCGAAAGCGAGCAGGGTGTTTTCCGGGGCATCCATCGCCAGCCCCCGATGCGCGAACACACGGGGGCCGATCGGGGACAGATAGGTGGATGCTCCGCCCGTGGGCTGCACGCTACCGGGTGGGCGGAGTCGGACCGCGGCCTGCTGCGCCGCCGAGGAAGCCCGCGGTGATGCCCTTGAGCGCTTCGGTGAGTTCGGAGGGGATGATCCACATCTTGTTGGAGTCGCCCTCGGCGATCTTCGGAAGGGTCTGCAGGTACTGGTATGCGAGGAGGTCGGCCGTCGGTTCGCCGGCGTGAATCGCCCCGAAGACTGTCGTGATTGCCTCGGCGTCACCCTTGGCGCGCAGTACGGCCGCCTGGGCGTAACCCTCGGCCTCGAGGATGCTTGCCTGACGCGAACCCTCTGCCTGGAGGATCGATGCCTGCTTGGTGCCCTCGGCTGTCAGGATCTGCGCGCGACGGTCTCGCTCGGCGCGCATCTGCTTCTCCATCGAATCCTGGATGGAGACCGGTGGATCGATGGCCTTCAGTTCGACGCGCCCGACGCGGATTCCCCACTTGCCGGTGGACTCGTCGAGTACCACCCGCAGCTGGCCGTTGATGTTGTCTCGCGACGTGAGTGCCTCTTCGAGGTTCAGGCCACCGACGACGTTTCGCAGCGTCGTCGTGGTCAGCTGTTCGACCGCACTCAGGTAGCTGGCGATCTCGTAGGTGGCGGCGCGAGCGTCCGTGACCTGGAAGAACACGACCGTGTCGATGGAGACCACGAGGTTGTCTTCGGTGATCACCGGCTGGGGCGGGAACGAGACGACCTGTTCGCGCATGTCGATGAGCGGTCGCACCCTGTCGATGAAGGGGACGAGGATGTTCAGACCCGGGTTGAGCGTCTTGTGGTACTTTCCCAGACGCTCGACCACACCTGCGCTGGCCTGCGGGATGATGCGGATCGCGCGGAACAGCACGACAACGACAAAGATCGCAAGAATCGCGAGCAGCACGATCACGAACAACTGCCCGACGAGTCCTTCTGGGCTAATCATGGGTGGGTCCTTCCTCGAGGGCCGGGCCCTCCGTTGTGGCGGCGAGCGGAATGACTTCGGCTATTGCACCGTCGATGCGCGTGACTGTTACTCGATCTCCCTCGACGATGTCCGTAGAGGCGGCCTGGGGTGCGATGCGCGCCGTCCAGAGCTCACCGTTGTCGAGCTTGACCGAGCCGGCTCCCTCGACGAAGTCGCGCATGGCACGAGCTCCCTGGCCGTAGAGAGCCGCGACGTTGGTGGGGGTGTTGTCTGCACCCTTGTGGAGCGTCATGAGCAGCAACGGCCTGATGGTGAAGATCAGCAGGGCCGAGAGGATCGCCGCGAGTCCGATCTGCACCCACCACGGCCATCCAAGCAGATTCGCCCCCAGGCCACCGATCAGGGTGCCAGCGGCGATCATCAGAAAAGTGAACTCGAGAGTAAGAAGCTCGATCACGACAAACAGCACGACAAGCGAGAGCCACAGGATCCACAGGTATTGCGTCAGGTCCACCAACATCTGGCCGGCTCCTTAGGTCAATTCGGGCGTCCACGCCTACGTTCATGACGCTATCACCCCCGCTTCGCCTCGCGCGGGAGGTTGGCGCTACAGTCGTAGCGTGACCAGCTCCGAATCAAGCAACCCCCTCGCCCCTCATTCACTCGACGGCAAGCGAATCCTCGTGACAGGTTCGTCGCGCGGAATCGGCGCAGACACCGTCAGCTACTTCGCCGAAGCCGGCGCGCGGGTCGTGATCAACTTCCGCAACAAGGAAGCCAGAGCGCTCAAGCTCGTGGCGAAGTTGGAGGAAGGGGGAGCCGAGGCGATCGCCATCGGCGCCGATCTGACGGACCCCGACTCCGTGGCATCCATGGCCGAGCAGATCCGTGCCGCGTACGGCCAGCTCGACGTGCTGGTTCTCAACGCCTCCGGTGGCATGGAAAGCGGCATGTCCGAGGATTACGCGATGAAGCTGAATCGCGACGCTCAGGTCGACTTCCTGGCCGCGATGATGCCGCTGCTTCACAGCGGCTCGCGCATCGTATTCGTGACCAGCCACCAGGCGCACTTCATCAAGACCGTCGAGACGATGCCGGAGTACCTGCCGGTTGCGCTCAGCAAGAGGGCAGGGGAGGACGCGCTGCGCGACCTCATCCCCACTCTCGATGAGGCTGGGATCGAATTCGTCGTCGTTTCCGGCGACATGATCGAGGGCACCATCACCGCGACGCTGCTGCAGCGCGCGAACCCTGGAGCGATCGAGGCCCGCAAGGAGGCCGCCGGCCGCCTCTACAACGTCAGCGAGTTTGCCGCGGAGGTGGCGTCTGCCGCTGTCGAGCCTGTCCCGGAGAACCACACCCGCTACGTGGGGGATGTGTCCGACTTCCTCGGCGCCTGACGCCATGACGGTCTCCGGGGTCAACCGCCTGACCAGCCGGGTGCTCCTGTTCGACCGTGATGGTCGCATCCTGTTGTTCCTGACGAAGGCACCGGACACGAGCGGTGTCGCACGCTGGCTCACGCCCGGCGGCGGTGTCGACCCGGGGGAGTCACACCTGCAGGCCGCCGTTCGCGAGCTGCACGAGGAGACCGGGCTGTTGCTCAGCGAGCTCGGCGAGCCGGTCTGGTCGCACGACTTCGAGGTGCGGTGGGATGACGCTGACCACGACACCGGTCATGCCGAGTTCTACGCGGCCGTCGTCGACGCGTTCGAGCCCTCCACCGAATTCTGGACCGAGGACGAGCACGTCGACGTGCTGGCCCACCGCTGGTGGACGCTCGAAGAGTTGTCAACCACCGACGACCTGTTCGAGCCGAGCGAGCTCATCGAGGTCGTCTCGAGGCTCTCCTCGTGAGCGTTTGTAGCACGATCGTGATGATCCGCCGATAAAGGTGTGCAATCCTGCACATATGACTGCGAACCTCTCGGCAACCGGAGCCACGGCGGATGATCTGCTCGTGTTGCTGGCCGTGGCGCGGTCCGGCCGGTACACAACGGCCGCCCGCCAGCTCGGCGTGACACACACCACGATCGCTCGGCGGCTCAACGCGCTGGAACGAGCTCTCGGCGGACGCCTGCTCGTGCGCGGAGCCGCAGGCTGGCAGCTGACCGCCCTCGGCGGGCACGCAGCGTCAGCGGGGGAGCACGTGGAGTCGGCGCTGGCCCAGCTCGACGGTGACGGAGCCGAACTCCGTGGCTCCATCAGACTCTCCGCGACTGACGGATTCAGCGCCTTCGTGGCGGCACCGGCGATGGCGGCACTGCGGCGCCGGCATCCGGGCGTCTCGCTACAGATCGTCACGAAGACCCGCCATGCCTCGCTGCACCGATCCGGAGTCGACCTCGAGGTGGTCGTCGGCCGCCCCGAGGTCAGAAACGCGAAGGCCGTGCAGGCTGGCCGACTACGCGCTCGGGCCTGTACGCATCCAGGGATTTCCTCGCTGAGTACGGAACCCCCAGCACCTACGACGAGCTCACCGGTGCGCCCCTGGTCTACTTCATCGAGTCGATGCTGCAGGTGGACGCGCTCGACGACGCGCGCCGTGGAATCCCGGAGATGACCGATGCCGTCACCAGCACGAACGTCTTCGTACAGGTGGAGTCGACCCTCGCCGGTGCGGGCTTCGGATTGCTCCCAGCATTCCTCGCCGACCGGGAGCCCGACCTGGTGCGTGTCCTCCCCGAACTGATCGAGCAGCGCCTGCCATATTGGCTAATCGCCCCCAGCGAGGTGCATGCTTTGCCCATCGTCGCCGCGTACCTCGATGCTTTGCGTGACCGGCTCGACGAAGTGCGCCCAGCGCTGCTGGGCAACGTGGGCGCCCCCGCCGCTCCGGCCCGGGCCGGAGCCTAAAGACCGAGGTGTACCAGCAGTTCGCCTTCGCGGCGCTGGAACTCCGCGTTGTCGAGGCTCTCGACCACGCCGCCCTCCGCCAGGATGTAGTGGCGGTCGGCGACCGTCGCGGCAAACTTGACGTTCTGCTCGACGAGCAGGATCGAGGTGCCCGATTCCTTCGCCTCGCGGATGATGTGCCCGATCTGTTGCACGATGACCGGCGCCAGACCTTCGCTCGGCTCGTCGAGCAGCAGCAGCTTCGCGCCGCTGCGCAACACCCTGGCGATCGCGAGCATTTGCTGTTCGCCGCCCGATAGTTGCGTTCCCATCGATGAGCGGCGGTTTTTCAGGGCTGGGAATGCCTCGAAGACCTTGTCGAGAGGCCACGCCTCCTTGCTGACCACCGGGGGGAGCGTGAGGTTCTCGAACACCGTGAGTGTGGAATAGATCCCGCGATCATCGGGAACCCAGCCGATGCCGGCCTTTGCGCGCCGGTCCGGACTGAGTTGGTCGATTCGCTCGCCATCGAAGGTGATGGCGCCGACGCAGTCGCGGTGCAACCCCATCGCGCAGCGCAACAGCGTGGTCTTGCCAGCACCGTTGCGGCCCACCAGCGTCACTACCTCCCCGCGGCCGACAGTGAGCGAGACGTCGTGCAACGCAACGGCTTCGCCGTAGCTGGCTGAGAGTCCTGAGATTTCAAACATTCGCCTGCCCCAAATATGCGGTGATGACTTTCTCGTCGTTGCGGACCTCGTCGTAGCTTCCCTCGACCAGGATCGCGCCCTGCTGGAGGACGGTGACACGATCGGCGAGGGTGCCCACGACGTGCATGTTGTGGTCGACGAACACGACGGTGCGCCCGGCTGAGATCCTGCCGACGAGCTCGATCGTGCGCTCCACATCTTCGATTCCCATTCCAGCGGTCGGCTCATCCAAGAGCAGCAACTGCGGGTCGAGCGCCAGCGCGAGGGCGAGTTCAACCGCGCGCTTCTGCCCGTAGGCGAAGTGCCCAACCTCTCGGTCGGCAAGGTGCGCCATGCCCACCTGGTCGAGGAGATCCATCGCGCGGTCGCGAAAGCGCGCCAGTCGCTTCTCGGATCGCCAGAACTGGTAGCCCACACCGGTCGGGCTTCCGAGCGCGAGCTCCAGGTGCTGAAGCGCGGTGAGCTTTTCAAACAGGCTGGTGATCTGGAATGAGCGAGCGATTCCCAGATGCGCGATGTTCTCGGGCTGCATGCCCGTGATGTCTTTTCCGTCGTAGGTGATGGTTCCGGCGCTGGGCTTGAGAAAACCCGATAGCAGGTTGAACAAGGTGGTCTTTCCCGCGCCGTTTGGGCCGACGAGGGCGTGAATTGTGCCTCGCCTAACCGACAGGTCCACCGCATCCACCGCCGTGAAGTCACGGAAGGTCTTCGTGAGGCCCTTGGCGTGCAGGATTACGTCGCCAGTGGCCGCTGTGTCACCGGGGTGCATGATTGCCTTCCTCATCGTGTGCTGTGTTTGTCGCCGTCACAGAATCAACGGCGGCGATCCGGTCTGAACGTCCGGCGCGGGGAGTACCGCGTCCGCCCGTTCGTGCCCGCTCGATGAAGGCTCGGATGGTGCCCAGAATGCCCTTGCGGAACAGGACAACACAGCCGATGAAGATCAGCCCCGTGACGATACCGATGCCCTCGAAGCCGGCCGAGGCGAGATAATCCTCGAGCAGCACGATGATTGCCGCGCCAATCGGACCTCCCCACAGGGTCCCGATTCCACCGAGCACGGTCATCAGTACGACCTTGCCCGAGGTCGTCCAGTCGACCTCCTGGAGGGAAACGAACCCGTGGCTGACCGCGTAGACCCCGCCGGCGAGGCCGGCGAGCCCGGCGGACAGCACGAATGCGATGAGCTTGTAACGCTCCACGTCGTAGCCCAGGGCACGGACGCGCTCGGGGTTGTCCCTGATGCCTGTCAGCACCCGGCCGAAGGGCGAATGCACAATGCGCCAGGCCGCCAATGCCCCGAGCACCACGATGGGGATGGCGGCGTAATAGAAGAAGAACGCCTGATTCTCGACAGCTTCGATACCGAAGAACGTCTTGGGTACTCCCTGCAGCCCGTTCTCACCGCCGGTGATCACGCTCAGCTGATTGGCGAGGAAGTAGATCATCTGCGCGAAGGCGAGTGTCACCATCGCGAAATAGATCCCCGAGCGGCGCACAGACAGCATCCCGATCGGGACGGCGAGCACCATGGCGCCAAGCGCACCGATCAGGATGGCGACAGGGAACGGCACACCGGTGTTCACGGCCACCCACCCTGTCAGATAGGCCGAGGTGCCCCAGTAGGCCGCGTGCCCGAATGACAGCACACCGCCGAACCCGAGCAGCAGGTCGATCGACATGGCGAACAACGCCCACGCGGCGATGTCCATGGCAATCGGGGGATAGACGACCCAGGGGAGTGCGAGCAGCGCCACCAGGGCGATAGCGGGCCACATGATGAGTCGGGCGGCGCGCCACCGCGATCGAGGAGAGGGCGCGATCGGGAAGGTTCGGACCTCCGGCGCTTTGGAGGTTGTCATGCCGATTCCTTTCTTCCGAACAGACCGGCCGGTCGAACCAGGATCACGACAGCCATGAGAACAAAGATGATGATCTGGGAGAACGTGCTCGCGTATCCCTGGCCGTACGCCTCAACGAGACCTACCAGGAAGCCCGCCACCACTGAGCCGAGAATGGAGCCCAGACCGCCGATCACGACGATCGCAAACAGGATGATGATGAAGCTCGAGCCCATCGTGGCCGTGATGGCGCGGAACGGAGCCGCAAGCACCCCGGCGATTCCGGCGAGCGCAACTCCGAAACCGAAGACGGGCGTCACCCAAAGACCGACGTTGATTCCCAGCGCGCGTGCCCTCTCGGGTTCTTCCGTCGCCGCGCGCACGATGACTCCGATGCGGGTCTTGGCAAGCAGCAGCCACACTCCCAGGCAGACGAGCACCGAGAAAACGAAGACAAACACCTGATAGACCGGCAATTGAACGGCACCCACGGTAATGAGTCCGTCCAGGCCCGGCGGCTGGCCGTACGGCAGCCCTGATACGCCGTACTGGATCTTGATGACGTCGACCAGAACAAGGGAAATTCCGAAGGTCAGGAGAAACGAATAGAGGTTGTCGAGACCGAGTAGCCACTGCACCAGGAGCCGCTCAATAATGATTCCGAAGCCGAACAGGATCACAGGCACGAGCACAAGCGCCACCCAGAAATTGACACCGGCAACGTCCAGCAGCACGGCAGTAAGAACCGCACCAAGCATGTAGAAAGCGCCGTGACCGAAGTTCACGACGTTGAGCGCACCGAAGATGACGGCCAGTCCGAGCGCGGCCAGGGCATAGAAACCGCCAGCCGCGAGGCCCTGGGCTGTGTATTGGATAAACGCGTCCATAATCGCGAGGTCACTTCCTGGTGAGCGGGACGAAAATGTCCGGCCCGCTCACCATTTGAGGGGATAGGTCGACTGAGTTAGCCCGGAACTACATTGTGCAGGCGGGATTCACCGGCGAGAAGGCTTCCTCTGCGGGGATCGTCGAAATGATCTCCTCGTAGTCCCATGGCTCGGCTACGTCAGCGGCCGACTTGACCTTTGCGACGTAGGAGTCGTGGACGACGCTGTGGTCGCTGCGAACCTCTCCGTTGCGCAGGAACAGGTCCTCGAGCTTCGCGCCTTCGAGTTCGGCGATGACAGCATCGGCGTCATCGGTTTCGGCTCGCTGGATTGCCTCGAGGTACTGGAATGCTGCCGAGTAGTTGCCTGCGTGAGCGAACGTCGGTCGTGCATCGGTCAGCTGCAGGAAACGGTCAGCGAATTCACGGTTCTGCTCGTCGTAGTCCCAGTACCAGGCGTCAGTGAATGTTGTGCCCTGGAACTCTTCGACGCCGAGGGAGTTGATGTCAGTGATGAACATCAGACCAACTGCGAGGTCGGCCTGCTCCTGCATCCCCGCCTGGTTGTACTGCTTGACGAAGTTGATCAGGTCGCCACCGGCAGCCATGATGCCGATCACGTCCGGGTTCTGAGCGGCTGCACGGGTGATGAACGTCGAGTAGTTGTCATTCGGGAAGGGAGTGGCGATGCTCTCGAGCACCGTTCCGCCCGCACCTTCGATAGACGCCGTGAATGAGGCGTTCATGCCCTGTCCGAATGCGTAGTCGGGGTAGATGATGACCCAGGACTGACCGCCGTTGTCCACGACTCCACTCGCACCCTTGGCGAGCATCTCGGTGTTGTATGCCCAGTGGAAGGTGTACGGGTTGCAGGCGGCACCGGTGAGCTCCATGGTGGCAGCACCGACGTCGATGAATAGCTTCTTCTTCGCCGCAGCGACCTCCGCAACGGCGAGCGCGGCCGATGAGGTCGGCACGTCGAGGATGATGTCCGCGCCTCTGCGGTCATACATCTGCTGGGCCTGCGTGTTCGCAACATCCGGCTTGTTCTGGTGGTCGGAGGTGATGATCTCGATGTCGGTGGCGACAGCCTCATCGCCGTACTTCGCCTCGTAGTCCGCAATGGCGAGCTCGACGGCGACACGGCTGTTCGGCCCCGAGAGATCGCGGTAGACACCGGACTGGTCGTTCAGGATTCCAATGACGACCTTGCCGTCAGTGAGTGATGATCCGTCTTGCGCGGGCGGTCCACCCGCACAACCGGCCAGCATGGCGGCCGAGACGAAGGTGGCGCAGATTAAGGGCACAGTTCTACTTCTCACAATTACTCCTTTGTTTTTGTGACGCGGTGCATGGGATGCAGTCAATCGAAGGTGCTCGTGGCACCCTCCCGCGACCCGGGGGAGAGGTGCCCGCACTTTGCGCGACTGTCCCAAGGTAAGGGACATGAATGCTCCCCACCATCACGATGGGTGTGCAATCTTGCACACACGGTTGGCGAGATATAGCGATGCGGGACGATCGGGAGAGCTCGATTGCGAGTCGGAGGGGCGCTCGGGCCCCAGACCCTGCAGAATGATTCGAGCGCAACGTCCGCGCTGTAAGGAGCAATACCGATGACCCGCCCCGTGCCCGCGTACACCGCCTCCGAGCTTGAATATCTGAACGCCGTCGATTTTCCGCAGATGACCAACGACGACGCTGTGGCACTCGGCGTGATTGCGGTCCAGCTCATTCAGGAATGGGATCTCGCACTCGCGGTCGACATCGTGCTGGCCGGAGATCTGGTATTCAGGGCGAAGTTGAAGAACACGAACGCCGGCAACGATCCCTGGCTCGCGGGCAAGGCGGCAACAGCGATGCGATTCGGCGAACCATCGCTACTGGTGAAACTTCGCCACCTTGAGGCGGGCACGCCGTTCGCTGAGCGCACCGATATCGATCACGACACTTTCAAGGCGCACGGTGGCGCGATTCCGTTGCGCGCTGGCGGTGTCATCGTCGGCACAATCACGATGTCGGGCGAACCCGACGGCATCGACCACGAAGCTGCCGCCGAGGCGCTGGCGCGCTACGCGGCGAGCATCAGCTCAGCGACCTGAGCCGGAGGAAAGATCCCGACCTCTAGTCGCGAGGATCGGATCCGAGGGTCGTGAGAAGCTCACCAATCTGGTGGCTACGTTCGAGGGGATGCCGAAGCGGCAACTCGGGGTAGAGCTGATATCGGTTGCGCCGCCCGTCGCGCTCGCGCGTGAGGTAACCGTCAGCCACGAGCTCGGCAATGATGCGCTGGGCGGCACGTTCGGTGATGCCTACCGCTTCCGCGATATCCCGCAGCCGCATCCCGGGATCCTTGGAAACACACAGGAGAACGTGCGCGTGATTGGTGAGAAACGTCCAGTCGGCCATCCTGAAATCATAGTTGACACACGTTCCGCAATACACGCTATGCTTAGCGTGTATTAGTTAGCATGTATTGCGTAGCGCGTAATGCACTGCGTATATCGACGGTCAGCTCGCCAACGGGGTCGGGGTTCACCCTCGAAACACGAGCCGAGTCAAACCAGAGAGCCACAACGTGATCGATCCCATCATCCTGTTCTTCCTGCTCGGGGCTGTGGCCGGTTTGCTGCGATCGGAGCTGCGCCTTCCTGCGGCGGTCTATGAATTCGTCAGTATTGTTTTGCTGCTCTCGATCGGCCTCAAGGGTGGTATCGAACTCGCCAAACAGCCGTTCGTCAGCCTGTTGCCGCACATGCTGGCCGTGGTCGCGATGGGTTTCGTGCTCACCCTGGTTGCGTTTCCTGTGCTGCGGTACCTGGGTCGGTTCAAGCGTGCGGATGCGGCGTCCATCGCCGCACATTACGGATCGGTGAGCGTCGGAACGTTTGCGGTGGTGGTTGCCTACCTCGGCAGTCGGCAGATCGCATTCGAGGAACACATGCCGCTGCTTCTGGTCATGCTGGAGGTGCCGGCCATTCTGGTGGGTATCGTGCTGGCGCGCGGCCTCTCGCGTCAGACACGCTGGAGGTCGGTGGCACATGAGGTGTTCCTGGGCAAGGGCATCGTGCTGCTTCTTGGGGGACTGCTCATCGGCTGGGCAGCCGGGCCCGAAGGGTTGACGCCGATCGAGCCGCTGTTCTTCGATCTCTTCAAAGGGTTCCTCGCCGTATTCCTGCTGGAGATGGGACTCATCACCGCGAAACAGATAGGCAGCCTTCGCCTCTATGGGCCGTTCCTGATCGCCTTTGGGATTGGGATGCCGCTCTTCTCCGCGCTGGTCGGGGTCGGGCTGGGGTGGAGTCTGGGACTGTCTGTCGGGGGCACGGCGATCCTCGCGACCATGGCGGCAAGTGCCTCATACATCGCGGTACCGGCGGCCATGCGCATTTCCGTCCCCGAGGCGAACCCCACGCTGTCACTGGCCGCAGCCCTGGGGATCACGTTCCCGTTCAACGTCCTGCTCGGCATCCCGATCTACTACGCCCTCGCCGAGTGGGCCCACACATTCGCGAGAGGATGAGACCCATGCACAGCCACACCCGCAAGCTCCTGACCGTGATCACTGAAGCAGCGCTCGAAGGAACGCTGGTCCGGGATCTCGATCGGTTGAACGCTCACGGACACACCATCACGGACGCCCGCGGCAGGGGGAGCAGGGGAGTGAGGGATGCCGGCTGGGAGGCAACCAGCAATATTCGCATCGAGGTTGTCTGCGACGCTGAGACCGCCGCGGCGATCGCCAGCCATTTCCGCGAGAATTACTACGCCGACTACGCCATGATCCTGTTCACGAGCGACATCGACGTGCTTCGGCCGGAGAAATTCTGAGCAACTTCCGGTGGCCATCACTGGAAGATAAACGCAGGCCAACAGTCATCGAAAAACGAAAGGAAGGTCACAAGTGCTCGAGGTAACCGCGCTCCGCTGGACGCTCACCATCGGACTCATCGTCGGACTGCTGGCCCTCGACCTGGGCCTGGCCGCAGCTCGACCGCACGTAGTCAAGTTCCGTGAGGCGGCAATCTCATCGGTGCTCTACATCGCCGTGGCGATCGTGTTCGGCCTGGTTTTCGCCGCGCAGGTGGGCTGGGGCTTCGGTGCGGAATACTTTGCGGGCTATATCGTCGAGAAGAGCCTGTCCATCGATAACCTCTTCGTCTTCGTGATCATCATGTCGACCTTCGCCGTACCGGAGAAGTATCAGCAGAAGGTCCTCATCTTCGGAATAGCGATGGCCCTTGTCATGCGGGTGATCTTCATCGCCCTGGGCGCCGCACTGCTCTCGCTGTTCTCGTTTCATGTTCCTGATCTTCGGCCTGGTGCTGATCGTGACGGCCATCCAGCTTTTCCGGCATCGCAACGTCGACCCCGACGTGCAGGACAACGCGCTGGTAAGGGTGGCGCGACGGGCACTGACCGTCACCAAGGATTACGAGGGCGGGCGAATGTTCACGCGCTCCGCCGGCCGCCGGGCGGTGACGCCACTTTTCATCGTGCTTCTGGCAATCGGCAGCACCGACCTGCTGTTCGCGCTCGATTCAATCCCGGCGATTTTCGGTATCACCGAGGAGCCGTACATCGTCTTCACCGCCAACGCCTTCGCCCTGCTCGGACTGCGGGCGCTCTTCTTCCTGGTCAAGGGACTTCTGGACCGGCTGGTCTTTCTCTCCACTGGCCTGGCGCTCATTCTGGCGTTCATTGGCGTGAAACTCGTTCTGCACTGGGGGCATGGACTAAACGACAACGTGCCAGAGATCAGCACCAACGTCAGCCTTGTCGTCATCGGCGTAGTTTTGACGGTGACGACGATCGCCAGCCTGATCAAGGTGCGCCTGGACCCCACAGCTCGCGCGCACGCCGGCTCACTTACGGCCGGGGATACATCCGACCCTGAACCGACAAACTGACGGGTCGATCTCGAGTTCGATCCCGACTACCGGGACATCCGATAATGCACATTATGTCAAGTGACTGATAATTCATCGTCAGGGAAGGCCGTGACATCGTGAAGACCGACGAAGCGACACTGAAGCGCATCTACCGGATGCCCTTCTCCGCTGTGTACCCCCACTACGTGACCAAGGTCGAGAAAAAGGGCCGGACGCGTGCCGAACTGCACGAGGTGATTACCTGGCTGACCGGATTTGACGACACCGAGATCGCCGGGCACCTCGCAGACGAGACTTCGTTTGATGAGTTTTTCTCACAGGCTCGCCTCAATTCAAACGCCCGGCTGATCACGGGCGTGGTCTGCGGAGTTCGGGTGGAAGACGTTGAGGATCCCGTTATGCAAAAGGTGCGCTACCTCGACAAGCTGGTCGACGAACTCGCCCGGGGCAAGGTCATCAGCAAGATTCTGCGGTCCTGACGCCGACAGGTCTTCAGCAGAGGCGGTGACGGCGCAGCGAATCCTCCAACTGTTCGCGGGTAGGTTGAGCCAGCCATTCTCCTTCGATGCACACGATCGGGAATCCGACCCGGCCTGCCGCGACGGCCAGACAGAGGCTCCTGGCTTTGGGGTGCAACCCAACGTCAACGAACTCGTACGAAACGCCCGCCCGCTCGAGAACCCGGCGGATGCTGTGGCCCCTGCGACTCCACCACCGTGAGTAAATCGTCACCGGCGTGGTCGCGCGTGGCGCGCGGGCGACGGCAGGAAGGATGCTCAACCCGGTTGCCATAGTCATTCGGCATGCTCCTTGTCTGTGTGGCCGCGGACTCCCCCGGCCCCCGCCCGGAGCCTCCTGCCGGGCTCCGGGCGCCTCGTCTTTCACTCCCCCGGAGGCGATCGCACCCTCGCGGTCGATGTGGCCGTGTCCAGCCCGTCAGTGCCGCTCGAGTACCGGGTCTCTCCGGTCGACGGCGGGACGAGATATCGATGCCACGGGCGCGGGTCGGTTCCAACGATGAGTCGATCACCAAATCCGGAGGCATTCATGATTGCCGCAAACTCCGTCTCGAGCCACGCCCGATCCTCCACCAGCAGTTCCATTGGCGTCAGGTGGACATCCCGGTTGGGCTCCACGAGTGAGCTGAGCAGCATCATCCTTCACCTCCCACGGGCGTAATGACTACGAACTGATGCTCTTCTTCTCCTCCCGGTAGTCGGCGTTGTCACGGCGGGCAATGCTGATCTTGCGGGGCTTCGCCTGCTCAGCAATCGGGATGCGCAGGCGCAGTACCCCCGCCGTGTAATCGGCCTCGACATTCTCCGTGTCGAGAGCATCCCCGAGCACCAGCTGGCGACTGAAGACGCCCCATGAGCGCTCAGTGGCGACAGCGTTCGCGGCATCCGGCATGTGGCTCAGCCGCTCGGCGCGAATCGTCAGCACGTTGCGTTCCACGTCGATGTCGAGCTTGTCCTGATCGATTCCGGGCAGGTCGAGTTCGACGACAAAGTCGTCGCCCTCGCGCCACGCATCCAGCTGCATGCTTGTCGGTCTGGCTGCGGTTCCGAACATCTGCTGCGTGAGCCGGTCGAGGTCGCGGAATGGGTCATGTTGCAACAGCATTATGGGATCTCCTCCAATTCACTTGTTCGAACCATCGACACATCTATGTCGACGGGTATAGATTTTATAACTCCACCACGGCAGGTGATGCAAGAGGTTTTTAGAGAAATTTCAGGAGGACGCATGACCGGAGATGCCCCGGGTGCCCGGGCGGTGTACGGCATCACTGTTGCCGCCGAAATGGCAGGCGTTGGCGAACAAAACCTGCGCCTCTACGAACGCCGTGGGCTGCTCACTCCGGCGCGCACGGCGGGCGGAACCCGTCGCTACAGCGAGGACGATGTGACAGTGCTGCGGCGTGTAGTCGTGCTTCTGGCCGAGGGCCTGAACCTCGCGGGAGTCAGTCGCGTACTTGTCCTTGAGGCGAGCAACAGGCAGCTGCGCGCACATCTGGACCGGCTCATCGACGCCAGCGACCCGCACAATTAGGATCGGCTCATGAATGCCAAAGCAGAAGGATTCTCCGCCGACGAGCGCGCTGCCATGAAGGAACGTGCGCGCGAGCTGAAAGCGAACGCCAGCAAAGAGGAAGCGGCCAAAGAGGTGCTCGCCAAGATCGCCGAGCTGTCTGATGCCGACCGACCGATCGCAGAGCGACTGCACGAGCTCGTGACGGGCAGCGCACCGAGCCTCTCCCCCAAGACCTGGTACGGAATGCCGGCGTATGCGAACCAGGACGGCAAGATTGTGGTCTTTTTCCAGGGCGCCGAAAAGTTCAAGACCAGGTATGCGACATTAGGTTTCAGCGACCAGGCAGCTCTGGATGACGGCGACCTGTGGCCAACGTCCTATGCCATCAACGCGCTGACCCCCGCTGCCGAGAAGCAGATCATCGCCCTGGTAAAACACGCCGTCGACGGCCACAAATAGCGCCGGCAAAGAGCGGGACTACTTTGATCGACCCTGACACTCGATGCCCCTGCCTGTCGGGACTCCCCTACGGCGAGTGCTGCCGTCCAGCGCATTTGGGGCACTCCCCCGCATCAACGGCCGAACGGCTTATGCGGTCTCGGTTCAGCGCCTTCGCGGTGGGTGACGTGGCGTACCTGCTGGCAACGTGGCATCCATCGACGCGGCCCAGCGAGCTGACGCTCGACCCCGACGTCCGGTGGACGCGCCTCGACATTCTGGCCCGAACGCGGGGCGGGATGCTCGACACCGAGGGCACCGTTGAGTTCGTCGCCCACTTCCGGTCAGAGGCGGGCGCGGGCTCGCAACGCGAGAACAGCAGCTTTGTGCGCGTGTCAGATGGTTGGAGTTACGTCTCGGGTGTGGTCGAGTAGGGTGCGGCGATTTCGCCGGGCAAAGGAGCTGAAGCGATGTCAGGTGAACCCCAGTACGTGATTTCGATCGATCAGGGCACAACGAGCAGCCGGGCGATCATCTTCGACCACGACGGGTCGGTGGTGACTGTCGGTCAGCTGGAGCACCGCCAGATTTTTCCGCACGCAGGATGGGTCGAACATGACCCGAAAGCGATCTGGGACAACACCCGTGAGGTGATCGGCCAGGCGCTGAGCAAGGCCAATCTCACTCGTCACGACATCGCCGCCGTGGGCATCACCAACCAGCGCGAGACGACGGTTGTCTGGGATCGCGCCACCGGCGAGGCCGTCTATAACGCGATCGTCTGGCAGGACACCCGCACCCAGGCCATCATCGATCGCGTCGCCGACGGCGACCCCGACCGGCTGAAAGCGAAGACCGGACTCCCGCTCGCCACCTACTTCTCGGCGAGCAAGATTGCCTGGATCCTCGACAACGTCGACGGTGCCAGAGAGCGTGCAGAGGCCGGCGAACTGGTCTTCGGAACCACCGACACCTGGGTGCTCTGGAACCTCACAGGAGGCAGGAACGGCGGCGTGCACGTGACGGATGTCACCAACGCGAGTCGCACGCTGCTCATGGATCTTCAGACTCTCGCCTGGGACGACGAGCTGCTGGAGCTGTTCGGGATTCCCGCATCGATGCTCCCGGAAATCCGCAGCTCATCGGAGGTGTACGGCACGGTGGAAACGTCGAGCCTGCTGCGCGAGGTACCCGTCGCCGGCATTCTCGGCGACCAGCAGGCCGCCACCTTCGGCCAGGCGGCTTTCGATAAGGGCGAGTCGAAGAACACCTACGGCACCGGCAACTTTCTCATCGTCAACACCGGCGAAGAGATCGTGCGCTCCGAAAACGGGCTCATCACCACGGTCGCCTACCAGCTGGGCGATGAACCTCCGAGGTACGCCCTTGAGGGCTCCATCGCCGTGACCGGGTCGCTGGTGCAGTGGCTGCGCGACAACCTCGGAATCATCTCGACCTCCGAAGAGGTGGAGTCACTGGCCGCGAGCGTTGACGACAACGGCGGGGTCTACTTTGTGCCGGCGTTCTCGGGGCTCTTCGCCCCTCACTGGCGACCGGATGCCCGTGGCGCCATCCTCGGACTCACCCGTTTCGCGAACCGCGGTCACCTCGCGCGTGCCGCCCTCGAAGCGACGGCCTTCCAGACCCGGGAGGTGCTGGACGCGGTGAATGCCGATTTCGGTGTCGACATCGTCGAGCTCAAGGTCGACGGCGGAATGGTCGCCAACGAGGCGCTGATGCAGTTTCAGGCCGACCTGCTCAACATCCCGGTCATCCGACCAGTGGTCGCCGAAACGACGGCCCTCGGCGCCGCATACGCCGCGGGCCTTGCCGTCGGGTTCTGGAAGGACCGGGACGAACTGCGCGCCAACTGGCAGGAGGGTCAGCGATGGCAGCCGACGATGAAGGCCGATGAACGCGATCGACTGATGCGCAACTGGTCGAAGGCTGTCAGTAAGACCCTCGACTGGGTCGACGACGACGTGCTCTGATTCGCAGCGCAGCTCCCTTAGCGATGGGTAGCGGCGGCCCAGTCGGCCAGTTTCTGCTCAGCCAGCCCTGAATCGACGACGGCGGCCGCACGCTCGTACTGCTGCGCAAGCCTGCCCAGAATCGGCTGCTGCAGGTGCTCGGGGTGCTGCGCGAGATCGAACGCGACGAGTCCGGCTGCCGCGTTGAGCAGCACGATGTCGCGAACCGGCCCCTTCTCCCCCGCCAGCACTCCCCTGGCGACTCCGGCATTGTGCTCCGGGCTTGCCCCCAGCAACGATTGGATGTCTGCTCTCGCGATGCCCAGATCGGCAGGGTCGAGGTCGTATTCACTGACAAAACCTCGGGAAATCTCCCAAATGTGGCTGTGGCCGGTGGTGGTGAGTTTGTCGATGCCGTCGTCGCCGCGATAGACGAGAGCCGTTGCCCCTCGGGAACGGAACACCCCGACAACCAGCGGGACCCGCTCGAGTGAGGCGACGCCCACGGCGGATGCTTCGGGGCGAGCGGGATTGCACAGCGGGCCGAGGATGTTGAACAGCGTCGAGATGCCCAACTCTTTCCGGGTCGGCCCGGCATGCCGGAACCCCGGGTGAAAGAGGGCCGCAAACGCGAAGGTGATGCCGGTCTCCCCCAGCACCTCGGCGACTCTCGCCGGCTGGATGTCGAGGTTCACCCCGAGGGCGGACAGCACGTCCGATGCCCCAGAGGCGGAACTGGCCCCACGATTGCCGTGTTTCACGACGGGAACCCCGGCCGCTGCAGCGATAACGGAGGCCACCGACGAGATGTTGAGCACAGCCCCGTAAGGGTCGCCGCCGGTTCCCACGATGTCGAGAACCATGGGATCGACGTCGAGCGGAAGCGCCTTCGACAACACGGCGTCGCGGAATCCAACGATCTCGTCGACCGTTTCGCCCTTGATCCGAAGCGACACGAGTAACCCCGCAAGTTGGGCGGATGTCGCCTCCCCCGCCATCACACTCTGCATGGCCCACTCGGCGTCGCTGATCGACAGGTCATCGCCGTCGACCAGAGTTGAGAGGATTCCGGGCCATGTTCGCTCGCGTGACATGGTCAAATCCTAACGATGAGCTCGCGACAGACCCGTCCAATGACAAAACCCGGGCAGGAAATCGGCCATAATGGATGGGTGACTACTGCCTCATTAACTCGCTCTCTCGGAGCCCAGACGGTTAACCGCCCGAACGTCGTCGCTGTGGGAACGATCGTGTGGCTCGGCAGCGAGGTGATGTTCTTCGCGGGCCTGTTCGCGATGTACTTCACCCTCAAGTCAACGTCACCCGGGCTGTGGGCGGAAGAAACCGCCAAGCTCAACGTGACATTCGCGGCGATCAACACCGTCGTCCTGGTTCTCTCGTCGTTCACCTGCCAGGCAGGCGTGTTCGCGGCCGAGCGCCTGCAGGCGCGCCGCACCGGCACCCTCGGCCAGTTCTGGAAGTGGGGCATGGTCGAGTGGTTCTTCCTCACCTACGCCATGGGCGCCACCTTCGTAGCCGGCCAGATCCTCGAGTACGCCACGCTCGTTGCCGAGCATGTGAGCCTCTCGAGCGACTCCTACGGCTCGGCCTTCTACATCACCACCGGATTCCACGGACTTCACGTCACCGGCGGCCTCATCGCCTTCCTGCTCGTGATCGGCCGCGGATTCGCAGTCAAGAACTTCGGACACAAGGAAGCAACGAGCGCGATTGTCGTGTCGTACTACTGGCACTTCGTCGACGTGGTCTGGATCGGCCTGTTCGCTGTTATCTACCTGCTGAAATAGTCGGCAAGAGACACGGAACCGGCACCCTGATGAACAAAGGAACCCCACGCAGCATGGCCACAAAGCCGGCACGACAGAACCGCAGGCAGCGACCGACAGGGCGCCGCCATCCCCTTGCCACTGTCGCCCTGATTGTGGTCGGCCTCCTCGCCACCGGTGGCACCTACGCTCTCTTCACGACGAGCGCCACCGCCGAGACCAGCGCCGCCGCGGAGGCAACGGTCGAAGAAGGCAACAAGCTCTTCGCCGCCAACTGCGCCACCTGCCACGGTCTGAACCTGCAGGGCACGACACAGGGTCCGAGCCTGATTGGCGTCGGCGCAGCATCCGTCGACTTCCAGGTCGGCACGGGACGCATGCCGCTGGCCGCAACCGGCCCGCAGGCGGAAAAGAAGCCGGTGCAGTTCACCGAGGAACAGGTTTCAGCACTCGCGGTGTATGTCGCATCGATCGCTCCCGGCCCGGCAATCCCCGCAGATGAGTACCTCCAGGGCGACGGCGACGCGTCCGAAGGCGCCGAGCTCTTCCGCATCAACTGCGCCATGTGCCACAACGTCGCTGGCGCCGGCGGCGCGCTCACCGAAGGCAAGTACGCACCACCGCTCGGCGATATCGACGCCAACCACGTCTACGAGGCGATGTTGATCGGTCCCCAGAACATGCCGGTGTTCAACGACACCAACATCTCACCAGAGCAAAAGGCAAACATCATCACGTACCTCAAGTACCTCGATGAGACTCCGTCGGTGGGTGGCTTCGGCCTCGGAAACCTCGGCCCGGTATCGGAGGGACTGTTCATCTGGATCTTCGGTCTCGGCGCGATCGTGGCCATCACGATCTGGCTGACCGCCCGCTCGAACTAACGCACGATCTCGAACAGCAACGCAAACGTAGGGAAGAGAATGGCGAACGACCACGACGGCACCCCCGACAGTTCCATCGTCGGCACGACCGTGGAGAAGTACGGCAACAACCCGCCACCCGCGGGCACCGCCGTCGTGGTGTCTGACCGCATACAGAACCCCGGCTTCGAGCCCTACCGACCGCGAGTGGCGGACCTCGACCCCGCAGTCGAGAAGGCACAGGAACGTCGCGTTTCGGCTCTGTTCTTTGTTTCGATCATCGGCAGCATCGCCGCGGTCGTCGTCTACAACCTGTTCCCCATCGTTCCGGGTGACATGGAATCGGTTCGCCTCAACAACCTGTTGCTCGGTATCAGCATCGCGCTCGGCCTGCTCGCGGTGGGAGTCGGCGCGGTTCACTGGTCCAAGGCGCTCATGGACGGCCACGACATGGTCGAACAACGCCACGGCACGCGCGGCACCGACGCCACTCGCGCCAAGGCGGTTGAAGTATTCCACCTCGGTAACAAGGAATCCGGTTTCGGACGCCGCACGCTCATCCGCAACACGCTGATCGGCGCCCTGGTCGTATCGCCCGTTCCCGCCATCGCCCTGTTCCGCGATCTGGCGCCGGCCGAAGACCCGGTGCCGCTGCTGAAGCACACGCTGTGGGCTGAGGGAGTCAGGCTGACCCGCGACCCGTCCGGAACGCCGATCAAGGCATCCGATGTGACGCTCGGCTCCGCCTTCCACGTGATTCCGGAAAACCTTGAGGAGTCGGAGCACAAGCTGGAGGAGAAGGCCAAGGCCGCCGTGCTGGTGATGCGGCTCAAGCCCGAAGACCTGAACGTCTCCGCCGGTCGCGAAGATTGGAACTACGAGGGCATCATCGCCTACTCGAAGATCTGCACACACGTCGGATGCCCGGTAGCCCTGTACGAGAAGCAGACCCATCACCTGCTGTGCCCGTGCCACCAGTCGCAGTTCGACATCACCCAGGAAGCAGCGGTGATCTTCGGACCAGCGAAGCGACCTCTCCCCCAGCTCCCCATCACAGTTGATGCTGAGGGCTACCTCGTCGCCAAGAGCGACTTCACCGAACCAGTTGGACCAAGCTTCTGGGAGCGCAAGCTATGACTACCACCGAGGAACGCCCGGCCGTCGCCGTGCAGAAGAGCCGCGGAACACGATTCACCGGTTGGGCAGCCAACTACATCGACGAACGCACCAGCATGTCTGGCATCGTCAAAGAGGTCGGTCGCAAGATCTTCCCCGACCACTGGTCGTTCATGCTCGGTGAGGTGGCGCTCTACAGCTTCATCGTCATCCTGCTCTCGGGCACGTTCCTGACCTTCTTCTTCCAGGCCACCATGGTCGAGGTCGAATACGAGGGCTCTTACGTACCGCTCAAGGGAATCGAGATGTCGGCCGCCATGGCCTCCACGCTCGACCTCTCCTTCGACATCCGCGGTGGCCTCCTGATGCGCCAGGTGCACCACTGGGCAGCACTGCTGTTCGTGGCATCCATCGGCCTGCACATGCTGCGCATCTACTTCACCGGCGCGTACCGCAAGCCGCGTGAGATCAACTGGCTGATCGGTTTCGTGCTGTTCATCCTCGCGATGGCTGAAGGATTCACCGGCTACTCACTCCCTGACGATCTGCTCTCGGGCAACGGCCTTCGCATCATCGACGGCATGGTCAAGGGCATCCCGGTCATCGGAACATGGATCTCGTACCTGCTGTTCGGCGGGGAGTTCCCCGGTGTGGACATCGTCGGGCGACTGTACGTTCTGCACATCCTGATCCTGCCGGCCATTCTGGTCGCCGCGATCGGCGTGCACATGCTGCTGCTCATCATCAACAAGCACACCCAGTTTGCCGGCCCCGGCCGCACCAACGACAACGTCGTCGGTGTGCCGATCATGCCGGTGTTCGCAGCGAAGGCCGGTGGATTCTTCTTCATCATCTTCGGCGTGATCATGCTGATTGCCTCGCTGTTCCAGATCAACCCGGTCTGGACCTACGGGCCGTATGACCCGTCGCCGGTGTCTGCAGGAACCCAGCCCGACTGGTACATCGGCTTTGCCGACGGTGCGCTGAGGCTCGTTCCGCCAGGGTGGGAAACCGAGTTCCTGGGCGCCACCTTCTCGTGGAACATCATCGTCCCGCTGCTGATCCTGCCGGTATTCCTCGGTCTCGTGGCGTTCTACCCGTTCATCGAGGCGTGGATCACCGGCGACAAGCGCGAACACCACATCGCCGACCGTCCGCGCAACGCCCCGACCCGCACCGCCATTGGCGCGGCCGGAGTGACCTTCTACGCCATGCTGTGGGCGGCCGCGAGTTCCGACCTCATCGCCACCCACTTCAGGGTCTCGATCGAGGGCGTCATTCACAGCTGCCAGGTGCTGCTGATTGTCGGCCCGATCATCGCCTACTTCGTCACGAAGCGCATCTGCATCGGCCTCCAGAAGAAGGATCGCGAGATCGCGCTTCACGGATTCGAATCCGGCCGCATCGTGCGCCTCCCCGGTGGCGAGTACATCGAGGTGCACCAGCAGCTCGATGAGTACCAGCGCTGGAAGCTCGTGAGCTACGAGGACTACCAGCCGCTCATGATTCGCCCTGACGCGAAGGGTCGCATCTCGATCAATCAGCGGATGCGCGCAGCCGCGTCGAGCTGGTTCTTCGAAGACCGCATCGCGCCCGTCACCAACAAAGAGATCGAGAGCTCGCACCACGAGCACTGATCCACTCACGCAGAATGCCGCTGGCCCACGGGTCGGCGGCATTCTGCGTTGGAAACCCTAAGGTAGCGGCATGGACAGTCGAAGCAGCTCCGCAACCTGGGCCGCGGTCCACATCGAGCGTGAAGCACTCATCGATGACCTGTCGTCTCTTGAATCCGCCCAGTGGCGCATACGGTCGCTGTGTCCTGAGTGGGATATCCATGACGTCGTGGCTCATCTGGTTGACACGGCGAAGACAACCCGTCTGAGCTTCATCAAGCGGATGCTCGCCGCCCGGTTCGACTTCGATCGAGACAACGCCGTCGGAGTCGCCCGGGAGAAGACATCCGACCCCGTCCTGACTCTCGGCGAGTTCAGGGCTGTGTTGCCGCGACGGTCCTCCCCGCCGGCAGCACGGGCCACGCGACTGGTGGAGGCATTCGTGCACGGCGAAGACATCCGTCGGCCGCTCGGGATCAGCCGAAACTACCCACCCGAACATGTCGTGACCGCTCTTGTCTACCAGGTCAGCACCAGCATCAAGATGGGCGGCGGCAAGGAACTCGCCAAGGGCTGGCGCCTGGTGGCAACCGACGCCAGCTTCGAGCACGGGAGTGGCCCTGAGGTGCAAGCCTCCGCGATCGCTCTTCTGCTCGCGATCTCAGGACGTCCGGTGCCCCCGGCTGAGTTTGCCGGGCAGGGAGCGCCAGCATTCCTGCTCGCAGCGGCGCGCTAGGGCCTCAGCTGTCGAGGGTGCGCTTCAGGAAGTCTGCGGTGGAGCGATAGCCGATCCGCTCGTAAAAGTCCGCTGAGCGTCGGCTCGGGACCGTAAGCTGCCGTACCTCGCGTTCGCGACACAGGCGCTCGACCTCTTCGACGAGGGCGGTGCCGATCCCCTCACCCTGGCGCGTGACATCCACTGCAAGTTCCTGCAACTGAGCGGAACTACCGTTGACATGCAATAGCGGGGAGATGGTGGTCAGCGCATAGCCGACGACATTGCCATCGGGATCCGCCGCAACCAGCAACAGAGTTGTCGCCACATCCTGCAGGAGCAGCGCGAAATTCTTCTCGAATGCGGTCTGCTCGGGCGAGTAGCCCTCGAGCTGCTGAAGGAGCGAAAAGACGCGCGCGGAATCTGCTTCGACGGCGGGCCGCAGCCTGAAAAGTGCTAGCGGGCGAAGTATCCACGGTAGTACTCATAAATCCACCCCACGATGCTGATCAGGAATATCGCAACACCGATAAACGAGATCCACGGCCCGACGGCCAGACCGAGAAAGGTGAGTGCGGCACTGGTGGCAAGAATGATTGGCCACCAGCTCCACGGGCTGAAGAAGCCCTGCTCGGCATCTCCGTCGTCGATGTTCGCGTCGAGACGGTCTTCGGGCAGCTCGCCGCCCTGAGCCTTGTGCACACGGCCGAGATAGAAGGCAATCAGTGCGGAAAGCGCACCGGTGAGACCGATAGCGACGGTACCGACCCACTCGATCGCAGGAGCGGTCTGGGCAGCGGGGCTCGTCGAGACGAGAAGTGACCAGACGATGTATGCGATGTCTGCGACGACGAAAAATCCTGTCAGTACCCAGAAAAGGCGTGCGTTAGTTCCCATGATTATTTGACCTTCTCGTCGCCGAGGTCGTAGACCGGTGCGTCAGGTGCGTCCTTCAACGCACCGATTCCCCCAATTCCGACCGGGATGCCAGCTTCAGGGTGATTCAAGTCGAAGGCTGGAGCCTCCGAGCGGATGCGTGGAATCGTGGTGAAGTTGTGGCGGGGCGGCGGGCAGCTCGTTGCCCACTCGAGCGAGCGGCCGTAACCCCATGGGTCGTTGACGGTCACCTTCGGTGCCCTGCGGGCCGTGATGTACACGTTGTAGAGGAACGGCAGCATCGAGATGGCGAGGATCGCGGCTCCGACGGTCGAGAGCTGGTTCATCCAGGTCACACCATCAGACTCCAGGTAGGTGCGGTAACGGCGAGGCAATACGAGTACACCGATCCAGTGCTGGATCAGGAACGTCGTGTGGAATCCGATAAACAGCAACCAGAAATGGATCTTGCCAAGTCGCTCGTTGAGCATCTTGCCCGTCCACTTCGGCCACCAGAAGTAGAAGCCGGCGAACATCGCGAACACAACGGTTCCGAACACGACGTAGTGGAAGTGAGCCACGACGAAGTAGGTGTCAGATACGTGGAAGTCGAGCGGCGGGCTGGCGAGGATGACACCGGTCAGTCCACCGAAGGTGAACGTGATCAGGAACCCAATCGCCCACAGCATCGGTGTCTCGAAGGTGACGGATCCGCGCCACATGGTGCCGACCCAGTTGAAGATCTTCACGCCGGTAGGCACCGCGATCAGCATGGTCATCAGCGAGAAGAACGGCAGGAGAACCGATCCGGTGACGTACATGTGGTGAGCCCACACCGTGATCGACAGGGCGGCGATCGCAATTGTCGCGTAGATCAGGGTGCGGTAGCCGAAGATCGGCTTGCGTGCGAACACCGGGAAGATCTCGGAGACGATGCCGAAGAATGGCAGCGCGATGATGTACACCTCGGGGTGCCCGAAGAACCAGAACAGGTGCTGCCAGAGGATGACACCACCATTGGCAGGGTCGTAGATGTGAGCGCCGAATACACGGTCAGCGCCGAGAGCAAACAAAGCGGCTGCGAGAACCGGGAAGGCCATGATCACGAGCAGTGACGTGACGAGCGTGTTCCAGGTGAAGATCGGCATGCGGAACATCGTCATGCCCGGCGCGCGCATCGTGATGATCGTGGTGATGAAGTTCACCGCGCCAAGAATGGTTCCGAATCCGCTGAGTGCCAGCCCGAATACCCACAGGTTGCCGCCGAATCCCGGGGAGAACGTGGTGCTCGACAGTGGTGCATAGGCAAACCAACCGAAGGATGCCGCCCCCTGAGGGGTGAGGAAGCCTGCGACCGCAATGAGCGATCCAAAGCTGTACAGCCAGTACGCGAAGGCGTTCAGTCGCGGGAACGCCACGTCAGGTGCGCCGATCTGGAGCGGCATGAGCACGTTGGCGAAGCCGGCGAACAGCGGCGTCGCGAACATGAGCAGCATGATCGTGCCGTGCATGGTGAAGAGCTGGTTGTACTGCTCTCCAGTTGCCACGATCGACAGCCCGGGAGCGAAAAGCTGTGCACGGATGACCAGCGCCATCACGCCGCCCAGCAGGAAGTAGATGAACGAGGTAATCAGGTAGAGATACCCGATCGTCTTGTGGTCAGTGGAGGTGATCCAGTTGACCAGAACGTTGCCCTTGCGTTCGACCTTCGATGCGCCGAACGTGCTTGACGTCGACGAGCCACCTGCGGTGGCCGGTCGCTCGACTGTTGTAGTCATCGCTATTCCTCGTCGGTGCTGCCGTTGCCGGGCAGGTTCTGGTTCACGTTGTACTCCACGCCGATCTGGCCGTCGAAGCCGGTGGCCTTCTGTTCGGCGATGTACGCCTCGTAGTCAGCTTCGGAGACAACCTCGACCGTGAAGAGCATGAGCGAGTGGTATTCGCCACACAGCTCGGCACACTTGCCCTGGAAGGTACCCACCTCGGTAGGGGTGAAGTACATGTAGTTGCTCTTGCCGGGAATCATGTCCTTCTTGTAGAGGAAGTCCACTACCCAGAATGAATGGATGACGTCGCGCGACTCGATCTTGATCTCGATCGTCTTGTCGACCGGCAAGTACAGCACCGGCAGATTGTCGGTGTTGATGCTGCCATCCGGGTTGAAGTCGGCCTGCACACCGGTGCTGTATGCATCATCCGTCACGTAGTTGAAGTCCCACGCCCAACGCTTGCCGATGACCTCGATCTGAACATCGGGGTTCTCGGTCGGCTCCTCGATCTGTGCCTGGTCACGCGCGGTGAAGGCAAAGAACCCGAGTACCAGGAACAACGGAACGATCGTGTAGAAGATCTCGATCGGGAGGTTGTAGCGCAGCTGCACCGGGAGCCCGGTCTGGCCCTTCCGACGGCGATAGACGACGGCGGTCCAGATGATGAGGGCCCAGGTGATGATTCCCACCACAAGCAGCACGATCCAGGACGTCACCCACAGCCCGACGATCGATGAGGTGTGGTTGGTGGTCTCGCCGCTACCGGGAAGCCAGCCGTTCAGCTGTTCCGGCGTGCAGCCTGCCAGGGCAAACGTGACGATGATGCCAAGCGGAATGGCTAGCCATCGTAAACGGCGGTTGGGGCGCACCAGTTACCTCTCGAAAAACTCGGACAAGATTCACTGCCAGTCTATAACCCGACCGATGCCCGACCGGTCACCTCGCCGGGTTCCGACAACGAAAAAACGCGCCATCGCTGGCGCGTTTTGACGAAAAAGATTGTGCTTAGTGGAAGCTGTCTCCACAGGCGCAGCTACCCTCGGCGTTGGGGTTGTCGATCGTGAAACCCTGCTTCTGAATCGTGTCTTCGAAGTCGATCGTCGCCCCGTCGAGGTAGGGGACGCTCATCTTGTCGAGCACGACCTCGACCCCGTCACCGAACTCGACTACCGCGTCGCCGTCAAGCGTGCGCTCGTCGAAGTAGAGCTGATAGATGAGACCGGAGCATCCGCCGGGCTGCACGGCCAGACGCAGGCGAAGGTCATCGCGACCCTCCTGCGTCATCAGGCTCTTGACCTTGTCTGCTGCAGCATCGGTAAGCCCAACGCCGTGCGCGGCGGTGGCGGGGGCCTCGGTCGTGGGTTCGGTGCTCGTGGCGGTGTCAGTCATTGTCTAATTCTACGCTCGGTTCTCGAGCTTCGCGAGCAGCACGGCTTCGGTGAGGATTGCCCGCTGAAAAACACCAAGGTGAAGCGACTCGTTCGGGCTGTGAGCGCGCGAGTCCGGGTCTTCCACTCCGGTGACGAGAATCTGGGCATCCGGGAAATTTTCGACGAGTGTGGAGATGAACGGGATCGAGCCGCCAATACCGGTTTCCAGAGGCTCAACGCCCCAGGCCTGGTGCATCGCGTCCTTAGCTTCGGCGACCGCCCAGCCGCTGGTGTCGACGAGGAACGGATCGCCGCGATCCACATCCGTGATCTCGATGTGCGCACCGAAAGGAGCGTGTTCCGTGATGTGTGTCTCAAGGGCAACGTATGCCTCTGCTGCGGTCTGTCCCGGCGCCACCCTGGCGCTGAGCTTCACCGTCACCGATGGCGACAGGGTGTTGGATGCGTTTGCCACGGTCGGGGCGTCGATCCCCGTGATGGTGATGGACGGCTGGTCCCACAGTCGCGAGAGAACCGAGCCGTGCCCGATCGGGGTGACGCCATCGAGCAGGGCGGCCTCCTCGATCAGCTTCTGCTCCGAATACTCGGGCGTGTCAGATTCGCGGCTGGTCATCCCGGCGACCGCCACCGAACCGTCGTCGGCGTGAAGGGTTGCGAGAAGCCTGATCGCGGCAAGCATGGCATCCGGCGCCGCTCCCCCGAACATGCCGGAGTGCGACGCGTGATCGAGAGTGGAGACCTTCAGCTTGAACGTCACGTTGCCGCGGAGTCCCACTGTCAGGGCTGGGGTGTTGGTATCCCAGTTGTCGGAGTCCGCGACGACGATCACGTCGGCTGCGAGCTGCTCGCGATGCTTCACAACGAAGTTCTCGAATGAGCGTGAGCCGAACTCCTCCTCCCCCTCAAAGAACGCGACGAGGCCGAGATCGAAGTCGGGTCCCATGATCTCGACGAAGGCGCGAATGGCTGCGATGTGCGCCATCACCCCCGCCTTGTCGTCTGCGGCGCCGCGTCCGTACAGGCGGTCACCGCGCACTGTGGGCTCAAACGGGTGCGAAATCCAGTCTTCGGGGTTGCCGGGAGGCTGCACATCGTGGTGCGCGTACAACAGAATCGTCGGCTTACCGTTCTTCGCCTTGCGGGTCGCCAGCAGCGCCGGATGCCCGGTGCGAGCATCATCGATGGGCGCCGTGGCGATCTCCACCGAGTCGAATACGTCGAGTCCGTCGAGCAGCACCTTCACCGCGGCGGCGCTCGTGGCAACGTGTTCGGCATCGAACCCGTCCCACGAAACGGAGGGAATGCGCACGAGGGAACCCAGCTCGGCGATGGCGACCGGCATCCCGCCGCGCACCGCCTCTGACAGTTCGGCGAGAAGGGGGTGCGGCTGCAGCGTTTCGGTCATGCGAGTAATCTTAAAGCTCGACAGAGGCGAGGAACCACGTGCGCAAGGCATCAGAGAGCGACGCAGCCAGCAAGGCTGGCTCAGAACTCAACCAGGACGGCGTCACGGTCGGCAAGGGTCACGCGACCCCCACGCGCCGTGAAAAAGAGCTTGCACGCAAGCAACCACTGGTGTCGAGCGACCGCACCGCCGCCCGCAGGGTCGCCCGCACCCAGATGCAGGCCGAGCGTGAGCGCGCCCGGATCGGCATGGCGGCCGGCGAAGAAAAATATCTCCCGATGCGAGACCGTGGACCGCAGAAGCGATACGTGCGTGACTACGTCGATGCGCGCTTCAGCGTTGGCGAGCTGCTGATTCCGCTCATGTTCGGCGTGATCATCCTCACGTTCTTCCCGCAGCCCGAGGTGCAGGCCATCGGCATCGCCGCACTCTGGGCGTTCTTCCTCGTCGCGATCGCCGATGTGGTCATCCTGGGATTCATCGTCAGGCGCAAGCTGGCCGCCAAGTTCGGGGCCGACCGCGTCGAGAAGGTGCGCTGGTACGCCGCGATGCGCGCGCTTCAGCTGCGCCTCATGCGACTGCCGAAGCCGCAGGTCAAGCGCGGGCAGTTCCCCGCCTGACCCCGCGCGACGCGCTACGCGCTACGCGCGGAGCTTCACCAGGCCGCGGTTGATCTGGCGAGCCCAGAGCGGTCCGCGGTAGAGAAACGCCGTGTAGCCCTGCACCAGGGTGGCACCCGCGGCGAGGCGCTCGGCCACATCGGCGGCGGTTTCCACGCCCCCGACCGAGATCACGCAGAACTCAGCAGGCACGACCGACCTGATCAGTTTGAGCAGCTCGAGTGAGCGGGCGGCGACTGGCGGTCCGGACAGCCCGCCTGCTCCTGCCGCAGCCACGGTTGCGGCATCCGTCACCAGACCGGCCCGCGACAGGGTCGTGTTGGTGGCGATGATCCCGTCGAGCAGCTCCACCGCGAGCCTGGCGATGGCCGTGGCTTCGTCGTCGGTCAGATCCGGAGCGATCTTCACGAGCACCGGGGTCTCCCCCGCCGCCGCCTTGACGGTGCTGAGCAACGGGCGGAGCTTCTCGAGCTCCTGCAGCCCGCGCAGCCCCGGCGTGTTCGGTGAGCTCACGTTCACCACGAGGTAGTCGGCGAGGGGCGCCAGAGCGGTGGTGCTTGCGAGGTAGTCGGCCGCCGCGTCATCCACGTCAACGACTCTGGACTTGCCGATGTTCACACCGATGACGGGCCGGATGGACCGAGCCCGCGCCGCGCCGATGATCCCGACGGCGGCCTGGGCGCCATGGTTGTTGAAGCCCATGCGGTTGATGACGGCGCGGTCGGCGATCAGCCTGAACAGCCTCGGCTTCTCGTTGCCGGGCTGGGGACGTGCCGTGATCGTGCCGACCTCGACGTGGCTGAAACCGAGCTGACCGAGGCCCCGGATGCCGGTGCCCTCCTTGTCGAAGCCAGCAGCGACCCCAAAGGGCGAGTCGAACTCGAGCCCGAGGGCGGTCACCCGCAGCGAGTCATCCGGCCGTGTGAAGCGGCGCACGATCGAGCCGATCCCCAGGGTCGGAAGCAGCCGGATCACCCGGAAGGCGAGAGTGTGAGCGCGCTCTGGGTCCATGCGCGCGAAGAAGACCCTGAAGATAAAGCTATACATGCCGACCCAAGGTTAGCGGCTGGGAGGACGCTCAGCTCTCGGTTGCCGTCGCCTCGTCGGCTGCGTGGTCCACCCTGAGCTGGGTGATCGCAGACTCGAAGTCCTCGAGCGAGTTGAACCCCTGGTAGACGCTCGCGAACCGGAGGTAGGCGACCTCATCAAGTTCGCGAAGTGGGGTGAGGATTGCCAGGCCAATGTCGTTGGCGTCGACCTGGGCGGCGCCGGTGGCCCTGATGCTCTCTTCGACCCGCTGTGCGAGCACCGCGAGATCGGTGTCGGTGACGGGTCGCCCCTGGCACGCCTTGCGCACGCCGGACACGATCTTTTCCCTGCTGAACAGTTCGACGACGCCGTTGCGCTTGATCACATTGAGCGAGGCAGTTTCCGTTGTCGAGAATCGTCGGCCGCACTCCGGGCACTGCCGACGGCGACGAATGGAAAGTCCGTCGTCGCTCGTCCTGGAGTCGATGACGCGGCTGTCAGGATGCCGGCAGAATGGGCAGAACATGGTGAGTCGAGTCTATCGGCCGAGGCTAACCGCGGTCCTCGAACCGGGCGGATACTGCGGCGCCATGTGCAGGCAGGTCTTCAGCATCGCTCAACGCCACGATCTGCGCGCTCACCTGCTCCAGAGCCGACCGGTCGTAGCTGATGACCTGCTGGGGACGCAGGAAGGTGTACGCGCCGAGACCGGAGGCGAAGCGCGACTGGCCGCCGGTGGGCAGCACGTGGTTCGACCCGGCGAGGTAGTCGCCGAGGCTGACCGGCGAGTGTGCGCCGAGGAAGATCGCGCCTGCGCTCTCGATCATGTCGAGCACGATTCCGGGCTCAACGGTCTGGATCTCGAGGTGCTCGGGCCCGTACGCGTTGCTGAACGCGGCGGCGGCGACCATGTCTGACACGAGCACAACCGCGGACTGCACTCCGTCGATGGCCGCGCGAACGCGGGCGCTGTGACTGGTGGATGCCACGAGCAACTCCACCTCGCGCGACACCGCCTCAGCGAGCTCAACGGAGTCCGTCACCAGAACGACGGCGGCGAGCTCGTCGTGCTCGGCCTGGGAGATGAGGTCGGTGGCGACCAGATAGGCGTCTGCCGTGGCATCCGCGATGACCAGGATCTCGGTTGGACCCGCCTCGGAGTCGATGCCGACCACGCCACGCACCAGCCGCTTGGCTGCCGCAACATAGACGTTGCCCGGGCCGGTGATGATTTCGACGGGATTCAACGCCAGGTTCGGAACGCCGTACGCGAGCGCACCGATCGCGCCGGCTCCACCCATGGCGTAGACCTCGTCGATACCGAGCACGCCGGCCGCGGCCAGGATCGTGGGGTGCACGGATCCGCCGAACTGGCGCTGGGGCGGCGACGCGAGAGCGACCGATGAAACGCCGGCGACCTGCGCCGGGACGACGTTCATCACGACGCTGGAGGGGTACACGGCTTTCCCGCCGGGCACGTACAGGCCGACCCGGTTCACGGGCTGCCACCGCTGGATCACGTGAGCGCCAGGACCCAGTTCGGTCACCGTGCTCTGGGGCACCTGCGCCTTCGTTGCCTCGCGCACACGGCCGATGGCGGTCTCCAGTGCGTCACGCACCGTGGAATCCAGCGATCGGACGGCGCGGTTGACCTCATCCGCGTGAATTCGGATGCGATCGGGCCGCACACCGTCGAGACGCTCGGCCTGCTCGAGCAGCGCCTCCTCCCCGCGGTCGCGGACGTCGGCGATGAGCCGAGCCGCCACTTCGGACGCGGCAGCAACGTCGGTAAGAGCGCGAGGGACTACCTTCGCGAGATCGGCTTGGCTGGAGGGGAGATCACGAAGATCGATGGTGTGCATCATGGCCATCCAATATTAGTTCGCACAATGGGCAGCACGTTGCGTCATCGGGCGTAACCGCTCGCCTCTGGGTCGAAGTCACAGGTGGAACGGGAGGATGATTGAACACAACGTATGAACGAGCCAACTGCACCCCAGCCCCCCTCCGCCGACCACCACCGGATTCCCGTTGATGGACTCGACGCGTTCAAACGCGCCTTCCGCCGACACGCGGCGGGCGTTGCGGTGGTGACGGCGCTGATGCCGGATGGCTCGCCTGCGGGCTTCACCGCGACATCGCTGGCCTCCCTGTCGGCAGTGCCTCCGTTGGCCACGTTCAACATGGCGCAGGTCTCGAGCTCGTGGCCGGCGATGACCGTGGGTAACCGTGTGGCGATCCACACCCTCGGGCCGCGCACCCGCCACCTGGCCGAGCGCATGGCATCCAATCACGACAAGCGCTTCGTGGGCGGACACTGGCATCCAGGGCCCAATGGTGTGCCGATCCTGGACGAGGTCACAGCGTGGATGCTCGGATCCATCGTCGAGGTGCATCCCGTTCATCACAACGCGGTCATCGTGGTGCAGATCGAGGACGGCTCACTCGGGGCAGAGGATGACGCACTGCTGTACCACGAGCGCCGCTACTTCAAGCCGGGCGAGACGGCCTAGGCGAGGCCTCCCCGCTGCGCGCCCGCCCGTCGCGCCGCGCCCTTCGCCGCGTTCGCGCCCCTCCGCGCCCCTCGCCGCGCCCACTCCGCCCAAATGAAGGAAAAACCTCCCGTCGCAGCGCCGCCATGCGGAAGATGGGGGTCCGCTACGAAATCTCCTTCATTTGGACGTGACCGGCGCGAGTGCGAGGAGGGCGACACCGTGGGAACGCCGGGACCCGGTATCCCGTCATCCCCGCCCAAATGAAGGAAAACCTCCCGTCGCAGCGCCGTCATGCGGAAAGAAGGGGCCCGCCGCGAAATCTCCTTCATTTGGACGGGAAGGACGAGAGGGGCGGGCGAGACCGCCTAAGCGAGACAGTTCGGCCCGAGGAGCGTCTTCAGCTCGCCATAGAGGTCCGCGGAGACCGTCACCGGGTACGGGATTTCGAAGATCCGGGCGGTGTCGCCCTTGATCAGCTTCAGTCGCACCTCGTTGACGCCGGAGTGACGGATGAGCACATCGTTGAGCGCCGTCACGACGTCGGTGGTCGCCCTCTGCTCCTGCACTGCGATCACGATCGGCCCAGACCCAAGACTCGAACCGGTGTCGGGCACGAACATGCTCACGGCGTGCAGGTTCATACCGTCGTCGCGCACGCTGACGCGCCCCCGAACGACGACGATGGCATCGTTCATGAGTCCAGGCGAGAACTCCTGGTACGCCTTTCCGAGGAACATCACGCTGATCTCGCCCGCGAAATCCTCCACCGTGATGATGCCGTACTGGTTGCCACTGTTGCGCGCGACCCTGTGCTGCACGCTCGTGATGAGTCCGGCGATGGTGACGTGCTCGCCGTCGGCCGCCACCTCTCCCCCCATGATCTCGGTGATGGATGCGGACTGGTGTTTTGCCAGTGCCACCTCCAGCCCGGCGAGTGGGTGGTCCGACACGTACAGCCCGAGCATCTCGCGCTCGAAGGCCAGCTTGTCTCGCTTCGCCCACTCGGGGCGGTCCGGCACGTGCTCGGCCTGAGCCGGTTCATCCCACAGACTGTCGAAGTCGAAGCCCACCTGGCCGTTCGCTTCTGCACGTTTCTCGCTGGCGGCGCCATCGACGGCAGACTCGTGAATTTCGGCGAGTGCCCGCCTGGTTGCCCCGAGCGAGTCGAACGCTCCCGCCTTGATGAGCGACTCCACCGTGCGCTTGTTCGCGACCTGCAGCGGAACCTTTCGCAGGAAGTCGTGGAACGACGTGAAGCGTCCCTTCTCGGTGCGCGCCTTCGAGATCGCTTCGACGACGTTGTGCCCGACGTTTCGCACGGCACCCAGGCCGAACCGTACGTCTCCCCGGGTTCCCTCCGCGGCAACGGCGGTGAAGTCGACCGAGGACTCGTTGACATCGGGGGCGAGCACCTTGATGCCCATGCGGCGACACTCGCTCAGGTACATCCCGAGCTTGTCCTTCGAGTCACCGACGCTGGTCAGCAGCGCCGCCATGTACTCGGCGGGGTGGTTTGCCTTGAGGTAGGCCGTCCAGTAGCTGAGCACTCCATAGCCAGCACTGTGCGCCTTATTGAAGGCGTAGTCGGCGAACGGCATCAGGGTCTCCCACAGCACCCTCACCGCGTCTTTGCTGTAGCCGTTGGCGACCATCCCGGCCTCGAAGTCGGCGAACTGCTTGTCGAGCTCGCTCTTCTTCTTCTTTCCCATCGCGCGACGAAGCACGTCGGCCTGTCCGAGCGAGAATCCGGCCACCTTCTGCGCGACCGACATCACCTGCTCCTGATAGACAATCAGCCCGAAGGTTGTACCCAGGATGTCGCGCAGCGGTTCTTCAAGTTCGGGATGGATCGCGTCGATCGTCTGCAGATCGTTCTTGCGCAGAGCGTAGTTCGTGTGGGAGTTCATGCCCATGGGACCCGGACGGTACAGTGCGATCACGGCCGAGATGTCTTCGAAGTTGGTGGGCTTCAGCTGTTTCAGCAGCGCGCGCATTGCACCGCCGTCGAGCTGGAACACCCCGAGGGTGTCCCCTCGCGCGAGTAGGTCGTAGGTTGCCTGGTCTTCGTCGAGATCGAGGTCTTCGATGACGAGCTTCGTGCCGGTATTCACCTCGATCATGCGCAGCGCATCCTCGATCACCGTCAGGTTCCGAAGCCCGAGGAAGTCCATCTTGATCAGGCCGAGCGATTCGAGCGGCGGCTGGTCGAACTGGGTGATGATGGCGCCGTCGTCTTCGCGCTTCATGATCGGAAGCACGTCGAGCAACGGCTCGGCAGACATGATCACACCGGCGGCATGGACTCCCCACTGGCGCTTCAGGTTCTCGATGCCCTTCGCCGTCTCGAAGACCCTGGCGGCTTCGCCATCGGTCTCGATCAGCGCGCGAATGTCGCCTGCCTCCTTGTACCGTTCGGCATCCTTGTTATGGATGTCGCCGAGCGGCATGTCCTTGCCCATCACGGGTGGGGGCATCGCCTTCGTGAGCTTCTCGCCGACGGAGTACGGCATGCCGAGCACTCGCGATGAGTCCTTCAGCGCCTGCTTGGCCTTGATCGTGCCGTAGGTGACGATCTGCGCGACGCGATCATCGCCGTATTTCTCCGTGACATAGCGGATGACCTCGCCGCGGCGACGGTCGTCGAAGTCGACATCCACATCGGGCATGGAGACGCGCTCGGGGTTGAGGAATCGCTCGAAGATCAGCCCGTGAGCGATGGGATCGAGTTCGGTGATTCCCATCGCGTAGGAGGCCATCGAACCCGCGGCGGAACCTCGACCAGGGCCGACCCGAATCCCCTGCGCCTTCGCCCACGAGATGAAGTCGGCCACCACGAGGAAGTACCCCGGGAAGCCCATCTGCTTGATGACATCGACCTCGTACTTGGCCTGCGCAAGGTGAGCGTCCGATGGCGCGTCGTTGAAGCGACGCATCATGCCAACGTTCACCTCTTTCTCGAACCAGCTGGCCTCGGTCTCGCCCTCGGGCACCGGGAAGCGCGGCATCAGGTCGCGGTGCTGGAAGTTGACCTCGCAGCGCTCAGCGATGAGCAGGGTGTTGTCGCACGCCTCCGGGTAGTCCCGGAAGAGGTGACGCATCTGGGCCGCGCTCTTCAGGTAGAACTCGTCGGAGTCGAACTTGAAACGGTTGGGGTCGTCGAGGGTCGACGCCGATTGCACGCACAGCAGGGCGGCGTGCGCCGTCGAGTCGTGCGCGTGCGTGTAGTGCAGGTCGTTGGTGGCTACCAGGGGCAGGTCGAGCTCTTTGGCGAGGCGCAGCAGGTCGTTCATCGTGCGCTTCTCGATGTCGATGCCGTGATCCATGATTTCGGCGTAGAAGTTGCCGGCCCCGAAGATGTCCCTGAAATCGGATGCAGCCTGCCGAGCCTCTTCGTACTGCCCGAGCCTGAGGCGGGTCTGCACCTCGCCACCGACGCAGCCTGTCGTGGCGATGATGCCCTTGCCGTACCGGCTGAGCAGTTCGCGGTCCATGCGGGGCTTGAAGTAGAACCCCTCGATGGACGCGAGAGACGACAGCCTGAACAGGTTGTGCATGCCCTCGTTGTTCTCGGACAGCAGCGTCATGTGGGTGTACGAGCCCGAGCCACCGACGTCATCCTGATTCTGGTGGTTCTGGCCCCAGCGAACTCGGGTCTTCTCAGTGCGCGCCGTGCCGGGCGTGATGTACGCCTCGGTACCGATGATCGGCTTGATCCCGTTTGCCGTCGCCTGCTTCCAGAACTCGTAGGCGCCAAACATGTTGCCGTGGTCGGTTACCGCGATCGCCGGCATTTTCTCGGCGGCGGCGGCCTCCATGAGTGGCCCGATTCTGGCCGCTCCATCCAGCATCGAATACTCGCTGTGCACATGGAGATGCACGAAGGAATCGCTGGATGCCACTGGTTCTCTTCACTTGCTCGAGGGCGTGAACCCACTTTAAGCCCGGCCCGGCGGAGGGTAAAACTGACGCGCCCTAGTCGGCTCGAAGCACCTCAAGTGCATGTTGAAGGTCGGCCGGGTATGGGCTCTGGAACTCGACCGGCTGCCTGGTTGACGGATGTTCGAAGCCCAGGCGTTTGGCATGCAGCCACTGCCTCGTAAGCCCCAGTTTCGCCGAGATGCTCGGATCAGCACCGTACATGGTGTCGCCAACGCAGGGATGCCTCTGCGCGGCCATGTGCACCCGGATCTGGTGCGTGCGTCCCGTCTCGAGTTCGACCTCGAGCAGGGAAGCGGACGGGAATGCCTCAAGCGTCTCGTAGTGCGTGACGCTGGCCTTGCCGTCTGCGGTGATCGCGAATTTCCAGCTTGCACCCGGGTGGCGCCCGATTGGCGCGTCGATGGTGCCCGACAGCGGGTCAGGGTGCCCCTGCACGACCGAATGATAGATCTTGTGCACGTGACGGTCGTGGAATGCCCTCTTCAGCGCCGTGTATGCCGACTCCGTCTTGGCGACCACCATGAGGCCGCTTGTTCCAACGTCCAGCCTGTGCACGATCCCGGCCCGCTCGGCGGCGCCGGAGGTGGAGATCCTGAACCCGGCACCGGCGAGGGCACCGAGGACGGTAGGACCCTCCCATCCGATGGAGGGATGAGCCGCTACGCCTGCGGGCTTGTCAATCACCACGATGTCGTCGTCGTCCCACACGATCCCGAGGTCTGACACGACGATCGGGATGATCGAGGGCTCGACCCTTGACTGCCACGAGACCTCGAGCCACCCGCCGGAGACCAACCGGTCTGACTTGGAAAGTACTCTGCCGTCGAGTTGCACTCCCCCGAGTTCGGCGACCTCCGCCGCAAAGGTGCGCGAAAAACCGAGGAGTTTGGCGATCGCGGAATCTACCCGTTCGCCAGCGAGACCCTCTGGAACCGGCAGGCTGCGGGTTTCCACGGTCAGGTCCGGTCCGTCGGTGGCTCGTCGCCTGGTGCCGGCGTGGCGTCCGAAGCCTCGGGTTCGCCCTTGGCCTTAGCTACCGTGCGAGTGCCGTCGAGTCCGATCCCGCGAATGGTGAGCAGGATAAACAGACCCATGCTCGAGACGATCGCAATATCTGCAACATTGAAAATCGCGGGAAACGCGTAGACCTGAATGAAGTCGACGACGTGCCCAACTCCGAAGCCGGGCGGACGAGTCAGTCGGTCGGTCAAATTTCCGAGGTTGCCGCCGAGCAACAGGCCGAACAACACGGCCCAGCCTGTCGATCTGATGCGGCGGGCGAAAAAGACTATGAACACCGCGACGACTGCGGCGATGATCGCGAAGATCCAGGTGGTACCGGAGCCCAGCGAGAATGCTGCTCCCGGGTTCTCGACGTAGCGGAACTGCAACAGTTCGCCGATGATGTCGACCGGCTGGCCCAGAGTGAGGTTGTCGACAACCAGGATCTTGCTGATCCGGTCGGCGGAATACGCGAGCACAGCAACAACGGCCAGTACTACGAGGGCGCGTGCGCTTACCTCGCGTTTACTGGCCGTCGCCTGCTGCGGATCAGTTTCCGGCAAAACCGGTGTAGTTCGCGGACGGCTGGCCATCCTGTGAGTGCTCTGAGTTGGCGGATGCATCGGCGAACTCAGAATCGTCAGACGACGAATCTCCAGCCGACGAGTCCATGAAGGCAGCGGAGCCGGTCGACGACGTCAGCACATTGCTTTCGTTGTCGAGCTCGCGCAGCTGGCCCTCGATGTATCCCTTGAGCTTCTGGCGGTACTCGCGCTCGAAGTTGCGAAGCTCCTCGACGCGGTGCTCCAGCTTCTGGCGCTCCTGGTCGAGGATCTCGATCTGGGCGCGGTGACCGCTCTCGGACTCTTCGACGATGCGGGCCGCGGTGGCGTGGCCTTCGGCGATGAGCGCGTCACGCTTCTCGACACCCTCACGAACGTGCTCCTCGTGCAGGCGACGAGCCAGCTGAAGCAGGTTGTTGGTGCCGCCGGTGTCTGAGACATCCATCGATGTCGCCGGTGCAGGCTGGGCGACGGGCGCGGATGCTGGAACCGGAGCCGGCTCGATGACCGCGGTCTCGGGCTGCTGGACGAAACTGGGCGCGGCCTGAACGGGTGCAGGTTCTGCCCCCGAGCGCTGCATGTCGTTCATGCGCGAGTCACTCGCGATGAGGCGCTGACGCAGCTCCTCGTTCTCCTGATTGAGTCGACGCAACTCAACGACTACCTCATCGAGGAAGTCGTCTACTTCGTCCTGGTCGTACCCCTCGCGGAACTTCGTCGGTTGGAACCGCTTGTTCACTACGTCTTCAGGAGTTAAAGCCATCGCCGCCACCTCACACTCTTTCTTGTTTTCGCGAGACGTTCAACGTCTGCATGACATTGAGCCAACGCAAGTCATTCTATGCACTGCGCTAACCGCATCCCACGTTGATTTCCCATGGGCCGTACAAAAAGTTCTCTTTCAACAGTACAGCGACGCAACCTCGCGGCAGGCCGGATGGGTCGGTCTAGAGAAATCTGGCGACGATGGAATTCAGAATAATCACGGCAAGCATCACGATGCTCCAGGAGAAGTCGATCGCTGCACCGCCGATTCGCATCGGCGGGACAACCCGACGCACCACCTTGATCGGTGGGTCTGTCACCACGAAGACTGCCTCCGCCAGCACAAGGACCACTCCCTTGGGACGCCAGCGTCGCGCGAAGGTGCGCGCAAGATCCAGAGCAAACCTGGCCCACATCATGACGAAGAAGATCGTCAGCGCCACATTGAGAATCAGGGCAATGATGGAGACGGGTGAAACGATTGTCACCCTGACAGGCTACTGCTGTGCGAAGAACGACGCGTCAACGTCGGATTCGGCCTCGGCGTGGTCACCGCTCACCGCGACGTGTGCCGGCGACAACAGGAAGACCTTGCTCGTCACACGCTCGATCTTGCCGTAGAGCCCCTGCGAGAGGCCGCTGGCGAAGTCGATGAGGCGACGGGCATCCGGCTCGCTCATTTGTGACAGGTTGATGATGACGGGGATGCCCTCGCGGAAGTTCTCGGCGATGACCTGTGCATCCTTGTACTGGCGCGGGTGCACCGTCAGAATCTCGTTCATCTCGGTCGCAGCAGGTCGCGGGCTGCCCGTTCGACGCATCGGGGTCACCGGCGCGCGGTTCGGAGTCGAAGCCGGGGTGTGGTGTGCCACCGGAGCAACCGGAGCTGACGGAGCCTGCTCGTAGTCGTAGTCCTCATCCGCGAGGCCCAGGTAGACCATGGTCTTGCGCAGTGGATTTGCCATTTCATTCCTCCGAGTGGTGAAGCTTGTAGGTCGAGATTAACCGTGTTGGGGGCGATTTCCCGTGATTGCCGTGCCAATGCGCAGGTGTGTCGCGCCTTCGAGAATGGCATCGCGGTAGTCGCCGGACATGCCCATCGAGAGTGCGTTCGCGGTCGGCACGATCTGGGCGAGACTCTCGGATAGCTCCCTCAGCCGCGCGAAGGCCGCACGAGCTACACCATCCAGAGGAGCTACAGCCATGAGGCCTCTCAACCTCAGCCCTTCGGCCTCATCCACCTTTTCGGCAAGCCTTTGGATGGAGTCTGGCTCGACGCCACCTCGACCGACATCATCGGTGAGGTTTACCTGGATGAACACGTCGAGCGGATACCCCGCGATGGCGTCGGCCAGTGAATCTCGATCCACCGAATGGACCACATCCACGTAGGCCGCCACCTGGCGCGCCTTCTTCGACTGCAGCTGCCCGACGAAGTGCCAGGTCGCGTCGAGGTCGGCAAGCCCGGCAATCTTCGGCTGCGCCTCCTGGTGGCGCGATTCTCCGAAATCCCTCACTCCGAGATCATGGAGCTCGCGCACCAGGGTGGCCGGATGAAACTTCGTGACCACGATGGTGGTGATGTCCGATACATCTCGGGCGGCATCCCGCGCAGCATCCGCGACCCCAGCACGCACCGCCTCCAGCCTCTCGGCCAGCGATGCTTCCGCGGTCACGCGCGGCTACTTGAGGAAGTCCGGGATGTCGAGATCCGACTCGTCATCGTCGAAGCTGCGGTCGACCGGGGCCGCACGGACGAGGCTCGGCTCCGGGCTCCAGGGCTGCGTCTCGGTCAGGGGCTGCTCGTTGTCGACAGCGCCGACCGTGGCTGCAACCGCACCCACCTCGGGAATGACGTAGTTGGTGCGGCGGACCTCGTTGGGCTTCAGCTGGGGAGCGCCACCGTCGAATCCCGCGGCAATGACGGTGACTCGCACCTCGTCGCCGAGGGTGTCGTCGATGACGGCACCGAAGATGATGTTTGCCTCGGGGTGCACGGCCTCCTGCACGAGTCTTGCGGCATCGTTGATCTCGAAGATTCCGAGGTTCGAGCCGCCCTGGATCGACAGAAGCACTCCATGGGCTCCTTCGATCGATGCCTCGAGCAGCGGCGACGCCACGGCGAGCTCGGCTGCCTTGATCGCGCGGTCAGCCCCTCGAGCCGAGCCGATCCCCATCAAGGCGGAGCCCGCGCCCTGCATGACGGACTTCACGTCGGCGAAGTCGAGGTTGATCAGACCGGGGGTGGTGATGAGGTCGGTGATGCCCTGAACACCGGCAAGCAGGACCTGGTCTGCGGTGGCGAAGGCTTCGAGCATGCTGATGCCGCGATCGCTGATCTCGAGGAGGCGATCGTTCGGGACGACGATGAGGGTGTCGACCTCGTTCTTGAGGCTGTCGACACCGATTTCGGCCTGCGACGAGCGTCGCTTTCCCTCGAAGCCGAACGGCTTCGTGACGACACCGATGGTGAGTGCGCCGATGGACTTTGCGATGCGGGCGACCACGGGGGCTCCACCCGTACCCGTTCCGCCACCCTCACCGGCGGTGACGAAGACCATGTCGGCACCGGCCAGCGCTTCTTCGATCTCTTCGGCGTGATCCTCGGCGGCGCGACGGCCTACCTCGGGGTCAGCGCCGGCGCCGAGTCCGCGGGTGAGTTCGCGGCCGACGTCGAGCTTGACGTCAGCATCGCTCATCAGCAGCGCCTGGGCGTCAGTGTTGATCGCAATGAACTCGACGCCCCGAAGACCGAGCTCGATCATGCGGTTGACGGCGTTGACTCCGCCACCGCCGATGCCTACTACCTTGATTACCGCCAGGTAGTTCTGATTTGATGTCACGTTCCGGCCTCCGCTGCCCCTGCGCTTGCACACTCTGCCCGTTGCAGACTCTCAACCTCTAGTTGAGGTCTAAAGTTATGCTCAGTATGCATTTCCTGTGTTGAGGGTAGGTCGGTCACAGGCACACATGCCGCAACAGTTCCAGCGTGTCGCATGAGAACTTCAGAAAGTCGCACGCAGAGTGCAACTTCAGGCCCGTCAGCTCGGTCGGAAGACCCCGTTGCTCGGCGCCGAGACGTCGAACACGCCGGGCTGATTGGGGTCGGTGAGCTTGATCAGTGCCGAGAGCAGGCTCGCCTTCGTATCGGAATCGTCCGCGCTGCCCCACGTGACGCCCTGGCCGACGCCCGTCAATACGAGAGCAACGTCATCCTGAGTGCGTGCCGTCACGCTGTCGACCTGGGCGAGCATGTCAGGCGGGAGTGCAAGAAGCACGGCGACCATCGACGCGAATGCGGCGCCGGTGAGATCGCCGTCCGGCAGCTCGAGCACCGGTACTCCCACAATGCGTTCGCTCGACTGCTCCAGCACGATCCCCGCCGGGTCGACGAGGTTGTACATCTCGCCCACCTTGACCGACCCCACCGGCTCACGCTCGGTGATGTGGATGAGAAGGGTGTCCGGCGGCACGATTTCGGTGACGTAGCTGCGGATCAGCGGAAAAACTGTGAGGTCTCTCGTGATCGTGTCGTAGTCGAGCAGTGCCAGCGGCGTGCCGAGCTGCCCGGAAACCGCCGATTGCACATCAGCCGCGTTGATGCGGGATGTGCCGTCGACCGTGATGGAGCGCAGCGCGAGGATGGGCGAGTATACGGCGATGAAAACCAGCCCGATCAGCGCCGCGAGCACTCCGACTCCGGTTGCGATGCCGATCTTCCTGTTGCGGGCCCGACGGGTAAACCGCCTGACCTCCGCTCGCTCGAATCTGCGCCTCGCGCGGGCGGACCGGCGCAGCTCGGCCCGGGTGGCGGCATCGGGTCGCGGGGAGCGCCGTGAGGCGCCACGGATGGACCGCGCAGCTCGCGATGGCTCCGCGATCGGGGGCGGCGATGCGACAGGTCGGGACTTCGTGGCATCCGGAGTCTGCGCTCGCTGCTGCGGTTGCTTTGGCTGCGCCGGTATAGCAGGCTGCGTCTTCGGAGAACCGGTCTGCCGCTTTCGGCCGGGAGGGGGCTCGCTGGGCTTTGGGTCGAAACCGTCTGGGCGTTTCACGCGCCTACGCCTGCGATGTGTCGTCGAGTGAAGCCAGCAGTTGCGGGACTATGCGATAGACGTCTCCGCAGCTCAGCGTCATGACGAGGTCACCGTCGCGTGCAATCGCGGCGACGCGATCGGCTGCCTGCTGCCAGTCCGGCAGGTAGTCGACTTTGCTCTCATCGTGGAAACGCTCCGAGACTGTGGCACCGGTGACGCCGGGAATCGGGTCTTCCCTGGCACCAAAAACGTCGAGGACAATCGTGTGGTCGGCGAGCTGCTCGTAGGTCTCGGCAAACTGCTCAGCCATATCCCGCGTGCGGCTGTACAGGTGCGGCTGATGCACGGCAATGATCCTGCCGCTTCCGACGACACTCCGCGCCGCAGTAAGGGCCGCAGCGACCTCGGTGGGGTGGTGCGCGTAGTCGTCATACACGCTGACTCCGCGCACGGTCCCGTGCAGCTCGAACCGGCGCTCGGTTCCGCCAAATGCCGCGATACCGCTTAGGGCGGCTTCGGGGTCGAATCCGAGGCCGACCAGCACGGCGAAGGCTCCGGCCGCATTGAGTGCGTTGTGGTGGCCGGGAACGGTGAGCGTGGTCGAATAATCCTGCCCCTGCCACGCGATCGTGAAGGAGACTGGGCCGTCAGTGACCACGGAGTGAAGGCGAACGTCGGCCGTGGCATCCTCGCCGAACGTCACGACACGGGGGTGGTCGAGCATGCCGGTCACCCGCACGGCGCCCGGATCGTCGCTGGAGACGACGACGAGCTCCGACGCCTTCTCGGCGAAGGTCACGAAGGCAGCGTCGAACGCGTCATGATCCCCGTAGTGATCGAGGTGGTCTGCATCGACATTGGTGATGAGCGCGACGGCGGTCTCGTAGAGCAGGAACGACCCGTCCGACTCGTCGGCCTCCACGACAAAGAGCTCACCTTCCCCGAATGACGAGCTGACCCCCAGCGACTGGATGACTCCCCCGTTGACGAAGCTGGGCGAGGCGTTCATCGCCAGCAGCGCGGTGATGATCATGCCGGTGGATGTCGTCTTGCCGTGCGCACCGGCGACGGCAACCAGCCTCTTGTGGTTGATCAACCAGGCGAGCGCCTGCGAACGATGCAGCACCGGGATGCCACGACGAACGGCCTCCAGATACTCGGGATTATCCGGCCACAGGGCACCCGTGTAGATCAGGGCATCAACGGCGCCAAGATGCGAGGCGTCGTGTCCGATCCACACCGTCGCTCCGAGCCCTCGGAGGTCTTCGGTGTTGTGGTTTTCGGAGCGATCCGACCCCGTCACGGGGTGGCCGGCGGCCAGAAAGAGTCTGGCGATTCCGCTCATCCCGCTTCCCCCGATACCCACGAAGTGCACGGCACCCAAATCGGCGGGCAGTGGCATGGTGAGGTCAGGATGGATCATTGGGCCGATTTTACCCGGTCGATCCTATTTAGCCGCGAGGGCGCGACCGATGAGCTCGACCATTCGATCGGTGCCGTCGAGAGCGCCGGTGGTCGCCATCCGCACCGCCATGTCAGCGATCGCCGCCCTGTTGCGCAGCAGCGGAACGAGTCTGCCGCTGACCCACTCGGGAGTGAACTTCGCATCTGCAACGAGGATTGCGCCGCCAGCATCGACAGCACTTCGCGCGTTGAGGCGTTGCTCGCCGTTTCCGACGGGGTAAGGAACGAATACGGCCGGGATGCCGAGCGCCGCCGCCTCCGCAACCGTGGAGGTGCCGGATCGGCCCACGGTCAGGTCGGCCACAGCGAGAGCCAGATCCATCCTGTCCATGTATTTGACCACCATGTACCCCGCAAGGCGAGGGTCGGCAACGGCGTCGCGATATTCACCTGTGACATGGATGACCTGCCAGCCCGCCCCGAGGATCAGCGTGATGGACTGCGAGATCGTGTCGTTGATGCTCTTCGCGCCCGACGATCCGCCGGTGACCAGCAGGGTCGGCTTGCCCTTGTCGAGCCCGAAGGTGCTGAGGCCCTCGTGTCGTGCAGTGAACCTGTCGAGTTGCTCAATCTCGCGTCGCAGGGGCATACCGACGAATGTGCCGCTGCTGATTTTCGTTCCCTCGAAGGCGACACCCACGAACTTCGTGAATCGCGCGCCCAATCGATTGGCGATGCCGGGACGGGCGTTTGCCTCATGGATGGCCAGCGGAACATTCTCGGCGCGGGCAGCCAGGTAGGCGGGCGCCGAGACGTAGCCCCCGAACCCGACCACGATGTCCACGGAACGGTCACGAAGGATCTGCCTGACGGCCTCGATCGTGCCCTTCAGCGCACCGGGGAACGCAAGCGCAGCAGCGTTCGGCCTGCGCGGCATGGGAACACGATCGATCGTGAGCAATTCGTAGCCGCGCTCGGGCACGAGCCTGGCCTCGAGCCCCTCTTTGGTTCCGAGCACGAGAATGTCGGCGAGCGGATCGCGTTCCCGCAACCTGTCGGCGACCGCGAGCAACGGGTTGACGTGGCCAGCGGTACCACCGCCAGCAAGAAGATATGTGGTCATGCGCGCGAGCGTACTCGCTGTGCGGCCAGCATTCGTGAACGATCGGCGGGAGTCTGTCCTGCAGGCGCCTCCGGGGCGGCTCCGGAGCTGCGGGCAAAGGACAGCACGATTCCGATACCGATCAGGTTCGCGATCAGCGCAGTGCCACCCGCGGAGATCAACGGCAACGGCACGCCGAGCACCGGGAGCACGCCCAACACCACCGCGATGTTGACGAATGCCTGGCCGATCACCCACACCATGACTCCCGATGTGACGATTCGGGCGAAGCTGTCGGCACTGCTTCGGATGATCCTGACGAAGGAGATAGCCAGCACGACGAACAACACCAGCACGACGATGGCGCCGATGAGTCCCGAGTTCTTCGCCGATGATCGCGAAAATGTAGTCGCTGCTGGCCGCGGGCAGCCAGTTCCATTTCGCGACCGAGTTGCCCAGACCCTTACCGAACCATCCCACCGGCAGCCAGCGCCCAGTTGGCGTGTTCGGGCTGCCAGCAGTATCCGGAATAGTCGGCGGCGGTGCATCCATTCAGCCAGATCTCGATACGCGAGGTTCGTGAGGAATTGGCTTTCGAGAAGAGAAACGCAAGGAAGCCGACGCCCACGACACCGACGGCAAGATGGCGAAGTCTCACGCCACCGAAGTACAACAGCCCGAAGAGAATCAGAATCATGACCGCGGCGGTGCCCAGGTCACCACCGATGAGCACCAGGCCGATTGCGATGGCGGAGACTGGCGCGATCGGCAGCAGGACGTGTCGCCATTCGCCGAGCAGGTGCTGTTTGGTCGACAGCATCCATGCGACCCAGACGATCAGCGCGATCTTGACGAACTCGGAGGGCTGAGCGGTGAAGGCACCGATGCCGATCCAGTTGCGGTTACCGCCCGACACGATTCCGATGCCGGGAACGAAAACGAGAAGCTGCAGCCCGCCACCGATGAGCAGCGCCGGCCAGGCCCACTTTCTCCAGAACCCGGAGGGCATCCTCGCCGCCAGAAGCATCAGTGGGATACCGATCACCGCGAACATGCCCTGGCGGGTGAACCGTCCGAAGAAGCCCTGCTCCGCACTGTACGACTCGATCGTGGACGACGACAGCACCATCACGAGGCCAAAGATGACGAGGAAAAGAGTGACTCCGAGCAACAGGAAGTAGTTGCTGTTCTCGGCGGCAAAGATTCGGCGAAGAGGGATCCTGGCGCTTGACGGCCCGGGACCTGCCTGCGGGCTAGGGCGCTCCTGCTGCGGGGGGCGCGGATGCCTGGTCGTCGTCATCTGCGCCACCTTCCAGGTATTCGTTCACGGCCGCTGCGAATCTAGTGCCACGGTCGGCATAATCAGCGAATTGATCCATGGATGCTGCGGCAGGAGCCATCAGAACCGTGTCACCATTCAGCGCGATACGTGCGGCGGCTTTCACTGCCGCTGGCATCACGTCACCAGTGTCTGTCGCATCCACTTCGAAGACCGGCACCTGTGGCGCGTGTCGCCCGAATGCTTCAACCACAGGTTCACGGTTAAGCCCAATGACGATCACGCCCCGTAGCCGGGAGGCGTGGTCGGTCACCAGCGATGAGATGTCCACGCCCTTCAACAGGCCGCCCACGATCCACACGACGGAGTCGTACGATCGCAGCGAAGCATCGGCAGCGTGCGCGTTCGTCGCCTTGGAGTCATTGACCCAGAGCACTCCCCCACTCGCGACGACAATCTCGCTGCGATGGCTGTCGACCCGGAATGTCGACAGCGCTTCCGAGATCGTGGCCGCGGGCACGCCGGCACTGCGCGCGAGAGCGGATGCCGCCAGAACGTTGGCGACCATATGCGGGCTCGCTAGACCGGCGGCTGCCAGCTCGCCGTGGGTTGTCAGCTCCAGCGCCGAGTTGTGCCTGTCCTCCAGGAATGCGCGATCGATGATCAGATCGTCGACCATCCCCAGATCGCTGGGCCCCGGTGTGTCCAGCCCGAACCCGATGGCGCGGCATCCCTCCTGCACCTCGGCGTCTTCGACCATCCGCATCGTCACGGCGTCTGCACGGTTGTAGACGCAGGCGATCTTCGTGTTCGCGTAGACGGTGGCCTTCGCCTCCACATACGACGCACGCGAACCGTGCCAGTCGAGGTGATCGTCCGCGATGTTCAGGCAGACGCTGGCAAGCGGCGCGATGGCGCCGGGGCCGGTTCGGGGCATCCAGTGCAATTGAAAGCTCGACAGCTCGACCACAATCACGTCGAAGCCCTGCGGATCGCGAATCGCATCGAGCACGGGCACACCGATATTTCCGGCGGGCACCGCCCGCAGACCGCTGGCAACCAGCAGGTGCGTGGTCAGCTGCACAGTGGTGGTCTTGCCGTTGGTGCCCGTGACGGCGATCCACTCGGCCGGGGTCGCCGACCTTGTCGCGCAGCCTCCACGCGAGCTCGATGTCGCCCCAGATCGGGATGCCGCTGGCCTGCGCCCACGCCACCAGCGGATGATCCAGGCCGAAGCCGGGTGACACGATCACGAGATCGGCGTGCATCTCGTCGAGTTCGGACGGGACCTCCCCCTGACGCGAATGCTCGACGAAGCGACCACCGATCACGTCAAGCATCTGGCGCCGAAGCTCCCCCGCGGAGGACGCCACGACGAGAACTTCCGCTCCTAGTTCGGCCAGAGTGTCAGCGGCAGCGAATCCAGTGACTCCGAGGCCGAGCACGACAACACGCAGCCCGCGCCATTCTGAGTGCCAGCTGGTGAGGTTTTCGAGATCGCGCACAGCTACCGTGTGACCCATTCGAGATAGAAGAGACCGACGCCTGCAGCCACGAACAGCGAAGCGATGATCCAGAATCTCACGACCACCGTGATCTCGGCCCACCCCTTGAGCTCAAAATGATGGTGAAGCGGGCTCATGAGGAAGATGCGCTTTCCCCTCGACACCTTGAAATATGCCCTCTGCAGAATGACGGATCCGGTGACCAGGATGAACAGCCCGCCGATCAGCACGAGCAGCACCTCGGTTCGGGTCATGATCGCGAGGCCGGCGATGGCGCCGCCGAGCCCGAGGGAGCCGGTGTCGCCCATGAAGATCTGTGCCGGTGACGTGTTGTACCAGAGGAACCCGACGAGGCTGCCGACGATGGCCGCGGCGATCACCGCGAGGTCGAGCGGATCCCGAACGTTGTAGCAATACGCCTGGTTTTCGTCGAGCAGGTTCGTGTTGTAGCAGGCCTGGTTGGCCTGCCAGAACCCGATGAAGATGTAGGCGGAGAGGGAGAAGATTGCAGCGCCGGTAGCGAGCCCGTCGAGCCCGTCAGCCACGTTCACACCGTTGGATGCGCTCACGATGATCAGGGTCGACCACAGGGCGAAGGCAATGGCGGCGCCGATGACGCCGAAGGTGGCGAAGTTGAGCCACTGCACGTCCCTCACGACGGAGATCATCGTCGACGCGGGAGTTAGTCCGTTTTCGTCGGGGAAGTTGAGCGCAATCGCCGCGAAGATCGCAGCCACGATCACCTGGCCGAGCACTTTCGACCAGCCACCCAGCCCGAGGCTGCGCTGGTTGCGAGTCTTGATGAAGTCGTCAATGAAGCCCACTGAGCCCAGACCCACCATGAGGAAGATCACGAGAAGACCCACGAGCGTCATGTCGGTGCGGCCGACAATGTGGCCGACCACGTAGCCAACTATCGAACCGAGGATGAAGATGATGCCGCCCATGGTGGGCGTACCGCGCTTCGTGTGATGGGCCTGCGGGCCGTCATCCCGGATGAACTGCCCCCACTTGAGGCGATTGAACAGCTTAATGAACAGGGGCGTGAGGAACAGCGTGAACAGGAGTCCGGTTCCGCCTGCAACGAGTAGAGGGATCACGCGCTGATCCCCGCCAGTCGGTCACCGAGGAAACGCAGCCCCGCCGAATTGGATGACTTCACGAGCACAACGTCCCCCTTGCGCAGTTTGTCACGCAGCACATCGTATGCCTCATCGGCGGTCTGGACGAATATCGACTCCCCATCCCACGAGCCCTCGAGACCAGCGGCGTTGTGAATGTGGCGTGCGTTGTGCCCAACGACAATGAGTTGCTTCACGTTTAGCCGCACCACGAGCCGGCCGATGCGATCGTGTTCGTCGTCCGCGAATTCGCCGAGTTCGGCCATCTCTCCGAGAACGGCGAACGACCGCCGCTCGGCACCGGTCACCTGGGCGAGAGTTTTCAGGGCGGCAGCGACCGAATCAGGGCTTGCGTTGTACGCATCGTTGATGACGATCACGCCATCGGGGCTCTCGGTGAGCTCCATTCGCCATCGTTCGGCCCGGGTGAGCGACTCAAGAGACCGAATGGCGTCGACGACGGGAATGCCGAGGGCCCTGGTCGCGGTGATTGCGGCGAGAGCGTTCGTGACGTGATGTTCGCCCAGGATGCGCAGGCGCACCGGGTGGGACTCGCCATCGGCGACGACCGTGAACGATGTGCCGTCCACAGTCGTGTCGACGTCAATGGCCCTGACATCGGCAGCGGCATCCAACCCGAACCAGGAGACGGGCGCCGCGGTGACCGCCGCCATCCGGCTGACTCGGCCATCGTCTGCGTTCAACACCGCGATCGAGGTGGTCGGCAGGCCGCTGACCATCTCCGACTTGGCGAGCTCGATGGCATCAGCGCTGCCGAATTTGCCGATGTGCGCAAACCCGACGGTCAGAACGATTCCCACGTCTGGGGTAGCGATAGAGACAAGCTTCGTGATGTCACCGATGGCGTCTGCTCCCATCTCGACCACGAGGAAGCGCGTGGATGCCTCGACGCCGAGGATCGAGATCGGGGCCCCCACCTCGTTGTTAACGAACCCTGGGGCGCGACAGTCGAACCCTGGTCGGCCAGAATCGCCCGCAGCATGTTCTTCGTCGTCGTCTTGCCGTTCGATCCGGTGACGGCAACGACCTTGAGATCGCCGCTGGCCCTGACGCGCGCGACGACCTCGCGGGCGAGTGCGGAAAGCGCGAGCAGTCCGTCATCCACCACGAGCTGTGGAACGGTGATCGGCAGCTCGCGCTGCACCACGAGCAGCGCCGCGCCCGCATCCACGGCGGCCTGCGCGAAGAGGTGGCCGTCGGAGTGTTCGCCGGGAAGCGCGAAGAAGACAGAACCTGGGCCGACGAGACGTGAGTCGGTCTCTACAGCGCCACCCACGATCAGGGCCGCGGCATCCACAACTCCGACCAGCCTGCCGTCGATTGCGGCGGCGATTTCGTCAACGCGAAGGTCGATCATCGAGAGACCGTGCTCGGGCTGTCGTCGTGGTGGTGAATGCATGAACCGTACATAGCTACCTGGTGCTCCTGCCCGTCGAATTGCTGGTTTCTCACCAGTTGACGGGAAGGTCCGGGGCCGGCGTCGTTGACGGCGGCACCCGGAAAGTGGTGAGGGTCTGGGCCATAACATCGCGCCAGGTAGGGGCGATTAGTCCCGAGAACACCCTAGCGGGGATGCCTGCGGTCACCACGACCGCGTACTGGGGATCGTCGGCTGGAGCGACCCCTGCGTACGAGATCACCACGCTGTTGTCGGAATATCCGCCATTGATTGCGACCTCGGCGGTTCCACTCTTGACGGCCGTGCGGTAGCCGGGAATCTGAAGTTTCGGGGCCGAACCGCTCTTGTTCGCGACCTGCTCCATCATCGCCACGGTCTGGTCAGCCGCCGATGTGGAAAGCACCTGCGTGCCCTCCGAGGATGCGACGTCCGTCATCGTGCCGTCAGCCTGCTCACAGCCCTCAACGAGAGTCACCGGCATCCTGACTCCCTGGTTTCCGATCGTCTGGAAGACGCTTGCCATCTGCACCGAGGTCGCGCTCATGCCCTGGCCGTATTGCACCGCGTAGTTCGTGCGGCCAAACCACTGGTCGGCGTCGGAGGAGCTGGCCGGCCGACTCGCCATTGAACTCGACCTCGGTGTACTTCCCTAGACCGAACGCTGACATGTAATCGTGGCGCTTCTCAGCAGACAGCCTGTCGGTGAACTGGGCAACTGCCACGTTGGATGACTCCACCAGAGCTCCGGCGAGGGTGAGGTTTTGGGTTTCGTGGTAGAAAGCGTCGTGGATCGAGCTGCCGTCTGCCTGCAGAAGCTCGTATGGCACGACAACGCCGTCTCCGGGGCTCACTGTGCCCGAATCGACCAGCGATGCGGCCGTGAGGGCCTTCATCGTGGAACCCGGCTCGTATGGCGTGCTGAAGGCACGTGATCCCAGTGCATCCCGCGATGCGGCATCAACATTGTTGGGATCGAGGGTGGGCCAGTCGGCGACGGACATGAGGTGGCCGTCTGCCACGCGGATGACGACGGCTGTGGCCCAGGTTGCACCGAGCTCGAGCGCGGTCTGTTCCATCCGCTGCTGCACGTAGAACTGCAGGTCGCGGTCGATGGTTAGCCGAAGCGTGCCGCCGTCCTTGCTCTGCTCCGTCACGACCTCGCTGCCGGGAAGCGCAGTTCCGTCCTCCCCCCGCTCGTAGGTGAGAGTTCCGTTCTCGCTCGCCAGGCATTCGTTCTCGGTCAGCTCGAGCCCGGCCTGCGGACCATCCGTGCCGATAAACCCGACCAGGTTTCCCGCGATTTCACCGTTCGGGTAGCTTCGCGCCGACTTTCGTTCGGGGTAGACCCACGAAATGTTGAGCGCGTCGATCTGCTCGAAGACGTCCAGAGTGACGCCCTTCACCAGATACATGAAGTCGGAGGTCGGGTCCGCGGTCATCGCCGCGTAGAGCGCCGCCGGATCCTGCCCGGAAAGGGCCGCGATCTCGGCGAGCTGGGCCGGAACTGAGGTCGCGGCATCCGTCGGAAGCAGGGCGACTCTTGGTGATGCCGTGATGTCGTATCGCAACACGCTGTCGGCCAGCACTGCCGTTGCGCGTCGACGATGTCGCCGCGAACGCCGTAGGTGGTGATGTCTTGTCCGCGCTTGTCGAGGATGCCGCGTTGAATTCCTCCGCGCGTACGACCTGGATGTCGACCAGCCGCACCACGAATACCGCGACGATCGCGAAGACCACCAGAACAGCAAGCGAGATCCGGGCGCGGCTGCTTCGTGTTCTCATGTCGTGCAAGTCCTCGGGTTGCGGACAGGGTCATCGGGTCACTGGGGCGGGAAGCGCGTTCGTGGCGGCCGGTGCGGTATCAGTCTGCGTTGCGCTGGTCGACGCATCCACAGGAGCTGCGGCGTTTCCTGTTGTCGCCCCGGCAGGGTCGACCAGAGGCATGCCCACCAGCAGGGAGTTAGCGATGAGGTTGCATCCGCCGCCGCATCCCATCGGATCGGCGGTGCCCGGCGCTCCGTACACGGAACCCGTGTCGAGATTCAGCGTGAGAGGCGACGGGTTCGGCACCATTCCGAGGTGAGCCGCCTGGGTGGCAAGATTCTGCGTCGAGCCGTACAGGTTCAGATTCTCGCTGAGCGCGTCCTGAGTGCGAAGCAGCTCCTTCTGCTGCTGCTGGAGCGCTTCGATCTGGAATGCGCCTTCAGACACCACGATGCTCATCATGAGCTGAGCCGCAAAGATTGCGAACAGGCTCGTGATCGTGACGACCGCGTAGGCAAGCTTGGGACGGGCTCGTCTCTGCTCACGCGTGGTGACAATCTCGATGTGGGGATGCGTCGTCGGCGACGGGGCTGGCGCGACGAGTGGGCGGGCAAATGCAGCGGTGCCGCTCATGCGATCTCCCGTAGTTTCTCGACGGCTCGGAGCCGTACCGGGGTGGCGCCGAGGATTTCGCCATTTCTCATCCTCTGTGGCGAGTTCTGCCCCGCGTACGAGCAGTTTGAGTTCGGGTCGGTGCTCGGGAAGCTCGACGGGCAAACCCCGCGGCGCCGTGGACGCGGATCGCGCCTGCAGCACTCGCTTGACGATCCGGTCTTCCAGCGACTCGTACGAGAGAACGACCATGCGCCCGCCGACCTCGAGGGAGTCGACTGCGGCCGGAATCGCTCGTTCCAGCACCGAGAGCTCCTGGTTCACCTCGATGCGAAGTGCCTGGAAGACCCGCTTGGCCGGATGCCCTGCGCGCTGTGCTGCTGCGGGAGTCGCCGCGATCACGAGTTCAACCAGCTCTGCTGACGTCTCGAGCGGCTTCTCAGCGCGGCGCTGCACAATTCGGCTCGCGAATCGGGGAGCGAGCTTCTCGTCGCCGTACTGGTAAAAGATGCGTCGCAACTCTTCTTCGCTGTAGGTCGCGAGGATATGAGCCGCGGTCCGCTCGTTCGATGCGTCCATCCGCATGTCGAGCGGGGCGTCCTTGGAGTAGGAAAAGCCGCGCTCCACCCTGTCCAGTTGCAGCGACGACACCCCGAGATCGAAGAGGATCCCGGAAACTTTGGGGATGCCGAGACCGGCGAGCGCGGCGGCGAATTCGTCGTACACCGCATGCACGAGATGCACTCGGTCAGCGAATGGCTCGAGCCGGCGGCGAGCGATAGTGAGGGCATCCTGATCCCGGTCGATGCCGACGAGCGTGATGCCCGGGAAGCGCTGGAGGAAAGATTCGGCGTGGCCGGCCATCCCGAGCGTCGCGTCGACGAGCACAGCACCGTCGCGTTCGAGAGCTGGGGCGAGGAGCTCGATGGTGCGTTCGAGCATGACCGGGGTGTGGATCGTGTTGTCTGTCATTGCTATCCGGGAGACCCACCGTCACGGTGTCGTGAACGCTCATCCCCATCCGGTGCGACCTGGCATCGGGGAGAAAGCCAGGGCGTACGGCTGGGAGTCAGCGTCAACGTCGGTGCGGTTGTGAATCAGAAGAGGCCCGGGATCACCTCCTCCGTCGTGTTTGCGAAGTCGGATTCGGCGCTTTCGTAGTAGGCGTTCCAGGCGTCGGTGTTCCAGATCTCAGCGCGGTCACCGGCACCGATGACGGTGAGTTCGCGACCGAGTCCGGCGTATTCGCGCAGGTTCGCGGGGATGGTTACGCGGTTCTGGCTATCCGGAATCTCCTGGTTGGCCCCCGAAAGGAAGAGTCGCAAAAAGTCCCGGCTCTGCTTGCTCGTGAGGGACGCCTGGCGCACCTTCAGCTGGATGTTCTCGAACTCGCGCTGGCTGAACACGTAGAGGCAGCGTTCCTGTCCGCGGGTGACGACCATTCCCGACGACAGTTCGTCGCGGAACTTGGCCGGCAGGATGACGCGCCCCTTCTCGTCCAGCTTCGGGGCATAGGTGCCTAGGAACACGACAGCCTCCCCTCATTCTCCGGCCCGGATTCAGGTTTCCTCCACTTTACTCCACTTTCCCCCACCAAATCCATAAAATCGTCAGGTTTACTTCCTCAGATGTGCAAGAAATCGCCGTAAACACTGGGCTGTCCCCGGTGGAGGGAATTTTGGCATTTTTGCTCGTTCAGGCCCTCTGACCCCTGTTTGAGGCACAAAAAAAGGGCCAGCCCGAAGGCTGACCCTGTTTCGCGGTTGAAGTACGTGAATCGGTTGGACTACTCGCGACCGTCCTGGCGCTTTTCCCAACGGTCGTTGAGGTTCGACATGAAGCTCGATGATCCGCCGTTCGACTTCGTCGTCGTTGGACGTGCTGTCGAGGCTGCCGCTGCTCCCTTGCGGGGCGGGGCGAAAATGAGCAGAACGCCGGCAAACATGACGGCAAAGCCGAGGATGCCAACGAGGGGCTGGTTCACGATGACTCCGGCGACCAGGGTGGCGATACCCGCGACACCGACGAGCACACCGATCACCAGAATGCGGTAGTTGGTCCGGCCGCGATGGGGATTGACGGTAGCAACGAAGTCAGCGTCGTTTTGATAGAGACTGCGCTCCATCTCTTCCAGGAGGCGCTGCTCCTGCTCGGAAAGTGGCATCCTGTTCCCCTCGAGTCTCGGGTAGTCCGCGCGGAATCTTCTCAGCGCTAGAAGTCAATTGTACGCCCGCCGCGATGGCTAGGCTAGACGAGTGGCTGAGAGTACGCGGTTAGTTGACCTTGTTCAACTGAGAATCGACGAATTTGTTTCCGAGCGAACCGCTGAACTGGCGACAATCGCACCCGAACTTGAACAGTTCACCGACGTCACGCTCTCGTTCCTGTCCGGTGGCAAGCGGTTTCGGGCTCTCTTCTGCTACTGGGGATGGCAGTCGGTCACGCACACGATCGATCAATTTGATCCCCTCGCTCCCCCACCGGCCGGCGGGGTCCTTCCGGGGATCGTGCTCGCAGCTTCCGCACTTGAGGTCTTCCACGCGGCGGCGCTCGTGCACGACGACATCATGGACAATTCCGACACCCGCCGTGGCGCGCCTGCTGCTCACAAGAGTTTCGAATCCATCCACATTCAGGGTGGCTGGCGAGGCTCCGCCGCGACGTTCGGTCGCTCGGCGGGATTGCTGCTCGGCGATCTCCTGCTCGGCTGGAGCGATGAGCTGTTCGACAAGGGAACCTCCTTGCTCGCCGACCGGGAAGCCGGATACGCCGGGCGTGCGGAATTCGCTCGCATGCGAACCGAGGTCACGGCCGGACAATACCTCGACATCCTGGAAGAGAACGCGTGGGCCTCCTATCCGGAGGCGCAGGCTCTCCCCCGTGCTCATCGCGTCATCGTCTATAAGTCGGCCAAGTACAGCATCGAGGCACCGCTGGCCATCGGGGCTGCCCTCGGCGGCGCCTCGCCGGAACAAATGGCCTCGCTGCGCGCGTTCGGGCTGCCGCTCGGGGTTGCCTACCAGCTACGCGACGACATGCTCGGCGTCTTTGGCGATCCAGTGGTGACGGGAAAGCCCGCTGGCGATGACCTGCGAGAAGGCAAGCGGACTGTGCTCATCGCGCTGGCGCGCACCAAGCTGCCGGCTCACCTGCGCAACGTCGTCGACGAACTGCTTGGGGATCCCGATCTCGATGATCAACAGGTCGCGATGATCCGCACCGCGCTCACCGAATGCGGCGCTGTTGATCATGTCGAACGCATCATTGAGCACAACGTTGAGCTTGCCAGGTCCGCCATGAGGGATGCCCCACTCGCGCCATCGGCACGTGCCCAGCTCCTCGATCTCGCCGATACTGTTACACACCGAGTCGCCTAGGACCTTGTCGCCTTTGCTTGCGACCCGAAGGTCGCACTCGACCTAAAAGCCGAGTGCCTGTGCGACGCGACGCACCTCGGCTTTGCGGCCCGCCGTCAGGGCAGCAATGGGGCTCACCCCGAGACTGTCGTCGGTGTTAAGCAGCCAACGCAAAGCTTCCTCATTGCTGAAGCCGCTGTCTGCGAGCACGATCAGAGTTCCCTTCAACTCGCTCAGGGGTTCCCCATCCACGATGAATGCAGCGGGAACCTTCCACACACCGTCGATGCGGCTGGCCAGCAGGGCGCGATCTTCGATGAGCCGACGAACCTGGCTCACTTTGAGACCGAGCATCTCGGTCAGGTCGGGAATTGTCAGCCACTGCACATCGGGTGATTCGGTCACCCTCCAAGCCTCCCACGACCGCATGTGAATTTTCGGAGACACACCTCTGAACGCAATGTTTCGAGCATGTAAATTGGTTTCACATCTGTCACAGTGGTTGACAGTAGTAGCCACCTGTGCCACCGTGTAGGCAATGCCACCGTGAGCGAGTGGCCGGCATGCTCGCGGGGGCGAGGGGGCGGAGACAGCACGATGACAGGGAACCCGGATTCCATGGATGACGCGGCCAGGAGCGTCTTCGCGGGACTGGCACCTGCCACCCAGGCCAGAATCGCCCCGCTTCGACGCCTATCCTCGCGCCGCACCAAGGCCACCCACACGGTCTTCTCAACCGGCTCCGTGCTGCTTGTGGGCTCGATGGCTCTGACGCTCAACCTCACGGGTCCGGTCTCCCCTGCCGAGGCGCGGCCAGCGCTCAAACACCGCCCGTCTGCGGTTGAACTGGGCAAGACCATCCGCGAGGCCATGGCCGCGGCAAACACCGCCATCAAATCAACGGCAGCTTCGATTGTCCGTTCGACGACAACAGCGGGCCCCGTGTCGTACACCGTTGCGGCCGGCGACACTGTCAGCAGCATTGCTGGCCAGTTCGGACTGTCGACTGCATCCGTGCTCGCGCTGAACGGACTTGGCTGGTCGTCACTCATCTTCCCCGGTCAGGTGCTCGCCCTCGGTAGCCCGTCAGCTTCGACGCCAGCCGTCGAGGCTGTGGTTGAGGTCGCGCCCACGGTCAAATACACGATCGTCGCGGGAGACACCATCAGCTCGATCGCCGAGCGTTTTGGAGTGTCGACTGCCACCGTGTTAAGTGCGAATGGCCTCGGGGCGTCGAGCCTGATCTTCCCCAACCAGAGCCTGACGATCCCGACCACCCTGGTGCCGGCCGCCGCGATGGAGCCCGAGCTGGCTATCGATCTCGCCTCCCACACCTCTGCGCTGGCATCCGGCGGCTCTTACACGATTGTTTCCGGCGACACCATCAGCGGGATCGCAGCCACCCTTGGCGTCAGCGAAGCTGCGCTTCTCGAGGCAAACGGACTTGCAGGCATCGAGCCTGATTTTCTCGGGCGAGACGCTTGCGATTCCAGGCTCACTGGCAGCCCCTGCCTCGATCGCGCCAGCGTCAGCCGGCTCGAGCGTGACCCTACTGAACGAGGAGATGCGGTCGAACGCCGCCGTCATCGTTCAGGTTGGTCACGAGCTGGGAGTCTCGAGCCAGGGCATTGTCATTGCTCTCGCCACCGCGATGCAGGAATCGACGCTTCGCAACCTGACCTGGGGCGATCGCGACTCGGTTGGGCTCTTTCAGCAGCGTCCGAGCGCCGGCTGGGGCACGGTCACGCAGCTCACCACGCCCTCCTACGCTGCGCGGCTCTTCTATGGCGGCATCTCCAACCCCAACGCCGGTCGCACCAGGGGGCTGCTGGATATCCGCGGCTGGGAGTCGATGTCGCTCACCGTCGCCGCTCAATCCGTGCAGATCTCCGAGTTCCCAGACGCCTACGCACAGTGGGAAGCCTCGGCACGATCCTGGTACGCCGAACTCAGCTGATTCCACGCTCAGTCTTCGCCCGATCTTGCGGCGAGCCGTGTCATCACCACGGACGTTCAGCCTCGATCTTTAGAATCATGGGGTGACCGTCAACAGCACCGACCCCATGATTGGTCGCCTTCTCGACGGTAGATACCAGATCCGTTCCCGAATCGCGCGCGGAGGAATGGCGACGGTTTACCTCGCGACAGACCTGCGACTAGAGCGCCGCGTCGCCATCAAGGTCATGCATGGCCACCTCGCCGACGACAGCAAGTTCAAGGAACGGTTCATCCAGGAGGCCCGGTCGGCCGCGCGCCTCGCGCACCCCAACGTTGTCAATGTCTTCGATCAGGGCCAGGACAGCGACATGGCGTACCTCGTCATGGAATACCTGCCTGGCATCACCCTGCGCGACCTCCTGACGGAGCACAAGCTGCTCACCACCGAGCAGACGCTCGACATTCTTGAGGCCGTGCTCGCGGGCCTCGCCGCGGCCCACAAAGCGGGAATCGTGCACCGCGACCTGAAGCCGGAGAATGTGCTGCTGGCCGACGATGGACGCATCAAGATCGGCGACTTCGGTCTTGCCCGCGCAGCGTCGGCCAACACCGCTACCGGAGCGGCACTTCTCGGGACCATCGCGTACCTCTCCCCCGAACTCGTCACGCGCGGCATTGCGGATACCCGAAGCGACATCTACGCCATCGGCATCATGATGTTCGAGATGCTCACGGGTGAGCAGCCGTTCAAGGGCGAGCAGCCCATGCAGATCGCCTATCAGCACGCGAACGATTCTGTGCCCTCTCCGAGCCGCAAGAACTCAAAGGTGCCCGCGGAGCTTGACGATCTCGTGCTGTGGTCGACCTCCCGCGAGCCAGATGATCGTCCACGCGACGCGCGTGCCATGCTCGACCGGCTGTACGAGGTGCACAGCGACCTGATGACGGCGCTCCCCACCACCGCAGCAACATCCGTGCAACGCACCATGGTCATGCCGACCGCCATATCTGCTGACGCGACGGCGGAAACCCAGATCATTGGCCAGCGGGGACGACTCCCGATCGCCCCCACCTCAGTTCACGCGGTGCCGGCCCTCACCAGGGACACCCCGACCGGTTCTACAGCCGCCCTCGCGCTCAGAACCAAGAGACGCAGGAGAAGAGCACCACTCATTGTGGTTCTCATCCTTCTTCTTGTGGCAGGGGCAGGCGTTGCCGGTTGGTATTTTGGTGTCGGTCCTGGTTCATCGGTGGTTGTCCCGTCCGACCTTGCAGGACTTTCGCCGGAGGAAGCCGCAGACGAGCTCACCGCTCTCGGCCTCGAGGTCAATCCGGAGAATGGCGCAATCAGCGATCCGGTGATTCCCGTTGGTGCTGTCGCCGCTACCGATCCCGCCGGTGGCACGAACGTCACAAAGGGGCACGTCGTGCAACTGCTCATCTCGACCGGGCCGCAGTTGCTGGACGTTCCCGCCTTTGCCGGTATGACCGAGGATGACGCAAAGGCAGCCATCGCTGCCGCCCCATTCGCACTGGATGAGAACATCATCCGCCAGTTCGATGACGACGTCAGCGCCGGCACCGTGCTCGACGCTCTCGCCGGCGACGGGTCGAGCCTCACTGGCGTTGCGCAGTATGGCGAGGGCCAGCCGGTCACGCTGGTCGTGTCATCCGGTTCCATTCCGGATGTCTCAGGCCTCTCGGTTGATGACGCCAGCGCAACCCTGCAGGCGGCTGGTCTCGCCGTAGGCGAGGTTCGCGAAGTGGAGAACAGTGACACGATCGCGCAGGGCTCCGTCATTCGAGCCGTTCCCGCCGAGGGCGCAGAGATCGTCAGACAGGGCGACGCCGTCGACCTCATCACCTCCAAGGGAGTTGAACTGATCGAGGTTCCTGACGTTGTCGGGGAGACCTGGGCCTCCGCTAAACAACAACTGCTTGACGCTGGGTTCGACGTTCAGTACAACGGCGTTGCCGACCTTCTTCCCGAGTCGTTCAAGGTGTCAGGACTCAACCCCGAGGGCGGCTCGTTTGCCCCGAAGGGCAGCACGCTGAGGGTCAGCTTCAGCGCATAGCCGAACGGCGGCCTGCCGCGTCAGGGGACGATGACAGCGCGTCCGCGGATGGTGCCAGCGTGCAGCTTCTCGTATGCGCCTGGTGCGTCGGCGAGCGAGAAAGTCTCAGTCTCGACGGAAATCTTGCCGACGCGGGCGAGATCGAGCACCTCCATGAGTTCGGAACGGCTTCCCCAGTACGGCGCACGCACGGCTACGTCATACGGCACAGAACCGAAGCCGACGGGCAGCATCCCGCCGCCGATGCCGACAATAGTGAGGTCACCCTCGACCGCGACCACAGCGCCCGCCAATTCGACGGTTGGCTGTGCGCCCACGAAATCGAAGACCGCAACAGCCCCGAGTCCGCCGGTGAGATCCCGGATCGCGGCAGCAGCGTCGCCGTCGCTCAGGATAGCCTCATCGGCTCCGACAGCGCGGGCGAGCTCAAGCTTCTGTTCGCTCAGATCGACCGCGATCACACGCGCCGGGCACAGCGCCTTAAGGATCTGGATGCCGACATGTCCGAGTCCGCCGGCGCCGATGACCACGGCAGTGGATCCCGCGATCAGTTTCGGCAGTGACATCTTGATCGCGTGATACGGCGTGAGACCCGCGTCTGTCAACGACACGTTGGCGACAGGATCGAGGTCGCCCAGCGGAACGAGATGCCGGGCGTCGTCGACCAGCAGGTACTCCGCCATCGACCCTGGTGCGCCCAGCCCGGGCGGCTGGATGCTGAGGCGCGCGGCCTCGGTGCAATAATTCTCCTTGCCCTGGGCAGCACATGTGGCAACGCCCGCAGCCCCACGGCCCGTAGACGGCCATCGACTCCCCGAGTGTGATGCCCGTCACTCCAGCGCCGATCGATTCCACAGTTCCCGCTCCCTCGTGGCCGAGGGTAAGGGGAAGCCCGAAGCCGAAGGCGTCGTACTGATCCTGAGGCAGGCTCATCAGAAACTGGTCAGAGTGGCAAACGCCGCCAGCGGTGACCTTCAGCAGTACCTGGCCGGGTCCTGGCTCGGGGTCTGGGATCTCTACGACGACGGGCGCTGAACCGATTTCGCGATACTGGAGAGCTTTCATCCCTCCACGCTAGGTCAGCGAATCGGGCGCGCCCGGGCCAAAGGTCCCACCCCGGAAGAAATTCATGGGGGCAATGGGACTTTCGGCACTGTCCGCCATTGCTGCCCGCGACGAGCGTGGAACCATCATTCCGAAGACCGGAAGAAGGAAGCCGATGGCTGACCGCGGTCGTCAAGTGGAGCGTGCGGGCTCGTGGGGATTCCTGTTTCTCCTGGCCTACATCGGCGCCGCAATCTATTTCGTCTCACAGTCTGACGGAAGTTTCTGGGGCGTCGTTCTGGGACTCTTACAGGGAATCGTGTGGCCGGTGTACGTGATGTTCCACGTCCTCACGGCGATCGGCGCCTAGCGCCGATCGAACGTGCTGGCTAGAACGCCGTGAGTTCCTCGGCCACCAGGAATGCCAACTCGAGCGACTGCATGTGGTTCAGTCGCGGGTCGCACAGCGACTCGTAGCGCGTCGCGAGCGTCGCCTCATCGATCTGCTCGGAGCCACCGAGGCACTCCGTGACGTCGTCGCCGGTCAGCTCGATGTGGATGCCGCCGGGGTAGGTTCCCGCAGCACTGTGCGCTTCGAAGAATCCCTTGACCTCGTCGACGACATCGTCGAAGCGACGGGTCTTGTAGCCGTTCGGGGTGGTGAGTCCGTTGCCGTGCATCGGGTCTGAGACCCACAGCGGCGTGGCATCCATACCCTTGATCGCTTCCAGAAGCGGCGGCAGCGCGTCGCGAACCTTGCCAGCACCCATTCGGGTGATGAAGGTCAAACGACCCGGTTCGCGGTTCGGGTCGAGCTTGTCGATCAACCGCTCCATGTCGTCGGCGCTCGTCGACGGGCCGAGCTTGACGCCGATCGGGTTGCGAACGCGCGAGAAGTAGTCCACATGGGCGCCATCGAGATCGCGGGTGCGCTCACCGATCCACAGGAAGTGTGCGCTGGTGTTGTACGGCGTTCCCGTACGTGAGTCGATGCGAGTCATCGGGCGCTCGTAGTCCATGAGCAGACCCTCATGGCTGGAGTAGAACTCGACCCGCTTCAGTTCATCGAAGTCGGCACCGGCCGCCTCCATGAACTTGATCGCCCTGTCAATCTCGCTGGCGACCTTCTCGTAGGCGTGGTTTGCCGGGTTCTGTGCGAAGCCCTTGTTCCACGAGTGCACCTGGCGCAGGTCAGCGAAGCCACCCTGTGTGAAGGCGCGAACGAGATTCAGCGTCGATGCCGCCGTGTGGTAACCCTCGACCAGTCGCGCGGGGTCGGCCTCACGAGACTCTGGGGTGAAATCGAAACCGTTGACGATGTCGCCCCGGTACGCGGGCAGCGTGACGTCGCCGCGCGTTTCGGTGTCGCTGGAGCGTGGCTTCGCGAACTGGCCAGCCATGCGGCCCATCTTGATGATCGGCTTGGATGCACCGTAGGTGAGTACGACCGCCATCTGAAGGATCGTCTTGACCCTGTCGCGGATGTTCTGGGCGGTAGCTCCCGCAAATGTCTCGGCACAGTCCCCACCCTGCAGCAGGAAGGCGTCGCCCTGGGCAGCACGCGCGAGTCGCTCGCGCAGCACATCTACTTCGCCGGCGAAGACCAGAGGCGGAAGGCTGGCGATCTTGGCGGATGCTGCGCCGACGGCATCCGGGTTGGGCCATTCCGGCTGCTGCTTGATGGGAAGCGTCCGCCAGTTGTCCATTCCCGCAATCACATCTGGATCGGCGAGTACTACGGGTTCGGACGGGTCAACCACGAGATGATTCCTTAGCTGTGACGAATTAGTGCAATCAGGCGCGAACTGGGCGCGAAGCCCCGCAAAGCCTATCGGCTTCGAGGAGCCTTCTTCTCCTTGACCGAACTGGCATAGACGTCCGCATATTCCTGTCCGCTGATCCTGCTGAGCTCGTACATGATCTCGTCGGTGATGGAGCGCAGGATAAACCTGTCACTTTCCATCCCCTGAAACCGGGAAAAGTCGAGCGGTTCACCGAAAACGACCCCGATGCGGCGCACCTTCGGAATCGTGCTTCCGATCGGCATGACCTTTTCGGTGTCGACCATGGCGACCGGCACCACCGGAACGTGACCCTCGAGAATCATGCGAGCGACGCCTGTGCGACCGCGATACATCTTGCCGTCAGGGCTGCGGGTGCCTTCCGGATAGATCCCGAGAACCTTGCCCTGCTGGAGGACGGCCAATCCGGTATTGAGCGACGCCTCGGAGGCCTTGCCACCCGAGCGATCGATCGGCAGCATGCCGGTGCCGAGCAGAAAATGCTTGACCGCCCAGTTCTTGAATCCCTTGCCCGTGAAATAGTCACTCTTTGCAAGGAAATAGATTCGACGATCGATGAGAAGCGGCAGAAAGACCGAGTCGATGAACGACAGGTGATTGCTGGCGAGGATGACCCCGCCGGTCTTGGGGATGTTTTCGAGCCCAACGACCCACGGTCTGAATACCGTCTTTATCAGCGGTCCAGCCACCAGATTCTTCATGAACCAGTAGAACATCGCACCAACCTCCGACCGGGAATTCTCTACTCTAATGCCGCAGACGAACGGCTCTTGCTCGTTGAGGCGGCTCAGGCGAGCAGGCTCGACCGAGCAAGATCTGCGGCACCGACCACGCCTGCGTTATTGACGAGCTCGGCGATGACGAACTCGGGCTCGGGGTGGTAGCCGCGAGCCGGCAAATTCTCGCGGTATGAATCCCGAATCGGGTCGAGCAGCAGGTCACCGGCTACGGAGACTCCGCCGCCGAACACGAAAACTCTCGGGGTCAAGCACCGCGCTGAGCGAGGCACACGCCTGGCCGAGCCAGTGACCCAGCTGCTCCAGGGCTCGAAGCGCGCCAGGGTCTCTCTCGGAGATGAAGGCGCCCACGATCGCGCCGTCCAACTCGCCCTCAAGTCGCCTGGCCTCTGCCAGCGGCAGACCGATTCCGCCGACATCGGCGATCTCGTTCGCCATTCTGAGAAGTGCGCGCCCTGAACCGTACTGTTCGATGCAGCCGCGGGCTCCGCAACCGCAGGGCAACCCGTTGGGGACGATTCGCATGTGGCCGATTTCGGCGCCCGTGCCGAAGCCTCCGCGGAACAGGGCGCCGCGGGTGACAATGGCTCCGCCGACCCCTGTCCCGATGGTCAGCATGGTCATGTCGTTGACGGTTCGCCCCGCGCCGAACCTGAACTCGGCCCACCCGGCAGCGTTCGCGTCATTGTCGATCGTGACGGGGAGCGCAAGTCTGGACGTGAGGCGATCCCGCAGTGGCTCATTCCGCCAGTTGATATTGGGCGTGTAGTACACCGTCGACTGTTCGACATCGATGAAGCCGGGCGCAGCTACACCCACTGCGCTCACGGGATGACGACTGGCCAGACTCTGCACCATCTCGACCACAGCCTCGATGATGGCCTCTGAATCGCCGGCATTGGTGGCGACTCTCTCCTCATCGATGATGAGGCCGCCCTCTGTCACCACGGCGCCCGCGATCTTGGTTCCACCGATGTCAATTCCTATTGCTTGCACGATTCCCGAGTTTAGCGAAGGCGGCGCCGCAGCACTCCCCCGCCACCCGTCGGCGCGGCCCATGACGCCCGCTAACCCCACGGTGGGCACCCTAGACTGGGGTATTAAAGCCCCGACCGGTGCCAAAGGAGTTGCCGTGAAACAATTCGACGTTCCCGCCCTTGTAGAAGCTGACCCGTCAGCCAACACGACTGACCTGCTAATCGAGAGGGTCAAGGCGACTCCGGATAGCGCGCTGTTTGCGATCCCCACCGACGACGGTGGCTGGTCCGATGTCACAGCTGCCGAGTTCCTTGCGCAGGTGATAGCCCTATCCAAGGGGTTCGTCGCCGCCGGCGTCGAGCCTGGCGACAGGATCGGCATCATGTGCAAGACGAGCTATGAGTGGAGTCTGATTGACTTCGCGGTCTGGTTCGCCGGCGCTGTTCTGGTGCCGATCTACGACACCTCCGCCCCAAGCCAGATCCTGTGGAACCTGACGGACTCGGGTGCCATCGGCATCATCACCGAGACCGCTGACCACTTCGCCCGATTCGACGAAATTCGCGACGACGTTCCCGCGGTCACCCACAGCTGGAAGCTCGACGTGGGCGACCTTGACAAGCTGGCTGCGGCTGGCGTCGGAATTGCTGATGAGGAGATCGAGCGCCGCCGCAACCTGGCCACTGGCGCCGATCTGGCGACACTGATCTACACCTCCGGAACCACCGGAAAGCCCAAGGGTTGCATCCTGACTCACTCAAACTTCGTTGAGACCTGCCGCAACTCGGCCAGGGCTATCCCGGAGGTGGTGAACCCTGAGTCGAGCACGCTGCTGTTCATCACCATGGCGCACGTTTTCGCTCGCTTCATCGCAGTTCTCTCGGTTCACGGTGGCGTGAAGGTCGGGCACCAGGCAGACACGAAGCTGCTGCTGCCGTCCATGGGCTCCTTCAAACCGACATTCCTTCTGGCTGTGCCGCGCGTCTTCGAGAAGGTCTACAACTCGTCGGAGCAGAAGGCTGAAGCCGGCGGCAAGGGCAAGATCTTCCGCAAGGCTGCCCAGGTTGCCATTGCCCACTCCAAGGCCGTAGACGCCGGTCACGTACCCCTTGGGCTGAGCATCCAGTTCGCGCTGTTCGACCGCCTCGTGCTGAGCAAGATCCGCGCGGCCCTCGGCGGTCGCGTGAAATATGCGGTCTCTGGCTCGGCTCCGCTCGGCCTTCGACTCGGACATTTCTACCGCAGCCTCGGGCTCACCATCCTCGAGGGATATGGCCTCACCGAGACCACGGCGCCCATCTCAGTCAACCTCGCATCCAACTTCAAGATCGGCAAGGTCGGGCCGCCACTCCCCGGCGTCTCGGTGCGCATCGCCGAAGACGGAGAGATCCAGGCGAAGGGCGTCGACGTTTTCGCCGGCTACTGGAACAACGAGGCGGCCACCGCTGAATCCTTCGACGGTGAGTGGTTCCGCACCGGAGACATCGGCGTATTCGACGAGGACGGATACCTCGAGATCACCGGTCGCAAGAAAGAAATCATCGCGACCGCAGGAGGAAAGAAGGTTGCTCCAGCGGTGCTGGAAGACCCCATCAGGGCCAACCCGATCATCGGTCAGGTCATTGTTGTGGGCGACCAGAAGCCGTTCATCGCCGCTCTCATCACTCTCGATGATGAAATGCTGCCGGTGTGGCTGAACAACAACGACCTCGACGCCACGATGTCGATATCAGAGGCAGCGAAAGACCCGAAGGTCATTGCAGAGGTGCAAGCCGCCGTTGACGCCGCGAACTCACAGGTCTCGCGCGCCGAGTCGATCCGCAAGTTCACCATCCTCGATGCAACACTCACCGAGGCGAGTGGTCACCTGACACCGAAGATGAGCATCAAACGCAACGTGATCCTGAAGGATTTCGCCGACTCGATCGAGAGCATGTACACGGGCGCAGGCGCTCCCGAGACAGAGGGAATCTCCCTCTGAGCCAGTAGGGCCGGAAGGCTAGTACCAGGGGGCCGTGCGGATCAACCGCATGGCCTCCTTCTTCGTTGCGGGCTCAAGCCCCTCGATGAACAGGTGCCCGTCGAGATGATCGGTCTCGTGCTGGAGCGCCTGCGCCATGAGGCCTTCTCCGCTGAGCTCGATCGGGTGTCCCTCGAGATCCACACCCGTCACTCGCGCGAATGGGTGGCGCATGCGCGGGAAATAGAACCCGGGAACAGAGAGGCAGCCCTCGTCGACCAGGTCGGCCTCCCCCGACACCTCGACCAGGATCGGGTTGATGATGTAGCCAACGACGCCGTCGATGTTGTAGCTGAACGCCCTGAGGCCGACGCCGATCTGGTTCGCCGCGACGCCCGCCCGCCCCGGCAGCTTCACCGTCTCGAGAAGGTCCTCGATGAGCGCAGTCGCCCTGGGGTCCCCGATTTTTATCGGGTCACATGCCGAGCGCAGTACTGGATCGCCGAATACGCGGATTTGTCGTTCGGTCATCGATTCAGGATGTCCGCTGCGCGTCGAGGCCATCGACGACGATGGCAGCCAACTCCCGCGCGGCGTTGCGCGTGTTTGGCTTGAGCGAGTAATACCTGATCACCGAGCCCGTGGCGAGGGACGAATCGTATGGGATGCGCGCAATGGCCCTGACCCTCGACTGGAAATGTGCCTCGATCTCTTCGAGCTTCACCAGGTTGGTGCCATGCGTCGCGGTGTTGAGTGCGACGACGGCGTTCTTGACCAGCTCTGGGTACCCGTTCGACTCAAGCCAGGTCAGCGTCTCCGAGGCGAGCCTCGCCTCATCAACGCTTCCCCCGGAGACGATGATGATGGAGTCTGCCCGCTGCAGAGTCGCGCTCATGGCGGAGTGCAGCATGCCTGTGCCGCAGTCGGTGATCGCAACAGAGTAGAAACGCTCGGCGATGTCGGCGACGACGTTGTAGTCGTCCTCATCGAAAGCCTCAGACACGGTTGGATCTGCGTCTGACGCCAGCACGTCCATCCTGGTCTCGTCCCGGGAGATCAGCGTCTGGAATTCGCTGAAGGTGCTGACCGAGCGTGCTCGGGTGATCACGTCACGGACCGTAGCTCGGGTGTTTTTGGTGATGCGCTCCGCCAGGGTTCCGCGGTCGGGGTTTGCATCGATCGCGATGACCCTGTCCTCGCGGACGTCGGCCATTGCCATGCCCAGCAGCGCCGAGATGGTGGTCTTGCCAACGCCGCCCTTGCGAGTCAACACAGCCACAAACCGCGTGCTGCCCTCGAAGGACTTGCTGATTCGAGCATCAACGGATTTGCGATGGCGCGCGGAAAACGAGTCTCCGACATTCACATTGTGGAACGTCGCCGTGTACAGGAAGTGCTGCCAGAAACCTTCGGGCGCCGGGTTCCTTCTCCCTTTGCCCCTGGCGATCAGGCGCTCAGCGGTGAGCATCGTGGCGGGTTCGGGGGCCGCCGAGATCTCGCCGCGCTGCCGCCCGCGACGTGTGTAGACATCGTCCGCCGTCGGGAGTGCCGGGATGACAACCTCATCCGTCGTTGTCTCGGGCATGGTCGCGACCTGCTCGGCCATCATGGTGACCGTCGTCGTGGCCGGGCCTGAGACATCCATGTAGTCGGGGTTGATGGCGACTTCCGAGATCGACACCGCAACCTCGTCATCCGGAGTTACACGCACCTGCACGGGCAGCGACATGGTGAATGTGACGCTTTCCGTCTCGGGCTCGGGCTCGGGCTCGGGCTCGTCATGACCGATCACCGCGACCTCGTCGCTGGCGGACTCGTCGCTGGCGGACTCGTCGCTGGCGGACTCGTCGCTACCGGCTCTTCGCTCGACTCCGACTCATCCTGCGGTTCGGGATTTGTCGAGTCGTCCTCGAGTGAATCGACCAAGTCTGGCGAAGCGTCGTCATCCTCGGTGCTGCGGCGGTTAACCAAAGTCGATCCCTTTCGGTGCAAACACCCAAGTTTTCCGGGTATGACTTCGATATTATCCTCACCTACGAGTCTGCTGAGAGCCAGCCACCCCCGATCGGCTACTCGATGACGACCAGCAAATCGCCCGCGTCGACCTGTTGTGTCTTCGGAATGGCCAGCCGGAGCACCCTGCCTGCGACGTTCGCGGTGATTGCCGCCTCCATCTTCATGGCCTCGATGGATGCCACGCTCTGGCCGACCTCGACCGTGTCACCTTCCGCGACCTGAAGTGTGACCACCCCTGAGAACGGCGCTGCGACCTGGCCCGGCTTTGTGGCATCCGCCTTCTCGGCCGACTTGATATCGACCTTGATGCTGGTGTCGCGGACGAAAACCGGACGCAACTGGCCATTGAGGGTGGCCATGACGGTGCGCATGCCCTTGTTGTCGGCCTCACCGATTGCCTCGAGTCCGATGTACAGGCTGACGCCCTTTTCGATCTCCATCACGTGCTCGACGCCCTGGTGCAGGCCGTAGAGGTAGTCGAGGGTGTCGAGTACCGAGAGGTCGCCGTAGGTATCGCGTCCCTGCTCGAAGATCTTCGCCGGCCCTGCGAACAGGAGTCGGTTCAGCGCGGTGCGGCGGCTGCAGCGAGTCACCCTCGAGCGCCTTCTGGTCTTCCTCCGTAATCGGCTCGACACCGATCTTCACGGTGCGGCCCTTCAGAACCTTCGTGCGGAACGGCTCGGGCCATCCACCGGGCAGCTCCCCGAGCTCGCCAGCCATGAATCCGATGACGGAATCCGGGATGTCGTACTTGTCGGGGTTCTGCTCGAAATCGTCCGGGTCTGCGTCGGCAGCAGCAAGGGCGAGGGCGAGGTCGCCCACCACCTTTGACGACGGGGTGACCTTGGGAGGGCGCCCCAGCATGCGGTTGGCGGCCGCGTACAGGTCTTCGATCTTCTCGAAGTGGTCGGCAAGCCCGAGCGAGATCGCCTGCTGGCGCAGGTTGGACAGCTGGCCCCCGGGGATTTCGTGCTTGTAGACGCGGCCGGTGGGGCCGGGCAGTCCCGACTCGAACGGCTTGTAGACGTGACGAACGGCCTCCCAGTACGGCTCGAGATCCGAGACGGCCTGCAGTGAGATCCCGGTGTCGCGATCGGTGTGGGCCAGGGCCGCGACAAGAGCCGACGCTGATGGCTGGCTGGTCGTTCCGGCCATGGGGGCGCTTGCCACATCCACCGCATCCGCACCAGCGCGCGACGCCGCGAGAAGCGTGGCCAGCTGCCCACCCGCAGTGTCGTGGGTGTGCACATGCACGGGGAGGTCGAAACGCTCGCGCAACGCACTGACGAGCTGGAACGCTGCATCGGCACGCAACAGCCCAGCCATGTCCTTCACGGCGAGGATGTGGGCACCCGCTTCGACCATTTGCTCGGCCAGACGCAGGTAGTAGTCGAGCGTGTAGAGGTTCTCGGCGGGGTCGAGCAGGTCGCCGGTGTAGCACATGGCAACTTCCGCGACGCCGGTGCCGGTCTGAAGCACCGCGTCGATCGCCGGCCGCATCTGGTTGACGTCGTTCAGTGCGTCGAAGATACGGAAGATGTCGACACCGCTGGCCGAGGCCTCATTAACGAAAGCGTCGGTGACCTCGGTGGGATACGGGGTGTATCCGACCGTGTTGCGGCCGCGCAGCAACATCTGGATGGCAATGTTCGGCAGCGCCTCCCGCATGGTCGACAGTCGCTCCCACGGGTCTTCACCCAGGAATCTCAGAGCCACGTCGTAGGTGGCACCACCCCAGGCCTCCACCGACAACAGCTCGGGGGTGAGGCGCGCAACATGCGGAAGCACGGCCGCGAGGTCGCGCGTGCGCACCCTGGTCGCGAGAAGCGACTGGTGGGCATCACGGAAGGTCGTCTCCGTCACCGCGAGCGGTGCCTGGGCGCGAAGGGCACTGGCGAATCCCACCGGGCCGAGCTCAAGGAGCCGCTGGCGCGAACCCGCGGGGGCTGGCGCGTCAAGGTCGAGCGCGGGCAGCTTCAGCTTCGGGTCGATGAGCCCCTCGCCGCTTCCGTTTGGCTGGTTCACCGTGACCTCGGCAAGCCAGTTCAGGATGCGCGTACCGCGGTCTTTCGACTGGCGGCCGTTCACGAGCCACGGTCGCTCCTCGATGAACGAGGTGCTCAGATCCCCCGCGATGAAGTCTGCGTCGTCGAGCACTGCCTGCAGGAACGGGATGTTCGTGGTGACACCACGAAGACGGAACTCCGCCAGACCTCGGCGGGCACGTGTAACGGCTGCGGTGAAATCACGACCGCGGCAGGTCATCTTCACCAGCATGGAGTCAAAGTGCGGCGAGACCTGAGCGCCCGCGGCAACGGTTCCACCGTCGAGACGGATTCCCGCCCCACCCGGTGAGCGGTAGGTCGTGATCTTCCCGGTGTCAGGTCGGAAGCCGGAGGCGGGGTCTTCCGTCGTGATGCGGCACTGGAGCGCAGCGCCGCGAAGCCGGAGATTTTCCTGTTCGAGCCCGAGATCAGCCAGCGACTGCGCCGAAGGCGATGCGCATCTGCGACTGCACCAGGTCAACGTCGGTGACCTCCTCGGTCACCGTGTGCTCGACCTGGATTCGCGGGTTCATCTCGATGAAGAAATGCTGGCCCTTACGCTCCCCCGCGGTGTCGAGCAGAAATTCCACGGTGCCCGCGTTGGCGTAGTTGATGGATTTCGCGAACGCGATCGCGTCGCGATACATGGCCTGACGGATGTCTTCGTCGAGATTCGGCGCCGGCGCGATCTCGATCACCTTCTGGTGACGACGCTGCACTGAACAATCCCGCTCGAACAGGTGCACCGTGTTGCCCTGCGAGTCGGCGAGGATCTGCACCTCGATGTGGCGCGGGCGAACAACGGCCTGCTCCAGGAACATGGTCGGGTCACCGAAGGCGCTGTCTGCCTCGCGCATGGCTTCCTCGAGGGCTCCGCGAAGCGCGTCCTTCGTCTCAACCCTGCGCATACCGCGACCGCCACCACCGGCGACAGCCTTCGCGAAGATGGGGAACCCGATCTCGTCGGCGCCAGCGAGCAGCTCGTCGAGGTCGTTGGAGGCAGGAGTCGACTTCAGTACCGGCACGCCGGCGGCGATAGCGTGAGCCTTCGCCGTGACCTTGTTGCCGGCCATCTCGAGAACGCTCGTGGGCGGACCGATGAAAGTGATGCCGGCCTCGGCGGCCGCCTGCGCCAGGTCAGGATTCTCGGAAAGGAAGCCGTAGCCGGGGTAGATTGCGTCTGCGCCGCACTCCTTCGCCACCCGGATGATCTCGTTCACATCGAGGTAGGCCCGGACAGGGTGACCCTTTTCGCCAATCTGGTAGGCCTCATCGGCCTTGAGACGGTGCATCGAGTTGCGATCTTCCCAAGGGAAGACCGCTACAGTCCTTGCCCCTAGCTCAAATGCTGCGCGCATGGCGCGAATCGCAATTTCACCGCGATTGGCGACGAGAATCTTCGTGAACATCCGGTCCTTTCCTGGTGGTGCCCAGCTTAAGGCAGCTAAACGCTGGCAATTGCCCAAGCAGATGCCATAAATACGTCCATGATTTAGGTTCTACAACAGTAGTGAAGGTATCGTCGTTACTCGTGCATGTACTTAGCGTCAGCTCCCTCAAAGGGGGCGTGGGAAAGACCACCGTGACGCTCGGGCTCGCCTCAGCCGCGTTTGCCCGTGGCGTTCGAACCCTCGTCGTCGATCTTGACCCACAATCCGATGTCTCGACCGGTATGGATATCGAGGTAGGTGGGCATCTCAATATTGCCGACGTCCTCGCTTCCCCCAAGGAGAAAATTGTCAGGGCGGCCATAGCGCCAAGCGGCTGGACCAAGGGCCGGCCCGGGACCGTGGATGTGCTGATCGGATCACCGTCAGCCATCAATTTTGATGGACCTCACCCGAGCATCCGCGATATCTGGAAGCTCGAAGAAGCGCTCGCTCATGTCGAAGCCGACTACGACCTCGTGCTTATCGACTGCGCCCCGTCACTGAACGCGCTCACCCGCACCGCGTGGGCCGCGAGCGACAGGGTCACCATCGTCACCGAGCCTGGCCTGTTCTCGGTGGCCGCTGCCGACCGTGCGTTGAGGGCGATCGAGGAGATCAGGCGGGGGCTCTCGCCGAGACTTCAGCCGCTGGGCATTATCGTCAACCGTCTTCGGTCGCAGTCGCTCGAGCACCAGTTCAGGATCAAAGAGTTGCGCGACATGTTCGGGCCGCTCGTGCTCAGCCCGCAGCTTCCCGAACGCACCTCGCTGCAGCAGGCACAGGGCGCCGCGAAGCCCTTGCACGTCTGGCCCGGCGAGAGCGCGCAGGAGATGGCACGCAACTTCGATCAGTTGCTTGAGCGAGTCATGCGCACCGCCCGCATCGGCGACTACGCGAACGACTCCGTCTAACTGCTGCCGCAGGAATCAACGCCGCTCGGGAGCAGACCAGCAGGCGACGATGCGGGGACGACGTCCCCGCGGAGAAGGCTATGAGGCGCGGACAGACCGGCGCTTTGCGAGCTCGTCCATGGGGTCTTCACCCTTGTCGGAATCGAGCTCGACGAGGTCATGCTCGACTTCGCGAAGGACCTTGCCCACGGCGATACCAAAGACGCCCTGGCCGCGGCTGACGAGGTCGATGACCTCATCGTTCGAGGTGCACAGGTAGACGCTCGCACCGTCGCTCATCAGGGTGGTCTGGGCAAGGTCGTTGATGCCGGATTCGCGCAACTGATTGACTGCAACCCGGATCTGCTGCAGCGAAATTCCGGTGTCCAGAAGTCGCTTGACGAGCTTGAGGACGAGGATGTCGCGGAAGCCGTAGAGGCGCTGTGAACCCGATCCGGCTGCACCGCGAACCGTGGGCTCGACGAGCTGGGTGCGCGCCCAGTAATCGAGCTGGCGGTAGCTGATGCCTGCCGCTCGGGCGGCGATCGCGCCGCGGTATCCAGCATCCGAATCGAGCTCGACCATGCCGTCGGTGAAGAGCAGGCCGAGGTCGTAGCGGGAAGACTCGCTACGGCTGAGTTCACTCATGGCACATGCCCCTTAATGCTGGAGAGTACAAACATTCATCTTGCAGTTGAGACTTAGTGTTTCGTCTAACCCCAAGGTACTCACGCCCCGCACTTCGAACGACGACATTTGTCAGGCGTGTCGAAATAGGGGGTGCCTCGAACGTACTACGAATCGAGCCTCGTGAGGGCGGATCGGATAAGACTGCTGCGCACAATTTCGAGCTGGCCGGCGATTTCGCGCGCCATCTCCGCAGCCCGTGCACGGCTGGACGCATCTTTGCGTCGAGCGACGGGCATGAGCGCATTTTCGATCAGACCGAGCTCGCGCTCCGCTGAAGCCCTGAAGCCACGAAGATGCCTCGGCTCGATACCGGACCGCTGCAACTCGACGAGTGACTTCAGCACCGCGAGCGAATCCTCACCGAACAGATCTGCAGGCACAATGAGGGACGCCGTGATGGCGTCGCCCAGCAGCATCGAGTTGGCTCCAGCCTCCCGAATCAGTTCCTCGCGGCTGAGCTTTCGCTCGGTCGAGAGCATCGATGGGCCCGGGAGCATTCCACCTGGCAATTCGGGAGAACGTCCGGCGTCGAGCTCGGCGAGGTATCCCCTGATGACCTTGAGTGGCAGGTAGTGGTCCCGCTGCATCGAGAGCACAAAGCGCAGTCGCTCCATGTCCGCAGTCGAGAATTTGCGGTAGCCGGATTCCGTGCGTGCTGGCGATACGAGCTGCCGTTCCTCCAGGAATCGAAGCTTGGAGGGCGTGAGGTCAGGAAACTCCGGACTCAGTTTCGCCAGAACCTGCCCGATGCTCAGAAGGCTCGGGCTCCCAGACACTCTCGACTGGGCAGCACTGCCCGCCACTACCGCCCGGCCAGGTGCGCGAGGTCGGACCGTGATGCGTAGAAGGTAAGCCGGAACTTACCAACCTGCACCTCGGCGCCATCGCTCAGCAGCGCAGTGTCGATGCGAACGCCGTCGAAGTATGTGCCATTCAGCGAGCCGAGGTCTTTGACCTGGAAGGCGGTGCCGTGGCGGAGGAATTCGGCGTGACGGCGTGACACGGTCACGTCATCCAGAAAAATATCTGCTTCGGGGTGACGGCCGACGGTCGTGACGTCGGCGTCGAGCAGGAAGCGCGCGCCGACGTTGGGGCCGCGACGCACAACCAGCAGCGCCGAGCCGGACGGCAACGCCGAGATTGCGTCCTGCTCCTCGGGCGACGCCGAGCCGTCAAGCGCGGCTAATTGCGCCGCAAACTCGTCACCATACGTGACTGTCGTATCGTCGCGCGGCGTTGAGGTCTCATCAGGCACAGCTACTCCAAGTTCAGCTTTGTCGGGCGTTGCGCCCTCGGGGACGGATGCGCCGTCGAAAGTATCGTCATGTCCAGCCATTAGCAGTCCTCCCCTACAGACCACAGTAATGGATGAGACGTGTCGCATACCCCGCCGATTTGGACGACGGGCTACCGTTTAAGTCATGTCGTGCATCCGCTTCAACACTCCAGCCCAGCGAAAGCAGATGGCGGCGATGGCGCCGGCCATGCTGACGGCCGAGCAGGCAGCAGCACTTCATCCGGCCCCGGCCGTCACCGAGAGCAAGATTGCCAGGCTTCGCCTTCTTGCCGCAGACCCGAATTCGAAGATCCGCGAGAGCGTCGCCAGCAGTCCGAACACGCCGGAAGACCTGTTTATTGTTCTCGCGGCCGACTCCGACGAAGGCGTGCGATCGTGCGTCGCTCGCAATGAATCCGCGCCGTGCGACGTTCTCCGATCGCTCGCGACCGACCCGTCCGAGCGAGTGCGCGGATTTCTCGCGCTGAATTTCTTCGTGCCGTCCGATGCGATGGACAAACTCGCTCACGACCCGAGCGAAACCGTTCGTGGGCTCGTGAAATGGAAGACGGATGTCGCAGCCGAATAGCGCGATGACGGGACTGTCGGCGCGCGTCGACAGCTGGCTGTGGGCCGTGAGGGTGTTCAAAACCCGCTCAGCGGCCACCGCAGCCACGCGGTCGGGCCACATCCGCGTCAACGGTGACCGCGCAAAAGCCGCCCAGCACGTCAAGGCCGGAGACGAGGTGCGGGTGAGGATCGCGGGTTTCGATCGCATCCTCGTCGTGCGCGACATCCACGTCAAAAGGGTCGGAGCTCCGGTGGCCATCGAGGCATACACCGACATCAGCCCGCCCCTGCCAGCCCCCGAGGAAGTAGCGATGCTCCCTCGCCGCGACCGGGGCGCGGGCCGCCCCACGAAACGCGAACGACGGGACATGGAAAAGCTGCGCGGCCGGACGACGGACGAGCTGGGCTAACCTCCCAGCGTCTGCGGATACTGTGCCGAAATGAGCAGATTCTCGGACACGTGGCGCTCGCACCTGCTGACGACACTGTCTGGCGAGAGCTCCGGTCGCCCGCAGTGGGTCAGCCGAATCGAACTCGGCGATGACGCCGGCTTCTTCGGCGTGGACTCGGCCGCGTGGATCGTGCACGGAGGAATGGCGACCATGGTCGCGGGGATCAGGGCCCTGCTCATGCAGACTCTGCACCCCGGGGCGATGGCGGGCGTGCACGATTGGTCGCGCTACAAGGAAGACCCGCTGGGCCGACTGTCGGGCACCATCCAATGGCTCATCACCGTTACCTTCGCCAGTACCGAACAGGCAAGACTCGAGTCGGCGAGGGTCGGCCGCTATCACGACAGAGTCGCGGGAACCTACATCGACGCCCAGAATGTCGAGCGACCGTACACGGCAGGCGACCAGGAACTGCTGGCCTGGGTGCACGCCGTGTTTACCGACGCATTCCTCGGGTGCCATGAACTGTGGGGAGGCCCCATCCCCGGAGGCGCCGATCGTTACGTGAGTGAGTGGGCGGCGGCGGGCGAACTCGTGGGAGTCGAGCATCCACCTCGATCCCGAGCGGAGCTGAAAGCGCAGATCGCGGGCTTTCGTCCCGTGCTCAAGAGCGATGAACGCGTACTGGAGGCGGTGAAATTCATCAGGAATCCCCCGATTCGTCGCTCCATGAGACCCGCCTATCGGGTGATGTTTGCCGGAGCCGTGGCGTCATTGCCAGAAGAACACCGCAGGATGCTCGGGCTTCGCCGCTCTCCGCTGCCGGTGATCTGGGCGACGGGCGTGGTACTGGGCGCCGTCGGCAGACTGCTTGGCACTTCCTCCACCAGTGAGGATGCGGCACGCGCACGAATAGCCCGTATCGAGCGAGACCGGCAGTCGGCCTGACCCCTCGTCGAAGGCGTGACCACACCCCGCTGGCGGGGTACGCTCGTGAGACGAGCCACCCGGCTCACAGGAGGATAACGTCATGGCCGATAAGTCACCGAAGAAAACCACAGCCAAGACCGCAGCCAGCAAGTCTCTGAAAGAGAAGCGCGCTGACAAGAAGGACAAGGCCGCCAGCAAGCGCAAGGACTAATCTCCGTCGGTGGCACGGGGCATGCTCGGATCATGACTCACGGAATCGTTCCCCCGTACCTGCTGAGACGCATCGCGCGGTGTGATGACGCGAAGTTCGCGGTGGCTGCACGTGCCGCACGCGTCGCACTCGAGCACGATAGGGCAATCCGGTCGGTGCGCTTCGACCTGAGTTTTGGCGACAATCAGGATCTCGTCGCAACTCTGGTCGATGCGCCCAACCGCACGATTTTTGATGCCGGCTCCACCGAATCGCTGCCCGGCACCGTGGTTCGCCGGGAGAGCGAACCTCCCGTAGGCGATCTTGCCGCCGATGAGGCCTATGACGGACTCGGCGCCACGTTTGACCTGTTCTCCCAGGCGTATGGGCGCAATTCGATCGACGGTGCTGGCCTCCCCCTCGACGCGACCGTTCACTACGGCCGGCTGTATGACAACGCCTTCTGGGATGGCGAACGCATGGTGTTCGGCGACGGTGATGGCGAGATCTTCTCCCGGTTCACGGCTTCCCTTGTCCGTCATCGGGCATGAGCTCGCTCACGGTGTGACGCAGTTCAGCGCCGGTCTCGTGTACCGCGACCAGTCGGGGGCCCTCAACGAATCGATGTCTGACGTCTTCGGCGCACTGGTCGAGCAGCATTCGCCGCGGTCAGTCCGTGGAGGATGCCAGCTGGCTGATCGGCGAGGGCATCTTCACCGACGAAGTCGAAGGCTCGGCGCTTCGCTCGCTCAAGGCGCCCGGCACCGCGTACGACGACGACATCCTCGGCAAGGATCCGCAGCCCGCGCACTTCGACGACTACGTCTACACGGATGAAGACAGCGGCGGTGTCCACATCAATTCCGGGATCCCCAATCGTGCGTTCTATCTCGTGGCCGAAGCGCTCGGCGGCAACGCCTGGGAGCGGGCTGGCCAAATCTGGTACGACACGATCACCGGCCCGATCCTCACTGCCCGCGCGGACTTTTCGGCGTTCGCCGCGGCGACGGTCGCGGCCGCCACCGCCCGTTTCGGTGCAATGCTCACCCGAGGTGACTGCAGTGCGCGGAGGCTGGGCCGGCGTTGGCATTGGCACAATCGCCGACCCCACGTTGGCAAGGGACGGTTGAGCACGATGCCTCCTGAGCTGACCATCACCGTCGTGCGATCCGGCGGCTTCGCGGGGCTCACCCGCCGGTGGTCGCGTGTCGTCGGCGGTCGATGAGGCTGACGATCTCATCGAACTCGTCAACGCCTGCCCCTGGCGGGAGGTCGCTCGGGACGAGAAGTCTCGCGATCGCTTCATTTACGTGATCACGGTGCGCGCTCCACGCAAACGTCGCGCGGCTACGGTGCCGGAATCATCACTGACCGGCCCGTGGAAGTCGCTGGTGCAAAGGGTGCAGGAAGAGAACTCCGGGCCGACTGCGCCGACGGAGCCGCCGACGCCCAGCGCTCCCCCGCGTACAAACTGACTCGTCGCCGAGGCTCCTACGATTCGGGCGTTGGGTTCTTCGCCTGGGCACTGCGCGATGGCACGGTTGTCGCTGCGGCTGCCGACTGGTTGCCGGCGAGACCCTTCCCGATGGCTTCGCCCGTCATCCGGCCGGTGATGATGTCGGAGATGTCGATGCCGACGAGGTCTTTCAGAATCTGGTTCACCGTCGTCAGTTGGGTGGCCACGTTTTGGCCGACCTGCTCCGATCCTTTCCCGTCCGACGAGATCACCGTCATGTTGGAGATCGAGGCGAGAGGTTCGGATGCCGCTCGCACGATCGCGGGCAGCTGGGCGATGACCTGCTGCCGCAGGAGGTCGCTGGCGCCCTGTTCGAGTGCTTCGGCTCGCGCTCTGCGTGGCCTCCGCCTCTGCGTTACCCCGGGCGCGGATCGAGGCGGCTTCAGCCTCCCCCTCGGCCTGCAGAGCCTCAGAAGCCGCGATGCGACGACTCTTCTCGGAAAGCCCCTCGGCCTCAACGGCCTCTGCAGCGCTTCGACGACGGTTACGCTCGGCGACACCCTCGGCCTCGACGGCTTCCGCACTCGAGCGACGCGAGTCGCGGTCGGCGTTGGCCGCCGCAACAGAGGCGACGGCATCCGCTTCGGCCTTCTTCGAAATGGAATAGGCCTGGGCGTCGGCGACGGCGCGAATCTCGGCATCGAGTTCCTGCTTGCGAAGGCCAACACGCTTTCCGGCGGTCACCTCCTGTTGCGACACAACCTCCTGCTGTGCGATCGCTTCGGCGAGAGGGGCCGCGGCTGCAGCCTCGGCACGTGCTTTGTCGGTTTCTTTCTGGATCTCCGCGTTTCGCAGGTCAAGCCGCCGCTGCGATTCCGCGACCGCCTGGTCTGCAGAAATTCTGGCTTCCTCCGACGCCTGTCGAGACACCGATTCGGCGATCTCTGCGACCTGCTTCACACGAGCTGCCTCCGCGCGACCAAGGTCGCGAATGTAACCGTTGTCGTCGTCGATCTCCTTGATCTGGAGGGTGTCAATGGTCAGGCCCTGCACATCGAGCGACTCGCGTACGGCCTCGAGCACCTGGCCCTGCAGCGCGGAGCGGTTGGTGATGATCTCGGTGACGGTGAGCTGACCGACGATCGATCTCACCGATCCGCTGAGCACTTCTTCGGTGGATGTTTCGATCTGATCCTGCTGGTTGAGGAATCGTTGGGCGGCGGCGCGAACCATCGACTCGGATCCACCAACCTTCACGACGGCGACAGCGTTCACACGAATGGTGATGGCGTCGCGGGTCTGCGCCGTGGCCTGCACGTTCAGTTGCCGGCTGCGCAGGCTGAGCTTGAAATATGCCTCGACGATTGGCTTCACGAAGACGCGCGATCCGAAGACGACCTTCTGGCCGGCATTCTCGGTTTCCGCCTCGCCCTTTTTCAGGGCTTTCTGCCGCGAGGTCACGATGATCGCTTCGTCGGGCCGTGCGACCTTGATGCCCCGCAGCAGCACGATCACCACGATGAGCACTACGAGGACGATGGCCCCCACGAATATGGCGTTCGTCACTTGCTCTGGGGAAAACACTCCGGCGGACCCTTTCAACTGCGGCAATTGTCGTGTCGAGCCTATCGGGCGGTGCAACCCTTCCCGAGTTTTACTCGAACCTGCCGGCAGGCGCCAGGTGGGAGACCTACGACGGGTCGAGGCCGCCGAGTCGCCGCAGAACGGCATTCAGGAGGGTGCCCTCCGCATCCGGGATCACGTGGTGATTGAGGTAGATACCTTCCAGCCAGGGCAGCACCTCGTCGGCGGGCAATCCGATTTCATCCCAGTCCACTCCGGGCAGGGCCCTGGATTGCGGTGACCCGGTCTGGGGGTCGGTCCAGGCTTCGGCGATCGGCCGATCCGGTTCGGATTCTTCCGGGCCCCAGGCAAGCGCGATGGGATGATTCTCGCCGTCGATGTGGTCGTGGGAGACGCTGCCGGCGCCAAGCCAGGGCAGGGTCATCAGTTCACCCTCGACCTCGATCTCCAGCAACTCAAGCTGGACAGGCTCCTCCACCTCGCAGATGTAGAGGTCAAACCCCGAGTCGTGCCAGGCTGCCGCCTGGGTGATGTCGTCGAGCAGCCCCGGCAGCAGCGCGTGGAAGTCGTTCGCCAGTGCGGTCGCCCAACGCAGCAGTGCGGCAGTGTCGTCGGACGACCACGGGCTTGAGTCGCGATGCTCACCAGTCGCGGTGTGGAAATGATGGCTGACTCCGGCGCTGGTCGTCTCGAGGTGCAAGCTGCCCATCCTCGAACTCGACATGCAGATCGCTCAGCTCCGCTTCGTCATCCCAGTCAGCAAACAGCTCTGGGTCAGCGAGAGACGTCGGCAGGACCGGTGCAGGAACGCGCCTGATTCCGAGGTTCAGAACCGCCCGAAGTCGCGTGTTGGGCATCCGCAGGCTCAGGTCAGTCATCCCCCAATTCTACCGGCGAGGGTAACGGCCAACGTCATCGATGGAAGCCGCGCAAGCCAGAAGCCGCCCCGACGACTACCGTTGTAGGAATGACGTCCCACGACACCACCGAGATTAACGAAGCCGACACCGATACAGATGCGATTCCGGAGGCGACGGGCTTCGCGAACCTCGGGTTGAGCGATGCAGTACTCAAAGCAGTGCGCGACGTCGGCTACGAGTATCCGTCGGCCATTCAGGCAGCGACAATTCCGCCGCTGCTTGACGGCCGCGACGTCGTCGGGCTCGCGCAAACCGGTACCGGCAAGACCGCAGCGTTCGCGCTGCCCATCCTGTCCAGGCTCGATGTTTCGCAGAAGAAGCCGCAGGCGCTCGTGCTCTCCCCCACCCGCGAGCTCGCACTGCAGGTGTGTGAGGCATTCGAGCAGTACGCCGCCCACATGCGAGGCGTGCACGTGCTACCCGTCTACGGCGGCCAGGCTTACGGCGTGCAGTTGTCGGCGCTGCGCCGCGGCGTCCATGTCGTCGTCGGCACCCCCGGTCGAATCATGGATCACCTCGCCAAGGGAACCCTCGACCTGTCAGAGCTCAAGTACCTCGTGCTTGACGAGGCCGACGAGATGCTCAAGATGGGCTTCGCGGAAGACGTCGAGACGATTCTTGCGGACACCCCGGACGACAAGCAGGTCGCCCTGTTCTCGGCGACCATGCCACCGCAGATCCGTCGCATCTCGAAGAAGTACCTTCACGACGCCGAAGAGATCACGGTCGAGAACAAGACCACAACCTCGGCGAACACGACCCAGCGCTACCTCATGGTCTCGTACCCGCAGAAGGTCGACGCCCTCACCCGCATCCTCGAGGTCGAGAACTTCGAGGGCATGATCGTCTTCGTCCGCACCAAGAACGAGACGGAGACCCTGGCCGAGAAGCTGCGCGCCCGCGGGTACTCCGCTGCCGCCATCAGCGGCGATGTCGCCCAGGCCCAGCGCGAGCGCACGGTTGCGCAGTTGAAGTCGGGCAAGCTCGACATTCTGGTGGCGACGGATGTCGCGGCGCGAGGCCTCGACGTCGACCGCATCAGCCACGTGGTGAACTTCGACATCCCGATCGACACCGAATCGTACGTACACCGCATCGGCCGCACCGGCCGCGCGGGCCGCAGTGGAGCCGCCATCAGCTTCGTCACCCCGCGTGAGCGCCGGCTGCTCGGCGCCATCGAAAAGGCGACCCGCCAGCCGCTGACCCAGATGCAGCTGCCGTCGGTGGACGACGTCAACGTCACCCGGCTTGCGCGATTCGACGACGCCATCACCGAGGCGCTCAACCAGCAGGCCCGCATCGCCGCCTTCCGCGACATCGTCGGGCACTACATCAAGAACCACGATGTGCCGGAGGCGGATGTGGCTGCCGCCCTCGCCGTGGTGGCTCAGGGTGACATCCCGCTGCTGTTGACGGCTGCAGACGAGCGGCCGCAGCGCTTCGACCGCGACGATCGCTCGGACCGCCCGGATCGCGGCGACGACCGCGGCGAGCGCCCCGAGCGCCGCCCGCGCTCCACCAAGCCCATGTCGCCGTACCGCATCGAGGTCGGCAAGCGTCACCGTGTCGAGCCGAGGCAGATCGTGGGAGCACTCGCGAATGAGGGCGGCCTGAGCCGGGACGACTTCGGTCACATCCAGATCAGACCGGATTTCTCGATCGTGGAACTGCCGGCCGACCTTCCCGGCCACGTGCTCTCCAAGCTGAAGGACACCCGCATCAGCGGCAAGCTGATCGAGATTCGCCCGGACGTCCGAGGCGGGTCGCGCCAGAACGACCGCGGCGAGCGCCCCCAGCGCTACAAGGGGTAACGCCAGCCGGAGGGGTCGGGCGCAACGCCCGACCCGTCGCTACATGCCGGGGACGGCCTGCGCCTCGTGCACCTCGATCTCGCAACCGCCCGGCATGTTGAGGTGCGGGTGATTCTTGGCCAACGACAGCGCTTCATCCATGCTCGCTGCCTCGATCATCGAGTATCCGCTGACCTCGCGTGTGCTCGGAGCCGTTGATCCACCTGGCGTGACCCGCACCCCGTTGGCGAGGGGGGTCCCGAAGTCGGCGAGACGGTCGCCAGCCTCGCCAGCCCAACTCATCCACTGGCCCATGACCTCCTGCATGTCCGCGTCGTCCGGCGGTGTCGCGTCTGCCGGACTCATGGGGGCGTGGTAGATGAACAAGTACTTGGTCATGATGTCCTTCTTTCATCGTCGGCCGACCGACGGATGCCGGTGGGCGCCGTCGAGCGTCAGCGACGCGCGACGGAGTCGAAAGTGCTGGAGTCGATGGTGCTGGAGAGGGTGTTGAGGCATCCGATCCAGCCCTGCTCGTGGGCCGCAACGGACTCCGGCGACGCCAGCGTGCTGTGGAAGATGTTCACCAGGGTTCCGTCTGGCACCTCGTGGAAGCGCACCTCAACGCGAGAGACGTGAGGGTCTCCCTCCCACGCCCAGGTGTAGACCAGCCGCTCGGGGGCCTCAACCTCGAGGTATTCACCAACGATGACCGACATCTCATCGCTTCCGTGCAGAAGCTCGAATCGGTAATGACCACCTGCGCGCGCGTCGATGGTCGCCCTGGTTGGGCCGTATTCGGTGAGTGAGGGGCGCATCCATTGGCTGGCGTGTGATTCATCCGTCCAGAGCTGCCACATCGTGTCTCGGCTCACCGCGAAGGTGCGTTCTAGCGTGAGGCTTAATTCGGCCATGACTGATCCTTTGGTGTGGTGGGCGGAATTGCGCCCTGCGACGCGAGCTTGTCAATGTAGGCATCGAGCGAGTCGAGTTGGCCCTCCCAAAACGCGCGGGTGTCGACTATCCACTTCTGCGCCTCGATGAGCGCGGCCCGGTCGATAACCAGCATGCTCTCGCGGCCTATAGTGACCCTCTGCACCATCCCGGCCTTTTCCAGTGCGGCTGTGTGCTTGTTCAGCAGCTGAGGGGAAAGACCGTTGTCTTGGGCAACCTGGGACATCCGGGGCGCACGCGGGCGGTTTGCGAGGTAGCGCACAAGGCGTCGTCGCGTGGGATGCGAGAGCGCGGCGAATACGCGATCGAGCGCTTCGGGGGCGTCCGATTCGTTTACACCGGTCGAGTAAACCATGTGGTTTATTGTTCTCGTCATAGCCCCGAAGCGCAAGGGCATTCTCACACCTATTGTTTTTTGGCTTCCGCCTTCGCCGCGCGCTTGAACTCGCGAACCTTCGTCAGGGATGCCGCATCGACAATGTCCGCAACGGAGCGGCATGAGCCCTCCTTGCCGTAGTCGCCGGCGGCGTCGCGCCACCCTGTCGCTTCCACCCCGTATTGCTTGCCCAGGAGAGCCAGGAAGATCTTCGCCTTCTGTTCACCGAAGCCTGGCAAGCCCTTGAGCCGGGCAAGAATCTCAGCGCCATCGGGTTCATCGCGAGACCAGATCGCGTCAGCGCGTCCACCCCACTCGCTGACGACCGCGGCACACAGCGACTGCACCCGGCCGGCCATCGAGCCCGGGAATCGGTGGACAGCGGGAGTGATGCGGAACACTTCGACGAGCTTTTCGGGGTCGAACGACGCGAGCTCAGCGGCATCCAATTGTCCCAGCCGGTCTCGCAGCTTCGCAGGACCGGCGAACGCTGTCTCCATGGGGATCTGCTGGTCGAGCAACATCCCGATGAGCAGTGCCAGCGGGTCGTCGGAGAGAAGAGCATCAGATTCCGGATCGCCTGTGATGTGCAGTGTGGGAGCCATACTTCGATGGTGCCACCACAGAGGGACTTACGGCACTTTCGCCGACGCCCGAGCAGTGAAAAAATGGATGCCACGATCAAGGAGGATCACAATGACGGCACATCCTCGACTCCGAGACGTTCGCCGGTTCGCGGGAATTCGGGCGCCATGGTGCGTCACCCTGTATGGCGAAGCTGCGTCGTGGCTACGCGGCAATCACGCGACCGGCACGGCTCAGGGGCAGTTGCGGTCTGTGGCACAAGCCCTGCAGGAAGCGGACGCGCCGCCCGACGTCATCGACGCAATCCGCGAGCATCTTCAGGGCCTCGCAACCCCCCACGGCGAACCCAGCCAGATCGACCGGCACGCCCAATCCGTGGGCATTTTTGCCACCGAGCAGTCGGCCGAGGTGTTCGCGCTCGCAAACGCGCCGACCCCGTGGGTTGGCGTCTCCGACAGGTTCCTCGTCGGTCCGCTGCTGGAGGGCGCGCTCGAGCGCACCCCGTGCGTCTGCGTTCTCGCGCTTTCCGAGAACGAGGTGCGTCTCATCGAGGTCACCGTGCATCCCGCGCAGGTCGTTGAGGTCCCCGACCTCCCCGAGGACATGACGAGCACGCTCGCGCTCGACGTGACCGGAGATCGGAACACCCTCGCCCGTTTGCGTGTCTCTGACGACCCGAAGGGGCGGCTCCGTGAGTATGCGCGCGCAATCGATGATGCCGTCGAGCCGGTGCTGAGAGGTCTCCGGGCCGTGCTCGTGATCGCGGCCACTGAGCCCCTGGCCAGCATCTACAGGGCGATGTCGTCGCACTCTCCCGTCGCGTCATCCACCATCGTCGGCAATCACGACGGCGACTCGCTCTCGGAGATCGCAGACCTCGCCGCTCCGGCCATCGAGCATCATCGACGCGAGGTCCTGGAGGCCCAGCTGGCACGGTTCGCCGAGATGCCCGCCCGCGGCCTCATCCTGACCGGAATCGACGAGATAGCGGAAGCTGCCAGCGAAGGCGCCATCGACATGCTGCTGGTCGACATGGATCGCCGCATTCCGGGCCCCGACGGCGAAGGTGCGAACCCTCTCGATCAGGTGGACGAGATCGTGCGGGACGCGATGAACAGCGACGCGACGATCGTGCCCGTGAAGCCGAGTGACCTCCCGACCACTGATCCGGTTGCAGCGGTGCTGAGATACGCCCGAGTCCGCCCGCCGGCGGGCCGCGAAGGCTGACTGATCGAGATCGCCGTGATGTGGAGGTGTCATGAGTCGGGAGTTCAAGGATCGAGTGGATGCCGGTCGGCAGCTCGCCGCCCGGCTGAACACCTGGTTGTCCCACCAGCCGGCTGACACGCGCGCCGATCTCATCGTGCTTGGTCTCCCGCGCGGCGGGGTACCAGTCGCCGCGGAGGTCGCCACAGTGCTCGACGCGCCCGCTGGATGTGATCGTCGTGCGCAAGCTCGGCGTACCGTTCCAGCCCGAGGTTGCGATGGGGGCGATCGGGGAAGATGGTGTGCGCGTGCTGGACCGTGACCTGATCGGATGGGGCGGCATCACCGCCGCGCAGATCGCGTCAGTCGAGCGGGACGAACGCGCCACCCTCGAGGCGCGGGTTGCCCGATTCCGGGCGGGTTTCGAACCCCTGGATCTCACCGGTCGCACCGCGCTCATCATCGACGACGGCATCGCCACCGGCGCGACCGCCTCTGCGGCGTGCAAGGTCGCCCGTGCCCTCGGCGCTTCCAGAGTGATTGTGGCCGCGCCCGTCGGTGGGCCTGAGGCGGCTCGCCAGGTGCACGGCGCCGACGAGGTGGTCTGCCTCATTCAGCCTCACCGATTTCGGGCAGTCGGAGAGCACTACCTGCACTTCGGTCAGACCTCGGACGGCGAGGTCGTCGAACTGCTCGCCACGCGCAGAAAGTAGTTGTGCGTCCTACGCGAGGATGCGGATCGTGCTCGTGGTCGGGTGTGAGTCCTCGGCGACCAACTCCCCCACGCCCACGTCGGCGTGGGTCGAGATGATCGGCGTTGCTGCGGTGACCGGAGCCATCGAGACGGTCTCACTGAGTGACAGGATCGGCACGGATCGGGTGGTTTCCGGCAGCCGGCGGCCACGGTGAATAACGACGATGGTCGTCATCGCCACGGGGAGCGCGACGATGCTCGGGGCCGCAACCCAGAACGACTCGCTCAGCAGTCCGTAGACGCCCCACAGCAGGTATCCGCCCACCAGCAGCCACTGGGTTGTCTCGGAGATTCCGGCAAGGCGCACAGCGTCGTTTCGGCTCTGCCAGGTCGTCCGCGCCTGCGGCAACCACATCAAGATCGAGAAGCTGGTCGCGGCGAATCCGAGCGCATTGATGACCAGGGGGTTGATGTCCATCGGGGTGTTTTACGTACTTTCTCACGGCCCCAGGGAGAACCTGTTCGGGCTTCATTCTTCGAGGACATCAACAATGCCTTGCACAGCATAAGCACCGCGAATTCGGGCGTCAAGATGCGCCGCCGCCCCAGTTGCGGGGATGCTGCGGTGCGGGAGTCGCGCGGGCCCAGTCCACGGGTCGCCTGGCCCTATCGGGCACGGCAGAGCGGGAGTAGTCTCGCGACATGGACGACGAAAAATTCTCAGAGTTCGACGACCACCCTTCTGGCGGAAAGGGCTACGTCGGTTTCATCGATTGGCTCAACCGAAGGCTGTACTCAACGTGGGGTCCGCCACCCGGTCGGCCCGTACTCACCCGTGGTCGAGCAGATCGGAGAGGCGGTGTGCCCGGTGTGCGGGCGACCAATGTCAGAACACTCGTTCGACCGCTCGGCCCACGACACTATCCTCAACTGCCCTGCCGACCCCTTGCCGGTGCCGTTCAACGCGAGTCCGGTGAACGAACTGGGCATGGACAAGCCCGCTGCCGACAGCTGACGCCTCCCCGACCGTCGACTAGGCCAGAACCTGAGCCTGCTCGAGCACCTTGACGAACTGCCCCATCCACGTGCCGTTGTCGGGCCAGGCGCGGGCGCTTACGAGGTTGCCATCGACGACGGCTCCCCCGCTCTCGAACACCCCGCCAGCCAGTTCAACGTCGATCGCCAGCTCGGGGTACGCGGAGGTCACGCGACCCTTCAGCACATCCGCTGCGGCAAGAAGCAGCGGTCCGTGGCAGGTGGCGGCGACCGGCACGTTGCGCTCGAACATCGCGCGAATGATGCGCTTGGCGTCGGCGTTGTTGCGGATGTACTCGGGCGCACGGCCGCCGGGGACGACCGCTGCCACATAGTCCTCCGGGTCGACATCCCGGAACGCGATATCCGCGTCCCAGCTGTGGCCGGGCTTTTCCGTGTACGTCTCGTAGCCGTCCACGAAGTCGTGCACGACAAACTGCAGCTTCTTCTTCTCCGGAGCAGCGATGTGCACCTCGAATCCCGCCTCCTGGAGGCGGTGGAGCGGATAGAAGACTTCGAGCGTTTCTGCCGCGTCGCCGGTGAGAATGATGATGCGTGCCATCTGGACAGACCTCCTTGTCAACAGCCGGCACCGTTGCCGACTCGGGACCAATCGTGGATGTCGCGGCGCCAGGCGACAAGGCGAGTTCTCACGATGTGGAAATCGGGTCGAAACCAGGCGTGCTGAGCGACACCGCGCGGCCGTAGCATGTGAGCATGAAGACTGCGCTGGAGCAGGATGGCACCTCGGGCACGCAAGCCGTCGAGCGACTTCTCAAGGTGCTCGAGGTGGTGGGTTCGAATCCCGACGGCGCGGAAGTGTCCACCATTGCCGAGGCTCTCGGGCTCAGCACGTCCACCACCTATCGCCTGGTCGGGGTTCTTCAGCGTCAGGGCTATCTGGCCAAACGGAACCAGGAGCCGCGGTATCTGCTCGGCCGTGCCGTGACGATGCTTGGGATGGCGGCGAACCGGCAGTTGCTCGCGACCCCCGCCGTTCGGGCCGTGCTCGAGGCGACGAGAGACGAGGTACGCGCTCCCGTCTATCTCACCGCGTTTCACGTCGACGAGATTGTCGTGGCCCACATCGCGGACTCGGCAGACTATCCGCGGATAGGTCAACTCCACGTCGGGTTCGCCGACGCCGCCCACGTCACTGCCTTCGGCAAGCTCATGCTCGCCCAGAAGAACAAGGCGCAACTCGACAGCTACCTCGAGGAGCACCCGCCCACGGCACTCACGCGCCGCAGCGCGACAGGAACCTCGGCGCTTCGCGATCAACTTGAGCAGGTGCGGGAAAGTCGCATCGCCGTCGAGGTCGAGGAATATATGTCGCGACTCGCATGTATCGCCGCTCCGGTTCGCTCACCCCGGGGTCACACGATCGGTGCGGTCTCGGTGTCCGTCTCGGCCGATGATTTTGGATCGCGCGCAGACGTGCTTGAACGAGCCGTGCGCCGCACGGCATGGACGGTGTCGTCGCAGCTCGGGTGAGTTAGTGCGGCAGTGCCGTCACCATGCAGCGAGGATCTCGCCCACGTGGCGCGAGTCGGTGCCACAGCAACCGCCGAGCACCTGGATGTGCGGACACAGCTCTCGGAGGGCCGCGTTGTCGCGGGCGAGCTCGACAGGGTCTCCCTCATCCAGCTCCTCGGCGTCATCGAGTTCGGCGTGGCTCAGTTTCGACGCGTTGACGCGGAGCCCACCAATCCGATCTGTGGGCACCGTGTGGTCAAGCCCCCGCAAGATGTGGGTGGGGTGGGCGCAGTTGATCATGAAGAACAGCGCGGCTCCCGCGGTGGCATCATCGACTTCAGCGATGGCATCGCCGAGGCTTGTTCCGTCGGGAAGCCTCCCGTCGACCTCGAGGGTGAAGGAGGGGACCACGGGCAACGACAGCGAAGTCGCGGCGCGAACCACTCCGATCGCCTCCTCGGGATAGGTCAACGTGAGGGCGGTGATCCGGTCCACGCCAGCCCCGTGAAGTGCCTCGATCTGCTCCGAATGATAGGCGGCAGCCTCAGCGGCATCCATCCGATCGGTAACAACGTATCCGTCGCCGCGCGGGCCCAGAATGCCCTCGATCAGCGCCTCCGGCCAACCCTGCGCGATCTCGCGCACGAACCGGACCGCATCCACATTCGCGGCCGCGAGATCAGCCGTCGAATATCCCAGTCGGATGCCCCAGTCGCGGCTCGCCCGCCAGGTGGGCGTGCCGAGCACGAATGGGAGGCCCCGGTCGGTGGCCAGCGCGAGAAAGCTCTCGTAGTACCGGCGCAGCGCCGCGCGACCGTCGTCGTCATAGATCAGCGGAAATGCCGCGAAGTCCGGAAGGGCGAAGCCATCCCGAAACAGGAGCACCGTCTCGATGCCGCCGTCTGTCATGGCAATTCCGGATGTCGCCACAGTGCGTCGCCTTCCTCCGAACCAGTATCAGGTCAGCTGGGAGATCTCGAAAAGGTGACCGTCCGGGTCGCGAAAGAAAGCCCGGATCTCACCACCACGGTCGAGAGGCGTGGTCAGGAATTCGGCTCCGTGCTTACTGAGGAACTCGAAGGCGCCCTGACAGTCGGCCACCCGGAAAATGATCTCAGCGCTGACCCGATCGGGATTGTCGGGCTGCGCCATGGTTACGGTCGGCTTGTCCGGCGTTGGCTCGCCACCGGTGACCAGAAGCAGCCAGTTCCCCATGAGGTCCAGCACGACCGATGTGCCCCCGTACTCCCCGAACACCGAGGCGCCCAGGACATCGACGTACCAGTCACGACTGGCTGCGGCATCGGACACGACGAGCATGTGCGTCACTGCTTCCGCCTCGAACCGTTCCATGTTTCAACACTACGCAGGGAGGCGCTATCCGTCTGCTGCCTTGGCGCTATGCGTACTGTTTGTCCATGCGGAACCACATTCTCGTGTCAGGGCCAGTGTCGTGGAACACCATCGTCTACCTCGACCGGCTGCCCGAACCTCGCCCTCACATGCAATTCGCGCTGGAGGATTTCGCGACCGTGGGCGGCACCTCCGCGGGAAAGGCGCTGCATCTTGCAGGGCTGGGGCGCGAGGTGGACTGCCTCACGGTGCTGGGCGACGATGCGGCATCCACCACTCTTCGCGCCGTGCTCGCAGCCGCTGGCGTCGCACTGAGCGGCACCAGCATTCCCGGCCTGAGCGAACGGCATCTGAACCTGATGACCCGCGAGGGCGATCGGGTGTCGTTGTATTTGTCGACTCCCCAGTTTCGAGCGCCAGATATCCCGCAGTTTCGGAGGCTGGCCGAGGCGGCGGCGGCTCTTGTCATGGACCTGTCCGAAACGTCGCAAGCGCTACTTCCCCACGCAGCGACATCGGGCGTGCCGATCTGGACCGACATCCACGACTACGACGGCGAGTCCGAATTTCATGAGCCGTTCATCCGGGCCGCGTCCTTTGTGTTCATGAACGCCGACGGGATGCCCAACCCCGAGTCGTTCATGCGCGCGCGAGTGGAGGCGGGCGCCAGTGCGGTGGTGTGCACGCTCGGTGCCGACGGGGCCATCGCCTTCGACGCCGACGGGCTTCATCGGGTGCGTGCCGTGCCCACCGAAGTCCGGGACACCAACGGCGCGGGAGATGCCTTCTTCGCCGGATTCCTGGATGCCACGCTCTCGGGTGCCTCCACGGATGGGGCGCTTGCCGCGGCCGCCGCACAGGCGGTGGTTGCGCTCCAGTCGAAGCACCTTCATCCCGCCGTCGAGGCCGCGCTCGTTTAGGTCGCCGGTCCGCACACACCCCCTGCTCATGATGACTCAGATCGCCGCCGCCATCACCGATGGCGGCACCGGATTCGCGGCAGCCCTCCCAACCGTCAGACCGAACGCCACCCTTACATCGGCACCAACGTGGGTTAGCCGGTCAGTCCAGCCAGCGTGCTCCGCAACCACCGGGCTTGAACCGCCCAATGCTGGCTACCTCCGCCTTCGTGCTGGTTGTAGGGATACACCTCGATTTCGGCATCCCCCGCATAGTGGTTATATGACGCGAAGACTGTCGATGGCGGACACACCGGGTCCATGAGACCGACGGAGTACAGAGCCGGGACACGGGCACGTTTGGCAAAGTTGACCCCGTCGAAATACGAGAGCGTGTCGAAAACACGCGCTTCGCTCCCGCGATGCACCGCGAGGTACTTCACTATCTCGGCGTATGGGTCAGAGTCGAAGAGACCGACGCCGCGGGCAAGGTTGCTCAGAAACGGAACGTCCGTCATGACCGCGGCGAGCTCAGGCGCGAGACCCGCAACGGCCAGTGCGACTCCCCCGCCCTGGCTCGCGCCGGTGACAACGACTTTTTCGGAATCAATCATCTCCAGGGAGCGGACCGCATCGACGGCCCTGACTGCGTCCGTGTACAACCGGCGGTAGTAGTACCCGGCGGGGTTCTCGATTCCGCGCGTCGCAAAGCCCGGAACCGATGGGGGCGCACCGTGCGGATCGGGCGTTGAGCCTCCCGAACCCCATGAGCTCCCCTGACCTCGGGTATCCATGTTGAGGTAGGCGTACCCCGCGGCCGGCCAGGCGAGTCGCTCATGAGGGAGGCCTCGCCCGCCCCCATAGGGGTTGAACTCCACCACCGCGGGCAGGGGGTGTTCTCGATGCAGCGGCACTGTCAGCCACGCTTTCACCAGTTCTCCGGCGAACCCCGGGAAAGTCACATCGAAAACCTGAAACTCGGAGAGGTCGGTCTCGACGGGAGTCAGGGTGGGACGAGCGCGGGACTCGCGCGCCTCGCGCAGAGTGATCTCCCAGAAGCTGTCGAAGTCGTCGGCCTCGTCGACGGCCGGACGGTAGTTGAGCAACTCCTCAAGCGAAAGATCAAGCCTGGGCATGACGACCCACACGATAGCGGACGGCCTCAGTGTTGCTAATCGCTTCTCCGAGGCCCGATGTGGCCATCTCCTTGCCGCGGACCTGTTGGGCCGCGGTGGCCCAATGGATCGGCTCATTCGCTTTCGGGAGACCCGAAGGCCCCCACACGTAGGAAACGAAGGGCAGCCGGAAGGGGGTTTCCTCGAGCGCTGTCGCGATACTGCGTCGCTCGACTGTCTCCCGGTACCACTCAGGAACCATCGACCCGACGATCACCGGGAGATCCGGCACGCCCACGTCGGCGCGAAACGTCACGATCAAGTCATCAAGGCGAGCGGCGTACTCCCGTTCATCGAGAAAAGGCTCCCGAATGCAATCCGATTCGCCCTGCGACCACAGAAGGCAGACAAGGCGCGATCCTGCGTTCGACTGCACAGCGTTTGTAGCGCGGTCGACGAGCCGACCATACAGATTCACCGGGTCACCGACCAGCTCGCGATCCCACGTGCCCACCCCCGGCTTGTAGCCCGGTGGGCAAGGATCCAGTGATGACGTCGTGAAGCCCGTCGCGCCTTCGGCGGCAGACACAAGCAGCACTCGTCGATCGGGTGCGAGCGTCCGAACGTATTCCCTCGCGAACTCGGGCAGCAGGTAGGTCTCGCTCGACTCGACCACACGACTGGTCTCACCCTCCCAGATGTGCACCCGAGCATCCACTACGCGCTCTCCGAGAATCGGCTCGTCGGATTGCAAAGCATTTGACTGCCCGGCACCGACGATGATGTCGAAGCCGGTGACACTCACGGCAGACGCCATCGCGTGACGACCGTCGAGTGAGCGCTCAACTCGCAGTCACCCTGTGAGTCAAACTCCGCCGACGCGGCAACGGACTCGCCGATAAATCCCGTGGGAGCCTCAAGCCTCACCACCTGCGCCTCCGAGGTCTGGTTGGCAACGACCGTGAGGTAGCCATCGCGCAACCGCAGTGTACGGAGCACGATGGCCCCGGGAGTCGACGTGAGTCGGAACGGATCTGTGCGGAAAGGTTCGACCAGAGGGGCGAGAGCCTCGGCGAGTCGCTGCGGACTGCCCTGGAACGAGGCCAACCCCAGCAGTTGCGGAAGCCACACCACGGTTCCTTGCTGGGTTCCGGCTGGTCTGCCCTCGACGGAGGCGATCGTTGCTCCGGTCGTGATTTCGAGCTTCGTTTCCCACATGTGCATCGAGAGCGGCGCTCCATCCCCCAACAACAATTCGATGTCGTGCGCGGGCAGCTCGATCTCGATCGGTCGCGCGCCCACCAGAGCTTCGAGCGGGAACACCTTCTCCATTGGCCAGAACATGCCGGTGCGATCGTAGAAACCAGAATGCCCCTCGATCACGACATGGTTACCCAACTGCACGAAGCTCTGCAGGCGCGACAGCAACTCAGAGCTCATCACCGTGACGTGGGGCACGATCAGCAGATGCGGTTCCGCGCGTGAGTCCTCCCACCCGAAGTCGTCGGCATGGGCGATCGCCGGGGCCACTCCGAGCGCGGCGAGCGCTTCGAACACTCCGAGCAGGCTCAGCAGGTGCGCGTCCTTGCCCCGACCCGGTGCTCCATCGCTCTTCTCTCTGATCCACTGCTGGGACATCGTCTCGGGACTCACCAGCAGAGTCACATTGGCGACCATGGGCTCGGAGCCCTCCAGGCCGTCGAGGTCCTCATTGATGCACGTGATGACATCCGAAATCGCTCTGAGTCGGTCGGTTGGACGGCGCAGATAGTCGAGAAGGCTGAACTCGCCCGCCTCCCGTGCCTTCCATCGGCCGTTGAGCATCCACATGACTACGCGCTCGGCGCCGCTGGCGTATGAGACCCAGAGCCACTGGGCGAGCTGGATCGGGTCTGGCGAATAGGCGCTGTCGTGGGAGAAGTGCACGTGTCCACCCACGAGCTCCGTCACCCACACAGGTTTCGTGCCCATGGCGCCCTGAAGAAGTTCGATCACGTAGGAGAACGCGAGCGTGTGCCGCTGCGCACCGAAAGCTCGCATATGCAGCGGATAGATCGACACCCCCAGGGAGTCCAGGAACTCCCGCCACTGGGGGAAGTCGAAGGAATGGCCCGCGAGGTTGGCGATGACGCCGTGGGGGTTCGCATGAAGCGAGTGGTCCGGATCGATACGTCGAACCTGTGCGGCGACCCACCCCATGTACCAGGCCAGGTGGTCTCGCCAGAACTCCTGCCAGTCCATCAGCGGCACAAGCCAGACCACGGGGTCGAAGTCGGCTTCGCGGAATTCGATCTCGTCGAAACTCGCGAACGGGGCATGAGGAGTCAGTGCGCTTCGTTGTATCCATGCCGTGTTGAGCTCGTCGATAGTTCCGTACCGATCGCTCAGCCATGCGCGGAATCGCTGGCGTGCGAACGGCGTCTCGGCGGGCGGCTGTCCCGGCTCGTTCATGACCACCCAGCTTTCGAGAGCGGGTGCGTGCCGGAAGTGTTCGATGACGCGGGCGAGGTACTCCTCGCCCATCCTCCAGCGGTCGCTGGTATCAGGAACGTTGCCGAGCGTCGCTGACTTGCCCTGCGGCCAGATCGTTGCGGTGATCTGCACTCCGTGCCGGTGAGCCGAGGCGAACACCCGGTCGAAAAGGTCGAAGTCCCACACGCCCGGTGATGGGTTGACGTAGTTCCAGTTCAGACTCACCCTGGCCAGCAGCATCTGATGCCGGGCCATCGTGTCGAAGACAGCATCGATCTCGGCATCGGTGTCGTACTCGTCCGGCGCGAACCACACCTGTGCGCCCAGAACACGTCGACCGACGCGACGTTGAGCTGTCATTCATGATTAATCTCCACTATGCAGGATGGCGCGGGCGACGCGAAGGATGAGATGAGACGGAGCGTTCCCGCATCCTGATTGAACTCAAACTCCGCGATGCTGTCAGACCGCTGGTTCGCGACGAGGACGCGATCCCCGACGAAAGCGAAGTGTCTGGGCCATGTACCGCCACAGGGCACCTCGCTGTGCAGCCGCAGGGATCCTTCCGCCCCGTCGAAGACCGCCACCGTGTCACGGCCCCTGTTCAGCGCGAGAACCCACCGGCCGGTCGCGTCGGTCGCAACATGAGATGGCTGTGATCGCTCATCCGCTTCACCCGCATAGCTGGGGATGACCTGCACCTCGCGCGCGTCAGATTCCGTGATGGACAGGACATGAAGAGCCGAGTCAAGTTCCCCGATCACAACCAAGCGAGACCCCAGCCAGGTCATATGTCGCGGACCTGCACCAGCCGCGATAGGGATGGTGCGGATCACGCGAAGGTGATCGGCGTCGACGGCGAGTTCGACGAGGCAATCCGATCCGAGATCGGACACGAGCACGGTCCCCCACGTGGTCTCCACGGCGTGGTGCGCGTGAGGTGTCTCCTGCCGGGGTGTCCGGCCCGCCGGCAATTCGGGGAATCGCACGGTGTGCGGCCCCGGCATGAGAGTCACGGAGCCAGACCCATAGTTCGCGATGAGTACCCGGGAGTCAGGCAACACCAGGAGGAAGCAGGGCGCGGACTCGTGAAGGGCGATCTGCCTCGTCGTAGAGACGGACGAGTGATTCAGAGAAAGCTCCACCAGCTGACCACCATCGGCCTCGACAACGCCCGACAGCCCGTCGCGAGTGGGAGCGATGAAAGACGTCAATCCAGGTCCACCGCGACCGACTGTCTGCCATCCTTCCGTCGTGCGTCGGTGGAGTGTTACAGCCCGGTCGGGTTGATAGGAACCTACGGCGATCGAATAGTTCACAGTCCCGATCCGGTTGAGGAGATGAGGCCCTTAATGTAGCCGATCGCGAAGGCCCACGAGGTGAGGTCGCCGCCCACCATCGTCGGAACGTGGTCTGCGATGATCAGGCCATCGAACCCGACGCGGTCAAGCGCCGAGACCACGGCCCTGATGTCTCCGTAGCCATCATCGATGAACGTCTCCGTGAATTCGGGCAGGGGTGCGCTGACGTTCCGGAGGTGAATTTTCCAGAGTTTGCCCCGGCGAGCGAACTCCTCGATGGCTCCGAGCACATCACCACTGTGGCTGCCGCCCTCGAGCCACGTCCCGACGCACAGGCAGGCCCCCAACGCTGGGGAGTCCACGGTGTCGAAAACTCGAACATACCCGTCGAGGCTGGAGAAGGCTGGCCTCGGAACTCCGGCCACCACCGCCTGTGGGGGGTCGTCCGGATGAACCCCAATTCGGATGCCCAGATTCTCGGCCACCGGGAGCACTCGATCGAGGAAGTAGAAGAGGTTGTCCCAAATTTCCTGTTCCGAGAATGTGCGACCGTGACTCAGCGGCGTGTGAAAACGGTCGTCAATCCAGAAACCGTACGCGTCACGTTCGCTGTAGCTGCGAGTGACCGCACCGCCGCGCGTTGTGCTCGGCGGAGACGTCCAGATCCCGTTACCCATGTGCGCGTAGGTCATGTACTGCATCCCGAGATCGGCAATCTCGCGGAGATGTTCCGCAAATGCGGTGATTCGTTCGTCTCTGCCCGGCAGGTTCAGAGTCACCTCAGGCATGTTGCGAAGGCGCTTGTCGGCGATGTTTCCTACCTGCAGTCCACTCGCGGTGATCCGTGCGACCGCCTGTTGCAGGTCCCCGGGGCCGGGCGCATTCAGGTTGACTGAGACAACGTCAAGCCCAAGTTGCTTGACGAAGTCGAGCTCGCGAATGCCGAAATCCTGGGTCAGTTGATAGGAGAGTTTCATCAGTTGACCCGTTCCACGCTGAGGGGCTGCAGGTCGCGCCAAGACGTCAGCGGAGAGAAACCGAGCACGTTTCGCGCGTGCGCGAAACTCCACGCTGGTGTGTTTCCGATGATCGGCTCGCGAATCTCGACCGAGGGAAAATACTGTCTCAGCAGCGTTTCGGTGGGAGTTTCCATCAGGGTGTCCGGGGCGACAATATTCACAGTAGTAGTCGCGGCATCGGCTGCGATCGCTGCGACAAACGCGCTCGCCAGATCGCCAGGTCGGACGTAGCTCCAGATATCCCGGAACCAGACTCCACCAGTGGGCTCGGCATTGGCGAGGGCAACTCGATCCAGGAGCGTCTCGTCAATGGACACCCACGGGAAGCGAAGCGCAATCGCGGTGAGTCCCGTTTCGCGCGAGAATGACTGCCCTATCCTCTCGACAGTGCCTTTGGCGAGAGCATAGTGATCGGCGGCCCGGAGGGGATGCGCTTCATCGATCGGAAAGTACAGCGGCTCCTCGGGACGTTCCGCCCATGCGCGTCCGAGCGCCGAGGCGCTGGAGGCGGCCACCACACGCGCGATGCCGAGGTCGGCTGCCACCTGGTATGCGGCAAAGGCAGCCATCACGTTGGTGCCGAAGCTCAACTCCGGCGTGTCGGGCAACGGACGGGGAACTCCAGCGAGATGGACGATTGCATCGCACCCCTGTGCCACCTCGGCCAATCCCGACCGGTCCGTGACATCCAACGTCGCCGTTGTCAGCTCTGGGTCGTTGCCATCAGGGCGCTCGGGCCATGCGATATCCACCGCGACAACGCCGTGGCCCGCATGGAGAAGCCCTCGGACGACATCGCGGCCGACCCGGCCAGCGGCCCCGGTTACCAGCACTTTCTTCACTTCTGTCCCATCATTGCGTCGGCCCTATCGAGAAGTTCGTCTAACAGTTGTGCCGCTGGAGCGTCGATGCGAGGTGAACCAGGCTCGCGGACGACCGTGGAGGAGATAACCCCCCGTTTACGAAGAACTTCCTTGCAGAATGCGGGCCCTCCGTACTGGTCTTCCATCGATGCAAGCGGCAGCAGCACCGAGTGCAGGTCGTGAGCGCGCTCCAGATCCGAGCGCTCGAGGGCCCCCCAAAGCTCCACGTTGAGTCGGGTGAACTCACATCCCGGCATTGTTCCGGCGACGCCGCGACGGTACTCATCCAGGAGAAACCGGCTGCCCTTTCCTCCCATCACGCCCGTGAGACCGTCGCCTGAGGTTGCGAGCAGAGCCGTAATGACGTGGCTGGACCGCAGAGTTTCCTCCTTCACCCACGAAACGTGGTGGATCCGCCTGGTGAGCTCGAGCATCTGCGAGGCGCTCATGGGGGTGCCGATCGGGCCCTCCGCATTTTGAACGAACACCGGCCCGTCGAATGCAGCAGAGAGCACCTCGAAGTATTCGATCACCCCCGCCAAAGTCGCTTTCCTGACGTAAGGAGGAAGCGCGATCGCCGCGCTCGCGCCGGCATCGCGCGCCCGGGCTCCCGCCTCCCTCACGGCACGTGTCGACGGGGCAGAAACGCCGGCGATCACCGGAACTCGGCCGTCGGCCGCGTTGATGGTGGTGGTCAGCACCAGGTGCGCTTCTTCCTCGGTGAGGGTGAAAAACTCGCTCACAAACACGGGCGTCACAAGACCATGAGCGCCTTCCGAGATGCACCAGTCGACGACCGATCTCAGCGCACCCAGGTCGACGTCCCCGGATTCGTCAAAGGGGGTCACCGGGATGCTGTAGATACCGCGAAACGTTGTCATGCTGTCGCCTCCGCCGCTGAGAAGGCTGGTCGCAGCAATTCGTTCTCGTCAGGCGGGAGGTGGGGGTCTCCCCCGGTGAAATCGGGCCCGCTACTGCCCACCAGGAAGTCAAAATCGGCACCGCGGTCGGCCTGCAGAACGTGATCCACGTACAGGCGCGCATAGCCGCGCTCGAACCGCACCTCCTCAGAGGCAAGGAGCGCTCTGCGGCTCTCGAGCTCGACTTCATCCACCTCCAGCACAAGGCTGCGGTTCGGGATGTCGAGACTGATGACATCGCCGTTACGAACTAGCGCGATCGGCCCGCCCTTGGCTGCCTCAGGTGCGACATGCACGATGACGGTACCGAACGACGTGCCGCTGATTCGGGCATCCGATATGCGCACCATGTCGGTCACTCCAGCGGCCAGCAGCTTCCGCGGGATCGGGAGCTTTCCTACCTCGGGCATCCCCGGGTACCCAGCCGGTCCCGCGTTTCTCACCACGAGAACCGACGTCGCATCGATGTCGAGGTCGATGTCATCGATGTGCAGCTGGCAGTCGCGGATGGAATCGAAGACGACCGCTCTCCCACGGTGAACCATCAGCGACTCGCTCGCGGTCGCCTGTTTGATTACAGCGCCCTGTGGGGCCAGGTTGCCCCGAAGCACGGCAGTGCCGAAGCCGGTTCCCAACGCGGTCTCAACGGTCCGGATCACATCATCGTCGTAGCACTCGGCCGAGGCGAGGTTCTCGCCGACCGTCGAGCCGCTCACAGTGATTGCGTCGAGATTGAGGTGATCTGTGAGACGGGCCATCAGCGCCGGCAGGCCGCCGGCGTGATGGAAGTCCTCCATGAAGTACGTTCCGGTGGGTTGCAGGTTCGCCAGGAGAGGGATGTCCCTGCCCCACCGGTCGAAATCGTCGAGAGACAGCTCGACTCCGACCCTCCCCGCGATCGCCAAGAGATGCAGCACCGCGTTGGTCGATCCGTTGAGTGCCGCACTCACTTTGATCGCGTTCTCGAAGGCAGCTCGGGTCATGATCGTGGACGGTCGCAGGTCTTCGGCGACCATGTCCACGATGCGTCGGCCTGCCTCATGCGCCGCGAGCCGCCTGCCCGTCTCGGGGGCGGGAATCGAAGAGGTGCCCGGGAGCTGCATGCCGAGAGCCTCGATCGTGCTGCCCATGGTCGACGCCGTCCCCATCACGGCGCAGTGGCCAGCGCTCCGGGCGTAACAAACTTCAGTAGCGAAGAACTCACCGGGCGTGATCTCGCCGGTTCGCACCTGGTCAGCCATCTTCGACGCCGTGGTGCCGGTGCCCAGCGGTTTGCCCCTGAATCGGCTGGTGAGCATCGGTCCGCCGGTAACAACCAGGGTGGGGATGTCCACACTCGCCGCCCCCATGAGCTGCGCCGGCGCGGTCTTGTCACAACCTCCGAGCAGTACCACTCCGTCGATCGGACTGGCCCGGATCATCTCCTCGACGTCCATGCTCATGAGGTTCCGGAAGAGCATGGTCGTCGGTGCCATATTCGTCTCGCCGAGACTGATCGTCGGGAACACCAGCGGAATACCGCCCGCATCAAGAACGCCCCGCTTCACAGACTCCGCAAGGTCGCTCAGGTGTGCGTTGCACGGGGCTAGATCCGACGCGCTGTTCGCGATGCCGATAACCGGCTTCCCCGACCTCAGCGCGCCCTCGGGCAACCCGAGGGAGTGCATATGCCCGTTACGGATGACGGAGATCATCGTGTTGGAACTGTAGAACTGGTTGCTCCGCAACCGCTTCGCGTTGCTCTGCGTCATTGCGGCACCGCCATGCTCCAGCTCGCCAACGTCTGCCGCCGTGATTGACTCGACCGCACTGCCAATGCCCACGGCGCGAGCGCCCGCCCTGAAGTACGCCTCGGCGCTGTCGACCTCCACCCCGCCGGTCGCAACGAAGGTGACGTCGGGAAACGGGCCTCGAAGCTGCCGCAACCCGGCTGGGCCGAGCACCGCGGCAGGGAACAGCTTCATCCACGAGAATCCGGCCCTGAGTGCCGACTGAATGTCGCTCGGTGTAAACACGCCCGGGAGGTGGGGAAGGCCGTGTTCCTCGCTGGCGGCGACAACGAGCGGGTCCAGACCCGGCGCGACCGTGAACGCTGCTCCCGCCTCCCTCACCCTGGCGACGAGCTCGGTCGAGACAATCGTTCCCGCTCCTACCTCTTTGCCGAGACTCCTCCCGAGTGCGACCGTCTCGCGCAGTGCGACGAGAGAGCGCGAATCCTGAACCGGGATTTCGACGAGGTTCACTCCGGCTGCCCAGACTGACTCCGCGAGCGCAAGGGTGCGATCGACTTCGTGTCCTCGCAGGATCGCGAGGATCGAGCCAGCCGGCAGTGCCTCAGTGAAGTACGCGGCACTGAGCGCGCCCACACCGGTCACGGCGTCATCCCGACGAGGCGCAGGCTCGCGAGTGCGGTGAGGTCGCCCTGGTCCGTGGTGCTGAGCAGGGCCTCGCGGGCCGTGAGGTGGCCGAGGGTCAGACGGTCAGCAGCGTCGCTACCGTTGAGGAATCCGTGGATCCAGCCTGCGGCGAAAGCGTCTCCGGCGCCAACCGACTCAACAACCTCGACCTGGAGCGCAGGCACGGCCACCGTGTGATCCGACCCGAATTCTGTCGCTGCGATCGGGCCGTCCTTCACCACAAGGATGGGCACCTCCGGGAGCAGTTCACGAACGTCCGCTGCAGTGGTCGCGCCCCAGAGGTCAGTCCGCTTCATCCAGGCCGACGAAGACGACCGTTGCGCGAAGAGCCAGCGCTCGAAGTGTCTGCGCGGCGGTATCGCGATCCGACCACAGCACGGGGCGGTAGTTGATGTCGAAGCTGATGGGGATGGATGCTCGACCAGCGCGGTCGATCACCTCCTCGACGGCGGCGAGGCAGCTGGGTGACAGCGCGGCGGTTACCCCGCTCACATGGATCCACAGCGGGTCGGCCCGTTCGATGCCCTCGATGTCGCGTGCGTTCATTCGGGATGCTGCGGAGTCATCCCTGTAATACAGCACGCGTCGAGCCTCTGGATCCGGGTCCTTGAAGAAGACCCCGGTGCGCGCGCTCGGATCGAGCACGACGAGCGAAACGTCGACGCCCTGCGCTTTCACCTCAGCGCGGATGCGATGCCCGAGAGCATCGTCACCCAGACGCCCGAACCAGGCTGCTGGTGTACCGAGGGCCGCAAGCGTGACGGCAACATTGGTCTCGGCGCCACCGTGCCGCAGCAGAAAGTACGGCGCCGTCAGCAGGGATTCGGGAGTGGCGGGCACGATCTGTGCCATGGCCTCCCCGATGCAGACCACCCGGCGATCCGGTCGCGCCGGACTCACTTTCCAAGCCCAGCCGTGAGTCCCTGCACAATCTGCTTGGTCGCGAGGATGAAGAGAATCAGCAGCGGGATGGTTGCGATGACCAGGCCGGCGAACAGGCTGGCTCGATCGGTTTCATACTCGCTGAAGAAGGTCGTGAGTCCGACGGAGATCGTGTAGTTCTCCCTCGACCGCAACAGCACCAACGGCATGAGGAACTCATTCCAGATGGGCACGAAGCGGAAGACCGCCACTGTCGCGACTGCCGGCCATACGAGCGGCAGCATGACCTGAACGAATGTGCGGAAGTAGCCTGAGCCATCGATGGATGCCGCCTCTTCGAGCTCCACGGGAAGCTGACGGAAGAACGCGGAGAGCACAAAGATCGAGAAGGGAACGCCGTTTGCCCCGTAGATCAGGATGAGGCTGAGCGGCGAATCGATGAGATTGAGCGAGTCCATCAGGTAGAAGATCGGCAGGATCGCGAGCATCATCGGCACCATCAGCCCGGAGATGAACAGCGCCTGGAGAAGCCGGTTGCCGACGAACTGCCAGCGAGACAACGCGTACGCCGCAGGCAATGAGACTGCCGTCGACAGGACGACCGCACCCACGGTGACGATGACGGAGTTGCCCACATAGTTTGCGAACGATGCCTGAGTCCACGCATTCACGTAGTTCTCGATGGTTGGCGAGGTGGTGAATGGCCATGGGTTGGCAATCAGTTCGGCGCTCGACCTGAACGAGTTCAGGAACATGATCAGCAGCGGCACCGCTGAGATCGCGGCGTAACCCCACATGGCGATCCAGATGAGGGGATGCACCTTGAAGGTGCGCTTCTTGCGTGGCAGATACCTGTCGGTTCGGCCGAGGGTGAGGTTCGTCATGAGAGTTTCCGCTCTTGTCGAGCAAGCAGTCGGGTGGCGAGCACGGCGCCGCCGAAGATGAAGATGAGCATCAGGGTCGCCAGCGCTGACGAGAGTCCGAGCGCATCGATGAGGCCAGATTGGAACGAGACCCGATAGAACAGCAGGCTCAAGACGTCTGTTGCGCCGGCGGGCGAGCCCGTGGAGCCTCCCACCGCGTACGCGAGGGTGAACACCTCCATGCTCGAGATGAAGGTCAGGATCGACACCGTACCGATGACGGGTGTCAGCATCGGCCCCGTCACGTACCTGAACCGCTTCCATCCGTTCGCTCCGTCGATGGCGGCAGCGTCGTTCAACTCGACGGGAAGCCCTCCCAGGGCTGCGCCATAGAGCAGAACGGGGAATCCCATCCATTGCCAGACGCTGATCAGGATGAGGACGGGCAGTGCGAGCGTCGGGTCGCCGAGCCAGGGCAGGGCGAGCGCGTCCAGGCCCACGACCCGGAGAGCTTCGTTGACCAGCCCGAATTGCGGCGAGAGCAGCAGGCTCCACAGGTAGCCGACGACAAGCGGGCTGACCAGGTACGGGGTGGTGTACAGCGTCTGGAACAGGCGCCGCATCCGCTTGAAAGCGCTGGAGCTGGACGGCCAGGAAGAGTCCGATGCTGTTCTGAAGCACAACGGTTCCGGCGAAGAAGAGGAGGTTGTGCCCGAGTGCTCTCGGAATCTGCTCAGAGAAGGGCAGATCTGTGAACAGCCTTATGTAGTTGTCAATTCCGATGAAGCCCTGCTGACGCGTCCCCTTCCAATCGAAGAAGCTGTAGCTCACCGCCTGCAGTAGGGGAAAGAGGAGGAAGACCGCGAACAGAGCGAAGGCGGGAAGGATGAAGAGGACGACCACCCGAAGGGGGACCCGGCGAGCCGAGCCCCCCTTCGAGGCGAGCCGCATTGGCGCAACGGTCATCGTGTTAGTTCTTCACCGGGACGTACCACTGGTCGATGCCGCGCTGGATGTTCGCCGCCGCGACCTTTGCGTCCTCCTGGCCAAGCCACATCTTCTGCACGGCTTCGCCCATCAGGTCAGTTCCGGAAGGTGTGCCGTAGCGCAGGTTCGCAGAACCGAAGTAGTTGACGCCGTGGTCGGTGTAGGCGTCAAACGCTTCCTGCACCAGCGGGTCGGATACGACGACCGTGTCGAGTGCGGGCATAAGGGCGGTGAGATCGGAGTAGCGCTGTGAGAATTCCAGTCCCGCGAACCAGTTCAAGACCTCGATCGCTACCTCTTTGTTCTCGGCTCTGGTCGACATCGCCCAACCACCGTCAACGTACCCGGGCGTTACCGGTTCCGCAGACGGCCAGCTCGAGTCAACGGGCATGTCGAAGATGCCGAATTCGTAGTCAGGAGCATTGTCTCGAAGTCCCTGAACCTCCCAGGCACCCGACGGCAACATCGCGGCCGCACCGGTGAAGATCAGAGTGCGAGCCTCTTCATTGGATGTTCCGACAATGGATTCGGGGAAGTACGGCTGCAGCTCCTTCATGATCTCGAGCGACGCGACGTAGTCGGGGTCACTGAGGTCGGTCTTACCCGCGAGGAATGCCTTCTCGAAGTCTGCGCCACCGCGGCGAGCAGACCCGAGAGTGTCGGCCACCAGTGAAAGCTGTGGAACGTTGTCTCCGCCGGTCACCAGTGGAGTGATGCCGGCTGCCTTCAGCTCGTCACACACCTCGATGAACTCGTCGTAAGTAGTCGGTACCGAAAGCCCCAGCTCGTCAAAGATCGTCTTGTTGTAGAACACCTGCATCGTCTGAATGCTGAACGGAATTCCGTAGACGAGGCCGTCCTGGCGGTTACTCGTGCCCGCAAGCACGTTGTCGCTGTAGTCGGCAATACCAGGGACGATTTCGTCGAGTGGCTCCAGCGATCCAGCTTCAGCGAACTGCTCGATGATGCCGTACGACTTCACCTGCAAGAGGTCGGGCCCCTTGGAGGCGGAGAGCCCGGTTGCCAGTATCTGCTGGTACTCCTCTGCCTTGAAGGTTCGGAAGTCGAGGGTGACATTCGGGTGCTCTTCGTTATAGAGGGCGGCGAGCTCCTCGAACGCAGCCACATCATTGGTCCGCCACGACCAGATCGTCACGGTGGAGTCCTCCGCGACTGCTGGTGTGGCCGAGGCACAGCCCGTGATCGCGATGGTGGCCGCGGTGAGAACTCCCGTCAGTGTGAGGAGTTTACGGGCAATGGTCTTCTTCATCTCTGCTCCTTTGGAGAGGGTAAGGTATAAGGGTCGTAATCGATTACGAGCAGTAAAGCACATCGATTTCATCGGTGTCAACCGACCTGCTGGTATCGACGAAAATACAAACCTGCACGAGCAAACTCGCCCAGGCTTGCATGCCACGGTAGCTTGGTGCGGATAAGGGAGGTCAGTCTGTGGTTGAACAGGTAACCATCAAGATGGTCGCTGACCATGCCAGCGTCAGCGTCGCGACCGTGTCGTACGTGTTGAGCGGTCTGAGGCCCGTCTCGGACGAGAAAAAGGATCGAGTGCGAGCAAGTGTGAGCGCACTCGGCTACAGTCCGAACCAAATCGCCAAAAGCCTGCGCACACAGCACACCGCGATGATCGCAATCGTCGTCCCTGACATCACCAACCCCTTCTACCCGGCAATCGCACGCAGCATTCTCGACGATCTCGACGAGGCAGGATTCGATGGAATCATCTGTTGCTCAGACGGCGACCCCGAGAAGGAGGCCCGAATCATTGAGAAAATGGTCCTCCGGCGTGTAGACGGCATCGCGGTGTGTTCCTACCGGCACGACCCCTCCACCCTCGAGGCGGCACGCCGAGCGGGAATCCCCACAGTGTTCCTCGGCAGCGCTGCGACAGCAGACGGAGATGCCGTTGTTCTCGACAGCATCGGCGGCAGCAAGGCCGCGACCGAGCACCTCCTCGCCTTCGGGCACCGGAACATCGTCTTCCTTACCGGCACGTCAGACACCGACGCGACAGCAGATCGTCTCCGCGGCTACGAAGCAGCAGTGCACGGGAGCCGTGAAGGTCTCTCAACCCGCATCATCCGCACCTCTATCAGCCAGGAAGGCGGTCGGGAGGGTGCTCGACAGATCCTGGGCAGCGGGAACCTCCCGGACGCCATTGTGTGCGCGAACGATCAGATGGCCATTAGCGCGATGAGCGAACTCACCCGTGCTGGCATCAGGGTGCCCGAAGACATCTCGGTTGTTGGATTCGACGACATTGAGGCCGCGGCCGTAGTCACGCCGAGTCTCACCACTGTCTCGAACCCTGCCCCCAAGATTGGCGCCGCCATGGCGGAAACCCTTCTGGGTCGCATCGACGGCTCAGTAACTGGTGGGCCTCGGCGTATTGAACTGGCAGTCACGTTGATGCAGCGGGAATCGACGAGATCCGCGGCAGGCCCTACCAGGCGGGCTGTCTGAGCAGCTGGCCCCGCCGTTCCGCGTTGCGGGGCCAACCGATAACTCGAAAAGCGGGTCTAGTGCTACTCGACGAAGTCCGTGTTGCCCCGGCAAGCTACGCCCGGCGATGGCACAACGCCCTTCAGTCCGTGCTTGACATACATTCCGTAGGTCTGCACGTGCCCACCTGTAACGAAATCGTCGTCAAACCCGGGCGGGTTTCCCTCGATCGAGTCGGGCAGATCCCGCCCTGAAAACGCGCAAGCCGAACTTGCCTTGTGCGCGCCGGGGATGGGATCGCCCTTGCCATTTATCTCGCCCGCGAATGCCGTTCCGGTTCCGCCGAGAACAAGACCGAATGCAACAAAGCATCCGATAATCGCTCGCTTCATAGTCGCCACCTCATTGTGATGTGTTTCGGATTTGGGCATCGAAACTGACGATCGCGAGGCGACCGAGAGTCACCGACAAGCCGAAAATACTCTCCGACATAATCATTGGCAAGCACTCCCTTTTCCTTCATTCACCCAACATCAGAAAGCAGCTTCATGCCCCGACAACTTCGGCCAGGCCAACGCGCGGAGCTCCACATCATCGATGTCGCCACCGGCAATATGACCCTCCGCTATGTCTCCGAATCGATCCTGATCGAGGCCCCGAACTGGACCCCAGACGGAGGCGCCCTCGTCGTAAACGGTGATGGCGGGCTCTACCGGCTCGGTGTGGACGGTGGCGATCTCGATCAGATCGATCTGGGAGACATTCCGGCGATCAACAACGATCACGTTCTCAGCCCCGATGGCCATCTGGCATATGTATCGAGCGACGACGGTCACATCTACGCTGTGCCGCTTGCGGGCGGGGACATTCGCCGAGTGACCAACGACCGCGGGGACGACTTTCGGCACTATTTGCACGGGGTCTCCCCCGACGGTGCGCTTCTTGCCTTCATCGGCATGCGCGTCTTCGACGGCGGCGTCACGACCAACGTCTACACCATCCCTTCTGCGGGCGGGGAAGAGACGCAGTTGACGGATGACAGCTTCCCCGACGATGGCGCCGAATTCTCACCAGACGGCCAGTGGATCTACTTCAACTCAGAGCGCGGTTCTGTCACCCCGGGACACGCACAACTCTTCCGAATGCCTGTGGGCGGCGGCACTCCAGAGCAACTGAGCGACGACGAACGGGTCAACTGGTTCCCTCACCCCTCACCCGACGGTGACTCACTCGTTTATGTCAGCTTCCCCCCGGGGACCGAAGGCCATCCCGCCGACCGTGACATCATCGTTCGCCTGCGCGATAAGCGTGGCCAGGTGCGTGACCTCGCCACGATCTTCGGTGGACAAGGCACCATGAACGTGCCGAGCTGGGATCCGAGCGGCACAAGGATCGCGATTGTGGCTTACCCGATCGGCACTATGTAGGTCGCGTTCGAGCATGCCGCTGAACGCAACGCGCTAGATTGTCTTTCACCGCGGCGGAAACCGCAGATTCACCCACCACCACCAGGGAGAAACACATGTCCATCTCAGGGCCGGTCGGCGTCGGCCTCATTGGCGCAGGAGTGATCAGTAACACCTATCTGGAGAACATGACGGCGTTCCCGGATCTGTCGGTCCTGTTCATCGCCGACCTCGATCCAAGCCGCGCACGTGCGCAGGCCGAAGCCTACGGGGTGCCTGGACACGGCTCCGTTGACGAGCTCCTCGCGATGGACGAGATCGAGATAGTCGTGAACCTCACCATCCCGGCCGTCCACACGGAGGTCGGCGAGCTCATCATTGCGGCCGGCAAGAACGTCTGGAGCGAGAAGCCGCTCGCTCTCGACCACCAAGGGGGTGCGGCTCTTCTCGCCGCCGCCGACGCGGCGGGCGTTCGAGTCGCCTGCGCACCTGACACGGTGCTCGGTGCGGGCATCCAAACAGCCATGCGCGCAATCGCCCGCGGTGATATCGGCGAGCCGCTGACGGCGACAACGATGTTTCACGTCCCCGGCCCGGAGGCCTGGCACCCCAACCCGGAGTTCCTCTTCGCCCACGGGGCAGGGCCGCTGTTCGATATGGGCCCGTATTACGTCACGACGCTCGTGCACGCGTTCGGTGCTGCCAGCCGAGTGAGCGCTGTCTCGTCAAAGTCGTCGCTCGTGCGCACGATTGGTAGTGGCCCGCGTGCCGGGAGCGAGTTCCCGGTCGAGGTGCCGACGCACTACGCCGCCCTCGTCGAGTTCGCTGAGCGGACAGTCGGCACAATCGACGTTCAGCTTCCAAAACGCCCTGCCACGCGCGGGATTCGTGGAGATCAGTGGCACAGAGGGAACAATCGTCCTGCCTGATCCGAACACCTTTGACGGCGACTCCACGCTGTGGCGCTTCGGCCACACGGAACCCCTCACTCTCACCGCGACTGGCTCCACGTATGGGCGCGGCTCGGGAGTGTTGAACCTGGCCCGAGCCATTCGGGGCAGTGAACCCGAGCGCGCGAGCGGTGCTCTCGCCGCCCACGTACTCGATGTGCTGCTCGCCATCTCGGACGCAGCGGAGTCCCGCCTGCCAGTCGACGTGACCTCGAACGTTACTAAGCCCATACCGACTGGATGTCGATTGGAATCCCGCCGCCCGGACCTTCTGAACCTGGCAGCAGTTCTCGAGCAAAGTCGGGCGGCGGCGCCCAGGGTTGTCAGACGAGGTAGGAGTTCACGATGAGATCTCCCCGAATCTCGCAGAGTCGATCAACCACTCGATCGATGAGTTTCCCCGTCACGGTCGCACCGGAGACATCGAACGGCCCAATGTGGTGCAGCTTCCCTCCCCGCACGCGAACGACCTCCCACCCGGTGCGGCGAAGCAACCGATCCTTGCGGCGATCGACCGATTCCCTCGCGCCGACATGCTCGAGCCCGTCGCGGCCGGTGGTGTCGTATTCGATGGCGACCATAAGTTCCGAAATGACAATGTCCGGCCACACCTCGAGGTGCGTGAAGAATGGGCGGGCGACCCGCACCGCGTTCAAGCCGCCCTGGAACATCAGTCGCGCGGCGAGCTTCTGTCTGAGCAATTCCTCGGCAGCGGATGCCGGGCGCGGCGCGCACTCGCTGTGAAATGGCACGCCGACAGCCAGCGAGGGAGTCTTCGGGCACAGGTCGGCAGCCGGCTTCCTGCGAGGAGCGGCAGCTGACCGTCCTGTCGCCCCCATCGAGCACTCGGGACACCACGTCGATCGTCGGCGACTACGACCGGGTCGCTGTCGCTGTTCCCACGGTGTCGCGACAAAAAGATGGCCACTCTCGCATTGCCAGAGCAGGTACACATCAGCGGCGGGCGGGATCTGGCTCAACACAATCCCGAAGTTGAGGTCGGGGTGGTATTGGCGGATCAGCACCGGATATCGCATCCACGCATCCCGGAACGTCCCGACCGGATACGGCGTGGTCGCGCCCTTCGACGACTGCCTGCGTGCCCACCACGCCTCCACCTGCTCTGGCATACCGCCATGCTAGGTTCGGGCACCGACTTCCGGCGGCGTCAGAGACTCGCAGCGAACGGGTCAAAGTCAACCGGCATGGCCTCGATGGGATCAGCCGTGCTGCGCACCTCGACGAACTCGCGCAATTCGGCCGACTCCTCCGCGGCGAGCATCGTGTCAAGCACGTGGTACCCCAGCTCGCCGGTCGCTCGGTGGGGGGTTCCGCCGCGAATAGCGCGGGCCATGTCGAGCGCCCCAAGGCCGCGTCCGACCACGACGCCCTCCTCGGCCAATTCGACCCATTCTTGTTTCGAATCGATGCTCGCGAGTGGCCGGATGAGTGACGAGCGACCGGTGAACATGTTCGGATCGGGCAGCAGGATCGTGCCCTCTGTGCCTGATATCTGAACAAACCCCTGATGAAGCAGCGGTGAGTCCGTGCTCAGTATCGACTGGGAATGCGCCCCGCCTTCAAACTCGGCAAGCACATTGATGGTGGAGGGAATCTCCACGGGGAAGGTCTCCCCCGCTTTTGGCCCGACCAGCACCGAACGATTCTCGCGCGCCTTGAGCCCCAAAGCTGCGACCGACGCCACAGGCCCGAGCACGTGAACGAGCGTGCTGAAGTAGTACGGCCCCATATCGAAAAGCGGCCCGGCACCTGTCGCGAACAGAAAAGCGGGGTCCGGATGAAAGATTTCCGGACCCTGCCACTGCATGGTGGTCTGCGCGAAGAGCGGTCGCCCGATGTCACCGCGCTCAATCGCGCGCTTGGCGGATTGCACGCCTGGGCCGAGCACCGTGTCGGGCGCCACGCCGACGCGCAGTCCCGCGGCATCCGCCTGGTCCAGCAGGGCGGCGGCGCTCGCGCGATCGATCGCGATTGGCTTCTCGCTCCACACGTGCTTGCCCGCACTGATCGCAGCGGATGACACGGCGGCGTGCACTGCGGGGATCGTGAGGTTGATGACGAGCTCGACGTCAGGATGCGCGAGCACATCGTCGGCGCTTCCCGAAGCCGGGACGCCGTGCTTCGCGGCCTGCGCAGCAGACCTGCTTGGATCGAGGTCACCCACGATGAGAACAGCGACATCGGGGAAACTGGTGAGGTTCTCGAGATACGTGTCGCTGATGTTTCCAGCGCCGATCAGGCCGACGCCGACGGGGCCCGAACCCAGTGGTGTGAAAGACCTCAACGCTGCGCTCCCAGTGACTCGAGGTACGCGAAACTGTCTGTAACGCCCTGCCAAATGTCGCCCTGGTACGCGTCGAACTCGACAATCGCGTAACGCGCGAAATGCGCCGCCTCAAGGGCAGCGGCAAGCTCGACTGCTCCGGTGCCAGCGGGAACCTGGTCGGTGGGAACGACGTCCAGGGACGGTCGAGGGTCGAGGGTTCCATCTTTCATGTGCAGGGCAACGACGCGCTCGCCGAGACGCTCGACGAGCGCCGCGACATCCGCACCGCCGGCAGCCGCCCAGTAAAGGTCCAATTCGAGCACGACTTCGGGGGCGAGCAGGTCGGCAGCAACCTCGAGTGCAAACCGACCGTCGATGAGGTTGAGAAACTCCTGATTGTGGTTGTGGTAACCAACGGTGATTCCATGCTTCGCGGCCGCGGCACTTGCCACATTGAGCAGCTCGGCCGTTTTGGCGATCTCTTCGAATGTCTCCCACCGCTCCGGTGCAACGAAAGGATCAATGACCGTGGTCACCCCCAGCTTGGTTGCGGCATCAAAAACCTCATCGAGGGTTGGCGCGTTGAGCTCGGTGAACGGGTTTTCGACATCTGATGCCAGCGACGCGTGTGCGGTGGGAGCCGTCAGCCCGTGACGTGCGAAGGCCGCGGCGAGATCGTCGGCTTTCTCGACGAAACCGAAAGCCTCGACCCTTGTGAAACCGATCTCGCTCAATCGAGCAAGCGTGCTGTCCTGGTCTTGCTCAAGCTGATTTCGGACAGTCCAAAGCTGGATGGAAATCGACGGCGTTGTCATGGGTCCTACTTTCTTGGAGGGTGGCGTTAACGATGAACCTAGCACAAAACCACCACTTGGAGGTTTTTGCCTTGGTAGCATTCCTGCATGACCTCGAGCGAATCGGACGCAGACAATGCTCTCTCGCCCCGGTCGCCCAAAGGTGCAGCCCGTCGGCAGCAGATTTTGGATCGCGCGATCGAGGTCTTCGCAACTCATGGTGACGCCGGCACGTCGTTGCGTGCCATCGCCGAAGCCATTGGGGTGTCACACGGCGCGCTTCTGCACTACTTCCAGTCACGCGAGACGTTGCTCATCGAGGTGCTGCGAGAGAATGATCGGCGTGACAACGGCGAGCCAGCGGAGGATCAGATCGTCGGCCCGATGGTGAAAGCCGCTGCGCGCAACGTGACGATCCCGGGTTTGGTCGCGCTCTATACGAGCATGCTTGCCGGGTCGATCGACAGCCCGCACTCCCCGTCGAACGAGTACTTTACCGCCCGGTTTGAGCGCGCGCGGCGGGAGTTGGTGGATCAGCATTCGCGAGGGCCAGAACGACGGCACCCTGCGGTCAGATGTCGACGCCAGCGCCATGGCCGCTCTGATAATTGCGGCATCTGACGGGCTGCAGACTCAATGGCTGCTCGACTCGCGTGTCAACATCGCCCAGAGCCTGCGCTTGCTGAGCAGCATCCTCGAAACCTAGCGACCACAGCGCTGCGTGAGCACTCGTACGATCAACCCAGAGCACGCGATCGTGCTGAACCCTCGACAGGGTCGACGGAGAGGAACCTGCCCAGCGCGGCGACGCACTGCCGCACTACCATCCCGATGCTGGCAATGCTGCCCTGGTGCTCATACAAATTGCGATGCGATGGTTACCCACCAGATACAGCGATGTGGATACCTCGCAGCAAGGCGATTAGCCCTCCTGCCGCAACAATCGATCCTGCAAGAAGGAATTGAGTTGGAGTCGATCGTCGAGACTCGCGCTCTCCGGCTCTCCCCCCGAGGGATCTGAGCAGGTTTGCGTTTGCTGTCGCAATTCGTTTCCGATTCCAGATGGCCATAAGTCCGAGCGATAACATCCCGGCCCCGACGACAAACAGAACAAGCGGACTGCTCATTAGGATCCATTCTTAGAATTCGAAACTGCCGTGTTGAGGACGACCCTAGGATTGCAGCCAAGTTGTGCCCCGGCGGTGAACACGCAACCGCCCACGATGGTCGGCCAAGATCGTGGATGTGACGCGATTTGCCTCCCGAGTGGTCCAGCTCCTTCTGGCCCCACCCGCGAAAGCGATGAGGTATTCCGCTCCGATAGATCCGAATATCATGTCGTCTTTCCCGTATGGCCTACCCACGTCGACGGTGGCTGCGACTGAGAACGACCGTGCCTGCCAATGGACCAACAAACGAAAAGCGCACTACCCAGCGCGGAGCCAGCCACCGGTATAGCAACGAAATCGTTCAGCTCGATCGTTGGAAGAACCACCCACGAGAACCCTGCCGACATGAGAAATATGGATGCTGCAGCGACGACTGAGGCAACAACGTGCTGTCGCCGTGACGCGTGCGGGAGGATGCGCCTGAGCAGCAAACCAACACTCACGGAGATGCCTCCGACTAGCACCGCCGTTGGTATGGCGAACGCGAGGGAGTACCCGATGAACCTTGCGAACGAGTCCTGCCCGGAACGACCAGCGACAAGGACGGCCATCACTATTCCGAGCGAACCGCTGAACAGCACGCCAGCGAGCAGGACTGCCCCCGGTTTCCACGTCAAACACTTCGAGCTGTTGCTCATGTCGGAAGCCCTGATAGATCGCGGACTCGCCTGCCCGCTACGCCGAAGCTCAACGTCGGATCGACGAGCTTGGTTCGCAGCGCAGGTCGGAAGTTGCTTCATTCGCCACGAGGGCGGTTCTCATATTCACCACAAAGTGAAGTATGTCGTCAATTCCTCAATTTAGGAGCCGGAGGGAGAATTGCGCAGCCACGAACGAGATAGACATCAGGCAGTGGCATCCTGCGTGGGCGAAAGGCCATCGTGAAGCCGTGATAATTCGCGACTATCCGCCGAGTGGGAATTCAAAGTGTTGGTTTTATGTTGGATTTCCAGTCAGACCCGAAAAGCGCAACGAAAAAGCCCCGAACTTCGTGAGAAATCCGGGGCGAATTGTCGGGCTGACAGGATTTGAACCTGCGACCCCTTGACTCGCAATCGTGGAGTCCGCCAGGTACCGAACATTGCCGAAAATCCCGGAATCATGCGGGATTTGACGCCATTCCGCGCGAGATCAGGTCTGGGGATTGCCGAGCATTTCGGGGTATGTCGGGGTCAAAGTGTTGGGTAAGTGTTGGCTGATTCCTCACGGAGACAACGTTGGCTTGGACCGGTCGAAGCCGTCACGGAGTACTTGTGGGTCCAGCGTCCTTCGGACATGGGTCATCCGTCAGCGTGAGGTTGGCGTGTAGCAACAGCGTCTCGCTAAGCGGCGTGTCTTTCAGCCGCACCTCGCCCCCAAAGCTCACCGGGCCTGATGCTCCATCCCCCCCCGAATTCCGAACTCCATGCTGACCCCTATGTCCAGCGCCGGCTCCTGAGCGGTGACATCACCAAAGGCGTCCCGAACAGTGGATGCGGTGAAAACATTCCCACGAATGACCGGCAGACTTCCAGTGCCGTCCCAGAACGGAATCCACTCGTTAGAGCCGCCCGTTCCCCCTCGTTGATTGCCTTGAATCTCCTTGCTTGTCATGTCCTGGCAGACCGCTACTAGCAGCGATTGTCCGTCACGCTTGAACGCCAGAGTTCCGAGCCCCATCGGAGGCGACTGATCCAGACCACACCCAGCGAGCTAAAGAACAGTCACCGCGAAAATAGTCACCCCAACGGCACGTCGACTCACGAATCTATTCATCAGCCGCTCCTCAAAAGAACTCGAGGGGTTGAAGCCTTTTTGTTGCGGCTCGATCAGAATCAGTCGCAAGGCTCTGGCGATGATTTTCCGTTGGCGTCAACCCAGATTCCCTCCTGAAGGCCGCCTGATGGCGCCCTGAAGATTGGCTGAAATACGGATTCTGGCGATCCAGCAGCCTTTGAGAGATAACTGATATCCACCGCGTACTCGGTCCCTTCTTCAAGAGCCAACCCAGCCTGTGGACCTCCGCTAAACCCCTCCACGGCTTCCGCCAAAGTTACGACCTGCCCAATTTTGCTTCTCAACACGCCCTCACCCGCCCAAACGGTTTGCCAATCCATTCCCGCTGAATCGCCAGGAGCGCGCTGCTCAACCCGGATCGACGTCACTTCGATTGCGCTACAGAAAGAGAGTGAAACTCGCCCATTCTCCACACCGAAATCCACCGGACTCAGGTTGTTGGCTAGCACGCAACCCGACAGTGCTGCCGGGAGCACAGCGGCAAGTGCCGCGATCGCAATGGTCCTTGTTTTCAGTTTGATTAACCGCATATTTCCTCGTAGTTTCCTCCCGTTGCTGCCGTCACTTCGATGAAATTGAGACATCCACCGCCCTGACTTGGGTTCCATGTTCCCGAGATGATTGATGCCGTCAGCCCTTCTAGCCATACCGCCGCATAAAGATCGTTACCCAGTGCCGCACTTTGAACCGTGTGAGATAACTCATGGTTCATTGTTGTAGGCGCGATAGTGCGCTTGGAGTAGATCACATTGCCAAGTGTTATCACGCCATCGATCTGGACGTTCGTGCATTCGGTCACTCCTCCGCCGGCCGGACCACATGTGGTACCAGGGCGCTGAAGCGCGATCGCGCCGATGACGGTGAGAGGAATATTCCTCACTGCTCGAGCAGTGTCTGCAACGGACATGCGCGGGGCTGGCCGGGAGTAGTTTCCCGGGCCACCCCCGCATGAATTGCGTACACATTTCGGTTTCTTAATGCTGCGAACCGTCCCGTGATTGCAAACTCCGCAGTCTTGAATCATTCCGCTGAGGTCGAATCCGTTGATGGGGTCGGCGGGATAGTCGTAGCTGTTGCTCACTCCACCTTCGACCGGATCGACGGATAGGAACCTGCCCAACGCGGCCACATACTGCCGCACCCCCATCTCGATGGTCGCGATAGACCCCTGGTGTTCATATAGTTTCTTCGCGCCGCCGACGAACCCGTAGTCGGCCTCGCCGGGGCTGGTGTCCGGCACCGCATCATCGGCGGCCAAGGTCCCGATCCGCCCGGTGACCGGGTCGATGGGCTGCCCGAACGGGTCATAGCTGGCCCGCACACCGGTGCGGGTGCCGGTGGCATCCGCGGTCAGGATGCTGTCACCGTGCAGGTTCGGATACGACCAGCTCTGCCCACCGGTGGTGGGGATCGATAGACTCACCCCGCCCGGCAGACTCACCTCACGCTGCACCACCGCCCGGGCCCCGCTGAGCCCGTCCATGTGGCCCGCGTCGTCTCGACAGTGGTCTGGTCGGGAACGGAGAAAGGAGTTAGAGCGCTTCGATCGTCGTATAGAGCTGAGCGGCGGCATGTTCAGCTAGGGGCACTCTTCAAATGTGTTTCCTTGGGAATCGGACCACTTGGAGCTTGAAAGTTCCCAACCGGCGAATGTGGCCGAAAACTCAGCCTTTTCGGGCAGCGGGTCGTCGCCGATGACGATCGATACTGCAGATTTTCCCGCGTCGATGGGTACCGAAGGGAACGTTTCCTGCCAATCCAGCCAAGGCGTGCCATAGAGGAGTACATCTCCTTTTCGGATCTCGCTTTGGCCGGAAATTTCCCAAGCAGTTTTGTAATCTACGGTGTCTCTCTTCGCCACATTGACGAGAACTTGGGAGCCAGTTGCGGGCTCACAAACCATGAAGGCGATCTCACCGTCCTGAATGCGGGCCAGAATCGGCTCAGGATTCGAACAGCCACTGAGTGATGTGACAACGAGGGAAGCAACAACTGCGGCACCGACAAGGCGGCCGCGTCGATCTCTCAGCGGGCCAATTAGCATTCGTAGTTTCCTCTCGCAAATCCCGCATTGCCTTCAAACATATTCAAACACTGAGTGCCGGTCAGCGTCTGTGAGAGAAGGGCGCTTTGCAGGTAATAACTGGTGAATAGCACTGGACCGAGTGCGGCCCATTGAGTGGCATGAGCATCTTCATGGCGCAAAAGCGATGGCGTAATGACATGCATGTCGGTCACGAAGACGTTCCCGTAAGTCGTCCCGCCCGAGAAAAATCCTCCCCGCCCGACCGGGACTACGCAGCTCACAAATAGGTTGTCGTTCCCCGTGCACGAGCCTCCGTTCGATGTCGCGGCGAGATACCCCATTGTCGAGGGCCCCACGTTTAGGATTGCGCGAGGTAGAGAATTGGCACGTTGATTCTGCTCCCGCGTGGGTGGTTTGTAAGGGCTACCCGAATTGCCCCCTGGGCCGCCCCGGCAGATATTGCGAACGCATGTTGGTTTCTTGTTGCTCCGGACCGTCCCGTGGGAACAGGCTCCGCAGTCCTGGATCATTCCGGTCAGGTCATACCCGTTGATGGGGTCGGCGGGGTAGTCGTAGCTGTTGCTCACCCCACCCTCGATGGGGTCGACGGACAGGAACCGGCCCAGCGCGGCAACATACTGCCGCACCCCCATCTCGATGGTCGCGATGCTGCCCTGGTGTTCATACAGTTTCTTCGCGCCGCCGACGAACCCGAAGTCGGCCTCGCCCGGGCTGGTGTCCGGGACCGCATCATCCGCAGCAAGGGTACCGATCCGCCCGGTGACCGGGTCGATGGGCTGCCCGAACGGGTCATAGCTGGCCCGCACACCGGTGCGGGTGCCGGTGGCATCCGCGGTCAGGATGCTGTCACCGTGCAGGTTCGGATACGACCAGCTCTGCCCACCACCGGTGGTGGGGATCGACAGGCTCACCCCACCCGGCAGACTCACCTCCCGCTGCAACACCGCCCCCGGTGTCGTCGGCGACAATCCGGTGCCGTTGGCGACACCGAACAAGCTCGATCCGGCGTACAGGTACCGGATCGTCTCCGCCGCACCACCGGGTGGGGTGGAGGTGCGCGCCACCACCCGGCCGGTGGCATCCCGCTGATACAGCACCGTGGTGCCATCGGTCAGGGTGGTGGCCATGTGCCGGTCGGCGACATCGAAGGTCAGAGTCTGATCGGCCAGCTTTGTCGTGTTGCCGTGCGCGTCGTAGGTGAGGTTGGTGGATGTCAGGGCGGTGCCGGTCACCGGAGAGGCGCCTGCCACAGTCGGCCCGACCGGGACCGTCGTCGCGGTGAGGCGGTCGGCCCAGTCGTAGCAGTAGTTGGTGACAGTCGCGGCGGCACCGTCCAGGGTGTCGCTGAAGCTGGTGCGGTTGCCATCCCTGCCTGCGGCCGTGTTCACCCCACACCCACCCGTGCCCGCAAACCCATACGTCAGAGTGTGGCGGGGGATCACCGCCTGCACCAGTCGGCCCGCTGCATCATAGGTGTACGACGACACCTCGGTCGCGGCACCATCGGTCAGGATGTTCTGGATGATCCGCCCCGACTGCGACCGCACCACGCTGTCGGTCACCGAGGGCTGGCTGACGGTGGACGCCGGTGTCGTCTCCACCCACGCATCCTGGGTGAGGGTGACGTCATCGATCAGGACTCTCGCGTTCCCCGTCGGTGAGGAACTCTGCAATCCCAGGGTGTGGGATGTCGCGGTCGCGGTGAACGTGTACGAACTCGTTGCCCACGTTGCGGTGCCGCCCGACGCCGGCGCCCCCGTCGCTCCTGGACCTCGTCGAAAGAGTTCGTAGCGCAGTGCAACCATGACCGGGTCAACATTGCGCTTAGTCTCGCCCGAGCTGTGGACACCGACCGGAGTCGCGCGCCTCGAGCAGGCAGCCATGGATGCCCTCCGCGCACCAGGCAACGTCTATGTTGCGGCTGGTCCCGGATCGGGTAAGACCGAGTTTCTCGCGCAGAAGGCCGCGTACCTCCTCCAGACTGGGGAATGCTCTCCGCCATCGAGCATTCTCGCTATCTCTTTCAAACGGGACGCTGCGAAGAGTCTCGCGAGACGCGTTGAGAAACGGGTTCCCCAGCACAACGGACGCTTCGTATCCCTGACCTTCGACGCGTTCACAAAGGGCCTAGTCGACCGTTTCGGAACCGCGCTCCCACCCGCATGGAGAATGCAGCCGAATGGCTATGACCTGACATTCTGGACCGCTAGCGAGATCGGGAACGTCTTGGCAGAGCTGCAGGCCGCTGCACCGTCGGATCGACAGATGGACTTCTTTGGGCTCGGAGGTCGCTTCCTCATGGACAATTTAGGCGTCTTCCCGCTCCCAATAAACGGCTTCGACCAAGATTCCGCCGAGTATCCAATCCAGGCCTGGTGGGACAGACATGTGGAATCACCGCAACGCCCCCGAGTCGATTTCACGATGCTCAACCGGTTAGCAGAGGTGCTCGTTCGGCGAAATCCCTCCATCGCTCGAGCACTCCGAACCACTTACCCCTTTGTGTTCATCGACGAGTTTCAAGACACGACGGGCGCGCAGATCACGTTCCTTGAGTCGCTCTTTGCCGGACAAGCGACACGCGTCACAGCGGTCGGGGATCGAAAGCAGAGGATCATGCGTTTCGCCGGCGCTGTGGATGACGCAATGGTCCGATTCGAGAGCGTGTTCAATGCCTCCCACCATGACCTCTTGAGCAACTTCCGATCGTCACCCGATCTGGTTCACCTTCAGCACCGAGTCGCGAGCGAGATTGAGCCAGGCATACCTGCCGCGATTTCACAAGCTCGAGCGGACGCGGGCGTGGCAGCGACAATCTGGAGTTTCCAGGACGAGCGAACGCAAGCCATGCAAATCGCCGCGTGGATGAAGTCCGACATCATCGCGTCTGGACGTAAAGCGAGCGACTTTTCCCTCCTCGCCAAACAGAAGATTGTGGCCTTTGAATCCGATCTGACAACTGCTCTGTCGGCGCATGGAATCGCACTTCGAAATGACGACGCCCGGTACGCGCGAATTGCGTTGCAGGACATACTGAAGCACGAAGCAACAGTTCTCGCTCTTGCATTTCTTCGCTTGTCAATTGAGCCGAATGGCAACGGGGCGCTGTGGACCGAGACACTCGAGATGTTGGTGCCAGTCATCGCCCCAAGCCATGAAGACATCGCAATTCGGCGGGCGGCGGATCTACTTCATCGGCGACATCGGACATGCGTGCTTGGATGGCCGCAAACCCTCTCGGCTCAATCTCGGGTCAGGTCGTCTTTGATCACGCCATCGACACACTCGGGAGATCGGCACTCGAGTCCCAGTTCTCGGGGCAGTTTGGCTCCGAGAAGCTTAGTGAAGTAATGGCTGGCCTTGCCGAGCGTGCTGACGCGGTAGCAGGCGCAACCTCAAGTTGGCAGGAACTCCTCATCGCAATTTCCGCCGAAGACGCGGTCTCACTAATGACGATTCACCGCAGCAAAGGCTTGGAGTACCACACCGTCTTTGTCTTGGGACTAGACGACAATCAGTGGTGGTCCTACGCGCGTGAAGCGCAAGAGACAACGTCAGCATTCTTCGTCGCGCTATCACGCGCAAAACAGCGCCTCATCATCAGCCGAGCGACTAGTTACGCCGGGGGAACCAACACGGGAAGGTTCTACGAGCTCCTTCATGAGGCCGGGGTACTCGAGTCGAGCCCCCAGACCTCTGCATCGTCGTAGCCTGAGCGCTCTGGACATGTATTCAGAGACGTAGTCAGACTAAAAGTAGAAGGGCCCCACACAAAGCGGGGCCCTTCTACTTACTGGTTGCGGGGACAGGATTTGAACCTGCGACCTCTGGGTTATGAGCCGAAGGAATCGCTTTCCTAAAGGGTTCGGGCATGTTTGGCATCGACCTATGCCCCACGGCTGGCGCGACAAAATCATCGTCAAGGTCGATATCGTTCACCACTTCGCTGGACCGGGAATTCAAAGTGTTGGTTTTATGTTGGATTTTCAGTCTGACCCTGAAAAGCGCAACGAAAAAGCCCCGGACTTCGTGAGAAATCCGGGGCGACATTGTCGGGCTGACAGGATTTGAACCTGCGACCCCTTGACCCCCAGTCAAGTGCGCTACCAAGCTGCGCCACAGCCCGTGACAACTCGAATAGCTTAGCCTGTTCCGCGGGCTTGAGAAATTCACCAGACAGCCGTGGCGCAATGTCGGACGCACGATGCACAATGTTCACAACGTAAACTTTTATGCCAGCGGGGCCATCCGCATCACTCCCCGATATCACCGACAGGAACTTCTTGACTGACCACGCCATCTCCACCGACACCGTCGTGGGCACAACACCGCCAGACCACAGCAAACGCAACAGCCTGGTCATCAACCTCATGCTGGTGGCGACCTTCGTGGTCATCCTCAACGAGACCATCATCGGCGTTGCCATTCCGCGCCTGATGGAAGATCTGAACATCACGGCAAGCACGGCCCAGTGGCTATCCACCGCCTTCATGCTGACGATGGCGGTCGTCATCCCCACCACCGGTTTCATCATGCAGAGGCTCAGCACCCGCGCGGTGTTCATCCTGGCCATGAGCCTGTTCAGTGTCGGAACCGCTATCGCGGCGATCGCGCCCGGCTTCGAGATACTGCTCATCGGCCGCGTTGTGCAGGCCAGCGGCACCGCGATCATGATGCCGCTGCTCATGACCACCGTCATGACGCTCGTGCCACCGCAGGCGCGCGGGCGCACCATGGGGAACATCTCACTCGTGATTTCGGTCGCACCGGCGGTCGGGCCAACCGTGTCCGGCCTGATCCTGCAGCGTGTTCGACTGGCGGTTCATCTTCATCCTCGTGCTGCCGATCGCCATCGGCGCACTCGTCCTCGGCGCCGCTCGCGTGCAGAACGTCAGCGAGACGCGCAAGGTGCCGCTCGACGTCGCTGTCCGTCGTGCTGTCGGCCTTCGCCTTCGGTGGCCTGATCTACGGACTCACCAGCCTCGGCGAGGCCGTCGCCGGCAACTCCGTCGTCGCACCGTGGATTCCCATCACCGTCGGGCGCTGATCGCGCTCGGGCTGTTCATCGTGCGCCAGCTCGTCGCTGCAGCGCGGCGAGCGCGCATTCCTCGACCTGCGCACCTTCACGTCGCGCGGCTTCACGGTGGCGATCGTCGCTCATGGTCCTGCTGATGGGCGCGCTGTTCGGCACCATCATCCTGCTGCCGATCTACCGCAGGACGTCCTGCTGCCTCGAACCCCTGCAGACCGGCCTGATCCTGCTGCCCGGCAGCGCCCTCATGGGGCTGCTGGCACCGTGGGTCGGCCGACTGTTCGACAAGGTGGGCCCGCGTCCGCTGCTGGTCCCGGGCACGATCGTCGTGAGCGCCGCGCTCTGGGGCTTCGCCATGTTCGACGAAACCACGCCCTGGCAGGTCGCGCTCGTCGCATACCTTGCCCTCGGCCTCGGCCTGGCGTTCACCTTCACGCCGCTGTTCACGACCTCGATGGCGCTCGCTGAAACCGCACCTCTACTCCGCCGGCAGCGCCACCATCGCCACGGTGCAGCAGCTGGCTGGCGCCGCGGGAACCGCACTCTTCATCGCGCTGTACACAATCGGGTCGCTGGCGGCCACCGAAATGACGTCGCCGAGACGGCAGCCCTGGCCAGCGGAACAGCACTCGGCGTTCATGGCGGGAGCGATCATGTCGCTGCTCGCCATCGTCGCCGCGTTCTTCGTGCCCAGGCCAGATCCGGCCCTGGCACCTGCGCGGCGCGCCAGCGGGCCACTAGGACCCTGGCTAGACGAGTCGCGACCTGAGGTCGACCCAGCTGGCAGCGAATCCCGGATGCAGCGGCAGCAGCTCCACGTCGTCGAGGGGCACCCACGCCAGCTCGACGCTCTCCGCGTCGCCGATGACCGGCTCGAACTCGATCGTCGCCTCAGCGACGACCGTCGTGTACGTCCAGACCTGCCTGTCGAGCACGGTGGTGAACATCACGCGCAGCAGTTGGGAGTCGACTCCGGCCTCTTCGTTGGCCTCGCGCATCGCCCCATCGATCGCGGCCTCATGTTGTCTTGAGCGCGCCACCGGGCAACCCCCAGGTGCCGCCGAAGTGGCTCCAGATGGCTCGATGCTGCAAGAGCACCCCGAGGGAACGGTGCCAGACCAGAAGGCCGGCAGCACCGAAGCTGCCCCAGAACCGCTCGCCGTTCTCCCCATAGACCCACTCATCGCCGACCCCGTGGGGCCGGCGCTGGAGTCCGTCTGGGGGAAGTTTCATACCATCGACGTTAGCGCTTGCGCTTCTCGCGCACGCGCATGTTCACGTTGATCGGGCTGCCCTCGAAGCCGAAGATCTCGCGCAGGCGGCGCGTGATGAAGCGGCGGTACTGCGGGTCGAGGAATCCGGTGGTGAACAGCACGAACGTCGGCGGGCGCGACGCGGCCTGCGTGCCGAACAGGATGCGCGGCTGCTTGCCACCGCGCACCGGGTGCGGGTGCTCCGGCGTGAGCTCGGCGAGCAGGGCGTTGAACTTGCCGGTGGGGATACGCGTATCCCACGACTCGAGTGCGAGCTCGAGGGCGGGAACCAGCTTCTCGAGGTGACGACCCGTCTTGGCCGAGATGTTCACGCGAGGAGCCCACGCCACGTGCGACAGGTCCTGCTCGATCTCGCGCTCCAGGTAAATACGACGCTCGTCGTCGAGCAGGTCCCACTTGTTGTAGGCCAGCACGAGCGCGCGGCCGGATTCGAGCACGAGATCGACAATCTTGAGGTCCTGCACGCTGATCGGCGCAGACACGTCGATGACCACGACGGCCACCTCGGCCTTCTCGAGCGCAGCGGAGGTGCGCAGGGTCGCGTAGAAGTCGGCGCCCTGGGCGAGGTTGACCCGGCGGCGGATGCCGGCGGTGTCAACGAAGCGCCAGAACTTGCCGCCGAGCTCGATCTGCTCGTCGACGGGGTCGCGAGTGGTGCCGGCCAGTTCGTTGACGACGACCCGCTCCTCCCCCGCGGTCTTGTTGAGCAGGCTCGACTTTCCGACGTTCGGCCGTCCGAGGATGGCGACGCGACGCGGGCCGCCCACCTCTTCCTTGGCGACGGTCGAAATCTCGGGGAGGATCGTCAGCACGTGGTCGAGCAGGTCTGCAACACCGCGGCCGTGCACGGCCGACACGGCCCACGGCTCGCCGAGTCCGAGCGACCAGAGCGCTGCGGCATCCGATTCCTGGTGAACGTCGTCGACCTTGTTGCCGACCAGGATCACCGGCTTCTTGGTGGCGCGAAGCATGCGAACGACGTGCTCATCGGTGGATGTCGCACCCACCGTCGCGTCGACGACGAACAGTACGGCGTCGGCCAGGTCAATAGCGATCTCGGCCTGAGCTGCGACGGAGGCGTTGATGCCCTTGGCATCCGGCTCCCAGCCGCCGGTGTCGACGATGGTGAACTGGCGGTTGGCCCACTCGGCCTTGTAGTTGACGCGGTCACGCGTGACACCGGGGGTGTCCTGCACGACGGCCTCGCGGCGGCCGATGATGCGGTTGACGAGCGCGGACTTTCCCACGTTCGGTCGACCGACGATCGCCAGCACCGGCAGGGCCGGCAGGTAGACGATCGCGTCAGGATCGTCGTTGGCGAGGTCGAGGATTCCGAAGTCCTCGTCGTCGAGGTCGTAGTCGGAGAGACCCTGGCGCAGAGCGTTCGCGCGCTGGGCTGCTTCGTCGTCGCCGATCGCCCGGATGCGTTCGGCGAGCGCCACATCGATGTCGGGGAAGTCGTCTTTGTCGGTGGAGGCGGTGTCGTCAGCCATGGGGGTTTCCTTAGGGTTTATGCATGCGGCGCATCAACTGCACTGTGCACGAGACTCACGACAGCCTGCTACGGTCTGTTCGAAGTCGAGATCGGTGGAATCGATGGTGGTCACACCATCTGCGGCGTTCATGAAGTCCACGACACGCGAATCCTGCGCGTCCCGGGAACTGAGCTCCCGTGCTGTGGTCGAGGCGTCGACCCCGGTGAGTTCAGCAGAACGCCTGCCCATTCTAGCTTCTTCCGATGCTGTGAGCAGAATCCGCACCTTAGCATCCGGCGCAACGACCGTCGTAATGTCGCGCCCTTCGACGATGATGCCGCCGTTCGGGTTGCTCGCGATGATCCCGCGGAAGAGGTCAACGAGGTACTGGCGCACCTCCGGCACCCGCGCCACGGCGCTCACGATCTTGGTGACTCGCGGCTCCCGGATGTCGCGGGTGACGTCGTCGCCGCCCACCCTCACGAAGTAGCCCGCCGGGTCTGTGCCGATCGAATAGTCGAAGCCGGGCAGCGACTCCACGAGGTCGTCGCCACCGTGGGTATCAATCCCCCGCTCGAGGCAGTACCAGGCCAGTGCCCGGTACGCGGCGCCAGTATCGAGGTACGAGAACCCGAGGCTTGCTGCTGACGCCTTCGACACGCTGGACTTGCCGCTGCCGGCTGGGCCATCGATGGCCACGACTACTGAACTCATGCGAAGGCTCCCGCTATCTTCCAGCCCCGGGCCGCAAGCTCGGTGGCGAGTCGTTCTTCCACTTCCGGCAGCACCGAAATCTCGGCCAGACCGATCTGGGCGCCGGGCGAATGCTCGAGCCTGAGGTCTTCCATGTTGACCCCGCTCGCCCCGATCTCGGTGAGCAGTCGTGCGAGCTCGCCCGGGGTGTCGTCCACCTTCACCACGATCTGGCTGAAGTGGCTCGCCTGGCCATGCTTGCCCGGGATGCGAGCCACGCCCGCGTTGCCTCCGGCCAGTGACTCGGCGATGGCGCGGCGCGAACCAGGCGCCTTCGGCTGATCGAGGGCTGCGATCATGGCGTCCAGGTCATCACGCAGTGCTTTCAGGATGCCGGAGACCGGACCGGCATTCGCACCGAGGATCTGCACCCACAGCTCGGGCTCACTCGAGGCGATGCGCGTCGTGTCCCGCAGCCCCTGCCCGGCGAGCGATACGGCGGAGTCCGTCGCCCCTCCGAGCCTGCGCGCCAGTAACGACGCCACGACCTGGGGAGTGTGCGAGACGAGCGCGACGTTGCGGTCGTGCTCCTCCGCACTCATCTCGATCGGCAGTGCGCCGAGGTCGAGCGCGAGCTGCTCGACCTGCGCCGCGGCGCGGTAGCTGATGTCGTCGTGTCCGGCGATGACCCAGGGGCGCCCGATGAAGAGGTCGGCACGGGCCGAGATGGCACCGCCACGCTCTCGCCCGGCCATCGGGTGCGAGCCGATGTAGCGCGACAGGTCCGCCCCGAGAGCTCGCAGCTCTTCCAGGGGAGCGACCTTCACGCTCGCCACATCGGTGACGAGGGCGTTCGGGTAGGCAGTGAGTTGTGCCGCAACCACACGGGAGACGACGTCGGGCGGCACGCACACGATCACGAGTGCGGGCACGTCGCCGTCCACCGCAGCGCGACCTGCGCCGTAGTCGATGGACAGCTCGAGGGCAGATGGTGAAACGTCGTCGAGAACCACGTCAACGCCGCGCTCGCGCAGCGCGAGGCCGATGCTCGCGCCCAGCAGCCCGGCACCGACAATCCTGACGGGGCCTTCGAGCCGACGATCAGCCACGGGAATCACTCTCGGTTTCGACGTCGTCCGACGCCTCACCCTCAGCGGCGCCGGCGTCGTCACTTCCACGCGAAATGGTCAGCAACTCCCCCAGCTCGGCCTTCGTGAGGTCACGGGTGCGTCCCGCCGGGAGTGACCCGAGGTGGAGTGGCCCGAACTGGCGCCGCACCAGCTCCAGCACTGGATGACCGACGGCGTCGAGCATCCTGCGCACGATGCGGTTGCGGCCGGAGTGCAGATGTGATCTCGACCATGGATGCGCCGCCGGACGCGGCCCCCAGCACTCGCGCCTTGTCGGCGTGAATGGGGCCGTCATCCAGTTCGATGCCCTTGGTCAGCTTGCTGACGGTCTGGGCGCTGACGGATCCCGACACCTTGGCGATGTACGTCTTCGACACCCCGAACGACGGATGCGCCAGCACATGGGCGAGCTCCCCGTCGTTGGTGAGTACGAGAAGGCCGGAGGTGCCGGCATCCAGGCGTCCCACGTTGAAGAGTCGCTCGTCGTAGTCGCGGGTGAATTCGCGCAGGTCGGGTCGCCCGGCCTCATCCTGCATGGAGCTGACCACGCCGACGGGCTTGTTCAGCATGACGTACCGCTTCGTGGTGTCGAGCTGAATGGCCGTGCCATCCACCGTCACCCTGTCGGTCGCCAGCACTCGGCGGCCGGGCTCGGTGACGATCTCGCCGTTGACCGTTACCCGGCCCTGCGCGATCAGGTCTTCGGATACGCGACGCGATGCCACGCCTGCCGCCGCCATGACCTTCTGCAGCCGCTCACCCTCCGGGTTCGGTGCGTCGCGTTCGGTGGTGTTGCTCATCAGGCTCCCGCCGTTGAAAAACCGTCTGCTCCATCTTCGAGCAGCGGAGAGATATGGGGTAGCTCGTCGATCGAATTGATCCCGAGTTGTGTCAGCAGAGATGTCAGTGGTTTCGTAGTGGATCGCGCCGGTCTCGCTGTCGGTGAAGGCCTCGGTGATCAGTCCTCGACCCAGCAGGGTGCGCACGACAGAGTCCACGTTGACGGCGCGAATGGATGCCACGGCGCCGCGGCTGATCGGCTGCTTGTACGCAATCACCGCCAGGGTTTCGAGCGCGGCCTGGCTGAGTCTCGTCGGATTCTGGGTCAGCACGAATTCGCGCACGGCGTCGTCGTGTTCTGGACGCACGTAGACGCGCCATCCCCCACCGACCTCGCGCAGCTCGAATCCACGCCGGGCTCCGCCATTCTCGCCGTCGTAGTCCGCGACGAGTCGTTCGATGGCCTGGCGCACGGCAGCCATCGGCACACCGAGTGAGGTGGCGAGGGACACGACGGATTGCGGCTCGTCGGCGACCATCATGATCGCCTCGATGCTGCGCTCGACGTCGACGGCACGCGCTCGACCGTCTCGACGTCGGTGGTCTCTGCTTCTGCTGTCTCAGTGTCCATAGTCGCTCCCCAGGTTTGCGAGGCTGTCGTCGGTCCAGTGCTCGGCAGACCAGTGGATGTTCAGTTCGCCGAGAGGTTCGAGCTGGTCGAATCCGATGAACGCTCCACGGTACAGCTCCAGCACCGCGAGGAAACGCGCGATGACGACGCCCTTCTGGTCTGCGCCCGCGATGAGCTGCCGGAACGTCATCGTCTGCCCCCGCCGCAACATGGCGACGACGTAGGCCGCCTGCTCCCGGATCGACACGAGCGGGGCATGCAGATGGTCGAGCCCCACGGAGGGAATCTCCCGCGGCGCGAACGCGAGTGCGGCGATGGCCGCGAAGTCGTCGAGCGTCAGCGTCCACACCAGCTCGGGGGTCTGCTTGCGGTATTTCTCCTCGAGACGAACCGACCTGATGTGCCTGGTGGATTCCGTGTCGAGCTGGCCGGAGAACCACTGGGCGGCCTCCTTGAAGGCGCGGTATTGCAGGAGACGCGCGAACAGGAGGTCGCGAGCTTCGAGCAGGGCGACATCCTCCGCATCCACCAGCTCACCCTGAGGTAGCAGTCCGGCGACCTTCAGGTCGAGCAGGGTCGCGGCGACCACGAGAAATTCGCTGGCCTGATCGAGTTCGGCCGCCGAATCGAGACCGCGCAGGTAGGAGATGAACTCGTCGGTGATCTTCGACAGCGACACCTCGGTGATGTCGAGCTCATGCTTGGCGATGAGCGAGAGCAACAGGTCGAACGGCCCGTTGTAGTTGTTCAGACTGACAGAGAAACCGGATGCCGGTTCCCTCTGCTCGGCATCAATCACGTGCCCAACCCCGACGCCGTTAGGCGACAGCGCCACGGTGAATTAGCTCCCTGGCCAACTGGCGGTAGGCGTGCGACGCGGCATGCTCAGGGGCGAAGGTGGTGATCGGTGCGCCGGCGACGCTCGCATCCGGGAACTTCACGGTGCGGCCGATGACGGTCTCCAGAACGCTGTCCCCGAAGGTTTCGACCACGCGGTCGAGCACCTCGCGTGAGTGCAGGGTGCGGGAGTCGTACATGGTGGCGAGGATGCCGTCGAGGGTGATGGCGGGGTTGAGGCGGTCCTGAACCTTTTCGATCGTCTCCACCAGCAGCGCCACTCCACGCAGGGCGAAGAACTCGCACTCCAGCGGGATCAGCACGCCGTGGGCGGCCGTGAGGGCGTTTACGGTCAGCAGCCCGAGCGAGGGCTGGCAGTCGATCAGGATGACGTCGTACTGGTCGCTGACCTTGCGCAGCACTCGGGCCAGAATCGTCTCGCGCGCCACCTCGTTGACGAGGTGCACCTCCGCGGCCGACAGGTCGATGTTGGCCGGGATGATGTTGAGATTCGGGTACTTCGTGTGAACGATGGCCTCGGCCGGGTTCTTCACGGTGCCGAGCAGCAGGTCGTAGATGGTGGGCACGTCGTGCGTGGTAACACCGAGGCCGGCCGAGAGCGCGCCCTGCGGGTCGAAGTCGATCACCAGCACTCTGCGACCCAATTCGGCGAGCGATGCGCCGAGGTTGATCGTCGTCGTGGTCTTTCCGACGCCACCCTTCTGGTTGCAGAGGGTGATGATGCGAGCGGGCCCGTGGCCCTTCAACTCCGGCGGTTCGGCGAAGGTGCGAAGCAGTCGGCCCGTGGGCCCCTTGGCGGGTGCCTCCATGCCAGTAAGCACCGCCGTATCATCCCTGTGCCCTGTCATGGTTCTACTGTACGGCGACTATTTTGGGTGCCCGTGCTGCGACGCGCGCGGTTCGCCTCTACCAGAGGTTGAAGGTTATGTGGTGTCAACGCGCCCGGGGATGTGCGGTCGTGTACATATCCCGCAAGGTGTCTGCGGTGACCATCGTGTAGATCTGCGTGGTCGCCACCGACGAGTGCCCCAGCAGTTCCTGCACCACCCGCACATCGGCCCCTCCCGCGAGAAGGTGGGTGGCAAATGAGTGGCGAAAGGTGTGCGGCGAGATCTCCACGCCCAGCTTCGCCCGCTCTGCCGCGGCCCTGATGATGAGCCACGCGTTCTGGCGCGACACCCGGTGTCCGCGCGCACCGAGAAACAGGGCGGGGGTGGCGGTGCCGCGCGCGGAGAAGGTCGGGCGCGCCCTCACGAGATACGCGTCGATCGCGGCCCTGGCGAAACTGCCCAGTGGCACGATGCGCTGCTTGCTGCCCTTGCCAAACAGCCTGACGATGTCACCATCGACCAGGTCGTCGACGTTGAGGGCAACCGCCTCCGAGATTCGGGCGCCCGTCGCGTAGAGCAGTTCGAGCAGAGCCTTGTCCCGCAGCGCCTGCGGTTCGTCCCCGTCGGTCGCCGCGAGCACCGATTCCATCTGCTCGATAGAGATGGCCTTGGGCAGTTTCATCGACTGCTTGGGCGGCTTCACCTCCGCCGAGACATCCACCTCGACCATCGACTCATCGAGCAGGAACCGGTGCCAGCTGCGAACTGACGACAGCATTCTGGCGGTGGATGACGCGCTCAGCGGCCGCTCGGGACGTGTGCGCAGCTCGTGGGCGAAGGCCGCGACATCCTGTTGCGTGATCGCGGACGGAGTCAGGATGCCTCGGGCGGCAAGCAGCGCGGAGTACGCCTCGAGGTCGCGGCGGTAGGCCTGCAGGGTGTTTGCCGACAGCCCGCGCTCGATGGAGACGTGGCGCAGGTAGCGATCGACGGCGACCGCGATGCCGACGGCCCCCTGGGTCATCGCGTTGCGCGCTCCAGCGGATGCCTGGTCATCGGCGCCTGTGCGTCACCGAGAGTCGACCAGCCCCTGGCGCGACCGGCGGCGGCACTCAGTACGGCAATCACCAGGATGGAGTTCTGGATGTCCCGCGCAAGCACGGCGTCGACGAGGTCGTCCAGCGGAACCCAGCGCACCTCGATGCCGGCTTCCTCCTCGGTGCGTTCGAACACCTCGGGAGCCTCGCTCACGCCCCTGGCCAGGTAGACGCGCAACACCTCGTTGCTACCGCCGGGAGAGGTCATGAAATCCGCCAGCAGATCCCAGCGCTCGGCGACCTTGTCGACTTCCTCGGCAAGTTCGCGCTGGGCGGCGAGCAGCGGCGACTCCCCCGCGATGTCGAGCAGGCCGGCCGGCAGCTCCCAGTCGCGTGAGCGCACGGGGTGACGGTACTGCTTGATCACCAGCACCCTGTCGTCCTCATCGAGGGCGAGCACCGCAACCGCGCCGGGGTGATCCATGAACTCGCGGGTCACCTCATGCCCATCGAGTTCGAACACCTCGCGCCGGACGTCCCAGACCCTGCCGTCAAACGTCACGTCGCTGGTGAGAACCACCGGCTCGACGGCGTCGTCGGTCAGGCCCGGCCGAAACACTCTGGCTATCAGGCATTGATCGTGGCGACCCCTGCGTCGTCTGCGCTCTCGGTGACCTCGAAGAGCCTGCTGGCCTGCTGGCGCTCCAGCGCAGCGGTGATCAGCCCACGGAACAGTGGATGCGCGTGGTTGGGCCGCGAGCGCAGCTCGGGGTGCGCCTGCGTGGCGACGTAGAACGGATGCACGTCACGCGGGAGTTCGACGAACTCCACGAGGGTGCGGTCCGGCGAGATTCCGCTGAAGCTCAGGCCGGCATCGCCGATCTGCTCGCGGTAGGCGTTGTTGACCTCGTAGCGGTGACGGTGACGCTCGGCGATGGTCGTCGCGTCGTACAGTCCGGCGACGATCGAGCCCGGCGTGAGCGCGGCCTCGTAGAGACCGAGACGCATGGTGCCTCCCATGTCGCCGCTGGTGATGATGTCGACCTGTTCCGCCATGGTTGCGATGACGGGGAATTCGGTGTCTGGGTCGAACTCCGACGATGAGGCGCCGGCCAGCCCAGCCATGTTTCGCGCGTACTCGATGACCATGCACTGCAGTCCCAGGCACAGGCCCAGGGTGGGCAGCCCGTTCTCCCGGGCGAAGGTGAGTGCTCCGAGCTTGCCCTCGATGCCGCGAACGCCGAAGCCGCCGGGAACGACGATGCCGTCGAGATCGCCCAGCATGCGTGCTGCGCCCTCGGGCGATTCACACTCGTCGGACGGCACCCAGCGGATGTTCACCTTCGTGGACTGCGCGAAGCCGCCAGCCTTCAGGGCTTCGGTCACCGAGAGGTAGGCGTCCGGCAGGTCGATGTACTTGCCGACCAGGCCGATCGTGACCTCGTGCCGGGGTTCGTGCACGGCGGTGAGCAGTTCGCTCCAGCCGTCCCAGTTGACGTCGGATGCCGTGAGCCCCAGCTGGTCGATGATGTAGGCGTCGAGGCCCTGGTCGTGCAGCATCGTGGGGATGTCGTAGATCGACGGCACATCCACGGCGTTGACCACGGCGTCTTCGTCGACGTCGCACATGAGCGCGATCTTGCGCTTGTTGCTGTCGGAGACCGGGCGGTCGGAGCGCAGCACCAGCGCGTCCGGCTGGATACCGATCGACCTGAGGGCGGCCACGGAGTGCTGGGTGGGCTTGGTCTTCTGCTCGCCGGAGGCGTTCATGAAGGGAACGAGCGACACGTGGACGAAGAACACGTTCTTGCGGCCGAGCTCGTGACGAACCTGGCGCGCGGATTCGATGAACGGCTGGCTCTCGATGTCGCCGACCGTGCCGCCGATCTCGGTGATGATCACGTCGGGTGCCTGCTCGCCGTCGTGGCCGGGCTGCGCCTGCAGTCGCATCCTGCGCTTGATCTCGTCCGTGATGTGCGGGATGACCTGCACGGTGTCGCCCAGGTACTCGCCGCGGCGTTCCTTCGCGATCACCTGCGAGTAGATCTGCCCGGTGGTGACGTTCGCCGCCTGGTCGAGGTTGATGTCGAGGAATCGCTCGTAGTGGCCGATGTCGAGGTCGGTCTCGGCACCGTCGTCGGTGACGAAAACCTCGCCGTGCTGGAACGGGTTCATCGTGCCCGGGTCGACGTTGAGGTAGGGGTCAAGCTTCTGCATGACCACGCGAACGCCTCGAGCCGTGAGCAGGTTGCCGAGACTGGCAGCCGTGAGCCCCTTACCGAGGGAGGAGACGACTCCACCGGTGACGAAAATATGCTTAGTTACGAACTGCTCCGAGTTATCCACCACGGGGTTTCATCTTATCCGCGATGCGGACCCCTCGGGGGCGACTCGGGAACATTGATGTGGGACGTATCTGGTGCGCGGTACGCGGCGCAGCCTCCGCTAGCGCTGCAGCTCCCGCGCAATGTCCAGCAATTCCCGCGCATGCGCAAGCCCGCTCTGCGAATCCGGGAGACCGGAAAGCAGCCGTGCCATCTCCGAAATTCTTTCGTCGCCCTGCAGTTGCGTCACGCTCGACGCTGTGACTTCACCGTCGCTGTCTTTGCTCACCTGCAGGTGGTTGGTCGCGAAGGCGGCCACCTGGGCGAGGTGGGTGACCACGATCACCTGGGCGGATCGGCTCAGCTGCGCGAGCCGACTCCCGACCTCGATCGCCGAAGCGCCGCCCACTCCCGCGTCGATTTCGTCGAAGATGAAGGTGGGTACGGGGTCGTTGCCGGCAATGACGACCTCGATCGCCAGCATCACCCTCGACAGCTCCCCGCCGCTCGCGCCCTTGCCGAGCGGTCTCGGCTCCGCGCCGGAGTGCGGCTTCAGCAGGATCGAGACCTGGTCCTTGCCCGTCTGCGAGTATTCGGGCCGATCCTCGACGACGACGATCACCTCGGCGTTGGCCATCGCCAGGGCGGCCAGTTCCGTCGTGACCCGCTCGGCCAGGGTGATCGCGAATCCGGTCCGCACGGCACTGAGTCGTTCGGCCAGCTCGACGACACTGGAGCGATCCGCCTCGACCTCGAGCTGCAGCGTTTCGATGCGCGACGAGTCGTTGTCGAGTTCCAGCAGCCTCAGGCTCCCGGTATCGAGGTGGTCGAGTGTGTCATCCAGCGTGGGTCCGTACTTGCGCACGAGCGCGTTCAGTTGGGCCCTGCGCTCGTTGACGACGTCGAGCTCGCGGGCACTGTCGGCGTCGAGGCTCGCGAGATAGCGCGACAGTTCGCCCGAGATCTCGGTGACGGCGATGGATGCCTCGGCCACCGTTGCCGCGATCGACGCCAGTGCCGTGTCGTGGTCGGCCACGCGCTCGAGTTGCCGGCGGGCTGCGGTGAGCAGACCCACTACGTCCGTGGAATCGTCTGACACCTCGGACGACAACACGGCGTGCGCTTCTCCTGCCGCTCGCCGCAGCTCCTCCAGGTTGCCGAGCCGATCCGCTCGCTCCGTGAGCTCGCGATCTTCGCCGCGCGTCGCGCCCGCCGCCTCAATCTCGGCCATCGCTTCGCGCAGCTCGTCGGCCTCCCGCGCCCGGCGATCGCGTTCGGCGATGAGCACGTCGAGCTGGCTCTGGTTTGACTGCCAGCGGGCGAAGACATCCTGATAGTCGCCGAGCACCTGGCCCACGGCGACGCCGGCGAATCTGTCGAGAGCCTCGCGCTGGGCGGTGGCCGATCGCAGGCGCACCTGGTCGGACTGACCGTGCACCACGACGAGCTGCTGCCCGATCTCGTTGAGCACGCTCACCGGCGCACCCCGGCCGCCGATGACGGCCCTGCCGCGACCCTCCTGCGAAATCGACCTGCTGAGGATCAACTCGCCGTCGTCCAGGTCCCCGCCGGCATCCCGCACACGCTCGGCGACGGCACCGTCTCCATCGATCTGCCAGCGACCCTCGACGACGGCCTGCGGGCTGCCTGACCGAATGGCGGCGCTATCCGCACGGTCGCCCAGCAGCAGACCGAGCGCGGTGACGATCATGGTCTTGCCCGCGCCGGTCTCGCCGGTGAGAGCCGTGAACCCGGGCCCGAGTGGAAGTCGCGCCTCCCCGATGACGCCGAGATTGCGAATCGAGATCTCTTCGATCACGCGCGCTGGTCCTCATCGCCGATGGGCCCGCGCCACCCGTTGACGGGAAGGTTGAACTTCTTCACGAGTCGATCGGTGAACGGACCCTGCGACAGCCGGGCGAGCCGCACGGGCACGGGTGAGCGTCGCACGATCACCCTCGCGCCGCGCGGGAGGTCGCGGGTGCGGCGACCGTCACACCACAGCACTCCGGTGCCCTGCGTGCGGTTGAGCACCTCGACGGCGAGGGCGGAATCGGGGCCGACCACCAGTGGACGCGCAAAGAGAGCATGAGGGCTCAACGGCACCAAGAGGAGAGCATCCAGGCTCGGCCACACAATCGGGCCGCCTGCCGAGAAGGAGTATGCCGTCGATCCTGTCGGCGTCGACATGACGACCCCGTCGCAGCCGAACGACGACAGCGGTCGACCATCGACCTCGATGACGACCTCGAGCATCCGTTCCCTGCTGGCCTTCTCGACCGTCGCCTCGTTGAGTGCCCACGTCTCGAACACGACCTCGGCGTCGACCTTGACGCGCACAGAGAGAGTCATGCGCTCCTCGACGAGGTAGTCGCGTGCGAGAGCCCGGGTGACCGTGTCGGTGAGATCGTCTTTCTCGCTTTCGGCGAGGAAGCCGACGTGACCGAGGTTCACCCCCAGCAGCGGTGCTGAGCATCCGCGTGCCAGCTCGGCCGCCCGCAGGATCGTGCCATCGCCGCCGAGCACGATGACCAGCTCCAGGTCACCGATCTGCACGGTGTCCCCGAGCAGTGCGATCGGGGCCAGGTCGTGTGCTGCCGCCAGGATGTGGGCGTACTCGTCCTGTGACAATACCGGCGTCAGCCCGCCCTCGATGAGCTGCCTGCAGACGCTGATGGCAGCCTCACGGGACTCTTCGCGGCCAGTGTGCGCCACGATGAGAATGTGCCGGTCGGATGTCACGGAGGATGCCCCTTCATCGTCGAACAATGCTGTCACGTGCGATTGACAGTCATCGCAGAAACCTGCTGTGTCCATTCTGTCGGATT